>NZ_PPXW01000001.1:2615140-2616272 GCF_021655095.1 Clostridium sp. Cult1 | reverse complement strand
CAACAAAGGCCTATTAAATCTTATATAATGTCAATCTGCCAAACTTTAAAGTTTGGCAGATTATTTAGATCTAAAAAAGCAATGTAGATGTTTTGTAAGGAAATATCTTTCTATAATAACATTGAAGATTTAGACATTTTATTATAATCTTAGTGTATATAGAATTGAAAATTGTTTTTTCAAGCAAAGGATGAATAATATGTCTAAACAAATCAAAGTATCTATAAGGAATTTAGTCGAGTTTGTACTTCGGTCAGGAGATATAGACAATACATTTGTGGGAAGTACTAGAGCAGCGGAAGGGACAAGAGCCCATCAAAAGGTGCAAAACTCTTATGGAGAAGAATATACTCCAGAAGTTGCATTAAGGCATATCTTAAATTATGAGGATTTCACTATAGAAATAGAAGGTAGAGCGGATGGGATTTTAAAGACAGATGAAAATATAATAATGGATGAGATTAAAAGCACTATAAGGCCATTAGATGAGCTTGATGAAGATTATAATCAGCTTCACTGGGCTCAAGGGAAATGTTATGGTTACATGTATGCAAAGGAAAATAAAATAGATGAAATAAATATACAGCTTACCTATTACAACATTGAATCGGAAGAAACAAGGAAGTTTATAAAATACTATACCTTTAAGGAATTAGAGGAGTTCTTTTTAGGGTTAATTGAAGAATATGTAGAGTGGGCTAATATGACTTTTTATTGGCAAATGGTTAGAGATGCAGCCATAAAAGAACTTTCTTTTCCTTTTAAAAATTATAGAAAAGGTCAAAGGAAATTGGCAGTTGCCGTTTATGAAACAATACTTAATGAAAAAAACCTTTTTGCTCAGGCTCCAACAGGTATTGGTAAAACCATTTCTACAATATTTCCTTCTATAAAGGCTATTGGGGAGGGTATTGCTTCTAAAGTGTTTTATTTGACCGCAAAGACTATTACAAGGCAGGTAGCTTTAAATTCTATAGAGCAGATGGCATGGAAAGGACTTAGGATTAAATCCATTGTTATCACTGCTAAGGAGAAAATATGTTTAAATGAAGAAGTAAAATGTAATCCAAGAGACTGTCCTTATGCCAAAGGCCATTATGACAGGGTGAATCAAGCCATAATGGATGTACTA
>NZ_PPXW01000001.1:2602372-2615110 GCF_021655095.1 Clostridium sp. Cult1 | reverse complement strand
GACTGGATCAAATAAATAATCTTAGAATTGCAAACAAATTCATAGGAATTTATATAGATTGTTCGGTAAAAATATGTCCAAAAAAGTGTTGACATATCATAGATTACCTATGAGGAATTGAAACTATCTATCACTTGGTACCCACACTCAATAAGATATTGGTATATAGATTACCTATGAGGAATTGAAACCCAATAGCAGTTTTAGAATAGATAATATTAAACATAGTATATAGATTACCTATGAGGAATTGAAACTCAAAGTAACAAATGGCTTGATTCCAATGGTTACAGCGTATATAGATTACCTATGAGGAATTGAAACGCGTGATTATAAAGGTTGAAAGGTTCCCCATAAATCCGTATATAGATTACCTATGAGGAATTGAAACTATTGTCAAATTTTCTTATAACCTTTAATATGTTCTGTATATAGATTACCTATGAGGAATTGAAACTTAAATCCGATTCCCAAACATCTACAACAGTATAATTGTATATAGATTACCTATGAGGAATTGAAACACAATGCCCATACTATTCCAGCTGGTGGAAAAATAAGTATATAGATTACCTATGAGGAATTGAAACTATATAGTAATATTGATAATTTTACCAAAAATAACTGGTATATAGATTACCTATGAGGAATTGAAACTATTTTCAATTTTCATAATTCTACCTCCTATAGTTTTTTGTATATAGATTACCTATGAGGAATTGAAACAAGTCTTCAATTGATGAATGTATCAAGGAGTATAATGTATATAGATTACCTATGAGGAATTGAAACTTGGTACCCTTGTATTTGGTCATATTGGATTGTATTAGTATATAGATTACCTATGAGGAATTGAAACTGGAATTAGTACAAAAGAAATAGCAAACGCCCTATAGTATATAGATTACCTATGAGGAATTGAAACTTCCAGGCGAATTGCCCGACCTTAACACTATTATAGCGTATATAGATTACCTATGAGGAATTGAAACAATATAGTCATAAAGATGAATTTGACTGGGGTAATGCGTATATAGATTACCTATGAGGAATTGAAACTATTCAAATGTGTTGCCAAACCATTTATTATGTGTAGTATATAGATTACCTATGAGGAATTGAAACAAAACTTTATTTTTTCCCTATAAACTGTTTAACCCTGTATATAGATTACCTATGAGGAATTGAAACATTATCTGATCCTGTATTTCTTTTAGTGTGGTTACTTCGTATATAGATTACCTATGAGGAATTGAAACTACAATATATAATTGTAAAGATTGTTTGAGTTGTAAGTATATAGATTACCTATGAGGAATTGAAACGAAGCTGTAGAAGACATACAAGGCTATGAAGACGTTCGTATATAGATTACCTATGAGGAATTGAAACTATATAGTAATATTGATAATATTTATAAAATAACTGCGTATATAGATTACCTATGAGGAATTGAAACTACGTATATAAAATTGATCCTACATAGCATAGAACGGTATATAGATTACCTATGAGGAATTGAAACCTTGTCAAATATGTTAGATTACCTACCTTGGTATGAGTATATAGATTACCTATGAGGAATTGAAACTATGAAGTAATATTGATAATTTTACCAAAAATAACTGGTATATAGATTACCTATGAGGAATTGAAACTCCTCTGCCAATATAGGTAACCCTGCTGCAATTGTTCCGTATATAGATTACCTATGAGGAATTGAAACTAAAGATTACTTTATGGTAGGCAGCTATAGAGATACGTATATAGATTACCTATGAGGAATTGAAACGACAAACCTACCCGAATGGGTATGGCTGAAAAATATGGTTACTAGACTACCTATGAGGAATTGAAACATGTACCGTCTCCTCTACTTACAACCTTATCCATTTACGTTACTAGACTACCTATGAGGAATTGAAATCTGTTAATCCTGCCGCTTTAAGAAAATTGTTCCAGCGTTGATAGACTACCTATAAGGAATTGAAAC
The DNA here is from genome assembly GCF_021655095.1 of Clostridium sp. Cult1. Taxonomy (GTDB): domain Bacteria; phylum Bacillota; class Clostridia; order Tissierellales; family Tepidimicrobiaceae; genus Schnuerera. The sequence continues at coordinate 2,613,117 of NZ_PPXW01000001.1, read as the reverse complement.
TCATAATAACCAACGGTGGGCTTACTGGAGAAACAGAGTTTATAGTCTACCTATTAGGAATCGTAATAAATCTTGGCATAAAAACCTCCTTTCATAGGAAGTTTTTTGTTTTATATATGTATATAAATTGAATTTATTGGTACAAAATGTTACAATAATATTTAAATGACAAGGTTTTGACTTTTTTACCGAGGTGATTATATGTCAAATAACTTGACCACATTAATTTCGCTAATAGGCAAAGGGAAAACCGATGAAGAAACTAAAGGATACATAAGAACTAAATACTATTATGATGAAACGAAAGATACTATATACACTTCCTTCTTTGGCTTTGCTCTATACAAAATTCTTAAAAAACAAGGTCACGATATAGATACATGGTTAATATTTGGAACCAATAGATCCACCTGGTCTGAGCTTCTTTATGTAGTTGATGAAAAACACCATGATGACATGATTGAATTATATGATACAGTATATGATGAAAAAAATGAAGGTATCTCCCAATCCTTACTCTCCCAATGGGAACGGGCTCTTCAAGAATATGTGCCAGGGCTGAGTTTAATCTTAGTAGATCCTTTAGATTATCAGATATACATAGATCATATGATACATGAAATTCCTGACACTGAAAGGAAAGTAGTTCTTGATATAACTCACGCCTTTAGACATATGCCCGTTATAATTGCTTTCTCATTAATGGCACTCAAACATATCAAGAATATATCTGATATTATGGTATACTACGGTGCCTTTGAGCTAAAGACAAGTAGGACAAACCAAAATGAACCTACCCCTATATTAAAAATTGACTTTATCAATAATTTAGTCTCATATGCCGAAAATATCGCAGTATTTAACTATTCAGGATATTTTCCCAATATTTTGGAAGATCTAAATATCTCTAAAACAGATGAAACTTATTTTTGGCTTGAAATGAACAGACAACCAAGAACCGATTTGGAAACAATCAATATGAATCTAAAGGAAAAATCGAAGGGAAATAATCATAAAGGGAAAATAGCAGAATACATAAATAAAGAAATAGAACCACTTATAGGCGCATCATTACATAAAAGAATGGTAGAAAGATCAAAATTCTTTTTCCATAGGAAACAATATTTAAAATCCCTAATACTTTTATACGAGGGGCTTATCATAGCCATTGGTAAAAAGTATGGTTTTGAAAGCGGACAAGACTATGATAAGCATGAAGAAATTAGAAAATTTTTAAAAGGAAATAAAAACACTGTATTTAAAGATAAAGACCAAATAAAAACCTACTTCGATATAGAATATACTAGAAATGCAGCTGTTCATGGGTCGAGAAGTAGAGGAACCCAAAATTTCCTAGAACAACAGGATCATTTTGAAGCCTTATTTAAAAAAGGCATAGAAATATATAAATATATAACGGAGGAATAATTATGTTAAAATTTATATCCTTATTAGGGACTAATCGGTATATACCCTGTAATTATTATTTTGGTGAACATAAGGCAAACGATTGCTGCTACATCCAAGAAGCTTTGATACAAATATTAGCCAAAAATGATATAGTACCTGACAAAATAACTATATATACAACAGAAGATGCTTACAATAAAAATTGGATAGTAAATGCATATAGTGATACTAGACCAGGATTAAATGAGGAGTTGGCTGATATATCTAAAAAATTCCACATTCCCGTGGAAAATGTAATGATACCTGAAGGACATAATGAAGAGGAGTTATGGGAGATATTTAATGCAATATTAAATCAATTGGAGAAAGAAGATGAAATAATATTAGACATCACTCATTCTTTCAGATACTTGCCTATGCTAACATTTATAGTAATAAACTATGTACGTATTGTAAAAAACTGCAGTCTTAAAGCCATATATTATGGAGCTTTTGATGTATTAGGATATGTACATGAAGTAGAAAAACTTCATATACAAGAAAGAAATGCACCTATATTTGATCTTACATCTTTTATAAATCTATTTGATTGGACTATTGCAATCGATAGATATTTAGCCACAGGGGATGCATCTTTGGTAAAAGATTTAACTATCTTAGAAACTAAAAAAATAAACGAGAAAATAGGTAGGAAGGTCTCTGAATCAAATTTAGACAAATCCATTTTATTTAGGGATCCCAATGCACTAAGAGATCTTTCTAAATCTATGAACAATTTTAGTAATGCTGTAGCTACATGTAGAGGGCCTAACCTTACCGTTGCAATATCTTCCCTTAAGGAAAGTATCCATACTGTAGTGGAAAATGCAGCTCATGAAAGGATAAAACCTCTAAGCCCTATAATGGAAATGGTTAAAAAAAGGTTTGATAATTTTAGTACTACTGATGATTATACAAATGTAATAGAAACAGCCAAATGGTGCCATGAAAACAGAATGTATCAACAAGGTTTTACAATATTACAAGAAGGCCTTATAAATTATGTTTGTGAAAAGTGGAATTTAGATAAATTAGATAAAAATGATAGGAGCAAAGTTACAAGCTATGCCTGTGATGTAGAAAAAAAGAATGCTGAGATTGATCATGAAATTTTAGACCTAAGCAAACAAGATGCCAAAGAATTATTTACACTGATTTACAATATTAGTAATATAAGAAATGACATAAATCATGCAGGATGGCGAAAGGATGCAGCAAGGCAGAACACTTTTAGTGATAACTTAAAAAATTTTATCCATAGGGCTGAATCTATATTGTATAGTGAATCCAACGATGATAAGCAATCAAAGGACAAGCAATTATTATTAATATTTTCCCATGAACTAACGGAAGGGCAAAAGAAGGAAGCAATAGAAAGATTTAATGTATCCAAATTTATAAAACCAGATATTGAACTTTTAGATAAGTGGGCAAATATTCCACCACATATAGAAGATTTAAGCCAATATCTTGAGGATTTTAAAAGATGGATAGATGAAAAAGGTCAACCTGGAGATTATGCTTTAATACAGGGAGATTTTGGTGCAACGGTATCTATAGTAGATTATTGTATTTCTAAGGATATTACCCCAATTTATGCAACTACAGAGAGGAATGTAGTAGAAGAAAAAACAGGCGAGACTATAAAAATATCACGGGAATTTAAACACGTGATGTTTAGAAAATATTAATATAAGATAATAAAATTTAGGAGGTGGAGGGATGATTGACAATTATGATGTAGCCCTTGCTGCACTAACTTGTGGACTAAACCAAGTATCCAATAGAATGCAGATCCCAATAGAAAATCATCTGCTAAAATCAATTGGCTTATCTATTACAAAGGATTCAATAAATAAAGTACTCCATGAAGCAAGTAGTCTATCTTTGGATATGGATGAAAATATAGAAAGTAAAGATAATGGCAAGGTTAAAAAACAAAGGCTATATTCAATATTTCAAAATATTAATATAGGTAAAGAGTATTACAAGGAAAACTACTACTATCCACTAACTCCAATGGATATATCAAACAATATCTTTCCTAAAAAAGAAGAAGAATTTAAAAATCAAGACCTAACAGATGAATATATACATATATTTAAAGAGCTAGAAAGGGAAATTGAATGGGAGATAAAGGGTAAGCATGTATCTAATTTAAAAGATAAAGAAAAAGCATATAATAAAATCTACTATATACTTGAAAAACACACCACATTTGTTCCATGTACAATGAGCAAATATAAGGATATTAGCCTTTTTGAAAGCCTAAAAACTACATCAGCAATAGCTACATGCTTAAATGAATATTACCAAAGAGGTGAACAAGAAGAAAATAGATTTATACTCCTTGCAGGGGATGTATCAGGTGTTCAAAGTTTTATATATCAAGTAACAGAAGGAGAGGAAACTAAAGAAAATGTGTCTAAAAATTTAAGAGGAAAATCCTTCTATATAAATGTTCTCATAGACTTTGTTAGTAAATACATAGTTAAAGAGCTTGGCTTGAATATTTCTAATATTTTATATTGTGGAGGAGGAAACTTTCAGATACTTCTTCCCAATACCAAGGAAGTAAAGGAAAAGCTCATTGAAATAGAATCAGAAATCCAGCAACATCTTTACAAAAAACACGGGGTAAGATTAGGATTAGTTTTTGCACATATTGAAATAAACGATAATGGTATAAAAGATTATTCCAATTCTTTAACTAAATTACAAGAGGAACTTGCGAAAGCTAAAAATCAAAAATTTGTAAACATAATTAATATGGAAAAGGATAAGTTTTTCATACAAGAAAGTAGACTCCAAAATCCTTGTATATACTGCTATCAGCATAAGGCAACCATAGATAATATCTTATGCGAAGAATGTAATACCCATATTAGTTTGGGAGAAAAGTTGGTTAAAGATAGATTAAAATATATAGTCTATGACTTTGAAGGAGAAATTAAAAAGTGTGATGTAAGGGTAAGCTTTGGCTCTATGGGACAAGTATGTTTTTATTCTAAACTGGAAGATTCAGACATTGGGTTTTTGGTAGAAAATATAAATGGCACAGGTAAATTTGGTAGAATCAAATTTGTAGGAAATACTGTGCCACTTAAAAAAGGTGTAGTAGCATCCTTTAACGACATGGCTCCTTTAGCTGAAGGGGATCAGAAAATTGCAGTGCTTAAAATGGATATAGATAATTTAGGAACCATATTTTCAACTGGATTTGAAGAAGAAAACAAAAGCATAGCTAGAATATCCACCCTAAGTAGAATGATAGATTTGTTTTTTTGCGGATATATCAATAAAATATGTGAAAATTTATATGATGAATATATTACTATAGCAAACCCCCAAGAAGTTCAAATGGACAATCTATTTTATATTAATTTCTCTGGTGGAGATGATTTGGTTATTATAGGTCCATGGGATTGGACTATAAGGTTGGCCATCGAAATAAAGGAGCATTTGAGTAAATTCACATGCTATAATCCTAATATAACCATATCTGGAGGCATATATATAACCGATTCTAAAGCGCCAGTTAGAATAACCTTGTATGAAGGTGAAAAAGCTTTGGAATATGCTAAAGAATATGAGGGGAAAGATGCTCTATCACTTTTAAATAAAGCCTTTAGCTGGCAAAAAGGCAAGTATAATGTATATAAACTAGTAGAGGATGGTATAGAGTATGCAAATTGGATTAATAAAGAATATATATCTAGAAATCTTGCCCATGATATTATGGTAGGTAGTAAAAATATTAAAAGGAAGGGAAATATAGATTTTGATTTAGTCCCACAAATAGCCTATTCCCTTTCACGAAACATACGAGAAGAGGAAATAAAAAGCGAAATGATAAGAAGGTTGATTACACCCCACATAGAGGATAGTGAAATAGAATTTATAAAATATCCTCTTATGATAGCAATAATGAAAACTAGAGATGTAAAGGAGGATTAATATGACTAGACAAAGACAGGGGAGAAGATCTAATCATAAAAGGCATAGCCCTATTGATAGTTTAATATCTGAGATAGAAAGGGCACAATCTCTAAAGGAAGTATTTATTCCGGAAAAATATGCACTACCTGATGGATGGGCTTACAAAACGGCAGAAAATTTAAATGAAAAAGCAATGAATTCCAATCAATTAAGAAAAATATTTACCCAACTAAAAACTATAGAAGAAAGTGTAAACAGAAACAAAGAAAATGAGTTAACTAATGAACAAATGAATCAGATACTTTTAATAATGCCTCAGATTGCTTATGCAAGAGGAAGAGGTCTAATCCCATCACCATTTTATAATCTAATGAAGGAATGTATTACGCCAAATAAAATAAAGGATAAAGAAGATTACAAAAGCTTTGTAGGTTTTTATACTGCAGTAGTAGCTTATTCTAAAATGGGAAGCTAATTTAAGGAGGGTGCACAATGATTAAAAGATATATTATTGAATATATTTTAGAATGTGAGACGGGTCTTCAAATACAAGCGGGAAATATATCTTTCGATATAGGGGGAATAGACAACCCTGTAGTTAAAAACCCTATAACAGATGAACCCTATATACCTGGATCATCATTAAAAGGGAAAATGCGAAGTCTTTTAGAATGGCAAGAAGCACCGGAAGTGTTGATTCAAAACGAAGGACAAGTACTAAATGACGCAAAATATGATGTATGTAAGCTTTTCGGAGTATCACCAGGTAGCATACCAAAAGATAAAAAAAATGACAATGTTCAGGAAAAAATATTAGTTTCACGGGCCATAGTTAGGGATGCTTATCTTACAGAAGAGAGCAAAGAAATGCTTCAATCCCAGTTAGGGGAAAATATATTTACTGAAATTAAGGCTGAAAATAGTATAGATAGATTGACCTCAAAGGCTACTCCAAGATTTTTTGAAAGGGTTCCCAAGGGTGCAGAATTCAAGGGTGAGATAGTGTTGACCCAATATGTGGAGGAAGATAAAAGATTATTAGATCTTCTTTTAGAAGGGATGCGGCTATTGCAAGATAACTACCTAGGTGGTAGTGGCTCTAGAGGTGCTGGGAAAATAAAGTTTAAAGATGTGAAGATCTATGTAAGAGATAGGGATTATTATCTTGGAAAGAAAGAACAAGAAATAATAGAACACATAATATAATAAGGGGTGATAGGTATGAACATACATAAAATTAGCCTTACCCCTTATGGTAGCATGACTACACTTCCCGACTCACAAACTATATTTGGTGCCATGTGTTGGTCTATTCGGGAATTGTATGGAGAAGATGAACTAGAGGAGTTGTTAAATAATTTTATAGATCATAAAAATAAATTTGTAGTATCCTCATCTTTTATAAAAGGACTCTTCAAAGCACCTGTTATGAACTGGGCTACCTTAGAAGAGATTATAGATATAGGAAACAAAATGGATATTGAAAGTAGTCAACTAGCTATCAGAGGTAAACAGCTGAACAAAATGGAATATATGTCAGAAAAAGTTTTTAAAGATTATTTAGAAGGTGAATTAGATAGAAAAGAAGTAGTAGAAGATATATTGACAAGAAAAGGGAAATTCCACATTTCTGAAAGTATACTTCAATACAAAGATGAAAAAATAGGTGCCATAGACTATTATGAGGAAAACAGCAGAAGAAATTTTATAAATAGAATGAGTGGTACTACAGATGAGGGGAAACTATTTTATTATAATAGAAGTTTTCTAAAACCTAATACTAATCTATATTTTTTAATCAAAACTGAAGATATAGACTACTTTTCACCTGTATTTAGATACATGTCTGACAATGCTATTGGTGGAGATAGAAGTATAGGAGTAAATGGATTTAAGGTGATTCATGAAGGAATTTTTAACTATACAAAGAATATAGAAGAAAATGTGCTGTTATCAAAATATATCCCATATTATGAAGAAATTAATTGGGAAAAAAGCATGTACAATATATCCATAGGTAATTATAAGATTGAAAGCAGACATGATTTCTTTGGTAAAGATATACTAAAAAGCCAGATTGGATACATAGTAGAAGGCTCAAGGATTGTTTTAAGACAGAATAAAGAGATTTACGGCAGGCTCCCTATAGTAAAAGAGATAAACAATAAAGAAATTAGACATAATGGTCTAGGTTTTTTCTTATAAGGTAGGTGATAGAAATGGCATATATACTTAAAGCATTATCACCAATTCATATACATAGTGGAGAAGTTATAAAAGCTATGAATTATATGGTAAAGGATGATAAAGTACTAATATTCGATGAAATGGATGTAATTCAATCGGTAAAACAGCAGGAGCTATTAAATGATGAATTGTTGCGAAATTTTGCATCTTTAGGTGGAAGAAGAAAGGAATATAATAAGACTTTAGATTATTATATAGATAAAGGGATAATTGATGAATCTGTAGTAGACAAATATAAAACTAAAGGTAATAATTATACAGAAGATTTATCAGGACAAGAAATACACAGAACAATGATAAATCTACAAGGCCCTTATATACCTGGCTCTACTATAAAAGGAGTAATTAGGACTGGGATATTATACGATTACCTGCTTGATAAGGGGATTGAATATATAAAAGATGCAGTTAAATTTTTAAATACAAGGGGAAGGCGCTTTACAATAGATGATTATATTATATATGGTGTTCAAAACGGTTGGTTAAGTAAGGATATATTCCAAGATCCATTTAAATTTTTAGGAATTAAGGATGTAAATATGTTTAACAAAGAAGTAGGTATCTACGACGAAACAATATATAATGTGGAGAACTTTATTCCTGGTAATGTTATAGAAACAATACAGGAAGGTAATGAGAGCGAACAGTTTGACTTTGAAATTAGAGGACATGAAAAACTAGTTCAAAAATATAATCAGGAAATAATCAAGTATTTTAAAGAAGAAGAATTAGTAAGAGTACTATACCAATATTCAAAAGATATTATTGAAGATGAATTAGAATATTATAAAATTAATGAACACCCATTGTTTAATGCTAAAGAAGCGATTGAAACATTGGAGAAAATAAAGGCAAAAAACAGCATAGACTCCCCAGTACTTAGAATAGGAAAAGGAAAAGGGTATAAATCTAATACAGTAGCTTTGGCAATTAAAAAATTGGACAGGGATTATTATACACAAGAAATTAAAAATATAGCAAAGCCCTATAGATATAATAAAAATTATGAATTTCCAAAGACAAGAATGTTTGTTAATCCATCAGTATCGCCAAAATTATTGGGATTTACAATTCTTGAGAAGGTTGATAAATAGGTATGGTACGTATAAAGATTGTAAAATATAAACTAAAGTTTTTAGAACAAATAACTTTTAAAGAAGAACCAGAAATCGCTTTTTTAAAAGCAATTTATAAAAGGTTTAAAAATATATTATGTATCAATATAGATAAGAGATGTAGAAATTGTAACCATAATACTAAATGTTTGTACTATTATATGTCAGCTGGGGATTTTGAATTTATAGAAAATATGCCTGTTATAGTGGAAAGACCGCTTTTTTCTAAAAAGACTCTGAAAACTGAAGATGAGTTAGAGTTGAAGTTTACCTTTCTTGGAGATGCAGCAAAACATATGGATTTTTTAGAATATACATTAAAGGAGTTTGAGGCTAGAGGGCTTTTTAAGGAAAAATATAAGTTTGTAATAATTAATAGATCTATAGAACAGTTGGCCGAAATACAAAGTAATGAAAGCATAAAAAGTATTGAAATATTAACTCCAATAGATATAAATAAAAGCATATTTACAAAGGAAAAGGAGAAATTAGATAAATTAAACAAACTTTATAATATAGCAGATAAAGCAATTAAACCTATAAACAATTCATATGAATTTCATGCAATAAAATTTAAAATTAAAAACCCTTTATACTTAGGAGCTAATAGATTCATACAAGAAGGTTATATTGGCACAATAAAGTTTAAAGAAACAGTACCAGACTCCTACTTACTAGATATTATAAATATAATTGGTGCAGGAAAATATTATGCCATAGGTGGGGGAGCTATAAAGATTAATAATTAGTGATGGGACAGCGAGGTCATGGGACAGAGAGGTCAAGACCTCTCTGTCCCACACTATTTGATATATTAATAACAATTATGTACCATTAAAAAATATTAACCAGAAATTAAATTTTAATTGATATAAATGTAACTGTGCTCCTTTTTAAAGTTAGCCTTCTACTCTAGCTTAAGGAATATTAGTAATTGATTATGGTAAAATCTTAATTCATATCTCAATTTTTTATAGCATATGGATGTTTTTTCTCATTTTTCCAAGTTCTAATAGTTTTTGATATCCTACTTCTCCATTTGCAGCTTTATACACTTCTAAGTTAATACCTAATATAACTCTTTACCCATTGACTTATTTGAGAATAGTTTTGTCTATTATTTTACTAGCTATATTGCATGATAATTTAATCCAGTAAAGCCCATTTATTTGCTAATGAATATCTCTTGTTGTAATACCTTTTGTATAAAGTTTATTCTCTTATAGTAGATACATCTCTAGGCTGTTTAGGTACGACTATTGGTTTAAATTTTCCTTTCTGACTTTAAACTTATTTTTTTAGATAAGAGGACTTTATTTCTTAAAAACATAATTTAGTTTCTACTACCAAGAGGGAAACGAATGATTTTTTCTATTTATATTTCTTATTAACAATAGTTTTAAGAAAAGTAGATAGGCTCTTGATTTGTTCTGGGCTTAATTCTTTAGCACTATTTAATAACTCTTCTAAATCACTCTCCACAGGCCTTGTCATACCCTCCGGTGCAAAAAAATCAGCTAATGTAATATCAAAAACTTCACATATCTTTTTTAAGGTTGGTACATCTGGAATCCTATGTCCATTCTCTAATTTACTAATTACAGGTTGGGTTGTATTACATAAATTAGCTAATTCATTGGTAGTCATATTATGTTGTTTTCGTAATTCTCTAATCCTTTTGCCAACATCCATTATCAATTCTCCTAACATTCTATTATGGAATATATATTATAACTTTATTCTATAGGGAGAAGAAAAATATAACAACATAAATTCGAAAACGGAATAAATTCCTTGACAAATATTCTGAAGTAGAATAAAATAAAATTAGAATTTTCTGATATCCGAGACAAGATAGTCTAATAAAATATAATTCATTAAAAATGTCTAATTAAGAAAAGTCCAGCTAAGAATTGTCAATAGTAAATTTAAAAATTTTTAATAAATATTTCAATCAATTCTAGCTAAAAAAGGGTAAATTTAATAGGCCTTCTA
>NZ_PPXW01000001.1:2593457-2602342 GCF_021655095.1 Clostridium sp. Cult1 | reverse complement strand
AATACGACTATTATAGATAAAATTAATGACAACAACCCTATAATTGGTTTATAAACAGATAGAGTTATCTTATTTATAAATATTAAAACTATAAAAACTTATATCTTCAGCCAATTTATGTAGCATCTTTACCCTCCATAAAATTTAACTTTATTTACTAAAAATATACCATATTTAATCTTAAATTTATTCAATATGGTACGAATGGTAGGAAAAACGGTACGAATAGCAAAAATAAAAGCTAGATTTTTAAAAATCTACCTTTTTAAAATAAACTAACCCCTTAATTCATTAAGTATTTTTACCTTATTCATAGTTTTATCATCTTTTTCTTTTATAATTCTAGCAGGAATACCTGCTACAACACTGCCAGCAGGTACATCTTTTGTGACTACTGAACCTGCTGCAACTACTGCATTTTTTTCTATTTTAACTCCTTCCAATATTACTGCATTTGCACCTATAACTACACCATCTTCAACTGTTACAGGAGCTTTGCTAGGTGGTTCTAAGACTCCAGCTATTACTGCACCTGCACCTATGTGGACATTCTTACCTATAATTCCTCTAGCACCAATTACTGCATTCATATCTATCATTGAGTTTTCACCAATTTCAGCTCCTATATTTATCACTGCTCCCATCATAATAACTGCATTTTTTTCTATTTTAACTCTATCTCTAATAATTGCACCTGGTTCGATTCTTGCTTGAATGTTTTCCATTTTTAATAGAGGTATAGCTGAGTTTCTCCTATCTTGTTCTACATAATAATTCTCTATACTATCCTTATGCTTATTTAATATAGAAAAAATTACATCATACTCTCCTATGAGGATTCTAAAGTTACTGTTGCCAAAATCTAAAACATCACCAAAATTCATTTCATCTATTTTCCCTTTAATATATACTTTAACGGGAGTTGACTTTTTAGCATTTTTAATAAATTTTGCAATCTCATATGGATCAGTTAGATCTATACTATTATTGGTTTTTCTTTGTCCATTGTCCATTAATTGATCAACCCTTTCCTTATAATCCAATTTAAATATCATATACTTTATATTATTATGCAATAGATTTAATATTTGTTATCTTTTATCTAGTAATTATAAGGTAAATACTTTTGTATAATTGGAATTGTTTTATATACTTTACTCAAATCCAACTTTGCTTTAGTTGATTATAAAAATATTTATCTCAATTAGATTTTTTGCTGTTTGTAGTATCCCATATTTAATCTAACATTTACGCAAAACAAAACCCCTATTCCTAAGAATAGAGGTTTTTGCTTACTCAACTGTAATTATCTCTCCAATGCTTTGAAGCCCATATCCTCCCAATGCTTCTACTCTTCGTTTAAATTCATCAGATTTTAAAGTTTTTATAAATTCTTTAATTCTCTCATCTTCAAGTAATTCAAAGGGTACTAGAAAGTCATAGTCTTCATAGGCTACGTCAATAAAATCTAAATCCAGAGCTTTAGCTGCTGAATATATGCCTAATCCTGTAGTAGCAGATCCTGTTTTAACTGCTGTGGCTACTGCCATATGGGTAGTCATCTCCCTATCATACCCTTTTATAGTTGTTGGATCAATACTTTCTTTATTCAAATGATAATCTAAAAGTATCCTAGTTCCTGCACCCCTTTGTCTATTTACATATATAACATCTTCTCTTATTAAGTCTGAAAAATCCTTTATGCCTTTAAGATTTCCTTTTTCTACTATAAAACCTTGATGCCTTTTGACCCCTTTTATAATAGCCATCTTTTGTCCCGGAAAATACTTTTTTACATAGGATATATTATATTCACCCGTCTCCATATCCAATAGATGGATTGGGGCAATATGGCATTCTCCCCTTTTCATTGATAGGATCCCACCCATGCTCCCTACATGACCAGAGGTTAACTTCATCATATCCCCTATAATATCCATTATTATATCATGGCTACCAATGGAAACTAAGGTCTCCTTAATTTGATTTAATGGCTTAAGCAATCTTACATTTATAATACCTCCCGCATCTATTCCTTCTAAAGATTGAGGTATTATAGCTATACCATCAGCCTTTACCAAACTCATGGTAACTCCTGCTCCGCTAGATAAAGGGGTTGCAATTAACTTATCATTTACATATCCTAAATTAACCCTTACTAACTCTCTGTTTTTTAAGGAAGATGTTATTTTCTTCGATATAATTGCATTTACAAAGGTATCCTTTTCTTCTTTTAGTCCAATATATTTTAATATTAAAGATGTAACGAAAGTTTCAAATACCAAATAAGCAGACACAGGATATCCAGGAATACCGATTACTGGTTTTCCTTTTATTATCCCTAGAATCGTAGGTTTCCCTGGTTTTAATGCAACACCATGGATTACTACTTCTCCCAATTCCTCTATTATATTTACTGTATAATCCTTAGATCCAGCAGAAGAACCTGCACCAATTATTAGAATATCATTTTCTTCTACCCCTTTCAAAACCGCCTTTTTGAGTTTTTCATAGTCATCTTCTATAGGGCTATATCTATTAGGTATGCCACCATCTTCAATAACTAATGCTTCAAATACCCTAGAATTTGAATCTATTATCTTTCCAGTTTCAAGTTTCTTAATGTCTTCTATTATTTCCGTTCCAGTTGGAAGGATTCCTATTCTAGGCTTTTTATATACTTTTACTTTTTCTATACCTCCAGATATTAAAGCACCTATATCTATAGGTCTAACTTTATGTTTAGAAGGTACTACCATCTCCGTGGCCACTATGTCTTCTCCAATGGGTCTTATATGTTGCCAGGGGTGGGCTGATTTTAATATTTGTATCTTTCCCTTTTCAAGTTCTATTACATCTTCTATCATTATTACTGCATCATAAGGGGCTACTACTGGGTTCCCTGTATTTATGTATATAAAATCCTTCCCTTCTTCTAATGTTTTAGGGTTTACTTCTGTTGCACCTAGAGTATTAGTAGATTCAACTAAAATTCCATCCATTGCTGCAGCATTGTAGTTTGGAGAAGACACTTTTGCATATACGGCTTCAAAGGTTACCCTATCTAAGGAGTTTACTACATCTATTTCTTCCCATTGAGGTTTTATATTTAACTTATCATAGTATACTTTCTTAGCTTCCTCTACATCTATATTGTCTATATAGATATTTCTTTTACTTTTGTCCATTTTAACACCTCTTTATTTCAATATACAATTCATAATGTACAATTTTCACAACAAATATACTTCCCTTTCTTCTCCCTTATATATTCCTTCTTCATGTGGTTTAATTATTATATATCCATCAGAGTTTGATAATAAAGTAATCATACCAGATTTACCAAAACTAGGAGTAGCATATATTTTACTATCCCTATTTTGCAATTTTACCATTTGATAAGTCTCTCGCCCTGGTGATGAAGGAAAGTTGAAATCCATTATAACCTTGGTTTTTAATTTATAATCTATAACTCCCATCTTTTTGTAAATATACTCCTCTACAATAGCTTTAAAAACTATAATAGAAGATACAGGATGGCCTGGAAGACCAACTATCAATTTACCCTTACCTTCTCCTAAAATTGTTGGTTTCCCTGGTTTTATAGAAATTCCGTGAACAAATACTCCCTTACCATTAAAAGAGTCTATTACTTTACCAGTATAATCTCTAGTTCCTACAGAACTTCCTCCAGAAATCAGTACAATATCTGAAATAGCAATAGCTTTTTCCACTTCTTTTCTTAAAAGCTCATAATCATCCTTTATAATAGTTTTTCCAGTAATTTTTCCTCCTAGCTTAACTATAGTAGAATAAAGAGTATAGCTATTTATATCCCTAATTTTACCTAGTTCTAATTCTTCATCTAAATCTATTATTTCATCTCCCGTTGAAATTATATAGAACTTAGGTTTTTTATATACTTTAACCTTAGATATACCTAAAGCAGCTAATACTCCTACTACTTCAGGACTTATCCTTCTCCCTTTTTTTAGTACAATTTCACCTTTCTTTATATCGTCACCTTTTAAAACAATATTTTCATTGAAAGATATAGGTTTATATACCATAAGGTTTTCTTCATCTAATTTTTCAGTATACTCTACCATTACCATTCCATCTGCTCCCTCAGGAATCATTCCTCCAGTTGGAACATACATAGTCTCTCCAGATTTTATGCTACTTTTAGGAGTTTCTCCCATCTTAACTTCTCCCAAAATATTAAATAGACTTGGCACCGATTCACTGGCCCCTTGGCTATCTTTAAACTTAATTGCATAGCCATCTACGGTAGAACGGTCAAACTCTGGTACATTAATACCAGAGTATATGCTTTCTGCCAAAATTCTATCTGTCGCTTCTAGTATAGATATTTCTTCTATTTTAAATTCATATCCTTTAAAATTTTCCATAATTTTATCCCTTGCTTCTTGGACTGATACTACATCAAAAAAATCCATATTAATGACCTACCTTTCCAGATTTTAAATAAATAATATTATGACATAATCTTTTAGATTGCTCTATATTATGGGTAACTATAAGTACAGTCCCCTTAGTTTCCTTATTAAATCTTAGTATTTCCCTTTCCATTATCCTTATAGATTCTGGGTCTATATTAGATGTAGGTTCGTCTAAAAATAACAAATCAGGTTTAAAAACCAATGCTCTTGCTAAGCTAACTTTCTGAGATTCTCCTCCAGATAAAAGATGGCCTTTCTTATCTTTAAGTTCTTCTATTTCAAACCTTTCCATAATCTTTATTACTTCTTCTTTCCTTTTATCCTTGTTTATACCCCTTACCTTTAAAGGATATTCTATATTTTCATATACTTTCCGTCTAAACAAGTAGGGCTTTTGAGCCACTAAAGTCATCTTCTTATAGGTATCCCTGTCTAATAACTTTCCATCATACTTTATAATACCAGAAAAATCCTTATCCAAACCAGATAAAATGTTCAACAAAGTGGTTTTCCCAGAACCATTAGGACCTATTAATCCTGTTATCTTTCCTCTTTCAATCTTCAAGTCTCCTATATCTAAAATTTGCTTTTCAAAATAATTTTTTTTTAAATCAAGAATAGATAATTCCATACTAATCCTCTCCGCTATATGAATAGATTAAAGTATTTATGACAAAAGAAATGATAAGTAAGACTAAACCTAAAGCAATAGCCATAGGATAATCCCCCATAGAATTCATCATGGATATGGTAGTGGTAATAACTCTCGTCCGATTTTTAATATTACCTCCCACTATCATAACTGCTCCTACTTCCGATATAGCCCTAGAAAAGGCAGTAACTATATTGACTATTAAATCCACTTTAAGTTCTTTCATTATCAATATTATAATATCCCTTTTGCTGGCTCCTAGGGTTATCCCTATTTTTTCTATTTCCTTTCCCCTATTCTTCGAAATGCTATAGGTAAGCCCTAAAATCAACGGTGTTACTAACAAAACTTGCGCTATTACCATTGCTTTTGGAGTATATAGAAGATCAAATTTCCCAAAAGGGCCTCTCCTTGAAAGTAAAATAGCAACAACTAATCCCACAATAACTGAGGGAATACTCATAAAAGTATATAAAATCCGTGAAAAAGCTTTTTTCCCTTGAAAATCTTTTATCCCTAAATGTATTCCTAATGGGATACAGATTAAAGAAGCTATTACAGTAGCTGCAGTAGAAACAAACAGGGATAATGTTATTATACCGTATACTTCCTTATCAAAACCTATTAATAACCTAATGGCTTCTTTAAATCCTTCTGCTATATAGTCTATAATGATCACCACCTATAGTTTAAAGCTGCATATTTTATCAACTGAATAAAATATGCAGCTTTAACTTCATATATTAATTATTTTTATTAATTATTTTGCATTTGGCACAAATAGAGGCATACCAAATTCGTCTACCCCAAATCCTTCAATTAAGTTTTGTGTTTCATCGGATAATAACCAGTCCATAAATATTTGAGCTCCTTCTTCATTAATTCTATCCTTCACTTTGTCATCAAATTTTTCTGGGTTTACTGGTATTATACCATATTGGTTGAATAGATTCTCGTCTCCTTCTATTATTATATCTAAATCTAATGTATCTTTCATGCTTAGATAAGTAGCTCTATCAGTAATAGTATATCCTTGCTTTTCATCTGTAATCTTTAAAACATCTCCCATGCCAGATCCTGCCTCTAAATACCATTCTCCAGCTGGTTCAATTTCCGCTTCCTTCCATATGGAAAGCTCTTTTTTATGTGTCCCCGAGTCATCCCCTCTGGATACAAAAATGCTTTCATTTTCAGCAATAGTTTTTAATCCTCCTAATATATTATTTGGAGAATTCTCCTTTAATTTTAACGGATCATCTTTTGGCCCTATAAGGATAAAATCATTATACATTACGTCTTTTCTTTCCTTTCCATAGCCTTCTGCTACAAACTCTTCCTCAGATTCTTTAGCATGAACCAAAAGGATATCTGCATCTCCATCTCTTCCCATCTGTAAGGCCTTACCTGTTCCTACGGCTACAACATCTACTTCTATACCAGTTTCTTCCTCAAATACTGGCAATATATAGTCTAAAAGTCCACTATCTTGAGTACTGGTAGTTGTTGATAATATTATTCTACCACCTGTCTTATCTTCTAAATTATTATCTTCTACTTTATCAGTATTTTCTTCAGGCTCTCCTAAATCTTGCTCATCATTCTTTGGTGTACAGCCTACTAAAATTGTAAAAATGAGTAAAATACTTAAGGATAATGCTAAAAGTCTTTTCACAAAACCATCTCCTTCATTTTTCAGTTTGCTATTTGTTAATTTTGTCCAAATAAAAACAGTCCTAGAAAGGACTGTTAAAAAACCATAAGTAATTTATGGTTTTATAATCTTCCTTTCCAAACACGGGAGGTATAGGGATTTCTCCTTATACCCAGCGGCTTATTTTTCATGGCATAAAGCTTTAGAAAATTAAGCTCGGAAAATTTGTGTAAATATTCATTTTTTGTCCTCTGGCAAATCCAATAAGGGTAATACCCAGTTCTTCTGCCAACTCTATCGATAAACTAGTAGGAGCAGACCTAGAAACTATTACTGGAACCTGCCGTTTGGCAGATTTTATAAGGATTTCAGATGATATTCTACCACTAGTTAATATTATCTTGTCCTTAGTATCAATTCCTTCTAGTAAAGCTTTTCCAAATATTTTATCTAGGGCATTATGTCTTCCTATATCTTCTTCAAATAAAATTATATCATTAGCACTACATAATGCACAACTATGGACCCCACCTGTATTCAAGAAAAGCTCTGATTTTTTATTAAACTTACTTATAAGCCTTTTTATATTTGCTACTTCTATGGACAAAGGTTCTTTTATCCTTTTGGATTTAAAGGAGTCCAATACATTATAAAATAGAGTTCCTTTTCCACAACCTGAAGTAATGGTCCTCTTTCCCCTAAGTTTTTCATTAAATTGGTTTATATTTTTAAGATAAATATAACCTATGCCCTTATCCTCATCTAACCTAATTCTGTCTATATCTGAAAGAGAAGATATGAATTCTTCTGAAAAAAGAAAACCTACCATTAATTCTTTGAGAGAATTAGGACTACATAGTAATGTTATTACCTCTTCATCGTTTACAAATATGGTGAAGGGGTATTCCAATATTACTACATCCTCTTCTTCTTTGAATTCCTCACCCTTTATCCTGAGGATATCAACCCTTTTAATAGTATCCATCTTACCAACCTCAATTTTGACTATTGATTATTTTTAAATAGTCATTTAATTCTTCTTTAGTATTTAAATTCAAAAACATATCCCAATTAGGACTAAATTCTCTAGCTTTTTCTTCTTCTATATAATAAACAGATAGTTTAGATAGTAAAGAATTCACGGATCTTCTATTATAAGATAGGTGTTCTTCTATGTTTTCTATCATACCCTTAGAGTAAAATGCATTAAAGGGTTCTATCCATTCTCCAAATCTAGTTATACATGCTTTTACCTTTAATTCCTTTAATTCTTCTTTCATATATTCAATATAATCTAGGTTAATATTCGGCATATCGCAGGCTACAAAGTAAGCATATTGGCTGGAAGATGCTTTTAACCCAGCGTGGATTCCTGAAAGAGGACCTTTTCCTATTATTATATCTTTAGTTATTTTATCTGGAAATCCTAGATAGTATTCTGATTTGTTAGTTACTACTATTATTTCATCAAAATTTTTATTTAATTTCCTTCTTAGATTATCTATAAGCCTTCTCTCATTTATCTTTAATAATTGCTTATCAAAACCCATCCGAGTGCTTTTTCCACCTGCAAGTATGACAGCTGTACCAAATTTTTTCATATTTTCACCTACCTAGCACAATCGCCAGTTTGGCCTGTTAGTATTTCTAAACCATGGTGAAGACTACCCATTATATATTCTAAGGATTCTTTGACTGCCTTAGGACTTCCAGGAAGATTTATTATCAAAGTTTCTCCCCTTATTCCTGAAACTGCTCTAGATAGCATTGCACGTGAGGTAATGCCAAGGCTATAGTATCTAATAGCCTCAGCTATACCGTTGGCCATCCTATCACAGGCTTTAATAGTAGCTTCAGGAGTTACATCTTTTGTACTAAATCCAGTTCCTCCTGTAGTTAGGATTAAATCTACTTTTAATTCATCAGCCATATATATCATCTCATCTAAAAGGGTTTTTTCATCATCAGGAAGAATTATAGACTTTTCAACCTTATATCCTTTTGACTCTACTATCTCCCTAATAGTCTTTCCACTAATGTCTTCCCTTTCTCCTATAGAACCTTTATCACTAGCAGTAATTATCCCAACCCTAAACATAATTTCAACTCCCCAATTTCT
>NZ_PPXW01000001.1:2417383-2593427 GCF_021655095.1 Clostridium sp. Cult1 | reverse complement strand
CCAATATACCTCTTCCATGAACAGTCTAGGAGTTTTCCTCTACAACCAGTCTAATCCTTAGCCTCTTTTGCAATATTGGTTTCGATAACAAAACCTTCCTTACTTGGGCCCTAAGTAAGAAAAGTCGAACTTATCATCCGCCAACATCACTCAAGGCAGGCTACTCTGTATGTTTATTTTATATTTATACATACAGGTTTATCTTACCAAAAGGTAAGTCTCCACGAAAGTAGGGTCAACGCCTGCATGCCATTGCAGATCGCCCCATCTTTCTTACTCCCAGCTTCGACCCTCGACTGGGCGTCGCGAGCCAAAACAAGGAACTTCATCGATATGCCCTTCGACGGATTTTTAGCCCCGCCCTCGGGATTAGCTGTGTTGACTAGAATACTGTACCACTCTATTAAGTCTAATTAATTATAGCATAATATCTATAATTATTCAATCGTTTTAATAATTTCTGTTAATTAAATAATATGTTAACTCTTTGAAAAAATTTACTTTCTTATTGTCATAATTGTCCAATAATAAGATGGCATTTCTGCTCAATTCATCCACTTTTTTCTTTGCTTTATCTATATTCTTAAAACTTAAATAAGTTGCCTTATTAATTAATTCATCTTCTTCCCTATCCAAAATATCATCTCTAATCTGATAAGCTAAACCTAGATATAAGCCAAACTCTCTCATTCTTTCAATATTGTCTTCATTTCCTCCCCCTAAGATAGCTCCAGCTACTAAAGAAGCCTGAATTAGAGCAGCTGTTTTACATTCATACATAAATAAAAGTTTATCCTCATCCATATCAATCTCATTGGATAATAGATCTACTACCTGTCCACCAATCATACCAAATATTCCAGAATATTTGCTAATTTCATCTATTGCCCAAACATTTCTTTTGTAATCTTCAATTGTTTTTGAATTTTTTAAGGTGTAATTAATCATGGTTTCAAAAGCTAAATTTAGTAATCCATCACCTGATAATATAGCAATTGCTTCACCATAAATTTTATGGTTCGTCAATTTTCCTCTACGAAAATCATCATCGTCCATTGCAGGTAGGTCGTCATGAATCAATGAATAAGTATGTATCATTTCAATTGCCAAGGCGAATGGAATCGAATCTTCATAATCTCCTCCAAACATCTCGCAACTCTTTAATAATAATATGGGCCTTAATCTTTTGCCTCCAGTAAATAAACTGTAGTTAATAGATTCAAAAATTCTCTCTTGATAACCAGCTTTATTCATTAATAAATTTGATAGATTTTCATCTATTATACTTTTGGTATGTTCTAACTCATCTTTTAATTGCATCTTATTAAACCTCCATGAAAAAATCCTCTTCTACATAATTTTCATTTTCATCTTTTATTAAAATTTTTACTTCCCCTTCAACCTCTTTCAATATTTCATTGCAATAATTATATAAAGCAACTCCTCTTTTGAATTTTTCCAAGGTATCTTTTAATGGTAAATTTTCCTTCTCTAAATCTTCAATTATTCCTTCTAACTCTTTAACTGCTTCTTCATAGGTTAAATTATTTTTTTTCATAACAAAACTCCCCTTTGTTAATTTTAACCACTTTTACTTCAATAATACCATCTTTAATCAATAGTTTTAGCTCATCATCTTTTGATACATTATTTATGCTTGTAATCATATTATCATTTTCATCCAATATAATACCGTATCCTCTGTCCAATGATGATATTGGATTTAAATAATTAAGGCTACTAAATATATTTACTAAGTTATTTTTATTGCTTTCTAATTTTGTTTCCATAGCAAGTACAAGATTTCTAAATAAGCTATCCTGTTCTTGTACCTTTTCTCTTAATTGATAAATAGGACTATAAAAATCTAAACTCTTCTTAATATAATTCAGCTTTATTCTATTATCGTTTATAATGTAACTAAATAAATTACAAATACGAGTAAAACTTTGGTTTAAGTTTTCTATTAACTTATTTTGTTCTGGAGTAACTATTTCTGCAGCAGCTGACGGAGTCGCTGCTCTTAAATCTGCAACAAAATCAGCTATAGTAAAATCTGTTTCATGTCCTACTGCAGATACTATGGGTTTTTTCATATTATATATAGTTCTAGCTACAGATTCATCATTAAAAGCAAATAACTCTTCTATGGATCCTCCGCCTCTACCAGTAATAATTACATCAATATCTTCTCTCTTATCAAGATATTCTAATCCTTCACATATCTCTATTGGAGCTTTATCGCCTTGAACTAAAACAGGATAAATAATTATATTTGCTCTTGGAAATCTCCTTTTAATTACTGTAATTATATCTTTTATTGCTGCCCCAGTGGAAGAGGTAACAACACCGATCTTATTAGGAAATAAAGGTATTTCTTTCTTGTTTTCTTGATTAAACAAACCTTCCTTTTCTAATTTTGTTTTTAATTTCTCAAAAGCTGTAAATAATTGACCAATACCACTTTCTTCAATATCCTTTACATAAAGCTGATAATCTCCCTCTTTTTCATATATAGAAATATAGCCTGTAGCAATTACCTTAATACCATCCTTCATATCGAAATTTACTAATCTATTATTGTTTTTAAACATTACACATTTTAATTTCCCATCATCATCTTTTAATGAAAAATACATATGACCACTATAGTGGTGCTTAAAATTAGAAATTTCTCCTTCAACCCTAATGTTAGAAAGTAACCAATCACCAGCAAAAACTCTTTTAATATATTGATTCACTTCACTTACCTTTAAAGGTTTAGTTTCCATATTAATCACCTACTAGATATTTTCTCTTTACCCATAAATGCTATTCCAATACCATTATCTGTGCATAATTCAACATTAGTAAAATAAGGATTTATTTTTTTCTCCATTAAGTTATTATTTAGATATAATCTTAGAATTCTATTAGCTGATACACCACCAGTAATTAATATACTGTCTAAATTATACTCAATACAACTATTAACGATAGCTCTGTAGATTAATTTTGATATGGTATGAAACAAGGTGGCTAAAATATCTTCTCTAGAGTAAGAATAGGTTTTTATCAATTTTTTAAAATAATTTTCTAAACCCGACAAATTAAACCAAGTTTTTTCCTTTATACTAATAGGTATATTCAAACTTAATACATTTCCTCTTCTAGATATTTTATCCATTTCTTGACCACAGGGAAAAGATAGTCCTAATTCTACTCCAATTCTATCAATTAATTGCCCTAAACTTAGATCTAAAGTTCCACCAATAATTTCAATAGACAATTGGTTTTGTTTATTATTTACTAAAAGTAATTCTGTTGTACCCCCAGAAATATGAATAGTTAAAAATTCATCAGAATTTTTAAGCTGATTATATATGATTCCAGCACCGATATGTCCTTCTTGATGACTATATTCCCTATATTTAACTCCTAGTATTTTAGATAAAATAAAAGCCTGTCCTTTACCAGCTATAAAAACAGGCATATATGATCCTTCAATATTTCTAGGTTTATTACTACAAGAAATAGTATCAATTTTTCCAATATCAATTTTCATTACCATTTCTTCTATTAATAAAGGTAAATTATTGATATGTTGAAAAATAGCTTCCTGTTGTCTTAATCCCTTTTGTCCTTTTTTTACTTCCAATACCTTTCTCAAATCCAAAATAATATTATCTTCATCATCGATTACAGCTAAAGATGTTGTATACGCGGATGTATCAATGCCTACATAATACTTATTACTCATTTTTATCCCTTCTTCTTACAAATCCACCTAGTACTCCGTTGATGAACTTTGAAGATTCATCGGTACTGTAGATTTTTGCAACTTCTATAGCTTCATTAATTGATACTTCAACGGGTATATCTTCTCTATAAATTATCTCATAAATAGCTATTCTTAGAATACATAAATCTATTCGTGCTAATCTATGTAATTTCCATCCTTCAATATTTTCCATAATATGCTGATCTATCTCTTTTAAATTACTAATTATTGTATATATAGCATCTTCAACGTATTCTTTCTCGCTTATGCTAAAATTATTACTTTCAAAAAATATATTAACGATTTCATCAGAAAAGTCAGAATTCATTTCCATTTGATATAGCAATTTCATTGTTGATTCCCTAGCATATCTTCTACCCATTTTTGTCCTCCCTAATACATTTCATTTATTAGTATAGTTTTATTCATTGTTAAATTACATTCTCTTTGATGGAGAAAATAATCTATCTATGAATTTCTTTAAATCTTCTTCACTGTAAGATTTACTACCAAGATAATATCCAAGCCAAGTGCATAAAGCTATAAATATAGTTTTAAAAAATCCAATGACAAGTATTAGTATACCAATTAATAGCCCAATAAAACCACCTAAGGTTTTCCTTTTGTTGTCCTTAATATAATTAATTATTTCTTCAAAGAGTTCTCTAATCAATTTTCAAACACCTCAATCATCATTTTACATTCCTAATAGGTGTAGTGATATTACTAATAATTACTTTGATTTCATTAACATTTACTCCTGTACAGTTTTCTACATGTTCCTTAACTTTATTCTGAAGTTCCTTAGTTGTTTCAGGAATATTTATTTCGGGATAAACTTCCCCTTTTAAATCAATAAATATCTGGCCTTCTATTATATTAACCTTTGTTACAATGTTTTTTATACCAGTAAATTTGCTAGATATGTTTTCAACTAATCCCACAATAGTTTCGGAAGAGATGTTTATTTCTCCATAGTCTGTACGTTGTATTAAATATGTCATTCGTAATTTCTCATTTTCTGTTTTAACCCCTATTATAAAAGTTCTTAGGCTTAATAATAGTAGAGCAAGTCCTATCCCAACATATATATAATTACCTTTTATACCTTCTAAATAAAAATTAATCCTATCTGTAGATAGAAATTCCAACTGTTCAAAAGGAAATAATATCATAGTTATTGAGATGATAATTAAACAAATAGATAATATGGTTAATATAATCCTATCAATTATACTCATAATTGATTCATCCTCCTAAAATATATTTAAAATTACCCTCTGGTTTCCAGAGGGTAAATATACTATTTTACTCTTGGTTCATTCTCAACTTTAGGTTCTTCTTTAGGTATGTTTACACCCTGAACGTTAACATTTACTTCTACTACATTTAGCCCGGTCATAGTTTCAACTGTTTCCTTAACATTATGTTGAACTTTGGTTGCAACCTCAGATATTTTAGAACCATAGTCTACAATTAAAAAGATATCTATTGCTGCTTCCTTTTCACCAACTTCAACCTTCACACCCTTAGACAGGTTTTTCATACCTAGCATTTCTGTAATATCGCCAGTAAGACCTCCACTCATACTTGTTACACCATCTACTTCAGTAGCAGCTAAACCTGCTATAATAGCCACAACTTCATTAGCAATTTTTACTGTACCATATTTTATATTTTCTTCACTTGAAAACTCCGTCACCTTAGACACCTCCCATTATCTGAAAGTCCTTAGAGTTATTATATCAGAGGGTTAAGTTTTTTACAATCAATTCTAATTCTTTTTCATGATTTTTATATTTGATGCTTCTAAATCCGTTTCAGTCATTACAACATCTAAAATCTTTACTACATCTTGCTCATTAAGTTCTTCTGTAGATACGACTACTTTTGCACTTTCATCTGTAAGAAAAATTAATACATCATCAAATCCTTTGGCTTTTATCAAGCCTTCCACAACTAATTCCTTCTCTGAAAGTTCCCCTATTTTCATAATCTTTTTCTGAGCTTCAGTTCTCATTTCCTCATTAGTATTGTCATTATTAACAATTTCATTCAATCTATCGATTAGTCCTGCCCTTAGTTTGTCCCTTGATAGTCTTTGCTCAATATAATAATTTTTAGACCTTAAACTATCTTCTCTATTAATAGCCTCTTGTATATTTTCTTCAGTATTTTTAGTCATTTCTTCTATATCTTCGAAATTTTTTGTATCTAAAATCTCCATCTCATCTTTTTCATCTCCTTCAGATATCGCAGGGACTAAATCCTTATCATCTAAATAGTTTCCTTTAGCTAATTCCATTTCCTCATGTTTTTGATAATCGTTTGAAACTTTTGATAAAGCTTGCTTTGTTAGATTATGGTTAATATAGCCTGTAAAAATTAATAGTACTATCAACACAAATATTATTGCTGGTTTTTTAATAGATAACATTATTCATCCCTCCTATTTACTAGCATAAACTTCCACCTTGCTTCCAGATATCCCCAGCACCGTTTTAACTGCTTCATATAATCTTTCTTTTACTTCTAAATCCTCTGCTCCTTCAGCTATTACTATTACTCCTTTAATGGTTGGCTTTATCTCTTTTAAAACTATCAAAGAACCTTCACTACCTGTAACAACTTGAATAGTTGTATCCTCTCTAATGATTTCTCTAGTACCACCTTGAGAATCTAATTCATTGGTAGTTTCATTGTTTTTGGTAGTATTAAAAGCAGGAATTTTCTCTATAGTATCTTCTAAGGTAATCATTACCTTAACTGAACCTACCCCCTTTAACTGACTTAATACATCCTCAAGTTTATTCTCTAAAACAGTTCCGTAGTCTGTTTCAGTATTAGTAGGATTTTTAACTTCATTTTCTAACTTCAAATTCTGATTTACCCCTTTTTTTTCTTTGATAAAAATGTCAGCTATTATAATAAGTATGATTCCAATAATTAATATTATGAATAAATTCCTCATTAATTCCTTATTATTTACTTTTTCTAAATATTTCTTAATCCAATCAAAAAATTTATCCACCTTTTTCACCTTCCCTTGGAGTATTTAAAAAAACCCTTATGTTTTCTTTTGAGATATTATAATTTTTATAAATAGCATCTATTATTTCATTACTATTTTCTAATTCATGTAGTTCAGCTGATTCTTTCACCTCACCATCAATCCTAATTTCTTCAATTCCAACTGCAGGAATAGAATCTTTAGGCAATTTCTCCATATTATCATCATCTAATACTATATGGATATCTTTAATTTCACCATAATTATCTTCACCTTCATATATTGATATTCTAATTTCTGAAACTCTATATTCTGTTGCTTCATGGACAAGTCCTCTTATTTCATCCTTTAGCTTGTTAATATACATATCCTTTATCTGCTCTTCATGTAATGATGCTAATTCAATATCATTTTTCTTTTCAAGTTTTACTTGCTCCATAGTATTTATAAATACCTTTTTATCCAGTTGGAAATCCTTATTAAACAATTTCACAAAAGGTGTTATAATAACAATTATTACTAAAAGTCCTGTTACCATATCTATATATTTTTTCATGTTATTACTAGGTAATACTATTTCCATAATAGAAATCAGTACAAATATCATTGCAATATCTTTTACCCAGGCTTTTAAAAACTCTACTACCCCATATAATCACCTACCTTAACATAATGGTAGCATTTCCAGCTTCGACTATAACCGTTATGGTTATAAAGAACATTGTTGCTACAGAAAGCATTCCTACTAATATTAATAATAAGGACTTAGAAACTTCATTAAAACAACTAGAAATATTTATTGATGAAATTGGCTCTACCAATGCAGATATAGCCTTATAGGTAAAAATAATTATTATTATTTTTATGGCAGGAACAATACAAATAAAGAATAAAGCAACTAAACCGATCATTCCTATCCCATTTTTTAATATAGCCGAACAACCAACTACAGCTTCTACAGCATCTGAAAGGAATTTGCCTATTATTGGTACAAAACTATCTACAGCAAACTTAGCAGTTCTAATAGTAACTCCATCTATATTTGCACCTATACCATACATAGTAATTATTCCAATGAAAACAGTAAAAGAAGCACTGATTAATACAATAATTGTTTGACGCATTAATTCAGAAAGCTTTGAAAACTGTATTTTATTTGATATATTACTTATCACTCCAATAATAAAGGTAAAAAATATTAGTGGAAATATTAGGTTTTTAATAAGAGAGCCGATAATATTTATTACGCCTATTATCATAGGATGAAAAATCAACTTAGTGCTTGGCCCTCCTATTGCAATTAGTAAAGTCAATAATATAGGTAGTATTACTTGCATAAAATTAACCATTTGTACTACAGTTTTCTTACCTAAGTCTAAAGCCAACATAAAGCTATTTATCATTAGCATAGCCATTATTATATAGCATGCATAATGAGCTAATTGTGCTACCGTATCTTTTTCAAAAGTACTTTGTAAATTAGTTAGAACCGAACACGAAACGGTTATAATGAGTATTTGAGAAATTAAGCTTAAATTGTTTAATATTTCATTAAAAAAAACGTTGATTACTCCATCTTTAATTTGATTTATTTCTAGTTTGTTTTCGCCTTTTACTATAGACTTAATGCTTTCTTTTATGTTTATCTCAGGGAAAAAACCTTCATTTCCTCTCAATATATCTTCTAATATAAGTTCCAATTCAGTTATATTTAAACTATTCAATTGTTCTTGCAGAAATATATCTGTTATACTAGTATTTTCTTCTCCAGTTTTTTCAGCAAAAGAAATTGAAGAATATATTATCATTAAAAATATTATTGTAAGTATTATCCTTTTTTTCTTATCCATCTTATTCACCTTTAGGGAAGTATTTTTATTATTAATTCCATCAGAGCTAGTAAAATTGGTATTGCTAGTACCATCATAATTATTTTCCCACCTAATTCAATTTTTGATGCTATGGCTTCTTCACCTGCATCCTTAGATATTTGAGCACCAAATTCCACTATGTATGCTATTCCAATAATTTTCAATATAGTTGAAAAATATGTAAATTCAAGGCTTGTATTTTTAGCTAACTGACTTAATGTATCAACTACATACACCAATTTGTCCATAACCATAAAAAATATAATTATTCCTGTAACTAAACTAATAAAAATAGCAAATTCAGATCCAATA
Source organism: Clostridium sp. Cult1 (assembly GCF_021655095.1). GTDB lineage: Bacteria > Bacillota > Clostridia > Tissierellales > Tepidimicrobiaceae > Schnuerera. Next base: position 2,584,474 of record NZ_PPXW01000001.1, on the reverse strand, counting down.
GTTTTCCTTACTAATACTGCTAGTATTGTTGATACAATTCCAATACCAACAATTTGTAAAATTATCATAATATCACTTCCCAATTAATAAAGCTGAAATAAAGTTTTTATATTGTCAAATAATTTAGATATTAGCCCTATAACCATACTAAAAACTATGACAACTCCAACTAACGTAGTGATATAAGCAAACTCTTCTTTACCCGCTTTATCTAAAACGGTATGAAGAACCCCTAGTAATATTCCTATACTCGCTATTTTAAATACTAAATCTATATTCATATTTTTCTCTCCTCTATAACAGTATTATTACAATAGTGATTCCAGTAAGTACCCCTAAATTTTTGTACATTCTTTCATTCTTATCTTTTTCTAATTTGGCTTCTTTTTGAAGCAAGGTAATTTGATTAAATATATATTTAAAGTTTTTCTCTTGGTCTTGTCTATCAGAAGACCCTAGCACTCTTCCTAAGGACAAGAAAATTTCTATATCCTCATCTTTCAGATTTAATCTATCTTTCAGTAAATCAACTACACTCAAAAAACTATTAAATATATCTCCCCTTTTATTATTTAATAGGTTTTTTCTAATTTCTTCAAATATAAAAGATACTTTTTTATTACCTTTACTATAAACATTGCTTAAGGCTTCTGGTAATGGAATAGCCCCATAAACAATTTCTGTCTCTAAAATTTTTAAACATTGTTCTAAATATATTAAATTATTAAACCTATTAGAAAATCTACTTCCATAATAAAATCCCATTAGGGTGGTTGAAAGAATAATCAGCAGTCCCCCCATAAGTTTTAATAATCCCATATTATCCCTTCCTTTTAATTAATTATTGATGTAAAGGAATCTCCTTCAATAATATCCCTAATAGTACCTACACCCTTAGAATTATCTAAAAAAACATATCTTTTAAAAATCTTATCATCAATTAACACCTTTAAACTTTTCTTTGAAAGTAAATCCTCTAGTGTATTACCATGGATTGTGGCAATAATCTTCACTCCTGCTTTTAGTGCTTCATGGATTGCTTCCACATCATAAATACTTCCGATTTCGTCCATGGCTATTATTTCTGGGGACATTGCTCTTATTAGCATAGTAGTACCATCCTTCTTATTGCAACCATCTAATACATCTGTCCTTAAACCAATTTTAAATTGTGGCATTCCATTATACATTCCCGCCAATTCTGATCTTTCATCTATTATTCCTACCTTTAACCCTTTTCCTCCTAATATCTTACTGCCATTACTTAGAATTCTTATTAAATCTCTTAATATAGTAGTTTTCCCACATTGTGGAGGCGAGATGATTAATGTGTTATGAATAGTTTGGGAAAAATCTACAATATACTTAATTAATTCATCTGAGACTCCTATTTTTTCTCTTGCAATACGAATATTTAGTGAGGAAATATCTCTAATAGTTTCTATACCATTTATTCCATATAGTACTTTTCCTCCTATGCCTACCCTATGTCCTCCCCTTAATGTAATAAACCCATTCTTTATTTCTTCTTCAAAAGCATAAACTGAATAATTACTTACTAATTGAAACGTTTCTATCAAATCTTTTTTACCTACTAATCTTCCTTCATATTGATTTTTAGTTAACTGGCCATCTTTGGTAACGAAAAAATCATTGTTTTTCAAATATATATTAAGTGGAGACCCATATCTAATCCTTATTTCCTCTACAGATATTTTATATTTGTCAGGAATCTTTTTGAGTATACGGCTTAATTCTAAACTAATATATTCTAGTACATTTTCATATATTCCAATTTCCTTCTTATCCATAACATGTCCCTCCTTTATATATAAATATGAACAAGCTAAAATAATATGCAAAAAAAAAGACTTAAAACCAGAAAGGTTTTAAGTCTTTTTTTTTACTCTTCATCTAATTCTTCATCTAAATCATCATCAAAATCTACATAATCATAATCGTCATCAAATTCATCATATGGATAGTAATCCTCATCATCAATCTCATATATTTCATCTTCAATATCAGTTAAATCTTCATCAATATATTCTACATATTGTTCTAAATCTCTATAATCTTCAATTACATCATCTATTACATCTGCAAAATCTTCTAGGGCATCAATTATATGTAATAATAGCTTGCCCTCCTTTGATTCTTCTTCAATTCTAAGCCCCTCAGCCAATCCTTTCAAATATGATACTTTTTGGTAAAGATATTCCATTTAAATCCCTCCTATAAATTTATATTTTTATTATTCCCTAGGCCCTTGATAAATACTCACCTGTTCTAGTATCTATTTTAATTTTGTCACCAACATTTACAAATAAAGGAACATTTACAACAGCACCTGTTTCAAGAGTTGCAGGCTTTGTTGCTCCAGTAGCTGTATCTCCTTTTACTCCTGGTTCAGTATGAGCGACGACTAACTCGACAAAATTAGGTGCAACTACTTCGAATGGCCTTCCTTCGTAAAAGCGAATAATTGCATTGTCATTCTCTTTTATATATACAATAGCATCCTCCACCTGTTCTTTCTCTAACGGTAATTGTTCATATGTTTCATTATCCATAAAGTAATAAAGAGTTCCATCATTGTATAGATACTGCATTTCTTTAGTTTCAATTCTAGCCTTAGGGTATCTATCATTAGGGTTAAAAGTCAAATCCTTTATAGTTCCCGTCATTACATTTTTTATTTTTGCCCTAACGAAAGCAGCACCTTTCCCTGGTTTAACATGCTGAAAGTCTACTATTTGATATACATCTCCATCCATTTCAAAAGTAATTCCTTTTCTAAAATCTCCTGCAGAAATCATATTATAACCTCCTTAATCATTTTCCTTCATACTATCAAAGGCTTCCAATGCTAGTAAATAACTGTATAGTCCAAAACCAGATATTTGACCCTTGCATACTGGAGCTATTAAAGATTTTTGCCTAAAACCTTCTCTTTTAAATATATTGGACAAATGAACTTCAATTACAGGAATATCCATAACTTCAATAGCATCCCTAATAGAAATACTATAATGAGTATAACCACCAGGATTTATTATAACACCGTTATAATCTCCATTCAAGGTATTATGTAGTTTATCTATAATCTCTCCTTCATGATTAGATTGAAAAAATTCAACCTTCATATTAAGCTCCTTTGATTTTGATTCTATTAAATGATTTATTTCATCTAAATTAAATTTCCCATATATTGATTTGTCCCTTATACCTAATAGATTCATATTTGGACCATGAATAATTAATATTTTCATTAACATCTTCCTTTATTATGCTATTTTATTATATCAATCATTAAAAATAACTACAAGGGTTAAGCTGCTGAAATACATGAATAATTTCATCACCTATTTCATCTATAGTTTTATTATCTACTCTGATTATTTTATTCGCACTTGAAAAATATAGTTCTTCTCTTTCATAATATATTTCCTTAATTCTATGGCTTAAACATGAAGAATTATTAAGCAATGGCCTATTACCTTTATTAGGCGAATAAGATTCCAAGTTAGAAATCAAGGTATCTATGCTAGCTTTTAATAGAAATATTATACCATTTCTTTTTAGTATTTGTATATTATTATTGTCTAAAACCACTCCTCCTCCTGTAGAAATAACTGTTTTCTCTACTATTGACAAACTCTTTATTACCTTTCTTTCTAAATATCTAAAATACTCTTCCCCATATATATTGAAAATTGAGTTAATAGTATTTCCATAGGTTGATGTTATTTTATCATCTGTGTCAATAAATTTCATGTTTAATTTCTTAGCTATATATTCTCCAACAGTAGTTTTGCCTACTCCACTCATTCCTATTAATACTATATTTTTGCTGTTTTTATATCTATTCATGATGAGGGTTATCACCAACTATTTCAATAGCTTTCACAATTTCTCTAACTAAATCTGCATCAAATTGATAGTCTATAGTATCTATTTTACCATATAACTTCCCTTTCTCCGTAACAACGTACTTAGGTTTTAAATTATTTAAAGTAATAGCTGCAATGTCCATTTTGCATTTATCACAGGTGCATATATCTTTTCTATCTTTTAAAAGTCTATTTATGGTATAGATAACCTCATCTTCTATTAAATTGCGTAATTCCATTTTTAGAACCTCCTTTATGCTATAATTAATAACTTTTAATAACTTGAATTTTAGGATCTATGAATTTAGGTAAGTATATACCATATTTTCTTATTATATCAAAATTATAATCAATTTGAATCATTTCTTCTAAAGGTATACCATTATAGTTATTTAATAAAATTATTCCTTCTATATTTACTCTACTAGATGGATCTATATAAATTTCACTATTATCTAATATTAAAATACCATGAAATTCCAAATCACTGTGGATTATTAGATCTCCTTCTATATATAGAACTCCATTCAAAACCATCTTATTAGAATTTTTATCAGATTCAATAGATAAAGTAGGAATAACATAATTATTTTTCAGCAACATAAAAACATCTTCATCCTTAAGAACTTCTTTTTTTACTGGTTCAACCATATTATTTCTGAAAAATTCTATGATAGTCTTCTGACTTGAATCTTTCACAATCCTTATATGTTCGTAGTTAATTGTCTCCACTTCCATAATTCCACTAGGAAGGTTAGGCAATCGAATTTCTTCTTTTAAATATGACATATAATCTTGAAATTCTCTTACTCTATCCTGCAAAATATATTCTGAAGATACTATAGGAATCCTCCATTCAAAAATATCATTTATCATAGTCATCTTGGCAATTACTTTTTGGGTAATGCCAGAATAGGTACTATGGGTTTTCATTTCAATAACCCTTCTATGATTTTCCTCAGCAAAATCTATATTGACTATATTGTTGTTATCATCTTCAAATAAATCTTTGTTATCTATAGTAATCTTTTTATTAAAACTTTTTCCCAACCTTCCATACTTTATATAAGTTTCCATTCTTGGCATTAGCTGTTCATAATAATATTCTTCTTTTTTTAAAACCGTATGTATTTTGCCCTCTGCAAGATAAAAAGCTTGAATGTTTTTATGACTAGAATTAACAATTAAATATTCCATGCTAGATGTGTATATTAAAAATAAGGCTGATATAAATATAATAGTCATAATAAATAGAGCAATAATAGTAATATATCCCTTATCATTGACCACAATTCCACCTCATAATTTAATAAACAATAGGACATCTAATTTTAAGTTTTGATTTTAGTTTCATATCTTTACCTTTTCGATCACCTAAAGTTAAAGATATATCTATTACTTTTGTATCAAAATCCACATTTGTTCCTTCTATGGATATTATATATTCAGCTATTTCATTATGTCCTTTAAAATAGCTACCTATAGGTAATCTACTATCTACCCTATTAACAGCAATTCTATAAATTTTATTATCCTTTAAATAATATGTAGAATAATTATATTTATAGGTTTCACTTGGATAATAATGCATTATTACAAATCCTATATTATCCTTATATAATTCATCTAATGAATCAAATTTATCTATAGACATTATTTTATCTGCAGATCTAATCTCTCTTTTAATATATTCAATTACATATCTTCCATTTAAAATAATTTCATCTTCTATCTCGCCAAGCTTATAACTAGCTACATTAAACTTCAGTATAGATAACAAAGATAATATAATTATAGAATTTATAGCTAAAGATAGTATAAGTTCTATTAATGTAAATCCTTGATACCGTTTCATTGTCATATCTCAACCCTTTTTGGAACTGGTACAAATGCTACAATATCAATATTTTTAATTCTACTATTTATATCCTTCGAAGTTAATAATACGTGTAATTTCCATAACTCATCCCCTATATTTTCCTTATCTATTATACAATAATAATCAGACTTTAGATTTTTACAATCTAAAGGTAATTTGACTGATATATTATCTGAACCATTTAGAATATCAATCAATGTACTTAAACTCATGTCGAATAAATATTTATCATCTTCCCAGCTATAATCGAAAGCTTTAATCTGTTCTATAATGGATTCTGCCATTAATAACATCTCCATTTTTTCTTTAGTCATCCTTATATTATTTACACCAGTATTTAAAATAGGCAAACAAGTTACTGCTATTATGGCTAGTAAGAATATTCCCATTAATGCTTCTATAAGAAGAAAACCTTTTTTATCCATTTTTCACTCCCTTTCAATGAAAATAAATATTTACTTTACCTGTAGCCGGAGTTATGGTAATACTTATTTTTTTACCTTTACTATTTTCTAAAGAAATTGTTCCAGATTCTATAGGAGCACCTGAGTAACTAAAGATTAATTCATTATTTTTTATATTAGTACTTTTCAATTTAACACCACTTGTAAATTCCTTTTTCTTAACAACTTCTGGAAAGGTATCATATTTAAAAATTAGATAGCTATTGCTAGTTGGTCTTATATCCACACTATATAATTTTGATTCCACTAAAGCTCGATTTTTAGCATAATTTATATCTTTTTTAAATTCACTTATATCCTTTTTTTCCCTATAATTAAGTATATTATTTCCTTTAAAGCTTGGAATAAGAAGCAAGATTGATAATAAACTGATTACAATAATAATTTCAACTAAAGTCATCCCCCTAGTTTCTTTAATCATCTTGTTATCCCTAATACCTCCATTCATTCAAAGTGTAAAGCATATAAACCACTTCTGCTCTCGATATATAATTGTTCATATTATTATAAGATTTACTTTTATATTGTTTTTCATATAAGATCTTTGCTGAAATGTTATACCAGTTAAATTTTTCTATATTTGTAACCTTTTCCATTATAGACTCTATCTCTCTATATGTAATTCCTTCATCTAGATTAAAAGAATTATCAATATAACTTTTTTCCGTTGCATAATCTACTAAATTTTTATACGTGATAGGCTCATCATTAGATAATTCCCAGTTATATACTTTGCTCAATATGGTCAAAAATTCTCCTTTTGAAATTTTATTATTAGGCTTAAAAGTATTATCAGAATATCCAGAGACTATTCCTCTTCGTTGATAAGTACTTATTTCTTCTTTTGCCCAATGATTTCTTACATCTAATAATACCTTTACATTTCTATCTACAAAAACGCAATAAATATTGTCTTCTCCCTTAAAAAAGCTTGGCTTTACAAAAGCTTTTATAAAACCATCTTCTACATAAGATGGTATGTATAGCCATTTGTCATTTACTAGTTTGTAAATTCCACCATTATCTTTGCCATAGTATTCAAATTTTAATTCTATTTCTTTTTTATTCTCCGACTCATTAGATTTGTTTATTATATCAATATTATAATAGTTGGAAGCTTTTATTAAACTTTTTTCCTTTGGGTAATAGCTGTCTGGTAATATATCTATCGTTACCATTACAGGGTTATAATAAGTTCCTTTATCTATTTTCAAAGTTAATATATTATCTAAACTTTTAGCCTCTCCACCAGAAATAAATACTTCTTCTACTTTAGATTTCTTTTCTATAGTTTCTTGACTAAGTTCTTGAAATTTAGAACTGTAACCTTGAGCTAATCCATCTAAATATCCACTAAAAAAACCTTCTCGATATTTAATAGACTCTATACTAAGATTATACTCCCTTATTAAATTACTTTGAGTTGAGAAATGATTTCTCCAGTTTTTTTCTAGTTTCAAATAATAGTCAGCAGTAGCTTTCACCTCCCCTTTAAGTATTCCAGCAGCTATACCTCTTTCATATCCTTCTTCATAGAATCTTTTATGCTCATCAATGTTCATAGTTCTAAAACTTTCATTATAGCTTTTCTCATAAGCCCTTCTAAAACCAATTAAAAACCCCTCTCTATACTCGTTTCCATCTTTATTTAATGAATACTCTCTTATAATAGTATTATTTGAAGGTATACGTCTTTCATAATCCCTATTCTTATTTTCAAAATAATCTTTAGTTCCACTTGTTTTCCCTAAAATATTTCCAAAATACTCTCCATGGGAGACACCTTCATCATAGGAAACTTTTATAGCTTCAAAATTGCCTTTCCCATAACCTTCTTGATATCCTTCCTTGAACTTTTCCTTAAAAATATTTAAAAATGAAGATCTGTCTTGGTGGTTTAATCTATCTAGTTTAAACATTTTTATTAATACCTTATTAGAAGGCAATGATTTATTGACAATTGAATTCTTATTTTCATAGTAATCCCTAAATCCATATATTTCTCCTGTTAGAATTCCTAATGCATCCGCATAGTCTGCATAGCTACTATTACTATTAGTTTTTTCAGGAGAATTTTTGCTACTAAAAATTTCATCAAATCCTCTTTCAAATCCTAAATAATATGCTGATAAAAAATATTTTATATATTTAGTATCTTTATTCTCAAGATACTTAATGTATTTTTCAGTTACTTCTTTAACTGATGGTTCTATATCATTATAGTTTATATCAGAATTTTTCGAATAATTAGCAAGCCCCTCAAGAATCCCATCAAAATATCCAAATTTTTCCCCTAACTCTTCTGCTTCCTCAATTTCTTTTTCACTACTATTGGCAAAAGTTGAAGAACTAATATTTAAGATTATTATTGTAATCATAAAAATTAATAAGAATTTTCTATATTTACCCATGCTCTTTCACCTTTCCTTATTTAGGTATCGCTAAAACTTTTCCTTCTCTAATATCTTTATCGGAATTTAATTCATTAAACTTCATGATAATATTTTTCTTATTCGTCGTTCCATAAAATTTCATACTTATCTTATCTAAAGTATCATCTTTTTCAACTATGTAAAATGTAAAAGACTCGTTCATTATACTATTTCCTCCAGGATAATTAGCTTCTATCCTATCAAACAATAAAACCCCCCAATCATTCCTATTATATTCTAACTCTATATAAACCTTATCCAAATCTAGTGGATATAAAGATAAATCCGCAGGTGGAGAAGCCTCTATATAATTCCATCCTAACCAGGATATCCCCTTTGACAATTCAATATCTATTTTCTCTCCTACTTGCCCCTTCATTCTCAATCCTAAAGTAATAGGTGAGTACCCATAAGAATATACCCATAGCCCTATAGTAGTAGGAGGATATTTTATAGTTATATTTCTGTTTGATAGATCCATATAAGCTCTATTTTCATCTTCCAGGGCTAAAATATTATACTCGAACCGAATAGAATATTTATTGGATTTTGAGTATAGTGATTTATATGTACTTCCTTCAACATATTGGTTTGAGGGCAAAAAAGAAAAGCTGCCATTTTCAAAATCCTCTAGTATTTCCCTGTTATATTTTTCTTCAACTAAATTTCCTTCTATACCGTCATCCAATTCCACTCCATCTTCACTAGATTCTGTGGATATATTCTCTTCTTCAGAAGAACTATAATGATCAAAAGGTAAAAAAGGATTAGCTTTTTCACTATTGGAAATAGTCGCTATATGGGATAACTCATTATATTCCTCATCAATTCCATCCATCCCATATATTCTAAGGGATATGTTTCCAGATAAAATTTCTCCTTCATTCTTGTCCATTATTAAATCCCTTATTAACAACTTTTTAGGGCTTAAGGTTATCGCTTTTATTGTATTTACTAACCCTTCATAATTTGCCCTATAAGGTATATACACATCCATAGTGTTTACATTAAGACCGTCAATAAATTCTTCTTTAGGTTTACTGAAACTTATATCCAATACATTTAAATCTTCATTATCCAGTAAATCATTTAATAGATAAATTACTTGAGGTTGATCAATCTTAGAAAAGTATTTATTGCTTAAAATTGTTTTTTCTCTAAATAAATCTTCCCATTCTTTCTCAATTCTATCTTCCCTTCTTAGTATTTCATTCATTTGTGAAACATTTTCCTCATACTTTATTTTTTCATCAGTTAAGGCTTCTAATTTTAGGTATTGAGGCGTTATAATAAACCTAAAGGTAGCCCATAAAAGAACAACTATACCTAAGAGAATAAAAAGCAGTTTTTCATTCTTGGTCATTGTTCTCTTCAATATCTTCTTATTCAATATTTTCATCTTCTCCACTTAAGCTCACTTCCTTTAGGTTAATATTTATAATAAAATTATAATATTGGTCTTCTTTTGTTATTGACGAAATAAATATCTCTTTAAACTCTTCATTAGACTCTAAGCCTTTACCAAGATTTGCTATAGACCATTTGTCTTTAGAAATGCCAACTATCTCAATATTATCTGTATATATACTAATAGATGTAAAAAAAACATCCTCTGGTATTTTTGAGGTAATGCTTTCCAATAAATAGTCATCTATCACACTATTTTCTTTAACGTTTTTATCTATAGATCTAATCTTATCTAGATGCTCCTTATATTTATTACTCTCTTTTTCTTTTTCTTTAATTTCTTCTACTTTTTTATTAATACTATCATCTTCTACTATAGATTTTAGTTTGACTATATCTTTAGAAATCTTCCTTATTTTTATTTGATTTAAAATAGAGTAAAAAATTACAGTAACTATTAATAATATAACGATAGAATAGTAAAACCATTTTCCATCTAAATGAAATTCTTTCTTTTCTATATAAGATTCGAAAAAGTTCAGATCTTTCATAATTTACACCTCAGTCCCTCTAATTAAAGCTCCTATGGAATTTAAATATTCGTAAATTTTTCCATGAAAAATAATATTATCCATAGATTCCACCCTTATAGAAGGTATATTAAAGTAATTGGAATATAGATTGTTTAACCAATTAAAATTTACATTTCCGCCGTATAAAAGTATCATATTAATCTGATTTCCTGACTCCCTAGTCAAAAAATATCTAAATACCATTTCAATCTTTTCATTTAATGTAATGAAAGCATCCTTTATTATATTTAAAATTGTATTATACTCTGGTTTGGATTCATCTAGAAGAACATTATTTTCCAAAAAATTTTTTATCTCTATTAACTCAGATTCATTATATTCAAAAAAATTCAAAATACTCTGATCAATATATTTTCCGCCTATATCTATTACTCTACTGACATATATTATACCATTTTTAATTATTGAAACTTTTGTACTTTCATAGCCAATATCTATAGTAGCAAAAGTTATATCTTTTGTTGGATAATCTTCATTAATAGAATTTGTAAATTTGATCAGCTTCCCAATAGAGTTAGGTTGATAGTCTAACACTAATGGATTTAGGCCTAAACTTTTAAGTAATTGAAGATGGCTTTCCACTATTTCCTTTGGTATTCCAATTAATAATATACTCAATTTTTCTATATCATCTTCATAAATTAAACCTATAGGTTTAAACTGAACAATATAGTCGTCCGGATTCATTGGAATATAGTCTGGTATTTGAAAACTTAGAAGGTTTTCAATCTCTTTTTGTTCTACTTTAGGTATTATTACTTCCCTAACAATTATCTCCGAACTATTAATGGTTAAATATGTATCTTTTGTTTTTATATTATTCTTTTTCAATTCTTCATCTATTACATAGTGGATTAATTCCTTGTCCACTATTTTTCCATCATTATAAGCTCCTTTAGGAGTGAAGATTGAGAAATAGTCATCTATTATAATTCCATTTTTGATCTCCTTGCCTATAATTCCCTTAATTTGATAGGAGCCTATATCTAAAGATAAGACCTTTTTCTTAGGGAGAAAGGATTTTAAATTCAATATGTATCATCTCCTTTTGTATAACTATACTCTATAATAGAACCTTTTGCATCATAGTTACCTTTTATATTAAGTAGTTCCATAGTATATTTGATATTAATTTCTTCGTTATTAGATAGATGTCTTCCTTTTATATTAATAGTAATTAGATTATTAGTTAGTGAAAAATACGATTCTAAGTTCACCAAATCATTGATTATTATATTATCAGTAATTAATTTTTTAGATTTACTATTTGCTTTTTTTATTAAAATATTATTATCCTTAATATAAATATAATTTTTGCTATTATCAAAACCGCCTTCAACCTTTTTGTCATATATATAGATTTCATCTGCATATCTTAATTCATCTTCTACTGCCTTCATAGCCTGGTTTAAATTTGATTGTATTTCATATCTAGTGCCAGTTCTAAGTAAAGTATCGTAATTAAAATAGAAAAAGGTATACATAAAAGAAATTATAATGCCTAAAATAGAAACTGTTATTATTAATTCTACTAAAGTCAATCCTTGATTTTCAAGTAGTTTTTTATACATTTCCATCTTCCTTAATTGGGATATAGGTTGAAATCTGTACGTTTTTCTTTCCCTTGTCATAAAATAGGATAATCTTTATTTTTTCCACATTTGAACTAATACTAGAATTATCAGTTGATTCAATATATATATTTTGTCTCTCAATAAGACAATGGATTTTTTTGTTTTGGTACTTAAAAAAATCATTATCATTATCAAATATTTTATAATTATTATGATATCCCCTTTTATTTAAAATTTCTTCAACAACACCTTTAAAATCTTGATCATTTTTTATTTTTGCATCAGTAATTTTTGAATTTATTTCATCTAAAATACTCTTGACTTCTCTTACTGATTCAACTTTTTTACCAGAGATATTGATATTCAGATTAGTAGTCGTAAAAAGGCTGAAGAAAGAAGCTGTTATAACTGCAAGTATAGCTAAAGTTATTAATACTTCCAATAAGGTTAATCCTTTGTCATTAATTTTTATCACCTTCCTGATTTTTTTGACCAATGGATGGTTGGGTTAGAAAAATCAGGCTCGCCTTGACCTTTATTTATTACGATCAGATCTATTAGCTTTATCTCATTATTTCCATATTTTATTGGCCCTTTTTCAATCCAAGTTGCTCCACCATCAGTAGACACTAATCTTCCACCTTGAGTATTAGAATAGGCGACAATATAATCCCCATATCCAGATACTTTTGAATAATTAAACCAATGGGTTGACGATGATCCTTCGTCTTTAATTATATCTTGTCTATCAAATACATACCAATCTTTTCCATTAGTCGATGTGTAAATAGTTCCTGAATTTCCAATAGCAACAAATATTTTTCCCGTCCATGTGACATCATTTAGCTCATAATTAATTCCAGACATCGTATTTTTTTGTATTCCTTTTTGCCAATCATAACCGTTCTCCGAAAAGATAAATATTGGATATATATTATGTTTTTCATTACCTACAATTATAAACCTACCTCTATTTTCATCTTCCTTTTTTCCGTAGGTTATACCACTATAAACCCCTTCAATGCCATCTCCATTTATAATTTTATTTCTCCATTTTCCATTGTCATCTATCAAATATGTTATTTCGCTATCTTTGCCTTTAGATATACCTACAATAGCATTGTTCCCTTGGGCTAACTTTTCAATTTTGAAACCTACTGTTGGTTTATGGATATCTTTCCATTCTATATAATCATCTAAATAGTTTATTTTGTCGTTATTGTCCCGAATAGCATAGAATTTGTTAACATCTTCTGAATATGTAACATATCTAAATCCATTGCCTCCCGTTTTAATTAGCATCCCTTCATTAGTAGACAATTTATAGATTAAAGTTTCATCTTTATTTTTTCCTTTTCCACTTTCGCCACTAACCAAAACTAAAGTATCATCTTTATCCCAAGCAAAAGATCTGGGATCTGATATTCTTATTTTATTACCTTCACTATCTTTAATATGAATTTTTTTCGGGTTCTCGAAGTTCTCGTTAAACATATATATGATTCCACTCTCATCCACCCCAAGTATTGAAACTTCTCCATATATGGAATCAAATTTTAACTTTGCTTGAATGCTACTCCTACTCTCATATAGCTTGTTTTCATCGACTATCCCCGTTGAGTATACTATAATCTCTTTATTATTATCCTTATATTCTAAGGTTATAATGACTTTACCTTCATTGGGAAACTCTATTTCAAAATCCTCTTCATCGCTACTTTCTATTCCCTCTATTATCTCTTCAATATTCTTTATTATTAACTCAGCCCCTGCTTTGGCTAAATAGTAGGCCTGACTATTATCTCTTGAAAATTCAGCTTGTCTACTAGCAGAATAACTTAATCCATATACGCCAATTGATAGTATAGATAATACGATTAAAATGAATAATAAGAATATTAATATACTTCCCCTTTGATTATTCATAATTTCACCTCAATAAGAAACTAACTAGGTACCAATTAATAATCTTATCCCCCCAAAACAAAGTAATTATAAAGCCTAATATTATAAAGGGTCCGAAGGGGATAGGATCTTTTCTTTCTTTAATTTTGAATACTAATAAGAATATAGAAATTATTCCACCAGTTAAAAAAGATAAGAATATATTTAGAAATATTCTAGGAACACCTAAAATAAAACCTAATGTTCCAATAAGTTTAACATCTCCACCACCCATACCGCCTTTGGATACTATAAGTATAGTTAAAAAAATTAATCCACTTAGGCTTAAACCTATTAAACTATTTACAAGGTTTGAAGGTACGCTATATAATAAAAGATTTAATATTTTATAGACCATAGATACTAATAAAATAAATAAAACCATAGTATTTGGTATTATCTGATAATCTAAATCTATAAAGGAAATAATAATAAATAGGCTAAATAAAAAGGTATAGAATATGAAATCTAAATTAAATCCAAACTTTGAAAAAAGCATAACAAAAATAATTCCATTTAATAATTCTACAGTAGGATACTTAGGGGAGATTCTCTCCCCACAGCATCTACATTTTCCTTTGAGAAATAGAAAGCTAAGTACTGGTATTAAATCATACCATTTTAATGGAGTGCTACAGCTTGGACAATAGGAGCCAGGAAAAACTATACTTTCTTTTTTAGGTATTCTATGTATACAGACGTTTAGAAACGAACCTATTATAGTGCCTAGTAAGAATATTGGTATTTTCATTAGTAGCCTCCTTTATTAATAGTATTTGTTGCTTTTGAAACAATTAGAACCATCCTTGACTTTCTAAGTATTCCTTTTGGTCATTACCAATGCCCAAAAATTAATTTACTCATTATTAGATTCTTTTTCTTCTGGTGTTACTGTAATATTGCCTTCAGTGTCAATTTTAACTTTATACTCACCTTTGATTTCTTCACCATCTTTATCTTCAATTCCCTTTGGCACCTTTGGCCATTCTTGAAGATATGGAGCCCATCCTTGGTTATCAGCTTTTGTGCCTCCAGCTGCAGTCCATTCTACTTCTTCTCCGTCCCAATCATCAGCTATATACATAGTGGCTGCACTCATCAGAGTCCTTACATTTACATTATGGGCTGTTATTGCTGCTCTTCTTCTGGAAGCGCCTAGTTTAGGTACAGCAATAGCAGCTAATATTCCTAGTATAGCTATTACTACTACTAGCTCTACCAGAGTAAATCCTTTATTATTCTTTTTAATCCTTCTCAAAATCCATTGAAACAATCTTATCTCCCCCTTATTCTTTGATTTTATCATTACAAAAAGCTGCATAAATATATAAACAAAGTATAATTTATGCAGCCGAACGATCATAATTACTTAGAGTAATTTTAGACTCTGGCTTTGCGTCTCCATCTTTCGACAGATTTGTCCTTGATATTTTTTAATATTGAATTTCTACCCATTTATGAAATATTCTACAATATTTTAGCATACATTTTCTTTTAAATCTATAGTTTTTATAATTCTTAAATCTCGATAGTATTAACCATATCAAAGATAGGCATTGCCATTGCTATTACTATGAATCCTATTATTAAGGCCATAAATATTATTAATATGGGTTCTAATAATGTAGTCATCTTTTGTAAAGAGGTTTCAACTTCTTCATCATAAAAATCAGCTGTTTTATAAAGTATATCATCTAATGCTCCTGATTCCTCACCTATTTTTATCATAGAATCTACCATAGGTGGAAATAAGCCTATATCCTTTATAGTTCTGGACATTGGAATGCCTTTCCTAATATCCTCCCTTGCTTGGTTCAGCTTATTCGATACTACTTCATTACCAACTACTTTACTAACTACATCTAATCCTTGTAAAAGTGGTATGCCACTAGAAAGCAAAGTAGACAAGGTTCGAGTAAACCTAGAGGTAATAATTTTAATACTCATCTTTTTTACTCCTGGTATTTTGATCTTTAAATTATCAACCAAAACTCTTCCACTTTCTGTTTCTCTAAAGGAAATAATTCCAGTTACAATAAGAATTACAACTACTAAAAATAAATACCAATATTCCTTTAACAAATTACTAATAGTTAGAATAACTCTTGTAGGACCTGGGAGTAGAGAACCACTTGATTCAAACATACCAATAAAGGTAGGCATAACTACAGTTAATAAAAAAACAACTACCGCTATAGCTACTATACTTAAGACAATTGGATATACTAAAGCATTTTTTACTTTATTCTCTATATTATTTTCCTTTTCGTAGTGAATAGCCATTCTTTCCATTAGTACATCTAAATTACCACTAACTTCTCCTGCTTCTACCATATTTATTAATAAAGCAGGAAATATGTTTTCATGTTTTGCCATAGCTTCAGATAAGGTCATACCTTTTTGTACATCTTCATAAACTACATATACAGACTTTTTCAACCTTTTATTTTCAATTTGTTTTTCTAAAATATCTAAACAATTTATAATACTAATTCCTGCATTTATCATGGTGTAAAATT
The DNA here is from genome assembly GCF_021655095.1 of Clostridium sp. Cult1. Lineage (GTDB taxonomy): Bacteria > Bacillota > Clostridia > Tissierellales > Tepidimicrobiaceae > Schnuerera. The sequence goes on along the minus strand of NZ_PPXW01000001.1, from coordinate 2,567,769 downwards.
GTCTACAAAATACGGCTATATCTTTCTTAGTAATTTTCTTTGTAAATATTTCTTTTTTAAAACCTGTGCCCTTATCCTCTTCAATGGACATAGGATAATAATTATTGGTTTTTAACATTATCAGTACATCAGATTCCGAGGAAGCCTCGTGATATCCTTCTTGAATTTGACCAGATTCTGATACTGCTCTATATTTATATATCGCCATTCAATCACCACCTAAAAGATGTATCTACGTATCGTCTCTAAATTAACGGCTTGATTTAATACAGTGTCTTTTGAAATTATACCTTTGTTATACAATTCAAGTAAAGAGCTATCCATTGTTTGCATACCATGTTTTCCTCCAGTTTGTATTGAAGTATCTATTTGATGTATTTTTTCCTCTCTAATTAAATTTCTAATAGCTGGATTGGCCACCATTATTTCAAAAGCTGCTACTCTACCTTTTCCGTTACTCTTAGGCAATAGATGTTGAGATATTATGGCCTGAATTACGGAAGAAAGTTGCACTCTAATTTGTTGCTGTTGATGAGGTGGAAAAACGTCTATTATTCTATCTATAGTTTTAGCAGCTCCTATAGTATGCAATGTTGATAAAACTAAATGGCCCGTTTCAGCTGCTGTTAGAGCTATACTAATGGTATCCAAATCTCGCATTTCTCCTACTAATATTACATCAGGATCCTGCCTTAAAGCTGATCTTAACCCACTTGCAAAACTAAAGGTGTCTAACCCAATTTCTCTTTGATTTACAATACTCCTATTATGTTTATGTAAATATTCAATAGGATCTTCCAAAGTAAGTATATGACAATTTTTCTCTTCATTTATTAAATTGACTATAGAGGCTAAAGTTGTTGATTTACCACTCCCTGTTGGTCCTGTAACTAATATTAATCCTCTAGGAAGTCTTGCAAGTTTTTTTACTACAGGAGGAATTCCTAATTCTTCAATAGTAGGAACTTTTAAAGGAATTACTCTAATTGACATACCATAACTACCTCTTTGTTTATATGCATTGATCCGAAAACGTCCAATCCCATGACTTGAATAAGAACTATCAATTTCACCTTTATCTTCCAACTCTTCCAGTTGTTTTTCATTTAAGACTTGTTCTACTAGCATCTTTGTATCATCAGGATTTAATTTGCTTCTACCATGATAAACTAAAGACCCATCAATTCTTAAAACTGGTGGTATTCCTACTGTAATATGTATATCTGAAGCCCTATTTTCTACCCCATATTTAACTAAGTCAATTAAATCCATTGTACTCCTCCTAACCTAATGTGAAGCCTGCTTTCAAACTTTCTTCTAACGTAGATATACCTTCTAATGCTAATTCTAAGGAGTTGTTTAACAAAGTTGTCATTCCAGACTTTTTAGCGCAAATACGTAATTCATCAATATTAGCTTCTTTATTGATTAGTTTCCTCATTTCCTCATTTATAACCATAATTTCATGGACTGCTCTTCTTCCTATGAATCCATTATTACATTTATTACATCCTTTTGGCTTATATAAAGTAATAGAATAATTACCATTTACTCCTAATAAGTATTTTTCAGATATATTAGCTTCATAAGGAACTTTGCAAAATGGACATAATTCCTTTACAAGTCTTTGAGAAACTACCCCTATCACTGCAGAAGATACTAAATATGGCTCTACCCCCATATCCAATAATCTAACTATAGACGAGGGACTATCATTAGTATGCAAAGTAGATAAAACTAGATGACCAGTTATAGCAGCTCTGACTGATATTTGGGCAGTTTCAGAATCTCTAATTTCTCCTACCATAATAATATCAGGATCCTGTCTTAAAATTGATCTTAAACCATTAGCAAAGGATAAACCAGCCCTAGGATTAATTTGAACTTGATTAATACCAGCTAGTTTATACTCCACTGGATCTTCTATAGTAATTATGTTTTTTTCTACTTTATTTAATTCTTTCAGAATAGCATATAAGGTTGTAGTCTTACCACTTCCAGTTGCACGTGGAATAATACTGGTATAGTTCTATATGAAAAATTAAATACTGTTAGTAAGTTTTTGGATTATCCCGAAGATACCTTGGGAGATAAAATAAGAAAGATAAGAAATATGAGAGGATATACAGCTAAAGAATTAAGTAAGCTCTGTGGAATTAGTGAAAATAGTATATATTGTTATGAATCCGATACTGCCATACCTGGAAAATCAACATTGAAAAAGATTGCAAATGCTTTAGATATTAGTCTTGAATACTTAAAGGATTAAAAACAGGACCTATTATAGGTCCTTAATTATTCCATATATTCGCCTAAAGCATTATATAGATCAACTAGTCCATAACCATAAAGCTTGTCCGCTCTCTCAATTACATTTTTCTTTTCTTCCTCATTTAATTTTCCGAAATCTTTTGTAAAATCTACCAATTTCTTAGCTATAAATAATAATTTTGTATCTCTGTCCATAAAATCACCCCTTTTTTTATTTTATTATATCACATTTTTTCATATATGTAGTTATTAGCCCTCTACACTCATTTTTAGGCGTTTTAATGTATTATTATATCAATTATATTAGCACTACCATTAAAGTTTGTCTTATGCCAAATATGGAGGTCACTTTTTAGGAGGGTTGCACGTTTTTATTAAAAAAAAGTAGGTGCTTATTAGTAATCATTGATAAAATTTCTCCTTTAGGGTAAAATTATGGTAGAGGTAAGATTTACTTTCCTACCTCTGATATAACTGATATCCAGCTGTGGCTTTGTATTTGGCTCTGTAATCGATTTTAATGTATTAACATACTAGAGACTATTAATATGTCTTTTGTCTTTCGTTGCAAGCCAAAATAAAAGGTCAATTTTACCCTAAAGCAAAAAACCCCAGAAGTTAATCTAGGATTGTATGTTTTAATCATCTTTTATAACATCATCAAAGCTTATTTGTTTTGGCTTTTCATACTTTATATATTCATTAACCTTTGTAATGGCATAATTAGCACGCACTCTGTTATTCGAATCCTTTGTTTGACGAATCTCCAAATCAACCTTTAAAACATCCTCTGAATACAATCTAATGTCCCCAGATTGAAGTGATTTAAGAAAATCCTCATCTTCAATAGTTACAGGCCAAATAACATTTTCTCCAATGACAAAAGAATATGACTTTTCTGTGCCTGAATAAGACCCACGTTTTGGCTTGACAAACACTCCATTCATTGTGGTTACATTATCCTCCACATCTTCAAATAATTCAGAAGCAGCATATTCTTCAAAAGCTTCTTTATCAGCATACGTGAACTTCTGCTCGTGAGTGTCCTCTTTATTTATTTTAAAGGATACGGCTGTTGTGTTGGGGAATTTTTCTAATGGTGCTATAGTGCAATTATAATAATTGTTTTGAATTAAAGGAGACTGTACAAGCTTGTGTTCTTCCATAGAAACTTCTATTTTTTCACCTTTTTCGTTGTAGTAAGTAACTGTATTATTTTTATTGATTTTAAAATTGGAAACTAGTCCCTTCGTAAACCTTATTATTCCCGCTACTCCTTTTATACCATCTTTTATATTTAAACCTAATAGGGAAAGTATCAAAATTAATTCTTGCCCTTGTTTGCTTTGAAGATAATTTATTAAGTTTTGCATAGGAGTGTTTTGAAGAATAAATTCAGTTATCCACGAGCCTTCTTTAAAAGGCTTTACCTTAATATCAATTTTTTGTTCAAATCCTAAAACATTATTCGCATTCCGAACTAATTCTCCAAATTGCATTAAAATAGGAGCGATTTCAAAAACATCTATCCCATCTTCAGCATCTACATTTTCTAATTTGTATATTAAATCAACTCTTGAAGCCATAGACTCACCCCCTTGTTTTACTATGTTCCCTAAAAGTTGCAAAAATTGACGAATATAACTATATCTTTTTCATTCATTATAACATACAAGCTTCAAACTTTAAGTGGATAACCCTATTTTCTTATCCACAGATTTTTGTGGATAACTCTACTGGCATTTCTCCAAAAAACAAAAAAAAGACCAGGCCTGAACCTGGTCCTCGTAAATTATTATACTTTTTTCAAAAACACCCCATGAGATAGTTTCCTACTAGAATGGATCCCTTTTCCTCCTACATAATTCATCTGAGTAGATCCACCACCATCAAGAAATATTGCCTTGTCTAATTCTAGTTTTAATACTCTATTTCTAAATTCAGCCATGCTACAATGTGTTGATGTTACAATTAGATATATTCTATTCCCTTTGTAGCCAATTCCTGTATGATGTGTGAACCTATATATATCACTTGCAAATTTTTCTTCATCTATAATATTAGGAATTAAACTCCCTCCACCTATGCACCATTTAAATGGCTTGGTAATCTCTTTTATGTGGTTAATCCTTTTTATTTCTAATGTACCATCTTCGTAGTATATGATTGTCCCTCTCTTATGGTCATTAGGGCTATTTGTATGAGAGTTAGGCCCTATAGCTTTATTGCCATTACCAGCTAGCCCCCATACACTCCTAGGCAGATGTGCTTCCCTTGTATTTTGCCATGTTCCGTTTATTCCATATATACCGAATTCTCGAAGGGTTTTCCCTGGTAGTAATGATACATATACATTGTCTGGGTTAGTTTCGATTACTTTTAAACCATACTTTTCATAGTATTGTGACAAAGGTTTAGTGGTCTTTTCTGATTCTTTTTTCATTTCTACATCACTCTCGCTTATAAATCCATTAAATCCTTTGCTTTTTAATTCCTGTAATAGCTTTTCTGCGTTATCCTTTACAGAAAAAGCACCTACCTGTACCTTATATATCTTATCTATACTAATAGCAGGATTATCCTCTTTAACTTCTCCAAAGGCCTTAGCTATAGCCCGGGCATATTTCTCGGGTGTCAGCTTTTCCATATCACTTTTTGAATCTATAAAAGCACCCTCGATTATCATAGCAGGAGCCTTGCACAAAGAGACACTCCAATAAGTTGGCTTATATTTTATCCCTCTATTCTTTATTTCAACTTTTTTGGATATAGTATCTGCTATTTTTTCTGCATAAGGATTAGCTTTACTGTTTGGACCATAAGTCCATATTTCTACACCTGTTCCTCCACCTGCATTAACGTGTATATCCAAAAATAAGTCTGCCCCAAAGGAATCTACTCTTTCACATCTTAACTCGTGATGTGATTTTGAGTTCGAGAATTTCTCGTTATAAGGAGTTACATCTACAACTGTATGCCCTTGCTTTTCTAGCATAGGTTTTAATATTGCTACTGTTTCTTTGTTTATTTCAGCTTCTATATATGGGTTTCTAGTAGCTCCAGGGTCAAATATTCCATTTACATATACGTTATGACCTGCCGATATGGCTATTTTCATTTAATCACTTCCCCTTTATCGCTTGTATCCTTTAATTGCACCAATATTTCTCTCACAAATTTAGGAATAGGTACACCTGCTTTTCCTAAATTCTCTACAATAGATATACCTTCATTTCCTATATAAAACCATATTGCCATATTCCTAAGTACTCCACTTCCTAATACTTGGTCTAGTGCGTAAGCCACACCGACTGGGACAAACAGTATAACTTTTCTAAAGATGCCTTTAAACCCTACGTTTGAATTTACTTCTCCATTTATTCCTGCTGCTGTAATTCCTAATATATAATCTGTTATAACTAATAATACTAATGTCTTTAATAGCATGTCCCAGCCCCCTAAGATAGTAGTTATTACACCTCCTGCTGCTAATAGGATTCTTTTAATCCAAATTGCAAAATTATTATCCATTATTACACCTCCGTAAATTTTAAACATAAAAAGCACCCACTTATGTGAGTGCTAAAAGTTAACTATACTTCCTATATTCATTTTCAACTGTAACGTTGTCAAGTTCCGCATATACTAAAGTTGTAGAAGGATCATCATGCCCTAATATTTGTTGTAAAGTATTTAGATTCATGCCACTATTTAAAAGATGTGTAGCCATTGTATGTCTTATTAAATGAGGGTATACCTCCTTATTAATCCCTGATTGCTCTGCTATTTTATTGATTTCACGTTGTATTGACCTTCTTCCCATAAATTTAATAGGCTTCCTTTGTGTTACAAATACCGCATCACAATTATCTAACCTAGACATCAGATACTTCCTTAAATGAACTTGACATGTTGCATTGATATAAACTACTCGTTCTTTATTACCCTTGCCTACAACTCGAATCTGGAGCCTTTGCCAGTCAATATCAGATTTCTTCATTTGTTCTGCTTCTTCAAGTCTGCATCCAGTACTATAAAGCAGTTCTAACAAAGCTTTTTGTCTAAGTGTTTTAGCACCAGTACGTAATAACTCAAATTCTTCTTTTGTAAGAGCTTCCCTAAGTCTTTTCTCTACCTTAGGAGTTTTTATTTTTCTCATTGGACTTTTTTGGATATATTCTTCCTCTTCAAGCCAATTAAAGAATCCTCTTAAAATATCTGTATCATTGGCCAAAGTAGTATTCTTTAGATTTTCCTTTGACCTTTGAGCTATATACATTCTGATGTCCATAGCAGTTATATCCTCTACATTCTTTCTCATATGTCTAGAAAATCTCCCTAGAACTCTTCCATAGCCTTCTAGAGTTTTATCTGCTAATCCTTCTGTCTTTCTTGTAGCAAGGTATAAGAGAATCATATCGCTCATGTTGTCAATTACTGCCGGTAGAGTTTCTTTATCTTCAACAGTATAGTCATACAAGACTTCTTCAATAGCCTGTCTCACCTTTGCCTGGTCAAATATACCAGGGTACAATAGATCCAATTTTCCAACAATCCTAATCGTAGCTTCTTGTCTCTTCACTTTTCAAATTCCCTCCTATACCCACATAGGAGAAAACTTCGTTGCATAAATATATTATGTTTGGTATAATTAAATTGATCTCCTTTGTGGGATCTGAATTTGAAAAGGACCTTTTACTTTGACCGGTAGAGGTCCTTTTCTTATATATATTATACCAAACATTAGTTCTGTTGGCAATATTTAGTCAAGAAGCTTACGACGCATTTTTATCCTTATGTCTATTAATTACCTTCTTCTAACCCTAAAGCTTCTGCAACTGCTTCTCTTAAATTAAACAATTCTGGTACTTCATCAAAAATCATTTTACCTGCTAAAATCAATATTACATAACTTCTTACTATTGCACTATCTGGCTTGAAATACATTAAAAATACCTCCTTTATAAATTTAATTATTGTTCTTGCTCTTCTAAACATTGCTCTACAACCTCTTTCAAGTTAAAGAGATCTGGTACATCTTCTAAGGTTCTTAATCCTTTATTTATCAATAAGACATAGTCTTGTACTATTCTACTATCTTTAGTAAATACCATTTTTACATCCCCCCTAACATCATCATAAGTTCTATTAATTCTGCATTAGCTTCAGCTTGTTCAATTTTCTGTATTTCGTGTAGGGTTGTCATGACTTCTAATGTTTCTGCTGTGGTTTGTGCTAATTGTACTAATAATTGCTCATTTTTCTTTTGCAACTGCAGAATTCTCAAAGGATGATTTATCCCTTCTGGAAATTCACCATGAATTACATAATTTTCAACCATTGTCCCAAAGCCATCGGGTATACCTAATTCATTTATTTCTGCTAGTCTTTCCAACTGCTCTACTGTAGGCAGCTCGACTTCTATAAATTCAATTATCTCTGTATGTTCCCATTTCTCCTCAAAATCCACCCACCAATCATGCTCTTCTTTTCCTACATATTGTGTTGTTTCTTCACCATGTTGGATGTATCGTACTTTTTCGGTACAGAAATTCCATTTTCCGTTTTTAAAATACAACATGTAATCACCACCTTTATTCAACCAATTCTAATACGGGTCGCCAACCAGTATATAGACTTGACATAACATCACTGGAAGATTGTGTAATTCTAGTACCTCCTCGCAACAGACGACCAGATGCGTCAACGAATGATTCTTGGCACCAACATCTACTGCCATTACCACCATTAACGTGTAAATCATCATTAGTGTACATACCATTCTGTCCTGTCCCATAATTATGTGACCAAACAGGTATATCCGATTCAACATTGATGGAGTCAGGCCAATTTTTATTTATTGCTTGCTCATGGATTGGTAGCATAAGTCTATTCCACTCACTATAATGCATTGCCACCCCTGTCTTACTAGCAGCAGGGTCATTGTTTGCTCCACGCATTAATCTTACTTTATAAGTTAGTCCATTTATTCGTATCGTCTTATCTCCATATACAGCATTAACATTATCTATGTCTCCCCATGACAGATTATATCTAAATGGTTTTTTTGCTATGAATTGTATCTTACCCTGGTAAGCAAATTTCAGCCAAGACTCCGTTTCTCCGAATTGGCCATATCCTTTTGATAAGCCAATTGTATTTGCTAGATCATATCCAGTTATTAATTCACTACCAGGCACTTCGCCAAAATACCCAGCATTCCAATCACCTGCTATTAATTTAGTGTTGCCAGGTGAACCACTTTTATCATCTGGTAAATATATAAAAGTTAGCCATTGACCGTTTACATTTATTTCAACTCTATTATCTATAACCCTTACCCTACTATCAATAGCATTAGCCACCCTTAAAGGTGTCATCATCTTAGTATTATTTGTCCCAGTTTCTGACTCCGATTGAGTAGCAATTGCAGGTAAGGGTATATCGCTTAATTTAATGTGCCCAGCCTTGTCTTGTGTCGCCATTTCTGCCTTATGTGCAACTAAAGCTTGATTTATTTCATTTATTGCTGATACTAAACTTAACTTTGTTTCTGTGTCTAATTCTTCAGTATTACCTATTTCTGTTGTTATTTCTGTGAATTTTTCTGATATTGTTTTTCCGTCTGGCAAGGTTATACCGTCTGCGTTGAGATTTTCTATTGTGTTTTTTAAGTTTTTTAATTCAGCATCGATAATATCAGCATTATTGTTAAAAATTTCAACATTATAAAATTCATCTTGACCTGGCTTTATTAAATTGAAATTATCTGTATATTCAATCATTAACTAATCACTTCCTCTCTTAACTCCTTGTGAGTATATTGACTCAACTGTGCATGAGTAAATTTAGCTAAGGTTAAGTGTTGGTTGTATCTTAACTCTACAGTTATAATTAGATTAGCTGGTGCCATCCTTCTTGCTAATTTGTCTACTTCATCAAACATTCTTTTTTTAGTAAGCTCTATTTTAATCTTTAAGGTATGTTTTCCAAGATTTCTTGTCATTACATAGCCATCCTTACCACATAACTGGTCTAATTTATTCACTAAAACCCTATAAGTGTAAGGTAGTTTGTCATTTTCTCTTGCTAATACCCTAAATCTCCTACTTTCCAAATCATCATCAGCAAAAGGAGTTATTTTTAATATTTTTTCTCGTCTTGCAACTCCCCGCTCTGTAGCTGTTTCTATGAATTGGTCATCAGTTAAATCAATGACTGATTGCCAAGCTATTTCGAGTTCCGGATTTTCAGTTTTAGCTATTTCCATGTATTCTTCTATATCATGAAGTACATTAGGATAATACTCTTCTACTCTTTTCATATTACAACCACCTCACCAAGTAGAGGAATTTCAATATCAGCTAATACAAGGTTTTCGGCTACTCCATTTATTTTAGTATTTTGTATATCCAATACTCCAGGTAAGCCCAATGCTCTAGTTTCGATATAGCTTATTCTTATAACTAAGTTTTCTTCATCTTGCCAGGTCTTTTTCATTTCATGGAAGTAATCATTTATTGCGGCTCTAAAATTAGGCTCTACATCGACCCAAGTATAACCCTCTTGAAATGTTATACTTGTTTCTATGTTAATTATGCGTTCTGTAACCCCTTCTACGGTTACAATATGGTCAATAGGAGCTATACCTACCCCTTGCCCTTGATGTTGAGTAGGATCTATTTCAGTTTGTATATAATCGATTAATTCTGTAGAGGGTTTATTGTAGTCACTATCAATTATTACAAGCTTTACAGTACCTCCACCGGCCCAAACTGGATATACCTTTACACCACCCACGCCATTTAATTCATTTGTTTTCTTTTTATAATCAGCTATATTTCCTCCAAATGCTTGGCTTTCAAGGCTGTCAAAATATCTTTTCCTTAAATGTTCGTCATCTTCTTCATCTTCCCCAGGAATTAAAATATCCGCCAATTCAGCGGATACTAAGTTTTCTATATATTCAACTGGTATAAGTGTACCTGTATACGTATTCCCTATTGCCCCAGGTTCTTCACATTCTAGTTTGAACTCTCCATCTGTGATTTTTTCTATAACTGTATAATTTAAATCTTCCCCAGTAAACCTGCTACCTATAGGTATATTTAAAGGCAAATTATCGTTCGTTTTAAATATTCCTTTCCTTATTGCCTTTGTAGCAGGGTATCTATTTACTCCTCTTTCTGCTGCTCTCCTAGTCAAATATTCCCCAGTAGCAGTATCGGCATAGGTTCTATCCTCAACCAAACCCAGATCAATATACATTTGTGCTAGTTCGGCAGCAGCTGGAGTCAAAGCGTTCCAAATTATACTACCTTGTTTTTTATCGTATTTACTCGGCACTCTATCTAACATTCTTTGCATTATTTCCTCAAATGAATACACTATACACTCACCTCCCTAGAGGCTTCTATATCTCCAAATACAGTATGAACTGTAAATTTGACATGAATTGTATCTCTATCAGGATTTTCAAATTCAAAATTAGTTACATCAGTTATTCTGTTATCGGTCATCAAAGCTTCCTTTATTCTTCTTTTTAGTTCAGAATAGACATATGCCTTGTCCTTTCCAAATAGATTCGCTAACTCTACCCCATAATCCCAATCATATATTTCATGTTTATATCTTTCTACATTAAGAATTAGATATATAGCTTGCTTCATAGCTTCTAATCCATCAGTATAGCCTACTATTCGGTTCCCTTCAATCTTCCACGTGTAAGTCGGCTCTTCGACTATTTCTATTTCATCACCAATATTTATATTCTCAATTTTAGGTATCATGCACTCACCAACCTATCTAGGACGATATATTTTTGTCCTCCTTGTACTCTTAATAATAAAACTCTTTCTCCTACCTTCAAACTTTTTTTATGAATATGCTTTTTAATTCCTTGGTATTTATGTTTATGTCTATCAGGCCCATTCGCATCTTCGGTATTATCATCAACTTCTACCATAACTTCTATATCCACTACATTAGAAGTAAGAAGTATCATGTCGCCTTTTATATTCATACGTTGCTCTACATTGATTTCTAAGGGGTTTATTTTTGTAACTGTACCATAAGCTACAGTCATAGGAGAGCTTTGGTCTACTGCCTCCATAGCAGCCTGTTTTATTATCTGTATCATACTCATTTATATATCACCCCTTAAATCCAACGTCATCCAATGTTCATCATTACTAAATACGTGCTTAGCTTTTTCAACCAGCATATATTGTTTAACTGATATATCTCCTATATCCCTCATAAGAATCATTGCACTTGCTCCAGCCCTAACCCTTGTATCCCCAATCACATCTTTCAATTGTAGTGTTCTCTTTTTCTTATTTTTAAGTTTTAGTATAGATTCAGCCTTAACTTTTGCATTAGTATCTTCATCAACCTTGTCAAAGTATTGCAATACTCCCCAGTTGTTCATATTTTTACCGTCCTGTGCAATGTATATTTCTCTTTTCCCTGATTTTTCATTTTCTCTATACAATTTGACTTTGTTATAGGTATCAGAATCTATATCAGTTGTATAACTAAAGTTTTGGCTATTGAGTTCTCCTAAAACCAAGTCGGGTACCTTCATTGTTTCCACATCTTTAAGGGTAAGTTTACCAAAGTCATCATAAAGCACATAAAGCTTCCTTCTATTTAATAATGTTAAGTCTAAAGCATCATAGATTATATCGAACAAAGTCATGTTTTCTCTGATTCTACTAGGGATTACATACCCAGTATCGGCTATTCCTCCAGCCTTTAGATTAAAGTCTTTGGCTATCATCTTCACAACATCACTAGCTTTTTTCTTTGTGTATACGTAAGTGTCTTTATTTTTAAGATATCTTAATTGGTCGTAAGCTGTAACCTTTATAATCTGCTCTTTATCTCTACTTTTCATAAACACAAAACCAAAGAATATATTTTCGTCATCAGCCTTAAATATTACTGGATTGCCCTCCTGGAAGTCTAATTCATCATCATTTACTATACTAAAAGTTAGTTTCCCAGGTTCACCCATCCTGCTAGTTTCCCAAGTAACATCACCTTCTATAATTGGTAAATATCTTTTTCCATTATTGATAATTGATATTTCATACATAACCTATCACCTTAACCTTAAAACTTGTCCTGGTTTGATTACTTTAGGATTGGATATGTTATTTAGTTTAGCAATTTCATTATATTTACTACCATCATTCAGTTCTCTCTTAGCAATAGCCCATAAAGTGTCTCCTGATTTAACTGTGTACGATTTAGCTGGAGTTTTAGCTGGTCTTTGTTCCTTAATTGTGGCAGTAGCTTTTTCATTCTGAACATTTTGAATTGTAACTACCTGAGTTTTATACTCTTTGTATTGTTTTAATTTAATATCTACATATACATCTCCCACTTCTCCTGCCTTTTCTTCTACAGTGTAATCCTCTAAGGCTACCAACATATTTGTATCAAATAAAGGCTCTCCCCATGTAGATATACGAGATACTATAAATCTTACTGGTTTCTTTTCTGCCTTGTATTTTTCAAACCTTTCAAGGTAAAATTCAGGCATTTTGAACCCATTCGGATATACTGCAAATGGCAATTCTTGTCCAGGTAATAAAATCTTAAAATTAAACTCACTTAGTCCTGGATCTTTTAATATATTTACGTCACCCAAGTTTAATAATTCTACTACTTTATTTTTGCTATTTACTTTTAAAGTCAAGCTAGAAGGAGAAATAGGTAATTGCATTATTTCTCCTTCATAATCAAAATAAAAAGAGTACATTATTCATGCACCCCCTCTGCAGCTATATTAAGCTGTTCAGTTAGTATGTTTTCTATATGCTCTACAATCCCGTCTACATCGGCAGTTTCTTTTACGTCTCCAAATTCTATGCTTATCTGTGGTGCCAATGTAGCTGTAGTGAATCTATTTATTACTTCTTGCTCGGCCAAATCTCTCATCCATTTCAGGTCTTCATTAGATTTATCTACACTATTTTTTATTTTCTTTCCTGTGTCGTTTAGTTTGCCAAGATTATCATTTTGTGCGGCATTCCACATATCTTCCTGATTTCTAAAATTAGCTATAGCATTTTCTATGCTACCTAGTCCAGTTTTAAATCTATCTGGTAGTTGTTTGCCCCAATCATACGCTCCTCTGACTTCTGCTGCATAGTCTTTATATTCCATTCTAGTAGCTTGCCATACATTTTTATCGCTTATAGGTCTATTCTTTCCTAACTTCGCTATAGCATTATCCATAAACTGTACTTGAATCGTACCTATATCAGTATTTAGTACACCATTGATTTTTTCTATTAGCCAATTTAATCCACCTACAATTCCTTTAAACAAGCTATTGAAAAACCCCAATACGTCCATAGCTAGATTGTAAAATAACATTTTAATTGCATAAGTTGGATCTATGAATAAATTTACAAGGAATTCAGCAAAGTTAGCAAATGTATTCCAAACAAAAGCTATTCCGTTGTAGAGAGTAGCCCATAATACTCCAAATACACCACCTATAAAGCCTGTTATTTGATTAGCTGTTACCCCTGCTTGCATTAATATTTTTATAAATATGAGCACTGCACCTGCTGCCACCAAAATAGGCCAATGTGCCACCGTCCAAGCCTTAGCTTGTGCTAATATAGGTGGAATTGTGGCCCATAACTGTGATACCATCTGTACTAAATATATAGTTGCAATAGCTGCCAAAATAGGCTGTATAATATCCCAATTATTAGTTACAGTTTCAGTCAACCATATAACACTATTCACAATCATTGTCACTCCTGCCGCTATCGCCCCAAAGAATTGGTCAGCACTAGCAGATTGTAGCCAACTGTTTATCTTGTCGAAGACCGGCTCTAATCTCATCAAAGCTTCTTCTCCGGCTCTTGCAAGACCTAATTTTACTCTGTCTATTGCTTTATGGAACTTCTGTAATGGATTATCTTGGTATGCCCTTTTTATTTCATCTGTTAATCCTGCAGTATTTAAAGCTTGGTCAAAAGCAGATATAATTCCATCTAACGAACCTTTTTGTACTGCCCTTTTAAGCGGTTCTATTTGCGAATCTGTTAGATGCAAGGTTCTTTGTAATCTTGTAAACTCCCCCCTCATTGCTTCTTGCATAAGATTCTCAGCGCTTCCTAGATTACTAGTTCTCATTGATAATCTGTTTGCTACATCTGTTAACCCCATAAGTTTATCAGTATTCCTTGTTAATTGCATAAAGTTTCTTGTTACATTAGTTAAGTCTTCTATGTCGTTCCTGGTTTCAATTGCATATAATTGCAATCTATTAAAATAATGCTTTCCTATATTTGCATTACCAAAAGCTGCTTGCATTACTGCTACACGCTGATTAAGTTTACCTGCTTCCCCCACGGTATCTTTAATAAGTCTTTGTACTCCTCTAAAACTAATATAAGCTCCTGCAAGTTGCTTAATTCTTTTTGTGAGGTTTCCTGATGTTTCAATGTTATTTTTCATTTGATTGTTCTTTTCTTCTAGCTTTTTACCTGCCTTCTCTACTGCATCAGCCATCTTCATTTCCGCTAATTGTGCATCTAGTAATTTCTTTTCAAGCTTTTCGGTTGCTTCGTGATATCTACCTTTTATCTCAATGGATTTTAAATACTCTTGTTGCAGCCTCTCTACCGTTCTAACTTGATTAGCATATTTTGCCCCCAAAAGCTCTAAGGCTTGCTCTTCTTTGCTTAGGTTTTCAGCAAAATTAGTCCTTTTATTCATTGTCCTTTGTGTTTTTTCTATAGTTTGGTCCATTTTGGCAGCATTCCCAGTTATCCTATTTAAAACATTAGACATATTATCAATCAAATTAATCGAACTTCGTATTCCAGCTATAATAATCACCTACTTTCAGATATAAAAATAGCACCCTTTTCAGGATGCTTAAAACAATGTTTGTACTAAATGCTTATACATAATATCGTTCATCTCGATTAAACTTTCTTTACCATCTTTAAATTTTATTGCTACTAAATAAGCCTTTTTCTTTTTAGCTGAAAGACCTGCCAGCAATCCTGCAGGACCTAAAGCTAGAGAACCTACCATACCTCTTCCTATAGCACTCATTGCTTTAGTTCTATGTTCTTCATCTACAACCTCATAGGCCTCAACGGTTTCCTTGCTTATTGGCACACTTTTCCTAAATCCAGTTTTTATAGTTAAATATTTCATTGTAGAGCCAAGAAGTTTATTTTTATAATCCCCTGCTATAACCATGTTTTTAGCCATAGAATACACCTCCTACAACTTATTATATTCATAATACCAAATTACAGGAGGGACTTCCAGCTATTTCTTAATCTTATCTGCTTCCTTCTTCTCATTCTCTACCCTTGTGTCAATAAACGCATATATGGCAGCTCTTTCATACTTGTCTATGGGTTCTAATGGAGATTTTCCCATTAACACTCCAGGTCTAATTTTTAACTTATGAAGGGCATAGTAAGCATAATTAGCATCACTATCCCCTTCTTCTATTAGTTTTTTACTTCTTCAACTAATTCATCCATCCCTACATCGAATCCGTTTACTTCTTGCACTTTTTCAAGTAATTCAGCATATTCTCCACTTGTTAGCATTTTCTTTACTAGCTTATCAGCACCTAATACTCCATAGCTTTCTTGCAACTCTTTGTCTCTTAAATTAGGGAATACTACACATTCTACAATTAACTTTGCCATATATTCTTCATAATTTGTTTCTTGAGTTATTATCCCTTTATTTCTAATCTTTTTGGTGCATGATTTTCTTAAAGCCTCGTCTTCTTCTGCTGTAAGGGCCCTTATCTCCCAAGGAATCGGTTTCCCTTTTTCATCTACAAACCTATCGGATATAATATGTTTTTCATTCTCTGCTTTTATTGCGTTTTGACTTAAAAATGCGTTTAATCCACTCATTTAATCACCTCTACATATCTCTAAATTTATTAGTTATATCTACATCATTATAGGTAAAGCTAATATCTTCATCCAATGTTTCGGATTCTACGTCTAATTTTGCCATTATCACACTATCAAGGTTTACACCTTTCAAGATAGTTGTTTGTTGCCCTATGTTGCTTGTAGGGTCGTCATTTTCAATTAATATATCAAAATAAGTGTCTTTTCCTGTTTTGATATACTCAAGCATTAATTCCCTGAACTTACTTGTAGCATAGTAAACTGTAGCTGTACCAGTACCACTCCATCCACCTGCTTTGTGTTGCGTGCCTGTCCTTCCTAATACAGGTACTTCTACTTTATTCTTTTCTGCTGTAGCTTCTATATTTTTAAGGTATAACATCTCGTGTACCTCTCCATTTATAGTAGCAAATGCTTTACCTAACTTACCGCTAATAGCATCTTCTGCTCTCATAAAAGGCATATAATCCTCTCCTTTCTATCTAACCTCGATTGACATATATAATTTTTCCATTGAGTCGGTGGGCTGTACTACTTCATTCACGATTACATCTTGCTTTTGTACCCCTGGAAGGACAATAATGTCTTCTTGGTTAAAGTTCTCTATGGCTCTAATATTTAGTAGCTGTTCATGATAATTAACTAATTCATTCTTAAACAATTCTCTACCAGTATCATCATTTGTGACTTTCCCTAGATAGTAGTCACTAAATATTCTAGCTGTATCATTTGCTATTTGGTCTAGCACTCGAATTACTCTATTTGAGCTAAAATCCTGATTCTTCTCTGGTGCAAAATTAGTGAATGTATTTATATCTTTCAACACTCTTACATCATTGCCATCTTGATAAAAGGCAAACTCCCCATTTTGGATAGCTTGTTCAAATTCTCTTTTCTTGAATTTAGTATTAACCTCATATTCTCCATCATATTTTCTGTTGGTTAGTGATTCGTTTACATTGGCCCCTGCTGATTGTCCTGCTACCCAATAAACTAATTCAGGATTATTTTTAACTGATATAACGCCCTCAAAATCAGCCTTTACATAGTCATGTAATACAGTAGTTATCTTAACTCCTTCATCATCTCTTAAACGCTTTGTAAAGCTATCAAATAAAGCTTTAGTTACTTCGTCTTCTCCAGCATATACCAATGTTGTAAAATCTTCTGCTTCTATTTTGTCTAAGAATGAACTGTAATTTTCTCCTGTGGATGTGCCATTTTCTCCACCTGCCAAAGGTACTCCTGCTGTAATCTCTAATGCTCCAGTTCCATTAAATTCTACAAAGTTATTAGGTTCTAGCTCTGCTATTGTTGCTACTGTTTGAGTGTCTACCTTAGTTGTGCCAATATAAGTGATAACATCAAATTTAGTTTCATCATCAATATTGGCTTGTACTACTATTTTGATGTCGTTTCCTCTAGTACCTGGATGCTTTGCAGTTATGGTTAATCCTTCTGTTCCTACTGTTGCAGTTGCTTTCTTCCCTCCAGCTCCATTTATCCTGTATAGTTTTACTAATTTAGCACCTTTAAACACCTCTCTTAAAGGTTTCATTTCTTCGTCTGCAAAACTATATCCTAGAATATTTAAAGCTTCTTTCTGAAACTCTCCTGCATCTATGGTTATAACTTCATCCTCAGGTCCCCAGTTCATTTCCAAAGGTAATGCTACTATTCCTCTTTCACCCATAGAACCTAATGCCCTAGCCATAGATACAAAGTTTATATAAGCTCCTGGTAAAACTTTATTTGGAACTGTAAACGTACCTCCACCTAAAGCCATGTTACTTCACCTTCCTTTTTAGATAATTGTTAATTATTTTCTCTACTTCTTTTAATGTGTACATTCTGCCATCTTCTAAAATTGCATTAATTAAGTCCTTGTTAGTAAATTTCTTACTTTCAAGGACCTGTGATTTGGTAAATTTATTTTCAGTTTTCTTTGTTGTTTTAGCCATTATAGCACCCCTCTCCAACACCAAGGCTTATCTCCTAAATAAAAATGCTCTTTACCCATATGTTCTACAATATATTGCTTGTATTCTTCTGGCACTCTATCATCATTTAAAGTAGTGTTTACTATCTTTTTTAACATTTCATTCTCTGCATATAGTTTTGATACCACACCTATAGGGTATACAGCTGTTTCTTTAGCCATTTTTCAAACCTCCTCGCTGCTCTAAATTCACCATCTTAGGAATAGGTTCTGTTTCCTTGTATAGATAAATTGGATACCTTACAAAGAAATGTAACACTCCCTCTACAATCTCATGGTTCATGTCTAGCCCCATGAGCGGCCTTCCAGCTACTTCTATATATTCCATCTGGTCGTATAAGACCTCGGCCACTTTCCTTAAATCTGCATTTTTAGTACTACTATTTGGATTAGGAAAATAGTGTATATCGTATAAATGGCCTCTTTTGTACCTGTTTCCTAGCCCTCTATCTTGATTTGACCTTAACTCTTTTATATAGAAACAAGGCTCTTTGAAGTTTTGTTCTACCCCTTCACTGTATATTTTAGTATCCTTGTCCCTAAATGAATTTATTTTTCTTAATATCGCTTTTCTGATTTCATCTATCATTTGAAATACTCTCCTAGAAAATCATTTAGTTTTTCTTCTAATAATGCTGGTAATTCGTCTTGCATTTCATCTTCTGATATTTTCATGAAAAACTGTCCATCTACCCATCCTCTAGTTCCATCTTTTTTCTCTCTAGTTCTGTGACCATATTCAACATAAGAGGCATAATTTACTGGGTTAGATAAAATTATTATATATGTTCTACCTTTTTTAATTACATCTATATCATTTGCTATATACACGAATGCATCTGCAATATTACATTCCTCATCTTTCGGAACATCAATTTTCCCAGTTGTCCATCCCCTTCTAAGAGTTCCTCCTATTTCCCCTGAGCCCTTAGGGTAATCACCTACAGGAGTATTTGTAATAATTTTTGCTAATGTCATTGCTGCTATTTGCTTAACTGTATCCTCATTAAACTTCTGTATCTTCTCATCTGATAATCCCTTAAGTTTGTCAATCCACTCTTTAAGTTCTTTAGTATCCCAAATTCCAATAAGGCTCATGCTGTATCAGTCCTTTGTAGTACAATTTCCTGGTGTGTTTCATAAGGGAAAGGCTCTCCACTTCTTACAAATTTCCTAGTAACTCCATTTTGGGTAATTACTATATTTGAACCTGCTTTAATTTCTATATCTGGATTAATAAATAACACTGGAGAATACTGTATTGTATTGGCCATTTCTGTTTGATTAGTGGGATTAATGGTTTTCTTTGATAATTTGCAAGGTATGTTTTCATGTACTGGTGCTGGCTCTGGACTTACAATTGTTTCCCCTGTGTCTGGGTCCTCTGTTTCAATATACTCATATATAGTGCATAAGCCTTTATATTGACTTTCTATTGCTTTTCTTGCTAATTTCATATAATCACTCATACTACCACCTTAACTTTCTAAATGGGTCCAGTTGTGCCTTATAATCCTTTAACAATTCCTTTGATATGTCTATTTTCTTATTAGTTTCAAATGTGGTAGTGGTATCTCCTACTTGAATTGATTTTATGTCTTTTCCTTCTTCTTGACTTCCAAAGTTTTCAGCACGATATAATTCCATAGCCATACTTAAAACTGCATTATTTAATTCTTCTGGAATTTCTTTTATGTTGCAATAATTCTTTATTGTATCCTCTACTCTTTTTATAGTGAATTCTAATATAAAATCTTTGTCGTTATCTTTAATGCCTAATAAATGTTTTAACTTCTCTAAATTAGTCATTTTTATTCACCTTTTATCATTAATTCATACAAAACCTCTTTTTTATCTCTTGGATTATGTTCAATGCCTTTCTGCGTCAGTATTTCAATGATTTCAGCCTTTGTAATGTCATCTATACCTATTGTGTTGGCATCTTCTTTTTCTCCATTTGTAGGCTGTTCTGTGAGGTCGTTTTCCTCTCGTTTTTCTTTTTCTGCTATTCTTGATTGTTCTTCTAACTTTTTCTGCTTAGCTAGCTCTCTTCTCCTTCTTTGGAATCCTGCTAAACTCATGATATCCCTCCTTAAAAAGCTAAAGGGGGCAAATAAGCCCCTATTATGCTATCTTAAACTTAAACTTCACTACTCTTATTGCCTTTGGTTCATAAACTCTTTCCCAGTTAGTTCCTGTTCCTATTTCTGCGTTTGTTGGGAATACATCTGCTTTAGATGTATCAGTCCATTTAATTCCTCTTGGATGCAGTATAAATATTTTTCTATTTATTAGGAAATCCTCCCCTGAACTTGATAATGTGTCTCTATCTGTTTCTGTTTCTATGATTCTTGGATGCGAGCCATTGCCTAAGGCTATAGCTCCATTTCCAAATAGATACATGGTTCCCGTTTTAGTAGCCGTGTCAAATGGCATACCATCATCTACGATTACCCTCTTATTCATGAAGTATGGAATTCTTATGTTCTTATCTTTGGTTTCTTCATATTCAATTAATTGCATCTTTGCTAAATATGCTTCTATTGCTGAATGCATCATTACACCAGTTAACAAATCTTTTGCATCTCCCATTAACTGGTTGGCATCAACGAAAGATTCTGGTGTTAGTAGTGCCGCATCATCTAGCTCGCCAGATATATCTAGTACTTTGTCTACCATAGAATCAGATGCAAATACTCCATCAAGAGTGGCTAATAAAATCTTTTGCATATCTCTAGCCCAGTATGCAGCTACTAAATCAGCTATAGCTCCCATTGGGTCGTCTCCACTTAGTAGGGCGGAGAGTCCATTGGCTCCCCATGCTCTAGCTCTACCATGTTTAACTGCTACGTCTTTGTTTGAGCCAATCTTTCCTGGAGTTAAAGCCCCATCATCTTTCATTACTTCGGAGTCCCCTGTAAGGTCATTCCAGTATGGCATATTTACTGTTGTATTAGGCCCGCCTGCCAATGCGTCGAATTCAGCATTATGTTCCACAATACCTGAATTGATTAATGCAGATAGTTCCATAGTTCTCTGAATTACATAAGGTGTAAACACTTCTGGTTGAATAACATCTGCTATTCTAGTAGTCATAAATTATCTCTCCTTTCATTATTTGCCTTCCGCAGCTGCCTTAAGTTTTGCAGCTAACTCTGGATTTTCTCTAAATATTCTACCTTGCTCTGTTAGATTGAAATGTTCCTTAGAAAATGGATTCTTCTTATATTCTTGTGGCATTGGGTCTCCTGGAGGATTGGTCCCTCTGCCTTTTAGGGTATCCTCACCAAATAAATAAGGATCCGATTCTTTCAGACCCTTTAACTGTTCATCTAACCCTATTAAGTTGTCTCCATCTAAACTAACCTTTTCTAAGTCTAACAAAGCCTTTACTGCTTTAACATTTTTAGCTTTTTCATCTTTTAGAGCTAATTCTATAGCTGTTTCCTTTCTTAATGCAGCAATCTTAGTTTCGTATTCTTCTTTAGTTTGATTGTTTAGGTTTTCTAATTCAGTTATTTTAGCAGTTAGTTCTTCATTTCCTGCTGCCTTTATTTTTAATTCTTTGAGTTGAGTATCTCTTTCCTCTATCTGTATCTTTAGTTCTTTCTTTTCCTCGTTTACTTCATTGAATCTTTCAATAGGTATATACTTATCTTTTAAAGAGTCTTGATAAACTTTTAATACCTTCTTGGCTATTTCTTCATCTAAACCCATTTCTTTTAATTGTTCTAAAGTCATTTATATTCTCCTTTCAAATTTACGTTTTTTAACGTGGGTGTCGGCCACGAAATCTGATACGTCTCTTTTACATCTGACCTTTAAGAAGATGAATAAAAATAAGCCTGTTTAACGACTGTTGCTCAAAGTCAATTAAAAGTATTTCCATTTATAATACAACCTTTTTAACTCCCACACTACTCCTAACAATGCTAGAAGTATAAATAAGAATAAGTTATCATATTTGTATAAAGCAAGTATTGCCACTAAAATTAGAATAAAAGCAATTCTATGATATAAAGTTGCTATCATTTTTGCAATAATCTGCATTACATTCACCTACCTAGACCTAAAGATTAAATTAATACATGCCATAGCCACTAGCCACGTTAAAAATATTGAAACAACATACTCTTTAAAACTTCCGAATCCTATAAGCATATATTCACCTACTCATCTCGTATTTCACTAACCCATTCTTCATTTACATTGTCACAAATACATTTTGCTTGTAAATTATTATAGTAATCTTCATCATAAAGTCTAGGACACTTCTTTGCTTGTTCTTTAAACCTTCGCCTTGCTAATTTAATGGCTGCCTCTTTGTCCTTTGCAATAGCTAATACTTTAACTACTCCAAATCCTATATATCCATTTGTAACCTCGTATAGTTTCATGTTTATACCTCCCTTACAATATAGCCGCCTATTTTTATCTTATCTGGTATGTTCGATTAATCCCTCTCCCTTTCAATTTGCGTATTCCTTATATCTTTAACGATAAATAATGTAAGTAAATTTATGACAAATGTCCCTACAATCCAACCTCCAAAGTAACCTATTAAACGATTTGTATCCATTTAACCACCTACCCCCCTACATGCTTCTTATACCATTCTTTATAACTCATGTCTCCAGGTACATAATATCCTTTACCTGTCTTTGGGTCTCTCGCCCACCTTTGCTTAATATTGCCTTCAAAGTAGGGACAAATAGTAGACCTGCAATACACATGCAGAGGTGGCCAATTAACTCCAATATCCATTTCCGATAACTTGAATACCCTTAAATCCATATCCTGACATATATCGGATGTCCTCATGTCTAAGGTAGCCAAGAATTGATATTCTTCTACTCCTAATTCCTTAAAAGCTTTAGCTCTAGCTTCATTAGCAAAGAAAGCTGATTCAGTCATAATAAGCCTTCCCGCTGCCCTCTTAGACACTTCCATCTTCTTTGATATATTTCTTATTGCTGTATCTGGCGCGTCTCCACGAATAAATGATTGAGCTAGTTCCTTTTGTAGCTCATCAACTAATACTTCTCTATCTCTCCATATCCTTTCAGAAAAGTTGCTTCCATCAGGAGCCCATGGCTTAGCAATTATAGACTCTATTGTTTTTGTATCCAAGATAGTAAATGTATCTCCTATGCCAAATCCTTTTTGTACCTCATATATAGTTCTATAATAACCTTCTTTTATGAGTTCCTCTGATAGCTTAGTTAGTCCATGCAGTCTTTTAGCTGTAATTATTTCTACTTGCTGTCTAATTTGATACTCTAGTGACTGTAATCCACTTAATCTAACTCTTGTACTAGCATTTTCTAATTCTTTTAACCATCTTTGGTCTACTGCATTTTCCTTGCCTTTTGCAATGTATTCCTCTACTGTCCAATAGAACTCTTTTAATTCTCTATTGTCTAGTATCCTTCTAGCATCTGTCATTGTTATTTCATTGTTTTCTGCAAATCTAATATAGAAATCCCTTATATCTCTTTCTAATATTGATATAGCTCGTTCGTATTCTTCCTCTAGATCTTTATAGTAATCTTCACCTTTGTTAAGTAAGGATTGAGTTAGTAGGGTAAATCTCTTTTGCCAATACTTATTCGTCTTCGCCATCTTCCTCACCTAATCCTTTGTAGGGAGTAAATTTATCTAATTCAGTTTCCTCTTGTTTTTCTAACCTTTCTTTTTCCACTGCAACATCTTCTACCCAAGGATGATTAGCAATTATAGTTTCATCTGATATTATTCCTTTGGAATCCCTTGCTATTTCTACATCCTCTTTATCATTGGTTATCATAGTTTTTCTAAATGTTACCTGGATAGTAGTGCTATCATAATCTTTCTTATCTATGATATTGATGTATTCAGTTGCAAACCAAAGTAATCGCTTGATGCTCTTTCTAAATTTTCTTTCCATGATGCTGGCTTTTAAATCTAATGAAGAATATAGGAACTTTAAAGCTACTCCTGAAGGTGAATTACCGAATCTATCAGTTTTCATATTAACCCCTTGCCCAAATAGGAATATATTTTCCTCAAGTCTATCTAACATTTCCTTTTTAGCTTCTACTGGTATGCTCAATTCTACTTTGTCTATTCCACTATTTTCTCCACTGTCTACAGTTAAAGCTTTGTAGTATCTTATATTTTCTTTGAATTCAGCTAAACTTTCCCCTTCATAACCTTTTAAGACCATAATTATTTCTTGTACCTCTTCAAGGTTATTGGCTAAATCCGATATATTTAAGTCATAACTATCTATTAGTTCTTTGTAAAATTTTAAATCTGACAATCTTTCCTCGTTATTCGGGAATTCTATAAAGGGTACTTTGGTCCATCCATAGCCAATATCATTGTAGTAAAAATGATGGTCGGGATTCGGATTTTCTGTATCATCTAATACAAAATCTCCACTATTGTCCTGGATGTAAAATGTTACTGTCTCCCTTGTCCACCACTCTACTCTAATTCGTTCTTTACCATTAACCTCCACTAAGTAGTATCTTAATACTACTTCTAAGTTCTCCTGGAGGCTTGTATCGTATATAGGGATAACTTCCTCTGCTGGAATAATGATAAACTTGAATAGCCCCTCCTCGTTTATATAGACATGTAGCCACTCTGTGCCCTTGTTTGAACTATTCTTTGCCAGTTCGTTTAGTGTATCATCCCACTCTTCACCAAGAATAAGGTTAAGTCTGTCTTCGTATTCCTTCTGATTTTCTCCTGCTTGGAGCACTACAGGTTTACCTACTAAATATGCCACCTTCTGGTCTACTAATAGCTTGTGCCAGTTATGAGGTATCTTGTTATTTGCTTTCGTATCATCTTCTGTCTTAACTCCATTTTTGTAGTAAAATTGTTTTCTATCCAGAATATCATTCTCGTTATAATAGTACCTCTGGCCTTCCAACATCTTAGTAGTATCGTGTTCATCTATTAGATCTTTTATGATGCCGGAATCATTTATATTAGATTCACTTATTAGCTTTTGTTTTAGTAATTCATTATATGTTATCAATTTATCACCTACTTTAAGAATCTTATGCCACCTCTATTGAATAATACAGTATTAACAAAATATCTATCCGCATCCATATGGTGGTCGTTTTTCTTTATTGGTTTATCTTCTCCTCTTTCAGCTGCCTTTTCATCCCATACATAGGAGTTAAATTCTTTGAATGTTTCTTTACAGCAATCATTATACTTTATCATGCCTTCATTTAATGCAGTTGCTACATTTCTTATGCCATCTAATACTTCGTTGTTAGCTTCTTTTACTCTTAGCCCTCTTTTCTTTAATTCTGCTATAAAGCTTGCTGCTGAAGGATCCACTATAATAAATTTAATATTTAATTCTCCTATGAATTCTTCCAAATCATCTGCATATTCTGTATCTGTTTTCTGCTTATTCTTTTCTCTTCCTGAATAGTGGTATTCTTTAACCTTGTACCATATCCCATTAAAAAGACCCCACAATCCAAATACTGTAGGGTTTTGAGTACCATAGTCAATTGAAATATAATATTGTATATAGTTTCTAGGCTTTGTGTTTACTACATGTTTATTTTTACTAAACATATCGTATATAATTCCTTCTGCCATTACCCACAAACCTAGGATGTACCTTTGGAAGAATACTCCACTATACATGGACCTATATCTTTCCTTAACTTTTTCAGATAAACTAAGATTGTCGTCCATAGTAAAGTGTAAATGTATTAAGTTCTTTTCTTTAATTTTATCTATCCAATTTACTTTAAACCAGTGATAAGGCCCTTCTGGGTTACAGTTAAACCAAAACTTAGAACCTTCTACAGAACATCTACCAGTAGCTTGGTTAACAAAGGATTCAGGCATTAATGCAACTTCATCAAAAAATACTCCTGCTAATGTAATCCCTTGGATTAAATCTTGGGAGCTTTCATCCTTACCACCAAATATATAGAAGTAGTTAGTCTTTCCATTTTTAGTTACTACAACTAGATTGTCAGCCCTTAAATCTCTGACTTTATACCTCCTAGACTTTAGCATTAGCTTAAGCCAGAATAAAACATTTCTCCTAAAAGATCCTATGGTCTTACCACACATACCAAAGTTTTGTTGGTCAAATGTCTCCATGGCCCACATAACAAATGATAGTGACATGGATAAAGTCTTACCACTTCTAATAGCTCCATCTGCTATTATTCCTTCTTTATCTGATACAGGAGAGCCAGGCAGCCACCAGGTTAATATTTTCTTTTGCTTTTTGGAGAAGGGTTGGAACTTAAATACTGCTTTTTTAATCTTCATCATCTTCCCAAACCTCGCTTATTTGTCCTTTTAATGCATCTATAAATCCATCATCTTCGTATTCCTCATCTTCTCCTTGAACCTTAACTTTTTCTAATTCTAATCTTTCTTTCCTTAATTGTAGCTCTATTTCTGTTTTATACTTTTGGAATTCTAGCCTTTCTTTGTCTAGTTCTAGCTTTTCTGTATCTGTGGCCATTTTAGCCTTAGCTTCTATTAATCGTCTTAACTGGTCCATACAGGCATTAATTCCTGCTATTCTTTCTTCTTCTGTTAGCTCTTTTTCTACTTTCTGGCCAAACATATTATAAAAAAAAGACTTCTCTCTATTAAGAAGCCTTGCTATTTTTAATCTTAGCAATTTTATTTCATCATCTATATTTACTGTAGATTGTATCGTGTTAAACAATATTTTATCTTCTGTATTTAACATATCGTAGTATAAGGATTGATATGCTCCATGTTTTATAGCATTAAGATTTCCTTTAGGAGCTGCTCCTCCTGGATTACCTTCTGCATTCTTATTTCCTTTGGGTGCACCCCCTTTGCTTTTGTGTGCACCCTTTTTGTTTCTCTTTTTCCTTTCATCAGCCCAGTTATATCTTTTTACCCAGGACTTTAGAGTATTCATGCTAAGATTGTATTTTTCACATATATCTTTATATTTCATACCTTTCATATAGTCCTGTTTTGCTTTTTTTCTTATCTCATCCAATGATCACCACCTCATTGCTAGTTGAGTTTGTTTTATTTATTGGTTTTTTGCATGAAAAAAGAGCCCTATTGGCTCTTAGCTTTTATTTTAAAAATTCAATATCTGGCTTCTCTTTGTATTCTATCTTTACTATATGTCTAGTATTAATAGTGATAGGTCTCTTTTCTGGATCAGGGCTAATCATTACTAAATCTTTATTTATCGTAGAATAATCATCTGCTGTAAACTTTTCAATAAATTCATCTGGATGACCATCTATAGCATGTATATCTCCATTGGATAAATGTATTACAGTTTTCATATATATTCCTCCTTAGTCGTATTACACTAATCAAAATATTAATAATTATGTAATCTTCCCAAGCAAAAATCCTATTGCAAAAATGACTATATATTTGATTATTTCCTTACCTACTTCTGTACCTGTATCTTTTAAAAATCCTTTTAACCAATCTTTCATTTTGTCAATAGGTGTTTTTCTCAATTCTATTACATATTCTATCCCTTTTTTCACAATATGAATATCTTTATCATTTATATCAAATATTGCATTGTTTCTATATTTAGGATGACTTCTTCCACCGCTAGTATAAAATTTACCATCTTGTTTTCTTTTTATCTCAATATATTTCAGCCTTTCAAGTTTTTCTAAATAATAAACCAACTCTTGAATTCTTTCATTGTTTCCTTCTTCTGACAACTTATATCTTTCTTGTTCAATTTTAATTTCTAGCATATTTTTTATATCCCTATCATATAAATCAATCAATATCTGTTTTTCTATATCATTTAATGTTTCCACACTTCTTGCCCCTCCCTTCTCCTTGTCTACTTCTACAGGAAAGGAGAAAATCCTTCAATAATTTATCGCAAGTTTCGACATTATCCCCACTTCACTTGTTTAATCCTTCTGCCAACTCTTTTATGGCCATCATGCTGCATCAATCTCTCTGCTCTATCCCCTAGCTTAATACCTTTATCTCTTTTCTTCTGCTGCCTTCTACCTATCTTTATTAACCTTCTGTATATATCTATATCTTTAAATTTGACTATCTCTTTTATGCTCATTTCTCCTTCCCCCAATCTAACCTCAAACCTTCTTTCTTGCATCTAGGGCAAATATTCTTCCCTACATGGCCGCCCTGCTTTCTAATAGTATAAATAATATGCTCCCATCTGGGTTTTTCTAATTTATAATCGCAATATTTACATTTAACCTTAATCATAGTTATCCCCCCAAATAAAAAATCCCACCTGAAAGGGGAAAGGTGAGATTTCAATAATTAGTTATTATTAATTCTTTATATTTCTGTTTATCCTTATGCTCCTTCGATACTGAATAGTTTACCTCTACTTCCTTTATGTTAAAATCTTTGTACCATTCTCTAGTTTTTTCATGGTCATTTATTGTTAATAGAAATTTACCTTTTAAACTCATTAGCTTTTCTCTAAGTAATAAATGTTCTTTTTCTCCAAATTTAAATCCATAACCTGTGGTTTCAAAATAAGGTGGATCTACAAAGAAAAAGGTATAGTCTCTATCATATTTATCTATTATCTTTTCAAAGCTTAGGTTTTCTACATAAGTATTTCTAAGCCTTTCCTTTAAATCTATTAATACATTCTTATAAAATATCTGTGGTTTTGGTTTAGAAGTAGTACCATACCCATAATGATTTCCTTTACCTCCGAAAGATTGCGTAATTAAATATAAAAACCGTACCGCTCTATTTATTTCTGTTAGATACTCAATTGTACAGTTTTTATACTCTTCAAACATATCTCTACCACTAAACTCATACTCTAACATTCTTTCTATTTCAGGTGCATGGTATTTAATCATTCTGAATAGGTTTATTAATTCTCTATCTATATCATTTATTACTTCAACTTTAGAAGGTTCTTTTCCAAAATATACCCATCCAGCACCAAAAAATAATTCTACATAACATGTATGATCTGGTATCATATCTATAATTGTTTTTCTAAGTCTACTTTTTCCTCCCATTCTACAAATAGGTGGTTTTAACATATTAAACATCTCCTTTTTAAGTATTGGGTTAATATATACACACCGCCCACCACATTAAAAAGGAATAATAACAAAATCCCACCTATGGGGTAGGTGAGATTCCAACAACCGATTTTGATATATCCTTTATTCAATTTAATCCACAATAACATAGTAACATATATAAATATAAAAAACAGTGCCAAAACAGGTAGTTTTTAGGTAATTTTCAGGTACTTTTTGATTTTATGATGTTTTAAACCTACTATAGTAAGGTTCTAATATTCTAATTAATAATTCTAATGCCTCTTTATTCATCTTCTTTAATCCCTCATAAGTAATATAATTCTGCTGCCTAAACCTATCATTGAAACTTATCTCTATATCTCTCCAAAACATATTTTCAAAATACTTACACTCAATTATAAATCTTTCTTGCCTGGTCAATGCTCCTAAGGCTCCGTTAATTTGCTCTAATTCTATTTGGTATGGATAAATCCTTGATTGATCGTCTTTTATCCATTGTCTTAGTGTTTCTATAGCTTCTTCTTTATCTGTTATTGCCATTTCTACTGGTGATACTTTACTTCCTGTTCCCTTAGGCATTCCTGGTTCTATTGGTGAGCCTAAAAATATATGTGTAAATGATTCTGGATTGCTGATTGCTTCTTTATAATTTTCTATCCTAGCTAAAGTAGTTTCTACCACTGATTTTTTTCTTCGATAATCTCTTAATGCTCTTTCTATTACTTTTATGTCCATCTCTATCCCTCCCATACAATACCATAGACGTGGTATTTTCCCTGAAAATCTTCAATACCAATATCGTGGTATTCAGAATGATGTACTCTACATAAACACATTTTTCTATATTCGCTATCATCTACCTTTTCCCTATCTCTTCCCATACCTATAGTATCAACATGATGAATTTCTCCCTCCCTGCCGCAGACACAGCATTTCTTTTGCTCTAAACATATTCTTAAGTAACTTTCTATATCATCAAGCCCTTCAATTGGATTTTCCTTTAGTGGTATTCCTGCTTCAAAACATAGCCTAATTAAAAATTCTATATAGTCACCTGCTAGATCCTTGCTACAGTTACTTAAACTAAAATCCTCATATTCTGTTGCTCTAATAAAGCTAGCTTTAGTATCTTCTTTCAACTTTTCTATATTCTCGCCTGTATAAGTTTCCATATCTCTTAAAATTCCATAGATTTTCTTTCTTTGTTCTGGTGTAATCTGCTTTAATCTCTCTCGTTGTTCCTTCTCATCTATTAGCAGTTCAACAATGATAGGCTTATCCATGAAATTATATATATGTTTCATTACTTCTATAGTCTGTTTGTCATCTATGGCCAATGTTATTTTCATGCCTTTTTTAAGTGTTTTTATATTATCTATCTCGCAATTAAATTTCATATTCTGCCTCCTCAATAAAAAAGGACACCAGTTCAACCTGTTAAGGTCAATCTAGTGTCCGCTGTCTAGGTACAGTAGGACTTTGTATATACAGTGTATATACTTATATGTTTTTATTGCATATTATACTTGTGATGTGTATTAAACTTCAATTTTCTTCAATTTATTTATTTGCTCTATAGTAAGATTTATGGGTATTGGCTCATCCGAAATAAATATATCTCTTTCACCTTGTTTTTCTATTACATCTTTAGCACATTTTAAAGCAGTATTCCTATCTTTACTGCTTCCCCAAACTGACCAATAGCCTTCTTTATCATCTTTAAATAACCAACCTAATTTATAATCAGTAGGTAAAATTTTATCTCCTTTTCTTCTTGCAACTAATAATGCTAATGCCATATCTTTTGTCCTCCTTATTGCATATAAATAACAATTTACGTCTCAATATACCTTCTTTCTATTTTTCAATTTATACTCAACATTCAATTGTCCATCATGATTCTTTATTTCTATATTGAAGAAATCTAAGCTATTCATCTTTTCAGCTGTATCTATTATTTCGTCTATGTAGCATATCATTTCATTTTTTAAATTCTGTTTTTTTGCTTTATTATATTGCTTGTTTATCTCCATAGCTGCCCCTCCTAGCTCACCATCTCGTATAATTTCTTTTTAGTGGATCCTGGTATCAATTCCCCTACAGTGACAATATTCTTCTCTTCCTCATAAAACTTTATAGCCATATCTCTATATTTCTTGAATAATTTAAAGTCTCCGTTCAAGTGTTGTATAACCGCTCTGGCACAATATTCTATAGTTTTCATTTCTCTCCCTCCAATGCTTTCTCGCAAACTTGGTCGCATTTACTTTCACAATATAAACAACATTTCTCACAATCTCTTACCTCTGCATACTTTTTATATTTTATTGCTTGCATACAGAATCTTATGACTTCTTCTTCGCATTTCATATTCATATCCCCCAATATGTTTTTAAACTATTCAGTATCTGCAAATAATTCATGTGTACCATCTTGAAGTTGTTTTTCTTCCTCTGACATTTCATATCCTATTTTTGTAAGAAAATCATACACTTGATCAAGCCTTTCACTGGCGCTATATGTCCCATCCCAATTACTGTAATAGTTTAAGTATTTTTCGTCCATTACGCTATATGTGGCTATCAATAGAGATAATTCTGGTTTCCTATTTATTTCCGAAGCCATATCCTCTCTTTTAATGTCTTCTTCATTTGTTGTTAGATTTAGTAAGTCAGATATGTTTTTGTAGGATGACCTGATGTAGGTTCTTGATAATTGTGTAATGAGTTCCTCTATTATTATCGCAATGTGTTCTTTGGCTTTAATGTTTGAATAATTTTTTATAAATTCCTGTCTTAATTCATATGCAGTTTTTGATAGTTCTTCTAACTTTTTTAATTTTTCTTCCTCAAGCCTTGCTTTTTTTTCTTCTTCCTTATCGTCTTTTTCATCGCTAGTCTGATCCTTATAATATAGAATTATATAGTCATGTCTTACACAATAGAAGTACTCTACTTCATCTATATCTTCTGGTACTTCAAACTTGTCACTAGGCCTTCCGTAGTATGCATCTTTGTAGTTTAAACCTGTAGTGTCTTCTATTTCAGTAGCGAACTTCTTTACTTCTTCAAGGATTTCGTTAAATTTTTTCTTTCTTTTCTCATCTTCGATGGCTCTTTTTAATGCCCAGTCAAAATCGCTAGTCCCTACCTTCTCTAATACTTCATTTCTTAGTTCTATGTTCTCTATTTTTTCAAGTTCTACATAGTCCATGAGAGTGGCTCCACGCCCAACTGATTCTTTTAATTTATCCTGATCTAACTCTAGGAGTTTCATTCTCCTTCTAACTGTTGTCTCTGAAAATCCTGTTTTCTCTGAAATTTCTGCTACAGTTTCACCTAAATCTAACATCATCTGAAAGCCTTGAGCCTGTTCATATACCGTTAGGTCGCTACGTTGTATATTTTCTAAAAGCATAGTGGCGATTTGTGTTTTGTAGTCCATATCTGATATTGCACAGGGCACTTCTGTTAATCCTGCAAGTTTAGCTGCTGCTAATCGCCTATGCCCTATGACTACTCTGTATCCTATTCCTTCTTGTTGCGGGACTATAGTTAAATTCTGTAATATCCCACTTGTTTTTATACTCTCTACCAATTCTTCCAAGTCTCCTAAATCTTTTCGTGGATTATCTGGATGTGGATGTATTTTACTAATCTCAATATATCTAATCATGATTTACCCCCCCTATTTAATTGCCCTTATGTTAAACATATCTAATTGTTTAGCTGCGGGTTCTAATTCTTCCCAAAGAATATCGTCATCTATTAGATTCTTTATTTCCGCTTTCGTACTAGACCAATCTTTGCCTAATGTAGCAACCATGTTGTCCCAATCTTCAATATCGTGTGGTTGTAAATCTCCAAATTGATCTATATGTCTAAGTTCATGATAAATCAAAGCTACTATCTGTTCTCTACTCATTCTTTCAATGAAATAATTCCTTGTTTCTAGGATATAATCGTATCCACTCATGTCTGAAAATTGTTTATTGGCCTTACTTATTCTTGCTTGCCAATGTCTTTTTGGTTTTATGCTATC
Organism: Clostridium sp. Cult1; assembly: GCF_021655095.1. Classification (GTDB taxonomy): domain Bacteria; phylum Bacillota; class Clostridia; order Tissierellales; family Tepidimicrobiaceae; genus Schnuerera. Next base: position 2,534,476 of record NZ_PPXW01000001.1, on the reverse strand, counting down.
TGGCTTTTCCCATTCCATGTCTTCTATAAAAAGTATGGATTTTGGGTTTATGTGTCCAATTTCCGGAAACTTTTTTATTAATTTTTGTGCTATTGGTCTATAAATCCAGTTTTTAATCCAATGCTTGTCTCCAAATCTAGCATTGTCTAGTTTTCTTATATGTTTTAGTTTTCCCATATCTTCTAAGTTGGTATAAATTATATGGTATCCTCCTGTAAACTCTTTTTCTTCTAATATCTCTCCTGTATCCTTATTAAGGATTTGCAATTTTTTCATAGCCATCTTTTATCCCCTCCAGATAATCTAATATTATTCCATCTCTTGAATTTAATTGTTTACAATTACACTCAAATTCACTAAGAGGTATGCTTCCAAACCCTCTTTTACCTCTGTTTTCTTGATACTGCCTCCAGTACCAGCCCAATGTTATCCAATCTAGTCTGTATACTGCATTTAACTTTGTAAAATATATGAGCAAGAAGGTTATTCCTCCATGTTTGTTCCAATTTCCCATAAAACTAATTTGGTGATTCTGTATGTTGCTAAGAGGAAATCTTGTTTCTTCTTTGGTTTCTTTTGCATCAAAAGCTATAGGTACTCCTTCATATACTCCTATGTAGTCTAGTGTACTTTTTTCTTCGTAATATGCTGATACTATCTTTTTCCCTCTTCTAATTGGTTTCATTGGTGTAGCTATCTTCTGGATTAAGGCTATCCCTTTTCTCTTATATGATAGATTCGCTAAATTTATTATTTCTTCAAACCCATCTCCTCTGTGATAACTCATTTGCATCTCTCCTTATCTAATTAAAATACTGCTATAGATATAATTTCTTAACAATGTTCCTTTAATTAGTTTTCTCCACCTTCTCCATGCCTTCATTGCTTAATTCCTCCTTTGCCTTATCTGTGGCTTTTATATATGTCCACTCCGGATTTTCTCTTAACAGTCTAGCAGCTTCTCCTACTGCTGCAGTTATTCTCTTTTCATCCATATCCTTGCCCCCTTTAAAATAATTTTGCCTAAAACCGTTAACATATTGTTATATTTTTCATAATATATATTGAAACCATCAAGAAACACTTCTGTTCAAGTCTCTTTAATTGAACCTCATCTAAAATATTTAGCCTGCTCTAATAATGCTTAGGAGGTGCCTATTATGAGTGATTTATTAGGTAGAAAAGGTTGTGAAAATGATAGCTCGTTACTATTCTTTTTCTTGTTATTAGTAGTTCTTTTCTGTAATTGTGATATGTTTGGTGGAAGGTGTTAGTTTTGTATTAATCGGGGTTCATCCCCGATTTTTTTATAGCTCTATCCCACTTTCCATTCACCTAGAAAACCTCTATCTCTGCTATAGAACCTCCCACAGTACGTACAGACTAATGCTTTATATTTTCGTTTTTTCATGTCTATCAATTTTACCTCTACCATCTTGCTATTACACTTGTGACAAAGTTTCAATTTCATCCCTCCTAGGTAATGATTTCATATCCTCCAGGATAACTAATAGAACCTATAATGCTTGTTTATACAGCCTATAGTTCAGTTCTCTCCCTTCAAACTCCATAATATGACCTTCGCACATATCAAGTATTCTACTGTTTAACCCTTCATCTAAATTCAATAACCGTTCCATACAGAATTCACTTGATATAATCATTGGAGCCTGTACCAAATATCTGTGATTAATGATCTCAAACATAGCTCTTTCATCTGCATCGTTGAGATGTTCTGCTCCTGTCCTGCTCCTGTAAGTTGCACTTTTATATAGGTCATCTATCAATAAAACTTTTGCATTTTTATATTTGTTGATCTCTCTAACATAACTTTCCTCGTCTGCTGTAACTTGTTTAATTCTAGTTATCCCTTCCCTGTATTGCATGTATCTAACGCCAATACCCTTACTCATTAACTCGTTAGCTATAGCTATACTTAAATGTGTTTTTCCAGATCCTACTTGTCCTAAAAATGCTATAGAATTGTTTTTGGAATCCTTGATGTTACCAAAATTCTTAACATAATCTATGGCCATTTTTTTAGCTATAGCTATAAATTTATTTTTTGCTACAAAGTTATCAAAGGTTTTACTTAAAAAAGCCTCCGATATCCCAGATGATTCAAGAATCCTTTTGTAATGCTTGGCTTCCCTGCACTTACAAGGCCTAGAAGAAGTTATTAATCCATCATCATCGTATATGTCAATCCATTCAGTATCTTTGCATATCTCACATTCATACTCCTCATCATCCTTTGAAGAGGAATTTGCTTTTATCGAATTTAACACCCTGTTTGCTATTTCCTGGAGTTGGTCCATTTTTGACAACCTCCTTTTTAATCTGTTTTTTCTCCCATTCTTCATTGAAAATAGGCATAAAGTAGCTAAAAGAATTTATTGTCAGCCGTCCATTTCTAGCCTTGTTTTCTTCAGATGCAGTTTTCATAACCTCTATGATAAAATCAACATCTCGATATTTTTCATATGCATCAACTATGTCAGCTAAATCTTTCCCATTGCATATAGTTCTTTTTCGAATTTTAGTTAGATAGTATCTTTCTATTTTTTCAACTGGATTAATCTGTTTGGCAGGATCGGCACCTGCTCGGGCGACAGAATTATTGCTTCCAGTTTCTGACTGTCCATCCTCTATGGTAGTAATAGTATCTTTCTTTATATTGTCTTTATATTGTCTTTCTTGGTAAGCTAATTCGCTTACTGTAGCGTAAGCTTTTTCGCTTACTCTACTGTACGCTAATTCGCTTACTGTATCCTTTTTAATCAACTCTATGCCATCGATTTTCCACTCTGTATACCTCTTATTAAAACTCAATCTCCTTGAAGAATTAAAATCAGCTTCTTTAACCACAATAATTACATTGCTGTCAATTAATTTATCTAACTCTCTTTTAACCTGCTGCTTATTACAATTTGTAGCTTCTGATAAAAAATTAAGAGAAAACTCGCTATCCTTCCTATTAAACCCATAAGTATATCTCCACATAACCATTAAAATCTTAAATTGTGTGCCATTAAACTTTGCTTTAGAAACAACTTCTAATATCTCATTCGCTATCCTTGTATATCCATCTTCAAGTTGTGGACCTTTCAAGCATATCACCTACTTTGGAGACCAGGAGCATAAAGCTCCTAGTCTAAAATGATTTATTATCTTCACCATCTGAGTTGTTCCATGGTAAATCTGGGTTATCTACTATAAAATCATCGTTAACTTTAGTGCTATCCTCTATCTCAACTTCTGCTTCGATTATTTCTCCTGGATCATTGTCTACATAGTCGTATTCATCCTCATTTCTTATTACCGCTTGGTCTGCTTTTATAGCTTCTAATAATTGCTGATTTGGTGTTTGCATTTCTACTGATAGAATTCCCCATTTGTTTATCATATTTTTAATTACAGTTTTTTTACACATATCATCTAAGTTGTCCGACCACATTCCTGATTTATATTTTCTATATTGAGCAGAGTATTTCGTAGCATGATTTAATAAACTATCTACAGTCCAGTAAACCTTTTTCTCAAACCCATTTAACAGAGAAAAATATCCTGCATATCCTAATACTCCTTTGCCTTCCCTTTCTTTTTCGTCTTCAATGAATTCAACTTCTAGTTCCTCTGTAAGAGGATTCCAACTCTTCAATTCTCCTTCTCTTATGTCTATTACATTAATATTTCTATACATGCCTGTCCTTAAAGCTAGCTGAATATAACCTTTATATCCTAATTGAAATTGACATTCCTTATATCCTTTTTTGCTATTGTAATAAGGCACTAAATATGCAAATCCAAAGTTATCTTCTATTGGTAAATCTAATATTGCTGCTTTTAATGCTGATTGAATAACTGTATTTGGTTCACATTCTCCTAGTGCTGCATTACTGTTTACTGCACTTATAATGCTACTCATAAACTGAGGTGCTCGGCTCCCTAATACCTCTCTAAATCTTTTTTGATATCCTTCAACATTTAATAAAGATTTAACTGTATGATTTTGTGTGATACTATTATTTTTATTTGCTATCTTATTAGTCATATTGAAACCCTCCTATCTAATTCTTAACGATTTAGTTTGTTTCAACTCTGCTCCCGGGACTTCTTCTCCATTCTTCAGAGCTTCTAGGATATCTTTCTTAACTATTGACTTTGTATATTTGAAAAAGTCTTCAGGAATAGCATTTTCATCTATTATTTTTACACTTGGAGCATTGTTTTGAATTGCTACTGTAAATAAGGGTGTTTTAACTTTATCTATCTTCATAGTTTTTAATTGCATTTCTAAGTAATTCTTTATATTTTTCTGCTTATTTTCTAAAGTCTTTCTTCTATTTGCTAGTCTTTTTTCTTCTGCTTTTAATGTTTCTATGTCCCCATCTATACTTCTAATTAATTTAGCCATGTTTTCAGCCTTAGAATTAATATCCCCTTCAATTTGATTTAGTGCATTTTCCAAAGTTTCTGTACCCGTTTCATCATCATTGATTAAGTCTTGAATATTTCTATACATTTCTGCTAACTCATATAATTTAAACATCTATATAGCCTCCTTATATTCTTGAATTTCTTTTACTTTCAACTCCATAATTCTTTTGAATATCCTATATTCTAAACTAGATTTTATTTTAGTATGCTTTCTTAACTCTCTAACTGATTCCTGAGCTTCTATAATTGCTTTCCTTAGATCAGTTTCATCCATAGCATAAGTTTCATTGAATATTAAGGTCAAAGCCCGTGCTGAAGCAAATGCTATCTCGTCTTCTACAAGTACTACGTTATCCTTGTATCCTTTTTTAATTGCATTTTTATATGTCTGTTCTGTAATCAATTCCCATTCCATCATGCCATCACTTTTATTTGTATAAGCTTTCAACTTAAGATAAAACACTTGTCCTTCAATAATGTACTGATAATATCTACTCCATCTAAGTTTAAAGCTTCTATGTCTTCTCATTTTCATTTCCCCTCCAATATGGTATAATTGATTAAATAGTATTTTTTAATGCTGTTGACCTTTTCAAGTTGCCGCTTGAATTGGTCTCTTTTTCTTTATAACGCTTTATCCTGTGATATATATTTGAATCTGTTGAACCGTATATTTCTGCTATTGCTTTATATGTTAATCCCTGATTTCTCATTGCTATCATGTCTTTTACGTCTTCATCAGTAGTAGCTTTTATTACTGATGTATTTTCAATTACTGCAAATGCCTGCTCTGGTGTTGCTATATCCTCTCGTAGTATTGCTATATACATTGCTGCTATGTTGTAACGTAAATCCAAACTTGTCTCTGCCTGCATACTTATTCACCTCCTAGCTTGTCCAAAATTCAGTTTCAGATAATTTTACTTCTATTTCTTTATCAAATTCGTCTGTACCTAAAATTAAGTAATCTTCCTCTAATTCAAATATTGGCACTATTTCTTCCACATAAAGGTTAAGACTATCTAAAATTACATCTTCTTCATTTACGATATAGAAGTCATATATTTCTCCTACTTCTATTGAACTGACCAAGTAATTTAATGTGAATTCTAGATTTTCTTTAGAAATAGCTTTTTCATATCTTTTTCCTAAATATTCTTTATCTTGGTTTAAAAATATTGATTTTATCAATCTATTTACCTCCTCACATATCCTCTTCGCCTGCACTTTTCATTATGTTCTGCTATCATTTCCTTCATGTCTATAAACTTGTTTAATGCAATCTTGAAAATCTCTATAGTATGTTCTGTATCTAGTAATTCATGGATATTAGACTTAAGTCTTTGAATTTCTGTTTCTGTAAAATCTTCCTTTGTTTTTTTATTAGTGATTAGTACTAAAGTTTCTTCTAATACTTCGTGAGATTCCCTATGTTCTTCTAATAACTTTAATGCTATATTGCTAAGATTAAGATCTACAGAATCTAAGATTTCATAGCTATAAGCCTGTCCTATTGCACAACAGTATTTGCAGTATTTCTGTGTCAGAAAAGGTTCTTTATATAAATCAGCTAATTCTACTACCATTCCCGGTGAAGGATCTCTTACTCCTCTTTCATAACAACCTAAACTTTCTGTGCTTATTTCTATTCCTTTAACTGCAAGTAGTGAAGCTACATTATCCCTGGTCAATCCTTTATTCTCTCGTGGTGTTTGATAATCAATTACGTAGTTTGAACTCATTCAAAATCCTCCTTTCAACTGTTATAATTTAATTAATGAAGTAAAACTAAGCTGATTTTTTAGATTCTTTCATTTTCTTTTCTACCTTCTTTAACTCTTCCTGCAATTTAGAAGGTAAATCCTTAGCCTTGCACGTAAAGGCTACCAGTCTAATCTGTTTCATCCTTTCCTTTCCCTCCCTTCCCTTTCTTATCTATATTTTGAAAACTGTGCTTCCCATTTTTCATCTCTAATTCTCTGATTTAGTTCCTTTACTTTTTCCAATTCTTTTTCTTCATCAATAGTCTTAAAACCTAAATTATCGGCACCTTCAATTAGATCTGATAAGTCTCTTTCATGCCCAGTTAAAGCTCGATTGATTATGTCTAATTCATTTAAAGTAAATTCAATTTTTATACTATCCATGCTTTCCTTCCTCCCTTCATTCAATTAAATTCCCCCTTTCATTGAACGTGTCTTAAACTTTCTATTAGTAGATCTAAATCCTCAGGCTCTAAGCTCCTATATAAAGCTGTAGCTAGAGCCTTGCAAACTCTTTTGTCATATTCTTTTTGCTGCTCTTCGTTAAAAGGTGCATTTATAATTTCACAGTTTAATAAGCTTGGTTTTCTTTTTCTTGCCATGTTATTTCCCCTTTCTTTTATTAGTACCATGTTCCATCAGGTGCATAGTGTAGCCATTCTCCATTCTTGAATGTTACTTTAAGGTTCCTACCTAATGGCTTTACACTCACTGGAGTCCAATCCTCTTTGTAATCAGTCCCCACTCCTGCCTTATGCTTTGCATTCGTCATTATCAACAGTTGTTGTTGAGCTACTGTTAGCTTTTTAAACCCGTTAACATTTTCCACCTTACTCACTTCCTTTCCACAATTTACTTCTTTTTTTGAATCTGTTTATGTGAGATAATTTATTTATGCTGACTGGTTATCGTTGCCTTCTGGGACATTTGAAATTAAAAAAATATCATCATCTTCTGTTTTTAATACTTTTTTTATTTTTAATGCAACAGCTAATGAAGGATTTTTATCTCCAAGCTCTATATTTGTATAGGTAGTCCTTGCAATACCGACTTTTTTAGCGACTTCCTCCTGGGTTAAACCTAAATGTTTTCTTTTTTTTATCATATTGACTCTCATCTTATCACTCCTCTCATTGTCCCATATGGCAACCTTTCACTTATAATTATAGTCCCATTCAGTAACATTGTCAAGCGTTTTTTAAGTTATTATTTTATTTAGGGACATGTTCTTTAATTTGTTTATTTTGGGGACATTTTATTATACAATATAATTATGAAACTGAGGTGATAGCTTTGAATTTTGCTTCAAGATTAAAACAGCTAAGAAAAGAACATAATTTAACACAAGAAGAATTAGCTCAAAAGATTTCAAAAACTCGGTCCACTATAGCTGGCTATGAAACTGAGAGGAAAGAGCCTGATTATGAAACCCTTATCACATTATCAAAATATTTCAATGTTTCAGTAGGATATTTGCTTGGTGAAACCAATATCCCCCATAGATATGAAGAAGCTGATGAATTTCTATCTAAATTAAAAGCAGAACTTAATAATCGTGGTTATGATTTTGACGGTAAATCTGCTGAAGAACTTGCTGAAATACTATCAATTGCATTAAAACTGATGGATAAAACCAAAAGCAACTAACCTACTGGCTAACTGCTTTTGGTTTCTTTATTTATAATAATATTAGCAATGTCATTTATCAAATTATCCTGCTCTTCTTCTGTTAAATTCTCAATCAAACTTTGAATTTTGATTTTTATGTAGCCTATATCCTCCACCACTATGCGCCCCCTTTATGAATTATTACAGTGGCGAACGTATGTTTAATTACATTATAGCAAACATTTGTTCTTTATGCAATATCTATTGTGTTATTTATATAATATAAAATCGTTCTAAATCCGTCAACCATGCAGGTTTGATGAGCATTTGTATATGTTTAAAAGCCACAATATATATATTTAGTTGCCATAATATATATAAAAACAGTATCACAAATAATGGCTATAAATACACATTTGTTATATTGTACCAATTTGTCGGTATTTGTCGATAAGTTTTTTTAAATATATTAATTAAGGAGGCTTTAACATGAAGGAATTTTTAAATTATATTCCAGGATTTAGAAGTAATAAGATTTGGAAAAAGATAATAGCAACAATTTATTATTTCATTGCACTATTAGGTTTATTTGATGGTATTGGAATGTTTTTATTTTTATTAGGTATGCCTTTTATTGTTTTCTCTATAGCAGATGTACTTAAATCAAGAAAAGGCAATAAATCATCAAAAACAGCCATCATAACTCTTATTATATCGTTGGTAGTTACGTCAACAGGCTTTGCAATGATTGAGCCAGCCGAAACCAACATAGCTGATAAAGAAGAACCTGCAGCAGTAGAAAAGGCAAAAGAGGATGGGCCAGAGAAAGTTAAGAAGGTAGAAAAAGAGCCCGAGGAACCAGAAGAACCTAAAAAAGAAACATTTCAAAAATCAAGAGACTTAAAAGTACACTACATAGATGTTGGACAAGGTGATAGCATATTAATTCAACTACCAAATGGACAAACAATGCTTATTGATGGTGGACCAGGAAAGCATGCACAAATAGTTATCGATTATTTAAAAGAAGAAAAGGTAGAAAAGATTGATTATCTTGTAGCTACTCATCCACATGAAGATCATATTGGTGGATTGCCTAGTGTAGTCAATAGTTTCAATATAGCTAAAATTTATATGCCTAATAAAACCCATACTACTAAAGCCTTTGAAGACCTTTTACTGGCTATTCAAAACAAAGATAAGAAAATCACTATTGCTAAAGCTGGAGATTTAATACTAGACAAAGAAGGACTGAGTGTGAAAATATTGGCTCCTGAGGAAAATCTAAATGATAATAATTTAAACAATAATAGTATAGCGCTAAAATTAGTTTATGAAAACAACAGTTTCTTATTTACTGGTGATATTGAAACTGCCATAGAGCAATCAATAGTGAACAAAGGTTACGACATCAAATCAGATGTATTAAAAATAGCGCACCACGGAAGCAATACTTCTACTACTAATGAATTTCTTAATAAAGCTGATCCAAAATACGCAGTAATAACCTGTGGTAAAGGCAACCAATATGGCCATCCTCATCAAGCAACAATAGACAGACTAGAAGCTAAAAACATAGAAATATATAGAACAGATTTAGATGGAATTATCATAGCTACATCCGATGGAGAAAGGATAACATTTGAAAAAAAGGCCAGCACTGTTAAAGAAAATGCTCCGCCCAATACTACTTCAGCCCAAAGAAAAGAAACTACCCAAAAAAAGTCTACCAAAAGCGATAATAAACAAAGTAGTTCTCCTACCACTAGTCCTTCTAAAGAAAGTAGTGAAAGATCTGAGCCTAAACCACCAGTAACTGATAATGTCGAAGAGGTATATATAACAAATACAGGCTCTAAATATCATAGAGGAAGTTGTGGATCATTAAGTAAAAGTAAAATACCTATTAGTTTAAAGGAAGCTAAGAACCGAGGATATGAGCCATGCAAACGATGCAGCCCGCCACAATAAATAACTATAACAAAAAAGCTGCCTTCTGGGCAGCTTTTTTTATACTCAAAATTAGGTTGCTTTGCCTTCTGATTACATCTTAATTTGTTTATGCTATAATAATAAATAAACATATGTTTTGAAGGGGGATATTTATGAAAATTGCAATCTACTCTCGTAAATCTAAATTCACTGGTAAAGGTGATTCTATAGAAAATCAAATAGAAATGTGTAAAGATTATGCATTTAAACATTTTGAATGCAGTGAAGAGGATATAATCATTTATGAAGATGAAGGTTTTTCAGGAGGTAATATTAATAGGCCCAAATTTCTTAAAATGATGCAGGATGCTAAAGATAAAAAGTTTGATGTTCTTATATGCTATAGATTAGATAGAGTTTCAAGGGATGTGGCTGATTTTTCTAATACTATAGAAGAATTAAATGATCATAATATTGCTTTCGTATCGATTAAAGAACAATTTGACACTAGTACTCCTATGGGCCGTGCAATGATGTACATAGCCTCTGTTTTCTCCCAGCTTGAACGTGAAACCATAGCAGAACGAATTAAGGATAATATGCTAGAGCTTGCAAAGACTGGAAGATGGCTAGGAGGTATCCCTTCATTAGGATTTGAAACAAAAAAGATAACGTATTTAGATGAAGAGTTTAAAGAAAGGTCTCTTACTGTCCTAGAGCCTGTAAAAGAAGAAATGAAAACCGTTGAATTCTTTTATGATAAGTATTTAGAATTAGGTTCTATCCACAAGTTAAGAAAATATTTAATCCAAAACGATTTTAAAACAAGAAATAGATCCTATTATTCTAGCAGGGCTTTGTCCGATATACTGCGTAATCCAGCTTATGTTAAAGCTAATGAGAAAGTTGTTGAATATTTAGAATCCAAAGGTATTGAGGTTGCTGGACAGGATAGGTTAAATAACAAAAAAGGAATATTGGTATACAATAAAACTAACAAAAATGGTATACAAAATAATATAGATGAATGGATAGCTGCAGTTGCTAAACATGAAGGCTCTATAAGTCCAGAAAAATGGTTAGAAGTGCAATATAAACTTGATAAAAACAGCATTAAAATTCCAAGAGAAGGAACTTCTAGTGTTGCATTATTAAGTGGAATTTTGAAGTGTAAATACTGCGGATCTGCTATGAATGTAATGTATGGAAGAAAACGTAAAGACGGTACTGCTCCGCACTATTATGTCTGTAACCTTAAAACTATTTCCGCCAAGGATAAATGCGATAATAATAATGTTAATGGGATGGATATAGAATATACTGTTATAAATAAAATATTGGCATTAGCTGAAAACAAAGATATGCTCTTAGAGGAACTAGAAGCCTTAAAAAAGAACGATAATACTTCTACTAATGCTAATCTATTAAGTGAGCTTAAAAACAAGAAAGAAAAGCTCCTAGAAGAAATAGATAACCTTGTTGGTGAAGTATCTAAGAGTGCTGTTGCAAGTAAATATATTTTACCTCAAATAGAATCTAAAGATAAAGAAGTAAAGGATCTAGAAGAACAAATATCAAAATTAGAAGATAAAGCTGAAAAAATAAATAAAGATGCAGAAAACTTTAACCTGGTAGTAAATAATATTATAAATTTTGCAGAAATAGCCAATACATTAGATAATAAGCAAAAGAAATATTTTATACAAACCATTGTAGAAAATGTGTATTGGGATGGAGAAAAGGAACTAGTTGGGATTAAAATATTTACTAGAAATATTGAAGTATCTAAGTTTTGTACCACTTCCAGTAGGACCAGTTACTAATATCATTCCATAAGGTTGTTGTAAAATTTTATCAAATATTTTCAAATTTTCTTCTTTAAAACCTAGCTCAGTCTTTGTAAACATAAAGTTACTTCTATCCAATAATCTTAAAACTATTTTTTCTCCATATACAGTTGGAATAGATGAAATACGCATATCAATTTCTTTACCATTAACTTTAGCCTCTACCCTACCGTCCTGAGGAATCCTTTTTTCCGCAATATCCATTCTACCCATTATTTTAATTCTAGTTACCAAAGCAGACAGACTATTGATTGACAGTTTCATAATTTCAGTCAAATCCCCATCTATCCTAAACCTAATCTTTATATCCGAATCCCAGGGTTCAATATGTATATCACTTGCCCTCATTTCTACAGCTTGTTCAATAATAGAGTTAATTAATTTAACAACAGGAGCAGCACTTACTTCTAGTAATTCCTCATCCTCCAAGTCATTGAAATCTTTATAATTATAAGTTTTAGTAAATTCCTCTAGAACTTTTTCTGTAACTTCTTTTCTATAATATTTATCTAAATTATTTCTAATGCTATCTTTATCAGAAATTACAGGTTGTATCTCATAATTAGTATATAATTTCATATCATCAATAGCAAAGATATTTAATGGATCTGCCATAGCTACCATAAGCATATTCCCTCTAATATCAATTGCTATTAAATCATACCTTCTAGCAATATTCTCAGGAATTTCAAAAACTACTTCTGGGTTTATTATAAATTTATCTAAATCTACATGAGGTATTCCTAATTGAAATTCCAAAATTTCTATTATATCATTTTTAGAAACATATCCTTCGTTGACTAAAATCTCACCAATCTTTTCATTACTTTCCCCTTGTCTATTTAGGGCTTTATTTAGTTGTTCCTTAGTAATCTTTCCAGAATATAGTAAAAGCTCTCCAAGTTTTAAATTCGATGTTTTCATCTTTTCACCTATTCATTCTATTATTTAATATATTATTCAACATAAGTTTCCAAAATCCTTTTTATTTTATTATAATTATAAGCATAATTATTGTCTTTTTTCCCAAGCCATATCTCCTGACTAAATAAAGCTTGATTTATTAGCATAGAGAGACCATTTATAGTATAATACCCTCTTGTTTCTGCCAGTTCTAATAACTTTGTCTTTATAGGTTTATAGATAATATCATATACAATTAAGTTATAAGAAAATCCATCTAAACTTATAGGGGTTATATTAACATTAGGATACATACCCACAGAAGTACAATTTATAATCATATTGATTCTGCCTTTTTCAATCTTTTTAAGTTGTAAATTATCATATTCCACTAGAACTTTTGGAAACTTATTTTTCAGTTTTATTGCTAGTTTTTTCCCTTTAGATAAAGTTCTATTACCTATAATTATCTTTTTAGTTCCTTCCATTGCTAAAGAGGTAGAAATAGCATTTGCTGCACCACCAGCACCTAAAATCAATATAGTTTTTCCCTTTATGTCAATATTTTCTAGCTCCAAAGATTTTATAAATCCAATACCATCTGTATTGTATCCTACTAGTTTTCCTTTTTCATTATTGACTGTATTTACAGCTCCTAAAATTCTTGCCTCTTTAGAGATAGAGTCTAAATAATTAATAATATTTATCTTATGAGGTAGGGTTACGTTAAATCCTTTAATATTTAAAGCTTTAAAATTTTTTACCACATTATCCAAATCTTTTTCTTCTATATTAAAAGTTAAATATATATTATTTTTCCTAATAATTTTATAGTAGTTATTATGAATTATTGGTGATAAGGATTTTGAAACTGGATTTCCTATTAGACAATAGACATCTTGATTCCATTCTGTATACATTGTATTTCCTCCTTAATTATTATTATATATTATATCAGATTTTAATTTTATTAATATATTATCATTTATGATATGATCTGTTATGATTGCTTATTCCTTCTTTTTTACATATAACTTAAAAATTAGCCTTAATAAAAAATCTTAAAAAAGCAAAAATAGATATAGGAGGTGAACATTTTGAAAAAAAATAAAATTTTATTTTTAGCTGTTGTTCTTGCCTTAGTGTTAGCAACAATTGGCTGTACAGTAAATCGACCAGGAACACAAACTCGAATAGGTCGAGAAACCCCTAACAATAATATGGGTTTAAGAAGAAACAACAATATGTTAGGTATGGATAGAAGAAACAATAACAATTTAGTTGGAATCGATAGAAGGAATATGGATAATATAACGAATATGGATAGAACCACTCCTAATAACTTAGCTAGAAGAAATACAGATCTAGGACCAAATACTACAACAGATATTTCACCAAGAAATACAAATAATACTAATAATATGTCAACAAGAGCAAATGCTATTGCTAAAAGAATAGCCAATTTAAATGAGGTAAATAGATGTTCAGTATTGTTAAGTGGAAATACGGCAATAGTAGGAGTTGATATGAAGAACAATTTAGAAGGTCAAATGACTACAGATTTAAAACAAAAAATAGAAAATACTGTAAAAAATATGGATAATAATATTACAAATGTAAGCGTAACAGCAGATCCTGACTTATTTACAAGAATATCTACAATGGCAAGGGATATTGGAAATGGAAGACCAATAACTGGGTTTGCTAGAGAATTTCAAGAAATATTAAGGAGAATTACTCCAGTAAAATAAATCCGGAATTTCCGGATTTATTTTACATATTACTTTACTTAAATACAAAATATTAAGGGTGAATATTATGAAAAAGAAAATACCATTACTTTTAATTTTGTTACTAAATATTTTTTTAGTTTTGTCAATAATATATCCTTTTTCCATTGCTGCTATTAATTTAAATAATAATCATAGTATAGTAGTTAATCAGGGTTCAAGAAGAGAAAAAGTAATTGCATTAACTTTTGATGATGGACCACATCCTAGATATACTAACGAAATTCTAGATCTACTAAAAGAATACGATGTAAAAGCCACCTTTTTCGTTTTAGGAAAGTTGGCAGAAGCATACCCCGATATTATAAAACGTCAATCGGAGGAAGGACACGAGATTGGTAATCATACCTATTCCCATATTAATACTGAAAAAGTCACTAAAGAAGAATTAATATGGGAATATGAAAAAACACAAAATATTATTGCTAAATTGACTAACAATAGACCTAAATTATTTAGACCTCCCTATGGTTCTTTTAATAATAATACTATTGATATAATAGAATCAAATGATTCAGTAATAGTGCTTTGGTCTGCACATCAAGATTCTAAAGATTGGAGTAACCCAGAGATCGATAAAATAGTAAGTACTACTCTCTCAAATATAAAAAATGGAGACATTATCTTATTTCATGATTATGTCTATTTTAATAAAAGTAATACAGTAGAAGCCTTAAAGAAAATTCTACCTGAACTAAAAAATAGAGGCTACAGATTTGTTACAGTTTCAGAATTAATAAATATGGAAAATTTAAATTTAGGTAAATAATTAATCCAGTTATTCACTGGATTTTAATTATTTAAAGCTCTATTTAGTTTTTCTATAGCACGTTTTTCTATTCGAGAAACATAAGATCTAGAAATACCCAACATGGCAGCAATCTCCCTTTGGGTTTTACAGCCTCCATCTACTAATCCATATCTTAGCTCAACAATTTTCTTTTCTCTGTCTTTTAGTACTTTATTAATAGCCTGATACAATCTTTTAGTTTGAAGTTTTAAATGTACTTCATCTAGTATATCGTCTGTATCAGTTCCTAATATATCTAATAGCGATATTTCATTACCTTCTTTGTCTATTCCTATAGGTTCTTGCAGTGATACTTCTCCCTTTGATTTTTTATTAGATCGTATTGTCATTAAGATTTCATTTTCTATACACCTTGCAGCATATGTGGCTAGTCTTGTGCCTTTATTAATATCAAAAGTTGATATAGCTTTTATTAGGCCAATTGTTCCTATTGAAATCAAATCATCAATATCTTTTCCAGTATTATTATATTTCTTTACTATATGAGCAACCAATCTTAAGTTTCTTTCAATCAATATATTTCGTGCTTTCTCATCTCCAGCAGCACATTTTTTTAAATAATATGCCTCCTCCTCTTTGTTAAGAGGTCTTGGAAATGAATTGGTATTAGAAACATACCCAGAGAATATTAAAAAGGGTTTCATTAACCCTCCTAAAGAAAAAATCCATTGAGTAATCATAAAGGCACCTCCACTCTCCCCATACTAAAGTATATGTATGAAGAAGAGTGCTGGTGCTAGTCCTATCTATTTATCTTATATATTTCTTTTATAATACTTTCAAAAACTGGAGCAGCTGTCCTTGAACCTGAAATACCCTCCTCAACTAAAACAGTAATTACATATTTAGGATCATTCTTAGGATAAAAGCCTGAAAACCAACCATGAATAGTTTCTTTTCTATTTAATATTGCTTGAGCAGAGCCAGTTTTACCACCAGCACCGCCAACATTTTCTAATTCTATATTTCTAGCAGTTCCATTCTCTACTACATCTATTAGATATTCCATTAATATTTCACAACTATTTTCAGATATAACTCTTTTTGGTGTCTCTCGGTTATATTTTTTTATAATATATCCGTCTTCACTAGTAATCCCATCTACAATGGTTATACCTGTCTTAATACCATTATTGGCTACAATAGCCATCATATTAGTTATTTGAATTGGAGTAACTTCAATACTACCCTGACCTATAGAAATGTTCCCAATTGCCGGACCTTGTAACTCATCTCCCTTTGGAAGATTCCCTTTTATTTCTTCTAATAAGCCAATATTTATTTTATCTCCTAGTCCAAGCTTTTTTGCCATATTGATTATATTAGTGCTACCAACCTGTTGTCCCAATTGAATGAAAGCAGAGTTACATGATTTTGAAAAAGCTTCTTTTAAGTTAATAAGTCCATGCCCTTCTTCCCTATTACATTTAATAATTGTACTGCCTATTTCTTCATATCCCTTACAATAGTAAGCATTTTTTAAATAATCAGTATTCTGTTCTAATGCTGCTAAAAGAACAACTAATTTAAATAGAGACCCTGGTGGATAAGCAACTTGTACTGCTTTATTATACAATACCATATCATCTCTGTTTAAATATTCATCTACATCTCGCTGATTAAAATTAGGTCTACTAGCTAAAGCTCTAACTTCACCAGATTTTACATCAACTACTATAACTGCTCCATTTAATTCCATCTGATCAAGTACTTTTTCAACAATTGCTTGTATATGGTAATCTATGGTCAATTTTACTCCAGTAGGTTCTAAAGAGTCATTTTTTTTACTTGTAATATAGCTACTACCAAGGAAAATATTTTCTCTATCATCCAGTTCAATAAATAATGAATTTCCTCTTTTACTATTTTTTAAAATTTCGTCATAAACTTTTTCAATACCTGCTTCTCCCCTATTCTCAGATTTATTAATATACCCAATTACATGAGAAAGAATATTTTCATTACTATATCTTAATGTCTTTTCGCTTATTAGCATATTTTTATTATCCTTATAATTATATTTAGAAGTTAAGTCCACTAAAGGTATTTCTATGATCTTTTCCTCAGTTTTCAAATACTCTTTTAATTGACTTTCCTTTAAGCTACTATTTTTTAATATAAAATTAATTATTCTTTGATCCTTTATAAGATTATCTTTCAATACAAACAAGGCTGTAATCTTTTCTCTATTAGTAAGAGGAATTAAATTCCTATCATAGATTATACCTCTATTAGGGTATATATTTATCTCTTTGCCTCTCTGCTTTAAAACTTGAGTATTTAACCAATCATGCTTTTTTATTTGAATCCAATATAGCCTACCAATAAGTAATACAAAAGCTAAAATACAGATTATAAGATATTTTAATATCCTGCTATGTATTATATTTTTCTGAAATCTCCTCATAAAAATCCCCCAATCAATTAATAATTATAGTATTACCAATTGATTGGGGTTATATAATCTCTATTTATTTAATATTGAATTAATCTTTGTAGCTATTATATCAATTGCAACTTTATTATATCCACCTTCAGGAATAATTATATCCGCATACTTTTTAGTAGGCTCAACAAACTGAAGATGTGCAGGTCGAACTGTAGTCATATACTGATTGATAACTGAGTCTAAAGTTCTGCCCCTTTCCTTTATATCTCTTACTATTCGTCTAATAACTCTTACATCTGAATCAGTATCAACAAACACCTTTATGTCGCAAAGGTTTCGAATATCTTCATTATTTAAGATCAATATCCCTTCCAAAATAATTATTTCTTTAGGATATACAGTTATTGTTTCCTTTTTTCTAGTATGCTGCTCAAAATCATAAATAGGCTTTTCTATTGGTTTATTGCTTAAAAGATCCTTTAAATGTCTCAATAAAAGATCGTTGTCAAAAGCAAAAGGATGATCATAATTGGTATTAACCCTTTCTTCAAAAGATAAATGGCTTTGATTTTTATAATATGAATCCTGCTCAATAATAACCACATTCTTTCTATGAATAGTTTTTAATATCTCCTTAGAAACAGTGCTCTTACCAGAACCAGTTCCTCCTGCAATGCCAATAAGTAATCCTTTATTCATTAGATCAATCCTCCCTGCTCTTTCTAATAATATGCCAAGATTTCACTGGTTCTTTCATCTTTATCTTGATTATCTGTTGAGGATGAGGAGCAACCTCAATCTCCCTTCCCTCCTCATCCCACATTTTTTCAATGGTCTGTGTAAAATGTTCTTTACCAGGGCCAAATACTTCAACTGTATCTCCAACGAATATCCTATTTCTTTGCTCAATAGTAGCTAATTTGTTTTCTTCATCATAATCCAGTATAAGACCTACATAATCATATCCTCTAATATATGAACTAGAGGTATATACTTGATCCTCTTCCGTAGGTTTCCCAAAATAGAATCCAGTAGTAAAATCTCTATGACTAGCCTTCTTGATTTCATCAAGCCATTCCTCTTTAAAAACATAGTTTTCGGGATCTGCAAAGAAGGCATCTATAGCCATTCTATAAGAACGAATTACAGTCGCTACATAATAGGAACTTTTAACCCTTCCTTCTATTTTAAAGCTTTTAATACCAGCTTCTACTAAACTTGGTATATGCTCAATCATACATAAATCCTTTGAATTAAAAATAAAAGTTCCTTTTTCATTTTCAACTACTGGAAAATATTCTCCAGGCCGTTTTTCTTCAACTAAATTATACTTCCATCTACATGGATGGGCACAATCGCCTCGGTTAGCGTCTCTGCCTGCCATATAATTACTTAATAAGCATCTTCCAGAATATGAAATACACATAGCTCCATGTACAAAAGTTTCGATCTCTAAATCTTTAGGACATCTTTCAACAACTTCTTTAATCTCATTAAGGGACAATTCTCTAGCTAAAACAATTCTCCTAATACCAAGATCATACCAAAACATTATAGTTTCATAATTGGTAACACTAGCTTGTGTACTCAAATGGATAGGTAAATCTGGGACAGTTCTTCTTATTATGGAAAATATACCAGGATCTGATACAATCACTCCATCGACTTTTGCTTGGTATAATTTAGTTACATAATCTTCTAGCCCTATCAAATCTTCATTATGTGGAACTATATTCATAGTTACATAAATTTTCTTTCCTCTACTATGAGCAAACTCTATACCTTCTTTGATTTCATCTATACTGAAGTTTTTTGAAGCTTTCCTTAGCCCAAATTGTTCGCCCCCTAAATATACTGCATCTGCTCCATAAATTATTGCCATCTTCAATTTTTCTAAATCCCCAGCTGGTGCCAATAATTCTGGTTTTTTCAAAACTTTCACTCCTCCCTAAATGTTAAAGCCACTCCATCTCCAATTGGAATTATACAAGATTCATATCCTTCTAGGTTATTAATATATTTTAAATATTGTCTTAACCTTTTAACTATGGTCTTTTTTCGTCTAATAACTAGTTTATCAGTAGCAACCATCCCTTTAAACAATACATTATCAGACATGATTATTCCTTTGTTTTCCAATATATCTATACAATTATTAAAAAAATCTAAATACTGGCCCTTGGCAGCATCTAAAAATATAAAATCGTAATTATCCTTTAATGTAGGAATAATATCTTCAGCTTCTCCATGAAGTATTTTTATCCTATCCTTATACTCAGTATTTTGGATATTTCTCTCTGCCAATTCTACCATATCCGTCCTTCTTTCAATAGTCGTAATTTTACAATCATTGTCGGTTGACATCGCCATAATAAGAGCTGAATATCCGATAGCTGTTCCTATCTCCAGTATGTTTTTTGGTTTAGATATTTTTAATAATACTTTCAACAATTGAGCAACTTCTCTTTCGATAATTGGAACATGATTGATATTTGCATATTCTTCCATTTCCATTAAAAAACCACTATGTTTTGGCAATATATTTCTAATATATTCTTCTATATATTCTTCATTAATATGAGTCAATATAAATTTACCTCCTTGCATAAATTAATACGTGGTTAAGACCACGTATTATCTCTAGAAAATCAAATCTCATTTATTCGGATTTGCATTTAAATGTTCTTCATAGGTTCTAGAAAATGTATGTCCACCTGTGCCATCTTCTTTAGTTCTAAAAAACATATAGTCTACATCAGCTGGTTTCACAGCTGCAATTAAGGATTCTTTACCAGGTGAAGCTATTGGAGCAGGGGGTAATCCTTGATGAATATAGGTATTAAAATCAGATTCTATTTTTGTATCCTTTTTTGATAATACCTCTTTTCTCTCACCTAATATATATTGAACAGTAGCACAGGATTGTAAAGGCATTTGCAACTTTAATCTATTATGAAATACTGCAGAAATAAGTTCCCTTTCTTCATCTAATTTTCCTTCCCTTTCAATAATAGAAGCTAAAGTCACTATTTCATTTAATGATAAATCTACACCTTCCCTATTGGGTTCTATATCATTTTCATATATCATAATAAACTGAGAAATCATTTTGCCAATAATATCTTCCTCTGTAGTATCAACATAAATCTCGTAAGTAGATGGATACAAAAATCCTTCTAGACCTTGACCATCTTCTAATTCTTTCAGAATAGGAAATTTATCTTGAAAATTCTTCTTATCTGAAGCCAATTCTAAAAATCTATCTTTATCAACAATACCTTTCTCGGCTAAACTATCAGCTATTTGACGGATTTCATAGCCTTCAGGTATAGTGAATTTAATAACATTATCATTTTTCCCACCTTTTGATAATTCATCAATTAGTTTATAAATATTCATGCCAGTATTTAGTGTATAGGATCCTGCTTTTAAACTACCATCAGCGTCTTTGTTTTTAACTGCTATTTTAAATATGAGTTCATTTTTAATTAAACCTTTTTCTTTCAATATAGTTGCTATTTTACTAGAGCTACTACCAGCAGGTATTTGAATATTTATATCGGTAGGATTTTCAGCAGCAACCGCCATAAGCCCATTTTTATAATATTGTCTTATTAGGAGCACAGTAAATATAATAAATATTAAAAATAGCAATCCCTTATATTTCTTTCTTCTTTTCTTCTTACTCCTAGCTATATCCAACACATAATCTCCACCTTTTATAATACATTTATCTATTTTATTATACATTTTTTATGAATTAATTACAACAATCAACATATAATTATATCTAGAATATTATTGATTTTCGGTATGTTTAGTTGCCTTACTATAAACAGATAATATTAATGTACCAAAAATAGCCACCGATGCAGTTTCACCAGCGCCGATGCCAAGGACAGTATACAAATAAGATATATTGGTAAAATAAGATACCCAAATAGATACAATAACTGCATTTAATACTATAGGTGGCAGTGCGCCTAGAACTTTATTAGGCATTTTACTGGTCAAATATGCTGCTATTAATGTAACTAAGCTTCCCCCTAATATATCTATTAGACCAAAAGCTGAATAAGGGGTAAGTAAAAAATTTGCCACCAAGCAACCAACAAATAATCCTGGTATTGCTGCAGTTTCTACTAATGGTAATAATGTCAATCCTTCAGCAATTCTAAGTTGTATAGGTCCAAAGGCAAGGTTTCCCATTGGAATCTGTATTAGGACAAGTACTAAGTAAATACCTGCTATCAAACTTGCTTTAGTTAAGTATTTCGTATTCACCTTTTCTACCTCCTCAAAAATTTAATCCTTATCTAAATCTATAGCATCGCCAATGATTTTACTTACATCTTGAACTAATTGAGAAAATCTTAATTCAGCATTTAAAAACTCATTGATTGTTGGATTTAACATTAATACCTCTTCTAATTTCCTTAACTTTTCTACATCTTCTTGTTTTATTTCTTTACCTGACATTTGATCCATTTGAATTTCAAGAGCTTTCTTTTTAAAATCTTCTACCATTTTCTTATTTCTTTCGTTAGCATAAACATCTTTTCTCTTTTCAACGTAGGTTTTGTATTCTTCCGATGTTTTTATAGCCTTAGCTAATTTATGAGCTTGATCATAAACATTATTCATATTATTCCCTCCTATGATTACAATATTATTGATAAAAGAATAGGAACTGAAACAGTAGAAATTATTCCAGATATAAATGCAATAATAGTTGTTTGAGAATCGGTGGCTTTAGATATAACTGGCAAAGCTGTATCCATAGCTGTTGCTCCACAAATAGAGACACTTTCTATATACCCTATATATTTTGCTACAATAGGTACTAAAATTAATGCAATAACTTCTCTAACAACATTTGTTAAAAAAGCTACAGCACTAAGTTCCGTTGAATAACTCGCAATCATCATAGATGACAGGCTATACCATCCTAGACCAGATCCAACGGCTGCTGCTTCTTGTATAGGGATCTTAAGTATAATACCGCCTATAACTCCCCCTCCTATACCACCTACCATTATTCCAAAAGGTATAAATAATATTTTAAATCCCATTTTTTCTATCTCTTTAAATACATTTTTCTGTTTCCCAATATCTATGCCGACAAAAAATAATAGTATACATAATCCAATATCTATAATAATATCCGTATATTGAAAAAAATTTGATGGTAACAAAAAATATCCTGTACCTACTCCTAGTATGACAGATAACAATATTTTAAGGCTCAACTTTATTTTCACCTTCCCTAAAAATAAAAAACCTTGTTATGATTTTTGTAGTTAAAATAGTAATGATTATTGTAAAAATTGCAATTATTACAGCTCTCAATCCAATAGAAAAGAAAGATTTTATTACTTTTTCATCTAGACCAATTCTAATTCCCATGATAAACAAAAGGAAAAATAAACTAATACTTTGTAATAGATTAAGTTTATTACTCAATTTAGTCCCTATTTTATCCTTATATCCTAATACTGCTCCTATCCCTAAAATAATTAAATAAATTAAAAGGCGAATACCCATAACTTACCTCCATTAGTCAATTCTATATTATACCATTATCCATATAAAATAAACAAGTCAAAGCCCTTAAAAAGTCCTAGTATATTCAGAAAGAATATACTAGGACTAAATTAATTAAACTTCCATAATAATTGGTAGAATCATTGGATTTCTTTTTATCCTTTCATATATAAACCCTCTTAAAGCATCCCTTATACTAGACTTTAAAGTTGCCCAATCGGTAATATTCCTTTTTTCGCATTCGGAGAGAACATCCCTTACCACTTCCCTTGCTTCTTCCATTAAATCTTCAGACTCTCTTACATAAACAAATCCTCTAGATATAATATCTGGACCTGCTATTACCTTACCTTCTTGTTTACTCATAGTTACTACAACAACTATTAAACCATCTTCAGAAAGATGTTTCCTATCCCTTAATACAATATTACCTACATCTCCAATTCCAAGACCATCTACTAATATATTACCGGATTGAACATATTGGTTAATTGATCCAGAATTTTTAGTAAATTCGATAACTGAACCATTACTAGCAATGAAAATATTCTCTCTTGGCATACCTAATTCCATGGCCAACTCTGCATGTCTTTTCAAATGCCTATACTCTCCATGAACAGGTATAAAAAACTTTGGCTTTAATAGGGTATGGATTAATTTTAACTCTTCTTGGCAAGCATGACCTGACACATGGACATCAGCCAAGGATTCATAGATAACCTTTGTACCAATTTCCATTAACTTATTAATTACCCTAAAAACAGTTTTTTCATTCCCTGGAATTGGTGAAGCAGAAATAACTACTAAATCTTCAGGTACCAATTCTATTTTTCTATGTTCTGAAAAAGCCATTCTAGATAGAGCTGACATAGGTTCTCCCTGGCTACCTGTAGTTAAGATTACTATCTGATTATTAGGATATTTATGCATATCGTTAATATCAATCAAAGTCCCATCTTTTATCCTTAAATATCCTAAATCATAGGCCACATTAATTGTGTTTACCATGCTCCTACCAGAAACTATTACCTTTCTATTATAAAGTTCTGCAGCATCAATAACCTGCTGAACCCTATGCACATTAGAAGCAAAAGTTGCAACAATAATTCTCTCAGGTGCCTTTAGGAAAATATCGTTAAAAGTATCTCCTACTGTTTTTTCCGACATAGTATATCCTGGCCTTTCCACATTAGTACTATCAGCTAATAGAACTAGTACTCCCTTGCTACCTATTTCAGCAAATTTATGCAAATCGATTAAATTATCATTAATAGGTGTAAAATCAATCTTAAAGTCACCAGTGTGAACTACGGTACCCATAGGTGTATTTATGGCTAAAGCAATACTATCAGGTATACTATGGCTAGTTTTAATAAACTCAACTGTAAAACAGCCTAATTTAATCTTATCATTTGCTTTTATCTCAATTAAATTAACCTTATCCAGTTTATGTTCTTTTAATTTATTTTCTACTAATCCCAAAGTCAATTTTGTTCCATAAACGGGTAAATCTAATTTTGCAAGGGCATAAGGTAGCCCTCCTATATGATCTTCATGTCCGTGAGTTAATATAATACCTCTAATTTTATCTTTATTTTTTAAAAGATAGCTAATATCAGGTATTACCACATCAATTCCTAACATTTCATCTTCTGGAAAGGTTAAACCACAGTCTATAACAATAATATCATCTTTATATTCTAAAACGGTAATATTCTTACCAACTTCTCCCAATCCGCCTAATGGAATAATCTTTAATTTATTTGTTTTTTTCGCCACTTTATCATCTCCCTTATATTAATTTCTCCAATTTTCATAGCATATAAACCATAAGATCACTGTAAAATCTTCCTAAAAAAATGAATCCCAAATGGGATTCATTGTTGGCAATCAGCACAGTACCCAAAAAATTTAACATTATGGTCCACAATTTTAAAACTATTCTCAATTTCGATCTCATTTTCTAAGTTTTCCAATAGGTCTAGTTTTACTTCCATCACTTTTCCACATCTTAGGCATATTAGATGATGATGGTGATGGTTATCCGAATCACAATTTAACTCATACCTGTTATACCCATCATCAAAGTTTACTCTATAGATAATATTTAATTTTTCTAATAATTGTAAAGTTCTATAGACTGTAGCAATTCCGATCTCCGGATAATTAATCTTTACAATATCATAAACCTCTTCAGGATTTAAATGTTTTTCATGATTCTCAATTATTGCGTCCAAAATCGCTCGTCTTTGGGTAGTTAGCTTATAACCCTCTTCTTTAAACCTTTCCTTCATTTCTTCCATATTAATATCCATTTTTTTCACCCGCTTATAATCCTATATTATAGAATACTAGTATAGGTTCTACTTGTCAAGTATAGAATTTATTGTAATTTTTCTTTTTGTATTTCTTCGTATACTTTTATAACGTCTTTCAATTCGTCATCATCATCTATGCCTACTAATATTGGTTCTCCCTCATCATCGTATTCAATCCTTAATAAATAAGTTAAAGATTCCATATCATCTACCGGTAACAAAGCAGCATATTCATAGTCATCTAATCCAAAAGTAGCTAATAGCTGAAACTCTATCCTATTACCCATTTCATCCAGCAATACTATTTTTTCATTCATATCTTCACCCTCTTAATTTCTATCTAAATAATTTTGCAAAATATAAGTAGCTGCAACTTTATCTATTATTTTTTTGCGATTTTTTCTACTTACATCTCCCTCTAATAATATCCTTTCTGCAGAAACGGTAGTCAACCGTTCATCCTCTAATATTATTTCTACCTTAATTCTCCTTTTTAGTTTCTCAACAAAATCCAGTACCTTTTGGCCTTGAATTCCTATTGTATTGTTCATATTTTTCGGAAGACCTACTATAATTTTAGTTATATTGCATTCTTCTATTATATCTTCTATCTCTTTAATATCCTTTTTATTGCTTTCTCTGAATATAGTTTTATACCCCTGAGCCGTTAATAATAGGGGATCACTAATTGCAACACCAATAGTCTTGTCTCCCACATCTAATCCCATTATTCTCTCCATATTTTCCACCTTTAAATAATCTTTATACAAAATTCAGGACAGTTTCTTGCACAATAACTACATAATATACAATTATCATTAGGCACTGCCTTGCCATTAATAATTTCAATGCCATTATGTTTGCAAGTGTTTACACATTTTCCACAACCTAAGCAATAATCAGCTACTATTAGTTTCCTTTTCTTGGCATTTAAACTATCTATTAATCTATCTGGCATCAATCCAGTTTCCATTAAACTAATATTACAATCAATTTCTTCTTTTGACTGCATTCCTATAGCAAAAGAATGGATATAAGGTATATTCTTGACAAAATTAAAAGCATCCTGAGTTTGAGGGATTAAATGACCTCCTCCCAAAGGTTTCATACCATATATACCCTTACCCTTATTATATGCTTTTTCTATAGCTGATATCATATCTTCTATATTACCATCTTGAATTCCTATCCCTTCTTTATTGACAATAGGATGTATTATGTCGATTTGACCACAGCTTAATCCACCCAGAACTCCTTCTACCCTATGGGTAGAAATGCCTATTGCTCTTATTTTGCCTTTCTTTTTTGCCTCAACAAAATAATCTATGGCCTCCTTATGACCTCTGATAGTATGAATACTCTCTTGTTCATGAAGCATAAAAATATCTATATAATCCGTTTCTAATTCCTTCAATGCCAATTCTAGGCTCTCTCTTGCCATCTCTTCAGTATATGCATAACATTTAGTTGCAATAACATAATCCTGTCTGTTTATACCTTTTAAAGCTTTATTTATATATTTATAATTTTCATAAATTTCAGCAGTATCTAAAAAATTTATTCCTTTTGAATAGGCGTATTGGATAAGGTTAGCACCTTCTTCAATAGTTAAATTAGCTTGAAAAGGCGTCATAGTCAAAGATCCAAAACACAACCTTGAAACTTCTATATCAGTATTACCTAATTTTACTCTATTCAATTTATGTCCACTTCCTGTTTATTGAATTTTTCTTCATTATTAATAATCAAAAAAATCAAAAATAATGTAATCAAATTAATGGATATCCCAGATAGTATTAAGCCTGAATCATTTAATAAAAATCCAATTATACTTCCTAAAATAGACGATAAATAGCCTTTACCTATACCTCTCTTCATTATATTATTAACTGTATCTTTATATAAGTGGGATACAATAACTTGGGTCAATATATTTATAAATGTCACTTTTGTCCAAAATGATACACCTACTAATCTAATATTCATTAATAGTTTTCTATCTATAATATTTCTTATAATATCTATTCCTCTCTCATTAATCGATATTAGAGCACTGCCTAAATGTGTCGGATTGGGATTTAGTTTTACATCTATATATCCTAATATACCTATAGTTATACCAATGATGAATAAAGTTAATATCATATTTTTAAAATTCAATTGTTTATCCATTAATTCAAGTATAAAATATATACTAGCAGACAATAAAGCAATGGTGCCCCCTACATTAGCACCTAATTTAGGATGTCCAACTAAAGCGATAGATACTAATAGGAGAAGAATTGATACTATTTTATTATCATAATTTTCATATAATATTCCAGCAGTCAGTGTCACAATAGCTAAAAACAACCCTACCATTTCATTTCCTATACCAAAATATCTTGCTCCAATAATAGGATCATGACTCATTACTGAGAATTTGGTAAACAACCCATTAAATAAAATATCTAAAACAATTAGAATAAAATAGGCATAGGTAATAAAATATATAAGTCTATTGCTATTAAATTTTATAAATATATACATAAATAAGGTTATCAGAATTGTCAAACTAGCAAAAAAACTAGTTAAATTATCAACTTTAAATAAAGAGCTTATTATAAATATTAAAGGTAATCCATACAATAATAATAACATTATTTTTAGCCAATCGCCAATTCTATTATCAAGTTTTATTTTAAACAATAACAAATTTAATATTATTATCATCAAGATAATACTTATAATTCCATAAGTTAGCAAAGTTTTAGACCTGACTTTTGACATTAAGTTTATACGTCCATTAATGGACTTAATATAATCAAAAGCATTTTCTTTTTCAATATATTTTATTATATTGCCTGACATATTTTCTGATTTTAAATTAAATAGACTGACAATAGTTGGAGCTATGTCCAAGTTGGATACTATTCCTGGTCTATTAGTAGTAGAGGATACAGGTATACTTCTCTCAACATTTTTACCCCATAAAAAGACTGGTGATAACCTATTACCATCAATTCTTTCTTCTCCACTATTTGGGCTTAAAACCATTAGCAAAGATTTATTTTCATCCATTATACTCAATAATTTACCAATAAAGTCATCGATATCAGCCAAAATCATATCCCTTTTTTTATAAAATCCATCTGTCGATAGAAAACTACTATAACTATTTAGACGGTTTAGATCTCCAGTATCCACCACAATTAAAGAAGCTTTCGATTTTATATTTAATATCTCATATAGCATTTTATCATAATCTGTTCTGATGCCATAAGGGTAATCTCCATCTTCAACAAGAATGTTATCCACATTACCATAATCTATAAGCCCCTTTGGATCCATAGGTATTAATCCAGAAGTTCTAATACTCTCTTCATCCGTATCACTATTACCAAAAATTGCAGTTCTTAGACCGCCTTCATGTAAAACATACCCTAACGCTCCTAAAACTGGTGAATACCTATTATTTTCATTTTGATTATACAATCTTCCTATCTGAATGTTCCCAACCTCATAATCTTTTTCTAATGTACCTACTCTGTTTTTATATATTCTTTTCACTTCATCATTCAAATTGAAAAATTGACTACTTTCATAACTAGCAAAAGCTTTATTAGAAGCATTAATGGTTACAAAGCTTTCTGCCCCTCTATAACCACTAGTACCACGAACATTCATTAATCCAAAACTTCCATCTTCCATTATGGTCTTTAAATTTGGCATCTTCTCTATATCTAAAAGGGTTAGTTTATTTACAACAACAACATATACGTTATTATCTGTATTTAAATTATCATTACAGTAACTAAATTCTCCAAAAGAAAATAAAAATAATAATATTATAAGTAATGTAGCAAATCTTCTTGTTCTTTCCACTTAAGATTCTCCCCTAAACCTCTTTTTCCTTTTCTAAATAGTTCCCTAATATCTCTTCTAGTAATTCATCTCTTTCAATCTTTCTAATCAAACTTCTAGCATTATTATGGCTTGTAATATATGTTGGATCCCCCGATAATATATAGCCAATAATTTGATTAATGGGATCATATCCTTTTTCCTTTAAAGCATTATAGACGGTTAGAATAATTTCTTTTGCTTCATTCACATTTTCCTTAGGCGCCTCAAATTTCATAGTCTCATTAAATTTATTGTTCATTGTTACACCCCCTATAATATTTATACCATATCATTTGTATAATATACAGTATCAAAATAAATATTAGCCTCAATTGGCTAATATTTATTTTACTTGTTTTTCAACGATTTCTGGTACCATGTTCAAGGCTTCTTCAACCTTCGATATATCTTTACCTCCCGCTTGAGCCATATCTGGACGACCGCCACCGCCGCCACCAGTAATCTTAGCTACCTCCTTTATAATATTGCCTGCATGTATGCCTTTTTCCACCAAATCCTTACTTACCATTGCAACGAATGAAAGCTTTCCTTTATCTATGCTAGCCAAAACTATAACAGATGAATCTAAAGCATTCTTTATTTCATCCCCTAGATTTCTTAAACTATTCATATCCATATTATCTAATTTATAAGTAACAATATTTATATCATCCATTACTTGCTTAGACTCTAAAATATCCTCTACTATAGATGAAGCGATTTTGGATTTTAAGGAATTGATTTGTTTATCTTTTTCTTTCAACTCTTCTGTTATACTTTCTATCCTATCTACAATATCTTTTTTGTTAGCTTTAACTATAAGTGATATATCCTCAATATCTTGTTCTAGATTTTCTAAATACTCATAAACAGCTCTACCAGTTATTGCCTCAATTCTTCTGACTCCAGAAGCAATACTGGATTCACTAATAATTTTGAAAAGCCCAATATTACTCGTATTACTTACATGGGTACCTCCACATAATTCTTGTGAAAAATCACCCATTTGAACTACTCTAACTACATCTTTATATTTATCTTCAAACAGTCCAACAACTCCCATTTCCTCTGATTCTTTTAAAGACATTTCCATAGTTCTAACTTCTAAAGAAGCCAAAATTTTCTCATTTACTATTTTTTCTATTTGCTTAAGTTCCTTATCTTTAACCCCTTCATAATGGGTAAAATCAAATCTCAACCTATTTGGTAACACTATTGATCCTGCTTGATTTACATGAGAACCTAGTACTTCTTTCAGTGCTTTATGAAGTAAATGAGTAGCAGAATGGTTTCTCATAATATCTCTTCTATTATTTAGATCAATAGAAGCCAATACTTTATCTCCCATCTCCAAGCTACCTTCTTCAACATCTATGAAATGAATTATAGTTTCATCTTTAGTATACTTAGTATCAACTACTTTTCCTTTGAAACTTTCTTTTTCTATATATCCAATATCCCCTACTTGACCACCACTTTCAGCATAAAAAGGAGTTTCCTTCAATATTATTATTCCTTCCTCCCCTTTATCTATTCTATTAGTAGTGTTTCCATCTACAAGTATTCCTAAAACTTCTGTTTCTAGTATCATATTATCATAACCCTTAAAAGATGTATCGTAGCCTTCAATCAATTCTAAAGGGCTTCCATTTTTCCAACCTGAGTCAGTTAATTCCCCTCTTGCCTTTCTAGCTCTTTCCCTTTGTTCTTCCATATATTTATTAAATTCTTCCTCTTCTACGGTTAATCCTTTCTCTTCTAATATCTCTTTGGTTAAATCTAAAGGAAAACCATAGGTATCATATAATTTAAAGGCCTTTTCACCATTTAAATGTTTTTCTTCTTTTTCTATTATTTCATCTATATAGCCTTCCAGTATGTTGATGCCTTGATGAATAGTCTCTTGGAATTTTTCTTCTTCTGCTCTAATTACTTTCTTAATTTGTTCTTCTCTTTCCTTTATTTCTCTGTATTCTACCTTCCATGACTCTATGACCTTTTCTACAATGCTATTTAAAAAGCTTTCTTCGATTCCAAGTAGTTTCCCATGTCTTGCAGCTCTTCTTATAAGTCTTCTTAGTACATAACCTCTACCTTCATTACTTGGTAAAACTCCATCAGATACAAGGAAAGTTATTGCCCTAGCATGATCAGTAATAACTCTTATAGAAGCATCAATCTTTGGATCTGCACCATATTTCTTATTAGACACAATTTCTACTTGGTTGAGAATTTTCTTAACTTCGCCTACTTCGAAAATATTATCAGCTTTTTCCATTACTGCAGCTATTCTTTCAAGCCCCATTCCAGTATCGATATTTGGATGCTCTAATGGATGATAAGTACCTGACTCATCCTTGTCAAATTGTGTAAATACCAAGTTCCACACTTCAATGAACCTATCACATTCACAACCCGGCTGACAATCCGCCTCTCCACAGCCATATATTTCTCCTCTATCTACATATATTTCCGAACAAGGCCCACATGGACCTACTTCTAATTCCCAGAAATTATCTTCTTTTCCTAGACGAACTATTTTAGATTCATCTAAACCTATAACTTTATTCCATATCTCATAAGCCTCATCATCCTCTAAATATATCGAAGCCCAAAGATCTTCTTTTGGGATCTCCATTCTTTCCGTTAAAAATTCCCAAGCCCATTCAATTGCTTCTTTTTTAAAATAATTACCAAAGGAAAAATTCCCTAACATTTCAAAGAATGTAGCATGTCTATCTGTCTTACCTACATTATCTATATCTGCAGTTCTAATACATTTTTGACAAGTAACAACCCTCTTACTAGGAGGAGTTTTTTCTCCAGTAAAATAAGGTTTTAAAGGAGCCATCCCAGCATTTATCAATAATAAACTTTTATCATTTTTAGGTACTAAAGAAAAACTAGGCAAAACTAGATGACCTTTTTCTTCAAAAAATTTTAAAAATTCTTTTCTAATTTCATGTAAACCTATGGTTTTCATCAGTTGTACACCTCACTTAAATATTTTAAAAAAATACGCCCCTCATCAAAGGGACGAGAATTCACGTTCATACCTATATTTGGATTATAATTTAAACTAAAATTTTTGTCAAACTAAATAAAGATATGTGTTTATTATTCAATCCGCCTTTTTCGTACTTTCTCCATAAAAAAACTAAACAATATTTTAAATACAGCTACTGCTGGTACAGAAAAAATCATCCCCATAACTCCAAATACTCCACCACCTATTATCAATGCTAATAAAATAGTAATAGGATGAATACCCGTTGTTTCTCCAATAATTTTAGGTGCTAAAACATTATTTTCTACCCACTGTATTCCTACAAATAGAATAGCTACCCATAATGCCTTTATAGGACTATCTAATAAAGCAAAGAATACTGCAGGTAAAAATCCTAAGAAAGGTCCAAAGTATGGAATTATATCTGCAATACCTGTTATTATTCCTATAACTACGGCAAAATCAATTCTTAAAATTAGCAATAAAATAGTTGTTGCAATTGCTACATACATGGCCAGTAAAAGCCTTCCCCTTATAAATTGACTTAAGGCTCTATCTATCTCTAAGGATAGCTCCTTAACCTCTTTTCTTAATTTCTTAGGTATTGTTAAATAGATTTTAGTTTTAAAATAATCCTTATCTTTTAAAAAATAGAATGTAAGTATAGGTATTAATATAAGACTTATTACCTTTGAAAAAGTAGAAATTATACCTTCGAAAAATTTACTTATACTAGTAATTATTACATTTTCAACATTTTGGAAGCTATTTAATATTACTCCTTCTATACCTTGTAAAATTGGAGGAATATTATCCATATTTGTATAGTATTTATAATATAAATCATCAATAAAATCTGAAATTTTCTCAAAATAAATAGGAAGAACAGCTAAAAATCTCTTTATTTCTCTTCCAGTCTTTGGAAATACTAAAAAAGATAATATAAGTATTATTCCAATTACTATCATATAAACTATTAAAACTCCAAAACTTCTTGGAATTTTATGTTTTTCAAAATAATTAATTATAGGATTAAATAAATATGCCAAAACTGCTGAAATGATTATAGTAAATAAGGTGTCAGATAAAATACCATACTTTTTTGATAGTAAATAGAATGCATAAATAAAAATTAAAACCGTTACAATAGGTAGTACTCTTTTCTTGTTGATGTTAATTTGTTTACTAGCGTCTACGTGTTTATTTCCAATATGTATTAAATAGTAGATTACTAAAGTCAAAAGAATAGATAAAATTATTATTAAGTTTCTAACTAATACTGGCGAATATTCACTCATAGTACTTGTCTCCATCTCTATTAATCTAATAGGCAGCAACCAGCTGCCTATCCCCATAATGAATTCATACCATTAAACAAAGTTGATTTTGCTCTTCTAGCAGTTCTCATAATTCTTCTTTTTTGCATAGGACCCATTCTTGTGCCAAAAATCATACCTAAAGATGCACCTAATATACTCCCTAATAGGGCTCCATTCCTGAAACCATTATTATTCATACAAGTATCCTCTCCTTTATCCTTTATATCTATTATTTTGTCACCTTATAAATATTTAATTCTATATATTTTTTGTAAATATAGATAATTTTGTTATTTATACAATAAATTTATAAGGAATGTATATACACTCTTTTTCAATACGAGTGTTTTTTAGGAGAGGAATGTAATTTCTTCCTTTCAGTATATCTTCAATTAATCCTTCTGTTATAATAAAACCACCAATAGTTCCATCTTCTTTGTTTATAACAATATCCTTAATATATCCAATACATTCTCCGTTTTCTAGCCTTATTTCCTTATCTAAAAGATTAATTTTGCCTTTAACCTCTTCATTTGATTTATCCCTAAGTGCATCCATATTCTCTAAATATAAAACTTGATTATTATCTAAGAAATCAACATGCTTATAAGGAATTGGAATCTTATTTTTAATAAGGTTATCATTTTTTACTATTAAATAATCTATTTTTTTAAAATTGTCAGAATAAATAACATCTAATATCTTGCCAATCGGTTCTTTTGTCTCTTTATCTATTAGATTTAATGTTAATAGCTGTTTATACCTTATCACATATATACCCCTCTTCAATTTTCTTCATTCATTTATTATTCCTAAAATAGAATAAAATTATTTTGTAACATTTATCCATTATCCATTCTAGGCATAAAATTTTTTGAAGGAGGGATTGTTAATGATGATGAGGATCTTCCTCAGGATCGAAATCCTCTAGTCCATCTATATGAATATTATTCTTTTTTGAATAATCAAGTAACGCAGCTTTAATTGCTTGTTCTGCTAAAACAGAACAATGCATCTTTACAGGTGGTAGCCCATCTAAGGCTTCAGCAACAGCTTTGTTAGTAATCTTCATTGCTTCCTCTATGGTTTTTCCTTTAATCAATTCTGTTGCCATACTAGATGAAGCAATAGCAGAACCACAACCAAAAGTTTTAAACTTTACATCTTTAATAATTCCATCTTCTATTTTTAAATACATCTTCATTATATCTCCACATCTTGGATTTCCAACTTGTCCAATTCCATCAGCATTCTCAATCTCGCCGACATTTCTTGGGTTTTGGAAATGTTCCATAACTTTTTCTGAGTACATTTATTTAACCTCCTTAACATTCTCATATAAAGGTGACATCGACCTTAATCTAGCCACAATCTCTTCTATTTTTTCTACCGTATAATCAACTTCCTCTTCTGTATTAAAGTCACCTAGAGATAATCTTAAAGAACCATGAGCTATTTCATGAGGTAAACCTATAGCTAATAATACATGAGACGGATCTAAGGTACCTGAAGTACAAGCAGAGCCACTAGAACCAGCAATACCTGCCATGTCTAAACTTAGTAATAAAGATTCTCCCTCTATAAATTCAAAGCAAAGATTAACATTTCCAGGCAATCTATTAATAGGATGACCATTAAGTCTTACATAATCTATTTTATCAAAAATTTTTTTGATCATGCTATCCCTTAGTCTAATTAATTTAGCATTATTTTCATCTAAATTCTCATAAGCAAGTTCAATAGCTTTCCCCATTCCTACAATTCCAGGTACATTTTCTGTCCCCGCTCTACGATTTCTTTCTTGAGCTCCACCAGAAATTAACGGGTCTATTTTTACACCTTGTCTAATATATAAGGCTCCTACACCTTTTGGGCCATAAAACTTATGTGCTGATAAAGATAATAAGTCTATATTCATTTCATTTACGTCAATTCTCACATGACCAACGGCTTGAACTGCATCTGTATGAAAATAAACACCATTTTCTTTAGCTATTCTACCAATTTCTTTAATAGGCTGAATAGTTCCTATTTCATTATTTGCAAACATTATAGAAATCAATATAGTATTACTATTAATAGATTCTTCCAATTGTTTTAAATCTATAGTTCCATATTCATCTACATCTAAGTAAGTTATCTCAAACCCTTGTTTTTCTAAATATTCACAAGTATGAAGTATTCCATGATGTTCAATTTTAGAAGTAATTATATGATTTCCTTTACTCTTATTAGCAAAAGCGATTCCTTTTAGAGCCCAATTATCTGCCTCAGAACCGCCTGCTGTAAAAAAAATTTCATTAGTTTTAGCATTTAAAACTTTAGCAATTCTCTCTCTGGAAACCTCTATAGCATTTTTTGATTGTCTTCCCAAAGAATATATACTTGATGGATTACCATATTTAGTAGTAAAATATGGTAACATCTCATGGAGAACTTCTTCTTTTACCGGAGTCGTAGCTGAGTTATCCATATAAATATAGTTTTCCATAACAATTCCTCCTAAGCCTTTGTTTTGTTTGATACCATTTCTGCTTGTTCATCCAGCATATCTTGTAACGATATAGAGTCAATAACTTGATTAATACTATCTCTCATTTGCATCCAAACTAATTTAGTAACGCAATTTTCTTCCTTTTCACATCCATTGGCATTATCTATGACACAATCAGCTGGTGCCATATCGCCTTCTAGGACTCGAAGTATATTTCCAACAGTAATTTCTTTAGGGGATTTGGCTAACATATACCCACCTTGAGCACCTCTTACACTGTTTAATAAACCTGCCTTTCTTAAAGTTGAAACTAATTGTTCTAAATAGTTTTCTGAAAGTTCTTGTGCAGTAGCAATAGTGTTTAAAGGAATAGGTCCTTCACCATAATGGAGAGCTAATTGAAACATAGCTTTTAGTCCATATCTTCCCCTAGTAGATAGTCTCATTTAACCACCCCTTTAATTCCAACTAAACTACTTGGTTTTCTTTAATAAGTATATTATACCCTAGTATTTTTGTCAACATTCAAAAATAGTATCCAATTTTCAAAAATTAATTCAATAATTATTGAATTTTCTGAAATAATAAATATATCTCAAAAGCACAAAAAATGCTTCCTTCGAAGCATTTTTTATTTAAAGTATAATCCTAAGGATATATATTTTTCTATTAATTAATTATGAATCTGGATATAGGTCTCCAAATTGAGGTGGGAAGAAATCAGGTAATGGTAAATAATCAAAATTATCACAAATATCTTCTGGGCTAAATTCTTCACAGAACTCTGGTGGTGGACAATATCCAAAGGTTGGTATTAATAATTGAACCGTTCCAACTACCTTTACTATTATAAATACACCTACTGCAAAAGTTAATGTATTCTCCGTTTGAATAGGTTGACCTAATACTTGAGAACTCGTTTCAACAACTATCCTGAATTCGAATTCATCCCTTGCATCAGGAATAAAAAGTATAATATCCTTTAGTATATCTGGCAAGAACCCTTCTATTTCTTTGCCTTCTGTAGTTATTATTTTATAAGGAATTCGTAGTGTAAATCTAACCCGTCTAAAATTAGGTGTATTGTCGATATCAGTTACTACTAATGTATTTGGAACGATAAAGCCAGGCTTGAATTTTACATCTCGAAATGTCTTGCCCTTTAGGTCTACTTCTATCTGAGGGAAACACTCTCGCTGTTGACAACTTGCAAAGACCTTATCTACTATAACACAATCTGTATCCATAACCTCTAAAATTTTGCCTAGATCATCTACATTTATATCTTTCATCGTTTTCACTCCTTTACCTTTAATAATTTAACTTTCAATTACATATTATGAACTAAGAATGTAATTGTGCTACTTTTTACTATTATAGGAGGGATAATAATGAAATTATTTTTTGAATCCAAACAATTGGTCATAAATTCAAAAGAAAAGTCCATTTTGTTTAACAGGAATTCCGCAGGAAGCGTTGAATATGCAATATTAGATAATTTATATGAACCAGTAGACGGTTTTCAACTTTATAAAGATAATGTTTTAAAATACTCTATAGATATTGATAGTATGGATAGGGTTCATTTAGTTGCTCTGATGAAGTCTGGAGAATTGAATTATTCAATATTAGAAAATGGAAATTGGTCTAATGCAATAATCGCAAAATTTGATTTACATTCAAAAATATATAGTGACATAATTCTATTAACAGAAGAAAATAATATTAATATTATTTACGGTTATGCAAACTTAATAAACTCTAAACTTTGGACTATCCAACATGTTATAGGTAAAAACCAAAATTGGGATCAATATAGCATAGCAAAATTTATTTCCGACAAAAATATGGCCTCCTATATTGTTGATAGAGATAGTCTGGGAAATATTCAATTAATATATAGTTCAATGGAAGGATTCACTTCCCAAGTCTACCATACTTTTTACAATATCTATGCTAATAAATGGAACCCTATCCCCAATAAATTGAGTTCATCAAATATAAAAAAAGTGCTTCCTTATATATTCTTAGACACTAAGGACAATATTCACTCTCTATGGTTAGAAGATTCAAATAATAATTATATCTTAAAATATAGTAGATTTAGTTCTGCAGGTGAAAACAAATTTACATGGAATCAAGTAAAGGTTCCATATATAGCCAGTTGCACCAATCATCCAATAATTTATGAAGAAAAAGGTATATTAAAGATTATTTATACTAAACCCGGTAGTATTGGTTATATATATTCACCAGATTATGGTCATACTTGGCATGAAGGAGAAGATTTTAAAACTGATTTTTCAAACATTAATTTGATAAAAATATCGAATTGTACATTTAACTCCAATTCTAAAATTAACCATGTATATTGTTCTATTGGTAAAAAATTAAACTTCATCTTTTTCGATTCTTTTAATTCTAATGATACAGAAAGCCTAAAATCAAAAGATGAAAAGGATAAATCTATTATGGAAGAAGATACATCAGAAAAAACAGAAATTATGATAAAGGAGCTCCTAAAAAATCAAGAAACAATAAATACTCTTATATTAAAAACCATTGAGTCCCAGCAAAAAGTGGAAAAAGATATAGAGTATATATTAGAATTATTGATGAACAAAAAAAGTTCTTTATTTGACAAAATATTTAAATAATAACTTTTTCCATACTTTTCTTACCACTTTTTCGTTCTATTAGATAAATATTTTCAATTTCTGCACCAATTTTCATAGCCTCTTTTCTTAAAATATTTAAGTATTTTATATTACTAAATTTAATAGAATAACTACATCCAGCTTTTATGCCACAAGGTGTGGAAACAAGCTGGAAGTTTTTATGCCCTAATCTTTCTAAAATGGTCAAAGTATAAACCGCCATATTTTTTGATTTAAATACACAAATATAATGTCTATAGTCCATTTTAATTTTCTCTCCCTCCTATAGTACAAATATATTCTTTTATCGGATTATGGTTACATATTTCTATTAAACCCATAAAATGAATTAGGGACAAAGAAAGGAGAGGACTTAATGAAAAATTCTTATAAAAAATATGTTTATAATTTTATAAAAAAAAGGTTAGAAGTGAAAAATATAAAATCCTTTGAGGGAGTTTCTATAATTACTTCCACGAACAAACCCCATACTCTCACCAACATTTTAGAAAATTTTAATAGACAAGATTATCTAGAAAAAGAATTAACTATTATTATAAACAACGATTCAATAAATTTAGAAGAATGGTCAAATATAGCAAAGAAAAATAGGAAAGTTAATATATTCAAACTAAACCAAAAGACATCTCTTGGTAAATGCTTAAATTTTGCAGTAGATAAATGTCAATATAATATAATTGCAAAATTTGATGATGACGACTATTATGGACCAAAGTATATATCTAGTACCATTGAGTATTTCAAAAGGACAGATGCTAAAGTTCTAGGTAAGGCAGCAAATTTTGTCTATTTTGTTGAAAAAAATATTCTAGCAATTAGAACTCCTAATCAAGAAAATCGATACGTTAGATTTGCAAATGGTTCAACACTTGTATTTAAAAAAGAAATATTTGAAAAAGTTAAATTTAGAGATATGTCTCTTGCAGAAGATGTCTACTTTTGCCAAGACTGTGTTAAAAATAACATTTTAATATATTCTACAGATAGATATCATCATGTTTATTTCCGTCATCCTATTAAAAAAAATCATACTTGGAAAATAACAGATGATGAATTTATGGATAAATACTGTAAAATTATTGGAAAAGTAGAAGATTACATTTCCTACGCTAATAACGTAAAATGATCAAGAAAGGAAGTGTATTATGAACAACAATAAAAATATTTATATTGAGCATATGATTAATAACCTAAATAGAAATTGGAGGAAGAAAAATAAAGGGATTATTAGAAAAAATGTTAGAAGATTTAAAGTAGCCTGTATATTGGATAGGTTCAACTATGAATG
The DNA here is from genome assembly GCF_021655095.1 of Clostridium sp. Cult1. Classification (GTDB taxonomy): domain Bacteria; phylum Bacillota; class Clostridia; order Tissierellales; family Tepidimicrobiaceae; genus Schnuerera. The sequence continues at coordinate 2,494,460 of NZ_PPXW01000001.1, read as the reverse complement.
TCTTAAATATGAAGCTAATTTCTGCCAACTAGGATATTACAATTGAAAAGAAGTGATAGATAAAAATAATCTTGATTTATTATTTATTGAATCCGCTTGGGAAGGTTATAATTATCAATGGATAAATAGAATTGCCAATATAGAAAAATATAGAGATGATACATTGATTAAGATTACAGATTATTGTAGAAAAAAATATCCCTGCTGTTTTCTGGGCAAAGGAAGATCCCACTGATTTCCATGCTTTTTCTGAATCGGCCAAATATTTTGAATATGTATTTACTACTGATATCAACTGTATTTCAAAGCACAAAAAGATATTAGCCCATAATAATGTGTTTTTACTTCCATTAGCAGCCCAGCCACAGCTTCATAACCCAATTGATAGAGACAAAGAAAAGATTGGTAAAGTTGCTTTTGCTGGAAGTTGGTATAAAAAATTTGAGAATAGAAAAATATATATCCACAATCTATTAAGGCCAGCCAAAAAACATGGATTAGTTATATATAATCGTTTCTTCTATTCAAATAATGATCAGTTTGCATTTCCAGACGAATATAAAGCTTATATTAGAAAAGCATTAGATTATAAAAGTATTGCAAATGAATGCAAAAATATAATATATTTTTAAATGTGAACTCAGATAATACCAGTCCTACTGCATTTTCAAGAAGGGTGTACGAATTATTGGCTTGTGGTATTCCTGTTATTAGCAGCTATAATCCTGGAATTATTAATTTCTTTAAAGATATAGTATTTATATCTAATTCAGAAAAGGATACTGAAAAATATATAGAAAGGATAATATATGATAAAGAGCTTAGAGATAGAATATCCTTGTTAGGACAAAGAGAGGTATTTAATAATCACACTTATGAACTAAGATTCAAAGGTCTATTAAATACCTTAGGACTAAAAAAAATGAAGAAATACAAGAAGGAGTCTCAGAAATAACCTATGCAAACTCGGCTGTAGTACTTAATAGTTTTTTAGAAAACTACATGTATCAAAATTATAATCCAAAGGAATTAATATTGATTGTAGAATCTGACAGTTACATGTTTTAAATTCATTTTTCCCAACATATTATCCTTCCTCTATCTATATCCTTTATTATAAAATGTAAAGATGCACCAAAAATATCTTCATCATCTTTTATCATCCAAAACCATGGATTTGGTTCTTGACAATAAGAAAGATGACTTGTGTGTAAATTAATCATTCCATTTTTGGATATGGTGTAAATTTCGGGCTTTATTATTTGATGCAAACTACAAACACAAGCTAATTCAATCTTATGTTCTTTTAATCTATTAAATATCTCTATAGAATTAATATTATTAGTAATAATATGTTCAATATTAGCTTTTTTACAGAGTTCAATACTTAATGGAGTTTTATTTGAATCCTCTTTAATATTCATTATGACTAATTTGATGAAAATATCATACTTTAATAGTTCTTCGAAATAATTTTTAAAAACATTCCTCCAGTGCCAATAAATGCAACTTTTCTTTCCATAATAATACTTCTGTTAATTTATTTCCAATATATTATCTTTTTTATGCTTGAATTCTTTGTAGATATTGTGATATGGTTTCTGGATTAGACCAAACTGTCTAAAAAATCTTTCTATATTCTCTTACTTTCCACATTAAATAAAGGGGATCTACTGGAATACAATGCCCTCCTACACCTGGACCAGGATAAAAAGACTGAAATCCATAAGGTTTAGTTTTGGCTGCATCTATAACTTCCCAAATATCAATATTAAATTTGTCATATATTATTGCCATTTCATTAGCTAATGCAATATTAATATTTCTATAAGTATTTTCCAAAATTTTGCATATTTCGGCAACTTTTGGAGTGGATACTCTATAGACATCACACCCTATTGCATTTTTATAAAACGTTGATACTACTTCTATACATTCATGCGTTACTCCACCAACTACTTTTGTAGTTTTTTTATAATATTCTTTGTTCCCTAGGTCTATTCTTTCTGCAGAATAGGCAAGATAATAGTCCTTTCCACATTTTAAACCTGTTGAATCAAGAAGTGGTAGCAATAATTCCTCAGTAATCTCGGGATAAGTAGTACTTTCTAGTACAATTAACATATCTTTATGAAAATACTTTTTTATTTCACCAATGGAATTCTTCATATAATTCATATTTGGTATTTTATATTCATCAATAGGAGTGGGAACACATATAATAACACAATCAATACTTCTCGATACTCTAGTGTCATTAGTAGCTTTTAAAAGGCTCTTTTCTACTAAAAATTTTAAATCTTTATTGGCAACACCATCTATATAACTAATTCCTTTATTTATTAAACCAATTTTTCCTACTTGGATGTCTAAACCAATTACATTATAACCATTTTTAGCTATTTCAACAGCCAAAGGTAGTCCTACATATCCTAATCCTATCACTCCAATAATTGCTTTTTTCTTTTTAATTTTATTCAATAACATTCTTCCCATCTCCTATCTACTTAAATAAAAATCTTTGATTTTTTCTACAATATAATGTTGGATGTCCTCTGTCATTTCTGGATAAATAGGAAGAGCCAAAGTTTTATTAGAAACATTTTCTGCTGTTGGGAAATCACCTTTTTTATATCCTAGTTGTCTGTAAGCTTTTTGTAGATGTAGAGGTAAAGGATAATATATTCCACTGTCTACCCCTTGAGTTTTTAAATATTCTCTTAAATTATCTCTTTCTTCTAATTGGACTACATAAAGGTGATAAACTGAGTACACATCATCTATTTCTATTGGTCTTTTAAAAGGTAATTTTTCTAATAACCTATTATATTTAAATGCAATCTCTCTTCTATTTTCATTCCATTGATGTAAGTATTTTAATTTAACTCTTAAAATTGCTGCCTGAATTTCGTCTAATCGGCTATTATAGCCTAATATTTCGTTGAAATATTTAGTCCTTTGTCCATGAAATCTTAACATTCTTAGCTCTTTCACTATATTTTATCATTTGTTACTATCATTCCACCATCACCCATACAGCCTAAATTTTTTGTAGGAAAAAATGAAAAACATCCAGCATTGCCTATAGAACCTACCTTCTTTCCTTTATAAATGGCCCTATAACCTGACAAGCGTCTTCAATAATTTTTAAATCGTATTTTTGTCCTAAATCAACAATTTTGTTCATTTCAACAGGTTGTCCAAACAGATGGACAGGTATAATCGCCTTAGTTTTACTTGTTATTTTTTCTTCAATCATGTTTGTATTTATATTGAAAGTATCCTCATCGATATCAACAAAAACAGGAGTTGCACCAGCTTGAGATATGGCCTCAGCAGTTGCAAAAAAAGTAAAAGGTATTGTTATCACCTGGTCACCTTTTCCTATTCCATAGGCTTCAAGAGCTAATCATATTGCATCAGTGCCATTAGCAACCCCTACGCCATATAAAGCATTGGTAAATCTTACTAATCCCCTTTCCAAATTATTTACATTTTCTCCTAGTATAAAATTACTATTTTTTACTACTGCCTACATAGCTTCATCAATTTCTTTTTTAATGGATTCATGTTTCTCCTTTAAATCTATTAACGGAATTTTCATCTAATCACTCCCATATTAATCCATTGGCACCAAAACTACTTTATCCTAATATAGAATTATGCAGTAATAATAAACAATGTTACAATTATACTTTTTCCAAATAAAATAACCTCTGTCAAATATATATGACAAAGGTTATTCATCAATTAGATAGATAAATTCTACTACCCCTACCTAATATTAATCTATTACTATTTTTCATTCCCTTTTCACTTCCAATAATAGATTCTTCCCCAATTATAGAGTTTTCAATTGAATTTATAACTCCCATTATAGTACATCTGTCTAGAACAACAGAGTTTTCCAAATTAGACTTATCAATATTAACTCCATTTCCAATGGAAGTATAAGGCCCAATATATGAATGTTTAATAATTGAATTGTCTCCAATGATTACTGGCCCTCTTACTATACTATTATATATAGCTGATTCTTTTCCAAGAATTATTTTGCCAGAAATATGGGAATTTACTACTTCCCCAGTTATATTTTCTTCAATAGATGATAAGATATCTATATTCTCCTCTATTACATCTGCTGGATTGCCTATGTCTCTCCATTTCTTATTTAATATCTGATATCCTATATCATATCCATTCTGTAATAACCATTTAATAGCGTCTGTCAATTCGTATTCACCACGATAAGAAGGATCAATTTCTTTGCAAGCTTTAAATATATTTTCATCAAAAGCATATAGACCTGTAATTGCCCAATTACTGAAAGCTGTTTTCGGTTTTTCTTCTAAATCAATTATTCTTCCATTTCCTATATAAGCTACTCCAAATCTTTCTGGATTATTTACTTCTTTTAATAAAATCTTACAGTTGTTTTCACTAATTAGAAATTCCCCGATGAAGTTTTGTAAATCCAGATTGAAAGAATTATCTCCTAATACCATAATAAATTTTTCTCTATCAATATATTCTTCAGCAAATAAAAGCCCATGGGCTATTCCCTTTGGATCATGTTGTACTATATAATGGAAGTCTTGAGTATAGTATTTCTTTAATACTTTTTCAAATATTGGTTTATTATATTCATTTACTAATATAGCCAATTCTTTGATTCCAGATTTTAAAAGCAAATCGATGGTATAGACAATTAAAGGTTTATTTCCAATAGGAATTAACTGTTTAGGAATTGTATAAGTTATGGGATGAAGCCTTGTACCTCTTCCTCCACATAGAATTAATCCTTTCAATTTTCAATCCTCCCTTTATAGCTATCCTTATATATTATATTAATATATAAAAATTTTGATATTATGCAAAAACTGAGGTAAAGTCATGACTTTACCTCAATTTATTTTATAATCCTAATTTAATTTTCAGTTTTTCTAACATATCCTTTGTCATAGCATCTAAATCATATTTCGGATCCCAGCCCCATTCTTCTCTGGCTGCTGAGTCATCTAATGAATTAGGCCATGAATCTGCTATAGCTTGCCTTACTGGATCTACATCATAATCTAGTTCAAATTCTGGTATCAATTTTCTTATTGATGCAGCAATCTCTTCTGGCTCAAAACTCATTGCGGTAACATTAAAGGCATTCCTATGGACCAATTTGGATGAGTCTGCTTCTAAAAGCTTAATAATAGCTTCTAAAGCGTCTGGCATATACATCATATCCATCTTAGTTCCTTTAGCAATAAAGCTGGTGTATTTTTTGTTCTTCAATGCGTCATAGTATATATGTACCGCATAGTCTGTAGTTCCACCACCAGGTAAAGTCTCATAGGAAATCAACCCTGGAAAACGTACGCCTCTAGTGTCTACTCCAAACTTATGATAATAATAATCACATAATATTTCTCCTGCTACTTTAGTTACCCCATACATAGTATTTGGTCTTTGAATTGTATCTTGTGGAGTATTATCTTTAGGCGTAGAATCTCCAAAAGCAGCTATAGAACTTGGTGTAAATACAGCGCATTTTTCTTCTCTTGCTACTTCTAATACATTATATAATCCATTCATATTTACATCCCAAGCCATTGCAGGTTTTTCCTCACCAACTGCAGATAAAATCGCTGCTAGATGGATTATTGTATTTACCTTATGTTTTCTTACTACTTCAGCTAATTGATTAGCATCTGTAACATTTACAATTTCAAAAACTCCCGACTCCATAAGGTCTTCATGACCTTCCTTGACTCTTCTACTACTGGCGATTACATTATCGTTTCCATATATCTTTCTTAATCCCATAGTAAGTTCTGAGCCAATCTGGCCCAATGCTCCTGTTACTAAAATCTTTCTCATATTAAACACCTCCACGAATTTTAAAAACATCTTATTGATATAATTATATCATACTAAATTATATCATCTAATGCTTTAAAAAGATATATCCTCTAATAAAAACATATTCCCATAGCTTTAGGACCTAAATGGCATCCAATAACAGGCCCCAATACATCTATTGAAATATTAGCCTTGGGGAATCTATCTTGTAGATCTTCTTTAAGTTTTAAAGCTTCTTTCTCGTTTAGTATGTGACATATACCTATTTTTTCTATGGAATTTGGTATTTTACTCCTAATTGCATTTATTGCTTTATTTTTTCCCCTTACTTTTTCTAATAATTTCAATTCCCCATCTTTTAGTTGTATAATAGGTTTAATATTTAATACTTCACCAATAGCAGATTGTATCCCTGAAAGTCTACCACCCCTTCTTAAATACTCTAAGGTATCTACTGTAAGATAGACATCCATACTATTCTTTTTTCTTTCAATATATTCGACTATTTCCCCTTTAGTTTTACCCGAAGCAGCCATCTTTAATGCATCCTCTACTAAAAATCTTAAATTAGAAGCTGCTTGTATAGAATCAATAATAGTAATCCTTTCATCCTCTAAAATATTTTTTGCTAAAACAGCACTATTATAGGTACCGCTTAATTTAGAAGATAAAAGAATGGCTATTATCTCATCATAACCCTGGTCAAAAGCTTTTTTATATTTAGTTAAAAAGTCTGCTGCTGCTGGTTGTGATGTGGTAGGAAATAATTTTGTCCCTTGTAATTTTTCATAGAACTCATCAAACTCTCCAGGGAACCCTTCTCTTTCTGTTTTACCATCAAAAATATAATTTAGTGGTACTATGGATAAATCCATCTTTTCAGCAAAATCCTTACTAATATAACTAGTAGAATCAGTAATAATTTTTATACTCGCCATATTGTCCCTCCTTATAAAATAGTTTTGCTATTGCTAAAAGCAATAGCAAAACTATTATTTCATATTTCCTGCTATTTGACAACTATATTGTAAATCTTACCCATTACAAAAATCTCTTTTATTATTTGTTTTCCTTCTAAATATTTCATTACGCTTTCATTTTCTTTAGCTTTTTCCCTGACTATATCTTGAGTATCATAATTATTAACCTTAATTACGCCTCTAACCTTTCCATTAACCTGTACTGGCATTTCTATTACTTCATCTTTAATTTTTTCTTCATCATATTTAGGCCATATGCTTTGATTAAGCATTCCATCAAATCCTAGGATTTCCCATAATTCCTCTGTTATATGAGGTGCTACAGGATTTAATAGGATCAAATATGTTTTTATATCAGCTTTAGTAATCTGGCCAATGTCATTAAATTCATTTAATAATGTCATCAATGCAGCAATAGCAGTATTAAATTTCAATGTTTCATAATCCTCAGATACTTTTTTTATGGTCTTATGGATATTAGTTTCTAATTCCTTAGAATAATCATCTCCTTCTACTACAATATCTTGTAGTCTCCATACCCTATCTAGGAATCTTCTGCAACCTTTAACTCCATTTTCTGACCAAGGTACTGACTTTTCAAAATCACCTATAAACATCTCATAGGTTCTTAAAGTATCTGCCCCATATTCGTTGACAATATCATCTGGATTGATTACATTTCCTCTTGATTTTGACATTTTTTCATTATTCTCACCAAGTATCATTCCGTGAGAGGTCCTCTTTCTATAAGGTTCTTTCGTATTAACTACTCCAATATCATATAGAAATTTATGCCAAAATCTTGAATAAAGTAAATGTAGTGTAGTATGCTCCATTCCACCATTATACCAGTCTACAGGCATCCAGTATTGAATTTCTTCCTTACTAGCTAACTGCCCTTTATTATTTGGATCTATATATCTTAAAAAATACCATGAAGAACCTGCCCATTGAGGCATGGTATCAGTTTCTCTTTTAGCAGCTTTCCCACATTTAGGACAAGTTGTATTTACCCAATCGGTTATATTAGCTAATGGAGATTCTCCAGTATCAGTAGGTTCATAATTTTCTACTTCTGGTAACATTACTGGCAATTCTTCTTCAGGTACAGGCACCCAACCACAATCTTCGCAATAAACTAGTGGTATTGGCTCTCCCCAGTATCTTTGACGAGAAAATACCCAATCCCTTAATTTATAATTGGTTTTTCTTTGGCCAAGACCTTCTTCTTCTAACCAATTACTAATTTTTTCTATGGCCTCCTTTACTTCCAATCCATTTATAAGCTCTGAATTTACTAGTATTCCTGATTCTGTATCGGTATAAGCTTCCTTCTCCACATCTCCACCTTTTACAACTTCTACTATAGGAAGATTGAATTTCTTTGCAAATTCCCAATCTCTACTATCATGAGCTGGCACTGCCATTATGGCTCCAGTTCCATAACTCATTAATACGTAATCCGATATCCAAATTGGAATTTCTTTCTGCGTCACAGGATTAATTGCTTTAATCCCTTTGACTTCAACTCCAGTTTTTTCCTTAGAGAGTTCTGTTCTTTCAAAATCAGATTTTTTACTAGCATATTCTTTATATTCTCTAATCTCATCTATATTTTCTAATTCATCTTTGTACTTTTCAATTAATGGATGTTCTGCGGCAATTACCATATAAGTAGCTCCATACAATGTATCTGGTCTAGTAGTAAATACTTTTAGCACATCCTCTTTCCCACTAATTTTAAAGTCTACTTCCATTCCCTCTGAACGACCTATCCAATTGATTTGCTGTGTTTTAACCCTATCTATATAATCTACCATGTCTAAATCATCTATCAATCTATCTGCGTATTCAGTAATTTTTAGCATCCATTGGTTTTTAGTCTTTCTTACAACTTCCCCTCCACATCTTTCACAACCACCTGCTACTACTTCTTCATTAGCAAGACCTACTTTACAAGATGGACACCAATTTATAGGCATTTCATGTTTATAGGCTAATCCCTTTTCAAACATTTTTATAAATATCCATTGAGTCCATTTATAATACTTAGGGTCTGTAGTATTTATTTCCTTAGACCAATCAAAGGAAAATCCAATAGATTTTAATTGTCTTTTAAACATGGCCACATTTTTTTCAGTAACCTTCTTAGGATGAATCTTGTGTTGTATTGCAAAGTTTTCCGTAGGTAATCCAAAAGCATCCCACCCCATTGGAAATAGTACATTATACCCTTCAAATCTTCTTTTCCTAGAAACAATATCTAAAGCAGTATATGGCCTTGGATGACCTACATGTAACCCTTGCCCTGAAGGGTAAGGAAATTCAATTAAAGCATAGAATTTAGGTTTTGATTTATCTTCACTGGTTTCAAAAACCTTTTTTTCATCCCAAATATCCTGCCATTTCTTTTCAATTTTATTTGGCCTGTATTCTCTCATAATTTTACCTCCTCATAATAATAACAAAAAACCTTTCGTCAAAAAATAGAGACGAAAGGTTTATTTCCGCGGTACCACCCTAATTGATAGTATTACTATCCTCTTAAAACAATAACGGCTTTTGCCGGTTAAGATTACTATTTTTCACCTTAACAACTCTAGGACGAGTTCAGCTTCAATTGATACTGTTTTTCACCGTCCAACAGCTCTCTAAAATCAATGGATAAGCTTACTACTTCCTATCATAGTTAATATTTGATTTTATCATGTATTATAGCAGATAAATATTATTAAATCAAGGAATTATTAAATTTATTTTAAAATTCTGCAGATCTAACCGTTCTTGGGAAAGGAATAACATCTCTAATATTGGTCATCCCTGTCATATACATAATAGCTCTTTCAAATCCCAATCCATAGCCTGCATGTTTAGTTCCACCATATTTTCTTAATTCTAAATACCACCAATAATCTTTTTTATTCATACCCATCTCTTCTATTCTTCTCTCTAATATATTTAGTCTTTCTTCTCTTTGGCTACCACCAATTATTTCCCCTACTCCTGGAACTAGTAGGTCCATAGCAGCTACAGTTTTTTCATCATCATTTAATCTCATATAAAAAGCTTTTATATCCTTTGGATAGTCAATAACAAATACTGGACCTTTAAAAACTTTTTCAGAAATATATCTTTCATGTTCTGTTTGAAGATCGATACCCCATTCTACTGGATACTGAAACTGCTCTTTAGATTTCTTAAGTATATCTATAGCTTCAGTATAGGTGATACAACCAAAATCCGAATTAACTATATTTTCCAACCTCTCTATTAACCCTTTATCTATGAAAGAATTGAAGAATTTCATTTCTTCTTTAGCATTTTCCATAACATAGTTAATTATATATTTCATCATATCTTCTGCTAACTCTCTATTATCCTTTAAATCAGCAAAAGCAATTTCAGGTTCAATCATCCAAAACTCAGCTGCATGTCTAGCTGTATTAGAGTTTTCTGCCCTAAATGTTGGACCAAAGGTATAGACATTTTTAAATGCCAATGCATAGGCTTCTGCTTCTAACTGACCGCTTACAGTTAAATTAGTTTCTTTTCCAAAGAAGTCTTTAGTATAATCGACTCTATTGTCCTGGTCCAAAGGTACATTAGTTAAATCCAAGTTAGTAACTTTAAACATTTCCCCAGCACCTTCCGCATCACTACCTGTTATAATTGGTGTATGAACATATATAAAATCTCTTTCTTGGAAGAATTTATGGACAGCGTAGGCTGCTAAAGATCTCACTCTAAATACAGCATTAAAAGTATTACTTCTTGGTCTTAAATGAGCTATAGTCCTTAGGTATTCAAAAGAATGTCTCTTTTTTTGTAAAGGATAATCCCTATCAGAAAGAGATACCAAAGATATCTCTTTAGCTTGTATTTCAAAAGGTTGTTTTGCACCAGGCGTTTCTACTAAAGTCCCTTTTATAGATATAGCACTACTAATAGGAAGTTTTTCTATTTCTTTAAAATTATCTAATCCTTCATCAAAAACTATTTGTAGATTGCTAAAAAAGGTTCCATCATTGATTTCAATAAACCCAAACTTTTTTGAAGACCTTAAGGTTCTAATCCATCCTTCTGTTAGTATTTCCTTATTTAAGTATTTTTCCGTCTCATTATATATTGTTTTTATATTTACTTTCATCAGCAATACTCCTTTCTAATATATTCAATTTATAAAATAAAAAATCCTTCCATCCTGAAAGGGACGAAAGGTTCGCGGTACCACCCTAATTGCTAAAAATAGCCACTTTATCATACAATCAATGTATATCATATATAACGGTATGATGCCGTCTAAGCCTACTCTCCATAGATTTCGGTTAGAAACTCAAGGATGTTCTTCAATATAAGTTTCGTGCTGGGTTTCCACTTTGCCCCAACTCCCTAGGACTACCTCTTATATTTACTCTTCCTATCAATGTTTATATAGACTTTATAATATTATAATTAGATTATTCTTCTTTGTCAAATAATTTCCATAAATATTCTTTTATTGTCTTCTCATACCCGTGATCCGTCGGTTCATAATATTTACTTCCTATAAAATCATCGGGTAAATACTGCTGTTTTATATAAGCATTATCATAATTATGGGGATATAAATAGCCTTTACCATAACCTAAATTAGTAGCTCCCTTATACGATGCATCCCTTAGATGAGCTGGTACTTTTCCAATAGGTTTGTTTTTAATATCCTCTAAAGCCTTTTCAATACCTATATATGAAGCATTGCTCTTTGGTGCACAGGCTACATAAACTGCTGCTTGAGCCAATATTATTCTGCCTTCTGGCATACCAATAACATTCACAGCATTAAAGGCTGATACTGCTACAGTTAGAGCTTGAGGATCTGCATTACCTACATCTTCGGATGCACATATGATTATCCTTCTAGCTATAAACTTAGGATCCTCTCCTGCATTTATCATCTTGGCTAACCAATATAATGTAGCATCAGGATCTGAACCTCTCATACTTTTAATAAAAGCAGAGATCGTATTATAATGTTCATCCCCGCCTTTATCATATTTAGCTGATTTAACTAATATACATCCCTTTATGGTATCCAAATCAATATTAATTATACCGTTATTGTCCTTTGGGGTAGAAAGTACACCTATCTCTAATGAATTTAATGCAAGTCTACCATCCCCATCAGATATTGTTATCAAGTATTCTATAGCTTCTTTTTCAATATTAATCTTATAATTTCCTAATCCTTTTTCTTTGTTGGTTAATCCATTTTTTATTAATTTATAAAGATCTTCTCTTGTTAAAGGTCTAAGGGGTATAACCATCATTCTGGATAGAAGAGCTTTATTTACTTCAAAATATGGATTTTCAGTAGTTGCACCAATTAGGATAATTATCCCTCTTTCCACAAAAGGAAGTAAAGCATCTTGTTGAGCTTTATTAAATCTATGGATTTCATCTATAAATAAAATAGTCCTCTTATTGTATAGTTTTAATCCTTCTTCAGCTTTATGGATCACCTCTCTAATGTCCTTAACCCCAGAAGTAACTGCAGATAGTTTTTCAAAATTCATATTGGTTGAGTTAGCTATTATCATAGCTAATGTGGTTTTTCCAGTACCTGGTGGTCCATAAAATATCATAGATGTTATTCTATCTGCCTTTATTGACCTATTTAAAAATTTCCCCTCACCTAATATATGATTTTGACCAATAAATTCATCTATGTTCGTTGGTCTCATTCTATCTGCTAAAGGGGCATTCTTTTTTAACTGATTTTCCATATTTAAAGTAAATAAATCCATAATTATCACCTGTTCATTAATTTATCGCTATATTTCATAATATAATAGATAATTAATATAGTCAATTAAATAAAATTAAAGGGAGACTAGAGTCCTCCCTATAATTCATTATTTACTACCAATTAATTATATTAATTCCTTTTTTACATACTCCGATGTCATGGTTCTTAAAATTCCTCCATAACTAAGGTTAAATCTAATTTTATCTCCAACTTTATAATCTATTTCACTATCAGTTCCATCTAATATTAAGTGGTCACTACTTCCTCCGAGTATTGTAACACCTGAGTCTTGTGGGATTAGAGTATCAAAATCCACGTCTTGTTTTCCTATGGCGGCTATCATACGTTTTCTTATACCTTTGTCCTCAAAGGAAGGAATTTTTCCAAAGGCATCTCTTCCTATTTCACCAATAGGTAAAGATGGTTTTTCTTTTATTTCAATAATCTCTACTGTCAATTGAAAAACATCATCATAAGTGTTTTCAATTCTATTTCCATAGGCAGTTTCTAACCCTAATACTAAAGATTCTCCTAATCTTAACATATTTACCTCTGGTATTTGGATATCATTTAATAATAAATGTAGACTACTAGAGTTACCTCCAGAAATTATTTTTAAATTAATATTAAATCTATTTTCTATCTTTTTTCCTATCTCTGTAAGCCTTCCCAAATTTAATTTACTAGGTATTACTCCCCCATAACAGGTTAGGTTAGTTCCTATACCTAACAATTTAATGCCTTCTAATTTTAAAATTTCTTCTGTTACCCTATATATTTCATCTTCATCAAAATATCCTTCTCGTAAATCACCTAAATCAACCATTAATAATATTTTATGATTAACATCCTTTTCCATAGCTGCTTTTGATAATTCCTTTATAGTATTTAATTCAGAGTTAAGAGATATGTCTGCATATTCAACTACTTTTTCTACCTCAGATATCATAGGTAATCTTAATAGAATTTTAGGTATTTTAAACTGTTTTAATTTTACTAAATTTTCAATTCGAGAATCTGCCAAATAACTTACTCCACTATCAACATAAGCTTGTGCAACTTCAGGATGTCCACAAAAGACTTTCGTAACTCCTGCTACTTCTATATCTTTCTTTTTGCATAGATCTATTATTGTTTTTACATTATGGTCTAACTTTTTTAGATCTATTTGAATTTTAGGATAATACATAATAACCTCCTGTACTTTAGATCAACGTTTGGAAAATCATAGGACATTTTTGTTTAAACTTCATATTTAAATAATATTGATAATAATGGTTCAAATATTAAGATATATAATAACATCAAAAACATTTTTAGGGGAAACGTAAAATTGCTTTTAAAAACTAGGTAAGCATATAAAAGAATAAATATTACTACACTGATTATTCTACAACCGATGTTCACTCCATATTCTTTTCCACATTTTGTAAAAATATATCTGAATCTATTTTTAGAAATATATTGTTTATAAAAGTTTAAAAATGATATTTTTGTCCCACAATTACAACATTCTCTTAACATAAAACTCCTTCCCCAAAATTTCAAAACTAATATACTATATTAATGGTGGCTGCTTTAAAAATATCTGAACAGCCACCTTCCACACTATTTACGCTCAAGACTATCATTCAACAGTATTAACGCCTCTTCTGGATATTTTCTTGACATTACTCCTAGGGAAGCCATTATATATTCATTATCTATAAGTATTTTTGCTTCTTTAGATGGTAGTAATTCATTGCCTTTACCGCTTAAAGAAATTTGTTGTAATATTTTGATTCTATTGGATAATCTTGTTAATGCACCACCTGTACCAATAATTGTATTTACTTTTGTTAAATCCTTACCTTCTGCTAAAGTTGTCTTACCACCAGGTCCGTATAGATATCTTAACTGCCCAGCATGTCTTTTTACTGCAGTTAATACTGCATGAAGGGTCAATTTTTCTATAAAGGATTTTTCTAATTCTGTTTCCGGTATTGGCTTATGATTTTCAATTAATCTTTCAAATTCTTCCATAGAGATATTTAATTCCTTTATTAATTCCTCTTTTCCTACCATATTAACTATGTTATGCATATTAACATAGACACCCAAATCTCCTTCTACTGTTCTTTTAGCTAAAGGTTCTGGGTTAATTAATATTCTAGATATTTCTTCACTGCCTTCAGTTACAGAATGGACATCTGTTGTAGCTCCCCCTACATCTATGGTGATTAAATCGCCTATTTCTTCGTAAAGTAGATTAGAGGCCTCCATAACCGCACCTGGGGTAGGCATAATAGTACCTGTAACCATATCTCTAACTTTTTGCATACCAGGGGCATTGATTATATGTTTTTCGAATACGTTTTGGATAACAACTCTTGTAGGCTCAATATTTAATTCATCTATTTTAGGATACACATTTTCAACTATATATAGTTCCGATTTTTTGCCTTCAAAAATCTCCTTAACTTCTTCATGATTTTCAATATTTCCTGCATATATTACTGGAATATTTAAATCCAACTGAGCTATTAGTTCAGAATTGTAAAGAGCTGTATCTCTTTCTCCATAATCTACACCACCAGCTATGAGAATAATATTAGGTTTTATTTCCTTAATCTTTTTTAGATCCGAATCCCTCAATTTTCCTGCAGTAATGTACTTAATATTAGCTCCTGCACCTAAAGCTGCTTCTTTAGCAGCCCTAACCGTCATATCATATACCAACCCATGGACGGTCATTCTTAAACCACCAGCAGCGCTACTAGTTGCTATTAATTCATCGTATACAATCTTATCCTCTCCTAAATTATGGGCTAGATTCTCAATGGCATCTTTTAAACCAATATTAACATCCCCATCAACGGCTGTGGTAGCTGCTTGCCCTTGTCCAATGAAGCTAGGACAAGGTGTTAGATTAAAAGCATTTACTACCGTAGTGGTACTTCCTATTTCCGCCACCAGTAAATCAATTTTCATCTTTCATCTCTCTTCTCTTTTTCACTAAAAATGTTGCTACTTGATCACCATTAGAACCTCTACCAAAGCCCGCATCCATACCATTCTTTACCGCTAACTCACTAGACACTTGAGTCCCACCTGCTAATAGGATAATTTTATCTCTAATCCCTTTTTCAATACATAATTCATGTAACTTCTTCATGTTCTTATAGTGAATATCATCATGACTAATTATTGTGGAAGCTAAAATCGCATCTGCATCGATTTCTATTGCAGCATCAACTAGTTTTTCAACAGGGACAGAAGTGCCTAGATAATGGCTTTCTATTCCATATTTTTCAATTCCACCATGTTTAATATCAATTATCTCCCTCAATCCTACCGAGTGTTCATCTTCACCAACTGTACCAGCTACTACTTTCATAGGCCTATCTTCTATATCTTGTCTAATCTCATCCTCCGTTAATACTTCTGGTTTTGGTGGGATTACTAAATCATTAATATCTATGGTAAAATCTACTCTACCTTTTAATTCAATTCTTGTACCTTCTGCTTCCTGCATTATTTCTTTATGAATTACTTCACAATCTTCTAACCCCAATTTCTTACCAATCTCTAAAGCAGCAAATTCAGCTACCCTTTCTTCTGCTGGTAAAAATAGAGTCATTAAGACTATTCCATCCCCTAACCATTCCATTTCAGGTCTAATTTTAGAGGTATTTCTTAACTCTTTTGTTTCTTCTAATCTTAAATAAACATTATCATTTTCATCTAATTCATCAATATAGATAATCTTATCTGGGTCTTCAAAGGTTGAGCCATCTATTAATTTAGATGGATTATCTACTGCAGACTCGTCATATTGAGCTATATTATTATAACCAAAATGAGCAGTTACAGGTGCCATATAATCTTCATCTCTTTCATATACTGTACCTGCACCTATACCTCCATCAATTTTTCTTGCAATTCCATCTCCATTTCTTTCAGGATAGTAGCCAGAATCTACAAAGAAACCTTCTTCTACTGCTTTAAAATAACCTCCGACTTCTATAATCTCTTCCATAAACAGTATTGCTCTTTCTTTCAATTCCCTAACCTTATCTGCTAGTTCACCTTCATCCCTTTTTATCTCTATCATTTCATTTAATCCATCCATACCTGCAAAAGCTTGTTTAGCAGTATCTACTGCCTCTATGTTATAGATATGCCATGGTACATTTCTTCCTTCGTCTGGAGTAATAGTAGATTGTATATCTGCTCTAGTAAGCTGGGATATCAATAAATTTAATACATGAGTTACTGTAGCTTCTCTTGTAGAGGATTCCATATATTTTGTATTCATTTGAGCCCGCATCTTATATTCATAGAAAAGTTCCCTTAAAGCTACAGCATAAGGTAGATCTAATCTCATACACGGAGCCGGTGGTGCTGTTGGTGGCACTGTAGAAAGGCATATATTTTCTTTCTTCATACCTACCTTTACAGAAAACATAGAGTTAATAGCATGTTGCACCATTAGCTCTGGCATTACCTTCCACGCTTCTCTAGCAGTAGCATTAGCATTGTGAGCACCATCTATCTGTGCAATATCTGCCCATGCCATAATCTTCTTTGCACTAGCAGCGTCTACAAAAGACCTTACCATATTTATATTTCTATATAATACATTGTATTGAGGGTCTTGGTGAGCACCATTTACTCCTTCTTCTGCAAACATAACCGCAATTTCTGGACCTGCTACGCCAGATACATAGGAGTGGTAATTAATGGGTCTGCCTACTTCATCTTCTATAATGTCTAGCGCCTTTCTTTGGGCTCTTACTTGTTTTCTAGTAATAGGTATCCCACCTATTCCTTGAGGTGTACCTTCTATTAGTCCATCATAATGACTTTGACCAGCAGTCCTAATTACCATTAGATGATCAGCACCATGCCATGCTGCCATTCTCATACGTCTAATATCATCTTCAAATCTACCTGATGCAATTTCTGTAGTAATTACTGACTTAGGCTGTGGATCAATTTTATCAAAGTACTTTGCTGCAGGTAAAGGTTGACTATTCTCAAGAGGCTCTGATGTATCATAGTATTCAAATTTCCCCATTTGTCTTTTTTCTCCTACACCTTTTCTCCAAGTCCATCCTCTTCTTCTAGGTCTATATTTATCTAAATCTTTCAATATATTTTCAATATTCAACTTTTCATTTGGTTTTAAATCCATCAATTTTCACCTCCCCTAAAAATGTCCAATACATCATCCCACATTTCTCCATTTGCTAGTTTTAATCCCGCTTCCCTTATATCCATTTCTTTATCCTTTGCTAATCTATATACTAAATGTCCGGCACCTTTTCCTAATAATCCTCTATCAATTGCACCTTCAACTATTGCTTTGGATTCTAAACTAGAAAATCCCATTCTTAGTAAAACGGATCTTTCAATAGATGGAGTAGTATTTTTTTCAGATATTTCTACTAAAGGGTCAACTATCTTTTCGGCTAACTCCCAAAATCTAGCTTCTAATTCCTCTTCACTTAAATTAGCTAAATGCTTCCTTCTCTTCTGAAAATCATCTTCTCTCTTCATATCCTTACCTCCTAATATTCTACCCCAAATTCATCTAATACCTTTTTAACAAATTCTTCATTGGATTTAGTATCTTCAATTAAAAATTCTAAATCTTCCTTGGATACCTTCTCTACTTTGGTATTTTGGATACAGTTCCTAATATAGGATCTTTTTGTTCTATTTAAATCGATTTCTTCAGTTTTTATATACCCTGGATTCTTAGGCAATATAATATTCTTACCAGGTATTTCTTCAGATGGGTCTCCTATTAATACTTCAATTCCATTTTCCTTAGCAAAAGTTAATTGGGGTTGGATATGTTTTCCTGCACCAGTATATTCAGTTTCTTGTACTACGATTATCTTGTCTTCATCTAACTCCTGGGCCAATTTAAATGCCGCTGCTAAAGATGTATTGCCTGCTGGGCCTCTTTCCAAGCCTTCTAACTGTGCCAATACTTCTGTCATATAAAATACTGAGCCCTGATTCACTGTAACATATCTATCCATATATCTTAATGGTCTCGCTGCAGATCTAGGTACATCTGACCTATCTGGCCAAGTAGCAAATGGAATTCCAAAGCCTGTATGACCTGTAGTAAAAGATTTCTTATTAAATTGGGTATCACTAGCCATATGTAGCCCTTGAAGACTTACACTCGCTCCTACAATTTCAGTATCAGTAGCTCCAGCCTTAATTAAACCTCTAGCTGTTCCAGTTAGGTTTCCACCACCAGCATTGGTAATAACTACAACATCTGGATCCTTGCCTTCTTTTTCTCTGAATTGCATAGAAAGTTCATAGCCTAAAGTTTCTACTCCAGCTATTCCGAAAGGCGTATATAATGAAGCATTAAAATAACCCGTTTCTTCTAATAACACTAGGAAAGTATAGAACAATTCAGGTCCTACAGTTAGTTGAACTACTTCAGCTCCATAAGCCTCACATTTCCTTGCCTTTTCAATTATTTCTGGCTGTCCTATACCTTTAGAATCGTAACACTCTTGTACTATAATACATTTTAATCCTCTCATAGCCGCCTGTGATGCAACAGCAGCCCCATAATTGCCGCTGGTAGCAGCAATAACTCCTTGATAACCTAATTTCACTGCATGATAACAACTGGTAGCAGCTCTTCTAGCCTTAAAGCTTCCAGAAGGGTTAGCAGCTTCGTCCTTTATAAATATTCTAGCTCCCTTACCAGCTGGTGCAAATTTTCTTGCTAGCTTAGTTAAGTTACGTAGTTCGTATATTGGCGTATTCCCCACTCCAGTATCTTTTTGGATTCTTTCTATTTCCTGAAGGCTATATCCAGTTTCCCTCATCATCTTTTCGTAATCGAAAGCAATACTACCAGATTCAAAAACATTGTAATCTATTCCAACTGCTTTCTTCATTATCTCGCTATTTCTTCCCATTACAGCTTCAAAACTCATATCCTTAGCCATATTATTCACCATCCTTTTCTATCAAGCTTCTAACTTGCCTACCAATATACAATAGCTCGGGTACACATTTTCCAAAATCGTGATCATAATAAGGATTTACCTCTATTAGTGTCCCTTCCACCTTTCTTCCGATATAGGTTTCTATTTGTACTTTGTCTCCTATATTAGCCTCTTCGCTAAGTAAAAAACCTTTAGTCCAAAATTCAAGAGGTACATTTTGTGTATCTTCTGGTATATTTGGAGCCCTATCTCCAGCTTCTAATACTATATTATGAATCCTTACCCAATCGCCTCGTTTAGCATCCATTCATATCCCTACCTTTCTTATTTTTATGAGGCGACCAAAGGTCGCCCTTACAATCATCAATTGTTAATCGATTAAATCTCTCATATCTCCCATTATAGCTCTTGGTACTGGTAAGTCGATCATAGTCTTAAGTCCTGGTGAAGCATTGATTATATGAGGTATCATATTAACACACATAGCAATTGTTCCTATGCCTCCGGGAACCTCAGGTTTAATGGACATATTTATATCAGGGGTACCTTTAATAGTAATATAATCCCCAGTAGTTCCACCTTCTAGCTGGGGTTCAACTTGTTGAGGGTGTACCATTTCAATCTTTAATTCTCCATCTACTTTTCCATATCCTTTCATATTACAACCAGCAACATCTCCCGGTTTAACTTCAGCATGAGGAGCTTTTCTATATACATTAGATACAATTGGTTCTCTGCTTAATTCTATTTCATCGCTTAACTTCCAACCTAATGCATCAGCAATCATAGTGATAGATTCAGGAAATCCAACGTGACCTGCTAAATCATTTTCATTTACTCTTCTATTAAATTCATCTACTGTCAATCCTACCCCTTGACCATGCATTACTGCTGGTCCAAATGGTGAAAGGTTATTAACTCTTTCCGCTTTAATACTTTCCACATCAATACAAGCACCAGTCAAAGTAATAACCAGCAAATCCATTATAAGACCTGGATTAATTCCTGTGCCTAATACGCTAACACCATTTTCCTTTGCTATTCGATCCATTTCTTTAGCAAGGCCAGGTTCTTGGGCCTGAGGATAAGCCATTTCTTCTGCAGTAGAAATAACATTTATTTTGTTTTCTAAACAATACTTTATTTTATCAAAAGTATCTCTTGTAAAAGAATCTGTAGCTATAATAACTACATCTGCCGCTTTTTCAGTAATCACTTTATCGTATTCACCAATAATTATATCTGGCCTGTCTCCTCTTTCAACATCTAAGTAATCATACATACTTTTACCAAGTCTATAAGTTCTACCTACTACACCTACTATTTCTACTCCTTTTTTATTGAGGAGCATTTCTGCCATTCCTTTTCCCATTGCACCTATTCCCCATAGGATTACCTTTACATTTTCCTTTCTCATATAAACACCTCCATAAGTTCTTATACTTTATCTATATATTTCACTTATTATTACATGCAAAAACGTTGCCAATATTTCAAAATTAATGGGCCTTATTTTTCTTTATAAAATGCTCATTAAATGCCATTTATTCATTGATAACTTAAAATATTAATGATTTAACAGCAAAATAGTTTGCATCAGACGCAAACTATTTTGCTGTTAATGAATATTTTTTAATTTTGTGCTGTAAAGTCTGTCTCTTAATACCTAATTTTCTTGCAGTTTTAGAAATATTATTCTCGTTAGCCTTCAAAGTTTTGATTATTATCTCTTTTTCAATCTCTTCCAAATAATTGGGTAAGGAAGTATCTATAATCGAAGTATTATTTTTAATAATTATATTATTGCTAAAAATATTAGAACAGGATATAAAATCCTCATTTTGTAAATACCTCCTATGGATCGGGGCATAATTCATAGCTGATTCTATAAAGTTTTCAAGTTCTCTTACATTACCAGGCCAAGAATAATTATAAAAAGATTCTAGAACTTCTCCATCTATACCGGCTATATCTCTACCTAATATATAATTATATTTAGTAATAAAATGATTAACTAAAGTTAATATATCATCTTTTCTTTCTTTTAAAGGAGGAATATTTATATATACTACATTTAATCTATAATATAAATCTTTCCTTAAGGTACCATTTTTAATACTTTCTAATGGTTCTTCATTAGTAGTTGCAATTATTTTAACATCAACAGGTATATCCTTAATTCCACCTATGCGGCGAATATATCCCTCTTGAAGAACTCTTAATAATTTTGCTTGTAATCCAAGGGACATAGAATTGATTTCATCTAATAAAAGGGTGCCTTCATTGGCCTGTTCAAATATTCCTTCCCTTTCAACTGCACCAGTAAATCCTCCTTTTTCCGTGCCAAATAATATACCCTCCAATAAAGTTTCTGGAATGGCAGCACAATTTTGTGCAATAAAGGGTTTATTTCTTCTATTACCACCATTATGGATGCTTTGGGCAAATAATTCTTTTCCAGTCCCGGTTTCTCCATATATTAATACGGATGATGGAGAAGAAGCAGCACTTTTAGCTATTTCAATAGCCTGGGTCATTTTTTTATTACTCCCAATTATATCTTTAAATGTATAGTATTTAATCTTATTTCCATTATTGCCTTTTTTGTTTGCAATTTTTAATTCTTGTTGAAGATCTATCAGTTTATCCGACAACCTCTTAAGATAAGTTATATTCTTAGCTATTTCCAATGCACCTACTACTTCATCTTTGCAAAATAGGGGAATGGTTGAATTTATGGAAGTAATACTTTCCCCTTTAAAATTGATATAAGTTTGAGTCTTGTCTAGGATAGGTTCTTTTATGGTTAATACTTTTATTAAAGTTGAAGTTTCTTCGCTTAAACTAGGAAATATGTCCAATAAATTTTTATCTATTACCTGTTCAATTTTTAAACCTTCTAATTTAGCCATAGCTTCATTATACAATATTGTTTTTCTATTACTATCAATTACATGTATCCCTATGTCTGTATGCTGCAAAATATTTTGCAGCACCAATAAGTTTAGATCTTTTTTGCCCATAAAATCATCCTTTATATCAATTAATCTTTAGGATTTACAGTCAACCCAATAGCAGCAATCATCCTACTTTTAGTACCTTTATCTCTCCTATAAGAATGAAAATTTTCTACTTGGCAGCTAGTACATGTATTAGATAATATAATATTACCACAATGAACTCCTTTTTCTTCTACTTGATAATAATTCAACCTCCATAAATCTAAAAAAACTTTTCCATCTCTTTTAATCAATATACGGGGAAACTTGTTATATTTTTCAGAAAACTCATTAGCTAACTCCTGACCAATCTCATAACAACACGGCCCTATTGAAGGCCCTATCCCTACTAATATATCCTTATTATTTGAATTATATCTAGTTGTCATCATATCTATCATCTTGCCACTTATATTATTAAAGGTACCTCTCCATCCTCCATGTGCAATTCCTACGACTCTATTTTTCATATCATAAAAATAAATTGGAACACAATCAGCATGATAGGTGGTTAATACTATACCTGTTAAATCTGTGATTAAACCATCTGCTTCTAGTTTCGATATTTCACAATAATTTTCTAATCTCTTATCAATAATTTCTATATTAGTACTATGAATTTGTTTTAAACTAATAATGTTTTCTTCAGGAATCTGAAATATATCAGATATACTAGCTTTGAAGCTATCATTATCCCACCCTACTTTAGAAGTGAAAAGATGATTAATATCATTAATGTCTACAAATCTGTCGAATTGATAATACATAATTCCATTCTTATGCTTTTCTATAATAGCCATGTCTCACCTCATCAAATTTAATCATCATTCAATAATTTATTCAACTCTTCCATAAATGTATTTATATCTTTAAACTGTCTGTAAACAGATGCAAATCTTACATATGATACCTCATCGATTCCTTTTAGTCTATTCATAATCATCTCTCCAATATGTTGACTAGTTACTTCTTTCTCCATAGAGTTATATAGTTCCTTCTCAATTTCATCTACCGTTTCCTCAATTATATTTAAAGGTACAGGTCTTTTTTCACAAGCCTTTAAAATTCCATTTAATATTTTATTCCTGTCATAAGGTTGTCTATTCCCATCCTTCTTTACTACTATTAAAGGTATTTTTTCAATCTTCTCATAAGTTGTAAATCTCTTTGTACATTTCAGACATTCTCTTCTTCTTCTAATAGCTTGTCCTTCATCAGTAGGTCTTGAGTCTACTACTTTGGTTTCATGATAATTGCAAAATGGACAATGCATCCTAACACCTCCTAACAATATCTCCAACTTGATTATAATATATCCTTTTCCAATTGTCTAATTAGTTGATTAGTATTCCGTATCTATGTCTACTAAAATTGCATCGGTACCAATTCGCACTATATTTTTCCATTCTATTAATAAATCCTTATTCTTCCCAAATAGACCTAAAACTTTCCCAGGACCAGGTATTATTACTGCAACTACTTTACCATTTTCTAAATCTATCTCAAAATCATAAATAAGACCAATTTTCACCCCATCTCTTATATTGATTACTTCTTTCTCCCTCATTTCTGATAAGTTAATCATTACCCCACCTCTTTTCTAGTACTCTCTATATATATATTTAAACCTTCATGGAAAATATACCTAATATTTTGTGGGGTAACGATCCTTGTTTTATTTATTTAAATCAATTTTCTCATCTGTCTTAATGCGTTTTTCTCTAGCCTAGAAACTTGAGCCTGCGATATGCCAATTTCTTCAGCTACTTCCATTTGAGTCTTCCCTTCATAAAATCTAAGGTTTAATATAAGCTTTTCTCTTTTATTAAGTTTACTTATGGCATCTCTAATAGCAATTCCTTGAAGCCACACTTCATCTTCTGATTTTTCATCTTTCACTTGATCCATTACATATATAGCATCTCCACTGTCATGATAGATTGGCTCAAATAAAGATATAGGTTCTTGAATTGCATCTAGGGCAAAAACTACTTCTTCCTTTGGTAGATTTAGTTCCTCTGCTATTTCCATAATAGTTGGTTCTTTTAGATTCTTATTAACTAAATGGTCTCTTGCTTGTAAAGCTTTATAGGCTATATCTCTTAATGATCTACTTACCCTTATAGAATTATTATCCCTTAAGTATCTTCTGATCTCTCCTATAATCATTGGTACTGCATAGGTAGAAAATCTTACATTCTGGCTTAAGTCAAAATTATCTATAGCTTTTATTAACCCTATACATCCTACTTGAAATAGATCATCTGCATTTTCTCCTCTTCTATTAAATCTTTGAATAATACTTAAAACTAATCTCAAATTACCTTGTATGAATTTTTCTCTCGCCTTCATATCTCCTGCTTTTATTTTAATAAATAGTTCTTGCATTTCTTCGTTTGTAAGTACTGGTAATTTTGAAGTATTTACCCCGCAAATTTCTACCTTATTAGTGTGCACAGCCTTCATTCCTTTCCACATGTTTTGCCCCTTTTCATTTAAAATTATTGCCTCCTTTTGCTTTTTTATTCAATTTGTCTTTGGTAAAACCATCCATTTTTCTTAAATAATTACTATAATCCAATAGGATTCATAAAAATAAAAAAGTGACAGAAATCACCATCTGTCACATTAATCGTACCATTTCCTTTCTCAGTCGTTTAATTATCCTTTTTTCCAATCTAGATATATAGGATTGAGATATACCTAGTATATCTGCTACCTCTTTTTGAGTTCTTTCCTTTCCATTGTTGAGACCAAATCGCAATTCTACTATCGTTTTTTCCCTACCTGAAAGTTTGTTAATGGCTTGATTTAATAATTCCTTATCTACCTCTTCTTCAAGAAATTTAAAAATAATATCTCTTTCTGTGCCCAATATATCAGATAATAACAATTCATTTCCATCCCAATCTACGTTTAAAGGTTCATCCAAAGAAACTTCTGATCTTAGTTTATTATTCCTTCTTAAATACATGAGGATCTCATTTTCTATACATTTAGAAGCATAAGTAGCAAGCTTAATATTCTTATCTGGATTAAAAGTATTTACTGCTTTAATCAATCCTATGGTTCCAATTGATATTAGATCTTCAATGCAAATACCTGTATTTTCAAATTTTCTTGCAATATAAACAACTAGCCTTAAGTTTCTTTCAATGAGTACACTTTTTATACTATCATCATATTTTAATCTTTTTAAAAAATAACTTTCTTCTTCAGGTTTTAATGGTGGTGGAAGAACTTCACCACTACCTATATAATAATTAGTTTTCAACAACCTTACCTTTGCCAACACCTTGTAAAAAAATAGTTTAATTCCAATTAGCATTTTTTTCAAAACCTCTCCCCCTAACCTAATATTTCTGGATGTAATAATCCATTATATTGTTCATCTGTTGCTAATTTATCGTTATATATAGCAACGATAATCTCATCCGTTAACTTTTTAATTCCATTATCCAAATAAACTTTTATACTATCTGGTACAAAACCAATCAATATACCATTATCATTTCCTAGGGATTTAAAGGGTATCAATCTTAGTTTTATTTCATCACCTAATTCTTCCATAACTTTGGCAATTAAATTTAGGTCTAAGTCGTTGTTTTGAGTATATACCCTTATGACTAGCTCCGGAAGTATTGCTTTTAACGCGGTAAATTCTGCTATTATAACTGGTTTCTGTGATATTGGCTCCTTTAGAGAGTTTCCTGTATCAATTAATGCTGTTAGATCTATTTCCTTATTATTTAAACTAATGGTTATATTAGTTATACAATTTTCTTTATTAATTTTTATTAAAAAATTTTCAAGGATACTCCTAATTAAAATAATTGCCAACCCTATACCTAGAGTTAAAAACATAATTAATTCATTAGAGTTACCAAATGAAAACTTAGAAAAAGTAAATTTGTTATTTAAAATATAGAAAATTCCAATTACTGTACCTGCAAATACAAAAGAAGTCAAATAAAAAGTTGATAGTTGTTTTAGAAAACTATTTAACCTTTCTGGATTGAAAGCTAGTATTATCATCAATATAGACACAGAGAATTTTATTATAAATTTACCCATAAATTCTAAGGATGGAAAAAAAGCAACTAATGTATAAATGGACCCTACTAATGCTGCAATGAATAATCTTAATTTACTAGTTTTTGTTCTTGTTATCTTGTTTGTTACATATAATATTATAAAATTAATTATTATATTTTCTATTAACAGGTATTCAGCATAGATATACAATAGAATACCTCCTTTATATGAAATTCTTATACTAAAAGCTTATTCAATTAATTTTAAATTTATGTCTATTATATATTATCGATGAGTAAAAATTTGTCATTATTTAATAAATAAAAAAAACGCATCTCAGTTTTGAGAAACGTTTTTTGACATTTAAGTATAAAAAAACTATCTATTTTTTTTTCTCAGGAAAGGTGGAATATCCAAATCGTCCAGTTGAAAATCCTTAGTTGCAGCACTTTCTTCTTCAGTATTAAACTCTAGTATTTGTTCCCTTCTTCTACCTCTTTCCACATCAAATCCTGTCGCAATTACTGTTATTTTTATTTCTTCTTTTAATGATTCATCTACTCCAGCTCCAAATATTATATTTGCATCTTGATCTACAGCTTGCCTTATTAAATCAGCAGCTTCATTGACTTCAAATAATCCTAAATCTTCTCCTCCAGTAATATTTAATAACACAGCTTTAGCTCCATCTATAGAAGTCTCTAGTAATGGACTTTTTATGGCTTGTTTAGCAGCTTCCACAGCTCTATTCTCACCAGAAGCATTTCCAATACCCATATGGGCGATGCCACGATTATACATTATAGTTTTTACATCGGCAAAATCTAAATTTATTAGATTAGGAACAGCAATTAAATCAGATATACCTTGTATACCTTGCTTAAGTACTTCGTCTGCCATTAAGAAAGCTTGTACCATAGTAGTTTTCTTTTCAGCTACCTGGAGTAATCTATCATTGGGGATAGTAACTAAAGTATCTACCTTAGTCTTTAACTCTTCTATACCTTTTTCAGCATGGATTAGTCTTCTTCTTCCTTCAAAAGTGAAAGGTTTAGTAACAACTCCTACAGTAAGTATACCCAACTCCTTTGCTACTTCCGCAATTATTGGAGCAGCTCCTGTACCTGTACCGCCACCCATTCCTGCTGTAATAAAGACCATATCTGCACCTTTTAGAGCTTCAGTAATTTCGTTTCTATTTTCTTCAGCAGCCTTCATCCCAATTTCTGGGTTGGCGCCAGCCCCCAATCCTTTGGTAAGCTTTTCTCCAATCTGTAATTTCTGTTCAGCTCTTGATGAATAAAGGGCTTGTCTATCAGTATTAACTGCAATAAAATCAATACCTCTAACTCCACAATCAATCATCCTATTTACAGCGTTATTTCCACCACCGCCCACACCAACTACTTTTATCTTTGCAAATTCTTCAACATCTACATCAAAGTCAAACATAGATTTAACCCCCTTATTTATTTATTGCGTACTTTTCTCTTAACATTAAACTTTTCCTCGAACCATAAAAATTGTTCAAATTTAACAATATTACTGCTAACATACTATTCTTGGTTTTTAAATCTTTTTTTAAACACAATACGCCTAATACTTGCAAAGTTTTCAAACAATCTTCCTCCAAAGGTAAAGATTGCAGCATAATATAGTGGGACTCCAAGTCTATCTCCAATATAAGCTAAAAATGCAGCCAAAATAGCATTTCCAAAAAAACCAGACATAAAAATGCCTAAATCAAATTTATTCTCCAGATTAGCTCTTATCCCACCAAATACAGAATCTAGACAAGCTAGAATCGCCACTGAGATATATAAAGAGTATTGAACATTATAAGTATATGGCAATATAAGGCCTATTGCTATACCAATTAAAATACCTATTGAAGCAAAAAACATATTAATCACCTTCTTTTGATGGTTTGGCGTATTTGAAACTAAATCTTCCATTATATCCTGGAATTATAATATTATCTTCTATAGTGGTTTCAATATTAAGTTTGTCTATAGTTTTTAAAGCATATCCATAAGTATTTGGTGCATTTATTGCTGCATTCAACAATTTTGGTTCACCTATGGCCTTAATATAAAATGGTGTTCCTACACTTCTTCCATTAATTCTAATAATTGGCCCTCCACATTTTATTTCTGAAATGGATAGTACCCTTTGGTCATTTATACTTATTGCTTCAGCTCCAGCACCTCTTAAATCATTAATTATTCTTAACACATCTGCATCATGAATTATATCCAAATTATATTCTTGACCAAAAGCTTCTTCAGACATGTTGTCTTCCATTTTTATTATGATACCTGGTCCTTGAACTTTTTTTAATCCTGCAACCAATTGGTTTTTGCTTAATTCAGCTTGTAATATATCTATAATATTTTCATCACCACTAGCTATACTTTCTAACATTTCAATTTGAGCATTTTTACTTTCTAGCATTACTCCTAATTCTTCAATTTCTTTATTTATTGCATTTATTTCACTTTTAGTGGCTTGAATTGAATTCAATGTAACAGGTGCAAAATTGGGTATATTTTGTTTAAGCTGAATTGCTATAAAAATACCCAATAATACAGAAAAAGCAAAAACTGCTAAATTAGGTTTATTATTTCTTTTCATGTAAATCCCCCAAATTTTAATTGGCCTCATCTTCGACAGGTTGTGAATATACAAATTCTATTAATTTCCTATATTTTGGTATTTTTATATTTTTTTCTTTAGCCAAATAAACGTTATAATCATAGTATTTTAATGTCCAAACAATTCCTCTCTTTATGGATAGAGCTGATTCTAAAATTTCAGGATTTCCAATGGCTTTTATGACAATAGGTGAATTTATGGATACTCCATTCACCTCTATATGATCCCCTGCTCTTTCTATTTCAGTGAAAGCAGTATATCTTTGATCATTAATAGAAATCGCTTCTGCTTCTGCAGCATTTAATACACTAACAGTTTGAAGTATTAAATCTATGTCATCTACTATACTATATTCTAAACCAAACTGAACATCAGCAGGAGGCTCTTGGATTTCCAGAACTATTCCTGGACCTTCCAAATCCACATAACCTGCTAATATTCTGTATTTTTCCAAATCCTTATATAAGTTTTCAGCATAGACATTATTATCAGCTTCTCCTTTCTCATATTGCTTAATTTTATTTTCAGCTTCGTATAAAGCATTAATAGCCGCATCCCTTTCTTCTTGTGCTTTCTTTAGATCAATAGCTAATTGCTGAGCTCTTTGGGTTGGTAAAACTCCTTCACCAACGGTCTTACTAACGGTTTTAAACTGTATCGCTAAAATAATGCCTAAAAATAAGGAAACCAATGTAATTGCAATTTGACCATTTTTCCTTTTCATACAATTCCCCCTAGCTATCTTCTGTCACTACTATTGGATTATCACCTTTATTTAATAATATCTGTTTCACCTTGATATCTTTTTTTTCTATATCATTTAAAATCTTATTAAGGAAGCTCAATTTATATTTTACATTATTTAAAGGTCCAAAAGCAACCTTAATGCCATCTTTTAATTCAACCATTATATTATTATTATCGGCAAAATTAATATATTTCATTAACTTTATAAGATCTAACTGTTCACTATAAGTAATTAATTCTTCTATACCTTGTTCTAAAGTAGAATATATATTATCTCCTACTTCCAATTCTTCTAGTTCCAATCCAAATATTCGAGGTAATTCAACCTTATCCTTTTTTTCATCTATATTTAATATATTTCCTTCTTTATCTATATAAAGAAAAGAACCTATATAAGATATAATTGCAATTTCCTTTCTTTCATCTATTTCTATAATTATTTCCTTTGGTAAATTTCTTTTAATTTTTGCATCTTTTATATAGGGCAATCTTTCCAAGCTTTCTTTTCCTTTTTTCCTATTTATTTTAAATATGTTTTCTCCCATATTACACATTGAAGCCTTTATAACTTGATCATAACTTAACTTTTTATTTCCAACAACTTTTATACTTCTTATGTTGAAAAAATCAGTTTTAAAAGCAAATAAGTAAAGTAGTACCAGTGTTAAAACAAATAAAAGCAATTTCAATATTCTTTTTCTTTTTTCTATTCTTCTTTTAGACTTTTTCTTTTTTTTCATTTATTACCCCACCTATTCGCTTGTCCTAAAAATAGAGAGCAGCATAAGCTGCTGTTAATCAACTTTCTTAATATCAGCACCTAATGCTTTTAATTCTAAATGAAAATTTTCATATCCTCTTTCAATATGGTACATATTCTCCACCTCAGTAATCCCTTTTGCAGCTAAACCTGCTAAAACAAGACATGCTCCACCTCTTAAATCTTTTGCTGTAGTCTTTGCTCCAGTTAATTCTTTTACTCCCTTAATTATTGCAACTTTACCAAACACTTTAATATTTGCTCCCATTCGTATTAATTCTTCAGCATGTTTAAATCTATTTTCAAATACTGTCTCTGAAATAATGCTAGTACCATTGGCTATACTTAGTAGGGCCATCATCTGAGCCTGCATATCTGTAGGAAATCCAGGGTAAGGCAATGTCTGAATCATCTCAATGGAATTTATTTTTTTGGGTCCAATTATCTTTAATGAGTTATTATCGCTGTATATTAAGCAGCCAGCTTCTTTTAATTTTGCAATAACTGCCTGTAAATGATCAATAATAATGTTTTTAATAATTACTTCTCCTCCTGTAATAGCAGAAGCAATCATATAAGTTCCTGCCACTATTCTATCTGGCATGGTATTATGAGTAACATCCCTTAGTTTATCTACTCCATCGATTATTATAACACTCGTACCAGCACCATTTATCTTTGCTCCAGCTTTGTTTAAGAAATTCTGTAAATCGATTATCTCAGGTTCCCTTGCTGCATTACGAATGGTTGTAGTTCCTTTAGCTTTTACAGCTGCTAATATAATATTCTCTGTTGCACCAACGCTTGGATAATCCAGCTGAATCTCACATCCCTTTAATCCTTTTGTCTTACAATAAATAAATCCATGAGACTCCTCTATCTCTGCTCCTAATTCTCTTAAGGCCTTAAGATGCATATCTATTGGCCTAGGCCCAATTTCACACCCACCTGGATAACTTATGATAACCTCCCCAGTCCTTGATAGCATAGCTCCCATAAGTATTATTGATGATCTCATCTCCCTTACTAATTCTTCAGGAATTTTTATATTATTTAAAGGTTTGGAATCGATCCACATCATATTACCCATTTTTTTTACATTACAACCAAGGGATAATAGTATTTTTTCCATAACTTCTACATCTCTAAGTTCTGGAACATTAAAAATTGTACTTTCATTTGCTCCTATAACGGTAGCAGCTAGAATTGGTAAAACTGCATTTTTTGCCCCAGCAATATTTATTTCTCCAGTTAAACTATTGCCACCAGTAACAATTATTTTTCCCATTATCGCACCTCCAAATATGACTATACAGACGTATATGACTATATTATGCATATTTTATGGAAGTGTGACAAAATAGTTATTCAGTTATTTTATCTATTATATTTACTATTTTTTCTGTTGCATCTAACCTGCCCAAACTTTTACTTTTATTGGCCATTTCATTCAGTTTCCCACTATTCATAATTAATTTATTTATTACTTCATTTAATCCTTCTCCTGTTAAGTCCTTCTCTAGAATTAAATAAGCTGCCCCCTTTTTTTCAAAAGCCTTTGCATTATATTCCTGATGGTTTTCAGCTGTATAACCTTTAGGTACTAATATACTTGGTACACCTACTGCAGAAAGTTCTGCTAAAGTTATAGCTCCGGCGCTTGTTATAACTAAATCCGCTATATTTAATCCTTTGGGGATATCATAAAAATACGGTACAATCTTAATGTTCTCTTTTGCATCTAAATTTTCTTTCTTCATTTTTTTTATAAATTCATCATAAAATCTTTTACCTGTAACGTGAATGATTTGCAAGTTATCCTTTGATATGTTTTTTTTAATCACATAATACATTGCATCATTTAATTTCTTCTGTCCACCACTCCCCCCAAAGGAAAGTATAAATGGAACATTGGGATGTATACCTAAATCCCTGTAGGCTTGGCTCTTATCAACTTTTATAATACTACTTCTTACAGGATTTCCAGTTATAATCACTTTATTAGGATATTTAAAATATTTTTTAGATTCCTCAAAGGTTACAAGAATTTTATCCACATATCTAGCAAGAATTTTATTGGTAATTCCTGGGTAAGCATTTTGTTCATGAATTATAGTAGGAATTTTCTTCCTAGTTGCCATATAAACTACAGGTCCACATACATAACCTCCAGTACCAATGACCACATCTGGATTAAACTCATTAATAATCTTTTTTGAATCCAATAATCCTAATATTAACTCCTTAAATGCTTTAAATGACTCCTTATTTATTTTTCTAGGCATACCCATAACTCTAATAGTTTCAAAATCAAAGCCTTCTTTTGGCACTAACTCGCTTTCAAGACCTTTTTCTGTACCTACATATAATATCCTTGAATCCTTGTCTCTATTTTTTATCTCCCAAGCTATTGCCAAAGCTGGATATATATGCCCCCCAGTTCCTCCCCCAGTTATTAAGTATTTCATTCTTTCAACTCCTATCCAATTTTACATGTCTTGATATATTTAAGAGAATGCCTACCGATGACATATAAAGAATTAATGACGTTCCCCCATAACTAATAAAAGGAAGGGGGATTCCTGTTGTTGGTATGGATGATGTAACTACTGCAATATGGATTAAAGACTGGACCGTAATTAAAGCCACTATGCCTGTAGCAAGTAAGCAACCAAAAAGGTCTTCTACATTTAGAGCAATTCTAATTCCTCTCCATATAAGTATCATAAATAATAGAATTACCGTTAATGCACCTAAAAAGCCAAGTTCCTCTCCGATAATTGCAAAAATAAAATCATTATATGGTTCTGGAATATAGAAAAATTTTTGCCTGCTTTTACCCAAACCTAGCCCAAATAAGCCGCCAGAACCTAATGCATATAGGGATTGCACTGCCTGCCATCCAGTATCAGCTTTATCAGCAAAAGGATCTAAAAAAGCAGTAAGTCTCCTCATCCTATATTCATTTTCATCACTAGTAATGGCCAATACTAATCCAACAGAAGCACCTGCTAATAATAAAAGCAAATGACTAATTTTTAATCCAGATACAAAAAACATGCTCATTAAAGTCATTCCCAAAGTTACAGTTGTACCTAAGTCCTTCTGTAAATAGATTAACCCACAAGATAATCCAATAATTAATACAGTAGGAATAGTGGTCTTTTTAAAATCCTTGATCATATCCTTTCTTTTAGATAAAAAAGCAGCTAAAAAAATAATAGATCCCAATTTAATTACATCAGATGGCATAAAAGTAGTAAATCCCAAATTAACCCATCTTCTTGCGCCTTTTTTTACAATTCCTAAAGGAGTAAATATTAATAGGCCACTTAACATAGACATAATATATATTAATTTTGACATTCTATATATTATCCTGTAATCAAAATTCATAAAAAAAAGCATCGCAATTAATCCTAAAGTCGCCGCAATAATTTGCTTTTTTAGGAAATAATAACCATCATTCATCCTTATGCCTTCTGGCCAAGATGAACTAAATACCATAATTATACCTATAAATACAAGGAGTAATGTTGCTAAAAGTAAAGTGAAGTCACATGCCCTCTTTTTAACCTTTTTAGCCATTTTTTTCCTCCCTTAAGTCATATACATAATTTTTAAAATCATTACCTCGCATTTCAAAACTACTATACATATCCCAAGAAGCACAAGCAGGTGATAACAAGATATTATCCCCGGTACTAGCTAATTCATAACTTTTGTTAACTGCTTCTTCCATTGTATTCACTATATATATATTATTAAATCCATATTTTATGGCAGTATTCTTTATTTTTTCTTTAGTTTCTCCTAATAATACAACGGATTTTACTTTATACTTGAAAGATAGAATAAAATTATCAAATTCACTTCCTTTATCCTGACCGCCAGCTATTAATATAATAGAAGATTTTAGAGCTTCTATGGCTTTTATGCTTGCTTCAGGATTTGTTCCCTTTGAATCATTATAAAATTTAACTCCATTAATAGTATCTACATATTCAATCCTATGTTCAACTCCTGGAAAAGTTTTAAGTACTTCATTCATAATTTTTATGTCTAGTCCCATTATCCAGCCTATAGCTACACTAGCAAGGACATTTTCCAGATTATGCTTTCCTAGAATTTTTATTTCTTCAGTTCTAATGATATTATGAACTTCATTTCCATCATCTATTACTATATACCCATTTTTTATATATGCTCCCTTTGAAATTTCATTATCAACACTAAACCAAATTAAATGAGACTTTATTTCTTCTCCTAAATTCTTTAATAAAGGATCATCATAATTAAGGATAGTATATTCGTCTTCAGTTTGATTGACAAATATTTTTTTCTTTGCATTGATATAGTTGTCTAAAGTTTTATGCCAATTTAAATGATCTGGTGTGATATTTAATATCAAGCTGATTTTAGGGTTAAATTTCACAGTATTTTCTAATTGAAAACTACTAGTTTCAACAACAAATATATCATCTTTGGAAGAACTTACAACATCCCATAGAATTCCCACACCAATATTTCCTGCTACATGAGTATGGAATCCTGCTTTTTTAAAAAATTCTCCTACTAAAGTAGTTGTTGTAGTTTTTCCATTAGTACCTGTAATAGCAATAAAATTACTGTTTGGACTAATCCGATAGGCTAGTTCCAAGTCGGTAATTACCTCAATACCCTTCTGCTCAGCTTCCTTTATAATATCTAGATTTAATGGTATTCCTGGACTCTTAATAATTAAATCTATGTTATTTAGTGGAACATCATTAGTCCCTAAATATAATTCTATATTTAAATTTTTGATTTCAGAAATATTTTCTTCTAATTCCTTTTCATCTTTTAAATCACTAATAGTGATTTTAGCCCCTAATTTATTTAAAGCTTTTACAGTAGAAATCCCACTAATCCCTAGACCTAATATTAGTATATTTTTGTTTTTCAAATCCATATTTACACCTTACTTTCTATTAGTTTAAACTTGCCACACCTACTAAACATAAGATTACGGTAATACTCCAAAACACAATCACTACTTTAGTTTCTTTCCATCCTTTTTGTTCAAAATGATGGTGAAGAGGGCTCATCAAAAAAACTCTCTTTCTTGTAAGTTTATAAGATACAACTTGAATAATAACGGATAAAGCCTCAGCAAAATATATTCCTCCTACTATTGGAATCATTAAAGGTAAATTTAATAATATTGCAATAGCAGATACAGCTCCACCTAAAGCCATAGAACCAGTATCTCCCATAAATATCTTTGCTGGATAAGCATTATATATTAAAAAACCAAGACAGGCCCCAGTCAATGAGGCTGAAAATATGGAGATACTATCCATCCCCCAATTAAGAGCCACTAGTCCAAAGAAGGATAAAACTATTAAAGTAACTCCAGAGGCTAATCCATCTAATCCATCAGTTAAATTAACACTATTTACAGTACCTACAACAACAAAAGCTATAAAAGGCACATAAAGAACTCCCAAATCCAAATATCTATGACTTAGAAAAGGAATAATTACTTTGGTACCTAACATAGATGTTCGAGATTGATAAATTGCTAACAATATAGCTAATATTATTTGGCCTATTAGCTTTTGATATGCTCTCAATCCTAAAGATCTCTTATTAACTATTTTCATATAATCATCAATAAATCCTATAAGTCCAAATCCAATAGTTGATACTAATAAAATATACATATCACTGTTCAACAACCCTGAACTTATCGTCGTTACAAGTAATGCAATTACTATTATAATACCTCCCATAGTAGGTGTTCCAGATTTTGTTAAGTGAGTTTTGGGTCCATCTTCTCTTACATTTTGACCGATGTTAAGCTTTTTCAGTATTGGTATTATAATAGGTCCTAATATAACAGTTATTATAAACGCTATAATAACAACTCTAATAATATCTATATATTCAACCATTTGTTTTCTCCTCTCTCGTATCTGCTGCTGTTATTTATCTAAATTATTCAGTATATCTAACACTATTTGCTTTTCATCAAAAGGAATTACTTTATCTTTAATGATAGTATATGTTTCATGGCCTTTTCCAGCCAATAATATTACATCCTTTGATTTAGCATTTGATAAAGCAAATTCAATTGCTCTTCGCCTATCAGTAATAGCTATATATTTTCCTTTAACCTTTTCAACTCCTACTATAATATCCTTAATAATTGATTCCGGATTTTCAAACCTTGGATTATCTGAAGTCACTATACACAAGTCAGCATGCTTTGCTACCGTCTCCCCCATAATTGGTCTTTTAGCTTTATCCCTATTGCCACCTGCACCGAAAATAACAATTTTCCTTCCCTCAGCAAATTGATCTATAGTCATTAAAACCTTCTCTAAACCATCAGGTGTATGAGCAAAATCTATAATGACACTAAAATCTTTATCTATTGGAACTGTATCAAATCGACCTGTAATACCTGTAATGGATTCTAGCCCCATCTTAATTATAGATAAGTCCACATCATATACGATTCCACAGGAAGCAGCCGCCAATGCATTATAAATATTGAATTTACCTAATAATTTTAAATTTATGGGAATAGAACCCTTCGGAGTGTTCAAAGTAAAATCTACTCCCTTAATATGACATTTGATATCTGTAGCGTAAACATCCCATTTATCATTTAATCCATATGTAATAATAGGTATGGGATTTTTAATATCATCTATCATCCTAATTCCAAAAGGATCATCTCCGTTGATTATATTATACTTTTTAGTTCTATCAAATAATTTAAGTTTACTATTATAGTAATTTTCCATATTCAAATGGTAATCTAAATGATCTTCTGTTAAATTAGTAAAAACACCTACCTGAAAATCTATATATTCTACCCTTTTTAAATCTAAAGAATGGGAAGATACTTCAATTGCACAATACTCAGTATTTACTTCTACCATCTTACTTAAATGATCTTGAATAGTTAAAGATTCGGGGGTTGTATTTTTTAAATCTATTACATTGCCATCTATTATAGAACCTAGAGTTCCAATTAAACCTGTCTTTTGGCTATTTTTTTCAAATATACCCTTTATTAAATATGTAGTCGAAGTTTTTCCATTAGTACCTGTCACTCCGATTAGTTCCAAT
The DNA here is from genome assembly GCF_021655095.1 of Clostridium sp. Cult1. Taxonomy (GTDB): domain Bacteria; phylum Bacillota; class Clostridia; order Tissierellales; family Tepidimicrobiaceae; genus Schnuerera. The sequence continues at coordinate 2,456,553 of NZ_PPXW01000001.1, read as the reverse complement.
TTTTTAGATGGTTCCTTAAAATATTTAGAAGAAAATCTAGCCAATGCTTCGATTGTACTATCTACTTTAATTAATGTAATATCACCTATATCTATTTCTACATCCTTTTGGACAACTAAACAGTTTGCTCCATTTTCAATGGCTTCTTGTAAATAATCATGCCCATCTACGGTAAATCCTTTAATAGCAACAAACATATTATCCTTAGATACTTTTCGAGAATCCTGTTGGATTCCCTTAATATCAATGTTACTACTACCATTTACAATCTCGCATTTACTGTTTGCAATTATTTCTTTTAACTTCAATTCTATCCCTGCTTTCATTTCATAAATATAATGAATTAAAAGGCAACTTAATAAGTCGCCCCTTAATATATTACTCTTTAGCATCTGAAAATTCAACTTTTATATTATAATTTATATCAATTTCAGTACCAGGTAAAGGATCTTGGTTCATTACTGTGCCTTCCCCAATAAAATCATATTTTAGACCCAGCCCATCTAATGTTTTAATTACATCTTCTCTAGATTTTCCTTTAAGATTAGGCATAATAATTTTACTTTCTTTTTTATAATCTTCATCTAGATATAGATCTATTATGGATCCTTTAGTTACCTCCGTTCCAGGCAAGGGGAATTGATCTATAACCATGGAGTTTTCTATGATGTTAAATGATTCAGTTGTATATTTGAATCCTAAATCAGATAATATTTTACCAGCTTCTTCTATCTTCATATTCCGAACATCAGGAACATTAACAGTATATTCAAATTGTTCTTTTTCTTCCTCTGTAAATTCTGGTTTAACTTCCAAATATGATAAGGTTTCCTCTATTATCTTTCCTGCCACTGGAGCAGCAACACTACCACCATAATAAATGCCTTCAGGCTCATCTACAATAACCAATATAGCTATCCTTGGATCAGAAGCTGGTGCTACTGCAACAAAAGAGCCAATATATTTTCCAGGTGCATATTTACCATCTATTATCTTTTGAGCTGTTCCAGTTTTACCTGCAACTCTATAACCTGGTACATAGGCATTGGTTCCAGTTCCTTTTGATACAACACTTTCCATCATCTCTAACATGGTATCTGATGTGGTTTTAGATATTACTTGCCGTTTAATCTCTGGTTTGTTTTCTATGATAACATTACCTTCATCATCGATTAATTCTGATACAAGCCTTGGTTTCATAAGATTGCCTCCATTGGCAATAGCAGAGACAGCATTAATCAGCTGAATAGGGGTTACAGCTATACCGTGTCCATAGGACATAGTAGCCAAATTGATTTCTTTTATAATATCAGTATTAATAGGTATTATTCCTCCCTGCTCACCAGTCAATTCAATGCCAGTCTTTTCTCCAAACCCAAAAGCTTTAATGTATTTATAAAGTTTATCTTTACCTAACTTCCTTCCTAAATCTACAAAGACTACGTTACAGGAATTTTCCATGCCTTCCTTTAAAGTTTGAGCTCCATGAGGGTTATACCATCTTGCACATTTTAGTACCCCTCCAGGTATATCTCTTACAAAACCGTTACAATAAAAATTAGTTTTTGTATTAGCCACATTTTCTTCAATAGCCGCAGCAGCAACTATGGTCTTAAATGTAGAACCAGGTTCATAGGCATCATTAATAGCAAAGTTACGCCACATATCGTACCATTTTTTCTTTAACTCGTCATCAGATAAATTTTCCCATATCTTTTTTTCTTCTTCATTTAAAGGTTCCCTTGGGCTATTTGGATTATATTGAGGTAGAGTTGTCATTGCTAATATATCTCCAGTATTGGGTTCCATAACTATTATTGAAATATTTTTAGCTTTAGTAGTTATTAAAGATTCCATAGCAGCCTTTTCTGCAAAATGTTGGATAGTTTCATCGATGGTTAAAACTACATTTAACCCATCTTCTGCATCATAAACCCTTTCTCCATCATAAGGCATTTGTCTACCTCTTGCATCCTCTGTTTTAACCCATCTTCCTGGGCTTCCTGATAGATACTTATCATAGGTCTTTTCAATGCCATATAATCCATAATTATCTATATCAGTGAAACCGATAACATGGCTAGCAAAATCTTCATAAGGATAAAATCTTTTATTATCATCAACAATTTCAATTCCTGATAACTTTAAATTTCTTAATTCTTTAGCTTCTTCTTTAGATATCCATTGCTTTATCTTTTCTACATTGGTTTTTTTCGTTATTTTTTCATAAACCAATGATTCGTCCATTTGAAGCACTTCTGCTACTTGTTTAGCTGTATTTATTGGATCAGTTATATCAGCAGGACTAGCCCATACAGTATATGAACTAACAGAAATTGCTAATTTTTTTCCATTTCTATCGTATATAGTTCCTCTTTTTGACTTTATCTCTATCCCTTTTGTCCATTGCTCTAAGGCTCCTTTTTTCAATTCTTCCCCTGTTGCAATTTGAATATACCCTAATCTAACAATAAGAGCAAGGACTACTATCGTTACTACAATGAGTACAAATATTAATCTTTTTTTTGAAACATTGCTAGGTACTGTCAAATTAAACCCTCCTAGAATAAACTCAGTACCAAATTGAAAATATTTTTAAATTGACCTACTATAGAGATTCTCTCTTTTTCATCTGATTTATCTGGCAACTCTAGTTCGTCAATATCTACATATACTATTTGGTCCTCTGTTGGATAATTCATGCCTAACATAACAATGGCATCTTCCTCGATTTTAGAAGAACTTTTTATAGTTTCTAATTCAGCAACTAGATTTTCTTTCTCTTTTATTAGTTCAATTCTTTGTTTTTCTAATTCTGTAATCTCCAATCTCATCTTAGTAATATTTGCATATCTATATAAAATAAACAAAGATAATATTAATCCAATCATTGCAATTCCCATCATGGCTAATTTATGTATAGCCTTGTTTTTTTTCTTAACCTTAACTACTTTTTTTCTTTTACTTTTTTCAGTATTGACTTTTTCAGGAGAATAATTATATTCTTTTTTAGCTACTAACAATTTATTCCTGCCCCCTTTATTTTAGAACTTAAACCCGCTCAACAATTCTTAACTTTGAACTTCTAGCCCTAGGATTTCTATTTATTTCATCTACAGTTGGTATAATAGGTTTTTTAGTGATTATTTTAACCTCTCTTTTTTTATCGCAAACACATACCGGAAACTCCGGTGGACATATACATTCTTTATTTAACTCTTTAAACTCTTCTTTTACAATCCTATCCTCTAAAGAATGGAAAGTGATTATGCATAATCTACCACCTTTATTTAGCAATCCACACATAGTAGGTATACTCTTCTCTAGTACATCCAATTCTTCGTTTACCTCTATTCTAATGGCTTGAAAGGTTTTCTTAGCAGGATGATGTCCTTCCATTCTAACCCTTTTGGGTATAGCTTTTTTTATAATGTTTACTAAATCCAAAGTAGTATCAATAGATTTAATTTTTCTCTCATTTACAATAAATTCCGCTATACGCTTTGCCCATCTCTCCTCTCCATATTTCCAAATAATCTTTTCCAAGTCTTCCTGGGAATATTTATTTACTACATCCCAAGCACTAAATTGTCTTGTGTTATCCATTCTCATGTCCAATGGTGCTTCTTTGTTATAAGAAAATCCTCTTTCTTCTTGGTCCAATTGGTGAGATGAAACACCTATATCTAATAAAATACCATCAACTTTTTCTATTCCTAAGTTAAACAATATTTTTTTAATGTTTACATAATTATCATGGACCAATATAGTTTTATCTGAATAATCCCTCAAGACTTCTTTAGCTTTGTTGATAGCGTTAATATCTTGATCAATTCCAATTAGTTTACCTGTTGTCAGTCTTTTAATTATTTGATAAGAATGTCCAGCGCCACCTAATGTTCCATCTACATAAATCCCATCTTCTCTAATATTTAAGCCATCTATTGCCTCTTTCAATAATACAGGTATATGTTCAAACTCCAATTTTTTCACTCCTTAACATCAAATGCCTAACTCTGCCATTTTTTCAGCAATATTATCATAACTCAAACTATCATCTTCATTATAAGCAGTCCATTCCTCTTTGCTCCATATCTCAATTCGTGCAGCAACACCAATAATAACTGCATCCTTTATAAGTTTTGCATGTTCTCTTAAATTACCTGGTATAAGTACTCTGCCCTGTTTGTCTAATATACATTCTGTTGCTCCTGCAAAGAAAAATCTAACAAATGCTCTAGCATCTCTGTTGGTAAGTGGTAAAGATCTTAGCTTTTCTTCAAGCACTTGCCACTCTTCAATGGGATAAACAAAAAGACAGTTGTCTAAACCCTTAGTCATAATAAAATTTGACCCTAGGTCTTCCCTGAATTTAGAAGGCATAATTACTCTACCTTTATTATCAATTGTGTGTTGGTATTCACCTATAAACATACCATTCACCCTTTACTGTCCTCTCTATTTTCTTTTACCCCACTTTGTACCACTTTACCCCACATATTATTAATTCTATACCATTTCATTAATTCCTGCTATAGTTTTAAAAAAAATTCTTTTTTTAATAGGGCTTTAGCCCTATTTATTTACATTTTTTATCTTTTTCTATTATTATTTGATAATCTTCCAATTATTAAAGAAAAATAAATAAAAAAAATAGAGGTTTCCCTCTATTTTTGTATAGTACTGTTTTTTCTTCTCTTTAATAAATAATAAATTGCTATAAATACCGACAATATACTAATAAGTTGAGCTATCCTTATAGATCCTAACATCAAACTATCCGTTCTAAGCCCTTCAACGAAAAATCTAACGATTGAATATAATATTAGGTACAGTAAAAACACTTCTCCCGAAACTTTAGTCTTATTACGTCTATACCATAAAAGAAATAGAAATACCATAAAATTTCCAAGGGACTCGTATAAAAAAGTTGGATGGACTTTTACACCATCTATCACTATACCCCAAGGTAAGTCAGTAGGTGTACCATAGGCTTCTTGGTTTATAAAATTGCCCCATCTTCCTATTGCTTGGCCAAGGATTAAACTTGGAGCACAAGCATCCGCTACTTTCCAAAAGTCTATACCTTTTTTTCTAGTAAATATCACTGCTACAATAACAGCTGCTATTATTGCTCCATGAATAGCCAAGCCCCCACCTCTAAAATGGAATACTTGTATCAAATTGTTTTTATAATAGTCCCAGCTAAAAATCACATAGTGTATTCTAGCACCGATTAATGCTATAGGGATAGCATATAACAGAAGATCTATCATAGTATCTTCACTAATTCCTAGCCTTTTAGCCTCCCTTAACGCTAGTATAGTCCCTATAACTACCCCTAGGGAAATTAAAATACCATACCACATTACCTCTATGCCAAATATTTTAAATGCTACAGGATTCATCTTTTGTCACCTTCCCTATGTTTATTAATATAGTTAGTATAGCATATAATTTCTAATTTACCCAGAAAAACATATATTAAAAATAGATTAAGTGATTTATTCTATAGAGTTTTGATGACTCCTTAGAAAGTATATAGTATCTAAAGTCAATTCCTTTGAAGCTTCTATTATTTCTTCTTTAGTTACCTTATCGATATCTGCTATAATTTGATTATAGCTTCGATTATCTTCAGTTAGTATTTTGTCAAGAAAAAATTCTGATATCAATATCCCATTTTTATTTATAGCTTTAACTGAACCTTTAATTGATTGCTTTGATGTTCTCATCTCATCTTCATTAAATTTTCCTTTTTTCAATTCATCTATTCCATTTCTAATCTTTTTTATTATTTCTTCAATATCTGTTAGTGAAGTACTACAATCCATTAAAATAAAGGATTTGTATTTGTTTATTTTTGAGTTAACTAAATATAAAGCTTTATTAGGCCTTGTTATTTCCCCTAAATTTTCTGCATTAATTCTATCTTCTAAAATATTATTGGCAACCAATAATCCATTGTATAAGGAGCTTTCGTAAGGTATACCTGTTCTATATCCTACTACCAACCTATTTTCATCTATGTCCATATTCTCGTAAATCATGTTTTTAATCATTACTTTTCCAGCTATATACTCCCTCTCAATTTTATAAATATCATTTTTCTTAAATTTGAAACTCTCTTTTAAATAGTCTTCAATATATCCTTTATATTCACCTACAAAAAATATTTCCATGGGGGCTTTGGATAATATTTTATTATAGTGTTCAGATAATGTTACACTATCTATTTTGGCTAAATTCTCCATATATCCTAAAGGAGAAATGCTGTATTTTTCATTTTTATACATTTCTTCAATACATCGTTGTATAGAGTAATTTTTGATATCTTCTTTTTCTTTAATTATCATTTGCTCAAGAATTTTCTTTCCTTCTTCCACATATTCAGAGCTGAATAAACCTTCCTCTAAATAAGGAGCGAATATTATATTTTTTAAAAGATTAATAGTATCTACTATATGATTATCATAATTCATATGAGGCAATTTAGGTATTTCTATTGAAAATCTAATTACTTGTCTCTCTCCTTTTCTATCTATATCTACACTCAACCATGAATCATTTAATTCTTTTAATCTTTGAGAAATTCTTATGCTTGAATCGTATATTTTAGTTCCCATCTTCAAAACTATAGGAATTAAAGCATTTTTTGTTACATCTTCTCTATCTAAAGGTAGGATAAAATAGACACTAAGTAAACTTGATTTCAATTCATCCATGTTAATTAAGTTAAGATTTATTCCTTTAGTAATATTTACTCTTTTAGATTTTAACTCCACACAATTTACCTCCTTCATTTATATATGCTATTATATTATCTTTATTTATAATTAGTGCTTAATAATAATGATATAAATAAAAACCCGATCATATGACGGGTTTTTTATTCTTTCTTCAATTTTTCAATAATTCTATTTATTTCTTTCACCTGTTCATCATAGGGTTTTCCATTCATTAATGCTAATATGACCTTTTCAATTTGCTCAAATGTCTCTTTATTATCTGTTATTAACACCTGTCTTATCATAGTATCATTTTCTAAAACTGTATCTATTACCATTTCCTTTATATCATCTGTTAAAGTTGAACCGTCTGCCATTTCTAAACCAATGGCTACAACATCATTAAATATTATTGATGTAGCATTATCTATTCCATATAGATTTACCACTAGATTCGATATATTTTCTGAACGAATTATAATATCGTGATCTTTACCTCCTACATCTAATGTAATTTCTTCTTCCTGATTTTCATCTACTATCAAATTATCTTTAGAGCATCCAGTAGTAATAATACCTAATATTGTTACTATAATAAATAATTTTATAAAAAACTGATTTTTATCTTTCATTAAATAATCCTCCTTTCATCTATAGTTTTTCAATAATAGAAAAATTTATTACAAAAATGGATTTATAAAATAGGTTTTATCCAATATATTATTAATTAAACCTATTGGTGTTGAATTGAAGTTTTAGATAATATATAATAGTTCTTGTGCAAAGTTTATGGATTTGTGAAAGGAAGATTTTGATGAAATTAGGAATTGTGGGACTACCAAATGTCGGTAAAAGTACTTTATTTAATGCATTAACATCTGCAAAGGCAGAAGCACAGAATTATCCGTTTTGTACTATAGAACCAAATGTAGGAATAGTATCAGTTCCAGATAAAAGACTGGATATGTTGGCTGATTTAGTTAACCCAGAAAAAATAGTTCCTGCTACTATAGAATTCTTTGATATAGCTGGATTAGTTAAAGGTGCTAGCAAAGGTGAAGGATTAGGGAATAAGTTTTTATCACATATTAGAGAAGTTGAATCAATAGTTCACGTTGTTAGATGTTTTGAAGACGAAAATGTAACCCATGTAGAAGGAAAGATTAGCCCAATAAATGATATTGAGATAATCAATTTAGAATTAATGCTTTCTGATTTAGAAATAATAACTAATAGGTTGCATAAAGTTGAAAAACTGGTTAAAGGTGATAAATCTTATAGCAAAGAATTTGAATTGCTGAAAACCGTAAAGGATTCTATTGAAAAAGAGCAACCATTGAGAAGTATTGGTTTTTCAGGTGAAGAGATACATTTGTTGAGAAGCTTTGGTTTATTATCTATAAAGCCTGTATTATATGTTTGTAATATATCTGAAGAAGATCTGCTACAAGGTGAAGATAATAAATATGTGAAATCAGTTAAAGAGTATGCTTCAAAGGAAGGTTCTGAGGTAATTGTAGTTTCGGCAAAGATCGAAGCAGAAATATCTCAGTTAAGTAAAAAAGAAAAAAAGGAGTTTTTATCTGAATTAGGGCTTGAAGAATCAGGATTAGATAAGTTAATAAATGCTAGTTATGATCTTTTAGGTCTCATGAGCTTTTTGACTGCAGGTCCAAAGGAAGTAAGGGCTTGGACGATTAATAAAGGAACTAAGGCACCACAAGCAGCAGGAAAAATACACTCGGATATAGAGCGTGGATTTATCCGAGCAGAAGTAATAAATTATAAAGATTTATTAGAATGCGGTGGAACTGCTCAAGCAAAAGAAAAAGGCCTTATACGATTAGAAGGCAAAGATTATATAATACAAGATGGAGATGTAGTGTTGTTTAGGTTTAATGTATAAAACCAAGGAGTGAAATTTTCTCCTTGGTTTTATCTATTAACAGATCTAGCCATCCTTCTATAAGTATGTCTCTTACCCTTAATTGCTATAGAATATATCATTATATTTTCTGGAGTAGCCATTCCTGGAGACATACCAGCATCACCTATATGATGTATATCTGTACCTATCATTTTGCTATATATAGCAATATTTCTGATTGTCCACTCATCAGCACCCTCTTGGGAAGTGCCTATTGAAGTTATTGTTAATTTATTATAGGAATGACAATAGTCAACTAGTTCCTTTGCATAGTCTAAGGTAATCCCCGGTACTGTTCCTGGAGCTGGAATCAATATTATGTCACTACCTGCTCCAATAAATTCCTTTATCAACTCTTTATTTATAATATTTCCTCCTGCTTCTTCTGTGCTACCAGCACTATGCATTTTCCCTGCTGCTATTATTATTTCATCTCCAACAGTATTTTTAATCTCTTTTATAGATTGAATGATTTTGTCATTGGTAACTCCAGTCTTAGGGTTTCCTGTTAATAATACTATATCTACGCCTTGTTCAACTAATTTTTTCACATTTTCTACTGTAGCTATCCTACCCTTAGGTAATTTAATTCTATCGTGAACCAATATGTCTTGATCTACAGGCTCTAAGTTGGCTCCTACCATCCTACCAGTATAGAATTTTATTTTCTTTATCGTTTCTTTAGGCTCCCCAACAGGTATGCCTTCTACATACGGATTATCAACATCATAAAGATTCAATAAAAGAATATCTGCACCAAAAGCAGAAGCTAATTCAACATTACTTACATCCCAAAGCAAAGGTGTAGCAGTGCATATAACCTCTGACATAATAGTCCTGCCTTCACCATTTTTTATGCTCAGTAGTTTTTCTTCTTTAGTCATATTTTTAATATCAGATGTATCCAAATCCAATATTCTTTTAATCATAATTTTCCTCCTATTGCTAAATTTTATGCAGGTAATGTGGCAACTTAACAATCACCATATTACCTGCAATAATCAATTTATCATTTTAAATTCTTGTTAATTTCATCTGCAATAATTTCAGCTTTTGTACCTACTATAACTTGAACATTATTTGCTGTTGGTTTTAATATTCCAGATGCCCCTGCTCTTTTCAACTCTTCTTCATCGATTAAATTGCTATCATTTACAACTAATCGAAGTCTTGTAATACATGCACTAACTTCTCTTAGATTATCTGCTCCTCCTAAAGCCCTTATATATGATTCAGCCACCCCATCCATTCCTATTTCACTAATTAATTCATCTAGTCCTTCTCCTTCTTCATCTACTCTACCTGGAGTAGGTAAATCTAGTTTCTTAATAGCAATAACAAATATTAGATAGTATATAATTCCAAATGCCAATCCCACCGGAATAAGAAGCCATCCATTTGTAGCTAATTTCATATAAAGGAAATAGTCTATAGCTCCAGCAGAAAAACTAAATCCATGCTTAATATTAAGCATGTATGCAACAGATAAAGCTAGACCTGAAAGTAAAGCATGGATAATGTATAAAGAAGGAGCTAAAAACATGAACATAAACTCAATTGGTTCAGTAATTCCCGTCAAGAACGAAGTAAATCCAACAGAAAACAAAGCTCCACTAACTTCTTTTCTGTTCTTTGGTTTTGCTGTTCTATACATAGCTAAAGCAGCTCCTACTAGTCCAAACATCATTATAGGATAAAATCCAGCCATAAATATCCCTGCATTAGGATCCCCTGCTAAAAATCTACCATAGTCACCAGTTCTACCACCAAATTCTCCAAATATAAACCAAACTATATTATTGATAACATGGTGTAATCCAACTGGAATTAAAAGCCTATTTAAAAAACCAAAAGCAAATACTCCTATTGCACCTGCCCCTATCATCCAATTTGCTGCTGTGTCTATGGCATTTTGGATAGGTGGCCAAACATATCCAAATATTAACGCTAATATAATACAGACAAAACCAGTAACTATAGGAACAAATCGTCTTCCTCCAAAGAACCCTAACCAATCTGGGAGTTTAATATTATGATATTTATTATATAAATTCCCTGCAACTACTCCTACAATTATCCCTCCAAGTACTCCCATATTGATAGTTTCGTTGATAACGTTTGCCCCTTCGGTAAGGACAAAATATCCTACTACACCAGCTAAACCTGCAGCTCCTGAATTATCAAAGGCAAGTCCTACTGCTACACCTATAGCAAATATAATAGGAAGGTTGCCTAATATTGCATCTCCTGCTGCAGAAATAAATGGAATATTAAAAACATCATCCTGACCGAGCCTTAATAATATACCCGCAATAGGTAAAACTGCCACTGGCAGCATTAAAGCTCTCCCTAATTTTTGTAATTTCCCAAATAAACCTCTCATCTAGAATACCTCCTTTTGATATAAATTAAAGATTTAATTCTATCCTCCTTTCTATAAAAAAAGGCACAAACCTATTATGTAATCGACATATACAGTCTAGGTTTATGCCTTTATTGTTGTGCTAAATTTGTTTCTATATATATTTCCATATCATTATATTACTATTTTCAATATTCATAGAATATACCAGCACTATAATTTTCTATAGTTTATAATTTATGATTATGCTTGGATCTAATACTCTAAAGGTAAAGGATTCAGTAATAAAGAATCTAACCTTCTTATTATCGTTATACTGATAACCAATAGATAGATCTTGACCAATAGTTAGCTCTAAATCTTCGTGATCATAAGGGACTAGCAAGGCTCCATCTAATACATGACTATAGACAATTTTATGTCCAAGAAGATCTTCTATCCTTTTTTCTAATGGATAGGAAGTTTCTTTAGATATAATTTTTTTGTAAGCTTTTTCTCCTACTATTAATGTAAAAGGTCCTTCTTGGTAAACTTCCTTAAGTTTAATCAGACCTTCTGTTATTGATTCCATAATGGAGTTAGGGTCATTTCCAAAGTCTAGTGTTTCTCCTTCTACCGACTTGATCAAACCCTTAATATTTGCACTCTCTAAACCATTATATACTGCATTTTCTTCAAATAGTGCAATCTTTTTAGCAGCTTTCTCTAAAGGTTCGTAATCAATATCCTTCGCCCCTCGAGTTATATTGTCTAATTCCCATCTATCCATTTCAAATTCAACTCTTGCTTCTGTTAAAGGCAATACTTGATAATTGCCATAACAAAGATCTCCATCTTCTTTTATTTCTCCTAATCTTCCATCTGTTATCACATTAAAGTCAAGACCTTTAGGACCTTCTACTTTAACTACCCTTCTTGCTGAAAGATAAGTTTTAAAAACCTCCATAAGCCTGTCTTCTATTTCTTCCCAAGCTTCTTTAGTTATAGGTGCAAGTTCTTTATATAACATTTCCCTTTCACTCCCTTATTTTAAATCTCCAACATTTAATCCAGATTTTCCTTCAGTTTCCTCTTCATTATTCTTTCCCATTGCAGTCTCTTCAATACCAGCAATAGGTCCTTCAGTAAATAAGTAAGTTCTTAATTCTTGGTCCCATACAGGCATATTCCTTCTTAGCCATTCTAAAGTCATGCATACATGTTCAATTTCTTCGTCTCTATTGTGGGCCATTATAGCTTTTAACTCTTCATCATTAGAAGCTACTACTCTTTGATTATACCAATCCACAGCTTCCACTTCTTCTTTCAAACTGTTAAGGGCTCTAACTATATCTTTAGCCTTATCATCTAACAATTCCACCGGTTCATGATATTGACTCATAAATTATCTCCTCCTACACTTTATTGTACTATATTAATATTACCCACTAGCAATCAAAGTAATCATTTTTACTAAAAAATCCCTTTAGATAATTAAAAAAAGCTAAGTAATTTTAACATTATATCACTTATCTTTTTTATGATTTTTTCAATTTGTTTGTTTAACTATTTTTACAGAAGCACTAGCTCCAATTCTTGAAGCACCTGCTTCTATCATAGCTAATGCAGTTTCATAATCTCTTATTCCCCCTGAGGCTTTGATTTGTAAATTATTGCCTACAACAGTTTTCATAAGTTTAACATCTTCAAGAGTAGCCCCTCCAGTACTAAAACCAGTTGAAGTTTTTACGAAATCAGCACCAGCTTCCATAGCCAGTTCACATGCTTTTATCTTTTCTTCTTGATTTAATAAACAAGTCTCTATAATTACTTTTACAATTGCTTTATTTTTGGTAGCATCTACGACCGCCTTTATATCATTTCTAACAACATCATACTCTTTATTCTTTAATGCTCCAATATTTATAACCATATCTACTTCATTAGCTCCATCTTCAATAGCTTTGATAGTTTCGTATGATTTTACATCTTTAGAATTTGCACCTAATGGGAACCCTATTACCGTAGCAATTTTAACTTCTGAATCCTTCAAAACTTCCTTAGCCAAACTCACGTAAAAAGGATTAACACAAACTGCTGCAAAACCATATTCTTTTGCTTCACTACATAAACTGCGAACCATATCCTCAGTAGCTTCCGGTTTTAACAATGTGTGATCAATCATAGAAGCTATGTTTTTCATCAAATCACCCCTATTATTTTATCAGCTCAACCAAATCTCCATTTTTCACTCCAGCAGCATTTCCTTCTTCAATATCCACATGCATTTCCAGAGCAAAATTATCCTTTACTCTAACCAAAACATTTTCAAATACAACCGCTCTCATACCTTCAGTTTTTACCTTAACTATATCCCCATCTTTAACCCCATATTTTTCTCCATCTGAAGTATGCATATGTATATGTCTTGCTGCAACTATTGTCCCCTTTTCCAAATCAACCTCACCTTTTGGTCCAATAACTTTAACTCCAGGAGTTCCTTCTATATCTCCTGAATTTCTAACTACTGGTGCTACCCCAAGTTTAAAAGCATCAGATATAGAAATCTCCACCTGAGTATTTCCTCTTATAGGTCCTAAAACCCTAACGCCCTTAATAGTTCCTTTAGAACCAACTATATCTACTTTTTCCTCACAAGCAAATTGACCAGGTTGGGATAAATCTTTTGTCCTAGTTAACTTATAGTTATCTCCAAATAGAGTATATAAATCCTCCTGGCTTAAATGGATATGTCTATTAGATAGTGCAATTGGTAATTTAGAATTCATTCTTATTCCTCCTCATATTATTTAAGTTTGTCTTCTTCACTAATTATATTAGTTTGCCAGTGAAAAATCAAACATCTAAGATAAAATCTGAAAAAGAGTATGATAAAAATCCGGATAAGAAACATTTACACATTCATGATCATTAATCCTAGATTTTCCCTCTGGTAATAATGATGCAATGGATAATGCCATTGCTATTCTATGATCATTATATGAATTAAGATCTGCAGCTTTTAATGAGCTTTTACCTTCAATAATCATTCCATCAGGTTGTTCTAGTATATTTGCACCCATCTTCTTTAACTCTCTAGAAATTGATATTATCCTATTGCTCTCCTTGTATTTTAATTCTTCTGCCCCTTTAATAATAGTTTTTCCACTAGCCAAAGAAGCTGCTACAGCAATAATAGGTATTTCATCGATTAAAGTTCCAACTATATCTCCATCAATTATAATCCCTTTTAACTTTGAGTATGTAACTTGGATATCTGCAACAGGTTCATTATTCACATATTTTTTATTAAAAATTTTGATATTTGCACCCATCTTTTTCAACACATTTATAATACCAGTTCTTGTAGGGTTAATCCCAACATTACGTATGATAATATTTGAATTATTAATTAAAGTTGCTGCGACTATAAAATAAGCTGCAGACGATATATCTCCAGGAACATGAATTTCCTTACCTACTAAGCCAGGGTTTGATTTAATAAATATTTGACCTTCTTTATTTATTACGGGACAGCCAAAAAAGTTTAACATCCTCTCAGTATGATCTCGTGTCACTTTTCCTTCCATAATTCTGCTTTCACCTTCTGCATATAAAGAAGCTAAAAGTATAGCAGATTTAACCTGAGCACTAGCTACTGGTAGTTGATAGTTTATTCCTTTTAATTTGCTCCTTGGCTTAATCTCCAACGGAGGATATTTATTCTCTCTCCCCTTAATACTGGCTCCCATCTTTGTTAAAGGTATTATAATCCTGTCCATTGGTCTATTAGTCAATGATTTATCACCCATTAAGATTGAAGAAAATTCCTGACCTACCAATATACCACTTAAAAGTCTCATAGTTGTACCAGAATTACCGCAATTAATTATGCCATTTGGTTTCTTAAGACCTTTTTCTCCTACTCCTTTGATAATAATTTTCCCACAATTCTCATTAACAATAACTCCCATATTTTTGAAAGCCTTTATAGTCATCTTTACATCCTCTGACATTAGTATGCCCGATATTAAAGTATCTCCTCTTGCTAAAGCACCTAACATTATACTTCTATGGGAAATAGATTTATCTCCTGGAACTTCTAATTCTCCTCTTAAACCTTTCGCTTTCCCTTTGATAATCAAATCCATTCACCCTTTAAGCTGTTTATTATTGTCTTATCATCAACATCATTAAATATATCTACTTTTCCTTTTCCTGTAGGCAAAACAAATACTATTCTTCCATCTATATTTTTCTTGTCATTTTTCATCGTATTTATTAAAGTTTTAATCTCTTTAAGGTTAAACTTTATTGGAGTTACAAGACTTTTAACTACTCTATATATTTTATCAAAATACTCTTCATCAATTAATCCTAATTCCATGGAAATATAAGATTCATATATTATACCTAAAATCACAGCCTCTCCATGATTATATTTGTTAAAATTATAATAACTTTCTATGCTATGGCCAATAGTATGGCCAAAATTCAATATCTTTCTTAGCCCTTTATCATACTTGTCCCTGTTTACTATATCTTTTTTGATTGAAATAGATTTATTTATTATATTTAAAAGTGTATCTTCGTCCTTACCATATATATTTCCAAGATTTAAGCTAGTAAATTCGTATAGATTATAATCAGCTATTAAACCATATTTCAAAATCTCGCCCAAACCACATGTTATATCTCTTTTAGATAAAGTTTTTATAAAGTTTATATCTATTAAAGTCATCTTTGGAAAGTAAAAGGATCCAATAATATTTTTAAGCCCACCATAATCTATTCCTACTTTTCCTCCAATACTACTATCTACTTGTGCTAAAAGAGATGTAGGAATTTGAATATAATCTATGCCTCTCTTAAAAATAGATGCAACAAAACCCGCAATATCTCCTACTACTCCCCCACCAAAACCGATAATTAAAGCGTCTCTATCAATATTTTTATCAATTAAATTGTCAAATATGGATAAAAGAGTCTCAATTGTTTTACTCTTTTCTCCAGGAGAAAGAATAAAAAAATTAGCATTGTATTTTTTAATAACCTCTTGCAAGCAACTTGAATATAATCCATTAACATTTTCATCGGTTATAATATACAAATCATCTATTCTTGCTTCTTTCAAATAGCTATCCAGTTGTCCAACTATATTCTTGCCTATTCTTATTTTCATATTATCACCTTTTTTTTAATCTTTCTAAATAATTATCAAAATTAATTTTCATTTCTTCAAAACTATCGCCACCAAATTTTGCTACCATCTCGTTAGCTAAAACGTAGGCAAGCATATTCTCCGCTACTATACTTGCTGAAGGTACAGCACAAACATCTGATCTTTCAAATTGAGCTGATGTTTCTTCCTTAGTTTCCATATCTACAGTTTTTAATGGCTTTTTCAATGTGGGAATAGGTTTCATGATAGCTCTTATAACAATATCTTCTCCATTGGAAACCCCTGCCTCTATGCCTCCTGCATTATTGGTTTTTCTATAGTATCCTTTCTTGCCATGATATATTTCATCATGGACTTGAGATCCTAACTTACTTGCAGTAGAAAATCCTAATCCAAATTCAATACCTTTTATTCCTGGGATACTCATTATACTAAAAGCTATTTTACCATCTAGCTTTCTATCCCAATTTGTATAACTTCCCAATCCTACAGGTATATTAGTTCCAATTACCTCAATAATTCCTCCCAAAGTATCTCCTTCCTCTTTGGCTTTGTCTATTTCATATAATATCTTTTTTTCTGCATCCTTGTCCAGCACTCTAACGATAGACCTATCTGTTTTTAATAGATCTTCCTTGTTAATATTATTATAGATTTTTTCTGAAATTTTTATATTTCCAATCTGAATTATGTGACTAAAAATATGAATATTAAATTCCCTTAATAACAATTTACATATACCACCTATTGCAACTCTCATAGCTGTCTCTCTGGCGCTAGCTCTTTCTAATACATTTCTACCACCTTTATGATTGTATTTTAGAGCACCAGCCAAATCTCCATGGCCTGGTCTGGGTTTTGTCACTTCGACTAAATCTATATTTGTTCCTTTATTTCCTATAATAATAGATATTGGATTCCCAGTAGTATAATCCTTGTTTACTCCAGATAAAATTATAATTTCATCTTTTTCAATAGCCATTCTTTCGCTCCTACCATATCCTTTCTGTCTTCTGGATAGTTCATTATTTACAAAATCCATGTCCATATATAGATTTGAAGGAATACCTTCTAATATACCTAATAGTCCTTTACCATGAGATTCTCCAGCAGTTAAGTATCTAATCAATATTATCACCTTCCACTGAAAAACTTCTACCTATGCAAGGAAGAAGTTCTATTTTAAATATATTATATACTATTAACGATAATTCTTCGTTAAATAATTGGCTAGATTATATACACCTATGATAATTCCAAAACCAATAGACAGAAAAGCCATTATCTTATAATATATTGGATAGTCAACAATAGACGAAATCAGATACAGGATTATTCCTAAAATAATAAATTTATATATTTTATCCTTACGATAAAGACTCAGTTTCTCCTTAATGGATTCTCTTCTATATCTGTACTTATCGATTATTAATTCCTCTATTTCTTCTTTTACCGGATAAGCCCCTATTTTTATTAACATCTTCTTTATTTCATCATAATCTACTAGTAAATAATCCGTTTCTTTTTTAACTTCATCAGCAAAATAAGAACTAGTTACAATAATACCATCTTCAATATTTTTAACTTTCATTTCTTCAATATAATGCTCTAAATCTTTTAAAGTAACCTTATTATCCAGTGAATTTTTAAAACATTTAACACCATATATATCACCATCAACTTCCCCAATGTAATTAATATGACTATTATATTGGAAAAAAGAAGTGTTGTAATACTTTTCCAATAATTCTTTTACATATATAAAAAAATCTCGATTTCCATATTTGGCAATTTCTTTAGTAATTTGTTTATTTGCTATATCCTCATTAATCTCTAATATTTTCCTATATCTAACTCTTCCCTTATAGGCTATTAAAATTATCAAATATATTCCCATTAATATCATAGTAAATACTATTGATAATATAATTTTTTTTGTTGAGTTAAAAATAGTTATTAAAAAAAACAAAGTCAATAACAAAGATACAAATATCCAATCAATTAAAGATGCATGAATGCTCTTTCCATCTTTAATTCTACTAGTATAATAGCTATTAAGTATCATTTGTTTTCTTATACGTTTAAAATAATCTTTAAAATTTAATAATATATCCATTATTATCTTTTCCTTTCTTAATCAGCATATAACCTATTATTTGTATTATTGCCAATATAGATAAGAATAATAATATAATTCTAATAAATATACTGATAAAGAATTCTTCCGGTAACATTTGTATCAATAAATCGGTCTTCGGATTTAATAGCCATAGATCATTATCAAAAAATATTACATGAAAATATGTAAAATACTTGTTAAAGTCTATCATGGAAAAAATAAGTAATAGTAAAAATAATCCATGCCATATAAAGGGACCATAAAACATAGAAATGCCAAGGCTCTTCCATTTCCCTTTAAATTGTAAAATTCCTATTGCCAATATTGAAAGTATAAATGTTATTTTTTTTAAAAAAAATCCATATTTAAAAAGTAATTGTACATCTTCCATATGCCTTATTTCTTTTTGATTAAAATAAGGAGATAATACTTGTCCATCTAAATCTTCTTTTAAATAGTCTAAAATTATTTCTGTTATTTCTTCAAGTTCTTCTTTTGACTTCTCTGTCGCATGAGTAATATTATGTTTATCATAAGATTTCAAAAATATATTTTTATTAAATGTGTTAACCTCTATACTGTATAATAAAAAGCAAAAAGGTAAAGTTATCATCAATATAATTACTAAGATTTTTTTCAAAAACAATCCCTCCCTCTTCTTATTATGCCTTTTAAAATTATAGAAGTCTATAAAAAAAGATTGAAAGATTAAATTCTTTCAACCTTTTTAGTTTATCCCATTGCCTTTTCCAATTTGTCTAAATATTTGATAGGAAACATTCTCAGTAATTCCTTATATTGTTCAACAGTAAGACCTTGTACAGTTGTATATATTTCTATTTTCCCATCAACATCGGCTTTTCTAAATCTTTCTTTTATGGCTTCAAAGGTTTGATTGACTACCATATATTCACTCCTTATATTACTATTATAAGATAACCTTATAAAATTATTATGTTAAAAGAAGTGTTTTTTATACGGATGTAATCTTAAATATTATAATTCCAAATCATCAGGAATTTCCCAATTATGATAGATATCTTGTACATCATCATTATCCTCTAATATTTCTATAAGCTTTACCATGTTTTTTACATCTTCATCATCATTTAACTCTGTAGTATTCTGAGGTAAGAAAGCTAATTCTGCTACAGCAAACTCAAAACCGCTATCACTTAATGCATCCCTAATTTCATTAAAATTCTCTGGACTCGTTATAATTTCATAAACATCATCGTCACTACTAAAATCTTCAGCGCCTAAATCAATAGCTTGAAGCATTAACTCTTCCTCATCTATTTTATCGTTTTTTTCTATTGCTAAAATTCCTTTTCTATCAAACATAAACGAAACACAACCTGATTGGCCTAAATTGCCACCAAATTTATCAAATGCATGTCTTATATCGGAAGCTGTTCTATTTCTATTATCCGTAAGACAAGAAACAAATACTGCTATTCCACCTGGACCATAGCCTTCGTATACTATGTTTTCATAGCTGTCAGCTCCCAATTCCCCACTACCTTTTTTTATAGCCCTTTCAATATTGTCATTTGGCATATTGGCAGCTTTAGCTTTTTCGATAGCCGCTTTCAAAGCTGGATTATATTCTGGATCTGCTCCACCTTCTTTCGCTGCTACCATTAAATATCTGCCTAGTTTTGTAAATTCCTTAGCTCTTCTTGCATCTTCTTTACCTTTTTTATTTTTAATATTATTCCACTTAGAGTGACCTGCCATCTTTACTTCACCATCCTTAAATTATTGCTAATACATTTTAACATAATATTAAATAATGAGCATCCTTTTTATTTATTTTTTGGTATATAAATAGGTGGAAAATTTCTTTTATGTTCACTATTATTATTCATTTTTTTTATTCTTTCCACCAAATTCTTAGGTCCAGTTTTGTTAATAATATAGTTATCTAAAATATCGTATCCAAATCCCATTTCATCTTCATCGGTTTGGTTTTCCCATAAGCCAGCTGTAGGTGGTTTCTCAATTATTTCTTTAGGAATATTTAGATACTTAGCCATATCCCAAATATCCTTTTTAACAAAGGAAGCCAATGGTAATAAGTCTACACCACTATCACCATGTTTAGTAAAATACCCAATGGTAAATTCGCTTTTATTACTAGAACCTATAACTAAATAATTATAGTTTTGTGCAAAATAATATAATGTGGTCATCCTCAATCTAGGTTTTATGTTAGCCATTGCTAATTTGTTTACAGACTTAAAATCAAATGATTCAATAAATTCATCATAAACCTTTGAAAGTTCTACCTTTTTAGTTGTTAGTCCTAAACTTTCTGCAACAAGCAACCCATGTTCTTCATCTAATGGATTGCTATGACAAGGCATTATTATGCCCAAAGAATTATTTGGAAAAGCTTTCTTGGATAACGCCGCCACTACCGCAGAATCAATACCACCACTTAATCCAAATACCAATCCTTCTCCACCAGCTTCTATAGCTTTATTTCTTAACCATTCTATAATATCGTTGCAAATCTTCTCTATATTTTCCATCTTACTACCTCCACGGTTTATACTTTTGAGTATAAGTTATGCATTTATGGTAAGATTAATAATTAGTAACAATAGGTATTTAACCTTATTAATTATACCATAAAGGAGTTAATTATGCATTCAAAACCTCTTAAATTAGTTGGAATTGGATTAGCAACAGGTCTAATAAATGGATTATTTGGTTCTGGGGGAGGAACTTTGGTAGTACCTGCTCTAGTATTTTTACTTGGTATAGAAGATTATAAAGCTCATGCAACTGCTATTTCTATAATACTACCCTTATCTATAATTAGTTCTTATATTTATTTTAAAAATAATATTATTAGATTTGACATTGGATTAAGTATAATCTTAGGTGGAGTTATAGGCAGTATTTTAGGTGCAAAACTTCTAAATAAAGTTCCTATCCCAATATTAAGAAAAATATTTGGCAGTGTTATTATATATACTGCAATAAGGATGATAGTTAAATGAAATTATTTATTATCGGGCTCTTATCTGGAATAATTAGCGGCATGGGAATTGGAGGAGGTGCAATCCTAATTCCATCCTTAGTGTTTTTTAGCTCATTAGAACAACAAGAAGCTCAGGGAATCAACCTAATGGTATTTATACCTGTAGCTATTGTAGCTTTAGTAGTTCACTCTAAGGAAAAGAACATTGATTTTAAATATGCTAAATGGATTATTCTGGGAGGAATAGGCGGTGCTATGATAGGATCTCTTTTAGCAATGAAAATAAACCCAGATTCCCTAAGAAAATACTTTGGGATATTTCTTCTATTTATTGGTATATATGAATTTTTCAAAAAGAAATAGGTTTGAAAATACCTATTTCTTTTCAAGTTCATTTAATGTAGCTAAAACACAATCATTATATATGATTTTAAAACCTAATTCTGTGGCTTTTTCTATAACTTTATCATCATAAGTTCCTGGCTGAAACCATATATAATCAATATCTAGCTCTTTAGCTTCCTCTAAAGTTTTTAGACTAACTTTGGGAGGAACTACTAAATCAATTACATCTATTTTTTTTGGCACTTCTTTTAAAGAAGTGTATATTTTTTCCTTTTGGATATAATCATATTTTGGATTGATTCCATAGGTTTCATAGCCATGGTCCAATAGTTTTTTCCATATTTTATATCCATACTTTTCCTTATTAGGAGTTACTCCTACTACAGCCCAAACCTTTTTATCTAACATTTCTTTCTTTATCATAGAATCACCTCAATATATTTATACCCCTTAGAGCTGTATTAATTTAATCATTTTATCCTTTTGCCATTTTTCATAGAGATGTATTCCTCGCTTATGTTTTCAATAATTCCTCGACCACTAGTTATATCAATAATAGTCTTCTTAAAATAATCCACTTCTGAAAATTTAATATAAACATAAATATTTACTGCGTCATCATATACTACATCATCTACTAGATAACCCTTGGTCATAAGATAGTTTTCAATAGTCCCATATATTGTATAATCTATCCTAATCTTTAATTTAGTATGGAGTACCTTATCAATTATTATTCCTGCTTCTAATCCAATTTTTGCCCCTTTAGTATATGCTCTTATAAGCCCTCCAGTACCTAATTTAATTCCGCCAAAATATCTAGTAACTACTACTACCACATTTCTAAGTTCTTCTTTCTTTATAACTTCTAATGCTGGTATTCCTGCTGTTCCAGAAGGCTCTCCATCATCGCTAAATCGTTGAATATTATTATCTTCTCCGAAAACATAGGCATAAACATTATGAGTTGCATCCCTATGCTTACTCTTTATTTTTTCAATAAAATCTAGGGCTTCATTTTCTGATCCGATAGGCATTGCATATCCAATAAATCTTGATTTGTTAATTACCATTTCATCTTCCCCATATCTATGTATAGTTCTATAAATATTATCCATTCTGCATCTCCTTTCATCTTAAATCTATAAAGGTATAGCCTCACTTCTTTAAAACGAATCAATTCCTCAATTATTTTTTATACACAAACATTATATCATATATTAATTCTATGGTTTACCGTTCTTGATACAACAATGGATAAAGCAGACTTTAATTATTAAAGTCTGCTTTATCCATAACACTAGTCTATGCATAAATCTGGTCTATTTCATAATCCTTAAACTCAAGATACTTTTTATAAGACAAACTCACTAAGGATTTATCCTGACTGTAAGTAATCATTTCTATAGCCTTATCTATCGGATAAAATCCCCCATCTTTAAAACCTTCTTCTTTATTTATATTATAATGGTTACCTAACGACTCCATGACATACCAGATTATAATATTACATACCGCTTGTTTTCTAGATAAAGAAAAAAATTCGTAACTAGTTTCTCCAGCAGTAGAAACGATGTTAGCATCTACACCCGTTTCATACTTAACGCGGCTAATGGCCGTTTCTGTTGGAAGAGAACCGTTACGAATTTTCCCTTTAGGTAATACCCATTCATTTTTCTCATTTTTTAAAATCAAAACCTTATCCCCATTAAATACCACACCACCTGCACAATTTCTAACAATCATAGAAATCAGCCTCCTTTTTTATCTTACTATTATCATACCCAAAATTCTTTAATTATTCAATGAATATTTATATTTTTTTAAAAATTAATTCTATTCAAAATATGCTAAATGATGAATTCTAAATACTTTTCATAATCTTGTGAACTTATATTTAAACTTAACTCTGTACCATTTTCTTTGTATTCAATAGAATCTACATTATAGTTTTCTAAAAAATAATTAACTAAATATTGGCTATCATAAGGTATCAATAGAGTAACATCCTTATATTTAATAGGTAAATTATCCTGAATTAGTTCCATTAATTCATTTAAATTAATCCTATCTTTGCTAGAGATGAAAATCTTTTTATCTACATATTTATTATCAAATAATAAATTACTAATATTTGCTTTATCCATTTTATTGAACACTGTAATTATTGGCTTATCTAAAACCTCTAATTCTGTTAAAATATCAGTAGTTGTATTTATCTGTATATCTAAATCTTCACTTGAAGCGTCTACAACATGAAGAATTAAGTCTGCATATAGAACCTCCTCTAATGTACCTTTAAATGCCTCTACTAAATGGGTTGGAAGTTTACTTACAAAACCTACAGTATCCGTTATTAAAAAAGCTTGCCCATTAGGCAACTTTCCTCTTCTCAAAGATGTATCTAAGGTTGCAAAAAGCATATCATATACAAAAACCTTTTTAGATTCATCGTATTCTTCGTTCATCTTAATAATACTATTTAATAATGTAGATTTGCCAGCATTTGTATAGCCTACCAGTGCTACTATAGGAAGGTTAGAATCCTTTCTCTTTTTTCTCTTTATATCCCTTGTTTTTCCTGCTTCTTTTAAAGCTTTTTCGATATTATTAATCTCTCTTAATATATGACGCCTATCCGTTTCAAGTTTTTGTTCACCAGGCCCTCTAGTCCCAATTCCACCACCTTCTCTAGACAAATAATCTCTAAATCCTACTAGTCTTGGTAATCTATATTTGAGTTGGGCTAATTTGACCTGTAATTTACCTTCCTTAGAAGTGGCCCTATTAGCAAATATATCCAGTATTAAATTGGTTCTATCTACAATCTTTTTATCAATTATTTTTTCTAAATTTCGTAACTGAGCACCTGATAATTCATCATTAAATACCACTGTACTAATATCTAATTCTTCACAGTAATTTTTTATTTCAATTGCCTTACCCCTACCAATAAAATAGGCAGGATCTATTGAATATTTTCTTTGAATAACTCTTCCTAAAACTATACCTCCAGCTGCATTTACTAGTTCTTCTAATTCATCCATAGAATTATCTATATCTATGCTATCTGTTGTTAGCTCTACTCCTACAATCAAAGTTCTTTCTCTTCTTATAGCTCCTTCAATCAATATATCACCCTTTCAGATTAACATAACAGTTTATTTACCAGTATTATACCATTAATCCACTATATTTAATATACCCTCTTTAGGTATATTTACATATTGTTCAGGTACATCTCCTACGATAATGGTTTCAGCTATTGGTATATTTGTGGTAATCCTTAAAGTTTCAGATTCTAAAGGAACTATCATTTTTATATCCGTAACTACGATTATATATATCCTATGTCTAGTTTGATTAATACCTGTTGACTCAAATTCTGTTGCAAAATCTACAGACACTGACCCTTGAGGAATGATTTTTATTTTTATACTTGGCAAATTAATTAGTTGAGTGTCGAAAGCATTCCTTAAAGGCACTTTTATTATAGATTCAGAAATTTCTTTTAATTGCTCTTGTACTTCCAATGCTACTTCAGAAGCTATGCTGTTCATTAAAATTGTATTGGCTTGCATAAGCGTTACTTTCCCTTCATTATCATATTTGACGAATATTAAATCATTATAATTTATGTCCCTTTTTATTTTATTTTTTATAGTATCATTTATAGTTTCTGTAGTTACTGATCTAGCTTTAACTTCTGCAATTGCTGTTACAGTAGGAGCAATATTCTTGTCAATATATTTATATATGTATAATCCTAATAATAACAAGATTATAATCCATAATAATAATCTTTTTCTTTTTATTATATTTAGATAGTATTTCACAAAAATCCCTCCTAATATATAATATATGTATAATATACTGATTAAGGATAATAATTAAAAAACCAGACTATATATTTTAATAATTCATTTTATTAACATTCTTTGATATGTGTGGTATAATTGATTTGTTTACTACCTTTTTTTAGATTAAGGAGGTATTTTGATGTCAGAAGACAATAAGAAAAAATCAAAGCCCAAATGGAAGAAAAAACTTAAAATTTTCTTTTTACTATTAGTTGTACTAGCTATTATAGCAGCAGGAGCAATTACCGGCATAGTTATTGCTATCGCCAAAGATGCTCCCAAAATAAATCCAACTAATATTAGTTCATTATTAAATCAAACATCATTTATATTGGATCAAAATGGTAATGTTTTGGAAAAAATTCAGACTGAAGAATATAGAACTATTGTAGATATCGATCAGATGCCTAAACATTTAAAAGATGCTTTTATTGCTATTGAAGACGAACGATTTGAGGACCATATAGGTGTAGACCCAAAAGGTATTGTTAAGTCAGCTATAGACAATGTTAAAGCAGGCCATATTGTAAGAGGTGCCAGCACAATAACTCAACAATTGGCTAAAAATCTCTATCTTTCTAATGAAAAAAAGTTTGATAGAAAAATTAAAGAAGCTTACCTAGCTCTGCAAATAGAAAATGCATTAACAAAAGATCAAATTTTAGAAGCATATTTGAACAGAATTTTCTTAGGCCAAGGAGCTTATGGTGTTCAAGAGGCTGCCCAAACTTATTTTTCAAAAGATGTTGAAGATCTGACTATTGCTGAGTCTGCCGTTTTAGCAGGTATCATTCAGAGCCCTACTAGATATGCTTTATATCAAACCTTAAAACCTGAAGATTTTGATGCTGAAAAACATGTTGAAGTTGGACAGGTAGATATTTTAGGAGAAAAATATATTGCTGTCTACAATGAAAAGGCTATAAATCGTCAAAAAGTTGTATTAGGAAAAATGTTGGAATTGGGCAAAATCACCGAAGATGAATATAATGCTGCCTTAAATGAAGATATTAAAGCTAAGATAAAACCAGGGCAAAAGAAAATTCAAGGTATTTCTTCATATTTTAACGATTTTATAAAAGTTCAAGTTATGGATGCATTGATGAATGAACTTGGATATTCTAGAGAAGAAGCTGAGGAAGAACTATATACTGGTGGACTTAAAATATATTCTACTATGGATTTAGAGCTTCAAAGAATTTTAGAAGATATATATAATAATTTCACTGAAGTCTTATTAGGTAATCCAGACAATATAAAAGGTCCTGCTTTAATAAGTTGGAAACTTAATAAAGCACAAAATATTATTGATGATAGAAATAATATTTTATTTTATAGGCAAGAAAATATATTAAATGAAAACTATAACCTTATAATAGAAAAAGGTACCTATGAAATTGCTGATGGAAAGTTGATAATTAATAATCCAAAATTAACTCTTTACAAGAGTAATATAGATATAGCAGATTACTATACTATAGATGGCAGGAAAAACTTAGTTACCTATAGAATGGGTTCACTATCATTGCCTGAAAAGGACTTTTCTATAGGAGAAGATAAATCCTTAACTATATCTAGCAATTTTTTAAAGGATAATTCTGATTTTTATCAAATTGATGAAGAAGGTAATTTGTTAATAAATGAAAAATATTTCTATAGACAAGATGAAGGAATAGTACAACCCCAATCAGCTACTGTCATAATGGACTATAGAACTGGACAAATAAAAGCATTGGTAGGAGGTAGGGATGTAGAAGGTAATCGGATTCTTAACCGTGCTACTTCTTCTGCAAGACAACCTGGTTCAACTATAAAACCATTGGCTGCATACTTACCTGCTTTAGATAATGGATATACTGCAGCTACACCTATTGATGATATACCTTTTTATGATGGTAACGGCAATAGATGGCCTAATAATTGGTATACAGGATATAAAGGTATCCATACTTTAAGGCGTTCAGTTGAGCAGTCTGTAAATGTAAATTCTGTGAAGACAGTTGAAGCCATTGGTGTTGGTACTTCTATGGAATATTTAAGCAGAATGGGAATAATAAATAAGGATAATCCTTCTAAAGATAATTTTGTAACAAGTGCAGAAAATAAAACTAGTAATGATGAAAATCTATCTGCCTTAGGATTAGGAGGTATGACAAAGGGATTAAGCCCACTAGATATGACTGCAGCTTATGGTTCTATTGCAAATAGTGGTACCTATATCAAGCCTATATCTTTTACAAAAATATTAGACAAAGATGATAATATATTATTAGAGAATAAACCAAAAGAAAATACTGTTGTTTCACCTCAGGTAGCATATATAATGAGTGATATATTAAGAACAACTGTATCTAACGGTATAGCAGGAAGAGCTCAAATACCTAATATGCCAACAGCAGGTAAAACCGGTACAACCCAGGATAAAGCAGATGCTTGGTTTGTTGGATTTACCCCTTATTATGTAACAGGTTTATGGATAGGTAATGACTCTCCTCAGATTAAATTAAATCAAGGTAGTGCAATGGCTGCTCAACTATGGAAAATTGTAATGACAAGAGTTCATGAAGGATTAGAAACCAAAAATTTCGAACAACCGGCAAATATTGTTTCAGTAAATATTTGTACACAATCTGGTAAATTAGCAACAGAACTATGCAGCCGTGATCCTAGAGGTAGTACTATTAGAAAGGAAATATTTGTCGAAGGTACTCAACCTACTGAATTCTGCGATACTCATGTGGAGGTAGAAGTGGATATTACCACTAACAAAATTGCTAATGAATATTGTCCCGAGGATAGTATAGGAAAAAGAGTATTTATTAAAAGGGAACCACCTTATGATCCTGCTAGTAATGGAGGTATAGTTCCGTCAGATTATCAATATACTGTTCCAACAGAAGTTTGCGATATACATGATAAGGATAATTGGATTAGCGATTGGCTAAATGATCTAATAAATAATGGAAATGACGAAGATAGTGAAGATGAGTTTGATGATAATAATGGCGATAATAGTAATAATAACGGTAATAGCGATAATAACAATGGAAATGAAAATGATGATGGAAATAATGAAAACAATCATTAAGAGGAGCCAATTCTGACTCCTCTTATCCTTTAGTCTTAGGATTTGATACGATTGCCATAATATATCCAAATATAATAGCTGCCGCTATCCCTCCTGCTGTTGCCTCTAGACCTCCCATAAAGGCACCTATTACACCTTTCGATTTCGCCCCTTCAATAGCCCCTTTACTTAAAGCATACCCAAATCCAGATATAGGCACAGAAGCTCCGGCTTCTCCAAATTTTACTAATGGTTCATATAAACCAACAGCTCCTAAAACTACACCTGATACTAAGAATATTACTAGAATATGAGCTGGAGTCAATTTAGTAGTATCTAAGAGTATTTGTCCAATTACACATATTAATCCTCCTACTAAAAAAACCTTTAAATATTCCATCTATATCATCCTCTCTATTCAACAAGATTATCTATAGTTACAGCATGAGCTATCCCTGGTATAGATTCACCTTGCAAAGTTGATATTGGTGAATGCAAAGCTCCAGTAGCGATTAGCAATACTCTATTTAAATTTCCTTTCATCATTTCCTTATAAATATAACCATTAAAAACAACAGCTGCACAGGCACAACCGCTTCCTCCAGCATGGGTATCCTGCTCTACACCATCAAATATCTTTATCCCACAGTCAGAATAATTCTCAGAAAGATCATACCCTTCCTTTTTCATTAAATCCAATAATATCTTTTTACCAACCATTGCTAGATCCCCAGTAATTATTAAATCATAAGCATTAGGGTTATACCCTGTATCCTTAAAATGTTGTGATATAGTTTCAAGTGCCGCTGGTGCCATAGCAGCTCCCATATTATTAGCATCTGTTATTCCTAAATCTTTAATTTTACCGGTAGTAATGTAGGTTATATATGGACCATTACCAGTAGAAGATAATACTGTAGCACCCGCACCTGTTACTGTCCATTGTGAAGAAAAAGGCCTTTGTGAACCATATTCTAGTGGGAATCTATATTGTCTTTCAGCAGAACTAAAATGGCTAGAAGTCGCACAAACCACATTATCTGCAAATCCCCCATCTATTACCATAGCTCCTAAACTTAAAGATTCTGTCATAGTTGAACAGGCTCCATATAGTCCAAAATAAGGAATTTCTAATTGTCTTGCAGTATATGAAGAAGATATTATTTGATTTAGCAAATCTCCAGAAAAAAGATATTCAATATCATTAGGAGATAGATTAGCATTCGAAATTGCTAGTTTAATTGCTTCTTCTTGAATTCTAGCTTCAGCTTTTTCAAAGGATTCCTGTCCCCACATGTCATCTTCTAATATTAAATCAAAATAATCCTTTAGGGGACCATCTCCTTCCTTTGGCCCCACAATTGATGCAGTGCCAATGATAGATGGAGGATTAGCAAGCTTTACAGTTTGTTTTCCAATCCTTTTAATAGACATGATATCACCTTCCTTTTGAAAGTAATAAATATAAAATTCCCACAATAATCGAACTACTAATTCCATATACTAGGACAGGTCCTGCTATGCTAAACATTCTGGCAGCAACGCCAAAAATAAACCCTTCTCTTTTAAATTCCATAGCTGGAGAAACAATTGAATTTGCAAATCCAGTAATAGGTATGGCAGCTCCAGCTCCACCAATTTTTCCTATATTATCATATAACCCTAATCCTGTTAAAAAAGATCCTAAAAATACTAATAGTATAGAGGTAGCAGAAGTAACTTCCTTTTCATCTAATCCATATTTGAACAATATATTCCTAATAATTTGACCTACTACACATATTAATCCTCCCACTATAAAAGCAAATAGAATATTTTTAAAGTAGGTAGGTTTTGGTATCTTTTTTTCAGCATATCTTTGGTATTCTTTCTTTGTCATCTTATCCATATTTTCACTCCTAAGCTTTTTTAAATATTAACCAATAATATAAAGAACCTATTAATTTACCCAAAATTAATGCTGCAATAATAAATTTTAATTGATGCTTAGCTTTAAATTTTTTTGCAAATACTGGCATTACGTTTAATACCTCTGCCAATGCAGAAGCAAATAATCCATAAAATATACCGATAGCTATCCCAATCAAAACTGAAAAATACTTACTTATATTGATTTTAAAACTTGAAAAATATATAAAGCTAGCAATGGTTCCACCAATAATGATGATATATTCATATATTTTAATATATTCCTCAGTTTCAGTTATCTGAGTTACTCTAGGCACAATTTTTAATAGAGTTAAAAAAGCAGCAGCTGCACTGCCTACTGTAATTCCTGTGGAAGCCCCAATTATAGAAATTAAAATTGCTTTCCCATATATTTCACCACCTGTTTAGATCTTCAGTTTTTTGTTTTTTTAAGTCGTTAAGGATATTCTCTTCTACATCTTTATCATAAAGATAAAGCTCTAATTCCAGTGGCCCTGGCTCCTGTCTCCTTCTTTTACTAAAGCTAAATATCCTACTAAAAAATGCAAACATACCTAATCCAGTTCCTATAGATAAGGGAATTGTCAGTATTAATGGGTTATCTTTTTTTATTCCTGTAATAGTAAAGTATATCTTTTCCATAGATTTACTCATATTGACGTCTTCATAGAAGTTAATAATTGCAGCTCCAGCACCAAAGAATAACACTAACATAACAATAGCAATTTTAACAATATTAAAAATCCTACTGGGATCTTCCTTTCCTTTAACTTCCAATAATACATCAGGGCCTCCTATCAATGTAATATCAACATTTTCTATATTCTCTAATATCTTTGTGGTTATTTCATTACCTGAAATATAATCATACATTTCTTCGCTCTTACTATTATAGATTCTAACCTTTTCTACTCTTTTTTTAATATTGTCATCCTTGCAATAAACCTGCCCTATGTCTTCTACATACACATGAGTATTCAATTCTATTGAATACTTGGTATCAAGATTAATATATACTTGCTCATTAGCGATAACTATCACCCCTCATTATAGAATTTATAACAAACTTTGCCTTTTTTGGCACTTCCCTATTTGTACCTAATTCTCTATACCACAAAATACAACCAAATAAAAGTAAAGCTACTATTAAAATAGCCAAAACATTTCTTTTAGTTTTATGTATTTTCATTTTTTTATACATTTAATCACCCCATTCTACAATTATTATTCTCTTATATTTTTTTTTAATTCAAAAAAATTAAGGCATAATTTCATGCCTTAACTAACATTCTCTTCATCTCTTCTATTATCTTTTTTTCTATTCTGGATACTTGAACTTGGGATATTCCTAATAACTCAGCAACTTGAACCTGAGTTTTATCCTTAAAATATCTTAAAACAATAACTTGTCTATCTCTTTCCTTAAGTTTAGATAACATTTCTTTTAAAATTATTTTCTCGATAATATCTTTTTCTCTATCTTCTTCTGCGCTTATTTTATCAATTAAAAATAGAGGATTTCCTTCGTTCTGATGTACTACATCATATAGATAATCCGGATGATAAGAAGACTCTAAAGCCATTACAATATCCTCCTTATCAATATCTAATTCATCAGAAATCTCCTGTATAGTTGGTTCTCTACCCAATATTTTTGAAAGTCTATCCTGAGTATACTTTACTCTATTAGCAGTCTGCTTTAATGATCTACTTACTTTAATAAGTCCATCATCTCTTAAAAATCTTTTAATTTCTCCTGCAATCATAGGAACAGCATAGGTTGAAAACTTTACATCATAGGATGTATCAAATTTATCTATAGCCTTTAAAAGACCAATGCTACCTATCTGGAATAGATCATCCATCTCGTAGCCTCTATTGGTAAACCCCCTTAAAACACTTTTTATAAGACCCATATTATGCTTTACCAACTTATCCTTTGCTTCCATATCCCCATTTTGTGCTTTTCCAATTAATTCTATAGTTTCCTCATGACTTAATAAAACATAATCTCTATTCCCTTTTTTCATAGTATCTACTTCCTATCTGAAAGACTTTTAAAACTCTTTTTCATTTTAATTTTTGTACCTTTATCAATATAACTTTCAACCACTAACTCATCCATAAAGGTTTCCATAACAGTAAATCCCATACCGGATCGTTCTAAATCAGGTTTTGAGGTATAGAAAGGTTCCATAGCCTTGTTAACATCCTCAATCCCTTTTCCGTTATCTTCGATAGTTATTTCAATATTATTATTTTCAATTTCTGCCTCAACTATTACTAAACCTTCTCCGTATTCATATCCATGAATAATAGCATTGGTAACCGCTTCTGACACTGCCGTTTTAATATCTGATAACTCCTCTATAGTAGGGTCTAATTGAGAAGCAAATGCAGCTACTACTACTCTAGCAAAAGATTCATTATTAGACTTGCTCAAAAATTCTAATTTCATATAATTTTTCTCTATCATTTTATCATCCTCCTAATCCCTTATAGCTTCATCAATAGACGAATAGGTATTAACTATTTTTAACAATCCAGACATCTTCAGTATTCTATCTATATATGGATTTGTACTAATAACATAAACCTTTCCTTTTCTATCCATACAATTTTTATATCTACCCATTATAAGCCCAATACCAGAGCTATCCATAAAACTTAACCCCCGCAAATCCAAAACTATATTAAGTAGATTGTTTTTATAATATTGTTGATCAATCTTTTTTCTTAGATCTTCAGATGTATGATGATCCAATTCTCCCTTAAGCTTCACTATCAAATAGTTTTTTAAAACATCCATTGAAAATTCCAATTTATCCCCTCCTAAAAGATATTCTCTTTATATTTCTATTAATGTATCTTTTTCTCCTTCATAGAAAAACCACTATTTTTGTTACAAAAAGGAAAAAAGAGTCTTATATTTAATTAAGACTCTTTTAGAAAGTTATTCCTATATATTCTTACAAGCCAAAACAACTTGACTTAATAATATGGAGGTAGTGACACTACCTACTCCTCCAGGAACTGGAGTTATTTTATCTACCTTAGGCGATAATTTTTCATAATCTGCATCTCCACTTAATTTACCATTTTCATCTAGACTAACCCCTACATCTATTACAATTGAGTTTTCATTAAAATATTCTTCTCCAAAAAACTTAGCTTTTCCTAAAGCTATAATTACTACATCTGCTTTATTGGTAATTTCCTCTAAATTTTTTGTTCTAGAATGACAAATAGTAACTGTAGCATTTTCCTTTAATAACATCATTGCTAATGGTTTTCCTACTACCATACTTCTATTTACAACTACAACATTTTTACCTTCCAAAGGTATATCATAATACTTTAAGATTTCCATAGCAGCTTTAGGGGTACATGGTGCAAATCCATCCATATCTCCTTCAAATATTCTTTCTAAATTTAATGGATGCATACAATCTACATCTTTTAATGGATTAATAACATTTCTAATAATTTCCTCATCGATATGCTTTGGCAATGGTCTAAAGACTAATATTCCTGAAATATTATCATCATTATTTAGTTCTTCAATTAATTCAATAAGTTCTTCTGTCTTAATATTCACATTTTTTTCAAAAACCTTAGATTTAATACCTATATTATCGCAATTTTTAATAATGCTCTTTTCGTAGGAAATATCCCCTGGATTATTCCCTAACCTAACAATCGCTAATGTAGGTACCTTGCCATGTTTCCCTAGCTCCTCAATATCTCTTTTCATCTTTTCCTTAATTTGAGTAGCTACCACATTACCTTTTAATATCTCTGCCATAGTTTTGCCTCCTTCAAATATTATATTATTAAAATACTCTTTATATTTAATAAGCTATTATTTTCAATTTAATATAATTCATTGAATATCACCGATTTTATTATATCATAAAAGGCTAAATAAACAAGAAGCTGTTAGAAAATCTAACAGCTTCTTTACTAATTTATGGTGGCTTCTTTTTTTAGATCTTCTTCTTTAACAGATTTACCAAAGTATTTTACAATTCCAATAATAACTGCAGTTCCAATTAATAAAATTATTATTGGATGGGCTGAAAGATAACCTGCAAGTATATAGGATATTCCAGCAACAATAGCCACCGTTATAGAATAAGGCATCTGAGTCTTCACATGGTCTAAATGATCTGCTCCCGATGCCATAGAAGACATTATGGTTGTATCAGAAATTGGGGAACAATGATCTCCAAAAATGGCACCAGATAAAACTGTTCCCAGTGTAATTGTCATCATATGTGGATCTCCTCCACTTTGAACAAATGCATGTGCCATGGGAACAGCTAATGGAATAACGATGGCCATAGTTCCCCAAGCGGTCCCGGTAGCAAAAGATATTATAGCTGACATGAAAAATATTATTATAGGCAATATGGCAAAGGGGAAGTTTTTAGGAACTATTCCCACTAAAAATTCAGCAGTTCCCACATCCCCTGTTACGCTGCCCAATGACCAGGCTAATACTAAAATCATACACGCCATTAACATTGATTTTGCTCCATCAACCCAAGCATCAAAAGCTTCATCAACAGTAAATATTTTGAGGTCTCATAGTTGGACCAACGATTAAAGTATTTGCATAATCGTCGAAGAAAACAAACACCCCTAATAAGTAGGTATATAGTTGAGCAGATCTAGGGCTTTTTATTTTCCTGCCCAATGCCTTTGCTACTGCTATTGTTCCTCCCATCTTATTTACTACTCCTACCATTCCACCTATGGCTAGCAAAAATATTATAATTGCTGCGTTCCAGGAATCAGCTAAAGAACCTACTAAGTAATTATCCATTGTTCTTAAAAAACCATAAAAAGGATTCCATCCATTTAACATAGTAGCCCCAATAAATATTCCCAAGAACAGGGATACTAATACTTGTTTAGTTATAAATGCAAGAAGTATTGCCAATAACGGTGGTAGAATTGACAGCCAACCAAAATTTGCTGTACTTTCTCCTTCTGCAAAAACTGGAAGCGATAAAACTAAAATAAGTAATAATACTAAAACTATAGTTTTTAATCTAAACATACCTATACCTCCTTATAAATTATAATAGTAACCCTAGAAAATACCCCCTTTCTATTATATTCTTAAATATTTGTCTATAAATAAAACAGTAGCATCCTAAAGTTTATTAACTGGTACTACTGTTGTATTTTAATTAACAACCTGTTAATTAATCGTTATAACTGATCTGTTTATAATCAAATATTCCATTATTTTATATTTACATATTTTTTGAATTACTTACTTTTTATTATATTATATATTTACCTATCTATCAATATTTTTTCTGAATTATTGCAATATTCGAATATCTTTTTTGATTGTTTAAATTTTTTTAAAACATATATTTATTACATATATTTATTTATAGTAAAAGACCATAGAATATTTCCTATGGTCTAATTTGTTTATTATCCATATACTATTGTCTTTATTCAGGCTCAACGTGAACCATACAATGCTTAACATCATCAATACTATCTTCGATTAAATCATGTACTCTTTCTGCAATTTCATGACCTTCTGTTACTGAAAGGCTTCCTTTAACAAGTATATCCACATCCACATATATCCTGTTTCCAAAGATTCTAGTCTTTAAATTTTTTATATCTTTAACTCCTTCTACAGAAAAGGTTAAATCTTTTATTTTTTCTATAGTTTCGTCGTCTGCTGCCTGATCCACTAGTCCCCTTATGGATTGCATGTATAAATCTACACCTACCTTTATAATTAGAATACTTACTATAACTGCTGCTATAGGATCCAGTACCTTAAATCCCATTCTTGCTCCTAAAATCCCAATAAAAGTTCCAATTGAAGATAAAGCATCTGTTCTATGATGCCATGCATCCGCCTCCATAGAAAAGCTTTTAATCTTTTTGGCTGCTTTTATTGTATACCAAAACATAGCTTCCTTTGATATTATTGAAATCAAAGCAGCAATAAGAGCTATTCTACCAGGCGTTTTAATTTCCCCAGTTATCAATATTTTAATTCCTTCATAACCAATTAGAATCCCAGTAATAACCAAAAATATACTCAATATTTTTGCAAAAACAGGTTCATATTTCTCATGCCCATACGGATGGTTTTCATCTGCTTCTTTTGATGAAATTTTTAATCCAACAAGTACAACTAAAGTCGTAAGTACATCTGATAGAGTGTGAACTCCATCAGCTAGCATAGCACTACTCTGGCCTATAATTCCAGCAAAGACCTTAGCTGCAGATAAAATAATGTTTATTAATATTGTAATTATTGAAACCTTTACTCCCAATTCATAATTTCCCATATAACTCCCTCCACAATAATATAATATGTTAAATATCAATTTATTATCAATCTAAATAATATTAATTGATAATAAATGTAATTACTATTATATACCCTTAATTATTGGAAATCTACATTTTTAGCTAAATAGAAGTTATTATCATTTGATACTAATTATAGTTTTCTATTTATGAAAATTTAAAAACTACTGAACGATTTGCCCAGTAGTTTCCATAGAAATATAGACTCTATCTCCTATATTGTAATCATTTTGTCCATCATTATTTTTTTGCACTCTATAGATTTGAGATTTTGTCTTAACCTTATAATGGATAAATGAGCCTAAAAACAATTTTTCTTCAATAACGCCTTCTATTTCCCCTTTCTTTGAATCCATAATAATTTTCTCTGGTCTAATGAAGTCTAAATTTCCATTTCTACTTTTAATTGAATTAGACCAACCGATAAAATTTAATACAAATTCAGTTCTAGGATTATTATAGACTTCCTCTGGGGTTCCTATTTGTTCTAGCCTTCCTTTATTCATTATCAATATTCTATCAGCAATAGATAAAGCTTCTTCTTGATCATGGGTAACAAAGATCATTGTAATATTAAATCTCCTTTGAATTGCTTTAATCTCATCTCTCATCCTTATCCTTAATTTGGCGTCTAAATTTGATAAAGGTTCATCTAATAGTAATACTTTTGGATTGATAATTAATGATCTAGCTAAAGCTACCCTTTGCTGTTGTCCTCCACTTAACTGGGTTACTTTCTTATCTTTTTCTTTTCTTAATCCTACTATATCCAAATATTCTTCTCCTTTAATTAGAGCAGCTTTTTTTGAAAAACCTCTAAATTTTAATCCATAAACAACATTTTGTATTACCGTCATATGCGGAAAAAGAGCATAAGATTGAAAAACAGTAGATACAGGCCGTTTTTCTGGAGATAGATTAGTTATATCTTCACCATCAATATATATTTCACCAACTTCAGGTTTTAGAAAACCACCAATAGTCTTTAAAACCGTAGTCTTACCACATCCACTTGGTCCTAATACACATATAAGTTCACCTTTATTCACTTCAAAACTTAGATTATCTACTGCTGTCAAATCCCCAAATTTTTTAGTTAAATTATCTATCTTAATAAACATTTTTTTCCTCCAACAAGAATTTTGAAAAGGTAATATTCACAACTAAAGTAATAAGAATTAGCATACAAGCAATTACCGATCCTATCCTATACTCACCACTTTGTATAGCATCAAACATTACAAGAGTAGCAAGTTTCTTTCCAGGATATACTAAAAATATTATAGAACCTATGGTAGTCATAGTTGCAGTAAAGTTATTAACAAAGGATATTAAAAATGCTGGCTTTGACATAGGAGTTATTACATCTTTTAATATATATATATCATGAGCTCCCAAATCCTTACAAGCTTCTGTTACTTGAGGGTTTATTTGGGAGATAACTGCACTACTAGCCTTTGTAGGCAATGGCAACTGTTTAAAAATACAATTCAAAATTACTATTAAGCCTGTTCCCGTAAGTTCTAATGGATATTTATTAAAAGCTAAAATATATCCTAATCCAAAAAATGTTCCCGGAATAATATAGGGCATTGTAGAAATAAAGTCTATGATCTTCATTCCTTTAATTTTTCTAATTTCTAAATAATAGGAAATTAAAAAGCCTATAATACTTCCAACAGCACCAGTAATCAAAGAATATAGAATACTTCTTAAAAAACTTCCCGAAATATAATTTTTAGATTCTTTTATATTATCAAAAGTAAAATACATGGTTCCAAATCTTTGTTTTGTCATTGCAGAAATAAAGATGGATAGATACTGTAAAATCATCATAGTTAGGAACAAATATGCTATTATCTGAAATAACCTAGGAAAAAACCCCTCTATCCTGACCATGGTTTCATTAGATTCTCCCCGAAGATTAGTTCCTGTTATAATATTTGAATCCTTTAAAAATATTCTATATAAAATAAAGGCTATAATAGCAGGTATAAATAATAATATACTAATAGCTGCAGCCATAGGCAAATTCGAATAAGCTACTACATTTAAATAGGCCTGAGTAGCTAATACGTTAAAGGATCCTCCTATAATAATGGGCGTGCTAAAATCTGCTAGGGATCTAACAAAAGTAAGTAACCCCACTACAATAATCCCGGGTCTCATCAATGGTATAAGAATCTTTGTAATAGTATAGGATGAATTCCCTCCTAAATCCAAAGAACTATTAAATAGACTTTTATCTATGCCGTTAATAACTCCAATTAACATTAAAGCATTTAGTGAAGTAAATCCAAGGGATTGCATAGCTACTATTCCT
>NZ_PPXW01000001.1:2260760-2417353 GCF_021655095.1 Clostridium sp. Cult1 | reverse complement strand
CTAAGTCTATTTCTTTATTTTTAATCATTTTAGAAGTATTCACAATGTATTTAGCCCTATAACCTACCTTACAATTATCTTCTAACTCCTTTTCATCTATGCTAGCTAAAATTTCTGAACTAGGGAAGGAAAAATACTCCTTTTCATTATATGAGCCTATAGATTCTCCATACTTTTGACTGATTAACTCTATGGATCTTTTTATCCTTGGTATTTGATTATTGGCGGATATTATGAAGGATATGGTTGTTTCATAAGGTTCTTGATTCAGTATCCTTATACCTTCGCCAAATTTAATAGCTTCATTAAGTATTGGGTCTTTAGATAATTCTTTTTTTATCTCTCCATAATCTCTACCTAAATCAAAATAATCATACCATATGTTTTCAAAATCTTCCATATTGGTATTAGAAAATATAATATCCTTTCCATCTCTTTTTACATTAATTACTTTGCTTTTGTGGATAGCTGTATAACTATCATCTTCCTCCACATGCCATCTAAAGGCCTGACCACATTCAAAAATATGTTTAGGTTCAAAAT
This sequence comes from Clostridium sp. Cult1, assembly GCF_021655095.1. Taxonomy (GTDB): domain Bacteria; phylum Bacillota; class Clostridia; order Tissierellales; family Tepidimicrobiaceae; genus Schnuerera. The sequence goes on along the minus strand of NZ_PPXW01000001.1, from coordinate 2,416,810 downwards.
CCATCATGTTTTTTATTACTATTTGATTGTCTTTTTCTATTGCATTGTAATTCATCTTACTTCACCTCCGCCTTAATTATTATACCCCAAATAATTTAATTAAGACAGTGGACGAGGGGACAGGTGCTTTGTCCATAAAAAATGGGACGGCTATAACCGTCCCCACTGTCCAATTTTATTAATACCATCCTCTTAATTTCATTACGTCAGCTACTTTTTTAACTGAAATCATATAAGCAGCTTCTCTTATTGTAACGTCCTTTTCTTGTTTTAGAGCCCATATATCTTTAAAGGCATTAACCATTGCAATTTCTTGTTTTTCTTCTACTTCTTTTTCTTCCCAATAGTATCCATATAAATTTTGTACCCATTCAAAATAGGATACTGTTACTCCACCTGCATTTGTTAAAATATCTGGTGTAACAGGGATTCCTCTTCTTTCTAATACTTTATCAGCATCTGGTGTAATTGGACCATTAGCTGCTTCACATACTAGTTTAGCGTTAATCTTTTCTGCTACTTCAACTGTTACAGCATTTTCTAAAGCTGCAGGTATAAGTATATCTACATCTAATCCCCAAAATTCATCCAGAGATATTTGTTTAGCTTTTGGATACCCAACTAAATTCTTATGTTCATCCATATAAGCTTTCATATCAGCAAAGTCTAAACCATCTTCATTATATAATGCATAAGTTCCAACAGATGGTGCCCACTCACCAACTGCTACTATTGTAGCCCCTTGGCCTTGAACATTTTTCACTGTATAGCTTCCTACATTTCCAAAACCTTGTACTGCAACTTTGGCACCCTTCATTTCAATTCCAAGTTCTCTAGCTGCTTCCCTAGCAATTACTGAAACACCAAAACCTGTTGCTTCGTTTCTACCTTTTGAGCCGCCCCATTCCACTGGTTTTCCAGTAAGTACTCCAAGATTTGATCCGCCAGTTAATCTATTATATTCATCTACCATCCATGCCATAACTTGTCCATTGCTTCCTACGTCTGGAGCAGGTACATCTATTTTTTCACCTAGATATTTATAAAGCCCACGTATATAACCTCTTGAAAGCCTTTCTAATTCTCCTTTAGATAAAGTCAATGGGTCTACTGTTATTCCACCTTTTCCTCCACCATAAGGAACGCCCATTACTCCACATTTAAATGTCATCCAAACGGATAGGGCTTTTACTTCATCAGGATTTACTCCTGGATGGAACCTAATACCACCCTTACCAGGTCCTATGGCGTCATTATGTACCGCCCTATAACCTTTGAATACTTTCATAGTACCATCGTCCATCTTTACTGGTATTGAAACTTCAATCATTCTTTGAGGTTCCTTTAATATTTCATATACAGCTGGTTCTAAGCCTAAAGCATCACAAGCTGCTTTCACCTGTTTCTGAGCACTTTCCAATGGATTTAAACTTTCTTTTGACATTATACTATACCTCCCTTTATTTAGTCTGTGAAAAGGTTTTCAATTCAACCACTTTATTATGCAAATATTTTAGTTAGTTATTTTATTGCCATATCTATTTTATCATTGGGATAAAATAAGTTCAAGTAGAAACAAATATAATTAAAATTAACTTAAACTTCTATTCAATATATTCTCTAGCTTCTTCTTCCCCCTTTAATACTCGTAGTATTCCATAAGCTAAAGATTCCATTTCATTTTCACCTGGCATTATTTCAACTGGTGCAATATATTGTACCCTCTTTGTTATCCATGAAGTCATCATTTTAGAATATGCAATTCCCCCTGTTAGAATAATCAAATCCACTTTTCCTTCTACTACTGTAGCAAGCTCTCCTATCCCTTTAGCTACTTGATAAGCCATTGCTTCATAGATTAGCTTAGCTTCTTCATCTCCCTCTTCGATCATCTTTTCAACTTCCCTTGCATCTAATGTATTTAGGTAAGCTTTTAACCCTCCATTACCTCTCAACTTTCTATGCATTGTGCTTTTGTCATATTTTCCTAAATAACATAATTCTATAAGTTCCCTACATGGAACCCTACCAGCTCTCTCAGGGGAAAATGGCCCTTCATCATCAGAGATTATATCTACTATACGTCCTTTTTCATGAACATTTAAAGATATTCCCCCACCTAAATGAGCCACAACAATATTCATATCCTTATACATCCTATTATATTTCTTAGCTGCCTTTATAGCCACAGCTCTGGTATTAAGTACATGGCAAGTGCTAGTCCTTGGGATTTCTGGCATACCAGATATCCTTGCTATGTCAATTAATTCATCTGTTCTCACCGAATCGTATATATAGGCTTTAATGCCTGCAGCCTTTGCTATTGCATAAGCAATAGGTGCTCCTAAATTTGAAGCATGTTCCATAGCAGGTCTTTTCTCAAGGGTCTCAAGCATCGTCTCATTTACTATATAGGCTCCAGATTTTACTGGTGGAAGCATACCTCCTCTTCCTACAACAGCTGATAATTCATGGATATCATAACCTTCCTTTTCTAAAAAGGACATTACTAAATCCTTCCTCATCTCATACTGTTCTTGGACATTTCCAAACTTTTCAATAATTTCAATAGGATGTTCTAAGGTCTTAGTGAAAATCTCTTTTTCATCTTCATATAATGCTATTTTTGTAGAAGTTGAGCCTGGATTAATAGCCAATATCTTATAGCTCATTATTGGTCTCCTTTCTTATCTATTAGACTCCATTTAATTATTGAAGTACTTCCTTAAGTACAATTATGAATTTCTCTATTTGCTCTAATGTTCCTGTACTTACTCTTAGCCAAGTATCCCAGCCCCAAATATGACCTGCTTTTATTATTATACCTCTCTTTAATAATTCCTGAGATACTAGCTTTGAATCCCTTTTTACATTTACAAATATAAAATTAGCATTTGATTTTATATATTCAAGGCCAAGACTTTCAAAGCATTCTTCCATCATGCTTAAACATTTATAGTTTAATTCAACTGTTTTGTTAATATGCTCCTCATCCCTTAATGCTCCAATAGCTGCAGCCTGTGCAAGTCTATTTACATTGAAAGTACCTTTAATCTTACTCATTTCAGTAGCAATTTCCTTTGATGTAAGTACATAGCCTACACGTATTCCTGCAATTCCTGTTACCTTTGAGAAGGTTCGTAGTATAATAGTATTTGGTCTTTTCTTCAATATCTCCAATGTTTCAGGATAATCAGGATTCACTTTAGCAAAATCATAATATGCTTCATCAAATATTATAACTACATCATCTGGGACATTTTCCACAAGGTATTCAACTTCATCCTTTGTCATTATATTTCCTAAAGGATTGTTTGGATTACAAACATATATTAATTTAGTCTTATCGTTTATCCTTTCAATATATCCTTTAAAATCTTGTTTATAGTTATCCATAGAAACAGTTACATTTTTTCCACCCATATGTTCTACCCAGATTCCTAGAATAGTAAAGGTGGTACTTGATGTTACAAGCTCATCCCCTGGATTTATGAAAGCTTCTGCAACCATTTGTAATATTTGCTCTCCACCATTTCCTACAACAATATTCTCTACTTCTAAGCCGTGCTTACTAGCTAATTCCCTTCTTAATTCCATAGCTCCTGGATCAGGATATATATTTATATTATTTAGCTCCTTCTTAATTGCTTCAACAGCCTTTGGTGATGGCCCTAATTGATTTTCGTTGGAAGCCAGTTTTACAACTTCATCTATTCCATATTCCCGTTGGACTTCTTCTATGGGTTTTCCCGGTACATATGGCTTTAACTTGGACAATTCATTTCTAAATAGACTTTTAGTCATACTATCATTCTCCTTTATAGATTTATATTAAAAACTTATAGTCTTTAAACAGCTGCTGCTGACAATACTAAAGATAGATATTTTTCTTCTGTAGAAGCTCCTCTAGATGTTAGCACAATGGGAACTTGGGCTCCAACTATAAGTCCTGCCATTTTAGAATTTCCTGAATATATAAGGGATTTGGCTAATACATTGCCTGATGTCATATTGGGAGTAATTAATATATCTACATCCCCTGCTACAGGACTGTTAAAACCTTTTATCTCTGCTGATTGTCTATTCATAGCCAAATCATAGGATATAGGTCCTTCAATAACACAATCTTTAATTTGTCCCTTTTCGTTCATCTGCTTTAACTCATCTGCATCCACTGTCTCTTGCATTTTTGGATTAACCTTTTCTACAGCAGATAAAATACCTACTTTAGGTTTTTCATAGCCAAGAGCTGTTAAAATGCCTACTGCATTTTCTATTATCTGCTTTTTCTCTTCTTTATCTGGATACATAACCATACCTCCATCGGTAATAACCAATAGTTTATGGTAGGTTGGTACCTCTAAAATAGCAAAATGAGACATAAGGTTTCCTGTCCTAATCCCCTTCTCTTTATGAACTACAGCCTTTAAAAGATCTGCAGTTTGTATCTTCCCCTTCATTATAAAATCTGCCCTATTCATCTTTACCAATTCTACCCCTTTATAGGCAGCAGCTACTTCATCTTCTACATCTATAATGGATTCATCCTCTAGGGAATAATTTTTTGTGTCTAATATTTTCTTAATTCTATCCTTATTTCCTATTAATATAGGATCTAATATATTATCTTCTTTAGCCTTAAAGACTGCTTCCAAAGTATGTTGATCTTCAGCAACTACTACAGCAACCTTTCTCTTCTTATCAAAATTCCAAACCTTTCTTATCAATTCATCAAAATTTCTAATTACCATAACAACTCTCCCCATATGAAATTATTGTAAAAGCAATTGCTCAGCAAAAGGATATCCCTCTTACTGAACAATCTTCAAATCTAGGCATTCATCAATTCTACTGAATCCATTCCAGCGTGAAAAGCCTTTATATTTATATCTACAAATTTTTCTTTTACAGTATCTTTAATAACCTTCTCCCAATCTATATGGGTTAGATCCATAGCTTTAATTAATGCACCAAATAGTACCACATTCATAACTTTTGTATTACCTAGCTCCTCAGCAATTTTTCCTGCATTTATTACGCTAGCATTTGCTTTATTTTCAATTATATTGATTACTCCTTTTGGATAATCCTGTTTTCCTGCAAGTATTGGTGCTGAAGGTATTTCATAATCGTTTACTACAACCTTGCCATTAGGCTTTAAGTACTCTAACCACCTTAGTGCCTCCATGGATTCAAAGGAAACTAATATATCTGCTTCTCCTTTACCTATAATAGGTGAAAAAACCTTATTTCCATACCTTACCTGGGTAGAAACACTGCCTCCTCTTTGAGCCATACCGTGGATTTCAGACATTTTAACATCATATCCGGCTTCAAGGAGACCTGTTGACAATATTTTACTTGCTAAAATCGTTCCCTGTCCACCTACTCCTACTAATAATATACTTTTTACATCTGCCATCCTATTCACCTACCTTCTCTATCGCTTTAACCGGACATACTTGCATACATAATTCGCAACCTACACATTGTACATCATCAATATTTGATTTCTTATTTTCTTTATCAAAATGTATTGCTGGACATCCAGTATTAACACATATTCTACATCCAATACATTTTTCTCTATCTACTTCACATACTCCCGATAGCTGTCCAAATTCTTCTTTATCATATTCAGAATATTTCTTAAGGGCACAAGGCCATCTTGAAATAATTACTGAAGGTTCATCTAAATCAAAGGCCCAGTCGAAGGCTTCTTTCATTTCATCTACCCTTAATGGATTAACGGTTTTAATATTCTTAACCCCTAAAGCTTCAACTATTTTGGGAATATCCGCCATATCAGTAATTTCTCCTTGAAGGGTATATCCAGTACCAGGATTATCCTGATGGCCTGTCATACCAGTTACTCTATTATCCAAAATACAGGTAATGGTATTTCCCTTATTATATACCACATCTAGAAGACTAGTCATACCAGAATGGAAGAAAGTAGAATCACCAATAACGCTTACTACTCTCATTTCGTCATTATATTTGTCGATTACCCGTTTAGCACCATGGCCTAAACTGACACTCGCTCCCATACATATAGTTGTATCCATTGCGTTTAATGGAGCTGCTCCCCCTAGAGTATAGCAACCTATGTCTCCAGAGATCATAACATTCTTTCTTTTGCTCAATTGATAGAAGAATCCCCTATGAGGACAACCTGCACAAAGAGTTGGAGGTCTATTTACAACAATGGATTTATCATAATCTATAGTCTCTCTATCCTTCTCTAGTAAAGATTTTTCAACTATTTCTGGATTTAGTTCCCAAATATTAGGGATCTTATCTTTTCCTATACAATCTATACCAGCTGCTTTAATTTGTTCCTCCATGAAAGGCTCCAATTCCTCTACTACATAAAGGATTTCTACTTCTTCAGCAAACTTTCTAATTTTCTCCATTGGAAGAGGAAAAGTGAAGCCTAGCTTTAAATAGGATGCCTTATTTCCAAATATCTCCCTAGCATACTGATAAGCTACTCCTGCAGAAATTACTCCCATTTTTTTATCATTCCACTCAATATAGTTTAGATCAGTTTCATTAGAAAACTTTTCTAGTCTTTTAAGTCTTTCTTCTACTTCTACATGTAATTGTTTAGCAACTGCAGGGGCTACATAGTATTTTTGCAAATCCTTTTTATAGGGTTTTAAAGGTACTTCCTTCCTTTCTCCTACTTTCACTACTGATTTACTATGGCATATTCTAGTAGTTAGTCTCATTAAAACCAAAGTATCAAACTCTTCACTTATTTCCATGGCAGCTTTAACCATGTCCTTAGCTTCCTGACTATCACTTGGTTCTATCATAGCTACCTTTCCAAATTTAGCATAATATCTGTTATCCTGCTCATTTTGTGATGAATGAAGGCCTGGATCATCAGCAGTAATTAGTACCATTCCTCCATTTACTCCTGTATAACCGATAGTAAAAAAAGGATCAGCAGCCACATTTAATCCTACGTGTTTCATAGCAGCAAGGGATCTAGCTCCATATATGGAAGCACCTAAAGCAGATTCCAATGCAACTTTTTCATTTGGTGCCCATTCTGCAATTATTTCTTCTTTATAGGGGGCAATATTTTCTAATATTTCCGTACTTGGTGTTCCAGGATATGCAGCAGCATAATGAATCCCTGCTTCATAAGCCCCTAGGGCTATAGCTTCGTTTCCTGTTAACAGCTTTTTCATATTATTTCCTCCTCCTTCTTGATTATATTATTTACCCATTTTGAAATAACTGAATGCATATAAAATTAGTTCAAGATATAATAATTGCAAAATTTATGCCACTATTTTATATTTTCAAAATTACAATAATTATTGAAAATATGATTATATATATTGAATGGAACAAGGTAATTCGTTAAAAGTATTCCACAAGTTAAAATTTTTACAGATGAACTCATTGTCCAATTATAATAAATGGGTTAAAAGGGGTGACCTTTATACCCCTTTTAACCCATTCTTAAATACTCCAATGCCCGTATGCCTTCTTTTGTTATTACTGTCCCAGTTCTTCCCTTTGATACCTTTACCATGAATAATTTTTCAAGTTCTGCCAGCATTGTCCTTATTTCCTGCTCACTTAGAAATATTCCCTTTGATTTTGCTATTCGGTGAATACTTCTTCTTCCAAGTCTTCTATTATCTATATAAGCCTTTTGTAGTTCCTCTAATATAAAAATATATTTTCTTATATCATTGCCTGTAGTTTCAATAAATTTCATTATTATCCCGCCTTTTCCTCCTATATCTAGCTCATCCTCCATTTCTAGATCATAGCTAAAAGGCAGATCTTTAGCCTTTATTATTTTGGAATCCAAATTAACAAAATACTCAACATAATTTCTTAACTCCCTTACATTTCCTTCCCAATTATGGCTTAGTAATAACTCTTTTGCTTTTTCAGTTAAGGTGAAATTACTATTGAACTGTTTTTGTACCTCTTCTATCAGGAATAATATATCTTCTCTTCTTTCCCTTAAAGGTGGAATATTTAAGGGAAGTACATTTAATCTATAATATAGATCCTGTCTAAACTCTCCCCTTTTTACCATACTTTTTAAATCTCTATTGGTGGCAGCTACTATTCTAATATCTACATTTATTATTCTGTCACCGCCAATTCTTACTACTTCCCTTTCCTGCAAAACCCTTAGCAGTTTTACTTGAAGATTCATTGGCATCTCAGCAATTTCATCTAAAAATAGAGTTCCATTATGGGCTAATTCAAATAACCCCGGTTTTCCGCCTTTCCGAGCTCCAGTAAAGGCTCCTTCTTCATATCCAAACAATTCACTTTCCAAAAGGCTTTCAGGAAAGGCACCACAATTGACGGGGACGAATTGATATCTATTTCTCGGGGAGTTATTGTGAATTGCCTGAGCAAATAGCTCTTTTCCCGTTCCTGTTTCTCCTGTAATTAGAATTGAGGAATTAGATTTTGCCATCCTTTTAGCAATATCCTTACATTTATTGATAGCATTGCTTTTCCCTATAATATGGTTAAAATCATACCTTGCCTTATAACCTTTACCTACCAACTTTTTCCGCAACATATGCTGTTTGTTTTCCGTATCCCTATATTTTCTTATTATAGCAACGGCTCCATATAGTTTTTCTGAATGTATGAGTGGATTTACAGTTACAATAACATCTTCCCCTTTTATTTTTATAATTTTTTCTTCCACTGGTTTTAAAGATTGAAGGGTAAAATTAAAGGGAATTTGAGTGAACAGCTCTATTCCGTTTTTACTAATAACATGTTCCTCTTTTAATTCTAATATCTTTTTTGCGTGATCATTGTATAAAAATATAGTTCCATTAGTATTAATCCCAATTACTCCTGCATCGATAACTTCTAGTAGTATATCCAACTGACTTTCTCGACTATTAGATTGTCCTAAAATTTCGGCTAAACCAAAGTTAGCAGTCTTAACCTCTTTATAACTTGTACCTATATCCTTTCTATTTAGCATATACATTAGATTGAATTTCATTCCAATATCTATTATTGTGTTAAAGTCTAATAGGCTGTTTCCTATATTTATTATTTTTTTTGCCGAATTAGGTAGATAGTTAGATTGTCCCAGTATAATTATAGTCTTATCTTCAATATCCTCTTCTACTGACCAATAGGATTTCAAATCAATATGGCTTCCACCTAACTGGTAAATTACAGAAATCATTTGCTCTGTCATTTCCGAACTTTCATCAATTAATATTACTTCTGTCCCTTCTTCAATATCCATTATTTTTTCTAATCCTGATTTAGATATGGTTCTGTTGGCAAATATTAAATCCGTACCTTTTTTTATATATTCCTTTACCTTTTTAAACATATCATAAGATGGAATCAATATTACATCTGCATCTATATTCTTATGAATTTTTATATCATCTATGGTTATTTTGTTGACGATAATATTGTCTGAAAACAGACTTTTTATTTGAGCATAGTAAGCATTTATAGATTCTATGCTATAACTTATAATGGTTAGAGTTTTCTTCATATAATCTCTCCATATTCTATATTCTTTATATATTTAATTTTATAATAATTAGACTCATCATGCAATTATCTATAATTTTAAAGGATGTAGAGAATTCTCTACATCCTTTAAATATCATCCTAAACTTTTGCAATTTCCATTATATCATCTATATTATCTAATCCTTCTATCAATTCTGGTAATACTTCATATACATCGCCAACTATCCCATAATCAGCAACTTGGAATATAGGTGCGTCCTTATCCTTATTTATAGCAATAATAATCTTTGAATCCTGCATACCAGCTAAATGTTGAATTGCTCCAGATATACCACAAGCAATATATAATCCTGGTCTTACAGTTTTACCTGTTTGACCAACTTGATGGGATTGTTCTATCCAGCCTGCATCTACAGTAGCACGACTAGCCCCTACTACTCCACCTAATTTTTCTGCCAATTCCTCTATAAGTTTAAATCCTTCTGGATTTCCTAATCCTCTACCACCCGATACTATAATAGGAGCTTCTTCCAATTTTACTTGAGCTTTCTTTTCTTTAATATATTCTACAACTTTTGCCCTAATATCCTCTTCATTTAATTGAGGATCAAATACTTCAATTTCCCCTTTTCCATTCTCATCATATTTAGCTTTTTCCATAACTCCTGGCCTAACGGTGGACATCTGAGGCCTGTGGTTTGGACATATTATAGTTGCCATTAAATTCCCACCAAATGCTGGACGAGTTTGCATCAATCTTCTATTTTCTAAATCTACATCAAGTCTTGTACAATCTGCTGTAAGCCCTGTGTGTATTCTAGCTGAAATTCTCGGCCCTAAATCTCTACCTATATTAGTAGCACCAATTAACATTATTTCAGGTTTTCTTGTCCTTATTAAATCACATATCACTTTAGTATATCCATCTGTTGTATATACTTCTAAATGAGGGCTATCTGCATAGAGTACTTTATCTGCTCCATATTTCACTAATTTCTCTGCTAAATTATTAACATTTCTGCCTAATAAAATGGCTGTTAATTCCGTTCCCAATTCATCAGCAATTTTTCTACCTTCTCCAAGAAGTTCTATAGAAACATTCATCAAGTTTCCATCTCTTTGTTCTGCAAAAACCCAAACCCCTTCATATTCTTCTATATTTACTCCTTGTTTTTTCTCTTCTTCCTTTTCTATAGCTTCTACAGGGCACTCTTCAACACATGCGCCACATGCAGTACATTTTTCTGTTATAAAGGCTTTATCATCTACCATATCAATAGCTTCAAAAGGGCAAACGCTAACACATACGCCACAACCAATACATTTTTCTACCAATACTTTTACTGCCATACCTTATCCTCCTCTCAAGAATATAAATTATATGATTTTTTCCTCTTTCAATCTGACGATTAATTTTCTCGCTTGTTCCTTTGGACTGCCGTCAAGCATTTCCGATTTTCCACCTTTTCCTGGTGGAGTGAAAGATTTATTAACTTGAGTTGGTGAACCATCTAGTCCAATATTATCTTCATCTGCTTGGATGTCTTTGGCTGACAATACTTTTATCTTATTCCCTCTATAAGCTTCATAAATTCCTTTAATCGATGGATATCTAGGTTCGTTTAATTCTTTTATAGCAGTAACCAATACTGGTAATTTGGATTCAATAATAAAATATCCATCTTCAAGGGCGCGTCTTACCCTAATATTTCCTTCTTCTATATTAAGTTCTTCCACATAAGTAACCTGTGGTATCCCTAAATGTTCTGCAATTTGGGGACCTACTTGAGCTGTATCACCATCTATAGCTTGTCTTCCACAAAATATAATATCATAATTTCCAATATGCTTAATCCCTGCAGCCAATGCAGTAGATGTAGCCCAGGTATCTGAACCTGCAAAGGCTCTGTCACTTAAAAGAATTCCTTCATCTGCACCCATGGCAATTGCCTCTACTAAAGCTACTTCTGCTTGAGGAGGTCCCATACTGAGTACGGTAACTTTAACGTTTTCCTTCTCATCTTTTATTCTTAACGCTTCTTCCAAAGCATTTTTATCATCAGGATTTATAATACTTGGTACCCCTTCACGGATTAAAGTTCCTTTTACAGGGTCAATTTTAACTTCATTGGTATCCGGAACTTGTTTAATACATACTATAATATTCATCAATATTCCTCCTTCACCTTATTATCTTAGAAGGTTAGCTGCAATAACCATCTGTTGTACTTGGGAAGTACCTTCATATATTTCAGTAATCTTGGCATCCCTCATCATTCTTTCTACAGGATAGTCCCTAGTATATCCATAACCACCATGTAATTGAACACATTTAGTGGTCACATTCATAGCTGTATTGGCTGCAAACAACTTAGCCATTGCTGCTTCCTTATTATAGGGAAGTCCATTAGCCTTATTATAGGCTGCTTTATATACCAATAGTTTTGCCCCTTCTATTTCAGTAGCCATATCTGCAATCATCCATTGCAAACCTTGGAACTTAGATAAAGGTCTACCAAATTGCTGTCTCTCTTTAATATATTTAATAGTCTCTTCTAAAGCACCTTCCGCTATGCCTAAGGCCTGAGCTGCTATACCTATTCTTCCACCATCTAAAGTTGACATAGCAATTCCAAATCCTTTGCCTTCTTTTCCTAGGAGGTTTTCTTTCGGAATAATACAGTCTCTAAATATTAACTCTGCAGTAGATGAACCCCTAATCCCCATCTTATCTTCAACCTTACCTATACTAAATCCAGGAGTATCTTTCTCCACTATGAAAGCGGATATACCTCTAGTTCCTTTAGTTCTATCTGTCATAGCAAATATTATGTATATATCTGCTTCTCCTCCATTAGTTATAAATAATTTGGTTCCATTTAATATATAATTATCCCCATCCAAAATTGCTGTAGTTTGTTGTCCTGCTGCATCTGTTCCTGCATTAGGTTCAGTTAAACCAAAAGCACCTAGTTTTTCTCCTTTTGCTAAGGGTACTAAATATTTTTGTTTTTGTTCTTCTGTTCCATATTTATAAATAGGCCAACATCCTAAAGAAGTGTGGGCAGAAAGTATAACTCCTGTAGTAGCACATGCCTTCGATAACTCTTCTACAGCTATAGCGTAAGCTATTTCATCTCCCCCAGCCCCACCATATTCAACAGGAAAAGGTATGCCTAACATATGATACTTAGCCATCTTTTCTACTGTTTCTCTAGGGAATCTGCTAGATTCATCGATTTCTGCTGCTATAGGTTTAACTTCGCATTCAGCAAATTCTTTCATAACATTTCTTATCATTTCCTGCTCTTTTGATAATTTGAAATCCATATATATCCCTCCCTAATTTTAAAACTACTCCTCCATATTATTTATTATAAACCATTTTACTGATTATTTCTATAAATATTGTTAAATTTTTGACCTTCTGTTTTATAATTACAAATGCCTATAACCTCAGGTTTATCTGATGTTATAGGCATTTGTACATAAATACTGTAATAATATAATATTTTTTTTAACATCATAGGAATTTTTTGTGATAAGTTTGACGATATTTTCATTATTACTCCCTAATATAATCGGATTGATTATTTAAAAAATAAGATAAAGTGAATAAAGATTCATTTAGATGAACATTTTCCACTATTATATCATCGCTTACTTTAAGATCTGCTGGAGCAAAGTTCCATATACCCTTTATTCCACTTTTTATGTAGATATCAGCGATGTCTTGAGCACTTTCCTTAGGAGTTGTTATAATCCCTATTTCTACATTATTATCCCTTATATAGTTTTCTAATTCATCTACATCCTTGATTTCTACATCTCGAATTCGCAGCCCTATTAATTTAGGATTCTTATCGAATAATGCAAGAATTTTAAATCCTGCATCTTGAAATCCTTTGTAGTTAGCAACCGCTTGACCTAAATTACCAGCTCCTGCAATTACTGTGTTATAACCTCTGTCTAATCCCAATATTTTACCTAATTGTCCATGTAATTCCTCTACATTATATCCATATCCTTGCTGTCCAAATCCTCCAAAATTATTTAAGTCCTGTCTTATCTGAGAAGCGGTAAATCCAGTCATTTTGCTCAATTCTTGGGAAGAAATTCTATTAATTCCTCTTCTAAGTAAATCTCCTAAATATCGATAGTATTTAGGCAGTCTTCTAATCACAGTTATAGAAACTCTGTTTTCTCTGTCCATTTTTACACCCCTATCTATTCCTTATAAAATTTTGGTTGATATTATTATAACATTTACCCATTAGTTGGTCAATTATAGCACTTTTCCAACTTCTTTAGTATATGTATATTATAAAATATATTACTAATAATATTATTATAATAACCAAAAGGAGGATTTTATGGCCAGCAAAGAACAATTAAGAAAAATAGCTATCTACTGCGATTCCTATAATCCAAAAAAAGACGACTCCTTGAATATGACTTCTCAAGTATATGAGGAAAAATATGAAAGTTGCGAGAATTGTTCCCATTTTACAAAAGAAGGGAAATGTGATGTAGATTTAATAGATAAAGTTCTTACAAGTTTAGCTATGGAACAGGATTTAAAATCCTAATGAAGCCCTGTACTTTAAAAGGGCTATTTTTTTTGGTAAAATATAAGTATAGTATGTAGAAAGTAGGAGATTAATATGATAGTTCTTTCGTGTAACAATATTTCAAAAACTTATGTAGTAGATAAAATATTAGAAGATATTAGCTTCACAATAGAAAATGGACAAAAAATCGGCCTTATAGGTCTTAATGGTTCAGGAAAAACTACTCTTTTTAATATATTAGTTGGGGATATCCCCAAAGATCAAGGAGATATTTATGTTCAAAAAGATCTAAATATTGGATACTTAAGACAACACGCAGATATGAACAGTAGCAAAACCCTTTTTCAAGAATGCCTTCAGGTATTTGACCCTCTTATTCAAATGGAGAAAAATTTGAGAAACCTAGAACATGAAATTAGTCACGAAAGTGCAAAGGGTGAATCGGAAAAATTGAACCAACTTATGACCCAATACTCTAATATATTGGAAGAATTTAATAATCTAAATGGTTATGGTTATGAAAGTGAAATTAAAGGTGTTTTAAAAGGCCTTGGTTTTAAGGATGAAGAATTCGATAAAAATGTAAAAGTATTAAGTGGAGGCCAAAAAGCAAGGCTTTCATTAGCTAAACTATTATTAGAAAAACCAGATATCCTATTATTAGACGAGCCTACCAACCATTTAGATATAGATGCTATAAGATGGTTAGAATCATATCTTTTAGAGTATAAAGGTGCTGCCCTAATAATATCCCATGATAGATATTTTCTAGATAATGTAGTAACTAAAATATTCCATTTAGAAAATTTAAGGTTAAAAACCTATAATACTAATTACTCAAGGTTTATGGAAGAAAGGAAAAAGGAACTAGAGTTACTCAAAAAAAATTATGAAAATCAGCAAAAGGAAATTAAAAGACAGGAAGAGATTATTAGACGATTTTATAACTATGGAGGTCAAAGATATATAAGACAAGCCCAAAGTAGACAAAAATTATTAGATAGAATGAAAATCATAGATAAACCAATGGATTCTAAAAAAGTAAAATTTACCTTTGAACCTAAGATAAAAAGTGGTAAAGAAGTATTGAGGGTTGAACAGCTAGGAAAATCCTTTGAAGAATTTAAGTTATTAGAGGATATAAACTTTACCATCTATAGAGGAGAAAAAGTTGGACTAATAGGTCCTAATGGAATAGGAAAAACTACTTTATTTAAAATGATATTAGGCCATATCCCCTATGATACAGGAAGTATTACTTTAGGCCACCAAGTTCATACAGGTTATTTTGATCAGGAACAAACTAAATTGAATTTAAACAAGACTATAATCGATGAAATCTGGGATGATAATCCTAAATTTGACCATTACCAGATACGGTCTATTCTTAGTCGTTTTCTATTTATAGGAGATGATATATTTAAAGAAATAGAAGAATTGAGTGGTGGAGAAAGAGGAAGATTAGCACTTTTAAAAATGATGTTATCTAAGGCAAATTTTCTTTTAATGGATGAGCCTACTAACCATTTAGATATCTACTCAAAGGAAGTATTAGAAGATGCTATTAAAGATTATGAGGGAACTCTTTTGGTAATATCTCATGATAGATATTTTTTAAATAAGGTTACAGACAAAATATTAGAATTAACAGAAGAAGGAATTACTGAATACCTAGGAAATTACGACTATTATTTGGAGAAAAAAAATGAAATAGTATACGAGGAAGATAAAGACTATAGAACAAAAACCCAAATCAAGCTGGAAAGAAAAAAAGAAAAAGAAAAATTGGCTATAGAAAAGAGAAGAAAAAAGGAAATATTAACATTAGAAAATTTAATTGAAGAAAAAGAAAAGAAAATTGAAGAATTAGATAGACTATTGTGTAAACCTGAATTATATGAAGAACCAGACAAAATTGTCCAATTAACTAAGGATAGGGACAATCTTCAAACGGACTTAGACTCCCTTTATGAAAAATGGATAATAATGACAGAAAATTAGTTTTCCCATTTTATCCCCATCTTATTCACAGAATCCACAAGATTATCCACATAAACTTGTCCCAATTTAAGTGGTTTGGACAAGTATTTCCACATTATCCACAGACTTTTTTTGTATAACCATGCCAATTTGTGAAGATAATGTGGGAATATTGTTGATAATTATCCTTTTAGCTCTAAATTTGGCACCACATTCAGATATAAGTCAGATACATATCCTTTAATATAGTTGAAATAAGCAGCAGAACCTATCATTGCAGCATTATCAGTGCACAATATTCTAGAAGGATATAGTATTTCTAAACCTTCCTCATATCCTCTTTTTTTCATCAAATCTCTCAACCCTTCATTGGCTGCTACTCCTCCCGCCATTACTATCTTTTGAGATTTTCTCTCTTTAGCAAGCCTTATGGTCTTTTCTACAAGGACTTCTATTACTGCTTGTTGAAAACTTGCTGCCACATCCTTTACTATTATTTCTTCTCCTTTTTGTTTGGATTGATTAAGATAATTTAATACAGCAGTCTTTAAACCACTAAAGCTAAAATCATAACTATTATGATCAAGATATACCCTTGGAAAATCTATTGCATCAGGATTACCTTCCTTAGATAATTTATCTATTAATGGCCCTCCTGGGTAGGATAATCCAAGTGCCCTTGCTACCTTATCAAAAGCTTCTCCTGCTGCATCATCTCTTGTTCTACCTATTAATTCATACTGGGTGTAGTCTTCAGCTTGAACAAGATAAGTATGTCCCCCTGAAACTATCAAACAGGTAAAGGGAGGTTCTAAGCCTTTGTGGTCTATATAATTAGCACAAATATGCCCTTCTATATGGTTAACTCCTACTAGGGGTTTGTTTAAAGCATAAGCTATAGCCTTAGCACTAGATATGCCTACAAGTAGAGCACCTACTAAACCAGGACCATGGGTTACTCCTATTAAATCAATATCATTAAAGGTAACTTGAGCTTCATCTAAAGCCTGCTGGATGATCAAATTCATATTTTCAATATGCTTTCTCGAAGCTACTTCCGGTACTACTCCACCAAATTTTTTATGAATTTCTATTTGAGAAGAGATAATATTAGACAAAACTTCCCTACCATCTTTAATTACAGCACAGGAAGTTTCATCACAGGAAGTCTCTATAGCTAATGTTAGAATATCTTTCTTCATATTTTCACCTCATTAAAATTGAATGCTTTTCCACATTATAATCGCATCTTCATTATTATCTTGATAATATTTTGGTCTAATTCCATATTCCTTAAATCCATATTTTTTATAAAGGGATTTTGCTACTTCGTTAGACTTTCTAACTTCTAAGGTCATAGCCCTTATATTTCTATCTATACATAATTGTATAAGGCCTTCTAGAAGCTTATTTCCTATACCTAATCCTCTATATTCTTTATCTACTGCAATATTAGTAATATGGCCTTCGTCTAATATGAGCCATATGCCACCATAGCCTGCAATATCTCCATCTACTAGGGCTACTATATATTTTGCTAATAGATTCTTTGTTAGTTCTAATAAAAAGGCCTCCCTTGACCATGGAGGAGTAAAAGCTTTCTTCTCGATTTCCATTACTCGATCTAAATCTTCTTCTCTCATCTCTCGAATGGATATATCCATAATTAACTTTCCCTCTTTCTTAACTCTCTCTGAGCTTGAGATTCCCTTAAATAATCTGGAACAAGATTATAATAATTATATTGATTTTCTTCATGCCTATTTAATAAAGCAAGCTCTGCTATACTGGCTGCCTTACAGCTATTTAAGCTAATAGGTGATATCTTTACTTTGTCTTTTAAACTATTCTCTATCTTTTCTTTATAAAGCAATGCCCCATTACCATTTACCATTATATTATTATAATCTTTGTCAAGTAATTCTAGTAGTTCTTCTATTTCCATTATAGAAGGTTCCAATATATTTTTAAGCCTTCCCTTTTCCCATTTATATATACCTGTATAAACTCTATTTCTCCTAGCATCTATCATAGGTACAATTATGCCATCAAAGGTTAGGTTAAAAGCCAATCCTTCCAATGTGGAAATTCCTATAATAGGCTTGTTAAAAACATGGGCAAAGGATTTTACAGTAGCTATACCGATTCTAAGACCTGTAAAGGAACCGGGTCCTATGGCTACCCCGTATAGATCTATATCTGATACTTGTATATTCAAACTATCTAATACTTCTTTAATCATAGGTACTAGATTTTCAGAATGGGTCATATCCTGGTTCAAAGAATATTCTCCTAATAAATTTTCATCATCTAAAACGGCACAAGTTGTCATCATAGTAGATGTATCTAACCCTAATACTTTCAATTTATATTCAACTCCTTAACTATTTTCTCATACCTTTTCCCTTTTCCTGATAGAGTAACAATCCTTTCATCTAGTTTTTTACCTTTCTTAATATTAATATTTATCCTATTTTCTGGCAAAATATCTTCTATTTTATCTCCCCATTCTACTATGGTAACACCATCAGAATAAAAATAGTCTTCATAGCCTAAATCCAATAAGTCTTCTTCCCCTTCCAATCTGTATACATCAAAATGGTATAGCCAAACTCTACCCTTATATTCATTGATTAAAGTAAAAGTAGGGCTAGTAATATAATCGGAAATCTCCAATCCAATACCAATAGATTTGGTTAAAGTAGTCTTACCTGCACCTAAATCTCCAGTTAAAGAAAGTAAATCTCCACCTTCCAAAAGACTTCCTAGTTTTTGGCCAAACTCTTCCGTTTCTTTTAATCCTTTCAATACTATTTTAACCATCTAATCAACCTTCCTATTCTGTAAACTACCTATTATTATAACACGGGGATATTTAATTCACAATTCACAATTTTTTGGGTCTAGTTCTAAGGTTGGAATTCTTTTGTTTAATCCCATTGATAGTGATTAACTAATTTATAACTTAAGATGATTGACAATTAAAAAAGAGATTCTTCATTTTCGTTTAGGATGAAGCTTGTAATTCTAAACGAAGTGAAGAATCTATCCCATCAATTATCAACTATGCATTATGAATTGATTAAAGTTATTATTTATGCAATAGAGGCGATACTCTTTTATACATTAATAATGTTACCAAAGTAACTATAATACCTTTAAATAAGTTAAATGGTACTACTGCATATAGAATTAAAGTTTTAAAGTCTACCACATATTTGTTTACTGCAGAACCCATGGCCACAATTTTATCTATAGGTAGTCCAAATAGCTTTGCATAGAAAGGAATCATAAAATAGTAATTAATTAGAGATATGGATATAGTCATAACTAGTACTCCAGCAGCCATTCCTATTATTGCATTTTTAAAGGTTTTATCTCTGTAGTAAAATAGACCAGCAATATAGACATAAATACTACCTACGATGAAATTAGCTAGTTCTCCTACACCGCCAGTTCCAGAACCTTCAATTAGTAAATTTAGCAAATTCTTAACTAGCTGGACTAATACTCCTGCCATCGGTCCTAAAGCAAAGGAACCTATTAAAGCTGGTACATCTGAAATATCAAATTTTAAAAAGGTTGGTGTGAACCATAGGGGAAAATCTAGTAACATCAATATAAGTGCAATTACTGATAAAACTGAAATCTTTACCATGGTCTTAGTGTTTAGATTTTCCTTTTTTAATGTGTACATAAAAACCCCTCCATATTATTATTTCTTCAGGGAGGTCAATAAAATAAGCCCCGAAATACTTCGGGGCGTAGGTAACAGACATAACAGATTAAACTTTAAGTATAATCTATAATCTTCTTCCATCCAGACTTTAACTGTCGGCCTTGGAGTTTCACCAAGTCAACCAATAATTTGGCTCGCGGGCTTTACCGCCGGTGAGGAATTGCGCCTCGCCCTGAAGATATTTATTTAACTACATTTAGTATAATATAATGTTTATCAATTGTCAATAGTTTTCAATTGTCAATTGATTAAAGTCCTTTTACCATGTGTATTGCTTCTTCTGTATAGCTGGTTCGAACTTTCATATAGCCATTAAACATGCTATTTACTTCATCGTCTCCTGTATCCACTAATAGAGGCCTTCCCTCTAGAGACATAAGCTTCTGTTTTGAAGCAATAATTATTATATTTTCCTTACCTACCTTTTTTACTACTTGGCCACTAATCTGTTGATTACCTCTTCCAAATATATAACCTTGGCCACCGATTACTGTAACTATTATTTTGGCTTTATTGCCTTCTATATATTTCAATATTTCTTTTTCATTAACATCAGAGGCTACCAGTTCTCTGTTCTTAACTATATCTATACCTAAAAGAGTATTAGGTAATCCCAATTTTTCCATTATAGGTCTAGTAGAGGTACCTGACCCTATTATATATATTACATCTTCCTCCATTTGCTCAATAATTTTATCCGATATTCCATCTAACGCTGCTTCCTCTCCAACTATTCCACCAGATTTTTGGTTTTGAACTAATTCTGGTTCAAAAGGGACTTTCATATAGCCATATAGTTTTGCAGTAACCTGCCCTTGTCTAAAGGCCTCTTCATCAATATCCATAACTTCCATTTCTTTTACTTTCATTTCTTCACCTTGAAGATATTTTAATGCAACCTCCCCTGCAGACCTAGGATGATTAGCATAAACTCCAGAATGGATTTTCACCCCTGCAGGAATGCCTATAACTGGAACTTTATCTCCTATTGCATTAAAGATATTTCTTGCTGTTCCGTCTCCTCCTGCAAATAATAGGAGATCTATTCCTTGCTGTACCATCTCTACTGCTACTTTTTCCGTATCTTCAGAAAGGTATTTATCCTTTACTTCTCCTACTACTTCAGGATTAAATCCTAATTCTATAGCTTCTTCTTCTCCCATATTCCCAGGGCCTGTCAATAATGTAATTTGATCCTTAATAGGAATTAATATTTCTAGAGCCTTTTTGGCTTTCTTGGGAGATTCAGGAAGGGCTCCTAACTCAATTGCCTTCTCTAAAACTTCTTCTCCATCAGTACCTTTCAATCCTACCTTGCCACCCATGCCTGCAATAGGATTTACTATAAATCCTAGTTTCAAAATCTTCACCTCTCTACTTTTTATAGATGATCTCTCCATTTATAATGGTCATATAGGTATTACAATCAATATCCTTAATAGGATTACTATCATATATCACTATATCTGCATCTTTTCCTACTTCTATACTACCCACCCTATCATCAATTCCAACAATTTCTGCAGCATTTATTGTTATAGCTTTTAAGGCTTCCATTTCATCTAAACCAGATTTATGTGCTAGTCCTGCACATATTGGAAGGTATTGTAGCGGTATAACTGGAGAATCTGTAGTTATAGCTACCTTTACCCCTGCCTCATGAAGAATCCTAGGGGTGTCAAAGGTAAGGTTTTTCAATTCAAATTTTGATCTATTTGATAAAGTCGGCCCTACAATAGCTCCTTTTCCTTCCTCCGCTAAATAATCTGCTATCAAATGGCCTTCAGTACAATGGTCCAATGTAATATCTACGTCAAATTCCTTTGCAATTCTTAAAGCTGTAAAAATATCATCGGCTCTATGGGCATGGGCCTTTAGAGGAATTTCCTTTTTTAATACTTTAGCTAAAGCTTCCATTTTCATATCGAATTCTGGCATTTTAGATGGATCCTCCTTTGCCAGCTCCTTCTTCTCTAAATAATTCTTAGCCTTAAATAGATTTTCTCTAAGTATGGCAGCAGTAGCCATTCTTGTTATTGGAGATTTTTTTTGAGATTCATATACTCTTTTTGGATTTTCAC
Organism: Clostridium sp. Cult1; assembly: GCF_021655095.1. GTDB lineage: Bacteria > Bacillota > Clostridia > Tissierellales > Tepidimicrobiaceae > Schnuerera. The sequence continues at coordinate 2,394,932 of NZ_PPXW01000001.1, read as the reverse complement.
CAAAAGCTATCTTCATAGCTATAGGCTCCCTAATTATCATATCGTCTACTCTTTTACCATATGTCTTCAAGGCTACCGCCATTCCACCAATTACATTAGCAGAACCTGGTCCAGTTACTGCAGCAGTTACTCCTCCTATGTAGGCTTCCTTAAAGGATATATCCATAGGATTTATACCATCTATTGCTCTTAAATGGGGAGTTACTGGATCTACCATTTCATTTCCATCACTACCTTCAAAGCCTATTCCTTCTTCCCACATACCTAAATGACTATGAGCTTCCACAAATCCTGGCAATACCATTCTTCCTTCAGCATCGACTACTTTAGCATCTAATGGTGCCACTAAATCTTTACCTACTTCGAAAATCTTTCCATCTTTAATTAAAATACAGCCATTTTCAATAACTTCTCCTGTCATAGTAAATATCTTTCCGTTTTTTATAAATATCATATAATCCCCCCTAAATTATTTCGTTACTCTAAATATTATTATAACTCTATTATTAAATATGGGCAATATTATCTTTGACTCTCAAAGCAGGTAGATAGATGACAAATTTAGTTCCTTTACCTACCTTGCTCTCCACATATACCTTACCATTATGCTTTTCAAAAGTCTTCTTAGCAATACTTAATCCTAAACCTGTTCCTTGAGAACCCTTAGTAGTAAAATAAGGTTTAAATATTTTATTCATAGTCCCTTCATCCATGCCTTTTCCTGTATCGGAGATTTCCAATACTATATGGTCTTCTTCATCGTAGGTCTTTACGGTTAATGTCCCCTTATTCTCCATGGCATCTATTCCATTTAATATTATATTTATAATAGAATGTCTTATATCATATTCATTAGCGTAAATATAACTGTTAGAATTTAAATCTACCACCAATTCCATCTTATTAGAATTTCCATTAGATAATCTAAACTTATGCTTTACCATCTCTAAGGAATTATTTATTATATAGTCGAAATGATACACATCCTTTAACGAATTATAACTTCCTCTTACATGGTTTTTTATCCTATCGGTAATACTTTTACCATCTAATGCAGTCTTACTTATTGTTTCAAGGCATTTCTTAACTTCTTCTGGATCTTCAAGAAATAAAGAAAGCTGAGCATAACCTAATATGGTTACCAATAGATTGTTAATATCATGTACGGTTCCCTCCATTAACTCCCCTAATGTTTTTAAATATTCACTTCTAACAATTTCCTTTTCATATCTATTATCAGCAGCATGATATTCAGCTAATAAAATTAAGGATTCATGCATTAATTGATCTGGAGTGAAATACTCAAAATTATCGGTCCTGTCAATTAAAATAATATCATGATTGTTTAGCATATGATTAATATAATTTCCATTAATTTCATCTATTATATACTTTAGAACAAATCCAGATTCCTCTTCCTTGTTAATTGTTTTAAAAGTTTCATAAATGTATTCTATTTTATTATTTTCTAATGAATTCCAAGAGGAATCTACAGTTATGTATACAAGTTTTTTATTAGAACCCCTTTTATCTAACAAGTTTATACCATTTTTTATTCCATTTATCAATCTATCTAAATCCATATTATCTTTTACCTTGAAATTTTCTCCACATATGAATATAATCCTATCCTTTTTTATATAATGGTTTAAATCGAACTCACAAATTTCTTGTAGGTGGTCTATACATTCTTCTTTTTCTCTAGAACATATATAGATTATCCCTCCACCATTGCTAAAATAGCTTTCCATATGCTCTTTTAATAAATTTCTTCCTTCATCCTGGTAATTAGAGCTTACTATACCAATGAACGTATTTTTGTTATTGATCATCCTTCCAACATCCCACATTTACATCACCCCGAATTTAAACATCCTTTATACTAAGACTAATCCTCCCTCTATCTATATCTACTCCCAAAATCCTAACCTTTACAATATCTCCAACCTTAACTACCTCCTTTGGATGCTTAATATATTTATTAGATAGATGAGATATATGAATCAATCCGTCCTGCTTCACTCCAATATCTACAAAAGCACCGAAATCCACAACATTTCGTACAGTACCAGTTAAAATCATATCCTCTTTTAAATCTTCCATCTTCAATACATCTGTTCTAAGAATAGGCTTAGGCATCTCTTCTCTTGGATCCCTACCTGGTTTCTTAAGCTCTCCAATTATGTCCTTTAATGTTAAAGGACCTACATCAAGTTCTTGAGAAAGAGATTCTATATTACTTTCATCTATATTGTTACCAAGTAGTTTTTCTGCAATAGAATAGGACTCTGGATGAACCGCTGTATTATCCAGCGGATTACTTCCTCCCGGGATTCTTAAAAAACCTGCACATTGAGTGAAGGTCTTAGGACCCAGCCCTTTTACCTTTAATAATTCTTCCCTATTACTAAACTTCCCCTTTTCTTCCCTATATTTAATTAAGTTCAAAGCAACCCTAGATGAAATACCTGATACATACCTTAATAAAGATGGACTTGCAGTATTTAAATCTACCCCTACTGTATTAACACAATCCTCTACTACTCCCTCTAGAGCTTGATTCAATTTCCCTTGATTTAAATCATGTTGATATTGACCTACTCCTATATGTTTTGGCTCTATTTTTACTAATTCTGCTAGAGGATCCTGTAGTCTTCTTCCTATGGATATAGCTCCTCTAATGGATACGTCTAAATCTGGGAACTCCTCTTGTCCTACTTCTGAAGCTGAATATACAGAAGCTCCCGCTTCGTTTACTATGATATAGGAAATATCTTTATCTACTTCTTTAATCATTTCTACAACTATCATTTCAGTTTCTCTGGAAGCTGTACCATTCCCTATGGCAATTATATCCACATTATACTTAAGGATTAGGTCTTTCATCTCCTTCTTTGCCTTCTCCACCTGATTCTGAGGCTCTGTAGGATATACAGTTGTAAAAGCTAATAACTTTCCAGTATCATCCATCACTGCCACTTTACAACCAGTCCTAAAGGCTGGATCAATTCCCATAACCGTCTTTCCTTTAACTGGAGGTTGCATTAACAAAGGCTTCAAATTTAGAGCAAATACTTTAATAGCTTCCTCTTCTGCCCTTTCAGTTAGATTGCTTCTTATCTCTCTTTCTATAGAGGGAAATATTAACCTTTTATAACTGTCTTCAATACTTAATTCTAGAAACTCCTTTGTTTCAATAGAATTTTGATTAATTACTTTAGACTTAATTTTAGAAAGTATTTCTTCATCAGGGAATATCAAATTTACCTTGAGAACCTTTTCCTTTTCGCCTCTGTTTATAGCAAGTATTCTATGATTTGGTATGGTTTTAATAGGTTCTTTATAATCATAGTACATTTCATATACGGTTTTTTCCTGTTTTTCTACTCCTTCTGTTTGTATAACCCCCTTATTATTAGCCATCTTCCTTATTATTGCTCTATACTCTGCATTATCAGATATAATTTCTGCAATAATATCCATAGCTCCAGCTAATGCTTCTTCTTCTGTATTCACTCCCTTTTCTTCATCTAGATAGGACTTTGCTATTTCTTCTAATTGTCCTTTTTCAATCCTTTGCTCTAATATAATATTGGATAGTCCCTCAAGTCCCTTTTCTTTAGCAATAGTAGCTCTAGTCCTTCTTTTTGGTCTATAAGGTCGATATAAATCCTCCACTCTCTGAAGGGTATCAGATTTTAATATATCCATCTTTAAATCTTCCGTTAATTTCCCTTGTTCTTCAATTAGTCTTATTACCTCTTCTTGTCTTCCTTTCAAATTTCTCAAATAATTTAATCTATCAAAAAGTTCTCTTAAAACTGTGTCTTTTAAATTCCCTGTCTGTTCTTTTCGATATCTAGCAATAAAAGGTATAGTATTTCCTTCATCTATCAAATTTATAGTATTAGTAACTTGGAATGGTTTTAGCTGAAATTCTTCCACTAGTATTTTAACTATATCCATCTTTTTCTCCTTTCTTATTTATTGGTTTACTGTAAAAATATTTACTAATCCATATTATACTATTCAACATAAAAATTAAAATTCCTACCTATTTCTTAAAAAAAATAGCCTTCCTAATTTAGAAGGCCTTTTGTTTTAGATATTCATTTATAAAAATATCAATATCTCCATCTATAACCCTATCTATATCTCCCATTTCTACCTCTGTTCTATGGTCCTTTACTAGACTGTAGGGATGGAATATATAAGATCGAATCTGTGAACCCCAAGCTATTTGGGTATATTTCCCTTGTAGATCTTCTATTTTTTCCTTTTGCTCCTCTTCTTTCAATTGTATAAGCTTGGCTTTTAACATCTTCATAGCAGTTAATCTATTGCTGTGCTGAGACCTTTCATTTTGACACTGAACTGTAATCCCAGTAGGTATATGGGTTATCCTAACGGCTGAATCCGTTGTATTAACATGTTGACCGCCAGCTCCACTCGCTCTATAGGTGTCAATTTTTAAATCTGATTCATTTATTTCTATATCTATATCATCATCTAATTCAGGATAGATGTCTATACTTGCAAAAGAGGTATGCCTTCTATTAGAAGAATCAAAGGGTGATATTCGCACCAATCTATGAACTCCCTTTTCTGATTTCAAATAACCATAAGCATTAAATCCTTTTATAAGCATAGTTACAGATTTAATTCCACCCTCAGTATCTGAAAGTATATCAAGTATTTCTGCTTGGAAACCTTTTTGTTCAGCCCATCTTTTATACATCCTTAATAGCATTTCAGCCCAATCCTGAGCCTCTAACCCACCTGCTCCAGAATGGATAGAAAGGATAGCATTATTTTTATCATATTCTCCATTTAATAAAGTAGAAAGTTTAAATTTCTCTGCATCATGGGAGACCTTCTCAAAATTCTCCTTTATTTCCTTATATACTTGATAGTCTTCTTCTTCAAGAGATAGTTCTATTAAGATTTCTAAGTCCTCAATCTTATTCAACAAATCTTCGTATTCACTAACTTGGCCTTTTAAATTACTTATCTTTTGCATTATTTTCTGAGCATTCTCTGAATCCTGCCAAAAATCCTCTGCAAAAGATTTTTTTTCTAGTTTTTCAATCTCCTCTTTTAAGCCTTCAATGTCAAAGTGAAACACCTAATTCTTCTATCATCTGCTTAATTGTTTCTACTCTTTCCTTATATAAATATATTCCCTCCATATTTGCTCCTTTCATATTTTAATTCACATCTCAAAAATTTTGACAATCCACAATTATTAGGGTGATTCTTTAAGGTTTTATGCCCAACAAAGTTCCCCTAACAATTGCGTATTATTCATCTTACATTGTGAATTAATTAAGCTCCACAGCATTTCTTATATTTTTTCCCACTTCCACAAGGACAAGGATCGTTTCTTCCTATTTTTTTCTTCTTAACAACAGGTTGTTGAACTTTATTTCCAGTATTTAATGGTTCTGCTACTCTTTTTCTTTCCATTTTTTCAGGTGATTCAACATGGTATAGATATCTTACTGTATCTTCTTGTATATTGTGGTTCATCTCTTCAAACATGTCAAACCCTTCGTTTTGATATGCTCTAACTGGATCTTCTTGTCCATAAGCCCTAAGCCCAATTCCTTGTCTTAGCTGATCCATAGCATCTATATGATCCATCCATTTACTATCTACAACCTGTAATAATATAACCCTTTCTATTTCTCTAAATAATTCTTCCCCAATTTCTTCTTCTTTTTCTTTATACCTGTCTTCGCCAATATTATATAATATTTCTATTAGTTTTTCCTTATCTAAGGATTCTATATCCTCAATCTTCAAACCACCTTTAGGCAAAAATACATTTTCCAAATGGTTTTCTAATCCATTCATATCCCATTCTTCAGGATATTTACTTTGACTGGTGTAGATTTCTACTGCCTCTTCTATTATATTTCTTACCATTCCTAAAATATGGTCCCTTAGATTTTCTCCTTCTAATACCTTTCTTCTTTCACCATAGATAACCTCTCTTTGTTTATTCATAACATCATCATATTGCAACACATGCTTTCTTATGGCAAAGTTATTGCTTTCTACTTTTCTTTGGGCATTCTCTATGGATTTGGTCAATATCTTATGCTCCAATGGTTCATCATCGGGCATATTTAACCCGTCTACCATATCCTTCATTCTTTCTCCACCAAACAGTCTCATCAAATCGTCTTCTAAAGATATATAAAATCTAGATGATCCTGGGTCTCCTTGTCTCCCAGAGCGGCCACGGAGCTGATTATCTATTCTTCTAGATTCATGCCTTTCTGTACCGATAATATGGAGACCACCAGCCTTTATTACTTTCTCAGCCTCTTTCTCAGTATTTTCCTTATGCTTATCATAGAGCTGCCTATATTCCTCTCTAGCCTTTATAGTTTCTTCATCAGATATTTCTACAAAACTATCTACTCTAGAGATGACTTCATCAGAATATCCTCTTTTTTTCAATTCTAATTTTGCTAAATACTCTGGGTTTCCACCTAGTACAATATCTGTTCCTCTTCCTGCCATATTAGTTGCTATAGTTATGGCTCCAAATCTTCCTGCTTGGGCTACTATTTCCGCTTCTCTTTCATGATGTTTAGCATTTAATACTTCGTGGGGTATTCCTTCTTTTTTTAACATCTTACTCAATATCTCAGATTTTTCAATGGAAATGGTACCAACTAAAATAGGCTGCCCTAAACTGTGTTTTTCTTTAATCTCTTCTACTATAGCTTTAAATTTTGCTTCCTCACTTTTATATACTACATCAGGAAAATCCTGACGTATTACTGGTTCATTGGTTGGAATTTCTACTACGTCCATACCATATATTTCTCTGAATTCTGCTTCCTCTGTTTTAGCAGTTCCTGTCATACCTGCTAATTTTTCATACATTCTAAAATAGTTTTGGAATGTAATAGTAGCTAAAGTCTTAGATTCAGATTTTACATTCAATTTTTCCTTAGCTTCTATGGCTTGGTGTAAACCTTCACTATATCTTCTACCATACATAAGCCTTCCAGTAAACTCATCTACTATTAAGACTTCTCCATCTTTCACCACATAATCTATATCCCTTTTCATAATATTTCTTGCTTTCAATGCTTGGTTTATATGGTGAGCTATTTCCATATTATTTGGATCTGCCAAATTTTCTAACCCAAAATAACTTTCCGCCTTTAATGTTCCCTTTTCAGTTAAGGTACAGGTTCTAGCTTTTTCATCTATTAGAAAATCTACTGTTTCCTCTTTTATCTCCCTATCAAAGGGATCTTTTCTTTCTTCTTTAGGATCTATGATTCTACCAGTCAAAGTCATGACAAAGGCATCAGCTGCTTGATATAATTTAGTAGATTGTTCGCCTTGTCCAGAGATTATCAATGGTGTCCTGGCCTCATCGATTAAAATACTATCTACCTCGTCTACTATAGAATAGTACAATTTCCTTTGTACCATCTCCTCCTTATAGATAACCATATTATCCCTTAAATAGTCGAATCCAAATTCATTATTAGTTCCATAGGTAATATCACAGTTATAAGCAGCTTTCCTTTCAGTATTATTCATGCCATGAACAATACAACCTACAGTTAAGCCTAAAAATTCATATACTTTTCCCATCCACTGTCTATCTCTTTTTGCTAAATAGTCGTTAACAGTTACTATATGAACCCCTTTTCCTGTAAGCCCATTTAAATATGCTGGTAAAGTAGCTACCAAGGTTTTACCTTCCCCTGTCTTCATCTCTGCAATCCTTCCCTGATGAAGAATTATACCACCCATCAATTGTACTCTAAAATGTTTCATGCCTAGTACTCTATGGGAAGCTTCCCTAACTACTGCATAAGCTTCTGGCAAAATATCGTCTAAAGTTTCTCCTTTGTTTATCCTTTCTTTAAACTCAATGGTTTTATTATGAAGCTCTTCATCTGACAACCTTTGCATATCATTGTCTAAAGCTTCAATCTTATCTACTAATGGTTCTATACGCTTTAATTCTCTATCACTATAGGAACCAAAAATTTTATTTAAAAAGCTTTTCATACTTTTACCGCCTTTCAATATTGACTAATCTACATCAATATATTTTATCATTTATTAATATTCCAAACAAGGTAAAAAGTTTGGTTGCAATCTATCTAAAGTCTATATCCGCTCATAAAATTGTCTTCCGTTAACATTATTTCTTGAATTAAGGCAAATATTCCAAAACTTATAATTAAATCCCCTATACTAATGACTTTAGGTAATGGATATGGCTCAGAAAATAAAATTGTATCAGCTAGAACTGGCAATTTAATCTGGTCCACAATGGAGTTACTTACAAGATTTGGTATTTGCCAATTATTTGTAACTAATACTATGAAATTCAATATATAACCTAATAATATTGCCCAAAGAGATCTAAACTTTAAGTTTGAAACTATGCCTACTAAAATTAAGACATAGGAAACAATCTGTATTTGCTTATTATATATCAAAATTCTATTTAGATTATCTATATCATTCACTTCAGATAAAAAAGCCAATATGTATTGGATTAAGATTCCTAAAATGAATATCCACATGGTTTTATGATTTATGGATTTAAATCTTCTAAGCTTACCACCTCTAATCAATCCAAGGATTATAGAAATTAGTATTGCTTCTATAAACATACAATTATCACCCTTTCATCCCATTAAAATAAAATTGCAGGATATATTATCCTGCAATTTTAAATCTATCTCAATTATACTATTAAAACTCTGGTTCAATCAACCCATAGTTTCCATCTTTTCTTTTATATAATACATTCAAATCGTCAGACTCTGCATTCATAAATACGAAAAAGTTATGTCTAAGTAATTCCATCTGTAATATTGCTTCCTCTACATTCATTGGTTTCATATCAAATCTCTTTGTCCTAACAACTCTTGGCCTATCCCCTTCTTCTTCATTTAAAGGTGTAATATTTTCAAATCTTATGGTCTCTCCATTATTGTAACGTCTTTGAAGTTTAGTTTTATATTTTCTTATTTGACGCTCTAATACATCTACAGCTTTGTCGATAGAAGCATACATATCATCACTTGATTCTTCTGCCCTAAGTATGGTTCCAGGTAGGTTTATGGTAACTTCTATAATCTTTCTATTTCTTTCTACGCTATAAGTAACATTACCTTCTGCATCCTTTTGAAAATACTTGTCTAATTTCCCTAATTTCTTATCCGTTACATCCTTTAACGCTTCTGTAACCTCCATGTTTTTTCCAACAAAATTTAGTTTCATAAACCCCAGCTCCTTTCATATAAGCGAATGCTTATATCCTTTATTATTATAATATACCCAGATAACATATATATGTAAACATAAAAATAGATTTATTCTATATTAAAAGTTTATTCATCAATATTGAATAATTATTTATTAAATATTAAACAATTTATTGTTGATACACTGTGGACAAAACTATAGTCTGGTTGTGGATAATGTGGATTGTTTTGTGGGTAACTGTTTTTTACAAACTTTCCCTGTGGACTAATCTCTTGATAAAATATGAATAAGTTTTTTATTCTATTTTTTTCTACTTTTTATCTTATTATTAGAAAATTATTTACTTTATATTTATTATTATTCTTGTACAATTACATTTCTTATCTACAAGATATTGTGAGTTGTCATAATAGTAAAAGCTATTTTTCAAATAATAATTTGCCAATTATATTCATAAAAAAAGAAATAGGTTATTATTCCTATTTCTTTTCATCGATCAATATACTTCCTGTTACGGATGGATTGTATCCCTTATATGCTTTTTTACCTTTCTTTAACTTTCTAAGCTCTATTTTAGTTTCTTCAAACCTTTCCTTCATAGCTTGAGTATTTTTCTCATCTAACAATGAAATAGCTATAAGAGTTGAAGATACTTCCTTTACTGCCTCTTTCAATTGTCTTAGATTAGGATATTGTTCTATACTTAACTCATCTATGCTTTCAATGGAATCTTCTTTCTTTATCTGAGAAAAAATAGTTATAAAGGACAGGTCTAATTCATCGATTTTTTTCATAAGATTATCCTTCTTATCCATTATATTATTTAGACTATCCATTTCTTCTCTTTCTATTTCTTCTATTTGTTCTTTAGTAATATTATACATTTGATTTAATAATCGATTTTTCTCCTTTGTTATGGATATGAGTTCATCGATCTTTTCAGTTATCATAAATTACACCTGCCTATTTTGGTAAACCCTCTTTTTGACTTCCTTCATAGCTTCTTTCCATGTGTCTCTCATTTCTGTTAATATTTCCAAGGCTTCTTCTATAGGTTTAATCTCCTTGTTAATATTTGCATCTATTAAATTGTTCACTATAAAGTCGTATAATCTTTTAAAATTATTAGATATTTCATATTCCATATTTAGCGATGAACTTAATTCAATTATAATATCCTGTGCTCTAATCAACGCCTGGTGAGCCTTCTCTACCTGATTATTTTCTATATTGTATTTAGCTATATTCATAAATTTAATTCCACCATCATATAACATAAGAGTTAATTCTTCTGGAGTAGCAGTAAATACTGTATTCTGTTTATACTGATTTAAGGCGTTATATGTCATCTTCCCCATCCTTTCATTTTATCCCGAAAACTGCTGCATCAGCCACATACTCTGTTGATTCATCCTAGATATGGCCCTTTCCATTGCAGCAAACTTTGCATAATAACTATTCTCTTTTCTAAATAGCATATCGTTTAAATCGTCTATCCTTCTACTATATTGTAATACATCTTTATCTAATAAACTAATACTACTATATTCAGTCACAAACTCTAATAAAATATTGGATTTAACATTTCTATATAGATCTGCATTATCTCCTGTACCAGATTTCTTAATTATCTCTTCCATACCAGTCATTAGATTATCATATACTCTGGTGACAATGCCTCCCATTTCACCTTCTTGAATTATATTACCATTATCATCTTTTTTCTCTGGTACATTTTCCTTAAATAAAAACTCCATTACCCCATCTGGATCCCTGGCTATAGCTTCTTTTAATTTTTCTTCATCTATTACCAGTTTACCACCTGCAGAACCTCTTGCGTATTTTTCTGTAGATATGCCTATTTCGGTAATAAGTTTAAAAGAACCATCGAATTCATCAGACTTCTTATATAGATCTTGTCTTACACTAAGCATAGTTCTTCCTATAATATCATCATTTCTAAGAAGACCTGATTTAGCCTTTTCTTCCCAAAGTTCAATATCCTCTTTTTCCATGGCCTTTTTCTGCTCCGATGTTAGAGGCTGATAATCCCTATAAACCTTTTCTCCTAGTAATCTATTAGTCTTATCAACCAGTTCATTATATTCATTTACGAATTGTTCTATTTTTTCGTATACTGCATCTACATCTGTGGCTACGTTTATGGTGAAATCACCTATACCGGTAAGGTCCATAGTGATTCCGTTGATGGTAATGCGGTTGGTAGAAGAAGATATATTATCTGCACCATTAAAACTAATTTCGGCGTCTTTACCCAAGAACTCTTCTCCTATTATACTACTACCATTCTTGCCCCTTTCTCCATCAGTTAATTTTAATGCATTAATAAAGTCTGCTCCTACATCATCAGCAGTTATTTCTATCTTGACATCTTTCCCTGTTCCTGTGGTTTGCAAGAAAAATCTATCGATACCCGCATCATAAGAAGCTCGAACTCCTATATCTTCAATTGAGTTTATAGCCTTTACTACATCACTCATGGTGATATCTTTATCTCCGGTTTTATTAACAGTCACAACTTTGCCGTTAATAGTAAATGAAATACTTTCTTTCCCTGTTAGTATCTCGCTACCACCAATTTTATCACCACTAGCCAAACTAACTCCCTCAGCTAACTGAGTTACTTTCACCTTATATGTGCCATCTAATGCCTTTCCTGTACTGGATACTGTTGCTACACTTTCATTGGATGATGTAGCCTTTTTAATCCAATTTAAGTTTTGATATGAATTAGGTAGGAAGCTTCCAGTTCTACTAACTGTAGTTAGACCAAACATCTTTCTAGTATTTAAAATAAAGTTGGCAAAATCTTTGTTTAGACTATTATACGCTTCCTGACGCCATAATACAGTCTGCCTGTCCTGTTCTACTCTATCCACTTTTACCCTTTCTGCTTTCATCAGGTTTTGGATCATCTCTTCAGTGTCTATCCCTGATGCTAGTCCTGTTATCCTCATAGTATTATACATAGTATCACCACCTATACCCTTTCATCTACTATTATCCCAGATATTTCCCATATAGCAGCTACTAAATCCAGTATCTTTTCTGGAGGTATTTCTCTAATTATTTCATCCGTTGTTACATCTATAATCTTCACCATTATCTGTTTAGTTTTTTCATGGATTGAAAACTCAAACCTTCTATCGAAGGCAACAAATTGTTCATTGGCTGACTCTATAGATTTTATTAATTCTTCTTCTGTATATCGTTTTTCTTCTCTTTGCCGTCTTACTCTATCAACTGCTATATCCTTTGTCCCAACTTTCCTTACATTGGAACCATTTCTATTTACTTCATTATAATTAATAGAATCTATCGTATTAGCAACCCCTTTAACTTGCATACTTATGGCCCCCTTAATATATTCTACAATCTATATCGACAAGTCTTAATTCATTCTTTAACATTAAATTTACTTTTTCTTTGCCATAGGAAAATCAATACTACATATATTCCTTTAATTAATCCAGCAACCAAAACTTGTAATGGATTACGCCCTATATTTATTGCCTTAACGAAAAAATAGGAATTTATAGCTTGACTAGGTGCTAAACCTAAAAAAGTGCCCAAAATATAATCTCCTAAGGAAACAGAAGTAATACCAGATACATAGTTTGCAATACCAAAGGGGATAAAAGGCATACTTCTCATAAAAAAAATATAACTTAAACCATATTTTTCAATCCGAGTAGAAACTTCATCTAAATCTACCTTTCTCTCTTTTCTATAATATATTTTGTTTATAATCTTAATAATATCTTCTTTAAACATTCTTGCTATAAAAAAAGATAATATAGCAGCCATAAGTCCCCCGATTATAATATAGATAAACCCTTTTAATCCAAAGAAGAATGCAGCTAATGGAGAAAACCAGGATAAAGGAACAAAAAACACCATTAATAATCCTATAAATACAGCAAAAATAAGTCCAAATCTATCCCTTTCTTTTTCTGATAATAAAATATTCAATAGGCTGTCCTTATCAAATATATTTAAATTCTTTACTAAATAGATAAATATTAATATTAATACAAGTATCAATCCTATCTTTAGATATCTTTTATTGCTTTCCATCTTAATCTACTCCTTACCCTGTTATTATAATATATTTAGATTACTATTGCCATTTTTAGGGTAAAATATTAATGGCTTGTCCCACTAGCTTTTGATTGGTATAATATCTATATTAGAAAAAGGTGATTCATATGAAATTGAAAAAGATTGGGATGAGGACCATCAAAACTGCCTTAGCAGTATCCCTTACCATATTAATTTCGCAAAGATTTAATTTTAAAAGTCCTTTTTTTGCAGGTATTGCTGCAATAATCGCCATGCAAACTTCAGTATCCGAATCCTTTACTATGGGGAAAAATAGAATGTACGGAACTATATTAGGTGGTACAGTTGCGTTGCTTTTTTCCTATTTTGCTCCTGAGAATGTCTTCTCAATAGGAATAGGAGTGTTGATCATAATCTATGCTTGCACTCTATTTGGTTGGGAAAAATCAGTGCAGCTGTCAACTATAGTGTTTTTATCTATTATCCTAAATTATGAAGAAGGAAGTAGGCTTAGCTATGCCCTTTATAGAACTCTAGACACTTTAATTGGATTGATCATTGGAACCTTAATAAACTATTTTATTTTACCTCCTAAAGCGGAAGATAAGATGGAAGAAACCATTCACAATATGTATCTAGAATTTAAAGCTATTATAGAATCAATTATATGGCATGATGGAAGTAGTTCTTTGGAAAATTTAAAAAATTATTTAACAGATGTAGAAAAAAATTACAATCTCCTTAAAAAAGATATCAAATTAAATCTATGCAAGACTGAGGATTGTTATAATTATGACTGGATGTTTAATACCTTTGAAACTATTTATAACCATTTAACCATCATCTTTGCCATAGAAAAAGTTCCCCAATTAACTGAAGGGAATAAAAATACTTTGGAAAATATATTTGGTAAGGAAATACTCATTCCATCTAGCGAAAATTTAGATGAAATGGATTTGGTCTATAATTATCATTTGGAAAAACTTTTAAAAGGATTAAATTCTATACAAGAAACCTTGTCTAAAGCCCAATCTATAAATTAATAATCAAAAACAAACCCTTTCCTTTTGTAGGAAACTAATGTCATCCCAACTCAAGGAAAGGGCTAATTATTTAAAATTTACTATCGTCTACTGAATCTAGCCATTCCTTTATAGGTCCTACTACTTCCTTAATAGTTCCGTCTATAAACGGATTCTTTAATCCGGCTAATTCCACCAATTCTAAGAAAGGTTTACTACCTCCCGCTTTACAAAGTCTTATATAATCTTCCCAAGCTTTTTCCCTATTTTCATTCATCTTAATCCAAAATTGGAAGGCACATACTTGGGCTAAAGTATAGTCTATATAATAAAAGGGATTCCCAAATATATGGCCCTGTCTAAACCAATATCCTCCCCTATTTAGAAGATCATTATCTTCATAATCCCTAAAAGGTAAGTATTTTTTCTCTATCTCTCTCCATTTTGACTTTCTCTCTTCAGGAGTAGCTTCTGGGTTCTCATATACAAAATGTTGGAACTCGTCTACAGTGACACCATAAGGAATAAAATTAACAGCTCCACTTAAATGACTAAACTTATATTTATCCACTTCTTCCTTAAAAAATAATTCCATCCAAGGCCAAGTTATAAACTCCATACTCATAGAATGGATTTCACAAGCTTCTAATGTAGGGAAATTGTACTCTGGCACTTGAAAATCTCTACTTAAATAGGATTGGAATGCATGGCCAGCCTCATGGGTCAATACATCTACGTCTCCACTAGTGCCGTTGAAATTAGAAAATATAAATGGAGATTTATAATCAGGAATATAAGTACAGTATCCCCCACTCATCTTACCCTTTTTACTGACTAAGTCAAGAAGCTCCCTCTCTACCATAAAACTAAAGAATTCATCAGTCTCTGGAGATAATTCTCTATACATTCTCTTACCATTTTCTAATATCCAATCTGGATCTCCTTTGGGAGTTGCATTTCCAGTTAAGTACTCTAAAGGTTCATCATAATATTTTAGCTCTTCTAATCCTAGTCTTTTTCTCTGTCTATCCTTTATTTCCACTACTAGAGGAACTAAGTCTTCATATACTTGTTTTCTATAATTGGCCACCATCTCTGCATCATAGTCAGATCTGGACATACGAGCATAGCCCATTTCTACATAGTTTTCATAGCCTAGCTTCTTAGCCATAGATGTCCTTACCTTTACCATTTCATCATATATCTCATCAAATTGGGATTCATTTTCTGTAAAAAATCCAATATAAGCTTCATAAGCGGCTTTTCTTATTTTTCTATCTTTAGATTGCATAAAAGGAATCATTTGACTTAAATTCCTAGTCTCTCCTTGAAACTCTATTTTAGCTGAAGCTATAAGCTTATCATATTGGGTAACTAGTTTATTCTCCTTAACTAAATCCTCAATAATTTTTTCTGAAAAGGTTTTTAATTGTAATTCTGCTAAGGTAAAAATTTGTTTGCCCCAAACCTTCTCTAATTCATCTCTAAATTTAGAGTTTACTAAGGCTTCATAGAATTTTGACACAATATTTTGATATATGGGCATATTTTCATCTAAAAAATCCTGCTCTTTTGAATAGAATTCATCTAATGTATTAATAGAATGGCGAATGTAGACTAAATTCCCCATTGTCTCAACTTTGGATCTGATTTTGTTAATATGAGCCATTATCTCGTTCTGTTCTTCGAAGGTTTCTGCATTATTGAACTTTTCTAATAGTTCTTCAAAATCTTTCCCAATGGCCTTTATATCCGGTCTTTTATACTCATAATCCTTAAATTTTAACAATAATATCCCTCCCAATCTCTATTTAATATAATTTTATCAGAAACTTGATGAAAAGCCATCCCTTATTTTTATGATTTAATATCTTTTCTATTATCCATATTTAATATTCCAATACCTAATACCACCAGTAATAATCCTATAGCCAAATTCACTGTAAAATATTCTCCCTTTACAAATAATGCGGAGAAAATTGAGCCAAATATAGGAATGAAAAGCCTATATATACTAACCTTTCCTGGAGAATTGTATTTTAAAACCATATACCAAAGAGTAAAAGCTGCCGCTGATATAAAAGCAGCATATAATAATAAAGTGACGCTACTTAAATTAAAATTAATATTATTCCCTCTTAAACCTATTTTCCCAATCAACAATAGCAATAAGGACCCTGTAAACATTTGTCCTCCAGAGCTTAAGAATGGACTCATATCCCTTGGCATAGTTTTTACATATATGGTAGCAATGGCACTTAATATAGAAGAGATTATTAAAAATCCTTCTCCAGTAACTTTAAAGGTTAAATCGAAATCTTTCCCTAAGTTAACAAACACTACTCCACCAAACCCAAGTAACAAGCTAATTACCCTTTTAAAATCCAATCTATCTTCTTGATAAATAAAATGAGCCATAACTACAACAAAAAATGTACTTCCTGACTGAAGTATAGCACTTTTTATTCCTGTAGTATTTGCCACTCCAATATAGAAAAAGAAATACTGTATAGATGTTTGCAATAATCCTAATATGATTATGGATTTTATATAATCTTTTCTAATGGAAACTCTTTCTTTATATAAAACTCTATGAAATAAAAATACCATAATTGAAGCAATAAAAAATCTTAATCCAGCAAAATAGATCTTACCAAATATATCGGAAGTTTCAATTTCAAATAGTTCATATCCTATCTTGACTACTGGAAAAGCACTTCCCCATAAAGCCATACATATTAAAGATATAATAAGTATATTAAGTTTTTTAGTAAAAAATTTTTCCATTTGTTCTCCTTTCTATGTCCTATAATTATGTCCAATAACCAATTACCCATTTTATCAACTTTTAATAACTTTTTTGTTAAACCATAAAAGAATATTTTAAATTACAAAAGCATAGTATTAATAAACAATTATTTTAAACATCATTATGCCTAAAGAATTAGATTAATAGTAAAAAGGAGGGAAAATTTTGAGAAAAAGAATTTTGGCTTTTATTTTAATCGGTTTGTTAGTTACAACTATTGCTGGTTGTAGTAAGGAAGATACTACAACTGGAGGAAAAAGCGGAGGTGAAGATTTAGGATTTAAAATTGGACTAGTTACCGGTACTGTATCCCAAGGGGAAGAGGAATTCCGTGCAGCCGAAAATGCAGTAGCTACATATGGTAGTAATGTAATAAAACATGTTACCTATCCTGATAAATTTACTCAAGAACAGGAAACTACAATAGCACAAATTACTGGTTTAGCTGCTGATCCTGATGTTAAGGCTATAATCGTTCTCCAAGCCGTACCAGGCACTGCTGCAGCCTTCGACAAGATTAAAGAAACTAGGGATGATATAGTATTCATTGCTGGAGTTCCTCATGAAGACCCTGAAACCATCGCCCCAAGAGCAGATATTATTTTAGAAACAGATAATATTAAACGGGGAGAGACAATTGTTGAATTGGCTAAGGAAATGGGTGCAAAGACCTTTGTCCATTATTCCTTTCCAAGGCATATGTCCTATGAGCTACTTGCTCAAAGAAGGGATGTAATGAAAGAAACTGCTAAAAAACTAGGTTTAGAATTCGTTGAAGTAGATGCACCAGATCCAACTGGGGATGCAGGTATTCCAGGAGCTCAACAATTCATGATTGAAGATGTTCCAAGACAAGTTGATAAATATGGTGAAGATACTGCCTTCTTCAATACTAACTGCTCAATGCAAGAACCATTAATAAAATCTGTAATAAATACAGGTGCCATCTATCCAGAACAATGCTGTCCAAGTCCATACCATGCATATCCAGGTGCTTTAGGGATTGAAATACCTGAGGATAAAGCTGGAGATGTAACGTATATGCTAGAACAGACCCATGCAAAAATTGAAGAATCAGGAGCCTCTGGAAGATTTGCTACTTGGAAGGTACCTGCTAATATGGCTATGGTAGAAGCTGCTGTAGAATATGCTGTATCCTATGGTAAAGGGGAAATAGAAAAATTTGATAAAAACAAAATGGTAGATATATTAAAAGTTGTTACTAAGGATGATAATGTTCCAGTAAGTGAACTTGATGGAACTCCAAATTTCCTAATGTTTGTAGCTGGATCGGAAATATTTTAAATAGAGAGGTCGTTTTGACGACCTCCTTCTTCTTAAACTAAGGAGGGATTAAATGGAATTACTCCATATGGAAAATATTATAAAACAATATGGCGAAAATCGGGTTTTAAATAATGTTTCCCTATCCATTAAAGAAGGAGAAATACATGGGCTTGTAGGAGAAAATGGAGCTGGAAAATCAACTTTGATGAATATACTCTTTGGAATGCCAGTTATCCATTCTACCGGAGGATTTGAAGGCAATATTTTTATCCATGGTAAACCCTTTTCTCCAAAATCTCCTGAAGATGCTATGAAAGCCGGTATAGGTATGGTTCACCAAGAATTTATGCTAATTCCAGGGTTTACTGTTACAGAAAATATTAAACTCAATAGAGAAAGAACTAACTCTACCTTATTGAGTAAAATATTTGGAAAAAGATTAGAAAAGTTAGACCTAAACACCATGGCTAAAGATTCAAGACAAGTTTTAGATAAGCTGAATATGAGTATAGATGAGTATTTGCCTATAGCTGGTCTTCCAGTTGGCTATATGCAATTTGTTGAAATCGCCAGGGAAATCGATAAGGAAAACCTAAAACTATTGATATTAGATGAGCCTACAGCAGTTCTTGCAGAGTCAGAAGCATCTCAATTCTTAGATGTGGTTAAAAAGCTTTCTGACATGGGTATATCCGTATTATTTATATCCCATAGGTTAGATGAAATAAAAAAGGTAACCGATTCTATCACCATATTAAGAGATGGGGAGATGGTTAAAACCATAGAGACCGATAATATTAGTATAGTTGATATAGCTAGATTGATGGTAGGCCGTAATATAGAAATGATTAGGAGGAAAGATGAAGAAAAAAAGATTAAAGATGAATATATATTGGAGTTAAAGGATTTAGAAGTCAATATGCCTGGAGAAAAAGTTAAAGGATTAGATTTACAGATTAGAAAAGGAGAAATTTTAGGAATTGGCGGTTTAGCAGGACAAGGAAAAATTGGTATAGCTAATGGAATTATGGGATTATTCCATACTTCTGGTACCATAATTAAAGATGGAAAAGAACTACCTTTAAACGATCCAAGGGCTAGCTTAAACTCTTCCATAGCTTTTTTATCAGAAGATAGACGGGGAGTTGGCCTTTTATTAGACGATCCTATAGATTTTAATATAGTTTATTCTAGCTTGGAGATTCAAGACAGATTCTTAAAAGAATTAGGTCCTTTCAATTTAATCGATAATAAATCTGTAAGGGAACATACATTAAAAATGATTAAAGAATTGGATATTAGATGCACAGGTCCTAAACAACATACTAGATATTTAAGTGGAGGAAATCAGCAAAAAGTCTGCATTGCTAGAGCCTTAACCTTAGAACCTGATTTACTATTGGTATCCGAACCTACTCGTGGTATAGATATTGGTGCTAAAAAGCTGGTATTGGATATATTAGTAAAATTAAATCAAGAATTAAATATGACCGTTATCATTACCTCTAGTGAACTAGGTGAACTTCGTCAAATATCCCATAGAATTGCAATTATATACGATGGAAAGGTGAAAGGTATACTGCCTCCTGATGCCTCTGATGAACAATTTGGACTCCTAATGGCTGGAGAGACCTTAGACAAGGTGGTGAGCTAGATGAAAAATTTAATAGATAAAGTAGGTGTTCCTCGACTCATAATAGCCCTATTTTTGCTTGGGTTAATTTTAGTAGCTATATATCTTAAAATTCCTCTATCCAGTTTAATTACAGATATATTAGTTCGTTTTGGGATGAATGCTATTTTAGTACTGGCTATGATACCAGCAGTCCAATCTGGAATTGGCCTTAATTTCAATATACCTTTAGGTATAGTTTTTGGCTTAATTGGAGCCTTAATCAGTATTGAATTTAAACTATCAGGGTTTTTAGGGTTCTTTATAGCCATAATAATAGCTATTCCCCTAGCAACTATTGCTGGTTATTTCTATGGGAAAATGCTTAATAGAATCAAAGGACAGGAAATGACCGTTGGAACCTACATAGGTTTTTCTATAGTATCTTTAATGTGTATATTTTGGTTAATAGCTCCTTTTAAAAGTCCTGAATTAATCTGGGCTTACGGCGGAAACGGCCTTCGTGTTACAGTATCTTTAGAATCATCTATAGCCCATGTATTGAACGACTTTTGGTCCTTTAATATTGGTAATATCAGGATTCCTACTGGATTGTTGTTATTTTTTGGCCTTTGCGCCTTTATAGTGTGGATATTTAGTAAAAGCAAAAAAGGTTTAACTATGAAGGTAGCCGGTAGCAACGCTAATTTCGCTTTATCTAACGGTATTGATGTAGATAAAGAAAGAATAAGAGGAACTATAATCTCCACAATATTAGCCGCTATAGGAATAATAGTATATAGTCAAGCCTTCGGATTTTTACAGCTATATAATGCTCCTTTATATGCTGCCATGCCAGCAGTTGCTGCCATATTAATAGGTGGAGCCACCCTTCATAAAGCAAGAATAATCCATGTAATAATTGGAACTCTATTATTCCAATCTCTATTAGTTGTTGCTTTACCTGTTATAAATATATTATCTGAAGGTAGCATGTCTGAGGTCATAAGAACCATTGTTTCCAATGGAATAATCCTCTATGCCTTGACAAGACCAGGAGGTGATGCAGCATGATGGTACCCATTATTTTCTTAATATTATGTATTGCAGGGTTCTTCTTTACTGGACTTCCTGCTAGCTTCTTAATGAATGAGATGGTTGTCCGTCTTGCTAGAAACTTAATCCTTGTTCTATCTTTAATAATTCCCGTTATCACTGGAATGGGATTAAATTTTGGGATTGTATTAGGAGCTATGGCAGGACAAATTGGTTTGATAATCATCACAAATTATCATATTGGAGGAGGCTTAGGATTTTTACTAAGCATTATAATATCCACACCAATCGCTATATTTTTTGGATTTTTAGTAGGTAAGGTATTAAATAAAGCTAAAGGGAAAGAAATGATTACTAGTATGATATTGGGTTTTTTTGCCAATGGAGTATACCAACTAGTATTCCTAGTCTTAGCAGGTACATTAATCCCCTTTAGAAATAAAAATTTACTCTTATCATCAGGTGTCGGCCTTAAAAACACTGTTGATTTGGCAGGGGTGAGATATTCTTTAGATAAATTAATCCCCTTCCATAAAATAGATTTAGGCTTTTTTCAATGGTTATCTAAATATCCTGTAGCTACATTAATATTAACATTATTGCTATATTTATTGGTAAATTATTTTTTAAAAACCAAATTAGGTCAAGACATGAGGGCAGTGGGGCAGAATATGCATATAGCTCAGGTTTCTGGTATTAATGTAGACAAAACAAGAATTACTGCTATAATTATATCCACAATTTTAGCAGCTTGGGGACAAATTATATTCCTACAAAATATAGGAACCTTAAATACCTATGGCAGCCATGAACAAGTAGGATTATTTGCTGTAGCTTCCCTTCTAGTAGGTGGTGCCACAGTAGATAAAGCATCATGGAAGGAAGCTTTGATTGGTACATTCCTGTTCCATCTATTATTCATCATATCTCCACTAGCGGGACAAAACCTAATGAATAATGCCCAAATAGGTGAATACTTCAGAGTATTCGTCGCCTACGGGGTCATTGGAGTTGCATTATTGCTACACGCTTGGGAAAAAGAAAAAGCCAAACTATCCATTGACAATTAAAAATCGGCAATAACCAATTATAGAAGGGCCGGTGTAAAAAGCTATAGCTTTTTACACCGGCCCTGGTTTTTATAATCATCAATTATAAGAGGTTGTCAATTGTCCACTATTTTCCTCCCATGGACTTCCTTGACTCCTGTATTTCTTACCAATTCTTTATAATTACATTGGGTAACCCCTCCACCAGCTAATATTATAATCCTATCCCCTGCATAGTCTACTAATTCTTTTAATTGGCTCTGGTTGTCTATCGCCTTACCTTGTCCACCTTTTGTAAGAACTCTATCTATTCCCAGTTCAATCAATCTATCCAATCCAGTCTTTTTATCTTCTATTTCATCAAAAGCCATATGGAAAGTAATACTCAAATCTTCAGCTTTCTTCAAAAGCCTTTTAATGGTTTTGATATCAATATTATTATCCTTGGTTAATGCTCCTATGACTATTCCATCTACCTTTAATTCTTTACATATTTCTATATCCTGTTCCATTATACTTATTTCGTCTTCTGTATATACAAAATCCCCTCCTCTAGGTCGTATTATTACATTTATTGGTATATCCAAGGTTTCTTTGCATAATTTTACAGTGCCATAACTGGGGGTTGTACCTCCTTCCTCAAGATTATCACATAACTCTATCCTATGGGCACCTAATTCATAAGCCCTTTTAGCTTCCACAAAATTTCCTACACAAGCTTCTCTTAAAATATCCATACAATTCCCTCCTATAAACTTATTATACAACTTTATAAATATTTTTCATCATTATCAATGCAGTATTATTAATATTAGTATATAATATATATTACCTAGGAATTAGGTATGAATAATAATTATATATTTTCATTTGGAGGGCATTATGAATAAATTAGATTACAAGCAGATACAAACTATTCAAGAAAATACAACGAGAAAACTTATTAAATATATAAACGAATTTGTAAAAAGAGACAAAATTTTAGATTCTATAGAGTTCTATTATCCTGATTTCGATGAGCAAAAAGCTAAAATTGCTTTTAATGTATGGATTAGTATTGATTACAGAACTGATTATGGTAAATCCTTTATAGAACATATGTTGGAAGAAAAATCTTCTTATCTTACCAATTTAGAAAAAGAAATATTAATAGAAAGAAATAAATCCTTTATATCCCTGTTTGAAATAGAAAAGATTGAAGGTTCCAATATATATATTCTAGACCTATTGACTAGAAAACACCATATAATTTGGGAACCAAATATGTCTAGTATCCTAAAACCATCAGACCTAATCTTTGGTAGAATAGGTAGAATCATCGATTATGAAGGTTTTATTGGCAATATAAGTTTCTTACCCCCTGCTGTAAAGGATACCTTCATCGAAGAAATATTTATAGATTATAATAGAATGAGATTTAAATTTCCTGAACTCTCTATGGATAAGTATCTAAAATTATATAGTATACATGTTTATAGAATATATACCGAATGTATATATGAGGTAATGGAAATGGACGATGATAATACTACTATCCTATACGATGAATTAGATGAATTTGAAAACTATTTACAAAACTATATGTCTCGGCTAGAAATAAAAAAATATATTACCAATTTGATAAACCTATTCGAGTACTATTTAATGGAAGAAGGATTATCTCTTTATGATTTAGATGAGTTAGATATGGAAAATCTTCTAAAAAAAGCTATAAAAGATGGATTCATATCAGGCCAAAGGGAGTTAAGCTCCTATATATCTACATTAAAAAAATATATAGGATTTCTAAAAAATAAGAACCCTAATTATAGGAAAACCTATGAAGATATATTGAAAATAAGTAGGAATAGATTTTTATACATCGATCATTTGAAACAAATTAAATCCCCTTTCCATATCAATAGAAATATTGTAAACGGGATAAATCATAGGTTAAATGAAGATGCTTTTGATTTTATCATGGATTATGAGAAATTTTTATTATATATAATGAGTAATCCATTAGAAATAACGGCAAAAAGGAAACATATTAAAAGGAAACATTTGCTTGATCTTAACGATATAATGGAATACAGAGAAAATATTACTAAAACAAGGCCAAATCAAGAAGATTTTCCAATACTTCATTTATTCTATATGTTTTCTCTTAACAATAAATTAATAAGCCTTAGAAGAAATCATCTATCGGTATCAAAACTAAGCTCTAGTTTTCTAAGACTTAATGATGAAGAAAAATATAGTCTATTTCTCCAATACATTTGGAGCCAAGAGTTTTGGTCCTATGATGATGCTAATATGTTAAAGATGATGAGCAAAAATGTTTTAGAAATTCTAAGCAATTTAGAAGAAGATAAATGGTATAAGTTTACTAGCCTACCCTGGAATAATAGTCAATCTTCTAAGTTTCTTATAAAAATCTATAAATATTTAACTTTGATGGGAATATTAGAATACAGCCATCAACCAAGTTTCCAAATCAATATTAACCCTTTCGGGAAATTGGCTCTGAATGTTTTAGCCAAAAAAGATAGCTACCATCAAGACAATGGAAAAATCATTTTTTTAAGCAGATAGTTTTTAACTATCTGTTTTTATTTTTAAAGTTTCCTTGACAAGTATAAAATTTAGTATTATAATAAATTTGTAATGATTACAATTTTGTATCGCTTTCATTTTATGCGTAAGGAGGGATAATTGTGGATAATAAAGAATTAGTACTAAAAACATTGAAAGAATCTCAAGAGCCTTTAAAAGCAGGAGAAATTGCAGAAAAAGCTAATATAGATAAAAAGGAAGTAGATAAAGCAATAAAGGCACTAAAAAAAGAAGAATTAATCGAATCACCTAAAAGATGTTTTTACATAGCAAGATAGACTATATCTCCAGAGGGAGGAATAAAGATGGATTATACAAATGAAATGATTATTGATTACTTGAAAAAATATGATATCAGACCATCTACCATTAGGATCAAAGTGTTAAATTATCTGTTAAATAATAGAATCCATCCTACAGTAGATGATATTTATAAAAATTTAATAGAAGATATTCCTACCCTTTCAAAAACCAGCATATATAATACGCTGGACCTATTCTTAGAAAAAGGAGTTGTAAAGGTGTTGGCTCTTTGGGAGAAGGAACTAAGATATGATATAGACACCAATTTACACGGTCATTTTAAATGTGAAAAATGTAGAAAAGTTTATGACTTCCCTATTTCTGCTAATATCCTTAGCAGGGACAAGCTAGAAGGGTTCAAAATCAACGATAAGAATATCCATCTATATGGAATTTGTAAAAAATGTAATAATGCAAATTATGACTCTTAATTTTTTAGAGTTTAATTACTATAAAGGAGGTGTTTTTGTGCCCGAGGAATTTAAAATGGGATGTCAAAGACCAGAAATAAAAAAGGATTTAGTGGAAGAGAGTAAAGTAGAAGAAAAATCAATTATTAAGGAGGAAGATAATATGATTAAGGTTGGAAAACCAGCACCAGATTTTACTATCCCAGCATATCATAATGGAAGTTTTGTTGAATTAAATCTTTCAGATTTTAAAGGAAAATGGGTATTATTATGTTTCTATCCAGGAGACTTCACCTTTGTCTGAGCTACTGAAGTATCGGCAGTTGCTGACAAGTATAGGGAATTACAAGAATTAGGAGTAGAGGTCATCTCCATTAGTGTAGATAGCGTATTCGTCCACAAAATGTGGAATGACCATGAATTATCCAAGATGATAAATGGAAATATTCCATTCCCAATGGGTTCAGATCAAGATGGATCAGTAGGGAAAAAATATGGAATCTATGACGAAGACAGTGGAGTAGAAACAAGAGGCAGATTCATAATCGACCCAGATGGAATAGTTCAAGGTTTTGAAGTACTTACTCCTCCAGTAGGAAGAAATGTAAATGAGACTATAAGACAGATTAAAGCATTCCAATTTGTAAGAAATTCTGGAGAAACAGAAGTAACCCCAGCAGGATGGCAACCAGGTAAGAAGACGCTAAAGCCACGTCCAGGCCTAGTTGGTAAAGTATGGGAAGAATGGACTGTAGACCAAGTAGATAAATAACCCATAAAAACGAGTCAAGATTAGAGCTTGACTCGTTTTTTATATTTGTCCATCACCTATTTTGACAAGATTCTAAATAATACCTTGTATCTATATATATATCTTCATCTTTCTAGTATAATAGTATATATACCATTATAAGGTGGGATAAAATCATGGATAATAAAAAATTAAAGCATATTATAAATAAAGTTGATGATATGCCTGTACTACCTAGTAGGATTAACAAAATTATAGAAATTACAGAAGATCCAGATTCTACAATTGATGATTTAGAAAAGGAAATCTTGAAAGATCAAAGTTTAACTTCAAAGATATTAAAACTTGCCAATTCTGCTTATTATGGCTATCCCCGAAAAATAAATACGGTTTCTGAAGCAACTATATTATTGGGATTCCAAACTGTAAAGAGTATGACTCTGGCTTCTACCGTTAGCAAGATGATGACAGGTGAATTTAAAGGCTATGCATTAGAAAAGAATGATTTATGGACCCAATCTCAAACCTGTGCAATTATCTCAAGATATATAGCTAAGAAAATTAAAATAACCAATCCTGAAACTGCATATATTGGCGGCCTACTTAGAGATATTGGTAAAACCATATTAAATTATTATGTAGAAAAAGAATATACTGCAATAATTAATAAAGTTGAGTCCGATAAAGTTTCCTTTTTAGAGGCGGAAGAAGCAGTCCTTGGATTTAACCATGCTCAAATAGGAGAAAAGATTGCAGAAAAATGGAACTTTCCAAAAGATTTAGTTGAAACCATAGGCCTACACCATATACCAGAAAAATCTACCATAGACCCAGAATTAGTATCCATCGTTCATATATCCGATGCTATTACTATGATGATGGGCATAGGTATTGGAGCCGATGGGTTGAAGTATAATTTTTCTTCTTTTGCCTTAGAAAGATTAAATTTTAACCCTATTGACATAGAAAATCTTATATCCTATTCTCACGATCTTATTTTAGATAAGGATAGTTTCGATTTAGTCTAGAATAAAAAGAACTCTCTGGATTTCTAACCCAAGAGAGCTCTTTTTATTATTTTAGTTCCTTTAATAATTCTACTAAATAATCATAAACCCTTTTTATAGAAGATATACTGACCTTTTCCTGAGGTGTATGAACATCTTCCATATCTGGTCCTACAGATATAATATCTAAATTAGGATATTTTTCTGCAAGTACTCCACATTCTAGCCCTGCATGAATAACCGTTGTTTCCATATCTTTATTAAACATTTTTTTATAGACCTTTAAGGCCACATCCCTTAGTTCTGATTTAGGGTTGTATTCCCAATGAGGATAAGAGTTACCAACAGTATATTTCCCATTGGTTTTTTTGACTTGGGCTATTATTTTTTCTCTTAACTCTAATAATGTCTTTTCTGATGAGCTTCTAGTAGATATTTGGATTGTAATTTTATCTTTTTCCGTATTAACTATAGCTAAATTACTGGAACTCTCAACTATATCCTCATCTCCAGGTATCATTGTAAATACACCTGTAGGTAAACTTTCAATAAGTAGGATTAAAGAATTTAATGCATCAGAAGAAATACAATTAGATACCTCTTCAGTTTTTTCAATTATAATATCTATATTAGGTTCTTTTTCCTTTTTTCGTTGTATTATATTATCTTTTACTTTATCAAATTCATCCATAAACAAGGATAATTCTGAGGACTTAATACCAATATGGACTGTACTAGATCTAGGTATAGCATTATCCTTCGTTCCACCTTCTATTGATATAAGCTTCAAATCCACTATTTCCCTAATACTTTTCAATACTTCATTTATTATTTTATTTGAATTTCCCCTGGCCTTATGGATTTCCATTCCAGAATGGCCGCCTTTTAACCCTTTTACTTCTATAGTAAATCCAATTAAATCCTTAACTTCTTCATATTCTACGGGAATTTCAACCTCTACTAACTCTCCTCCAGCAGAACCAGTTACAAGAACTCCTTCTTCCTCTGTATCTACATTGATTAACCTTGTTCCTTTTAAAACATCTTTCGATAATCCAAAGGCTCCATCCATTTCAACTTCCTCTGATGAGGTTACTAATAATTCTATACTAGGGTGTTCTAGTGTATTGTCTTCTAATAGGGCTAAGCCCATAGCTACTGCTATTCCATTATCGGCACCTAATGTAGTTTTGTCAGCCTTTATATAGTCTCCATCTACAATTAGTTTAATAGGATCCTTTTTAAAATCATGATCGCTATCACTTTCCTTTTCACAAACCATATCCATATGCCCCTGAATAATAACTCCTGGTGAATTTTCGTATCCTGGAGTAGCTGGCTTTCGTATTATTACATTTAGAGCATCATCTTGAATAGTTTCAAGCCCTAATCTTTCCCCTACACTCTTAATATAGTTGCTAATATTTTCTTCATCATAAGTACACCTTGGAATTTTTGAAATCTCTTGGAAATAGTGAAATACCCTTTTTGGTTCTAATTTTTTTGATATACTCATAAATTCCCTCCATCTTTATAGTCAATATCTAATTTGAAATAATAACCTTAATCCTTTCTTGGACTAAGGTTATTATTTTTTTACTTACTATTATTTTCAATGATCTTCACAATCAATTTAGAGGCTAATTTCATAGATTCAATTGGAATTAATTCAAATCTTCCATGAAAATTATACCCACCAGTAAATATATTAGGACATGGAAGTCCCATATAGGATAATCTGGCTCCATCTGTTCCCCCTCTAATAGGTTTAATATTAGGCTCAATTCCAAGTTCTAACATGGATTTTTTAGCAAGCTCTATTATTTCCATATGGGGTTCTATTTTTTCTCTCATATTATAATAACTATCCTTTATTTCTATAGTTATAATATTGCCATATTTCTTGTTTAGAAAATCTATAATTTCCTTAAATAAAGTTTTCTTTTCTTCAAACTTTTCCATGGAATGATCTCTAATAATATAATTAACAACTGTATAGTCTACATTCCCTGTAATATCGTCTAATAGATAAAATCCTTCATATCCTTCTGTATATTCGGGTTTTTGTTCTACCGGTAACATACTTTCAATTTCCATAGCTATTCTAAGAGAATTTATCATCACATTTTTAGCTGATCCTGGATGGACATTTTTACCTTGAATTTCTATTTTAACGCTAGCTGCATTAAAGTTTTCATATTCCAATTCGCCTAAAGGTCCTCCATCTACAGTATAGGCAAAATCTGCATTAAATCCTTTTACATCAAACAAATCTGCCCCTCTGCCAATTTCTTCATCTGGTGTAAATCCAATTTTAATATCCCCATGTTTTATTTCTGGATTTGCGATTAAATATTCCATTGCATCAATAATAGCAGCTATACCTGCTTTATCATCTGCTCCTAATAAAGTAGTTCCATCTGTAGTTATAATCTCTTTTCCTACAAGTTCTTTTAAAAAAGGAAATTCCTTTTGACTCATAGAGTATTTGTCATTTAATTTAATGTCCCCACCTTCATAAGTAAAAATTTGGGGATTTGTACATTTCCCATCTAAGTCAGGACTAGTGTCTAAATGTGCTATAAATCCTATTGTAGGTACCTCTTTATCAATATTAGATTTTAATGTAGCATATACATAGCCGTTTTCATCTTGTTTTACATCATCAAGGCCTAATTCCTTTAATTCTTCTACTAATATAGCTCCCAATTCTAATTGTCCCTTTGTACTAGGACATGTTTCCGAATTTTCATCAGATTTTGTGTCTATGGAAATATACCTTTTAAACCTTTCTACGATTTTTTCCATATAATCTCTCCTCTCTTAATGAAGTTTTAAACTTTTGAGGATTTTATATTATAGTCTGCAATACTAACATTAAAATGGAGAACCCTCCAACTATACCCATTAAAGGCAGTATGAACTTTAACCATTTATCATAAGTTACATCTACCATCTCTAGAGTTGCTAAAATCAATCCTGTTGGTGTTATAAAGGCCATCCATCCTTGACCCCAGTTATAAGCTGTAACTACTATGTCTCTAGATAATCCTACTGTATCAGCTAAAGGCGCCATTATAGGCATTGATAATGTAGCTAAGCCTGATGAAGATGGTATAAAGAATCCTAATATACTAAATAACACCATTTGAACTGCTGCAAAGAACCCTGAATTCATATTCTCTATTATTGATGATGTATAATAAAGTAATGTATCAGAAATCATTCCATTATCCATTACTATATTTATGGCCCTAGCAACACCTATTATTAGAACCACACCTATTAAATCTGCTGCTCCTTCTAAAAATGTATTAACCGCTTCTTTTTCAGAAAGTCCAGATAAGAATATTATTATTAAAGCAACTGCAAAGAATAATGCAGACATTTCTGCAAACCACCATCCGCCAACGGATACTCCCCAAATCATCAATGGAAATGCTCCTAAGAATACTAATAGTATTAATATTCTTCTCCAATTGAAGGGTACCACATCGTCAGGATTGTAGTCTTTTAAAAACCTCTCTTCTATTCTACCCATATCGTCATGAATTAAAGAATTTTTTGAATCCATTTTTACTTTTTTAGCATACCGATATATATATACTAATGTTATAATTGAAGCTAAAATCAAAGCTACGATACGAATTACTAGTCCTTCATTAAAGGAAATTCCAGCTGCATTTGAAGCTATAACAACTGAAAAAGGATTTACAGTTGAAAACATTGTTCCAATGGAAGATCCCATATATATTGCAGCAATACAGATTATTGCATCATATCCACTAGCAATAAATATAGGCATTAATATAGGATATAAAGCTATAGTTTCTTCCGCTAATCCAAAAGTAGTTCCTCCTAAAGCTATTAGTGCATAAACTACTACTACCAATAAAAATTCTTTTCCTTTAGTCCTCTTTGACAGTGCAGCAATACCTGCATCAAAGGTTCCAGTTTTATTAATTAATCCAATTATACCTCCAAGAATTAGAACGAATACCATGATATCCACCGTATCCATTACTCCCTCTACTGGAGACATTATAGTTGGTAAAAGTCCTTGTGGTGATTGCTCTATATTCCTATAAGTATCTGGAATTGCTATAGGCTTTCTAATTCCACCTTCTGTAAACTTTTCTAAATCCATATTTATATTTAAACTATCCAAGGTTTCTTGAGTAGCAGGTAAAGTTTCGGTACTGCCTTCTTGGTCTGTCTTTATAAAAACATTTTCCTCTGCATCGTATTCTAATTTTTCATATAATCCTGCCGGAACTATATAAGTTAGTATAGATGCTAATATCAAAACTATGAATAATACTGTAAAAGCTGTAGGAAATTGGCGTTTTTTCTTGTTTTTCTTTTTGTTTGTCATTAGTTCATCTCCTTTTTTTAAATATTTGGTTTTATTTGTAATAAATTCTAAGAATCTGCAGATTCAATTTTATCTCGTATAAGTATAACATAATAAAATATTGTTTTAAATCTAAAGTAAAAAAATAGTACTATTAAAATTCTTACCAATTTTGTGAACTTTCTATTAAAAAATATTTTATGAAAATTCCATATATTATCTTTTCTCTTTTTATTATTTCCAAAAATATAGAGAAATACCCTAAATCCAGTTTTGCTATTAAATCTACAATAAATAAGATATAAACTTTCATCTAATTTTACGACCTTAGACAAAAAAATGTAATATTTTCATTTACGACAACTTATATCCTTTTTTTCATGTATAATAGATATATATATCTATACATAAAATTTAAGGAGGGATTCTAATGGAAAATTTACGTTTAGATGATTTTACAAAGTATAAGTTTTTATCTGGAATTCAATATTCTCCTAATGGGAAAAACTTAGCTTTTCTCCTCCATCAAATGGATGTAGAGAAAAATAAATATTTATCCAATATATACATCTATAATATGGAAAAAGGCCAACCTTTTAAATTAACTGCTGGAAATGAAGAAAATAGTTTCCTATTCAAAGATGAAGATACCATACTCTTCCCTGCCCTAAGAGATGAAAAAGATAAATCCCGTAAAGAAAACGGAGAAGATTTAACCTGTTATTATGAAATATCCCTACTAGGTGGAGAAGCCAACAAAGTCTTGGAAATTCCCTTAAATGTAAATAAAATAGAAATATTAGACGAAAATAGCTTCATCCTTACAGCATTATATGACCATAACAAATTAAAACTAGAAGGATTATCTAAAGAAGAAAAGGAAGATGAAAAAGATTATCAGGTCATTGATGAGATCCCTTTTTGGTCCAATGGACAAGGATTTACTAATAAAAAAAGGAATCGATTATATATTTATAATTTAGAAGAAAATGAAATCACTCCAATTACTGATGAATTCACTGATGTTGAAAGTTTTAAATTAAATCAAGATAAGTCTAGAGCGATTATCATTGCCAATTCCTTTATAGATAAAATGCATATTAGATCAGATTTATATATTTACCATATAAAAGAAAATACTTTAGAAAAAATAACTCATGATGATCCTTTCTCCTATTCCTATGCAGATTTTCTAGAAGATAAAATCATATTTACAGGATCCCATATGACCAACTATGGCGTAAATGAAAATAATCATATTTACATTATGGATGACAAAGGAAATGCAAAGGTTATCTCTCCTAAAGGTTTTGATTATAGCCTATGGAACTCAGTAGGTGCAGATATTAGATATGGAAGTAGTACTACAATGAAAGTAGATGGAGAATACCTTTATTTTATTACTACTGAATACAATAGTTCCTACATAAATAGGATTGACCAAAAAGGAAATATTGAGAAATTGACAATAGAAAAAGGTTCTGTTGATGGATTTGATGTATTAAATGGAAAGATCATTTTTATAGGATTAAGAGAGCTTAAACTCCAAGAACTATATGAGGTAGACAGCTACAAAGAAATACAGTTAACCAACTATAATCAGTGGGTAATAGATGAAAAAAAATTATCTATTCCTGAAAGGTTAACCTTTGAAACAGAAGAAGGGGTCACTATTGAAGGTTGGGTATTAAAGCCTGTGGATTTTGATGAAAATAAAAAGTATCCAGGGATTTTGGATATTCATGGAGGTCCTAAAACTGTCTATGGTGAAGTATTCTTCCATGAAATGCAATATTGGGCTAATGAAGGCTATGTAGTATTTTTCTGTAATCCAAGAGGTAGCGATGGTAGAGGAGATGAGTTTGCTGATATAAGGGATAAGTACGGTACTATAGACTATAAAGATATAATGAAATTTACTGATATAGTATTGGAAAACTATCCTTTCATAGATGAAGATAGATTAGGGGTTACTGGAGGTTCCTATGGAGGATTTATGACTAATTGGATAATAGGTCATACCAACAGATTTAAAGCAGCTGCCTCCCAAAGAAGTATATCTAACTGGGTTTCAAAATTTGGTACCACAGATATTGGATACTTTTTTGTCGATGACCAACAAGGAGCCACTCCTTGGGAAGATGTGGACAAATTATGGTTCCATTCCCCATTAAAATATGCTCATAAAGTAATGACTCCTACCCTATTCATCCATTCAGAAGAAGATTATCGCTGTTGGATGGCTGAAGCAATACAGATGTTCACCGCATTAAAATACCATGGTGTAGAATCAAGGCTTTGCCTATTTAAAGGAGAAAATCATGAATTAAGCAGATCTGGTAAACCAAAACATAGGCTTAGAAGACTGAAAGAAATTACAGGCTGGTTTGATAGGTATTTAAAATAATAGAGGGGCCCCACCCCTCTATTTTACCTTCACGTATCACAGGCAGTATAGAAATTAATTAAATCTATACCAACCTTTTTCTCCTCCTCAGACAATTCTTCAGAGTTTATTATCATATCTAAATCTACAAATATATTTTCACCATCTCTATCATAAACCCTCATATCGTGTAAACCTACAGCAATTTCTTCAGTTTTTTCTGGAACCTGTGCCAAAGCTTTTATAAATTTTATTTTATCCCTTAAATAGTTATTTGCAATACTCTCCACGAATTTATAGTACTCTTCTCCTAGAAATTCATCTATTAAATTAATTAAAATAATTAAATCTTCTTCATCTTCAAATTGTTGAAATGATAACCACTCTAATATTTCTAATACACTACCTTCTCCATAAAAATACTCTAATCTATTTAAATCTAACTGAGATAATAGTTTTAAGAACTCTTCTCCATTATTCAGATCTTTATTATTATAGATTATATCCATTACCTGCTCTTCCTTAGTAGGTTCATATTTTATAGATAATTTTTCTTCTCCTGCTTCATTAATCTTCTTATATCCAATATTGTTATCCTCATCCCAATATTCAGGCCAATAGTCTACATATTCATCTGCCTCTAATAAAGGCTCTACAGTTCCACTGTTTATATAGTAAATGGCTAAATCTATAGTTCCCTTTAATTCCCCTTTTATAGCTCTCTTTTTATTATTCTCTACTCCAAGTAATAATTTAGTTGAATCAGGAGACCAAACTATATTCCCTATAGTGGGAATGCTTATTATATCTTCAAGGTCTTTCAAAGATATTAAATAGGTAATTTTTATAATTCCAGTACCTTCATTTACTATAAAGTATCTGCCATCCTTAGACCAATCTATGCCATAAAACTCTCCAATGATTCCTTCTATATTCTTCACTTTTCCATCTTTAGAATTAGCAACTTTTAATCTATTTTCTCCCTCTTTTGGTTTCTCAATATAAACAGTGTAGTCTCCAAATTCTTTATGCTCTATTATATTATCTCTTCCCTCTATATCAGCATCCATTGAATTATTTGGATATATTGAAAATACCAAAGCACCTAGCAATAGTCCTACCACCAATAATCCTATCCAACCCCTCATAGAATTTCCTCCCAATCTCTCTATTATCATAATTAAATTGATTAAGAATAATAATATTTGTAGATGTATTTATTATATATTATAATATTGTATTATACCAATAGATACTAAAATAATTAATTTTAATAGGGCGGGATTAATATTGAATATTAAGGATAAATTAAAGAAATATGAGAATAAGAAATGGTACCATTTCTTAGATGAACTGATTTGTGGAATTAGAGAGGATGAGGTAACTGCCGTAGGAGCACAGCTTACCTATTATTTAATATTATCCATTTTCCCTTTTTTGATCTTTTTTCTAAATATACTTAGATATACTTCTATTACTCAGGAAAATGTATTGGATAATCTATTGATTATGTTACCTTTAGAAACTCAAACTTTTCTTAAAAATATAGTAAAAGAAATAGTTATCTCTAGCTCCGATACCCTTTTATCACTGGGAATTATATTGACTCTTTGGTCTGGTTCCTTAGGGATTACCGCCATAATTAGAGCCATTAACAAGGCCTACAATGTAAAGAAAAAAAGGCCTTATTGGAGATTAAAAGGTCTAGCAATTATTTTTACCATAGCTTTAGCTCTTTTAGTAATAATAGTATTGGCTATGTTGGTCTTTGGTGAGATTATAGGGAATAACCTTTTTGCCTTAATAGGTGCTGCTAATTTGTTTTTCCACTTATGGGAGCTGCTAAGGATTATAATTCCCTTTGTATCTATGATAATCATATTTGCCCTACTATATAAACTAAGTCCTACTCCAGAAGAAGGCCTTAAGTTAAAGCTTAGTCATACCCTACCAGGAGCAGTCTTTACTACTACCGGATGGATAATAGCCTCTATGGTCTTCTCCTATTATGTAAATAATTTTGGAAAATATTCCAGAACCTATGGCAGCCTTGGAGGAATAATAGTACTGTTAATCTGGCTTTATATAACCAGTATAATGATAGTATTAGGAGGCGAAATCAATGGAGCCTATGCTGCTATTATGAAAAATACAGGAGTAGAAGATTGTAATGATGAAAATAAAAAGTAAATCCATACATAAATAGTTTGTAATCAACTAAAGATAAGATAGGTATAATATAAATACGAAAGTTAATAAGGTGATAATGGAAATGAACTATGAATCTAATAATAATATTGTCTATTTTTTATCTAATAGATGTTCTCAAACAATAGGCGGAGTACAAACTATAATTCGATTAATAGAAGAAGCTATGCCTAAACAAAAATTTGTAGAAATCCCCTTAGTCCATAATAAAAAGGATATAAAATTAGATAAATTATCTAATGTAGAAACCTATAGTATAGCTTCAAGTAAGAGCGAAAAATTAAAACGATATATAAATATATTTGATCCAAATAATAAACAGATTCAGGAGGAAATTATAGAACCAAATTCAAAAATAGTAGTCTTTGGTGTACAGAAACTGATATTTCTATCTAAAACGGATTTACAAAAAAATGAAATAATAATATTCCAATCTAATAGGCCAGATATTACATTTGGTACTATAGATAGTAATAAGATTCCTTTTATCCTAGAAGATAGAATAAAATATATTGATAAATTCTTATTTTACACAGAAGAAGATAGAAAAGAAATAATAAAGATACTAGAAAACTCAAAAGTTGAATATAATTTCAAATCATATATAGTCCCTAATCCATCCAAAACATCTAGGATCCAAATATGTAAATATACTAATAATTTAATGTACATGGGTAGATTTGATATAATACAAAAAAATATTAAGGAATATGTAAAACTGGCAGATAGAATATATCCCAAATATCAGATAAATGCCTATGGAGATGGAATTAGCAAAGTTTTGTTAGAGCTTTCAAAAGTAAATGTAAAAGGAGTTATTAAAGATATAAGTGAAGTAGCATACGATAACAGCATATTATTATTGTTATCAAATTATGAAGGTTTTGGAAATGTCATAGTAGAAGCCTATTCCGTGGGTATGCCTGTCATCGTTTATGATTCCTATCCAGCAGCCAAGTCTATCGTAGTCCCTGGTGCTGGGAAGTTGATTCCATATGGAGATATAGAAGGAGTAGAAAGGGCTATTGAGGAAATATTAAAAGATGAAGATACTTTCAAATCTTATTCCGATAAAGCCTTCCAAGAATCGAAAAAGTATGTTAAGGAAGACATAGTAAAAAAATATATTGAGGTTATATGGGATGATTTATATAATCATTATAATAAAGGCTATCCATTATAATTTCAGCAAAAACAATGGTTTCTATTACATCTCCCTTGTTAATCCTTAATTTCTCATTTATTAGGTATTAATTTTTAGAATTACTAAAAAATAAGGTTATAGCAAATCCCTTAGTATTTGCTATAACCTTAAATTAGTAATCTTAGCTTGCTACTTAAACTTAACCGCTGTTCCATAAGCAATAACTTCAGCAGCCCCTTGCATAATTGCAGCTGAAGAATAACGAATATTTACTACTGCATCTGCTCCTAAACTTTCAGCTTCCTCTACCATTCTTTTAGTAGCCAATGCTCTGGCATCATTCATCATTTCATTATATGCCTTTAATTCTCCTCCAACAATAGTCTTAAATCCTTGGGTTATGTCTCTTCCTATATTTTTACTCTGAATGGTACTTCCTTTAACTAACCCAAGCATTTCAAGGTCCTTGCCAGATATATAATCAGTATTTACTAAGATCATCCTCTTCCCCACTCCTTATCTCCTTTATTCTTTCAATTAATACAAACATACTAACGCCTATTAGGAATAATGGAATTAATAGTCCAATTAACTTCACCCCAAAAGGTGCATTAATACAAGACCAACCCCATATGAAAAATGATAGATATATTATTAATAGAATTGTAATTATTATAGGTGCTATCATCTTTTTAGCTTTCAAATAATCTATCTCCCTACCAATATAATAGTAAAACCCTTTAATTATATTATATCATTATTAGTATATGATTTGGTAGTGAATATATATTATAAAAATAACTTAATTATCCCCTAGAATCACCATAGATAATCTCCATACCCTTCCTTTTCCATATCCTCTTTTTTAATAAACCTTAATGCAGCACTGTTAATACAATATCTCAATCCACCTTTATCCTTTGGTCCATCGGGAAAAACATGACCTAGATGAGAGTCCCCATATTTACTTCTAACTTCTGTCCTTATCATACCATGGCTAGTGTCTAGTTTTTCCTTTACATTTTCTTCATCTATAGGTTTAGTAAAACTAGGCCATCCACAACCTGCATCATATTTATCCTTTGAGCTGAATAGTGGTTCTCCAGTAACTATATCCACATAGATTCCTTCCTCTTCATGATCCCAATAATCATTTTGAAAAGGCCTTTCCGTTCCATTTTCTTGAGTTACCTTATATTGAATTGGGTTTAATTTTTGTTTTAATTCTTCTTTATTAGGTTTTTTATATTTTGACATAGAATCACCTCGTAAGTTTTGTATATATAGTATACCCAAATTACCTTATTATCCAATGATTTTCCATGCCTATTTCTTTTAAAATTAATTTGATAGCTGGCTCTTCTGTAGCTTTATATATACTGGTAAAATCTGAATCGGAAGCTTCTACTTTTATTACTTTGGATAGGAATGCCTTAAAATCCATCCATTCTCTGGAATTCTCATCTATTTCTTTCAAACCCTCTATGCTCTGAAATAAATTCCTTTTGCTCATATAGTAAAATCTCATATTTTCATCTTCCACCCTATTTAAGGCCTTATCGAATTCCCTATTATAGATATCAACAAATATTATATCTGGATTTACATAGCCTTCTCCTATAAATTCATAATATTCTCTTCCCTTATTGAAATCTCCTTTTAACATATGATATCGACCTTTTGCCCAAATTAACCCTTCATTTAAATCTTCATCTGGTATTAAATCGAATACCTTATCCCCTATTTCTATAAATTTTTCTTTATCTTCCACGGCTATAGATTTACATAAGCTTTCCAGTATGTTCTTATCCTTGGTTAAATCATATAGTCTAAAAGAATACTTTGCAGCTTTATCAGGGTCTATTGTATTCTTTTTCCACCCTTTAGTGTAAAGTTTTGAAAGATAGGTTAAGGCTTCTAGATTATTTTCATCATTATCTATTTGTGCTTCATAATAATCTACAGCTTCTTCATACTTTTTTTGGAGAATTAAGTTTTCACCTTCTGTTAACTCCCTATTTCTAACCTTTATAATAGTTACATCATCATAAAAGGAAATTAAAGGCAAAGAGCTACTAATTAAAGTACTATTTTTATCATAGGCATTAATTGTAACCGGTACATTACTACCAGGATAGAAGGCTCCTAAAATTCCTTGAGGATTTATTATCATATCCTCTCCATCATAGAATACTGTACCAGGTACTGAGTTTAATATGTCTAGGTTTAGAGTAGCATTGTCTTCTTTAATATTGTATTCTCCATCTTTGTCAGGAATTGAAAAAACTACATTACTTCCTTCCATCTTAAGGGGATCTTCAAAACTTGTGGCTTTAATTGTATAGTACTCTGCTCCTTCTACCTTTTCCCAAGTAAGAGTAAATTCCTTATTTTTTAGTATATATTCTCCTTTTGGATTTACCATTTCCATTGGTGATGCAAATTGAAAATCATATACTATATCCCCATGCAGTTCAAAGCTCCTCCTAATATCATCCATATATACCATACTATAGGCTAAAGGCTTACTAATTCCTATACCTATTTCATAAGTACCTTCTTTAAAACCTACAGTTTCAAACTCTCCATTAAAATCAGTTATTGCTACAAAATTCATCCAATTGCTAGAGTAAGTGCCTGATTCCAATATATCCCTTAAATAAATTTGAGCGAAGGGTATTGGTTTCCCATTATAAGTAGCCTTTCCCTTTATTTTATAATCTCCTTTATACTTTATAATATCCTTCATCCACAAACTCCGATCGTTTATCTTCAAATTTCCAAATAAATTGTCCTTTTCCCTATCTAGACGAGATCTTTCATCTGCTAATTCATATAATTCATTAGCCTTCTCATAGTCCTCTAAAGCAAAATATATATGACCTTTAAGGTAATAGAGTTCTATATCCCCACTGCCTTTATTCAAATAATTATTTACAATATCCAGCCCCTTATCATATTCTCCATCTGCAAAATAATAGAAAGCTCTATATAGATCACTAATATATACTAACTCTTTATTAGAGGATGTCTTCCCCATATCCAGCAATTCATAAGCCTTATCTAATTCCCCTAATCCAGTATAGATATCCAACAACTTTTTATATACTTGATTATAATATTGGCTATTTTTATATTTATTCAATATCTTCTCATAATATCCAATAACCCTATCAACATCTTTCATAGTTGATGGTGAATAGCCACCACCCCTACTACCCATTAGTATATCGTAGGTATCTATAGAGGGTAATATTAAATTGGCTAAGTTATATAAGGCTTCATCCTTTTTTAAAAATGAAAAAGTGTTCAAGTATATATGGTAAAGTTTTATTGCCTTTTCCCTATCCTTATAACTTATGTTTTCTGCTAATATCAACATGGCTGAAGGCAAAATATATCCAAAAATAATAATAAAAGATATTATTATTATAATAACAGTCTTAACTTTAACTCTAATCTTTCTCATGAAAATTCACATCCTTTATATACCCCACAATAACCTTAGAAGAGCCTATATTGATAATTTTGCTTTCTTCAATTTGTAAGTCCATATTTTTAATTGGCATTATATTTAAAATAATTATTATAACTAGAGTTCTTTTTCTCCTTATCTAAATTTTTTCAGATATTCAGCTACAGACCTATTCATATCCAAAGCAAATTTAGACATGTATTTCCGATTGGAAAATTTATTAATATAATCATTGATATCTTTATCTTCTAAATTGGATTTCTTATTTCTTGTATAATGCATTTTCCTATGCTCTTCTTTACTTAATCTATGATATTTGTTTTCTGAAACAATATACTCTCTTTCAAAACGAATAGGTTTTTTCCTTTTCTTTTGGGAATCTGTAGGATAGCCATATACTACCATGGCTATAGGTAGAACATAATCTGGTAATTCTAATAATTCCCTTACAGTCTCACAATTTTCAAGAATATCACCAATATAGCAGGAACCTACACCTAAAGACTTTGCTGCTACTACGGTGTTTTGGGCAGCTACTACTGCATCTACACAAGCTAGAAGGATATCCCCTTCCCCAGGTTTTCTTGGATTACAGTTTTCATAAGAGAAAGAATCATACCATCTTTGATAGTCTGCAAGAAATACAAATACCATAGGTGCCTTTGCAATAAAGGGTTGGTTATCGCAAGTCACAGATAATTTTTCTTTTAATTCCTCGTCAGTAATATCTATGATGCTATATAGCATCATGCAACCAGCAGAAGGAGCTTCAAAAGCTGCGTTTAATATTTCTTGTTTTACTTCATCTGGAATTTTTCTATCTTCATAAACCCTTACTGATTTCCTGTCTTTAATCTGTCTTAATACTTGATTCATATTGTTACCTCCCGTTTCGTGTTATTGCAATACATAGTATATTGTATATTTCTACACCTAGGCAAAAAAAACCTTTAAAATTTATAATTATTATAAATAATGTGGGTTTATATTTAATTTGGGTATATTTTCGTATATAGGATTGTTCTTAATTTATATCCTGGGGAGGGTTGTCTTATGTTTAAGAACGATTTAATTGATAAGAAAATACAAGCTTTATTCGAAGCACATAATGATTCTATAGATGAGACAAAAGATGAAGACATACTTCTTTATTCAGAACTAAGACATTTTGCCGAAGAACATGGAGGGCTTCTATACTTCTTCAATGATAAAACTTATTTAATTATTAATTTTATTGGTGAAGAAGAACTTTTAGTCATACCTGTAGGATATAGCTTGTAGTGTAAATAAAGGGCTGAGGATAATTCCTCAGCTTATATTAATATATCTATATTTCCTCCAACATTAGGATTTACTGATTGTTCCATGCTTTTAGTAGTTGTTTCTAGCATTTTTGATAAATCTTCACCTTGAATTCTCATAGAGTCCATAGCCATTTTCATGACAGATACTCCAACCTGTTGATGGAGTTTGGATTGATGCATAGCTATTGATAAGGAAGGTATGTCCATTTGTATCAGCTCCTTTGGTAAATTGTAATTTCTACTCTGCTGATATGGTTAATTAAATCTTCATATTTATACCCTTTGTCCCTGACTTTGTGTCTTTTCTATTTAACTAAGGTTTCATTTTACTCTATTTTCATATTATTCAATGAGTATTTGATAAAAATTCTACTGATATATCAGAGTACATATTTGTTTTAAAGCCATCTCTACAAATACCATTTCCATAGCTATTAGATGTATTCCATGCAGTTGTCTAGTATTACCCACCTATCCTTTATAAATACTTCATCCCAACTATTTCACCTAACAACTCTCTTTCATTGATTTTCAATTTTTCCATAGGTATTATAATTTCTTTAGCTAATATTTTCTTTTTGTTTAGCAATTCATTTAATTTTACTTCCACAGTAATACCGTGTTCACTAATACATATTGGATAGTATACTTTTACATCCTTCTTTTGTCCTACTCTATGAACTCTATCAGTAGCTTGGCTTTCTACTGCTGGGTTCCATTCTCTAGTGTAGTGGATTACATGATTGGCCCCTACTATATTTAGTCCCACCCCTGCAGCTCTCGGTGAAAGAATCATAGTATTAAAGCCAGGTTTTTTTTCAAAATCTTCAATTATATCTAGCCTATTTTTAGTTACTTCTCCATTAATAATTGGACTCCAAAT
This sequence comes from Clostridium sp. Cult1, assembly GCF_021655095.1. Taxonomy (GTDB): domain Bacteria; phylum Bacillota; class Clostridia; order Tissierellales; family Tepidimicrobiaceae; genus Schnuerera. The sequence goes on along the minus strand of NZ_PPXW01000001.1, from coordinate 2,351,933 downwards.
CCCTAACTTATCGTATATAGTCTGCACTAGAATTTCTTGCATATCTTTGTATTTAGTAAATATTACAGCCTTTTCTCCCTTTTCTTTTATCCTTTCCAATATCCTTAAAGTTTCTGCTAACTTATTGCACTCTTCAATTAATGTATTCGAATCTATATTTATATTCCCTATAACTAATCTGGGATGGCTACATATTTGTATAAGTTCTTGGAGATAAGCAAGGGCCATCCCTCCTACACTTTCACTTTTTATTTTGTTTATTGTATCCATATACATATTTTCCTGAATACTACTAAATCTACAGGTTATAACTTTTTCAGCTTTCTTCGGAAGATTTTCTAGCTTTTCCTCTTTAGTTCTCCTCAACAATATAGGCTCTATTCGGGAAATAAGTTGCTGTTTTTTTAAGCTAATAATATTTGGATTATCGATGTTTTTTTCTATGGGAATTTGAAACTCTTCTCTAAAATTACTATAACTACCTAATAAACCAGGTTGAACAAAATCTACAATAGACCACAGTTCACTAAGATTATTTTCTACAGGCGTTCCTGTAATTGCTATTACATGATTGGATTTCATAGCTTTTACAGCAGAAGAGGATAAAGTTGTAGCGTTTTTTATCTTCTGTGCTTCATCTACAGCTAATACTTTCCAGTGGATTTTCCCTAATATTATTTGATCCCTTATTAGAGTTTCATAGGAAGTTATAACTATATCGTATTGACTAATAAAATCACTATTTTTAACCCTATCTGATCCTTTATGAATATAAATGGAATCCATATTATAAGTAAATTTATTAATTTCCCTGCACCAATTATCTGTTAATGCAGCTGGTACTACGATTAAAGAGGGCCTTAACTCATCTATTTCCTTTAAATATGCCATGTAAGCAATTAATTGTAAGGTTTTACCTAGTCCCATATCATCAGCTAGTAATCCCCCTAGTTTTTCTTCCTTTAAAAGCCTTAGCCATTTATAACCTTCCTGCTGATATACAAACAAGCTAGCATTTAAATATTTAGGTTTTTCATATGTTAATAAATCTTTATCCCCATACCTTTCTTTTAAATTTATATAACCTCTATTGTATTCTAAAGTTATAATATTATCGAAAATATCCAATATATAATTAACACTTTTAATATCTATCTTTTTCCCTCTATCTTTTAATTTTTCATCTGCTTTCAAAAATTTAAATCCTGATTTATAATCTATCCTTATCCATTTATTGTTGTAGTAAATATAGTTTTCATCCTTTTCAGAAGCTTCTTCTACTAATCGTTGAAATTCATCTATGCTTATACTACCCTCATCATTTTCCATTTGTTCATCTATTGTACTAGACCTAATATTTACTCCCGTATCAAAATCAAACCAACCAGTACTTTCTCCCTCTTTACAATAGATAAAAGGAATAGCCCTATAGGTTCTTATTTTCAATCCTTTTACCCTATCACTAAATTCTTCTAAATCTATAGAATCAGGTAGAAATTCATAAGGATTATCTATAAGTTTAGGTACATTGCTTCCAACAATATTTTTTTGCATTTTTATTTTATTATAATCTGTAAAGATGGTTTCATCAAAAAACAACCTTTTCCTTTTAATCCCTTGAGATATAGAAGTTATAGGATTTAAATCCTTACCTTCTACTAATTTTTTATTTAGTTCTTCATTTAAATCTTTAAAATAAGGGATTAGTTCAATATATTCTTCACTATGCTTTTTTAAATCTACATTTAATTCCTCTGGAAAATAACATTCCTCGTTTAAAATATAATCATCCATTTCAGCTTTAGCTTTTATTGCTTTCTTCTTAACTTTAGCCAAGAATAAACCTTGCTCTTCTACATTCCCTGTTGCACAATTATCTATTTCATCTAATAGTTCCAATTGTTCCTTAGATAATAGAAATTTTCTGTCCTCGAAAAATATTATATTTTCTATTCTCTCATAAAACCCATCTAATATTCCGTGTTCTAAATTACTAATAATATAATCTATCTTAAAGTTTTCATTACCTAAAAAACTTCTAGCCCTAAGTGAGATCTTTATATTTTTTTCATAAGGAAGGTCTAATTCTTTTAGAATTTCTTTTTCTATATTATATAAATTTATATATTTTAAAATATAGCTAAAGCCTTCTTTATACAATAGTTCCTCTAACCATAGTTCTTCTAATAATAGAACTTTTTCTCTATCTTTAGAGGTTAAAAAAAGGTTCAACATTTCCTTGTTTTTGTATATAGGTAGTACCAAAGAATCTTCCTTTTTCCCCTTTTTGTATATTATGTCATATACTATGCCTTTTGTAGAAAACCTAGATTCTAACTTTATTTTTTCCCTTCTAAAGAGCATGATTTTTCAACTCCCAAATCAGTTTAGTAGTCCTATATTGCCAATTCTCTCTGTGTATAATCCTAGATAATGCAGAGCCTTGATTCTTATAATAGCCATCGTCTTCCATTCTATTATTTGAAACCTTACCATCATAATTAATTAGATAATAAGGTTTAGAATAAATATATGCAGCATTTCCAATATATCTAAATTCGATGACTACAAATTTATCAAAATCTAAAAACAACTGTCTATCATTTACTCCTAATAGTTTGGCATCTAAATCTTTAATATATCTAAACCAAAACTCGTATCTTTCATCTCCTTGGAAAAACTCGATAAGTTTCTTATTAGCATACCAGATATTATATCTATCCTTAGCATCTTCTGAAACCTTGTCCCATAGATATTTATGAGAATTATTTAATGGAGTATCATAGGTTAAATATATATAATTCAATATTTCATCTTGGAATTCTTCTATCTCTAATTTCAATAGATAATTGTCTAAAAATTTTGCTAATAAATCTAATTCATAAACTTTAATAATATCCAATATTTTATCTACTTCATTATTTAAATAGTCCTTTCCTCGACAAACGGTCAAAAAGTATCTCCAACAATCCTTATATAATCCCCTGTTAGATTTAAATCCACAAAACCCTAAATAGGAATCCAGTTTTCTATTGAGTTTGAAATAATCTTCAATAATAATTTCTAAAATATAATCTTCTTCTAACCATTTCAGTAGAATTGGAACTGCATTGGCGCTTATTCCTAAAAGTTCATGAGAATTCTCGACTTTATTGATGTATTGGATAAAGTATTGGTTAAACTCTTTATTACTATAATGATTTTGAAAAGCATTGAAAAATAAAATTAAATTATTTTTCTTGAATCTTGTATTAATTATTTCATTGATTTTCCAAAGCTCTATATTATAACGATTTTCTGGCATATATAGGATTAAACTTTGTAATTCTTTTGGTTTTAATTTATACGAATAGATTTTTAATTGGTTTTTATCTAACTGCCTAATTTCTTCGATCAATTTTTCTAAATCCCTAATGTTAAAATCCCTATTAGTAAACCCTTCTAAAAGCTCTAGATGTTTGCTTTTAATCTCCTCTCTTATTTCAATTATCTTTTTAGGTATATATTTATAATTTTTAAGCATCTCCATCTTCCAACATTTCCTTCATTTTATAAATCATTTCCTCATCTTTTAACCTGAATTTAAACTCTACTCTTCTAGAGCTTTCATCTATTATATTCCCTTCAGAATCTCTAATAGGATTACTAAAGGAACGGCCATTGGCAGTTAATATAGACTGTAAATCCTCTTTATTTCCTAATCCTTGAAATTCTTCACTTAATATGAATTTTGCCACTTCAAAAGCCCTCTTTTGAGATAATTCCAAATTATACATATATGATCCTTGATCATCTGTATGCCCTTCAATTATAATTTCCGATATATATTCTTTATTTTTCGGATTTAATAACACCTTTATATATTGAGGAATAAATTCCATTAAATAATCCTTCCCAGTATCTTTAATGATATAAGCGTTATAATCAAAGAGTACTCCTTCACTAAAGGTTATAGAGCCTGTTTCAGGGTCGATATCTATTTCTAATTGAGAATCTCTAAATTCTTCTCTTAGTTCAGCTACTATCATTTGTCTTATACCTATTATTTTATCCACCTCATCTTCTTTTTCTATTAATAATTCTTTCTGACGGCTTAATTGTAAGATGGATAAAATTAAAAGCAAAATAAATATCATAAGTAAGCTGGACATCATATCGGAAAAGGACATCCAATATTCTAGTGGACTTTCATCTATATAGTTTTCCTTAGATTTATTTTTAAGTATCATGAGACAACCTCTTTTCTTTCAGCTACTATTGATTTATGAATTGAATTATATAGATTATTTACCTCCTCTAGAGCTTCGGATAACTGCAATGTATGACTTTGAAGTTCATTGTACATTATAGTCATAACGGAAGGTAATTCTTCCACTGTATCTTGGATTTCCAAGATAGTGCTACTTAATCGACTTGAAATCTCGGATAAATTATCATCAAAAATATTAAATGTAGTTTCTAAACCATCTTTAAGATTATTTGAAAAATTTGAAGTAGACTCATTCAATGCTATAGTAATTGATTCTAGATTATGCCAAGTTCTCTCTAAATCTTCTTTTAATAATTGTACACTGTTTCCTACTTTAGCATAGGATTTTATAGATTTTTTCTGAATTCGATTGACTTCTGCTGTAGTTTTAGCATTTGAGGTAGATATTTCTTGTAAAGCAATGGTAGTATCCTTTATTGTATCCATTTTACTTCCTAGTTCTTGATTAATTTTAGAGATTTGATCGAATAATTGATTAAATTTAAGTATAATAGCTTCTGAATTGGAATTTAATTCTGAATAATTTAGACTGCTTTCTTTTATTTTTTCTATCAAAGATTCTAAACTAACTTTAGTTTCTTTATGCCATTCTGTAAATTCCTTAATGGTATTTTCCAATTCATTAAAGGAAATACTTACAGTTTCATTTAATTGCTTGTTGAAATTGTTTATCATTGTATTTAAGGTAGCTATTTGATTATCTGTACTGCTATTGGCAAAGTTTTCAAAAGCATGGTTTATATGATTAATATTTGGAACTATACTTTCATTGATAACCTGAGTCATGGAACTTTCGATACCTGGAATAAGACTGCTATCTACCAACTCTATCAAATTTAAAGATATATCTGTAGCCAGATGTTTTATTGCCTCTGTAGATTCTCTTTGCAGCTCAAATATTTCATTTAAATAATATTCACTAGTAAATACCCTAAATTTTTCATTAAAAGCTAGATAGAATTTATCTAAATATTGAACATAGGTTTTATATTTACTTCTATCTAGATATGACCATATCATAGACATTACTATCCCAACTATAGAAGATATAAAAGCTAAAGACATACCATCTGTTAAATTTTTTATACTTTCCTCAATTAATTCTGGATTGTCCAATGTTAATTTACTAATACCGCCTTGGAGACCTATAAAGGTTCCTAATATTCCTAAGGCAGTTAAGATACCTGGTACAATTTGGGCTATTTGTCTTCTTCCAGGCTCATCTATTACATTATATCTATTAAAAAAAGAAGATATGTCAGGTACCATACTTTGAACCGTATTATTCCTTGCATAGTTAATATATCTACTCCAGATATTTTCTATATAACTATTACCGTTAAACAGGTTCTTTTCCTTTACTTGCTTTAAATTAGTAAGGTCTCTTCCAGATACTTCGTCCCTGTGTATAATGAAATATCTCAAGGATTTTATATTTTTTGAAACTTTATTATGACATATGTAAAAAGAAACTGCAGCAAGAATTACTATAATAACAGAAAAGAAATCAGTAAAATTGATTATATTCTCAATAATTTTTACTATGAAATTTATTATATTCCCCGTTAAACTCAATCCCATCTCTCCCTTATTTTTATACCTATTTATATAGAATTCGACATGAATTTATGAAATCCTCTTTTTTATAAAGCTTATTAAATTTTTTTACTTTTCACTTTGAAAAGTTTGAAAAATACAATTTTGTAATGTTAATAAGAGCTAAGGAATTATCCTCAGCTCTATTTAAAATAAATATATTTATTCTCTAAACTTCTCCATACATGCTTTCGTAATATTTAGTATAATTGCCACAAACAATATTTTCAATCCAATCCGTATTATTTAAATACCACCCTATAGTTTATTTTGTTCCTTCATCAAAAGTATATGAAGGCTTCCATCCAAGCTCTGTTGTAATTTTGGTGAAAATATGAATCTTTTATAAGATCAATAATCTCATCTGCTGTCCTTTCATCATATGTATAGCTTGTTAGATTACGACTTTTTATCATTTCCATCCATATTTCTACATCCTCTATAAGCCCTAATGCAAAGGCTTTTTTTGTAGCATCTCTTGAACCATATATGCCTATACTACCCCTATGCTCAAGAAAATCTTTTAAAGTCTTCCATGCTAATTCATAAGTATATTAAAAGGTTTGTATAACTCCTTGTTTCTTAAGTATGGATAATTCCCTTTTTCCCATCAATTCCACTGCATTATTAAGTTGCCATAATGCCTTTTTATAATTATCGAACCTTTGAATCTAACGGATATTCTCCCCCACAGAAATACCCCTCCTTTTCCTTTGGGAATTTCATTATCTGTTTATATTTATTATATCTTATTATTTCATGTTTTAGAGTAAAATCATAAGGAAATGTTTTTTGCATTTTTGCTCACCTATAAAACTTGTTTTATAAAAATTAAATTCCTCTCCATTTCTCTTAACTTTTCATTGATTAGACTAATTATATCCTTAGTCATGGAATTGACCTTCTAAATTGTTATCTTTTAATACAAGTTATCATATATGGAATGATTTTAGAATTAGCTTTGTTATCAAAAATAAACTAGGGTTTGCTTTGCTTCGCCCTAGTTTCTAAAAATATTACTAATCAGGACTAGAAATAGGATTAAAATACCCACAAAGAGATAGAAATAAGGGGTAAAACATCTGATTCTTTATATATTATTCTAAAATTTTAGCAAACTAAAAATATATTTATACCAATTAGAATTCAACCTCTAATTAATATTTCTTGCCATATTAGAGTGATTATAAATTACTTATAGCCAAAATATATTACAGTCTATAGTAATGATTATTCTAGGCATCTTCTTCTTTAGTTAATATTGTGGTCATAAAATATTACTTTTCTAACTCCATGGATTTTCTTCTAAATAGACATTAATATCGTTCACTATCACTGAACTTTATTGCTTGTTTTTATTAATATAATTTCTTTCAGCCACAAACTTCTCCATTGTTAGCTATACACTGATATTTGCAATCTTTAACCTAGGAACTTTATTGATATAATCGATGCAATATCTCCTAATATTTGTATTATATTCTACAGTATCTAATTCTAAAGTTTTTCCATTGTCAAAATTGAATTTATATTTTTCCATAGTGTAATCAAATAATTTCAGATGGTCTGAACCTAAGCCATGGTTAGTATTTTTGAAAATTTCACCATCAACCTTATCAAAAGATACTTCTCTGTAAATAAAGCAGTTAATATTTTTGCCAAATTTCTCTTTATCTATATTTGAAATTAAATTATCATCTGTTCCATGGTAACAAACAATAGTACATCTATTTTCAAAATTCTGATATAGAAACTCTAGATTTAATATTTCTTCATCATAATCAATGTCCTTAGCCAAATAACTGTATTTTGTGGTTATTAGAACATTATTATAATATGTATTCACATACCTATCACTTTTTAAATACGCTGGAAAAAGCCAAGCAGAGTTGTCTATGATAAGTGTAAATAAATCCTTAGTAAATGCATTGCACAAATAGGCCAAATATGCTCCATGAGAATGGCCATATGCTATTATTTTACCTTCATCAAACTTGTAATTATTATCTTTTATAATTTCTATAACTGTAATTACAGCAGTGACATTATCGATCGCTTGCATAAGTCCCATATCGTTAAAATTTGATAAATCTTCATTTAACTTTTCATCACAAGTAATCGAAAAACCATACTTCCCGCATATCTCAATTAATCTTTCAAAATAATTATTGTCCTTGAAGATATAATTTACTTCTTTAGCTGTGAAAATTTGTAATAAACTATCTTTTGAGATATTTAGTGTAATATTATTAGGCTTTTGCATAAACTCCCATCCAAAATAATCACATTGCACAACAACTAGATTATGCTTGTCTGCAAAAACGTTTCTCATCTTTTTGTATACGTTTGATTGAGAATTACCGCCAAATCCAGGTATTAATAAAAGGATTCCAGTATTTTCATTGATTCCTCGCTCTGGTTCAGTAAAATAAACATGTAATTTTCTTTCCATGTTTTTATATATGCTTGGATACCCATACATAGAAAAATCATATTCTTTTGCCATAATACTATCCTCCGATAAACTTTCTAGGTCTATAATTAAAGATTAGATAAATGACTTTAATAATTATGGTCCACCAATGGTATAATACTATATTTTTATAAGGCATTATTCATCTCTAAACGAGTTAATTACGAATCAAGTTGCCGTATCAAATTTAACAAAATACAACAAAAATATCAAGTATAACATAAAATTTAGCAACTCTTAATCTTATTTTGATATTATACTCTCTAAAAAAGATATAAATTCATCCTTTAAATCCTCTCTTTTCAATGCAAACTCCACTGTTGCTTCTAAAAAACCTAATTTATTGCCTATATCATACCTTCTACCTTCAAAAATATAGGCATAAATATTCTGCTTAGTAGATAATTCTTGCTCTTTCCTTTCTTCTAATGCTAATTCTAATTCCATTGATCGGTTTGACCCTCTATTTTGGACAAAAGCTTACTATTACTTTCAATATCATAGTATTTCATTTTGCCCTAAGTTTATTATACATTTTGTGTAGAAATGACCCCAAGCTAAATAGTAAAGGAGTTATTTCATATTAAATATCACTTTTTCATTATATGCCTTTTTCAATCCATTAGCTTGATTCTCACTATATATATAATTAACAGTAATATTTCAAACACCTTTACCACTAATTATCTCACAAACCTTCTCAATTTCAACTTTCTTTAGCCCTACTGAGCTAGGTAAATTTAGTCCTTTTTTTGCTAATTCCTCTGTTATTGATAAATCTCCATGTCGACAATTTTTATACGGTGGCATTTTATGAATTGGTGTAAAGAAAGGTCTAGATTCTATTTTGTTTTTGGCTAGTATTTTTATTAAATCATCTCTGCTTATACCATATTCATCTTCTACTATTATGGAATAAAGCCAGTGAACATTTTTAGCCCATTCTTTTTCTATAGGCATAGTTATTCCTCTTACGTTTTTAAGTAATTTGTTATAATATGAAGCGTTCTCTCTTTTTATCCTAATATATTCATCGATGTCTTCCAATTGTGCACAACCCATGGCAGCTAAAATATTTGGCATTCTGAAATTGTATCCTATTTCAGGATGGTAGAAAGATTTGTTTTCATTGGTTATTTTCGCTTGAGTGGATAAAAATTTTCCCTTATCACCTAATTCTTCATTGTTCGTTACAAGCATCCCTCCAGCACCGGTGGTAATAAGTTTATTACCATTAAAACTAAAACAACCTATATCACCTATAGTTCCAACATGTTTATCCTTATAAAGTGCACCTAAACTTTCCGTAGCATCTTCTATTATATAAAGATTGTATTTTTTAGCTATCTCCAGTAGTTTGCCCATATCCACTGGGTGCCCATATAGGTGAACTGGAAGAATTGCCTTAGTTTTATCAGTAATTAATTCTACTACTTTTTCAACATTCATTACATATGTATCTCTAGTTACATCTACAAATACTGGTTCTGCCCCAACATATTTTATTGTATTAACTGGAGAAATAAAAGTAAGAGAAGGTACTATTACCTCATCACCTTCCCTAATTCCTAATATTTTTAACGCCAAAAAAAGTGCAGTAGTTCCATTCGATGTAGTCACTGATTTTTTTACATTTAAATATTCACTAAAATGCCTTTCAAATCTATCTACATAGGAGCCAGCAGATGAAACCCAGTTTGTATCTATACATTCTTTAATATATTTCCATTCGTTACCTTTTATTTTTGGCACACATAATGGTATCATATAATCAACCTCAATTCTTACACATTATATATATCTGGCTTATAATATTTCATATTATTTTCTATCCATTGAATAGTTTCTTTTAACCCCTCTTCAAGGGAATATTTAGGTTGCCATCCTGTTAATTCCTTTATTTTTGAATTGTCTGCCCATAATCTATTTACCTCAGATTTATCGGGTCTGAATCTCTGTTCATCACATATTATTTCCACTTCTTTATCCATTATTTTTATAATGGTTTTTGCTAAATTACCAATGCTTATTTCAAAATTAGACCCTGCATTTAATACTTGTCCTATGGCTTTGTCGCTTTCTACAATTTTAATAAATGCTTCAACAATATCTTTTACATAGTTAAAATCTCTTGTAGGAGTTAAACTTCCCAGTTTAATTTCTTTAGCTCCTGTTGCTATTTGAGTTATAATAGTAGGTATTACTGCTCTAGCTGACTGCCTTGGCCCATATGTATTAAAAGGTCTAATAATTGCTACAGGTAAATTAAAGCTTCTATAAAAACTTTCTGCCATTTTATCTGCCGCAATTTTCGAAGCTGAATAAGGGGATTGCCCCTGCATTGGATGTTTTTCGTCAATAGGTACATATAGAGCGGTACCATAGGTTTCGGATGTAGAAGTATGTACTATTTTTTCAATGTCATAATCTCTACAAGCTTCTAAAATATTTGTAGTTCCTTCAACATTTGTTCTTACATAAGCCATTGGTGATAAATAAGAATAGGGAATTGCTATTAATGCAGCCAAATGAAATACAATATCCTTACCTTTTACTACCCTTTTTACATTATCGTATTCTCTAATATCCCCTGTAACTATTTCTATATTATTTTTAATTTCACCATCAAAAGTGTCTATCCATCCCCAATTATTAAATGAATTATATTGTACTAGGGTTGTTACATTAGCTCCCAACTCAACAAGTCTTTCTGTTAAATGACTTCCAATAAATCCTTCTGAACCAGTAACTAACACTTTTTTGCCTTTTAGATTCATTTGCTTCTACTCCTTCTTTTTAATTACTTTTGCTGGAACACCCACAGCAGTACAACTGGCCGGTATATCATCTATAACTACTGCTCCAGCACCAACAATTACATTATTTCCTATAATTTTGCCTTCGATTATCTTACTACCCATACCAATAAAAGAATTCTTCTTAATGATTACATTTCCTCCCAAGATAGCTCCTGGAGATATAAAAGTATTATCCCCAATAATACAGTCGTGTTCAATTATTGCCCCGGTATTTATCACAGAGTTTTCTCCTATTTGAGCATAAGAGTTTATAATAGCTCCTGCCATAACACAAGTTCCTTGCCCTATTTTAGCATAAGGTGAAACTATAGCTTGTCTATGTATAAGTGTAGGAATTTTAAATCCTATATTTTTAATTTTCTCATATAACTTATTTCTTAAATCAAAATTTTTACTGATTCCTATACAAATAAAAGCATACTCAACGCCTTTATCAAAAAGCTCTTCTAGTATACTGTCATCCCCTAATACAGGAATGTTACAAACTTCCTTCACTTGAGAATTTTCATCCGTTATCCCAACTATTTCAAATTCATAGCTGCTTTTTATAATATCCATTACAACCTTTGAATGGCCTCCACCACCAATAAGGACGATTCTTTTCATGGTATCACCATCAAAACCTTTCTCTTACTAACATAAAAGCTTCTGCATAGTCAACTCCACAACTAGCGCCTCTATACCTTGCCAAAGCTCTAATATTTTCTAAACTTCTTGGCATTGGTGGATTTTGAACTTCTGATTTATAAATCTTCATTATATCCACTTTCTTTTCAATATAATTAGATATGTCAGAGTATACATTAGGAATAAACATATTTTCTGGAAATGGTGCTGACATTTCCGTTTCTGATATACACTCATACATAAGGATTCTTTCTATAAAGGGATACCTAAAGCTCTTTGTACAACTTAATATAGCTTTAGCTGCTATTTGATGATCTGTATGTATGTCAGATCTATTATTCATATAGACAATTTGAGGTTTTATATGATTTATAACTTTTGAAATAGCAGTAATCATAACATTAAAATCAACTAAGTGTAGTTTAGTTGTCATGAAATCTAGTTTTATAGTTTCCTTAAACCCATATAAGTCTGAAACTGTTTTAATTTCCCTTTCCCTTTTCAATAAAAAATCATCTGTAAAACCTACTGACTTATCTGCCTTCGTCAGTATTAACCAAAAAATCTCATCGCCATTATCTCTATGCTTTAAAGTTGTACCACCGCATCCTAGTGTTTCGTCATCTGGATGGACTGAAATAATAAGTGTTCGTTTCAATTTAACACCCCTACTCAAATTTATCTCCTATTTTAAAAAAGTGTATTAGTTTTTCTCCTTCTAAATATGTGCCATCAATTTTTGCTTTTTTAACTAGTATACTATTATCTTTACATTTCACAATTATCCCCTTATATGGCATATACCCTATAATAGTACCTGTCTTAATATAATCAAAGCCATTAAATGTATATATAATTTCTTCTGCTGCCAAAACTAAAACTTCTACGCCATTATATATTGCAAATGCTCCTGGATAAGGTTCTGTTATCGCCCTAATTAAATTATAAATACTTCTAGAATCTTCTGACCAGTCTATTTTCCCATCATATTTATTTCTTTTTCTTCTATAAGTTGATATAGATTCATCTTGTTTGATACTTGTAACTTTTTTGTTTTTTATTAATGGGTAATATTTTTTTAATAAATCTAAACATGTATAATAAACTTTCTCAAGTACTTCTTTTATTGTATCTGAATAATTTATAATATATTCTTCTTGACCGATTATATTTCCAGAATCTACACCTTCATTTATCCAAAACATTGAAACGCAACCTTTTTCATAACCTTCAGCAATCTGCCAAGCTAAAACACTTCTACCTCTATCTTTAGGTAGTTTGCTGGGATGAAAACCAATGACACCAATCTTAGCACTATTAATTATTCTTCTAGAAATTAATTGTGACCATCCTACAACAAAAATTATATCAGGCTTTAAATTTGATATTTCTTCTTCATAATCATTTATATTATCAACTTTACATAACAAATTTTCATCAACTACATCATCAAACTTAACAAAATCTGAAACTTTCGTCTCATATTCATCTTTTAATACATATACTTTCAAAACATCAGTTTCTACATCCTCAAATAGATATTTTGTAATTAACTTTCCATTTTTTAAACCAGCAATAATAACAGCCCTCAATCTTACTTCACTCCTAATTAATAGGTTAACTTTTTAAATAACAATTTTCGGTTACTTACGATAATACTTTTCAATATATCTACTATAATTTTGCTTGTCCTACCGTCTCCATATAAATTTATCATACTATTTAAACCTTGTTTGAATTCATCATCATATAACGCTATATTAATTCCGCTAATAATTTCTCTTGCACTATAACCAACATCAATAATATTGTTATTTCTAAGCCTACCTTTCTGTCTATCACCAATATTTACTACTGGCAATCTAAAGGAAGGAGACTCTATAATACCACTTGAAGAGTTGCCAATCATAACATCTACATATTTCAATAAACTCAGATATTTAATCTGTCCAAGACTATGAAATACATAAACATCTTTATACTTTCCCTTAAATTCATTTATTTTATCTATTATAAGTTTATTACCATAATCAGCATTAGGATATGTAAATATATATTTAGCATCGAACTTTGTAATTGCCTCTAAAAGATTTTCAATCTGTTCTTTGGTACTAATACTTTCTAATGTAACTGGATGATATGTAATCAAGAATGTTTTTTTATCTAATTTTAAATCAAGTTCATTTTCTAATTCTTCTTTTTCTAATAGCTTTAATCTTTTTATATTTTCTATACCAGCCTGACCTACATTGTAAACTCTCCACGGCTCCTCTCCCATCTTTAATAGTCTCTCTTTATAATACTCTGCACCAGTAAAATGTATATGTGCCATCTTAGTTATTGCATGTCTTATTTGTTCATCAATAAGTCCTTCTGTAGATTCTCCACCATTCATGTGTGCTATAGGTATATTCATCATCATAGCACATGTTGCTGCAACAAATATTTCATACCTATCACCAAGAATAAGCAATATATCAGGTTTTAATCTATCAAATGCTTGTGCCATTTGAATCATTTCTAAACCCATAGATTTTACAATAGCACTCTTATTTTTTGAATCGATAATCATATCGATTTCTTCATCAATATGAAAACCATCTTTCTTTATCTGCGCAACTGTGTAGCCATATTCTTCTGATAAATGATTACCTGTAACCATTAGTTGCAACTGTAAGTCCTTGTCATTTTGTATTTCTTTCATTGTCCAATATAGCAGTCCATATTCTGCTCTTGTTCCTGTAACAACTAGAACACTTTTCATAATATATCTACTCCAAATCATCAAATAAAATAAATTCATTTTCTTTTATATTTCTTCTAGCCTGTTTACCAATTATTAATTTTACATACTTAGGCTTTAATCCAAATTCAGGCCTTTTGAAATTAATATCATTTAATTTTATTGTTTCACCTTTCATGATATCTTTGCTTGCTACTATGCTTTTTCTAGCAACTCTTTTTGTATTCTTCTCATTTTCAGTACACCTTTTAACCCCATCTCCCATAGCCCTTTCAATATTTCTTATACTATTTACCATAATCTTTAACTCATCTGGTTCTAATGAAGCTTTGTGATCTGGACCTTCCATGGTTTTGTCTAATGTAAAATGCTTTTCTATAACTTTTGCACCTAACGCTACTGCAGCTATTGGCACTTCTATACCAATTGTATGATCAGAATATCCTACTGGAAGTTTAAAGGCTTCTTTCATAGTAAGCATAGCTCGTAAATTCACATCCTCATAAACTGTAGGATAATTAGATGTACAATGTAATAAAACAAGATTTTTATTCCCCGTTTCAAATATAGTTTCAACTGCTTCTTCTACTTCCCCTAAGTTAGCCATGCCAGTTGATAGTATTATTGGTTTGTTCTTACTGGCTATATAACTTAGTAAAGGTAAATTAGTTAGGTCCCCAGAACTTACTTTATATAAAGGTACACCTATTTTTTCTAATAGATCCACACTTTCAAAATCAAAAGGTGTTGATATGAAAGTAATACTTTTTTCAATACAGTACTCTTTGAGTATAATATGCTCTTCAAAAGAAAGTTCTAGTTTCTTTAACATTTGAAATTGATTTCCATCACCTGTAGTTTCTTTTTGATATTCTGCTTTTGGTGCTTCTCTAGTTACTAGGTTTTCTGCTTTAAAGGTTTGAAACTTTATAGCATCAGCTCCTGCTTCAAAAGCTTTATCTATTAATTTTTTTGCAATACTAATATCCCCATTATGGTTAACCCCAGCTTCTGCTATTACAAAGCATTTTTTTTTAACTAAATTTAATATATCAGTCATTCCTAAGTTTCTCCTTCATCATTAATTCTGCAAGTCTAAAATCATAAATTGTGTCAATGTCAATTGAATCCTCTTGTCTCATTATATAAGGCAATGTATTATTTGTATACCAATTCCTATTTTTTAATAAAAGGTCAGTTTTACCAATATATACAGCCCCATTCAGCCTATATACAGCAGGTAAATCTTGTCTTCTAGTATATTTGGCAGAACCCTCCATAAAATCTATTAACTTTCCATTTACTACACTTTTCATCCAATAAGGGCTAACTTCAGATTTGCAAATTCCAATAATTGAATCTCCTTTTTCTTTTATTAACAACTCTAAAGCTTCATCAATATGTTTAGAATTTCTAAAAGGTGATGTACATTGTAATGTGCATAGGTAATCTGGATAATAATTTTCATTATTCTTTAACCAATAAATGCAGTGTAATAATGGTTCTATTCCTGGAGTATCGTCTTTAGCCAATTCAATTGGTCTTAAAAAAGGAATTTCTGCACCATGTTTTCTACTGATTTCTGCTATTTCCTCGTCTTCGGTAGATACAACTAACCTATCAATATATTTACTTTTTAAAGCTTCTTCAATTGTCCAGGTAATTAGAGGTTTTCCACATAAATTTTTAATATTTTTTCTTGGAACTCCTTTAGAACCACCCCTTGCAGGGATAATTGCCAAAACCGTTTTTCCATCAATCAATTCTATCACCTTCATTAATTGTACTTGCAATTTCTTCTATATCATCATTCACTTTATAGTAATCTTCTATTCTACCAATATCCATCCAATATTCTCTAATCTCATAATACCCTACTTTTAATCCTCTTTGTATACAAGAATTTATTAAATCTGTAATTTCATAGTATTTATCCTTTGGTATCAATTTTACTATATTTGGATTCAAACAATAAATTCCTCCATTAATTAAATACTCTGTCTCGGGTTTTTCATTTATTTTTTTAACCATATTATCTTTAGTTTCAATAACTCCATAGGGGATTTTTTGAGTATATTTCCTAACAGATATAGTCATATCGAATTTATTATCTATATGATATTTCATCATATTATCCACATTTAAATTAGTAAAAATATCTCCATTTGTTACGAAGAAGGGCTTGTCTAAATGTTCTTCAGCTAGTTTTATTCCGCCGGCAGTCCCCAACCTTTCTTTTTCTCTAATATAAGATATTTTAACACCATAGGCATAACCATCCTGAAAGTAATTTTCTATTATTTTAGCTTTATAGTTTACTGTAACTAAAATTTTATTATATCCATATTGTTTAAAATTGTTTATTATATGATAAAGAATTGGATCTTGTCCCACTTTTAACATTGGCTTTGGAATTTCCTTAGTTAAATCTTTAAGTCTTGTCCCAAGGCCGCCAGCCATTATTATTACAGGATTTTCTTTTCCTTCTGGAATTAAAATGTCGTTAATTCCTATTAAATCCACTACAATTCCGTCTTTATCTATAACAGGTATTTGTTTTACTGCCCTTCTAATAAATATATCCTTTATTCTTTCTCTATCTATTCCTTCTTGAACATAAATTGGATTTCTATGTACAATTCCATTTATTTCGTCATCTATTGAAACACCTTTTAATATAGCTCTTCTAACATCCCCATCAGTAACAGTGCCTACTAATCGTTTATTATTATCTATTACTAAAACTATCCCCTTTGCCCCAACATTAAGTTTTTCTAAAACCTCTCTTATAGTGCAATTAGCGTAGATTAATATATTTTCTAAATTAGTTTTCATTTATATCATCCTCAATTACTTAAGATCGTATCTTTCATCTCATTATAAACTTCCTCTATCCCTTCCATATCCCACTTGCACAAATCCATAAATTTCCTAAAACTCTCCACTATCCTTCTTCCCTTTTCCATTGGGTTTTTTTCTTCATTTAAACTATCTATACTATCTGCCAATAGTTTATAGTGGACTCTATTCATGGGTAGGATGAAGGTCTGGAAATAATCGTTCCTTTCAATTTTTCTCAAAGCTTTATCTAATTTTACATAAGTCTTTTCTGCTTGATTAAAGTTTTGATTTTTAATCAACTTTTCTATGGTATTTATTATGTCATAGTATTCATCTATTAGTTTAAAAGCTTTTTCATAAGCTCTATCCATCTTCTCTGACCGGGTCTTCAAATATTCTTTATCGTATTGGGTTTTATTGCCTTCAAGCCAACTATCCTCTACAACCTTTTCTTTTAAGTATTTGTCCATTACTGATGTCAATTCTCTAAAACTTGTTCCTTCTATATGGGCACCACCTTTTGTTGTGTTGATTACTTCTATATTTGGTAATGCTTTGATATAGTATTCCATCTGTTGTCTCATTCTATTAAACCCTTCATTCGTTAGCACTTCGTTACCATATACACCCTTAACCCATATGCCCTTTTCTATTTCTTCGTCTGTAACGTCTTTACTGTAATGTACACCTTCAGAATGGCGTTTTTTATCCTTATAGGCTAGATTTTGTCCTACCAATATTATAGGATTAAAACCTAGTTCGTACAATAGTTGTACCGTTACTACTGCAATAGATGGAGCATCCTGCATTATACTTATTGGCTTCCCATCTTGGTTTTTTAAATAATAATTAGAAATCGTATCTTGGCTAGTTATCATATGATATTTTTCACCTGGATAATCTATTAATGTTTCATAACCTACACTAGAACCGAATATCATAGGTATATCCACTATTCTATTTTCTTTTACTTTTTCAAATACAATTTGATTACGTATCGTTGGATCATAAGTAGTGGCTGCATCTGGATATATATTGTTATGGATCAATGTATTAATAGCTGAACCAACACTAAATATATAGGCTAGGCCCTTCTCTTTTATCTGTTTTAAGTTCTCTATCTCTTCATTTAACGAAGGCCCTGCTGCTACCAGTATGGCAGGTTTGCTTTTAAATGCGCCTTTCTTTTCTAATAGGATATTGGGAGTATTTAATACTTCTTTAAAGTTTTTCATACTGTTTAATATCCATCTTTCCTGGAAGGCTAGATTGGTACCGATACTTGTTTTTTTATCCTTTATGGTTTCTTTGAATAATTCTAAGAACTCATTGTATTCTTTAGTAAATATATTTCTATGGCTATTTAAAACAATATGTATAAATTTGTCATTTGTTTTGTCAACTAATTGATTAAAAAATTTTTTAATATCTAACTCATTATCAGCTAAAATTATATCTTTCAATTTTAATGAAGGTAATCTCCTTAAAGAATTATTGGATAAATAAATATATAATAGTTCTGGTATTGGTTCATATATATAGTAGTTTACATCTGGATGTTTTTGTAAAAACAGATCTATATGGTATCCTAATCCTGTGCCATAGAAGATTACCGTTGCACCTGGTTCTATTCCCTCATATTCTTCTATAATAGCTTCTGCTTCTCTAATAGGATTATATTTACTATGAAGATAAAGTTTTTTATCACCTTTTTCTATAGATATAGTTTTATCCCCTCTTCTTGTTTCTTCTATTTGAAAGAGGGAATTATCCATTGTATCTTCTAAAGGTTTTAGCCTATTCCATATACTAGGATAGGCGGATTTTAAGATGTTTATATTATCAATCAATATCATTTATTTCCACCTCTTCTGAAATTAGCTTTAATAATTTCTCCTTCATATTATTAAATAAAGGAATTATTTCATAGGATAGTATATCTGCAGTGGAAACAAAGTCACTGTTTTCTAGAATTTCTTCAAATTCTATTATTAGTTCATTAAGTTCATATATATCTTTTGCATAGATATTCCATTCTTCATAGCTATTGACGATATTTTTCAATTGCTCATTGGAATCAATGGCTGCAAAAGTATCCATTATCCATTTGATGCCTTCTATTAAATCCATCAATTTCTTCCAAGATTCTCTTGATGGAGTTTTATAGAATTCATTTGACAGTATTTCAATTTCTGGAATTGCTCTTTCTAAATAGTCAACGGTGGATAATAATATTTCTTCTGACATTCTTTTTATGGTTTTAGTCACTACTATTACTTTTTCTATATTTCTAATATTGTCTAGGAAATAATCATAGAAATCATCATATATTTCTAATCCATCAATTATTAGGTGACTAAATATAAGATTTGTATCTCTTACAGTATCATTAATTTCATTAAACATAGTATCAAGTATATTTTTATTATTTTCATATTCTAAAATTTTGTCAAGTATATGTATTTTCATCAAATTCCCTCCAAAAAATGGTCTGTATATATTATCGACAGAATTTGATAAATATTTATTGGTTTTTGATAAAACTCATATAAAACTAGCCTTTAATCTACCTTATATATGTAAAATAGCAGGGTGACCCCTGCTATTCAGTAATATTATCACTCTTAATGAATTCTAAAAATTTCTCATGCTTAATTGTATTTCTAACATTTCTAAAATATTCCATGTCCATATAGAAATTCATGGTTCTGGATTCGTATAATACTTTGGTTATTAAATCTTTCATGTATACTACTTCACCATATTTAATTACCTGAAATTGCAACACTATATTTACTTTATTTAAAATGACTAAATCTATGTCTTCTCTCCGAAAAATTCCTACTAGTTCATCTAATATTTCTAATCTTATAAAAGCGTCTGGTTTCCCTCCTAGATATACTGCAATATCTAAATCGCTGTTTTCATTGTTTTTGTTTGTTGCATAGGAGCCAAATATATAAATTAATTCGATATTATATTTATTTACCAGTCTATCTTTATGATTGTTTAAAATTTTTTTAACTTCTTCAATATTTTTTTGCATATTTATTCACCTATGAATAATTTTCTTTTAACCATTTATTAATATAATTTATATATTCTATAAAATCATCTAACTTTTTATCTAAGACTTCTAAGATTATTCCCTCATCTACTTCAGCATAATCATGTACTAATATATTTCTAAAACCAGCCATTTTTGATAATTCTTCAGCAAATACTTTTGGAACTATTCCAATTCTAGACATTTCCAGTATTGTCTCTCTATAAGTAAGTGGCTTTTCTATATCATTTGATGATATTATAATATTTGCAATGTCGATTACAGATTCAATTAAAATTTGTAATCCTCGCTCTATTCCCCAATAACGAATAATATCGTCTT
The DNA here is from genome assembly GCF_021655095.1 of Clostridium sp. Cult1. Lineage (GTDB taxonomy): Bacteria > Bacillota > Clostridia > Tissierellales > Tepidimicrobiaceae > Schnuerera. The sequence goes on along the minus strand of NZ_PPXW01000001.1, from coordinate 2,331,176 downwards.
TTATATTGTCTTTTGAAACTTTATAAGAAGCTTGTTTCAGAAAAACCAAATTCTTTTCCATTTCTCTTAACTTTTCATTAATTAGACTAATTATATCCTTGGTCATAGGAATTGACCTCCTAAATGATTGTCTTTATTATATATGTTATCATATATGAAATGTTTTTGGAATTGGTTTTTCTTATTAAGATAAAATTTAAACCGAGGAAAATCCTCGGTTTAAATAATTTTTAACCAAACTATCTTAACAGTTGTAGTACTGTCTGCGGAACGCTATTTGATTGAGCCAACATTGCAGTAGCTGCTTGTTGTAGTATTGTTTGTTTTGTGAATTCCATCATTTCTTTTGCCATGTCTACATCTCTAATTCTTGATTCTGATGCTTGTAGGTTTTCTGCAGCATTGTCTAGGTTTTTGATGGTATGTTCTAATCTGTTTTGAGCAGCACCTAATTTTGATCTTCCCGCTGATACTAGTTTTACTTGAGCGTCAATCTTAGTAATTGCATCTTGGAACTCTGTAGAAGATGATCCACTAGTTGCTAATGCTCCACTAAGTGATGAAACTACATCTGTTAATGATTCATGTATTCCACTTAAATTTATGCCTTCTTGGTTAAAGTCAACTTTCATCACTTCACCAGAATTAGCCCCAACCTGTAATGTAACTTCTCCAGTACTTCCATCTAAAACTTTCATATTGTTAAACTGTATTGTGTCTTTTATCCTTCCTATTTCATCAGTTAATTCTTTCATTTCATCTAATATAGCATTTTTGTCAACATTTTCATAAGTATCGTTAGCACCTTGTACAGATAATTCTCTCATTCTTTGAAGTATTGCTTGTGCTTCTTGTAATCCACCTTCTGTTGTCTGGATCATTGAAATACCATCTTGTGCATTTTTTGAAGCCATGTTTAATCCTCTAATTTGAGCTCTCATTTTCTCCGAGATGGATAATCCTGCTGCATCGTCGCCTGCTCTGTTGATTCTAAATCCTGATGATAATTTTTCTAAAGATTTTGCTACTCCATTATTATTGATTCCTAATTGTCTATGAGTATTCATAGCCATAATATTGTTGTTAATTCTCATTATAGTTCCCTCCTTGAATTTTGTGAGCTTCCTTTCTCACCATTGTTTTATATATAATAGACCACACCTGCCTAGGATTGGTGTTGTCTATAATATCGAAATAAAAATGAGTTAATATATTAGTCCATTTTCAGCATCCTGCTGAATTTACTAATAAATTAACTCATCCCTGAAATTAATTATTATATTTTACAATTATTATAATGCCTTTTTAAGCTTCTCTTCTTCGTATAATTCACCACGAACTATCTTTATATTTCTTGGTGCATCAATTGCTAGTCTAATATCTCCTTCATCACTTTTTACCACTTTTACTATGATATTATCATCTATAACTATATATTCTCCTGGCCTCCTGCCTATTACCAACATAGTCACCCTCCTCATATATTGTATGTTGTCTAACCTTGTCTAATGTTGTCTAATTCTCCTTGTTTAAATAATATCATATATACAATACTATATCCATTGTTTTACATAATTTCTATTTTTTAGTTCTATAGTGCTATATATATGACATTATTAATAGGTCCTGAAGATATATCTATCTGTGACTATTTTCCTTTATTAATGTTAAAATAATAATTCCCAAACGAAAAAGGACGAATCAATACATCCTATTTGCATCCTGCAAATATAGATTGTACTAACTCGTCCCTGAGTCGAATGATATTAAATTTTCATCTACAATTCATCCATGAATTGTTTTATATCGTCCCTGATAAATTTATATTTTAAATATAAATTACCTTAATAATTGTAATACTGTCTGAGGAGTCTGATTAGCTTGAGCCAACATAGCAGTTGATGCTTGTTGTAATATTGTTTGTTTTGTAAACTCCATCATTTCTTTTGCCATGTCTACGTCTCTAATTCTGGATTCTGCAGCTTGTAGGTTTTCAGCAGCATTGTCTAGGTTCTTGATTGTGTGTTCTAGACGGTTTTGAGTAGCCCCTAGTTCTGATCTTTGTTTAGATACTTGTTTAATAGCATCATCTATTGCTCCCAATTGATTATCAAAATGCATAGCTTTAAGTGCTTCCCCACTAGTTGCGCGGAAATCTTCACTAGTTACATCAATGCTACTAATTGCCAGCTTAAGACCACTTCCACTTAGTGTACCTAATGTTTTAGCACTCATATTACCAATATTTAACTCTAATTTTTGATCTTTATTTGCACCAATTTGTAGATAAATAGATTCAACATTGTCACTGTCTGTAATCATTTTTCCACTACTATTAAATCCACTAAGCGCAGAATAATTGCCATCTAGCAATGTTTTCCCATTAAACTGTGTACGATCTGAAATTCCATTAATTTCTTCAATTAATGCTTTTATTTCATCTTGAATTGCACTAAGGTCTTCATCTTCATTTGTGCCATTACCAGCCTGTACAACAAGTTCTCTCATTCTTTGAAGGATTGCATGAGTTTCATCTAATGCTCCTTCTGCAGTTTGAATTAATGAGATACCATCTTGTGAGTTTTTAGAAGCCATATTAAGTCCCCTAATCTGCCCTCTCATCTTTTCTGAAATGGATAGTCCTGCTGCGTCGTCTCCTGCTCTGTTGATTCTAAATCCTGATGATAATTTTTCTAAGGATTTAGCAGTTCCTGAGTTATTGATTCCTAATTGTCTGTTGGCGTTCATAGCCATAATGTTGTTGTTGATTCTCATTATAAATTCCTCCTTGAATTTTTTGTATTTGGCATCCATGCCAGCTGTCAACTTTGTTGACGGAATTGTGAATTAATACCACGTGGTTTTATTTTTAATTCACAAATTTGAGAAGTTTTACTTCTCAATATTATTATCGGATGTTTGTCCAATAACTTTAGCATTTTTATCAGAAAATTTTTCTTTTATTTGAATAAATTCGTCTAAATTGTCGAATAGAATATCTACCAAGTCTGGATCAAAGTGTTTACCTTTTTCTTCTTTAAAATATTTTAGGATATCGTTCATTACCCAAGCTTTTTTGTATACTCTTGGGGAACCTAGGGCGTCGAACACGTCGGCTACTCCTACTATGCGGCCAAATATATGGATTTCATCTTCTTTAAGACCTCTTGGATAGCCTTTACCGTCGTATCGTTCATGGTGTTCGTGGGCTATGATGGCTGCAGATTTTAGTACTTCCCTATTGGAACTTTTGAGTAGATTGTAGCCTATGGTAGTATGGGTTTTAACTATTTCAAATTCTTCAGGGGTTAATTTTCCCGGTTTCAGTAATATGCTATCAGGGATACCCACCTTTCCTACATCATGGATAGGAGCTGCCATGGTTATAAGCATGATTTCCCTTTTGGATAGGCCATATTTTTCTGCTAGTATTCGGCTATATTTGGAGACTCTTTTTACATGATTGCCTGTTTCTTCTGAACGGGCTTCTGTTAACTCTCCTAGGATATATAATATTTCTCTTTGGGTTTCTTCTATTTCCTTATTTACGCATAGACTTTCAAAGGCAGCAACTATATTTTTATGAAATATATCTAGGACTTCTAAATCTATATAGGCCATATTCCCTTTTGTCTCCATAAATATTATTCCTTCTATGCCATTAGAGCTATCATAATATGAAATATAACTATCCTTAGTTATTAAATGTTCTTTCATACTATAGGTTTTTTTAATCATAGTATAATCTTTTTTAGGCAGGGTTTCCCATAAAGTTCTTCCTATATAGTTCTGGTATTTACCAAAGCCTGATATTATTGTAAATTCTTTTACACCAAAAGATCTGATAGCTGCCACGCCGTCTACTAGACATTCTCCATCTTCTATACAAGAATTAACTATGGTACTTAAATAGCAAAAAGTTGAGGTTATGAAATTATTTATAGAATCCTTTTCAAATAGTTTGCTAGAAGAAGCAGCTATTTGCTCCATGGCTTTTTTATTATTATTGATATGGATTATGTCCCTATAGGATCGAAGGGAAGAAATTACTATGGTGTACAACTTTTTGGATAATAGGTCGGTTTTTTCTTCATAACCATTGATATCGTAATTTAATACAGCATCTTTTTGCAATCTATTATTTTCTGAGCTAGTCATAAGTACTATTCTTACTGCTGAATTTTCGATTGCTTCTCTTATGTATTTTGTTAGTTTAAGGCCTATAGTCTTTTCTCCAATATATACATCTAGTATTACTAATGCAATATCTTTATTATTCGAAAGAATCTTTAATGCTTCTGAGCTAGAATAGGCATTTAATATAGTTAAAGATTTATTCTCAAATTTAAAATCTTTTAAAATCTCTTTTACCATTACATGAACAAAATTATCATCATCAACTATAAGTATTTTCCAACAATCTTTTCCTTGTCCTTTATATTCTGAGTTGCTGCATCCGTCTCCTGCCAAATCTATTCCTCCTATCCTACTTTTTCTTCTTTAAAAACTGATTTATTTTATTTATATCTAATTTCACATTTGCCGCCTCAATATTCTCTTCTTGTATACATTTATACAATTCTTTCCGAAAAATGTCAATGTTTTTAGGGGCATCGATACCTATTTGCACTTTCCCATCTTCAATGGCTAGAATTTTTACTTCAATATTTCCATCTATAATTATGGATTCATCTTTTTTTCTTGAAAGTATTAGCATAGTTATACACCCCTATCTTCTAAACTTTGCTTGAATATATAATGTCTTGTAGTATATCTATCATCATCAAGGATTACCTGTTTCCCTATTTTTTTATTTGCATTAATTATTATTGGTCCTAAAAGGTTAGCTGTCATTTTTTCCATATCCTCCGGAACCACTACGATGGAATATACTATCACATCTTTCTCATCTTCAATTTTTAATTTTTCCTGAGCTGTTTCAGGGATTATTATATCGTAGTTAGGGTATGCAAAGAAAGGATTTATTATTACAAAGGCCAGATCAGGATTAGATATAGATTGAAGCCAGTGAAATGGATTTTCTTCGTCTTCATTATTTATGATTATAAATTGTTTCTCTTCTTCAAATCCCAGTATTCCTTCTGGGAAATGGATTATCTTATCTTCATCTATTTCTATTTCTCCAAAGTTCTTGGTATCTAGTATCATTCAATCTTCCCCTCTTTCTATAAATAAGTTTTGGGCGACCAAAGATCGCCCTAAAGTTTACTTTACCCATTATCAATTGCTCATTATAAATTATCTAAGAAATTCTACTAAAGTGGGTTGTATTATTTTTGCTCCAGTCATTAGGCTAGATACATATACATTCTGGGCAGTATTTATATGCATGAATACTTCTGCCATGTCCACATCTTCGTTATAGGATAGGAGTTCCTTTACACTGTCAACTTGGACTGCCAGTTTCTTTTCAGTTAATTCAAGTCTATTCATCTTAGCCCCTACTTCTGCTCGGACTGCTAGGACTTGTTCATGGCTTTTTTCTATATTACCTATGGCTTCTTGGATGGCATCAGGATCATTGTTTTCTAATGCTTCGGATAAATCTTCGAATACTTTGATTAAATAGGGTTTATCACCTTGGTTAACTTCTCCAGTGTAATCTTCACTTGGATTACCAAATACCTTACCTCCAAGAGTATTTACCTTTACTGTTTCTGAAACCCCCACATTATATTCAAAAACTTCGGTTGATTCAAGATCAATATTATATTGAATATCACCATCATCAGTTACCTTCAACAATGGCATATCCGTCTTGTATCCACTAAATATATGTCTTCCTGCATAGGTAGTATTGGCGATTTGGACTAAATGTTCTTTTAGTTGGTCTATTTCTTCTTTTATTTTCTTTAAATCTTCTCCTTCTTTGGTACCATTAGCAGCATCTATTGTTAATTCACTGGCTCTTTTTAGTACTTCTCCTATTTCTCCTAAAGCCGCTTCTGTATCCGTCATCCAGGACATAGCATCCTTGGCATTTCTCTTATATTGTTCTAGTTTAGATATATCCGTATTAAATTTTAAGGATTTACTTGCTCCTATTGGATCGTCTGAGGGAACTCTAAATTTCTTACCTGTTGATTGTTGATATTGAAGTTTTTCTAAAGTCCTTAGGTTTTGATTTAAATTGTACACCATATTATTTACTAGCATGTTGTTTGTAACTCGCATTTTATCACCATCCTAATTAATACTGGTAAAAGTCCTTTAATAGTTGAAATGCTAACGTCCAACTAATCCTAATCTATTTATAGTCACATCCATAATAGTATCCATGGTGGTTATCATTCTGGCTGAAGCTACATATGTATGTTGGAATTTTACCATATCTGCCATTTCTTCGTCATAGGATACCCCTGATATGGAATCTCTCTTTGATTCTATATTTTTAAGGATTAAATTCTGGGTATCATACATTCTTTGACCTTGCATACTGTCTACTGCTAAATTGGAAATTATAGATTTTAGAAAATCGTCTGGAGTTCCTTTGGGTAAAGGGTTGCCATCTGTACCTATAATTCCATCAAAGAATTCTCCATTATCCCTTAGAGCTATTAATTCCAACAGATTTCTATTATCCTCTGCATTACCAGGAGAAGCACCTGCTGCTGCAATATTTTCCAAATTATCTAATATAGCGTCAGACAAAGTTATAGTCGCAGCTGGATTATCTGGATCGGATATATGGAAAAATTCCCCACCATTTTCTGTAGAATTTAATTTATAGCCTTTCTCGTGCTGCTCATTAAAAGCCTCTGCAAAACCTTTTGCAAAATCATCTAATTTCCTCTGATAATAGGGTATTCCCCTATAGCTATTATTTTTCCCATCTCCATTATATAATTCTAATAATCCTTTTAGCTCTCCTGCTCTTAGGTTTACAGTACCGCCATTGCTCCATTTTATTACTATATTATCCTTATCATCTGTATCTGTTTTTACAAAATTCGCATCTGTATGATCTACTAAGGACACACCGCTTATATTTACTCTAAATTTACCATCCTTGGATTCGTCTACTTTTACATTTACTATTTGGGATAGCTCGTCTACTAGTAAATCTCTTCTATCCCTCAGATCATTGGCTTTTCTACCATCTAATTCGTTAGAGTAGATTTGTCTATTTAAAGATGCAATTTGGGTTGCTATACTATTTATCTTTCTTACTTTAGTATCTATGGAAACTTCCGTTTCTTTCTTTAATTCTGCTAATCTTGCTGCTGATTCATTTATATGTTTAGTAAAAGCTAGAGCATTTTCCCTTACAGGTTCCCTATAGGAAAAATCTGAAGGGTTTTTACTCATATTATCTAATGCAGTATAAAAATCATCTAAATATTGTCTAAAACTGCTTTTAGAAGGCTCTCCAAATAGCTTTTCTATTTCAGATAGAGTATCCCTCTTAATTAACCATTCCCCTTTTGGGGCGTTTTCGTTCCAATATTTAAAATCCACATAGGAGTCCCTTACTCTAGCTATATCGTATATTTCAGTTCCTGTACCTAAATAGCCTATCCCTGGTAAGTTATAAGGGCTAGTAGCTCTTTGAGCTCCTTGTTGTCTTGAATAGCCTTCTGTGTTCATATTACTTATATTATGATTGGTTATATATAAAGATCTTTGACTAGCTAATAGGGCTTGTACAGCAGTATTAAAGCCAAAATGCATATTTACTCAGTCCCTTCGTAATAATTTTATCGTCCAACTATTCCTAGTCTATTCACAATTGTTTCTATCATCTCATCGATAGCATTAATCACCCTAGAGTTAGCTATATAAGAATGTTGATATTTTAGCATATTTGCCATTTCTTCATCTAGGGATACGGAGGATATTTCTTGTCTTCTTTCGTCTATTTGATTTATTAGCATAACTTGGTTTAGCACCATGTCCCTAGCTTGTTCCCTTTCAAGACTTAAACTTAAGATTAGGTCTCGGTAGAAGCCATCTGTATTGGTAGTTCCACCTTTGCCTTTTATTTCATTAATAATATCTTCTATATTAGTAAAATCATTGCCGTTCTCATCCTTTAATTCTTCATATATATATTTATCATCATTAGAAATATAATCCTCATAATTCCTAAATAAATTCATTCCCCTTAAATCTAAAATAGCCTTGGCTATATCTCCATCTCCCTTTGCAGCTGATCCTCCTACTGCAATTTTATTAAAATCTTCTAGGGCTGGATTTACCTTTATTGTTGCTGCTGGATCTTTAGGATCGCCTATTATGAAGAAATTCTCTCCATTTAGTTCTCCCTCTAAATCTACTCCTATTTTATGCAGAGCATTTATACTAGAAGCCAGTTCTCCCACCAAAACATTCAGTCTTTCCTTATATTCTACTACTACCTTATCCCTGGCATCTATATAGCCTCCTAGTTCGCCTAGTCCCCTTAGATCTATAGGCTCTCCTGTATCAGACCAGTGTATTTCACCATGGCCTTTTGGATTTAATTTAACATCTATAGGATTAAAATAGTGCCCATTGATTAAATCCCTTCCATTTAAAGTTACTGTAACTTCACCATATTTATTTTCATAATAATTTATGGGAATTAATTCTGAAAGTCTATCTAAGGCTGCATTACGCTGGTCCCTATAATCATTGGCAGAGATATTTGGCCCATAGCCTTCTGCTAGTTTAATCTTGTTGTTTAATCCAGCTATTTCCTTAAGTAAGGTATTTACTTCCTCCGTTTTATTTAACATTTCCTTATTTAAATTGAATTGTAAACTATCCAATTGGACTGATATATGGTTTACTGTAGTGGTAAAAGCTACTGCCTTTTCATGAAGAAGTCCTCTTATGGTTAAACTATCTGGTTCCTTATATAGTTCTGACCAACCATCCCAAAAATCATCCATTACCTCCTGTAGGCCACTGCTGGTTATCTCATTAAATATTACTTCAATTTCATTGAGTATTTCAGATTTAGTATTATAATATCCAAAGGTAGCCATTTCCCTTCGTAGCTTAGCATCTAAAAATTCATCTCTTATCTGTCTAATCTGCTGTACATCTACCCCTGATCCCATTTGATATCTTGTAATGGTATTAGTAGAATAAGAGCTTTCTGCATGGATTACTCCTTGTCGTACATAGTTTCGATTGTTAACATTGGCTATATTATGGGATACTGTGTCTAAAGCCTTTTTATTTGCATTTATTCCCGATATTGAAATATACAATCCTCCAAAACTCATATCTACACCTTCCTATCGAATAAGCTGTTTTTAGCTTCTGTTCCTTTTTTCTCCTTACCATAGGTTGTAGGAGTATAAGTATTGGTAAGGAGGTTCATATTGAAATCAAGCCATTGTAAATTTTCATTAATAAGTTGACTGTTAATATTATTTCTACTTTGAATTTCTTCCAAGGATTTGGATAACTCTTCACCTATACGATTTAATTCTTCCTTTCCTTCTGGAATCCTTTGGATTACTTCCGATAATGGAGTATTTATATCCACTCCCCAATTATTCATTAGATTAACTCTTTCTTCTTCCGTATTTGCCATTGTATTTATAAGTTCTTCTTCCTTTTTAATTATTTCTTCCAACTCTTCCACTTGATTGTTTATGATTATATCGGTTTTATCAAAGGTGAGTTCTTTTAATCTAAAAAGGATATCCAACTCCCTTTTCAATACATCCATTAGTTCTTCTGAAAAACTCATCTTCCCACCTCATTATATTTTCTTATCGAAATTTGCACTCTCGTATATCTTTTCTGCTATTTTTTTACCTTCCACATTATAATTTCCTGAATTTATATCCTTTTTAATTCTATCTACCTTATCCTTTCTTATATCTGGCACTTCTTTTAATTTATTGATGGCAAATTGGTAGTCCTTAGCCTTTTCTGAAACTTCTAATTCATCTTTCCCTAAAGTATTTTTATTGGATTTTATTTTATTGTCTCTCATATCATTATAGATTTGTAATATCTTTTCAGTTTTATTGATTTTCATAAAAATACACCCCATTTTCCCTTATTCAATATTATTATCGGTTAAATGGGGTGATACTTTAACTATATTTTTATTTAATTATCTCTCCCTGCGTCTATCTGTAATTCTAATCTTTTCTCTTGCTCTACCATTTTTGACATCTCTAGGATCCCTACCTCCGCCTAGGGTTTGTTTGAATTCTCTTTGCATCTCTGCAGTACATTTCTCACAGAAACGTCCTGTCTTTATTGAGGTCCCACACCTTTCACAGCTTAGGAGTACATTGTGTTCATCTTTAATCTCTAGCCTTCCTTCTCTTAAAAACTCAATTATCTTCTTGGTGTCTATTCCTGTTTCTTCTGAAACCTCTGATATATTTGCTCCTGGATTTTCATCTATATATTCTTTTATAATTTTGAAATCCTTTTCATCTTCTCTTCTACAATGTAAGCATATTTTGAATCCATCATAAGCATATATTTTACCGCAACGACTGCAGTTTCTAACATCCATATTTTCACCTCACAGTTTCATACTAGAAGTAAGAGCTAATCCGTATATTTTTTTGGCTCCACTTTCCATAAGGGATTTGCTACATTCCTCTAATGTAGCCCCTGTAGTAATAATATCGTCAATTAAAAGAATTTCTTTACCTTTAAAATCTTCAATATTATTGGTTTTAAAAGAATTCTGTAGGTTATTTTGTCTTTCAATTTTACCTAGTCTATTTTGATCTTTAGTCCATTTCACCTTTAATAAATGATTTCTTAAGATAGGAATATTCAATTTCTTTGATACATAATCTCCCAATAACTGAGATTGATTATAGCCTCTAAATGCCTCTTTTCTCCTATGAATAGGTACATATATAATGGCATCTACCCTTTTATCTATTCCTTTATCCTTTATAGTAGAGAGGAGGATTTCTCCAAAAGGCTTATATAAATAGCTTTTACCTTGAAATTTAAAGGAATGGATTTTTTCCCTTATGAATCTATTGTACAAAACTGAGTAATATATCTTCTCAAGGCTAGGTAGATTTAAATCAATTTCTCTATTAACAAATTCAATTAAACCCTTGCAACTTGTACAAATACAGTCTTTAGAAGATGTTATATTACTTTTACAAAATAAACAGATATGCTCTTGAGGAAATAAGAATTCCTTTATGCTCTTCATAAGTTCCATAGTTTCCTCCTTAAAAACTAGTTAATATATTTCTAATTTTATAATCAAGGCTAGAATATCTTTTGGCAATTCTATTATTAGATATCATAGTTCTTAGATATCTTTCTTCTCCAACTAGTACTACTAAGTTCTTAGCTCTAGTTATTGCTGTGTATAATAAGTTTCTCGTAAGTAACATTGGTGGTCCCCAATATATAGGCATTACCACTACTGGAAATTCACTTCCTTGGCTTTTATGAACTGTAGTAGCATAGGACAATTTTAGTTCATCTAACTGGTTGAAATTATACTCCACTTCCTTTTCATCATCGAATAATACTTTTATGATCCTATCTTCATCATCAATATCCACTATTATTCCAAAATCTCCGTTAAAGACTCCTTCTCCCTTTTCTACAACCACTTCATCTTTTATTAACTCCCATTCTGTAGTATAATTATTCTTAATTTGCATTACCTTATCTCCAACCCGAAATAGTTGGTCTCCTATTAATTTTTCCTTCTTTCCATAAGCTTTGGGATTCAATACCTTTTGCAAATATTTATTTAATGCATTGATGCCTACATCCCCTTTCTTCATAGGGGTTAATACCTGAATATCCTTAAGAGGATCTACTCCATAGTAGTTAGGCAGTCTTTCTTTACAAAGGGATAATATGATATTCACTATATTATTAGGATCCCTTTCTTTTATAAAATAAAAATCCTTATCTTTTTCATTTAATATAGGCATTTCACCTTTGTTAATTCTATGGGCATTAACAACTATTAAACTCTCTTCCGCTTGGCGAAATATTTCATCTAGTTTAACTACCTTTACTACTCCACTGCCCATTATATCCTTTAGCACATTTCCTGGACCTACTGAAGGCAGCTGGTCCACATCTCCTACCAAAATAAGTCTAGTCCCTGGAACTATAGCCTTTAATAAGCTATTCATCAATAAAATATCTACCATAGATGCTTCATCAATAATGAGCAAATCCGTATCCAAAGGACTGTCTTCATTAAGACCAAAAGCCATCTCTTCTTCCATATAGGAGTATTCCAATAATCTATGGATGGTTTTTGCTTCTATACCCGTAGTTTCCGTCATCCTTTTAGCTGCTCTTCCTGTAGGAGCAGCCAGGTTTACAGTTAAACTTTGGTCTTCAAATATCTTTATTATGGCATTGATTATGGTAGTCTTCCCCGTGCCAGGACCTCCTGTGATTACGACAATTCCATTCTTTATAGATTCCTTAATTGCTTCTATCTGTTTGTCTGCAAAATCTATCCCTTCTTCTCCTTCTATTTCTTTAATTATTTTATCTATATCCACATTAAAATCCTCTAACTCTACTCGAGATAGTTCCACTATTTTTCTACTTACGTTGTTTTCAGCTATATGGAATGGTGTATAGTAGACTTTCATTTCATCCTCTATATTTAATATATGTACTATACCTTTTATAGCCAAATCTCTTAAGGATTCTTCAACTAAATTACTATCTACCCCCAATAATTCAGATGTAGAAGGTAGTAATTCATCTTTAGGTACATAAGTGTGGCCACTTCCAGCATATCTATTTATGACATACCTAATACCTCCTTCTATTCTATAAGGAGATTCAAGGCTAATGCCCATATTTTGCGCAATTTTATCTGCAGTTTTAAATCCTATTCCAAATATATCCTCTGAGAGTTTGTAGGGATTTTCAGAAATTATATTGACGGTATCCTTTCCATACTTTTTATATATTCTAATTCCATAATTAGCTGTAATCCCATATTGTTGGAGAAAGACCATAATCTCCCTTAATTCCCCTTGTTCTTCAAAAGCTTCTACTATACGTTTCAGTTTTTTTTCCCCAATTCCTTCTATTTCCTTCAATCTTTCAGGATTGTATTGAATAATATCTAAAGCATCCTTTCCAAATCTTTCAACTATTTTTTTAGCAGTTTTTGGCCCTATATGTGGAATCATACCAGAGGATAAGTATTTTTCAATACCATTTATAGTAGAAGGAACTACTATGGAAACATTGGATATTTCTAACTGTTCGCCATAGGTTGGATGATAAATCCATTCCCCTTCTACTTTTATGGTTTCTCCTATATTGATATAAGGTATATAGCCTACAATAGTAGCATTACCATCTGAAGTACTAAGACTTGCCACTGTATAAGCATTTACTTCATTTCTAAATATTATATCCTCTACCGTACCTTCTAATGTTAACAAAACCATTCTCCTCTATCCATATTATTAGATAATATTATATCATATTGATATAATAATTGATTTTTTACTAAAGCAAAAAATTATTCTTCATTTTCAATATTTCATTTATCAATAAAGCTATATCCTTTTTAGTGGCAGGTTTATCATAGTCTTGATATAAATCCCTTTCATTAATGGTAATTGTGTTTTGTTTTTCTTTACATAGTTTTTTAACTATATATCCATTTTTAATATGCTTATTTACAGTATCTATAGAAGATAGCGACTCTATGGTATTGCCCTGGGTTAATTGGACTATAGTTTTATCTTCTCTTTTATAGGCTTTTTTAATATATTTTAGATTTACATAGCCAAAAGACCCATCATTTTTATATAAGGGTTTTCTTACCTTTATAGGTATGAAAACATTCTCCCTATTAAATGGAATTGGGGTCAAATTTCTAATATTTAATATATCTCCATAATATTTTTTTGTGGCTTTTAAATCCATTAAGTAAAATTTACTTATTTGATTTAATACAGTTCTAACGGTTTTTTCAACTTCATATTCCCCTCCACAACCAGTTAATAATAATGTGCAATTCCCCTTCATAGCCAAATAAACTGGGAGGAAGGCTACTAGTTCTTCAGAAATAATTTTCTCTATATCCATAAAAATCCCCTCCTTGAATTATTTTATCAGAACACATGTTCCGTGTCAAGAAGGGGATTTTATTATTTAATTCCAGCTATAGCTTTGGAAAGTTCATTTATACTTTCTGTAAGCATATTTAGTTTTGCCTCTATTCGAACCAGTAAATAGATAGAAATTACTATAGGGAATCCTAAATTTGCAATATGGGTATAAATTTCTTCCATATTAGCCTCTCCTTTCTATTTTGAATTTATAAGGGTAGAAGGGCAGACCCTTAGGTCTGCCCTTACATTTTGTTAAATTGCTAATTCTTCTACTGTTGTGGTTATAAATCTAGCACCTTCTGTGGCTACTATATCTCCAGCTGCAGTAAAAAATATATTTCTATTGACTATTTCATCCATTGCAGCCCTTACTTCCATTTCCGTAAGATCTTCTCTAGGGTCATCTATAGATATGGTGAATTTCTTCCCCATTTCATCTTTAAACTCCATTTCTAATTTAGATTTCTCCATCTAATCACCTCCTCATGAATTATTTCCTTTTAGACTATTCGTTCTTCAGTTCTATTTCCTCTAACCTTTTGACTTTGAACAAAGGCAAAGTTTGAAGGCCTGCTAGGAATTGAGCTACTGAATATAGATCTTCGTTTTCTACTGTTGGTTTCACTTTAGACAGGATTTTAGACTTTATTATTTGTCTATTTCCGTCCATACCTCCGTCTAATTCCAGTTTTAGTCTTACACTTTCTTTAATATCAACTACTGCCATCTCCTCACCTCCTTCTAATCCTTATATAGAAGAAGGTGTACTATTTTACCATTCTATTTTTTAATTTTTTTATTCCTTGGGTTTTGGTATTAACTACAGTCCTATAAGATATTCCTAGTTTATTCGCTATTTCATCTATAGATAACCTATTTATATAATAATCTACTACCACTTGTTTTTGCCTTTCAGTAAGGCAGTTTAAGCTTTCTAGTAATAAATATTTTTCTTCCTTTTTTATAACAGCATCTACTGGGTCTTCTTCACTCCCTTCTAATAAGTCTATAAATTCTCCTTCTTCTAAAGGTTCATTTAAAGAAAGGATTTGCTTCTCCCTATGTTTTTCAAGGTATCCATACCTTAACATGGCTTTAACATATCCTAAAAACTTAACTCCTCTATTGGGATTATAATTTTCAATGGCTTTTAGTATTATTTCATAACCTTCCTGGATTAAATCATCATACTGATCTATTTTATTGTAGTATCTTCTAATAGAGCTAATTATTAAAGGGTTAAGTTTTAATAATAAAGTTTCTTTAGCCTTTTTATCTCCTTTTTTGCTTAATAATAGTAGCTTTTCTATCTCCTTATACATATTTTTTCCTCCATAGAGGAAGGCGCCTTCCATATTTCCTAGGTAAGTTTATATTAGCTTGAAAATGGAGAATTGGAAATTTCAGATTTTGAACAATTCACAATAAGAAATAAATAAAGAGCCAAGGAAACAATCCCTTGACTCTCTTAATTTTTGAAGAATTTTCTAAAGTCTTCTTTAGAAAAATATAAATTCATTGTTTTATTTAAAAGCTTCTTTTCTTAATATCTCAGCTTTATCCGTTTTTTCCCATGGTAGGTCTAAATCCTTCCTGCCAAAATGACCATAGGCTGCTATTTGCCTATATATAGGCCTTTTTAAGTCTAAATCCCTTATAATGGCTGCTGGTCTCAGATCGAAATGTTTTTCTACTAATTTTTCTATTTCTCCATCAGAAATTTTTCCAGTGCCAAAGGTTTCTACATATATGGATAGAGGTCTAGCTACTCCTATGGCATAGGCTAGGCCTATTTCACATCTATCTGCCAATCCTGCAGCTACAATATTTTTAGCTACATATCTGGCTGCATAGCTAGCTGAACGATCTACTTTTGTAGGGTCTTTTCCTGAAAAAGCTCCTCCTCCATGTCTTCCGTATCCGCCGTAGGTATCAACTATTATTTTTCTACCTGTAAGGCCTGCATCTCCCATAGGGCCACCAACAACGAATCTTCCCGTTGGATTTACATAGTATTTAGTATCATCATCCAACATATTATGAGGAACTATTTTCATGATTACATGTTCCATAATATCTTTTTTTATAGTGTCTAAATCCACATCAGGACTATGCTGAGTTGATACAACAATGCTCTCTAATCTAACTGGTTTACCATCATGGTATTCTACAGTTACTTGAGTTTTTCCATCAGGTCTTAAATACTCTAATGTCCCGTTTTTTCTCACATTTGCTAATCGCCTTGCTAATTCATGGGCTAAAGAAATTGGTAAAGGCATCAATTCTTCAGTTTCATTACAAGCATAGCCAAACATCATCCCCTGGTCTCCTGCTCCTATCTGGTCTAGTTCATCTTCTCCATTAGACCTATGTTCCAAGGCTTTGTTGACCCCAAGGGCTATATCTGGAGATTGTTCATTTATTGATGTAAGAACAGCACAGGTATCTGCATCGAAACCATATTTAGCCCTAGTATATCCTATTTCCTCTACAGTATGTCTCACAACTTTAGGGATATCTACGTAACATTTGGTTGTAATTTCTCCCGTTACAAGTACTAACCCTGTTGTCACCGTAGTTTCACAAGCCACTCTAGCTTCCGGATCCTCAGTTAATATCTCATCTAATATAGCATCGGAAATGGCATCACATACCTTATCTGGATGACCTTCGGTTACGGATTCAGAAGTAAACAACCATTTTTTCATAAAAAAGACCTCCTTAAGTTTGTATAAAAATTTTCTTTAGTTACAAACTAAAAAACCTCTTCCAAAAGGAAAAGGTAGTATAATAGTAACCTCATCTTTCAGAATTCTAATTCTGTGGGATTTAGCACCTTTGTATTAGCAACAGGTTGCCGGGTTTCTTCGGGCCCATTCCCTCCACCACTCTTGATAAGGCATCAAGATTTCTATTAATTTAATATACATATTTTAACATAACTATAGGGGTAAGTCAAACTTTAATCTAGTTACCCAAAAACTTGATAGCTTATAGTGGATACTATTATTCCAGCAGTAAATACTCCAGAAAGAATTGCCAATAATGCATTTTTATAATCTACTTTAAGTAAAGTTGCAGCTATACACCCAGTCCAAGCCCCTGTAGTTGGTATGGGAATGGCTACTAAAATAAATAGACCTAATAAACTATACTTTTTAATTGTATCCCTAGTCCTTTTCAAAGTTCTCCTTTTAACCCAACCAATAAATTTAGAGAATAGGAAGGTTTTTTCTAAATAATTCATTACTGGATTCAATATTTTTAATAAAATAGGAACTATAGCCATATTGCCTATAATGCTTATAATAGTGCTATGAATTGGACTTAAACCTAAAGATATGCCTAAAGGTATAGCGCCCCTTAGTTCGGATATAGGCATAGCGGCCATTAGTATAACTAGTATTTCTCTTTTTAATTCTTCTAATAGTTCAAACATAAGCAAGACTCCTTTTTTATTATTAATAAGTTCCATTGTAAACCCTTATAATATATTCTACAAACGAGAGTAAAATCCTTTATTAATTTTTATTTTAATAAATATTTATCTGGATAAATAGTCCTATTTCTCTATTCCTTTAATTATATGATTGATAACCCATTGTATTTTACAATACTTCATAGACCCCCTTTTCCAATAATAGGGTTCGTTGCAATAATTGCATTTTTTTGCCAAAAACTAATTTTTTATGTGGTATAATGTATATTAATTGAGATAATTTTAACAACTTATGTTGAAATAATATTATGGAAGGAGGATAATAAGGAAATTAAACAAGAGTTGAAATATAGCCATAGTAGGAGCAGGTCCTAGTGGTTGTAAAACAACGAAGATCTTGGGGAGCTATAACTTCTGGTAACGAAATAGGAAGTTTTGTATAACAATATACTAATTAAACAGGGGGATTATTATGACTCAAAAGGATTTTATATTTGAAAAGAATAAAATTGTAACTAAATTAATGTTATTTTCTTTGGTACTAGGACTAATTGTGGACTTTGTTAATAAAGTTCCAATGTCAACTATATTAACTTTAGCCATTGTTGGTGCAATAGCCCTTATTCCTTCTTGGTTATTGACTTATAAACGAATATTTGAAAAAGCTGTTAGGTATATAGTTGTAATAGGCATGGCTTCCTTAAGCTTTCTATTAATCAAATCTCATCCACATACAGCTAATTATATCCTATTGTATTATGGTATTGCTGTTGTATCAATATTTCAAGATTTCAAACCTATAATTCTTATTGGGATTATCAATTTTATATTAACCAATTATTTCTACTACCAATATAAAGATATTATGTTTCCAGGGTTAGATGGTCAAAAACTTATTTCCTTAAACCTTTATCTGGTATTAATAACCTCGGTATTAGCATTCCAAAGTAAAATCGGCGAAAAAATGACTAACCAATTAGAAAATAAGAATATGGAATTAGTAGAAGATAAAGCACAAATTGACATTTTAATGTCTCAATTAAGTGATACTCTAACAACTATTAGCACTTTCAGTCTGAACCTAATGGAGAATTTAGAAATTATCAAGAAAATTTCCGAAGAAGTTGCTAATACCTCCCATGAAATAGCTAATAGTATAGAATCCCAATCTCATAGCATTACAGATATAAATCAATCTATAATAAAAAGTAATGACGAAATACAACTAGTAACTAAGGCAGCAGAAAAGATGGCTCAATTATCTCAGAATACTTTCAATATTGCTGAAAATGGAAGTAAAAAGGTAGTCTCACTAACAAATGAAATCGAAGAAGTAAATACAAGTATGGATACAACAACAGCTATTTTAGAAGAACTAAACCAACAGTCAGGACAGATTAGTATAATACTTAAATCCATAAATGAAATTGCAGAACAAACCAATTTATTAGCTTTAAATGCAGCAATAGAAGCAGCAAGAGCAGGCGACCATGGCAAGGGCTTTGCTGTGGTAGCTGAAGAAATTAGAAATCTAGCTGAAAACTCAAGTAAATTCACCGAAGAAATATCATCTATATTAGGAGAAGTTCAACTGAAAACAAAAGAAGTAACCAATAAGGTTCATAAAGACCAGGAACTATTTAACTCCAGTAAAATTGCCACTAATGATGTTTACGATTTATTCAAAGAAATAAATGAAAATACAAATAATGTATTAGTTCAAGCTGATGATGTGAAACAAAAAATATCTAAAGTACATAAAAACTCTGAATCAATTCTAAATGAGATCATGGCCATAACCGGTGTAACAGAAGAAAATTCTGCAGCAGTAGAGGAAGTGGCAGCTAATATAACGGAAGAGGATAGTAGGGTAGAAGAAATTATCAATAGTTTTAAGGAATTGGAAGTTTTAATGACTAAATTAAGGGAACTATTGGAAAACAATTAAGGTTTATTCTATGAGTTGGCATTTGCCAACTCATAAACAAAATACTTAAATATGATGAGATTTACTTAGTATTTATTAAATATATCAATCTAATTACCTATAATAGTCGTTTTTGCTTCATTTATATATCTTGCATTTTATACACTTATCCCTTATACTATAATAGTGGTCAGCGGGGTGTAGCGCAGTTTGGTAGCGCACGTGGTTTGGGACCATGGGGCCGGGGGTTCGAATCCTCTCACCCCGACCATTATTTAAAAGAAGGATTGAAATTTCAATCCTTCTTTTTTTATGTCTAAAATCTACTTGTTAGATGTTTGTAATACAATTGTAACCATATTGATATATTTCCATTATATAATGATATTATGAATGTCTAAAGATAAGGTTACTCATGTGGAAAGGGGGTTGGAAGGGGCAATAGATAATTTCATCAATTAAAAAATGGAAAAGGTGTTTACTTATTTGTTTAATCAAGGAGAGGTGATATTTTTGAAGAAATGGATTAAAAATATATTTTTGTTATTAATTATTGCAGTCGGTTTAATTACTTCAACAGCCCCATCCTTAACTGCCAATGCAGTTAATATGCCTTATAGAATCTATGAAACTAAAAGTTCAGAATATCTTGGATCCGGTATTCTATATGAGAACATAAAGAAGTTTACTTCTGATGGTTGGTGGCATATAAATGTGGTGCGAGTAGACTTAACAGATGAATACGCTGAAATAGGTGGATTATTTAGCAATAAGGGGTTATCTAATAGGGATAGCGTTAGTAATATGGTAAAAGAAAAAAATGCCGTTGCAGGAGTTAATGGAGATTTTTTTGAATACAGCCCTCTCTCTTACTCTATGGGAACCTTTATTGATAAAGGAGAAGTATTATCATCTCCAATTGAAAGAGCTTACGCTCTGCCTACTTTTTATTTAGATATAGAAAACAATCCAGATATAACCTTTTTCGATAGAAGTATGAACCTGACCTCATTAAATTCAGGTGAATCTATACGAATAAGTTTAATCAACAAAGCAGCGGATATGAATATGGTAACTTTATTAAATAAACATTGGGGCTCAAAATCCTTTGGCAATAAATATAATGGTAAACCTAATGATAAAGCCAATGGAGAGACAAAGGAAAATACAAATAGCCAAATAAATGAAAAACCAAATTTTACTTATAATAATGAAATGGTTGAAATGGTAGTAGTTGATAATATAGTTCAGGAAATTAGAATTGGTAAAGAAGCAGTGTCCATCCCAGAAAACGGATATATTATAGCTGTAAGAGGGAATAGAGCAGAACCTTTGTTAACTAATTTCAATGTAGGAGATGAGGTAAAACTATCCGTAGGTACAACTCCTAATCTAGAGAGTATTAAATTTGCTATTGGTGGAGGCAGTATTATTCTTAAAGATGGAAAGATAATTAATTCTAATATAAATATTAAAGGAAAGCACCCAAGGACAGGAATAGGAATTTCGGAAGATAGAAAGGAATTAATAATTGCTACCATTGATGGTAGAGATGTTTCCTATACAGGTGTTAGTCAAGAGATATTTGCAACTATTCTTAAAGATTTAGGGGCTTATAATGCTATAAATCTAGATGGAGGCGGCTCTACTACCATGGCTATTAAACCTGTGGATGAGCAAGTAACAAAGGTTGTAAACAAGCCTTCTGAAGGTGGAGAACGAAGGGTTGTAAACGGTGTTGGAGTTTTTTCTAATGCACCTAAAGGTGAACTTTCCTATATAAAGATAAATACAGATGAAGCTAAAATGTTGCCTAATACTTCTAGAAGATTTACAGTTAAAGGCTATGACCAATATCATAATCCAGTAGAAGTAGATCAAAATCAAGTAAAATATACTTTCGAAGGGGCTGAAGGAGAAATAGAAGGAAATACTTTTAAAGCTAAATCTTCTGGTAATGTAACCATAAAAGCCAATTATCAAGGTATAACTTCTACTTTAGATATTAAGGTATTAGATGAAGTTAAGAGCATTGTTTTCTCAGCAGATAAATTCAGTCTACATCCTAATAGTCAGAAAAACATTGGAACAATCTATGGAAAAGACAAAAACGGGTTCAAAGCCATAATTTATTTTGAAGACATAGAGTGGACAGTTAGTGGAGATATAGGCTATGTTGAAAATGGAGTATTCTACAGTGGAGACAAAGCAGTTGCCGGTGCTATTACTGGCCGAGTAGGAGAAACCATAAATAATATTCTAGTATCCATTGGTTCTGGTAACAGCTCATTAATAGAAGGATTTGAAAATATCAATAAATTTAGCATAACTACTTATCCTGAATATGTAAAAGGTGAAATTTCCCAGAGTACTATCGCTAAGGAAGGTCAAAATAGTATAGGCCTTAAATATGACTTTACTCAAGGTGAAGACACTAGAGCTTCATATATACTATTTAAACCAGAAGGAAAAAATGGACTTGCCTTAAAAGGAATGCCAAATAAATTATCTCTTTGGATAAAAGGAGATAATAATGGAGCTTGGTTAAGGGGTACTGTTAAAGATAAAAATGGAAACAGCCATACTTTAGATTTTACAAAATCTTTGAACTCCACAGAATGGCAATACGTAGAAGCCAATATTCCTTCTAATGTAGTTTACCCCATTGTTTTAGAAAGACTTTATGTAGTAGAAACTGATACTACTAAAAAATATTCTGGAGAAATTTTATTGGATAATTTAATGGCCCACTATCCACCATCCTACGATAATGTTGAAGTGCCAACTCCAACTAGCTTTAAGGATGGAAAAAATACTAAATCTGAAAAAACTGAAGGTGGGTATTCCTTTATAGTTACTAGATTACCTAATAATCTTCAGGAAATTGGTGGACAAGCTCAAATAGATAAAATCAAAAATAAGGTTAATTCACATAATTTAGGTCTATTTATAGGAAAAACAAGTGATGGATTTAACAAAACCATTAGCTCAAATAAAATAAATATGGGCAATCCATACAAAACCCATAGGTATAAAAATCTAATGGCCATGGACATAAGTAGTATAAAAGGTGGAATTAGGCCTACTAATCCACAACAATGGTTATGGTTGAAAAATGGATTAGCTAATGCAGAAGAAGATCATATAATTCTATTCTTAAATACTCCAATATTCGGATCTGGGGGATTTAAGGATAAATTAGAAGCTGATCTACTCCATGACACTTTAGTGGAAACCTTTGAAAAAGGTAAAAGTGTTTGGGTAATTTATAATGGAAATACCACTAGAACTGAATTAAAAGATGGCATTCGATATATAGAATTTAACAATAAAAAGATTGAAACCTTAGAAGATATTAAAAATATTAACTCCATAGAATTTGTCGTAAATGGCAAGGATATAACTTATCAGATTACCAATTGATTATAGACCTCAAAAGGAAAAACTGGACTCAAGATAGTCCAGTTTTTTTATATATAAAATATCAATTGTACAAAATAATTCCTACTGTAAATATTGTAAGTATAATAGCAAAAAAAGTATAAAAAATTCTTTTCCTCATATAACCCCTCCTTTAACCAATATTATTACCAGCTAAAGGAGAGATTAATCCAAATTGATAAATAAAAGTTAGACTCCAATAATTGTTCATCGTGTATTGTCAAAATTATCAACTACCCATTGATAAAACTATCCAGTTTCCATAAACCCAACCTTCTCTTAAATCTTCATTGACCCTTACCTTATAAAAATAAAACCCTCTTCTCAACACCGGCCCTTCCAATATGGTCATAGTCTGCTCTTCCTTTACAGTTCCTATTGCATTGCCTCTAGGTTTATCATGAAGAACTAATTGGTCCTTTCCCTTTGCTTTCTCCAGGATATCCGATTTTACTATATCACCAACTGAATATTTGATTATATCCCCTTCATGATATACTTCTGGGGTTACAATCCTCCTATCACTCCTAGGATATCCACCTCTACTAGGTACAGATCTTTTATTAATAGGATTTATTTTTTGATTATAATCCTTCAATGCTATTTCATAAATCCTATCCTGATAGGTTTTATCGCTTTTATTTGGATCATTTCTATCTAATAAACCATTATATCCCCATAGAGCAAAATACCAATGTTCTAATATGTTTGGGTCCATATTGCCTATTTGAGTCATTTTATCGTTAGCAGTCTTCCACTTACCTAACAAGTGGTCTGCCCCTGCCTCTATATTATATACAGGATCCTTTATAAGTCTTTCAACATTATAAATATTTCCTTCTTTATCAATCTGCATTATGCCAACATATCTATTAGATCCCATTAAGGGCTTTCCATTTGAATCAAATTGTTTAAAACCGCTTTCTATTTTTGCAATACATTTTAAAATAACACTAGGTATACCCCTCTTAGTAGCAACTTCCTCAATAATCTTCTCAACTTCTTGTCTAGAAGGATTTCTACTTTGAGAAAAACCAATATTAACTATCCCAAATAATATAGCGAAGACCATTAGCAAGGCTATTATTTTCTTCCCCATTATATTAACCTCCTACCAACTTATATGGCCATTTTTAAATTGTTGGTATAACATTTCTGCTATACCAAATCCATCTTCATTTGCTATCTCTTTGGATAATTCTTCAATATGCATATCTTCAAATATCTTCCTGCCTGTACTCTTTTCAATTAATCCACTGTCGGGTATTGTTTTTTTCATTTCTTTAAACATCATGGATAGAAATATGGACTCAAATTCCTTACAAGCCTTTTTTAACCTTTCATCTTCCTTATGGGAGTTTAGTGCTTCCATTCTCTTTTGTAATATTGTAGGGTCAGTATTTAGATCCACATTTATTTCCATCTAATCCACCTCATTATCTTTTCAAATTATTAGTTAATTGAAGCATTTCATCTGCTGTTTGTATAGTCTTGGAGTTAATTTCATAAGCCCTTTGAGCTGTAATCATCTTAACCATTTCATCTACTACCTGTACATTAGAGGCTTCTAAATAACCTTGAACCATCCTGCCACTCATTTCTTCAGCTTCAACTAGCAGTGGTTCTCCTGAAGCTACTGTTTCACTATATAGATTTTGGCCTTCCGACACTAGTCCTTCTGGATTAGTAAAATGGAATAGACCAATTCTACCTAAATCTACTATATCCCCTTCCTCATCTAACCCTGTAATATATCCTAAATCATCTATAGTAATATCACTTAGACCAGATTCAATGAATATTTCATCCTCATCTTCACTTAGTACAATATAGCCTTCGGAAGTAACTAACATAGCCTCATCAAAATCCACACTCAATTTAAAACTACCATCTCTAGTATATCTAACCTCATCATTAGGCAATAATACTGCAAAAAAGCCTTCGCCATCAATGGCTAAATCAAAGGTTCCATTAGTTTCAATAAAACTTCCTGGCTTAAAATCTTTTTTTGTAGCGGTAGGCATAACTCCATGACCTACTTCTAAGTTTACAGGTCTTCCTTCTTCATCTACCATATTTGTTCTCTTCAAAGTAGTATAGAATAAATCTTTAAATTCTGCTCTCTGTGTCTTATAGGATGTAGTATTTACATTGGATAAATTGTTTGCTATAGTATCTATATTAAACTGTTGTGACTTCATTCCTGTTGCTGCAGTCCATAATGCTCTCATTTTCTAACCTCCTAAACTCTTCCTATTTCATTTGAAGACTTTTCTAAGATCTCATCTTGTACTCTAATTGCCTTTTGCCCTGCTTCGAATTCCCTAAGTAAAGTAATCATCTCTACCATCTCTTGAATGGCATTTACATTAGATCCTTCCAGATACCCTTGTAATACCTCTCCTTCATAAGGGATTTCTTCCGCTTCTACTCCTTCTGCCATCTGGTATAAATTATCTCCAATTTTCCTTAGAAACTCCCTATTATCTAAGTCTACTATATCTAAAGTTCCTACTATATTATCATCAACCATTACTGATCCATTAGTCCCTATAGTAACTTTATTCCCTTCTATATGTATATCTCCATTTATACCTTGAACTATTTCCCCTCTTAATGTAGAAAGAAATCCATCTTGATTTACAACGAAAGACCCATCACGTGTATAGTAGGTATTTCCTTCTTGATCTACTATCTTGAAGAACCCAAAACCATTTAAAGCTAAATCATAAGTACCTCCTGTTTCATTCATATTCCCTTGAGTAAAATCCGTGACAATCTTTTGAAACTTTAATCCTGCATTCATAGTTCCTACTACACGAGAAGGGGGGTTATAAACAATTCCTTCTAAAAGCCCTCCTATATCTTCCCCTGCCCCTTGCAATCGATTCCCTTGTCCATCGGTTATGAAGTTTTCATAATCCGTATTATAGTCTTCTCTACCATCCTGATAAAAAGTTCTAAAATATCCATCATCATCTATGATGAAGCGGATATCCTTTACATAACTATTTCCCATAGGGGTTTCAACTACAAAATATCCATTGTTTGTACTAGCCCTATGAATCTGTCCATCAGTTTCATAGTCTATTTGGTTTTCTCCCCTTAACCTAGGTCTAGGCCTTTGACCATTTATTTTCGATAATAATTTTTCGGGAAACGTTTCAGTTAAGGTCATATCCTTTTTAAAACCTGCAGTATTTACATTAGCTAAATTATTAGCTAAAACTTCAAGTTTTTTCTGATTTGTTGCTAAAGAAGTAGCATTAATATATAGTCCTCGGTTCACTAGAATTCCCCTTCCTATAATCCAAATATAAATCTCAATAATTATTATCGGCATGTTCAAAAAATACTTTAATTATTTATCCTTATAGAATCTGAATCTATTAAATCCGATTCCAATAGATTAACCCATTCTAAAGCCCTTCCAGTGCCTATTGCTACAGCGCCAATAGGATTGTCTACTACATTGGCCTTTATTCCTGTTTTCTCCATAATAAGTTTATCCAGTCCATATAATAGACCTCCGCCACCTGTCATTACAATACCCTTATCTCCTATGTCAGCTGCTAATTCTGGAGGGGTTTTCTCCAAAACAGAATGAACGGTTTCAATTATCTGGGAAACTGGTTCTTCTAAAGCCTCTAACATTTCACTTGAGGATATTTTTACAGTCCTTGGTAAGCCTGTTAGTAAATTTCTACCCCTTACTTCCATTAGAACTTCCTTTTCTCTAGGATATGCAGTTCCTATTTGGATTTTTAAATCTTCTGCACTTCTTTCTCCTATCATCATATTATGTTTTTTCCTTATATATCTAGATATAGCTTCATTACATTCATCCCCTGCAATCTTCATAGACTTACTTAAAACTATACCCCCTAAGGAAATAACAGCCACATCTGTCGTTCCACCGCCTATATCTACTATCATATTTCCATCGGGCTCTGTTATGTCTATTCCTGCTCCTATTGCTGCAGCAATTGGTTCTTCTATGAGGAAAGTCCTTCTAGCACCAGCATGGTTACTAGCTTCAAGTACTGCCCTTTTTTCTACTTCCGTTATTCCACTAGGTACACATATTATTACTCTCGGTTTAAAAATTGTTTTTCCTATTGTCTTACTAAAAAAGTATTTTAACATCCTTTCAGTAATTTGATAATTAGAAATTACTCCATCTCTCATAGGGCGTAAAGCTATTATATTTCCTGGAGTTCTTCCCAGCATTTTTTTTGCTTCTTCTCCTACTGCTAAAAATCTGTTAGTGTTCTGATCTATCGCTACTACTGAAGGTTCGTTTAGTACAATGCCTTTTCCTTTGACATATACCAAAATACTTGCTGTTCCCAAGTCGATACCTAGATCCGTTCTAAAAGCAGCCATATATTTGCCCCCTTTTTATCTACTCTTTACATCTACACATTATACCATATATATTCTCTATAATTCCAAAAATTCCTTTTTTATTTGCAATATTATCCAAAAAAACCAAAAGGCCATAAGGATAGACTTTTGTCTTTCCTTATGGACCTATTTAATCGTTAATCGCTTTGTACTTTAATTTAGTTGCTTTCCCCCCTCTAATATGTCTTTCAGCTTTGTTCTGCTCCAGAACTTGTTTTACCATAGTTGCAATAAGAGGGTTTATCTTGGGAAGACGTTCTGTCACATCCTTGTGGACTGTACTTTTACTTACTCCAAAAACACCTGCTGCTTGCCTTACAGTAGCTTTTTCACTTATTATGTATTTTGCAATCTCCAATGCCCTTTCTTCTATATAATCTTTCAAATAGGTCTACCCCCTTTGAACTTTGTTTTGGGTTTTTAATCTTTGTAAATACATATGCATTTTAAATTCCTATTAGAACAAATATATACTAGTTTGAATAGATAAAGGCTGGTACATACTCTTTTGGATCTACGCTTATCCCATCTTTAATGACTTCAAAATGGACATGAGGTTTCATCATCATTTCAATTGAAGCCGTTTTACCTACCTTACCTATTACTTCCCCCTTACCAATCTGAGAACCTTCCTGCACCATATCTCCTGTAGATAGATTAGCATATTTTGTCATAAGTCCATTACCATGATCTAGTATAATTACTATTCCCCATAACTGATCATTATATACTTCTTGTACCTTTCCTGATAGAGCAGCTACTACCTGGCTTCCTTCCTCTGCCAATATATCGATCCCTTTATGAGCTGTCCACTCTTCTAAAGTTTCTGAATAAATTAAATTATCTTCTGTAAAATCAGTGCCCATTACCCCTTCTACCGGTGCCATCATAGCTTCTGTTGATGTTGGAGGAATTTCTTTATCTATAAATTCTAAATCTTCTTCAATTCCTTCCTCATCATCTCCTTCTGCCATTGTTTCCTCAGCTTCTTCATCTCCATATGTTTCTTCCCTAATCTCTTCTTCTGTTTCTTCTTCCATTTCTGGAATATCCTTAATAGATTCTTCTTCTATTTTATCTTCCATTGCCTCGGATATATCCAAAGAAGACTCTAAATCTAATTCATCATTGACAATAACAAAATCCTCCTTTTGAGACAGATTGTCTTTATTCTTCTCAGTCAGATTTCTTTTTGAAACCAATACTGTGGTAACTGCCACTACACATACACAGATAAATAAGATAATATAAAATCCATCTTTTTCAATTAGCTTTCCCAGTCTGTTTTTCATTCCCCCACCTCCAATAGGTATTATTTCCACTTTTATCTATTTAATACATAGATTAATAAAAATTTCCGTAAAAATATGTAAGGGCAGACCTAAGGGTCTGCCCTTACAATAAATTCATAATTGTCAATTCTCAATTAACAATTGTTCTAACTCTACTCCTGTATAATAATGCTTCAAAATCTCCTCGTAGCCTTTGTTGTTTTTAGCCATACCATTAGCACCCCATTGACTCATACCTACTCCATGGCCATAACCTATAGTTTCAATATCTACTATATTGGTCTTTGGGTTATAGGTTATTGTAAAATTGGTAGAATTCAATTCAAATAATTCTCTTATCTCTCTACCATTTATAACAGAACCATCTATGGCTATTTTTTTTATCCTACCGCTTTGAGTTTTTTCCACTAACTTAATCTTTTCTCCTAGATTATCCTTAGTAATATTGGAGCCAGGATATTTTTTAAGAAGTTTGTTGATAAATTCATCTCCAGTCATCGTGACCAAGCTTTTAAACTTTGGAGCTTCTTCTTCATAGGGACTTTCTACTGATTTCAAATATGGTAAATCTACTGCAAAAACATCTAGAGCATCTTCCGTCATTCCCCCACTTGTAGAATGATATAATGGCTCTATTATTTCCCCTTCGTAATATAATACTTGCCCTTTAGTCGAATCCACAGCTTTCTCAATCTTAGACCAGTATTTTTCTTCCCAATCCTTAGCATGGATATTGTTTAATTCCTCTAATGTAAGATAGGCTTGACAATGGATGCCTGTACAAAGAGGAGCCTCTATATGATCAGGATGGCCTTCTTTATAATTCAAAGTTCTACTTATGGCATAGGTTCTACTGGCTACAGCTTGAGCCTTCAAGGCTTCCATATGAAACTCGGCAGGCATTTCTGCAGCCACTACTCCTTTCACATATTCTTCTAAAGCCATCTCAATTACTTGCTGATTCCTAGTATCGTATACTTTTATGTATCCATTATATTCTTCATCATAAGGAGCTTCCTCCTGCTGAGACCTAACATTTCTCTTCCCCAAACTGTTTTCTTTAGGAACAAAATTAAAAGTTTTAACTATTATGGAAGGAATAAAAATGGTTAGTATTAGAACCACAATAGTATATATTCCAATTTTTTTCATCGCTTCCCCCTCTTACCTTTAGTATACAATATCATATGCTAGTGAAGATAAAAATATAACAAGAAAGGCATCTTCCATACTAACTGTGAATTGAGAATATTGGGGAGACCTTTGATCTTTTGAGAAATAAAAAAAGGACGAAAAATTCGTCCTATGTGAATCCCATATTGTCAATTGATTAAACTCTATATATTTTAGCTCCTAATTTTGTCAGCTTTTCTTCTATATTGTCATATCCTCTATCTATATGATAAATATCTCCTATTTCTGTAACTCCATCAGAAACTAAGCCTGCTAATACTAAGGCAGCCCCTGCTCTTAGATCTGTGGCTTTTACTGGAGCTGACATTAAATTATCTACTCCTTGAATTATTGCAGACCTACCGTCAATTTTTATATCTGCTCCCATCCTCTTCAATTCATCTACATGCATAAACCTATTTTCAAAAACTGTTTCAATAATTACACTTGTCCCCTTAGAAATGCTCATGAGAGACATGAATTGTGCCTGCATATCTGTTGGAAAACCTGGATAAGGTAATGTTTTAATATCTACTGATTTTATTTCATCAGCCCCTATTACCCTTACCTTATCTCCATTTTCATACACTTGACAGCCTGCCTCCCTAAGTTTTGCAATAACAGGCTTAATATGACTAGTTATTACATTTTCTACTAAAATATCTCCTTTAGTAATAGCTGCTGCTACCATAAAGGTTCCTGCCTCAATCCTATCTGGAATAACAGAATGGGTAGCCCCACCTAATTCTTTTACCCCTTTTATCCTGATACTACTGGTTCCAGCTCCTTTAATATCTGCTCCTAATTTATTAAGAAAATTAGCTAAATCAACGATTTCTGGTTCCATAGCAGCGTTATCTATTATAGTTTCTCCTTCTGCCATTACGGCTGCCATCATAATGTTTTCAGTAGCTCCAACACTTGGAAAATCCAAATAAATCCTATCTCCAACTAGTTTATCTGCATAAGCCCCAATATTACCATGATCTACATCTATTTCTGCTCCTAAAGCCCTAAATCCTTTTAAATGTAAATCTATAGGTCTAGTTCCTATAGCACATCCTCCCGGTAAAGATGTTTTAGTTTTCCCAAGCCTGGTCAATAAAGGTCCCATCACAAGAAAGGAAGCCCTCATCTTACTCATCAACTCATAGGGTGTCTCATAATTGTTTATATCCTTAGAATTAATCTTTATAATTCCTTTATCTAAAAATTCTACTTTTGCCCCTAAAGATGATAATACCTCAGATATAACTTCTACATCCTTAAGTTTTGGTACATCTTCAAGAATGATATCTTCTGTTCCTAACAAAGAAGCAGCCAAAATGGGTAATGCAGAATTCTTTGCTCCACTTATCCTTACGTTTCCCCTTAATGGAGGACTTTTTTCCACCATTATTTTATTCAAACAAATCCCTCCTAATTCTAGTAGCCAATAGTTATTATAGGTGTTCCTATCCATATATAGGTTTTCCCCTCATATTCATTAAACCTAATAGCAATATTCAAATTCATCTTATTATTCCCTGTAAATACATGTTCCTCAATATAAGGAGTGAAGAGTGAAAAACTTAGAACACCATCTTCTTTGTATTCTTCTACAACAGATCCTTTTATAGTCTTGATCACTCCTAGTATTTTCTTTTCATTTTCCTTTAGGTCTATTTGACCATCATAGGTGCCCATTACACAAGTAGTAATATTCACAGGTTTTTCATATTCGTCAAAAATCTTTTCCACCTTTACTATTATATCATTTATTTCAACAAATTGCTTCCTATTTATTAAATTTATAAAAAGATATGTTTCACTTGGCCCTTGATCTATATCTTTATAGGAGGATAATGTAATTGTTACTAAATTATTATATCTGTCTAATCCTTGCATTGTAAGTTGAATGAAACCCTCTTCTTCTACGATTTCTTCCCAATAATAATCATCTTCCATTTCTGTATTTAAATTATCATTTTCTAATTCAGTATATTGTATATCCAACTCATCCCTAATAGTATAACCAATATCTACAATTTCCTCATAGCCAATAAATCTATCAAGAATTGTTCCACCTAAGCTTATGTCTCCTTCCGAAAAAGTAGCTCCAGTTTCCTCTAAAACTCCCATTAACAAATCTCTTTCCTCATATTTGTTTTCACTAAATCCAAATATAGGTATTAGTAAAAAAAGAATTATTCCCATAATTAAAAATTTATTAATTTTTTTCATACCCTTACCTCCAATTATTTTTAAGGAAAAGGGTATTTAAATAAAAATGTAAAGGGGGACAAAACATTTTTATCATTAAAAAATACCCTTTCCTTATGATAAAAGTATTACCAAGAAAGGGTACTTTTTATACCTATTGTCTAAAATTTTCATCATTAATTTTTTTAATATTTGCTACTTCTAACCTATTTAATGCTCTCTTTAGAGCATTTTCAGCTCTAAGTATATCTAAACCTTCTGGGTTTTCCTTTAGACGTTTCTCTGCTCTTTCCTTTGCCTCTTTAGCCCTGTCTACATCTATTTCCTCAGGCCATTCAGCAGAGTCTGTAATTATTGTAGTTTTATCTTTTTGAACGGAGATATAGCCATCCACTATTGCGGCTACTCTTTGTTTTCCATCTTTACTTATCCTTACTTTCCCTATGGCAAGAGGTGTTAATAGGGGTGCTCGGTTTTCCAAGACAGCTAAATCCCCTTCTATTCCTCTCACGATGACCATATCCACTTCATCGGAGAAAAAAGCCCTATCAGGGGTGACTATTTCAAGCATAAAACCCATTACTATCCCTCCATACTTTTTGCTTTTTCTAAAGCTTCATCGATGGTTCCTACCATAAAGAAAGCCTGTTCAGGAATATCATCATGTTTCCCTTCTAATATCTCCTTAAATCCTCTTACTGTTTCCTTTATAGGAACATAAGTTCCCTTCATTCCTGTAAATTGCTCAGCAACTGTAAAAGGTTGTGATAGGAATCGTTGAATCTTTCTCGCTCGTGCAACAGTTAATTTGTCATCATCAGAAAGCTCATCAATTCCAAGGATAGCAATTATATCCTGTAAATCTTTATATCTTTGCAACACTTCTTGAACTCCCCTTGCCACTTCATAATGTTCTTGCCCTACTACTTCAGGGTCTAGAATCCTAGATGTGGAATCCAATGGATCCACTGCCGGATAGATACCCAGTTCGGCAATTTGACGTGACAATACAGTTGTTGCGTCTAAGTGGGCAAAGGTAGTCGCTGGTGCTGGGTCAGTCAAGTCATCAGCAGGTACATATACAGCTTGCACCGATGTAATAGAACCTTTCTTTGTAGAAGTAATTCTTTCTTGAAGTTGACCCATTTCTGTTGCTAAAGTAGGTTGATAACCTACTGCTGAAGGCATCCTTCCAAGTAAAGCAGATACTTCTGAACCTGCTTGAGTAAATCGGAAGATATTATCGATAAACAATAATACGTCCTGACCTTCTTCATCTCTAAAGTATTCAGCCATAGTTAATCCGGATAGAGCAACTCTCATCCTTGCTCCTGGCGGCTCATTCATCTGACCAAATACTAAAGCAGTTTTGTCTATAACACCAGATTCGATCATTTCATAATAAAGGTCATTTCCCTCTCTAGTACGCTCTCCAACACCAGCAAATACAGAAAGCCCACCGTGTTGAGTAGCAATATTATTGATTAATTCTTGGATTAAAACCGTCTTCCCTACTCCTGCTCCACCAAATAGCCCTATCTTTCCACCCTTGGAATAAGGAGCAATAAGGTCAACAACCTTAATCCCAGTTTCAAATATCTCTCTAGCAGTTCCTTGTTCTTCGAAGGAAGGAGCTGGTCTGTGTATGGGTGCCATCTTCGCTCCATTTACTTGCTCCTTGCCATCTATTGCTTTACCTAATACATTAAATAATCTTCCTAAAGTTTCTCTACCTACTGGAACAGCTATTGGTTCTCCAGTATTTACTGCTTCCATGCCTCTTACAAGGCCATCAGTTGTACTCATAGCTACACATCTAACCGTATCATCTCCAATATGCTGAGCTACTTCTACAACCAATTTTTCTTCACCTGTATCTATTTCAATGGCATTTAATAATTCAGGTAGGTTTTCTTCACTAAATCGGATATCAACTACGGGGCCTATTACCTGAACAATTTTACCTATGTTCTTTTCCATATCCCCACTCCTTTCTCTATTACTTAAGAGCTTCAGCACCTGAAACAATTTCTGAAATTTCTGCGGTAATGGCTGCTTGACGTGCTCTATTGTAGCTTAATTCCAGTTCGTCTATTATTTCTTCTGCATTATCTGTAGCAGACTCCATGGCAGTTCGCCTTGCTCCCTGTTGACTACAAGATGATTCTATTAAAGCTCCATATATTACAGATTGTATATACTTAGGTATCAAATAATCCAATACCTCGTCTGGGGAAGGCTCAAATTCCATAATAGCACCTTTTTCACTTTGGCCTTCCTTTAGTTCATTATTGGGAAGTAACTTAACCAATTTTGCTTGTTGAGAAATAGTAGTAATAAATTGAGTATAAGCTATATATACTTCATCTACTTCCCCTTTCTCGTAAACTTCCATAATCAGGTTTCCAATAGCCTTAGCATGAGAAAAAGAAGGTTCTTCTGTAATATGAAGAAATTCTTCTATTACATTGTATCCTCTTCTCTTAAAATAATCTCTTGCCTTTAACCCAACTGTTATTAAAGAAACCTTATCCTTTTTATCTCCTATTTCATGTTCAACTAACCTATTTATATTGGAATTAAATCCTCCAGCTAAACCTCTATCGGCAGATACCACTATATATAATGCTCTGTCTCCTTCCCTAACCTTTAAATAGGGATGGTTTAAGTTCTTTGTATCTTTAAGTACTTGCTGTATATTTTCATAAACCTTATTATAATAGGGTCTTGATTTTTCAAGCCTTTCCCTAGCTTTCCTAAGTTTTGCAGAGGATACCAATTCCATTGCTTTAGTAATCTGTCTAGTATTACTTATCCCTCTTATTCTTCTTTTTATATCCCGTGTTGATTCAGCCAATTATTCCACCCCCAATTATTAAGGGAATATTAAAAGCTCTTCTTAAACTCTTCAATAGCTTCATTAATCTTTGTTTCTGCATCTTCAGTTAAATCCTTAGTTTCTCTTATGGACTCAATAATTTGTGGATAATTATTATTTACATAATTTAAAAAATCCTTTTCAAATTGAGCTATTCTATCTATAGGAATATCTGCTAAATGTCCATTGACTACTGCATAAAGGATTATAACCTGATCTTCTACTTTCATTGGGCTATATTGAGGCTGTTTTAATATCTCCATCATTCGTTCCCCTTGATCTAGCCTACGTTGAGTATCCTTATCAAGTTCAGAACCAAATTGAGCAAAAGCAGCTAAATCCCTATATTGAGCTAACTCAAGTTTTAAACTTCCTGCTACCTTTTTCATAGCCTTTATTTGAGCAGCTCCTCCAACCCTTGATACGGATAAACCAGTATTTATAGCAGGTCTTTGTCCTGCAAAGAATAAATCTGTTTCAAGGAATATCTGACCATCGGTTATAGATATAACATTGGTTGGAATATATGCAGAAATATCTCCTGCTAAAGTTTCTATAATAGGTAAAGCAGTTATAGAACCTCCACCATATTTATCATCTAGTTTTGCCGCCCTCTCTAAAAGCCTTGAATGAAGATAAAATACATCTCCAGGGAAAGCCTCTCTTCCTGGCGGACGCCTTAATAGTAAGGACATAGCCCTATAGGCAATGGCATGTTTAGATAAATCGTCATATACAATAAGTACATCCTTACCATTATCCATAAACTCTTCTCCCATACTTACTCCTGCATAGGGAGCAATATATTGTAATGGTGCTAATTCACTAGCTGTAGCTGATACTACGATAGTATAATCCATAGCACCTTTTTTCTCAAATACATCCACTATTTGAGCTACAGTGGACCTTTTCTGTCCAATGGCTACATAGATACAAATAACATCTTGGCCTCTTTGGTTAATAATAGTATCTACAGCTAAAGCCGTCTTACCTGTCTGTCTATCTCCAATTATAAGCTCCCTTTGTCCCCTACCTATGGGAAACATAGAGTCGATAGATTTAATTCCCGTTTGTAATGGTTGATTTACAGATTTTCTCGTTATAACTCCAGGTGCAATCCTTTCAATAGGCCTAAATTTAGTTGCATTTATTGGTCCTTTTCCATCGATAGGCTGACCTAAGGCATTAACAACTCTTCCTATCATTACATCTCCAACAGGAACCTCTACTATCCTTCCTGTTTTCTTTACTGTATCTCCTTCTTTAATATTCTTATCGGAGCCCAAAAGCACACAACCAACGTTATCTTCTTCCAAGTTAAGAGCCATTCCATAGACTTCTCCTGGAAATTCAATTAATTCTCCAGCCATACAAGCTTCAAGTCCATGAACCCTTGCAATGCCGTCTCCTACTTGAATAACTGTTCCTACATCAACCATATCAAGTCTTTTTTCATAATTTTTTATCTGTTCTTTTATTACAGAACTAATTTCTTCTGGTCTTAACTCCATTTTTTCACCCCAGCTTTCCTATAATGTTGCGCCTTTTATAGTTTTTTCTATACTTTGTAACTGTCCTTTTATGGTTCCGTCTATAACTTTATTTTCAACCCTTAAAAGAACTCCTCCTATTATATCCCTATCTACAATATTATTTAATTTTATAGTCTTGTTGGTTTTATTGCTAAGTACCTGTACTAGTTTGTTTTTTACTTTATTGTCCATATCGATTGCTGTTATAGCAGTTACCTTTAAAATATTATTGTGTTCATTAAAGAGTTCTTCAAATTCCTTAGATATTTCAATTAAAGATCCTTCTCTTCTTTTATCTACAATAACAAATAGGAAATTAAGTATCTCTTCCGATACCTTCCCCTTAAATATAGAAGTTAATAGATCTTTCTTTTCATCCTTTGAAATCTTAGGATGATTAAGTACCTTCTGAAGATCCGTTTCCGCCTCCAAAACTTTTGAAATATTTTCAATATCTTCTTTAAACTTTTCCAATTTATCCAATTCTAAACCAGCTTCAAAGAGAGCTTCAGCATATCTTTTACCTACTAATTTTGCCATTCTCTCGTACCTACCTCATCCACAAATTTTTCTATTAAATCTTGTTGAGAAGTTGCATCTACATTCTTTTCAATTATCTTAGAAGCAATTAAAACTGCCATCTCTCCAGCTTGCATCTTCACATCCAAAAGAGCCTTTTCTCTTTCAGCTTGTATCTCTCTTTTTGCTTTCTCAACAATATTTTCTGCTTCCTTCTTTGCTTCGGCTATTATATCTTCTTTTATTTCTTCTCCTCGTTTTCTTCCACTTTCTATTATTTCCTGTGTTTCCTTTCTGGCATCTAGAAGCTTGGATTCATATTCAGTTTTTAATGCCATAGCCTCTTCTTTTACTGTTTTAGCTCCATCTATATCATTTTGAATTTTTTCTTTTCTTTCATTAAGAATTTTAGAAACTGGTTTATATAATAATTTTGAAAGACCCCAAAATAATATTAAAACTGCTATTAAGGTTAAAATCATAGATGAGAGTTCTGGTATTACCCTTACATCAAACATAACTAAGCCTCCTTTTTATAAGGGGTATTAGAGATTGGGCTCCTATATACTAGGGAACCCTTCTCCTTATAATCCTAGATTTAAATATGCTGTCAATAGTGGTCTAACGAATAATAGAATTATGGCTATAACTAATCCATAAATACCAGTCGTCTCTGCTACCGCTTGACCTAAAAGCATGGTTCTAGTAATATCTGCTTGAGCCTCAGGTTGTCTTCCTACTGCCTCTGCAGCCCTTGCTGCCGCATTACCTTGACCAATACCAGGTCCTATACCTGCTATCATAGCTAAACCTGCACCTATTGCTGAACATCCTAATATAAAAGCTTCACTTGTTATTCCTTGTAACATATTAATTTCCTCCTTCCAAATTTTAAAAAAATATTAATCTAAATTGCCACCTATAAATATCATGGTTAGCATAGAAAAGATAAATGTTTGTAAAACACCTGAAAACAGGTCAAAATAAGCATGTAATGGTGGAGTTATTATTGGTGCTATTAAACCTAAAGCCTGGTACAATAGTCCCATTATAATTACTCCGCTTAGAATGTTTCCAAATAAACGGAAAGATAAAGATATAGGATTAGCTAACTCTCCTATTATATTTAGAGGAGTTAAAAAAGCCATTGGCTCAGTAAACCCCTTTAAGTAACCAAGAAAACCATTAGTTTTAAGCCCATAGAATTGGGTTAATGTAAAAGTTATTAACGCTAAGGTCAAGGTTACGCTATAATCAGATGTAGGTGGTGTAAATCCTATCAATCCAAATAGATTAGCAAACAATAAAAATGCCATAAGAGTAAATATATAAGGTGCAAACCTTAAGTGTTTAGCTCCCATAGTTTGTTTGACTAAATTTTGGACTGCTTCAACAGCTAGTTCAATCACATTAAGGAAATTTGAAGGCTTCTCATCTGCACTTGCTTCTTTGACCTTTTTATTTACTATTGCTGCAAAAATAAGTAATAAAATTACTACCAAATACACATTAACAATAGTATCTGGAATCAAGATGGATCTGCCAAATACATTTAATGTAAATTCTATTTTCAAATATCTTCAACCTCCTTTCTTTATTTCCTATATTATAGTATAACAAATTTCTTCAATGTGATTAATCTTTATCTTTTTTATGATTTTTATTAATAAATGCAGAAGTAACAATTACTATCTTTATCATAAATAATCCAAGTACAGTTGTGAAAAAGTTTAAATAATCAGCTATAGCTGCTATAATAAGTACCATTGCATAAATAGAATATCTTATGAAATAATGAAGTATAGAATAATTATAAGCCTTTGATGGTTTCATGGTCACTGCCCTTTTAGCAGTCTTTTCAATTAGTTTAAATCCTAATATTCCTATGATTGTTCCAAAGATAAATCCTAAAACATAAGGATTTGCATCCCTTATCCCTATAAACATTATTCCAATAATAATCAACCCATATACAACAGTTTTTCTAATTATATCAGATACTAAATTTTTGTCATTAAACATGATTTCACTTCCTATTGTTTTTGTTTTTATCTGCTAGTTTGAACAAATTTAAAAAACCAGCTCCCGCTCCTAGTATGATAAATATTAATGTAAATATCATATCGGTACCAACTTTTTTATCAATGAACCCACCTAAATACACTCCTATAATAATAGGAGTTACAATAGATAGGCCCACCTGTGTTATTAAACTTAAGTTTTGAAGCATATTTTTATTATTTTTTCCGTTCAAACTAAACACTCCAAACAATAGTTTATTAAATATGTAACCAAGTTTTTACCTAAAATCATATAATATAAATATACTTTAAATTCAATAAAATTGCAAATATATATTTACAAAAAATTAGAAGATTAAAGGAGTATTTGTCATGGTTTGTTTGCTTTTTCACATATATGTCTAATTATATTATGGTAATTAATATCAAAAGAACCCCTAAGGGGTTCTTTTACACTTCCATGTCAACTAAATTATCTGATATTATCAACTTAGCTTCAGTAGCTTCTTGAACTTGTTCTACTGTAAACTCTGGGTTGATTTCTGTCAACACTATTCCTTTATTTGTAATTTCCATTACTCCCATTTCTGTAACTATCATATCCACTTCTTTTGCTGCTGTTAAAGGTAAGTTACATTTCTTCAATATTTTATGATTTCCCTTTACCGTATGTTCCATAGCAATAATTACCTTTTTTGCTCCCACTACTAAATCCATGGCACCGCCCATTCCAGGTACCATTTTTCCTGGTATCATCCAATTAGCTAAATTCCCTTCTTCATCTAC
Organism: Clostridium sp. Cult1; assembly: GCF_021655095.1. Lineage (GTDB taxonomy): Bacteria > Bacillota > Clostridia > Tissierellales > Tepidimicrobiaceae > Schnuerera. Next base: position 2,291,490 of record NZ_PPXW01000001.1, on the reverse strand, counting down.
CTGTAAAGCTCCTAAAACTGTCACGTCCACATGCCCACCACGGATGATTCCAAAAGATATGGAAGAATCAAAGAATGCTCCACCAGGCAATATGGTCACACATTGACCTCCTGCATTGACAATATATTGATCCTCTTCTTCCTGTAATGGAGCAGGTCCTAATCCAACGAAACCGTTTTCCGACTGAAATAAAACATTCATATCCTCAGGAACATAATTGGCTACCATTGTAGGCAATCCTATACCTAAGTTAACTATATCTCCATCTTTTAGTTCTTTAGCTACTCTTTTAGCTATTATTTCTTTTATTTTGGCCCTATCCATTATTTGTCACCTCCAACAGCAATATAATCTATAAATAATCCAGGAGTAACAACATGGTTTGGATCTATTTCCCCTACTTCAACTAAGTTTTCAGCTTCAACTATTACGGTGTCTGCTGCTGTTGCCATGAGGGTATTAAAATTCCTAGTAGCTCCATAATAAACTATATTACCAGCTTTGTCCACAGTATGACCAAGTAATAAAGCTACATCTGCTTTTAATGGTAGCTCTAATAAGTATTCTTTTCCGTCTATTTCCATCTTCTGTTTTCCCTCTTCTACAACTGTACCTACACCTGTAGGAGTTAAAAACCCTCCAAGGCCAGCACCAGCAGCTCTTATCTGTTCAGCTAAGGTTCCTTGAGGCACTAATACAACTTCCATTTCACCTGAATTCATCTGATTTCCCGTTTCCTTGTTGGTTCCCACATGGGAAGCTATTAATTTCTTAATCTGCTTATTTACTACTAACTTGCCAACACCTGAATCTACAAAGCCTGAATCATTACAAATCAGTGTTAAATCTTTAACACCTTTTTCTACTAATGCATCTACAAGCTTATGAGGAGTACCACAGCTTAAGAATCCACCAACCATAATGGTCATACCATCTTTAATATGGCTAATGGCTTCTTCAATAGTTATTACCTTCTCCATAAAAACACCTCCGTATTAATTCAATTGAAGATTGACAATTGATAATTATTTAGGATCTAGTTTTTGAGTCTTTGTTATAATGTTATCAAAGTTTTTATGGTTTATCAATAACTGATTTTAAATTATCTTTTTTGGTTACCACAGGTCTCCCTAAAATTATCAATTGTCCTCTGTTAATTATCCGTTTATTATCGTCTTACTATTAATGCTATTCCTTGTCCGCCGCCTATACATAAGGTCGCCAGCCCGTTTTTAGCTTCTCTTTTTTCCATTTCATGTAATAGAGTCACCAAAATTCTAGCTCCTGAAGCACCAATTGGATGGCCCAGGGCTATAGCTCCTCCATTTACATTTGTCTTTTTCGAATCCAATCCTAAATCTTTAACCACTGCTAAAGATTGTGCTGCAAAGGCTTCATTTGCCTCCACTAAATCCAAATCTTCTACATCTATTTTAGCCTTCTCTAATGCCTTTTTTGTTGCTGGTATAGGACCCGTTCCCATTATCTTAGGGTCTACACCTGCTGAAGCATAGGATAGGATAGTAGCTAAAGGTTTAATTCCCAATTCCTCTGCTTTTTCCTTAGACATAATAACTAAAGCTGCTGCTCCGTCATTAATTCCCGATGCATTTCCTGCTGTTACTGTACCATCTTTTTTGAAAGCTGGTCTTAATTTTGCCATTCCTTCTATTGTTGAACCAAATCTTGGATGTTCATCCTTATCTACAACTATTGGTTCTCCTTTTCTTTGAGGAACTTCTACCGGAACTATTTCATCTTTAAACCTTCCTTCTTTAATAGCTTTTTCTGCCCTCAGCTGGCTATTAAGAGCGAATTCATCCTGTTCTTCTCTAGATAAATTCCATTGTTCTGCTATGTTTTCAGCAGTAATTCCCATATGATAATCGTTGAATATATCCCAAAGTCCGTCTTTAACCATATAATCTTCTATAACCCCATCTCCCATTCTTTGTCCCCATCTAGCCTCTTTCAAAAGATATGGAGCTTGGGACATGTTTTCTGTACCACCTGCTAGGACTATGTCTGCTTCTCCCGCCATTATAGCTTGAGCTGCTAATGCTACAGTCTTTAAACCAGAACCACAGACCTTATTTACTGTAAAAGAAGGTACTTCTACCGGTATTCCCGAATGAACAGAAACTTGTCTAGCTACGTTTTGACCTAATCCCGCTTGCAAAACGTTTCCAAATATAACCTCATCAACCATATCTGGTGTAATATTAGCTCTATTCATAGCTTCTTTAGCTGCAGCGGCACCTAATGTCACTGCTGAAACATCTTTAAAACTACCGCCAAAAGTTCCTATAGCCGTCCTAACTCCAGACACAATAACAACTTCTCTCATATATCTTACCTCCTAAATATATTTTTATATTAATTTGTTTCCTTATCTAATCCTAATGATATTGCAAATATCATGCCAATAAATTAGGAAGTAAAAATATTTTATCAACGGCCCTAAACTTGTATTTTCTAGGGTTTACAACATAGTAAACCAATAATAGCAAATTCTTAAATAGTTTGAAAGTAAAAAAAGTGTAGCTAATATGATACACTTTTTTCATAAGCATTTTTACCCTATAGCTGTTCTTCAACCTCTATAATCTATCATGAGTGGTAAAATCCATTATAAAACTGTAGCCAATTATCTACAGTTCATTTTTTTTTGTAGATAATTGGCTACAGTTAAAGGCTTAACCCATATTTTTCGATTTTTTTATATAAGGCAGTTCTATGAATTCCTAAATATTCTGCAGCTAAAGTTTTATTACCTTTTGTATTGGTTATTGCATTTACTATAGCTTCCTTTTCCGCTTCAGCCACAACATCCTTTAATGGAAATATTTTTTCTTTGCCTTCAATATATATTTTATTCTTTACTAATCTCTCTGGCAAATGTTGAGGTAGTATAATCTGTTGAGTAGATAAATTTATGGCCCTTTCCAATACATTTCTTAATTCCCTCACATTTCCAGGCCAATGGTACTTCATCAATATATCCATAGTCTCATTGTCTATTATCTTTATTTCCGTATTCAGTTCTTCTACTAGATACTCTAATAGATGCTCCGCTATTAGGGGGATATCTTCTTCTCTTTCCCTAAGGGGAGGAATATCTATGCTTATTACATTTAATCTGTAATATAGATCTTCCCTAAATCTTCCTTTTTCTACTGCCTCTTCTATTTTTTCATTTGTAGCTGCAATGATCCTAGCATCTAAAATTATTTTTTGATTTCCACCTACTCGTTCAAATTCTTTTTCTTCTAATACTCTTAAAAGTTTCACCTGCATTTCAAGAGGCATATCTCCAATTTCATCTAAAAATATTGTGCCTCCATTTGCCAATTCAAACTTTCCTGTTTTACCTCCTCGTCTTGCTCCAGTGAAGGCTCCTGATTCATAGCCGAATAATTCTGATTCTAATAATTCTCTAGGTATGGCAGCACAATTAATAGGGATAAAAGGACCAAATTTTCTATAACTGGCTTTGTGAATAGCTTGAGCAAATAGTTCCTTCCCCGTACCAGACTCCCCTAAAATCAATACTGTAGAATTAGATTGAGCCGCAGTTCTACCTAATTTTTTCAAATATTCCATTTTGGGATTTCTAGTAATAATACTATCAAAGGTATATCTACTATCCTGCAGCCTTTCAATTTCACCCTTATATTCATTAATTTTATTTTCCAATTCAATTAATTCTTTAGCCATTTCCCTTATATCACTGGCATCTCTAAATAATACAGCTCCTACTGCTCCTATTATTTTCCCTCCTCGGATAATAGGTACCCTATTAGCTACCATATCATGGCCTTGTATCCTCTGAATATGCCTAATCTCTTTTTTCCCAGTTTTCACAACTACATCAAGTCGAGTATTTTCTATAACCTGGCTTACTGGTTTGCCTATAGCATCCTCTTCTTTTATTCCTAATAACTCTTCATAATTCCATTTTACAATTTTACCCTCGCTGTCAACTAAAGCAAAACCTTCGTATGCATATTCTAGGAGATCTTCTATCATATCCAAACTCATCTTCTCTTCCAATAACTGGCTTTGAGAATCTTTAATAGCTGTTATATCTTGAATTATAAATATATGACTTAACAAATCTCCATCTACTTCATAAGGAGTATATTTTAGCAATAGATGACTACCATTAGAATTATATTCCTTTTCTCTTTTTTCTCCATCTAATAAGAAAAACTCCTTTAGCTTTTTATCTTTAATAAAGCTTGGAAAAGGATAAGATTCAAGTTCTTTCTTGTCTATATCTAGCATCCTTAAAACAGTCCCATTTCCATAGCATACCTTACCATCTCCGCCAACTATTAGTATGCCATCTAAAAGAGATTCCAATAAAAAGCTTAAAAAGTCTGGATTATAGATTGGTAGATTCATAAAATCACTCCTATTTTGTATAGAACCCATGTTTAAGAATAATATCTACAATCCTTTCAGAAGCTTTTCCATCCCCATAAGGATTTACTGCATTGGCCATTTTATTATATTCTTTTTTATCTGTTATTAAAGTATCTATTTCATTTAATATATTATTATAATCTGTACCTACTAATTTAGCAGTACCTGCTTCGATTCCTTCTGGTCTCTCTGTTTCTTCCCTTACTACCAATACTGGTTTCCCAAGACTTGGAGCTTCTTCTTGTAGCCCTCCTGAATCGGTAACTACTAGATAGGATTTAGCCATTAAATTAGTAAAAGGCTCATAGTCCAACGGTTCTATCAAATGAACTCGCCTATTTTCTTTAAATATCCTATTAGCTATTTCTCTAACTTTTGGATTCAAATGGATTGGGAATACAACTTCTACATCTTCATATTCTAAAGCTATTTGATTCATGGCAGAAAATATATTCTCCATAGGCTTGCCTATGTTCTCCCTTCTATGGGAAGTTAATAGTATTATTCTTTTGTTTTTATAATCAATATTGTCCAACAAAGGCATATTAAAAATATAATCTTCTTTAACAGCAAATTTTAGAGCATCTATTACCGTATTTCCTGTAATGAATATTTTTTCCTCAGGATAACCTTCTCTTAGAAGATTGTCCCTATTGGTTTCAGTTGGCGCAAAATGAAAGTCTGTAAGTATTCCAGTCAACTTTCTATTTGCCTCCTCTGGATAAGGGGAATATAAATTCCCTGACCTTAAGCCTGCTTCTACATGACCTATTTTTATCTTTTGATAAAAAGCAGCTAGAGCTCCTGCAAATACGGTACTAGTATCTCCTTGAACCAGTAATACATCTGGTTTTACTTCCATTATTACCTTTTCCAAACCTTCTAAAGCCCTCATAGTAATTTCCGTAAGGCTTTGACCTGGTTTAAAAATATTCAAATCATAGTCCGGTTCTATTTGAAAAAGGTTAAGTACTTGATCTAACATTTCCCTATGCTGGGCTGTTATACATATAGTATTATCTATTTCAGAAATATTTTCCATAACCTTTATAATAGGGGCCATTTTAATCCCCTCAGGTCTCGTACCAAACACTGTCATAACTTTAATCTTCTTCATTTTCATCCCTCTTCTTCCCGCTAATTAATCCCATCTTACTAGCCAATAATATGGTAAGTACAAAGACTATTACGGCAACAAAAACTGCTCTTTTACTATTGGTTTTTGCTATAAAAATAGCACATAGTCCAAAAATAGCAGAGATGGAATATAGTATTAATACAGTTTTTTTCTGAGAATATCCCATATTTAATAATCTATGATGAAGGTGTCCCTTATCTGCTTCTGCAATAGATTTACCATTTAATAATCTTCTAAATATGGCAAAGGTTGTATCAAAGATAGGAACTCCAAGAATTATTATTGGAACCACAACTGCAATTGTTGCAACAGATTTCATGACTCCCTCTATAGATAGAGCAGCTAGCATGAACCCCAATAATAAAGCTCCTGTATCCCCCATAAATATCTTGGCTGGGTTAAAATTATAAGGTAGAAATCCAATACAGGATCCTGCAACTATAGCAGACATAATCATAATAGGAATATAACTAAATTTATTGGCAACAAATAAAAAGGATAGGCTGGCAATCATAGCAACGCCTGCAGCCAAACCATCTAATCCATCAATTAAATTTAATGTGTTGGTAATACCTACTACCCAAAATATGGTTAACGGAATAGAAAATCCATTTAATAATAATAGAGTACCTGGTTTACCGAAAGGATTAGTTATAGCATCTATTTTTACATCTCCTAAGATTAACACAATAGAAGCTATTATTTGAAATGTTAATTTCGCCTTTGGGCTTAACCCTCTTATATCATCTATTATACCAGATATACATATTATGCTTCCTCCAATTATAATAGAAATTAAGGTTCTATCTTTTGGTAGAAATATTAAGGAAGATATAATAATTGCAATATAAATTGCTAACCCTCCCATTAAAGGCATAGGTTTATTATGTACTCTTCTTTCATCTTTAGGAACATCTACTGCTCCATATTTTATCGCTAATTTTTTAGCAATTGGAGTCATGAATAGTGATATAGCTGCTGATATTATAAATGGTAATATTATGTTTTCCATATATTTTCGCTCCTTATTATAAGTTCTCTTAAAATTTTATATTATTATGATGAATAAGTCAATTAAAAGAAATGAGTCAAACTATATCCTTAATATAACAAAAGCGAGCTGTAGAATATTCTATAGCTCGCTTTACCGTAAGTATATTATTATTTTGTACCAAACAATCTATCCCCTGCATCTCCTAGACCTGGAACTATATAAGCATCTTCGTTTAATTTCTCATCTATATTTGCCACATAGATATCCACATCAGGATGAATCTTTTGAACTGCCTCTATTCCTTCTGGTGCTGCAATTAAACAAACTAGTTTAATGGAATTAGAGCCTTTATTCTTTAAAAACTCTATAGCTGCTATTGCTGAACCACCAGTAGCCAACATTGGATCCAGTACTATTAGCTCCCTCTCTTCAATATCATATGGCAGCTTACAATAGTATTCCACCGGTCTTAAAGTTTCAGGGTCCCTATATAATCCTACATGACCAACTTTTGCAGCAGGTAGTAAGTTTAACATCCCATCTACCATACCCAAACCAGCTCTTAATATTGGAACTAATCCTAGTTTTTTACCGGATATCACCTGTGTCTTGGTAGTGGTTATGGGGGTTTCCACTTCTATTTCCTCTAAAGGCAAATCTCTAGTTACCTCATAAGCCATAAGCATGGATACTTCTTTTACCAATTCTCTAAACTCCTTAGAGCCTGTATTCTTGTCTCTAATAAATGTAAGTTTGTGCTTGATTAGTGGATGATCTAAAACTATAACTTTTCCCATGAAAAAACTCCTTTCATTTAGTTTAAAAAACTTCTAAATAATTATATCATAAATTAGCTTCTATATCAGAAATTTTATTAACCCTTCTTTCATGCCTTCCACCTAAAAATTGAGACTTAAGCCAAGTAGATACTATTTCTATAGCTAAATCTTTTCCTATTACCCTTCCACCTAACGCAATTATATTAGCATTATTATGTTCTACACTCATTCTAGCAGAATAGGTGTCGCTGCAAAGAGCACATCTAATACCCTTTACTTTATTACAAGCAATAGATATGCCTATACCAGTACCACATATGGCAATACCCCTATCAACTTCCCCAGCTATAACTGCTTCTGAAAGCTTTCGCCCATAATCAGGATAATCTACCGACTCTGGAGAATGGGTACCATAATCCATACACTCAATACCCTCTTTTTCAAGAAATTCCTTAATATATTCCTTTAATTCAAAACCACCATGGTCACTACCTATACCGATTTTCAAAAATATCTCCTCCCTTGTTTCAATTGACAATTCATGATTATTGAGGTCTCGCTTTTCAATTGCCGACTGTCAACCGCTTAATCATTTCTTTTAGCGCTTCTTTTATTTCCTCTTTTGCTTTATTATAAACCTGTAGATCTCCGCCAAAGGGATCATCTATGTCCTCTTCTTCTCCATAGGCGTATTCCTTAAGAGTATAAATCTTTTCTTTGACAAAATCAAATTTAGACAGCAATGCTCTCTTATGAGATATGCCCATAGTTAGAATTAAATCTGCTTCTTCTAATAAATCCCTATAGATAATATTTGCTCTATGATTACTTAAATCTATTCCCTCGGATTTTAAAACTTCAATGGCATTTTTAGAAGCCTCCTGACCATCAAAAGCAAATATCCCTGCTGACTTTACTTTTATATCTAGACCCTTTTCTTTAACCATTTCCTCCAAAAGGGCTTGGGCCATAGGGCTTCTGCAAGTATTGCCAGTACAAACAAAAAGTATGTTCACATTTCTCTCTCCTTATACCTTTATTATATTTCCTCCTGATGCCTTTTTTAATCTATTCATAATAGCTGTGCCAATATAAGATAATCCTACTCCTTCTGCTAGAATTACATCTACTTCTTTCTGGTCAAATAATCTAATAGTATTAAACAAATTATGTCCGATGGTTTCCATGTTTTCCCTACTTCCTACAGATATTACAACTCCCCTTTCATATCTATCCTTAGTCTCCTCTGTTGCCATTATGCCAACGATTTTTCCCTTAGATATAAGTTCCTCTGTTTGTGATTTTATTTTCATCACTATATTCTCTAATTCTCCAGTAAAAACCAACATATCTGCTTTAGGTGCATAATGTCTGTATTTTTGGCCTGGAGATTTGGGAACTATATCCTTATTATCCTTTATAATACTAAGATCTTCTTCTACCTGAGGAATTATTTTTTGTAAATCTTCCAATGTTATTCCACCAGGTCTTAATATCATTGGTATTTTCTCCGTTAAATCCAATACAGTAGACTCTAAACCTACCCCAGTATTTCCTCCATCTATTATCATATGAACTTTCCCATATAAATCCTCAATAACATGGTCTGCTGATGTAGGGCTAGGTTTGCCAGAGGTATTAGCAGAGGGTGCAGCAATAGGTACACCACTGTTTTTAATGAGCTCTATAGCAATAGGATGGTTAGGCATTCTAATAGCTACAGTATCAAGGCCAGCAGTTATTATATTTGGAACCTTATTACTTTTTCTAAATAATATGGTTAGAGGTCCTGGCCAAAATCTTTTCATCAAAATCTCCGCTTCTTTAGATATGGACTTTACTAAAGGTTTTACATCTTCTATGGAAGATACATGGAGTATTAAAGGATTGTCCTGAGGCCTACCCTTTGCAATAAATATTTTCTTCACCGCTTCTTCGTCAAGGCCATTTGCGCCTAGACCATAAACTGTTTCAGTAGGAAAAGCCACCAGTTTCCCTTCCTTAATGAACTTAGCTCCTTCTAGTATCAATTTTTCTTCTAGATTTATTTTATTTAGTTTAATTATTTTAGTTTCTATTTTCTCCATAATGTCCCTTCTTTTCTCCTCTTTCTTCATTTTATATTATACATCATTACACGAATAATTAAATAAATTTTTCATTTAAATATTTTCCTTTATAAATCTTCTTTATATAATTCTTTTATCTATTAATATATCCAATTGGTAGTCATTAATATTAAATGTTACACTATTATAGATATTCTATAATTATGATAAAAGGAGAGATGGAAATGAGACCTAAGGTTATGGAAGAAGTGGAGGCCCTAAGAGGCGTTAACTCCGTTAAGATCAAAGAAGCTCATGAAGCTGGAAAGAAAGTAGTGGGAATGTATTGCGTGTTCTCACCACAGGAAATAGCTTTAGCTGCCGATGCAATTTCAGTTACACTTTGTGGAACTACCCAGGAACCAATTGAAGAGGCAGAAAAAAAGTTACCACGAAATCTATGTCCCCTTATCAAATCTAGTTATGGATTTGCCATAACTGACAAATGTCCCTATTTTTACTTTTCCGATGTATTGTTAGCAGAGACTACTTGTGATGGTAAAAAGAAAATGTATGAACTAATGGCTGAACTAAAACCTATGCATGTAATGAATCTACCTCAAACAGCAGAAGGAGAACTAGCCTTAACCATGTGGAAAAATGAAATGGTTCGATTCAAAAACTTTTTAGAAAAACAACTAGATGTGGAAATTACTGAGGAAAAGCTTAGAAACGCTATTAAACTGATGAATAGAGAAAGGGATGCTATGAAAAGGCTTCACAAATTAAATGCCCACAAACCAGCTCCATTGACAGGAATAGATATGATGTTAGCTCAATGGCTGAAGGGATTCAATGTGGACAAAGAAGCTGGCATAGACTTGATTGAAAGACTAATAGAAGAAGTGGAAGAACGGATAAAAGAAGGAATATTCGCCTTCGATGAAAAAGCTCCGAGAATTTTACTAACCGGATGTCCTGTAGGAAGTGGTTCAGAAAAAGTAATAAGGATTTTAGAAGAATCAGGGGCTTCTGTAGTTGCTTTAGAAAATTGTACCGGTTATAAAGGTTTGGATATAATGGTGGATGAAGAAAAAGATCCTATTACAGCCTTAGCCGAAAAATATCTTAAAACCCCTTGTTCCTGTATGACTCCTAATAATAGTAGAATGGACTTAATTAAAAGATTAGCTGAAGAATATGAAGTAGATGGAGTAGTTGATTTAACATGGCAAGCCTGCCATACATATAATATAGAATCCTACTTTGTTAGAAATTTTGTTAAGGATGAATTAAATCTACCTTTCTTACAAGTTGAAACGGATTATTCCGATTCAGATTTAGGTCAAATTAAAGTTAGAGTAGAAGCTTTCTTAGAGACTATAAATACTAGGGTTACAGCATAGATGTAATTTACAAGGAAGTGATATTTTTGATTAGTATTGGTATAGATGTAGGATCTATAGCAGCAAAAATTGCAGCCTATGATGGAGAAAAGATAATTGGCACTGCCCTTTTGCCTACAGGATGGAGTCCGAAAAGTGTAGGAGAACAGTTGTTGAAAGAAATTTTAGAGCAAACCAAAACTTCTAGGGATAATATTAAATCCATTGTAGGAACCGGTTATGGTAGGGTATCCTTGCCCTTTGTAGATAAAAAAGTAACTGAAATAACCTGCCATGGAAAAGGTGCCTACTATATCGACCCTAAGATTAGGACTGTAATAGATATAGGTGGACAGGATAGTAAGGTGATAAAATTAAATGAAAAAGGTATGGTTGTAGACTTCTTAATGAACGATAAATGCGCTGCTGGAACGGGACGATTTCTTCAAGTAATGGCAAACGCCTTAGAGGTAGATATTGACGACCTTTCCCGATTAGCTACAGGAGCAGAACCTGCTAATATCAGCTCTATGTGTACTGTATTCGCCGAATCAGAAGTTGTTAGCTTAGTGGCAGAAGGTACTCCAAAGGAAAAAATCGCAGCAGGCTTACTCCAATCCGTGTGCAATAAAACCTATTCTTTAGTAAGTAAGGTAGGTGTTGAGGATAAAGTATTTTTTTCCGGTGGGGTTTCAAGGAATGAAAAATTAGGAGAATTGCTTGAAGAAAAACTAGGGGTAAAGATTGTTTCCACTAAGGAATCACAATTTCTAGGTGCCATCGGAGCCGCTATAATTGGATATTAAGATAATGTTCAGTTCACAATTAAGACAGGAGAACACTTCTCCTGTCTTTTTTAAATCCTTTGAATTAGATACTTATTTACAAATATATGTGCAAATTTCCTCTGCCATGGCAGACAAATCTATTTCATTTTGTTTCTCTATAATCTCCTGATATCCAGGGATAATGGAGTCCACTCCGTTATAAGTTCCTCCAAGTGCACCAGTAATGCTTGCAATAGCACTTGTTTCATCTCCAATATTAACTCCACCATAAATAGATTCCATGGTTTCACCATTATTGGCTATAAACAAACCAAAGGCAGCAGGAACTGTTTCAGAAATTGCTGGTCCACTACCAATAATGTCAGCAAGCTTTTCCATTATTATATCTGGACTCCCTTCTTTAATCGCTAAATTCACAGCCATATCCATTCGCTTTTGTACAGAAGGTCCTGGATAATGTAGTCCAATTTTTTCTCCTTTACTTTCTCCAATTTTCGCACCATAAAACCCAGCTTGAACTATATCATAAACATTTACTTTTTCCTCCATAGCTCGGCTTACTGCTGCAGCTACTGCACAAGCACCTGAAATACTATATTTATCATCATGGGAAGACATAGTTATAGCTATAGTGCAATCAATAGCTTTATCTAGATTCCCTGGATTAAATAGGCCCATCGGGAAAGCTTTAGTTGCTGCACCATTGCTTGACAATGCATAATAATGCCCTTTAAAGAGCTTATTACCTAAATGGCCTGCATATGCCCAATCGCTGACTTCACCTTGGTCCTCCTTCAATCTATTGATTACTTTCCTAGTGGTCATACCCGCAAAAGGCTGGAACCACTCTTTATAGGATGCCCATTCCAACAATGCCTGTTGTGCCAGTTCAGTTGAAAAACTTCCATTGGTTTTTAGTACATTTTTAATCAGTATATAAGGAATACTAAATGCATCTGTAATCATACCCGCTTTACGTCCCTTTGCTATTGTATCGTCAGGTGGCGTATTAAAATCCGTCACTTTTCCACCAAAAGTGTCTCGAATCTGACGAATGGACCTAAGTTCTGTGGCTGCACCCATAGCATCCCCTACAGCTGCTCCTAATAATGCACCTAAAATTTTTTTATACATTTCTATTTCCTCCTAACGTATTGACTATTTCCCAAGACAAATGTTTTCTATATCTTTAGCCAATCCTTTAATATCAAATCCGTTAACCTTTTCCAATGTGGGAAGAAAATGATCAGGAAAGGATTTAGAGCCATATAATGTTCCTGCAATTGCACCTGCTGTGGTGGCAAGAGTATCCGTATCATATCCTGCATTGACACAACTAATAATTGTACCCATGGCATCACCATCATTTGCAGCAAATATTCCAAATGCTGATGGTACTGTTTCTGAAACATGAAGACCAGTACCAATTTTTTCAGCTATGTCTATGGATTTTTCCTTAGGAGTCCCCTTTCCAAAACCTATTTCGAGTGCTACTTCCATTCGCTTTACCACACTTGGCCCTGCTGCATCTCGTGATATCTTTCTTCCAATTTTTTCTCCTTCTACAGCACCATATAATCCTGCTCGAACTATATTATATATATCTGCATCCTCCATCATAGCTCTACTCACAGCTGCAGCTACTGCACAAGCACCTGATATAGCAAGATAATTATCATGAGTCAACATGGTTACCTTAGCTGCATTAGAAATGGCTTCATCTAAATTTCCTGGATTCATCAATCCTATTGGGGAAATACGCATAGCTGATCCGTTAGTAGCCTGTCGAGTTGCCAATTTTCTTTTCCTAGATTCATCTACTTCTTTACCTTCAAACTCATAGATTGCTAAACGAGTAGTAGGACCAGCAAATCGATCAAAAAATACAGAATGCTTAGACCATTCTATCAAAGCCTCTTTAACCACCTGTTCCGTTATAATGCCTCTTGCGTCAACTATATGTCTAGCAATAAAATATGCGGAACTAAAATCATCTGTTACTTGTCCAGCCTTGCTTCCAGCAGCAAAGGTATCCATAGGTGGAACCTCAAAATCCGTTACCTCATGGCCAAAATATTCTATAATTTGCTCCCTAGTTCGTGCTTCTGTAGGAGCCCCCATAGCATCCCCTGCTGCTGCACCAATAAGCCCTCCTAAAATTTTATCATACATATGTATACCTCCCAAAAATTTCTCATAGTGAAAGGGCAGATTTTAGATTAAACCCTAACATTTATATAAAATCTGCCCCTGCCTTTCTTTTATTTCCAGCCTTCCATAGAAGCTACATTGTCTTTATTTACTAACTGGATTGGTGTCCAAACTACAGATTCTTTAAACTCATGTCCTTGAATTGCCTTAAGAGCTGTAATAGTACCAGCCTTTCCAAATAAATAAGGTGACATTGCTACAGTAGCATCCAATTCCCCATTCTCAATAGATGCTTTTGCCTCTTCTATAAAGTCAACTCCTACAACAACTACCTGATCTTTCATATCCTTCGCTTTTAATGCTTCCACTGCCCCTAAGGCCATAACATCATTTCCACATGAAATACCTACTATATCGGGATTTGCTTCAATTAGCGCAGCTGTTAAATCATATGCTTGTTGACGATCAAAATTAGCCGTTTGTACTGGTAATACTTCCATTCCAGCGGCCTCAAAAGCTTCTATAGCTCCATTTTTTCTTGCCTCACTTTGGGTAGCACCTGGAATACCCTCAATAACAGCTACTTTCCCTTTACCACCTGTTTTATCAATTATATATTCAGCTCCAATTGTTCCTTGTTGCTTAAAATCTGATGTAATATAAGCTTCAATTCTTCCTTCCGCTTCCTTTAGTGCTTCTTCACTTATCGCATTTCCTACTACCACAACTTTAACACCTTCATTGTTTGCTTCCACAACTCCTGGAATTAAATTATGTTCTGTCAACGGAGACACAGCAATTCCATCATAGTCTTTAGATATAAGTATTTTCATAATATCTAACTGTCCATCTATATCTGTTTCTGTTTCTGTTGCCATTACATCTATGGATACACCATATTCCTTAGCAGCATCTTCATAGCCCTCCTGCATTGTAATCCAGAAGGAATTTGCAAGAGTACTTTCTATTGCTGCCAATTTAACTCCTGTATCTTTTTCTGGTAACGGTTCCAAAGCTTCAAATAATTTTTGTTCAGCTTCTTCCATTGCAGTGTTTGTTATCTCTTCAGTTTGCACTTCTGTTTCATTTTCTTCAGACATTTCTTCTACGTCATCTGGTTGCGTCTCAGTATTGGAACATCCCACTATTCCTATGGATAAAAGTACCACTAACGCAAGCATTAATAAAATTGTTTTTGTAAATCTGTTTTTTCTTAACATGATCAATTCCTCCTAATACTTTTAATATTTATATCAATTCTACAAATTATTTTGCAGAATAAATAAACTGTTCTATTTCTTGAACCGTTGCTTTTGACCTAGGACCCTTTTTCATACATTTTATGGCAGCTGATCCAGAAGCGAATTTAAGAGCCTTTTGCCTATCCATTCCTTTAAAGAAATATGCATAAATTAAACCTGCTAAAAAACAATCTCCAGCACCTGTTGTATCCACTGCATCTACAGAATAGGCACCTACATGAATTGAATCTTCACCATCTATCCATAAGGAACCTTCATCTCCAGCAGTACATATAACCCCTTGTGGAACAGAATATGTTTCGCAAAACTTTTGTACCCCTTTTTTATATTCCTCTTCGCCTGTCATTTCAAAGTAACCCTCTCGGCCACTTGCGAAAATAGTAGAAAGTTCAATCATTTCCTCTATATCTTTAATGTCTACCCCACATTTTTCCATAAAGCTAGGAGGACATTGCATATTATATAAAACAGGTATGCCCTTCTTTTTTGCCAATTTCCCCAAATGAATCGATGCACGAGCTGAAAACATATCCGTATAGAAAAAATCAATTCCTTCCAGTATGTTTTCTGGAAGTTCCTCTGGTTCTAAACTTGCCACCGAATCTCCTAAATTGGCTAAAATGCAATGTTTTCCTCCTGGAATAGTTATGATATATGTATGTAGAGTAGAGCCACCTGGTTTAGTAACTAAAAATCTATCATCTACACCATCTTCCACTAATGTCCTACGGAATTCATTTCCATATTTGTCATCGCCAATCTTACCTGTCTGATATACTTCTATTCCAAGATGGGCCAAGGCTACAGAAAGATTTGCAGCACTTCCTCCAGGTATAAGCCTTTCAGACTCAATAAATCCAAATCCATCTTCCCTTGGCAATTGTTCTGTTTCTATTACCACATCCATAGCCACTGTTCCAAGCGAAAGCACCCTTTTCCTTCCTTCCATATCAATTTCTCCTCTCTTTGCTCTATCATGCATTAATCCTTTTCCTCTGTTTATAATCTGACAATGCTACTGTTACTAAAATGATAATTCCTGTTAGTAATTGTTGATAATTTGAGGAAATAGACAAAATTCTTAAACCATTATTTATTACTCCTAAAATAAGACAGGCAATAAAAGTGTCGCTTACACTACCTCGACCACCTCGCATATCAGTTCCACCAAGTACCACAGCAGCAATAGCATCCATTTCATAGCCTGTCCCTGCTAAGGGTTCTGCTGTATTCAATCGAGCACTAATAATAAGTCCAGCTATTCCTGCACATAATCCACATAATATATATATCCATATTTTATATTTATTTGTATTGACTCCACTTCTTCTCAAGGCTTCTTCATTACAACCCATAGCAATTGAATAGTTTCCAAATCGTGTTTTCCCTAAAAGAATCACTCCTATAAAAGTAACAAAAAAAGCTATAAGAATAGGATAATTAAGAAAACCAATAGTTCCACTACCCAAATATGTAAATGCTTTAGGAAAACCATATATAGGTCTACCTTTTGTAATCAGCACCGTAGCTCCTCTAATAATAGACATAGTACTCAATGTAACAATAAAAGGATTTATTTTTAAATAGGAAATCATATACCCATTAAAAAGTCCTACACCCATAGCAACAACTAGTCCTATAAAAACAGAAATTCCAACATTGAGACCAGCTTTCATGGCAAAAGCTGATACAATTGAACTTAAAGCAATTACGGAACCAATTGACAAATCAATTCCTCCAGAGCAAATTACAAAAGTCATACCTACGGACAAAATAATATATAAAGATGCCTGATCTAATATATTTTTTATATTACCTAATGTTAAAAAATAAGAAGATGCGAAACTAAGAACAATTATCATAACTATAAGAATAAAAATTAACAAAATCCTATATACATATGGTTGTAGTCCCATTTTAAAATCCTTATACATAATCTCTCTCCTCATCAAATATCTGTTGCACCAGTAATCATTGAAACAATATCATTCATATTTATTTCATCAGTTTTAACCATATCCACTATTTTACCTTGACGCATTACACATATTTTATCTGCAATTTGAAATACTTGCTGTAAATTATGGCTGATAATAATCACACCGTAACCGTCTTTCGCAAGTCTTTTAATCAACTTCAATACCCTTGTAGACTCTACTAATCCCATGGCAGCTGTTGGCTCATCAAAAATCAACAATTTTCCTCCTTGATGAATAGCCCTAGCAACAGCTACACCCTGTCTCTGACCACCACTTAAATTTGCTACAGGTACTTTTATATTAGGTACTTGGACTTCTAAATTTTGAATTAGCTGTTTAGATTCCTTATACATTTTCTTCCTATCAATAAATAAACCTTTCATTGGTTCCCTACCAAGAAAGATATTATATGCTACATCACGGGTATCAACCAATGACAGGTCCTGATAAACTGTTGAAATTCCCTTATTTAAGGAAATTCTAGGATTTAATTGTTGCTGTTTTTCTCCATTTATCCATATTTCACCAGAATCCTGTGTAAGTACTCCAGAAATGATCTTAATAAGTGTAGACTTCCCAGCACCGTTATCCCCTACAATGGCTAAAATTTCGCCTAAATAACTTTCCAAACTAACTCCTTTAAGAGCTTCTATGTTTCCAAAATTTTTTGTTATATTATTAACCTTTAAAAATAGACTAGATTGGTTAACTGTATCACTCATGATTTCACATCCCTTGTTGCATTCTATACATATATAGCTTAAATGGCAGCAGAACAATTATAACAGAATCATTTCTAAAAGTTAAATTTATATTTTCTATAACCTATCTACTTACCATTAATTTTCTTTATATCCTGACTTCATATTATAAAAAAACCAACTATACAGCTTAAAAGCTGTGTAGTTGGTTTTTTACTAGTTTAATTTAAACCAAACTCCACCAATCCCATCGCCTCGTGATCCATAGACAAGTTTTGGATTAGCGTCTGATTTTTTTACTTTCAGTAGCAAATATCCTTCATGTTCTGCACCTTGATAAAGGCTAGTCTCTCCGAATTCCTGTTCAGAAACTAAATGAGCAATTCTATGAATATTAATATACTCTACATTACCTTCACTAAACATCTTAAAATAACTTCTGTTGACGGCTACTTTTTTATCATCCTTCGAGTCAACTACTTTAACATGTCCTTTAACTAATAATGCCTCTTCATCATCTTCAAAGTAATATTCATAGACGCCTTCTATCCCCAATTTTTTAACTGCTTCTTCTCCTCTTATAACTTCTTTAATGGTCACATCTACTGAATAATTGGACATATATGTATCTACTTCTAACCTTTGTGTAACTCCGATGGGGGCTGGATTGTTTCTACCATATTCTTCACTTGGTTTAGTATCACCAATACTAGATTCTTCACCTGGTTTAATGTCATCAATACTAGCTGTATTAGTCCTCTGATCTCATCCTACTTTTTTACCTAACATTTCAGCAACATCCCTTATAGGTACATAGGTTGTCCCTTTATAGAGAATATTATCTGCATTAACAGGCTTTCCGTTTACAGCTATATTTACTGAATTAAGCATTACCTCAATCTTTTGTTTCATTCCTCCAGCAAATACAACAGTACTCATTAGTATGACCGTTACTACTACTCCAACTACAAAACCTTTTAACTCCTTTTTCATATTAATTACCTCCATTATTTTTTGATATATTACCTAATAATTTTATAATAACATATAATTTCACTTTTTAATAATTGTTTTTAATTATATTAATCCTTTATATAATGTATAAATCGCCATACTCTATATGATATACCAATACATATGTTCCTTTAATAAATTTCTGTTCTTATTATCTCTCCCTTAGAATATTAATTATATAGAAAGGGTGAGAGTATGAAAGAATTGTGGATAATAACAATCTATGGTTTTGTAGTGGGTGTGGTAGGCACAGGCATTGGTGGGTTGGCTTCTTTATTCATTAGAAATACGGATAGAACTTTATCTTTCCTATTAGGGTTAACTGGTGGATTTATGTTATTTATTGTCACCTTCCACCTTTTACCTGAGTCCTTTATTCTAGGGGGCTTATATATTTCTATTATAGGCATTATATTAGGAATATTATTAGTTGTATTTGTTGAAAACCACATAGAAGATATAGTAAAAAACCCTCTTATGAAGAGTAGTTTACTTTTAGGTATTAGCATAGCAGTACATAATTTCCCCGAAGGTTTGGCTTTAGGTTCTAGTTTTCTAACTATGTCCAATTTAGGGCCAGTACTATCTTTAGCTATGTTGCTACATAATATACCTGAAGGGTTATCTATGGCCATACCTTTAAAGGTCAACAAAAAATCCCCTTTAAAAATTATATTCTACACTATATTAACGGGAATTCCTACGGGAATAGGTGCATTTATTGGTGCCTATATGGGAATGGTTTCAAACATATTTATCTCTCTATGTCTATCTTTTGCTGGAGGCACTATGTTATATATTATTAGTGATGAAATCATTCCTAGTGCTAAAACCCTCCACAAAGGGAGGGCTTCATCTATAGGTATCATAATTGGATTTGTAATTGGAATTGTACTATATTTCTAACCTACCAAACAGCTACATATCCATCTGTTCTAGGTTCGCAGGCTCCGCATAGAATTCCATTATCATCTCTCCAGATTATTTCACCCCTGCCAAAATCCGTACTATCAGCTTTCACTACTATATCGTGGCCTGCCCTTGCCAATTGTAAAGCTAAATTATTGTCAAAGGATTGTTCAATCTCTATGGTTTTATCTCCAATCCACTGCCATCTAGGCCTATCTAATGCATCCTGTGGATTCAATTTATAGTCTATAGTGTTGATTAAAACCTGTAAATGCCCTTGAGGTTGCATAAATCCTCCCATTACTCCAAAGGGACCTACCGGCTTTCCATCCTTCATTAAAAATCCTGGTATTATTGTATGATAGGATTTTTTTCCTCCTGCTAAACAATTCCCTGAACCTGGATCTAAATTAAAATTACAACCTCTGTTATACATTGCTATCCCTGTATTTGGAATAACTATTCCAGAACCAAATCCCATATAATTACTTTGTATATAAGAGACCATGTTTCCATATTGATCTGCAGTTGCTAAATATACAGTCCCGCTTTGTGTCGGCTTTCCAGCTTTAGGCATTATGGCTTTATCCTTAATCAAACTAGCTCTATTCTTTGCATAATCCATAGAGAGTAACTCATCTATGGAAACCTCCATATACTTTGGATCTGCTACATATTTTTGCACATCTGTAAAAGCCAATTTAAGAGCTTCCATTTGATAATGGGTACTATTAAAAGAGTTCATATCTTCAAGTTCTAATTGTGTCAAAATATTTAATACCATTAAAACAGTAATTCCATGTCCATTAGGAGGAATTTCACAAACTTCAAATCCTTTGTAATTTGTAGAAATTGGCTCTACCCACTCTGGATAATATTCTTCTAAATCGGATAACTCTAAAAATCCATCATTTTCTTTAAAAAATTTAGCAATTTTTTCTGCCAGTTCTCCTCTGTATATGCTCTCAGAAACTGTATATCCTATTTCTTCTAATGTATTTCCGTGATTCTCTAAACGTAGCAGATCTCCAGCTTTCATCGATTTGCCTTCTGGTGCAAAAGTATCAAACCATCCTAGAATAGACTTATCTTCTCTTAATGCTTTTGAATATTTATGGAAGGATTTTTCCCATACACTACCTACACCAGGTTGAATAATATAACCTTCCTTTGCATAAGAAATAGCAGGTCTCAATAATTCCTCAAACTCCAGCTCTGACCCAAATTTCTTCCATAACTCAGCCCAAGCTGCAGGGGCTCCTGGTACATTCACTGGTACTACTCCTGTTGTGGGAATTTTGTCTAGTCCCCTCCCTTTTAAAGCATCTACACTTATCTTTTTAGGAGAAGGCCCACTAGCATTAAGACCATGAAGTTTTCCCTTTGACCAAACTAATGCAAAGGCATCCCCACCTATTCCATTAGCAGTAGGCTCTACTACCGTTAAAGCTGCTGCAGTGGCTATAGCTGCATCAACTGCATTTCCACCTTTTTTTAATATTTCTAACCCAGCATTTGCAGCCAATGGGTTGCCAGTAACAACCATACCCTTCCTACCATAGACCACATTCCTTCTAGATGGATAATGGTAAACTAACGGGTCGAATTCAAATTTCATATATTCATTCCCCTTTTTGCCATATTCATTCTCCATATATTATAGCATAGAAAACTCGGATAGAATTTTCTATCCGAGTTTTCTCTTAGCCTACTTGTTTTAATTTTTCTGCTTGATCTGAGGTTATTAGACCATCTATCATTTCATCAATATCTCCATCCAAGAAGTTTTCCAATTTATATAGAGTCATATTGATTCTATGATCTGTAATCCTTCCTTGAGGGAAATTGTAAGTTCTTATTCTTTCAGATCTATCTCCTGTACCTACCTGTGAACGTCTTTCTTCAGCTATTTCATTATGTTGCTCTCTCATCATCTGATCGTATAATCTGGTTTTTAGTATCTTCATTGCTTTTTCCTTATTTTTCAGCTGAGATTTTTCATCTTGACATGCTACTACCATTCCTGTTGGAATATGGGTAATTCTTACAGCAGAGTCGGTAGTGTTAACGCTTTGACCACCATTTCCAGAGGAACGATATACATCCACTCTTATATCATTTTGGTTTATTTCAATGTCAATATCCTCTGCTTCTGGTAATACGGCAACAGTAGCTGTAGAAGTATGGATTCTACCACTAGATTCAGTTGTAGGTACTCTCTGAACTCTATGAACTCCTGATTCGTATTTTAATCTACTATAAGCGCCTTTACCTTTTATCATAAATATAACTTCCTTAAATCCTCCAACTCCTTGTTCATTAGAACTCATTAACTCTGTCTTCCAACCCTGTCTTTCTGCATACATACTATACATTCTAAATAAATCTCCTGCAAATAATCCTGCTTCGTCTCCTCCAGCTCCTGCTCTTATTTCAACAATTACATTTTTGTGGTCATTAGGATCCTTTGGAATAAGGAGTATCCTCAATTCTTCTTCCAGTTTTTCAATAGTTTCTTCATATTCTGCTATTTCTTCTTTTAATAAGTCTTTCATTTCATCATCTAATTTTTCCTTGAGCATTTCCTTATCTTCTTCTAAAGTCTTCTGAGCCTTAGTATACTCCTTGTATTTATTTACAATAGGTTCTATATCTGCATGCTCTTTAACTAGTCTTTGCCATTCTTCAATATTATTTATGATTTCAGGATCTATTATCTTCATACTTAACTCTTTATATTTATTTTCTATAAAGGATAACTTTTCTAACATATTATACCTCCTTTCCAATGTCATCAAATATAGATAAAATTTTTATAATCCAATTAATAGTTCATATATATTATACCATGATAGATATTAAAAAATCCAATCCATTAGATAGAATAGCATATATATGGCAAACAATAAAGTATTATTTTTCTCTAGTCTGTTTATTTTTATAAAATAATATGGAACCCATCCCGCCTGCTAATATTAAATATATAGGGCTAATACTTAAAACGATTATAATCAAAGCAGTTATTACCGAAATAGATATTTTTTTATAGCCAAATTTGGATTGTTTAGCCAATCGGTATACAGCAGATACTATTAATGCCACTACTGCTGGCCTTATCCCTAAAAATACCTTTTCAATAATAGGGTTATTTCTATATTGGAAAAACACAGTAGCAATTAAAAGAATAATTAAAAAAGATGGCAATATAGTTCCTAAAGCGCAAGCTAAGGCTCCTTTAAATCCTTTTAACTTATATCCAACAAATATACTTACATTAACTGCAATAGGTCCAGGTGAACCCTGGGATATAGCAATTGTATCTAAAAACTCATCTTCTTCTACCCATCTTTTATTATCCACTATTTCTTTTTGGATTATAGGTATCATTGCATAGCCTCCGCCAATAGTAAAGGCACCTACTTTAAAAAATGTTTTAAACATATCAAAAAGCATATATTCCACCTACCTTAATATAGTATTGCCCCAGTTATTCCTGCCAATATAATAGCATATATTGGATTAAGTTTTTTAAAGGAAACCATATAAAATACCCCTATACTTATGAGCACAGATTTAATATCAATAAAAGCATCCATAGCTACTGAAATAGATGCAGAAGCAATTAACCCTAGGACTATTGGTCTAATACCTACAAAAAACCAATCCGTATAGGGTGAATCTTTAAATTTGTTTACAAAATGGAATATAATACTCATAATTATGAAAGAAGGTAATACTACTGCTATGGTAGCTACAATAGAACCTAATATACCACATACTCTATATCCTAGAAAAGTAGCAGTATTTATAGCAATAGGTCCAGGAGTCATTTCAGACACTGCTAAAATATCTATAAACTCTGCATTAGTTAGCCAATTATGGACTTCAATTACTTCTTCCTTTATTAGAGGAAGCATAGCATATCCTCCTCCAAAACTGAAAGCACCTATTTTAAAGAATGAGAAAAATAATTTTATTAAGAGATTCATCTATTCTAACCCCTCTTTATCCAGTATTCCTAATACTACTCTATCTAATCCTTGTAAATCTTTAAGCACTTTTATATTTGTAAATCCTTCATCTATCATCATATTCATAACCAATTTACTTTGGTCATAACCAATTTCAAAAATCAACAATCCCTTTTCCGTTAAGTATTCTTTGCTTTTAGGGATTATCTTCCTATAAAATTTTAGGCCATCCTCTCCTCCATCTAATGCTTCCCTTGGTTCATAATCCTTAACCTCTTCTTGAAGGGTATCTATATCTTCCTTAGGTATATAAGGAGGATTGGAAGCTATTATATGAAACTTTAGATTTAGGCCTTCTAAAGCTTGAAACAAATCTCCTTTATATAAGTTTACATTTTCAAGTTTGAATCTTTCCATATTTATTTTAGCTACCTTTAATGGAATATCCTGAAAATCTACTCCATATATATTGGCATTTCTTCTGTGATAAGCAATGCTCAAAGCTATAGCACCACTGCCTATGCCTAAATCCAAAATATTTATAGATTCATCCCTATATTTATTATCTATATATTCTAAGACATATTCTACAAGGATTTCTGTATCCGGTCGAGGAATTAAAACCCCTTCCTCTATATAAAAATCCAAACCCATAAATTCCTTCTTATTAAGAATATATTGGATAGGATAGCCTTGAGCCCTTTTTCCCATCAATTCTAAGAATTTGTCTACAATAGGCTCTGATACTTTATCTCTCCCATGGGTATAAATGTAGATTTTATCCACATTTAATAATTCACTTAATAAAAGAGTAGATTCTAATATGGGATTTGTATAGGGCCTATCCTTTATCAGATCTACTCCTCTTTGTAATAATTGATTTATTTCCATAGGTCTTCTTCCTTTTTATCTGTAAGGACTGCCTTTAATGCCTCTATAGCCACTTCTATTTGAGCTTCATCTGGCTCCTTAACTGTAGCCATTCTCTGTATTAACAGTCCTGGATAGGATAGATAATAGGCAATAGCTGAATTACTCTTACCAATAACCCGATTTATTTCATAAGAAATTCCTGCTATTATGGGAAGCATCAATAACCTTATTAAAACTCTTTGTAACGGATTAGGCCAACCGAAGAAAGATAAAACCAAAATACTTACAATCATAACCATGAATAAAAAACTCGTTCCACATCTTGGATGTAGTATAGGATATTTCTTTACATTTTCCACAGTTAATGGATCTCCATTTTCATAACAATGGATAGTCTTATGCTCTGCACCGTGATATTCAAATACCCTACCTATATCTTCCATTTTAGAGACTACTGTTACATATGTGAGAAATAGCATAATACGAACCAAACCTTCTATTAAGTTTAATAGGATAGGATTTTCTATCCCTTTTTTGAAAAAGTTAGTTATAAGACTAGGTAATAATATGAAAAGTAAAATGGTAAATACTAGAGATATCATTAGAGTAAATACTATTTCAGCTTCTTCACTTTTTTCCTTAAAAATCCTATCTAAAAAGGTTTCTTTATTTCCATCTTTCTCTATACCATCTTCATAAAAATCAGCTGAATACATTAAAGCCCTAATTCCAAAGGCCATAGATTCTACTAATCCTACCAGGCCTCTTATCAAAGGAAGTCTGAAAAATTTATATCTCATACCTAGAGTATTTAATTTCTCTTTCTTCAATATTATTTCATTATTTGGCTTTCTTACCGCAATCGCCAAATCCTTTGGCCCCCGCATTAATATGCCTTCAATCAAAGCTTGGCCGCCTATACTGGTCATATGCTTTGGAACTCTATTAACATCTTTTATCTTCATTTTCTCAACACCCTTTTTCTTCAATTCACAGCCCACAATTCACAACTATTTAGGGTCTAGCTTCTGAGTCTAAAATTCTTTGGCTTCCCTAGCTTAGTTCAATAAGTGTGCCTATGCCTTCGCCTCAGAATGACAACTCTAATTAATTGTCAATTGCCTAAATTCTTTTAAATAAAAATAAAGGTTAGATGCTGTATAGGCAACTAACCTATTTGGTTTTAAATAGAGATTAATCCATACCATATTTTTTCTTGAATTTTTCTACACGGCCACCACGTTCTGTGAACTTTTGACGTCCTGTAAAGAATGGATGACATTCTGAACAAATTTCTACCCTTAAGTCTTCTTTTGTTGAACCGGTTTTGAATGTATTTCCACATGCACATTTTACTGTAGCTTCATAATATTCTGGATGTATTCCTTTTTTCATTACTTTCACCTCTCTTTATTGCCAGTATATAAAATACATTAATTCACATAATTTGACCTATTAATTATAGCATAATCCTAAAAATATTTCAACTAAAACCAGATTTTATTTCTCATCTCTTCTATAAATTCCTCATTAGACTTAGTATTCATTAAATTTTCTATTAATGTCTCTGTTACATCTTGGGTAGGTGCATTGCCTAAGGCCTTTCTAATACTCCAAATAGTTTCTAATTCTCTTTGGCTTAATAATAAATCCTCTCTTCTAGTCCCAGATTTATTAATATCTAAGGCTGGAAATATTCTCTTTTCAGAAAGCTTTCTATCTAAATGTATCTCCATATTACCTGTACCCTTAAATTCTTCGAATATAACATCATCCATCCTACTACCTGTTTCAACTAATGCAGTAGCTAATATGGTTAAGCTGCCTCCTTCTTCTAAATTCCTAGCTGCTCCAAAAAATCTCTTAGGTTTATGTAATGCTCCAGGATCTAACCCACCAGACAAGGTCCTTCCTGTTGCTGGAATAGTAAGGTTATAAGCCCTTGCAAGCCTAGTTATGCTATCTAATAGGATTACAACATCCTTTCCATGTTCTACTAGCCTTTTGGCTCTTTCAAGAACTATTTCCGCCACCTTAGTATGGTGATTGGGTAGCTCATCAAAAGTTGAATAAACAACATCTCCATCTACAGATCTTCTCATATCTGTAACTTCCTCAGGCCTTTCATCTATTAAAAGTACAATAATCTCTATTTCAGGGTGATTCTTAGAAATGGCATTGGCAACGGATTTAAGAAGAGTTGTTTTACCAGCCTTTGGTGGCGAGACGATCATCCCTCTCTGTCCTTTCCCAATGGGAGCTATTAAATCGATAATCCTAGTCGAAAGATTGTTTGGAGTTGTTTCCATTTCAATTCTCTTTCTTGGGTATATTGGGGTTAAACTATCAAAATCTGGTCTAGTTAGACAGGTTTCCGGGTCTAAACCATTTACACTTTTTACATAGAGAAGAGCTTTATACTTTTCTCCCGATTTCGCAGGTCTCGTAATACCAAATACTTTGTCTCCTGTTCTAAGCCTAAACCTTCTAATCTGGGAAGGGGATACATATATATCATTATCGCCGGATAAGTAATTGTCTGATCTTAAAAATCCATATCCATCTTGATGGATTTCCAATATTCCCTCAGCACCATCAATATTATCCATCTGTTCTAATTCTTCAGTTACCTTCTCAGGTAATTCTTCCATATCTATGTCTTTAATATCTATTTCTTCAACTGCCTTTTTTTCAGGTATGTCCTTTTCTTCCTTTCCTGTGTTATCCAAAATAATGTCTATTAATTCATTCTTCCTATATTTAGTAACACTTTTAATCCCTAGGGTTTTTGCTATAACCCGGAGATCCTCCAACTTTTTCTCATGTAATATACTAGAATCCAAAAATTACACCTCCATAAAATTTAAGAAAAGCTACCGCTGGGAGTCCGAACTTATGATTCCTAGAGCGGCTTTATATTGTTCAAAAACTAATTTCTATTAATCAAATTATGGAATGACCTCAAGAAATGTCAGACAGATAAGTATTTCTAGGATTATAATATCATTATAGTTTTTATAAGTCAAATCAAATTATTTTGCATATTCAGGCTTTTTATCCAACCTATGTATAGCTTCAATAAACCTAACAGTACCAGTCTCTCCTCTCATTACTACTGAATAGGTTTTAGCAGTATTGTTTTCGTAGTAAACAACACCTTTTAGTAGTTCACCATTAGAAATACCTGTAGCTGAAAATATTATTTCATTTCCCTTTACAAGATGATCCATAGTAAGAATAGTATCCATATTATGTAGACCCATCTCTCTACATCTTTCTACTTCTTCATCCTTCATAGGATGAAGCCGTCCTTGAATTTCCCCACCTAAGCATTTTAATGCTGCAGCTGCAAGGACCCCTTCAGGAGCCCCTCCAATGCCCATTAAAATATCTACCCCTGAATCTTCAAAACAAGTGGCTATAGCAGCAGCTACATCTCCATCTTGGAAAAGCTTAATTCTTGCTCCCGCTTCTCTAACTCTTTGGATTAATTCTTTATGCCTTGGTCTATCTAACATAGTTACAGTTATATCGGAAATATCCTTATTCAACGCTTTAGAAAGGTTTCTCAAATTTGTTTCTACAGTTTCATCTAAATTGATCTTTCCAGCCCCTTTTGGTCCTACTGCTATCTTATTCATATACATATCTGGTGCATGTAGTAAACATCCTCTAGGAGCTACTGCTACTACTGATATAGCATTAGATAACCCTTTAGCAACAGCAGTAGTTCCATCTAATGGATCTACTGCTATATCTACTTTAATTGAATTCTTAGTTGCCTTACCTATCTGTTCCCCTATATATAGCATAGGAGCTTCGTCCATTTCACCTTCGCCAATAACTACTACTCCATCAATAGCTAAGGTATCGAACATCCTCCTCATACCATTGACAGCTGCCTCATCTGCCTTGTTTTTATCACCTCTACCTAGATAACTAGCAGATTGTAATGCAGCAGCTTCTGTTACTCTTACTAAATTCAAAGTTAAATTTCTATCCATAGCAAAATCCCCCTATGATTTTTTAGCCTCTATATAGTATATTCTACTAATATTTTTTATGTCAAATAGTATGTGCTATTTATTTAACTGTGTTTTTTCAACAGTTCCTTTAATATATCATTCTTGTCTAATCTATGTCGAGCTTCTACAAACCTAATGGTTCCCGTCTTAGATCTCATGACAACAGAATGGGTTTTAGCCAAATTATCTCCATAATAGACTACCCCTTTTAGAAGATCCCCATCAGAAATGCCGGTAGCTGCAAAGAAGATATCATTACCTTTAGCTAAATCATCTATCGTAAGAACCTTTCCCAAATTCTCTTCAGTAAAACCAAATTTCTTACATCTTTCCATCTCTTTATCGCTCATTGGATAAAGCCTTCCTTGAAAATCCCCTCCCATACATTTCAATGCAGATGCAGCAATAACCCCTTCTGGTGCACCTCCAATACTTATCATTATATCTACACCTGTATCTTCAAAAGCAGTAGCTATGGCTGCAGCCACATCTCCTTCTCCAAACAATTTTATTCTAGCACCTATTTTACGAACCTCATCTATAATATTCTTATGCCTTTCCCTATCTTGAATTATTACAGTTAGATCAGAAATATCCTTATTTAAAGCCTCAGCTACTGCATATACATTTTCTTCAATAGAAGAATCTATATGGATTTTACCTGCTGCTCTAGGTCCTACTGCTATCTTCTTCATATAAGTATCTGGTGCGTTTAACAAACAACCTTTAGGAGCCATAGCTATTACAGAAATAGCATTAGGTAAACCCTTGGCTACAAGAGTAGTCCCATCTAATGGGTCTACTGCTATATCTGCCTTTACATCCATACCTGCTCCTATTACTTCTCCAATATATAACATAGGGGCTTCGTCTAATTCTCCTTCTCCTATTACAACTTGTCCTTTAGTATTTACAAGGTTAAAAGCTGCCCTCATTCCATCTACTGCAGCCTGATCTGCTCCTATTTTGTCACCTCTACCCATATATCTACCTGAAGCTAATGCAGCAATTTCTGTTACCCTTACTAAGGACAAAGCTAAATCCCTATCCATTATCATCTCTCCTTTAAAGTTAATTGTGCTATACTATATTATAAACTAAAATGATGAATAATAAAACAAAAAAAGCAGGCCAAAGCCTGCCTTAACAATTCTAAATTGTCAAATGTTAATTACTTATACCTTCCCAATCCTTCAAAAACCTTTCAATTCCAATATTCGTTAGAGGATGGTTCAACATCTGCAAAAATACTTTATAAGGTACAGTTGCTATATGGGCTCCTGCTTTTGCAGCTTCCGTTACATGAATTGGATGCCTAATACTTGCAGCTATTATTTCCGTATCTATATCATGAATATCAAATATTTGAACTATATCATATATAATATTCATGCCTTCATTACCAATATCATCTAATCTACCTATAAAAGGGCTAACATAAGTTGCCCCTGCCTTTGCTGCTAACAAGGCTTGATTAGGAGAGAATACTAAGGTTACATTGGTCTTTATTCCTTCCTTAGATAAAATCTTTACAGCCTTCAATCCCTCTTTGGTCATAGGTATTTTAATAACAATATTAGGATGTATTTTAGCTAAATCTCTAGCTTCTTTCACCATTCCTTCTTTTTCTAAGGAAATAACTTCTGCACTAATAGGCCCATCTACTATATTAGTAATTTCTTTTATTACTTCTTTAAAATCTCTACCTTCTTTTGCTATTAAAGATGGATTAGTAGTAACACCACAAATTACTCCCCATTCATTAACTTCTTTTATTTCATCTATATTAGCCGTATCGATGAATAGTTTCAAAGCATTTCACCCCTTCATATTTCAGGCCACTACAGGTGACCTTTACAATTGTACATAGTTTATTGTGTCCATTGATTAAGCTCTACCAACAGAACCAAATAGCTCCATTTTCTCTTTAATAACTTCTTTCATAGCTTCTTTAGCTGGCCCTAATATTTTTCTTGGATCTATATTGTCTGGATTTTCTTTTAAGAAATCTTTGATTGCACTAGAGAATGCTACTCTTAAATCCGTATCTATGTTGATCTTATTTATTCCAAGGGATACTGCTTTTTCAATTGCTTCCTTTGGAACACCACTAGATCCATGTAATACTAAAGGAATATTCAATATATCTTTTATAGTTTTTATTCTATCAAAATCTAATCTTGGTTCTCCCTTATATACACCGTGGGCAGTTCCTACTGCTATTGCTAAATAATCTACCCCAGTTTCATCAACAAATTTTTTAGCTTCATTAGGATCAGTGAAAG
>NZ_PPXW01000001.1:2251297-2260730 GCF_021655095.1 Clostridium sp. Cult1 | reverse complement strand
AAGATAAATATTAATGTACAATAAACCAAGGGCAAAATGAAATATTATGATATTGGAAGTATTAGTGAGTTTTTGTCCAAAATTAAGGGGTCAATCCGACCAGCAAGGAGAAGGTTATAATGAAACAGAAAAACCCAAAACACACACAGAATTTTATTACATCTAGAAAGCATGTAAAAGAAATATTAAAATATACAAATATCAGTAAACAAGACAAGGTAATAGAAATTGGATCAGGAAAAGGACATTTTACTAAAGAACTTGTGGAAATGAGTCAATGGGTGACTGCTGTAGAAATTGATGAAAACTTATGTAAAACGACGGAAAAAGCAGTGAAACCTTTTAATAATATAGAAGTTATCCATGAGGATATATTAAAATTCAACTTTCCCAAAAGTAATGATTATAAAATATTTGGTAATATTCCCTATAATATTAGCACAGATATTGTAAAAAAAATTGCTTTTGATAGCCAATCCAAATATAGCTACCTTATTGTAGAGAGAGGATTTGCTAAAAGACTGCAAAATACCAAACGGGCTTTAGGTTTGTTATTGATGGTAGAAATGGACATAAAAATTCTCAAAAAAGTGCCACGAGAATACTTTCACCCTAAACCCAGTGTAGACTCTGTATTGATTGCACTAGAGCGACATAAACCATTGATTTTAAAGAAAGACTATAAAAAGTATCGATCATTCGTTTATAAATGGGTAAACAGGGAATATCATGTTCTTTTTACTAAGAATCAATTAAGACAAGCGTTGAAGCACGGGAATGTCACTGATCTTGATAAAATATCTAATGAACAATTTTTATCCATTTTCAACAGTTATAAATTGTTTCAACAATTTTAAAATAATTAGGCGTTCTCTAATTTGTATGAGGACGCTTAATTTATTCCACTAATAAAAAAGGAGATAATCAGACCAAAAGCATAAGATATCTAATTAATTCTGGTCAGCATATCTCCACCAAAGCATAGTAGCTACTAATCCAATCATACTTGTCAGAATTACAATTATAATACTAAAAGCTTCCACCATAGCATTATCACCTCCAGCAAGACCACTAATAAGTGCGGGAACAGCCCATGGAAAGTATTCTCCATAACCTGCTACTGCAACGACTTGTGCTAAAATAACAATAACCAATATAAATCCAAATGGCGATAGATATCCACGTCCAAAGCTTGCAAAAAAGGCTGCTGGTGTTGATAGTATAAGGGAAAGTAAGGAACAAGCAATATAAACTAAAGTTCCCTGTCTAATTACATCAAATGACCAACCAGGTATATCAATTAATAGACCAAGGAGTAGACCTAGAACTAATACATATATTGAAAGGACTAATCCCCATAAAAAAGCAATAATGAATTTAGAAAAGACAATAATATTTCTAGATATTGGTAATGCCAATAAGTCCCTTATAGTCCTGTCTGAATACTCTCTTCCGAATATCCAACTAGCATTAAATCCAAATACTATCAATCCTCCAATAGACATTGCCTGAGCAAGAAGACTAAGATAAGAGGGCCAATCGGCAGTTCCCACTATTTGTGCCTTAGTAGAAATAATACCTAGATTTTCCGCAAAAATAGGGTCTTTTAAAACAAATATGAAAAATCCACCAGTAAGGGGTACAAGTGTAAGAACAAGAATCGACATCAAGGGTATCTTAGAAGTGAAAAACTTTTTACTTTCTACTAAAATACATGTTAATATCTTATTCATATCTTATTCCTCCAATCTCTTTAATAGATCTTAAGAAATAGTCTTCTAAATCTTCGGTCTCAACTTTTAATAATGTTGGAGGATAACCAGAATTTACAAGTAATTTAGCAATTTTATCAGGATTATCTACAGCATCCCTATCCTCAATTTGAAATGTAGATGAATAATCCTCTGTATCTCTATAATATATTTTATATCCAGCTTTAGAAAGAACAGTTCTCATACCATTTTTGTCTTTACCATCCAATATTAATGTTTTTCTCAACTGCGTATCAAGTTGTTTTCCATCTATTTCTTTAATCAATTTTCCCTCATCTATTATAGCTATTCTTGTAGTCATTTTTGAAATTTCATCTAATCTATGACTAGATATAAATATGGTAACACCTGAATTTCTTGCTAAATCTAGTAGCATTTGACGGACTTCAACAATGCCTGCAGGATCCAATCCATTTATTGGCTCATCAAGTATCAGGATTTTTGGTTTATGCATAAGTGCCTTTGCTATACCAAGTCTTTGGGCATTACCTAGGGACAGGTTTTTTGCTTTCTTAGTGGCATGTTCATCTAATTTTAGTTTCCTTATAATCCAATCAATGCAGTTTTTATCTTTAATATTTCTTAATTTACGGATAATTTCTAAGTTTTCTCTAACAGTTAGTTCAGGGTATGAATATGGTGTTTCTACTATATATCCTACATCACGCCAAATATCTATATTGCCAGGGCTTACTTTTTGTCCTTTGAGATAACAGCTACCTGATGTGGGAGATATCATACCTAATAGCATTCGTATAGTAGTGGTTTTACCTGCACCATTAAGCCCTATAAAGCCGAATATTTCCCCCTCTTTAACAGATAGATTTATATTGTCAACAGCATAAGTTTCCCCATAAATCTTTGTTAAATTCCTAGTCTTAATAATTTCAGGCATTATTATCCTCCTTAATTATTTGCTGAGCAAGAGCTCCTATTAAAAGTTTCAGAGCTTCATCGAAACTATCTTCTCCGATTTCATCAATATGTATCATAGTCATAAAAATTGCTCTAAATGAAGCAGAAACAACATCTATATCAACATTATCTTTAAGTTTTATATAGGAAAAAATCCCCTTAGTGAGTATATCATCTAAAGAATGGTGGTTGATAATTAGTTCCTTAGGTAATTTTCTAATAAGATATTCAAATTCATTGTTTTGTATTATATTCATAATAAAAGAATGTCTTATATTCTGGTATAGCTCATAGATTAGATTAGTAAACATATCAACTCCAATTTTATCTTCTTTTTCTAATTTCCTAGTTAAATTTGTTGTAATAAATTTTTGGTATTCCTCTAAAACTGTAAAAAATAAGATCTCCTTTTTAGGATAAAAATTATAGAAAGATCCCTTTGATATACCTGTCATTTGTACAATTTGGTCGACAGTAGTTTTTCTTACACCATATTTTTTCAGACACTCCTCTGCTACTTCAATTAGTTTTAAGTTTATTAATTCTCTTTCATTATCACTAAATGCAGTACTCATAATTCTTTATCCTCCATGACTAAATCCGACTTTATAGTCATAGACTACCATGGTGCTAGAGTTTTGTCAATATAATTTATTGTTATACCGCCTGCAAAGAATGAGCCTGTTTTGAATGGAGAAACTGTTTTTTATGAATCGTGGAATATGATAGACTTAGCTCTCCAAATAGATTTTGAAGAGGAAGCTAAGAAAGATTATTATTTATTTACAAAAGAAGAAAAAGCTAAATCTGCTATGAGATTTATATCTAACTTATGGCAAATACATCCCTTTAGAGAAGGAAATACCCGAACAATTGCTGTATTTGCAATTGAGTATTTTAGAAGCTTAGATTTTGATATTAATAGCACTGTGTTTGAAAAGCATTCAAATTTTTTTAGGGATGCTTTGGTAAGGGATAATTGTAAATTAGAGTGGCATACATCCTATTTTTTAGATTGTTTTACTGAAAATTTATTATTAGATAGAAAACATGATTTAGAAAAGATGAATCTTAATATTCAATCAAAAGATGAAACTAAAGGTTTTTAGAAGATTAAGAATGAGTTTTAGAACCATAGGAGCGATATATTTAAAAAGCAAATTGCTAAAAGATCTATCCTTTTATTAAAATTATCTATAGCTATCCTATATACTTCATAATTATTTTAGATAAAGCACTTACAGAAAATATCTGTAGGTGCTTTTTTTGTTTCCCCTATATATAAAAGGAGGAAACAATATGATAACAGAAAAAGCATATATGGAGCATCTATACACTGAAGGAACAGAAGGATATATCGAATTAACTCATGATTTTAAAAGGTATAAAATGATTAACTATTATTCCTTAAATGAAATTGAGAGATTTTATGGTTTGGATAATGTGTTTATAAGTCCAAATACTTTTTTTATAAAGAAGAGATTAGTTAGGAATATTAGACACTTACGAGCGCTTTATATTGATTTAGATTTAGACTTAAACAGAATAGGTAAGGCTGAAGCAGTTTATAAAGTGTTTATTTTAGCAGAAGAAGGAAAAATTCCAAGGCCAACGCTAGTTGTAGATTCAGGGAGAGGAATTCATCTTTATTGGAGGATACAAAATGCACCTTATGCAGCTCTATACACTTGGCAACAGCTAGAAGATTACCTCTATAATAATTTAAAACACCTTTGGGCAGACAGATCAGCTACAGATGCAGCTAGATTATTAAGATTACCTAATACAATTAATAGCCGGAATGGTGCATTGTGCAGGATTTTATACATGAACAATGATTTAACATATAATATGTACGATTTAAGAGAAAGATTTTTAGGATATAAAAAAGAATCTAGTCAGAGAAAAAAAGATAAAAATAAAAAAGGACAAAATAAAGCAAAGATTACAAATTTCTTTACTAGTTACTCTTTACATCTTGCAAGAATAGATGATATAGAGACACTTTGCCAACTCAGAAACTGGGATATGAAAGGCTATAGGAACAAAGTCCTGCATTGCTGGATTTATTGGAATGGTATTTATGTAAGAGATTTGGCCCAGCTAGAAAAAATGGCATTGGAGTTTAACAATACATTTTTAGAACCTTTGGATGATCAAGCGGTTAGTGCTGTAGTTACGAGCTGTGACAGGGCTATAGAGGGCTTTTTAGAGTATCATAAACGATTAACTAATAAGGAGAGTTTAAACAGCTCAAAAAGCATCCTAAGGGGTACAGGCTATAATTATAGAAACAGAACCCTGATTGACATGTTAGATATAACAGAAGAGGAACAAAGGCATCTAAAAACAATTATAGGTACTAATGAGAAGTATCGAAGGAACAACGTAAGAAGAACACCAAGGAACGAGCAGGGACTAACACCAAGGCAACAGAGTAAGCAAGATAACATAAAGGCAGTTAAGCAGCTAGCAGATCAAGGACTGAAACAAAGAGAGATAGCTAAAGAGTTAGATATTACTCAAGCTAGAGTTAGCCAAATATTAAATAATAAAATATAAATGAAATGCTCTTAATAAAATGTGTATTTAAAAATTTGGAGATAAAAGTTAGTAATATAGTTAATAATAATGTGCTATGGATTATCTAAATAAGTAATAACATCAATTACATCTTTAAGAAGTAATGCTGTCAAGAGAATCTTGGGATAGATGATTAATATAAGGGTTACCTGGAGTAATGGGTAACCCTTACATTACATAAATGGATAAATGTGGTATAATCTAAGAAAATATTAAGAAAAAATAAAGGAGAGCCAGGGTACTACCATATCAGTGAGTTAAACAATTAAGTAGGAGGGGAATAAGTTGGGATTTTTTGATCTTTTTAAGAAGAAGTCAAAGCAAAAGAAAATACAAGATTCGAAATCTAATGTTAATAATAATTTAAGTGTTAGAAGTCAGTTAATTACAGAAGAAGTTATACCTGTAGAAAAGAGAATAAAGAAAATTAGTCCAAATAGTGAAGGTCTTTACCCGCATGAAGTGTTGGTGTTATCATATGCTCCAACTTATTATGTAGATGGAGATAATGAATTTCAAAGATTTTGGTGGTATAGATATGGTATTAAGGATGTTAACAAGGTCTTAAAGTCATTATTAAATAGAGATTTTTTAAGATCAGGATCATTAGCATCCGCTATGCAAAAAGCAACTGTTGTAGAATTAAAAGATATTTTAAGGGATAATGATAGAAAAGTCACAGGGAACAAGAAAGTCTTAATACAAAGATTATTAGATGAGGTAGATAATGAAAAACTCAACAAAATATTCAAGAGAAGAACATACGAAGTTACAGATTTAGGAGAAAAGGTACTAAACTATGAAGAACACATCCCATATATACATAAGAATAGTATTGAGAATTTAGATATTTTCTCATTAAGTAAAATGATTGAAAATAAACCAAATTATCCATATAGGGATATTATTTGGGGTTATCTTAATAAAAATAGTATGAAACATTTCGAAAATAGAGATTTTGGCTTATACAGGAATTGTCGATTTACTATGTCTGAATTTATTAAGGAAGAGAGAAAAATTGAAACTTCATTTGCATTATTAGTTGAGGTTATTATGCATGACTTGAGTGGCCTAAGCAATAATTTTAATATGGATTTTTTATATATCTATAAGGATGGATATTTCCCTTATGAGAATTCTCTAATTTCAATTCCACCAGGGATACTTAGTCGAGTTGTTGAGTATAAAGAAACTAAAGGCTTTACTGATGATGAATTAAGGCAAAAGATAGTTGAGATTGCAGATAAAATAAGCTTACCTCTTCGTATCTTTACTGTGGACGAATGTGCTGATATTGTAATTATGGAGATAAATAATCAGGATGAAGAATTAATTAAAATTTATGATAGAGCAGAAAAAAGATTTAATAAAAAATTTAGGTTTTCATAATTTTAAAATAAGGGTCAGTATTAAGATTTTTGAATCATATAAGGCTTGCCAAAATCATTCATTATTCTTAGGAAATTCCCTAATATTATAAATGGGGTTAACTTCAAAGGTCTAAACAATACTCTAGTGAAATACTCTAAATAAATTTGCCTTATCAAATATGCATGGTAAGATCATTTATTAAGCCTTATAAATATGGAGAAGAGCAAATAGAAGATGATAATTTATATCAAAACTTATAGCAAATCAAACCATATATAACTATGTCTTTTGGAAGTAAAATAAGTTTAGGAGATATATCAGAAGGTGAAGATAAGAGAAGTATGAGATTAAGAAATTGGCAAGTTTACAAAAGAGATAAGGATAATCAAGGGGGTAAATATCTATGAGATCATATTGTAGAATTTGCGAAAGGGATACAAATCATAAGATAATAAGTGAAGAGATAGTAGATTTTGAAGATGAAGGATCGGAAGTATTTGGACAGGATAAATATCAAATAATCCGTTGTATGGGGTGCGATAATGTTGCATTTAGAGAAGAAGGATGGTTTAGCGAAGATATTAACCCATATACTGGTCAACCAATGTTAAGGATAGTATTATATCCTAAAGCTAGTGGAGATGACTTACAACTCAAACGGATGATGGAAGTTCCTCACAAAATAAGACGTATATATGAGGAAACAATAGGGAGCTATAACAATCAAAATTTTATTCTATGTGCAACAGGATTGAGAGCAATTATAGAGGGAGTTTGTGCAGAGGAAAACATCAAAGATGGTCCAGTAAAAAGTGTAAAAAATAAAAAAGGAAATGTAGAAATTTTTCGTAAAGAGAATTTACAGGGGAAAATTGGAGGTTTATATGAAAGAAATCTAATTACTGAAAGTCATGCAGAAATATTACATGAACATAGATTTTTGGGAAATAAAGCAGTACATGAATTAGATATGCCTTCTGCAGAAGAATTAAAACTAGGAATTGAGATACTTGAACATACATTAGAAAATATTTATGAATTAAAGTATAAAGGCGGAGAATTACAATATAAAAGAGAATTGAGGAAAATGAAGGCATTAAAAAAATAGTGTTATTATAAGTATTAATTGGAAACCCAAGGGCTTTTTTTAATACCAAAGAGGATATGAAGTGGAAGAAGAGTTAGAATTTAGTGAAGCAATCTAGTTGAATAGACATTTATCTCCAATATGAAATAATTATTGTAAATATTTAGCAAAAAAGAAGGAGTTTAGATAGTTATGTAGAATATATGTAGTAGTAAAATGATTTTTTAAAATATTAAACAACAATAAATCAATTTGTGAGGGGTAATATGGATTATAAAATAATTGAGGATAAGGTGTTAGATCTAGATATTTCACCTTATGATTATGAAATATATTGTATGGAACTCCTGAAGAGACAAATGTTACCAGGCTTTACTGATGCAGAGGATGTTATTATTGAGCACAATAAGATAATAGAAAAAGATGAACAAAGGTATCAGTTCGACATATATTGTAAATTTTCTATTGGAAAACTAGCTGTAATTTTATTAGCTGGAGAATGTAAGAGATATAAAAATAAAGTTGCACGAGAAAAAATACAAGCATTTAGGCAAAAATTAACAGATGCTGGCATCCATAAGGGAGTATTCTTTTCTACTTCAGGTTACCAAAGTGGAGCTATTACTTATGCTCAAAATAATAATATAGCTCTATGTCAATTTACAACAAAAAAAGATTTGAATATCTTTAGTTTTTCAAAAAATGAAATGCCTAATTCAATTATAGGTGCATGGGTATATAACCTTGGAAATGAATCTAATTGTAGACCTATATATCCAGATGCAACTAATCGTTTCGTAGATTGGGTTGCTGACAGTAAGAATTTTAAATAAATATAATGGTGTAGTTAAAAAACATAACTTAGTATCAGAAAATAAAATTTCATAATTGATATAGAATTAGTTTGTATATATGGAAGGAACACACAGAACGTGTTATATATTATATGTTTATATGTGGATTTTATAAGAAAATAGTATTCGGTTTAGGAGGAATTATAATGAGTATATTCTTAGAGAAGTGTAAAGTTTTGAATCATGTTAGCAATACATTATATGAAGAAGTTGATAAATTAGCAGAAAAATTAATTCAATTAGACTTAGAAGATATGTTAGGGCAGGATATTAACAGTGGCTTCAATTCAATTAGTGGAGATAGACCATTTGAAGAAATTAATCTAGATGGCACTGTATTCAACCTTGTTAATAAAAGAAAATTGAGATATAAAGCATATGTACTTCATTTTAAAAGAGAATTTGCTCTACCATATTTAGGCTTTAAGTATAAGGGAGAAATAATCTCCCCACATATAGAGGGACAGCCTGAAATGCTACTATCACAGTATAATAAGTTTGAACTTGATGAGATTACTATACAAATAGAAAAAAGAATTACGCAAATTAGGCAAGATTTATCATACATAGCAGGAATTCAAAGCTATAGAGAGGTAAAATTTTATTATAGAAACTATGGTGGTTTATTTGATGGAGAGCAAGTATTTAAGGATTTAAAAGAAGTAATAAATGATTATCAGAGTTTGCTATAAATTAATTATTGCCAATGCTTTATCATATGTCATAGCTATTAAGCCCCCTAACCTATTTGGACAATCGCACACTAATTTAGTAAAATAAAAATTAATGGGAGGTTGTCTAAATTGAGAGGTAAAGGTAAAAGATATCCAGAAGAATTTAAACGTCAAATT
>NZ_PPXW01000001.1:2248969-2251267 GCF_021655095.1 Clostridium sp. Cult1 | reverse complement strand
GGATTATCTACTGCCATTAAAACCGTCTTACGATACAGCTAGAAGAATAGAAGCTAGAGTTAATAAGTATAGCGTAATTAATATAGATCAAAACAAATATTCAGTACCAGATTACCTTGTAGGTAAATTTGTGATGGCTAAAATATATCCAGACACAATAGAAATATTCTACAAAGATAAGCTAATAGCGAGCCATAAAAGGTCATACTTAAATCATCACTGGACAGTAGACATAAATCATTTTATCCATACATTAAAAAAGAAGCCTGGAGCGCTGCATTCTAGTGTAGGTAGACATCAGCTCTCTCCAGAACTTCAAGAATTATATCACAAATATTATACCAATAATCCTAAGGATTTCATAGTACTTTTAGAACTGATAAAAGAAAAAGATTTAGAAAGTGTTTTAGAAGCCATAAAAGAACTAGAAAAAATCAAGGTAGAGATGATAAATACAGACAATATCAAAAATATAGTTTTCAAATCTCCAACTATGGATAATCCTTTGGGAAGTAAAGATATATCAATACAAAAAGCATCCTTGGAGCAAATTTCAATTTTAAATGAGATGTTTAAACTAAATTCGGTGGGAGGTTATGGAAATTGAATGAGATCATAAATGAGATTAAAGAATATGTCAAAGAGCTTAAGATACCAGGAATAAATCAGGGATTAAAGATGAAGATTGAAGAAGCATACAAGCTAAATCAGTCCTATGAAGAGCTTTTAAGGGACATTTTCATGGAAGCCTATGATATACGAAAGGAAAATGGTAGGAAAAACAGGATTAGAAATGCCCGTTTTCCATACAAAAAATACTTAGATGAACTTCAGGTAGATTATCTACCTGAAGACGCTAAAAAGAAGTTTAAAGAGCTTAAAACATTAAAATTCATAGAGGAAGGCAGAAACATAATCTTAGCAGGTAACCCTGGAACTGGAAAGACCCATTTATCAATAGGCCTTGGTATCAGTGCCTGTAATAAAGGGTATAAGGTGTTTTTCACTACAGCCGCATCCTTAATAAACGAGCTTAAGGAAACTAGGAGTGAGAAAAAACTATATACATTTGAGAAGAGATTTGAAAAATATGACCTAATAATTTTAGATGAATTAGGATACATCTCCTTTGACAAGGAAGGTAGTGAGCTGTTGTTTACATTTCTTTCATTAAGAGCAGAGAGAAAATCAACCATAATAACCACAAACTTATCCTTTGACAGATGGAATGAAATATTTAATGATGCAGTTTTAACAGCTGCTTTAATAGACAGAATGACCCATAAATCTTATGTATTAAATATGAATGGTGAATCTTATAGGATAAGAGAAACTAGAGAGTGGTTAGAAAAGAGCAATTAATTTTTTTGTTTCAACTGGCCCAGTTTTCGATTGAAATATGGTACAGTTTTCGGTTGACAAATACAGGATTTATACCAAAATACCATTAATGAATTAAGACCATTTGAGGGTGAAATGTTAAAGCAGATAAAAGACTTTTATCGTATTGGCTTAACATGGACATCCAATGCATTAGAGGGTAATTCTTTGACTGAAAGTGAAACGAAAGTTCTAATAGAAGATGGATTAACAGTTGGCGGAAGACCTCTTAGGGATATGTTTGAAGCAGTAGATCATGCAAAAGCATATGATTATATGTTTACTTTGCTTGAGAATAAAGAAATTACCGAAAAGGATATTCTTTATCTGCATAAATTATTTTATCAAAATATTGATGAAGAATATGCAGGAAGATATCGTGAAATTGCAGTATTTATTCCTGGTTCCAACTATCCAGTTACTAAAGTAGAAGATATTCAAAGTGAGATTGATGAGTTATGTAAATGGATAAAGGCAGAAAGAAAAAAGTATCATCCAGTAGAATTTGCAGCTGTTCTGCATAAAAAGTTTGTGTTTATTCATCCATTTAAAGACGGAAACGGAAGGGTAGCAAGGCTACTTATGAATACAGCACTAATACAAGATGGATATCTGCCAGCACTAATTCCTCCAATATTAAGAAGTGAATATATTGCATTACTTGAAAAGGCACATGAAGATGATAGTCCATTTATTAACTTTATTATAGAAAGAGAGTTAGAATCACAAAAGGATTTTTTACATCTTCTTCATATACCCTTGCCTAAGTTACAGCAAGATAATCTATTTAGCCCCCTAACCGTTTTGGACAATCACACGCGATTATAGTAAAATATAATCAACAGGAGGTTG
Organism: Clostridium sp. Cult1; assembly: GCF_021655095.1. Taxonomy (GTDB): domain Bacteria; phylum Bacillota; class Clostridia; order Tissierellales; family Tepidimicrobiaceae; genus Schnuerera. The sequence goes on along the minus strand of NZ_PPXW01000001.1, from coordinate 2,249,035 downwards.
CCAGAATGAGAAGCAAAAATACAAGATATCCAGAAGAATTTAAACGTCAAATTGTTAAAGAAGTAG
>NZ_PPXW01000001.1:2196570-2248939 GCF_021655095.1 Clostridium sp. Cult1 | reverse complement strand
TGGATAAAGATGAAGTGTTATCTATTACTGCCCATGAAATTGGCCATTATATAAAAGGACATATTTGGAAGAGTATAATATTAGGAGGCTTGTTTTCAGCAGTTTTAATGTACTTAGTATATAGGACTTCTAATTGGATACTTATAAATTCCAATGGAGTATTTGGATTTAATAGATTATATGATATAGCTTCTATTCCTTTAATTATCTTAGTATTAAACTTCTATATGTTTTTCGCAAATCCAATAATCAATTTTAGCTCTAGACAGATGGAAAGGGAGGCCGATATGATAGAAATACAATTGACAAAAAATAAAGAGGCAGCTATATCTACTATGTTAAAACTATATGAAGGCAATTTAAGTATTCCTAGGCCGAGTAAATTATTTAAAATATGGTACCATAGCCATCCTACAGCAGAAGAAAGAATTAAGTTTTTTACTGAATATTAATATTCTAATAGATAATCTTTAAGACCTTTTCTAGAGTTAAGTCTTTTTAATTTTTTTAATGCTTTATTTTCAATTTGCCTAATTCTTTCCCTTGTCAGGTCATATTTATTTCCGATGGCCTCTAGAGTTAAGGGATCATTTCCATTTAAACCGAATCTAAGCTCCAAAACCTCCTTTTCTTTGGGAGATAATGTATTTAGTATTTCTATTAATTGTTCTTTTAAGCTTTCTGAAACAATTATATCTTCAACGGAAATATCTTGGCAAGGGATATAATCTTGAAGTTCTACATAGTTTTCATCTGAATCTGTATTTATAATAGAGTTTAGGGAAGTAAAGTTAGAATAGTTTTTCTTGTAATAATTAATTAAAAGATATTCTTGTTCTGTCATATTTGCTTCGTGACATAGCTCTTTCAAATCAATTTCTTCGTTTTTAGCTATATAATTGTTTTCCACCGTAGATAGACTGTTAATTTTTTCATATATATAAGCAGGGAGTCTTACCATATATCCATTGTTCATTAAGGCCCTATCCATCTGTTGGACAATCCAATAATATACATAGGTAGAAAAGCTAGTATCTCTAGTAGTATCAAATCTTTCTATACCTTTCATCATGCCAATAACCCCTTCTTGTACTAAATCTTCTAATGTGTAACAAGTAGGATTTTTCATTCTCTTTCTTGCTGCAGAATATATTAGGCCTATATTATTTACTATAATTTTATTCCGAATATTTATATCCTTATTTTTCTTATAAAGGGCAACAAGCTCTTCGTTGGAAATATAATTCTTTTCCTTTAATTTTAAATGGTTAGCTTTCATTTCCATCACCTAGTATATTATATTCTACATAGATTTATAAAATCCTTCCTTTTTAGTAAACTATTGAAGATAAATTTATCTTGTTATATAATATATATAACAGATAGGAAGGATGAAGGATATGATTATTAAAATAGATTTTGAATCGGAAATGCCTATATATGAACAGTTAAGAAGACAAATAATAGAGGGAATAGCTAGGGGACAATTAGAGAAGGGAGAACAATTACCTTCGGTTAGGCAATTGGCGGAGGATATTGGAATCAATCTCCATACTGTAAATAAAACGTATAATATATTAAAGAATGAAGGTTTTTTAACCATAGATAGAAGAAGAGGGGCTATGGTAAATAATATAATGCCTAAAGCTACAGAGGAATATATAAAGCATTTGAAAGAGGAGTTGAAATACTTAATCTCCAATAGTTATTGTAGGGATATAGAAAAAGAAGAATTTTTGAATATTTGTAAAAGTATCTATGATGAGATATAGACAACTATAAAATCAGGTGGTGAATATAGATGACAGAAAGGTTCATATTAGCGTTAACTAATGGCTTTGTACTTTTATTAGCTCTATTAATCCAAATTATAATGCCTAAAACTACTAGAAAAAACATCCTATTTGGCGTTAAGGTGCCAGAAAATACTATGTATGATGAGGATGCAGTATTATTAGGAAGAAAGTTTATAAAGAATAACCTTTTAATAGGGATTCCTACTTTACTTATTTTATCATTTTCGTTATATCGATTTCCTAACCCTATTTTTTCAGTGATTATAGTATTTATATATTTAGGGATATTGTTTCTAATTTATTTGAAATTTAACTCTAAGACTAAAGAACTAAAAATGGTAAAGGGTTGGGATGAAAATGGGCAGAAGGTAGTAGTTGTAGACATGAAATATAGTAGAGATAAATCCAAATTAGGAATTATATCTCCTTTATGGTTCTTGATACCTTTAGTTTTAGTTTTATTTAATTTTATATTAGGAATAACCTTATACCCTACTTTACCGGATAGGATTCCTACCCATTGGAACTTTCAAGGTGAAATAACTACTTATAGTAATAAATCCTATGAAGTAGTATTAATGCTGCCTATGGTTCAATTGCTAATGTTGGGGATTTTGTACTTTTCCCATTGGAGTATTGGTAGGACCAAGCAGCAGATAAACCCAAACAATCCTAAGGATTCTTTAAAGAAAAACATCATATTTAGAAAAGCCTGGTCTATTTATCTGTTTATAATCACTTTATTAATTATCTTACTATTTACATCATTAAATTTATTATCTTACGGGATATTTTTTAAGACCATAAAAGTTGTCAATATCCTTAGCTGGATTATATTAGGATTTAGCATAATTGGTGCTATTATATTGAGTGTAAAAATAGGTCAAGGGGGAGAAAGATTAAAACTGAAAGATAATGAAGAGTTAGAGGGGATTTATGCTAGAGATGATGATTATCTATGGAAATTAGGTAATACGATATACTATAATCCAGAGGATTCATCTATCTTTGTAGAGAAGCGTTATGGTGTTGGTTGGACTGTCAATGTAGGAAGGCCTTTAGGGATGCTTTTTATGATATTACCCTTTATTATTGTTATTGTAATTTTAATTATAGTAGCAAGATTATGAGGAAAATATAGATGCTATATAATAATTAAAGTGATGGGTTCCCCATCACTTTAATTATGTCTTCTGGATAAATCCTCCAATAAATCGGAGGTTAATTTATTGATATCTTCAACTTTACTATTGAGTTCTTCAAATTTTTTACTCAATCCGCTATCTTTTGTTTTGCCTAAATCATTAGATGTAAGAAGCATATTTATGCTATTTAAATATTGGCTAGTGTTCCAATTGTTTTCATCAATTTTCTTAGTCTGACTTAATATTTCACCTATAGCTTTTGAATTTTTCATAGGACTCATCCTCTCTTAGTATTACACTTCTCCTTATCTAGTATGTGCGGAAAATAAAAAATTATTAAATTTTAAAAAGATACCATTTATAGGTGTCTACTTCATATTTTAATTCATATATTTTCTGAGTATTATTGATTGTACTTTGGCATCTATAGAGGATCATCTTGTTACCTGCTAGTTTTTCTTCTTCAGTAAATAAAATCTTATCTACTTTTATTACTTTATATGTATTGTTTTCATCTATAATTCTATATCTCAATGGAATTGGCTTTTCCTTAGTAGTAAACCAGGCAATCATCTCTATTGGTTTCATCAATATCTTCATATAATATCACTCCTAAAAAATACTAGACATCATAGGATAATCTTCTTCTGCCACTACCCCTCCGATAATAGGTTTTATACCAGAGTAGAGGAAGCAAGAGCGAATTACAGAACTGTATCCATATCTATATCTTATTTTATCTATGGTTTTATCTAGGATTTCTTCCCGTAGATCATAATCCTCCAATAGGGATAGTTGACAGAATTCATTGGAAGAAAGCTCAGATATATTTACGGAAAAACGCCTTATGGCTTCTCCCTCCCACATTTCATCAAATAGTTTCTTAGCAGTTTTATATATAGCATTAGTAGAATCTGTAGGTATATCTAGTTTTCTTTGGTGGGAATAGGAATGAAATTGGTGATTTTTCAAAGATACAGAAATTACCCTTCCACTTTGTTCTAAATCTCTTATTCTCATACCTACCATTTCCGATAGAGCCAATAGAAACATGTAACTTTCCTTCCTACTATCTACATCATAAGAGGTGGTGGTAGAATTGCCCACAGATTTTACTGGAAGGGGAATATTTCTTACAGGGGAATTTTCTATTCCATTGGCATATTCCCATATGAGAAGGCCAGGTTTTTTTAACCAAGAGTGTACATACTCCCTATCCAGTTTAGCCAATTCTCCTATAGTAAATATACCTCTCCCGTTAAGTTTCTTTTTAGTTCTAGAGCCTACCATAAATAGTTCATTTACCGGTAATGGCCACATTTTATCTTCTATCTCGTAATGAAATAGGGTATGTATTCTATCAGGCTTTTTAAAATCTGAAGCCATTTTAGCTAATAGTTTATTTGGACCTATACCAATATTCACCGTAAAACCTAGTTCTTTTTTTATTCTTTCCTTTATTTCATAGGCAATGTCTAGGAAATTTTGTTCAGTATCATAAGAATAATCTAAAAAAACCTCATCAATGGAATATCTTTGTATATAGGGAGAATATTCCTCTAATAAATCTACCATGGAACTACTAGCCTTCATATATCTCTCATAATTGGGAGGAATAATGGCTAGATTAGGACATTTTTGTTTAGCTGAATAAATGCTCTCTCCTGTTAAGATTCCATACTTTTTTGCAGGTATGGATTTAGCCAATACTATACCATGCCTTTTGGATTCATCGCCTCCTACTATTGATGGTATATTCCTTAAATCTGTACTTTCTCCATGTTGTAATCTATAGGCTGCTTCCCAAGAAAGGTAGGCAGAATTAACATCTATATGGAATATAATCCTGTGTTTCATAAAAATCCCTCCTAGGCCCATTATAACAGAACATATGTTTGATGTAAATAAGAATTTAATATTTTTCAAGATTATAGGGGTAGTATAATTATTAACGAGATTTTGGGTTATATATATAATAGTATGAAAATTAGATTAAATTATAGGAGTGGATTAAATGAATATAGATGAACTAACTATTAACACTTTAAGGGTTTTATCAGCAGAGGCTGTAGAAAGGGCTAAATCTGGCCACCCTGGTTTACCTTTAGGGGCAGCTCCAGCTGCATATACTCTTTGGGCAAAGATAATGCGCCATAACCCTAAAAATCCAAATTGGGTTAATAGGGATAGGTTTATTCTGTCGGCAGGCCATGGGTCTATGTTATTGTATTCTCTATTACATCTATTTGGATATGGTCTAGATAAGGAAGAACTAAAAAACTTTAGACAATTGGATAGTAAAACTCCTGGCCATCCTGAATATGGTCATACAGTAGGAGTAGAAGCCACGACTGGCCCTTTAGGGCAAGGATTTGCCAATGGTGTTGGGATGGCCATGGCAGAAGCTCATTTAGCGGCATACTTTAATAGACCAAGACATAATATCATAGATCATTATACTTATGTTCTCTCTGGAGATGGGTGCTTAATGGAAGGAATTAGTTATGAAGCAGCTTCTTTAGCAGGCCATTTAGGATTAGGGAAACTAATTGTACTTTATGATTCCAATTCTATTACAATAGAGGGAGGTACTGATTTAGCTTTTACAGAAGATGTACCTAAGCGTTTTCAAGCCTTAGGTTGGGAAACTTACAGAGTAGATGATGGGAATGATATAGAAAAGATCGAAGAAACCATAGTAAAAGCTAAGGAAAATACTTCTAAACCATCATTAATAGAGATAAAAACGGAAATAGGTTATGGTTCCCCAAAACAAGGAAAAAGTTCTGCCCATGGAGAACCTTTAGGGGAAGAAAATTTAAAAGAGCTGAAAAATTATTTAGGCTGGAAAGAGAAAGAAGAATTTACCGTACCAGAAGAAGTTAAAGAACATATGAAAAAGTTGATAGAAAAGGGAATAGAGGCGGAAGAAGACTGTAAGAGAAAATGGGAAAGATATAAAGAAGAATATCCAGATTTAGCTAAAGAATTAGCAAAGTGGATGGATTTAGAAATTCCTAAAGATTATTTAGAATCTGAAGAGTTTTGGAGTTTTGACAAAGGTATCTCTACAAGAGAAGCTTCTGGATTATTAATAAATAGATTAGCAGAGAAAATACCTAATCTAATGGGGGGTTCTGCAGATTTAGCACCTTCTAATAAGACTACTATGAGGGAAAGAAAGGTTTTTTCTTCTGATGATTACACTGGTTCTAATATCCACTTTGGAGTAAGGGAACATGCTATGGGAGCTATATTAAATGGAATGGCTTTACATGGCGGGTTAAGGGTATATGGAGGAACTTTTCTGGTATTTAGCGATTATATGAAACCCGCAATGAGATTAGCAGCCCTTATGAATCTACCAGTAACTTATGTATTAACCCATGACAGTATAGGGGTAGGAGAAGATGGACCTACTCACCAACCTATAGAACATCTGGCTATGTTGAGAACTATGCCAAATATGACGACGATTAGACCAGCTGATGCTAGAGAAACATCAGCAGCCTGGTATAGGGCATTGACAAAAGAAGGTCCAACAGCTTTAATACTTACAAGACAAGGGTTACCTCTTTTGAAGGGAACTGGGAAAGAGGCTTTAAAAGGAGGATATATATTAAAGGAAGATGGAAAAGTGGATATAATCCTAATGGGAACTGGTTCTGAAGTTCAGTTGATTTATGAAGCATCAAATAGATTAAAAGAGAAGGGAATTGGTACCAAAGTGGTAAGTATGCCCTCTTGGGAAATATTCGAAGAACAAACTGAAGAATATAAGGAAAAAGTATTGCCTAAAGAAATAACAAATAGATTAGCAGTAGAAGCAGCCTCTTCCTTTGGATGGCATAAATATGTAGGTAGCAATGGAAAGGTTTTAGGCCTTAAGGATTTTGGGGCTTCTGCACCAGGAAATGAATTATTTGAAAGATTTGGATTTACAGTAGATAGAATAGTAGAGGAAGCATTAAAGCTATTAGAAGATAAATAAAATTTCACAGGTATTGCTAAGTATTTAGAACTGTAGTATTATTGATTTAGATGAAAATTTAATAGAATAGTATAGGTTGCTATTTAGCATTAATAGGGAAACAGGTGAAATTCCTGTGCGGTCCCGCCGCCGTAAAGTGTTTTAGTAGTTTATAATGCCACTGGGAAACTGGGAAGGCAAACTACTTTTATAAACCAAGCCGGAAGACCTGCCTATACTTGCACAACGATAACTTCACGAGGAATGAAGAGGTTGTAGATACAGAAAACAAAACCTTTCAACTTGAAGTTGGAAGGTTTTTTGAGTTGAAGATGAGGAGGAAATATTATGAGTAAAAAATTTAAGGTGATTTTATCGATTTTAATAGTAACATTGCTGGTATTTGTTGGTTATAAGGTTTTTTTAAGCCCTAAAGGAGTAGAAGGGGATAAGGTGGTTACAATCCACGTAATTAATGAAGATGAGGATGTGGATAAGACCTTTGAATATAATACAGATTATGAATTCTTATTGGAATTATTAGAGGAAAAGCAAGAAGAACTAGGAATAACTTTTGAAAAATATGATTTTGGTACTATGGTAGTAGGAATGCTAGACTATGTTGCAGATCCTAATAAGCAGGAATATTTTCATGTAAGTATTAATGGCGAAGATGCATTAACAGGTCCAGGAGAAATACCTCTGATAGATGAAGATGTTTATACTTTTGAATTGAAAAACTATTAAGGCCATGAAGATACGAGATATTGCCCTTATAGGGATTCTAAGTGCAACTATGACGGCAGGGAAGTTGGCTTTAAGCTTTATACCTAATGTTGAAATTGTTACTTTATTATTTATTGTATATACTATTGTATTTGGTTATAAAAAGGTTCTGCTAGTATCCCTTGTATTTACAACTATTGAAATATTTATATATGGATTTTCTACTTGGTTTCTTGTATATTATATGATTTGGCCTATTCTTATAATAATAACGGAGTCAATGAAAAAAAAGGTAAAATCCGAATATGGTTATGCAACCATTGGAGCTATATTCGGTTATTCTTTTGGAGCCTTCTTTGCTGTAGTAGAATCCTTTTTCTATGGGGTAGCCTATGGATGGACTTACTGGGTTAGAGGTATACTATTTGATCTGCTTCACGGGACTTCTAATTTTATAATAATTCTAGTTCTCTTTAAACCAATAGTAGATATATTAAATAGGCTTGAAAAAGCCTATTATAAAAATTAAAGCTAAGGTATTGCCTTGGCTTTTTTCTTTTAGGTTTCTCCAAGCATATTTCCATAAAATTAAGAATCAGTTTTTCTGTAAAAATATCAATATATATGTTAAAATGATTTAAGTAAGACAACCGTTTATATTTATAAATATGTGGACAGAATAGAATATGAGGTGGAGTAATGAAAACTAAAGCTGTTATTCTTGGAGCCAATTATTATATAGGACTTAGTATTATCCGTTGTTTAGCTATTCATGGAGTGCCTACTGTTGCAATAGATTATTCATCCAAGGGTACCTATGGATTTCATTCTAAGTATTGCTCAGAAACTTTGATTGGACCAAATTGTAAGAAAGATCCAGAAGGACTATTGAATTTTTTGATAGAATATAGTAAAAAACAAGACCATAAGCCTGTTTTATTTCCATCTGCTGATGGTTATGTGGAGTTTATAGATAATCATTTATCTACTTTATCAAAATACTATTTAATTACACAAACAGAAGAGGGGCTATATACTAAGGTTATGGATAAGGGGGCTTTACATTCCTTAGCAAAAGAACATGGGTTACTAGTGCCAGAGACAGTTCATATTAATGAGGAGAACTTTAAAGAAAAGATAGAAGAGAATATAAAGTTTCCATGTTTAGTAAAACCCACTGACTCACCTGCCTTCGTATCTAAATTTAGAAAGAAATTATTTAAAGTGTATAATATGGAAGAATTGAAGGAAGCTATAAAAAGAGCTACTTCTGCTAATTTAGACGTAATAGTTCAAAGAATTATACCTGGTTTTGATGACCATATGTATACTTTTGATGCTTATCTAAATCAGGAAGCTAAAGTAACCCATTGGGTAACATGTCAAAAATATCGTCAATTCCCTATTAATTTTGGAGCTTCTGTATATACTGGACAAAAGTATATACCTGAGTTATATGATATAGGAGGTAAATTTTTAGAAAATATTGGTTATAAAGGTTTTGCAGAAATAGAATTTAAAAAGGATGCTAATACTGGGAAATATTATTTAATAGAAATTAATGCTAGGACTACAAATCTTAATAGTTTGCTATTTAAGGCGGGAGTAAATATGCCTTATATTGCTTATCGGGAATTAATAGGGAAACCTTTAGAACCTTACGCAGTTACTCATGATACTAACTTAGTTTTTTGGTATGCCTTTGAGGATTTATTAGCAGTAAGAGGCTATTTAAAAACTGGGCAATTGAAGTTTATGGATGTAATAAAATCTTATAATAAGCCAAAAGCTTATGCTATTTGGGATTGGAAAGATCCTAAACCTGCTTTTATGTTTTTTGGAAACAAGCTTGGTTCTTTGATTAGAAAAATACTCAGATTTACCAGATAACTATCCTATAGTGAAAGGAGTCACTAATGATGAAGCTATACGAATTACTTCAATCCGTAGAAGTAATTGAATCTTGGAATAAAAAAGATGTGAATATAAAAGGCATTGCCTATAATTCTAAAAAGGTTAATTTTGGAGACCTATTTGTATGTATAAAGGGAAATAAAACCGATGGACATAAATATATTCCACAGGCTATTGAAAAAGGTGCTGTTGCAATTGTTGTAGAAGATTATAACCCAGTTTCAAATATTCCACAATTTCGTGTAAAAGATAGTCGTAAGGCTTTGGCTATTTTAAGCAATACCTATTATGGCCACCCTTCGGACAAAATGAAGGTAATTGGTATTACTGCAACTAATGGCAAGACTTCCACTTCTTTCATGGTCAATGCTATTTTAGAAAAGTATAGATTGAAAACAGGGATAATAGGTACGGTTATGGTGAAATACGGTAACTATATAGAGCCTTCCATATTGACGACCCCAGAGTCTTTAGATCTTCAGCATTATTTTTCACAGATGAGGAAGCAAAATATATCCCATATAGTAATGGAAGTTTCATCTTCTGCCTTAGAGCTTAGTAGAGTTGAGGAAGTTGATTTTGATATAGTAACTTTAAATAATATAGGAAGGGAGCATATAGATTTACATGGTTCTTTTGAAAAATATTTTGAATATAAAGCTAGTTTAATAAGAAATGCAAAACCATCAGCATGGGCTATACTAAATTTAGATTGCCCTTATTCTAAATCCTTAATAGATGAGACAGAAGCAAAAGTTCTAACCTTTGGGGTGAAGGATAGAAGTGGAAATTTATCTTGTAGCAATTTAGATCTGTCTACTGGCCGGCCTAAATTTAAAGTCAAAATAGAAAAACCAATTAAGGTTGGAGAAGTAGAATATACCCCCCAAGAATTTAGTGTAGATTTATCTGTCCCAGGATATCACTCTGTTTATAATTCAATGGCAGCCATATCCGTTGGATTATTATCTGGTGTGCCTATTCCTGTAATTCAGGAAGCAATTAATTCTTTTAAAGGTGTGGAAAGGCGTTTTCAAATTATTTACGATAAAAGTTTTAAAATAATAGATGACCATTTTGCAAACCCTGGAAATATCAATGTAACATTGGAAACATTGAGTATGATGGATTATAATAAAATATATCTTATATATGCTATTAGAGGTAGTAGAGGAGTAACTACTAATAGGGAAAATGCTAAAACTATAGTTAAATGGACTTCAAAACTTGGTATAAAAGAAATAATTGCTACATTAAGCAAATCCCATGTTGGAGAAAAAGATAGGGTAACGGATGAAGAAATAAAAGCCTTTAAGGAAATAATGGATCAGGCAAAAATTAAAGTCCATCTATATGATGAATTACCAGATGCTATTTCCTATGGATTATCAAAGGTGTCAAAGGATGATATCTTGCTTTTGGCAGGTTGTCAAGGAATGGACTATGGTGCAAAAATTGCCTTAGAAGATATATATAAGTCAAGATCAGGCATAGATAAAAAAGAAATATTTGGAGCATTAAAAAATAGGATAGCGGGGATGTGATAAAAAGGAAGGGGAGACCCTTCCTTATATTAATTTAATCTATAAAAATGAGATAAAATCATTGCAAAAATCATATGCTTGTTATATATTATATATAACAGATACAAAAGGAGGGATACTATTGTTAAAATTGCAAAATCTATCTAAAATCTATAGTAGGGGAGATATTAAAGCTGTAGATAATATAAATTTAGATATAAAATCAGGAGAGATATTTGGGTTTTTAGGGCCTAATGGGGCAGGGAAGACTACTACAATAAAGATGATAGTAGGCTTACTTAAACCAGATAATGGGAAAGTATTTATAGATGGAATAGATGCATGGAAAAATCCTATAGATGCTAAAAGACGGATATCCTACGTGCCTGATTCTCCAGAAATATACGATAAACTGAAAGGCATAGAATACCTTAATTTTATAGCCGACATGTATGAAATACCTAAGGAGATTAGGCAGGAGCGTATGGGAAAATACTTAGAAATATTTAATTTAAAACATGCAATGGGAGACATTATAGGGAGTTATTCTCATGGGATGAAGCAGAAGTTAGTTCTTATTTCCGCTTTAATTCATGAACCAAAATTATTTATATTAGATGAACCTATGGTAGGATTAGACCCTAAATCTTCTTTTCAATTGAAAGAAATTATGAGGAAAAGATGTGATGAAGGTAAAACAGTATTTTTTTCTACCCATGTGCTGGAGGTAGCAGAAAAATTATGTGATAGAATAGCTATTATCAATAAAGGAAAGATAATCGCTTTAGGAACTATGGAAGAATTACGTAATCATGCAGAAGAACGGAAGTCCTTGGAAAATATTTTCTTGGAGTTGACTGAAAATGAGTAGGATATTATCTTTAATTAAAACTGATTTAAATACCACCTTTGGATTATCTGCATTACAATATAAAATTAAAAATAAAAGGGATAGATGGCAGATTATCATCTTTGGAGTTGCACTTATTTCCCTTATCCCTTCTTATTTATTAATAGTCAGTGGACTTTCTAATCTATATGAAGCCTATAGTAGTATTGGGCAAGAATCCATGTTTCTATTAAATGGATTTTTATATTCTCAATTAATTGTTTTTATATTTGGCATACTTTATGTTATGTCTAAATACTATTTTTCCAATGATTTAAATGTATTGGTACCTTTGCCATTAAATCCTAGAGATATTATTGGGAGTAAATTCATATCCTTAATGGTCAATGAATATTTAACATCCTTACCAATAATACTTCCCTTTATTATTATATATGGAACAAAAGGAAATGAAGGCATACTTTATTGGCTATACTCTTTAATACTAATATTATTCGTACCTATAATACCTTTAGCCTTGGCATCCATAATTGTAATGTTATTCATGAAATATACAAATATTAAAGGTAGAAAAGATTTACTACGTATAATTGGTTATTTTCTATTATTAATAGTTTTATTTACATTTCAATTTAAAATTCAATCTATAACTCAAAATGCAATGGTAGAAGGGGAAGATTTCTTCTTGAAAATGGCAACAGATTCTAATCTATTGGTAAGGAAATTAGGATTAAGTTTTCCACCAAGTATGTGGGGAGCCTTATCTCTAAGCAGTTACTATAGTCTAATTGGTCTATTAAACTTAATATTATTTGTAGGAGTATCTATAATTGTATTTTTAGTAATGGTTTATTTAAGTGAAAAACTATTTTTTGATGGACTTATAGGGAATTTAGAAGTAAGTATATCTAGGGGGAGTAGTAAGGTTAGGGCATCCGACTATAATAAAAAAGCTCCCGCCTTTTTAGCCTTAGGACTAAAGGAGATAAGATTGCTTATAAGGACTCCAGTTTATCTATTGAATTCCATTGGAGGAGTCGTTATAGTGCCCATAATATTAGTTATATCTACCTCTATGGATGGAGGTCAATCCTTGGAAGGATTAAATATGTTAATAAAAGGTAACACTCATCTAATATCTCTTGTAGGTGTGGGGATAGTTACTTTGTTAGGGATAATGAATTGTGTAGGATGTACTACTTTTTCTAGAGAAGGTAAAAACCTTTGGCTCCAAAGGACTATACCTATAAAAGCAAAAGATCAAATATTTGGTAGGGTATTATCGTCCCTTTTGGTGCAACTTATAGGTGTTGCAGCAGTGCTATGCACTATAGCTTATCTAGGGTATTTAACTATAGAAAAGGTGTTTTGGATTACAATATTAGGAGTTTTAGGTAGCATTGCTATGGCTGAATTAGGCATGATAATAGACATATATAGGCCATTACTTGATTGGGATAACCCACAAAAGGTTATGAAACAAAATTTGAATGTATTAATCGCCATGGGCATAGGGGCTCTTTATTTATTAGGAGTAGGATTTTTAGTATATAAATTATTAGATAAAATGGATATATTGTTTATATATGGAATAGTAGGATTAGTGTTTATAATATCAGCTTATGGATTTTATATAATTCTCAAAAAAATCATTAAAAGACAATTTGAGTTACTGGAGTAGTGTTTTATATGTGTTAAAAAAAGCGAACTGATTATGAATGATCAGTTCGCTTTTCTTATCATTATCTATAATTTTCTCTTGCTTTTTCAATAGCTGCATAAGCTTCTTCTACATTAGCCCATCCTTTTACATGAACTTCTTTTCCTTCTAATTGTTTATATTCAGAAAAGAAATGTTCAAATTCTTTTTTCATATGGGAACCCATGTCTTCTATGGTTTTGATTTCTTCATACCTTGGATCTCCTAAGGGAACAGCTATTATCTTTTCATCCTTTCCTTTTTCATCTTCCATTAAGAACATACCTATTACTCTAGATCTTATCATACATCCTGGAAAGGTAGGATTAGCCATAAGTACCATAATGTCTATAGGGTCTCCGTCTTCTGCCAATGTATTAGGGATAAATCCATAATCAGCAGGGTAAAACATAGGAGAAAACAAGGCCCTATCTAATACAAATACTTTTCTTTCTTCATCATATTCATATTTATTACTGCTGCCCTTTGGTATTTCTATAAAGGCATCTACTATAATATCCATCTTAACCATCTCCTTTATCTTAAGTTTTCTGCTCTGGTCTTTATTTTTATATCTTCATCATCTATCTGAATTATTCTTAGTTTTGTCTATACCCTTTTTGTTTTCCATTTTCCTTTTTTATAATGGATTAATATTATGATAATCTCTCCGATTTCGGCTGCTACGAAGCTAAGCCAAACGTAGATTGCTGAAAGATTTAATATTTTAGTGGTAATAAAGAGCATAGGAACTTGTATACCCCATCTGGAAATAATGCTAGACAATAGATAAGGTATATTATGACCTGAACCGGTAAATACAGATCCTAATCCCATAGACCACCCAGCCAATATCAGAGCAGGAATCAATATTCTTATCATAGGTATGCCTACGTTGATAACCTCTAAGTCATTAATAAAGACTCCCATTATCTTATCTGGTATTAATATGGACACAATGGATAGAAAACCCATCATAACTATATTGGTTAAGGCGGCAAATTTTGCTGTATCCCTTGCCTTATCTACATCTTCTGCTCCTAAAGCCTGGCCTACTATAGTACTAGCTCCCATGACTATACCCATTATGGGCATAAAAGCAAAACTAAACAATCGGCTACCTATCCCCATGGCAGCCACCGTATCTGTACCATAAATAGATACAAATTTCAATGTAGCAATACTAGATAAATTTCTCATAAGAACTTCAATACCGGTTGGTAATCCTATGGTCAATAATTTTTTATCGATTTCCCAATCTAATTGGAATAATCCTTTAAAGGTTATTTTTAACTTTTCATTTCCTTTAAGTAATATATAAAAACCCATAGAAAAGGCTATTACTGTAGAAATAACTGTAGCTAAGGCTGCACCAAATACTCCCATATTAAAGCCAGGTATATTAGTCCCTGGAATTTTATCAAACATGAAAATAGGGTCTAAAATAATATTAGCAATAGAAGATACTATCATTATTTTCATAGGAGTTTTAGCATCACCTAAGCACCTTAGGGCAGTATTTACTGAGTAGGAAGAAAACATTATGGGAAGGAAAAACATCCTTATATATCCATAATCTAAGGCTGCCTTGAGAACTTCTTGATCTTCTGAAAAAAATGACAATAAAGGTTTCAGTATAATTGAAATAATAATTGCAGAAAGAATAGCAACTAGAGCTTTAAAAGTCAAAGTTTGCTCTACTACCTTCCTAGTTCGCTGAATATCTCCTTTTCCATAGCTTTGAGTAATCAAAGAAATGGAACTAGTACCGATAATTTCATTTAACACCGTTACTAGCCAAAATACAGTGGAAAAAATAGTAACTCCTGCTACTGCAGAAGCTGAGATTCGACCAATCCATATCATATCTACCATATCGTATACGGCCTGTAAAGCAAAACCCAGCATAGTAGGTATGGATACTTTAAGTAGGTTCTTTCTTAAATCACCTATTAATAGTTCATTATTTTCTATATTGTTCATCATATTCCCCCTTAAAAAACAATTGGGCAGTTTAAAAGATATACATATATACTAATATATTTTCTATATTATAGCAATATTAAAAAATATTAATCAAATTATATTAATAAATATATATTATTTAAAAATCCTGCTATAATGAATATATAAAGAATTAAAAAGGGGGCTTATGTTATGAAACTATATATAAGTGCTGATATTGAAGGGGTTACTGGGGTTACCCATTGGGATGAAACGGAAAAGCCAGAGGAAGACCATAAAGAGTTTGCCCATCAAATGACATTAGAAGTAAAAGCTGCTTGTGAAGGTGCCATCAATGCAGGGGCAGATGAAATATGGATTAAGGATGCTCACGATAGCGGAAGAAATATAAACCATAATCTATTACCTAAAAATACTAAGCTTATTAGGGGATGGAGCGGACATATGTACTCTATGGTTCAAGAATTAGATGAAACCTTTGATGCATTAATATTTATAGGATATCATTCTGCTGGAGGGACCAATACTAATCCATTGTCCCATACTATGAATACAAAGATTGATTATATTAAACTAAATGGAGAATATTTGTCAGAGTTTCTTCTACATTCCTATATAGCTACTTACCTAGGGGTACCAGTAGTATTTCTAAGTGGAGACCTAGGATTATGTGATGAAGTAAAGAAATTTAATAGAAATATAGTTACCATTCCTGTAAAAGAAGGAAGAGGAAACTCCACCATAAACATTCACCCTCAATTGGCTTTAGAACTCATAAAGGAAGGAGTAGAAGAAAGTTTAAAGAAGGATTTTTCTCTATATAAAATGGAATTACCAAAGGAATTCAATTTGGAGATAAAATACAATCAACATTCAGAAGCCTTAAGGGCTATGAACTATACAGGAGTAGACCAAATAGATTCTAAAAAAATTAGCTTTAAAACTAAGGATTTAATGGAAGTAGTTAGAGCTACAAGATTTTTATTATAAAATATAGGAAGTTTGACTATATAATAAAATTTTAAACTAGTATATTAGAATATAAATAATAGAGGAAAGAAAAAGAGATGAAGAAAAAAATAAAAGACAGAGAAAACATTATAATTAGAAAAAAAATATTATCTATGATTCTTCCTATAACCCTCGAAAATGTTCTACAGATGACAGCAGGGATTGTTTCTATGGCCATGATAGGCAGAATCAATCCTTTGGCTGTTGGGGCTTTAGGAATGAGTAATATTATCTTCAATATGATATGGGCTATATTTAAAGGAGTATCTACAGGAGTATCTGTATTTGTTGCTCAAGCTCATGGTGCTAATAATTATGCTAAATTAAAAAGGATTGTTACCCAGACCTTATTTTTTTCAATTTTATTAGTTATAGTATTACAACAGCTACTATTTTGGAATGTCCAAATCCTACTAAAAATTTTTAATCCTAGTAAAGAACTATTAGCTAATGGAGTATTGTATCTAAGGATTATTTCTTGGGGACTACCTTTTATTACTGTAGTTTTAATAGTAGCAGGGACTTTGCAAGGTATGGGTAATGCTAAAACTCCTATGAAGATAGCTTTAATAATGAATTTTGTAAATATTACTTTTAGCTATATTTTTATATTTGGAAAACTTGGAATTAAACCTATGGGTTTAAAAGGGGCCGCCTTTGGTTTACTAATTGCTCAATTTACAGCTGCTTTACTAGGATTAGAGGTTTTATTTGGGAAGGAAGGAACATTAACTACAATAGGGGATGAATTTTCCTTTAGTATACAACTGAAGGAAGTTCTGCCTGTATATAAAGTAGGATTACCTACATCTTTTGAAACCATTTTTTGGGAAGCAGCAGCAATTCTTATGACTAAGGCTATTTTAACTTACGGAGAAATTGCTTATGCAGCCTATCAATTGGGGTTACAAGCAGAGGCTATTTCCTATATGCCTGCAGCAGGATTTGGGGTAGCAGCTACTACTTTTATTGGGCATGCAATAGGTTCTCAAGACAGGGAACAAGGGAAGAAATATATCCACCAATTGATTAAATGGACAAGTATTTTAACCATATTCACTGGAGGAGTATTGATATTTTTCCCAAGACAAGTTATGAGGCTTTTGACTAATGATATTGAAATAATAAAAATAGGGGCTATGTATTTGTTTGTAATGGGTCTAGTGCAAATACCTCAAAACATAAATGGGGTATTAAATGGAGCCTTAAGAGGTGCAGGTTACTCTAAAATACCTATGATAGTGGCTATGCTAGGATTATGGCTAATAAGGGTACCTCTTTCTTTGTTAGGAGCCTTTATATTTAAAACCAACATTACCTTTATATGGATTGCATTGGGATTAGACTTAATATTTCGATTTTCATGTGGGGTAATAATATTTAAAAAGAAGGATATATATGAAAGTAAATCTTTAATTGGAGCTGAATAGAATGAAAGACATAGAAATTGCTAAAAAGTATTTAGAAGAAGAAAATCTAGCTATAGCAGTAGTAAAAGATGGTGGTTTAATATTTAAAAGTCATGATAAAGGTATAAGGCCTATGTATACTTTAGCTACTAAAATGACAAAACTAGCTAAAGATTCCTCTATAGCTGATAAGGTAATAGGTAGAGGGGCTGCTATATTATGTAAAAGCTTAGATGTAAAAGAGGTATACGGTAAATTAATATCTGACAATGCTATGGAGATATTGGAAGAAAGCAATATAGTATATTACTATGATAATATTTGTGACTATATTAAAAATAGAGATGGAACAGATCTATGCCCTATTGAAAAGATAGCACTTAAATCTGAAAAACCAGAGATACTTTTGAATAAGATAAGAGAGTTTTTAAACATATATTGAAGGAGTGATCCAATGAATCTGCTTATTAAGAATATCACTATACTACCTATGGATGGAAAAGATGAAGTTATAGAAAATACCAATATGTATATTGAAGATGATAAAATAGTACATATTGGGGAACTAAAAGAAGATATTAAAGTAAATAGAATCATAGATGGGAAAAACAAAGTTGCTATGCCTGGATTGATAAATGCTCATACTCATATCGGTATGTCATTATTGAGAAATTATGCTGATGATTTACCATTATATGAATGGCTAACCAAAAAAATATGGCCAATAGAGGCAAAACTTACAACAGAAGATGTTTACTGGGGTTCCCTTTTAAGTATGGTAGAGATGATCCAATCTGGTACTACTACTTTCTGTGATATGTACTTTTTCATGGATGAGGTAGGCAAAGGATTAGAAGAATCGGGAATTAGAGGGATTTTAACAAGGGGAATTATTGAAGAATCAGGAAAAGAAAAAGAGAAATTGGATGATACAAGAGAACTTTATAAAAATTGGTATGGCAAAGGGGAAGGAAGGATTAAGGTAATGGTGGCTCCTCATGCACCTTATACTTGTAGTCCTGCTTATTTAGAAGATGTAATGGACTTAGCTCACGAGTTAGATACTGGAATTCATATTCATTTATCAGAGACAAAAAAGGAAGTAGAGGATAGTTATAAAACCTATGGAAAATCTCCTATAAAGCATGTATACGATTTAGGGTTATTTAAACTACCCACTATAGCTGCTCATTGTGTCCATGTAGATGAATCGGATATAAAAATATTAAGGGAGAACAATGTAAGTCCAGTTAACAATCCTAGTAGTAATCTTAAGCTAGCTAGCGGATTTGCTCCTATAGATGAAATGCTTAAATTTGGAGTAAATGTTAGTTTAGGAACTGATGGCTCATCTAGTAATAATAATTTAAATATGTTTGAAGAAATCCATTTAGCAT
Source organism: Clostridium sp. Cult1 (assembly GCF_021655095.1). GTDB lineage: Bacteria > Bacillota > Clostridia > Tissierellales > Tepidimicrobiaceae > Schnuerera. Next base: position 2,229,534 of record NZ_PPXW01000001.1, on the reverse strand, counting down.
CAATTGTAAATAAGACAGTCAATATGGATGCCGTATCTGTACCTGCTATAACTGCATTAAAAATGGCAACTATTAATGGTGCTAAAGCTCTATTATGGGATAAGGAAATAGGGTCTATTGAAATTGGGAAAAAAGCGGATATGATATTAATCGATATGGATAAACCCCATCTTTATCCACGTCATAATATAATTTCATCTTTAGCCTATTCGGTACAGGGTTCCGATGTGGATACAGTAATTGTAGATGGAAAAATTATAATGGAAAAAAGGGAGATAAAAACTTTAGATGTAGAAAAGATAATGTATAATGCAGAAAAAGTTGCTAAAGATTTAGTAAATAGATAAGATTAGAGCAATGAACTAAAACTGTATTTTTAGTTCATTGCTCTAAATTTTAATAAATTAGCCCTAATACCTTATTTATACTGATAGGTTTTGTAGTATAATTTAATTAGAGGAGTGGATATTATGGCGTTTAAAAATATAGAATTAGATGAAAATATAGTTTTAAAGAATAAAATACCAATATTGATAAAAGATCCAAATTGGCTAAAACTATTTGGAGATGTGGATAATAAAAATATTCAAAATATTAAAGAGGAATTGACCGAACTTGTAGAAGCTCAAGGAGAATTGGAAAGAAAAGAGAAAGCCCTTCAAAAAGAAAAAACTCTTGCTATGAAAATGATCCTAGGTATATCTAACGCAGTAAACAATGAAAATAAAATCCAATCAGTTGGTTTATTAGACGAGTATAAAGAAAAAATAGAAAAGATAAATGAAGAATTAGATAATATTATCTATCAACTAGAAACTATTCCATCTAAAATTAGAGAAGTAAATTTCAATTTATTAAAAGCAACTGTCTACTATGGATATAAAGAGCTTAAATCGAAAGAAAAAAATTTAAAAGAAGTAACTGATGAGTTGGAAAGTATGAGAGAAAGAATTAAATTTTTAATAAATCAAAAATATGATTATGAAGAATGGATAAATTCAACCTATTCTTTTCTACATGGTTTATTAGGTAGTGAAGAAATCGAAAAACTGGATGAACAAATACTTGAATAAAGGAGAATTTTTATGCTCATAGGTAATGGAGTAGATATAGTTAAAGTATCTAGAATAGAAAGGCTATTGAAGGACAAAAGAGATAGATTTTTAGGAAGAGTTTTTACAAAAAATGAAATTGAATATATAAATGATGTAAATTATAATTCTCAGACTATATCAGGAATTTTTGCTGCCAAAGAGGCTATGTCTAAATTGTTAGGTACAGGTATTGGTAAGGTAAGCTGGAAAGACATAGAGATTCTTCATAATCATAAAGGAGCTCCCTATGTGAAACTATATAATGAAGGGATGAAAATTTCTAAAGGACTAGGTATAAAGAATATCAAATTATCCATATCTCATGAAAGGGAATATGCTATAGCTTTTGTAATTGGGGAAAATAATTATGATGAAATAAATGTAAAAATTCCTGACAACATAAGGAATATTTTGCCAAGGAGGAAAACTAATTCTCATAAAGGAACTTTTGGCAGGGTGGGAGTAATAGCTGGCAGTAAAGGGATGACAGGAGCATCCTATTTAACTACTATGGCAGCCCTTAGAAGTGGCAGCGGGTTAGTTTATACCATAATTCCAAATAGCTTGAATAGAATCCTTTCAATAAAATTAACAGAAGCCATAATTAAACCTGTAGAAGATGGAAATACAGGTCATTTTATTCTAGACTCATTTGATGATATAAAGAATATAATAGATGAAATGGATGTGTTGGCAATTGGACCTGGTATAGGCGTTGATGAAGATAGGTTTGAATTAGTCAACAAAATACTATTAACTTATAAAAAAACAATAATATTAGATGCAGATGGCATAAACTGCATATCAAAATACAATCCAGATATACTATATAATAGAAAAGCTGATATTGTAATAACCCCCCACCCTGGTGAACTTTCAAGACTATTAAAGGTAGATATAAGTGATATTCAAAAAAAACGAATAGAATATTCTAAGCAGGTATCGAATAAATATAATGTAATAATGGTATTAAAAGGTGCTAATACTGTAGTAGCTAATGCAAAAGGAGATATATATGTAAATCCTACAGGCAATTCTGGAATGGCAACGGCAGGTAGTGGAGATGTGTTAACTGGAATAATAACTAGTTTTATTGGTCAGGGAATCGATTCCTATGAAGCATCAATATTGGGGGTATACTGCCATGGTTTAGCTGGGGATTTAGCCAAGGTAGATAAAGGTGAATATGGAATAATTGCTGGGGATATATTAGATAACATACCTTATAGTCTTAAGAAACTAGAATATTAACCATAGAACAATAATCTGAATTGTTTCTACAGTGGAAAATATAAAAATATTCAAAAATCTTAGAGGAAAAAGAAGGATTTTGTCCCTTATAGGTTGAATATATTAGAAGGAAAAGATAATATAAAGTTATTCTAGAGGTGGTAGAATGTATACTTTTGATTATATTAGACCTGTTTGGGCAGAAATAAGTTTAGATAATCTAGCTCATAATATGAGAGAGGTGAAGAAAAACGTTAGAGAAGGGGTTTTGGTAACTGCAGTTGTTAAGGCTAATGCTTATGGTCACGGTTCTATTAAATCTGCTGAGATATTTTTAAATAATGGAGCAGACAGACTAGCGGTAGCAACTCTATCTGAAGCTATTGAACTTAGAAGGGCAGATATAGATGCTCCACTACTCATCCTAGGATACACTCCCGAAAGTCAATATCCTTTAGTAGTAAAATACAATATAATACAAACTATATATGACTATGAGAGTGCTAAAACTTTTTCTGAAGCTGCTGTTTCTTTAAACAAAACTGGCACTATACATTTAAAAATTGATAGTGGAATGGGGAGATTAGGGTTTTTACCTAAAGATGAAGCTATCGATGAGATAGTCAAAATCTATAATCTACCAAATTTAGAAACCGAAGGAATCTTTACCCACTTTGCAACAGCAGATGAAAAGGATAAAACCTACACTAAGTTCCAATATGATAGATTTATAAAGCTAGTTGAAAAATTAGAGAAAAGAGGGGTTTATATACCCATTAAACATGCTTCTAACAGTGCTGCTATAATAGATCTTCCAGAGTATAATTTGGATATGGTTAGGGCAGGAATTATGATATATGGATTTTATCCTTCTAAAGAAGTTGATAGAGAAAAGCTAGATTTAAAACCTGCAATGACTTTAAAGGCTAGAATCTCCAATATTAAAAAGGTTCCCCAAGGTACTGGAATTAGTTATGGGCAAATTTTTGTTACGCAAAAAGAATCTATAATTGCTACTATTCCAATAGGCTATGCTGATGGATATACTAGATTGTTAACTTTAAAATCTGATGCATTTCTAAAAGGGAAGAGGGTGCCAATTGTAGGTAAAATATGCATGGATCAGTGTATGTTAGATATTACAGGTTTAGAAGATGTAAATGTGGGAGATGAAGTAGTTTTATTTGGACATGGAAAAGAGGGATATCCTCATGTTGATGAAATAGCAGATAAATTGGATACAATTAATTATGAGATTGTATGTATGGTGGGAAGACGAGTTCCGAGGGTATATATCCAAAATGGAGAGATAATGGATATTAAAGATTATTTAATAGACTAACCAAATTTTGAATAATTCCTTATTCATATTGACACAATTAATGTAAAGAATATATAATTGATATATGCTATCTTAATAGGGCTTATTTTTAAGTTTTAAGGGAAACAATTGCTTGGGGGTGCAAACTTAATGGCTGAAACGAAAAGGATTATGGTTAGCTTACCAAATAGCTTGTTAAAAGAGGTGGACTTTATTGTTTCTATGGAGAAGAAAAATAGAAGTGAGTTTGTTAAAGAAGCTATGAAGCTGTATATTCGTGAAAAGAGAAGGTTGGAAGTTTCTCAAAGACTTAAAGATGGATATGTAGAAATGAGCAAGATCAATTTAGCTCTTGCTGAAATAGGTTTTGAACAGGATATGGTAGAATTAAATATATATGAAACAAAGCTTACTGGGTGTGAAAAAATGTGAACGTAAAAAGAGGAGATGTTTTTTATGCTGACCTGAGCCCTGTCGTTGGCTCAGAGCAAGGAGGCGTAAGGCCTGTTCTTGTTATTCAAAATGATATAGGTAACAAGTATAGCCCTACTATTATTGTAGCGGCTATTACTTCCCAAATTAATAAAGCAAAACTACCTACACATGTAGAAATTAGTGCTCCAGAGTATGGACTTCCTAAAGATTCTGTAGTCTTATTAGAACAGGTAAGAACTATAGATAAAAAAAGACTACGGGAAAAAATAGGTAGATTTAATGATGAAATGATGGAAAAGGTAGATGATTGTTTAAAAATAAGCTTGGGATTAATAGACTTGTAAAAAATAAGCATTGAGTTAGATATGCTTATTTTTTTAATTTCTTTAAAAGGTAAGCAAATTATAGTATAATCAAATGAAGAAGATATAGTATTTTGAAAGTGGGTGTTTGGACTTGCGAGACAAGGTAGATATAACTTATATATGTAAGTTAAGTGGTGAGTTTATAGAAAAAGAAAAACAGGAATTCGTAGATCTATTTAACACAGTTTTTCATACCAATTATAGTTTAGAGTGGTTTAATTGGAAGTATATTGATAATATTTATGGAGATTCATATATAGTTCTAGCTTATGATGAAGGTCAGCTAATAGGAATAAGAGCTTTTTGGAGAAATGACATAGAAGATCATTTGTCCTATCAACCTTGTGATACTGCTGTTTTGAAGAGTCATAGGGGAAAAGGCATATTTACAAAATCTAGTAAGTTAGCTTTAGAAAAAACTAAGGGTGCTTTTATTTATAATTTCCCAAATGAAAACTCTTTGCCTGGGAATCTAAAGCTAGGTTGGAGAATAAATAAATATTCTTATTTAAAGCCGGTATTAAGTAAGTCAAAGCTAAAAGATGAAACGGATTATATTGATGATAATTATTTAGTTTGGAGATTTACAAAATCTCCAATTAAAAAATATTACTATTATCAAAAAAACGGGGAATCTTATCTACTTTTTAATAGAGGACGGAATATCTATTATGTTCTAGGTAGATTTAATAATGAATACAATGATTATTTTATTAAAGTAGACTTTCCAATTCTATTTAGCTATACTACTAAAGAAACCATTATTTATAAAATATTTAATAATCGAGGGACTGTGGTTTCATTTAATAATGGGATTGAAGGGACAGATAAAATTTATATTCCTGAATACAAGGCGGATTATTTTTAAAATAGATTTAATAGGGAGGAAAATCAAATGAAAAATAGTAAGTTTAAAAAGACTATATTGGTTTTAGGTGCAGCATCTATTATTCTTGGTAGTAGAATTGTTTTTTCGGAACCAGGTTCGGAAAAGGATCCCTTAGTATCCTTAAGCTATTTAGAAAAAAGAATTGACCAATTAAAATATTATATAGATGAAAAATTGTCTGCTGTTGGAGAGAATAATAATTTATCTAATAGTTTTGAAGTAGTTCAAATACTAGCTGGTCAATCTATTATTGGGAAAGATGGGACAGAGATTATATTAAGAGGTGGAACGGGAAACGGACCTGGAAGAGCAAAAATAGTAGCCTTGGGAAAAGATGGATTATCAGATTTAACAGTTGGAAAAGATTTAAAAAAGGATGAAGAAGTGCCTATTAATCATTTGTTAATAGTTCCTAGGGGTGATGGGAGAGGAGTTTATGCCATTAATGATTCTGTTTTTTTAGTTAAAGGGGGATATGAGATAAGATAGTAAAACTTAGATAGAGGATGTGAGTTTATGGTTAAGAATTTGGCAAAATTAATCCTTAAATACCCTTTAAAATTGGTTAACAGAATATATAGCTATTATTTTTATAAAAAAAGCCCTAAAAGAGATAATATTGAAATAGATGCTATGATTGCTACAGGAGAGAAGGTTTTAGTATTATCTCCCCATGTAGACGATGAAACTATTGGATTAGGCGGCACCTTATTGAAGCATAAAAAGGTAGGTAATAAAATGGCATTAGCATACTTAACGGATGGAGGCGGTAGTACAAGCGATTTAAGTAGGGTAGAACTAGTTAACAAAAGGGAAAAAGAGGGGAAAAAGGTAAAGGAAGTATATGGATTTGATAATTTATATTTTCTAGATGAATTAGATGGACAACTAGATTCTTCTAAAGAAGAATTAATAGAAAAAATTATAGATATATTAGAAGAAGAGAAACCCACAATTATATATACTCCTTTTTTAATAGATGGTCATAAGGATCATGTAGAGACAACAAAAGCCCTTTTAAAGGCTTTAAAAGTATGGAATAGAAATTTTGATAAAATCTATATGTATGAAGTAAATTGTCCAATAATGCCTTTATTGATAAATAGCTTAAGTATAATGGATGAATGTCTATACAATAATAAAGGTGAGATATACAAGGTTTTCACCTCCCAATGGGCAATGGGATTTGAGGTCTTTAGATTATTAGATAGGAGAAAAAGATTAATTCTTAAAGAGGGATTTGGAGCAGAGGTTTTTGTAAAAACAAATTTCAAATATTTATCTTATATGGAAGATATGTTAAAAAAAGAAGGATTTAAACCTGAGTATTTTAGACAAGTAAGCAGTGAATACAATCTACTTTTATCTTTTAGGACTAATAGGATTTTAAAAGAAGAATATAGTCGAAAGATTGATTCTATATTATCAAAAAAATTATCAGATAATAAATTATATACAATATGAGCAATAATTTGTGTTATAATATTGGGGGTTTAATTTGCTTCTAAAGGGAAGGAGGAAGCTCTTAATTAGGGCTATTTTATGATGAAGGTACTTCATTTAATTAGTGGCGGAGATACAGGCGGAGCCAAAACTCATATTATTTCATTGGTAAAACAATTAAATAAATTAATAGATGCAAAGGTTATATGTTTTATAAAGGATACATTTTATCATGAGGCTATAGAAGCGGGAATTAATATTGAGGTATTTCAGCAGAAGAAAAGAACAGATATGTCGGTTATTAGTAGGTTAATAACTGAAATAGATAAAGAAGGTTATGATATAATCCATTGTCATGGTGCTAGAGCTAATTTTATAGCCATGTTGCTTAGAACAAGGATAAAAAAATCGATGATTACGACTATACATAGCGATTATAAGCTGGATTTTAGGGATAATTTCTATAAGAGAATAGTCTATACACCTATTAATTCGATAGCCTTAAAAGGATTTGATTATTATATAGCCATTTCAGATACTTTTAAACAGATGCTAGTGAATAGAGGGTTTAAAGAGGAAAAGATATTTACGGTTTATAATGGTATTGATTTAGAATCTGATATTGATTATATCAGCAAGGAAGATTTTTTAAATCGATATAATATTGATGGGAAAGATAAAGTAATTGTTGGTATAATAGCAAGAATTGATTTAGTGAAAGATCATGAAACCTTTATTAAGGCTGCATATAAAATCCTTCAAAAAAGGAAGGATATTATATTTTTAATTGCTGGAACAGGGAATGATGAAAGAAGGATTAAGTCTTTAGTAAGGGATATGGGAATTGAGGATTATGTTTATTTTTTAGGATTTGTGAATGATCAATATTCATTTTTTAATGCTATAGATATAAATGTGTTGACTTCCATTAGCGAAAGTTTTCCCTATGTTATTTTAGAAGGCTCAAAACTTAAAAAGATGACTATTAGCACAAATGTAGGTGGAATTAATCGGTTGATCAAAGATGGTTACAATGGTTGGCTCATTGATGTTGGTGACAGTGATGCTTTAGCAAATAAATTGGACTATCTCATGGAAAATAGGGAAGTGATAAAAACTATGGGAGAAAACTTATTAAACAGTGTTGAGAAAAACTTTTCTTCTCGAAAGATGGCAGAAGAACATTGTGAAATTTACAATCAAATTATTCAACATAGGAGGTAGAAAGAATGAAGATAGTAAATGAAAAGGGAAAATTATTTGGAGTCATTAACATAATCGATTTGGCTGTAATATTGATAGTTGCTCTATTAGTTGTTGGAGGAGTTAAACGTATGAAAAAAAGCCCTGTTGCAACTGCAGAGACTAAAAAAGCATTAATAACTGTAGAAGTTTCTGAAGTAAGGATGGCCACCGTAGATGGGATAGTAATAGGAGACCCATTATACCATTATGACAAGGGACAATTGCTTGGTGAAATAGTAGAAAAAAAAGTAGAGCCTTATAAAGAACCTGTTGAAAGTGGAGATGGAAGATGGGTATTGGCAGAAGTTCCTGAGAAATATGTGGTCACCATGACGGTTGAAGCAGATGTAAAGGAAAATCCTGATGTAGTAATAGCGGGTGGAGAACAAATTCGAATAGGTGCACAATTTAGGTTGAAAAATAGAAATGTAGCGGTTATGAGTACAGTACTTGGAGTTGAAGTAGAATAAAGGAACTAGGAGTGGTTCTATGTATAATAGTGTAGTAGTACGATTTTTGGTAGGCATTTGGCATGTTTTACAAAGAGGTTATGAATATAGTCTATTAAAGAAATTTAATGGTAGGTTAACAAAATGTATAGAGTTTCTATCCAAAGGTTCTTTAACTATTGGTCTATTTAGATCTAATAGGAGTTTACTAGTAGAAAGTTTACTTTATAAGGTATATTGTCAGGTCTTAGATCTAGTAACCAAAATTTTTAGAGGGTTAAGGAAAGGAATAAAGAAAACAAATCATGGAAGCTTTATATATACTAGTATCTATAATCTTTTTTATGACGAGGTACAACTCCAAAGTACATTTTATATATTCTTTATAGCTTTTGGTATGGGAATTATAGGCAATAACCTAATTAGAGGATATTACTTTGGGCGTTCCTATATTATCTCCATAGCTTTAATATTAATTTCTTTAATGGGATTGAGGATTAAAGATGACTATAATAGTCTTTTAGAGGGAAGCTATACTTTTAAATTAGTAAAAAGCATATTTACTATAGATGAGGGAGTGGATCAGTGGTGGTAGAATCTATAAAGAGGAAAGCAATACTTCTCCCCATAGGATTAGGTATAATATTTTCCATGGTATACCATAGGTTACCTTTAAACTATTTTGCAATTATATTATTGGGGTTAATAGGAATAGTCCTTATTTTATACGATATAAGGATTGGAATATATGCAGGAGTGTTTATATTTCCTTTTATGCCAGATATGTTAAACTTATTATTTATGATTTTTATGGTTGGAGTATATCTATATAAGGCGCTATTTAAGAAATCAAATCCTTTAACTAAGCAGCCAATAGATATGCATATAATATTTTATGTAGGGATCATTATTATTTCAACTATTACATCCATTGATCCTTCTGGTAGCTTTAGAGACTTAGCTATTCATCTTACATCTATAGGATTTTTATTTGTAATAGTAAACAATATAGACACTAAAAGGGATTTCAATATACTTATAGTTATTTTAGTTATTTCAGCAGTATTGGTAGCTGCCTATGGTTTTTATCAGTATAAGGTTGGAGTAGAAATAGAAGACAAATGGGTAGATACAACAAACAATCCAGATGTAAAAACGAGAATTTATTCCGTTTTTGGGAATCCAAATATATTTGCTGAGTATTTGATAATGCTAATACCAATATCTTTATCATTATTTTGGTTTTCTAAGAAGATCCATAAAAAGGCCATATTTTTAATTTCTAGTTTGATTCTTATATTAGCATTAGTGCTGACTTTGTCTAGAGGCGGTTGGGTTGGATTTGCCTTTGGAATGTTTGTATTTGTATTATTAATTGAAAAAAGGCTACTTTTATCTATTATTCCTTTAGGAATAGGAGCAATCTATTTTTTACCGTCAACTATTTTAAATCGGATAGCAAGTATTGTAAATTTTGCTGATTCATCTAACTCTTATAGGTTAAGAATGTGGAAGATAACGCTAGATATAATAAAGGATAATTGGCTGGTAGGGGTAGGATTTGGGCATCTTCCTTTTAAGGCAACTTTTGAGACATATATTAGAACAATGCCTACTTACCATGCACATAATACCTATTTAGAGACTATGGCGGAAATGGGAATATTAGGTTTCATAATTTTTACAATCTTTATATTTGTTTTATTTAAATACTCTATTAAGAAATTGGTTAAGGGAAAAGATAATTATATCAAGACCATGGCAATAGGGGTCTTATCAGGATTAGCCGCTGTATTAGCCCATGGAGCGGTGGAAAACATATTATATATACCTAGAATAATTACTACTTTCTGGATACTTGTTGCTCTATTACTAACATTGATAAGAATTTCAGATAAACTTCCAGAGACTAGTTAAAAAGGAGAATACTTATGGGTATAAACAAAAGAATTCTTATTTCTGGATACTATGGCTTCGATAATAGCGGCGACGATGCTATATTAAAGGCCATAGTAAAGGATATAAATGAAAAGGATAATTCCATAGAAATTGCAGTTTTATCTAATAACCCTATTTTTACCGAAAAAGTCTACGGAATAAAGGCCGTTAACAGGTTTAAGATGAAGGATGTAATTAAAGCGATTAAAGAATGCGATCTATTTATTAGCGGAGGTGGGAGCCTTCTACAGGATATAACTAGTACCCGTTCTTTACTATATTATTTAACTTTAATGAAATTGGCAAAGGGATTTGATAAACCTATTATGGTATATGCTAATGGTATAGGGCCTATTAATAAAAAATTAAACCGAATTTTGACTAGAAAAACTCTTAATAAAGTAGATTTAATTACACTAAGGGATGAAGACTCAAAAACTTTTCTAGAAGGTTTGGGAGTTGAAAATAGAAATATCTTTGTAACAGCTGACCCAGTATTTACTCTAGAGCCCAGTAAGGAAAGGGTAATAGATGATATTTTAACTAAGGAAGGAATACCCTGGGAAAGACCTTTGGTAGGTATTTCAGTACGAAACTGGATCAATGAAGATAACCTGATTCCTATTGTAGCTAAGGCTATAGATCATATTATCGAAAAGTATAAGGTCAATGTAATATTAATTCCAATGCACTATCCGGAAGATTTATCTATTAGCAAAAATATTTTAGAAGGAGTTTCTAGTCAAAATTGTTATATTATTTCTAACAAATATAATGTAGAAGACATTATGGGTATAATAAGAAGATTAGAGATAATAGTTGCCATGAGACTTCATTCTTTAATATATGCAGCTACTCAAAATGTGCCAATGGTAGGTATTGTATATGACCCTAAGATTGAGGGATTTTTGAAATCAATAGATATGGGGCATATGTGTTCGGTGGAGAATTTACAATATGACCACCTTATTTCTAATATTGACTATGTATGGAAGAATAGGGCGGAATTAAAAAACGGACTAAAAGAGCTAGATATAAAGATGAGACAAGAAGCATTGAAAAATGTCAATATGGCATTAGACCTTTTAAAAAGGTAGGTGGTATCTTGAAAAATGTAAATATCTTTGGAGTAAAGATAGATAATGTAACCATAGATGGAGCAACAGAAATTGTTGAAAAATTTTTGAATGGAGATAGCTTAAAAACCATATGTACGCCTAATACTGAAATTGTTATGGCAGCTAAAGACGATAATAACTTAAAGGAAATTATTAATCAAAATGATTTAATCATTCCAGATGGCATTGGACTGATTTATGGATCTAGAATTAAGAAAAAGCCCTTAAAAGAAAGGGTAACTGGATTTGATCTTTCAATAAAATTATTAGAAATTGCTAATAAGAAAGGTTATAGGCTATTTTTATTAGGGGGAAAAGATGGTGTTGCTAAAAGAGCAGCAGAGAATATCTTAAAAGAATATCCAAATATTAAGATTACAGGCTATCATCATGGATATTTTAAAGGTAGTCATATTGGATATGAAGATCACGAAGATGAATTAAATTTAATACATAGAATTAATGGAGCTAAACCAGATATTATATTTGTTGGGCTAGGATTTCCAAAACAAGAGATTTGGATAGCTAAAAACAAAAATAGACTTGATGGAAAGGTTATAATAGGAAATGGAGGTACAATGGATATATTATCTGGAGATTCTAAACGAGCCCCAGAATTCTTCCAAAAACTTGGATTAGAGTGGCTATATAGATTAATTAAGGAACCATCACGTATTAAACGACAGATGGTTTTACCTAAATTTATGCTATATATATTATTTTCTAAAGATGTAATCCAATAAGGTAGGAGGTTTTTATGGAAAAGGAAAAATGGTATAAAACTTTATTGTCCTTAGTAGGACTAGGTGTAGGTGTGTTTTTATTAGCAATTGGGTTAACCTTCTTTTTAGAGCCAAATACTATTGCTCCAGGAGGAGTAACTGGTTTTGCAATTGTATTAAAAAAGATTACAGGGATTCCAGTTTATTTGACCAATTTAGCTATAAATATTCCCTTATTTATAATTGGAATGATTATTCTAGGTAAGAATTTTGGATGGAAAACCCTATATGCTACTGCATTATTATCTCTGTTTTTAAAGATAATTCCCATTCAAGCAGTAACTCCAGATTTACTACTATCTTCTATATTCGGTGGATTGGTATCGGGGATAGGCTTAGGTATAGTTTTTAAATTTGGTGGAACAACGGGTGGTACAGATTTAGCTGGTTCCATACTCAATAAATTATTTCCATCATTAAGTTTATCAACTTTTATGATGGCTATAGATGTTGTAGTAGTTGCCTTTGCAGGCATTGTAGATAAGAAGGTTGAAACTTCCCTTTACTCTGTTATATCTTTGTTTATAACGATTAAAGTTATAGATTTAATACTAGAAGGAATTGGGTATTTGAAGGGATTTCTTATTATAACCAGCAAACCAGAAGAGATAAGCAAAAAGATTATGGAAGACTTAGATAGGGGAGTTACTTTGTTTAAAGGTATAGGTATGTATACTAAAGAAGAAAAAGACGTACTTCTTTGCGTGGTGAATCGGTCCCAGTTTGCTAAGACAAAGGATATAGTCTATGATATTGATAAGGATGCTTTTATTATGGTTACTGAAATGTCAGAAGTATTAGGAGAAGGATTTGAAGAAATTAAAAGTTAATAGGAGGTATGAAAATGGACAATTACAAAGAGTTAGAAACCGTAGCAAGCAATATGAGGGTCAATATAATCAATATGCTCAAAGAATCCAAATCAGGTCATCCCGGTGGTTCTTTGTCTGCATGTGAAATACTTGCAGCTCTTTATTTTAAGGAAATGGAGATTGATCCTAATAATCCAAATTGGGAAGATAGGGATAGGTTTGTGTTATCTAAAGGTCATGCTGCTCCTGTGCTTTATGCAGCTTTGGCAGAAAAGGGTTATTTTCCTAAAGAAGAATTAATGAAGTTAAGGAAAATTGATTCTATGCTACAAGGGCATCCAGATATGAAAGGTACTCCTGGCGTAGATATGACTACTGGATCTTTGGGACAAGGATTGGCAGCAGCCAATGGTATGGCCTTAGCAGGAAAGATAGACAAAAAAGACTATAGGGTATATGCATTAATAGGGGATGGAGAATCTCAAGAAGGAATTATCTGGGAAGCAGCTATGTTAGCAGGTCATTATCAATTAGATAATCTAACTGTATTCTTGGATAATAATGGATTGCAAATTGATGGAACTAATAAAGAAGTTATGAATATTGAACCGATAGATGAAAAATTTAAATCTTTTGGTTGGCATGTGATTAAAATAGATGGTCATTCCTTTAAAGAAATATTTGAAGCTTTAGATGAAGCTAAAAATACTAAGGGGAAACCATCAATTATTATTGCTAAAACCATAAAGGGCAAAGGGGTATCTTTTATGGAAGATCAAGTAGGCTGGCATGGCAAGGCACCCAATGAAGAAGAAGCTTTGAAAGCAATAGATGAACTAGGAGGTGGCATTAATGACTAATATGATAGCAACTAGAGATGCATATGGTGAAGCTCTTAAGGAATTAGGCGGAATAAATAAAGATATTGTTGTATTAGATGCAGATTTATCTGGTTCAACTAAGACTGGAATTTTTAAGAAAGCTTATCCCGATAGGTTTATCAATGTAGGAATAGCAGAACAGAACTTAGTTGCCACGGCTGCTGGATTAGCAACTTCTGGTAAAATACCTTTTGCTAGTACCTTTGCAGTTTTTGCATCGGGAAGGGCCTTTGAAATTATAAGGAATTCCGTATGCTATCCTAAATTAAATGTTAAGATAGCAGCTACTCATGCTGGCTTATCCGTTGGAGAAGATGGAGCTACTCATCAAGCCCTTGAAGACTTAAGTATTATGAGAAGTTTACCTAATATGGTAGTATTAAACCCTGCAGATGCTGTAGAAACTAAGCAATGTATATATAAGGCTGCAGAATATAATGGTCCTGTATATATTAGACTAGGAAGAAGCAAGGTACCAGTATTATTTGATGAAAGCTATAAGTTTGAAATAGGTAAAGGAATAGAATTAAGAAAAGGCAAGGATGTTACTTTAATAGCCACTGGAATAATGGTCAAAAAAGCGTTAATTGCAGCAGAAGAATTAGAGAAGGAAGGTATTTCAGCTAGAGTTATTAATATATCTACTATCAAACCAATAGATAAGGATATACTAATCAAAGCAGCTAATGAAACAAAGGGAATAGTAACCATAGAGGAGCATAGTATAATCGGAGGATTAGGCAGTGCAGTAGCAGAAGTATTAGTTGAAAATAAGCCTACCTATTTGGAAAGAATCGGTACAATGGATACCTTTGGAGAATCGGGAGATGGAAATCTTCTTTTAGAAAAGTATGGATTAAACATTAGTAATATAATTGAAAAGGCAAAAACAGTATTGGCAAAATAGAAAATTAGGTAATATAATATAGCACCAGCATATTTTGGTGCTATTTTTTTCATAAATACATAAACCTATACTTCCTAGAATAGGATAATATAAGAGATACCTTTATAGGGAGGGGTGGATTTGAAAAAAACTTATATAGCCATTGGAATAATAATATTGATACTAGCAATCCTTTTCGTTCCAAAATTTTTAGATAAGGGTGATCAAAAGGTGAAATACAAAGTGTTAGAATCATCTGAGATTCCTGAGAAAATAAAAGAAATACTTCCTAAATATCTGGCTGAAGAAAGAGCTCTAACCTGTAGACTGAATGATGAAATATATGTATTAGTAACTAGGGGAGAAAAACAGACTGGTGGGTATAAGGTAGATGTGGACAAAATAATGATGGAACAAAGAACTAAGGATGATTTCGATTTAGTAGTTTATGCTAAGTTTAAAGATCCAGATACTAACGACATTGTAGCCCAAGGTTTTTCTTATCCTTTTACAATAGTAAAAACAAATTTAAATAAGATGCCAGAGAGCATTAGATTAGAAGTAGAGTATGAAGAATGATATAATCAACTTCTATCAGGAAGGACGCCTATCAGGCGTCTTTTGTTTTAATCAAGTGGATTTGTAAACAAAATTTAATTTAATTATATACTAAATATATATTCACATATAGATAATATAATTTTTACCGTTAAAAACAGGGTATATATAAATAAAATAGATAGGGGTGAAATATTATGATAAAGTATGTAGTTCCTTTAGAAAAACTAAAGAAAAGATGTAATCCCAATTTATTTGAGTGCAGTACCACTGAAGATTTACCAGCTTATAGAGAATTGATAGGACAAGATAGGGCTATGGAAGCTTTAAAATATGGACTTTCGATTAGGAAAAAAGGATATAATATATATGTTTCAGGATTGACAGGAACAGGCAGGAATAGTTATTCTTATCTAGTAGCAAAAGAATTTTCTGCTAAAAAGAAAGCACCGAAAGATTGGTGTTATGTATTCAATTTTAAAAAGCCTCAGTTCCCAAAAGCTATAAGTATGGATAGTGGACAGGGAAAAATGTTTAAAAGAGATGTAGAAAAAATTATAAAAGATATAGGAATAGAAATTCCCAAAACTTTGAGCTCAAAGGAATATGAAAACAATAAAAATTTAATATATACAACTCATCAAAACAAAGCACAGCAAGTGCTAAATGAGCTAAATCATCTGGCAAAGCGATATAGCTTTATATTTAAACAAACTGAAAGGGGTATATTAAGTATACCACTTAAGGAAGGTAGACCAATGACCGATGAAGAATTGGATAGTCTATCTCAAGAAGAAATAGAAGAATTGATAAAGACCTCTAATGAATTAAATCAAAAAGCTTTCGATTATGTGAAAAGAGTAAAAGATATAGAGAATAATCTGATAGAAGAAATTAAAAAATTAAAGGAGAAAAATGTTCTCCAAGTATTAAATAACCATATTAACGTTTTTATAGAGAAGTATGAAGATAATGATAAGATATGTGAGTATTTAAATGATATGAAGGAAGATATAGTAAAAAATTATGATATGTTTTTGAATAAAGATAAAAAGAATAATTTGGATGGTTTCCTTTTGCAAAGAGATAAGATAGAAGATTTTATGAAAAGATACCAAGTAAATCTCTTTATGGACAACAATGGAAAAGTTAAAGCTCCCGTTATTAGAGAGATGAACCCAACTTATCATAATCTTTTTGGTAAGATGGAATATGTAAATGAATTAGGAGTATTAAAAACAGACCATATGAAGATTAGACCTGGATCTTTACATGAAGCAAATGGTGGATATATTATAATACAAGCAAAAGATATTTTACAAAGCAGTCATGCTTGGGAAGGATTAAAAAGAGCTATAACTACAGAAGAAATAAGGATAGAAAATATTACGGGATTAAATGTAATATCAGAGACATTGCGTCCAGAACCTATCCCTCTAGATATAAAAGTAGTTATTGTTGGAGATTATTATTTATACCAATTATTATTTAATTATGATGATGATTTTAGGAAACTATTTAAAATAAGAGCAGATTTCGATATAGAAATGGACAAAAGTGAAGAAAATATTAGAAAAATAGGTTCATTTGTAGCTTACCAGTGTAAGGAGGAGGGTTTAAAACCTTTTGACAAGGAAGCTTTAGCTGCCTTAATAGAATGGAGTAGTCGTAAAGCAGAAAATCAAAATAAGTTAACTGCAAAGTTTAATGAATTAGTAGAAATAATATATGAAGCTGATCTATGGGCAGACATGAAAAAAAGAGATGTAGTCACTAAAGAAGATATAGATATTGCAATTTATAAGAAAAATTATAGAAACAACACTTATGAGGAGAAACTTATGGAGTTAATAAAAGAAGATATAATAATGATAGATACAGAAGGAGAAAAGATTGGAGAAATCAATGGGCTGTCCGTTATCGATTCAGGTCAATATATATTTGGAAGGCCTAGTAAAATAACTGTAAATACCTTTTTAGGAAAAGAAGGTATAATTAATATAGAAAGGGAAGTAGAACAGTCTGGAAGTATATACGATAAAGGAGTTCTTATACTGGGTGGGTATTTAGGAGAGAGATATGCTAAAGATTTTCCTCTATCTTTAACAGCTAGTATCACCTTTGAACAATCTTATACTGGCATAGATGGAGATAGTGCTTCTAGCACTGAACTATACGCTTTATTGTCTAGCTTGGCAGACAAACCAATTAAACAGTCTATTGCAGTTACGGGCTCTGTAAATCAAAAAGGTAAGATTCAGCCTATAGGAGGAGTAAATGAAAAGATTGAAGGATTTTATAAGACTTGCAAGCTAAAAGGATTGACAGGAAATGAAGGGGTAATTATACCATATCAAAATATTGAAAATTTAATGCTAGAAGACGAAGTCATAGACGCTGTTAAATTAGGGAAATTCAAAATATTTGGAGTGAAAACCATAGATGAGGGTATTGAGATATTAACTGGAATAAAAGCTGGGAAAATAAATGATAAAGGTCAATATGAGAAGGGTACTATCAATTATCTTGTACAGAAGAAGCTAAAATATTATTCTGACGCAAGTAAAGAATATGAATAAGGCAGACCTACGTGTCTGCCTTAATGACTTATTCTGTTGCAAAATTATCAAAATAGCCTTGAATAAGTACTATAGGAGTACCTTTATCTCCACTACCACTTGTTAAGTCACATAAACTTCCCAATAAATCTGTTAATCTCCTAGGAGTTGTCCCTAAAGATTCTGCATGGGCTTTTAGGTCTGCATCTTTACTGTTTATTTTTTCCTTAATTGCCTCAATTGCTTCTTCCCCTTCAAGATTTTTTAACTCTGTATCAGCTAGATATTTTAATTTGATTTCATTAGGGGTACCCTCTAGACCAGAGGTATAACCTGGAGATACTATTGGATCAGCTAACTCCCAGATCTTACCTACAGGATCTTTAAAAGCCCCATCTCCATAAACCATCACTTCTACTAATTTACCCGTCTTTTCCTTAATCTTTTTTTGAATTTCATCTACATAGTATTTACTATCCCTTGGGAATAGTTTAATCTTAGTTTCCGTGGCTAAATTAGAGCCTAATAAGCCATATTCTGGGTTATATCCCCTACTATTTATAGGTTCTGTTAGCAGATCATCTAATCCGACAACCTTATGTGCACCTGCTTTTTTTAAAATCTGCTTAGTTCTATTTCTATCATGAATATTTGCAACTAAAACGTCTTTTGTATATTTTAAAACTAAAGTAGGATCATTAGAAAGGTAAATTTCAACATCATTATTAACGGTTAAATCCTTATATAATTGTACATAATCTATTCCTGTAAATGGATGGCAAACATTGTTTCCAAATAGCTTTCTATATTCATCTTCACTTAAAGTATCGGTATAGGGATTTATTTTCAGATTATGCATTTTATCTATATCCATTAATCTATTTCCCACTTCATCAGAAGGATAATTAAGTAATAAATATATTTTCTTACCAGTCAAAGCTATACCTTTTAGAATAATAGAGAATCTATTTCTACTAAGTATAGGAAATACAATTCCTATATCCCCAGGGAATTTTTTATTGATATCTTGGGCAATATCTTCAGATGTAGCATAATTACCCTGTGCCCTTGCAACTAGTGATTCTGTTATTCCAATTATATCTCTATCATTAATATAAAAGTTTTCATGTTCTGATGCTTTTAATACGGAATCCACAACAATGTCTACTAGGTTGTCTCCTTCTTTTACTATAGGAGCTCTTATACCTCTTACTGTAGTTCCAACAGTTCTTATCATTTAAATTCCTCCTAAAAAATAAATTTCACCGCCAATACCTACAATACCTATTATAGCATTTTTTCTAAGCTAATAGTTTAATTGGTACAATCGATAATTCGTTCTTCAGTGATTATATAGTCTACAGGGATATCGTATTTACCTCTAGGAACTTCAGGTGCAATTTGCATTTCATAGCATAGTCCTATTTTGAAGGTTTCTTTATTATTACTAAAGAATCTATCGTAATATCCTCCTCCATAGCCTATACGATAGCCAGTAGGAGTAAAAATAAGGCCAGGAACTAATACCAAATCAATTAGATTAGGAGAGACTTCTCTAATATAGCCTTTTTTTGGGCTTAAAATATTGTAATATCCTATTTCCAATTCATTATCAAAATCAAGTATTTCAGAAACTAATAGCTTTCTTTCTTTCGGAATAGTAATAGGGACTCCTACCCTTTTTCCTACTGAAAGGGATTGTCTAATTATATCATGGGTATTGACTTCATCTTTAAAACTAATAAAAGAAAAAATAAAGTTTGATTTTTGATATTTTTTTAAACTAAATAGTTTATCCCGAATGGCCCTAGATTTAATCATTATTTCCTCATGAGAAAGTTTGGATCTTTCTTCAAGCATTTTATCTCTTAATACTTTTTTATCCAAAATTACCACCCTTTACTGTTTATTTATTGTTCAGCTTATATTATAATATATTATTAAAGTGAATATGTAAAATAAGTTTTAAAAATTTATAAAAAAAGAGGATTTATTGATTTTAAATAGAATCATATAATAATTATGTTATAATCATATTATAAGTCATGAAAGATTCCTAATACATAGAGGTGAAAATTTTTGATCAAATTTATTAATACAAGTAAAGAGTATAAAAACGGAGTAAAAGCATTATCAAATATAAATCTTACCATATCAAAAGGTGAATTTGTCTTTCTAGTTGGACCTAGTGGAGCTGGGAAATCTACTTTAATTAAACTTATTTTAAAGGAGGAAGATCCAACGGAAGGGAAAATTTATCTAAACGATATGGATATTACTAAAGTTAAAAATAGAAAAATTCCATATATAAGAAGAAATGTGGGAGTAGTTTTTCAAGATTTTAGATTATTGCCAAATAAAACTGTATATGAAAATGTAGCTTTTGCTATGGAAATCATTGGGGCTCACCCAAAAGATATAAGAAGAAATGTTCCAATGGTTTTAAGTATGGTAGATTTAAGTAAGAAGGCCCATTGTTATCCAGATGAGCTTTCTGGAGGTGAGCATCAAAGAGTGGCTATAGCAAGGTCTATAGTCAATAGTCCACCAATATTGATAGCGGACGAGCCTACAGGAAACTTGGATCCTGATACTGCTTGGGAAATAATGAAGGTACTTAGAGATATTAATAGACGTGGGACTACAGTCTTGATGGCAACTCATGCTAAGGATATAGTAGATATAATGAAAAAGAGGGTTATTGCAATTGATGGAGGCAAGATAATAAGAGACGAAGAGAAGGGTGTGTATGAGCATGAGCTTTCGAATCCTTAAAAATATTGTTAAACAAGGTTTCCAAGGTATGTGGAGAAATAGAGGGATGGGATTAGCTTCCGTTAGCTCTATTACTGCTGTATTGGTAATACTTGGCCTTGTTTTAATTATGATATTAAGTATAAATAATGTAGTAATTGATACGAAGAACAAATTTGATGAAGTCCAAATATTTTTGGAAGATGATATTTCTGATGAGCAATTAGATAGAATTGAAAGTAAAACTAAAGATGTTAAAGGAGTTTTATCAGTAATATTTCAATCTAAGGATCAAGCTTTAGAAATTATGAAAAAGGAATGGGAAGAGGATGCATACCTTTTAGAAGGACTAGAAACTAACCCTCTGCCAAATACAATAGTAGTGCAATTAGAAGATATTGAATATGCTGATTTAGTTGTGGAGAATGTTAAGGGACTTCCAGGTATAGAGGAAATAAAATATAATAAAGATATTATAGAAAAGTTGGTATTGTTTGCTAACTATGTAAGAGGTGGAGGATTAATTATAATAGGCATACTAGTATTTGTCTCAGTATTCATAATATCGAATACTATTAAGATTACTGTAACAGCGAGAAGAAGGGAAATAGATATTATGAAATATGTAGGAGCTACCAATGGATACATTAGAGGACCCTTTATCATAGAAGGTTTACTATTTGGTCTCATAGGAGCAATAATATCCATATTAATTGTAAACTATGGATATGGGTATTTCTTTAACAGGGTAAACGACAGATTATATGTGTTATTTACAGTATATTTAGTGCCACCAAAGGCATTAGTTAAGGATGTTTCAATTATATTTACTGCAATGGGAGCAGGAATAGGGGCTTTAGGAAGTCTTGTTTCATTAAAGAGATTTTTAAATGCATAAAAAGGGAGGTTGGAGATTTGAGGCAAAAGAAAAAGAGCATATACTTTATATTGGCTTTAGTATTGCTTTTTAACTACGCATTAGTTTTTGCAGATAATAGCTTAGATGAACTTAAAAAGAAGCAAAAAAATGCTATCCAACAAATGGATGATACAAAAAAAGAGATAAAGAATTTAGAAACTCAGACTAAGGATGTTAGTAGTCAAATTGAAGAATTGGACAAGGAAATGGATCAGGCAGTTGTCGAATTAGAAAAAGTAGAAAAAGAACTGGATAAGCTAAATGAAGATATAAATACAACATTAAAAGAATTAGAGGAAGCAGAAGAAAAAATAGATGGTAAGCAGGATACTTTTAACTCACGTTTAAGGGTAATGTATAAGAATGGTAATGTAGGCTATTTAGAAGTATTATTAGCTGCAGCAAACATAAGTGATTTCTTAACTAGAAAAGATATGGTGCAGTCTATAGTCAATCATGATGTGGAATTGATTAAGTATATGAAGGAGCAAAGGGATATTATTGAAAATAAAAAGACTGAATTACAAGCCAAAAGAGCTTCAGTAGAGGTGGCTAGATCTAAATTACAGGATAGACAAAATGATTTAGCGAAAGCAACAAGAGCTAAAGAATTGCTAATGACTGAACTACAAAAGGACTTAAAAAAGGCTGAAGAACAATATGATAAGCTAAATAAATTAGCTAAAGATATAGAGTCTGAGATAGTTAAGAGACAGCGAGTAGACGGTCCTTATTCTGGCGGTGTTATGTCATGGCCTGTGCCCGGTCATACTAGGATTAGTTCTCCCTATGGCTATAGAATTCATCCAGTATTTAAGACTAAAAAATTACATACAGGAATTGATATTCCTGCTTCTAGAGGAACCAATGTAATTGCAGCAGCTGATGGAACGGTAATATATTCAGGATCTCTAGGAGGATATGGTAAGACTATTATGATAGATCATGGTGGAGGTATTGTAACATTATATGGACATAATTCTTCTTTAGTAGTTAGTGAAGGAACTGAGGTACAAAAAGGGGATACAATAGCGAAAATAGGTAGTACAGGTATCTCTACAGGACCTCATTGTCATTTTGAAGTTCGTAAGAATGGTTCCTATGTAGATCCTATACCATGGTTGAAGGGGAATTGATCCCCTTTTTTATTTTTCTATTTTTCCCCATTATGGTATAATGTTTAGGTAGGTTTAATACAATAGAATACATAATCCATAATATTGAGGTGAACAAAATGTCTAAAAAGAGAATTATAACTTTGATGGTAGTGCTAATAATTTTGACTAATATCATCACTTTTGGTGCAACCAATTTATTAACTATTAAATATAAAGATAAGGTTGTTTTACCAGCTAAAGAATATGAACTGTTAACTTCCTCCTATAAAAAATATTCTAAAGCTATTGGATTGGAAGATTATATTAAAGACAATTTTTTGAAGGATGTAGATGAAGAAAAACTTATAGAGGGGCAACTAAAAGGATTATTTCAAGCATTAGAGGATCCCTATTCAGTATATATGACAGAGGATGAGTTTAAAAGTTTTGCAGAACAGACTCAAGGAATTTATGGAGGCATAGGTGTAATAGTAACTCCTGGAGAGGATAATCTTATAACGGTTGTATCTCCTATAGAAGGGACTCCAGGTGAAAGGGCAGGACTTAAAACTGGAGATAAAATAATTAAGGTAAATGGAGAAGAATTTTCTGCAGACAATATGGATAAGGCTGTAAAACTAATGAAAGGTGAACCTAAAACTACGGTTAGTATTACTGTTTTAAGAAAAGATAAAGATGGAAAGAATGATTATATAGATATGGATATCGTTCGAGAAGAGATTAGGTTAGAAACAGTTAAATCTAATATAATAGAGAATAATATAGGTTACATTAAGATAACCTCCTTTGATGAGTTGACTTATGAGGATTTTATGAAAGATTTAAATAGCCTTATGAGTAAAGATGTTTCTGGTATTATTCTAGACTTGAGAAATAATCCAGGAGGGCTTTTAAATGTATGTGTAGATATAGCAGATGAACTATTGGGAGAAGGAGTAATAGTATATACGGAAACACGAAATGGTGAAAGAACATATGAAAAATCAAATAATAAGCATATAGATACACCTTTAGTAGTATTAGTAAATGAAGGTAGTGCTAGTGCTTCTGAAATATTAGCAGGGGCTATTAAAGATCATAATAGGGGAATTTTAATAGGAAATAAAACTTTTGGCAAAGGAATAGTTCAAAGAATTAGAGAACTATCTGATGGCTCAGGTTTTAAATTAACAGTATCTGAATATTTTACACCCAATGGGACGAATATTCATGGTATAGGCATAGAGCCAGATATTGTTGTAGATTTGCCTGAAGACATACAAGAAATAGGGGTAGAAAATTTAAAAGAGGATGTACAATTACAAACTGCTATAGAAAAAATAAAAGAAATAATTAAATAAGTTTGCGGACTAAAGTAAAGGAGAGTTATGGATGCATCCTTTATTACAAATTATATATTATTCTATATACAATATTCTATCCATTTTAAAGTCTCCTTTTTTTTGGATTGTTGTGGGGATTATTTATCTCCAATATAGAAAAATAGGGGAAATGGAAAAGGGGATTTTAGGCCAATATAGGAAATCCCCTGTTTATAATGTTCTTATATCTTCACTATTTGGGTTAATTGGTGGAATTTTAGGAAGCATTATATTCATATATTTTGATATTTCAATAAATCCAAGGGATTTTTATTATATCCTGCCTTTAGCTTTGCTCCTGTCTATATTCCATCCCAGATTCATGTGTTTTTCTTATGCTGGTGGAATTATTTCCTTCATGAATCTTATCTTTAGATGGCCTAGTATAAATGTATCCCAAATAATGTTTGTAATAGGGGTACTCCATTTAGTAGAAAGTTTCTTAATCTTATGGGATGGAAGAAGGAACAGAGTACCAGTTTTTATGGAAAAACAAGATGAGATAATAGGTGGATTTACCATGAATAGATTTTGGCCAGTTCCTTTCACCATATTTGTCAATAATATTGACATTTATCCAATTACTATAATGGCTATACTAGGTTATGGGGATTTTGCGTTATCAAATTTTCCAGAAAGGAAGTCTAAGGAAACTGCTAGCCTTTTATTCTTGTTTAGTATCATCCTGTTAATTTTGGCAGGATTATCGATAAAATATCATGTTTTTAAATACATCGCTTCTATATTTGCACCATTAGCTCATGAAATAATTATTCTAGTAGGTAGGAGAAAAGAAGAAAGAGGAGGTTACATCTTTACATCTACTGAACATGGACTAAGGGTATTAGATACTTTACCTAATAGTATTGGTGAAAAAATGGCCTTAAATCCAGGGGATGTAATACTATCTTTAAATGACCATAGGATATACTCAAAGAAAGATATTGAGGACATACTTCTAATTAGACCTAAAATTATATGGTTAGACGTGTTTGATATAAAAAAAGGATTAATAACAAAGGAGTATAAGGACTATCAGAAAGGCATCAATAATTTAGGAATAGTTGTTGTTTCAAATTTTTTAGATCAAATTCTTATAGTAGAGGAGTCTAAAACCCTTATTGTAAAATTGATTAATAAGTTCGGAAAAAGAAGAAAATCTACTTTCAAAAATTAAAATGAACCTTAAGGTTCATTTTAATTTTTTATATCTGCCAGTTCTAATTTATCTAAGTCAACAGAATATATTATACTTAGGTTGTCATTATCATAAGGGGGACATAAGTTTATATAGCCCTTTCCCGTATTTGAATCATAGAATATTTTATCGCTATTTATCTTAGCAATAGCTGTGAGCTTATTTTCTATAATATTAAACCTATTTATTGTATAATCATTATTATAGGTATTTTTTTCTATTAGAAGCATATTGTTTTCATCTAATTTATAATAGTTGACTATATCCTGATTTAACTTATCTTCAACTATATGGTTATTAATATTGTACTCATACAATATGTTTTTATTTTCTTCTTCTACATTTTCCAAATATATTATATTTTGATCATCTAAAAAACTTGCTTTAAAACCTACACCTATTTGTTTGATATTATCTTCATGTTCATAAAAAAAAATATTTTTATTCACAGAGTCTATTTCAGGTTCAGTAAATATCAGTTTATTATCTAGTATATCAAAAGATTCAATAAATTTATCCACTTTAAATATTTGATTGGATGTATTTTCTTTTACATTATAAGTCAAAAGGGTAGATGTTTCATCTTTAATATCTATAAAATACAGTGTTTCATCGTCTTTCCACTTCATAAGCTTAGGATGTAGAAAAGTATCTGGGGTTATTTTGTAAGCAATTTTTTCTTCTATCTGTACTAAATAAAGGTCACTATTATCCCCAACTGCTTCAATAATAGAAATATATTCACCATCTGGGTTAAAGTTTGCTGATTGAATTTTATTTTTTGATGTATATAACTTATCCTTTTGTCCATTTGATAAATTGTAAATCCATAATATTTCATAACTAGTATCATTTTCTTCATAATGCTGCTTATAGAGTAAGTAATCATTGGGTAGATAATCTAATAGGACTCCATCATCGATATAAGTAGAAATAGCTTTCTTTGCAGAACCTAGTATTTTTCCTGTATCTGCATCGACTTTTACGTTTAAATTGACCAATGGGGATTTTATATCTTCTTTATCGAATATATTGTTGAAAGATATTTGCCAATATATTTGATCTTTTAATTTGGTTAGTTTAACATCTGGTATAGAACTAGGTTCGATTTTAAAGTGGTTATAAATTTTGTCTAAAATTTGGTCCTTATTAAATTTTAGGGATACTAGATCATAATTTTGGTTTATTATATTGAACTTCAAGTCCTCAATATTTTCATCAATAGGGTCTTCAAATTCTAATATTACTTTTGGTACTGCTAATTGAACTTCCCCAGATTCTAACAATCTATTTACATATATATTTATAGATTTATCAGACTTAGTAATTTTATTTATTTCGATACCTGAACTTTCTATTAGGCCAATATTTGCTAGTAATTTAAACTTTTTGGTTTTATCTAATATTTCTACATTAGGTTCTGTAGACTGAAAGCCCTTAGACAATGTTATTTTTTCAATTTTATAACTCAAGGATTTTTCCTCGGTATTTTCTTCCATAGTTGAAAGGGGATTTTCTTGATTAGACCTACATCCAATGGTTATAAGAACTAATGTGAAAACCATTAAAATAAATAATATTTTTCTCATAATTAGCTCCTCCTTCCTTAATAGTTTATAATATTAATAGTAATTGTTCAATATTATTTTATTTTTATTAAAAAGATTTTGACTTTAATCATAAATGTAATATAATAAAATAATAGAAACGAACAAGCGTTCAATTCGAGGTGAATTAAATGTATAAATTTAAAATTCAATCCAATTTTAAGCCTACTGGTGATCAGCCAGAGGCTATAGATAAATTGTCAAATGGCATATTTAATGATTTAAAACATCAAACTCTATTAGGTGTAACGGGTTCGGGAAAAACTTTCACTATGGCTAATATAATAGAGAAGGTACAGAAACCGACCTTAGTTATAGCCCATAATAAAACTTTAGCTTATCAATTAGCAAGTGAATTTAAAGAGTTTTTTCCCAACAATGCTGTAGAATACTTTGTATCTTATTATGATTATTACCAACCTGAGGCATATGTACCCCAAACGGACACTTATATTGAAAAAGATGCTTCAATAAATGATGAGATAGATAAATTAAGGCACTCAGCTACTGCTGCTTTATTTGAAAGAAGGGATGTAATTATAGTAGCTAGTGTATCCTGTATATATGGGCTGGGAGATCCTATTGATTATGAAAATTTAGTAGTCTCCCTAAGGCCAGGTATGATTAAGGATAGGGATGAAATAATGCGGAAACTAATTGATATCCAGTATATGCGTAACGATGTAAATTTCATTAGGGGAACCTTTAGGGTTAGAGGAGATGTACTGGAGATATTCCCAGCTTCTTCTAGTGAAAATACCATTAGAGTAGAATTCTTTGGAGATGAAATCGATAGGATAGTGGAAGTCAACCATCTAACTGGCGAGATTATTGGAGCTAGAAAACATATTTCTATTTTTCCAGCTTCCCACTATGCTACATCTAAAGATAAGATAGATAAGGCTATTATTAGTATAGAAGAAGAACTAGAAGTAAGGTTAAAGGAATTAAGATCTCAAAATAAATTATTGGAAGCTCAAAGGTTGGAGCAGAGAACCAGATATGATATTGAGATGTTAAGGGAAATGGGATTTTGCCAAGGCATAGAAAACTACTCAAGACATTTAAGTGGGAGAGCACCAGGAAGCAAACCCTATACTTTAATAGATTATTTTCCCAAGGATTTCCTTATAATAGTAGATGAGTCCCATGTGACTATCCCACAAATTGGGGGTATGTATGAAGGGGATAGATCTAGAAAAACCAATTTAGTGGAATATGGTTTTAGACTTCCTTCAGCATTGGATAATAGACCTTTAAAGTTTACCGAATTTGAAGACCATATAAATCAGATAATATATGTATCGGCCACACCAGGGCCTTATGAAAAAGAGCATTCAGAACAAATAGTAGAACAGATAATCAGACCTACAGGATTATTAGATCCTAAGATAGATGTAAGGCCTACAGAACACCAGATAGATGATTTAGTAAAGGAAATAAGGATTAGAGCAGAAAAGAAAGAAAGGGTACTAGTAACTACTTTGACCAAGAAGATGGCAGAAGATTTGACGGATTATTTTAAGGAAATTGGCATTAAGGTAACCTATCTTCACTCAGATATTGACACCATCGAAAGGATGGAAATTATAAGGGATTTAAGATTAGGTAAATACGATGTATTAGTAGGTATCAATCTATTAAGGGAAGGATTAGACTTACCAGAGGTCTCTTTAGTGGCCATATTAGATGCAGATAAGGAAGGGTTTTTAAGGTCAGAGACTTCATTGATACAGACTACAGGAAGAGCAGCAAGAAATGTATCTGGTCAAGTCATTATGTATGCTGATACTATAACTAAATCTATGGATAGAACTATTAAGGAAACCAATAGGAGAAGAGAAATACAAGATAAATATAATAAAGAACACAATATAACACCAAAATCCATAATTAAAGGAGTTAGGGATGTAATAGAGGCCACTATTGCGTTAGAAGAAGAGGAAGAATATGTAGTTGGTACATTTACAGGAGAAGAGCTAGAAGCTATGATCCAGAATATAAGACAATCTATGTTAAAAGCAGCAGAAGAGCTAAACTTTGAAAAAGCGGCAGAGCTAAGAGATAAGATGATTCAGCTAAAGAAAATGCAAGACGCAGGATTACAGTGATTTGCTTAGTTTTTATCTAGTGAATTGTTAAAAAGAGGTGAAATATAATTTGGAAAATAACAAAATAGTAATTAGAGGAGCTAAAGAACACAATTTAAAAAATATTGATTTAGAACTTCCCAGAAATAAATTCATCGTAATTACCGGGCTAAGTGGCTCAGGAAAATCATCCCTAGCCTTTGATACAATATATGCAGAAGGACAAAGAAGATATGTGGAAAGCCTATCCAGCTATGCTCGACAATTTTTAGGACAAATGGAAAAACCGGATGTAGAATATATAGAAGGTTTATCACCTTCTATTTCTATTGATCAAAAGACTACCAGTAGAAATCCTAGGTCTACTGTAGGTACAGTAACGGAAATATACGATTATTTAAGGCTATTATATGCTAGAATAGGGATCCCTTATTGCTATAAATGTGGTAAAGAGATAACTAGTCAAACGGTAGACCAAATGGTAGATAAGATAATGGAATTAGAAGAAAGGACTAGGATCCAAATACTATCACCAGTAGTTAGGGGGAAAAAAGGAGAACATAAAAATATATTAGAGAATATAAAAAAAGAAGGTTTCATCAGGGTAATAGTAGATGGAGAAATGTATGAGATAACTGACGATATAAATATGGAGAAAAACAAAAAGCACGATATTGAAATAGTAGTAGATAGAATAATAGTCAAAGAAGGTATAGAGCGGCGATTGACTGACTCTTTAGAAACTGGATTAAAATTAGCAGATGGATTGGTTATCGTAGATGTAATAGATAAAGAAAGGATAATGTTTAGCCAAAAGCTAGCCTGTCCTGATTGTGGTGTAGCTATAGAAGAATTATCCCCAAGAATGTTCTCTTTCAACTCACCTTTTGGAGCCTGTCCTAACTGTAATGGAATAGGTTATCATAAGGAAGTAGATAAGGAATTAGTTATACCAAATCCAGAATTGAGTATAAATGAAGGGGGAATTGCTCCCTTCAATACTGCCAATGAATCTACTTATTATTATCAAATATTTAAAACTTTGGCAGAAGACAATGGTTTTGATATGGATATCCCTTTAAAAGACGCACCTAAAAAGTTTTTAGATGAACTATTATATGGGACAAAAAGGACTATCAGTTTTAAATTTCATAGCCATTATCAAGATGGTATTAGAAGCTTTAAAGGAAAATTTGAAGGAATTATTCCTAACCTAGAAAGAAGATATAGGGAAACCAACTCAGATTATATGAAGGATAGAATAGATGATTATATGGCGGAAATTCCCTGCCCTAAATGTAAAGGGCATAGATTGAAGGAAGAAGTATTAGCAGTTAAAGTAGGAGGATTGAATATAGCAGAATTTACCCATCTATCCATATCTAAAGCTATAGATTTTGTGGATAATCTAGATCTTGACGAAAGGCAACGATTAGTAGGACATCAGATATTAAAGGAGATAAAGGAAAGATTATCTTTTTTAAGAGATGTGGGATTGGATTATCTTACCCTGTCCAGGAATGCAGGCACCTTATCTGGAGGGGAGTCCCAAAGGATTAGATTAGCTACACAAATTGGCTCAAGCCTTGTAGGAGTAATTTATGTATTAGACGAACCAAGTATCGGATTACATCAAAGGGATAATGCAAAGCTTTTGAAGACCTTGAGGAATTTAACTAATTTAGGCAATACTCTTATAGTAGTAGAGCATGACGAAGATACCATGTATAGCGCAGACCATATAGTGGATATTGGGCCTGGAGCAGGAGTCCATGGAGGATATATAGTAGCAGAAGGGACTATAGATGAAATAAAGGATAATCCAAAATCTATTACTGGACAATATCTATCTGGGAAAAAGCGTATTGAAATTCCCGCTAAAAGGACTGAACCAAATGGCAATTGGGTAGAAGTCATTGGTGCAGAAGAAAATAATTTAAAAAAAATAAATGTGAAATTTCCTCTCGGGGTTTTTACCTGTGTAACTGGTGTATCTGGCTCTGGGAAGAGTACTTTGGTAAATGAAATATTATACAAAAGCCTTGCCCAAAAATTAAATGGAGCAAAGATAAAACCAGGAAAACATAGAAATATTAAAGGATTAGAGCATTTAGATAAGGTAATAGTAATAGACCAATCTCCCATTGGTAGAACTCCTAGATCTAACCCTGCCACCTATACTGGAGTTTTCGACTATATAAGAGATGTATTTGCCATGACTCCAGAAGCTAAGATGCGAGGATATGCTAAAGGTAGATTTAGTTTCAATGTAAAAGGCGGAAGATGTGAAGCCTGTAAAGGAGATGGAATATTAAAGGTAGAAATGCATTTTCTACCCGATGTATATGTGCCCTGCGAGGTATGTAAAGGTAAAAGGTATAATAGAGAGACATTACAGGTTAAATATAAAGGGAAGACCATTTCTGATGTATTAGATATGACTGTAGAAGAAGCCCTTGAATTTTTTGAAAACATACCTAGGATAAAAAGAAAATTACAGACTTTATATGATGTAGGTTTAGGATATGTAAAACTAGGTCAATCCTCAACAGAACTATCTGGTGGAGAAGCCCAGAGGGTTAAATTGGCTACAGAATTAAGTAAAAGGAGTACGGGAAAAACCATCTATATATTAGATGAGCCAACAACAGGTCTCCATATGGCAGATATCCATAAGTTAATTAAGGTATTAGACCAATTAGTAGAAGGAGGCAATACTGTAATAGTAATAGAACACAATCTAGATGTAATAAAAACTGCCGACTATATAATAGATTTAGGACCAGAAGGAGGAGATAATGGTGGTACAGTAGTAGCTACAGGTACACCTGAAGAAATAGCAAAAGTGGATAAGTCTTATACAGGACAGTTTTTGAAGAAGGTATTGGAAAAGCAGAAATAATATAAGAAGAATCAGCTGTTATGGCTGATTCTTTTTTTGAATAAACAGGAGCTACAACTCTATACCATAAAAGCTCCTACAATTATCTACAATTATATCTTTTAATTTAAATTGCTTAAAAATTTCACATAAAACTATGGATTTATTTAAAGAACCCATAAAACAATCATGATTGAGAAAATATTCTGCAATCCCTTTTCTAAAATACAAAAGACTTATTCCATTATAATTTTTATGCTTAGCATAGTTTTCTGTACCTAGATTTGAAAACTTCAAGGCTTTTTCATGAATATTTAGTTTATGGTAAGTATGGGCTATATTATAACATATTTCTGGATATGTGCTGTCTTCAGGCTCCACCGTTTTTAAACAAAACCTCATAATTTCTAAAGCTTTATCTACAGTTTCCATATTTTGCATCACGAGAGCCATATTCATTAAAATTCTTAATTCTATGGAATTATATACAAAGGATTTATAATTAGAAAGTGCAAATTTTGGTGTAGTCATTTTTAATGCCTCTGTGAGTTTATTCATTGCTTCATTGGGATTATAGTGCTTTTTGTTTAAAATGATGGCTTCTACCATTAATATAAATTGTTTGAGTAGGTTAGAAAAATATTTGCTTAAGTTATCATTCAAAAGAATTTTTAATTCATCTAATTCAATTGAAAGAGTTGCATATTCATCTATATAAAGTTTAGATTCGATGCTATTAATAACTCGTTTAAATTTATAATAATTATCAATTCTATAGTTGAGTAGAAGTTGGTTTAAATCTTCTTTTAAGATAGGAGAGAGTAGATCTAAGGTTTCATGCTTTGGAATTACCCTACCATTTTCAATTTTCCTCAATGTTTCCACGCTTACCCCTGTTAAGTTTGAAACATCATGTTGAGTTAACTTTAAACGCTGATGGTAGTATATAACTATGGACACTAAATAAGGTTTTATATATACTAATAACCGAGGAAGGAAGTGTCCGTAAAATGAGTAAGAGAAAAACTTATA
>NZ_PPXW01000001.1:2123858-2196540 GCF_021655095.1 Clostridium sp. Cult1 | reverse complement strand
GGCTAGGGATATGATAACTTCAGGATCATCTTCATTAAGCATTTCATTAATTATAGAAATGGCTACATGATTATTTTGACAAGATAAAATGGCTTTAGTCACATCTGTTATTATGTCTGCATAGGCAGTATTCCTTTTTACCATGATAATAGGGTAGTTTATCTTATTTGCATAATTTGCAACCTCTTGAGATATAGTATTAAAATATCTATTAATAATACAAATACCACTTGAATTAAATCTATTATAAAGTTTAATAGTATCTAATAATAATTCTGGTGTATCCTTTATAGCATATAAACTAGAAAGGTGGCTTGGTTTTCAATTATTATGGTGGGCTACTTTTAAAGTATCATAAACAAAGACTTTTTTCTATAGATCAATCTGCACTGAATATGCTTAATATGTTTTTAAGTACAAATGAGAAAAAATTTACGAAAGATGAGGAAATTTTTCTTCATCAATTGTTAGATTTTGAAATTTTAACAACAGAATCTCAAAAAAACTCTCCCATATGTACTATAGAACCCACAATAGATTTCGCTTGGATTGAAGTAACTAAGACATGTAATCTTCGCTGTATACACTGCTATAATGAAGCAGAATACCAAGAAGACTTTTCAAATAAACATATGGATTTTCAAGATTTTTGTAGAATTATAGATATGTTACAGGCTATGGGAGTACCTCGTATTCAGTTAATAGGTGGAGAACCTTACATACTCGGTAGTTTACTATCAAAGATGCTAAGTTATGTTAAAGAAAAATTTCAATTTGTTGAGATATTTACCAATGGCACATTGATTAAAAAGTCTGATATTGATAGCCTACTTGTTAATAGCATCAATCAAATTGCTTTATCAATCTACTCTAATATATCTTCAGAACATGACAAGGCCCTTAGCACTATAAAAGCTTTAGAAGAAGCGAATATTCCATATAGAATTGCAAATGTTCGTATGAAAGGGATAATGGTGGAAGAAACGAATGAAGACCTAATTCAACCTAAATCTAGATATGACTTTGTAAGATTGTCAGGTAGGGGTAATTTAAAGCTTTATGATTCTGACTTGCTTAAGAAAAAACTAATAACAAAAAAACATTTTAAAAAAAAGATTTCACGTAGATATATAGAAAAAAATATGAATATGCACAATTGCTTTTCTAATAAAATATATATTGATATAAATTTAAATGTTTATCCTTGTGTTATGGAAAGAAGAATTAGCCATGGAAACATTAGGTCAAGGAATCTTGAAGATATTCTCAAGGATTGGATTCTAACGTACACTAAGGATCGTGTAGATGGATGCCGCCATTGTGAATATAGGTATGCTTGCCATGATTGTCGTCCAGATTCTTTAAATGGTGATATTAATGCAAAACCATGGTATTGCACATACAATCCCTATGAGGGAGAATGGTGTGATATAGAAGAATTTATAAAAATGTTGGAGGTGTAAAATATGATTGAATTATTAACAGAAGAAGAATGTTCGATGGAGACTTCTTGTTGGCCAGATGATACAGAAAGTTGTTTTCCCGACGACTGTGGTCCCGTTAATGGATGTGGTCCCTATTGTAGCCCCTAATTAAAAGGAAAATCAACTACTTATGTTATTATGTTTAAGTAAATATTTATTACTTACTAAAATAATAAGTAGTTGATTTTCTTAATTCTACAAAAGAAGAAACAAAACTCATAACCATATGATATTCCTTATAATCGAGATAATCCAACATTTGCAATACCTGCAACAAAAACTGCTAACATTTATCATACGGTTCACCGTGTCAGTTCCAGTGGCAAAGCTTATTTGATAATAAATATAATTTCATAGAGCTAAATCAGTAGATTTATTATAGAAATAATCTACTGATTAGAAATTATTATTAAATTAACTTAAATTCTTTCAATACCATGCAAATCAAAATAAACATTCCTTGCCTTAAAGGGAGAAAGATTAATATATTGTAATTTCACTTTCTCAAAATCACTTATTCTTTTAGAATGAAAATAAGGTTTTTCAAACCTTAACTTATATCCACTAAATCTTGCCTTACTTATGATATGGTTCACCCTCTATTATCGATTTGCATAGTAATATAACTTTATTAATTGATTATAAGAATGTCATTTTAATATTGCAGAAGCTGTACTCCCCCTGCTTTCTTTTCTAGCCACCTTAACCATAACATCACTATAAAGACCCATAATTTGGAGCACAAATGCCTGTCCCCAATGCATCAATTAAACCCATGAAAAAAACTGTAATAGCCCATCTTCAACAAATTGTTTACATTCCTTTGCCACATCAATATGTAGATATCTGGTGTGAGCTGGAGGATTTCTATATTTATTTCTATATTCACATTTAACCAAACTGCATATTTTACCTTCATCAATAGCAGCTATTCCTTCTGGGTCTGTGACCAGTTTTGCTATATTATCATATACTAATTTACGTAAATTATAATCTGATTTGTTCTTTTTCAAACTTTTAGATTTAATCATACCAAATAGCCATTCAACTGCCTCAAGGGTCAATCCCTGTAATCTTCCCTTTTCAATGCTTTCAAAATTATGTATTAAACTGGACCATTTCTTTTCTATATCTTCCCTCTCTTTTCCTTCATATTGAGTAAGAATATCTTGATAAAGGTTTTTAATATTGGTAGCTCCAATTAAATTTATTGCTGGTATGATAAGTTTTTGATTGATTTCCACCTCAATTATCCTAAAATAGGCTAGGGAAATCATCCCAGCATCCTTCCAACCATAATCCTCGGATATTGCCTTTTCATATTGCCATACCGCAGATTCATAGGCCATTTTTCCTTCTTTAGAAAGATTGTCTTCCATTTGAGTGCTTATTTCATATTGATCCAGTCTACGACTATCTAGTCTCCCAGCTGATTTAAGTAACTCATATAATTTTGATTGATTTTCACTATCTCCAAGAATTCTACTCTCCACATAGGCAGCTTCTATTAACTCCCATGCTCTTTCATCCCTGTATAATAATAATCTTTCCCCATTAAAAGCTACATGGTTAATAAATTGTTCCTTCATATCCAAACGTAGTTGGGATATAAAAGCTAGATAATAATCTTCAAATTCAGGTTTATAATTTTCCATTAGTAAAGTTAAGATGTGGTTACATAGTTCGGTTTTTGTCATTCCCTCTTTTGTTAGATGTTCTCCTAATTCAGGTAAAACATTTAAAGCTGTAGTAATTTGGATTAGTCGATAGCCCAGTTCATCGGGGATTTCATCTTTTTCTCCATACTCACCTAAGTATAAATCAATCTCTTCTAATAATTCCATCCTCTCCAATGCTAATTTACAAGAATTTCTAATCAATTCTTGTTTTGATATTATATGTTCCGAAGTATCTCCTATTGGCTCATCGGGTTTATAATACTCCAGTTTTCCTTCTAGTTCTGTAAGAACTCGTTTTATATCTTTAGAATTCACCATCAATATTTGCATCAGATAAAGATAATAGTATATATTTATTTTTATTTTACTTTCTTTAAATAGATAATTCATGAAATTATCGAATTCTCCCTTTAAAGCATAGGATTTTAAAATCATAGAAACAGCATTATTATAATCTATATTGTCTGGAGATACCTTTCTTGCAAACCGAATGGCATCATCGTATTCATTATTATTATAATGGGCAAGGGCTTCAAAATAATGGGATTCACCTGGGTCTAAATTACTTAACCTGCCTAGAAGTTTAAATGCTGCACTTTTTTCCCTATAGAATATTGCTTTCATAAAACGATCTTTTAATTGGGACCAATTCAGGTTTTCTAAACCCTCATCTAAATATTCATCTTTTCTATCCCTTAATCCATCTACTAAAGCTCTTATAAACCTCTCTCCCATACAGCCAACGAAGCTATAAAGTAATGAATATTTAGCAAACTTTTTTTTGTACATAGCTTTTTTATGATATTCTCTAAATAAAAGTATTATATGAACATCTGGTGGAAAATTGCCAGCTGGCTGGCTTCTATCAAAGAATTTTTCAAAATTATATACTGCCACATCAGTATTTGTCCGTACTAAATTCATACAATAAATATAAAAACCATAACTATCTACTTCTTTAGATTTAGTACACTCATTAAGTTTCTCTTCTATTTCATTAAATATTGCAGCTCCCTTTTGAGTCTTTCTTAGCATAATGTATAGCTTGTCCAATCTAGCTGAAACCACCGGATCTTCAAATAATATATCGGTAAAATCGTTGTTTTTAAGAACCTTATTTAAATTCTTTTTAG
The DNA here is from genome assembly GCF_021655095.1 of Clostridium sp. Cult1. Lineage (GTDB taxonomy): Bacteria > Bacillota > Clostridia > Tissierellales > Tepidimicrobiaceae > Schnuerera. The sequence goes on along the minus strand of NZ_PPXW01000001.1, from coordinate 2,192,244 downwards.
GCTTTTTTACTTTTTTATTCTTCTTTTTCTTTTTAGACATGGTCTCGCTCCTCCCCTATTTTGATGCAAAAATATCCGTCCCCAGTGCATTACGTCCCCAGTGCATTAGTAGGTTATTTTTCTAGAAATATCCCATAGAATATTGGATTTTTCTTCATTATCCTTTACATTCTTGATTTGATTAATTGATTCCTTCCAATTTTCAAAGTATTTTTCCATAGCCTTTGGAAGATTGCTTTCCATAAATTGATTATAGTTATTCAAAAATTCTCTCGAGGAAGAGTTAAACTCTTTATTATATTTACCTGTTTCCTTACCAAGTAAAGAAGCTTTTTCAGCCATTATTCCTAATCCAATACCTCTCAAGGTTAATTCTTCTGAGGTATTATTGCAGATTCTAATAGCATCATCATAGTATTTTATTGCCGCACTGATGTTTCCACTTCTACCCATGTAGGTTCCCATTTTCCAAAGGATAATCTCATAGGGATGGCTGTTCTTAGGTTTAAGGATTATATCACTATTACTAAGTCTTAATTTATTCCATGCAGCAAACATTGTATCTGAAATATTATCCTCTCCACCAATTTTAGCCTCTGCCATAATCCTTACATAATGCATTAAAGAATATAATCTTACTATCAATGGTTTTTCAATTATAATATTTAATAGTTTTATTGTAGAATCTTCATCTGTATAATCTACTTCCATAGATTTACATAGATAATTAACAGCAGATGAATAATTTTTTCCTTCGCATTCAATCATAGACCTATATTGATATTGCCTCATAATGTCTGAACTGCTCATAAATTCACTTATAGCTTTGTCGGAATCCTCGCGAGCCCTATTCAACTGGCTAGGATCAGATCTTATCATAAAAGTCCTAGATTGGAGTTTGGTTCCCAGAACTTTCCCCATTAAATCTGATTTTATCTCTGTGCAAATTTTTCCTATTCCTTGGGCTAGGGGGAATAAGCCTAGGGTTTCATCAATAGTTGTTTCCATTTCATTCATATTATTTAAAGCAGAATGAAAGTCAAAAATATTGTTTTCATGTACTGCTTGTCTTATTTTAAACATAAAATAATAGTCTATGCTTTCCCACCTATTGGCAAGGTTTTTTATTCCTTCTTGGCATAGACTTATTTGTTTTTCTGCCAATCCTACCTTTCCTTCGTGGGTATAGACAGTCAATAAATATAGATAAATATCTAATGAAAATATACCTATATTTATTTTTCTTTCTCTCATAAGGGGAATTAACTCTTCCTGAATACTCCATAGTATTTCCCTGCTTTTTTTAAGATTGTTATCTATTTTTATAAGGGATTCTATCCTAATATTTATATTTAATAATTGGGTTCTAATAGCCCCATCATCCATCATACTAAGTCTGTCTAGTATTATTTTTAAAAACTCCTCTTTATTTAAATTTTCTTCTGAGGCGTATATTTCAAATATTGCCTCTCCTATGGCTCCTTCTCCTAATAAACGTTTTATATATGAAACTGTGGATTTTTCAAATACGGTGAAGCAATACTTGTCTTTATACAAGCTATTTAATACTTCCCTATGGGAATCATTAAATTTTCTAGAATTCCTAGTTAGATAGGAATTACATACCACATCAGCCAGCATCAGTCTTTGATCCTTTCTGGCGGAACCCATTTTAATGGACCAGGACCAATTTCTATTGTTGGATAATGTTCTCCTAGCTAATCCCATGATTATTTTCTCTTCCAGTCTTAGAATATATTCTTCTTCCTTTATTATCTCTCCCGGGTTTAAATCTTGTCTCTCCATATTTAATCTAACAGCTATAAGTATATCCAAATGGACATGCCCATATTGAGCTGCTAATAATTGAAGAAGTTGAATAATACCCTCAGACAATATATTTAAATAGGTAATACTCCCATCTACAATCTGGAGCCTTTCTTGGTTTTCAAAAATTATTAATTCCCCATTATTATTTTTTATGTCATTCAGCACCTGAGTAGCAAAATCTCCAAATAATTCCTTCTGTATTTCATTACTATGTACATAATCCTTGTTAAGAATATTTTTTATTTCTCTTTCTGACAACTGTCCCTCTTCCACTAGAACTCCTCCTACTAAGGAGGGGTTCTTAGTAAAATCCTTCTCCCTTTTAAAATCTCCACTTTCATCTAACCATAGTTGAAATTTCTTCATTTTATATTATCGCCTCCATTATTAGTACACTACATTATTTTGTATAATTCCCTAAATACTTCTGATCCTTCTCGCTTCCCTACTTCTTTTATTAAAGCCCTTACTTTCCTTAATATTCTAGCTTTTTTGCACATATCCTTAATTTCCAAATAAATGGGGATTGTTTCTTCATTTACTCCAAATTCACAGGCCATATTTAATAATCCCTCTCCAAATACTTGAAGAGCCCCTGATGAAAGGAATATGGTTAAATAGAAATAATGGGTTTTCATTTCTTCCCTCTCATTTTCTACTAGGTAATCTATAAATTTCATTAATTTTATTGCATCTGCTTCGCTACTTGTATCATAATGGATAGCAATATTTACTACGATGGCTCTATGATTTACATCTACACTATCGTATATTCTGAAGTATAATTCCTTAGCCTTATCGAACATTTCCAATTGTATATAAGTATGTAGTAAAAAGAAGATTCCAGGTTGATTTATCTTGAGTTTTAAATCCAAATACTCTCCTCTATAATATCTTTCCAACAGTTTCAATAACTTACGATAATTAACATTATCCTCTTTATGGCACATGTCTAATAATAATTCCGTCTCTTCTTCTAAATCATCTAAAAATTCTTCATCTAAATGATATCCTTCGCTATATCTTTTGGGAATAATAACCTTTTCCATTTTCCAATCCTCCTTCTACTATGAACTTTCCTTTCTTGGATCCTCTATTAATTTCAAAAATTGGTTGTAGACAATATCGTATACTTCAGAATAATCCTTGCCTTCTATTCTTAACAATGCAATCTTATATTCGGGTTTATTATCTGGTACTACACTATAAATATCTTCCAATGTTTTGGATAAATTTGTGTAATCCTTTAGCTTTATTAAAACAGCTATTTTTACATATAGAAGTAAAAACTCTCCAGGCCTACGTTTATATTTCCTATAGCCCTTATTTATGTATTTGAGAGCCTCTTTAAATCTATGGGTTGTCATATATAAATCTATTAAATTTAAATATACTTCCAAACTATCTTTACGTTTTAATGCATACAATAGATCCTTCTCTGCTGCTTCATATTTCTTTAAATTAAGATATGCAAATCCTCTGCAAAAATAATTGTCACTGGATTTAGGATTCAGTTCAATCAACTTCTCTGCATATTCCAATTCCTTCTCAAAATTATTTTTGTACATATATATCTGGTGAAAACAAGCTACTATTATATAAAAAAGATCCTCATATTCCTCCTCCATATATTTCAAGTTTAGGCTATTTAATATTTGTAATGCTCTGTTGTAATATCCTAACTCAACATAGGAATTAGCTACATAAGTATAAACTTCTGGCAAAACATCTCGGGTCATTAATTTATCTTCATCTATTCCCAACTTTTTAAATATATTTTCATATAGCCCAATTACCTTGGAAAATTCCCTTTCATTGTAATATTTAATTAATTTGTTAACTGCATCTAAAAAATTCATCTTTTGAAACTTTTTTGTTTTTGACATTTTACCATCTCCAAGTTTTTTAAAAGTTTATAATTATCCTCATATAATCTCTCATCTATTAATCCCGTTTTCTTTATATTCTTTATTAGTTCTTCTTTTACATAGATGGCGTCTTTCCAAGCATTTTCATATTCTGAGTTATTATAGTATACTAAAGATCTGTTGTTGATTACTTTTAGCCTTACTATATGGTCTAATACCAATCCTAAGTTTGTCCTATTTTCATTAATATTAAGTAATTCTTCTATTAGGGTCAAGGCCTTTTTAGTATCTCCCTTTAAATTAAAATACATGGCAATTTCCATCTTTGTATATATTAACCGTTCTTTAAGCTGATGTATTACACTTTTAAGCCTATCATCTCCACTATTAATAGAAATGAAGTTTTCAATTTCTTCCTGTAGTTTACTATAATATTCACCACATTTTTTAAGATAGGTAAATTTCTTATTATTTATTTCGTCATATTTTTGTGCACATAAATGTCTATAGGAGGAGGCTATATAGTTTAATAATTGGGCATAATATCTGAAGGTTTCAGGATATATATGGCTGTTTTTATTATAAAAGTTAATTCCTTCTTTAGCTACCATGATGCACATTTCATAATCCTTATTTCTTCTTTCAATTTTTGCTTCTGTTAAATAATCTATTAATTTGCATTCAACCCCTCTTTGGGATTTTGCCAAATCCTTATACTTACTAAACAAATAATTCTGTTTTTCACTCAACCTATTATTTATTTCCAATTCTAAATCATCTTCAATAATCATGGCCTCTACCCTCTTTATATAACTACAAGCCTCTATGCACATGGAAGATTCATCATAATCATCAAAATCATAGTTTAATATAATATTTTTCATTATATTACTAGATTCTTTAGCCGAATAGTAGTATTCGGTCCTTTCATGATCCATAATATATTTTAATTTTGACGCTAATAGAGCAAGCCGTCTAATATGATAATTTCTATCCTCTTCTAATAGCTTCTCTACAATATCTAATAATTGTATTATCTGATATTCCTCATATTTATGTTCAACTATATAGTTTTGAAGCTTTTCATTTATCCATTTTTCAATTCTCTTAAATCCCGAGGATTCCTGTATTTCCTTATTTTTGTTTGAACCAAACTTATTGACGATATATAATAAAATTGTTATAAGATTGATCTTTTCATAATTCATTTCTTCAAAATCAAAGTCTTTAATATCTTCCTTCAAATGGGTACAAAGTTCATTTAGTATATTTGGGAATCTGTTAATTATGGTTTCTTTATACTCAGCCCTTTGAAGGGATAATAGATTGTTTTTATAGGAATTCTATTTTTGCCATAAGCCTCTTAACTCAGCTAAATAATACAGTATTTTAAAATTTATCGAATCATACCCCATTAAAGTGCTTAATTCCTTAACTGTTAAGGGTTCTGGTGCTATTGCTAATATAATTAACAGTTTGCCAAGTTCCTTAAAATACATCTGCGTATAATATTTCTTAAGTATATTTAGATATATATTAACTATATCTCCATTATTACTAAGTTTATCTAGGGATATTTCACCATATATTCGTTTTATTAAATCTAAATTTAAAAACCTATTATCAGCAATGGCTATAATTTTATTTATTTCATTATCCTTCTGGATCTTAAAGGTACTTTTAACAAAATTATATAATATAGACTGATAATCTTCAGTATTGGTGGTAACTCTTATAGTTTTTGTAGTCTTTATATCTTTTATTTTGTTTTCTATAAATTTCGTAGTGAATCCAGCTGGCCTAGTAGTCAATAATATATATACACCATCATCTAACATATCTTTATCTGGAATCATATCAAAAATAGTGATTCCTGAACTTACTGGAATCTCATCTAATCCATCGATTATAAATAATAATTTCCTACCATAATACTGGCTAAATCTCTTAAGTAAATTGGCTATATTCTGTTTTACATTTTTATCGTTGGGATTTATATTATCTAAATCACTTGCCATAACCGTACTATTATCCTTTTCTTTCCTTAAAGCATCTAAAAATCCCAATGCAAAATAATTTGGAGTATGGGCATAGGTATTATTTATATAAAAAGCCCTTACTTCTATATCCTCCTGTAAATTTCTTTTGTTGGAACTAAAGGGGTCCATAGATCTAACAAATGTGGTCTTACCCATTCCCCCTTCCATTTCCAATATAAATATTCCCTTAGAACTCTTATTTAAAGATTCTATTAGCTCGTCCTTTAAAAATGTCAGGTCATATATCTTAGAACTATTTTCAATTTCCTCCAAAGTTTCAATATACCTAGAAGAAAACATATTACTCTCTGCAGAATAATCCATATTGGAGATGCCAGCATAGGTCTTGGCAGCCAAGTATAGATCTTTCATTTTAGACATGAGTTTTTTCCTCTTATCTGCAGTTATATAATCTAACATACCTGTCTTTTCAGTATTAGAATAATATGCATCAAAAAAATAAATCCCATCTTCCATTGTATGTATAAAGGGATAAAGGTTTACTTTTCTATTATTGTTAATCCAATACACTTTTCCATCAATTATTTTAAGTTGAATATTTCTGTAATTATCTATGTTTTTTTCATAATGATCTTTAATATATATAAGTAAATTCCTAATATCATCTTTATATGTAATTTCCAATTCCTGTATACTAAAAGCGCCATGGCCTATATTATTATTTCTCCAACTGGTGATTTTTCTCTTTTCATATACTTTGATTATGTCTTTTAATATAATAGATATTTCATCTTCTGGGCCTGTTTTATTACAATACTCTTTAGCGATTTGTTCCCAAGAACCTAAAGAAATAGGTCTTTCTGTTAATTTTTTAATTGTATCAAAGGGTATATTGTCCATTTCCATGTCCTTAGATAGTAATAATAAAAAGGGTAATTTTAATGTTATTTCAAATAGATCTCTAAGCATTAACCAAGCAGCAGGAATTTGACCTTCCTCTATATTGGATTTTATGGAAAGGTATTTTTCTCTTATTATAATAGGATATTCAGTTAATGCATTTTGGCACCAATAATCTTCTTTTAATAATTCCCTATACCATTCATATTTTTTCTCTGAATATCCACAAATAGGACATAAAAAATATTTTGTTTTTTCCTCTAATTGTATATTGCATTCTAAACAAATTCTCTGATGATTCATTAAAAGTTCCCCTCCTTTTTCATGCTATCACCATCCTAATTAACATTCGTTTCCTTTCTATTATATAATAATAGTGGAGTTTTTCCAATGAAAAGAAGGGCTAAAATTCAAACAAGCTCATTATAAAACATAAACCAGCACAACTACCAAAATCTTAGTAACTGTGCTGGTTTATTATTGTTTAATCGTCTTTCATATATCCCAATCTTTCAAATACAATTTTATATCCATCTACCCCATAGTTTAATGATCTATTTATTCTACTAATGGTAGCAGTACTTGCCCCTGTTTCTTTTTCAATTTCACTATAGGTATTATTAAGGGTCAATAATCTAGCTACCTCTAATCTTTGGGCAATTGATTGAATCTCTTTTATTGTACAGATATCTTCAAAAAATCTATAGCATTCATCTATAGTCTCAAGTTTCAATATGGCTTTAAATAGATTATCAACTTGCTCGCTTTTAATTTTAGAATTATATCTAGCCAATATTCCACCTCCATAAAATATTTTTTATATCAGTCCAAAAAAGTCTGGAGAAAATATCCCCCAGACTTTTTTAAGTTAGAATAATCCTACTATTTCTCCACTTTCCAGTATATCTATATTATTGGCAGCTGGCACTTTTGGTAATCCTGGCATAGTCATTATTTCGCCAGTTAATGCAACAAGGAAACCTGCGCCATTAGATACTCTTATATCTCTTACAGTTATTTTAAATCCTTCTGGTCTTGCTAATAATGTTGGGTCATCAGATAATGAATATTGGGTTTTTGCCATACAGATTGGCATCTTATCTAATCCAAGTTCTTCAATTTGTTTTATTTTCTTTTCACAGGATTTTGTAAATTCAACACCATCAGCTCCATAAACTTCCTTAGCTATGGTATTAATTTTATCCCTTATAGATTCATTAGAATCATATATTGGTTTAAAGTTTGAAGGTTTGCTTTCTACTATTTCTACTACTGTCTTAGCTAATTCGATTCCACCGTCTCCACCTTTGCCCCAAACTTCTGTAAGTACAGCTACTGAGCCTAGTTCTTCAGCTCTCTTCTTCACATATTCTAATTCAGCTTCTGTATCTGTAGGGAATCTGTTAATCGCCACTACTGCAGGCACACCAAATTTATTAACATTTTCTATGTGTTTTTCTAAGTTTTCAAACCCTTTTGCTAAAGCATCTAAATTTTCATTTCCTAGTTCATCCTTTTTAACCCCTCCATGATGTTTCAATGCTCTAACTGTAGCAACGATTACGGCCGCATCTGGTTTCAAATCGCCAAATCTAGCTTTTATATCAAAGAATTTCTCCGCACCTAAGTCGGCACCGAATCCAGCCTCTGTAACTGTGTAATCAGCAAGTTTTAGAGCTAGCTTTGTGGCTAACATCGAGTTACATCCATGGGCAATATTTGCAAAAGGTCCACCATGAATAAGTGCTGGAGTATTTTCTAATGTCTGAACAAGGTTAGGATTGATAGCATCTTTCATAAGTAAAGCTACTGCCCCCTGTGCCTTTAAATCTTTAGCAAATACAGGGCTTCCATCATATTTATATGCTACTAATATATTTCCAATTCTCTCTTTGAAATCCTCTAAATCCTTCGATAAACAGAAAATTGCCATTATCTCTGAAGCAACTGTTATATCAAATCCATCTTCTCTAGGTACGCCGTTTGGTCTACCGCCTAATCCTACAACGATATTTCTTAATGCTCTATCGTTCATATCAAGAACTCTTTTCCATACTATCCTTCTTGGGTCGATATTCAATGCATTCCCTTGATGAATATGGTTATCTAACAGAGCAGAAATTAGGTTATGAGCTGTAGTAATTGCATGGAAATCACCAGTAAAGTGTAGATTTATATCTTCCATAGGTACAACTTGAGCATATCCTCCACCAGCTGCTCCCCCTTTAATACCAAAACTAGGTCCTAAAGAAGGCTCTCTTAATGCAGTTACTGCTTTTTTACCTATTTTATTCAATGCCATACTTAAACCTATATTTACTGTAGTTTTACCTTCCCCAGCTGGAGTTGGATTGATGGCAGTAACAAGAACTAGTTTCCCATCCTCTTTATCCTTTAATCTTTCCAATACATCTAAATTTACTTTTGCTTTATATTTACCATAATGTACTAGATCGTCTTCTTTTAATCCTATCTTTTCTGCCACCTCCGTAATTGGGAGCATTTTTGCTTCTTGAGCGATTTGAACATCCGTTTTCACAAATATACCTCCTTATATTTTAATTTAATCCTTGACCAAATATTAAACTTAACTTTCCAAATATGAATAGTATGTACCCTAGTTTTTATTATATTCAAATATAAATATTGTTTTAACTTGTGATATTATATTGTTCAATTTTCATAAAATTTTAGATTGTTTTATACAACTATATAGTATTATATCAAATTTTTGGGACTTTTTGAAATACTTTTCTAATAAATAAATAAAAATGCTCTTTTCCAGTTTATTATTTTTAATTCTTAACTGGAAAAGAGCTAATCTTTTTATTATATTAAATGACAAGCTACATAATGACCTGGTTTTTTTTCTTCAAATTTAGGTTTAGCTTCTTTACAAATACCTTTTCTATGACGACATCTACCATAGAATACACATCCTGGACCTGGATCAATTGGACTCGGAACATCTCCTTCTAAAACTATACGTTCCCTTTTTAGACCAACCTTTGGAATTGGGATAGCAGATAGTAGAGCTTGTGTATATGGATGAAGTGGATCTGTAAATATGCTCTTATAGTCAGTTAATTCTACTATATTTCCCAAGTACATTACTGCAATTCTATCACTTATATGTTTAACAACACTTAAGTTATGAGCAACAAATATATAGGTAAGGCCTAGTTCTTCTTGTAATTCATCTAATAGGTTCAATATTTGTGATTGAATACTAACATCTAAAGCTGAAACCGGTTCATCTAATACAATAAACTCTGGATTTAAAGCTAAAGCTCTAGCGATTCCAACTCTTTGTCTTCTTCCACCATCTAGTTCATGAGGGAATGAATTAATCAATCTTTTCTCTAGACCTACAAGTTTCATAGTACGTTTAACCTGTTCACCAATTTGATTCTTAGGGACTACATCTTTGTTAACGTATAAAGGGTCAGCAATTAAATCATATACACTTAGTCTTGGATTTAATGAGGAATAAGGGTCTTGGAAAACTATTTGCATCTTTTTTCTCATTTCCTTCATTTGACTCTTGCTATATTTTACAATATCTTCTCCATTATAAATAACTTCCCCAGCTGTTGGCTCATGGAGTCTAAGAATTGCCCTACCTGTTGTAGACTTACCACAGCCTGATTCCCCTACTAATCCTAAAGTTTCACCTTTCAAAACTTGAAAACTCACATCATCTACAGCGTGCAATGTCCCTTGTTTTGCCTTAAAATATTTCTTCAAATGTTTTACTTCCATTAATACATTTTCCATTTTATTTGCCCTCCTTCATTTCTTTATCGTATAAAAAGCAGGAAACAAAATGGCCTTTTTCTACCTCTATTGATTTCGGAAGGCTTTTTTTACATATTTCCATACAACGAGAGCACCTTGGATGAAATTTACATCCTGTTGGTAAATTAGATGGGTCTGGTGGTGTTCCAGGTATTACATCTAATTTATCCTTATCTTCATCTAAACTTGGTATTGAATTAAACAACCCAACTGTATATGGATGAAGAGGATTATTGTATATTCTTTCTACATCTCCATATTCTAAAGAACTTCCAGCATACATTATAGAAACATAATCGCAAGTTTCAGCTACTACTCCTAAGTCGTGAGTTATTAATAGTATTGAAGTATTAAACTTGATTTTTAATTCTTTCATTAATTCTAAAACCTGAGCTTGAATAGTTACATCTAATGCTGTAGTAGGTTCATCGGCTATTATTAGTTTTGGATTACAGGCTAATGCCATTGCAATTACAACCCTTTGTTTCATACCACCGCTAAATTGGTGTGGATAATCATCAAATCTTTCTTTTCTAATTCCTACTGTATCCAACATCTCTTCTGCTCTTTTTCTTAATTCCTCTTTCGGTAAATCTTCATGAAGTTTAATAACTTCTTCAATCTGTTCTCCAACGGTCATAATTGGATTCAATGAGGTCATAGGATCCTGGAATATCATAGATATCTTATTTCCCCTAATTTCTCTCATATCTTTTTCTTCTTTATCTAATAGATTTTCTCCTTCAAAATAAATCTCACCGCTTACAATCTTTCCCGGTGGATTAGGAACCAATCTCATAACTCCAAGAGCTGTTGTAGTTTTTCCTGCACCTGTTTCACCAACAAATCCCAAAGTTTCTCCTTCCCTAATCTTTAGATTCAAATCATTTACCGCTTTATTAATTCGATCATCAGTAACATACTCTATGCTTAAATTTTTGATTTCTAGTAAGTTTTCCATCTATACAACACCTCCCTATTGTTTTAATTTTGGGTCTAAAGCATCTCTTAGTCCATCACCTAAAACGTTTAATGCAAATATTGTAATGACTATTGCTAAGCCAGGGAACATAGTCATATGTGGAAAATCACGAATATATGCACGTCCACCTGAAAGCATAGCTCCCCATTCAGGTGTTGGAGGTTCTAATCCTAAACCTATAAAACTTAAACCAGCAGCATTTATTATTGCGTAAGCAACTCCCAAAGTAGCTTGTACTATAATAGGAGCTAAGCAATTAGGTATAATATGCTTCATAATAATTCTAAAATCTGATGAACCATTTGCTCTTGCTGCCTCTACATATTCACTATCTTTAATAGATAAAACAGAAGATCTTACTATCTTTGCATAACCTGGGATAGCTGCGATTCCAACTGCTATCATCAGATTAGACAATCCTGGTCCTAATACAGCCATTATAGCTATAGCCAATAGAATATCAGGAAGGGATTGTATTATATCAATTAATCTCATCAAAATAGTATCAACTTTCCCTCCATAAAAACCTGCTATTGCTCCAAGTCCAACACCTGCAATTAAAGCAATACCTACTGATATAAAGCCAACTTGTAATGAAATTCTTGAACCATAAACAATACGGCTGAATATATCCCGCCCAAATTCATCAGTTCCAAAAAAATGTTCATTACTAGGTGAAGCAAATTGATTCTCTAAGTCATTTGTGCTGAAATCATATGGAGCGATAAAATCTGCAAAAATAGCAGTTATTACTAGTAATACAATAATAGCCAATCCAAACATTGCTAGTTTGTTTTTCTTCATACGGCCAAATACTTCTTTAAATTTTCTTAGTCCATTACCTTTTTTTTCAATTGTTTCAGATTCTGTATTCTTAATTGCTCTATCCTGCATATAGATAACACTCCTTTATGAAAATTGAGACTTTATTCTAGGATCAACAAAAGAATATAATAAGTCTACTATAAGATTAACTATGGCAAAAGAAATCGCAACAAATAGTATACAACCTAATACCATTGGTGTATCTCTCATCATGATGGAATCAACCATCAATCTGCCTACTCCGGGAATAGAGAATATTACTTCCGTCATTACTGCTCCACCCAATAGCTGTCCAAACTGAGTTCCAATAGTTGTTAGTATTGGAATTAAAGCGTTTCCTAATGCGTGCCTTATAATTACAACTTTTTCTTTTTGTCCTTTTGCACGAACTGTCCTTATATAGTCCTGTCTGATAACTTCAAGCATACTGGATCTAGTCATCCTGGTAATAACTGATACAGATTGAGCGGCAAGAGCAATCGATGGTAATATCATCTGTTCAACCGAATCAAAACCAGAAGATGGCAACCAGCCTAAGTTAACAGAGAATAATAAAATTAATAATAGTCCTAACCAGAATACAGGCATACAAATACCTAAAAGTGCAAAAATCATAGTTATATTGTCAAATAAAGAATACTGCTTAACCGCTGAAATAATTCCAATAGGTATACCTAAGATTACGGCTATTACAATTGCAAGAACAGCCAATTTAAAAGTATGTCCCGCTCTAGATGCTATTTCGTCTACAACAGGAGTTCTAGAAATATATGAATTCCCTAAATCTCCATGTAATACTAAATCTTTCAAAAACCTTCCATATCGAACTAAAAACGGATCGTTAAGTCCCATCTCTTCCCTAAGTTGTGCTACTTCTTCTGGAGATGCATTGGTACCTAAAATGTTTCTAGCAGGATCTCCAGGACTAAGTTCTAGCAACCCAAAGACTATGAAACTAACGCCAATGATAACAGGGATTAATAGTAGTATTCTTTTAACTATATACTTTGCCATTAGCTAGTGCTCCTTTCTTTCTATGGAATTTATGAACAAATTGAGAGGAATCCTCCTCTCAATTTATCCACCTAAATCTATTTGTCAAAAGTTATATGATAAAGACGATGATATCCAAATGGAGTAAGTTCTATATTGTCAATATTATTTCTTGCTCCAATAACAATTTCACTATTATATAAGAATACTGCAGGAGCTAAATCCATAATTTTTTCTTGAAGATCTTTATATATTTGTTCTCTCTCTGGACCATCTAATGTTCTACGACCTTTTATTATCAATTCATCAACTTCTGCATCATTTAAGAATGCATAGTTTCCACCAGGACCTGCCATTGATGAATGGAAACAAGGATATAATACCATGTCTGGGTCTGGTGAGTCTGAAAGCCATGAAATCATAAATAAATCATGTTGTCCATTTTCTATCTTCTCGATGAAAGCACTCCACTCTAAAACTTCAACAGTTATATCGATTCCGATTTCCTTTAAGTCTTCCTTCATTATTGTAGCAGCATCAATTCTTTCTTGTCTATCATTAGTTGTAATCGTTAATGATAAACCATTTTCATAACCTGCTTCCTTTAATAATTGTTTTGCACCTTCAATATCTTTCTTATTAGGTTCGTTTTCATCAGCAATTGAATACTTAATAGTTGATGTATATGGAGCTGATGCTGGTTTACCTACACCTCTCCAAATAGCTTTAACAATTGATTCTACATCGATTGCTTTTGTAATAGCTTGTCTTACTTTAATATCATTAAGAGGTGATTTCTCAGTATTCATTCCCATATAAAGAGTTCCATAGTCTGGAGTTCTAAATAATTGAAGATCACTATTTTCTTCTACTCTACTAACATCATTAGGAGAGATATCATATGCAATGTCTACTCCGCCAGTTTCTAATTCAATAACTCTATTTGTAGCCTCTGGAATTACTCTAACTTCTAAAGTATTATATACTGGAGCTTCTCCGTGATAATCTTCAAATCTATTTAATACCATTTTGTTTGATTTTGACCAACTTTCAAGTATAAATGGACCTGTTCCAATAGGATTTCTTGAATAATCATCTCCAGCTTCTGTAACTGCCTTTTCATTTACAATAAATGCTGCAGGGTGACATAAAGCAGCTACTATACCAGCGTTTGCTTCTTTTAATGAAAATTGAAAAGTATAATCATCTAAAGCTTCTAAACTATCAGGGTCTATATCTCCAAATATATGAGCAACTGCTGGAGCTTCAATAGCCCTTTTAAATGTAAATACAGCATCGCTAGCTTTTAACTCTTCGCCATTTTGGAATTTTATACCTTCTTTTAATTTGAAAGTATATGTTAAACCATCTTCTGAAATTTCATATTTTTCAGCTAAACTTTCAGTTATATTACCTTCCATATCAATTTTTACAAGGCCGTCATAAACTTGAGCCATTATATTACCTGAAAATGCATCATTGTTTTGTACAGGGTCCATAGTTATAGCGTCACTTGAAGTAGCAATTACTAACTTATCCTTTGCTCCAGTTGACTCATCTGACTTGCCACCTGTCTCTTTTCCTCCGCCACATGCTGTTAATACTAAGCTTAGAATCAACATCATGGAAATAAGTATTAGACTCTTTCTTTTCATATTTATACCTCCCCAATAGTTAGTTTGTATTTTTTGTAAACTTAAATGGAAACTATCCTAACATTATAGCTATTAACACTGCCAACGTTTTCACGCCAGTATGGTATAAATTTCAATTATATATTTTACTTATGCTTAATTACTATCAAAATTATAAGATAATTGTAACTAAAATAAGCTATAATTTAATAACTTTTATATAGTATTTCGATTATTAAGCATGTTCATTTAATTCTAATTGAATTGATCATATTAAGAGGCAAAATTTCACATTAAGCTTACAAAAAATGTTAATAAGTCTATAGTTTTGTTAATTATTAAACACATACCAATTATATAGTGAAAATAAAAATAAGTCAATATATATTGTATTTTTGTTATTTTTTATATAATTTTGCCTATTTCATGCGATTATTGTCGAATTATTCTTATATTTCCGAATTAATATAGATTTCTAATTATATAGAATATATTAAATTAAGTGAATAAATAAATAATAACCATGTTTTTAACAAACATCGTTAAATTTTTAACAATATTTTGGTGCTTTAAAGTACCACTCTAATCATAGTAATGAAAAAAGGTGGCATGGAAAATGCCACCTTTAATTTAGGATAAAACGATTCTTAATATAAATAATATTGCTAATAAGTACATAACTGGAGATACTTCTTTTCCTCTTTTTGTAAGAAGTTTTAATACTACATAGGACACCATACCAAATACTATACCTTCTGCAATACTATAAGCAAAAGGCATCATTATTATAGTTAAAAATGCAGGTATTGCTTCAGTGTAATCATCTAAATCAATTTTCTTTATTGGGCTCATCATAAATAGCCCTACAATTATTAAGACAGGAGCAGTGGCTGCTGATGGCACCATAGTAAATATAGGAGCAAAGAATAAGGATAATCCAAACATAATAGCTGTGCTAAGAGCAGTAAGGCCAGTCCTTCCTCCCTCTGCTACTCCTGAAGCGGATTCAACAAATGTTGTAACTGTACTAGTCCCTAGGCAAGCTCCAGCAACTGTTCCTACCGCATCAGCCATCAATGCATTGCTTACTCTTGGAAGCTTTCCTTCTTCGTCTAACATTTCTGCCTTAGAGGCTACACCTACCAAAGTACCTACAGTATCAAATATATCTACAAATAAAAACGTAAATACTACTACCAGCATGTCTAAAGAAAGTATCTCTTCCCACCCAACAAACTGGAATGCTACGGGTTTTAAAGATGGAGGTAGGCTGACAATATTTTTTAAACTAAATCCTTCTGGCAATAGAGTGACTCCCATAGGTATACCTATTATGGTAGTTAAAAGGATTCCGATTAATAAAGCGCCTTTAACGTTTTTAGCTAGTAA
Source organism: Clostridium sp. Cult1 (assembly GCF_021655095.1). Taxonomy (GTDB): domain Bacteria; phylum Bacillota; class Clostridia; order Tissierellales; family Tepidimicrobiaceae; genus Schnuerera. The sequence goes on along the minus strand of NZ_PPXW01000001.1, from coordinate 2,176,025 downwards.
TATTCCAGTAATTACCAATCCTATAATTGCAAGAATAGCTGCTGGATCTTTAAGATTACCTAAACCAATTAAAACTCCATCTCCTGCAACTATAAGACCTGCACTAGTAAGTCCAATAAAAGCAATGAAAAGTCCTATACCCACTGAAACAGCATTTTTTAAATTCATAGGGATTGCATTAAATATTGCTTCCCTTGCCTTTACAAAGGATAATAGTATAAATATAATACCTTCAATTAATACAGCAGTTAAAGCAAACTGCCAAGATTTTCCCATAGGCCCTAAAACTACAGTAAAGGCGAAAAAAGCATTAAGCCCCATACCTGGTGCCAGTGCAAAGGGATATTTGGCATAGAAAGCCATTATCATAGTTGCAATAAATGCGGATAGAGCTGTGGCTGTAAATATTCCTCCCTTATCCATACCTGTTGCTGACAATATTTCTGGATTAACTATTAAAATATAAGCCATAGTCATAAAGGTAGTAATTCCTGCTAGTATTTCAGTCCTCTTGTCAGTATGATGCTCCTTTAATTTAAAGTAATTTTCCATTGTAAGTCCTCCTTAACTTTAGTCAATTTTTCCAATATCCTTTCTAAAATACATACCATCAAAATTGATTTTGTTTAAATTTTCATATATTTTTTCTCTAGTTTTTTGTAAATTATTCCCTAAAGCAGTTATTGAGATCACTCTACCGCCGTTAGTATATAGTCTTCCCTCCTTTTCTATAGTTCCATTGTGAAATATTATTATATTTTCATCTACATCATTAAGGCCTGTAATTTCCTTACCCTTTTCATACTTTCCAGGATAGCCATTAGATGTAGCTACTACCGTTATACATTTTTCATCTCTCCAAATTAAATCCTCTTTCTTTAAATTGCCTTCTAAAGTTTTCTCAAAAATATTTACTATATCGGATTTAAGTCTTGGAATTAAGACCTCTGTCTCTGGATCTCCAAATCGAACATTAAACTCTAATACCTTGGGTTGATCCTTATTTATCATTAACCCTATGAACAATATGCCATTATAGTCAATATTTTCTTCTTTTAAACCTATTTCAATTTTATTAAGTATTTCCTCTTTTATTATCCTTTCCAATTCTCCATTAAATAATGGATTTGGAGAAAAGCAACCTACTCCACCAGTATTTGGCCCTTTATCTCCTTCAAATATCTGTTTATAATCCTTTGCACTTTCCATAGGGACAATTTTTCTATTAGTTACAAAACAAAGAAGGGAAGCTTCTATGCCTTCTAGAAATTCTTCAATTATTATGGTCTCTCCAGCGGAACCAAAAGCTTTGCCTTCTAGCATTTGGTTAATACTATCTATAGCTTCCTCTTTACTATTACAGATTACTACACCCTTGCCTAAACACAACCCATCAGCCTTTATTACTAATGGATAGTTGAATTCATCTAGTTCTTCAATGGCCTTTCTGCTATCCCTATATTTTTTATACATAGCAGTAGGTATATTATATTTTTCCATAAACTCTTTAGCATATACCTTAGATCCTTCCAGTTGGGCTGCCTTCTTATTTACTCCAAATATCTTCAATCCCTTTTCATTAAACCTATCTACTATCCCCATAACTAAAGGCCCTTCTGGACCAACTACTGTCAGATCTATTTTTTCTCTTACTGCAAAATCTAATAGACTATCTATGTCATCTGGTGATATATCCACATTTTCAGCAACTTCTTTAGTGCCTCCATTGCCTGGAGCACAGTATACTTTTGATACATTTGGACTTTCAGCTATTTTCCAACATAAGGCATGTTCCCTACCACCACTGCCTAGGACTAGAACTTTCATAAAATCCCTCCCTAATGTTTAAAATGTCTCATTCCCGTAAACACCATAGCTATACCATTTTTATCTGCTTCTTCTATCGACTCTTCATCTCTCAAAGAACCACCAGGTTGTATTATAGCTGTTACTCCAGCTTTGGCTAAGGCTTCTACAGAATCTTTAAAAGGGAAAAATCCATCAGAGGCCAATACAGAGTCCTTCGCCTTTTCTCCAGCTCTTTCAATGGCTGCTTTTACTGCCCATACTCGATTTACTTCTCCCATACCAATCCCTACAGTACCTTTATTCTTTGCTAACAAAACTCCGTTAGATTTAATCCCTTTTACTGCCTTCCAACTAAAGAGTAGATCTTCCATTTCCTTATCCGTTGGCTTCCTATTGGTAACTACTTTTAATTCTTCATCCAAAAGTTTTGTATCCCTTTCCTGTATTAATATTCCTCCTAGAACTTTTTTTACATCTAAGGAGGGGTAATCTTTCTTCATTATATTGGGAATTTTAAGTATTCTTATATTTTTTTTAGAAGTGAGGATTTCTAAGGCCTTGTCAGTAAAGGCTGGTGCCATTACTATCTCAATGAATATATCATTAATCCTCTTTGCAACTTCTTCATCTATTTCCTTATTGGCTCCAATTATTCCGCCAAATATAGATATTTTATCGGATTCATAGGCCTTATTATAAGCTTCTATTAAATTTTCTCCACTACCTATACCACAAGGATTAGCATGTTTTACCGCTACTACTGTAGGCTCATCAAATTCCTTTAAAATCTCTAAAGTTCCATTTCCATCATTAATATTGTTAAAAGAAAGTTCCTTCCCATGAAGCTGGATGGCCCCTGCAATAGTTCCTTCCAAATTATCTATTTCTTTGTAAAAGGCTGCCTTTTGGTGGGGATTTTCCCCATATCTTAAACTCTGCTTATCCTTAAAGAAGAGAGTCATAATATCTGGAAACTCTAAGGAATCTAAACCATTAAAATAGTTGGCAATTAACGAATCATAATAAGCGGTATATTGGAATACCTTCCTTGCTAGAGCCCTTCTCAATTCTATAGAGGTTTCTCCTTTTGATTTTAACTCTTCTAAAACTTTACTATAATCAGAAGGATCCATAACAACTGTTACGTATTTGTAATTCTTAGCTGCAGCCCTAATCATGGAAGGACCACCAATATCTATATTTTCTATAATTTCCTCATGGCCTACTCCTTGTTTCTTTATCGTTTCTTCAAAGGGATATAGATTGTTTACAACCATGTCAATTGAGTGTATATTCAAATCATCTAACGTTTTTTTATGTTCGTCACTGTCTCTTTTATATAATAATCCTCCATGAATATTAGGGTGGAGAGTTTTTACCCTACCATCTAATATTTCAGGAAATTTGGTAATCTCTTCTATATCAATAATCTCAATGCCTGCTTCCTTTAAAACCTTACTAGTTCCCCCAGTAGAGATTATTTCCCAACCTAGTTCAATAAGTTCTTTTGCAAACTCAACAATTCCCTTTTTATCATAAACACTTATTAATACCCTTTTCATTTCATCACCTCTATTTTATCCTTACTGTGCTTCCTTCAATAACCAATCTGCCTTCACAATAAAGCCTTATAGCCTCAGGTAGTAGTTCATGTTCTACCTTTAATACCCTTTCTTTTAGAGTTTCTACCGTATCCTGTTCCTTTACCTCTACTGCCCTTTGAAGGATAATAGGTCCTGTATCCGTTCCTTCATCTACAAAATGGACTGTTACTCCTGTAAGTTTTACTCCTCTATCTAGCACCATTTTGTGAACATTATCTCCATAACAGCCTTTCCCACAAAAACTAGGTATTAATGACGGGTGTATATTAATTATTCGTCCTCTATATTCTTCGATGAATTCTTGGGACAATATATTTAGAAACCCAGCTAGGACTACTAATTCTACTTTTCTTTTATATAGTTCGTCTAATATTTTCCTATTATATTCTTCTAAGGAGTTGAATTCTTTTCTATTTACATACAAGGTTTCAATTCCCATCTTTTCCGCCCTTTTGAGTCCATAGGCATCTTTTCTATTGGATATTGCTACCTGAATTTTTCCTTTAATTTTTCCTTCATTTATATTGTCAATAATTGCTTGAAGATTAGTTCCACTACCAGATATTAATACACCTATTTTTATCATAGTGAAACCTTCTCCTCTCCTCTTTTAATTCTTCCTAATAAGGTAAACTCTTCACCCATTTTTTTTAATTTACTGGTAATCTCCTCTATTTCATCCTTATCAACTATTAAAACCATTCCTATTCCCATGTTAAAGGTTGAATACATCTCTTTTTCGCTTATATCTCCCCATTCGGCCAGTAGATTGAATATTTCTGGGGTATCTATCTTGGAAACATCAATACCAGCCGTTAGCCCATCAGGAATAATTCTGGGAATATTTTCATAGAATCCACCACCAGTTATATGAACTATTCCCTTAATATTATATTTTTCTATTAAAGGTAGTACCGTATTCGTATATATTCTAGTAGGTTTCAATAGTTCTTCCCCTAAGGTAGTTCCTAGTTTAGGAATGAATTCATTTAAATTAAAACCCATCTTTTCAAATACTATCTTACGAACAAGAGAATAGCCATTGCTATGGATGCCAGTAGATGGAAGTCCTAATACAATATCCCCTTCTTCTACTTTTGTGCCATCGATGATTTTTTTCTTGTCTACTATTCCTACACAAAACCCTGCTAAATCATATTCATCTTCCTTATAAAAGCCAGGCATCTCTGCTGTTTCTCCACCTATTAAAGCTGCTTCGCCTTTAATACAACCATTAGCAATACCTTCCACTATGGCTGCCATCTTTTCTGGGATTAATTTGCCAGTGGCAATATAGTCTAAAAAGAATAAAGGCTTTGCCCCTTGGCATAATATATCATTAACACACATAGCTACACAGTCTTCTCCTATGCTATTGTGTTTGTCCATCATAAAGGCTATTTTCAACTTAGTTCCAACCCCGTCGGTACCAGATACTAATACAGGTTCTTCGTAGGATTTAGTATCTAATTGGAACAACCCTGCAAATCCTCCAATATCAGATAATACTCCTTCTCTATAGGTCTTCTTTATAGTATCCTTTATTAATTGAACCCCTTTATAGCCGGCTTCTTTATCTACTCCGGCCTCCTTGTAGGTAAGCTTCATATTTTTTCTCCTCTCTATAATAGATCTTTACTTACTGGAAACTGGCCACTAAAACATCCAGTACAATAGTTGTTTTCTCCACCAACCGCTTCCAGTAACCCTTCTAAAGATAGATAACATAGGGAATCAGCCCCTATTACATCCTTTATTTCATCAACAGTTTTTTCTCCTGCTATTAGATTCTCCTTTTTTGGAGTATGCATTCCTAAATTACAAGGATATTTCACTGGAGGAGCAGCAATCCTTACATGGACTTCTTTAGCCCCTGCTCTCTTTAACATTCCTACAATCCTCTTCATAGTTGTTCCCCGAACTATAGAATCATCTACTAGTATTACTCTTTTTCCTTCCACATTTTCCTTTAGTACATTTAATTTAATCCTAACTCCCTGTTCCCTTAATTCTTGGGTAGGCTGGATAAAAGTTCTTCCTACATATCTATTTTTTATGAGGCCTTCATCATAGGGAATTCTAGACTCTTCTGCATATCCAATGGCTGCCACCGTTCCAGAATCTGGGGCTGATATTACTATATCTCCTTCTGCTGGACATTCTTTAGCTAGGTTTCTTCCTGCTTCTCGCCTTAAAAGATATATACTTTTTCCATCTAATTTACTATCTGGCCTAGCTAGATAGATTATTTCAAAAATACAAATATTCTTATCCTTGGCTTCCTTAGTCTTTACGGATTTAATATCTCCATCGATTATGACTACCATCTCCCCTGGCTCTACATCCCTTACAAATTCTGCCCCTATAGTATCTAGGGCACAAGTTTCAGAGGATAGAATATAGTCCTTACCAATCTTTCCAATACATAATGGTTTTAATCCATAGGGATCTCTAACTCCAATTAACCTATCATTAGTCATGGTCACTAAAGCATAAGAACCTTTTATATCCTTTACTGCTTTGATTATAGCCTGTTCTATATCCTCTCTATGGTATCTGGCAATTAGATTAGCTATTACTTCTGTATCAATAGAGGATTGAAATATTACCCCATTGTCTTCCATCTTTTCTCTCAATTCAGAATAATTCACTAGACTCCCATCATAAGCTAAGGCTAAGGCCCCTTGTTTGTAACCTACGACTAATGGTTCCGCATTTACAGTAGTAGTCTCTACTGAACTTCCTGACCTGATATGCCCTATTCCTATATCCCCTCTTAATCTATTTAATATTTCCTTATCTAATACCTCATGGGCCAATCCTAAACCTTTATAATAATCTATATATCCATTATTATTAATTGCTATCCCTGCACTAACTTGTCCTCTATGTTGAAGAGCATATAATCCATAATAGATTATCTTAGATATATCTCTTTTTTCCTTACTGTATATTCCAAAAATTCCACACAAATCCTTCACCCTTTCGGTTAGACTAAATCCCTTTTACTTTCTTATCCATTTCCTTAACTTCTTCTGCCATTTCCAATTTATACTCTTTAAATTTCTCTCTCAATTCCGGATATTTCACCGATAAAATTTGTACTGCTAAAAGCCCTGCATTTTCTGCCCCGTTTATGGCTACCGTTGCTACCGGAACACCTTTAGGCATTTGGACTATAGATAATAAAGAATCTAATCCATCCATAGTCGATGATTTTATAGGCAGCCCAATAACTGGAAGGGGAGTTATACCAGCTATAACACCAGCTAAGTGGGCTGCCTTACCAGCTGCAGCAATTATTACCTCTGTTCCTTTTTCTTCTGCTGTTTGTGCATATTCAGCAGCTTCAAAAGGAGTCCTATGGGCAGAAATTACTCTTAATTCTATATCAACACTAAATTTTTTAAGTATTTTAACCGACTTTTCCACTACATCTCTATCTGAAATACTTCCCATAATAATACCAACTTTCATGATAAACACCCTCCTTTTTTCAATCCACAACCCTATTTTAGTTAAGGCAAAAGCCTTAACTAAAATAATCAGTTCCTGCCTTAAATAACCTTTCCTCTTCCATTCTTTCTACGTTCTTATACAATCCTTTATGGATTCTATCTGAATTTGCAACTCTACCTAATATTCTTCCATCTGGACTTGTTAGCCCTTCAATTCCGTATAAGGAGCCTGTTGGATTCTCATCTAGATATTGAGTTGCTATTTGACCTTTATCTATAAGATCTTCAATTGTTTTTTCCTTTCCAACTATTCTGCCTTCCCTAGTGGATAATGGCAATATTTGAATATCTCCTACCTTACTATTGTCAAACCAAGGAGATAAATTAGATACAATCTTTACCTGAGCCATTGTTGATACATGATGTCCAGAATTATTGAAGGTTATATTAATTGAATCTTCATCTAAATCCTTCACCTTGCCATAAGGTATAAGACCAGATTTGATCAATCCTTGAAACCCGTTTCCAATTCCTAATACCAAACCATCTTTATTATTTAACAATTCCATTATAGCTTCTTCTATATAAGGATTCTTCAATATATTAGCTAATAGTTTTCCTCCTCCATCTGGTTCATCGCCTAAAATTGCTCCATCAGGAAGCCCTATTATTTGAGATTCCTTTATCCTTTGAGCCATTTCTTTTAAGGAATCTTCTATTGTTTCTTTATTAAAAGTTCTAAATACAAAAGTTTCAACTCCAGCTCCTGCTTTTTCAAAGGATCTTCTCATATCATATTCTCCAAAGGTTCCTGTAAATACTGGAATAAATACCTTTGGTTTTGCTATCTTTATATTAGATTTTTTAATCCTTCCCTTAGTGTATTGAATTTCTTTAGATTTATAAGAAGAAGTCTCATGTATAGGGAATACATCTTGTAATGGTTTGGTCCATTCTTCTATTAATAGATCTAAATCTAATTTTTCTTTAAAAATTTCTATATATTTTTCTCTTAAAGTAGTCCCCAATATCTTATACTCTATGCCTTCTAATAATTCTTTAGGTTCTTCTTCTATTTCGACAATAATAGAGCCATATAAAGGTAAGAACAATTCCTTTTCATCATAGGCTTCTACGAATCTAAATCCTATTTTATTTCCAAAGGCCATTTCCGATATACTTCTAGCAATTCCTCCAGATTTTACTGTAGAAGCAGACAATATTTTACCACCGTCTATTAACTCTTTAATTCTAATATAGTTATTTTTTAATTGGTTAAAATCTGCCCTACCTTTGTCATCTATATTTAAAGGAATCAATACTACATTATTGCCTATTCCCTTGAACTCTGGTGAAATAATATTCTCTACCTTATCAGAAGCTACAGCAAAGCTGATTATAGTTGGAGGTACATCTATGTCTTCAAAGGTACCAGACATGCTATCCTTACCACCAATACTTGGAATATCTAATTCCTTCTCCGCCATAAAAGCTCCCAATAGAGCAGCAAAGGGTTTCCCCCATTTCTTCTCATCTCCATTTAATCTTTCAAAATATTCTTGGAAGGTCAATCTGACCTTTCTGAAATCGCCTCCCATAGCTGTAATTTTAGCTAAGGATTCAATTACTGCATATAATCCTCCGTGGAAAGGGCTCCATTTTGAAAGATTTGGGTCGAATCCATAGGCCATTAAAGAACAAGTGTTGGTTTCACCTTCCAATACAGGAATTTTGGCAGCCATACCTTCTGTAGTAGTCAATTTATACTTGCCTCCCAAAGGCATTAGGACTGTTCCAGCCCCTACACTGTGATCGAATTTTTCTATAAGACCTTTTTGATTAGAATGGTTCAGATTAGACAAATTCTTCATCCAATTTTCCCTAATATCTTCTCCATCTAAATAAGAAGGCTTCTTACATAGATAACTAGTTTCTTTAGGCCTTTCTACTGTTACCTTAGTTTTCTTTCTAATCCCATTAGTATCTAAAAATTCTCTAGATATATCTACTATTGGATTGTCTCTCCAATTCATGAATAATCTATTATCAGAAGTAACTGTGGCAACCACTGTAGTTTCTAAATCTTCTCCTTCTGCATATTCTATAAAGGATTTTAAATCTTCCTTTTCAATTACTACTGCCATCCTCTCTTGAGATTCAGAAAGGGCTATTTCTGTTCCATCTAGTCCTGGATATTTAAGTGGTACTTTATCCAAATCTATTTTCAATCCTGGAGCTAGTTCACCTATGGCCACCGATACGCCTCCGGCACCAAAATCATTACATTTTTTAATTATTTTACTTAATTTTTCATTTCTAAATAGTCTAAGGATTTTCCTTTCAAGGGGTGGGTTTCCTTTTTGTACTTCTGCTCCTCCAGTCTCTAAAGATTCTTCCGTATGCTTCTTAGAAGAACCTACAGCACCACCCAATCCATCTTTCCCCGTTCTACCACCTACCAGTAACACTAAATCACCAGGTTCAGGAGATTTTCTTATTACATTTTCTCTAGGTGCAGCTGCTACCAAAGCCCCCACTTCCATCCTTTTAGCAATATATCCTTCATGATATATTTCTCTAACATACCCTGCTGGCACACCTATCTGATTTCCATAGGAACTATAGCCTTCCATTGCAGATTGGGTGATTTTTCTTTGAGGAAGTTTTCCTGACAAAGTGTTCTCAAAGCTTTGTCTTGGATCGCTGGCTCCTGTAATTCTCATAGCTTGGTATACATAGGCTCTACCGGAAAGAGGATCTCTTATACAACCTCCTAAACATGTAGAGGCTCCACCAAAAGGTTCTATCTCTGTAGGGTGATTATGAGTTTCGTTTTTAAACATTAGAAGCCATTTTTCTGTTCCCCCATCTATATCTACATCTATTTCTATACTAGCTGCATTAATCTCCTCTGACTCTTCTAAATCATCTAATAATCCTTTTTTCTTTATCTCCTTCATATTTATAGTTGCTAAATCCATTAAAGAAATCGGTTTTTCTTTGTCTCCATAAACATAGTTTCTAGAATTTAAATATTCTTCAAAAGCTTCCTCAATTAAAGGCTTATATTTACTTTCTTCAAATTTTATGTCTTCTATCTTGGTCATAAAAGTAGTATGCCTGCAGTGATCGGACCAATAAGTGTCGATTACCTTTAATTCAGTTATAGTTGGATCTCTTCTTTCCACTTCTTTAAAGTACTTCTGGGTAAATAATAGATCCTCCATATCTAATCCAAGTCCATGTTCTTCTTTCATTTCAGCAATTTCTTTCTCTGTCATATCTATGAATTCTTCTATAACCTCTATTTTATTTTCAGCTTCTTCATATTTTTCGTAATGGATAAAATCCATATCTATTTCTCTCATCTCTACAGGATTAATATAATAGTCTTTAATTAAACTTAATTCCTCATCATTTACACCTTCAAGGACTACCAATTTTGAATGTTTAACTTTAATATCATTTCTGCCCAACAAAATATAAATAGATTTGTTAGCTGAATCTTCCCTTTGGTTATATTGGCCTGGGACAAATTCAACTCTAAAAAATTTATCCTCAGGATTCAAGGGAAAGGTTGTTTCATATAAATAATCTAGATTTCTCTCAAAAAGTACTTTTTCAACTATCTCATTATAGTTTTTATCATCTACATTAAAAATATCATAGACATTAATAACCCTAATTTTTCCTAAGGTTTTCACACCTAAATAATCTAGAAAATCTCTATACAGATTAGCTGCCTCAATATCGAAGTCTTCTTTTTTTTCAATAAATACTCTTTTAGTATTCACATTCAATCCTCCTTGAAATATATAAAGCCCAGTCGGGTAGGTTAAGCGAAACCTACCCGACTGGGCTTTTATCCCTTCGGTGTAATATTGTCCAAGACAACATCTGTACCGCTTGGTCCAGACAAGGATCTGCCTTCGGAACCCTAGGTACACTTTCGCTCATAGCCAAATGATTTACGGTCATTTCGTAGAAACTTCTCAACCATATTATGAGAATTATATGAGCTTTATATTCCTTTTTATTTTCAATTCGTTACACTTACATATTAACAGTATGACTAATATAAGTCAAGAATTGTTTTTAAAGAATAGAACAATAATTGTTATACTTTACATAACTAAATAAACCAATATTATATAGACATTTATAATTCAATTATACTGTTTTTACAATTGCAATTATCCTTATCTAGATCCCCCTTAAATATTTCTATAAATGCTTTTGTTATCTTTTCTTTATTTTTATCTAATTCCTTTTGTATATCATGCAAAGTTATTTCCTCTTTCATACCAGTACACCAATTGGAAATTATTCCAACCGTTGCATAGCATATGCCTAGCTCTTTTGCTAGTACCACCTCAGGTACATTGGTCATACCTACTACATCTCCACCTAAATGTTTAAACATATGAATTTCGTTAGCCGTCTCAAACCTTGGCCCTTCGGTACAAACATAGACCGCATCACCTTTTATATCTATATCGTATTTTTTAGCAACACCATAAAATTTTTCCCTCAAATTCTTACAATAAGGATCACTCATATCTACATGTTTTACCTTTTCTTCTCCTCCTTCAAAAAAGGTGGTTGGCCTTGCCTTAGTGAAATCTAAAAAATCCTTTATTATTACCACATCTCCTGGAGTATAATTTTCGTTACAAGAACCTACTGCTGCCGTAGAGTAGATATATTCCACCCCTATATTCTTTAAAGCCAACATATTAGCTCTATAATTTATTCTATGAGGTGGAACAGTGTGATCTTTCCCATGCCTAGATAAAAATACTATTTCTTCTCCTCCAATATATATAATATCTAATTCTACTTTTCCGTATGTGGTTTCCACTAATTTTCTATTACTTTTCCCAATTCCATATACTCCGGTACCGCCAATTATAGCTTTCAAAACATCAACCCCTCCCAATAATATCGCCTTAATTTTTATATTATCATTTACATGATTTCCTGTCGATAGCTTTTCATATTGGGCTGTATCCAATTTAAAAGGTTAATTAGCATTATTTAGTAATAAACCTTACTTTTATCAAATAGAATTTACTAGTTAACCATATTTATGAAGGGGGAATTTTATGTTATCAAAAAAAGAATTTATTCAAATGTCATTAGAGCTAAACCTATTTTTTGGTCGGATTATGAAAGAACATATGATTTTAATGGAAGCTGGACTTTCGGTAAAAAACAGTAATTATATTCTGGAAGCAGATAATATTAAAAGGTCTTTTGAAGATATATTAAAAGAGGTAATTGCCCTATCCAATAGAGCCATAAGTCAGGATGCAATAGATTCTAATGAATTTGTAACACCTCTTACTTTAGATGCCGAAACTATAACTGAATCTCTAACTGGAATATGTATAGATAAAGATATAACTATTTCTGAACTAGAACTAATGTCTGATCCAAACTTTAGCTATACTTCTAGCCTAGAAGGATATGTTTTTGATTTAAACAACAGAATCATTAATTTAATAATAGACGCTATTAAGTTCTCAGAAAAACTACTAGCACAAGTATCGGAATGCAATCTATTTATCTTCATATATCCTCATATGCAAGAACATCTCATTAGAGAAGCTAACTTTTATTTAAAGACTTTAATAGATCTTCAAAAGCGTAATATGGCAAAGAAAGATATCTTAGAAAGAGAGGTATTCTGGAATCATATAATGGAAGACCATGCTATATTTATAAGGGGATTTTTGGATCCTACGGAAAAAGAACTACTACATAAAGCCAACGATTTTGCAAAACTATTTGAAAAACTGGTAGATAAAACTAAAGAAGCTTCTGAAGAGGAAATATGTGAAATTACTAAAGTCAACTTAAAAGCCACTAAAGAAATTAAAGAGTTTAAAACTGCAAGTACTGAAGGACTAATAGAATGTAAGATTAAAGCCATAATGAGTCCCCTATTAGCAGATCATGTTTTAAGGGAAGCAAATAGATATATTCGGATATTGAAAGAGTATTTAAAAGAATGCTAAATTCATTGAATTTGGCATATGAAAAGGAGGATTTTTGTGCTATCAAGAAAGGATTATATCAAAACATCTTTAGAATTGAACTTATTTTTTGGCAGAATAATGAAGGAACATATGATATTCATGGAAGTAGGATTATTAATTATAGATAGTTCTCTTATTTTAGAAGGTGACCAACTTAAAAGTTCTTTTGAAAAAATCTTATTAGAAACCATTGCCCTATCAAAAGGTGCAATAAGTCAAAAAGTATTAGAATCAGAGGAATTAGTAACTCCACTTACTCTTAACTCTGAGACAATTACTCAGGACAATACTGGTATATGTATAAACAAGGAAATAACTTTAGCAGAACTTGAATTAAAGTCAAACCCGTCCTTTAACTTTACACCTGAATTAGAAAGAAAAATTAATAATATTAACCAAAGAGCTATTAATTTAGTTATAGAAGTTATAAATTTCAAAGAAAAAGTCTTATCAAAATTACTGAAATGTAAGATGTTTGCAAATCTATATCAATTACTTATAGATCATATACTAAGAGAAGCAAAGTTCTATTTAATGTCCCTAGAAAATGTTCAAAAGCGAATAAAACCCATTACTGATATATTAGAACAAGAAATATTTTGGGATACCATTATGAAAGAACATGCCCTTTTCATTAGAGGCCTATTGGATCCAACGGAAGTAGACTTGTTTAATACTGCCAATGATTTTAGCCAAAGATTTGATGAGCTTATAGAGAAGACCAAAGAAGCAAATAAGGAAGATATTTCTGAGATTACAAAAAAGACAATAGAATTAACCGCTGAAATTCGAGATTTCAAGGCTACTGGTACAGAAGGTTTGATAGATTGCCAAATAAAAGCTATGGCTTATCCATTATTAGGGGACCATATATTAAGAGAAGCTAACCGGTATATTCGGTTGTTAAACAACTATTTAAAAGGATGTTAAGCCATATTTAACTAGATAAGAAAATGCTCTTTTCCTGAAAGGTTAAACAATGTCCAGAAAAGAGCATTTATCATGTCCATCTAAAATACTCTTGCTTATAACAGAAATTATGTATACCTATTAATTCACCCTTCATAGTTTTAAGATTGTACCTAATTTGAGCACAACCAGTTAGGCTAAAAGTAAGTAAGCTTATCATAAGTATTATTGTTATTTTTGATTTTTGACTAAATTTTTTAATTCCTTTTCTCCTTTTTAGATTTTATAACGATGTATATTATATCATATAAGTCTTATGGTAACACGATAGAAGAGTTGATAAAGGTTCAGGATATTGAATATGGGGTGTATATCTTAGCATTAGATATACAAATTAATCTATTTTACCAACTATTTAGTTATACTCTAATAATGTTAATACCTTATCTAGATTATCCTTCTCATCTTCTGGTACTACAGCATATATAAAAGTATCCTCTATTCTAGATACTACATAATATGACTCATCTGTTTTCAATTTATAGGAATCAAAATTTGATCCACTCTTTGATTTCTCTACATATTTTCCTCCTTTAACATTCTGAATATTTTCCTTATTTGTATTAAAAGATACTATTGCTGAGTCTGCATTTGGCATATCAAAAAACTCTATTTGAAATTTATCATTAATTGCCAATGTTACAGATTTTACTACTCCTTCATCGAATTGGTCTGTAGCATCTGCTATAGCGTAGCCTTCATTTTCCATTCTTTCTACAAATGCTTCTTTTGTTATTGCTTCTTTAGTTATTGTACATCCCATTAGTAATACAGTTATAAGTAATACTACCACTATTATTATATTTTTTCTTATCATAAATATCTCTCCTTTAAAAATTCTTAATATAAATTATATGTACTAGAGGATATTTATGTTATTGTAATATTCCCTATACCCGGGCATTACTTAATTACTCATTATAATTTTTCTTATAATCAACATTAGACAAATAATAAATTTTACAAGGTTTTCAATCTATTTTAAAACTTTATCTTATCTAAAAAAATCTTTTATCTCGATTATTCATACCCCCATTGGGTATGAATAGAATATCAAATAAGGAGGTATTAAGGTAATGGAAAATATTGATCTATTAATTACTTTAACACAACACGAAAGAGATTCAAATAATGTTACAATAGCTTTTACAATGGGATTGAAAGCAGCCCAGAAAGGTCATGCTGTAGAATTAATACTTTTATCTGACGGGGTGCATTTAGCTACTGAAGGCTATGCAGATAAGATAGATATAGGAGAACCCTTTGAACCAATTTCCAAATTGCTACCTGCATTTTTAGATGCTGGTGGGAAATTAAAAGTTTGTTCATCATGTATGATCCATAATGGTGTAGATGAAAATACTTTAGTAGAAGGTGCAGAGGTTATTGATGCTGATTATGTTGTTGATGCTGTTTTAGAAGCTAAAAAGTCTTTACAATTAAATTAGTATTTAATATCTAATAACCATAATAATAAAATAAACCTGATAAAAGCAATTTTTTGCTTTTATCAGGTTTGTCTTTTCTACTTCTAGATAATCTATTATTCTACTACTATTAAAAGAATACTAGCCTAATCCCTCATCTATTCTCTACTGTGCCATCAGAATATTTTGCAAATCTGATCTTCTCCTTAGTATGAACAGGGTCCTTTCTATCCCAAGGCCATCCTCCAAACTGGGTATCCTGATAATCTGCATAAGCTTGTTTTATTTCCTCCATAGTATTCATAACAAATGGTCCATAGGCTACTACTGGCTCTTCTATAGGCTCTCCTTCTAATAATAGCATATGGCTTTCCCTATCCCCATTTATCAATTCAATGTTTTCATTACCATTGAGCTTAAACCTATTATCTACCCTTACATCATTTCCATTAATTTTCAATGTATCTCCATTATAATAATAGAGATTTCTAGTAATTGTACTACTAACCTTAGGAATCTTAAATATAGCATTAGGTTCCATGGTTATTATCCATATGTTTACTTTGTTGTTTTCATCATTTGCCCAAGATGAAGGTGCTGGTTCTAAAGCATTATATTCCTTATATTTTCCAGCAATAAGTCTTATGGTATTTATTCTGCCATTATCATCAACATCCTCTATAATAGGTATATCTTCAGACCATAACATTTTATAATAAGGATCAGCAAACTTATCCTTCTTAGGTAGATTTAGCCATACTTGAAATAGATGTAGTGGGTTTTCCTTGTCCTGATTCACTAATGGAAACATCTCTGCATGTTGAAGGCCACTTCCTGCAGTCATCCACTGTACATCCCCTTCGCCGTACCTTCCTGTTGCACCATGGGAATCTGAATGGTCTACAAATCCTTCTAATACTATAGTTACAGTTTCAAATCCCCTATGTGGGTGAACTGGAAATCCTGGTACCTTTTTGCCATGATACATTCTAAACCCGTCTCGTATTTCAAAATCATTTCCAATATTTCTATTCTTTAAGCTCTCCCCATCTACACCAAGTTCTTCATTTCCCTTTGGATAATCATCCTTATGATGAGCACAAAATAAAAACGGATCTTCTACTCCCCATCTAAAACCTAAGGGTTCAATTTTTAAAATTATATTATCAGACATAATAACCTCCCTTATAATTAGAAAATATTTATCAATATTCTTATACCCTAATTACTAGTGAATTTTCATTTACTATTGATTCTCAAGAACATAATTCTTTTTAAGCTACCCACTATTGGTTCCATCTTGCATTGGAACCATGATTTCTGCCTACCTCCATATATAGTAAATCTACATATTATCAGTATAAAACCAAGATATTTAGATACATGCTCTATATTATCTGTTAAGGTTTATAGAATCTAGTCTGTTCATGTAACATTACCCATTCCCAAGAAGTTTATCAAGCTGATCTTCAAGTTTCACTTTTTCATTATATAAATCGTTCAATTTGTTATAATCCGTGGCATAAATATTAATTTCTATTCCCTTTCTTGCAATTAAATTCTCATATTCCTCTATTATCCTTTCCAATTCCTTTATTCTCTTCTCATATTCTTAGTAACTTCTTCATCACAAGATAATTCTACGTCCTCATTAGCTATTTTCTCCATAAGATGTATTACTGTATTAAACCAATGTATAGATGTTGCAAGAAAAATAATTAATTTATAAACTAAGTCTTTTCTCTTTAAGTGTACCAACTCATGTGCAAATATATAGTCAATATTTCTTATGTTTATATTCTCGTGAACTAATAATATTGGTTTAGCTATACCCGTAATCATAGGTGAATCTATTATATGACCCTCCTTTACCATAATTTTACTCCCTGGCACCATACAGGCTTTTATATCATTAAACTTTTCTTCAATATCTTCACTTACAGGGGATAAGTTTTTCTTTACTCTATATTTGAATGCTAAATAAAAGGATGAATTATATACAAAATACAGAATATCACCTGCTAACCAGATATTAAATAAGTTATCTCTTATCATACCTATAAAATTTAGTTTCTTTGCATCCTTTAAATCTGTCTCACTATCTTCATATTGAATATTTTCTTTAGAAAGCAGTTTTACTCCTAATTGGTCCTCCTTCGGCTTGTAATCTGAAGTTTTATATTCTGCTATAGGGCTACTAACTTTGTATATAGAATTCTCCATACTTATATTAAAAGGTAGTATAAGCCTTATAGCAATAATAATCCAAATGATATAATAAACTTTGCTAGAAAATTTAACACCTCTTAACTTTCTGTCAATTAATAGAGGAAGTATAACTAAGCTCATTAGAATACTAATTATAAATAGTTGTTTCACCCTACTCACATCTTTCTTCTATCTTTTCATCTAAGTACTTTTTTAATTCTAACAGATCACCATTGTCAATAGAATTTGATTCATATAATTCTACTACAAATTTTTTTATAGAATTATCATAAAGCTTTTCTATAATTCCTTTGCTTTTTTTATTTATATAGCCTTAAGAAACTATTGGTAAATATACATTTTTTCTTCCATCCTTTTCTGTTTTTAGATATCCTTTATCTATTATCCTAGATAAAAAATTTCTCACCGTACTTTCTGCTCAATTACACTCTTGTAATAATTCTATTATCTCATCTAAATATAAGGGTCTATTTTCTTCCCATATTTTCATCATAATAGATAATTCACTTTCTGATAGTTTTCGCATTTTATCACTCCTCAACCATATTACTATATCTGTAGTAATGTAATTATAATACTAAGCGTGTAGTAATGTCAGGCTCATTTTTTAATAGAACAGTCACAAGAATTTCCCCTACGTAGTGGTTTTCATCTCACCAACTCCCCTTCACTATATATACAATTTAGAAGTCCAATATTTTTCAATTAAATAAAATAATACTAGTATCCATATAATAAAACCATAGTAGGGTTTTAACCCTACTATGGTTTTATTATTACTTAAACTCTATTATCTCATCTAATTTGTTTATATTTTTAAGGCTAAATTGATGCGAAATAATGATTAGAGTCCTATCCCTTATCGATAACAGCTGCGTTTCAATTTCCCTAGCATTTCTTTCATCCAAATTAGCTAGCGGTTCATCTAAGATTAATATAGGTGTTTTCCTAAGTATTGATCTAGCCAGGGTAATCCTTCTTTTTTCTCCTCCTGAAAGATTAGTTCCACCTTCTTGGATTAGCAATTTTAACCCTTCTTGATTTGCATAATTATCTAGACCTACTTTAGATAATATGGCAATTACCTCTTCATCTGAAATGTCTTGGTACATGGTAATATTATTTTTAAGTGTATCTTCAAACAATATTGCATCCTGTCTCATTACAGTAATAATTTCACTTAAGTTTTTTATTTCATTTACTGGAATATCATTAATTTTTATAACACCTGAATTCGGTTCATAATAATTTAACAATAGATTCATACTAGTTGTTTTTCCTGAACCACTTGTTCCTTGTAGCAAATATTGTCTATCTCTTATAAATTTCATATTTAATCCACTCAAAACATATTCTTGGTTTTCATATGCAAAAAATACATTATCAAATACTACTTCTCTGAAACTTTCTTTAAATATTTCCTTTTCTCCATACTTAGCTGATTTTTCCTCAATAAATTTTAGTATTGATTGATTTACCGGCTTTACAGAAACTAGACCCTGTATAAAATAGGATAAAGAAATAATAGGATATGATAGTTGATCAATCATCCCAACTGCAATAAAAAAGTCTCCAGCTGTAAATTCTCCATTTAATACTAGATACGCTGCAAATGCTAATATTACAAAATGTGCAAAATATGATAATATAGCGGAAATAGTTCTAGTTAAATAACTCATCTGCCTCTTTCTCAAGTTTTTCTTCATGGTAACTTCATTTAATTTGATAAACTTTTCTTTAATATTTTTTTCAATAGAAAAATTTTTAATGATTTCAAATCCATTAAGCCAATCTGTTATAGTCCTTATATGATTTTCAAATTGATTAACAAATTCCATCTGCGCTTTTTGTAATTTCTTTTCAACTAGTTTTGGTACATATAAAGGCATAGTCAAAAGCACTAAGGTAGTTATTGCTATCCTATATTCTAAAATAAACAAGGAAATACTTACTATTACAATTTTAATTATAATCTCAGCTAGCATTGGAATGGATCCGAAATATTGGTTTTCAATTATCTCCATCTCATTAGTATACTTTGCTATATATTCACCTTGTTTCTTTTTTAGAAAAGCTGGATAGTCCATCCGTAGTAAACCTTGAAAGTAATCGAATCTTATTTCTTTCATGCTACCAACAGCAAACCTTCCCCTACACCTATCATAGAGATAGAAAAAGCTTAATTCCAAAACTATAAACAGGCCTAGGTCAAGTCCATATCTTAGGGTATTGTCAAAACTTCTAGATAAGGCATAATCTAGAACATCTCCCTTAAGAAATTGTACCCTTACTGCAAATATTGCAGATAGTACAGAAAAAGCAACGGCTAGTATTAGTGATTTTAAGTTATTTCTTATATATTTTTTCATTTTAAATCCTCCTATTGATTATTAGTTTAAATAACAATAGAAGGTTTATATTATCCTTCTATCGTTTAGAAGGATTTTCTTAATCTAACCACTTTTTTCACCTCATTTAAAGCATTATTTAATTAAATACACATGCTATACTATTATTTATAGAATCACTATAATCTACATCACTTTTATCATTAGCTTCTCCTTTGGCATATGAGCCAAATAATATTGCTTTATCTGCTGGGTAATTTCTAAAACTCTGAATTGTCTTTTCTTTAATTTCTTCGATTCTAATAGTATTGGCAATTGTGATTCACAACCCCCTTGGATTTATTATATCATTAAACTTATAAAATAAAGATTATTATACTCTATGCTTATGTCATTGCTATAGCAAGTTCCATGCATGAGAGATCGGGTGGAATTGGGATTGGGAACTTCTACCTCCTTACAGTCGGTACAAGCCTGGCCAACCCTGTCAGGGGTAATACACAGTTCCATCTACTCCTAATGCCACATGAAACTGGGTACTACTCCCATTCGATCGTCGCAGGAGGTTTATTTGTTATGTCATATACTACTCTATTTACCTGAGGAACTTCTTTTACTATTCTATCGGAAATCTTTTCCAATAATTCTAAAGGTAATTTTACCCATTCCGCAGTCATACCATCTATGGAGTTTATTGCCCTTAGTACTATAGTATAATTATAAGTCCTTTCCCCATGGGTTACTCCTACAGATTTAATATTAGGAATAGCTGCAAAGTATTGCCAGATTTTATCATCCCATTTCGCTTTTTTAATTTCATCCCTAAATATATAATCTGCTTCTCTAACTATATCTAACTTTTCTTCAGTAACTTCCCCTAAAACTCTAACTCCTAATCCAGGCCCCGGGAAAGGCTGTCTATTTACTATATCTTCAGATATACCTAAAAGCTTTCCAACTTCCCTAACTTCATCCTTAAATAATTGTCTCAATGGCTCTATTAGTTCAAAATTAATGTCCTTAGGAAGTCCACCCACATTATGGTGGCTTTTTACTGCTACTTCTCCATCTAGCCCAGACTCAATAACATCTGGATATATGGTTCCTTGAACTAAGTATCCTATATCATTAAGCTTTTTCTGCTCTTCTTCAAATACCCTAATGAATTCTTCACCGATAATCTTTCTTTTTTGTTCCGGATCGATAATGCCTTTAAGTTTATTTAAAAATCTTTCTTTTGCATCTACAGTTATAAGATTCATATGGAACTCATCTCTAAATACCTTTTCTACCTGTTCTTTTTCATCCTTCCTGAGAAGACCGTGGTCAACAAAAACACATACTAGATTATCTCCAATGGCTCGATGAACTAATACTGCTGCCACCGAAGAATCTACGCCACCAGATAATGCACATAGGGCTTTTCTATTTCCTACTTCCCGCTTTATTTCTTCTATGCTATTTTCAATAAATTCTTCCATATTCCAATTTGAATCACAATTACAAATCTTAAACAAGAAATTATCTATTATATCCTTTCCTTCATTAGATGTTTCAATTTCCGGGTGGAACTTTACCCCATATATTTTCTGATCTTTCTTTTCCAATGCTACTACTTTTCCATCTAAATTGCCTATAGGTTTAAAACCTTCAGGAATAATATCAAATACATATTCTTTATCTATCCATAAAGGCAGGTTTTCTCCTAGCCCATTAAATAATAAGCTTTCCTTATCTACATTAATGACTTCGAATCTATAATTGTGGATTTCAGGTTTTGTTGAATTGCCTTTAAAAACCTGTGTCATAATATCTGCACCGTATCCAATAGATAAAATGGGCACACCTAGTTTAAATATCTTTGGATCTATGACTCCTATATCCCTTGGTTCTCCACCAGATATGATAATACCTTCTGGCCTTTTCACTTTAACCTTCTCCAAAGAATAACTATAGGGCACTATCTCACAATATACATTAGATTCTCTTATCTTTCTGCCTAAAAACCGACTGAATTTTCCGCCTAAATCTAAGATTAGTATCAAATTTAGACCTCCTATCTCCTGCTGTAGTTTGGAGCTTCTTTTGTAATATTAATATCATGAGGATGATTCTCTATTAATGAAGCACCAGTTATCTTAATAAACTTAGCCTTTTCTTGCAATTCCTTAATATCCTTAGCTCCTACATATCCCATTCCAGACCTTACACCACCAATAAGCTGGTATACTACATCTCCTAAAGGTCCCCTATAAGGAACCCTACCTTCTACTCCTTCTGGTACTAGCTTTTTAGTATCTTCTTGGAAATATCTATCCTTACTACCAGATTGCATAGCTCCTATAGAACCCATGCCTCTATAGACCTTAAATCTTCTACCTTCGTATAATTCTTCTTCCCCTGGACTTTCTTTAGTCCCTGCAAATAATGAACCTATCATAACTACATTGGCTCCAGCTGCTATGGCTTTAGTAATATCCCCCGAATATTTAATACCTCCATCAGCAATAACTGGAATATTATATTCTTTAGCTGCTTTAGCACAATTTATAATAGCTGTTATCTGAGGTACTCCAATGCCAGTAACTACCCTTGTTGTACAGATAGATCCAGGACCTATTCCTACTTTTATAGCATCTGCTCCCGCTTTTATTAAATCTATAGTTGCTTCAGCTGTAGCCACATTTCCTGCTATCACTTGTAGCTCTGGATATTCTAATTTAATCCTTTTAACAGAATCAATTACTCCTTGAGAGTGGCCATGGGCTGTATCTAATACTACTAAATCCACCTTAGCTTCTACTAATGCAGTAACTCTATCCATCATATCCTGTGTAACCCCTACTGCTGCTCCTGCTAGTAATCTTCCTGAACTATCCCTTGCAGAATTCGGATATTCAATTGATTTTTCAATATCTTTAATAGTTATTAGACCTGCTAATTTATAATGCTCATCTACTAATGGTAATTTTTCTATCTTATGTTGCTTCATTATTTCTAATGCTTCATCCATTGTAGTTTCTCTTGTACCAGTAACTAGATTTTCCTTAGTCATAACTTCGTCTATCCTTTTAGTTGTATCCGTTTCAAATCTAATATCCCTATTGGTAATAATTCCAACTAAGGTACCATTCTCTTCAATTATTGGAACTCCCGATATATGGTATCTTTCCATTAGTTCTAATGCATCTGAAACATCATGATCCCTTGAAAGGGAAAAAGGATCTGTTATTATTCCATGTTCCGACCTTTTTACTTTATCCACCTCTAAAGCTTGCTCTTCAATAGACATGTTTTTATGGATTACGCCAATACCGCCTTCTCTTGCTATGGCAATAGCCATCTTTGATTCAGTTACAGTATCCATTCCAGCGCTCATTAGAGGAATATTTAACTGTATACTTCTTGTTAAATAGGTATTTATTTTAGTTTCCTTAGGCAAAACCTCGGATTTGCCTGGCAATAATAATACGTCATCAAAAGTTAAACCTTCTCCAACAAATTCCAAATGAAACTCCTCCTTATATTTTTTTATTATCAATAGTATACCACAATTAAGATAATTCCTTACCTATTTATAGGTATTTTAATAGATATTGATATAATATTTTCTTTATAAATTAACAGAGTTTAGCCTTCATGTCAAGGAGTTTTATTGAAATAAAAACTTCCCTGAAATTTAGGGAAGTTTTTTAGTCTTTAACAAGTCCATTTTTAATAAAATCAATTAAATAGTTAGCTGATAATTCGTATTCGTGCAAATTGCTAGAATTTACTATCTGAGGTAAATTTACAAATAAATGATTTATGATTTTTTTGACAAACTCCTTAGGTAAATCCTCTCTAATTTCACCCCGTTCATAAGCTACTTCTATTAAATCCGATATATAATCCATATTTTCAAAACCATATTTTTTAGTTATATCTTTTAAAAAATCAGCCCTACTAACGAAATATCTTCTAAATATTTCATCGTGTATTGGAGTCCCCCAGTCCTTGACAAAACCTTGAGTAAATTTACCAATGCTTGGATTTTTATTTGCAAATTTCATTCCGTTTTTCATAAGATTCCTTAATATTGTAAACACATCTTCGTTAAAATTTATGGAACCCATTCTCTCTGAAATAAATTTAAGCTTTTCTTCTGTAATAATATCCATCAAATGCATATATAGATCTTCTTTGTTCTTATAGTGATAATAAAAGGTGCCCTTACTTATGCCTACCTCTTTTAAAATATTGTTAAGGGAAGCATTTTTATAACCTTTTTCTCCAAATTCATTCATTGCTACTTTTATAAGTTCTTCCCTTTTTTCAAAAGATTTCTCTTTATTTTCATCCAATACTACCACCTCAGCATATTTCTACTCTCGTTATATTTCTACCTTCCTAACAAACAATTTATAAGATGCAATATTTAGCAATACTAGATAAACTAATCCAATAAAATAATATTGATAATAGCTTAAATAAAGTACTCCTTCACCTTTTATTATACTACTTATTGCCTTGGCTGCCCAAAATCCTGGGGCAAAGGAAAAAAATAATTCCTTTTTATCAAAGAAAAACAAGGCTATAATAGGAAATAATATGAAAGAACCTAAACCTTTCATTACAGCAAATCCTTCAATTTTATTATTAGATAGAGAATTTATCAGCATTCCATACATAGGAGCTTCTAAAGAAGCTAGAAAAGCAATAGCTAGTATGTTTTTTATAGGAATATCTCCAATATTTGAAAACCAGATGACAAATAAAGTTGTAATATAAGTCAAGACCAATACTATGATAAATCTGAAGGATAAAAATTGAGTAATGCTTAAAGGAGTAGCTTTAACAGATGTGAGTATATTGTCATCTCTATCTTCCAGTATAGAAAAAGCTATTAAGGCTCCAAAGGATATAGGAACTACTAAAGTTAGTATTACAATTATTAAATCTGCGTATAAATCTATATTAAGATCTGATTTATCAGCTACCCAAGGTAGAAAATATCTACCTATAAATCCGAATATAAAGGGATATAATGCCATAAATCCCATCATAGAATCCCTACTCCATTTTTTTATTTCAGATTTAATAAAGCTACTATACATAATCATTCACCACTTTCCTTAATTTTAAAATCATCAAACTTTTTCCATACTATGAAAAATAGCCCTAATGTTGCTAATATTAAGTATATAATAGCAAACCAGGTCTTCCAATTATCCATACCTCCACCAGTAGCTTGCAAAAGTATAGAAGAAGATTTAGTTGGTATTATATAGAGTATCTTATCTATAGTTTCATTTTTAATAAATCCTATCTGTTCCAATAAAACAGGAATTGTAAATATAAAGGTATATTTCATCATTCCCATTAACATTTCAGTAAAATCTTTAGTATTATAAGTCATTATAAATCCAATTAAAGAGTGAAAAAAAGCTATCAATATTGATGCTCCTAATAGTCCAAAAAAGTTTAAATTTATCTCCTTAAATAATTTTGCATATACATATATGAGGACTAATGTAAGCACATTGGAACTAATATTAGCAAAGATTTTTGCCAATATATATTCAGATTTACCTATAGGCGAAACTAATAAGGTTTTAATGGTCCCTTCTTGTTTTTCATAGAACATGGTGGCTCCAATTAATACCATGGACATGGAGGTTGCGTCGATGAATACAATTAAGGGCACCATACTAGTTATATCCTCAATATCCGTAAAGAATAATATCCCTACCCATAATAGAGCTACAAATATGCCAGCAGTTAAAATATTGTACTTTTTCATTCTATTCAATTCTCCAGAGAATAAAGTTATAAAACTATTCATCTGTACTCACCCCTGTTACCTTTATAAATATGTCATCTAAAGTCATCTCTTTACTATGGATAGTAAGTATTTCTTTATTCTTTATTATTTCAATAAACTTTTTATCATGCTTTAAAGCATCTAAATCGAAGGATTCCTTTATGATTTCATCTTCTTTTCTATACTCTATATCAACTTTTCTTTCACCATATTTGAGTTTTAAATTCTTCGGGGTGTCTATTTCTACTATTTTACCATTGGCCATAAAGGCTACCCTATCACATAGTTCATCTACATCGTTCATCAAATGGGTTGTTAATAGTACTGTTCCACCTTTATCCTTATATTCCTTTATTATTTCCTTTAAAATTCGAGCATTATGAGGATCAAGGCCATTGGTAGGTTCATCTAAGAATAGGATTTTGGGATGGTTTAACATGGCCCTAACGAAATTTAGTCTAACTTTCATCCCCTTTGAAAATTCTCCTACTTTTTTATCTTTATCTTCGTATAGCCCTACCCTTTTTAACAAACTGTCCGAATCTATATTTGTTTTATATAACCTTTTAAAAAAGTTAATATTTTCTTCCGCTGTTAATTTTGAAAAATGGACAGGCATTTCAAATCCTACTCCAATTTCTTCATAATAGCTTTTATTATAGGATTTTAAATCCTCATTCTTATAAAGAACTTCTCCTTCATATCTATCCAGTAGTTTGGTAAGAATTTTTTGAGTAGTACTTTTGCCAACGCCACTAGGCCCTAAAAGTCCAAAAATCTCACCATTATGAACTTGGAAGGATATTCCCTTAATGGTACTTTCCTTGTTTTTAGGATATTTAAAAGTTAGATTGTTAATTTGATACATGAAATCACCCCTTTTCGTTTGTAGACCACATGGTCTAGACTGGTAAGTCTATTGTAGCAAAATATGTAAACTTTGTCAATATAATAATTAACTTTCCCTCTTATTTTGAGGTTGACCTAATATACTTTGGGTATTATATAGATAAATAGTCTATATTTGAAGGTGGTAAGGATATGTCTAAATTTCACAAAAGTCCTAATATATACGTTAATCAAATAGCCTTAAAGGTAAATAATTTGGATGCTTCTATTGAATTTTATGAAAAAATAATGGGATTTAGGACTATTAATAGAATTGAAAAAAAAGCTACACTATCTGTTGACGGAATAACTCCTATAATAATGTTAGAACAACCAGAGAATATAAAACCAAGACAGTTAAGAAGAACAGGCTTATATCACTTTGCAATATTGTTACCTAGTCGGAAGGATTTGGGTGTGTTTTTAAATCATATAAAAGATGTAGGCTATCCTCTTATGGGTGCTTCCCATCATGGGGTAAGTGAAGCAATCTATCTTCAAGATATTGATGATAATGGCATTGAAGTATATGCTGATACCCCTATTAATAAATGGAAATGGGAAAATGACACATTAGAAATGTATACTATAAGACTGGATTTAGATAGCCTTATGGAGGAAGGAAAAGATGAAAAATGGCAAGGTATACCTAAAAATACTATTATAGGTCATATACATCTTCATGTATCCAATTTGGAAGAATCGGAAAAATTCTATATAGATGGATTAGGATTTCAAGTAGTTACAAGAATACCTGGGCAAGCTACTTTCATCTCTACAGGTGGATATCATCATCATATAGCCTTTAATATTTGGAATGGAAAAGGTATATCATCTCCTGATGAAAACAGCGTAGGTATGAAATACTTTGAAATAAAATTCCCTAATGAAGAGTCTAGAGATAAAACCATAGATAATTTAAAAAACTTAGGTTATGAAATAAAAAATGAAGATAAAACTATTGTCACATTAGACCCTTCTAACAATAAAATACATTTAGTTTTATAAATATTTAAAGGGGAACCTAGGTCCCCTTTAAATATTACAATGTTTAAGTATATACCAAGCAGCCTTTTTATCCACATCTACTACTCTTACGTCTTTAAAATACTTTTCCATTTCAGATTTGGCAATTTTAATAAAATTAAAATAATCTCCATTTTCCAGGAATTCAGCTATATCCGTTACTAAGGATCTATTTTCATTATAATCATGGAATATTATTTTACCTTTAGATACTCTACACAGTTCCTTATATAGCTTTTCCCTTTCCTTTGGCTTTAGTCCGTGAAGCACATAGGATGAAATAACTAAATCAAAACTATCATCATCAAAGGGCAATCTTTCAGATGGACTTATTTTTATCAATTCCACTTCAGTTCCCTCTAATTTTCTTCCTGCCTGTTTTAACATTCCCGATGACGGGTCTACTCCCACTACCTCTATCCCTAAATCCTGCAAAACATACAATAAGGCTCCAGTGCCACAGCCTAAATCAAGTACCCTTTTATATTGGGTAATATCTACCTCCTCTCTTATCCTGTTTAATATTTTTCTATAATACTTTACCTGATAGTTAAAAAACAAGGCATATATTGGGGAAATTATATCAAATAACATGGTATCCCTCCAATAAGATTTTCTTTAGTTTATTATACCCATTATTCCCCATATACCCTGGCTAGATATTATAAAACTTAATAATTGTTTTCAAAGACCTACAAATGTTCATAAAACCAAGCTATACTCTCCTCCATCATATTGGTGGTGACAAAATGATTTAGATTTGGATATTCTAAGAATTTTATTCTATCTCTATAGTTATACATAGGTTTAATTTTATTGTAAAAAATACGCTGACTTTCGATAGGAACTACATTGTCACTATTTCCATGTAATAGAAGGATTGGCCTATCTATTAATAGGTTTAAATTATTTTGAGGATTCAGTTTGCTAACTTTTTCTTCTATCTCCTTTAATTCATAAGCTTCTGATATTTCATAGGATTCCTTAAATCTTTTATTAAAATTTTCCCATCCACAAGAGCCATTAAATACTACTAAAGCTTTTATATTAGAGTTATGAGTAAATATTCCTGCTGCAGTAAATCCACCCATAGAATTCCCTATAACTCCAATCCTATTTGGATCAGCCCTATATTTTAATATTAATTCTTCTATGATACTCTGAGATTCTTCTATATTATTCAATATGGTGTTCCAAAAATATCTAGTAGCATTATCTATATCATAACTTAGAAGAGGATTTCTTTCTCCATGATAAATTGCATCTGGGATTGCTACCTGATAGCCTACTGATGATAATATAAATCCTCTCATCCTCTGGAACTCCTTATTTGAACTCCAGCCATGATATAGAATTATTGTAGGTAATAGCTCTCCTGCTTCTTTGGGTCTAAATAAAATAACTGGAATTTTTCCTATGGTAATTCTGTCTTCAATTATATGGTTGGATTTTAAATGAGTCATAATACTAAACTTCCTTTCAATATGTTTTAAGGCAATTATTATTTTTATAATACCATATTTATGGTATTATAAAAATAATAATTAGAAGGAGCTGATATAATGAAATTTGTTACCTATATATATAAGGGTAATGAAGGTTATGGAATAGTAAGTAAAGATAATACGAAAGTAATTCCAATGGATATTTTACTCAAAAAAATTGGAAAAGATCTACCTGAGAATTTTTTGGAATTCATTCGTACCTATTCTGATAGTTTAATTCCCAATCTCCAGGAAGTAATAAATCATAATGGAAACGGTACAATATCTTTAGACAATGTAAAAATTACTGCTCCAATACCATATCCAAGAAGGAATGTTTTTTGCCTAGGAAAAAACTATGCTGACCATGCCTTGGAGGTTAAAAGCCTACCTGGTGGTAAAGCAGCTATTCCAGACCATCCAATTTACTTTACAAAAGTTGCTGATCCTGTTATAGGCCATATGGACAAGGTCTTGATTCCTAAGGATTATACTGAAAAGATCGATTATGAAGTGGAATTGGCTATTATAATCGGTAAAGACGGTAAGGATATTTCTCCTGAAGACGTGGAAAACCATATATTTGGATATACTATTGGGAATGATATTTCTGCCAGAGATGTCCAAACTAAACATGTTCAGTGGTTTAAAGGAAAAAGCCTAGATACATTTACTCCCATGGGACCATGGATAGTACATAAATCGGAAATAGGATTTCCAGTTGAATTGGATATTAGATGTAAGGTGAATAATGAAATAAGGCAAAACTCCAATACTAAGAATTTAATCTTTGATATACCCTATATTATCTCAGACCTATCTAAAGGTCTTACTCTAAGGGCAGGTGATATAATATTAACAGGGACTCCAGCAGGGGTAGGTATAGGGTTTAGTCCACATAAATATTTAAAATCCGGAGATGTGGTAGAATGTTTTATTGAGAAGATTGGTACTTTAGTTAATGTCATAGAATAGTTTTTATACTTTTATCGTCTTAGATAAGCTTTGGAGATGTCATAACATCTCCTCTGCCTAATATTTTAAATAAAGTATTCATCTTTGCTTAGGCTTTTGTTGCGTTATCCTTCCCCATGTTTAGAATTTTAGGCCTGTTTTGCAAAGTTCTTTTGGTTTTTACTTAAGGCTAGTCTCTTACTATATTTTTATTTAATAAAAATTGCTTTATACCTTTATATATCATTTTTATTTTTTCATGCAAAGATTTGCTATAAGTTAAGATATCTTTCTACATATTCCTGTTTAACTATCCTATTATTCTTAGTTTTGTTTTAAAATATGAAATTTAATATTCTTAAATATTAGTGGTCGTAAACGCTTCTCATAACCTTTTGGAGTCCATTTAAATTATTTCTATTTATTTATTAAAAAATCAGACATTTTAGTTTCTTCCCACTCAACACCTACTGGTGAAATATTAGAGTATAGCTTTATTATATCATTTTCATCAATAACAACTTTTAGCTCAAAATTCATTTCTTTTGGCTCTAAATATTCATCGTACATCTGCTGATAATTATGATTATCCTTTTCCTTTGCATCCTTAATGTATCCAACTGTGTCTGGATCCTTGTCATAATTTTTATAAATTATCCTATAGTTAAAAATGGCTTCAATCCGTTCATTCATAATTTCTTCCTGATAATTTGTTATTTCAAAATCTAATAATTCATAGTATGGGGAAAAAGTATTCCTCGACTCATCTTCTATATATGAACTTGTTTTACTATATATCTTGTTGCTATATACTTCTTCTATATTTATTTTACTAAAATATTCTACAAATCCATGCTCTAAATCTATTACTATAATATAATTTCCATCCTTATCTCCATAGGTTTCATGTTTGTTTTTCTCATATAGACTTGGATATAAATCTGGTATTTTGGTCGCTTCTACATTTTCATCAATATACTTCTTTATAAAATTATTAGCTAGTTTTAAAGCTTCAGGTTGATTCAATTTATTTTCCTTGAAATCGTATCCATAACTCTTTAGATGATATCTAGTTAATCTTCCATTACTATCAAAATCTGATTCTATCTTAATTCGCACCTCTTCTTCATTATTCATAACTCTCATATATAAGAAACTGGTATTAGATATTGGTTTCTTGTAGGTGAAAACTTCATCCCTATCAAAAATATCCTCCGATACAAAATTATCCAATATATCGTATAGTACTTCTATTTCTTTCTTATAATTGTCTTTATTATCTTCTACAAAAGAATCCTTATCAATCTTTCTAAAAGATTGTATAGCTTCTTGGCCTTCATTGAAGATCTTTCTGTATGAATCTACGGTCTCTGGATAGAATTGAAAGTCCCTTCCAAATATAACTTCAATATACTTTCCGTCCTCATAATTAAGTACATAATCTCCATCATAAGGTAGAGTGGCCACTGTTGGATAGTCACTACATCTTATTTCAAATACTGGCCCAAAGTTCTCAACCCCATCTGCTTTAAATCTATTAGCAGACTTTTTATCATAAACATATAAAGTTCCATCTATTGTTTTAATTATTGTTTCTTCCTTCCATGAATTAGGGAAGTTTAAAGTATATTTATGTTCATCATTATAATATAAAAATGTATCTTCAATTTTAGCTTCACCACCAAATTTGCCAACTGAGACTATTTCATTCTTTCCGTCCCAGATAACCTCTTCACCTAAATTCTTTGCTATAAACCCAATAGGTACAAATATATTTTCATCTTTAATAAAAGGTATTACATCTAGCTCTACTTCTTTACCGTCTACCTTTGCCTTAGTAGACCCTATCGGTATTTCCATATTTATAGTATCACTCTTTATACTTACTTTTTTAGATTCCTCTAGATAGTTTACATTAACTCCTAATTTTTCAGAAATAGAACTAATAGGTACTAAGGTTCTACCATTTTCTAATATTGGAATAACATCATATAAAACTTTACCATTTATGAACACCTTAAGTGAGCTACCTTCAGCCATTACTGGCATAGCAAAAAGTATTATAGCCAAAAATACAAGTATTAGGCACCTACTCAGTTTTTTCATAGTTACCCTCCATTAATTAACATCCAATTTGTAAACTTAAATGAAAATCTATCGGAATCTTTGCTATTTAAATTTTTCTACGATAAAATCTTTATCTAAGAAAAATGCTTGTCTTTTATCCTCCTCTACTATGTCTTCAAATCCTAATTGATAAACCTTTGGATTGGTATCGGATTTTACAGTTAGTAGTTTATATTTTGAATCATAAGAACAAATATACCTAGTGTAAGTAGTGTGATTATATTTTTTGTTCCTAACAAATCCATTTGGCATAGTCATTGCAGCCATTATATTATAAGAATATGAAAGTGCTTCTTTATAATTATTAGGTTTAATATGCATTTTAGTTAAATAAAAAGCTTTAATAAACCTAGAAATAGGATCATAGCCTCCTGGTAAATTTTTAACAGAATTAAAGTCTTCAAGATTATCTAAATCTAGAAGTTGATTCAGTCTTCTAACATGAGATTTAAATCCCGGTGAATTGGTCATTACATCATATGGATTTTCATAATATATCAGTTTCCCTCTTCTAGGTTCAATAATAATGCATCTTTTAGTTGAATCGGCAAACATAAAATGAAAATCTGGAGATATTACATTTTCCCCATTGTAATCTTTAGTAGATATATGAATATTTGGTAAGTCTTCAATTAATTCCTCTACAGATTTGTAATTTGTAAGTGCATAGGTGAAATAATCTAAACTAGAAATATTAGTCTTCTCTGGTTTCACTTGATTAGCATAAAGATTAAACCCTGAAAAGGCATTGGTAATCCCTATTAATCCATGTTCATTTACACCATCTTTCAATGGATCCCTGTTTTCAAAACATATTCCTAATGTTTTATATTTTGAATACAATGAATTGCCCATTAAATCATTACAAAAATTATAATTTTTGGGTAAATAGATTGCATTATAGTTTAGAGGAACTTCATAATCCATTGTTCTTCCCATAACACAACCATCTTCATAATTTATTTTTATAGCTGTACACATATTATCCCTCTTATTATCATAGTAAATATTTTTGAAAAACTGTTTTAATAAAATTTTATAATAAGCTTTCAGTATTTGCAACTTAATTTATCTATATTATGATAAGTGATTCCATTTTTTATAAGTTTATTATTACACAAAAATTAATTATCTTTTCGCTTTCCTATAAGCTTTCCTATAAAAATTAATTGCAATCAAGAATAAACAATAAATTGGAATCATAACCAATAAAATTGCAAAGAAATCACGTTGTGCCGAGTATGAAGAAGTTGTAAATCCTTTAATACAAAAATGTCCAATAATATAGGATATGGGTAATAACAAAAACTTTTCCAATACAAATTTCCTTTTGTCTTCCTTACGATATCTAAAAAGTAAAATCCCAAAGAAAATTGCCAGTAATATGGCTAACAAAAAATAATATGCAAGAACTAATCTGGGCAAAGTAACTACACCACCACCTTTGAGTAAATCTTTTCCATAAATCAAAATATCCTCTGTTCCATCAGTGGAATAATAGTATACTGCTACAACATCCTCCTCATCTGGATTCAATATTATATTTTGTGCATTATTCTTAAAAACATATTGGCTCCAAATAGTGTTCCAAGTAGTTAAATGATAGACATAACCCTCCTTATTCCTTGCCACATATCGGTTAATATCATATCCAGTTACTTCATCATCAAATTCAATAATAACTTTACCGTCCTCATATTCAGTTAAATATATAATATCACTAGAATAAGGCAGATATTTTGGAGTTGTAAGATAGGCCATACAGATTATTACAATTATCAAAACTAATACAACAGTTAAAGCAATTATTTGAATTCGCTCCTGAAAAAGCTTCCTTTCTATCCTTTTAAATGGCTCTACATTAGTGTCCATTGGAATTTCCTTAGGGTTTTGAATGGCTTCCAATTGTTTTTTACATTCTATACATGTATTAAGATGTTCTTCTACAAGAATTCGAGTATCATCACTTACAAGCCCTTCTTCATATAAAGGCAATAAATCTTCAATTACATCACATGTAATTTTCATAAATAAACCTCCATTTCTTCTTGAATTTTCTTTCTAGCCCGGTGATAAGTGACACATGCCCAATTATCAGTTTTTCCAAACAAAGATCCTATTTGTTTGAAACTTAATTCGCTAAAGACACGTAGTGAAAACACTTCTTTATATGGATTCTTAAGTTTATGTAAAATTTCATGAACTTTCATTGAATTCTCTTTAGAAATAATTAAATGATCAATATTAAATTCAGTTACATTCTTTAATTCCTTATCTGTAAAGGTAAACTTTTTATTTTTTCGTAAATATGAAAAATAGCAGTTCTTTGCAATTTGACATAGCCACACTCTAATATCACAAGTTCCTCTAAAAGTATCAATAGACTCAATTGCTTTGATAAAAGCTTCAGAAGTAATATCTTCAGCTATATGCCTATTTTTTGATAAACTTAATATATAAAGATATACATCCTCAAAATAAGTTCTATATAATTTCTCTAGTTCGGTCACTTTTTCACCTCCTATGTATAGGACGCAGAAACTCTAATTATCTTACAATCATTTTTAAAAATTGTATTTTTTCTTTAATTATATGGTAAATTCAACCCAAAATCCATTACACTAAGCTGCTCTTTCAAAATAAAAAAGAAAATAAAAAAGGATGAAATTTCATCCTTTATATAATCTACTTTATATAATCTATTATTCTATTTCATCTACAACTATCTCATCAGAATTTAAGATATTTATCCTACTATTCCCTTCCCCATAGGCTAATTCTCCTCTAATATTTAAAAAATCTTCTTTATTTTCTATAATATTCCACTTAACATTTCCCCTCAGTATTTCTCGTTCATCTACAGAGGCAATTATTTTTACATCCGTAGCCTTTTTCAATCTAATTTTAGTCCTATTCACATTATCTATAACCCAATCTTTTTTAATATTATTTACTATTAATTGTAAATCATTACCTCCGTTGATTTCAACCTCCCTATCTTCTGGTATTATTAAGCTAAAATCACGAGGATAAACATTATTGATTCCATTGCCGTGAATATATCTATCTACAAATGAAATATATAAAGTATCCCCAGACCTATTGGTTTTAATATATTCATTCCTTAACAGTTCCTTTGCCTTGTCTTCACTATCTGCTGTAATATCTAAGGAACCTGCTAATAATATTTTATTATCTTTTTCAGTTCTAAGAGTTAAATTAGAATAATTAGGAGGATTAATGATTACTCTTTTAATATCTTCATTTATCTGAATTTCCTCATTAGGTATTTGGTAACTAAAGGTCTGAGCCCATACCATAGAGTTGATTTTATCCATCATTCCTGTTTCAATAAGCCCATAGATTGCTAGGTTTACACCAACTATTACCAATACTATGAATATGCTAAATATATCGTATTTAATCTTTATGTCTTCCTCTTTATATCTATAACTATACCAAAGTATTTCTCCACCAATTAAAAACAGTATAGCAGGCCAAAATTTCATTCCCAATTCAACTGCTGACACTTTGCTTATTTGAGAGATGAATATTAAAATTCCAAAGGCAATTAAAACCATTGCCATGGAAATAGTTCCTACTCGTCTTTTTTGCATATCTCTTCACCTTCCTCTTCTTCCTTCTTGCTCTTACCTAAAAGTTTAATGCCTCCAGCAATAAATATTATGGATACTATTGAAGTTTGGATATAGTTCCTTATTTCACCAGGAATTAAAGGATATAGTATACGTTCTATAACTATTAATATTCCTATTGAAATAAGTCCCCAACCTATCCATTGGGATTTAATATTGGGTAAAACAAACTTATCCTCTTTTTTAATGCCATCATCTTCACTAAAAGAATGTAATGCATCAAAGAAACTATAAAACCATATTAAAGGTAAAACAAACAAGAATAAGGATAAACCTAACCAGCCCATAAAGAATATGGTAAAAAAGAAGGCTCCCATTATTGCCAATCCCTTTTTCTGATAACCTAGATACATATGACCTGCACCAGGAATAACAGATAGAGCCATTGTAATAGTTTTTTTATTTGATTGTTTTAATTCATCTATGCCTTTGTTTTCCACTTCTTTTTCTTCACCTTGGTACTGAGATAGGACAAATCTCTTTCTTATGGAAAAAGCATCTAACAATGCTATAAGCCATATGACAGGTAAAGCAAATATTAATAATATGAAAAAATTATCATTATACGTAATGAATGACAAACCTGTTACACCTACTATTGCCCCAAAAAATACCATTAAAAATATTACGGCTCTATCAGCAAAACCTAAATAAAAATGGGATAATCCAGGTATAAAGGATAACATAAAAGTTATAAATTTACTTTTTTCTTTCATTTTAAATCCTCCTTGCGATTAGATATTTCAAAACTATTGATAAAATTAGATGTTTTGTTTACAATTTTTCCAGATACATTAGCTACTATATTTGGCGCATTAATATTATTTCTTTCTACAGTTGATTCCCCAATTTGAGGAACCATGTCTACTAATCCACTATAAAATCCTCCCAAAGTCAAAACTATAGCTACAGAAGCTACTGCTGCATAATATACGAAGATATCTTTAAACCTAGTATTAGATTTTTTCACTATATTTTTTGGTTTATATGGTATATTTTCAATACTAGCCATTAAATCAGCCGTAAAGTTTTCCGAAATGGAATCTTTTGCTTTATCTACTTCTTGTTCATCTATGAGGGAAAGAAAAATCTCCATACATATATCACATGTATATAAATGTTCTTCCATTTCAATTTGTTTTTCATCTGAAAGAATCTTTTCTTTATAGAAAATCCATTCTATATCATCATAATGTTTCATCGTCTTCCTCCCTCCATTTCTCTCTTAATAGATTACGCCCCCGATAAAGCCTTGAGGCTATAGTCTTTACGGTAGTCCCTTCTTCTTTTGCAATTTCTTCATAGGATTTTTCCTCAAAATAAAACTTAATTATTACTTCTTTATATATTTTAGGTAGTGTTTTACAGATTCGATGGATTTTTTCCTGATTTTCCTTTTCTACTAAAATATCCTCTGGTGTTTTATAATGGGATAGACTTTCTCCACCTATTACTATTTCTGTATTTTCCATTACCTGTTCATTGAACTTAGCTTTCTTTTTTCTTTTCCAATCTATGGATTTATTTGCAGCAATTCTACCAATCCATCCTTTAAAATTGTCAAATTTATATTCTGGAAGGGATATATAGATTTGGAGAAAGACTTCTTGAGCTATGTTTTCTGCTTCATTATGATCTTTAATAAAGTTTAATATGATAGCAAATATATATCCTTTGTATTTGTCTACTATTTTTTCAAATGCATTATTATTACCAGATAGAGTCTCTTCTATCAGCTCTTTATCTAAATCCATACCTCCCCTCCTTTCCTATCTACTAATATAAACGAAACAAAAAATAAAAGTACTGCAAAAAACTAATAAACTTGATAATATGATTCCATTCTTTTATATCTTCTTAATCGTCCTTCATAAATTAAAT
The DNA here is from genome assembly GCF_021655095.1 of Clostridium sp. Cult1. Classification (GTDB taxonomy): domain Bacteria; phylum Bacillota; class Clostridia; order Tissierellales; family Tepidimicrobiaceae; genus Schnuerera. Next base: position 2,138,321 of record NZ_PPXW01000001.1, on the reverse strand, counting down.
TTAACTCTTTACACTTCCTAAAATCCCTAGGAGATACTAGAGCTGGTGGCTTATTGAATAGATATATCCCACTATTATTTAATAGAGTAGCTACAAATTGAGAACAAAAATAATTATATTTTCTTTCTATTGGAAAGTTAAATATTACACCAAATAATCCTAATAGATTATAACTATACTTGTCCCCATTTTTCTTAAATTTATATAGTTGATTTTTCAATTTCCTATATTGAACATCATTTATATTATAAGAGTACAGTGCACATCTTGTCTCTGGGAATCTTGAATAAGTTCCGTTAACTATGTCTTCTTTTACAAAGCCAGCTAATATCGGATTGTAAGGATTTAGTCTGCCAAAACTATATAATTCCTCAAGGTTAGTATCCAATGCAATGGAAACATGGGTATATGGTTCTTTTGTATATATATTGATACATTTTGATAATAAAGAGCCACTATGGGTAAGTAAAATATATATTACATGATTTTTTGTCATTTTCATCCACCTCTAATGTCATAATGTTTTTATAACTATTAATTATAACGGAACTATAAATAAAAATACTGCAAAAACACAAAAATATTTTAAAAAATTAAAAGAGATAGATTTCGGTTTTTTGTCCTTAATCTATCCCTTTATTCTAAAAAAATCTATTTAACATAAAATCCCTTTTCCCATTTTATTATTATACTAATCTTATCATGGGTTCTTTATATAACCGATGTTGTTTTTAAATATGATTCTAATAATATTCTTTCGTATCCTTTGGTAATCCCTTTTTATTCAATCTATATTCTACTATATCCTTTATTATAGAATAAATAAATACGAATAAAGGTACACCGATTACAAGCCCGACAAATCCAAATATCTTTCCTGCTACAAGTAATGAAAAAAGTATCCAAAAAGCTGATATACCTAATGAATCTCCTAATATTTTAGGCCCAATGATATTTCCATCAATCTGCTGAATTATTAATATAATAATTAAGAACCAAAGGGCCTTTATAGGTGAAACGAATAATATTATAAAGAAAGAAGGTATAGCTCCAATAAAAGGACCGAAAAAAGGTATAATATTGGTTATTCCAACTATAAAAGATACCAAGGTTGCATAAGGTATTTTAGCAATTCTTAATATTATAAATGTCAATATCCCAATAATAAGAGAATCCAATATCTTCCCACTTAGAAACCTTCCAAATATACTATCACTTCTCCGTACTAATTCCATTACTCTATTAGCATTCTTCTCAGAAAAAATAGAAATAGTAATCTTTTTACTTAACGCTTTGAACTTTTCCTTATCTAGTAGTAAGTAAATGGAAACAATGACCCCTAATACTATGTTCCAAATACTAGAGAGAATATTTTTTGTTAAATTACCTATTTTAGGTATTAAATCTGTGGCAAATCTTAATATATAATCCACAAATTCATTCCACTTGACTAATAAAATTTCATAGTATTCTTCCTGGATTTGAAATTCATTAGTAAGATCATTGATCTTTTTATTTACAGCCATAAAATAATCTGGGATATCATTTACCAATCCGATAATTGATGATAATAATTGAGGTAATACAAAATTTAGAAAAAGATATAATAATAGAAATACTGTAAAATAAGTTAATATAATTCCTATTATTCTTTTAAACTTTCTATTGTTTATTTTGAAAAAAATTTTATCTAAGATGCACTGTTCAAAAAATTCAAGTATAAAATTAAATATATAAGCCATTACAAAACCTATAATAATTGGTTGCAATGTATTTATGTATTTGCTAACTTGTATTTTAAATAAATTTACTTCTGAAGCTATTAAGTAAAATATAGTACTTAAGACTGCTACAATAAATGAATATACTGCAATTGTAGTGTATTTAGTATTCCAATTAACTTTCATAATCTCACCTCTTATATTTTATAAACTTATAGATTATATAAACATTTCTCTATATATTTATACTACCAAAAATAATTAGCAATAACTACTACTTAATTATATATCTTAAGCAAATTATATAAGATAATCTATATTAGTAATTTAAACTATTAATTATTGTTGATAATTTCACAAGTCGTCTCAAAATTTAAATCCGTGCAAACCTTTTCAAAATATGATAAAATATAATTCAACAAATCAATTATTTTATTAAGGAGGAATGAATCAATGATTGTTGGAGTACCAAAGGAAATAAAGGAACAAGAAAACAGAGTAGCTCTTACACCTGCTGGCGTAGACGCACTAGTTAGGGCCGGACATAAAGTTATAGTTGAGACTAACGCAGGAATGGGAGCAGGTTTTTCTGATGAAGAATATTCAGAATTAGGAGCAGAAATCCTACCTGAAGCTTCCAAAGTATGGGAACAAGCAGATATGATAATGAAAGTTAAAGAACCTCTAAAATCAGAGTACAAATACTTTAGAAAAGATCTTATCATATTTACTTACTTACACTTAGCTGCTGAGGAAGAATTAACTAAAGCTTTAGTAGATTCAGGAGCTGTTGCTATTGCCTATGAAACAGTTCAAAACCCAGATAGATCCCTTCCACTTCTTACTCCTATGAGTGAGGTTGCTGGTCGAATGGCAGTTCAACAAGGATCTATTTACTTAGAAAAGACTCGAGGTGGAAAAGGCCTATTAATAGATGGCGTTCCAGGAGTACCTCCTGCTCATGTAGTTGTTGTAGGTGCAGGTATTGTAGGTACTGGTGCTATTAGAAGAGCAATTGGTCTTGGTGCCAGAGTTACAGTGCTTGATATAAATGTAGACAGACTTCGTTATTTAGGTGAAGTTTTCATGGGAAGATTAGAAACCTTGTATTCCAATAATTATAACTTAACTCAAGCCATTAAAACTGCCGACTTAGTGGTAGGAGCTGTATTAATTCCAGGAGCTAAAGCGCCAAAATTGGTTACTGAGGAAATGGTAAAACTAATGGAACCGGGTAGTGTTCTAGTAGACGTAGCTATTGACCAAGGTGGATGTATGGAAACTACACATCCAACAACCCATGCTGATCCTATATTTATGAAACATGATGTAGTTCATTATGCTGTTGCAAATATTCCTGGGGCAGTTCCAAGAACTTCAACATTAGCTCTAACAAATGTTACTCTTCCTTATGCAGTTAGAATAGCTAATAAGGGATGGAAACAAGCACTTATTGATGAAGAGCCATTAAGAAAAGGTGCTAATGTATTAGATGGAAAAATCGTTTATAAATCAGTAGCAGAAGCATTCAATATGCCTTATACTCCTGTAGAAGAAGTATTGGGTATGTAAGATAAAGTATTAAAACCCATCTTGGGAGAGTTCCCAAGATGGGTTTTATATAATTATAGAAGTGTTTATTATCACAAAAGATAATAGTATTCCTACCAATACAGATAATACTAAATTCCCTTTAATATAGGACAAAACTCCAGCAATACCTATACCCGCTATAGTAGCAATTTTCATTCCGTTCCCTGCTGTCATAATACCCCTAATTATTAATATACTCAATGAAGTATAGGGTATATAGCTCAAAAATTCCTTTACATTTTTATTTATTTTACTATCATTAAGTGCAATGAAAGGAATTAATCTAGGTAAGTAAGTAACAAAACCCATTCCTAATATCAATAAAAAATAGTTTGTCAATTTTCTCTCTCCTCATTACTTTTACTAAAGAATGCTACTCCTAAAATGGAGGACAAAATTATACCGAAAATTATATCCCAACCTGATGTAAATATATTCAAGTAAAATATCATTATATATATTAATGCAGATATTATAGATAAAAATAAAATATTCTTTGATTTTTTCATTTCTGGAAACAGTAGAGCAGCAAACATAGCATATAGTCCTATACTTAAACTTGATTGTAAAGTAACGGGCAATATCTCTCCTACTGCATATCCAACCATAGTTCCTAAAACCCAAGAACAATAGGCCAATATATTTATCATAAGTACAAAAGGTAAGGTGACTTTCTCTTTGTTAAAAGAAATTACCGAAAAGGTTTCATCAGTAATTCCAAAGGCTACAATAGGCAAAAACTTCCTAGGAATATTCTTAAATTCTACTGCTAAAGATGCTGACATCATCATATGTCTAAGGTTTAATAAAAATGTTGCAAGAATTATATTGGCTGCTGTTACTCCTGCGCCTATCAAATCTAAAGCCATAAATTGGCTAGCTCCAGCATAAACCATCATTGATAATAGGCTTGTATCCCTAAAAGAAATAGAAATATTCTTAGATAATAATCCAAATGCCATTGCTATTGGAAAATACCCTATAACTATGGGTAACCCTGTTATCATAGCTTCTTTAATCTTATCTTTAGTATTCTTAGTTCTTTGCATTAACCATCGCCCTTCTCTACTTTAATGTAATGAAAATTACTAATATTATATTAGGAAATTTGAAATAATTCAAGGGATAAAATAGTTTATTGTTGTATTATGTAAGTAGCAGATATGTATTATTAAAGTTTATACTAAATATTCCTTCAATTGTAGCTATGAAATATTTCGCAAATGATGTATCTTAAATTTGTCTTTCAAATATAAATTCATAATAACCCGTAACTCCATAACCAACTGTTGGAGGTGCACTCAATTTTACCTTAACAAATTTGTATTCATACATAATAATTTACCCATTCCATAATAAATTTTTTCATAGGACAAAGGGTCAGACCTACTGTCCCATTCCGATTAGTCATTTTTATTAAATAAAAAAAGCATGGATATTGGAGGTAGCGTTCTTCCCAAATATATCGTAAACTTACGTAAAAGTAAAAATATTTATAAAGAATATGCCACAAAACTAAGATACATAAAATTACTAATGTACTCACTTTCTAAACCCATTGCCAGTATTGATGTAAATTAGAGCAATGATTCTATTTCCGATTCACCTACAATCCTTATTCCATTTTCGGTCAATAATTCTGCAGTTACGCCATTACCATCTGTTAATCTGCCAGAAAATGTTCCATCATATATTTTCCCATATCCACAGGAAGGGCTTCTTTCTTTTAAGATGGCTAGTTTGCAGCCATAGAATTTGGCAAGCTTTAAGACCTCCTTAGCTCCTGTTTTATAATTTTCAGTTACATCTTCTCCATTTTTAGTAAATACCTTATCTCCTATTATTTCCGCTGGATCTCGCGGGGTTGCTAATCCCCCGAATATTTCAGGACATACGGGAACTAAATGGTATTTATCCTTTAGAGAATGTATCTTTTCCATGAACTTACTTTCTCCATCATATCTACAATTTACTCCTAATAAACAGGCGCTGATTAGAATATTCATATTTTTTGCCTCCTTCAAGATAGATTATATTTTCCTATTCCAATAATATTGATTTACTCTCTTAACTATAATCATAAAGAGCATTATAGCTATTATATAAATACTCAACTTTTCATTCTGTTTGGCTATGGTAACAATATAATATATAGCCAAAATGAATATCGTAATATTATGAGTAACATAAGCAGATTTATATTTAATCATTATAAGCCTTTCATCTTTTTCCAATTGCTTTTCTTTCTCTTTTAATTTAGGATGTTTTCTGTATTCATAAAGATCCAATAGCGCATTGAGTAAAAAACCAAAAAAAACTGGAAACATAAATCTTGATATCTGATTACTATTATCAAATAATAGGGCATATATAATTCCGCCTAGGAGTAAAGAAATTAAAATAAAAATAAACCTTTTAACTTTTCTCTTCTTCAATTTATCTTCCACTTTCATCCTCCTCATAAATAAAAATATCTTCTATACTCATTCCAAAATAACGGGCTATCTTAAATGCTAGAAGGATAGAAGGGTTATATCTACCATTCTCCAATGAACTAATGGTTTGCCTAGAGACTTCAAGGGCCTCTGCCAAATCTTCTTGACTAATACCTCTTGATGTTCTAACCTCCTTTAATTTATTTTCCATATCATTAAATCACCTCTGTACGTAAAATATACTTTACATATATCCTATTCTTTATTATAGCTTTTGTCAAGTGAACTTTACATATTTTCAGTAAGTTATCTATAGAATACCAAGTTGCTGTACCTATCAATTTAGCTATATATCCCTTTCTAATACCTAAAGTTAAATTACAATATGCAACGAATGTATCTGGAGACCCAATGGGAGGCATTAAAGCTTTTATATGATGAGGACAACCTGAAACCACTATTGTAGATGATGAACAGGGAAAATTTATTTTCCCGCCAGGTGGTTCTTTCTTAATATTTTTATATAATCCTGAGAATCCAGAATTAACAACTAGGGGAAGAATTGCTTTTGGTTGTTGGGAGGAATCAATATTTAGTAAATAATATAAGAAATTAAAACCTCTGAGTTTCCTCAGAGGTTTTAATTAAAATTACATCATTGGCATTCCGCCGCCCATTCCGCCGCCACCCATGCCGGCCATTGGGTCTTCTTCTTCCACATCTACTACTGCAGCTTCTGTTGTTAATACCATGGATGCAACGGATGCTGCGTTTTGAAGAGCTGAACGAGTTACTTTGGTTGGGTCAGCAATTCCTAATTCTATCATATTTACATATTTTTCGTTTAATGCGTCAAATCCAATTCCTGCTTCCTCTTCTTTAACCTTCTCTACTATAACTGAGCCTTCAAGTCCTGCATTTGTAGCTATTTGTCTTACTGGTTCTTCTAATGCTCTTACAATAATATCTACTCCTGTTCTTGCATCTCCTTCAGTTTCGTCTAATAATTTAGCTACTGCTGGGATACAATCTATTAGAACAGTTCCACCACCAGGTACCATACCTTCTTCTACTGCTGCCCTTGTAGCAGCTAATGCATCTTCTATTCTTAATTTTCTTTCCTTAAGTTCAGTTTCAGTAGCAGCACCTACTTCGATAACTGCAACTCCACCTGATAATTTAGCTAATCTTTCTTGTAGCTTTTCTTTATCGAATTCAGAATCAGTTTCTTCTAGTTGATTTCTAATTTGCTTTATTCTGTCCTGGATATCGGATTGAGATCCTTCTCCATCAACGATTACAGTGTTTTCTTTATCAACTTGAACTCTTCTAGCTTTACCAAGCATATCAATTGTAGCTTCTTTCAAGTCTAAACCCAATTCTTCAGCAATTACTTGGCCACCAGTAAGTATCGCTATATCTTGAAGCATTTCTTTCCTTCTATCACCAAATCCTGGAGCTTTAACAGCTACACAGTTAAAGGTTCCTCTTAATTTATTTACTACCAATGTAGCCAATGCTTCTCCTTCTATATCTTCAGCAATAATCAATAATGGTTTGCTTTGTTGTACTATTTGTTCTAATATTGGTAATATATCTTGAATATTGGATATTTTCTTATCAGTAATTAAAATATATGGTTCTTCTAACTCTGCTACCATTTTATCTGTATCTGTTACCATATAAGGAGATACATATCCTCTATCAAATTGCATACCTTCCACCACATCTAAAGTAGTTCCCATAGTTCTGGATTCTTCAACAGTAATAACGCCATCGTTACCTACCTTTTCCATAGCCTCAGCAATTAGTTCCCCTATTTCTTCGTCTCCAGCAGAAATAGAAGCAACTTGTGCAATGGATTCTTTTGTTTCTACTTCTTTTGAGAATCTTCTTATTTCTTCTACTGCTTTGTCAACAGCTTTTCTAAGTCCACTTTGTAATATTATTGGGTTTGCACCTGCAGCAACATTTTTTAGGCCTTCTCTTATAATAGCTTGTGCAAGTAACGTAGCAGTTGTAGTTCCATCCCCTGCCACATCTTGAGTTTTAGTTGCAACTTCTTTCACTAGTTGTGCTCCCATATTCTCATATCTATCTTCTAGTTCTATTTCTCGTGCTATAGTAACACCATCATTAGTGATAAGTGGTGCACCAAATTTTTTATCTAATACAACATTTCTTCCCTTTGGTCCAAGAGTTACTTTTACAGTATCAGCTAGTTTATTTATTCCTTTTTCCATAGAACGACGAGCAGCTTCGTCAAATTTAATTTCTTTAGCCATTATATTCACACTCCTTTTTTTATTTCAAGTTTTGAAACAACACAAAAGTCATTCCCTATTTTCGCCTAAGATAGACAAAATCAACCTCTCTATCTAAGAGCCTTATCTTTTAAAAAACAAATTCTTCTCTAACACTCAGAATGACATTTTTTCAATTGTTAATCCTACATTGTGAATTGTATTACTCAACTACCGCTAAAATATCATTTAATTTAAGTATTGTATATTCTGCTCCATCTATTTTTACTTCTGTTCCAGCATATTTAGAAAATATTACCCTATCATTTACTTTAATTTGATCCTTTTTCTTATCATCATTAAGTATATCTGCTCCTATAGCAACCACTTCAGCCATTTGTGGTTGTTCCTTAGCAGAGCTTGGTAAAACAATACCTGATTTAGTCTTCTCCTCTGCTTCAACTAACTTAATAACTACTCTGTCTCCTAAAGGTTTAAGGTTCATATTACTACCTCCTTATATTCTAATAAATTTTTCCATTTTATTAGCACTCATCGTTGTTGAGTGCTAATATGTACAGTTATAATGTTACTTAATAAAAAAAAGAGAATCAAGTCTTATATTTCCTTAAATTTCATTAATAATCCTATTTTTTCTAATCTTTTATAGCTTTGCTCCGTTTTTTATTAAATATCAACTGAATCCTTATAATGTTTAAAGGCCAAAAATTGAGGTTGAAAAATAGTATATTAATGGAATAAAAATAGCTGGTAACATATTTCCCACTTTTATTTTTTTCAATTCCAATATATTTATTCCTATGGCCATAATGAGGATCCCACCAACTGCAGACATTTCAAGTATTACTTCTGGTGTTAAAAGATCTTTTAAATATGTAGCCAATATGGTAATTAACCCTTGATATATTAAAACAGCTATAGCAGAAAAGGCAACTCCTATTCCCAAGGTAGAAGCAAATATTATAGAAGAAATGCCATCTAATATAGATTTAGCAAAAAGGGTATTATGGTCATTTAATAGTCCACTTTCTAAAGAACCTACTATGGCCATAGCTCCTACACAATAGACTAAAGACGCCGTTACAAATCCTTTAGAAAAATTAGAATCTCCTTTACCAAACCTTTTTTCCATTTTATCTCCTAAACTATTGAGTTTCTTTTCAACACCTATAATTTCTCCAATTAAACTTCCTAAGACCACACTTATAATCACCAGAATAGTATTTTCAGTTTTTATTGCACCTATTATTCCAATAATTATGACTGAAAGACCTACCCCATCCATAATAGTTTTTTTGTAATGGTCCTTTATACCTTGTTTTATAATTATTCCAAATATACTTCCTAAAATAATTACAACAGAATTAACTATAGTTCCTAACATAAATTGTCCCACCTTTATCCTAAGTTAAATTATATATATAAATTAAGAATACACTATTTAAGATGATTTTTCTAGAAAAAAATAAGAAACAACCTTGTGGTTGTTCCCTAGTTTAATTATATTTTAATCTATTAATATAGATTGCCCGTATAGCTACAAAATATAGTATTTGGAATATTGAATATCCTAGCATAATTATCAATCCGTTTTTGAACAAACTGCCTTCCAGTAAGTTTGAAAGGGACTTAAGAGCAAAGAAAGAATGGAATGTACTAACTACAAAAGGTAAGAAGAATATAATCCCAATTTGTTTGGTTATTATCTTATTTATTTCTTTCTTCTTAGTACCTATCTTATTTAATATACCATATTCTATTCCATCCTGTTTTATTTCATTAAATAATTTAAAGTATATTATACTTCCTGATGCTATAAGAAATAGGAAAGCTATGAAAAATCCAATAAATAAAATCAAGCCATAAAGTCTTTTTACTTCTCTATAGGGCATCACCTTTGAATAAAAGCTCCTTTCGTATCTATCCCCTAACACTTTTCTTATTTCCATAGAAGCTTCATAGGACCCTCGCCAATTTTCCAATTTAAACCCATGGAATAAGAACAAATCCTTTTCTTTAGTGTTTTTAATTGCATAATCAAAATCCTTATCATTCAAAATTAAAGCATCATAATAACCAAGACTGGGCAATGCCATAATGCTACCATGGACTTCCTTGTCTAGTTTAAACTTCATTCCCTCTCCATTTATGTTTAAAACTATTTCATCCCAATTAGTATGCCTATCCTCTTCACTAATTTTATCTGACAACATAGTTTGATCAGTATTATGAGGAAAATTATATACTATTTCATTTTCTTTAATTTGTATTGGTTTTCCTCCTATAGACTGGGCAATTTTATTATAGTCTGTATTGGATATTACCACAAATTGTTCTTTTCCTGTCCCTTCTGTTGTAAAATTTGAAAGCACTGCTCCTTTTATTTTGTGGATTGTATTTGTTTTAATATCCTCTTTTTTAAATATTTCTTCTATACTATCCGCTACCTCATCTTCTAAAGTTTCTCCTCTTTGCATTATTGCCATATCATGAATGGTATTTAAACCTGTAAATCGGGTACTTTCAGTGTAGAATGAAAAAATAGTGCCTGTAGCAGTGAAAGTTATTGCACCTAATATAGAGGCTAAAAACAATACCTTAGCCGTATCTTGCAATTTAAAAATCATTTGTGAATAAGCTACTAAATTAGTTTTCTTATACAATATACTTTCATTCATTAGTATTTTATTAGCCACAGCTATACTAAACTGAGTAAATAAAAAGTAGGTGCCTATTATTACTATTAATGTTACTGGTATCATAGCTAAAGGTACAGCAATACCTTGGACAATCCAGGCAGTGATATAGCCTATCAAAAGCAACACAATCCCTAGCATAGCCTTAGGTTTAGAAAATTTAGGTATTGTCTTAGGTATTTTACTAGATTTTAGTTGCTCTATTATCTCCTTATCTTTTATATGAAATAGCATAATTATGCTAATTATCTCAAACAAGGTAAAAAAGACTACTAGACTTAAACCTAAAGCTTTTAAGGATATATTTAATGGTAATGCTAAGCCTAAAAAACTTTCCATTATCATGAAGAATAACTTTGAAAACACAATCCCTGTTAATATTCCTGTTCCTATGGATAAGATTGATATTATTGTATTTTCTATAAGGACATATTTCTTTATCTGCTTTCTGGTCATTCCATATAAGGATAGAAGTCCAAATTCTTTTCCCCTTGATTTTAAAAATATGGAAGTAGAATAGCCTACAAATAGTATAGAAAATATTACTATTATGACTTGGCTAATTATCATACCGTTAGCAGCCCCCATCCTTACAACGGGATGCCCATCAGCAGTTCTTACATCTACTGCTGGATGAAATACAAAGTTTGCGAATATAAAGAAAGCTGTAACTGCAAAAGCATTACTTAAACAGTACATTATATATCTATATAAATTTCCCTTAACATTTTTTACCGCCATATTAGATAACTTCATTATATCCACCTCCAAGAAGGGATAATGCATCTAATATCTCGTTGAAAAATGCCTGCCTATTAGATTTTTTAACTAATTCCGTGAAGAACTTTCCATCCTTAATCATTATTATCCTATTGCAGAAACTTGCAGCAAAGGCATCATGGGTTACCATAACTATTGTTCCATTCTTTTCTCTATTTATTTTCTCTAAAGAAGACATCAAATCAAAAGATGCTTTAGAATCTAAATTTCCAGTTGGTTCATCGGCCAAAATTATTGCAGGATCATTTATAAGGGCCCTAGCACAAGCAGTCCTTTGTTGTTGCCCCCCCGATATTTCGTAGGTTCTCTTATTTAATATTTCTTTAATATTTAACACAGATGCTATACTATCAAGCTTTTCTTCAATTTCTTTCCTATTCATTTCTTCTAATACCAAGGGAAGGATTATATTTTCTTTTACGGACAGAGTATCTAGTAGATTAAAATCTTGGAATATGAATCCTAAATTGTTTCTTCTAAATATGGCTAAATCATCCTCCTTTAATCTGTAAGGGTTTTGCCCATTTATTAAAACTTCTCCAGAAGAAGGCGAATCTATAGTAGCAAGGATATTTAAAAGGGTAGTCTTTCCTGAACCTGAAGGTCCCATTACTCCAACGAATTCACCAGATTTTATACTCATGTTGAAATCTTCTAAAGCTTTAACAGATATACCCTTACCTTTTCCTCCATATATTTTAGATAAACTTTTGGTTTCTAGTACGGACATTTTCTTACCTCCCAATTCATATTTACCTATATTATAAAAAAACGAGAGAAATCCTACCATCGATTTCTCTTTCAATCTAATCTATTATCTTACAATTTTGAAAGACTAAGATTCTAAATCGTATATATTTCTTCCTTGATAAAAGATTATATGCACCTTTGTTCCAATTCCCTCTTGGGATTCTATAAATATATCATGACCTAATCTGTTTATTATATCTTTGGTAAGATAAAGTCCCATGCCCGTTGACTCCTTATATCTCCTGCCATTTTCTCCAGTAAAAAAGGGATTAAATACCCTGTCTAAATCTTGCCTAGGTATACCAATACCAGTATCTTCTATAGTAAGTATTATTCTTTCAGATTCTTCTTCAACCTTAACTTTAATAAATTTTTCCTTATCCTTTTTCACTTTAGTATATTTTATACTGTTAGAGATTACTTGATTTACAACGAATTTTATCCATTTTCTATCGCTTTTTATCCTTTTATCTTCTTTTGAAATTATTTTTGGATATACAGAATTAGTAATAAAAGCATTTTTATTATCATTTATCACATTCCTTACTATTTCCAGTATGTTTATTTCTTCTACCCTAAAATCTTGCCCAAAATCATTGACTCTTAAAGCATATAATGCCATTTCTAATCCATTTGACAGCTTTTCTATCTCTTCTTCTATACTTTCATAGCTCTTCTTAGTATTTTGGTCTATATTTTTATCCTTTTCATTTTCTAATATAAGTTTAATTACAGATATAGGGGTTTTCATCTGGTGGATCCATCTATTGTTAAAATCTAATTGAATCTTATTTAACCTTCTATATCTATCTAAAGTATTCTCATAGATCATATAGTTCTTTGTTAGTAGTTCTTTAAAAACACCATGCTCTTTGCTTATATTATCAGGTATATTAAATATGAATTCTAGACTTTTGTTATCTCTCAATCCATTATTAATAGCATTATAAAACTTTCTCTTCCTGGTATAATCTATAGAGATTAATAGAATTAAAAAAACCAATGATAAGACAAGGGCATAGACTATATTAGAAATCTCAACCCTTTCTTTTCTAATGATTAAATCTAGCATCATCACTACCATAACAAAAATTGAATTGATAAAATAAAATATTAAGTATAAAACCCTATCCTTTAGATAATCTCTAAATTTCATATTTACACCTACCATGTTTTTACCATAGAATAGCCTTGGCCTCTTTTAGTTTCAATTGCATCCTTTATACCTAAATCCTCTAACCTTCTTCTTAGTCTAGCTATATTAACTGAAAGGGTATTATCATCAACAAAATCCATATCGTCCCATAGCTCTTCTAAAAGAGTTTCTCTAGATACTATATCTCCTAAGTTGGATAATAATATATATAACAGAGCAAACTCTCTTTTACTAAGTTCAATTTTATTATTATGCCATTCTATGGCGTTTTGAGTTTTATATAGATACAGCCCTTCCACTTCATATATATCTTTAGAGTCATTCTGCTTATATTCCCCATAGGTCCTACGGATAACGCCTTTTACCTTTGCCAATAATAAATCAAAGGAAAAAGGTTTTATAATATAATCATCTCCTCCATTTTCTATGGCCATAACCTGATCCATATCAGAAAATCTAGCTGAAATAAATATAATGGGTACATTGGATACAGTCCTTATCTCTCTACACCAAAAGAATCCATCATAATTAGGTAGATTTATATCAAGTAGGACCAGATGAGGATCTACCTCTAGAAATTCCCTTTTTATATTGGAAAAATCTTTAGCGGCAGTCACTATATATCCATATCTTTCTAACTTGTCCTTCGTTAGAGATACAATCTTTTCATCATCTTCAATTATATAAACTTTATACATTTTATCACCTTATTTTTTCTTCCCTATCCCCAATTCTCTAGCATAATAAAATAAATATTGTTGGGCAAATCCCCCAAGAGAACCAAAGTTTTCTTCAGCATAGGCAGAAATCTTTTTAATACTGGTATTCTCGTTAAAGTATAAATTTTCCATTACCCTCTTCACCCATACATCTACAGGGAAAGCTTCATTTTTATCTAAAGAAAATAATAAAATACAGTTGGACACTTTGGGCCCTACACCGGGAAGTCTCATTAGTATTTCTTTAGCAGTTTCCGTTGGTAGTTGGAATAGCTTATCTAAGTCTATTTCTTTATTTTTAATCATTTTAGAAGTATTCACAATGTATTTAGCCCTATAACCTACCTTA
>NZ_PPXW01000001.1:2115721-2123828 GCF_021655095.1 Clostridium sp. Cult1 | reverse complement strand
ATCTACATATTCAATAATAGCTTCTTCTATTCCAAACCAATCTGGTAGTTTTCTAAGTATGGAATTAGTTATATTTGATTTGGATTTTGGATCACTTATTTCTTTAATAAAATAATCCCTAGTGTTTGCCAACTCTTTAAGCAAAGCAGTTCTATCTTCAACAATTTTTTTATGTTGTTCATCTGTCCAATTTGGATTTTTATTCATCCAAAACTTTTCACATGGTATTTCCTCACATTCCTTGCCTTCTATAGCATGGCATCCCATACATTTTACCTCAAAAATGTGGCAATCACTACAGATGCATCCCCATGCTCCAACTACTTTATTCAATATGATCCCCCCAGTTTTTAACCTTATTAGAGTATTACTTATCTACCATTCTAATAATCTTCTTTCCCCTTCTAATTCCCTTATTCCTGTAATATCTTGACTAACCTCCAGTACTCCTTTATATTCATCTTTTGAATTCTTTAATGCAAAATACTGGATTAATATCTTTCTCCCCTTCAAGTCTATCCAAAATCTAGCTGAATCCTTACTACCATCTTTAAATGCTTCAATTATTTTATTTACTACATCTACGCTTTCTGAAGGGTGACAATTCTCCACATCACGGCCAATGACGGCTGGTGAACGTGGAAATATTCTATCCTTAGGCCTTGTAAAAAATCTAACTTTATTGTTTTCATCTACAAAAGTAAGGTCTACTGGCAAAGCGTTTAATAGAAGCATCATCTGTTCAAAATTCAATTCTCCAGTATTGGTTTTGAACTTCGTTGCCTCTAACCCATATAAATCTAATTTTTCTTTCTTCTCTAATGCTGGCTTTTGAATAAATGGAAATCCATAATCCATACTTTGAGCATGCATATCTTCCCATTCCTCATCACTAATTACTTCC
This sequence comes from Clostridium sp. Cult1, assembly GCF_021655095.1. Taxonomy (GTDB): domain Bacteria; phylum Bacillota; class Clostridia; order Tissierellales; family Tepidimicrobiaceae; genus Schnuerera. Next base: position 2,122,924 of record NZ_PPXW01000001.1, on the reverse strand, counting down.
ATAGATGCTGGAAATAAAATAAGTTTTTCTTTCTTTACTATACCAAGTAAAGTAAAGAACAAACTACCAATTTCTTTATTAAATTCTTCAACAGACATATTTTCAGATTCTAATAAATTTTCTACTCTCTTTATATTTTTTCTTGCCTCATCATGTAATGACCACATAATAGTTAGTCCATGGAACCTGTCCATTTTTTTCTCTAAATAAGGAAAAAGTATATTCTCCTTCTTTAAATAATGTTGATTAAATTCCTCTAGTTTCTTAACACGAACTAATAATTCATCCTTTTTTATCTCCACTTCTTTGTTTAATATTATTTTCTTTATTTCTTCTAATTTTTTCGTAAGGGCTTCATTTTCTTTTATTAAATAATATAAAAAACTGTCTTCTTTTGGCTTTTTCCATGAATAATTGCTTAAAGGTTTATGAAATACATTTATAACCTTATCTAATATTTTAAGTACATCCTTTGGTGTATACCCTTTTTCTAATTTTGAGGTAAATATTTCAAAACATTCTTGTGGAGTTACAGTTTCAATATCTTCTTTGTATTTAAGATATAAAGCTTTCCCATCTCCATTATCCACAACTCCTTGAACGTATTCCTTTAAACTTTCAATTTTTTCCCTATCTATATCCACCATTACACCCCTTGCTTCAAAATTTCACATAATCTAAATTATAATATATCCAATATATACCAACTATTCTATATATTTAAACTATCAACTTTTTATAATCGAAAATAACCTGTTCCCCATCATTTATAACTATACAAGGAAGCCCTACCCTTCCTGCCTTTTTTATTTCATCAAATTCCGGTCTATTATCCCTTATTTTTAAGAACTTCTTTAGGTATAACATATTTTCAGTAATATCTAAATATAAGAACTTAATATTGTTGTTGGAAAGATACTCTTTCGCTGGCTCACAATCTGGTCAATGTTTACTACCAAAAACAATTATTTTCTTCATTTACATCTCTCCTCCTAAGTAAATTATCTATATTTAATATATCATGGTCCTCCTAATTGGTAAATATATTAATAATGAATATTTAGAATAATACTTGTGACTTTATACTCAATATGGTAAAATTAATGTGAAAATAATATTTGGAGGTTGCTCATGATTTTATTTCTTGCTAAATAATAAAATTTTATAGGGACAAAAATACAGCCATTATATTACCCTAGTATTTTTGTGTCTAATTTTAGCGAGAAATCTCTTATGAATATATTTATATTTTATTAAAGGATGATTTTGATCATCTTTTTTTATATATTTTTCTGCTGCCAAGAGAGCTTTCTCTTGGCATTTTTTATGGAGGTGAACAATATGAATAATACCCTTTTATACCAGAAGTATCTGAAGAAGGAGTGAAATTAGTTGTCATTAATAGATATTAAAAATTTAACATTTACTCATATAGGTAGCATTAATCCAATTTTTGATGATGTAAGTTTACAACTAGATACAAATTGGAAATTAGGATTTATTGGTCGCAATGGTTATGGAAAATCTACATTTCTAAACCTTTTAATGGGTAAGTTGTCCTATAAGGGTAATATCCATACTTCTGTAGATTTTGAATACTTTCCCTATGTGGTAAATAATCCAGATAATATAACCATATCAGTTATTGAAAACTTAAAAGGAGAATTTCCACTGTGGAAATTGGAAAAAGAAATGAACTTGCTTCAACTTAAGGAAGATGTGTTGTACCGGTCTTTTTCTACCTTAAGCCATGGAGAACAGACTAAAATACTTCTTGCCACTATGTTTATTACAGATAATCAGTTTCTATTAGTTGATGAACCTACCAATCATTTAGATGTTCAAGGTAGGAAACTTGTAGCTGAATACTTGGCAATGAAAAAAGGATTTATAGTTGTATCCCACGATCGAGAGTTTTTAAATATCTCCGTTGACCATATATTGGCCATTGAAAAAAATAAAATTGTACTAACTAAAGGAAATTACGATACATGGCAGCTCAATAAGCATTTAGAAGATCAATTTGAGCTTGTACAAAATGAAAAATTAAGAAAAGAAATACGAAGATTAAAAGACTCAGCAAGGGAAAAAGCTCTATGGTCAGATAAAGTTGAGAAATCCAAAATTGGTCAAGGTCCTGTAGATCGAGGATATATTGGTCATATGGCTGCTAAAATGATGAAACGCTCTAAAAACATTGAGAAACGTTATGAAAAAGCCATTGAGAAAAAGCAAAAATTACTCAAAAATATAGAGGAGATTGAAGCACTACAAATAGACCCTTTAGAGCACCATGTAGATACTCTTATAGAAGTAGACGATTATACAATATATTACAATGATAATCCTATTTTTAAACCAATAAGCTTTACCCTTAATCAAGGGGAATGTTTAATTCTGCAAGGTAATAATGGCAGTGGAAAATCCAGTATTATAAAGGCTATTCTAGGTCAAAAACTACAAACCATTGGCCAATTGTGGAAAGCCAATAATTTAATAATATCTTATGTGCCACAACAATTTGATTTTTTAAAGGGCAGTCTATTTGAGTTTATTGATAATTCCAATATTGATAAGACTCAGTTTTTAACAATCTTTAGAAAAATGGGAATTCCCCGAGAACAATTTGATATTCCCATGGAGAATTATAGTAGTGGTCAAAAGAAAAAGGTTCTTTTAGCAAAATCCCTTTGTGAACAGGCTCATATATATATCTGGGATGAACCTTTAAATTATATTGATATCATTTCGAGAATTCAGATTGAAAATATGATTTTAGAATATGCCCCTACTATGCTCCTTGTTGAGCATGATAAAAAATTTATCGATAAGGTTGCTACAGATATTGTTGAATTGTGCTAAAATATAGCCAAGCACAAGAATAAAAATTATTTTTTCTTGTGCTTGATCTATATAGTTTTATAAATTATAATTTTCTCTATTTATATCCTCTAAAGAAAACATCATTTCTTTCATAGCCATAATACTTTGTAGTCTTTTAGTATCTTTCTCGGTATAGTATCTATAGTTTTTCTTCGATCAACAGTAAATAAACCAATTTTATCATAGTATCTAAAGGTTCCGATTCAAATATTTATTTTTTAAGCACCTCTCCTTCTCTTCCACCGCCAAATGTATTTTTCTATTTGAATTTTAGCCAATCATATTTTTTCCTCTTACTTTGACTTAAATTTTAAAGACTATATTTTAAAACTTGTTAAACCAGTTCATATAAATTGGAGTTTAAAATATAGGGTTTTCTATGGTTAGATAGAACAGGAGATGCTAATATTCATGGAAGATTAATACAAATTGCTCACCTTGAAAGGGATAAAACTTTAAAGATATATAAACTATATGACAAAACTTTAAATATACTGAATAACACCAATAAAGCTAAATTTATTCTTGACAGAATTAGGGTTGAAAACCAAGCTACATAAGGGCCCAATACAGTTTAATATGCAACGCTTACAAAGATATAAAGAAAAAACTTATAGAAGAATCCCTTGAATATTGCCTATTTAGAAGATTAGAAATTGAAAATTGTTCGGGAGCATTATTTTGTGAAAATTAAGAAAAAACACTTGCCTTTTACATATATTTATGGTCATAGATTCTAGAAAATATTTTTATACTTAATTTCATAAAGAACTCCTCTTGAATATAATACATATAATATCATAGAAGCCATAAAAGGAGTGAATATCATGTATAATGATTATAGATCGTATCCGTGTCCTTACTGGGATAACAAACCAAAACGTCACCCAAATTATTATAAAGACCCTATCCAATTAAAAGATTATGGACCTTGCCCATTTGTAACCAATATTGAAGAAGCTGCAAAACAAAATAACTATTTTCGTATAGCATTATGGACAGGGAAATATCTACAGCTTACACTAATGAGTATTAATGTTGGTGATGACATCGGTCTAGAAATGCACCCTGATCTAGATCAATTCATTCGTATTGAACAAGGGCAAGGAATCATTAGAATGGGGAATACAATGGATAACTTGAGTTTTCAAACAAGAGTTTATGACGATTATGTAATATTTATACCTGCAGGCACATGGCATAATTTAATTAATACAGGTAATTTACCAATTAAACTATATTCTATATATGCACCTCCAGAGCATCCCCATGGCACAATTCATAGAACTAAAGAAGAAGCTGAAATACATGAAAATCGTTATTAGATATTGGTAGTAAAAGATGTGGACAAAAATTCTTTGTCCACATCTTTTCCGCTACCAAATTATCAATTAATCCATCATTATATATTAGCAATACATCATATTATCACTTAATATTCTAAAGATATAAATTCATAAGTACAGCATCAAAATATTCTCCATCAATTTTAAAAAATTTTTTATACACTCCAATCCTTTCAAATCCCAATTTTTCATAAAGCTTTATTGCACTTAAATTATCTATCCTAACTTCTAATTCTATAACTTCCAGTTTTGCAATATATTTTGCAAATGTAATCAATTCTTCCATCATTTTAGTACCAATACCTTGATTCCAATATTTCTTCTTAACACTTATAGCAAGTCCACCTCTATGGGCAATACGAGTTCTATTGATAAATCCTTGCAATGAACCAATAGAAACTATTTCTTCACCAATTTTCCCAAGATACATAACTGATTTATCCGATAAATTAATATCTTCAATGATTGCCATTTCTTTTTCTACTGGCATGTCTTTAAATTCATTTTCACCAAATAATAGATTGTCGCTTTCCCCACCAATAATATTTAAGAATTCTAATACCTTTTCAGCGTCTTCCTTTTTAGCCTTACTAATTTTCAAATGTTGAGACATATTCTCACCTCATTTACCTATAAATACTTGCTACCTTCCCTAACGCTTAAAGGATGGAGTGTGTTTTTATGGATAAAATTTTTCACCCATTCCTTATTGGTTTTAGAGTACTCTCTCAAGACCCAGCCTATTGCTTTGTTTATAAAAAAATCATTGGTTTCGGAGTTGGATAAAATTGCTTTGCTTAAAAATTGGGTATCGGTTTTTTCTTTATATTTCAATTGAAATATAATAGATACCCTATTTAACCAAATATTATTCGACTCTATCCATTTGGTTAAATAGTCTTTCTTTACTTCAGGATATTCCATAGCTACATGGCCTACTATTCTATTTATGGCATCTACACTATCCCACCATGATTTTGTCGTCAATAGTCTCTCAATATTTCCCATATCATCTGGCGTAAACAGCTTTTTAACTTTTTCCATATAATCTATAGCCAAGTATTGAAATTCCCTTTCTGGCATATCATAACATTTAAAAACAAAATTCCAATCTATATTTGTATCCTTTCTTTTAACTTTTAGTAATTCCTTCGATAATCCATTCCTTTCTGGCTTTTTAAGGCCAAGAAAAGGGAATTTGTTTTTCATATATTTGGCCATAGGTATTACTTGTTCTTCGTTTCTATTGTTATAGAATATTTGAAAAATGTCCACTATATCCCTCTTTCTAATCTTAATCTAACATCTTCAGCTTTTTTGATGGTATCCTTTAACCATATAAGAGCCTTTCCGTTTTCTAATACCTCTTCACAAGTCATCCAATATATTTCCCCAACCTCATCGGTAGCCACGGGCTTTGCTTCCCCAGATTTATATTTGCATACAAAAACCACATCTACAACTACTTGTCCATCTGCTAATAAGAATGATTTGCTCTCAAGATAATGCATTGTATCTGAAACTTCTATACCAACTTCCTCCATTATTTCCCTTCTTAAAGTCTCTTCTAAAATGCCATCTTGTGCCATATTTGCTTCTACTTTCCCTCCAACCAAAGATATAAGTCCTGGAGCATGTTCTTCTTTTTCACTTCTTTTTATGATCAACCATTTATCATCTTTATATATGGCTGCCTCCACATTTACTATGTATAAATTATAATTCACTTTAATATCCCCTTTCAGTTTCCCCAACTCATTATTGCTATTTTTTATTTTTTAGCAGCAAATAATAAATGGTTACTTGCTCCTAAAAATTCTGGTTTTTCACTATAATAATAATGAAACTTTAACCATCGCCTATAACTTTCATCATCCATATTATTTATTTTATCAGCCAATAATTCACTTAAACCATCTGCAGCAATTTCAGATACAATAATCAATTCTGATGATTGCAATAGTTCCCTGGCCTGTTGGACTGTAGTAAATACAAAGGGAAAATCATTCACCTTGAAAGTTTGGCGATTATATGCCCCATTTATTAGATAGTCTGGCTCATAGCACATAGTTTGAGTAACAATAACCATATCGTTGTTAATGAAAGCAAAGAACATTATGCCTTCTTCTTTGCATACTCTTTTAACTTCTTCGATGCATTTTAATTGATTCTCTCTATCCTCTAAGTGATACAAGGGCCCAAAACAGAGAACTATACCATATTCATTATCCTGAAAATTTGAAAGGTCTAAAGCATCCCCTTGAAATACTTTAAGGTTCATACCTGGCTTTTTCTTTTCTTTAATTCGGTTCACATGTTTTTCAACCAGTTCGATGGCCGTTACATCATACCCTTTTTCCGCAAAATATAAACTATATTCTCCAGTACCTGCTCCCAAGTCCAATATTTTCATTCCAGGTTTTAAATGTTTTTCAATATGCCTTACTGTAGTAAAAAATTCAACCCTCGTTGCTTTAGAAGATAATCTAGAATCCTCATCAAATATTTCATAGATGGCTGCAACCCTTTCTTCCTCATTGCTAATCTTTCTCAAATCTTCTATTTTCATTTATGATCTCCTCCACCTATTTCTTTGCCTACCTGTAGAATACTTAACAATTCTATTGGCTAAAAATTCAATATCCTTTTAGTATCCTCTCTTCACATTCTTTACATCAACATCCATTAACTCCTTAATAAGAGTTAAAATTTGGAAATAGCCATAGTTTTATTTTTCGTAATCCTATGTATCTGTAATCCTATATATCTAGCGTACCTAAAAATTCATAATTTAGTTCAAATCTTTTATAAATTCAAGAACATTTGCTTCATATTCATTTGGATAGTCAAAATATATTTCTGCATGTGCACTATATTCAACAGTAAAAATCTTTTTATTATTATGTTTAACTGAATTATAAATATCCTGTCCCATAAAATAAGGTGTTATTTCATCAGCTCTACTATTTATAAT
>NZ_PPXW01000001.1:2111886-2115691 GCF_021655095.1 Clostridium sp. Cult1 | reverse complement strand
CGTCCTGAGCCAGGATCAAACTCTCATTAAAAAGTTTGCCTGTTTAATTATTTCTTACTCAAAGTACTTCACACTGTTTAGTTGTCTAGGTTCATTTGTGATGCTATATTAGCATAGCATATTCTGTGTTTCTTGTCAATATTTTTTACAAAGTTTTACGTCTAAATCTTTAACTTTGTTTTTGTCGGTTTTTCTGACGACATTTAATAACTTAACATATTTTTAAAAGGTATTCAATCCTTAAAATTCGTCATTTTGTTTTGTTTTTTTGTTATGTTGTCTATTAACGAATAATACCTCTTCTTTTCTCTATTTATCTTTTATTTTAAATTATTTTTCAGTTCATCTAATTGGCTCTTTACATTCCTATCATTAGGATTTAAATTATAAGCCATTTCAACATCCTCCATAGCCTTATCAATAATTCCTAACCTTAAATATGCTAAACCCCTATTGAATATAATCCTATAATCTGTATCATTTTGTTCTATACCTTGGTTAAATATATTAATAGCTTCCATTATATTACCCAAACCAAATAAGCATATTCCTAATTCATTATAGATATTTACATCTACTCCTCCTAAATCTAAAGCCTTGTAGAAAAAATTTATAGCTTCTTCATATTCTCCTATACCCTTATAAGCCAGTCCTATTAGATAAAATATATTCCACCATTCTTCATATTTATAAGATAAAGGCATTAATTTATCTATGGCTTTCTCGTATTGACCATTCGTTAGATAATTTACACCTTCTTCAAATTTTGCATCATCTTCTATTAGTTCTAGTTCTTCTCTTATCTCCTGCAATCTTTCATGATCCTTATCTAGTTTCATGTATTTTTCCCATATTAATTTAGCTTTTTGGAATTGCTCATAGTATTTATAATGGTAACCTAGTTTATAATAGGCTAGGGCATATTCATCATCTATATCCAATATAGTTTCCAATAGATTGGTAGATTCTATTAAAAATCCTTCGCCCTTTTCTTTTTGGTTTGAATTAATGAAATCCTTAGCCATATTTTCTAATGATAGAGCATAGTTAAATAATCCATCTATATTTTCTGGATTCAAACCCGTTAAGGCTCTAAAATATATACTGCTGTCTTCTAGATTACCTCCTTTTATAAATTTAAATGCCTTGAATAGAATATAATCTTCTATCTTCAAATTATAATTATATAGTATTTTTTTATATTCATCTTTATATTTAAAATCCTTATCAATACCAAGTATATATATGACTCCGTCTATTAAATGGGACACTTTTAATTCTTCTTCTATATTTCCATCTTTTATTTCTTCTATTAATATATTGGTTTCTATGGGAAGGGGAATATGATCTTTAATAATATAATTACCCACATTAATAGTTGTTCCCTTTCTAAGCTGTACAAAAGTAACTTTATCAGTTTTTTTCAAAAAATAATCATCAACAATCTTCATATTATCACCTTTTAATCATAGAATTTGTTCATATACATTCTTTTTCTTGGTGTACTAGTGCTCAACAGTTTAAATAGGTGGCCTCTATATATCATTATAAAGGAGAACATCCCTTGGCCTAGTATATAAAAGCCGACGCCTTTTAAGCTAAAATCAAAATTAAAACCTAAATGGGTAGTAAATATATTCAATATCCATCTGTTGGTCACTAGATATAGAACTAAATTTAATAACACATTCGGTATTAACCAATTAATCCAATTGTCCTTCATGAATTCAAAAGCATATTTTATGCTTTCACCTGAGGATAAATATTTCTGATAAAGGGTTTCAGGTAATGGATTAAGACCAATTATTATAATTACGCTTACTATTCTACTTAATAGTTCTGCATTACTCCCTAGTATGTCCATTATAGACGATAGAATAAAGTTACCTATCCAAGCTATGAAAAAAATTCCATATACTTTCCATAAAAAGAATTTAAATCCCTCTTTAAAATTATCCCAGATGATCCTATCATAGTTTATTATATTGAATAATAGGTATAAATAATTGGAAATAAGACTACTACTTACAATGGCTATAATAAGACCAGCCAATATAGAAAGTATTCCAGAAAATAAAGTGTTAATTAAAATGACCATAGCTATGTTTAATAATACATAAACTATACCCGTAAATATAATAATCCAATTCTTGCTAAAGCTTTTTATACTTTTTTTTAGGGTGCTTTTATTCACTAAAATCACGTCTTTAAAAAAGTTCAAACAAATCACTCCTCTTGAATAAAATCAGTTATATCATAAGTTTTACATCTACTTATGCTACCATCTTTATAATCAAATAGTATATATCTATCTCTATTCATATTGTTATCCAATAAATAGCCTTTCTTTATCAACCTTTTAAGATCTATTTTAAAGTTTTCAATATGAATTTTGTTAATTATCCCTTTAGTAGGCTGATTTTTATATTGGATAAGGTAGCTATTTAACAACCTTTCGTCCCTTAATATAGTATGTTTATTTCTCTGAATGAACTTTACCTTATCTCTCTTTATGAATCTAGGAATATTAGGATTATTGTTATTAGATATATAATCATACTTGATCAATTCCTGAAATACTGCTAAATTACCTAAGCCTTTGTTCTTATAGAAATTAAATAGTATCTCATACAATCTATTTCTACTATGAGATATGGTATGGTATTTTTTCCCTTGCCAGTAGTCTGAAAGATCTTCGAAAAAATCAAAGGGAGTATCATATTCGTTATTTATTAAATACTCAACTGAATGTTTAAAATAGCCCTCATTGTAATATTTTTCTACTAGATCTTCTATTCCTTTCAACTTCAACATATCTCCATAGGAAATATATTCTGTTTCCAATACCTCATAAGGTGGTTTGTCTAAAAACTTAAAATTATATTTATCCTTGTTTTTTCTCAATCCTGAACCTTTTAACAGCTTTAGAAAGCCTAATTGTATTTTCTCCGGCCTTATTTCATATACACTATTAAAGGATTTCTTAAAACTTTCATAGTCTTCATAAGGCAGACCAGCAATCAAATCTAAATGTTGGTGGATATTGTTATTACTTTTAATTTCTTTACACACTTTTTTTAATTTATCAAAATCCGTGGTCCTTCCTACAGCTGCAATGGTTTTTGAATTTGTTGATTGAACTCCTATTTCAAATTGAAAAAGTCCTTCTTTAGCCTTTTTTATAAAATCAAGCATATCTCTATCTAATAAATGGGCTGTAACCTCAAAATGGAAGTTTATATCTTTTGGATCCTTTTCCATAATGAAATCCATAATCTCCATAGCATACTTTTTATTGGCATTAAAGGTCCTATCTACGAATTTAACCTGCTTAACTTGGGCTTCTATAAGTCTATCCAAATCTTCTTTTACCCGTTCTAGACCAAAGTATCTAACTCCTTTAATAGTCGAAGATAAGCAGAACTGGCAATTAAAAGGACATCCTCTAGAGCTTTCAAAGTAGACAATTTTATGTTTAAAACTATCTTCTATATCTCTATAAGGAGAAGGTATAGAATCTAATTTCTCTACTAAGGCTCTGGGGGGATTTTTTATTACCTGGTCCTCTTGTCTATAGATTATTCCATCTACTCCCCTATAATCATCTTTTCCATTTAGAAGAATTTTTAACAGTTCTTTGAAAGTTATTTCTCCTTCTCCGTAGATTATAAAATCTATAAACCAATATTTTTTTAATATACCCTCTCCATCAAAGGAGACTTCTGGCCCTCCTAGGATGATCTTCAGTTTTGGTTTTATAATCTTTAGTACTTCGCATATTTGAAAAGTTTCCTCTCTATTCCAA
>NZ_PPXW01000001.1:2110281-2111856 GCF_021655095.1 Clostridium sp. Cult1 | reverse complement strand
TTTCTCCAGTCATATAGGTAAACATACTATCTGGCCAATGTAACATTCGAGCTTCAATAAATATTAATTTATTGTTTTCTCCAATCTCCAATTCATCTCCTGTCTTTACCTCTACAAAATTCCAATCTTCATGAAAATGTGCCTTTAATATTTTAGCCCCATTAGAACTACAGTAAACTGGCACATGGGGTATTTCCTTCAATAACAAAGGTAAAGCGCCACTATGGTCTATTTCAGCATGATTAGCTACTATGTAATCTATTTCATTTAAATCTATTTCCTTCTTAAGGTTTTCAACAAATTCTTCTGCAAAGGGTTCCCATACTGTATCAATAAGTACTGTCTTTTCATCTCTTATTAGATAAGAATTATAGGATGAACCCCTATGAGTAGAATATTCATCACCATGAAAACGTCTTAATTCCCAATCGATCTTCCCTACCCAAGTTACCTTATCAGTCATTTTAATAGCCATATTAAAACCTCCTAAAAATTATTTTTTAATGGATACTCATATTAATTATGTTCTAAAATACAAGACCAAACCACTTAGTCAAACTACCTAAATTAAATTCCTTAAATTTTCCTCATCTAATATAACAATTCTTCTATGTCCTATCTGTTTTATCCAACCCATATCTTGAAAATAGGACAATTTTCTACTTAAAGTTTCCTGGCTCATACCAATATGGGAGGCTAAATCCCCTTTGCTCATATTAAGAACTACTTCCCCCTCATCATTGGCTAGATCCAATAACATTTCAATAATTCTAGTTTCCACGTCATGAACTCCTAAATGTTCTATTAAGTTTTCTGCTCTTTCTAATCTAGAGCTTAATTCTTCTAAAACCTTAAAGGCTATAGTAGGATATTTAGCCATTAGGTTTTTTAACTTTTCACCATCTATTATACATACCGTTGTATCTTCTAGTACTTCTGCATTATCCGTCAATGGTCCATGTACGAATAGGGATAATTCTCCCATAAAATCACCTGGTCCCAATATTCTAATAACCTGTTCTTTTCCTGTATGGGAAAGCCTAGATATCTTAACTTTTCCCTTATGGATTACGAATAATTTTTCCCCTCTATCTCCAGCCATGTAGACCATTTCACCTTTTTTATAACTTCTAGCTACTGTAATCCTAGCTACTTCCATCATTTCATCATAGGTTAATGTATTAAATATTGGTACTATTTCAATACAGGTTTTGTCTTTTTTGTTACATTCACAACCACAACTCATATAAACACCCCATTCCAATTATGTAAATTCTATATTTATTATATTACCCAATAATAATCTATAATCCTCATAACTTTCACAAAAGAAATCCATATTTTGTGCTTGTCCTATACCTATTTGATTATGGGGCGGATCAAGAAGGCAAGGGCAAGAAATATTATATTTCCTGCCCTAGTCCATTATATAGAATGTTTCTTATTCCGATAACAATCTCTTTTCTCCTTCAATCTCTTTGATTGGAGCTATGTTTTGTGTAAATTCTAAGGTCCCTAAATATTCTCCATCTTTACTCCTTACAGCAAAATATCTAATTAACACGTATAAGTCTC
>NZ_PPXW01000001.1:2106201-2110251 GCF_021655095.1 Clostridium sp. Cult1 | reverse complement strand
ATAAAGATTTGCAAGTTATTAATATAAATCTATGGGATATATATGAGCTGGCAGAGCTTGCTGATTTTAAAAATGGAGTAGATTTTCTTATAGATGATGGGAAGGGATATTCTTAATAGAGAATCTAAACCTGAATTCTTAACAGGGCTTCTTTACTGTGCAGATTGTGGAAATCAGCTAGTAAGAAGAAATCAAAAAACAAAAAGTGGACAAACAATTTATTATATATGTGGTTTATACAATCGAGGTAAGGGTTGTTCAAGGCATAGCATTAGGGAAGAGGATATTCTATCTTCTTTAAATTATATATTAAAACAACATATTAAATATCAAGAAGAGCTATTTTTAAGAATTAGACAAACTGACTTAAGTAAATCAGAATATGAACTTGATTTAGATGACCTTCTTGCTGAAAAAAAGAAATATGAAACTCTTAGACGTTCTCTTTATATGGACTTAGAAGATGAACTTATAGATGAAGAAGAATTTCAATCCTTTAGAAAAAGCTACCAGTTAAAAATAAAAGAAATCGAACAACAAATTATAAATAGAAAGAAAGCCTATAATGATTTAGAAGAGATGCTTAATTCCAAAGAAAACTGGCTTACAGGATTGGAAAAGTATAAAAATATTGAAAGTATTGATAGGCAAACACTAGCATTTTTTGTTGACCGTATATTAGTAGGAGAAAAGGATGAAGAAGGAAGACCTAGAATAACAGTATTCTTTAATGATATGGAAAAATTAGATATATTAAAGAGAATATTAAAGGGAGCTAAAAAGAATAAGGCTTCTAATCTTGTATCCTTTAACAGTATGGCTATAAAAGGACTATCCACTGAAAGAGAGGGGGTAGCTCTCTATGGCTAGGGTATCAAGAAGAAATCTTATAAAAACAGAAAACGTAGAAGTTATTAATTCATCTAGAGTAGGGATCTATACAAGACTTTCACAGGAAAGGACAGAAGAGTGGAGAAATAAGTCACACTCTATAGAGTCCCAAGTAGAAATCTGCCAAGAGTATGTAAATAAGGAAAATATGACTTTAGTTAAAGTTTATACAGATTATGAGTATTCTGGAACTAACTTTGATAGACCAGGTTATATTGAAATGATGGATGATATTAGAAGTGGTTTTATAAACTGCATTATAATTAGGGATTTATCAAGGCTTGGTAGAGAACATCTTGAAATGGGAAGGCTCGTAGACAAGGTGTTTCCTTTCTTAGGAGTAAGATTTGTATCAGTAATAGATAAGATTGATACAGAAAAGGGAATTGATGCAAAACTATCTTTTGAAATGTTGATAAAGAACCTTATTAATGATATGTATGCAAAGGATATATCTCATAAGGTTAGAACTAGTAGAAAGATAAATGCTAAGCAAGGATTCTTTATAGGCTCAAATCCACCTTTTGGATACAAGGTAGTAAAGAAAGATGGAGGAAGAAAACTAGAACCTGATGAAGTAAGCATGAAAGTAGTCCAAAGAATATTTAATATGTATGTAGATGGGATTAATACACTTAAAATAGCTAAGGAGCTTAATGAAGAAAATATAGCTACATCAAGTGCCTATAATAAAACAGGAAACATCATGCGTGAACCTGGAGAACCACAATGGAGAAAAGGCACAATATCTAATATGCTAAGACAGAGAGTCTATACAGGCTGCCTTGTTCAAGGTACTAAGGAAAATGTTCAAGGGAAAAAGAGTGGTCATTATAGGCAAAAACCCAGGGATGAATGGATTGTTGTAGAAAATGCCCATGAAGCTATTATTTCAGATGAATTATTTAATGTAGCCCAAGAAATACTTGATAACAACAAAAGGAAAGATTATTTTAAAATAACAAGACATGATATGAAAAGAGATCCAGTTAATAAATACAAGGGTGTAATTTTTGATGCAAATACGAACCTACTCTTAGGGAGAAATGGAGTTAGAAGTAATAAGAAAAATACTAAGTTTTACTATTATAAGTTTACCAATGAAGAAAACAATGGTATTTTGCTTGAAACTCCTTATATTTCTATAATGGAAAGTGATTTAGACAATCTAGTAATAAAGAAGTTGAAGAATGTACTCAGCATTGATGCAAGTGGAAAAGATTGTAAAGATAGAATTATTGATATATGTAAAATGAAAATTGAGGTGGTAGAAAAAAATCGCAAGTCTATTTCTCTTAAGATTTCAAAACTTAATTCAGATTTAAAAAGACTATATGAAGATTATAGTTTGGGAAAGATTGAGAAAGAAGACTATCTTGAAAAAAGAATATTAAATAGAAAAGACCTAACCATCTATGAAAAGAACTTAAGTGATCTTGACCTTGAAATCCTTTCAATAGAAGCTCAAGCTGAAGAGGAAATAGGATTATTTGATAATCTATTTTCCAATAAAGACATCAAGCTAGATGAAGATATTGTTCAGAAATATATTGAACGTATTGATGTATATGATAATGAAACTATAGAAATTAGCTTAAAAGGCTTTTTAGGTGGAAGGGAGATGAGGTCAAATGATTAATACTGCTATTTATCTTAGAATATCCGTACTTGAAAAAGGGAATCTAGGGCATACAGAAGACACTATAAATTCTCAAAGAAATATTATAAAGAACTTCATCTTTAATGACCAAGAGCTTAAAAAGACAAATATAGAAGAATTTATTGATGAGGGCTATAGTGGTAGCACTACTTCAAGACCAGGCTTAGACAAACTTCTTTTAAAGGTAAAACAAGGAAAGGTAAACTGTATCATAGTAAAAGATATGTCACGATTTATGAGAAATTATATAGAAATGGGTGATTATCTTGAAAACATCTTTCCTTTTATGGGAGTTAGATTTATAGCAATCAATGATGGCTATGATAGTAGTAATGAAGTTCAAAATGGAACTGAATTAGATATTCAATTTAAAAACCTTCTTAATGATTATTATAGTAGGGATATTTCAGAGAAAATGACTACTGCTTTACTTGTGGCGAAAAAGCAAGGAAAATACACCTCTGGAACTCCACCCTATGGATATTTGAAAGACCCTGAGGATAACTATAAGCTTATAGTTGATGAAAAGGTAGCTGATAATATTAGATATATGTTTCAACTTATCCTTGAAGGACATACCCTGAATGAAACTGCAAAGATTCTTAACAGTGAGGGCGTTATTACAGCAAGGGCAAGGAGAAAAGAGATAAAAGGCTATGATGCCTATGCTAATAGGTGGGAATCTACTGTAGAAGATACAATATGGTCTCACAGCATGGTTAGAAGGATATTAAAAAACGAAACATACACAGGGACTTTTGTCTTTAATAAATCAAGCAAGAGTAAGCTAGATGGTGGTAAGGTTATATATCACCCTAAAGAAGAATGGATAAGAATTTTTGATAATCATGAAGCTCTTATAAGCAAAGAAACCTTTGATGAAGTTCAAGAAATATTAAAATCTAGGCATAAAAATAGTTTTATAGGAAATAAGAGTAAGTATAAAAATAGTCCTCTTGCAACTTTTGTAAGATGTAATAAATGTGGTTATAAGATAAGATTTGGTAAAAGTTCTAATGGGAAAGAGTTAATAGGTATAAATCTTTACTGTTATTACTGTAGAATGCTTGAGCAGGAAGAAAAACTACCTCATTATAAGGAATTAGAAAAAGAGGTATTTAGAATCCTTAAGGATAAGTTTCATACAGATAAGACAGAAAAGAAAAAACTTCTATATGAGCAAAAAGAACTTTATGACAGGAATGACCAGCTATCAAAGAAGAAGAGGATAGAGTTTGAAAATTATAAGTTTGGTAAAATTTCAAGAGAAGATTTTGTAGAAATAAAAAATCATATACAAGAGTCTGATGAAGAGAACAAAGAACGTATCCAAGCAATAGATGAAGAGCTTAAACAAGCTGGAAGCATAGATAACCTTACTGAAGATATTGTTAGGAAGTATATCAAAACAATTTATATTTCTGGCAAGGGTATAGAAAGAATAGAATATCAATAGTAAAATAGAAGGAGATCCACTATTAGGGTCTCCTTTTCCATAA
>NZ_PPXW01000001.1:2091776-2106171 GCF_021655095.1 Clostridium sp. Cult1 | reverse complement strand
TGAATATCTTCTTCAGTTACTGAATAAAGAAATGAGATTTTTATAAAAGTTTTAACTGCATAGTCTTTATTGACTATGACATTATTATACTAGGGGGGAGGTAAATGCCATATTTAGTATTGTGGGAAATATCTAGAAAACAGAATTATATATTCCAAAGTAATAAATTGAAGGAAAACAGGGGGGCATCTATAATAATAGAATATGTTATAGAGGAACTGCCAAAGAAGTTGGGAAAGGGCTATGAAAAATTATTAATTTATAATGGAGGGGGCAACAGCCTATATGAGTTTGATAACTTAGAAGAAACCAAGGCCTTTATAAAGGATGTAAGTGAAAAAACCTTGGAAGACTTTCCTGGGGTTGAATTGTTTATGATTATTGAAGAATATGATGATAAAAAAGACAAGGTAACAGAAAAGATAAAGGATGCCTATAAAAAATTAGAAAGAAAGAAAAATAGGAGAAAATATAGTGGAGGCCAAATATCCTTTGGAATAGAAGAGACATGTGAATCCAGCGGATTGCCAGCTTCGTGTATGGATAGGCGTGATATAGATAATCCCAGCAGACTAATAAGCAATGAAACTAATGTAAAGATTGAATACTCTTATGACGACAGCAAAAAGTTTGAAGGCCTACTTCCAAAAGGCATCAGGGGCATAAGGGAATTTAGAGAATTGGTAAAAGGTGATAAAAAGCACATAGCAGTAGTACATATTGATGGCAACCGCATGGGTCAAAAGATGGAGCAATTGGAAGATTGCTTTGATTATGGGAAAGGTGACAAATCAAAAACTAATCGGGAGTACTTAAAAGCCCTAAAATATTTTAGTTTGAAAATCAAACAATCCTATGAAGATGCATTTAGAACAATGACCAATATAATCAACCAAAACAAAGACAACTTGGAAGATGATACAAAGATAAAAGAAGGATTCTTTCCTGTAATACCAATTATTGTAGCAGGGGATGATATAACCTATGTTACCAATGGGAAGATTGGAATAGAGTCTGCAAAAATATTCTTACAACACCTATCTAGCAAGGAAATAGTAATCTATAATGGGAAAACCACCAGGTTAAATGCCTGTGCAGGAGTAGCTATAGGCCATGTATCTACACCTTTTTCCAGCTTATATCAGATGGCAGAGGAGCTTTGTAACAATGGAAAAAGAAAATTAGCCCTAGATTATGGAGACCAAGACTTTTCATTGATAGATTGGCATGTAGTACAGGGGGATATACTAGGCAGCATATCAGAGATTAGACAAAAACACTATAAGGCACAGGCAGATAAAAAAAAGCTATACATGCGGCCCCTATATATAAATAACTACCGCAGGGATGGCAATTCCTGGAGGAGTTACGCTAATTTTAAAGTGGCCTATGGCAATATTACTAAAAGAGAAATATATAACAATAAGGTTGCAAGAAATAAATTGAAGGAATTACAAGGGGTGCTCAAGAGGGGTGAACAGGCCGCTGATATATTTTTAGAAACCAATAATATCAAAAATTACTTTGCTGGATTTGAAGATGCCCAAACTGAAAACTGCTTCTATAATGATAGATGCATATATTATGATGCTATAGAAATTATGGACTTGTTTATAGAATTGGATAGGAGGGGGGGAGGGGATGATTAAGTATAGGATTCAGGTTAAATTACTTACAGAGGCTATATTTGGAAGTGGGTATTCCATACCTGGCTCTGTAGATTTAGAAATTGTCCATGATGAATATGGATTGCCCTATATGAAGGCAAAGACTTTTAAAGGTAATTTCAGAGAAGCTATGGAAGATGTGATAACTTTTATAGGCAATAAAAAATATGAAACTATAAAGGATAAATTGCTTGGCAAAGAGGGGGACGGGCTAAATACCTGGAGAACCATCAAGTTTTCCCACTGTACCCTTAGCAAGAATATCACAGATGTGTTGAAATATGGAGTAGATGAAGAAATAATAAAACCGTCAGAAGTAAAAGAGGCTCTAACAAACATAAGGAGCTTCACTAGTGTAGAGGATAGCGGGGCATATAGGGAGGGCTCTCTAAGACATATGAGGGTAGTAAAAAAAGATTTAGTATTTTATGTCAATTTATACAGTAATGAAAAATTAACAGAAGAGGAATTGGGACTACTAGCCATTACTTCAAAATATTTTAGGCATATAGGTACTATGAGGACTAGGGGAAAAGGGGAAGTAGAATGTAGTTTCCAAGAGTTGGTCAATGGAGAATACCAGGATAAGACAGATTACTATATGAACAAGCTGTTGAAAGGAGTGAAGGGGAATGGCTAAATATATAGTACATGATATTGAAAATTTGGAGGACATAAAGCTAGCAAAAACTAACAGCCAAATAGATTTTGAAGAATCTATGGAGTATATTCCAGGCTCATCTATAAGGGGTGCATTTATACATAAATATATTCAGGAAACAGGTATAAAGGATATCAATCAAGGCATCCACAGGGAAAGGCTATTAAAAGGTGGCATCAAATTCTTAAATGCTTATCCACTATACGAAGACCAAAGAAGTTATCCTTTACCTAAAGCCTACTTTGCCACCAAAGAAGATATGAGAGAAAGTGAAGATATGAGTAATCCCTTAGATATGAAATTAGGGCTAGATAGAGATTTGCCATCAAATTATCAAAGAATTAGGTTAGCAGAATTTATAGCATACAATGGATATACAGGATATACAAGGATAAAGTTGGACAAAAACTCAAATCTCCATATAAACAAGAGAGAGGACAAAAATACATTATTCCGATACGAATCTATTGAAAAAGGCCAGGCCTTCAGAGGAATTATAAAGGTGCAAGACGACTCATATATAGCCGAAGTAAAAAGACTACTTGAAAATAACCACATATATATTGGAGGCTCAAAAGGTAGCGGATATGGAGGATGTAGAATCACCCGTGTGCAAGTGGTAGAAGAAAACCCAGAATATGAGCCTTTTAGACATAGGGATAATTTTAAAAACTATATCTATCTTATAGCCCTATCAGATATAATATACAGAAATGAACTAGGCCAATACAAAACATATATAGATGTCAACTATTTGTGTAAAAAATTAGGGTTAAAAAAGCTAAAATACATAGACAGCATAATTGAAATTAAAAACATTACCAGTTTCAACAATAAGTGGAACTGCCGCACCCCACAGATTGTAGGAATAAAAACAGGGAGTATATTTAAATACGAAATACTTGAGGGACAAGTAGACAAAAATAGGTTGTTAAAATTTATGGACGAAGGTATTGGGGATAGAAAAGTAGATGGATTTGGTAGATTTGTAATAGTTGACTCCATTGAAGAAGGTATTGTGTTGGGCTTTCCTGAAAAAGAATACACCCAACAAGAATATAGTGAACTGGAGGAAAGATTAAACGAAACAGAAAAACAACAATTACAGGACATAGTAAATAAAATATATGAAAATAGGGTTAATAATGATTTGGCAGATGCGGTGTTGGCTATAAAAAATGATATAAGAAACCCAGAAGCAATGAACCCAAGCCAATGGGGGAATTTAAAAGACTTGTTCAGTTACCTATCTATACTAGAGCCTGAAGAAGGAATCAAAACATATGAAGAATATATGCTAAATATAAAGGATAAGGCTGGCATTTCCTTGGAGCAACTGGAGAATGTAAAATGGAGTGGTGGTGACATAAAGGATTTGCTTGATGATAGAATAAAATATAGTACGGATACAGGTAAATTCCATAGCCAAATATTTAGAAGGACAGACAAGGTAAGAATTGGAGACATTGAATCAGAAATAGATGAAAGATTTGCCTACAGGATGAATCTAAAAGTACTGATAGAACTTACCAAGTATCAACTTAGGGCCCTAAAAGGGGAGGGGATTTAATGGTAGAGATTATTTCTGTGTTAAAAGCCACTATTGTGAGCAAATCTCCGCTTTTTATAGGGGATAATCAAGAAAACCCATTGTTAGATGATGATGGGCAAAGGGCATATCTTCCTGCAACTAGCGTGGCTGGAGCCTTTAGATCATATTTAAAAAATGTTGGTATGGACTATGAAAAATCATTTGGTAGCCAAAAGGAAGACAAGTCATCAATGAGTAAGGTATATGTAAAAGATTCTTTTGCACCTATTATAAGATTTGACAGAAGGGATGGTGTAAAAATAGACAGCCAATATGGCAGCCACGTAGACGGGCAAAAGATTGAAAGAAACTTTATAGGGCAAGGATTAGAGTTTGAATTAATGTTTGAAATTCATAGTAAAGATGATGAAATAGAAGAATTAAAGAATATGATATATACCTGTCTAAAGGCTTTAGACGAAGGAATAGTACGTTTAGGCGGCAATAAAAGCAATGGCTTAGGAATATTTAAAATAAAAGAGGCTAAAGAAATAGATTTTCATCTGTTGAAAAATTTAGATGATTTAATTAGGTACCTTAACAAGGATTATAGCAATACCGTAGATGTAAAAAAGACTATAGACAATATTCAACTACCAAAAAATTATGTGGAGTTTAGTATAGAAGGTAAATTTAGCACTCCGTTGATGATAAAAGCCCCGAAAACTTTTGATTCTATGGATGTAGACGATAGGAGTGTCCAGGTGGAGGGCCAATATATGGTACCAGGCAGTAGTTTCAAGGGTGCTTTAAGGGCTAGGGTAGAGAAAATAGCTAACCTATTTGATAGTCTAGAAGAAGCCAAGGCCATATTCGGAGATGTGGAAGAGAAAAATGAAGAAGATTCAGACAGAAAAAAAGAATTAAGCCGAGTATTGGTAAAAGAATCGGTTATAGATACTAGCAGCTTTGAAGAACCAATCTACCATAGAATCAAAATAGATAGGTTCACAGGAGGAGTTATGACTGGTTCATTAATGAATGATATTCCTACTAAAGGGGAGATCCGATTTAATATAACATATAGGAAAAAAGGAGATAAGCACTTTGATAAATATGCCGTTGGCCTATTAGCATTGGCCCTTAGGGATTTGGGTACTGAAAATTTATCCTTGGGAGGTGGTAGCAGTATAGGCAGGGGTAGGTTTAAAGGTGATACGATGTATATAGATGATGGAGAAGATATTATAGAAATCGACTTTAATAAAAAAACTATATCCAATGAGAAAAAGTTAAACAGCTATATAGAAGGGGTACGCAAATTTAAGGGAAAGGGGGAAACTGATGAAAAATAAATATTGTTTAAAAGAATTAACTGAAGAAAATTTAAAAGATATATTTGGATATGAGTGTAAAGATTTTGTAATAGGGAAAGATTTAAATAAAGAAATGTTAATAAAATTAGGCATGGAATATGCCATTGTTTATAATTTTGATAAAGTAATTACAGACCATATTTCCAATATAAGGCTAGATTACGACAATATAATAGAAGCAATATTTTTTAATGATAATGCAGAGATTAGAGTGTTTGGAGAAGATTATATTACAGGTACAATATTTAAAGAACACAAGGATAGTAAATGTATTGATGGCACTTATAGACTGTACCCTAGGTATTGTGAAGGAAAACAGGGCAAAAACTATGCTAAAGAACTGCTAATTAAAAAGTATATTAGTTACGATGATGATAATCAAGCCTATATTAGTTATTTGAAACCTTGTAAGTTGATCTTTGCTGGGGGTGAAATTGATGAGGTCAAAAGTGAATAAGGCAAATCGTGAAAAAAAATATTCAGTAGCCCCGTACAATTTTGTAAACTTACCTGAACGCTCGGTTGAAAAATATAAGACGCATAAAGACCTGCCACCTCACAATGATTTTAGGGGCAGGGATCAAAAAAGATTACTCAGTGGATACATAAGATATACTTTAAAAGCAGAAACACCAATAATAGTTGCCAAAGGTACTAACAAGGGGGACTCTGAAAAACGAAAGGCCAAATTTTTTACCAATCCAGACGATAAATATGCCATACAAGCTAGCAGTATAAGGGGTATGGTAAGAACTAATGCTCAAATTTTAAGCTTTAGCGATATAGTGGGAGAAAAAGATGATGAAAAAGGATATATTAATAGCTATATAGAAGATAGCAGATTTTTGTACAGGGACGTAGCAGGTAATACCTCTTTAGGTGATAAATATAAAAATATGTTAGGTATAGATTTGAACAAGATGATAGCAAAAAAATTGAAGGTAGGCTATATGATAAAAAGTGGAGACAAGTTCCGAATCCAACCTGCTAAGGAACTAAAAGAAGGGATGCCTTATTTTAGGGTAGTAGAAGAAGACTTTAAAAAGATAGGGGGCCACAATGTTCCAGGTATTAAGTTCCTTGATGATAAAAATTACAAACCCTATCGGGCTCAAATATCATTTAATCTAGCTGAGGATGGCGAGGTAACCAAAATAGCTGAAGTAGGAAAAGCTAAATACAATGGATATATATTGTCAGGTGGGTTTATATCAGGTAAACGCTGCCATTATGTGGTACCCCCTATGGACGATGAGCTAGATAGCGCAAATAGCCTAGATCAAGATGATTTAAATGAAAGTATAAGACTATATAAACAGGATATGTTGGCAACCCAAAAAGCTTATATAGAGGATGGAGTATTCAAGGTATATAAGGAATATGAATTTTATGCCTTACCAGAGAAAAATGAAAAAAAGCCTGTATTTTATATAAAGGATTCCACCAAAGATTCCAGCATAATACATTTCGGATTTATTCCATATTTACGCCTTAGTTATGAAAAGTCTGTATTAGACGGAGTTTGTGACAAATACAAGAACACAAAAGGTATAAGTTATGCTGATGGAATATTTGGATTTACAAACAAATCATACCAAATAAAGAATAGGGAATCTATTAATATTAGCTACAAATCTAGACTCAGCTTTGAAGATGCAGTGGTTACAAAAGGCGGGAGAGTGGATAAAGAGTGTATTATAGATGTTATACTAGCAAAGCCTAAACCTACTAGCTATAACCTATACTTAAAACAGGATAAAGATGCTGGCAAAAAAGAACTCCATATTTATGATGGAGATTTTGAGATTAGGGGATTTAAACAATATTGGCTGAAAAACTATATAGACAAGCCTCATCTTGAACCTGGTAAGGTAGAAAACATGAAAACAACCCTATACCCGCTAGAGAAAAATACCGAATTTGAAGGTAAAATCTATTTTAACAATTTAGATGAGGAGGAACTGGGCCTACTAATTTGGGCATTAAAATTGGAAGGCAATTGTTATCAAAATATTGGCCTTGCAAAACCCTATGGATTTGGAAGGGTTAAGGTAAAAGATATTGAATTGAAAATAGAAGATCTAGACAAAAAGTACAATACCTTTAGCTTTGATTATTACAAAGAAGGGGATATTGATAAATATATAAATATATATAAGAAAAATTTTTCGAACGAATATTTAAGAGGAACACCTATAGGAGATATAGAGCTAATTAAAGATTTTATGTATATAAAATCCAAGGTAATAAAATTCAAAGCCTCCAATAACTACAGGTATATGGAACTATATGAATTTGAAGATAAAAAAGTGTTACCAGAGATATATCATTTTAGAAAATCAATAAAATATCCCCTAAACAAGGATAAACCAAAGTCAGAAGATAAAATCAACAAATCAAGGAAAAGAAAAAGAAGCAGAAGAAATGGACGGGAACCTGATACTGCAATGGCCTTAGCTTTTAAAGAAGCAGAGAGAAATAGTCGAAACAATAAAAGATGAATCATTATATATTATAATATTTAATAAAATATAAATTGATGAAAAAATTGTCGTCGATCTCCAGTAGTGCAAAAACCCATGGAGATCGACGACAATTGTGTTATTGTAAGAAGTATGTAAAAGTCAATAGCTACGTAAGAAAAAGATGCAATTCAAACCATAATAAATATTAATATTTTAATTTAACAAAAATGAGAAACATAGTAATATCAAGGTACAGAAAGTTGATAGTCTACCTACGAGGAACACTTCCAAAATTAAGGAAATCATAAATTTAATTCTTTTCTACAATCTACAGAATCTCCTTTGATATGCTGAATAAGGCTTATTAATTAGTTCTTATTGAAAATATGATAAATACTATTAAAGGAATTATGACAAAATTGATTAAGCATATAAAGGCATAATAGTTTAAAAACTTAAAAAGTACAAAAAGATTTTTTGAAATAAAATATGCTGCTCCATATACTAAACCGCTAATAATATAGGTTAAATATATGAGATGCTTTCTTTTCAAATTAAATCCCTTCAATATTATCAATATTCCATAGAATGTAACTAGATACTTCAGCATCCAGCCTCCAAGTATTTGTAACATTACATACAATTCCCCAAGGGTCAGAAATCTAAAATAACTTACTTGTTGTGTTTGAATGAGTTTTGGATAGGAGAAAGTAATGGTTTTTTTTGGGCCAAAGGTCATAATTAATCCAACAGTAGATACTATTTGCATTTGAATTACAATTAATAGCCCAATAGCTATGGCTTTAGTCATTTTTTCAGTAGTGCCTAATTTTGATAGATAGGGTAAACATATAGATACCGACCCATATAACCCTAATATTTTAATAATAGCTATAAATATGCCTTTGTTCAATCCGTTTTCTAAAATAGGCAATAGTAGTTTAAAACTTTTATATCTCGAAGTAAGTATTGAAAGATTTATCCCTGCAATCATTATTAGCACAATCCCTATCATTGTTACAGTTATAATTGCCACTATATCCTTGCGAATAGTATATATAATAGGCACAATAAAAAATAATAGAAGATACCAAGTAGGTGTTTCTATAAACATATTAGTATGCATAGAATTTGCTTCTACAGCTGCACTTTCCACTAGGGTCACTAACATAGTAAAAATAAATAAACCTAATAGAATATTTCCAAAGGTTTTTCCTACTGCTTTATGATATATACTATGAAGATCAAAACTATTTTTTCTTATACAGACTTTTATTAGATAGGTAAAAAAAGAGAAATGCAATAATAGAGGCAATAATCATAGCTATCCAACTATCTCTTCCACCATCTGCAATAAATATGGTAGGGTAAGTTTTTAAAGACACAATGGAAGTAGCTAGAATCAAAAAAGCAAAATGCCTTGGATTAAACCTATCCACTATACCCCCTCCAGATTAACCAATGTTGAAATCCTATTATATTCATTCTTAGTTTTAGTAGTTCTATGAATATTATTCAAAGTAAGTACAGAAAATAAAAATGGTGATACTATGAACCAACAGTATATTAATAATATAAAAGAAAAATTAAGGAAGGACTCCCAAATTAAATATAGAGAAATAGGTTCTGATGAAAATAGGATATTAGTAATTTACGACAATAGTATTACCGATATGAAATTTATATCGGAATCCATAATACTTCCTATCATCAATAATATAAAGCTTGTAACGGATATAGAAAAGATAAAAAGGGAGATAATTATTACGCCTTCTGTAGGGGATATTAGGTCTGAAGATGAAGCGATAAAACATATACTATCGGGAGATGTAGTACTAATTTTCAGCTCTTTAAATGCCGTTATATATTGTGAAGCCAAAAGTTTTCCTAAAAGAGCTATAGAATCTCCACCAACAGAAGCAGCTATAAAAGGTTCTAGGGAAGGTTTTAATGAAGTTTTAGAAGATAATGTAGCTGCTATTAGAAGAAGGATAAAACATGCCGGTTTAAAAGTTGAAAAGTTAATCCTTGGGAAAAAATCCTATACCTCCGTTGCAATAGTATATATAGAAAATAATGCTCCTACAGAACTTGTAAATTATATACGAACCAAAATAAATAAAATAGATACAGATTATATGATTGTAGCCAACCAAATAGAAGAGGAATTAAAATGTAAAGGTACCCCCTTTGATACAATCGGATATACGGAAAGACCTGATGTAATAGCTGCAAAACTAGGGGAAGGAAGAGTTGCCATAATAACAGATGGAACTCCTTTTGTTATCTATGCACCATTCTTTTTTATTGAAAACTTCCATGCACCTGATGACTACACTATGAACAAATTTATTGCAAATTCTTCACGATTGTTTAGATGGGCATCCTTTGGAATATCTGCATTACTTCCGGGAATATATATAGCTTTATTCACCTACCATTTTAATCTATTACCATATATTTTTGTATTCCGTCTAGCTGAATCTAGAGTAGGAGTTCCTTTGCCCATGGTAGTTGAATTGACTATAATGCTGGCATTTTTCCAGGTATTAAGGGAAGCTGGAATCAGGCTTCCTCAACCTATAGGTTAAACTTTAAGTATAGTAGGTGCATTAATACTAGGGGATGTTTCGGTACAATCTGGGCTATCATCCCATATTACAGTATTTGTAGTAGCCCTAACATCTATATCATCCCTATTATTGCCAAGGATATCTATAGCAATATTTTTATGGAGTATTGTAATCATTATATTTTCAGGATTTTTAGGCTTGCCTGGATTCTACATGGGATTTATAATATTTTCTTCTCATCTGGCAGGTTTGACCAGTTGTGGCTATCCCTACCTTTATCCCCTTGGAACTATGAAGGTTTTTAAGTATAAAGATATACCTTATAGAGGAGGGCTTAACAGGATAAATAACTATATATTCCAAGAGGATGATGTTAGATGAAGAAAGTTATACTGGCTATAGCTTTAATTTCTACTAACTTTTTAATGGGTTGTTTTAATTATAATGACATAAATAAAGTAATTTTTGTAACAGCAATAGGTATAGATATTGATAAAGAGAATAGACCGATAGTATATGCTGAAGCTTTTTTAACCAATAGAAATATTACAGAGGATAAAGGTACAGAGGAAAAGACAATATTCAAAGGCACGGGAGATACAATTTTTGAAGCTATAAGAAATATAAATTTAGGCACAAGTTATAAGCTGAATTATTCTCAAAACAAAGCCATAATATTTAGTAAAAGGGCAGCAGAATATGGATTGGATAACTTTATTGATATACTCGATAGAGATCAAGAGTTTTTAATGCGTCAATATATGTTTGTAACTTCAGATGATTTAATGGATGTACTAAACACCAAAGTAGTTGAAGAAAATTTTGTTGGGATTTTTCTAACCGATTTGATCCTTAATTATCAGATACAGTCTAAAGGGAGTAAACTAAGATTTGATGAATACTTGGTTAATAGGCAAATGGAAAGTAGTGTAGATTTAATAAATTTTTTAGAAAAAACCAAACATACTCCTAATGATAGGTTAACTATAAAAGGGTTGGCAGTTATTCAAAATGATAAGTTAGTAGGAGAACTAAATCCAAAAGAAGCAAAATATTATAATTTTTTCATGGGCACATTAAAGGTTGGGGATATTTCCATACCCCACCCAGAATATGAGGATAAATTCATTACTTTAGAAGTGATAAAAAACAGAACTAAATTGAAAGTTTTTGATGAAGGGGAGAGTATTAATATCTACAAAACCATAAATACAAGTGTTAGCTTTGCTGAAGCACAAGAAGGTGTTAAAATATCTAATAGAGAAGAAAGGGAAACTATTGAAAAATATGCAGAAAAAGAAATAAAAGCAAGGTGTAGAAAACTATATGAAAAATACTATGCTAAAGACATAGATATATATAATCTAAAAAGAGAAATATCCATAAGATATCCTAAAAAAGATCTAACAGATATACTATATAATGTAAATCTATATATAGATGTCAATGTTAATTTAGAGGGAAGTTCAGATGTAACGGATTTTTATTGATCCCCTATTACTTCACCTTACTTCCCTTAGCTAATATATCCATTTTCTTCTTTTCCTTATAATTTTTATAATAGGAGCTTACTTCCTTAGTAATATTGGTATCTAAACCATTATCCTTTAACTCCTGTTCCATTTCTTTTAATACCTGATTGAATTTTGCATCGCTTTCCTTTTCAAGCTCCTTACTCATATACATATATTTATTTGCAAGTTTTATCTTTGATATATTCCCATTTTTATACTCATCATACCCTTCTTTGACCATAATATCTAGTTGGCCTTCAAACTCAGTTCGTAATGCTTCAAATTCAGTATTATACTTAGCTGCTATTTCTAGGAATAATTCATCCTCATTTTTTTCTACTGTAGTATTTTCATCACCAGTATTTTCAGAAGAAGGATCATCCTTCTTCTCTCCATTATACTTATTTATGGGTTCAGATCCACTGTCTTCTTTATCAATAATATCCAATAGAGGATTTTCTAGTTCAGCTAATTCATCTTCGACAATCTGTGTATCATCTTGAGTGTTTTTAGACATGAAATTAATCAAAAGCTTTATATTTCCCCAATTAATTGCAATTAAAATTACTATAATTCCAACAATAGCTAATAATATATATTTACCTCGTTTCTTTTTCATAAACTATCACCTCGTATAAGGATATTTTATAAAATTATAACATAGTTTTGTTATAATTCAAATCCTCAACATGCTTCTTCTTTATGTCATAATCTACGTTTGTATAAGGTTTAAGCTCTAATCTTTTTTTACTAACTTTAAAGGATATTATATATATTTGTAGAATATATATAATATAGAAGAAAATATGTAGAAATAAAGAGATATTAACATTTATTATTAGGGATACATTTGTATTAAGCATATGTTGAATAAACTATGATTTCAAAGTGGATACGATTTCAAAAATATTAAAATAGAGAAAATTTATTGCAGGGTAATTAGGATATACATGGTTTATTGAATAATAATAAAAATTTGTCGTCGACCCTAGGTAATGCAAAAACCCCTGGGGAGCGACGACAAATTTATTTTTATAAGAAATGTTAAAAATTCAATAGTAACATAAGAATATTAAAATAAACAAGCCCTGAAAAGTTTGAAAATTTACATTTGACAAAAAATAAGGAACATAGTAATATCAAGATATAGGATGGTTTATAGATTACCTATAAGGAATTGAAACTTTATTTCTTCTTTTATCCTAATTAATTCTGTGTCATGTTTATAGATTACCTATAAGGAATTGAAACAAAAATGCAAATAACACAATAGCAAATGCTTATAGAGTTTATAGATTACCTATAAGGAATTGAAACTTAGCTAAAAATAATTTATTACAAGAAGAAAATGAAAGTTTATAGATTACCTATAAGGAATTGAAACATCACTGCTAATCTCATCTAGCCATTTGTCCATGCAAGTTTATAGATTACCTATAAGGAATTGAAACGCTTTCCTAACCATATTAATAAAATCCTTGAAATGTCTGTTTATAGATTACCTATAAGGAATTGAAACTTCCCCTTCAACGTCGATGATTCGGTGCATAGTTCCGTTTATAGATTACCTATAAGGAATTGAAACACAGGTGATAAGGGAGTTGATGGCGTAGTGGTAGATAGTTTATAGATTACCTATAAGGAATTGAAACTTGCATCTGGTGCGTTCTCTCTAGTGTATATGTTTGGGTTTATAGATTACCTATAAGGAATTGAAACAAATATAATGATAATAAAAAGCAAAACACAGGATATAGTTTATAGATTACCTATAAGGAATTGAAACTCTCGTCTATTTCCATGATAGGTTTTCCATATTTTTTGTTTATAGATTACCTATAAGGAATTGAAACAATGATAATCAAGGAGATATTTAAAGAGATAAAAAAGGTTTATAGATTACCTATAAGGAATTGAAACATAATATAGCTGAAGCTATGACCAAAGCATTAGAACAGTTTATAGATTACCTATAAGGAATTGAAACATAGGAAGGGAAATTGAATGGATATACAACACTTATAGTTTATAGATTACCTATAAGGAATTGAAACTTTGGGTAGATCGGCTCTACCCATATACTATGCTACTAGTTTATAGATTACCTATAAGGAATTGAAACGAGGAACCTAATCCGTATATGTCGGGGCAAATGCTACGTTTATAGATTACCTATAAGGAATTGAAACCTCAACCAGAGGTCGTGAGTGAGGCTAAAAAAGATTAGTTTATAGATTACCTATAAGGAATTGAAACAGGACCAAAGGCATATGATAATTCTTGTAATATCCCGGTTTATAGATTACCTATAAGGAATTGAAACACATTTTAACACTCTCCTTTAGTATATTATTATTTTATGTTTATAGATTACCTATAAGGAATTGAAACATTGTTGTAATTGTTTATCTAACTTGTCCAACTCTTTGTTTATAGATTACCTATAAGGAATTGAAACTAATAATATTCCCTGTGCAAAAACATGATTACATCTGGTTTATAGATTACCTATTGGATCTATGTCAATACTTTGGACAAAAATTTAGGTTTTTTATTAATTTCCGCCACCATTGACAATCCAAACATAAATGCTCAAGGGTTTTTACCC
>NZ_PPXW01000001.1:2085656-2091746 GCF_021655095.1 Clostridium sp. Cult1 | reverse complement strand
CAAATTTGAAAAATTATTATCTAAATTAAATCTAAATTTTCTTGTCAGATCAGAGTAATCAAACTTACTTAAAGCACAAAATTTATTACAGTCTCTATTTTACTATTAAAAAATAGATCTATACCCCAATTTTATTTGTAATACTTAGAGAATTCTTAAATACTAAAATATTAGATGATTTTATAATAACTCCATCTTAATATCTTATTCTCATCAAAACTTAAAAAGATTTAGTCCAATTTCTTCATCAAATTCTCTGTCTACCACTCCCTCTATTGTATCTATTATTATCTCCCCTGTAGCACTAATTATAGCTGAAGTTAAATGACCTCCATATACATTATAATTATGATCTGCTAAGGTAATGTGAAGGTGAAGGTATACTTCTCCATTCATTTGAGTTACATTTCCTAAAAGGCTAGTTATCTCCATATCTCCAATTAACTCTTTTGAATGATATTCTTTGGTGCTGGTTTCAAATAAACCTACTACTGCTTTGTTGGTGGCTCCAATACCAGTTATTGCACCTAGTTTTATTTTTTCTTTCTCACATAAAGTCTGAATAGATTTCACTATATCTTCGCCTTTCTCTAGTCTAACTACATATTTACTTCCAAATTTTTTAAACTCCATATTTATCCCTTCCTTTTAAAAATTGATATTTTTATAAAAATAGATCCTTTAAAAAAGAATAACCTAGCTTTGAACCAAAAATTATAATTATAATTCCACAAACAATATTAATCCATTTGATGAAGTTTTTATTTATCCGTTTTTTAAATATAGATTCTGCATCTCTATAGGTGCTACATACCCAAATCTTAGCATTAATCCCTGGAATAAATAAGCCATATGTTCTCCCATTTATCTTTAATATTTAATCTATTATATCATAAATCTTAAACTCACCCTATCTAATACAAAATTGTCTAATTCCTATACATATGCTATAATAAGTTCTGTAAATATTGAAAAACAGTGAAATATTTGCCTATATGGTTATAATATATATATAATATGGCTTAGTATTACATTAGAAGAAGGGATTACAGTGTTGAAAACAATTAAATACGAAGAAATAGAGAAAAGTTGGATAAACATAAATTATACGTTTATCGATGTCAGAAGCCCATCTGAGTATAAATCTGAAACTATTCCTGGTGCCATAAATATACCAATTTTCAATGATGAAGAAAGAAGTTTAATAGGGACTGTATATAAGCAGCAAAGTGTGGAAAAAGCTAAGAAAATCGGTGTAGATCTTGTCTCAAAAAAACTTCCTACCATCTACAGAAAAGCGGTAGAACTTAATAAAAAATATGATAATCTAGTATTTTTCTGTGCTAGAGGTGGAATGAGAAGTAGGGCATTAGTTTCTCTTTTTGAATCCATTGGAATAAACGCTTTTAAACTTGAGGGAGGCTATAAATTTTATAGGAAATATGTGTATACCCATCTTCCTAATTTAATCAGCAATATTCAATTTATCGTACTTTATGGTAATACAGGAACTGGGAAAACTCATATTCTACAAAATCTTAAAAGAAAGGGAATGGATATCGTAGACCTGGAAGGTTGTGCAAATCATAGGGGCTCTATCCTTGGTAGTGTAGGCCTAGGTCAACAAAACACTCAAAAGATGTTCGAATCTCTTTTATACCAATCTTTGTTTAATAGAAAAACAAACCTAGTGTTTGTTGAAGGAGAAAGCAGAAGAATAGGAAAAGATATAATACCTGAGTATCTATTCGAAGCTATGAATGAAGGGATAAATATTAAAATTGAAGCCAATATGAATACAAGAATTGCTAATATCATAGATTCCTATGTTCACGACACCGATAAGGAACTTATAGAATCTTTAGATCATCTGAGGAAACATTTAGGTGATAAAAATATAGATAGGTATATTGAACTAGTAAAAAATCATCAATATGAAACTGTGGCAGAAGAGCTAATGATCAAATACTATGATCCTATGTATGAACATAATAATAGGGAATACAGTAAAATATTCTATAATGATGATATAGAAAATGTAACTAATCATATAATACAATGGGTGAATAAGCTTATAGACAGAAAAAAATAAATTTCTGATATTCCGCTTTTAAATTGTATTTGAAATTTTTGAAAAACTACTTCCCCATACTACATGCGGGAAAGTAGTTTAGCTACATATTAATCAAATACTTCTTTCATTATCCTATAATAATTTTTATAAGATATTTTCTCTATATCTTCTTTGGTATATCCTCTGCTACACAGAATATCAATGAAATCTGAAATCTTTTCTATGGTTTCAAACCCTTTGGTTCCAATGTTTACATCTTCCACAAAACTATCTATAGTATCCGTCTTCAGATAATGGAAAAAATCGAAACCAAAACTTACATGTTCAATTCCTGCAATTTCTACCATATGGTCTAAGTGACTAGCCAAATGGTAAATATCCTGTTTATCCCTATCCAGATGCACAAATTCATTAAAAGAGTTTAAACCAACTAGCCCTCCCCTTTCAGATATTGCCCTTATCTGTTTATCTGAAATATTTCTAGGTACATTGCATAATACCCTTGAGTTGGAGTGAGAATTTATTATAGGTCCTGTAGTATTTTCGTATATATCCCAGAAAGTCTTGTCGTTAGCATGGGCAAGATCTACTATTATCCCTAGTTTCTCCATTAATTTAACTGCTTGAATTCCTTTTTCAGTTAAACCCCTATCAGGGTTTCCATTAACTCCTGTTGCAAGGAGATTTTCTTCATTCCATGTTAAGGACATATGTCTAACTCCCAATAGATATAATGCATTTATTAAATTTACCCTATCTCCAATTCCACTTAACCCTTCCGTTCCTATTACCACAGCTAATTTCCCCTCTGCTAAAGCCTGATCAAAATCCTTTGTATTTTTTACTATTTTCAATATATCCTGATTCTCCATTATTTCACTACTCATATGTTCTATAATTTCCAATGTTCTAGATTGAGGATCTTCGTCATAAGGAGGATCTACCCATATAACAAATATTCCGCCTATCATTCTCCCTTTTTTAAATCTATCTAAATGCATATTTTTTATAATATACCTTTTACCTTTACTTCTCTTTAATGTGACGTCTGTCCATATATCCCCATGACCGTCAAATATCATAGTATTTGCCTCCTTGTTAAGTTTATATTATCTATTATACTACAATTATTGTAGAAATTGCCTTTTTTTCAAATCTTTCATTGGTTAGAGTTGTAGAAAAAGTTTATTAGTAAATTTAGCAACCTTGCTATTAGGGTTTTAGACTAAATTCTCTTCTGCAGGCCCTATGACAATTTTCCCAACCTTTGAATCTAAAGCCTCCTGAGTCATACTCACCTCTTCCCCCATAAGTTTTTACGTCATGGAATAAAACCTTATTCATTATTCAGTGTTTACTAGTAGAAAAAAGACACTCCTTTATGAAGTGTCCACCTACTATCGAAACTTATATGTTGTGTGATCATTACCCAAATAATTAACTTTTGCATAAATTCTTACTATATGATTCTCTCCATCATAACTAATCTCAACATCTGATGGCCTTCCGTCGTCCACCCTGTTTTCCAAATGTCTTTCCAAAATATTAAAGGCATAATCTCTGTTATAGCCATCATAATCCTTTTTGTACTCATCAGCTGAAATTTCCAGTACCAAATTATGTTCTCCATTATCAACTGTCCTTTTTTCTTTTATATTATCAAAATTCACACTATCACCCTCTCTATATTTTAGTAAAATATTAATCTATATTATCTTTTCTTTTTACGCAGTTTTTATGTTATATCTTTTGTTTATTAAACTTGAATATTTTTTATCGTTAAGGTGAAAATAAACTTGTAGAAAACTTTACATATATATTTGGAGGGAATAATATGGATATTAATGGACAAAAAAATTTTAAAGATTTGCCAAAATCCTATTGGTTAGCCTCTACGCCTGCTACAGATTATCCTAGTTTAGAAGAAGACATAGATGTAGACATAGTTATAATTGGTGGTGGACTAGTAGGCATATCATGCGCTTACCTCTTACAAAAAGAAGGACATAAAATAGCAATTCTTGAATCTGACCGTATTTGTCAAGCTACTACAGCACACACAACGGCAAAGATTACATCCCAACATGGCCTTATATATGATAAAATAACAAACAAAATGGGAAAAGAATTGGCTAGACAATATGCAGAAGCCAATGAATTTGCTATAAAAGAATATAAAAAAATCATTGATGATAACCAGATTGACTGTGACTATATACCCCAACCTGCCTTCGTTTATACTCAAGATGATAAATATATTAAAAAAATTGAAAATGAAGCAAAAACAGCATCTAACCTAGGAATTAAGGCCTCTTTCGTAGAAGAAATTCCTTTCCCCATTCCTATTAAGGCAGCTGTTCGCTTTGATGAACAAGCCCAATTTCATCCACGAAAATATGTATTGTCCTTGGCCAAAATTATTCATGATAATAATGTTCAAATATACGAAAATAGCAGAGCAGTAAATATTGAAGAAGATGATGATAATTATATAATCATTACTGAACAAAATAAAAAAGCAAGAGCAAAAATAGTTGTTATGGCATCTCACTATCCCTTTTATAATAAACCAGGAATATACTTTGCAAGAATTTTCCCAATTAGATCCTATATTATAGGAATTAAAGCAAAAGAAAAATATCCAGGTGGAATGTATATAAATGCAGAAAAACCAACTCGGTCTCTACGCCATCAAAACACTGAAGATGGTGAGCTTATTTTGGTTGTAGGAGCCAATCATATTACCGGTCAAATAGATGATACAGACGAAAATTATGAAGCATTAATAGATTTTGCTAACAATGTATTTACTGTAGAAAGCATTCCCTATAGATGGTCTACTCAGGATTATATGACATTAGATAGCATACCCTATATTGGTAACTTTACATCAAATACTCCTAATCTATATGTGGCCACTGGTTTTGAACAATGGGGTATGACTAACAGTATGGTAGCTGCTATGCTTCTAAGAGATTTAATTGTTAAAGGTGAAAATCCTTGGCAAGATGTTTATAATCCGTCAAGGAAAAATATTATTGCTTCAGCTAAAAACTTCATAAAACAGAATTTAGCCGTTGCAGAACATCTGTTGAACGGAAAGCTTTCCCAATTACCTAAGGATTTGGATATAGAGCCTGGAGAGGCCAAAGCTATAAAAATGGAAGGTGAAAGAATAGGCGCATATAAAGATGAGGAAGGAAAATTTCATCTAGTAAATACTACCTGTCCCCATATGGGCTGTGAATTAAACTGGAATTCTGCAGAAAGATCCTGGGATTGCCCCTGTCATGGGTCAAGATTTACCTATGAAGGGGAAATAATTCAAGGACCTGCAGTAAAACCATTGAGAGCTAGTAATGATGTAAATACCATTGAGAAATTGATAAAAGACGATTATTAAGGGGCAGAATCCTTACTCCTTGCCCCTCTCATATTATTTCACAGCTTTTAATCTAGAAATATCCAGCCAATTTTTAGCAGTTACCTGTTCTACATTAGCAAGATCCGTTCTTAAATCCTTAAGCTCATCATGAACATATTGGATTTCTGCCTTTAATTCAACTCTAGTAGACTCAATTTCTCTTACTATAGTTTCTTCTATAGATTCAAATTTTCTATCAATAGCATCAAATTTATTATTCATATTCTTTTCCATGGATTCAAATCTTTTATCTATTGCTTCGAATTTGGCATTGGTGTTCTTTTCCATGGATTCAAATCTTTTATCTATTGCTTCGAATTTGGCATTGGTATTCTTCTCCATGGATTCAAATCTTTTATCTATTGCTTCGAATTTGGCATTGGTATTCTTCTCCATGGATTCAAATTTTTTATCCATTGCTTCGAATTTGGCATTGGTGTTCTTCTCCATGGATTCAAATCTTTTATCCATTGCTTCGAATTTGGCATTGGTATTCTTCTCCATGGATTCAAATCTTTTATCCATTGCTTCGAATTTGGCATTGGTGTTCTTCTCCATGGATTCAAATCTTTTATCCATTGCTTCGAATTTG
>NZ_PPXW01000001.1:2079531-2085626 GCF_021655095.1 Clostridium sp. Cult1 | reverse complement strand
TTCCCAAACCCCATACTTTCCGCCTTCATCCCATACAGGATCAAATTGATAATTTGACTCTACAAATTGAATAAGTTCATTCCATGCTTCCATTGCTGTCTCGCCTAGTAGAGATTCTATTTGCTCTTTATTAGGAATTGTCTCAAGCACATTTACACCTCCTTGCTTTCTTGATTTCTAAAAAAATAAAGGGTAGACAAGGGGACAGGTGACTTGTCCACTATAGTTTCTCAAGCAATCTCACATACAGTACTTTTTTGTCCTTTAGAAATAAGCAAAACTCCACCCGCTGCGCTTATTGGCAAATGAATTAACATACTATACCACTTTCTTCCTAATACATGGGCTGCAGCAAATACAATGGTAGAAATGAAGAAAGCAATAATCATAGAATTATTTCCATTCGATTAATCCACTGGATTAATCGAAATATAGCAAGCTGTCTAATCAAAGTTTCTAAATAAGGTTTAATTATACAAACTACGAAGAATAGTTTTATTATATTTTTAATTTAAAATATGTATTTACTTCTTCTTCAGGTTCTTTATTTATTTCATACCAAGGTATCCAAGCGATAAGAAAAGAAAGTAACCATTCAACAAAAAATAATACCATCATAAACTTATATCGTGGATATTCTAACAGCTTATTAATAAGATTATGCATATTCGTCCCCTTCTAATTAATAGTATATAAACTTTCAATAACTCTTACTTCTCCATATTTTACACCTCATTATATTGACTTTTCTATTACAAACATGCTTAATGCTTTCTAAAATAATTATTTTTACCATATCCCTCCATCACTTCGTCAAATATTTTATCTATACCCTTATTTCTATCAATAGCTTTTCGGAAATAACAAGATTCATATAGGACTTTTCCATATTCTACACTAGATTCATTAATGTTTCTCCATGAATTCAATAAGTTTTCTTTTTTTGGATGTTGGCGTTCATATTCATAAGCACTTTGTAATATTAGCTGAAAAGCTTCCATTTCATCATTTCCTCTTTTAATGATAATATTCTTATTCTTAATATAAGCTTGTTTATCATTTAATGAGGTAGCTCCTGCAAATCCGTCCCTTGCTGCATAGTAAACATTTCTTATATTCATCATAACCATGGTTCCAAAACACATGGGACAGGGTTCCATTGTTGAATAAAGTATGTATTTTCGTATATCTGGATGTTCTCTTTCAACTAATCCAAACATGGCATCCATTTCTGCATGTGCCATATTGGTTCCAGTAAGGGGAGTACTACCTTCCTTATCGAATATTCTATTTCTCCCTATGGAAATTATATTTCCTTTAGCATTTACAATTACTGCTCCTATTGGTATGGTTCCACTTTTATATGCTTCCCAAGCCATTTGAAAAGCTATTTGCCAAGGTTTTTCTAAATCATTCCACATCCTTGCTCCTCCTTGAACTTTATACCTTTTTACCAATTCTTAACATGTATATACATATTCTAGATTTTACTTCAATTTCCTTCTTTTTAGCTTTTATTTTCTAAAATTAAAATGATAGGTAATTATTCTACCTATCATTTTAAATAATTGCTAATCAATCAATTCAAATTATTGATCTCTTTTAGTTTTAATTTTCAAAATAAAGTAATAGTATTTAACTATTACTACCAGAACTATGAATAGTTTAACGAGTTTATTATACACCCTTATTAACGGAATACTTAACATGAGATCTGACAATATCATTAACTTTACTTTTATTCTATGTTTGATGATAAAAATATATATCCTTTTCCATATATTTATTAACCTTTTTTATTATAATTTATCCATAGAGTACATATATAAGCCCTATAATCCCCATTAAGAAACTTGTAATATTAACTAATATTGCAAAGGCTACTCTTCGTGATTGGGAATGTTCTTTTAAATATTTTTTATACTTATAATATCTATTCAACACTTTTTAATAAATTCTTCCATAGAAAAATATAAAATTCTCCCACTTCAAAGTAAGTTTAAAGTGAGAGAATTTCTATTATATTCTTATGATTTTAATCTATACTTTTCAATGATTCAACCATTTCAACATTCTTTAATTTATAATACATAGCAAAATTAACAAAAGCTGCAAAACCAATAGTTAATATAATGGAAATAATATAGGATTTAAAGTCCAATTCTAATCCGAACATTAAGTTATCCATTTCGACAGTAGTCATTATATATCGGTGTAAAAATATACCAATAAAAAGGCCTATTAAGGTACCTATAATTGTCAATATTGTATTTTCTCTATAGATATAGGCAGATACTTCTCTGTCATAAAAACCTAATACCTTTATAGTAGCAATCTCCCTTATCCTTTCCGATATATTTACATTAGTTAGATTATATAAAACTACAAAAGCTAGAGCCCCTGCTGAAAATATCATTACAAATACTACATAGTTTAAGCTTCTTATTGTCTCCTCAAAATCTTCCTTTAAAGTTGTATTGAAGCTAATATTATCGATCCCCTCTTTCCTTATTAAATCCTTTGAAAGTCTATCTTCAAACTTTTCTGTTTTCTCCTTTAGCTTTCCAATAGCTTCATTGAATTTTACTTCTTCTAGGAAAATTCCTTCATAATACTCTGGAGAAAGATATACATAATTTCCAACATAATTCTCTGTAATTCCTTGTATTATTACTTTGCTTTCGTCATTCTCACTATTTCTAAAAATTATTTCATCACCAACTTTAACATCTAAACTCCTGCTAACCTGTTCTGTAATGACAACCCCCTTGTCTGGTATGGGGATCAAATCCCTATCCTTCCTATTTCTAAGATTAATATATCTATGAATAGAATTAATATCTTTAGGAACAATTATACTAATATCCTTTGTAATAGAATTAAAATTAATTTCTCCGCTTTCTTTGTGGATCAATTCATATCCTAAGATTCTTTCATCATCTAAATGTTTAATGCCTTTAGAGTCTAATCCTACAGTTATATCATAGATAAACAATTGACCAAATTGTCTATCTACAACTGTCCTAATGGAATCCCTAATCCCAAAAGCTGCTAGAATCAAAGCAGTACAACCTGCAACTCCAAAAACTGTCATGAAGAACCTTCTCTTGTACCTAAATATATTTCTAATGGTTACTTTCCAGCTAAAATTAAATCTATTCCAAATAATAGGTATTCGTTCAAGGAGTATTCGTTTCCCAGCTTTAGGAGCTCTAGGTCTTAATAATGCAGCTGTTGTTTCTTTAAGTTCATTACTACAAGCTATGAATGCAGTAATGGTAGTAAGGCCTATAGCGATTGAGGAAGTAGTTAATGCTAAAAATGTATTAAAGTTAAGCTCAACCGGTGGCAGCATATACATTATTCCGTAGGCATTAAATATTACAATTGGGAATATTGTAAACCCTATGGCTATACCAATAGTACATCCTAAGAGAGTTGCTGCAAAGGCATAAAAAATATATTTGAAAGCTATAGCTCCTCTTCCATAACCTAAGGCCTTTAATGTACCAATATTAACTCTTTGTTCATCTACCATCCTAGTCATGGTAGTTAAACAAACTAAAACTGACACTAAAGCAAAAAATACAGGAAATACTTGTGATAGAGCATCTATCCTATCTGCTGCTCCTCCATAATCTACATAGGAAAAATGACTATTTCTGTCTAAAACATACCATTTTCCTTTTTCAATATCCTTAATTTCTTTTTCTGCATCTTCTATCTCTTCCCAAGCTTTTTCTAATTCTTCTTTAGCTTCTGCCTTTGACTTTAAATATTCTTCTTCTCCTTTTGCCAGATCCTCTTTTGCCTTTTTTAGATCCTCCTTAGCTTTTTCAATCTCTAAAAGGCCTGTTCTCTCTCCTTCTATTAGTTTCTGTCTTTCCTCTTCAAGGGTTTTTCTTGTAGAAAGGAGTAATTCCTTAGTTTTTACTAATTCTTCCTCCCCCTTAGCCAATTCAAGCCTTTTTAATTCCATTTCCCTTTTCCCAGCTTCTACAGATTCCTTTGTTTCTCCTAACATTTCAGTTAAAGTTTGAAGTTCTATGGTAAGTTTATGCTTTTCTTCCTCTGGAAGTAGTGGGTTTTCTAAGGTCATATTGATTTGGGCAATTGAATTTTCTAATTCCACTATTCCTTCCTCAGCTTTTTTAATTTCCTCTTCAGCTTCCTTAAAACCTTCTTCAGCTAGTTTTTTGTTTTCTTCAAAGGCTCTTAATGCCAAATTATATTCTTCTTCACCTTTTTGTAAATTATTTTCTGCTATAGTTAATTTTTCTTTTCCTTCTCGAATAGTTCTATAAAAATCCCTTTCTTTCTTCACTAATTCCGTCTCACCTTTGAATATTTCCTCTTTCCCACTTTGGATTTCCTCAAAAGCATCGGCTAATCTAGCCTCTGCTTCTTCCTTTTGTTCAAAATATTCTTTCTTACCTTTTTCTAATTCTTCTTCAGCCTCCTGGATTATCCCTTTATATCTTATGGCTTCCCTTTTTTTAGCTAATTCTTTTAATTGATCTGTAATTGGATTAACAATATTAAAGTATTCATCATCATATGAATTTAACTCTTTAGCTCCTTCAACTGTTACATAGATATCCGTATAGTAATCTAGCTTAAAATTATCTCCAGGCACCATAATAAAAGATCTAACCTGTCCATTGCCTATATTACTGCTACCTTTCTGAAAGGATAGATAATATGGTGTTTGAACCGTTCCTACAACCTTATATTCTGTATGTTTTAGATAGTCACTTAAAGGTTCTTCTTTACCTGATTGTAGCTTGATAGTAGAGCCAATAGGTACTATAAAATTATGAATTTTACCTTTTTCTATTACACATTCCCATGGTTCTTCTGGAAACCTTCCTTCTATTAGTCTAGTATTATTGATTCCATTTGGTTCGGGAAGCTTATGAACTTTTAATACTACTTCTTGTTCATCATATTCAGCTAAAGCATCTATAGTATAGGTTCCAAAGACTTGTTCTATGCCTTCTGTTTTTTTAGTTTCTTTAAGATCATCTTCTGTTAAACCAAAGGTAGATATAATCCGAATATCCATTAAATTATAATCATCATAATATTTATCAGCTGTTTTTTTCATATCTTCTGGAGATATTTTTAACCCAGTAAAAAAAGCTACCCCTAAAGCTATTATAGCTGTAATTGATAGAAATCTACCAAGAGATTTCTTTATATCTCGCAATATATCCTTTATCAAAGCTTTTTTTATCACTACCATTCAATCCTTTCTACTGGAATAGGATTATCATTATTGGTTTGACTTTCTATGATACCATTTCTTACTCTAACTATTTTATCTCCCATAGGGGCTATGGCTAAATTGTGGGTTATGATAACTACTGTCATCCCGGTTTTTCTGCATGTATCCTGAAGCAGTTTTAATATAGATTTTCCTGTATTATAGTCTAAGGCTCCTGTAGGCTCATCACATAGAAGAAGTTTAGGATTTTTAGCTAAAGCTCTTGCTACAGCTACCCTTTGTTGTTCTCCCCCAGATAATTGGGCTGGAAAATTATCTTTTCTATGGCTTAATCCCACATCTTTCAATACTTCATCGATGTCTAAAGGGTCTTTAGATATCTGGGTTGCCAATTCTAGGTTCTCCCTTGCCGTTAGATTTTGAACTAGATTATAGAATTGAAATACAAACCCAACATCATTTCTCCTATATGTAATCAATTCCTTGTGGGAAAGTTTGTGTATCCCCTTATGATCAACGTAAATTTCACCAGAGGTAGGTCGATCCATCCCCCCTAATATGTTCAATATCGTACTTTTCCCAGCTCCACTGGCTCCTACTACAATAACTAATTCACCTTTATCGACAGAAAAATTTACTCCATTTAAAGCATTAATTTCGACATCTCCCATTTGATATGTTTTTTTAACATCTTTAAATTCTATATATTTATACATTTTCTCTACTCCTTATTGTGGACATGGGGACAGGTCATTTGTCCACTATAGTCTCCCAATTAGGCTTTTTGAAAATCCAGTAATTCTGGATAATTGCCTTAAAGATACTCCCTTGATATCTTTCAATTCCTTTAATATACTATTTCTCTTAT
>NZ_PPXW01000001.1:2030923-2079501 GCF_021655095.1 Clostridium sp. Cult1 | reverse complement strand
TCCTATAAATTAATTATCATTATAAAACAAAAAACTAACATAGTCTTATTATGTTAGTAAACAATTTCTTATATAATATTGATTATAATATTGATATTTATCCCCCGCTAAATCTTTGAATTTTGGGTGCCTCTTTTACAACTAACTTATAGAGTATATCATGTATAGAAATTATTTGCAAATGATCAATTGGAAATTCCTAAGTGTTTGGGTTTACTCCTATCATTATAACTATCTTATACTTGTATATCTTTCTATATTCTCATCACTTAAAAATTCATAAGCCTCATTTATCTGTTGAAATATACTGGTTGCATCTGGTGATTTGTTTAAATCTGGATGATATTCTTTAGCCTTTTTCCTATAGGCTAATTTTATTTGATATTTGTCTGCATTATAGGGTACACCTAACAGATCACAACTTTTCTCATATTTGTTTTTGAACTCTATATTAGGATTAGCATAATTGTACCCATAGTTAGTTTGCCCATCATAGCTATAATTCTCCCTTTGAGAATTTTGATATTCATACCATTGTCTAAATTGCTCTTCCCACTCTTTCTGTTGTTCAGCATAACGTCTTTCTTGTTCTCTTCTTTTTCTTTCTTCTTCCATCCTTTTATAGGCATATTTATATTCATCAAAAGATTGGAATCTATAGCTTATACCGTCAATTAAATAATTGGCCCGGTCAAATAAAAATTCAGTTAAAATATATTTTAGATATTTTAAATAGGATACAAATTTAGTGCCTAGAATTGGAAATACAACAAAGAACAATAAGGTTAATAATACTACAGGATTGGCCAATATTAGAATTCCAAAAGGGCCAGCCAAAAGCATAAGGATTAGACAACCTCCCATGCCTATTAAAGCTACAAATCCTATTGCAATACTTCTCACAAATGTTACTATTGTTTCTATTAACTTTATCACAATATCTAGTATAACTGATATTAGCTGGGCTATAGCAAATAAAATTTTGCCTAATATCCTTTTGAATATATCCATTTATATTTTAATCTCCCCTTAATTTAAAATTTTCTTCAGCTTTCCAGTTTATATTTTAAACTAATTATGTTGTTTTAGAAAACTTTGTCTTACATTTAGGACAAGTAATCATAATTTTCCCTTTTCCTTTTGGAAGTCGTAATTTGGACTTACAATTTGGACATTTAAAATATCTATGAGTTTTTCTATCTTTCATACGATTCTCTGTTCTTTTAAACCAAGCATATATAGGGCTTACAAACATAGCAAATTTATAATTCTCCATTCTACGCTTAGATATGTCTTTTGAAAAGATTCTATAAATGCTTATACCTAAAGGAATATAACTTATCAATA
The DNA here is from genome assembly GCF_021655095.1 of Clostridium sp. Cult1. Taxonomy (GTDB): domain Bacteria; phylum Bacillota; class Clostridia; order Tissierellales; family Tepidimicrobiaceae; genus Schnuerera. The sequence continues at coordinate 2,078,154 of NZ_PPXW01000001.1, read as the reverse complement.
ATAGTATTTGGATTTTTGTCAACTGTCCAATGAATGTTAATAATAATGATAATATTATCAAGATCATAGAAAGTTGATCTCCGCCATATCTTCCAGCCATAAGTTTTTTTAACCAATTCATTTACATTACTCCTATAATAAATATTAAGCCATTAAATGTAGCTTAATATTTATTATACATTCTTTTTGATAAAAAAGATAGTGAATCCCCTTATTAATAATCTATACTAGCTTTTTGTAAAATAAAATTTAAACTTTTTATTAGGAGCTAAAAAATCTATTAATAACTTAGCTTCTTTTGCATCAGCTACAACATTTACTCTCTCATCGGAAGGTAAATCTATTTGAAGAATTTGAAGCTCACCTTCATATCTATTATACTTTTCATTGTCAATTGTAACATAATAAGTATTTCTGGGTATACCATTATTATTAGGTATAATTTTTCCTTTTTTAATCAGTCGAGATTCTTGAGAACGAATAACATACTCTCCAGGATCTGAACGATTGGTATGAACCTGTTGTAATAAATCTAACTCTACTTCTGTTAGATTATCTTTTAATTCTATAGGAAGTAGAATAATATCCTTTCTAATAGAAGATATTATTTCTAATTCCTCTGTTGAAGCCATAGAATCTCCGATAATAATATAATCCAACCCTAATTGTAAAAGGTGTTGAGCTGAAATAATTGGATTAAGTTCTCTATGTTTCTCTAAGGTTGGTAATCCTTCATATACAGGTCCCCTTCTCCTATAATGACTGGCAATAAACCCCATGGTTTTTATACCATATTCATTAAATATTTTATTCTTTTCAATAAGCAATTCCTCAGATATTCCTGTATGTTTCCTAGGATAGAAATTATGACATGCATTTATTTTGTCAACTTTACCTCCATACTTTATAAATTCTTCAATTTGATTTTTATCAAATGTTGTAGCATTTACAGATATTCCAAAATCGTGTTTTTGTGTCATTTTAGCAGCTTCTTCTAATGTAAATCCATAATCTAACCTTATATAGTCAATTTTATATTTACTAAAATCTAATTGATCAAAGTAACCCTTTGATATATCTACAATAGTAGTAAAACCAAGTTTCGTACTTAGATTTAATATTGTTTCAAAATCTTTCATAAAATTTTTTTTTACTTCTGGTATATGTGCTGATGTAAATAGTAAATCTATACCTAAATCATTGGCTTTTTCCATGTATTGTAGTATTTCTTCTATGCTGTTATCCATACCTGCATAAACAGATATCCCTATCAAATATATCACTCCTCTTTACATAAAACTCAAGGCGAAATATTTCGCCTTGAGTTTTATGATATATATTAATCAACTGGATCCTTAAAACCTATTAAATATGTGGCAATAAATCCACCAATATAAGCTCCGATAATTCCTAACAAATAGTGCAATACATGACCTTGGTCAATAAGAATTGCTAAAGGTAACCCAGATATACCCATTCCCATGGCTCCGGCTTTAAATGGTGCAACAATGGCTCCACCTATAGCTCCACCTATACAAGCTCCAAGGAATGGCTTACCTAACGGTAAAGTTACCCCATAAATCAAAGGCTCACCAACACCTAGAATTCCAACAGGCAAAGCACTTTTGATTGTCTTTTTCAATCTTTGGTTTTTTGTTTTAAAATAAACTGCAAAACTAGCACCAACTTGACCAGCACCAGCCATTGCTAGTATTGGTAATAATGTTGTCACACCTGTATTTTGCAATAAATCTGCATGTATGGGAGTTAATCCTTGATGAAGTCCTGTCATAACTAAAGGTAAAAATGTTCCTCCTAATATTGCTCCTGTTAAAACTCCTCCTTTTTCTATAGCTCCTGTAACTGCCATTCCAATTCCATCAGAGATGGCTCCGCCAATGGGTTGTAATATAATTACTGCTACAAATCCTGAAATTAAAATGGTTAATAATGGTGTGAGTATCAATTCTACTGATTCATGAATAGATCTTCTTAACCTTTTCTCAAGCATTGATGCAAACCACACAACTAATAATACCGCTATTATTCCGCCTCTTCCTGACACTAATTCTCTACCAAACAATGTCAAACCTGCCAACCCTGGAGATATTGTAATTCCTGCCATTAAACCTCCAATTGCAGGAGAACCACCAAATACCCTAGCTGCATTCATTCCAACCATTATTGCCATATATCCAAATACCGCTCCTGAGAAAACTCCCAATAAGCCTGTGATATTAGGATTAATATTAGTTGTCTTCATGAGAATATTATTAATTCCCATTATTAATCCAGAACCAATAAATGCTGGAATTAACGGAATAAATATATCAGATATTTTCTTTAAAGTATCACTTGGAGCTGCTTTATATTGTTCTTTTACCTGTTTTTTTACTGTAGCAGCATCACCAAATTCTACAACATCCTCAACAGATATGGAAGTAGTTTCTCTAATCCTGTCTGATACTTTTGATGCAACTCCTGGTCCTACAACCACTTGAATTTGATCCCCTGAATCAACAATCCCCATTACTCCGTCTACCTTTTCTAAACCTTCTTTCTTAAATAAAGATTTATCTTTGAGTTTGATTCTCAATCTAGTCATGCAGTTCTCAAAACTAATAATATTGTCTTCCCCGCCTACGTTTTTGATTATTTCAGACGAAATTCTGCTGATTTTATCGGTCACTTTAATACCTCCTTTTATTATTTAAATACTCCCTGTTCACCCCTTTCGAAGTCTTTATATATAATCCTTCATCCAATCCAAATAGCTTGTTTGTTTTTACATTACTTAGCTGAATCTTCTGCAGCAATAGCCTTATATATAGAACCATTATTCTTTTCAAGAAGTTCTATGGCTTTTTCATAGCTGCATCTTGCTTCTATCATAACTATGGCGACTTTTGGTTTATTGTTTGATAGTTTTAAATGCCTTTCTGCCTCCTCTTCTTCAACTCCTGTAGCTTCCATAATGATTCTCTTTGCTCTATTCATTAATTTAATATTGGAAGGATTTAGATCTACCATTAAATTATTATATACTTTCCCCATGCCAATCATAGAAGCAGTTGAAAGCATATTTAAAACCATTTTTTGTGCAGTTCCCGCTTTTAACCTAGTAGATCCTGTAATTACTTCTGGTCCTACAATTGGTGTTATAGATATAGTAGCTATTTTTGTGATTTTACTATCCTGGTTACAAGATAAACCAATAGTTGTTGCACCTATATTATTTGCATATTCCATTGCCCCTAATACATACGGAGTGTTTCCATTGGCTGTTACTCCTACTACTATATCTTTTTCTGTTAAGCCTATCTTTACTAAATCCTCTTTTCCAGCTAGTGAATTATCTTCTGCTCCTTCAATTGCATCAGTTACCGCTTTCATTCCTCCTGCAATTATTCCGATAACTTGATCTTTATCTGTACTAAAAGTAGGTGGGCACTCAGAAGCATCAAGTATACCTAATCTACCACTAGTTCCTGCTCCTATATATACTAACCTACCTCCTATTTTAAAAGACTCAATTATCTTTTCTACAGCCTTTGCTATATTTGATAATTCTTTTTCCACTGCATAAGCTACAAGTTTATCTTCCTCATTCATAATCTTTAATACTTCTAGTACTGGTTTTTTATCTATCCCTTTAGATTTAATATTAGATTTTTCTGTTATTAAACTCATTTCCGCCTCCTATTTATACCTCTTATCTTCTAATGCTTCTCTTGTAGTTTTTAAATAATTAATAACTTCATCATAACGTTTACATGCAACTCCGATAAAAAGGCTATCTATAACTAACAACTGAGCTATCCTAGAAGCCATAGCACCACTCCTAAAGTTATTCTCTACGCTGGCAGTAAATAATACAATATCAGAAACATCTTGTATAGGCGACTTACCATATTGAGTTATGGCTATGGTAGTAGCCCCTCTCTCTTGAGCTATCTTCAGTCCTTCTATAACTTCCATGGTTCTACCTGAATTTGAGATTCCTATAGCTACATCTTTCTCAGTTAAATGGACTGCTGATGTTACTTGAATATGATGATCCATAAACATAATGGAAGGAATATTTATCCTAGCAAATTTGTATTGAGCATCTAGAGCCACTATTGATGAAGCTCCAATTCCAAAAAGGTGTATTTTTTCACATTTATCGATCACTTCAATAGCTTCACTCAAACCATGGGTATTTACCAAATTACAAGTATCTTGAATTGCTTGAATACTTCCTGCTGATAACTTGTTTAAAATAGTTCTAGGCGAATCATCCACATTTATTATCTCGTGAAGTATTTTTTCTTTTTTTGAATTTTGCGCTGTGTTCAAGGACAAGCCTATCTTTAAATCTTGATAACCACTTAATCCCAATGTTCTACAAAATCTAACTACACTGGCCTCACTTGTTTTACTTTTTTTTGCCATCTCCGAAACAGATAAATTTATAGCTTCCCTAGAATTATTAAGGATATAGTTAGCTATTTTCTTCTCTGATGGCCTGAAACTTGACATCCCCTGTTTCATTTTTGTAAAAATTGTACTATCCACCTTTACCAGCTCCAATTCTTTTATTATCTTTATTATAATATATGTGAAATTATTTTTCAATACTTTCTTTTATTTTTGAAACTTATTTTCATTTTTCAATAAAATAATAAGACAAAGGAGTGAAATCCCTTGCCTTATTATTGATATTAAGACTAGTATTTACTTTTCTTTAAAGTTACAGTCATTATATTCGACTGGCCTTTTTCTGCAACCCCATCTGCTTTTTCAATAGATTCTATTCTCCCCGTATTAGTAATAATTATTGGTGATATTAATGATTTCCTTTTTTCTTTAAGAAATTCTAAATCAGCTTCTAAAATCACATCCCCTTGTTTTACTTCTTGCATTAATGCTACATGTTGAGTAAATCCTTCTCCTTTTAATTTAATGGTCTCTAAGCCCACATGAATTAAAAGTTCTATACCTTCTTCAGATCTGATAACAACACAATGGTTTGATTTATAGGTACTAGTTATCTCCCCATCAAAAGGTGCTATTACCTTCCCATCGGTAATCTCAATTGCTATACCTTCTCCTAATCTCTTTTCAGAAAAAGCTTTATCATCTACCTCTTCTAATGGAATGATTTTACCTGACATAGGAGCTAGAATATGGATTGGTTTGTTTTTTTTGAAAAAATTCATCAAAACAGCATCACCTCTTCCGGTATTATTATAACTATTATACCACCATTAATTAACCTTTCCCCATACTTTGCATAAATTCATTATATAAAGGGTTAAATAAATAGAATATAATACAGTAATTAATGTTCCAAAAGTTAAAGTTATAGTGTTTACATCAAATATATCACCACCTATAATCCTTCCTAAAATAGACCCAATTATTAATAATCCTAATATTTTCAAAAAATAATTCTTCCCTATTTTTATCCCTTGTTTAAAAGAAAATCCTATACTCTCATCATAATATACTATATAACTCTCTGTAACTCTTATGAAGATTGAAAAAACAGCAAAGCCAACTAGGATAGTTATGCTGCTAAACATGAGTAACGTCATATTTTTTGGTGATACCTTGATTAATTCTATTAATAATAAAGTAAAAATAAATATGACTCCTGTAAAAATCAAATTAATAATCAATAGTCGTGGATAATAAGATAAGGCTTCTGAAAAAGATTCTTTTTGATCAACAGAATTATCTAAAGTGACTTTCTTTGCTATTATTAACCCATAGGCTGTTATGTATATTTCAATTAATGAAATTCCGATAATTTTAAGGAAGTTTAAGTTAAGAAGTAATTTAAAATCAAATGTTAAATCTATTTCTGAAGATTTAATGAGAGGTAAATCAAAATTTACTGTTATCAATGTAATAATTATTGATAATACAAGATAGATTAAAAGCTTGCTAAAATTATTCTTGAATATAATGAATACTTCTTTCATCATTCCAATTTCCCCTTTCGTTATATAATCCACTGGATGATATCCATCTTAAAACCAGATGGTATTTGGTTCTTATTACATAGTTCTATGTATTCTTTAATTATCCTTCTAAAATTTAAATTAATTGTCCAATCATCTAAAATAATTACCCCTTTTTCCTTATAAAGATAGCTGACTATTAAATATCCTATCACATATATATTTAAATACTTATTATTTTTACTATTTGTTTTCCCTGATTTAATATTTATCAGAATATTATTCATAAGTTCAAATTCATCTTTGGCAAATAGTAAATTTCTTCTAGTCAGACTCCCAGTTAAATCATCTTTCTCCAGATTAGCACCATGTTGAATAAGGCAAGCTATTCCCTCTTCAATGATTTTTCCAATACTTCCATATAAAAGTCTATTCTTTTTTGATATCAGTTTGAACATAAATATGATTTTACTTTCAATGGGAAGCTGCCTACTATGATACATTTCATGGCTCAATATTTTAATAAATTCTTCTCTTTCCCCAATATATCTTCCATAATTGATGAATATATCTTTTCTATTAATAGTAAAACCCCCATCTATTCCTCCGCTATAAAGATATATATTGGATCTAATTGGCATTTGTTTTGGAACGATTTTATATACTTCTTTTAAAGCTTTTTCAATTATAATATGACTATTTTTTTTAATGTATTTAATATCAAGTTTTAACAATTTTAAATTTTTCTTTAATTTTAGAAACTCATATTTATCTGCATAAGTTTCATTTTCAACAACTCTTTTTAATTCTTCTTTAATTTGAGTTGTATCTTTTAATTTTCCAATACTGTTTTGATAATTTAAAAATCCTCTCATCCCTTTTGTCTTTATAAAAGCATTCCACAGTGTTTCATCTAAAAATTCTTGCTCAAATATCTGGATTAATATCTCCATTGATTCCGTATCGATAACCACCCTATCCCCCCATTTCTAATGGCCTATATTAATATATACGACTATTAGAAATGGGGTATGAGTATTTAATCCTTATTAACCTTTTTCATCCATTTCTTAAACTCTTCCATTCTTTCCAATGTCTCTTCATATCCTTGATTGTAAAGATTATTTAATTTAAGGGGATCTTTCTCTAATCTATCCACCATCAAGGGGGCAATTGGTCTAAAAACAAATATATAACCTTCTCTTTCTAAATTTGCGATTTTTTCTAAAGTAATATTGTATTTAATATGCCTTTTTTTGATAGCCTGTAATATTGTAGGATATTTTCTCAAATAATGCTTCGAATATACTCCTAATTTTTGCTCTTCTTTTAAATAATCTTTATTTCTAGTAAGTACTACTACATTGTACTGGTTTCCATCCTCAATAGATTTTTCTATAGGAATAGAATCAGTAATTCCCCCGTCAAAGTAAAGCTTTCCGTTTATCTCAACTGGGGGTGATATAATTGGAAGACTACTAGATGCTCTTAGCACCTTATTCATAAATTCCTTATTGTCTCTAGATTGACTTTTTTCAAAGTATTTTGGATGTCCTGTTTCAACATCAGTTACACAAACTTTAAATATTGTTGGGGAATTGAAAAAAGTATCATAATCAAAAGGTACTAACTGATTAGGTAGTGTATCGAATAAAAATTTCATATTGAAATAGCTTCTTTCCTTAATTAAATGTCTAAATCCGGAATAATCCTTATGGGATACATAGTCTACAAAGACCTTTTTATTCCTTTCTTTCTGTTCTGCCACAAAATTAGCACCGTTATTTGCTCCCGCTGATACTCCTATTACATAAGGAAATTTAATACCTTCATCCATAAAGGCTCTTAGGACCCCTGAAGTATAGGCTCCTCTCATGCCACCACCTTCAAGGACTAAACCTAACTTTTTATTCATCTAATATCGCCTCCAACATAATATTACACCTATTGAAACCCTTCTGCATAGAATATATTTGAAGGGAGGAGTCAATGTGAATTATAAAAACAAAATTACAGCGTATGCTAAAATAATAGGTGGAAACATAGCCCCTAATATATATGGTAACATATTTTTTGATGATGTGGCAGGGGGAACAGAAGTCTATTTGGAAGTATGGGGTCTCCCCTTATACCAACCTGCCGAAAATGGAAGAGAACCTATAGGTCCTTTTGGTTTCCATATACATGAATTTGGTGTTTGTGAAATTTCAGATCCAGAAAACCCTTTCCAATCTGCCGGAGAACACTATAACCCAACAAATCAGCCCCATGGAAACCACGCAGGAGATTTTCCTGTAATATTTTCAAATAATGGATATGCAAGAATGAGCTTTTTTACTGATAAGTTTAAACCTAGGGATGTTATTGGAAAATCAGTAATAATTCATCAGAATCCTGATGATTATAGAACACAACCTGCTGGAAATGCAGGTAAGAGGATGGCTTGTGGAGTTATATGTAGACTTTATTAGGAAAAAAGGTCAGATTTTTCGTCTGACCTTGGGACTTATATTATTAAAGGAAATATAATATCTATCTTCGTTCCTACTCCTAAAGTACTTTCTACTTCTATTTCTCCATCATGAACTTCGATTATCTGTTTAGCAATAGTCATACCTAGCCCTGAACCTTTATGACTTTCACCTGTGTTTGTTCCCCTATAATATTTTTCAAACAGATTATCTAAATCTTCCTTGGAAATCCCTTTGCCATTATCTTCTATTTGAATATAGATTTTATCCTTTTTCTCCATCGTAATGATGATTTCCGTATCTTCATCATTATGAACTATAGAATTATAAATAAGATTGGTAAAAGCCCTTTGCAACAGAGATCTATCAAAGAAGAAAATAATCTTTTCTTTTTTTGGATTAAAGAGTATTCTCCTTTCCTGATAGTTAGGATTATTTAATACATCAATGGTAATATCTCTTATGACTTCTACAAGATCCTCCTTTTTGTGATTTATGGGTATTAAGCCTCTTTTTAAAACCTGAGTTAGCTTCAAATCCCCAAGTAATTTCTCCATATATTCAGCCTTTTCTTTAATTATATGGGAATATTCCTTTATTTCATCCTGGCTTAAAATATATTCTTCATCGGCCATTAATTCTCCATAACCTTTAATGGAAGCTAGAGGAGTTTTTAAATCATGGGATAGATTGTGAATCCATCCATTTTTAAGATTAAGTTCTCTAATTCCTTCCCTTTTTACTGTAGGGTTACCATCTTCTTCAAAAATATATTGGTCAAAGGTTAAGGAGAAGTTACCTAGCTGATTCCATTCTCCTTCAGAGTAGTCATCTGCTAGAAAAAATCTATAGATTATAAAGATATTAATATTAAAGGCAATAATAACAGATAATACAAGAATTAATAAAAACCTTAATAAAATTTTCCACTTCATTTTATTCATCCTCTATAACTAACTTATAGCCTAAACCCTTTGCAGTTATAATATATCTTGGATTAGCCGGATCGTCCTCTATCTTTCTTCGCAGGTGCCTAATATGGACCATCAATGTATTGTCATATCCCTCGAAATCATAGCCCCATACTTCTGTTAATATTCTATTTTTACTTAAAATTTGATTTGAATTTTGAACTAAATATAAAAGTAGATTATACTCCTTAGCAGTTAAAGTTAGAGGAATACCTCTTTTTTTAACTTCTCCTTTTTCTCTGTTAATTTCAATACTTCCAAAAGTTATTATGTCTTTTTCATTGTGTTGATGCTTTAAAGCCATATATTCGCTTCTCCTAAAATGGGCTTTAATACGATATGCTACTTCTTTTGGACTAAAAGGCTTAGTAATATAGTCATCTCCACCAATACCTAATCCTAAAAGCTTATCTACATCCTCATCCATAGCTGATAAGAAAATAATAGGTACAAGGGTGAATTCCCTTAGTCTCCTACAAACTTCAAAACCATCAATATCTGGCATCATTATATCTAAAACTATAATATCTGGACTTATCTCTTTTGTAATTTTGATAGCCTCATGGCCACAAGTAGCTTTATAAATATTTTTGAAATCTTCTTTTAATAGAACAGCTTCTAATAAGTTCAAAATATCAACTTCATCATCTACTAACAATATCTTCTTATTTCTAATATTGATCATATCTATATCAAGCAAAACCTCTCCCTCCTATTAAAGCCCGTTATACAATAATTCTTAATGATTTTCCTTTAATTTCTAAAATATCTTACTTCTTTAAGCAATATCCCTTTTTATAAAACTACTATATCCAAAACCAAATACACTAATTAGCAATATGAAACTAACAATATATACAATATTTCCCTTGCTGAAAATTTCCATATCACCTCCTAAAGCTGCCATAATAGGATAAGTCCAAGGATAAAGTATCCAGTACCTAGAGTTAGCTACTATTATAGCTGGTAAAGTTAATCCAATGCCAACTCCTAAAGGAATAGCCATATAGGAAAATCTAATACTTAAACTATAAAGAATAGCCATAATAGGTAAGGCTGCTATATACATCACCATAGGTTTTGTAAAAATAACTTTATAAGGTATATTCCCTTCAACACCAATAATTTTTCCTGCCGCTAACATACTTATAATCAAAACCAATATATTTATAAACACAAGTAGACATCCTAGGATAAACTTTATCCCATATACCTTTTGTTTATCTATTGGCAGACTAAGATAATGTTTCCAACTGTTATTGGTATTTTCAATTCTTGCAATTAAAGTCATAACGATGCTTACTAGAATTGGAAAAAGAATACTGGCATAAAAAATCATACTTTGACTATAAAGTTGTTCCCAAACATTTTGTCCCTTCCCTGTGAATAAATCATAATAACGGATTAAGTTAATAACCCCTTGAGCTACCATAAATATAGGGGCTAGAATAACAATCAACAATATTTTAGTATTTTTTAACTTTAAAATTTCGATTTTAAATATATCTTTCACTTAATTCACTCCTAACCTATTTCTTTTCTATTAAAGAAAAAAATCCCTATTAGTAAAAAGGCTATCCCAAAACCAAAACCATATTGTAGTGGAATATTAGTATTTATAGTTGGGTCTGGTAAGGTATAAATTGTATGGGCATAAGGAATAAATTTAGATAACCTTTCTGACTGTGCAAAAAACAAGGAAGACGCAACCCCTACAAATCCAATGGCTAATGCTATATTTGTATTACTTATTTCAGCACTTATAAAGCTTTGAACACTTATTAAACTAGTAATAGCAAATATCTGGTAAATAATGTATTTTGAAATTAATATAATATCTACTGTTTCAGGAAATCCTAATGCTCTACCTACAATAAATAAGACTATGCCATTGGTAAGTATCATTATGTTGCTTAATATAAATACTATAAACCACTTAGCTAAATATACTTTCTTCTTTGAAGCTGGAAGGGCCAAAGTGTTTTTCCAGTTATTTGACTTATATTCAATATAATATACCATTGAAGCAAATATAGTAACAACTAAGGGCAAGAACAAAAACCACATAAAGTGATGTTGCATTAGCAATAGATTCCATGAATTTAATCCTTCATTAGCTTCTAAGCTCATAAAATAATCATAGCGAAGATAAAGATTTATAAAACTAAGTCCACCTGCTAAAATCGGTGTTAATAAGGCTATAGGCCATAGAAAACTCTTTTTTTGTTTTAGAAATTCTCCCTTCAATAGTTGGTAAAATTCCATCATTACTCTATTCCCCCTGTCAATTCTAAAAAGACTTCTTCTAAGTTTTTCTTATTTTCGCTTAAATGAGAAACTCCATAGCCCTCTAATACCAATGTCTTGTTTAATTCTTTTATATTTATTTTCCCCTTAGATATATAAAGCTTTCCCTCTCTATTCTCCACAACATAACCCTTTCTTTTTAAAAATTTTTCTGCTTCTAAAAGTGGCTGCGCTCTAATAGCAATTTCAAGATTTCCCTTTGCCTTTAATTCCTCTAAAGTTCCCTGAAATAATAGGTTCCCCCTGTGAATAATGCCTACATGATCAGCTATTAATTCAATTTCACTTAAAATATGGCTGCTAATCAGCACAGTAGCTCCTGTAATTTCAGGAAGACTAATTATTAAATTTCTAATTTCCCTTACCCCTGCTGGGTCCAGGCCATTAGTAGGCTCATCTAGTATTAAAAGCTCTCTATTTCCCATTAAAGCTTGGGCAATCCCTAATCTTTGTTTCATGCCCAAAGAAAAGTTTTTTACCCTTTTATTTTTCCATTTAAATAAATTTACAATCTCTAAAGCTTTATCTATTTCCTTTTTATCTATTTGCAATATCTTTCTTATTATTTCTAAATTCTCATAGGCTGTTAAATTTTCATAATAAGAAGGAGACTCAACCATTGCCCCTACCTTTCTTAATATTTCCATACGGTGGATCCCAATATCTTTGTTAAATAAATAGACTTTTCCTTTTGTAGGTTTCATTAAGTCTAAAAGCATACGAATAGTAGTGGACTTCCCGGCACCATTTGGACCTAAAAAACCGTACAAAGCACCTTTCCTCACTTTAAGATTTACATTCTTTACTGCTGCAAATTTACCAAAATCTTTAGTTAATCCCTTTGTTTCTATAATTAATTCATCCACTCAAATCCCTCCTAATTAATTACTTTTGATCATTTATAATTTTATAGGGATCAACTTAACTCTTTATTAACAGAACCTTAATTCTACTTTAATTTTCATATGAATCCAAATCCAATTAAAAAAGAGCCTATAGGCTCTATAATAGTAATATCAATGGTTAGGTAATGTTTAACTTTCAGCTGTATTATTTTTAATATATCTAAACAATTCCTCAGGTAAATTGTAATCATTATCTTCCCCTTAATCAAATATACCTATTAAATTGAAGATTACCATATTTTATCCAACTTATCGGCATAAAAATTAATAGCCTTTTTATGCTTTTTTATATTCTCATCTGAGGATGTTTGGGCAATACTAAACAACAATATTTCCATTGCTTTAGAATACCATTTTAAATTGTACAAAGTCATTGCATAAAAAGCTTTCATTGCTTCATATTGAGGAAACTTTACCAATCCTTCCTCAAATATCTTTTTTGATTTTTCATATTTACCTAATATTCTATATGTGCTTCCTAAGCCTAAATAAGCACCCCTTAGTTCTTCATCAGGTAATCCTATTGAAATGGCTTTTTCATAATATTGTATTGCATTTTTTTCTAAACCCAGTGCATCAAAACTCCAGGAACAATGATAATTAACTATTGGATCATTAGGATATCTACCTACAAGCTCTAATAATACCTTATTAGTTTCTTTTAATTTGCCTTCTTTTCTTAATTGAATTGCTATTTCCAAATCCTACATGATTAGTCCTCCTATATTCAAGGATTAAACTTCCTTATAATATAGTACATCTTTAACCATCTCAGACCTAATCTCCCAAATATTAGCTTGGATTCTAAATATATCCCATTGGTCAATTTCAAATACCCTTATCCAACTATCCATTATCCTTTTTCTTTCTTCGGGATAAAAATGGATAATCTTCTCATCCATAACAGAAAAAGCATCTTTAAATCCTTTCCTTTTTATATCCTTTAAATATTCTTCTTCATCTTTCTCATCTTTCGGTATATATAAATGATTCAATACATAATCCCATTTCATCCCATCAAAATAGATGATTTCAGATTCATCTACTTCCAACACATAAACCACAGTATCTAAAGTTGGTCTCAACATATTTTCTTCACTAATTGAACACCATATAGGGAATTCTACCTCTTTAGGCTTAGGTACAATCTTGTTTGCCTCATTTGTAAACCAATTATAAAGTTTTATAATATAATCAGCTATTTCTTCAAACTTTTCCTCTAAATGTTTTCTTTTAATTCTAATTACTCCATTATTCTTTAAATCATCTAAACTTTTAATGTCCTGCCTAGTCCAAAGAATTACTTTTTTTGAATTGCTTCTATTATTGATCATTCCATTCACTCCCTTTCAAAAAATGCGACAGCAGAAACTGCCCTGCTGTCTTTCCTATAATGTTATAAATTGTACATCTGGTAAAGCATCTTGTAATTGTAATCCAATGCTTATATCATTAACTTTTTTGGTATCTGGAGGAGTTCCCATAACTATATGTGTAATATGATTTTCTTTCGCAAAATCGATCATAGCTTTTAAAATATTCTTGGACCTAAGGACCGTTAAATCTGCCCCTGCTTTCTTAGACACATTAAATAAATATTCTAAGGCTTCTCCATCGTCAATATATTCCAGAAACTTTTCTCCTTGGCTTACTACATGTATTACATACAGCTTATCATCTTTAGTTTTAACTAACTTATAACCTTCTAGTATTAATCTTTCACAGGTTTTTTGCTGGGTAACACATACCATAACTTTAGCATTTTTCATATGAAATCCCCCTTTAAAGAGTGATACCCATTACATTATAACATGAATTTATAAAAATGTTACCTATTCCGCTATAATTTATTGCTGAATTAAAAAAGAAGAATAGGATAGTCACATCCATCCTATTCTTCATCCATTAATTCCTTTTCTCCCATTTCTACTAGCTTCCTAGTCATAAGGCCCCCTACAGGACCTGCTGTGAATATATTAGTTACTGGATCTAGCTTACCCTTATTTGTAAAAGTATCTGAAACCCCTAATTCCTCTGCCAATTCCATTTTCATCTCATTTAATGCCTTTATAGCATTAGAATCAATAGGTCTTTTCTCCATATAATCACCTCTTAAGATAGAATTGTTTCTATCTTATTTTATCTAATAATGGAATATAAATACCAACCAATTTAAGGATTAAAGGTAAAATTTACCATATGTTTTAATTAAAAAAATAAGCAGCTAACGCTGCTAGTATTTATGGCGGGAGTATGTGAGAATCGAACTCACCCAAGAGGCTCCTAACCCCTCGCGCTGGTTTTGAAGACCAGAGGGCACACCAGCACCCATCTACCCCCATATTAAGGACAAATGTCATTATACAACATTTTTTTCAACTTTTCAAGTATTTATTCAAGTTTTTTTGCTATTACCATCGAATTATGTCAAAATAACAATTTGCCCACAAAGCCTACATATTTATACTTCAATACCCTTTCTTGCTTCTACACCTTTATTATAATAATGCTTAATCTCCTTCATTTCTGTTACTAAATCAGCTATTTGGATTATCCTTTCATCTGCATATCTACCTGTTATTATAACTTCTACATTTGATGCCTTATTATTAATTGCTTCTATAGCTTCCTCTATAGTAAATAGATTATAATATATTGCTATATTCAGTTCATCTAAAATTACTATATTATAATCGCCTTCCTTCAAAATATTTTTACATTTATCCAATCCAATTCTTGCTAATCTAATGTCTTCCTCTTCCGGGTCCTTATATATGAAACAGTCTCTGCCAAATTGCTCTATAACTAGATTAGGTAAATAATCTACACTTTTAAGCTCACTGTATTCCATTCCTTTTATGAATTGACCTATGAATACTTTTTTACCAGCACAAATAGCCCTTAGGGCTAATCCTAATGCAGCAGTAGTTTTCCCCTTTCCATTTCCAGTATATACATGTATGTATCCTTTATCCATCTTTTATTCCCCCTTAGAATTGATATGTTAATTATAACATACTGTTTTCTATGTAATTTTTTTACTTAATTTATTAGACCCCGTAGCTAGTTGGTATGATAGATACAATAAGATTTTCTACAAATGGGGAAGGGAGAATCCCCTTATAATTGTAGTTTTACCAGCACCATTTCTGCCAATAAACCCATATAAGTATTCCCTTTCTTTAGTGCATGACTTTGTTATAAATTATAGGGTTTAAGAACTAATAAAATGAGTCTAAAAAGTTTTAAGTTTCAATATCTATTATT
Source organism: Clostridium sp. Cult1 (assembly GCF_021655095.1). Classification (GTDB taxonomy): domain Bacteria; phylum Bacillota; class Clostridia; order Tissierellales; family Tepidimicrobiaceae; genus Schnuerera. The sequence goes on along the minus strand of NZ_PPXW01000001.1, from coordinate 2,062,285 downwards.
ATATTTATATAAAAAAACCCCGCCTATAAAAAGCGGGTATGCTTTATATACTTATAGCTACTAATCGATGGCAGCACTTGCTTTTTTGCTTCTAAAATAATATCCTACTCCCCATTTTGTATGAATATACTCTACATTACTAGAATCCTTTTCAATCTTTTCTCGTAATCGTCTTATATGAACATCTACTGTCCTTAAATCTCCAAAATACTCATATCCCCAAATAGTTTCTAGTAATTCTTCCCTTGTAAATACTTTTCCAGGATTAGATACCAATAAATAAAATAGGTCGAACTCTTTACCAGTTAAAGATATACTTTCATCTCCTATGGTCAATTTCCTACCTAGGGTATTTATAGTAAAATCATCTACTTTAATAGTTTGATTGTCTATCTGGAAGTTCTTCATATTTACCCTTCTTAATATTGCCTTAATCTTGGCTTTTAAAACTAAGATATTAAAAGGTTTAGTTATATAATCATCGGCACCGTATTCTAAGGCTAAAATTTTATTTATATCCTCTTCTTTTTCAGTTAAAATAATTATAGGCACTTGGGAGTTATCTCTGATAGTTTGACAGAGAGCCAATCCATTGCCATCAGGAAGAGCTAAATCTAGTATGACTAAACCATAATCCTTCTTTTTTATTTTTTCTACAGCTTCTTTTATGCTATAGGCTGCATCAACAAAATAATTGTCTTGCTCTAAACTATATTTTAATCCTTTTACAAAGAGTTTATCCCTATTTATAACTATAACTTTAGTACTCATCTACATCACTCCATGGTTAAAAAAGATAGAGTTTATTATTTTTCTTCTAAAAGCGTTCTTTTATCTCCATCCCTTTTGGTTATTTTCAATTGATCAAAATATTCTAATAACAGTAAAGCAACTTTTCTATTGGTATTCAATATATCTCTAAATTGGGCAACGGTAATATACTCATTCTCTTTCATATATTCTTTTAGTAATTGAATACCTTCTTCATAAATGGGTTTATATAGGTAAACTTCATCATTTAGTCTAAAAATCTCCCCACTGTTAACCAAAGAGTTTATTACCTCATCCACTTGATTGGAGTCATATCCTACAGTTTTTATGAGTTCTTCTTTTTTAGGTAATGTAAATCTTTTTTCTTTAAGGGCTTTAACTATACTATTTTTTATCTCTAACTGAATGTCACTGTATTCAATTTCAAAACCTGCCATATGAATACTTTCCATTTTTTGTTCTATAAGCCCTTTTTCTATTAATAAGTCTATAAACCTTTCACCTACTTTAGCAGGGGCATTGCTTAAAAATCTACTACGTATTTCTTCCTTAGGCATTCCTATTCTTAAAGGATATCTTTTATGGAAAGAATCTAACTCCTCAACAATCTTTTCACTTAACTCGTTAAAATACTCTGTATGAATTACATGAAAATCCTTAGTTAGACTAAATAATATAACTTTATTTGATTTAATCAAATTATTCACATCTTCTTTTACCTTTTCTTCTAACATGGCGGTAGTTGTAGAGATTCCCTTTATAGTTGGAAAGTATTTACTTTTATCTAGTATTATTTTTTCTATAATATCAATAGATTGTCCTTTTTCCTTTATTTTGAGTTCTTTTATAGCTTCTTCATCAAAAGGCTGCTTTTTAGAAGGATTAGGCTCTAGTATTTCTCCACCACCGATGGTAAACATAGGTGAGTAAAACCTGATAATAAACCGATCTCCCCTCTTAGCAACTACCTTTTCTTCTAATCGTAATTGAGCGTATGCTTCTTCTCCTGGGTTTAGGATTTCCTTGTCTAAAAGGACTATCCTGCAAAGCAACTCTTTAGTTCCGATATATAGTCTTAGTCTAGTTCTATTTTTAATTGATTTATCTATACCCTTTATAAGTTTAACCTTTACATCCAACATTAAGGTTTCCTTCATAGAATCTTTAGGAGCTATTACATCTCCTCTATGGACTTCATCTTTTTTAAGCCCTGCCATATTTATAGCTACCCTTTGTCCAGCAAAAGCAGTTTCAGTATCCTGATCATGGACTTGTAAGGTCCTTATTCTAGCTATGTTATTTCCAGGGAAAACTTGTATTTCATCTCCTATACTTAAACTTCCAGACAATAAAGTCCCAGTTACTACTGTTCCGAAACCTGATATTGTAAATACTCTATCTACTGGAAGTCTAGGCATATCCTCAGTTTCCCTATCTCCCATTTCCAAAGTCAACTCGTCTATCAACTTTATTACTTCATCAATTCCAGTTTTTTTAGTAGAAGATACAGGTATAATTGGGGCATTTTCTAAAAAAGTCCCTCTAATTTGTTCCCTTACGTCCTCTTTAACTAATTCTAACCACTCTGATTCTACTAAGTCTGATTTAGTTAATACAATAAATCCTTTTTCTATTCCTAATAAATCTAATATAGCTAAATGTTCACTTGTCTGGGGCATTACTCCTTCATCGGCTGCTATTACCAACAATACTATATCCATTCCCATAACACCAGCAAGCATGTTCTTTATAAACCTTTCATGGCCAGGAACATCTATTATACCTGCCCTTTTCCCACTAGGTAAATCAAAATAGGTAAAACCAAGTTCAATTGAAATACCCCTATCTCTTTCTTCTTTTAATCTGTCTGTATCTCTACCAGTTAGGGCTTTTATAAGTGTAGTTTTGCCATGGTCTATATGGCCTGCTGTTCCAACTATAATATGTTTCATATAATGCACCCTTTCACCTTATTTAATCCAAATAATAATCCATCTACTATTATATCAAATTCTTCTTCCCTTACTGTTCTTAAATCTATATATAGATTATCTTTATAAACCCTGGTGATTATTGGAATATTGTATTCCCTTAAGGCTATTTCAAGTTCTGTAATGCTCTGTTCTTCTAAACTTATCATTATACATTTAGTTGGTATTTTTTCTAAAGGTAAAGAGCCACCACCTACTTCTGAATAATTGTCAACTATTTTTAATCTACAGTTCTTAAGATCTATTTTTTCTATAATCATATTATATAGTTTTTCTGCTTTTTTTTCTAATTTATCAGTCCCTGCTGATAACATTTTCAATGTTGGTATTTTTTCAATTGCAGTTTTTTCATCAAGATAAAGTCTAAGAGTGGCTTCTAAGGCTGAAATTGTGAACTTATCTACTCGGAAGGCCCTAGTAAGTGGATTTTTCTTCATAGCATCTATATATTCCTTTTTTCCAACTATAATGCCTGCTTGAGGGCCTCCTAATAATTTATCTCCACTAAAAGTTACTATATCTACTCCTTTTTTAATGGATTCCTGTACTGTAGGTTCATATTCTAAACCAAATTTAGACAAATCTATTAATACCCCACTTCCTAAATCTTCGATTAAAGGAAGATTATATTTTTCCTTTAATGGATATAGGTCTTCTGCTGATACAGACGATGTAAAACCTAGTATCCTATAGTTACTGGTATGAACCTTTAACAATGCAGCTGTTTCCTCTGTAATGGCATTTTCGAAATCCCATAGATGGGTTTTATTTGTAGTACCTACTGCTCTTAAAATTGCACCACTTTGTTCCATTACATCAGGTATCCTAAAAGAGCCTCCTATTTCTATTAATTCTCCTCTAGATACTATTACTTCTTTTCCTTTTGCCATTGTACTTAAGACTAATAATACTGCTGCTGCATTATTATTAACAACCATTGCATCTTCCCCACCGGTAATTTCAACAATTATATCCTTTAAATGGCTATATCTTGAGCCCCTTTCGCCTTTATCTAAATCATATTCTAAATTAGAATAGTTAACGGCTATATCTTTAATATTTTCCATAATCTCTTCACTAATTAAGGAACGGCCAATATTAGTGTGGATTACTACTCCTGTTCCATTGATTACCCTTTTAAGTTTATAGGAGTTTTTCATTTTTGCTCTTTCTACTATTAATGATGGTAGGTTAGTATTCCTTTCCTTTACTTCTTCCTCTTTTAATGATTTGTTCTTTATATCCTCTCTTAAAAATTCTATCTCTTCTCTAATTGAATCTACTACTAATTTTCGTGGCATTTCTTTTACCAAGGTTTTTATGCTATCAATTTCTAATAACTCATCTACTTTAGGAATTAATTTAAATAAACTTTTTCTCTGATTCATGCAATCCCTCTCTTTTATTCTACTATTAAATAATGATCTTCTTTTTCCACTACTTCTCCTATTACTGCATACTTAGTTGAAATGCTGGATAATTCCTTTAATAGTTTTTCTACATTATCCTTCGATATGGAAATTAACAACCCTCCTGATGTTTGTGGGTCGAATAATATGTCTTCTATCTCATTTGGTATATTGTTTACAAATTTTACATTGTTACCTATATGTTCTCTATTAGAATAGGCTCCTGCTGGAACTAACCCCATTTTGGCATATTCAATTGCCTTAGAAATTATGGGTAAGTTTTTATGGTTTATTTTTATAGTTACTGAACTAGATTCTGCCATCTCTAGGCTATGGCCTAATAACCCAAAGCCTGTTATATCTGTTACACTATTAACTTGAACATTATCTACTGCTTCTTTTGCATACTTATTTAATGTAGACATTACATTAGTGGCTTCATCGTAGGCTTCCTTATCTGCTAATCTTCCTTTAATGGCTGTGTTTATTATTCCAATACCTAAAGGTTTGGTTAACACTAACAAGTCCCCAGGCTTTGCATTGCTATTGGTTAATACCTTATTAGGATTAACGAATCCAGCAACAGATAATCCATATTTAGGTTCATCATCTTCTACTGTATGTCCTCCTACTAAAATAGCTCCTGCTTCAGCTACTTTATCATGGCCTCCTTTTAATATTTGAACTAATATATCGGGACTCAAACAATTTGGAAAACCTACTATGTTCATGGCTAGTTTAGGCTCTCCTCCCATAGCATATACATCACTTAAAGAATTAGCTGCTGCTATTTGTCCAAACAAATAGGGATCGTCTACAATTGGAGTAAAAAAATCTAGAGTTTGTATTAAAGCTAATTCATCATTTATCTTATAGACTGCTGCATCGTCAGCAGTATCTAATCCTACTATTAAATTATCATCAAAAGTTTTTGGTAGTTGGCACAAAACCTGTGCCAATATATCGGGTCCGATTTTAGCTGCTCACCCAGAGCTTTTAGTTAATTCGGTTAATTTTTTATCCATATATATCACTTCCTTTACTTTACAATAATAAGTTCCTTAATGTTTTCAAATTTCTTTTCACCTATACCAGATACATTCATAATATCTTCAAGGGTTTTAAATGAAGTTTGTTCCCTATATTCTAGTATCCTTTCTGCTAGGACTTCACCAACACCTGGTAGAGACATTAGTTCTTCTTTAGTACAAGTGTTAATATTAATTTTTACTTTATTGTTCCCTTGACCTAAATTAGAATCCTCCAAGGGTATTTCTTCTTCACCAATTCTAGGTACATGGACTTTCTCTTCATCCGACAATTTCCTAGCTAAGTTTATTTTATCCGAGTCTGCATCTTTTTTCAATCCTCCTGCTAAATTTATTGCATCTATTACTCTAGAGCCAAATTTTAATTCTACTATCCCTGGATTATATACTTGTCCGCTTACATGTACCATTATATATTCATCTTCTTCATTTGTCTCTATATCTTCCTCTAATTTCATAAGAAGTTCTTCTACTTCATCTGGATTTTCATTGTAAGTATTATTGGCAGATAATAAATTTTTATTTATGTAATTAAAACCTGATATTAAAAATATGATAATTATTATTATGATTACAAGTAACTGTTCTTTTTTTGAAAAAAATGCCATGCCTTAAGTTCACCCTCTCCTATAGATTAATCCATAATATATATTCTATATCTTAACAGAATTTCCTTCTTTCTAAAAAAATTTTACATTTCTATTAATTATTTTGTTGTTTTCTGATATACTTATAATTAATCCAATAAAGGAGGGAGCTATTTGAAAAAAATCATATTAATTATATTACTCCTATTTTTTACTACATATAGCATCTCTTTTGCAGATAGCCTAAACCTTTCTGGTGAAGGTGCTATACTTATTGACTCAGATACTGGTCAGGTTCTATATGAAAAAAATCCTCATATGAAATTACATCCAGCTAGTACTACTAAAATTATGACTGGAATACTAGCCTTAGAGCTTGGCAATATGGATGATATTGTAACTGTTGACGAAGAAGTGGTCAGGCTTACTGATGGTAGTCATATAGCATTAGAGCCAGGTGAACAACTAAAGTTTGAGGATCTATTAAATGCCTTGCTAATTGAATCTGCTAATGATTCTGCCTTAGCTATTGCAAAGCATATTTCTGGTAGTATTGATGAATTTGTTAAGCTAATGAATGATAAAGCAAAAGAACTAGGTGCCCTAAATACAAACTTTGTAAATCCTAACGGTTTGTCAGATGATAGTCATCTAACTACTGCTTATGATTTAAGTTTAATGGCACAATATGCTATGAAAAATAACAGTTTCAGAGAGATTGTCTCCAATTATACTTATACTATACCTAAAACCAATAAAAAAGAAGAGGAAAGATATTTAAAATCTGCCAATAGGTTGCTCTATAGCACTCAAAAAATAAATGTAGATGGAAATTCTGTTCCCATAAAATACGAAGGTATTAATGGAGTAAAAACTGGATACACTTCAGTAGCCCAAAATTGTTTAGTTGCTTCCGCTCAAAGAGGCAATCAAAATTTAATTGCTGTAGTATTAAAATCCAATGGTAAAGAAGTTTTTTCAGATATACACAAATTGTTAAACTATGGATTCAATAATTTTGAAAAAGTTAATGTGACAACTAAGAATTATTTTGTTGATAATATTGAGATAAAAGATGCTATAAATCCTATTGTGGCAGGTATAATCAAAGAGGATCTACCTGTTTCAATACCAAAAGGATCCATAGATAAAATAGATAAAAAAGTCTATATTGATAAAGAAATAGAAGCCCCCATTGAGAAAGGGCAGGTTTTAGGAAAGGTTGAGTACTATTTGCAAGGTCAGCTTTTAGGACAAGCAGAGATTATATCTACTTTAGATATAGAAAAAATACCTCCTGTAACTATTGTTCAATGGCTTTTAAGTAAATGGTATCTATTATTAGTTGGTTTATTTGTCTTATATAGAGTTGTGGTTATTGTCAAACGTAAGAAAAATAGAAGACGAAGGCGTTCTTTATATAAAGTTCCAAGTTCTTTCCAATAAAAAAAGCAGCTATGCTGCTTTTTTATTTATAATACTGCTATGGCTTCAATTTCTATATTTCCGTCTTTCGGAAGTTTAGCTACTTGTACACAGGATCTGGCTGGTTTATGACCTTTAAAGAAATCTTCATATTCTTCATTGATTAGTGGAAAATCTTCCATATCCTTTATGTATATATTTATCTTTACTATATCTTCCAATCTAGCTCCACCAGCTTCTACCACTGCAAGTACATGATCCAAGCATAATCTAGTTTCCTTTTTAATATTCCCTTTTAACAATTCTCCTGTCTCTGGTACTATAGGTAGTTGACCAGAGGTGAATATTAGATTATTAGCATTCATACCTTGTGAGTAAGGTCCTACAGCTCCTGGTGCTTTATTTGTTGATATTGGCTTTGTTTTCATCATTTAACCTCCTAAAATTCAAATATTAGATAATACTTAGGATCTAAAGCTTATATTATAATATATAGTCCAATGTTAGTTCTTCACTATCAGCCCATAGCTTTTCTAAATCATAAAATTCTCTGTCTTCCCTATGGAATATATGGACTATTATATCCCCAAAATCCAACAAAACCCATCTACTACTCTCTTTACCCTCCTTACTTAAAAGCTCATATCCTGCTTTCATCATTTTTTCTTCTATTTCATCGGCAATAGATAATACTTGAGTAGTAGAATTACCGCTTACCAATATAAAGTAATCGGTAATAGTAGTTAGTTTTCTAATATCTAATCCTTTTATATCAAACCCTTTTTTATCATTACAGGCTTTAACTATAATAGATATTCTTTCATCAATATCTTTCACCAAATTACCTCCTGATTTTTTAATTTGATTCGCTTCCTTGATTTTCTGTATTTTCAACAGCCCTATATTCAGTAAATAAAGATTTAACTAGTTTGCCCGTCTCTTCTTCATCAGGGATAAAGTAGGATACCCCACTAATATATTTAGTATCCCCAGGCAATGTAGAAGCTTGCATAGTTTCTGTACTAAAGATTTTGGCCTTCATTGCAAACTTCATAATTACATCTAATGGTATATTTGTATCCACATTATCATAATAAGATTTTATCATTTGAGGAATATTTACAATATTTGATGGTCTTAAAGCTTTTTCAGCAGCAGCTTTAATAAATTCTTGTTGAGCTCTAATTCTTCCTAAATCTTGATCTGCATATCCTTTTCTAAATCTTAAAAACTGTAATGCTTTATCTCCATCTAATGTTTGATACCCTTTTCTTAAATCTATATATAAAGGTGGATCTGCAACTGGGTCACTATATTTCATATCCATTGGAACATCAATTTCCACTCCACCAATCAAGTCAACAAATTCTTTAACTATATTATAGTCAACTTTAACATAGTATTCCAAATCAACACCTAATAAATCCTTGACAGCTTTTACCGATAAATCTGGACCACCATAGGCATGGGCATGATTGATTTTTTCTTCATACTTTCTACCTCTTATTCTTGCTTTTGTATCCCTAGGTATTGAAAGAATAGATATATCTCCAGTTGATTTGTCGACTTTGCATAACATCATAGTATCAGTTCTAGTACCAGAACTTTTACTTACATCTTTAGAATCTACACCTAATAATAAAAAGGTAATATCATCTTTTCCATCTACTAATCTATCTATAAAGGTTTCCTTATATTCATTATCATCATCTTCTTCACCAGTAGCTTTAATAACGGTTTTATATATAAATCCACTCCATACTAATGAAAATATGATAAAAGAAACAAAAAAAGTTTTAAAAAATGTTTTTTTCACTGGACCTCACTCCATATTCTTTAGAATTATTAAATGATTTCTTGCCTTAATAGTATCTAAATGTATTAGATTCCCTTTTTCAATAACAAATTTCAATGTGTTATCCATTGCAAATAATAGAGATTTGTCAATATCTTCATAGGCTAATCTTCTTATTTCTTCTACACCTTGAAAATCTCTACCTGGTTCAATAAGATCGGCAATATAAACAATTTTCTCTAATAGACCCATGTTTTCTCTGCCAGTGGTATGGAAACGAATAGCATTTAAAATATCTTGATCCCCTACATTATATACTTTTTTTGCTATTTCTGCACCTAGATGGCTATGAATGAGCTCTTTATTAACTTTCATAACATTATCTAGAATTATATCAAAATCATTGGCCATTTTCAACAAATTTATTTCTCCCTGAAGTTTACCGCAATCATGTAGAAGTCCAGCTACTTTAGCTTTCTCAACTGAATAATTGTAGCATTTAGCTAGTTCTATACTTGTATTCATAACTCCTATGGAATGGTTAAATCTTTGTATTCCTATATCCTTTTTCAATTTATCATAAATCCATTGTTCTATCATTTTAAATCCTGCTCCTTATAAAGATTATTCTTATTTATATATAGTTCTACAGCTTTGGGAACTAAGTATTTGATGGACAATCTATTTTTTACTCTTTCTCTAATCTCAGTAGATGATATTTCAATTAAAGGTGATTCCAATATATGTATATTACTATTATACAATTGGCTTAATTCTTTAATTCTATTTTCTAATTTCCTATCGTCTAATCCCTTCCTTTTAGCTACTATAAAATTACATAAGCTTAATAGTTCTTCATAGTCTTTCCACTTATGTATCTGATATAAAGAGTCTGAACCTAATATAAAATAAAAATCTGTACTATTAGATTTAGTTTTTAAATATTTTATTGTATCTATTGTGTAGGTAATACCTTCCCTTTGTGTTTCAATAGATGATAAAAAATAATAGGGATTCGAATTTATGGCAAGTAAAGTCATATTATATCTATGAATATTCGATGTGATATAATTGTTATCCTTATGAGGGGGCTTCCCCGTTGGTATAAATAGTATTTTATCTAAGTTGAATTTAATTCTAGCATTTTCTGCTAATACTAAATGACCATTATGAACTGGATCAAAAGTCCCTCCCATAATTCCAATCTTCTTTCTTTTCAAGTTTTTCTCCTCCTGTATTTTAGCAAATAAAGATAAACTTCAGAAGGGTTAGTTCTGAAGTTTAAACTATTTATCTACTAAGGTAATTGAATTTTTTTGTTTTCTTTAGATTCCCTGTATAGAACTAATTTATTTCCTATACTTTGAACAAATTCTGCATTGGTACTTTCAGCTAAATCATTGGCTACTTTAGTTGCATTTAAATAACTGTTGTTCAATACTTTTATTTTTATAATTTCCCTAGCTTCTAGGGCTTCATCTACCTGTTTAATAAAATTATCTGTGATTCCATTTTTTCCTACTTGAAATATTGGATCCATAGTGTTGGCCAGACCCTTTAAATAACTTCTCTGTTTTCCTGTTAACAATTACTACACTCCTTTAGTTTTAAACTTCTATTTCTTTTCTAGATTGTCTTCTGTGAGATTCATAATTTTTGCTTCCTTTTTTCCATCCAGTTCTTGATTTTTCTGATGGTTTGTAGTTTCTATTGATTACTACTTCATTCTTTGCTAGGCAATAATATGTTGGTTGATTTTCTTTACAATTACCACAATTATAACAGTCCATTTTACACACAAGCCCTCCATTTAATCAAAAAATTCAAATTCATATCCACAAATAAATACTGAATCCTTTTCTTCAATTCCTAATTCCTTTAGTTTATCTACAACACCCCTTTTTCTTATAGTGTTTTGAAAATATCTTAAAGAATCATGGTTATCAAAGTTAGTTGAATATAGTAATCTCTCTATGAAGGAACCTTCAACAATATATTGTCCATTTTCCTTCTTAACAATAATAGTGTCTTCAGTCGGTCCTGTAACTGTTATGTCTATCTTTTCATCAAAGGTTTCATATTCAGTTTCAATATCTTTTAATGCTTCCCATATACCATATTTTAGTCTATTAATTCCCTCCTTAGTTGCAGCAGATAACGGAAAGACTTTATACCCTAAGGGTTCAAATTCCTCTTTTATTTTATTAAGCCAATTTTCTGATTCAGATAAATCTATTTTGTTGGTCACAATTATCTGATCTTTGTCTTTAAGCTTTGGGTTATAACGAGTTAACTCTTCGTTTATCTTGTAAAAATCCTCTATTGGATTTCGCCCTTCTATACCAGAACTATCTAATACATGAACTAGTAATTTTGTCCTTTCCACATGCCTTAAAAAATCATGACCTAGGCCTGCCCCTTCATGGGCTCCCTCTATCAATCCAGGAATATCGGCAATAACGAAGCTTTGCTCATCATCAACTCTAACTACTCCTAAATTAGGTTTTAAAGTTGTAAAATGATAATTAGCAATTTTAGGTTTTGCTTCTGACAAAATAGATAGTATTGTGGATTTTCCCACATTGGGAAATCCAATTAAGCCAACATCAGCCAATAGTTTCAATTCTAAGATAATCGTCTTCTCTTCTCCTTTTGTTCCTGGTTCAGCAAACCTGGGTGCTTGTCTAGTAGGGGTTGCAAATTTTGCATTACCTTTTCCCCCTTTGCCTCCTTTAGCTATTATAAACTTTTGATTATGTTCTTTAATATCTACTATTACCTTTTCTGTATCTCCATCTTTTATTAAAGTTCCTACTGGAACTCTAAGTACTAAATCCTGTCCTCTTTTACCAAATTGCTTTTTAGTTCTGCCATTTTCTCCGTTCTCAGCTTTATAAGAGCGTTTATATCGAAAATCCATTAATGTTCTTATACCTTCGTCTCCTTGTATAATTATACTTCCACCATCGCCACCATCACCGCCATAAGGACCTCCTGCTGGTTCATATTTCTCTCTTCTGAAGGCAACAGCTCCATCTCCACCTTTACCTGCTTTTAGATTAATCTTGGCTATGTCAATAAACATATTATCATCCTTTATCATTTTGTAATTTAATTATACCAACTTATAATTAGCTGTCAATAATTAAAAATTCTAAATGCTATTAATTTAAATATTATTTTATTCTAGTCCTTTAAAATTATTCTAATATTTTCTCAGAAAAAAAAGCCTACCATATTGGCAAGCTTTAGAATTTATGCTAATTCCTCATTAGGATATACGCTAACTTGTTTTCTATCTCTACCTTTTCTCTCGTACTTAACAACGCCATCTACTTTAGCAAATAGAGTATCGTCTCCGCCTCTACCTACGTTGTTTCCGGCATGAATCTTTGTGCCTCTTTGTCTAACAAGGATATTACCAGCTAATACAAATTGACCATCGCCTCGTTTAACGCCTAAACGTTTAGCTTCACTATCTCTACCATTTCTAGAGCTACCTACTCCTTTTTTAGAAGCAAATAATTGTAAATTTAGCTTTATCATCTTCTACACCTCCCTATATTTGAGAGTTATATACTCCGAGTAACTTTCTAATATTGATTTTATACCTATTTCAAAAGTCTTCAAAACTATTTCCGTTTTCATTCTAGTGCTTATATCTAGGGTATTTGGAAGGGTCACATTTAAGAATCCTTTATCATCTATGGAATAATCTATTTTTTTTTCTGGGACATTGCATACTTCAACTAAAGAGATTAATGTAGTCTGAGCTAGTACGGATACAGCTGCACATACTATATCTTTTCCTTTAATATCATAATCTGCGTGTCCAGAAACTTTATATCCTTCAATATAACCTTTCCTATCCTTAAATATAATAATCTTTATCATAATTAACCAACAATCTTTTCAATCTTTAATTTTGTATAAGGTTGACGATGTCCTTGTTTCTTTCTGTAATTCTTTTTAGCCTTATACTTGAAAACGATGATCTTTTTAGCTTTTCCTTGTTCTAATACAGTAGCTTCTACTTTAGCTCCTTCAACATAAGGCTTTCCAACGATTAAATCGTCTTCTTTTGAAACAAGAAGTACTTTAGATAAATCTATTTTTTCTCCTTCTTCGGTGTCAATTTTTTCAACAAATACAATGTCCCCTTCTTGAACTCTGTATTGTTTTCCACCTGTTTCTACTACAGCATACATCTCTACAATGCACCTCCTCTAACCAGTCTCGCCAATGTTAGGTGACTATGCTTAAACCCACATTGAGCGGCTACCTACAAACAAAAATTTTACCAGATAAATATGGATTTGTCAATACTTCTATCCAAAATTTTGCCTCTACCATTACAGTCTGGACATTTTTTAACAAATCTTGAACTCAAGCTATTTCTAACCTTTTTTCTAGTTAATTCTACTAATCCTAATTTTGTAATGCCAATTATATTAGCCTTATTTCTATCAAAACTTAAAGATTCTTCCAATTTGTTTAAAACCAAATCTATGTCCTTATTATGCTTCATATCTATAAAATCAATAATTATTATTCCAGTTATATCTCTAAGCCTGATCTGTTTTGATATTTCTTCGGCGGCTTCTAGATTGGTCTTAACCACCGTATCTTCAAGATTTTTACTACCTGTAAACTTGCCTGTGTTAATGTCTATGGCGGTTAAGGCTTCTGTCTCGTCTATTACTATATATCCACCGCTTTTAAGGGTTACCTTTCTTTCTAATGCAGTTTGAATATCATTCATAATACTTTCCTTTGACAATATATCGAAGCTTTTATCATAATGTATTCTTTCTTCTAATTTAGGAAAGATGATTCCTTGAAGGTTTAATAAACTTTCATATTTTTCCTTGTTATTTATGATTATCCTATGAATATTATCATTATAAACATCTCTAATGATTTGATGAGAAAGATCCATCTCTTTATATATTAATTTAGGACAGGGTAAAAAATTTCTCTCTCTTTCTATTTTTCTAAATATATTTATAAGAGTATTATATTCATCAATTAATATTTCTTTTGCTACGCCAGATGACTTTGTCCTAAAGATTAATCCCATACTGTCCCTTTGCATATCTTTTCCGATTTGGTTTAATCTTTCTATTTCTTCTATATCATCAATTTTTCTAGAAAAATTGATTTTGTCAGAGAATGGGGTTAGTACTACAAATCTTCCCGGTAAAGTAATATGAGTTGTTACTTTAGCTCCTTTATTTTGAGAAGCTTCTTTTAGTACCTGGACTATTACTTCTTCCCCATTCTTTATTATATCTTCAATCTTTATCTGTCCATCAATCTTTATCTGTCCATTTTTCTTAATCATCTCTTTAGGCAGAGCATTTTTTATATATAGATATGCATTTCTACCTTCCCCTATATCCACAAAGGCTGCTTCCATACCTGGCAATACATTGACTACCCGACCTCTATAAATATTTCCTGCTTGTTTTTTATAATCCTTTTCGTCTATATAAAGTTCTACAAGTCTATTTTCTTCAACTACACCTGTTATTTCAACATTATCTTTTGAATCGATAAAAATATAATTCATATTACCTCTCCTAAATTTTACATTGGCGATACAATTCTACCCTTATCTTCGGCTAATAGTTGGAGTCTCTTAATATCTACAGTATCAAAGTCTATACCTATACTAATATGTTTTTCCATAGCTTCTAAAAAATCTGTAGGTTTAAGATTCCCATTGTCTCCAGCTTTAAGGAGGCAATTCATTGCTATTGTAGTTTTAAAAGGTGAATCTGCTTCAACTCTGAAATCTTCTATTATAACATTACCAATAAAACCTCTAATATTTTGATCCCTTTCCCTAATTTTATTGCCTTTGCGTCTAACTTTTTTAATTATTATTTCTTCTTTCTTTAGCCAATCTTCTAAAAGTTTTTGTAATTCTTCTTTGCTGTTTATATCCTTGGCTATGAACTTTATTTGGTAATAGCTCCAACTAATGAGGGCAGAAATGGATTTACTGTCTTCTATATACTTAGCTTCAATAATTCTAATTCCCTCTGGTAATTCTCTATTCATCCTTTCCATAAAATCCTCTATGGGTATTTTATCATATAGATCAATATCCATATATTCTTCTACGCTTTCAATTCCCAAGGCTAATGGATTAGCTATAGAAAATTTAGGCTGAGGGTTAAATCCTTCAGAATATCTAATAGGTATATATCCTCTCCTAAAGGTCCTCTGAAATAACCTCATCAAATCTAAATGAGATATATACTTTAAATAGTCTTCCTTTGTAAATTTCACCCGTAGAATCATTTGCATACACCACCTGTAAAGCTTTTGTTGATCCCGCAATTAGTACATCCTAGCCTACAATCCCTAGTTAATTCCTCTTCTTTTGCTTTTTCATATTCTTTAATTAGATATTCTTTAGTGACCCCTGGCTCTATAAAATCCCATGGAAAAATTTCTTCCAGCTGTCTTTCTCTTAATGCATAAAAATCTCCATCTATTCCTGTTTCCTTAAAGGCTTCAATCCATTTGTCATAATCAAATTTTTCTGACCAACCATCAAATTTACATCCTTTTTCCCAAGCTTTTATCAAGCCTTTACCTAATCTTCTATCTCCTCGAGCCAGTACTGCTTCTAGATAACTAAGCTTTGGATCATGATAGTTGAATGTAACTTTTTTATCTTTTACATTTTTTTTAATTAAATCTATTTTTTCATAAAATTCATCAATGGAGTTTTGACCTACCCATTGGAAAGGCGTGAAAGGTTTAGGCACAAAACAGGAAGCACTAAGAGTTATCTTTAAATTTCCTCTACGTTTTTCTCTAGGTAAGCTAAAGAATATATCTTTTACTTTATAACCTAAATCTCTAATACCTAATAGGTCCTCTTCTTCCTCTGTAGGTAAACCTATCATAAAGTATAGCTTTATAGTAGACCAACCTTCCTCAAAAGCGTAGGTAGTAGCAGTGATTAAATCTTCTTCTGTTACCCCTTTATTAATTACATCTCTTAACCTTTGACTACCTGCTTCTGGAGCAAAGGTAAGACCAGTTTTCCTAACCTTCTGGATCTCTTTAAGAACTCCTATACTAAAAGAATCTAGTCTAAGGGAAGGTAGTGATACCCCAACCCTTTCTTCTTCATATCTATCCATTAGTTTTGAAATCAACAGTTGAAGCTGAGAATAATCACAGGAACTAAGGGATGTTAAAGATATATCTTCATATCCTGTGTTTTTTTCTAATTTATCCGCTAATTCTAATAGTCTATCAACTGATTTTTCCCTAACTGGTCTGTAAATCATACCAGCTTGGCAAAATCTACAGCCCCTTGTACAACCTCTAAAAACCTCTAATGGAATTCTATCATGGATTGTTTCTATATAGGGTAAAATTAATTTTTCTGGATAATAAACCGAGTTTAAATCCTTTATTATCCTTTTTTTTATGGTTTTTGGTGCCCCTGCTACTATGGGTTCCATCTTATCTATAGTATTGTCTTCTTTATAGACTACCTGATAAAAGGATGGTACATATACTCCTTCAATGCTACTTATTTCCTTTAAAAAGTCTAGTCTGCTTGCCTTTGCATCTTTATTTTCTTTATATTTTTTTAATATTTCTAGTGTGACTTCCTCTCCTTCACCAATTACGAAAAAATCTATTATATCTGCTAATGGTTCTGGATTATATGCACAAGGTCCTCCAGCTATTATAAAAGGGCTATCCTCTTTTCTATCTTTTGATAGAATTGGAATTCCTCCTAAATTGAGCATATTGATTATATTAGTATAACTCATTTCATATTGTAATGTAAAGCCAACAAAGTCAAAGTTTTTTATTGGCTCTCTATTTTCTAGAGTAAATAAAGGTATGTTTTCCTTAGTCATCTCTTCTTCCATATCCGTCCAAGGAGCAAACACCCTTTCACAAGCAATATCTTCTTCCTGATTTAACAGATTATATAATATATGAAGGCCTAAATGGGACATGCCTACTTCATATATATCTGGAAATGCAAAAGCAAATTTGACTTTTACTTTATTTAAATCCTTCTTAATAGAGTTTTTTTCCATACCTATATATCTGGCAGGCTTTTCTACCTTTTTTAATACTTTATCGAATTTATTAATATCTATCATCTATATCACCTTTTCTTTAGTACTCTAATACTATCTTACCATCTTTTTATTTCTTTTAATAGAAGAAAAACAAAACTGTCTAGGACAGTTTTAAAGTTTTTTATTAAATTCCACATAGTTCAATGGATCTACTGGTGAATTATCTACCCATATTTCAAAATGCAAATATTTATTTCCATCTTTATTGGTTCCCAATGTACCTATTTTAGTACCTGCCTCTATTTTTTCTCCTTCTTTTACATAGGCAGATACTAAGTATCCATAAACTGATACTATATTCTCATGTTCTATTGTAACAAAATATCCTTTTGATCCTCTATCTTCAATGGACTTTACAGTACCTTTTTCTATGGATACAGGTTCCTTTTCTTCCTCTGGTATTATATCTACTCCATTATTAAATGTAGTCCTTCCATCTAGATACATAGTTTCTCCAAAAGGATTATATATTACACCTTCTATAGGTGGTGGATATTTAGTAGAATTAGTTATGTTCAAAACGGACAAAGTTTTTTCTGGCAACATTAATATCTTTTTTCCATAATTGATTATTATTTTTCCATCTTTCTTCATACTAAATTCATAATTTACGCTGTTGTGAATTATCTGGATGATACTGGATGAAATCCTGTTGTTTATCATTTTTAGTATGAAGATTAAAATTAAAATGATTAAAACGCCTATTATCTTATTTAACTGTCTTTTATAATGAAATCTTCTTTTTAAATAATTTATAATACCTTTTAAAATACCTTTGTATTTAACATTGTATCTTCTTTTATACATAATTTCACCCACCTTAATCTACTATTATGATATTTATTAATGGTGGGTTTTATTACTTATTAATTTGGATTTTTGATCAATTTTAATTTGTTGTTTCCTAGTGAAAATTCTTCCATTATATTTTCATTAACGAATACTTCCCCTTGTTTTGTAATAAATATGGTTTCTATTCCTTCTAATGTATTTACTAACCTAGTTCCTTCATCTACTCCTAAGACAAATAATGCAGTAGATAATGCGTCACCGTCTATGGATTTATCTGAAATAATGCTTATGCCAGCTACCTCATTTTCTGATGGATAACCAGTTTTAGAATCGATAATATGATGATATTTTTGGCCTTCATATATAAAATATCTTTCATAATCTCCTGACGTAACTATGGATTTATCTCTTACATTTAATATACCTAAGTAATTACCTGTTACTTCAAAGGGGTCTTGTATACCAATTCGCCAGGCTTCTCCATTTTCCTTTACACCTAATGCATATACATTGCCTCCTAAATCGATTATAGCAGAACTGACTCCCTTTTCTAATAATATCCTCTTTAATTCATCTGCTGCATAACCTTTAACTATTCCACCTAAATCTAGCCGCATTCCTTTCCTCTTCAAATATACTTGATTATCATCCATTAGTTCTAAATCCTTATAATTTACTAAATCCATAGCTTTTTTAATCTCTTTTTCTGATGGAATAGAGTCTCTTTCATCTTTGTCTGTTCCAGTTATATTCCACAAATTAACTAGTGGCCCAATAGTTGGCTCATAAGCTCCATTAGTAATTGTAGCAAAATGTTTTGCTTGTTGAATAACATAATATACATCTTCATGAACTTTTACAGGTTGGATTCCAGCGTTTTTATTTATTAAACTTACATCACTAGTATCTATGGTTGTGCTCATTCTTGATTCGATTTCTTCTAATCTATCAACAGCTTCATCCAGTATCTTCTTATCTTTCTGGTCATATATCTTTAGTGTAATAACAGTATCCATTAAGAATTCCGTTCTAGTTAAAGGTCCTTCATTATCTTTTTTTTGGCATCCTGCATTAACAAAAGATATAATAATAGCCATTATTATAAGTACTAACGATTTTTTTATTTTCATAATGATTTACACCTCTTAGAATATTTAGAAAAACCCTAACATTACGTTAGGGTTTAATTCCTATTTTGCTTCTTCTAATGCTTTTTCAACTAGTTCGATCATAGTAGTTCTTGTATTAGTAGCTCCTGTAATAGAATCTACATCTAGGTTTTCAGTACCATTATTGTCAATTATTAATTTTTGAACTCCTTTAACTACATCAAAGGAATCTAAATAAGCATAGTTATCGGCAGATTTTCTTTCTCCAGCTTTAACTTCAACTGGTTCAGTTTTTGGTTTTCCATCGCTGTCTGTAACAGGTTTGTTGTCTTCGTCAAAAACTACTTTATTGCTTTCCATATCTTCTACAGCTGATTCAAAATAATCTATTCCAACAATTTGTCCGTCTTTTACTACTACCGCTACTTCTCCTAACCAACCATGGCTTTCTTCTTCAGCCTTAGCTGTGTATTCACCATCTTTGTATACTGGAGTGTATGTTTCGCCTTTTTCAGCTTGCGCTAGTAATCTATTAACTATATCCTTAAAAGCTTCTTTTGTATGAGTAGCGCCTGAAACAGCATCAAAATCCATTTCATTTAAATCTTTCTTTTCGTTAAATTGTTCATTAAGGTTTTTGATTACAGCTAGTCCATCTGGGTAATTATAATTGCCTTCGTTTTTCTCTTCTCCTGAAGTTGCTAAAATCTCTACATAACTAAATGAAGAAATTTCACCATTTGCAACTTCCATCTTTGCCATGCCATAGTTACCATGGTCACTTACAGGATCCTTAACTAAATAAGTCCCATCTTGAAGCTCCCCAGTAGCTACAGTTTCGTTAGAGTCCTCATCAGTTGTAGTACTTCCTGTATCTTGACTACCACAACCAACTAATAAAGCAGCGATTAGCACTGTAGCTAATAGCATAAAACCTAACCTTTTTTTCATTTGTATCCCTCCAAAATTTTAAATAATTAGGTAAGTGCTTGAAAACCCTTGTATATTATACCTAAATTTTATAATAAATACAATAATTGTTTGATTATTAACAATCATTGTATATTATTCTTGGTCTTTAACTTTGATTATTGGTATATTTGCTACTAAGGCAGACATAGGCATATTGTCTGATTCTCTTTTCATTCTAGTTAATTTAATATCTAACCCTTCTTCATCGATTTCTGCATACTCCCTTACTACCCTAATCATATCACCTTTAATCATTTCTAAAAATTTGGGAGATAAATCTGATCTATCATGGACTAAAACCAATTTCAATCTTTCCTTAGCTACATTCTTACTGCTTTGATTTTTTTTGCCAAATATTTTAAGAAAATCCAAGGTTATTCCCCCTTTACTTGCTAAATAGTAGTTTAATTAACTTACTAAATTTACCTTCATTGGTCTCTAGGTTAAGTAACTCTACTTCCTTTCCAGTTATTCTATTACAAATATTTTTAAATGCCTTTGCTGACAATGGTTCATCTTCAACTACTACTGGTTCTCCTTTATTAGTTGAAATTACTATGGCTTCATCATCTGGTACAACTCCTATTAAATCTACCGCTAATATATCTATTATATCATCTACATTCATCATATCTCCTCTTTTTACCATATCATGTCTAATCCTATTGATAATCAGCTTGGGATTATTTAACCCTTGTGCCTCTAGTAGCCCAATTACCCTATCTGCATCTCTTACGGCTGAAATTTCTGGTGTAGTTACTATGAAAGCTTCATCAGCACCAGCAATGGAATTTTGAAATCCTTGCTCTATTCCTGCAGGGGAGTCTATTATTATATAGTCAAATTCTTCTTTTAATTCATTTATTAGCTCTAGCATCTGTTCAGGTTTTACTGCAGTCTTGTCCTTCGTCTGCGCGGCAGGTAATAAGAATAATCCATCAAATCGTTTGTCTCTTATTAAACCTTGTTTTAATCTACAGGTTTTCTCTACTACATCAACTATATCATATACTATTCTATTTTCCAGCCCCATAACCACATCTAAGTTTCTAAGACCAATATCTGTATCCACTACTACAACTTTATTTCCTAATATAGCTAATCCTGTGCCAATATTTGCAGTTGTGGTAGTCTTACCTACTCCACCTTTTCCTGATGTTATTACAATTGCTTTTCCCATTTTTCTTCCTCCTCTTCATTATTTTCTCGGTAAATATGGCTCAATAAGAACTTCTCCGTCATGAATTTTAGCAATTTCGGGCAATCCAGAAGGGGCTATATCTCCATCTGGTTTTCTTCCAATAATATTTGCGATTCTAAGCTGGGTTGGTTGCAAATCATAGGCAGCTACAATGGCCTCATAATTTCCATCTATCCCTGCATGGGCTACTCCCCTTAAAGTTCCAAGTATTATGATATTTCCTTTAGCTTTAATAAGAGCCCCAGGATTTACATCACCTATTATTACTATGTTCCCATGGTATTCAATAACTTGTCCAGATCTAATGGTAGTGTTTATAAACTTTGTAATTCCTTCATATATACCTTCAAAGGGCTTTTCTTCTTTCAAACAGGAAGGTAATCCATCTTTTGATATATGTAGTTTATACTTATTTTCTATTATTCCAAGTAACTCTTCAACCTCTTTTTCAGAAATATTCTCGCCTTTAACACCTAATAAATTTGCTCCTTTAAAAAAATCTATGGAGTTTTTTAATTTCTTCTCCAGTTCTATTCTAATCTGTTGAAAATCACCTTCTTTAATATAAATATAAATTCCTTCCTTAATTCCTCTAAAATTTACTAGTCCTTCTTTCACTGGTATTACCTCCACAATAACTTCTCTATATATATTCTTCATTGATTCAATAAATCCTTCTAATTTGAAAAATTGAATTGGAAGGTTTATAAATTACCTTGCCAATTCAATTTCAAACGGCAATGTCTCCTTCTCATCAGTACTATTAAGACCGAAATATTCAGCAATGATTTCTCTTGCAATAGGACCAGCATAGCCACCACTTCCACCTTGAAATAAAACTATAGAAACTGCTATTTCTGGTTCCTCATAAGGAGCAAAGGCTACGAACCAAGCATAATCATCATAGGTATCTCCAGTGGCAGGATTGACACCTGACCTTTGGGCTGTTCCTGTTTTTGCTGCTACTGAGACAGGAAATTTACCAAATAAACTTCTTGCAGTACCTTCACTAGCTACCTTTCTCATTCCATATTTTACATGCTCCAAGTTTTCATAATTATTTAGCTTAATTCTCTCTGGATTAACTTCCCTTTGGTATAGAGTTTTGGAGTTGTCAAAATTTTTTATACTATCTATAACTGTAACCTTATGTCTATATCCTCCGTTGGCTATTGTTGCAATATAGTTAGCCATTTGTATTGGAGTATAAGCATTTTGTCCTTGGCCAATAGTAACATTTAAGGTGTCTGTAATATTCCATCCTGCAAAGTTTAAATAGGTATATTTAATCTTATCTGCTAAACCTTCTCTTTCTCCTTCTAGTCTTTTTTCTGGTTCTATTCCCATAGAATCCAATCTTCTAATTACTTCATTTCTAGTTAAGGATTCCCCTGCTTCAGTCCAGCTGATAATTTCTTCAATCTTCTCGTCTATTTCTTCATCAGAAAACTGCTCTTCTACCTTAATATAAGACCTAATATTTCTATTTAGATACCTTTTTAATAAGGTTTTAGTTATCATTATTTTGCTTTGAGGGTCTGGCACTCCTCCAGAGGCTTCACTAGGAATATCTATCTCTATCCCAGTTTTATCGTTTAATCCTAATTCCCTTGATATATTAGCAATATCTTCTATATCCACTTTTACGCCTAGAGCTTCACCTGTTCTTTGATTTCTTCCTAAGGCAACGGAATAAAAATAGTAGTTACATGAATCTCTAAGGGCATCATATACATTAACTGGTCCATGGGTGCCTCTATTTGAATTCCATAGCCAACAACCAAATCTTTTATTTCCCACATCTACATACCCCATATCCCTAATAGTTTTTGTAGGACTCAACCCTTTTTCTAATGCTGCAAGGGCAGTTACCATTTTAAATGTAGAACCTGGCTGTATGGCTGTTTGTATAGCTATATTATACAAAGGTCTTGCTGCTAATGGGTCGTCCTCATTTTCTGGAAATAAACTAGCCCAGTCTGTGCTGGATATTCCAGTAGAAAAAAGATTAGGATCATAAGCTGGATAATTAGCTAATGCTAACACCTCTCCAGTTTTTACGTCAGTAACTACTACAGCACCAGAAGTAGCATTTATATATGGTCTCCTTTTACTTCTACTTGTTCCAAATTTATAATCTCCCCATTTGCTTTTAAATGTTCCTCCTACTTGGATTTGCTCTAAACCGTGTTTTAAAGCCTCTTCTGTTACCTTTTGTAGTTTCATGTCTAAAGTCAAATATACATTATTTCCTGGGATAGCTTTTTTTTCGTCTATTGTATTAGTGGTGTTTCCTAAAACATCAACCTCTACTCTTTTTACGCCATTTTCACCTCTAAGTTCTGATTCGAACTTCTCTTCAACTCCAGTCTTGCCAATTATATCATTAGGAGAATAACTATTTTCTTTGACGTATTTCTCGATTTCATTATTTTGGGATATTTTACCTAAATAACCTAATATATGGGCTGCTGTTTCTCCTTCTGGATAATATCTTACTGGTTCTATAGATACTTGAATACCTGGCATTTCCATGAGGCCTTCTTCAATTTTTGCAACGGTAGTATCTTTAATACCATAGGCTATATTAATTGGTTGATAGGCCCTATGACCTTGTTTATCCAATTGATCATATAGACTCATTATCACCCTAGATTCGTATTTGCTTAAGTTTTTATCTATTTCATAGTATTCTATTAAATAAGCAAAAGCACCCTCTGGGTTCTTCTCATCAGGAATTTTAAATTTTTCATACCAATCCTTCTTATTTACTATAGATACATATTCCCATCTTGAAACAGATATTTTAGGATTATAACCCTTTTCCAATATGATCTCTTGAGCTATTCCCTTTATTTGATCATCGGTTATAAAATCTTCTAATATACCATTTTTCTTCCCAAATTCTATTAATGCGTCTAAAGGATTTTTATCACTAGATATACCCTTGTCTTTATAGCTATATAGTACAGTATTAACTTCTTCGTTAACTTCTATTGTAACGGGAGACTCTAAGTCCTTCTCTTCTATTTTTTCAATCAATATCTTTCCAGGTACAGTTGTCTCAATATTTCCCTTTTTATCTTCAACTTTAACTATTTTCTCCAACAAATCTGCTAATGAAGTTTCCATAACAATATTTATAAAATCATCTTTAGCATTTGTTTTAAAATTAATATCTTCAAAAGTCTTCATAAGGGCTCTTTTTTGTTCTAAGTATTCTTGATCAAAAGTTATTGAATACTCTTTTAAAGTAAAGTTAGTGTCTAAACCTTTTTCTTTCAATATATTATAAACCAATTGTCTTGAAATGGGATGATCTATTATTTTTCTAATAATATTTTTATCGTTATCAATCAATCTAATTATCGCTTCTTTAGCAGTGGCCCCTTGATTTATCTGGTAATGTTTTTTCCATTGTTCTATATCCTTGTCATTGTTATAATTTAATTCTACCCCATTTTGGTTTAGTGCAACATTAATAGGCATGTCAATCCCTTTAGTTTTAAGAGCATTTATTGCTTTATTTACTGTTATAAATTGATAATGTTCTTTATAATCAGAATGAATATAATAGGTATCCAGTATTTGAGGTAATAGATTATTAGATATTATAATATCTAATACCTTTTCTGTTGGTGTAATATTTTCTATTTCATAAATATCTTCTCTTTTATAATCAAAGATATTAAATTCAATAGGAAATTCGTCTACATATATAACACCGTCTTCTTCAAGTAATCTGGCCAATGTCAATAATGTATTATTTTTCTTATCCCTGTCTTTAATATTTAATTCATCCTTTAAAATCTGTACAGTAAAACTAGGTTTATTACCAGCTAAAAGTCTTCCATATCTATCTCTAATTTCTCCTCTTGGTGCAGTAATATATATTTCTTTTAATCTTTTATTATCTGATATATCCCTATAATAATCACCCTTTACTATAGTCAATGTGGCCAGTTTAAATGAAATAATTAACATAATAGTGGTCAGTATGATGATTAAAATATTATATCGATTTTTCAGTTTTTCTAGTATTTTCACATCCTACACCCCTATCGTCTTCCAAACCTAATTGAAGGAATAACAAATATCTTTGAAAACCATTTATATAATATAATTGATATGAAGCTATTATAGAGCATTTCAATAATTACTACGTCCTTAAAAAAGATAAGAAAAGATATATTATAGGATAAAAAGTACATAAATAGATAGTAGAATAAATGATAACATATAGTGGAGATTAAGGTCATAATAAAGGGAATCAATATATTATCCTTAGATAGCTTGTTTTCTGTCATTCCCACTAAATATCCTATAAAAAAATATAAAAATCCATTTATTCCGATTACAGGACTGAATATGATATCCTGTAGTAGACCAGCTATCAAGCCTACAATACTACCTGCTCTTTTCCCCTTGAGTAATGCTATTACAACTATGATAACAAGACCTGTATTTGGTACTACGTTGAATATATTAAAATATTGGAGTATTGTAGATTGGAGTATGAAATTAATTATGATTATTAAAAATGTAATCAATATAAACAATTTAAATCCCTCAATTTTAATTAGATATGATAAAAACCTTATATAGTTTCTTAAAATCAACAGCTGACTCTATTTCTATATGTTTCGTTAAATCTTCGTCTTTCTTTATTACATCTGTAATCTCACCTATATATAAATCTTTTACATATATGCCACCTAGCCCAGAACTAAAAAGCTTGTCTCCCTTCATTATATCAGCTTTGGTATCAAATAGGTAACCATTTAATCTACCGTCTACGCTGCCTGATATTATTCCTCCATCTTGGGTTCTTATTACCTTAAAGGAAATTTTACTATTTTCATCTATAATGGAAACCACTTTAGACCAATTATCCCCTACCTCAGCAATTCTTCCAACTATGCCTTCTTGAATTACTCCATCATCGGTTTCTACTCCTTGTATTACCGTATCTCCTTTTTTAACACCATCATTTAAACCCTTGTCTATTGTAAATCTATCAAACCAATTGCCTGGCTCTTTTCCTATGATTTGGGCAGTTATTAAGCTATAATTAGTATTGTCCATTAGTTGTTTTTCACTCTTCAAGTATTCGGCTTTTCCAATTAGATCCTCATAGAGTCGATTTTTTTCTTCTAATTCGGCAATTTTTAGCTTTAAATTTTCATTTTCTTCTCTTAAATTACCAATATCTTTAATAGAACTAAAAAAATTGGAGGATCTTTTCCCTATATTAAAGAAAAACTTCTCTACTGGTTTAATAATATCTCCAATAGTCTTCTCTATCTTCGATAGTCCTGTTCTTTTATTACTAGTAACTCCAATAACAATAATTAGAATGATAGCAACTATAGTTACTATCATTCTATTTTTATATTTCTTGAAAAAAAACATAATATCACCACTAACCTATTCTTTTATTATTTGATACAGTTTTTTTCAAAACCTCGATACTTTCTAATGCTTTTCCAGTACCAATGGCTACACAATCTAATGGGTTCTCAGCTACATGAACAGGCATTCCTGTTTCATTCCTAATTAGTCTATCTAAACCATCTAATAAAGCTCCTCCTCCTGTTAACATTATACCTTGCTCCATAATATCTGCAGCTAATTCTGGTGGTGTTTTTTCCAATGTGGATTTAATGGCATCTAGAATATTATATATTTGTTCTCTCATGGCTTCATATATCTCTTTTGAAGTTATTTCTATGGTTTTTGGTAAACCGCTTATTAGATCCCTTCCTC
Source organism: Clostridium sp. Cult1 (assembly GCF_021655095.1). Classification (GTDB taxonomy): domain Bacteria; phylum Bacillota; class Clostridia; order Tissierellales; family Tepidimicrobiaceae; genus Schnuerera. Next base: position 2,035,289 of record NZ_PPXW01000001.1, on the reverse strand, counting down.
TAATATTCATTTTAGTTTCTTTATTGTTTATGTTGGCAGAACCAATGGTAATTTTTATATCTTCTGCTGTACGTTCTCCAATCATTAAACTATATTCTTTCTTAATATAGTTAACTATGGATTCATCTAGTTCATCTCCACCAATTCTAATGGATTTACTGGTAACTATTCCACCTAAGGAGATAACAGCTACTTCTGTTGTACCTCCTCCAATATCTACTATTAAACTACCAGTAGGCTCATGAACAGGAAGTCCAGCACCTATTGCTGCTGCCATTGGCTCTTCTATTAAATATGCATCTCTAGCACCAGCATGGATGGCAGCTTCTTCTACTGCTCTTTTTTCTACTTCTGTAACCCCACTAGGTACACAAACTACTACCCTTGGTTGAAATAATGAACGTCTTTGCATAGAACGTTTAATAAAATACTTAAGCATGCTTTGTGTTATATCGAAATCAGCTATAACTCCATCTCTTAAAGGTCTTATAGCTACAATATTTCCTGGAGTTCTACCAATCATTTTTTTTGCTTCTTCACCCACAGCTAAAACCTGTTTTGTATTGGTTTGAATTGCTACTACTGATGGTTCTCTAATGACGATATCTTTGCCTTTAATATAAACTAATGTATTTGCTGTTCCTAAGTCAATTCCCATATCTTTCGTGAATGCACTAAAAATTCCCATATCCTTTGCTCCTTCCTTTCTATAGGCTAAAATTTACAATTTAGATAATGTTCTTCTGTTTAAAGCTTATATATTTATTATCACCAATTATAATATGGTCTAAAACCTTGATTCCAATTATATTTCCTGCATCGATTAATCTATGTGTAATATTAATATCCTCTGTGCTTGGTGTTGGATCACCACTAGGGTGATTATGTACTAATATAATAGAATTTGCACTTCTTTTAATTGCAATATTAAAGACCTCTCTTGGATGGACAATAGATGCATTTAAATTACCTATGGAAATATTTTCAATACTAATGATTTGATTTTTTGTGTCTAGAATAGCTATTTTAAAATGTTCTTTAGTTAAATACCTCATCTCTTCCATAAGTAATTCTGCAATTACTAAGGGTGAGTCTACCTTTAGTTTGTCTTCTCCACTTCTGCTAGAAATCCTTTTGCCTAGTTCTATGGCAGCTATAATTTGAGCTGCTTTACATTGGCCTATGCCTTTTATACTAGTTAATTCCTCTACAGTTGCATGAGAAAGATACCCAATCCCTGTTTTATCCATGCTGAGAAGTCTATTAGCTAAGTCTATGGCAGTATCTTCTAAATGTCCTGTCCTAATAATTATGGCAATTAACTCAGCGTTAGATAAAGAACCAACTCCATATTTAATCAATTTTTCCCTAGGCCTTTCATTAAGTGGAAGATCCTTGATAGTATAAGATTTGTTAATATCAATTCTTTTTGCCATATATTATCACCTTTATTATTATAATAGACTTATGTCAAAATGTCTTTCTAATAAACTGTCTAATTTATATATGGGCAAACCTATTACATTAAAGTAGCATCCATGAATATATTCTACTAATATTCCTCCTAATCCTTGTATTGCATATCCTCCTGCCTTGTCGATGTATTCCTTAGTATTAATGTAGTTCTCAATTTTTTCATCGGTAAGTTCTCTAAATTTTACTTTTGTCCTTTCATAATCTATAATCTTTATATCTGTATTGGCTTTTATGATACTTATGCCAGTTATTACCTCGTGTTCTTTGCCACTTAAAAACCTTAACATGTCTTTTCCCTCAGTTTGGCTTTTAGGTTTACCTAAAATCTTACCTTGATAAGTTACAATTGTATCAGCTCCTATTATAATTTCACCCTTGTCAAATTGTTTTGCTACTTGGATAGCTTTTTCAAAAGATAAAGCCATAGCAATTTGTTCAGCTATTTCATCTTGGGATATCTTTTCATCAATTTTGGATTCTATTATAATAGGTTTTACATTATACTTCAATAGTAACTCTTTCCTTCTGGGAGATGCGGAAGCAAGAACGATTCTGTTCATAATATCACCTTAATTCTTAGAATAAAATATATTGTCAAAAGATTTTCTTAAGTTCTTTACTACAAATATAGAAACTAATCCAACAAAATACCCTGTAAATAAACTAGTCAATAATAATATAGGAAAATAAGAGAATATCCTAAAATTTTTCATTATTATACTAGCTACTAAAACTTGAGCAAAATTATGGGCTAATGCGCCAAAAATGCTAACTCCAATTAAGCTAAAAATATTTGAAAATTTATTATACGCTATAAACATCAATATACAACTAAAAACGGAACCTGAAAGACTATAAAAAAGACTAGTAACGCTACCTGTAACTAAAGTAAATATAACGGATTTAAGAATACCTACAGTCAAAGCTTCTTTAAAACCAAAAATTACCAATGTAATTAGTATGACCATATTTGATAATCCTAATTTAGCTCCTGGCGCTACGAAAGGTACCGGCATCATGGATTCAATGACGCTTAACCCTAGGCCAACAGAAACTAATAATGATAGAAAAATTAATCTTTTAATTCCTTTCATCTTTTCACCTCTAACGGCTTATATAGTCTACATCTCCTTCATCTACCCCTTTTATCTCAATTACCAATCTATTAGGCAAGCAAACGATGACTTCTCCAACTTTAGATATATAACCCTGTTTTACATCTAATTGATCAGGACAATCGGCTTCAATTACTCGCACTTTTTCTTTGCCTATTTCAATTAAATTATATCCATACTGGGTTTCTACAGGAATAGTTTTTCCAATTAAATTACTATCAAAAATAAACTTCTTTATCTCTTCTCCATTTACCTGTACGCTTATATACTTTTCTTTATAATTAAAGGCTGATCTTTTTACATAAGCTAAGGATAATATGCTAATAACTACAATAAAGATCATCAAAAACTTATCACCTTTTGTCAACTTATTCACCCTTTTGAATATATATTAATTCTGTGCATATTACAATTAGTTTATCATTTATACTTTCCATTTACAAGTTAGATTTCCTTAGATAATTAGAAAGAGACATTGTTTCTTACTCTACCTTTTATATTATAAATGAATTCTAGTAAAAATAAAAGAGCCTAAAAAATTTAGGCTCTATTGGGCTGCTGCTTTTGGTTTTTCTAAACTTGAAAATATTGCTTTTGTAGGACATTTTTCTGCACAAATGCCACAATTAATACATTTTTCATAGTTAATTTTTGCTAAATAATTTTCAAATGTAAAAGCTTCTACTGGACAATTTTTAACACAGATTTGACAACCTATACATCCAGTACTACAATTGGCTCTAACAACTTTGCCAGGATCCTTACTCTTACATTTAACTATTACTTCATTATCATAAGGAACAAGCTCGATTATTCCTTTTGGACATACGCCTATACATTTTTTACAGGATGTACATTTATCTTTATCTATAACTGCAACACCGTCTATAATTTGTATTGCATCAAATTCACAAACATCTTTACAAGTACCACATCCCAAACAACCATAGGAACAGGATTTACTACCCCCTGCTAATATGTTTTGGGCTCTACAATCTTTGATTCCTTCGTAAATATATTTTTCCTTCGCTTTATTACAATCTCCTTGGCACAATACAGTAGCTACTTCCTTAGTAGATTCTACTGCATTTACTCCCATTATTTCAGCCACTACTTCAGCTACTGGATTACCACCAACGCTACAGGAATTTACGGGAGCTTTACCTTCTGCTATAGCATTTGCTAGACCATCACATCCTGGGAATCCACAAGCTCCACAATTAGCCCCTGGTAATGCTTTTCTAATTTCATCTACCTTTGGATTGACTTCCACTGAAAAAACCTTAGATGCTAATGAAAGACTGGATCCAAATATAAGTCCTAAACCACCTAATACTGTAATTGGATATAATATTTCAATCATCTTATTACCTCCTATACAAGTCCATTAAATCCTAAGAATGCAATGGACATAAGACCTGCCGTTATTAATGCAATAGGGAAGCCTTTTAGAGCTTCTGGTATATCGATTACTTCAAATTGCTCCCTTATGCCTGAAATCAATACTAGGGCTAAACTAAATCCTACTGATGCCCCAAAGGCATTAAATATTGTTTCAACTAAGGTATATCCTTCTTGAATATTTAATATTGCTACACCGAGAACTACACAGTTTGTAGTGATTAATGGTAAATATACTCCCAATGCATTATATAATGTTGGGCTTATCTTTTTTAGTACCATTTCAACGAATTGAACTAATGCTGCTATAACAAGAATAAATACTATAGTTTGTAAATATTGTAATCCTAAAGTATCTAGAATAGCATGATGTA
>NZ_PPXW01000001.1:2030177-2030893 GCF_021655095.1 Clostridium sp. Cult1 | reverse complement strand
TAAAAATGAAATATAATATTAAATATGAAAAAGGTTGTCTTAAGTATCTAAAAAGGCTAGATAAAAATACTCAATTGAGAATAATTAAGGCTATAAACCGACTCCCGTCTGGGGATGTTAAAAAGCTACAAGGGAATACTGAAGATTATAGGTTAAGAGTTGGTAAATATAGAATTATATTTAGTAAAGATGAGAAGGGCTTAGTTATAAATATTATTGAAATTGCATCTCGAGGAGAAGTCTATAACAGATAATAGATTAATTTCATAAACTTTTAATTATATTGCAATACAAGCAGTAGATTATTTCTATAATAAATCTACTGCTTTAATTCTATGGTATTATACTCATCACCAAATAAATTTTACTAGTAGAACCGATACGGTGAACCGTATCATAAGTAGGACAAGCTATGGGTTATAGAATAATGTTTGAGGGGTTATCATAAACTAGAAATAAGTAGTATAATACGTGTAAGTATATAAATTTGAAGTAAAGCCAAATGGTATTTAGGGAGGCGAAATTTGTGGGAATCAATAAATACGCATTGATAGGATTAGTAATGGCAATAATGTTTCTAGGTTTTGGGCTTCTATTTGCAATCATGAAGGAAAAGGTGATGGTAGTATATAACTATGGACACTAAATAAGGTTTTATATATACTAATAACCGAGGAAGGAAGTGTCCGTAAAATGAGTAAGAGAAAAACTTATAC
>NZ_PPXW01000001.1:2000450-2030147 GCF_021655095.1 Clostridium sp. Cult1 | reverse complement strand
ATAACCTTTTGTAGCGTTAAACCACTTTACAGTACCTTTTACCATTTAAAACATTCCTCCAATACAACAATTTAATAGATGAGTCCTATGTATCATCTATCTTTTTCTTAGTCTATCACAATTTAGCTATCCTTGTCAAATAATATTCCCAAAGATTTCATTTATTATTCCTTTAATTTTTAATTGTAAATCAAGGTAGTACAACGAAGTTAATTCTTTCACTTTTTTTGCTAGGATCATCAAATGTAAAGCCATCATAATAATAGATTTTTGAAAATCCTGCTAACTTAAGCAATTCAACAATCTCCTCTATTTTATAGGCCTTTTCCATATGTTCCTCATCAAATCTTCTAAAATGATCCTTATCTTCTCTTATAAAGAAAGTAAGATAAAATTCTGAAATACTATTTTTATCATCGAAATAATTTTGCCAAATATAAAACAAATCTTTCCTATCTTCGACAAAAGTATTATTACCTATTATCTTCTTAAGTTTATAATAGGAGTTTATATCGAATATAAATATTCCATCTTGGGTAAGGTGATTTTTTACATTCTTAAAAGTTCTTAATAGATTATCCTTGTCTGTTATGTAGTTTATACTATCACATATGGAGATGATTCCATCAAATTTTTTGTTTATATAGAAGTCTACCATGTTTTGATTTAAAATAGTAACATTTCTAAACTTTATAAGCTTATTATATGCGATGCTCAACATATCTGGTGATAAATCAAAACACGTTAAATCAAATCCATCCCTGGCAAAATAGTAAGATAATTTACCAGTCCCACAGGCCATTTCTAATATAGTTTTAGGATTCTTATTAAACTTCTCCATTATATCTTTAATATATAAATACCATTCTTCATAATCTATATCTGCCATCAACTGGTCATATAGAAAAGCAAAGTCCCTATACATTATTTATGTCCCCCTTATACCTTCTACTCTTGCTTTTTATTTATTTGTTTATTGTTCATTTGTCTTTTTCTAACAGTTATCAATCCGCCTATTTTACCAGATTCTTTTGCTGTTAATCCTCCCCAGCCAACTTCTTCTATTTTATCCATTAACCCTAATTCTGCAGCAATTTCATATTTTAATTTATCTTCAAGAGTTTCTTTTTTCTTTGACTTTTTATTAGTTTTTTTATTTTTCTTTTCCACATCAATCCCTCCTAAAATCTATTATTAGTTAGGAGGGATTTTTTTATTCTTATAGGAAGAATATTCTATAATTCCAGATTAGAAATATTAGTGTAAATATCCATATTGGCACTTTCTCCACCATATTCATCTTTATTCTATTTATTCTAGTTTTAATAAATATATCATTATAAGCATTATCAAGTTTTGTTGGTTCTTTTCTACTACTAGGCAATGATTGAATCAATTTAAATAGTAAAAGTCCAGAAACTAAAGCCATTATTCCTAAAAATATAAGAGTAAATACCATAATACTTCCTTGTGGCATAATATCTACAGCCTGAGAGACTCCTTGTAAATTTTCTAAGTCAATTAGATTATAACCTATTATTAAAGCTATTGTGTTATTAACAGTATGCCCAAGTATTGTAGAAAAAAGAGAATTGGTCTTCAATGCAATTATTCCAAATATTATACCTAAAACAATTGGCCCCAGTAGATTTTGGACATTAAAATGAAACATTCCAAATAATATGGCTGAATAAATAATTGCCTTTTTACTTCCTAAGTTTTCATAGGAATTCATTACAAGACCCCTAAACATAGCTTCTTCACATATACCTGGTGTTAATGCTATGATTAAAAAACTAATTATAAATTCATTTAAATTTGTAGGTATAGGTATTGTATTAGGTAATACTTGACCAAATTTACTTAAGACCATTATACCTATATAATTAAAAAATATAGCTAAAGGATATGAAAAGACAACAATTAAAATAATATAAATAGATTGCTTTAAACTAATCCTATTTAATCTAAGTACTTCTTTTATAGAATATCCTCTTAATTTTAAATACAAAAGGGTGGGCATCAATACTATTATATATTCTGTTATCAAAAGACCAGTATACAATTCTCTGGTTTGTGCCATAGATCCAAATGTAATTAACAATAATGCAATAATTAAGTACAGAATATTGGTTCCCAAAATTGATGGATTCTTTCTATTTTCTATCATTGAACACTCCTACCTATATTATTATTTGTAATATGCTTCATATTATATCATAAGCTAATTAAAAACCTGTAGGATATCCTCCAGGTTTTTAGTTATCAAAAGTAAAAATATAAGGTACATTCCTATAATAATCCCCATAATTAAGTCCATAGCCTACTATAAATACATCAGGTATAGTAAAACCTACATAATCTGGTGTTATATCGGCTTTTCTTCTACTTGGTTTGTCTAGCATAACACATACCTTAATGGACTGAGGATTTTTCTTAGCAATATATTCTACTACTTTGTTCATAGTATATCCAGAGTCCATTATATCATCTACAATTAAAACATGTTTTCCTTCTATATTAGTTCGAATATCTGTAACAATATCCACTATACCGGAAGTAACCTCATCATGTCCATAACTTGATGTAGTCATAAAATCTATATTTACAGGGATATGAATGGCACGAACTAAATCTGCTGCAAAAACAAAACTTCCCCTTAATAAAGATATAACGATGATATTATTGCCTTCATAATCTTTTGATATTTCCTCCCCCAGTTCCCTGACCCTTTCAGCTATTTTGTTTGCATCAAATAATACTTTTGGTTTTTTATCTAGTTGCAATTTATTCTCCCCTTTCTTTTGATATTTACCTTGGTCTACTTTTCAATATTTCTTTGATCTCTTTAATTTCTACTAATATTCTGTTTAGAGTATATTGAAGACTTACGAGTATAATTATTAATGTGGTGATAATTATAATTCTAATATTCATTAATCTTCTCCTTATCTCTAGTTTGGATTAGTGGAAAACATATTTATATTGTGTTGATTATACCATAAATTATTAACTTGGTGAAAGAGTAAATTAAAAAATGTCTTCTCATTTCTTAATGAAAAGACATTTTTTAATTCTTATGCTTCTTCTTCACAAAGGTCTAATCTATTATTGTCATTTTCTACGTATTCTAGCTTTGAAATGGATACTTCATAAGCTACTTTAGTTTCTACTACATCATTACTATACTTTTTCTGATACTCTCTGCTTTGGATTCTACCCCACAATTTAATATGATCTCCTACCAGTAGTTTTTCGCAGAACCTGGCATTTCTTCCCCAGGCTATACAAGGTATGTAATCGGATTTATTGTAGGCCCTATTAACAGCAATGAGTAAATCTGATATTTCTCTTCCAAAAGGAGTCGTTCTGTAGATAGGCGGTTTACATATATAGCCATCTAAAAAAATTTCGTTTGGTGATTTTAATAGTTCCTTTGTTTCTTCTTCATCTTCTAACAATCTTATGTCTCTTGCAAATATCGTCAATACCAATCTACTTGTATTATCCACATATCGATTATAAGAGCGTAGTTGTCCATAAATTTGCACATGAGAACCTATGGATAAGTCCATATTGACTATTAGCCGTTCAGATATTGTTACTGGTAGAATATCGACAGAATTGCTTAATCTAGGAACTTCCAAATCAAAGTTATAGAATCCTTCTCCATACATTTCATGACTAAACTCCATGGGTGTACTTACCTTTCCAATAACTTCTACCACATTTGTTTCCATAATCCTCTTAACCACTAATACCATCTCCCCCTTATTCTTATGTATTTTATAATCTATAACTATATTTATTCCATGATTCCAATTAATATGATAAAATGAAAACTTTTTATTACGGATTATAATCCTTGACCTAGTATAGATTATTATTCTTTTGTAAAAATTATTTGACAATATTTTATCAAATTTGAGTATATTTTGCTAGTAAATTTTGAAAATCAGCTAATTAATAATTAGCTGATTTATAAGCTCTCTACATTCTTTTAATGATTCACTTCCTAAAATCATTAAAAGGTCATTTTTAGATAATACTTTCATTGCAGCATGAATACACCTATATAGATCAGTAAAAATTTCATAATCTACTTTTTGATTTGAAAGCATTAAATGAATATTATTCTTTAATAAAGCTTCCTTTCCATCTATAAATAAAAATAATTTTTTAACATTTAAAATAGGTTGCCAATTTAATATGGCTTTCAAATTATCCTTAATTGTATAAATTCCTTGATCTATTTCTATTCCATTGATAATATATATATTTTTATACTTCAAGTTTTGAGTCTCTTCAAAAACCATATTGTAATCAGCAGGTATATTACAATTACTATCTATTATCATATATTCTTCGTCCTGTATTTTTTCTAAATACCTAAATGTTCCCTTTATATTAGATAGGATATTTCTCATTTCGTCAATACTTATTCCATAAATCAATCCACATGCTATTGCTGCTAAACTGTAATAGATATTTGATTTTCCTATAAGATTTAATGTAATGGGGATTTCCATAGGCTCCATCCTAATCCCATTTAACCCTAAAATTTCTCTTTGTTGACAGAGATTAAATTGAATATTATTTGCAAATTTAAAACTAGAAGTAGTTATAGTTGCCTTTCTATTTAACCCATAAGTTACTATAATCCCCTTAACTTCCTTAGCTAGTAGTTTCCTATAATTTTTGTCATCTACATTCATGATTATATACTTTGCTTGATGAATCACTTCCTCGAAAAGGATATTTTCATAATTATTTATTTTTAGGTTAGTATGAATTATAATATCAAAATGAAAATTAAGTTTTACTATGCCTTCTATAGTATTAGCTGTAAGTTCTGATATCAATAAGAATTTGTTCCCCTTTGCTAAAATAGTTATTAAATTGCTTTCATTATTGAGTAATTGAAAACCTGACTTGATAAATATTTCCTTAATCATATGAAATGCTACATTGTTTTTTTCTGATCCTAATACCCCAATTGAAATAAATTTCTCGCTAGACATAAAGATGCTCCTCTTATAGATTTCATTTGTTTATTCCTTGAGTTTCTGCCTCCCTGTGTTATCCATATAAAAATTATCTTTATAAATTAATTCTGATATGGGAACTATTTCATAGCCTTCATCCTGAAGTCTTTCAATAACTATAGGCAGGTATTCTATTATATATTTTGCATTATTATGAAATAATACTATAGAACCACTTTCAATATTTCGTGTAACCCTATCTACTACTGGCTGAACTCCCAGTTCTTTCCAATCTAGTGAATCTACATCCCATTGGATTACATAGTATCCATTTTCTTTACATAAATTTATGACTCTATCATTATAGTCTCCAAAAGGGGGTCTAAATAGAATTGGCTTCTCTTTTATTAGTTTTTCAATTTTATCTCCCGTTATATTTAATTCCTTTACGATTTCATCATCAGATAGTTTTGTCATATATGGGTGATTGGTAGAATGATTTCCTACATCGTGGCCTCTTTTATATATTTCTTTCACATGTTCCGGATATTTATCAACCCAAAACCCAACTAGGAAAAAAGTAGACTTTACTTCGTATTTATCTAGTATGTCTAATATACCTAAAGTATAATCATCACCCCATGCAGCATCAAAACTTAAAGCTATCTTTTTTTCATTTGTATCTACACTATAAATTGGCAACTCTTTTTTATAGGAAAAAACCTCTAAGATATTGCTATTAGTTCTTATAGTAGTATAAGAGATGGAAATCATAAGGACAAATATGACTATCAATATTCTATAGATAATATTATCTTGCCTATATGTTTTATTCAATATATCACCTCCTAGAGTTTCTATAGTACAATTTATTCCAAAAACATTTTTATATTACTTCTCTATGAAAACTGCATTTTTACAAAGTATAAAATTAATTATTATATTATTAATATTATTTTCCCTAGAATTATATGAATAATTCTTAGTAATTCTTTACATATAAATTTAATTTTTTTAAACTTATTACCATTTCTTACAAGGATATTTTATAGAAAAAAAGGTTATATTATTATTACAACGACTCAAATATGTTGTTGTAAGGAGGAGAAAAAATGGCTAATAATAAAATATTAGTCCCAGAAGCAAGGCAAGCTTTAGAACAGTTGAAGTTAGAAATTGCTAATGAGTTAGGTGTAAGTAATTACAACAGCATAGATAAAGGTGAATTACCATCTAGAGTAAATGGATATGTGGGTGGTTATATGGTGAAAAAATTAGTAGAAACTGCCCAAAATCAAATGGCTAATAAGTAAATTTTAAAAGAGGTAAGTGGACTGCCACTTACCTCTTAATTTATGATATAATTTAATAGGATTATATTAATTCAGTGAGGTGCCTAATATGTTTATTGAGAATACTGAAGACTTAGCTCAAAACAAATTGCTTTTATTATATATAATTGATAAATCTGAAAAGCCATTGACCAATGAAGAAATTACAGAGTTTGTATTGGAGAAAAATTATATGAACTATTTTCTAATACAGCAATATTTATCAGAGCTTATTAATTCTAGTTTTATAGAACACATTACTAAAGAGGATAAAAATGTCTATCATATACTGGATAAAGGGAAGGCTACCCTATCTTATTTTGAAGATAGGATACCTAATAAAACTAAAGAAGAAATTACAAATAAATTTATTCAAATTAAAAAAGATGAAAAAAAAGCAACTCAAGTACTTAGTGAGTTTTTCAAAAAAGACGATAACCAGTTTATGGTTAATTTAAAACTTGTAGAAAACGATGAAACTTTATTTAGTATTTATATAAACGTGCCCACCATCAAACAAGCAGAAAAAATTTGTTATACTTGGGAAAATAATACTGAATATATTTACAAGAATGTATTAAATATGTTAGTTGGTGAAAAAATCACTTCAGTTGAGGATTAGGACCCCGTTGGGTTCCTTTCCAACCTGAATATTTTTTATTACTTTATTGTCTTTTATATGGAATAAAGTGAGCATATTGGTTGAAATATTTGAAATAAATAAGATATTATCTTTATTCCATTCTAGCTTATTGGGCATTCCTTTTAAATATGTTTTACTTAGCATGTTTTTCCCCTTTATATCCATCCTATATAGACATCCATTATCCATATTGGTAATAAATATGATTTCGCTGCCATTTATTTTTAACATATTGCTAAAAATTCCTTCAATTTCAGTGCAGCTCTCTTCTTCAAAGGTTTTTAAATTTATTATGGATATATTACTATTGTTAATAATACCATTGTTAATATTAGAAAGAATATAGATTTGATTTTCAAAAATAGCTATTTTAACAGGATTGTTGTTTAGTTTTATGGTGTGGTGTTCCTCTCCATTTAAACTTATAAGGTCAATGCTATATCCATTACTATTTACTACATAGATATTCTTGTTGTTTTGATCAATTTCAATATAGGTAGGTTTCTCTCCTACTGGTATATTCTCAACTAAAGAAAAGCTTTCTTCATCTATTATAGAAATAGAATTAGAATCTGTATTAGCTATAAAGAGACGTTTGTTGAAATACTTAATACATGTAGGATAACTGCCTACAGCTAAAATATCTATTATTTTTTTGTTTTTCAAATCCATTTTGAAAACCGAATTATCATAAACATTGGTACAGTAGACATATCCCTGTTGACTGGATACAATATCATAGGGCCCAATAATATATCCTTTTAGCCTAAGGGCTTTTTCATCCATAACACTAGCAATTTTTATTAGATCTAGAATCTCTATTTCCCCGTTATCAAAATCTATGAGAGTTAATGTATCATCTCCAGTATTTGCAACTACAACTTTTCCCTTTAATATCAACTTCTCACCTCCATCCACTATATATAAGTTAATCTATGCATATTAGTGGATTAAGGTGATAATATATATTTTCTATTTGCTTTCTATTTGCTAAAAATCCTTTTTGCCAGTAAAGGTTTTTTAATTGATAGATTTCTTCTTTTAACCTCAATTATCAATTGATTTACTATAGGGACTCTCTTTTCATATTCATCAAAATCCTGAAAATTTGACAAGGTTTTTAATTTTTCCATTTCTTCTAAAGTAAAGTCGATTAATTGTTCATTTGTCAAATTGGTGTATGAAAACAATTTCACTTTATTCATAAAAAAACCTCCTATAGAATCTATAAATATGTATATTCTATAGGAAGGTTACATATACTAGTTATTTTTTAGTATGATTTTTCTAATATCTCCAATTAAATATAAAGATCCACCGAATACAATTAAGTCTCCATCTTCTGCTAATTCATAGCTTTTATCTATGGCTTCCTTCATGTCTTTTTCTATGATAGTGTTATTATTATATTTATTGATTATCTTTTCTAGAGCCTCAGCTTCCATTTTTCTAGGCATATTTACTTCTGTAATTATTATATTATCTGCTAAGGGCACTATTGTCTCCACTATATGATCTACATCCTTGTCTTTAAGTATTGCTATCCCAAGAATTAGTTTATTATACTTAAATTTTTTAATACTCTCAGCTAAAGTTTTAGCCCCTTGTAAATTATGAGCTCCATCGATTAGGAATGTAGGATTTCTTTTCAGTATTTCTAATCTTCCAGGCCATTTGGTATTTTTAAGCCCTTCTCTAATCTGCTTTTCTTCTATATTAATTAACCCTTTATCCTTTAAAACTAAAATAGTCATCAACGCTAATGTAGCATTATATACTTGATATTCCCCTATTAAACTAATTTCCAAATTCTTATAAATTTGATCTTTATATGAGAAATTGAAAACTCCACCTTCTTGGCTCAAGCGGATTATCTCCACCTTTTCCATAGGGCAACGGATTAATTTTGCTTTCTTTTCTAACGCTACCCCCTCAATAACTTTAAAGGCTTCTATTTCCTGAGGGTATGAAATTACAAGACCTTTTTCTTTAATAATTCCAGCCTTTTCATAGGCAATCTTTCCCAATGTATCTCCTAATACATCAGTATGATCATAGTCTATTGTAGTTATAACAGAAGCATAAGACTCTCTAATAACATTTGTTGAATCAGCTCTTCCCCCTAATCCTACCTCTAATACTATAAAATCTACATTCTCTTCTTTAAAATATAGGAAGGCAATAGTAGTTACTATTTCAAAAGTAGTAGGGTGTTCATACCCTTTTTGTAACATAATTTCTATTTTTTCTTTTACTTTTTCAGTAATCTTTGCTAACCTTTCATCGGGAATATATTGTCCATTGATGGATATTCTCTCATTAAATCTTTCTAAATATGGAGATGTAAACAATCCTACCTTATAACCTGCTTCTTTTAACATGGTAGCCATATAGACAGAAGTAGAGCCTTTCCCATTGGTACCTGCCACATGGATATATTTCATATCCAAATGGGGATTTCCTAATAGATCTAATAGCTTTCCTATTACATCTAATCCTAATCTTGAACCAAATTTATTTTTGTCATTTATATAGTTTAAAGCCTCTACATAGTTCATTTCCTTCCCCCGCCTCTATTTATTTTTACAAGGTGGAGCCTATCCACCCTATAATCAATTATTGGATTTTAGACTTTCTAACCTTTCTAGAACTTTATTCATCATGTCTTGATATTTCTTTTCTTTAGCTTTTTCTTTCTCTACAACTTGTTCTGGTGCTTTTTGAATAAACCCTTCATTGGAAAGTTTTCCTCTAACCCTTTTAAGTTCTCCTTCTAGTTTTTGCTTCTCTTTTTCCAATCTTTCTATTTCCTTTTCGAAATCGATTAGATTTTTTAATGGAATATATACTTCACATTTATTTAATACTACGGATATATTGTCTTCTCCTAAATTAGATTTATCTTCTTGTATTTGTATATCTTCACCACTAGCTAAGTTGGTAAAATATCTTTTACCATAATTGATAATACTTTTTATTCCTTCATCTTTAGTTACAAATATTAGGGTAGCTTTTCTAGATGGTGCTATATTCATCTCTTGTCTTGCATTCCTTATGCCTTTAATGGCTTCCATTATAAAGGCCATTCTCTTTTCTGCTTCTAAGTTTTCCTTATCTTCATGATATACTGGCCAAGTGCTTACAATTAGAGATTTTTCCCTTCCAGGTAAATGTCTCCATATTTCTTCCGTAATATAGGGCATAAATGGATGTAATAATTTTAATATATTTTCTAATACATGAAGCAATACCTTTTCTGCTGTTTCTTTACTTTCTTTGTTTTCTCCATATAATCTAGGTTTAACCATTTCAATATACCAATCACAGTATTCGTCCCAAATGAAATCATAAATCCTTTGAGCTGCCATTCCTATTTCATATTTATTAAGATTTGTTGTAACTTCTTTAATCACCCTATTTACCCGTGATATTATCCATTTATCCTCTTCTTCCAGATATTCATCGAAGATTGTCTCCATTGCTGCCTTTTCATCTAAATTCATCAATACGAATCTAGTAGCATTCCATAATTTATTAGCAAAATTTCTATTGGCTTCAACTCTTTCCATATAGAATCGCATATCATTTCCTGGAGTATTTCCAGTAACCAGAGTGAATCTTAAAGCATCAGCTCCATATTCCTCTATTACATCTAATGGGTCTATTCCATTTCCTAAGGACTTACTCATCTTCCTACCTTCTGCATCCCTTACCAACCCAGTTAAAAAAACATCCTTAAAGGGTACTTCTCCAGTGTGTTCCAAGCTTGAAAATACCATTCTAACTACCCAGAAGAAAATAATATCATATCCTGTTACTAATACATCTGTTGGGAAGAAATATTTTAGATCTTCTGTTTCTTCTGGCCAACCTAATGTTGAAAAAGGCCATAGGGCAGATGAAAACCAAGTGTCTAATGTATCTGGATCCTGATATATATTGGTACTATTACATTTAGTACATTTTGTTGGCATTTCTTTAGAAACCATTATTTCTTCACAGTCTTCACAATAATATACAGGTAATCTATGCCCCCACCATAATTGTCTAGATATACACCAATCTCTAATTTCCTCTAACCAATGGGTATAAACTTTTCCAAATCTTTCTGGAATGAAGTTTAGTTTTCCCTCTTTATAAGCATCTAGAGCTGGTTTAGCTAAGGGTTCCATTTTTACAAACCATTGTTTAGATATTAAAGGTTCAACTACAGTTTTACATCTTTCACAATGGCCTATACTATTATCGTGATCCCTTATTTCTACTAGATAACCCTCACTTTTTAAATCTTCTACTATTCTTTTTCTTGCTTCATATCGTTCCAATCCACTATACTTACCACCATTTTCGTTAATAGTTCCATCCTCATTCATTATTATATATTGGCCCAAATTATGTCTTTCTCCTACTTCGAAATCGTTAGGATCATGGGATGGAGTAATCTTTACTGCACCAGATCCAAAGTCCATTTCTACATATTCATCAGCTATAATAGGTATTTCTCTATTTACCAATGGTAGTATAGCAGTCTTTCCTACTACTTCTTTGTATCTATCATCTTCTGGGTGAACTGCTATGGCTAAATCTCCTAACATGGTCTCAGGTCTAGTAGTGGCAATAACGATATATTCTCCTTCATCTTTAATTGGATATCTTATATGCCATATATGGCCTGCTGTTTCTTCATGGTCTACTTCTGCATCGGATATAGCTGTTTTACAATTTGGACACCAGTTGATAATCCTATCTCCTCTATAGATTAAACCTTTTTCATATAGTCTAATGAATACTTCTTCTACTGCATCACTTAGACTATCATCTAGGGTAAATCTTTCTCTACTCCAATCGCAAGATACTCCTAGTTTTTCAAGCTGATTATTTATATTGCCCCCGTATTTTCTAGTCCAGTCCCATGCTTCTTGGATGAAGTTTTCCCTGCCTAATTTTTCCTTTGTCCTTCCTTCAGATCTAATCTTTTCTACAACCTTTGCTTCTGTGGAAATACTAGCATGATCCGTTCCTGGCAACCATAAAGCTTCATAACCTTCCATCCTTTTCCACCGAATTAAAATATCCTGGATAGTATTATTTAATGCATGCCCCATATGAAGATTTCCAGTAACATTTGGTGGAGGCATCATAATGGTATAAGGCTTCTTATTTTTATCTACATTAGCTATAAAATATTCTTTTTCTTTCCAAAATTCATACAACCTATCTTCAAAATCTTTAGGATTATAGGTTTTTGGTAAATTTTCTATCATCTTAATTCCTCCTCTTTTACTCTATTCATCATCCACAATTCACAATATAAAAACCCTCCATCCTTATATAAGGACGAAGGGTTTTTCGCGGTACCACCTTAATTCCATAATAATATTATGGCCCTTAGTATTTATAACGGTTTATCCGTTCTAGTCTACTCTAATTTTCAACTAGAATACTTAGAAGCTACCTTCAATAATCATTGCCTATAAAAGCCTTTCAGCCTAAGGGCTTTTTCTCTGTAATAGGTTAATTACCTACTCCTCTTCTTCATCGTAATATATAGAATTGTTAGAGAATATTATACAGATAATACTAGTCTTTGTCAACATTATCTAAATATAGTTTTTACTATCTTTAGATAAATAAATCACTAGATAGTTTATAAAAGCTAATATATTTAGTATTACTGTAGTCAAAGTTAATAATTTCGTTACGTTTGGATTGGGAAATTTAAATACTATAGAAAGAATTGCAGCATAGAAAGAAACCGTTGCAATCTTCCCATATTTATTTGAGGGAAGGACCTTATTACCTTTTAATAAATATAGTACAAATCCACCTATTATCATCATAATTTCTTTGGCTCCAATTATTAACAATACCCAAGTAGGTATCAACTGAGCTGTAGTAAAGCTTATCAATACTGCAAAGGTCATCAATTTATCTGCTAATGGGTCTAATGCAGCTCCAATTTTAGTTGTTAAATCATATTTCCGTGCAATATAACCGTCTAAAACATCTGACACTCCAGCCATTATAAAAACAATTCCTGCATATAGCAGGTGGTTTTCTTTAACTGAATAAAAAAGCAATAAATATATGGGAACTAATATAATTCTCAATATAGTCAACATATTAGGAATATTCATATTAAAACCTCTCTTCAATTATCTATTTAGTTAGTAACCAAAAAAAATAATTAGAATATTATAACTATAAAAGATTACCCATTATTCATATAATATTATAGGAGGGATATATTTGTCAAAGGTTTTTAAAATAATTTCCATATTTCTAGTATTAACATTATTCATGACATTAGGGTTAACTGGTTGCAAAAAGGACGAATTGAAGAAAGTTAGATTGATCGAAGTAACTCATTCCCTATTTTACACTCCTCAATACGTGGCAATAACCCAAGGATTTTTTGAAGAGGAAGGACTAAAAGTAGAACTTACAGATGGCAAAGGGGCAGATAAATGTATGGCTGCACTATTAAGTGGTGAAGCGGATATTGCTTTTATGGGACCGGAAGCTTCAGTATATGTTTATAATCAAGGTAGAGGAGATTATGCCATTAACTTTGCTCAATTAACTCAAAGAGATGGTTCTTTCCTTGTAGCAAGGGAGCCTGACCCGGATTTTACTTTTGATAAACTTAAAGGTAAGGAAGTACTGGGCGGAAGAAAAGGTGGAATGCCTTTTATGACTTTAGAATATGTAGTAAAAAAACATGGTCTTACTCCTGGAGAAGATGTAAACTTAAGAACGGATATCCAGTTTGATGTATTAGCAGGCGCTTTCGTTGGTGGTGAAGGGGATTATGTTTCATTGTTTGAGCCAGTGGCAGCCACTTTAGAAAAAGAAGGTAAAGGCTATGTAGTTGCTTCTATTGGTAAAGAAGGAGGTTATATACCTTATACTTGTTATTCTACAACTAAGAGCATAATCGAAGAAGACCCTGAATTGGTGCAAAAATTTACTAATGCCATATATAAAGGAATGTTGTGGGTACAAAACCATTCTTCTGAAGAAATTGCAGAAGCAGTTAAACCCCAGTTTCCAGATACAGATGATGAAGTACTAATTGCTTTAATCGATAGATACAGGGAACAGGATAGTTGGAAGCCAGATTTGATAATAACAGAGGAAGGTTTGAACCATATGATGGATATTATGGAACTAGCAGGGGAATTAGAACAAAGAGCAGATTATGAAAAAATAGTTACTACTAAATTTGCAGAAAAAGCTATGGAAAGTATAAAAAAATAGATTATTATGGATTAGTCTTAAAACATCCTTTGATTTACTAATTGAAAGAAGTGAATAATCTAAAATTTAGGATTTTTCACTTCTTTCAAAAAATTATAAAATCAAGTATTTTAGCTACTCTAGAAGGATATTCCAAAACTTGGATAAAAATGTTTACAAAATAGTTACAATTTACCCTTTATTTATTCGACAATTTATTATATACTAATAATAATTAAAATTTAATCTAGCAAATAAAGGAGTTGTTCTCATGACTGATATAAATTCTTTGAAAAATACGATTATTACCTTTACCATAGCTGGAACTCTATTTGCAAACCCTGTCTTTGTACAAGCTGATTTAGGAGATCAAGTATTAAAACATGGAATAGATCATAAAGATGTGCAAATTCTCCAAGAACATTTGATAAATTTAAACTTTCTAGACTTAGAAGAGACTACTACATATTATGGTGATAAAACCCTGAATGCTGTAAAGGAGTTTCAAAGATCCCAAGGATTAGATCCAGATGGCTCTTTTGGTTCTGAAACTTTTGAAGCACTACAGAGAATTTTAGACTTAAAACCTTTAATATATGAACGGGTTTTAAAGGATGGTGTTGAAGGAGAAGATGTTAAAGCTTTACAGGAAAGGCTTAAAATATTAGGATTACTAGATATAGATGAGTGTACTACATATTTTGGTTCTGAAACTAGACAAGCTATTAAAGATTTTCAAAAATTATATGGAATAAAGGTAGATGGAGTAGCTGGTTCTGAAACCATCCAAGCTATAAACGAGGCATTGAAAGGAAATAAACGTAAACTAGACCCTTCAGCCAGTAGAGGTGGATCAAGAAATAGCTCTTTAGCAGAAAGTATTATAGATACAGCTAAAAAATATATTGGTACCCCTTATCGTTACAGCGGTACAACCCCTAATGGATTTGATTGCTCAGGTTTTGTTCAGTTTGTATATAGTCAACACGGTATTACCGTACCTCGCACCTCTATAGAACAAGCAAGTGCAGGTAAAAAAGTGAGTAAAGAAAATTTAGAAATTGGAGATTTAGTTGTTTTCCATGGTACATATAGGTCTGGTCCTAGTCATACGGGCATATATATAGGAAATGGTGATTTTATCCATTCCAGTTCTTCTAGAAGTAAAGGAGTTACAATATCTAACCTAAGTTCTGGTTATTATAGCAATCATTTCTCCTATGGTAGAAGAGTATTTTAAGTAGATAAAAAGGACTGTTTTGACAACAGTCCTTTTCTTAATTATCTCTGTATAAATCCTACTTTCCGATATACTTTTCTTAAAGTTTTATTAGCTATATAACTAGCTTTTTCTGCTCCTTCCCTATATACCTTCTCTAAATAGTCTTTGTCATTTATTAGTTTATTATATCTTTCTTGTATTGGTCTTAATCCCTCTACCACTACTTCAGCTAAGTCTTCCTTAAACTTACCGTATCCAACGCCCTCGTACCTATTTTCTATTTCTTCAATAGTGTCCCCTGAAAAAACGCTATAAATATTAATTAGATTCTTGATTCCTAATTGTTCATCATTATATTTTACTTCTCCTATGGAATCTGTTACTGCTCTTTTGATTTTTCTTCTTATATCATCTGGTTTGTCTAGTATAAGTATATAACCATTTTCATTTTCATCAGATTTAGACATTTTGCTTTCTGGGTTTTGTAGGCTCATAATCCTAGCTCCTTCCTTTTTTATCAAAGGTTCTGGCACTTGGAAAGTAGGACTATATTTATTATTAAATCTTTCTGCCAAGTCTCTGGCTAATTCTAAATGCTGCTTTTGATCCTCTCCTACCGGCACAAGGTCTGTCTGGTACAATAATATATCTGCCGCCATCAATACCGGATAAGTAAATAGGCCTGCATTTAAATTTTCCTCCGACTTTTTAGATTTTTCTTTGAACTGGGTCATCCTACTTAATTGTCCCATATAGGAAATAGTATTTAGTACCCAAGTCAATTCTGCATGGGCAGGTACGTGGGATTGGATGAATATTGTAGACTTTTCTGGATCAAGTCCACAAGCTAAATATATGGCCAGTACCTCTAAAGTGTTCTTCCTTAAATCCTTCGGTACTTGAGGTACTGTTATAGCATGTAAATCTACTATAGAATAATAGCAATCATATTCATCTTGTAATGATATCCAGTTTTTTATAGCTCCTATATAGTTTCCTATGGTAAGTCCTCCTGAGGGTTGGACGCCGCTGAATACAACTTTTTTCTCCATATTCATTCCTCCTAAATAAAAAATCCCCTCCATCTCTATAAAAGAGACGAAAGGGTTGCTTCCGTGGTACCACTCTAATTGGCTTATAGCCCACTTTAATCCTTAAGGGGGATTAGTCCTAATATCCTACTATATTTTCAGATATTAACTCTCAAGTCCATTGGATATAATAGTATCATCAGGCTCCCACCATCCCTGACTCGCTTAGGATCTTTATTATATCTACTACTCTTGATCATAGTTTCATATTCATCTGTTATTTACATTATACACATTTTTATAAAAATGTAAACTAAAATAATTAGATTACATACATTAAATAATCATCCCTGTTGTTTTTTACCACTTTCCCAGGAATACCCACTACAGTAGTATATGGGGGCACATCTTTTAAAACTACTGCATTGGCTCCTATTTTTGCCCCTCTTCCTATGGTTATTGGTCCTAGTATTTTAGCACCAGACCCTATCATTACATTATCCTCTACAGTAGGATGGCGCTTAGTACCTGGTTCTCCCCCAATTCCCCCAAGGGTTACTCCATGATACATAGTTACATTATCCCCTACTTCTGCTGTTTCCCCTATTACTACCCCCATGCCATGATCTATGAATAGATTTTTTCCTATCTTTGCTCCAGGATGGATTTCTATACCAGTAATCCTCCTTGCCCTTTGGGATATGATTCTAGCCAAAACATATCTTTTTTTCTTATAAAGCCTATGGGCTAATTTATGATAAATTAATGCTTTCAAACTTGGATAGCAAAGAATGGCCTCAATCATACTTTTAGTAGCCGGATCCTTTTCCATTATATTCCTTGCTTCTTCTATGATAAACTTAATCATTATATCACTCTCCATTAAACAATACTGTGGAAAGATACCTTTCTCCTGTATCAGGTAAGACCGTTACTACTTTTTTGCCTTTTCCTAGCCTTTTAGCTAAAGCAATTGCAGCATAGATGTTGGCTCCTGAAGATATACCACAAAGTATTCCTTCTTCTACTCCAATTTCCCTAGCTTTTGCAAAGGCGTTTTCATCGTCTACTTTTATTATTTCATCAATTATATTTCTATCCAATATCACTGGTATAAAATTAGCTCCTATTCCTTGGATTCCATGGCCACTTGGATTGCCACCAGATAAAATTGGAGATTTACTAGGTTCTACTGCAACGATTAATGTATTCGGATTATTTTCCTTTAACCTTTTACCTACCCCAGTTATAGTTCCTCCTGTTCCCACTCCAGCGACAAAGGCATCCACTTCCCCTTTTATGTCTTCTAATATCTCTACACCAGTGGTTTCATAATGGGCTTTTACATTATTCATGTTCCCAAATTGGTCTGGCATAAAATATCCTTCCTTATTAGCCAGTTCTTTAGCTAATTCTACTGAACCTGCCATCCCATATTTCCCTTCTGTAAGGATTAATTCTGCTCCATAAGCTTCCATAAGTTTTCTTCTCTCAATACTCATAGTATCAGGCATTACTATTATCACCTTATAGCCCTTTGCTGCCCCTATCATGGCAAGGGCAATGCCAGTATTACCACTGGTAGGTTCTATAATGGTGCTGCCTTTTTTTAATATCCCCTTATCTTCTGCATCTTTAATCATGTATAAAGCTGGTCTATCCTTAACACTACCACCTGGATTGAAAAACTCCACTTTCACCCAAATATCTGCCATATCTTCTGTTATCATATTATTTAATTTTACTAAAGGCGTTCTTCCTATGGTTTTATAGATATTGTTAAATTCCATTTTATCTCCTCCCAAAAATAATTTTTTATTAAAAGTAATCCTTTGAATATATATCCTTAGTTTACCCTGGGGATAGCAATAAAAAAACCTTTTACCTCTTGTATAAATAAATATACAGAGGCAAAAGGTTACTTTCGCGGTTCCACTCTGTTTGGGACATGATCCCATCTCTATTCGAGTACTAACATACTCTAGTTCTATAACGAGAACTACCGTTTAAGTCTACTGAAGTTTCGACTAAAAACTCCTTGGTGCACTTCGAATACACTAGTATAGATTCCTTCCACCAGCTGGAATCCTCTCTGTAATACTATATATACTCTACTTTACCAAGTCATAGTTTTTAAATTTACTTTATAAAATATTATATTACAGTATAGCATAATTGTTCCTAATAGTAAATATATTTTTGTCTTTATAAGGAAAAAGATGTAAAGGCTAATATGGAATATATATAAGCCGTTGGATTCTTGTTTATACTATCTCCTATTGAGTAGGATACCTTATTCAGTCTATCATATATTTCTTCATCTTTTGTTATATTAGATAATTTTTGAAGGCCTAGGGCTGCAAAAGAATTACCTGAAGGGATTGCCCCATCGTAAAAATCCTTTGGTCTTAGGATTAACTGTTCTGAAATATGACTGTAATAATAAAATCCTCCACCCTCTTCATCCCAGAACAGCCTTACCATATCATCCTTTAATTTTTTGCTTATTTCCAAATAGGTCTTATCTTCAGTTGCCTGATAAAGGGTTAAAAGTCCATATATGAAAAAAGCATAATCTTCTAAAAATCCATAGTTATAGCTCTCTCCATCAATATGGGTAGACAATAGATAGCCTTTTTCATCTATAGAATTAGATATTATAAAATCTGCCGCCTCTTTTGCCCTTTTTATAAATAGGTCTTTCTTTACCACTTTCCCTCCATAGGCTAAAGCAGCTATGGCTAACCCATTCCAGGATGTTAGAATCTTCTCATCTCTATGGGGTTTAACCCTTTTATCCCTATAGGATAGAATCATATCCCTCATACTATTCAACTTATTCATATCTAATTCCTTTATAGAATCTAAGTCCTTTCCAATTAGATTGGGAATACTCTTTCCTTCAAAATTTCCCTCTTCCGTTATATCATAATAATTGGTATAAAATTCTCCAAACTCTTCTCCTAAAAGATCTATTATTTCATCGTATTCAAATACATAGTATTTCCCCTCTTCTCCTTCTGTTTCTGCGTCTAAGGCAGAATAAAAGCCGCCTTCCTCTGATACCATATCCCTTAATAGAAATTCGAATATCTTCTCTCCAATTTCTTTATAATGAAGTTTTTTAGTCATTTCATAGGCTTTAATATAAGTAATAGCCAGTAAAGCATTATCGTATAACATCTTCTCAAAATGAGGAACTAACCATTTTTCATCTACTGAGTACCTATAAAACCCAAATCCTATATGATCGAATATACCCCCTTTATACATATTGTCTAGAGTTGTTTCAGCCATATTTATTGCCTTTTCATCATCCATATTATATCCGTATTCTAGTAAAAAAAGTATATACTGAGGTAATGGAAATTTAGGCCTATAGGAAAATCCTCCATTAGCTTCGTCATAGGTTTCTTCTAACTCTTCCTTTGTCATTTTCAATATATCTTTATCAATATTTCCTTTAGAATAGCTATTGTATCTTGAATCTACTTCTTTTAATATATAATGGCTTTCTTCAATTATATCCTCTTTTCTTTCCTTCCAAGTTTCCTTAACCTTAGTTAATAATTCTATTAGCCCAGTAAGTCCTCTTTTTGATCTTTTAGGGAAATAGGTTCCAGCAAAAAAAGGCTTACCATCTGGAGTTAATAATAGAGTAAGAGGCCACCCAGCTGTTCCAGTTAAGGCTTCTGCAAAAGTTATATAAACCTTGTCTATATCTGGCCTTTCTTCCCTATCTACCTTAATTGGAACAAAGTGCTCATTTAATATATTGGCTACTTCCTCATCCTGAAAGGATTCCCTATTCATATTATGACACCATCTACAGGTAGAATATCCTATGGACAAAAATATAGGTTTATCCTCTTTCTTAGCCTTCTGAAAAGCCTCTTCTCCCCAGGATTGCCAATTTATTGGGTTATAGGCATGTTGAAGTAAATAAGGGGATTTTTCATATATTAATTTATTTGGATTTCTGTTATCCATTTCATTCATTTAACCAAACCCTTTCTAAATATTGTTATGTATATTCTACCCATAGAATTTGGCTATATTCCAAAACTAATATCTATTTTAATACTTCCCCTTTAATCCTTTTATAGAGTTCATAGCCGCTGAAAGGTCTTCCATCATATTTTAAAATTTTGTGGCTAGATTCATAAGGGGTTTCTTCCCTTATTAAACTATCTAATTGACCGGTAGCATTTTGTTCTATATCTATTATCCTACTGGCAGTTTTTCCTAAATCTAATAACCTCTCTTTAGGGAACGGCCATATATCTCCAAATACTAAAGCCCCAATAGATACTTCTTCTCCCCTAAGTCTATCAACTGTTTCCTGAACTGCACCATAGGTAGAGCCCCAGCAGACTATTAAATTCTCTGGCCTTTCGTCCCCAATTAGCCAAGGTTCCTCCACCTCTTCTCTTAAACCTTGGAATTTTTCCATCCTTTTATCTACCATTTTAGTCCTGATAATTGGGTCTTCTGTAATATGCCCAAATTCATCATGTTCATGGCTATCTGCTAGGACTACCTGACCTGGTATTTCCCCTGGAATTATCCTTGGAGATATGCCATCTTTAGTAAGTTTATAGGGTTTATACTCTTCATCTATTAGCTCTTCTTCCTTAGAAATATACCTATCTATTTTAATCTTACTAAAATCAAAGGGTTTTATAGTTTGAGTATAGTCTGCTAAATACAAATCCGTTAGAAGAATTACGGGAATTCTATATTTATCAGCTATATTAAAGGCCCTAGTCGTTTGATAAAATGCATCTTCTGGGTTTCTTAAGGCTATAACCATCCTAGGAAATTCCCCATGGCCTGCATGGATCATAAATCTAAGGTCTGATTGTTCAGTCCTAGTAGCCATACCTGTGGCTGGACCTGACCTTTGGGCATTTACCAATACTATAGGTAATTCTACAATGCCTGCTAGGCTTAGGGATTCTATCATTAAGGCTATCCCTCCTCCAGAAGAACCTGTCATGGATCTTATTCCTCCATAGGAAGCTCCTAAGGCCATATTTAGAGCAGCTACTTCATCTTCTATCTGCTCTACCATAATTCCCATTTCTTCTGATTTCTTGGATAAGTAGGATAATATACTGGTAGATGGAGTCATAGGGTATCCACAGTAAAATTTACATCCTGCCCCTAGGGCTCCTAAGGCTAAGGCTTCATTTCCATTGATTACTATTTTATCATCTTCCAATAATTCTAATTTATATCTCTTCTCCATTGCCTCATATCCTGCCCTTAAAGCAGATATATTGGCTGGGGCTATTTTTTCTTGAAATTGGCTTCTAATCAACCCTTCTGGAATATTAAGGGGCAATCCAAAGTACTTGATTATAGCACCTAATCCTATGGTATTATAGACTCTAGGATTTTTAATATCCTTTAGTATTCTCTTTATGGGTATATGTACTATCTTTTCCCCTTTACCTATCCCTTCATCACAGATTAAAATTCCCTTGGGTTTTAATCTGGAACTATGGATTTCTATAGTTTCTTCATTTAAGGCAAATACTAGATCAATTTTTTCAGAATGTGTAAAAATCTCTTTATCCGAAAACCTAATTTGAATGAAATTATGTCCACCTCTAACCCTAGACATATAGTCTCTATAGGTGAACACATAATATCCGCAACGTTTTAAAGTTTTCTCTAAAAGATGAGCAAAGGTATCTATACCTTGACCAGCTGCACCACCTACTAAAATAGTATAGTCCAATTGAAAACCTCCCGTCCCTTATATTGTTGAACTTATTTCACTATACTATGTTATACCCTAAATAATCCCATTATCACAAAGAACTACTTAAGACTTAGAAGCAATACTAGCATAAAAATTAGATGGCCTAGGCCATCTAATCTTCTATTCTTCTTCCCATTTATGAGATCTTTCTACGGCTTTTTTCCACCCTTTATATAATCTCTCTTTTTCTTCATCTTCCATTTCAGTTTCAAAGACTCTATCTACACTCCACCGTTTTGTTATCTCTTCTTTATCACTCCAGAAGCCAACGGCTAGCCCTGCTAAATAGGCTGCACCTAATGCGGTAGTTTCTATTATCTCTGGTCTATGGACAGGAACCCCTAATATATCCGATTGAAATTGCATTAGGAAATTATTTGCCACTGCTCCTCCATCTACCCTTAAATCCTGTAGGTCTATACCTGAATCTTCCTGCATAGCTTCCAATACATCCCTTGTTTGATATGCAATAGACTCTAAAGCTGCCCTTATTATATGATTTTTATTTGCTCCCCTTGTTAAACCTACTATAGTTCCCCTTGCATACATATCCCAATAAGGAGCTCCCAATCCCACAAAGGCAGGGACTAGATATACTCCATTATTATCTTTTTCTTGGGATGCAAAATATTCACTATCCTTTGCATGGGTTATTAAATGTAGTTCATCTCTTAACCATTGGATTACAGCCCCAGCTACAAAGATACTACCTTCTAGGGCATATTCTACCATGCCATCTACTCCCCAGGCAATAGTGGTTAAAAGTCCATTTTTAGAAGTTACCGCTTCTTCACCAGTATTCATCAACATAAAACATCCAGTGCCATATGTATTTTTAGCCATTCCCGGTTCAAAACAAGCCTGCCCAAATAAGGCTGCCTGTTGGTCTCCTGCTATACCTGAAATTGGAATTTTTGCACCACCAAGGGTTTGTGGATCTGTAACACCATATATTTCACTAGAAGGTCGAACTTCTGGTAACATAGCAGCTGGTATACCTAATTCTTCTAACATCTTTTCATCCCATTTTAATTCCTTAATATTGTATATCATAGTTCTAGAGGCATTACTATAATCCGTAACATGTACCTTGCCTCTTGTTAAATTCCATATTAACCAAGTATCCATATTACCAAATAATAATTCACCCTTTTCAGCTTTTTCCCTAGCTCCCTCTACATTATCTAGTATCCATTTAATTTTAGTTCCTGAAAAGTATGCATCTATTACCAGTCCAGTGTTTTCCCTAATATAATCTTCTAGACCTTTTGCTTTCAATTCATCACAGATATTTGCTGTCCTTCTACATTGCCAAACTATAGCATTATATATGGGTTTTCCTGTATTTTTATCCCATACCACAGTAGTTTCCCTTTGATTTGTTATCCCTATGGCTGCTATTTCATCTGGTCTAATTCCTGCTGTTTCTAGCACTTCTCTAAGGACTCCAGACTGGGTGCCCCATATTTCCATTGGGTCATGTTCTACCCAACCTGGTTTTGGATAGTATTGAGTAAATTCCTTTTGTGCTACTTGAATTATTTCCCCTTCATGATTAAAGATTATAGCTCTAGAACTTGTTGTACCCTGATCTAAAGCCATTACATATTTTTTAACCAATGCTTCTTCCCCCTTTTATTTTATTCTATAGTTATACCCATAAATTTGTAAATAGCTGATATACGAAAGCACCCAATACTCCACCAATTATTGGTCCTACTATTGGTATCCAGGCGTAGCCCCAATCTGAATCTCTCTTTCCCGGTATTGGCAATATAGCATGGGCTATTCTCGGTCCTAAATCCCTGGCAGGATTTATAGCATAACCTGTAGGACCTCCTAAACTTAATCCTATACTCCATACTAGAAAACCTGCTAATAAGGCAGATAGGGCACCTACCCCGTTATTACCATGATTAATACCTAAGATTCCAATAACCAACATAGCAGTTCCTATAATTTCAGTAATCATATTGGATACAGTATTTCTTATTGCCGGAGCTGTACAAAATACTCCTAATTTGGCATCTGCATCTTCTGTAGCTGCAAAATGATCTTTATAAGTTAAGTATACTAAAATAGCACCAACCATTGCCCCTAACATTTGGCCCACAATATATCCAGGCACCAAAGACCAGGATATATTTCCAATGGCAGCAAACCCTAAAGTCAATGCTGGATTAAGATGGGCACCACTAACCCAGCCAGTAGTATATGCCGCCATTGCAACTGCTAATCCCCAAGCTGTGGAAATTACTATCCACCCTGAGTTATTGCCTTTAGAATCCTTTAGAACAACGTTTGCCACTACTCCATCACCAAGAAGGATTAACAACATTGTACCAAAAAACTCACCAAAATACATACCCATATTCGACACATCTTCTCCCCCTTTTTAAATTTTCTAATAATCTTAAAATCCAATAAAATGAATAACTTTTTCTTCTCACCTCCTATATCGTTTTTACTACATATACCACACTTCTTCATTACTAGTAGATATGGCTATAGCTCCTGCTTTAAGGCTTAAAATCACATCTTCCTTTTCTTTAATAAGTCCTCCGGTTATTACCGGTATACGAGTTTCTGCAATTACATTTTTCACTATTTTAGGCATGATTCCTGGAAGTATTTCAACAGCATTTGGCTTTGTGTTTTTTATTGAATTAATGCCAGAATCTAATGCTAGAGAATCTAATATGAACAATCTTTGTATAGTGAATATATGCAATTCCTTTGCTGCTTTTATTAAATTAGCTTTAGTTGTGATTATGCCATCTAAACCTATATGTTCATATATGAATTTTACAGCTATATCATCTTTAGAAAATCCGTCTATTAAATCTATGTGAATATATACTAGTTTATCCTTCTTCTTTAAGCTATCTACTATAAATCCCAGATTGAGTATATTCCCTGTTAATAAAAACACTATTTTACATGGCGATTGGATAACCTTGTCTAATTTGTCTACATGGTTAAGGGCAGCTATAATTGGATTCTGATTTGCAGTATTGAAAAAATCTTTCATGACTCTCCCCCCTTTTTGTATAGGAATCATCTATTCCATCGGAATTTTTGTGTATCAAAAGTTTCTTTTCTATTCTAATTATTCCTGCACTATTACTAGATATATGCTTGTACTTCTGTCTCTATACAGTCTACCGAAAATATTTCTTCTAAATAAAACCGCAACTATCTAGCCTATTATTCAATAGGTTAAATATTGCGGTTCTCTCTATCTCCACCAAATATTTAATTTTATACATATTTATCATATCAGAATAGATTTTATTTATATAATATTATGATAAAGGTCCTCTTTTTATGAATATTTAGAAATATTGTTTTTTTGCTTTACAATTTGCCAATAGAATAATATAATAATTATAAGATAAAAATTAAATATTATGGTTGAGAATGGAGAACCACACTTTTTGCTCTTAAAGAGCAAAGTGTGGTTCTTTTGTATTTATCCAAAAAAGGAGGGTTTTCCATGTATGATGTAATCATAATTGGTGCAGGGATTATAGGCAATTTTATTGCTAGAGAATTGTCCAAATATGAATTAGACATATTGTTAATGGACAAGGAAAACGATATATCCAACGGTGCTACTAAAGCAAATACGGCTATAATACACGCTGGATTTGATGCTCTTAACGGTAGCAAGATGGCTTATTTTAACGTACGGGGTAATCCTATGTTTGACCAGGTATGTGATGAATTAGGCGTTCCCTTTAAAAGGATTGGCTCCTTGGTTTTAGCTTTTGATGATACTGATTTAAAAACATTAAAGGTTCTATATAATAGAGGCTTAAAATCAGGGGTTCCTAAAATGGAAATTCTGAATAGAGACCAGGTAGAAAAAATGGAACCTAATATATCTCATAATGTTCAAGGTGCATTATATGCTAAAACTGCTGGCATCATTGGTCCTTGGGAATTGGCCATTGCACTAGGAGAAAATGCTATAGAAAACGGGGTTGAACTTAGCTTAAATACAGAGGCATTGAATATTGATAAAACCTCTAATGGATACAATGTTTTTACTAATAAAGGTAAAACAGAAGGGCGAATAGTAATAAATTGTGCAGGAATCTATGCAGATAAGTTGAATAATATGGTTTCCCATAATAAGTTTAGAATCATTCCTAAAAAAGGCCAATATTATTTAATGGACAAAACCGTTGGTAATATTGTAAATACTGTAATATTCCAATGCCCAACACAAAAAGGCAAGGGTGTGGTGGTAACCCCTACTGTTCATGGGAATTTAATAGTAGGACCAGATAGTGAAATTATAGAAGAGAAAGAAGATACAAAAACCAATAGCCATAGATTAAAGTTCGTAGCCAAAGTTGCTAGTAAATCCCTCCCGAATATTCCCTTTGACAAAGTAATTACCACTTTTGCTGGAATTAGAGCAGAACCAGAAACCGGAGATTTTATAATAGGAGAACCAGATGATGCCCCAGGTTTTATAAATGTGGCAGGTATAAAGTCGCCTGGGCTATCAGCTTCACCAGCTATTGCAGAATATGTGGTTAATATGGTAGGTGAGATTAATAATGGTCTGGTAAAAAAGGATAACTATAATCCTAATAGAAAAAAGATAATTAGGTTCAACCAACTATCAAATGAAGAAAAGAATGAATTGATAAAAATTGATCCTAGGTACGGTAAAGTAATTTGCAGATGCGAAACCATAACAGAAGGAGAAATTATAGATGCAATCCTTAGGAAGGCAGGGGCTACTACTGTTGATGGAGTAAAGAGAAGAGCAAGACCTGGCTCTGGTAGATGTCAAGGCGGATTTTGTATGCCTCGTGTAATGGAAATATTGGCTAGAGAACAAGGTAAGGATATAGAAGAAATTGTGAAGGATAGTTTAGATTCTTATATTTTGACAGGTAAAACCAAATAATCATTTTGGAGGTGTTAAATTTGAATTATGATTTAGTTGTAGTAGGCGGTGGACCTGCTGGTTTAGCTGCTGCAATTAGAGCCAAGGAATTGGGAGTGATGGATATACTAATTATAGAAAGGGATAATGAATTAGGTGGAATTTTAAACCAATGTATTCATAATGGTTTCGGACTCCATATTTTTAAAAAGGAATTAACAGGGCCTGAATATGCGAAGATATTTATGGACAAAGTAGAGGAACTAGGCATAGATTATAGACTAAATACCTTTGTTTTAGATATAAATGATAAAAAGGAATTGGCAGTGGTAAATTCTACTGATGGTTTTTTTAGTATTCAAGCTAAAGCCATAATATTAGCCATGGGCTGTCGTGAAAGACCAAGGGGAGCTATTAATATCCCAGGTACCAGACCTAGTGGAATTTTTACTGCTGGGACTGCCCAAAGATTTATCAATATAGAAGGATATATGGTAGGAAAAAAGGTTGTAATTCTTGGTTCTGGGGATATTGGGTTAATCATGGCAAGAAGACTTACTTTAGAAGGAGCAAAAGTAGAAGCTGTAGCTGAAATAATGCCCTATCCTAATGGGCTAAAACGGAATATTGCTCAATGTCTGGAGGATTTTAATATTCCTTTATTATTAGAACACACGGTAATAGATATTATAGGTAGAAGCAGAATTGAAGGTGTAATATTAGCTAAAGTAGATGAAGATAGAAATGTAATAAAAGGAACAGAAAAACATATAGAATGCGATACCTTAATCCTTTCCGTTGGATTGATTCCTGAAAATGAATTATCTAAAAGTGCAGGAGTAAAAATGGATCCCCTTACTTCTGGTCCCCTAGTAGATGAAACTTTAGAAACTAGTGTAGCAGGAATATTTGCATGTGGTAATGTACTCCATGTTCATGATTTAGTTGATAATGTAACTAAAGAATCTTATAAAGCTGGAGAATCGGCAGCTAAATATATTAAAGAAGTTGGTGAAAAGAAAAAGATTAAGGATAATATAGTTCACCTATATCCTGAAAAGGGAGTAAGATATGTTCTGCCCCAATATTTAGATATAGATAATTTAGATGAGAATATTAACCTATTCATGAGAGTAGATAATATCTATAAAAATATAGAGATTATTGTAGAAACCAATGGAAAGGTTATAAAAAAATTTAAGAGAAATCAATTATTTCCATCAGAAATGGAATCTATACTCTTAAGAAAAGAGGATTTAAATAATATGACTGGAAACAAAGTTTCAGTTTATATTAAATGATTGGAGGGATTAATATGGGCAGGTTAGAAAAAATTTGCATCCTTTGCCCCATTGGATGTAATTTAATTATTGAAAAAGATCCTACATCAAAAGAAGGATATAAGGTTAGTGGAAATAGATGTAATAGAGGTTTTCAATATGCTATAAAAGAAATGACCAACCCTACTAGAGTCCTTACATCTACAGTAAGAATTAAAGGGTTCTCCAACAGTATGTTACCCGTAAGAACTGATGTGGGAATCCCCAAGAATAAGATGCTTCAAATCATGGATGAAATAAGGTATTTAGAAATTGAAACACCTATTAACGCAGGAGATATAATTGCAAAGAATATATGTAATACAAATGCCAATTTAATTGCTACTAAATCCATAGGCTAAATAGATATGTAAAAGGATAGCTTAAGCTATCCTTTTACATGAACTCCTTTAGTAGTTTTTCCGCATCCATAGGATCCAATTCTCTATCTACAAGAGGTGGCCCTTCCTTTATAAATGGGAACTTGTCTTCATAGGTTTCCTTTTCAACTTTATATAGTATTCCTATAGGAATTTTATCGCCAAACTCCATGGCCTTTTTAAAGGCTTCTTCCCTATCGGTATAGTCATAATCCTCTGGTAAATGATACACTCTTTCCTTGTACCATGCAAAGGTATTTACCTTATTCCATACTACACAGGGTTGGAATATATCTACTAGCGCATAGCCTTTATAATTTATTGCTTCTTTCATTATCTCTACTAAATGGGGAATATCTCCAGAAAATCCTCTAGCCACAAAGCCTGCTCCCATAGTTAAAGCTAAAGCCAAAGGTTGTAACGGCTCCACCTTAACCCCATCAAATTGTAAGGTAGTCTTCTGTCCCATAGCTGTTGTAGGTGATGCTTGCCCTTTAGTCAATCCATATATCTGATTATCGTGGACAAAGTGGGCTATATCTATATTTCTTCTTATAGTATGGATGAAATGGTTTCCTCCTTCACCGTATGTATCCCCATCTCCCGATTCTACAATTACTTTTAAATCTTTATTTGCCATTTTTATTCCTATGGCTGGTGGCAAAGCCCGACCATGGAGACCATTGAATCCATTCACCTTTATATAATGGGGCATTTTTGCAGCCTGACCTATCCCCGATGAAATAACTACTTCATGCGGTGCCAGCCCTAGTTCTTCTAAAGCTTGTTTAAGGGCTGTTCTTATCATATAGTTTCCACATCCAGGACACCAGGATGGTTCATAAAGTTTATATTCATTAACCATTATAAT
>NZ_PPXW01000001.1:1951343-2000420 GCF_021655095.1 Clostridium sp. Cult1 | reverse complement strand
CGTTGGCCACTTTAGCTACAGAAGTTAGACTAGTTAGCTTGGTAAGCTCTTGGCAAATAAAAAATGCTAAACGGTTAGTCATGCGGTGATAGCGAGGTAGAAAGTCATAAGACTCATAAAACCTCTTTCCACAAGAGCAAGCATACCTTCTTTTTCGAAGTACAAGATATGTGTGCTTAAATTGAAAAGGTAAATCCTTAATTGTCTGTTCTCTGTAGTCATGAATTTTTTTAGTTTAGCACCACAAGCAGGGCAAGTATGCTCTTTTGGATCAGTTGTAATGTAGATTTTAACGAAAGAATCCTCATGCGATATTTTAGTTACTTTAACCCCTTTTAAATCTAATAATTGTGTGATAAAATTAGATTGCACTTGTGAATAAACCTCCTTTGTATATTTTTTTTAACCAATTAACATTTTAGCAGGTTTATTTCACGAGTGCATTTTATTTTTAGAAAAAATAAATGTTAGGGTAAATTATTTTCCACCCCAACATTTATTATAGAACCTTTAAGAAAATCCCACCCCAAATATTGACAAAGAGCCAAAAAAAAGACCTACAGAAAACCTCTGTAAGCCTTGATTTCATTTCCTCATGGAAACATATATTTACTTTGGTGCTCCTTCAGGGACTCGAACCCTGGACACCCTGATTAAGAGTCAGGTGCTCTAGCCGACTGAGCTAAAGGAGCAAAATAATACCCAATCAACATTATTTATTATACTACTATTGATTGGGTTTGTCCATACTTTTTTTAAATTATTGACATAAAAGACTCCAGACATATAGCCTGGATTCTTTTACTATTCTTTATATTTTTCATTTAGGAAAAACACTGATAATGTCCCTGGCCCTGAATGAGCGCCTATAGCACATCCTATAACATTTATAATAAAGTTAGTACAGCCAAATTTCTCTTCAATCATCCCTTTCAACTTCATAGCCCCTTCAATATCATCTCCATGATTGATTCCTATAACCTGTTTTTTTAAATCTGCATGGTCTGCCCTTTCTTCCATTATCTCAATCATCCTAGTCAAAACTTTTTTTCGTCCTCTCACCTTTTCTCTTGGCTGTAAAGTACCGTCCTCTGGTATATCTAAAATAGGTTTTATATTCAATAACCCCCCTACAAAAGCTTGAGTACGAGTAACCCTTCCTCCTCTAAATAAATATTCTATATTATCTACTGTAAATATATGTTCAATATGCCTAATATAAAAGTCTAACATTTTTAATATTTCTTCTTTACTTTTCCCTTCCTTAGCCATTTGAGCAGCTTTATGGACTAATAAACCAAAACCTACGGAAGCAGATTTGGAATCTACTATATCTATATTCATATTAGGATATTTATCTTTTAATGAATCCCTCGTTAGTACAGAAGTTTGGTAGGTGCTTGAAAGTCCTGATGAAAAAGCTATGTATATTACATCTTCACCATTTTTAGCATATTCCTCAAATTTTTCTTCAAACATTTTTGGTGGTATTTGTGCTGTTTTATAAACTTGTCCCGCTCTCATATTATCATATAAATCTTTAGGGTCAATAGTCACACCATCTAAATACTCTGTATCATCTTTTATTACTATAATTGGAAGTATATCTATATTGTATTCATCTATTATTTCTCTAGGTAAATCACAAGCGCTATCACTAAGTATCTTTACTGACATAAAAAATCCCTCCTTAAATTATTCCGTATCTATAATATATCATTATAGTACAATTATTAAAACTATAAATGCTTGCATATATTATATATATTTTAAATAGATTATAATACCATGATTAATAAGGGGTGGTTCTATTGAAATTTTTCTTCATACAGAAAAAGATATTGTACTGGATTATAGGTATATTAATAGCTTTGATTGCGCTATCAGTTCTATATTCTTTAATTTAATTATTATTAGTTGAAGCCATTAGTCCTTATGAAAAATGAGCAGATGAATATTATATACTGCTCATTTTTTATCTAGCTGGATACTATAATATTTTTCTATAAGTTTATCTAACTCTACACTAAATTTTAATACTTCATCTTTATTTATGTCTTCTACAACTAAAAGGTTTAATTCTTTTCTTTTAGTTTCAATTTCTGTTTTTAGTTCTTCTAATACCTGTTCGCTACACATCTTCCCCATTCCCTTCAGTCTTATTATTTACATAGTCAAATTAATTGACTCCCCCGTTTTCTAATAAAATTAAGAAAACACTATCATTAATTCTACCATTAGATTAACTATTTTCCAATAAATATTTTAGATTGTCTATATTAATATTTCTAATATTAATTTTATTAGAAAATTTATTTATATATTTCTCCTTCTTTATTCTATTTTATACCATAAAACTTGTCCGCAAAACATATATTATAATGAATATCTACCACTCAAAATAGGTACTAAATTATTTTTTTATAATTATTATATCAAAATAATTTCATAAAATGGGAAAATTATAGATATCAATAATTAAGAACCTTATATAGGGTTCTTAATTATTAATATCTATATATAGCAGCAGCTCCTGTAGCTGAAGGCATTCTTTCCTTTGGTAAAACTACCACTTCACCCTTTGATTTAAATACCATCTCAGCTAAGTCGTCTAAAACATCTCCCACTAGTGGATTTTCTAAATTACCTTCTTCTATCATATTTGTATCTGGATTTATTTTTCCAGGAATTATCCTATTATCCTCTACTAATATAGTTTCAACTCTATTTTCTAAAGCTGCTCTTGCTATTTGGGCTAAATCGTCTGAACCCAAAAATTGAGCTCTAGCATTTTCAAATCTATCTATTAATTTCTTTGTCTTATTTAAGTAAACCGATTCTATTTGCTCCCATGCTTTATCTCTCAATTTAGCTAAACTTAGAGAATCAAAGTCTACCTTAATACCCTCTTCCATTAAATATGGGTTATGACTTAAGTTTTTAAAAACTGTATGATATTCAGGTAAAGCAACCAGCATTAAAGGCAGTTTAGAGGGTTTAGAATACCTATCAAGTACTATTCTATCTACAGATCTAAAAAACCTTTCTATATCGATTTGGATTTCGTCCTTTTTAGAACCATGACCATGAAACATAGCTCTATCTCCTCCACCATAAGAGGCTGCTTTTAAATAGGATTCCGTATATTCATCTCCAAGAACGTCTTTTATAGTTCTAGGTATATCTGCAGGTAACTCTATCTCATCCAAGATATATCTATTACCTTCAAATAACTTAAACTCTTTCCTATTTAATCCTAATAGCTGATAACCATCTGAAGACTGAAACTTTCTTATTAAAGGTTTAATATAAAAGCTATCTGATACTAAGGCCATTTCTTCAACTTTTCTTTGTAGCTTATAGATCACACATTTGTCCTCAACCATCAATATAGCTATACCATCATAACTATGCAACCAAAATTCATTATCTTCTGCTAAGGTATATAACGGTTCCAAAATTGTCTCTATATCTCGTTTTGAATATTCTAGTTTTAGTGATTCCTCTATTTTCTTTACTAAGTTTTTAAACCTAATTATATCCTGTTTTATTTCTGAACTTTGTCTATGGGTAGGTTGATATAAAGATATATAGGGTCCATGACTTTCTGCATTTAGAATTTCATTTGGAAAATCATTAACAATTTTATATAACAATTCAATCCCCCCTAAAATTTGAAATACATCCTTAATTATCTTGTACCCAAAATATTGTTTTTGAACTAGTTTTTAATTTTTCGTAAAAACATTTCATATTTTTAATAATTATATTAAGTTTATTAATGTAATTATTAATATTTTTAAGTTTTGCTATTGACTTTTTAATTTTTTTAACTTATTATTAGATTAAATCCATTATTTAGAAAAATAAATCGATCCTAGGGGGGTTTTTATGACTAATTGTGCAATTGAAGTAAATAATCTAAGAAAAGAATTCGAAATAAAGAAAAAAAATGGTTTTTTACGACGTAATAAGGAAAAAGAAATATTCGTTGCTGTTGATAATGTAAGTTTTAATGTAGCAAAAGGAGAAATATTTGGTTTTTTAGGCCCTAATGGCGCAGGTAAAACTACTACTATTAAAATGATATCTACTTTACTTAGACCAACTTCTGGTACAGCTATTATTAATGGCATTAATTGTGTAGAAAGGCCTAAAGAAGTATTGAAAATTTTAGGTACTGTGTTAGCAGGAGAAAGGAGTACTTATTGGAAACTAACAGGAAGAGAAAACTTAGAATACTTCGCTGCCATGAACGGTATAACTGGGAAAAAAGCCAATTACAAAATAGATTATCTTTTAAAACGATTTAATCTGGATAAGAGAGCAGATGAAACAGTGGAAAAATACTCTACCGGAATGAAACAAAGGGTTGCTTTAGCAAAAGCTTTAATTTCAGATCCAGAAATATTGATTTTAGATGAGCCGACTTCAGGCTTAGATCCCCAATCTGCTCGAAACCTAAGAGAGTTAATTTTGGAAATAAAAGAAGAAGGTAGAACCATATTATTAACCACCCATTATATGGAAGAAGCAGATCAACTAAGTGATAGGATAGCTATAATAGATCATGGTAAAATCATTGCCATGGATACGCCTTATAATTTGAAAAAAAGTTTAAATAAAACTAATGTAATAGTACTAGAGTTAAAAGATTGGAATGATAATATTCAAGGAAAAATCAACGAAATCTCATCCGTTGGAAATATTCGATCAGACTTCAACGACACAACTCAAAGATGGGAGGTTAAAATCCATATTGCTAATGGTTCTGATACTATAAACGATTTAATATCTAATATCATTTCATCAGATAATAAGATTATCAATTTTAGTGTAGAAGAACCTACTTTAGAAGATGTATTTATTGATCTAACAGGAAAATCATTAAGGGAATAGGAGGAATATATTATGAATACTTTCGCCCCTATATTTGCAGTAGTAAAAAAAGAATGGAAGATAATGTTAAGATATCCATCTTGGTTTATTGCACTATTAATATGGCCTATTATATTTCCTTTTGGATATTTATTTACTGCAAAAGCATTATCCGGTGTTGAAGCCAGTTCTTTAGCCCAGTTCCAAACTGTTGCAGGTACTACGGACTATACAACTTATATGTTAATTGGAACCACAGTATGGATGTGGATTAACACTATGCTTTGGTCTTTCGGCTCTAGTTTAAGAATGGAACAAATGAGAGGTACTTTAGAATCCAATTGGCTATGTCCAATACCAAAGATTAGTATATTAATAGGTTATTCTATATCCCAGTTGTTGTCTAGTATAATTTATATGATAGCTTCAATTATAGAATTCAAAATATTTTATAATTTTAAATTCATTGGGAACCCTTTGTTAGCACTGTTCATAATATTAATATCTATACCTGCTGTATATGGAATTGGATTTATCTTTGCATCCTTAGTTTTATGGGCTAAAGAAGCTAATTCAATGGTATTTTTAGTTCGAGGAATTATGACTATATTTTGTGGAATAACCTATCCACTGGCAGTACTGCCTAATTGGATGAGAAAAGTTTCTGAATTTATTCCTGTAACCCATAGCATTAATGCTTTAAGGTCAGTTATTGCATCTGGTGCTACATTGGGGGATATTACCAAAGAAATAAATTTCTTAATAGTATCTGGAATTATCTTAATGATCTTAGGTATATTATCCTTTTTCTACACTCAGAAAAAAGCAAAAACAATTGGTTCTTTAGGACATTATTAGTTTAAGAATTGGAGGGAAATAAAGTGAAATTAATGAACTATTTAATAGCTATGAAAGCAATAATAAAGAAAGATGCAAAAATATTTTTTAGATATCCAGCCAATGCAGTGTTTATAATAGTTGAGCCTATAATGTGGATTACTCCAGTATACTTTCTTTCCAAAGCCTTTCAGATAAATGGTGAAAATATAGGGTTTAGCCAATATTCAGGCACTACGGATTATATGGCTTTCTTGGTAATTGGAAGTATTGTAAGCAGTTTTATAAGTTCAGTATTATGGGGTATGGGATTTTCTTTGAAAAATGAAATGGATGTAGGAGTAATTGAGTCTAATTGGCTTACTCCTATTCCCCTTTGGGCTCAGCTAATAGGAAGGTCTATTTTCTCATTAATTATGACCACCATAAATGCCTTAACTGTAGCCTTTTTAATTTGGATTATGTTTGGATTCAATATAGGAAATGGAATACTTCCAGCAGTATTTACACTTTTACCTATGCTAATAGCTCTATATGGTTTAGGTTTTGGGATTGCTTCTTTAGTACTTATAACTAACAATGCTAATAATATTATAGATATAACCAATTTTTCTTTGAACATGTTATCTGGTGAGTCCTTTCCTATTATAGTATTACCAAGAGTTATAATACCCATATCCTTATCTTTACCTATAACCTATGGCTATGATTCTATAAGAGGGATATTGTTGGGTACGAATACATTGCTACCAATCTATATAGAACAGCTAATTTTGGTTGGATTTATGGTAGTTGGAACATTTTTAGGATACAGAATACTGAATAAAGTAGAAGAACACTGTAGAACTGTAGGAAATATCGGTTTTCATTAATTATATTCCCTAAATATAAAGGCGGTAGGATTATATAAAGCCTACCACTTTTATATTTATAATAATATATCCTTTAATTCAGCTAGAACTTCTCCTGCCTTGCCTATTATCTCAATATCAAAATCATATCCTTTAGCCTGTTCCATATTAATATATACTGTCTTTCCTCTTGTCATATAGGGCATCTGATTTACTGGATATACTTGTAGACTTGTACCTATAACCATTAAAACATCTGAATTTTCCACATCCCTCATGGCCTTCTGCCAAGTATTAGCAGGTAACATTTCTCCAAATAATACTACTCCTGGTCTTAAAGCATTCTTTCCGCATTTATTACAGTTTTTCTTATCTAAAAACTCTTCAATAGAATGGCTCGTATTGCATTCATTGCATCTTATTTCCCTTATATTGCCATGGAGTTCATAAACATTTTTACTCCCTGCAATAGCATGTAATCCTGAAATATTTTGAGTAGCTAGGCTTTTTATATAGCCTTTTTTCTCCAGTTCTGCTAATACATAATGGCCTTCATGGGGAGTAATATTCTCCAAGTTTTTGATTCTGGCTGAATAAAATTCATGGAATAATGGATAATTTTGGTATAAGGCTTCTACAGTGGCTACTTTTTCTGGATCTACTTTATACCATAACCCATCTTTAGATCTAAAGTCTGGAATATTACTTTCCGTATCCATTCCTGCCCCAGTCATCACTACCATATTATTTGAATTATTAATAATATGGGCCAGTTTTTTTATATTATCCTTCATTGAATCAACTCCATTTTTATTCATTCTCATTTTATTATTCTACAACCTAAGGTATTTCCCATTTCCTTTAATGCAAAATTATGAGCCTCTTCATCAAAAGAAGCTACTCCCTCTTCATAAATATTTACTTTATATTCTAAATTCCTAGCATCTGCAGCTGTATAGAGAACACATATATTAGTACATACTCCTACTAAATAGATTTCATTTACTCTTTTTTCCCTTAAATAGAGGTCCAAATCCGTACCAAAAAATGAACTATACCGTCTT
Organism: Clostridium sp. Cult1; assembly: GCF_021655095.1. Lineage (GTDB taxonomy): Bacteria > Bacillota > Clostridia > Tissierellales > Tepidimicrobiaceae > Schnuerera. The sequence continues at coordinate 1,992,790 of NZ_PPXW01000001.1, read as the reverse complement.
TTCCTTATGATTTTATCTTCATCTGTTACAGCTAAATCCTCAATTATCTGGCTACCCTTCGTATTAGCTACACAATGAGGTAAGAACATTTCAAATTCTTTATCATCTTTTTCATGGTTATCGCATATATAGATAATCGGATATCCATTTTTTCTAAATTCATCTGCTTTGGTTTTAATAAATTGGATTATTCCCTTTCCTGCTGATCCTGTAGTCAATGCTCCATCCTCATCTATGAAATCCTTCAACATATCGATGATTAATAATGCTTTCATCTACAACACCCCCATCTTTATGCTTTTAATTATCCCTAAATACAGTATACCATATTAATTATTCTATTTTTTCTCTGAAAATTTCTCTAATAATTCATATTCAATGTCAATGAATAGATTTATTACTTTAATTTTATAAAATTCCCAAAAATATTTCAAAATAAAGTATTGACATTATCCCTTTAAAGTATTATCATATTACCTAATACTAAAAAGCATCGATGGAGAAAAAAATATCCTAACTTAATTACAGAGAGTTGGATTAGGTGAAAACCAACATTAAGGGGATATGTAATATTCACTCCTGAGCTGATTCGTTAAAAGTCTAATCGAGTAGACGAATCCGAAAGCCCATCGTTATAAGGGATAGGACTGTTAGGTCTGAATGAGCGATGACTTTTTGTCATAATAAGGGTGGTACCGCGGATAATAATCTTTCGTCCCTATAAGTATAGTTTAAAGCTATATTTGTAGGAACGAAAGATTTTTTTTACCCAAAATTCAAACCTAACTCCTTTTTTAAAAAATTTTTTGAGGAGGATTTAAATGAAAAGAAGAAAAATTTGGATTTTACTAGCATTTGCATTAACATGTATAACCATCTTATCCGGGTGTAATTCTGAAGATAAAGAATCCATTAGTAGTCCACAGAAAGAAGTGTTTAAAATTGGCATCAGCCAATTAGCGGAACATCCAGCCTTAGAAGATACCAGGAAGGGATTTGAAGATAAGTTAAAGGAGCTAGGAGTAGAAGCTGAAATATATTATCAAAATGCCCAAGGTGATATACCAACTGCAACTAGTATTTCACAAAAATTTGTAAAAGACCAAGTAGATTTAATATTTGCCATTGCAACGCCAGCTGCCCAAGCTGCTAAACAAGCTACTTCAGATATACCCATACTATTTAGCGCTGTAACGGATCCAGAAAAGGCTGAAATAGTAGAAAGTTGGGAAAATGTTGGAAGTAATATAACTGGAACCTCTGACAAGGCGCCAACTGAATCCCAATTAGAAATGTTCAAACAGATTGACCCAAATATTAATACTATAGGTATATTGTATAATACTAGCGAAGCCAACTCAGAAGTTCAAGTAGAAGAAGTAAAAGATATAGCACCTAAACTAGGTTTAGAAGTAGTTACAGTTGGAGTCAGTAATGTAAATGAACTGCCTCAAGCATTAGATTCTATAATAAAAAAAGTGGATGCTTTATATATGATTACAGATAATATGGTTGCTTCTTCCATAGAATTAGTCAGGGAGAAAACCTTAGAAAACAAGATGATAACAGTATCTGCTGAAGAGACCCAAGTAAAGGGTGGGATATTGATTACAAATGGCCTTAGCTATTATGAATTAGGAAAACAAACAGCTCAAATGGCAAAGGAAATACTAGTAGATAAAAAGGATATATCTTCTATACCAGTTAGATTAGCTGCAAAAACCGTTATAACAGTAAATGAAAAAACTTTGGAAGCATTAGGTTTAGATAAAAATTTACCCTTATTTAAGGATAGTATAAAAGTTGGTAATTAAGCTTAAATCTAGGATCATGTAGGAAATGGAGGTTTTGACGATGAATTCATTGATTATGACTTCACTGGAACAAGGACTTATATTTGGAATTCTAGCTATGGGTGTACTTCTAACTTATAAGATATTGGATATTGCAGATCTTTCAGTTGAAGGTACTTTCCCCTTTGGTGCTTTCATATTTGCAAAATTTATATCTATTGGAATCAATCCAATAATTAGTACCCTATTTGCTTTCTTTTTTGGTACCTTAGCAGGATTGTCAACAGCAATTCTTTTTACAAAATTAAAAATTAAACCATTATTGTCAGGAATTTTGACTATGACTATATTATATTCTGTAAATCTCAAAACAAATGGGAAAGCCAATATTCCATTATTTAGTTATAGTTCAGTTTATGATTTAGGATCAACTATTGTCATACTAACAGTATTGATGCTAATAATTAAAATAGCTTTAGATGAATTCTTTAAAACTGAAATAGGTTATTTGTTAATTGCTACTGGCGATAACGAATCCTTAGTAAGGTCCTTAGGTAAAAATAGTAATAGATACAAGGTTCTTGGTCTAATGCTAGCTAATGGTTTAGTAGCCTTAAGTGGCGCTTTAATGGCACAAATGCAAGGTTTTGTAGATATAACCATGGGCAGCTCTATTATAGTGGTAGCTCTTGCCTCTATCATAATTGGAGATACTATAGGTAAGAAGTCAAATAGAATTAAAAATACAACGAGAGCCATTTTAGGAGCTATAATCTATAAACTGATCGGTGGTATAGCCATCGATTTAGGATTAGAACCTTCTGACCTAAAGGCAGTATCGGCAATAATAGTAATAGTATTTTTATCCTATAACAATTTTTTTGCTGATCTAATAGATTTTAGAAAGATTAAAGGTGGGGAGAAATATGCTAAAAATAAAAAACCTATCAAAGAGCTTCAATAGGAATACAGATAATGAATTAAATATATTCAGCAGTTTTAATTTAGAAATAGAAAAAAATAAATGTACCGCAATCATCGGGCCTAATGGTTGTGGCAAAAGTACCCTTCTTAATTTAATAGGTGGAAGTATAAAGGCAGACAAAGGTGAAATAATATTGAATAAAATGGATATTACTAGTTTTCAAGAAGAAGAAAGGGCTTTATATATAGGTCGAGTTTACCAAAATCCATCTATGGGAGTATCCCCTTCCTTAACAATTTTGGAGAACATGGCTTTAGCTGATAAAAAAGGAGAAAGATTTGCTTTAAGAAGACTAATAAAAAAGGATAATATGAATAAATATAAGGAAGTTTTAAAGGATTTAGACCTAGGGTTGGAAAACATACTCCACACTAAAGTAAAGTTTCTATCTGGTGGTCAAAGGCAATCACTATCCTTAATTATGGCCGCAATGAAACATCCTGATTTATTATTACTTGATGAACATACAGCTGCATTAGATCCAAAAACCTCCAATGTAGTGATGAAAAAAACAAAAGATCTAATAGAAAGATATTCTATTACTACTATAATGATATCCCATAATATGAAAGATGCAATAAAGTATTCAGATAGAATAATAATGCTAGATAAGGGATCCATAGTATTGGATAAAAGCAGTAAAGATTTAACGGAAAGTCAATTGATAAAGATATATAGAGAAAAATTGGAGAATATAATTTAGTTAAATATAAGGATAATGGGATACAATTGATAATCCTCTTCTTTTATGGGTATAGTTTTATATAATACCTTTAGGAAAGGTTGGTGAAAAGATGGAAAATTTAACTGCTAAAAAATGTATCCCTTGTAGTATTGGAGCTCCAACTTTAGAACTAGATGAAATCAAAGAATACCATAAATCTTTAAAAGATGGTTGGGAAGTAATAGATAATAAAAAAATAGAAAAAACCTATAGGTTTAAAAATTTTAAAGAAGCACTAGATTTTACTAATAAAGTAGGGAAACTTGCTGAAGATGAAGGCCATCACCCTGATATCTATCTTTCCTGGGGAAAAGTAATCGTTCAACTTTGGACCCATAAAATTGGTGGTCTTCATGAAAATGATTTTATATTAGCTGCAAAAATTGATGAAATTGAAGGATAAGGTAAAGAGGCAACTAGTTTAAACTAGTTGCCTCTCATTTCACACTTCTGCAATAATTACTTTATTCTTTTCTAAGGAACTTTTCACATCGATTATTCTTTGGTTTTCTGAACCTCTAAATTTCAATAATAAACTCTTTTTTTCAATATCAAATTTACCATCTATTAAAATATCCGTCTCGAATAATAATTCCTTCCAACCACTATTTATGTCTATCTCTTTCATTAAATCTTCAAAGGTATATCCAGTATAAGTTACTATATTTAAACCCATTTTTTTGACTTTTTTAGCTAGAATAGCACAACTCTTTCCTTGATGGAAAGGCTCACCTCCGCTTAAAGTTATACCATCTAATAGAGGATCACTTCTTACCATTTCTACTATTTTTTCTATATCCATATAATAACCATTACTGAAAGAATGGGTTTCAGGATTATGGCAACCTATACAGTTGTGAACACATCCTTGAGTAAATATTACCAGCCTTATACCTGGCCCATCGACTATAGACTCTTTTACAATTCCTGCAATTTTTATTTTTCCTTCCATATAAGCACCTCTTATTCATATGAACAGGATAAATGTTTCACTCTATCCCTTTCTTCAGCCCGTTTTGCATCGTTAAATCTATCTAAGGTACCTACTAAATATCCGGTAATTCGTCTAATCCTCTCAAATTTTATATCACCTTCAACTCTACCACATTTAGGGCATGTATCATTTATTATTCCAGTATATCCACAGACTGGATCCCTATCTACTGGATGATTTATTGAACCATAGCCAATCCCTGATTCCTTCATAAATCTTACTACCTTTTCAAAGGCATCTAAGTTCTGTGTAGGATCTCCATCCAGCTCTATATATGTAATATGGCCTGCATTGGTTAATTCATGATAAGGTGCTTCTATACTTATCTTTTCATAAGCTGTAATTTCATAATACACGGGTACGTGAAAACTATTAGTATAGTACTCCCTATCAGTAACCCCTTCAATAGTCCCAAATATTTCTCTATCCATCTTAACAAATCTTCCAGCAGTACCTTCTGCGGGTGTAGCTAAAAGGGTAAAATTCATATTATATTGACTGCTTACATCATCCATTCGCCTTCTCATATGCTGGATTATTTCCAATCCTACTTTTTGGGATTTTTCACTTTCTCCGTGATGGAAACCTGTCAAAGCTTTCAAACATTCAGCTAGTCCTATAAAACCTATAGAAAGAGTTCCATGTTTTAATACTTCCCTTATATAATCATCTTTATTAAGTTTATCTGAATCTATCCAGATTCCCTGTCCCATTAAGAATGGAAAATTGTGTACTTTTTTACTTGCTTGGATTTCAAATCTCTCTATTAATTGTTCTATTATTAGATTCATAGTTTCATCTAATTCTTTATAGAAACTTTCTAAATTCCCTTTGTTTTTAATTCCCAACCTTGGTAGATTAATAGTTGTAAAACTTAAATTGCCTCTTCCATTTACTATTTCCCTAGAAGGATCATAAACATTTCCAATAACTCTTGTTCTACAACCCATATAGGCAATTTCTGTTTCGGGATGGCCTTCTTTATAATATTTAAGATTATAAGGAGCATCAATAAAGGAAAAATTAGGAAATAACCTTTTAGCACTTACTCTACAGGCTAACTTAAATAAATCATAATTAGGATCTCCCTCATTGTAGTTGATACCTTCTTTTATTTTAAATATTTGTATAGGAAAAATAGGAGTCTCACCATTTCCTAGCCCTGCTTCTGTTGCTAGTAGTAAATTCTTCATAGCCATCCTACCCTCTACAGAAGTATCCGTACCATAGTTAATAGAACTAAAAGGTATTTGAGCTCCTGCTCTAGAATGCATAGTATTTAAATTATGCACTAATGCCTCCATTGCCTGATAGGTCCTTATATCTGTATCCTTATAAGCATTCTTTTCTGCAAATTTTTGAATTTTTTCTACAAGTTCTTCATCGTTTAATAATTCATTTAGATATTCTGCTTCTCTTCTCTTATATTCATGATTCTCATTTAAAGTGGGAACAAGATTATATTCTTTCTCTAGAACTTTGAATATATTATTTAGATTATCACTCAAATCTAGATTGTCTACCAATAATTCAACACTTTTAACTAAGTTTTTCCTATAGAATTTAATATAAGTTTTCTTTACTCCCAAAGCCATTCCATAATCAAAATTTGGAATACTTTGACCGCCATGCTGGTCATTTTGGTTGGATTGAATAGCTATACAAGCAAGCGCTGAATAGCTTTGAATATCTTGAGGTTCCCTTAAATATCCATGGCCTGTACTAAAACCACCTTTAAATAATTCTACAATATCTATTTGACAACAAGTAGTCGTTAATGTTAGAAAATCCAAATCATGAATATGAATATCTCCATTTTTGTGGGCTTTGGAGTGAGCTGGGTTTAATACAAATAGGTCATAGAATTGTTTAGCTCCTTCAGAACCGTACTTCAACATAGTCCCCATAGCAGTATTACCATCGATATTTGCATTTTCCCTTTTAATATCCACATCTTTTGCATCCTTAAAAGTTAAGTCTTCATAGACTTTCATAAGCCTAGTATCCATTTCTCTAATCCTAGTTCTTTCGGCCCTATATAATATGTACTCTTTAGCAGTTCTAGCATGACCATTTTCTATAAGTACCTTTTCTACCATATCCTGAATATCTTCTACTTCAGGAGTATTATCCTTGAATTTTTCATTTAAAAGAAATGTCACATTTTCAGCTAATTTTAAAGAAGTGTCATAGTCATGTCCACCAGCAGCTTGAGCTGCTTTAAAAATTGCATTTGCAATCTTTTCTATATTAAAAGGCACTTCTCTACCATCTCTTTTTCTAATTTTTGTAATCAATTTTTTACCCCCTATATACTAGATGTTTTACAATATATTGCACTTCTATATTATCAAACCTCAATATATAGTGTCAATAGATAGAGAAATAAAAAGCATTTTAATGCTTTTGTACTACATTTTTGATTTAGTATAGATTTTAATGTATATTTATATGGAGAAGCATTGAACAACATCACTTATTATATTAAAAATGTAAATATAAATCAATTAAAGAAAGTAAGTTTTAAATAGAAAATGGGAAGCCTAATAAGCTTTGGCTTCCCTATTTATTTTATTGTACTCCTCATAAATTTTTTGCACTTCCATTAGATTAGAATCTAACCCAGTTATTTTTGCTATTCCTTCTTCTATTGGATTATCCTTTAAAATTTTTTGCATTTTAACAGCTTCCTTATCTCCTGGATAATCATAGGAAAGGGCAGCAGCAATACCTTTGATTAAATTTTCGTTTTCCAAACCATATTCAATTGTCCCTTTTAATGGTTTGATTAATCTATCGTTATTACCTAATTTTCGTAAAGGTTGTCTACCTACCCTAGTTACATGATCTTTTAGATAAGGATTAGAAAATCTTCCTAGTATCTTCTGAATGTATTCTTCATGTTTATCCTTTTGAAAACCATGTCTTTTAATTAAAACTTCTCCACTTTCTCTCATAGCACCTAATACTATTTTTTGAATATCCAAATCCATAATGCTATCTCTAATAGTCTCATGATTATTCAAATAACCTAAATAAGCACCAATGGCGTGGCCAGTGTTTAGTGTAAATATTTTCCTTTCTATATATCCTAGTAAATTATCGGTAAGTTCCATGCCTTGTATTCTAGGTATATCACCCTTAAATCCTGTTACATCTGCTACCCATTCACTAAACTCTTCTACCATTACATGAGTAATATTATTTGTTTCCCCCGCCATAGGCGGAACAATCCTATCTACTACACAGTTAATAAATCCTACATAAGTATTGGCAAATTTCTTTTCTTCTTGATCTAAAGACTTTTGAACTTCTACTTTCAAACGATCTGCTGCACCAACTAAATTTTCACAAGGGATAATATTTAAATACTCTGTGTTCTTTTTTTTATATTTTCTTTGTATTCCTTTTGCAATAGTAGGTGCTATTGTTTCTAATACATTTGGCCCAACTGCAGTAGTTAATATGTTTACCTCGCTTATATCATCAATTAACCTTTCATCTAAAGAATATATAGCAGAAATATTTTCTACATCTATCTTTTCAACCTTATCTCCTACTATTTCTACCATGTATTTACTATCCTTATTTAGCGCATCTACTAATTTCCTATTTATATCTGCAAATATTACATGATATCCTGAATTTGATAACAGATATCCAATAAACCCTCTTCCTATGTTTCCTGCACCAAATTGTATTGCCTTTCTCATAACTGTTCCTCCCTCGTAAAAGAGCTATTAATCCACATCTATAATGGATTTATATACTATATCTTTGTCAACTTCCTTAACAATTGCTTCAACTAATTTTTCATTTCCTAGAATTGAAGCTATATTAGACAGTATACTTAAGTGTTCATTATCCTTTCCTGCAATTCCGATTACTAGATAAGCTATATTATCATCTCCGAAATCTATACCCTCTGGAAATTGGAGTATCACTATTCCAGATTTAATAATGCAATTTTTTGAATTCTTATCTCCGTGAGGTATTGCAACACCATTTCCTATATAAGTAGATAATTTTTCCTCTCTTTTATGCATTAAATCTACATAATCGGGTTTTACATAGCCACCATCTACCAATAATTTTCCAGCTAAATCTATTGCTTCTTTTTTGCTAGTACTTTCTAAACCTAATAGAATATTCTCCTTTTTTAATATATTATTTAACTCTGCAGAATAATTAGTTTCTCTTTTTTCATCTTTCTTCATTGGCTTTTTTTTTACTAATTCTGTAACTAGTTCATCATATATAGGAGTAGATACAAAGTCGTCTATAGATATATGCCTTTTGCCTGGAGCTTTCCTTTTAGCCCTATCTGTTAGGTTTTTATGAGTGATAATTACATCTGCATCATTTGGAATATCTTCAATGGCACAATTTATTACTCCTATATCTAAACCCGCCTTTTTTATCCTATCCTTTAATAAACTTGCACCCATTGCACTAGAACCCATTCCTGCGTCACAAGCAAATATTATTTTATTAATATTATCATCTAATCGAACCTTATCTTCTTTATTTTTTAACTCTTTCATTTTTTGTGTAGCCTTTTCCAGTTCTTCTTCATCTAAATCTTTACTAGATGATTTAACAAAAATAGATGCTACTAGAAAAGATACAGCAATAGAAATCAATACTCCAAATAATACTCCAATAAAGCTTCCTTTAGGAGTCATAGCTAATAATGCAAATATGCTTCCTGGTGAAGGTGTGGCAACTAACCCTGCATTGAAAATACTAAATACAAGAACTCCACTAGCACCTCCTGCAATAACTGCAAGTATTAATGCTGGATTCATTAATACATATGGAAAATAAATTTCATGTATACCTCCAAGGAAATGGATAATAATTGCACTAGGTGTAGATTGTTTCACAGATTTTTTGCCAAACATCAAATAAGCTAATAGAATCCCTAATCCTGGTCCTGGATTTGTTTCAATTAAGAAAAATATTGACTTCCCTACTTCTTGTGCTTCTTGCATCCCTATAGGTCCTAACACTCCATGGTTTATTGCATTATTTAAAAATAGTATCTTTGCGGGTTCAACAAATATTGATGACAATGGTAATAAACCTGCATTTACAATGGCATTTACCGCATTCCCTAATGCAGTATTAAGAGCTGATACTACAGGCCCTATTGCCAAATATGCAACTATAGCCAATATCATTCCTATAATTCCTGCTGAAAAGTTATTAATTAGCATTTCAAAGCCAGTTTTAATTCTGCCTTCTATATTTTCATCAAACTTCTTAATTACATAGCCTCCTAATGGCCCCATAATCATGGCTCCTAAAAACATAGGTATATCTACGCCTACAATCACCCCCATGGTTGCTACAGCACCAACTACTCCACCTCTCGTGCCACCAATCATCTTGCCTCCAGTATAGCCTATTAAAAGAGGAAGTAGAAAGTTAATCATAGGATCCACTAAAGCTGCTAGTCTTTCATTAGGAATCCATCCTGCTGGAATAAACAATGCCGTTATAAGTCCCCAAGCTATAAATGCACCGATATTAGGCATTACCATTCCACTTAAAAACCTACCAAAATTTTGTACCTTTACCTTAAAGCTATTGTCCTTCTTTGCATAAGATTCTGTCATTTTATTTCCCCCTTCATTTTATATTGTTATAAAAACTCTCTAATATATTGTTTAGATTTCTATAAACTTCTTCCATTTCAATTGTTTTTATTAACTCCCCTTTAAAAATACTTTGAGTTATATAACTCATTACCTCAATATATTCAGCATCAATATCCTTGGGAGCTAGTAATATAGCTGCTGTTTTTATAGTTTTATCGCTAATTATTAGCGGTTTTAGTAGGTTAAATATTCCTATTTGTAGTTCTTCTACTTCTTTAGTCCTGCAGTGAAAGATTGCTGTATTTGATTCTTCCAATATAACTTGCCCTAATTTTTCTCTTTCCAGAATATCTCTTTTCAAATTATTAAAACCTGACTGATTGGCAGTATAAGTTTTACTTATTTTATCAATCAGCTCTTTATAATTATTTACCATTACTTCATGGTATCTATAATTATCTAGTACTTGAATGATTGCTCTAGAATAGTTTATTTGCTTTGTCAATAACTGTTTCAACCCTTTTTCTTCTATATTTTCATTTTTTATTTCTTTATTCCCTAAAGGTATTTTAGTCATAATGGTCTTTATTTTATCTTTATCCTCTTCCAACAATAGAGGATTTACTAAAATCCAATGAACCTTTTTTACATTTATAGGAACCGTTGTTATTATAAAATCACATCTGCTGAAATCATATTTATTGGCCTCTAGTGCAGATACTGTATCCATTACCTCAATATTAAAAAATTCATTGCTTATTTTGGTGGATAATAATCTAGAAGCTCCAATTCCACTTGGACATATTACAACTACCTTATAAATATAATTATTAACTCTTTCCAATGCGCCACCGATATGAAGTGCTATGTATCCAACTTCAGCGTCTGGGACTTTTACATTAAACTCTTTTTCAATTATAGAAGAAGCCTTTTTAGACAAGTTAAAGATTTGTGGATAGTTTTCCATTATTTCGTTTAATAAAGGATTTCTTATTTCCATTCCCATTATCATTCTTTTAATTGCAGGTTCTAGATGAATAGCTAAATTAACTAAAATCTTATCATCTTGTAGTAAATAAGTATTTGATTCCTTTTGAACATATTCAATCAAAGCCTTTGATGTTTCTATTATCTGGTAATTGTCTATTAGGAAATCGTTTAGATCGCTGTTTTTATAATCAAAATATTTTTTAGACCCTAACAAATGCATAGTAATATAGCCTATTTCATCATCTGGCATATTAATTCCAAAGCTATTTTCAATTTCATTAGCTAATCCCCTTGCCATATTAAATTCTTTCTTTTTCTTAAGATTATTTAAATGCTGCTCCCTCATATAAATCTTATCACCATTTTTTATGCGTTCTACTACTAAAGCTAAATGGACGATTAAAGCTACATATTGACTATCGTTCAACACTAATTTTTTATCATTCTCAAAATAATGGACAACCTTTTCCACTTCACTAATAGTATCTTTATCTATCATATTTAATAATTTATTTTTAGTACTAAGCCTTATTGATTTATTAATAATATTTTTATTTTGTATAGCATTTCCGAGTATTTCTAATAATTGGTTTTGGTAATTGTTTTCATATATTATATTAATTATTAGTCTTCTTAAATTGGATTCTTCTCCTTCAATATACACCCCTACCCCTGGTCTTCTTATTAACCTTATATTATATTGACAAAGAATATCTTCAACTTTATCTAAATCAAAACTTATAGTGCCTTCAGTAACATTTAAATCAGATTTAAACTTATACATCTTAATAGGTTCTTTGCCTTTTAGTAATTCTATTAAAATATATAGTTGTCTTTCTTCTGGTGTATATTTTTTTTCAAATGTTTCTTCATTTATTAACTGTTTAAGTCTATTTTTTTCATTTAAATCCCCTTCAATTTCTACACCATATCCGGGTTTTGTAATAAGCTTAAATCCATGCTTTATTAAGTAATCTTCTATTTCTGTCATCTTACGTTTAACAGTTCTTGAGCTAACATTTAGTTTATTACCAATATAGCTCATAGTTAAAGGTTCTTTACTCTCTGCAAGCATAGTCAATATTCCCTTGCTACGCCTATCTAATAGTATTGTTTTCACCCCCTTCGAGAAAATTTCTTGAAATATTTACCACTATCTTTAATATCATAATACCCCATAACCCTCAGTATTACAAAGGTTAGTTAATGCTAACTTGTCAGTATTGAATAGTGACATAGTTAAACAATGCTTACAATTTTATCTACTTGGTAATTTCCTCTTATTCTAATAAAATTCATGGAAGTCTTTGACTTATTCTGGTTTATAATGTATATTCATTTACAGGGATATAATAATGTATAAAGGAGAGATATTTTGAAAGCTGTAATTTTTGATATGGATGGAGTAATTATTGATAGTGAACCATTGCATTTTGAATTGGAAGTGGAGTTGTTAGAAGAACTTGGAGGCAAAATCACCAAAGAAGAGCATAAATCCTTTGTAGGTACTACAGACTATCATATGTGGAATACTTTTAAAGACAAATTTAATCTAAAACCTTCCGTAGAAGAAATGGTTGAGATGAAGAAAAAAAGGTTTTTAGAAAACATTGATAAAGTGCAGTTAATAGATAATTTTAAAGAATTTATGTTAGCTCTATATGATGAAGGATATCCTATGGCCTTGGCCTCATCAAATAATAAGAAAGCAGTAGATGCTATTGTAAAAAAATTTAGTTTAGATAAATATTTAAAATTCTTTATAAGTGGTGAAGAAGTGAACAAAGGAAAACCAAACCCAGAAATATTTTTAACTGTAGCTGAAAAGATGAAAGTAGAACCATCTTACTGTTTAGTCATAGAAGACGCCAAAAATGGTGTAAAAGCAGCAAAAGGGGCTGGAATGAAATGCATTGGTCTTCAAAGCCCAAACTCTGGCAACCAAGATCTGTCTGAAGCAGATTTAGTAGTAAATAATTTTAAAGAATTAGATTTAAATCTTATTAAAAACCTATTTAAATAAGAGTTCTCTTTTTTGTTCAAAAGAAAGTCCCAACCAATACCCTGCCTTCTTTGCAAGGGAAATTCAGGTTGGACCTAGACAAAAAGAGAACTTTTTAAAATGTACCTATAGTATAATTAGGCATTTAAATCTATATGACAATATCCATTTGGATTCTTCTTTAGATACTTTTGGTGATATTCTTCTGCTTCGTAGAAGACCCTTAACGGTTCTACTTCTGTAACTATAGGTTTATCATATTTGATTTTTTGTTCTTCAAAAGTTTTCATTATAGTTGGTAGATCCGATTCATCTATATAATATATTCCTGTCCTATATTGACTACCTATATCTGGCCCTTGCCTATTTAATAATGTTGGATTAATTATTTTCCAAAACCTATTGAGTAAATCCTCTAAGGATAATATATTTTCATCATATTTAATATAACAAGCCTCTGCATGCCCAGTAATATTAGTGCATACTTCTTCATAGGTAGGATTTTCAGTAGTACCATTTGCATAACCAACTGTCGTTTCTTTTATGCCATCAATTCTTGACATATATTCTTCTACTCCCCAAAAGCATCCTCCTGCTAATACAATCTCTTTCATTTTTTCAACTCCTTTGTTCTTAATAATTACTTGGCTATACCAAACTTAGAAAAAGGATAAATACGAATAATAGCTTTCCCCATCACATCATCTATATCCACTAATCCAAGCTCTTTATTCCTACTGTCAAAGCTATTTCCCCTATTGTCTCCCATAACAAATATTTTATCTTCTGGGATCTTCTCTATTCTTAAATCGCCAAAGGTTTCATTCCCTCTAATATAATCTTCCTTTAGTTCATAGCCATTCAAAAAAACTTTACCTTCTTCAATTATTAAGCTATCTCCTTCTGTAGCTATTACTCTCTTTACCAGTTTTTTAGTCTTCCCTACTTTCCATTTGCTTATAGGATTTAATCCTTCTAAGTCTTGGGGAGTAATTTCTAAGTCCGTATTAATTATTACAATATCACCATTGCTAATGTTCTTGCTATTAAACATTACTAATATATCACCTTGATTCAAAGTAGGGTTCATAGAACTACCATGAACCTTTGTCCCCCCTATGAAGGAAGTAAAGATAAAACCTAATATTAAAGCTATGCCTATAGATTTTATCCATTCTTTAATTTCATTCTTCATATTATCTTCTCCTTAAATTTAATTATAAATACAACTAGAAATTCTATATTGACAATAGGTTCATAAACCAAGGAATTAAAAATACGCTAATAACACCGGCAAGACCTATTGATAGTGAAGCTAAGGCGCCTTCTGTCTCTCCCATTTCCATTGCCTTCGCCGTCCCTAAAGCATGGGAAGCGGTTCCCAAGGCTACTCCTTTTGAAACTTTATCATCTATTTTAAATAATCTTAAAATACTTTCTCCAATAAAATTTCCCCCTATTCCAGCCACTGCTGTAAAAGCTACAGCAAGAGTAGGCAATCCTCCTATTTGGTTTGCTATTTCCATGGAAATAGCTGTAGTAGTAGATTTTGGAAACATAGAAACCATAATCCTATGGTCTATTTCTAAAAACTTACTCAATAAAAGTATAGTGAAAAGTCCAGCCAAGCTCCCTACAATTATTCCAATTAATATAGACAGCCATCTTTCTTTTAGCAATTTAATATTTTTATACAATGGTACTGCTAAAACTACTGTAGCAGGTGCAATGAAAAAGCTTATAATACTACCGCCTTTATTATAAGTTTCATAGTCTATATCAAAATACAATAGGAAACTTATTATAATTATTCCAGATAGAAGCAAAGGATTGAAAATAGCTATTTTACTTTTCTTGTTTATGTATATTCCAATAATAAATACAACTATTGATAAAGTCATACCAAATAGTGGAGTATCCAAATACAATGCCATGTTTTATGCTCCTTTCCTGTGTTTGTTTACTATATGCTTATCTAAAAATTGAATAGTTAATCCTGTAACTACCATTACGACGATAGTAGATATAAATAATATAATCAACAAATAAACCCAAATACCTTTTACTTTATCAAATAAATTCATAATTCCTACAACGGAAGGTACAAAAAATAGTGTTAAATGCTTTAACAATACATCTGATATTTTTTCGATCCTTTCTATCTTTAAAACCCTAGTAATTAGTAATAACAGTAGAATTATCATCCCTAATATGGTTCCTGGTACTGGTATATTATATTTCTGCTGTAAAACTTGACCTATAAAAAGTATTATTAATATAAGGCTAAATTCTTTTAAAGTTTTCAATATATCACTCCTATTATTCTTCCTATTTTATTATAAAATCTATAACAGTATTTTAAAAGAAGAAGAAGGTTGCTGAGCAACCCCCTATGTAGCATTTTAAAACGGTGCGTATCCCTGTTCTGCCCACCAATCTTCTTTATACATATTATACTGTTCAGTAAATTGTTCTAAATGGACTTGTTCCCATTTTACTAATAAATCGTATAACTCCTTTGCTGTTTCAATTTCAGTCTTAGCCTTTGCTGCTTCATAAAAATCAATAGAAGCTTTTTCCATCTGCATACCGATACCAAAAACTGACATTGCTAAACTTACATATTCTTTATCTACCTTTTCCCAGGTGTAAATTCCTGGGGAAGGTGGCATATCCTCGAAAGCTAATTTTATATCGTCATCATTACTATTTTTTATTTTCTCAAATAATGCCTCTAAATAACCTACATGCTTTAATTCTTCATTGGCTAGCTCCATGAAAGCCCCTTTACTATCACTAGTACCTGCTTGATTCGCAGCCATTCGATAAAACTCATAGCCTTCTATTTCGTTTAAAATAGCTTGTTTAATAATACTTAATTCTTCCTTTAACATATTATCCCCCTTTTTTTGTTTTTCTGTTATATTTAATTTACCCTTACCAACTAGAAGAAAACTATTTTATTTTAATTAAAACATAGTAATCTATATTTCTCAACATAGTATCATCAATAGAGCTACGTCTTTCCCCATTAATGCTATTAATAACGAATTTAACCTTTATTTTCTCATTTTCATCTATAAAAATCATTTTATCTGCTTCTATAGTATTGTTGCCCTTTATGTTTAAATCTTCAATATTTTTTATGATATCTAATGCATACTTCTTTAAGTTGGTCTCATATATTATATTATCCTTTTCTTCTATTTTAAAATTATAATTTCTATCATTATATGAAACCATGACATTGTCCTTTATTTGAGTACTATCCACTATACCATAAGATTCTAATAGATAATGGTATTCTTTTACTTCAAGGACTTTACCCTTTTCCTCAGACTGATAGTAGAAATAATCATATCCATATAAATCTTTCTCTGTATATGGAAAACCAAATACCCTATTCATATCCTTTATTTCAAAATCCTCTGGCAGTTTTTTAATATTCTCTAAAGAATGATGGTTCTCAAAATATCTAAGTATTGCACTAATTTCTTCCTTATCCTCGATAGATATGTCTTCTGGTGCCTTCAATATTTTACTACCTTCTAACATATGATTTCTAGTTAAAATAGATTTTAGTCTATTGTTCTGACTTAGTTTAGATATTGAAAAACTACTCAATGGCCCAAAGACTGAATTTAATGCTATTATGGATAAAGATATAGGAATGATGATATTATTCAATTTCCTTGAAAAAGCAAAATAAAGCATTATACCTAATACCCACAACCCTAGAACTAGAATAAAATATCTATTTTCAGTAATTCCATAGGTTTTAACCCTAATACCTATGGAAATAAACATCATAATTAGAATAGGTAGAATCAACTTAGAAAGCCAAAATTTAAATCTATAGGCCCACCTATCCATATCTAAAATAGGCGTTATAAAAAATATTACTGCAACACTTAAAACTGAATACCATAACACTAAATGAGAAACTAGTCCTTGAGGCCAAATTCGAGTTATAATTATCTTTAAAAAATAAGCATATAAAATAGTTGAATATATTGCAATTAATGGAATTACAATATATAACAATAATACCTTTAGGGATTTAGGGTATTCATATTCGCTAAAATCCTCATCTATTTCAGGAATCCGAGCTAAGAATAGAGAAGGAGCAAATATTCCTGCAATAATTAAGAATGTATAATAAAAATATTTTCCAGGTATATTAGCATTAAATAATTGATCAATAGTGAATAAAATAGCAGAAATACCTAAATAGAGAACAAATGAATATATTGCTGTGAGAAAAAAACTAGAAAACACCTTGATTATATAAGATTCATAATCAGCTTTTCTCCCTATCCAAGGTATATAAGCAAAAGCTAAATATAAAAACAATGAAACTCCAATATATCTTACCATACTTGTCATAGAAAAATCTTTTAATAAGAAAAGATAATATAATATTAAAATAACTCCTCCAAATATATATCCAATTACTTCATAAACTCTATTAGAATATTTTTTCTTTTCATATATTAATTTAACACATAGAGACAAGGGTATTCCTAGAGCAATAATCATATTTATTCGTTGTAAAATTTCCCTAGAATTTTGAGTTAATTGAGAACCTTTTTCTGATAAAATAACCAACATAATAACTAAAGCAGTAGATACCCCGATGGTTATTGGAAATCTTCTAAAACTATTCTTAATACTTCTAAATACATTTTTTATCCTTAAAGTAAAATTCATTATTTCACCTCTTTCTTGTTTTTGTTTCATAATTATATTATACTATTTTTTATATTAAATGAAAATCTAATACGAAAAGGCAACTACATTATAAATAGTAGCTGCCTTTTCATAATCCTAACCCTGCAATCTTAGTACTAATTTTTACTAACCATTTCTACTAATTTTTCTTCAATATATTCATTAAAATCTTTATCTCCTATATTTACCTTACCCTCTTGATATAAATCTGGCATTACTCTAAAGAAATTGATTATTAGTTTATTTTTATCTATAATGTAATCATCTAAATGACCAGGCACAAAAATTACTTCTATTTGTTCATGTTGAAAGCTATCATTTATATCATTTAATTTGTCTATCAATCCACTTAAATTTAGTTTTTTTACTGGCTGTATCATCATATTGGTAAATTCTAAGTCTTCCAACATCCACATATTATTATTCCAAAATTTTCTTTCCTTCTTGCTCTCACTATTGAGCATTTCTCTATTAGAAATGGCACTAAGAACTTTTCTCACCGATTCTTTGTCAAATTCCTCACCATATATGTATTCCATTTCTGGAAAATCAGCTATACTTAATATATATGGTTCACCTACTTTTTCTTTTTCACTAGTAGCCTGCCAATAGTATAACATTGCTTCTACAACGTCTAAGTTTGTTTTAATTCTTTTGATCATACTATCACTCCTTGTAAATTTATATTGTTATTTCTTTTACTATTATACACCTAAAAGAAGTTTATTTTTCACTTTTTTATAGAAAAATACCCATGAAATAAAAACCCATGGGTATTAAAAATTTATTCTATTAACTTATATACTTATTTTATTGTTCTACATTAATCACTCTTTTCTGCCATTTGTCCATTTTATAGATTATATAACCATATACACATATAAAAAAGTTACTGGAGCTCATAGAAATCCATATACCAACAGGGCCTAAATCAGTAAAATGCTTAAATAATAAAATCATGGGAATCCTAATACACCAAAGGCGTCCAATGGCCATGGTCATAGAGTACTTAGTATGGCCTGAACCTTGAAATAATCCTTGGAATATACTAAATAAACCCATCAAAGGCATAGTTATAGATATATATCGTAAATATGTAACTCCTTGTTCAATTACTTCAATATCGTCTTTAGAACGCATAAATAAATCAATTATTTCTGTATCCTTCCATAACATGAATATTACACCTACAAATGATATAGTTAATGATATTATCACAGATTTCTTAAATGCGTCATGTACCCGATCAAATTGATTTGCTCCTATATTTTGTCCAACTATAGAAGTCAAACCTGCCCCTATACCCATAGGTGGTTGCATTATTAATGATGTGATCCGATTAACCATAGCAAAGGCAGCTAATGTAGCCGTGCCATAAGAAGCAATGAAACTATTTAAGACAACAAAACCTAATGCTGCTCCAGATTGACCAATACTAGCAGGAAATCCTACTTCCACTATTTTATTAAATTTGTCTTTGCTAAACTTGAACCCTTTAAAACTTGGTTTTATCATAGGGGAATGATTTTTTAATAAGTATATTCCCGCAAATACTAGTAGTGCTTGAGAAGCTACTGTAGCTATAGCAGCACCAGCTACTCCCATATCTAATGTGAATATAAAAACAGGGTCTAATATTACATTAATAATAGCACTTATAGCACTTAGAATAGTTGGAGCCAATGTGTTTCCTTGAGCAGTCATAATAGAATTAAAATTGAAAAATAAAAATACAAAAGGAAAGCCTAAGAAACTTATTTTTAAATATGTATTACTATATATTGCTAAATCCCCAGTCCCTCCCATTAGCTTGATAATGTATGGACTTAATATATACCCTAATATAGCAAAACAAATGGAAAATACAGTTGATATCACCATTAGTTGACTAGCATAAGCATTAGCTTCTTCATATTCTGAAGCTCCTACCAATTGAGATAATATAGAGGTTCCAGCAATAGAAACTCCAATTCCTAAGGATATAAATAAAAATATTACTGGCCATACAAAAGAAGTAGCAGCAAATTGGACTGAACCTAATTTGCTTACCCAAATTGCATCTGCTAAATTATATAAAGTTTGAATAAAATTGTTTATCATAATTGGTAAAGATATTACTGTAATGGCCTTATACATATTCCCTTCCAATATCAATTCTTTTCTATCTAATTTCTCCATAAGCTTTCACCTCATTCTGTTTTCTATAAATCTAATATAGATTATATCATCAAATAGCATTTTAAAAAAGTACTTAGATACTCGAAACATAATTATTTCAAATTAAAAAAGGGGATTGTATTTAAACATCCCCTTGCTTTATTAACTAAACCATAATTTTAACTCTCTTTCTGCACTTTTAATAGAGTCTGAACCGTGAACAATATTTTGAGTCAGTGAATAAGCAAAATCTCCTCTAATAGTGCCTGGTTGAGCCATTTTAGGGTCTTTATCCCCTATCATAATTCTCATTATTTCTATAACGGATTCTCCTTCAACTTCCATAGCCATAACCGGACCTTTTGTTAAATATTCTATTAGTTCTTCAAAAAAAGGTTTTTCTTTATGTTCTATGTAATGTTCTTCTACCAATTCTTTACTAGGTTGAAATAATTTTGCCTTTGTAATCTTAAAACCCTTTTTTTCTATTCTTCCAATTATTTCTCCAATGAGCCCTCTTTTAACCCCATCGGTTTTAATCATTATAAAAGTCTTTTCCATCCTATCACCTCGGTAGTTTTTAAATATTATAACATACGTTTCTATTATAGCCAATATCTATATTTAAAACCATATTATGTATTTATTGTTATATGCTATAATACTCCACTATCCTGGTAAATTAAATAAGCAGATTATTCTCTTTCCAAATATGTGATTGTGGCAATATACATATTACCATGTTGGTCATATTCGATATCTATAATCTCTAATAAGTTTTCTTCATTTGATAAAATCCACTCATTTACCTTTTCCTCTAAACTTGAACCATCTCCATAGTCAACCATAGATATGTGTTTCATTTTATCACTCCTTAAAAACATATTCATATCTAATATATTCAATAAATGGAGATAGTTTCATATTTTTCATGAATTATTTCCTCTATAATATTTTTATACCCTTCTCAACAAATTCAATCTTTCCCTCTTTGAGTAGCCTACCTACAGCTTTTTTAAATGCTGATTTACTAATGTTTAATTCATTTCTTATTTCTTTTGGAGAGCTATAGTCATTTAATAAAAGTATACCACCATTTTCTTTAGCTTTATTTAATATTAATTCTGCATCTTTATCTATTTCCATATAGGATTTATCCCTTAAGCTAAGATCTAATTTCCCATCTTCTTTTACATTTATAACCCGTAAATTTACTTCTTCTCCTGGCACATAAACTCCTATCAATTCATTTTTCGGTATAAGACCTTCGTATTTATTATCAACTGCTACAAAAGCACCTATTTCTTTATTTATACTATATATAGTTCCCTTTACCCAATCATTCTCTCTATAAGGCGAATCATTTTTCAAAAAATCCTTAATTTTCATAGTGCCACAAAGCCTATCACTTTTATCTAGATATAATCCTATTAAATATTTTCTTCCTTTTTCTAATTTCATAGTTTGCTCTTTAAAAGGTAGAAAAAGGTCCTTTTCTAACCCCCAGTCTAAAAATGCACCTATTTTTGTAATATCTACTACTTTTAATAAGCCTATTTCTCCTAAAGTGACCTTTGGCTTCCTAGTTGTTGCGATTAGTCTTTCTTTTGAATCCCTATAAATAAATACTTCTATTTCATCACCTATATTAGCACCTTTTGGTACTTCCTTATTAGGTAATAGTACATCTTTATCTTCTTTCCTGCTTCCTTTGCTATTTAAATATACTCCCACTGAAGTTTTTCTTTTTATCTCCAATTTCTGGATTTCACCAATTTCAATCATAAAAACACCTCTTATCCTATTCATTATAATTACGATTCTATCATATATATTATATATTTACCCATATTTTTTAAAACAATTATTAAATGGGACATTAATTAATGTCCCATTTAATTGAGATACTATTCTAAAATTTATCATAATATATATTTTCTTCAAGTATACCCTTTTCTTTTAATACTTCGACTACTGTATCTATCATGGCAGGGCTACCACAAAGATAGGCTTCCTTATCATCGGGAGATTTTATATGTTCATCCAATAGTACATTTACTCTTCCTCTTGCCCCTGTCCAATTATGCTCATCTAATGCTCTAGAAAGAGTTGGAATGAACTCAAAGTCATATAAGGTTTCCTCTAATTCCTTCAATTCATCTATTAAAAATAGATCCTCTGGAGTTCTAGCTCCAAAATAAAACCTTGCCTTTCGTTTTATATCCTGATCTTTCATATGATAGAGGATAGATAGAATTGGAGCCATACCGGTACCAACTGCCACTAGAATCATTTCGTTATCATACTTATCTTGATAATAAAAATCTCCATAAGGTCCATTAATATCAACGGTATCTCCTACTTTAATATGTTTATGAACATAGGTAGTAGCTATACCATCAGGTACATATCCTATAATAAGGTCTATATAGTTTTTTTCAGAAGGAGGAGAGGCAATTGAATAAGCTCTATATACTTCTTCATCATTTCCTTCATATATTGGAGCTTTTAGCTGAATATATTGACCTGGTTTAAAGCTAATCTCCTCTCCTTCTTTAAATCTTAATCTTAATTTTTTTATGACTGGAGTCATATCTTCAATGGATTCTACTGTAACTTGATATTCCTTAACATTAAATAATTCTTCTGGAATCTCAATCCTAATATCTTCTTTTATTTTACATTGACAAGAGAGCCTTACCTTTTCTTCTAATTCTTCTTCAGTAAGCCAAGGCATTTCTGTAGGTAAAACAGGCCCTCCACCTTCCAATACTTTTACCTTACAATAACCGCAAGTTCCTTTACCTCCACAAGCAGAGGGGATGAAGATCTTTTCATCGATTAAGGCAGCTAATAAAGTATTTCCACCATCTACTATGTATTCCTGATCATCATTTATCGTTATCTTCATCTCTCCATAATTGGCTATGGTTCGGTCAGCTAGGGTCAATAAAAATGCTAATATACCAGTAAAAGCCGTTACAGTAACTGTAGTAATTAATATAGTCTCCATAGTATCCCCCCTATTGAATCTGCACTATGCCAGAAAAACCAATAAAAGCTAAAGCCATTAAACCAGTTATAATCAATGTTATCCCTGGCCCTTCAAGCCCTTTTGGTAATTTAGTTCTCTTAATTCTTTGTCTAGCTCCAGCCATAGCAACAATTGCTAAAGTCCATCCAATTCCCGAACCTACTGCAAACCCTACAGATTGAAGAAAAGTATATTCTCTAATAACCATAAATAGGGAAACCCCTAATATAGCACAGTTAACAGTAATAAGTGGTAAAAAAATACCTAAAGCATAATAAAGGTTTGGGAAATATCTTTCTACTATCATCTCAATTAATTGGACAAAAGCAGCTATACTTATTATAAATACTATAAACCTTAAATATTCTAAATTAAGGGGTACTAGTATATTATGATAGATTATATAGTTTAACATAGTAGTGAAGGTTAATACAAAAGTAACCGCTTGTCCTAGCCCCAGTGAAGTAGGTATTTCATTAGATACGCCAATAAAAGAGCACATGCCTAAAAAGTAACTAAAAATCATATTATTTGTGAATATGGCTGCAAAAAAAATCACTAATGGATTAAGTTCTATCATCAGTTAATAGCACCTCCTTCTTTTTCTTCCTCAGTGGTTTTGCTTCTAGCCCACCAGACTATTACTCCCAAAATGAAGAATGCTGCAGGCGGCATTACCATTATTGTCCAGTTAGTCCACCAGTCGCCAAATACCTTGTATCCAAAAATAGTTCCAAATCCAAATAGTTCTCGAATGAAAGATATAGCAAGAAGTATTATTGTATATCCTAATCCAGATGCAATACCATCTAAGAAAGAATTTAATGGAGGATTGTTCTGGGCATAACCTTCACATCTTCCCATTATTATGCAATTTGTTATTATAAGCCCTACATAGGGTCCTAAAGCTTTACTCATTTCAGGATAGTAAGCTTTTAGAAAGATATCTACCATTATTACATAAACAGAAATTATAAGTACTTGAACCATCATCCTAATATGTTTTGGGGTGAACTTTCTTATAATAGATACAGTTAACTCAGAAAAAGCCGTAACAAATATTAATCCTAACCCCATTATTAATGAATTTAACATTAAATTAGTAACTGCTAATGCAGAACAAATTCCAACTACTTGTTTAAATATAGGGTTATCTTCCCAAATCCCTTTCTTAAAAATTTTCTTCGGACTATCTCCTATCATTTATTTCTTCCCCCCTTTTTATTTATGAATTCATAAATATCTTCATTTAAAAATTTACTGACAGAATTAGAAGTTTGTGTTGCACCGGCTATAGCATCTACATTCCCATTAGGGGCTGGCCTATAGATAATATATTGTTCATCCTGGGCTTTAGTTAAATCTAAACCTCTAAATTGTTCTTTGAACCAGTCTTCCGATATTCTACCACCTAAGCCTGGTGTTTCACTATGGGAGACGAAATCTATTCCAAGAAGCTTACTATAATCTTCAGATATAGCAACATATCCTTGGACTGTGCCCCAAAGAGCAGTTCCTCCAACTGGAAAGGCATATCCTGTAATTTTCTCTCCTTCCTTAATAAAATATATAGTTTCATCTCCTATTTCTTCTTTTCCTACATATTGATTAAATACCTCTTCTATTATTTTAGGATCATCAGAAGGTACTTCTATATCAAATACATAAAGTAAAGTCTTTCGCAAGTCGGTTTCTTCATTAAAAGCAATGGCATCGGTTGTAACATAGTTTAGATAAGCAAGGATTAAAGTAAAAAATGCAGTAATCATAACCATAAAAACAATTGGAAAACTAAAGGATTTTTTCATGCTGTCACCCCTTTCTTCGCTTCCCTCTTATGTTTCTTATAATAATTTACCCCTTCATCTATAATAGGAGCAAAAGTATTACCTATTAGTATGGCAAACATCATTCCTCCTGCAAATAATGCATATCCTCGAATTATAACTGTAACTATACCTATTAGAATCCCATATATCCACTTTCCTTCCTTAGTCTTTGGAGAGGAAATAGGATCTGTAGCCATAAATATCATCCCAAATAAAAAACCTCCAGATAATATACCGAAAATAGGATTTGGAATTTGAGGATTCCCTAAAAAGTATAAAGCACCACTTAAACCAGTAAATCCAATTAGCACTCCTGCCATAGTTTGCCAAGCTGCTACTTTCTTATATATTAAATATATTCCTGCAAGGATGATTAAAATAGCACTAGTTTCTCCTAAAGAACCTGAAACATTGCCTAATAATAATTTTAGTGAAGAAACCATTTCTCCCGTTTCACGGAAAATCAACATTGGAGTAGCTTGAGTTATGGCATCAATATTTTCTGTTATATATGTAGTAAATCCGCCTGGAAATCCTGCTGCAGCTTTCGACCACTCAATAGTCAATGGTTCAGGAAAGGTTACGTATACGAAAGCCCTAGCTACTAAAGCGGGATTAAATAAATTCCTTCCAAAACCACCAAATACTTCTTTCCCAAAAAAAACTCCAAAAATTATTCCCACCACAGCTATCCATATAGGCGTTCTAGGTGGAAGAGTTAATACATAGAGTATACAAGTGACAAAAATTGCTTCTGATATCTTTTTCCCCTGTTTTTTTTCGTAAATCCATTCCATAGCGACTCCAAATAAAGTTACCCAAAAAAGTAAAACTAAAGATCTCCATCCAAAAAAATAAATAGAAGATATGATTAGAGGAACTAAAGATATAATTACTGTCCTCATCATCTTTTGTGTAATAAAATACTTTTTCATAAAGTTAGATATCAAGATACCACCTCCGAAAACTAATCTATTATGTTAAAATTGTTTACTTATACTAATATATTCCCCGAATTTTCAAAAAAAAACATCTATAATACATTTTTGAATTCTATATATTGATTTGAGATGTGCAGTATGTTTTTAAAATTGATAATAATTATCATTTACAATTAATGTTTTTTATGGTATATTAATATTGGCTTAAAATTATCGCGGCAAATTTATAGATGGAGTTGATAATTTTGGCAAAAAAAATGAATCCTAGATTCAAAGAATGTAGAAGATTAGGATTAAATGTATGTGGCCATCCAAAAGCCATGAATAGAGCTAAAAAAGGTACTTCTAGAGCAGACAAAAAACTCTCTAATTATGGTATGCAATTACTAGAAAAGCAAAGATTAAGAGCTTATTACGGTGTTATGGAAAAACAATTTTTAGGATATGTACGGGAAGCTAAGAAGGCTAAGGATCAAACTGGTTATGCTTTAATTAAGATATTGGAATCCAGATTAGACAATTTAGTATATAGGTTGGGTTTTGCTTCCTCTATTAGACAGGCAAGACAGATGGTAGTTCATGGTCATATTAGGGTGAACGGGAAAAAAATAGATATACCTTCATATAGAGTTAATGTAGGAGATACAATTGCTCTAAAAGAAAGATCTAGAAATATAGAAATGTTTAGAGAGAATTTTCTTTCATCCTTCCCTAACCTGTATCCTTATTTAGAAAAAAATGAATCTAGTTTTTCTGGGAAATTCATTAGATATCCAGAAAGAGAAGAAGTACCAATTGAAATTGAAGACCAATTAGTAGTTGAATTTTACTCAAGTATTATGTAGTAATATTTGGCACCTAGCATTAGGTGCCTTTACATATTTTAATTTGATTCTTTAACTTTAAATTCCTTAACCCTATCATCTATCCCTTTAGAAAAATCTACTAATTGTCTTACATATTCTTCTTCCATTAGAGGTGAAGATAGTAAAAAATCTGCTGTAGATTGGTTGTTAGCTACAGGTATATCATACAAAACTGCAATTCGTAATAGTGCTTTGACGTCTGGATCATGTGGTTGAGCCTCTAAAGGATCCCAGAAGAATATCATAAAATCTATATCCCCTTCAGCAATTCGCGAACCTATCTGTTGATCTCCACCTAAGGGGCCAGACTTGAATGCTTTAACAGGTAAACCAGTAGTTTCTGCAATTAGAGTAGCAGTTGTACCTGTTCCACAAAGATAATGTTTGTTAAGCTTATCCCTATTAGCGTTTATCCATTTAATCATATCTTTTTTTCTATTATCGTGGGCAATTAGAGCTATCCGCTTTCGTTTTTCCATTTTTATAGTTGCAAAATCCTTATCAATAGCCATTGTAACAACTCCTTATATTTTTAGTTATACTATTACTTTACACAAATTTTAATTATATGGCAATCTAATTAAACTATTTTCTTGGACTCTACTTTAATAGTTTTTAGTTTCTTCAACTTTTATTTTACAGCTATAATAAACTTATCAAATTTTATATGCCCATTTTTAATTACAAACATACCTTAATAAAATTAATGCTCTTTACTTCATTATATTTGACCTAATAAAAACTGAACACCTATTGATACAATAACAACTATAGCCGATATTATAAATCCATGTAACATTGGAGCAAGTCCAGAACTTTTTACTTCCTTAAGATTAGTTTTAAGTCCTATTGCACCTAAAGCCATTATCATCAAAAATTTACTAGCATTTTTCAATATTAATCCTAATTTAGTAGGAATTATACCTACACTATTGAATATAGCGGCCAAAATAAAGAATATAATAAAATAAGGAAAAATAGAATTAATGGACACTTTACTCTTTGAAAATTCATCACCACAACCATCATAAATCCCTAACTGCCTATGTTTTACTTTTTGTGCTATATAAGAAAATACTATAACTGTTGGTATAATTGAGAGAGTTCGAGTTAATTTAACAATAGTTGCAAATTCTCCAGCCGTATTAGAATAAGCATAGCCTGCTGCTACTACCGATGAAGTATCATTAACTGCTGTTCCAGTCCAAAGTCCGTAAGCTAAATCGGAAAGACCTAATTTACTTCCCATGACTGGA
Source organism: Clostridium sp. Cult1 (assembly GCF_021655095.1). Lineage (GTDB taxonomy): Bacteria > Bacillota > Clostridia > Tissierellales > Tepidimicrobiaceae > Schnuerera. Next base: position 1,964,885 of record NZ_PPXW01000001.1, on the reverse strand, counting down.
AAAAGTATAATCATTAAAATATCGAATATAAAAGTAGCAGATATGGCATAAGTTATGTCACTATCCTTAGCCTCAATGACTGGTGATAATGCAGCTATAGCAGAACCTCCACATATTCCAGTTCCTGCTGAAATAAGGCTTGACAGTTTCCAATCCATCTTTAATAATCTACCAAATAGGTATCCGAATCCAAATGAAGCCGCTAAAGTAAATATCATGACTATAAGAGAAATCTTGCCAACCTCCAAAATTTGCCCTATGCTAAGACTAAATCCTAATAATATAATTGCAAATTTCAATACCCTTTTTGATGTAAAATTTAGACCTAGAGAAATAATTTCACTAGGCTTGATAAATAAATTTAATACTATTCCTAGCAAAAGAGCAAAAACCGGGCCTCCTACCAAAGGAATTTGATTGCCTAAATAAGAAGAAATACTTGCAATAATCATACATACTAATATTCCAGGTAAGTATTTGTTTATCCTTTCCATATTATCCCTCCAAAGCCGTCATTGAAATTAGCTTAACATTTGCTATTCTATTTGTAAAATATTATAATCTTATATAATTAATAGGTATTTACCTATACCAAGGAGGAGATTATGAATATAAGACATTTAAAAGTTTTCATTACTGTTGTAGATACAGGAAGTATGACAAATGCAGCTAAAAAACTTTTTATAGCCCAACCTTCTATAAGTCAAACTATAAAAGAAATTGAAGAATACTATAATATTAGACTTTTTGAAAGATTGTCTAAAAAACTATATATTACGAAAAAAGGAGAGGAGTTCTTAAGCTATGCTAGACATATAGTTTCTTTATTCGATGAGATGGAAGAAAAGATAAGACAAAATAGTAAAAGTGGTATACTTAGAATAGGAGCATCTATAACAGTAGGGACTTGCATTTTAAGCCAATTATCTAGTCGATTCATTCATAACTATCCTAATATTCATATAGAATCAGTAATAGATAATACTATGGTTGTTGAAGATATGGTACTAAAAAGCAGACTAGATTTTGGACTTGTAGAAGGACCCATTCATAGTGAAGATATAATATCCAAACCTTTTATGGATGACGAACTTATTCTTATATGTGGAAGGGAACATCCCTTTAGAGAGAAACCTTATATTACCCTCCAAGAATTATCTCAATCAGATTTAATACTTCGTGAAAGTGGCAGTGGTACCAGGGAATTATTCGAAAATTTTATGGCATCAAAAGGTTTCAGTTTAAATATAAAATGGGTATGTAACAATTCTGAAGCTATAAAAAATGCAGTCATATCTAATATTGGGGTTTCTGTTATTTCTAAAATGGCTGTTGAAAATGAATTAGCTAGTAATAAGTTATTTCATATAGAACTAGATGATATTAAATTTAAACGCCAATTCAATATCATCTATCACAAGAACAAGTATATTACAGAATCAATGGAGGCATTCTGGAACCTATGTTATACAGAACAAAGGAGATAGTTTAGCTATCCCCTTTTTCTACAAGGTAATAATTTCATAACCCTCTTCAATAAATTTAGTCATTGAAGGATGTCCATTTAGTTCCCCGTTTATTGGAATACCTGATTTCTCATTATATGTAAGGACACCCATTTTAGCCGAACATGCCTTACAGATGGAATCAAATAAATTCAATTCTCTGGCCTTTTTATAAACATTGCTTCCACTAGAATCTAATTCTCTTATTAATTTAACCGCTTCTCCTTCCATGACAATCTTGACTTTCATTCCCTTTTCATGCATATCTATAGCGTTTAAAAGTACGTGCATAAAACACATCCGTTCTCCCTTAAAGGCAAAAAATGCAATCTTTTTCAAATCAAACACCCCCTGTATCTTCATATTATCTCATTGGAAAATCTATGTCAAGGAGGTTGAATTCTATGATTATGATCTTTTGAATAATAATTTTGATTGAATTTTAGTTAAAATTATGCTAGAATAATAATTGTTCATGGGCGATTGGTTCAGTTGGTTAGAGCGCCACGTTGACATCGTGGAGATCGTTGGTTCGAGTCCAATATCGCCCACCATATAAAGAGAGCATCTACATGCCATGTAGATGCTCTTTAAATTGACTGTAATATTGGTAGTATAATACCCATTATCCCACCTAATAAAGCCCCAAGCCAAGTTATAGCTTTCAACTCTTTATGGGCTATTCCAAGTATAAGCTCTTCTGCAAAAGCCACATCATAACTGTTTATCTGATCTTCTACCACCCTGGAAATATTAAATACTTTAACAATATGAGGTAATTTATTTCTAGCAAAATCATTAAATATATCATTACAAAAGTTGGCAATATTTATAACTGTCCTCTCATCTATATTAACAACAATAGATGATATAGACTTATTTAAAATCCTTTCGAAAATATCATCGATAATGTAATAAATATTTTCATTTAATAATTTTGAATCCAATAATGATTCCAGTTCTTTGGATATAAAACCTAATAGATTATCCCTAAGATAAGCTTCTTCCCCTTTAAGTCTTTTACCAATTAAACTAATAACCTTCTTTTGGTTTTCCTCTTTAGATATATATCGGATTATAGTATTGGATAATTCCAAAACCTGGTCTTCTTCCAACTTGGTTGAAATTACGGCGGCTATATTCCCTACCTTATTCTCCAAGATTTTATCAATCAAAGTTATAATAACCATTACAATGTTCTCATTTATTTCAGGTTTATTTACAGATTCCTTTATTGCATTAAATACTTTATCCGATATTGTTTCTGGACTCATAAATATTGCCACCAATTTATTCATATTATTAGATACAATATCTGTAATCCATCCTTTTAATTTTAATTCAATCTTTGGATCATTGATGATATTCCACAATGCTTTTACAATATCTTCATCATGTTGAATAACCGTATCCTTGATTTGGAAAACAATATTTTCTGGAATGATTTCAGATAATGGTATTTCATTAGTGCTTAAATCATTTAGCTTTCCAGTAATAATATTCTTTAGCCCAACAATTGTTTCTTCGGATGTAGTTACTCGCTGGAGATATACTTCCATCTTCTTATTTATTGTTTGGTATAATTCATCTTTGGAATTGATGAAAATATATTCATCAATTAACTGGATTAATTTCTGTTTAAATTTGTCTTTACGTAATTGTAAACAGATAGCCTCTGTAATTTTCAACTTCATAATATTTAGTATTTCATTATACTTTTCATGTCCTAAACCTATAATCAAATTTTTTAAGGACCGATCTTCCTGCTGCAACCTACTTATATAGGATTCCACCCATTTTTTTATATAATCATTCTTATCATTAGATAGGGATTTTACTACTACCTCTGGAGATAATAGATATACTCCTACTGCTTCTCCTATACTCTTTGCAATTCTATCCCTTTCTTTAGGTATAAGTCCTGGAGTAAAGGGAACATGCATATTAAAAATTTTCTTCTCATAATGAGGTCTAAACAACATTTTTATTGCAATCCAATTGGTTATATAACCTATAGTTCCTCCTACTAATATTGGCATTAAAAATTTCACATTTTCACCTCTTGCATTATTTTTTACATTTTTCGATAAAAAGACTCCTTAGTATATTCTAAATCAATTTTGATTAATGTCAACAGAAAGGAAACTAAAAATAAAATATGTAGCCATAAAGACTGCATCTGCTAGATTTAAATGTATACTAAAATATTGAAATATATAAAGACGGTCCTATCTACAATAAGAACCGTCTTTAATATATTAAATCTTTGTTTTATCTAACTCTTGTAAATTATATTGTTTAATAATTCTCATTAATTTTAAGGCATATTCCGGATCAGTAGCATATCCAGTCCTTTTTAGGGCCCAGGCTCCTTGAGCACTGTTATGCATTACTTGTCTAAAGGGCTCATATCTTTCAGAATTTAATAAGAAACTCTTATGGTCAGCCCAACTTTCTTCCACATTATTATAAGCCCGAAACTCAGCATCAACGTAGTAGGTCTGTCCATTATATACTTCCCAAGTATTATAGGTTACTGAACCCTTAGGACCTTTTCCTTTAATTCCAAATAGGTTATAGGATAATTTCCCACTATATTTATCTACAGGTACACTTTGTCCCCATCCAGTTTCAAGTATAGATTGGGCTGTTTGTAAAGCGGCAGACATACCTGTTTTATTCCATGAATCTTTTGCTAATTTTGATGCTAAATCAAGAAATTTATCTTTCTCAATTATCGGTAAAGACTTATGTGTTTCTCCTAGATAAACTCTAATTGGAACATTTTCACTGATAACTTCTTTGCCTTTATATTGGCCAATAGCTTTAATACTCCAATATCCAATATCTTCTCTTGCAGGGGTATAAACTTGCTCAACTAACGGATCTTTGTCCTTAGCTACTATTTTTTGTTTCCCAGTTTTTTGGTTTGTAAGTACATAACTTACACTATCTAAATCTACATTACTCCTTACTTTTAACTTGGTAGGATCTCTTAAAACTTGATTTGGTCCTACTCCTTCTAAAAGTATTAGAGGCTTTCCTGTTAAATTAACCTTTATTCCCTTACTTTCATATAATATTCCTTTTGAATCTTTAACTCTTACTAGTACTTCCTTTTGGCCAGAAAGTTCTGGTTCTGGAAACCAACTATAACTACCATAAGGCATTCGCTTAATGATCTGTTCTTCTCCAGATTTGGGATCCTTTAAAATATATTCTGTTTCACTTACATCAAAATTTCTAGAAGCCAAGAGATTGACTGGTTTTTCTATAGTTTGTCCCTCATAAATTCCTAATAATGCTAATTTAGGATTGACTTCAACTTTTGCTGAAATGCTCTCACTTTCATAAGCTTTGTTTTCGCTATCATAAGCAATTACTTTAAAGGAATAATTACCATTTTCCTTTAGTTCAGGTTCCCATTTATATTGACCATAAGGATCTAATGGAATTTCTTCACCAATAATCTCAATTGTCTCTGTATCTAAATTGGTTATTACATATTTTATATGGGATGCAATGAAATTTATATCTGCCTCTAAACTTATTATATCGTTTAATGTTTCACCTTCTCTTACTCCTACTAAAGATACTTTAGGAATAATGTTTAAATCTAGATATATTGCATCACCAGCTAAAAATTGTCCATTTTCATCGTAAATAGCAGCTACCAGAACTTTTTCACCTTTTTCCATTAAATTAGGTATCCAAGTATATTTATCCGTTAATCCATTACCTCTTGCAATTATAAATCCTTCTGATGTATTTGGATCTAATAATAGATATCTTATCTCTTTCCCACCAGATAAATTATCCTCAATAGGTTCTATTTGCAAGTCGGTTTTTCCAGTAATAACTTGTCCAGAATTTAATGTGGAAATTTTTATATTAAAAAACGGCTCCACATCTGATGTTTTGCTGGAATCAACATGAACTATTCTTTCAGTACCATCCCATTCAATACCTATCCCAAAGGCATTGCTAATGAAGCGAAGAGGTACAAAAGTACGTCCATTTATAATTTTGGGTGCTACATCTATTAAGTTATATTGTTTTTCCTCTCCTTGATGTAGTACTAAACGACTATCTATTTTCATACTTACCAATTGATTATCCTTTCTTATGGTAACTCGTCTATCTTTTTGATTCCAACTAACTTCTGCCCCCAACTCTTCTGCTACAAATCGAATTGGCACCAAGGTTCTGCCATTTTCTACTACAGGGCTAGTTAATGAAGTAATATCCTTACCATCGACAACTAATCTAATAGGTTGTGCTGCTAAAAGATGTAAACTAAACCATGGAGAAAAAACCAAAGGTATAACTAGTAGAAAAAACAAAGTTCTATTCAATACCTTTTTCTTCACCTATTCCACTCCTTCCTTTTTTATGATATGCTTTTCTATTATTTACATTATACATTAGAATTTTGCTTTTCTTAACGGTTTCCAAATTAAATTTATATTACAAATTCAACAATACTATGAAAGATTCTTAGCAACATAGGAAGTTTTGCTATAATTACTAGAATTAATGATATAATATTGATACGGACTTATGATCAGATTTAGTATAAATTTAAGGAGGATTATATGAAAAAGAGAGTAATTTTAGGTATGAGCGGTGGAGTAGACTCATCTGTCTCTGCTTTATTGCTAAAGGAAACAGGGTATGAAGTAATAGGGCTTTTTATGAAAAACTGGGATGAAAAGGATGAATTTGGGGTATGTACCGCAACAGAAGATGCTGAAGATGCTAGAAGGGTAGCCAACCAATTGGATATTCCTTTTTATACAATAAATTTCGAAAAAGAATATTGGGATAGGGTATTCACCTATTTTTTAGACGAATATAACAAGGGAAGAACCCCTAATCCAGATGTAATGTGTAATCAAGAGATAAAATTTAATGCTTTCCTAGATTATGCTTTAAAACTAGAAGCGGATTATATAGCCATGGGGCATTATGCCCAAGTACAGGAAAGGAGTGGAAACTATTATCTTCTTAGAGGAAAAGATAAGAATAAAGACCAAAGCTATTTTCTATCAAGAATTGGACAACAAGCCCTTTCTAGGACTATGTTTCCTATAGGTCATCTTGAAAAAAAAGAAGTTAGAAAATTAGCCGAAAAAAATAATTTATATACTGCTAAGAAGAAAGACTCAACAGGTATATGTTTTATAGGTGAAAGGGATTTTGATGAATTTTTAGATAGATACCTTTTAACAAAAGAAGGAGATATAATAGATGTGGAAGGTAATAAATTAGGTAAACATACAGGATTAATTCATTACACCTTAGGTCAAAGAAGAGGAATAGGAATAGGAGGAATTGGTACAGGAGAGCCTTGGTTTGTGGCAGGGAAGAATTTGAAAAAAAACATTCTTTATGTGGCTCAAGGTGAAAATCATCCAGCCCTTTATTCCGTTTCTTTAATCGGAGAATCTCCTTCATGGATACTGGAGGAAGCTCCTAATATGCCTTTAAAATGTACTGCTAAATTCAGATATAGACAATCGGATATTCCAGTAACGGTAGATATATTAGAAGATGGTAATCTTCATATAAAATATGATGAGCCAGTAAAAGCAGTAACCCCTGGTCAAGTAGCAGTATTATATAAAGATGAAATATGTCTTGGTGGTTCTATTATTAAGTCTATAGAGCCTTTGGATAACAAATATGAGTATTTAAATGAAGGTTAATGGGACAGCAATAGCTGTCTCCACTGTTCCATTATATAGTAGTGAATACCCCAAGTACTATATACAATTTATATTCTAAAGTCCATTTGATATTGCTCAGAAATTCTATTTTATATAGGACGTTTGTTTCTATTAATTAAGACCTTAACTCCATATCTATAATTATCCATAATATGGTAAACTTTTTCCAATACTTTAACTACATTTTTATATTTATACTAATATACCAGCAAACTTATTTTTTATTTTATCTTTACTTGACAATATTTGCAGTTAATGCTATCATATATAAAATTTCATAAAAAATCCTCATCCTCCAAGGGTGAGGTAGAGGCGCGATTACTAAGAGTACCTATATTAAGGCCGGAAGCCAATGATATATAGGAAAAGGAGTTATCGCCGAAGTGTCAGATACCAAAATCTGATGCTGGGCCTGCATCTAATAGGTGTAGGACTGTCATCATTGTATCTGCCCGATACTTTGATGTTGAGCTATCTCACTATGGGCCAGAAAGGGGGAGAGGATGTCTTTAGCTTTGCTATTTACAAAAGCATTTGGCATGCCTGTCAAATGCTTTTTATATTTTTTGTATATACAAAACTTATTAATATCATAATTAAAAGTTAGTTTTAAATTTGTTTCACAGAATTAGATTTAGGAGGTAAAAATATTGTTAAATCGATCAGACGAATTAATTAATGCAATGAATTCGAGAGGTTCAACGCATTCAACGGATTCAGGTTTTAAAAAAGAAATTAGTTTATTTGGCGGAGTTAGTATTCTAGGTGGAATAATGGTAGGATCAGGTATTTTCTATCTAGGTTCATATGTATTAATAAGAACAGGCATGAGTTTAAGCTTAGCCTTATTAAGCTGGATTTTAGGGGGAGTAGTTTCACTACTTGGGGGTATTTGTTATGCAGAGCTAGGTGCTTCCGATCCCCGAGCTGGCGGTATGACTGTATATTTAAATAATGCTTATTCACCAGTTGTTGGATTTTTGAATGGATTTACCAGCTGGTTGATCGGTGGCCCTGGTTCTATTGCTGCTATAGCAATTGCTTTGCCCAGCGCTTTTACAGTTATTATTCCTATGGGAGAATGGACTATTAAATTTGCAGCTATTAGTTTGATCATAGGACTAACCATTGTAAATTATTTTGGTGTAAAATTTGGTTCAAAATTGCAAAATATTTCTATGGTTGCAAAATTAATACCTATTGGTATTATAATGGTATTAGGATTGTTATTCGGAGAAGTATCCCCAGATTTAAGCTTAACTCCAGAAACAACGGATATAAGCTTTGGATCAATTATTAGTATGGTATCCTTTGCAGTAATCGCTAGCCTATGGGCTTATGAAGGATGGACTAATTTAAATACTGTAGCTGAAGAATTAAAAAATCCAAGAAAAAATCTACCTCTTGCTATCATTATATCTATAGTTTCTATAACTGGTTTATATACCCTATTCAATTATTCTATATATAGGGTTATACCTTTTAATGAAATTGAAAGTTTAATAGCAAATAATGAGTACTATCTAGGAAGTTATGCTGCCGAAAGGTTGTTGGGTAAATCTGGTAGCCTTCTAGTGGTTATAGGTATGGTAATTGCAATGTTTGGAGCCTTAAATGGATGTATATTAGCTTTCCCAAGGATGTACTATGCCATGAGCGTAGAAGGCCATTTTTTCAAAAGTTTTGGTAAGTTACATCCAAAATACAAAGTTCCCTATGCTCCTTTAATCGCACAATGTCTAATATCCATTATACTTGTATTATTTAGAAACCTAAATCAATTAACATCTTTAGTGGTATTTTCAGGAATGTTATTCAATACTTTAGGAGTATATGCAGTTATAATTTATAGAAAAAAGTTTCCTAATTTAGAAAGACCTTATAAGGTAGCTGGTTATCCTATTACCATCATTCTAACAACCTTAATATTTATTGGTTTAATGATCAACACATTTATCGAAGATCCTCAAACTTCAATAATAGGCTTAGCTATCCCTGCTATTGGCATATTATTTTATATTTATTTTAGTAGACAAAACAAAAATGAAGAACAAATATAAGGAGATGATTTTTTGAGAACAATTTTAAAAAACGGTAAAATTTATGTTGAAAAAAACAATTTTCAAGAAGCATTACTCATTGAAAATGGGAGGATTAAACAGGTTGGTTCTAATGGAGAAATCCTTAATAATAATGCTGACAATGTAATGGATCTTCAAGGAAAAACTGTTTTGCCAGGCTTTAACGATAGTCATATGCACCTTGCTTCTGTCGGCGCTGTAATGTCATGCTGTAACTTAACTTCCGGGAAATCAATAGATGAAATTATTCAGTTGGGTAGAAAATTCTTAGAGGAAAACAAAGGTTTGACTGTCCTATATGGTCGTGGATGGAATCAAGATTGTTTTACCACTGGTGAAAAACGTCTACTAAATCGATTGGATCTAGATAGAATATCTACAGAAATCCCTATAGTATTCGATAGAGTGTGTGGACATGTTTCTGTAGGAAATACAAAAGCTTTAGAAGTACTAGGGATAGATGAAAATACTTTTGTAGATGGTGGAACTATAGAATTGGACAGTGAAGGAAAACCTAATGGGATTTTTAATGAAAATGCTGTAAGTCTGATTAAATCAGTTATACCTGAAAAAAATCATAAGGATATAGAAGAGGAATTTTTAAAAGCAGCCAACTACGCTTTAAGTGTTGGAATAACTTCTGTTCAATCCTGTGATGTATCAAATAAAGAATTTAAAAATATGTTCAATATTATCCATAGTATTTATGATAATAAGAAAACCAAGTTAAGATATGGGATTCAATTTAATTTTCAGGATATAGAGGATTTGAAAGACTACTTAGAATCGGAATTTAAGGAAGGTCAATATGATGAAAACTTCCTATCTAAAGGGGCTTTAAAACTATTTAAAGATGGTTCTCTAGGAGCTAGAACTGCCTTAATGTTAAAGGATTATGAAGATGCGCCAGGTATTAAGGGCGTAGCAGCATTAACTGATGAACAATTACAGGAACTATGCGATTTAGCAACAGAATATGGTATCAGGGTAGTAACCCATGCCATTGGAGACGGGGCTGTAGAAAGTGTTATTAATGCCTATGAAAAAACTATGAAAAACGGGAAAAATAATCTACGCCATGGAATTGTTCACTGTCAAATTACCAGCATGGAACAACTAGAAAGAATAGCTAGATTGAATATACCTATTATGTATCAACCTATATTTTTGGACTATGATCTTAAAATTGTAGAATCTCGTGTTGGAAAAGAATTATCAAGTACTTCTTACGCTTTTAATACATTATACCAATTAGGTACTCCTATAAGCTTTGGTACAGATGCTCCAGTAGAAGATTGCAACCCATTCCCTAATATTTATTGTGCAATAACAAGACGAGGGATGGATGGCAACCCTAAGGGGGGCTTTTATCCAAAGGAAAAAATGGAATTACAGGATGTTATTGACGCCTATACAATAGGTAGTGCCTTCAATGAATTTAAAGAGAATTTTAAAGGAAGACTAAAACCAAACTATGTAGCTGACTTAATTGTATTAGATAGAGATATCTTTACTATTGAAGAACTTGAAATTAAGGATATTAAAGTTGAAAAAACCATGGTAAACGGAGAATTCGTCTATGAAAAATGGTAATGTGTATATATAGATTTAGGGGAGTTGTTGAATCCCCTAAATCTATATTATCTTACTTTTTCAACTAGAATTAAATAATTATTCTAAGAAGTTTGAAAATATTTATCTTCTAAATCTTCAAGATGATAAAAAATATGTACTAAATCATCTCCAAAGTTAAGTAAAGAATAATAAGTATTGTTCCCATTAATGGTCTTCTCTATAACTTTTTTATCTATAAGGATGTTTAATTTCCTATTTAGCTCTGTATGGCTTAGATATGGGATGCTTTTTAAAATATCACTATAACGTTGATTACCAAGATGAATAGATTTTAAGATTTCAGGTACCCATCTCAACTTAATTAAATCTTGTACAATTTGAAATCCATTAAAAATCTTTGTTTCCATTATTTCACTCCTACTAACATATTTGTGCCTTTTTGTATCTTATATTATATCATATAATATAGTTAATAGAAGATAATAATTAATATATAAATATTTGGAGGGATATAGAATGAAACATATTGATCTATTACAAAAATATCTAGCCAATCTAAGTGTGCTAAATATAAAATTACACAATATCCATTGGAATGTAGTAGGAAATCAATTTATGGAAGTCCACAAATTTACAGAAGAAATTTATGACCAACTATTTGAAAACTTTGATGAAGTAGCTGAACTATTGAAGACTAAAAAAGTAACACCTTTATCTACAATGGCAGAATATCTAGAAATAGCAACTATTGATGAAATCAAAGCAAAAGACTTTTTAGTAAAAGAATCTCTAGAAATTATTAAAATGGATTTAGAATCCATGAAAGAACTAGCAACAGAAATTAGAAATACAGCAGATGAAGAAGGAGATTTTGAAACTGTTGCAATGTTTGAAGACTATGTTGCCGATTTAAGCAAAAACATATGGTTCGTTGAAGCTATGCTACAATAAAGTATTTTGAAGCATCCTTGTTGAAGGATGCTTCTTTCATTGCGTAAAACATTATGCTCTAAATGGTATTCTTTGAATAATATTTGAGTTGTTGATCAAAATAATAAATATAGCATATGAAAGGAGTAATTTAATGAAAAATCACAATAAAAGAGACGATATTTCTGTAAATCTTATTTCTGCTCCAAATAGAATAAAATCAATTTCTAAACAACCCGTTGGTAATGCGGAAAAAGACCCTTTTTGCATATATGCAGGTATGAGGCATGCAGTTGGCTCTATTATTACAAAAGACGATGGTTCAAAGCTAATATGCACAAAAGATGGTTCATGGCAGAATATTTAATATTGCCTTAAACCATCTTCAATATTTTTTAGTCCTTCACTCTTGGTTTGGTTGGATCACAGTCGGGCATATCTACTTTAGACACTTTAGATAGTTTAGTTATATAATAACATTCTTCTCTTAACATATGGTCAACCATAAGAGGCATCAGTGTACCAACCGCCTCTTTAGATAATCTTAACTCTTCTATTTCCTTCAAAAATTCCATAAATAACTGTATTTTATATTCAGCTTGATAATTTAATCTATGTAGAGCAGGAAAATCTTGAACACAGGTTCTCAGATAACCCGAAAACTCATTTGCTTTAATAAATAGATTATTAAACTCCACAACAAATTTTTGGCTCTTTTCCCTTAATTCTGTTTCAACACTATCTAATTCGCATTTAACAGCGTCAGCATGACCAGATGCATCTGGTAGCCATAGTTTATGGTAATGTATAGGATGAGCTGTTGGTATTTTATCAGATATCAAACATTGTAAAATTCGAAGATATTCTTCCACTTCGTTTACCATATGATTTACAAATGTAGGTGAAAGACCAATAATTATATTTCCTACTAAATGCTCTTTTATTAACTCTAATTTAAACTCCCTTATGTCCTTAGAATGATGCTGAGATTTTAACATTAATTCATAAACCTGTCTTCCATCTAAAGACATCCTTGCTTCTTCTAACAATTCATCAAATATACGTATAAAATAAATAGCCTTTTCAATCTTCTCTTTTTCAGAAGACGATAAAGTGTTATAAATAAACCTGGCATGATCCCCTAAAATTTGGAGCCAAAACCGTTGCTCAAATAATGCTTCCTTTTCAAAACTAATATAGTCCAAAAAATCCCCTCCTTGTAAAATAATTGACATTATTAAATAATATGTTCATAATAATAATTTTGTGATATTATTGATTAAAATTATATTAAACTTAATAGAAATTTCCGAATAATGATCTGCTTTTTGGCTATGATAACTAGGAAAAGGAGGTTGAAAATGTGGAAAAAGCTATTAATAAAATAAAGATACTTGAATGCCCAACAGGAGAGTTAGAAGAACGGATTATTAATATACTTGAAAAATATAAAATTGCTAATAGAAATGAAGTAACTGTAAATAGGGATGAAAGCTTAGATGAAGATGGTTTTAAAGCTTATAGGATTGAATTTTTAGGTAATAAAATACCATCTATTGTTCTATTAACAAAATCTGGACTAGATGACTATGTTGTTAAGGTATTTAGAGTATACATAAATTAAGGTACCCTTCATAGTCATCTTTATCTTAGCTTACAACTCAAAGGTGGAAGAATCTATCCACTTCCAATCCTTTCTTAAGTTTTTTATGGACTCTACAA
>NZ_PPXW01000001.1:1902451-1951313 GCF_021655095.1 Clostridium sp. Cult1 | reverse complement strand
TAATCCTTTTAGCAAATTTAGATATCTCCATAAGTTTTTTAGTTGGTAATGGCCATATATCTCCAAAGACTAAGGCGCCAATGGATATTCCCTCTTCAATTAATTTTTCTACTGCCTCTCGTACTGGCCCATAGGTAGAACCCCAACTGACTATCAGATTTTCTGGTTTTTCATCCCCTAATAGCCAAGGTTCTTCAACTTCTTCTTTAAGACCCTCAAATTTCTTCATCCTTTTATTTACCATCTTTATTCTTATTTCATCACTTTCCGTAATATTTCCCCATTCATCATGTTCATCACTATCTACTAGAACTACCTGACCTGGTATTTTTCCAGGCAATATTCTAGGAGATATTCCATCTTCAGTAAATTTATATCGTTTATATTCTTGGTCTAATACTCCTTCTTCTCCTGAGATACGTCTTTCGATTTTTATTTTACTGAAATCGAAGGGTTCCCTAGTAGTCGTACTATCTGCTAAATATTGGTCACTCATCAATAATACAGGTATTTGATATTTTTCTGCAATATTAAAGGCTCTGGCTGTTTGATAGAAAGCATCTTCCTGGTCTCTTAATGCTATGACCATTCTAGGAAATTCTCCGTGGCCAGCATGAATCATAAATCTAAGATCTGCCTGTTCCGTTCTAGTTGGAAAACCTGTGGCCGGTCCTGGTCTTTGAACATTTATTACTACAACTGGTACTTCAATAATACCAGCTAAACTTAAAGCCTCTACCATTAAAGCAAAGCCTCCTCCGGAGGAACCTGTCATAGCCCTAACTCCAGCATAAGATGCACCTAGTGCCATATTTAATGCAGCTACCTCATCTTCTACTTGGTCTACGGCAATACCCATTTCATTGGCATGGGCAGCTATGTAATTTAGTACTCCTGTAGAAGGGGTCATAGGATAGCCACAATAAAACTTACATCCTGCTGCTATTGCTCCTAAGCCTACTGCCTGATTGCCATTGATCAATATATGTTTATCTTCTAAAGTAGGTAAACTATACTCGGAGTCTACCATGCCATATCCTGCCCTTAAGGCATTTATATTGACCTTATACAATTTTTCATTAAATCCTTCTCTTATAACTTCTTCCCCAATTTCCAATGGAAGACCATAGTATTTTAGTATAGCGCCCAAGCCAATAGTAGTATATACCCTAGAATTCCTTAAGGCCTTAGCAGTTTTCAATAATGGTAAATGGAATAAGTCCTTATCCTTTCCTATCCCTTCATCGGTAATTACAATTCCATTTTCTTTAAGGCGAGTCAAATGTTGCTCTACAGTTTCTTCATTTAGCGCAAAAACAATATCTACCTTTTCCGTGTGGGCATATATGGGTTTATTAGAGAATCTAATTTGGATAAAATTATGGCCGCCTCTTACTCTTGACATATAATCACTCTTTGAAAATACATGAAATCCAGCTCGTTTTAATATTTTTTCTAATAGATTAGCAAAGGTATCCATCCCTTGACCTGCTTCTCCACCTACCAAAACAGTATAATCCATATTTAACCCTCCCGTTTCTATTGTTTTTAACCATCGTTTATGTTATACCCTAGTAAAGTAGCAACAAACATTAAAGAGAAGAGAGACATATACAATATACTATTTTAAATTATATTTATAGCCACTTAGTGAAAGTAATACCTGGGATGGGAGATAGAATAACCACATAGAGATGGAAGAAATATTGTAAAATAAGCCTTCATTTAAAATATTATACAAAGCAACATTTATATCGCATAGCAGGAAAAGAACCATACCTATTAGTATCATATGACCATTTGGCTTGGGAAATAATCTATCTCTATACGCTTTTGCTGCTTTTATCACACTGTTCAATAGACATATACCATAAAATAATCCCATACCCCATGTAAAATTAAGCTCAAATATCAGTTTATCTACTACAAGATAGACAATAAATAGACTCAAAAATATCACTATAAAATTTCTAATATTTTTCTTTAAATTTGTAAACTCATACCTAAAGGAATATATTATTTGAACTACAGAAAATAATAAGATACCCAATATATAGTGGCGACCCAGAATTAAAAGGAATAAATCAGCAATTAAAGTAATAAATAGTCCAGTTTGGAGTAGTTTAAGATCTTTAACGTTTAGAGCATCATCTCCTGTAAAAAGAGATATCATTAAGACGAGGAGCATGGATAAATATTTTAGTCTATCTGAAGATATGATACTTTCAATATCATATATATCTATATACATAAACCCTATATATAATATAGCAATAAATAACAAAAAAACTTTTACGATTCTCCATTTATGAATAGTTTTTAACATGGTTTCAACCTTTCTATATCAACAAATTCTTCCTTTTATAAAAATAAGAGACGGTTCTCACCATCCCTTATTTGCTAGGTTGGAGCCAATAAAGGGATTCGAACCCTTTACCTGCAGTTTACGAGACTGCTGCTCTGCCTAGTGAGCTATATTGGCTAAGTATTTAATCATAATTATAATATACTACTTTTTAAAATTTTTGTCATCTATTAAATATAATTCCCCCTTCAAAAGGGGGAATGGTCTATTCGCCAGATACTGCTAACTTTTTAATCTTTACAGATGGAGAGCCTACTCCGTCCATAGAAAATCTAAAATCATTTCCAATTTCTTCAATATCCATCAATGTTTCAAAGATATTTCCTGCAATGGTTATTTGATTTACTGGTCTTTTTATTTTTCCTTTTTCTATTTCATAGCCATGGGCAGAAAGGGAATAATCTCCAGACACTGGATCTAATCCAGAATGCAATCCTTGCACATCGGTAATTAACAAACCCGAGTTCATGGTCTTTAATATTTCTTCTAAGGATTTATCCCCTTTTTCTAGATATAGATTAGAAGTTGAAGTTGATATTGGAGATTTATAGGAATCCCTATATCCATTTCCTGTAGATTCAACTCCATCCTTTAAGGCAGATTTCCAATTGTATAAGTAGGTTTTTAATACACCATTTTCAATTATCTTCTTACATTTAGTTGCTGTTCCTTCATCATCAAAAGTACTAACCATAAACCCATCATTATTAAAAGGATCATCTACTAATGTAAAATCACTAACTGCTATTTGTTTTTCTACCTTATCCTTTAGTAAGGATAACCCTTTTTGAACGTATTCTGCATAAAAGATGGATTTAAAAGCAGATAATATGTCTGCAAAAACCGTGTTTTTCAATGCTACTGGATATTCCTTTGATTTTATTGATTTAGCTCCTAAATAGGATAGGGCTTCTTCAACAGCTTCTTTTGCCATTTTTTTATAATCAAAATCTGAAAAATCCTTAGCTATTCGATAACTAACTCCTGTTTTAGTTTCTTCTCCATCTTTAGCAACAACCATAATATAAGCAATACCTAAATTCATATTGTTTTCTAAATTTAACCCCTTAGTATTAAACAAATATTTACTACTTTCTATTTCATTATAAATACAATAGCTTACTGCCACAATTCTTGAATCTAAAGCAAAAGCTTCCTTTTCCAAAGATTTGACGAATTCTATTTTCTCTTCTAAAGGTGTTTCCTTAAGATTTGGGTTAAATCCATCTAACTCCTTGTATCCAGCTGAACCAGAAAATATGATCTCCTTCTCTAATGTATCGATAAACTTTCCATTTTCATAAGCTTCCTCTACTAACATATCAATAGATGATTCATCTACCTTTTCAGTATAGGAATATCCTAATTTACCATCATTAATCCCTCTTAAGGATAATCCTTCTGTTTCAGAGATATTATATCTATCTATTTCTCCTTTAAATACTGCAATTTCAATTTCCTTGGTATTTTCTATATAGGTCTCCATATCCTCAAATTTATCTTTCCCTTTTTCAAAAATCTTATCTACTAAACCTTTGTATTTCATCCTATTCATCCCCCTTCCTTCCACCAACTGTTAGTGATTTTATTCTAATAGTAGGTTGGCCTACATTGGTAGGTACCATGCCACTTAAAGAACCACATACTCCTTGACCAAAGGTTTGGTTATTGCCTACCATATCGATATTCTCTAGTACTTTAATTCCTGTCCCTATTAGTGTTGCACCTCTTACTGGTTTAGTTATTTTCCCATTTTCAATTAAATAGCCTTCCATTACTGCAAAGTTAAAATCTCCTGTAGCTGGATTTACACTACCTCCACCCAACTTTTTTGCAAATAATCCTTTTTCCGTGCTAGATATAATTTCCTCAAAGGTTGAATTCCCATTGGCAATAAATGTGTTGTTCATTCTTGAAGTTGGTTGGAATTTATAGGACTGTCTTCTAGCTGAACCAGTTGACTCCATACCCATTCGTTTCCCATTTAATTTATCTACTAGATAGGATTTAAGGATTCCATTTTCAATAAGTACATTTCTTTGGGTTGGAGTTCCTTCGTCATCTATATTTAAAGAACCCCATTCATTTGGTATAGTGCCATCGTCTATGGCAGTAACTAAAGGTGATGCTACCTGTTCCCCCAATTTATCTGCAAACACTGAGGTGCCTTTAGATACAAAAGTTGCTTCTAATCCATGGCCACAGGCTTCATGGAACAATACTCCTCCAAATTCATTGTGAATAACCACGGGCATAACCCCACTAGGACAATAATCTGCTAATATCATGGTTTTAGCAATTCTTGAAGCTTCTTTCCCTATCTCTTCTACATCAATTTTATCGAATATTTCAAATCCCATTGATCCGCCAGGGCCATAGAAGCCAATTTGTGTTTCTCCATCCTTTGAAGCAACTGACTGGATTTTAAACCTAGTCCTTACCCGTTTGTCCTGAACCATTAATCCTTCTGAATTGGCTATTAACACATTCTGTTCTTCATCAAAGTAGTTTGAAGTAACTTGGGTTATAAGCGGATCATAGGCCTTTGCACTTTCATAACCCCTTTTAAGTAATTCTACTTTTTTTGCTTTTTCAGCATTACTAGGCATTATTTTAATTAGATGTCTATTATTGATATTGGATTCCATTAGATTTAATACCATATCTTTTTTACTAGATTTAATAGCTAAAGCTGCTTCCTTGGCAACTTTTATTAGATTATCTTCTTTTGAGTTGTTAGTATAGGCATAAATACTGTTTAATCCATGGAATATCCTAATGCCTACACCAAAATCCCTACCAGATATGCTATTTTCCACATATCCTCCTACCATATTAATATTTGTATTAAACCTATCCTCTACAAATATTTCTGCAAAATCCCCTCCAGTAGAAAGAGCTGCATAGAGTATATTTTCTATAACCTTTTTGTTAAGCAAAAAATTACCCCCTTTTTCAAAATTTTTCCTATATTAAACATTATATATTATTTTCGATTTAAAAGCATTTATTTTCTTGTTTCAAGAAAATAAAGCAGCTTTGGTCCTATCTAATATGGAACCTCAGCTGCATATTGAAACCTGATACCCTTATACTATCTTGTATTGCCAATAAAAAACAATGCAATAGTTCCAGGGCCTGAATGGGCACCTATAACGGGATCAACATAGTTTATCTTGATATCCTTTACATTTAATCTGTCTCTCACTAATTCTTCAACATACAGAGCATCATCTATGGAATCCCCATGAGATATGAATACAATTTGCTCAGTCGGATTTATACAGCTCTTTTCCATTTCATCTACAAGTGAAATAAGGGATTTCTTTCTAGTCCGTACCTTTCTAACAGGAACAAGTCTGCCTTTATTATCAACATGTAATACTAGTTTGACTCCTAAAACAGTTCCTACTAATGCAGTTGTCCCGGATATCCTTCCTCCCCTTTTTAAATGAAACAAATCATCTACTGTAAACCAATGACAGAGTTGAAGCCTATTTTCGATAAGCCAATCCTTTACCTCTTCAATAGACTTTCCAGAACGTTTCTGCTCTGCACAATAATAAACCAAAAGTCCCTGCCCCATTGAAGCAGCAAGGGAATCGACGACATATATTTTTCGTTCAGGATATTCTTTCTCCAAGTTTTTTGCCACCATGAGGGCAGCATTATATGTGCCACTAAGTGCCGATGAAAAGCTAATATAGAGTATATCCTTGCCTTCTTTTAAGTTGCTTTCAAATACATCTTGGCATTTCTCCATACTTATGAGAGATGTTGTTATTATTTCACCTTGCCTCATTCTATCATAAAATTGTTCAATATCTGTTTTTTCCCCTTTTACATAACTGTAAAATTCTTCTTCTCCAATCCTAAAAACAAGAGGAATAATGTCAATGTTGTACTGTTCAATCATTTCTTCTGTAAGATTTGCTGAAGTATCAGTTATTATTTTATAACTCAATTCCTAACCACCTTTATATATTAATTTTTTATTATATTATTATTGTTATAATATACCAATTTGATAAATATTATACCTGCTACATAGGGGACGGTTCTCGCTGTCCCAAAATAAAATATACGATGAAAATTCTCTCCACTATATTTAATTAGAATTTATGGAAAGACCAAATTCCTTACCAATTTCAATCAATTTAATTTGATACTCCTCATTATTCACAATAGGATTCTTGGCAGTATTATAATATGTAAGCTTTTTTATAATATTGATATTTAAATCTATAAGAGGTTTTACCATAGCTTCAATTGTATAACCCATGGAATTATCATCTGGGCCAGCACATATCCCTATAACTAAAGCCTTTTTACTATTTCCCAGTCTACTTGTCCAACTGTTTCCACCAAAATCATAGTAGCAAAATAATCTATCTATTAATGCTTTCATTTGGGATGTAATATTATAATTATATGATGGTGAAGCAAAAATTAGGCCCTTGGCTTTTTTAATCTTCATATGTATATTTTCCATATCATCTAATACTACACATTTTCCTGTCTTGATACAGGAATAGCATCCTTGACAGCCATTGATTTTATAATCCTTTAGGATTATCTTTTCAGTTTTTATTCCTATTTCATTATTGCCTTCGATTAGCTTATCTACTATCATATCCGTATTTTTACCTACCCGTGGACTTCCCATAAAAGCAATAACATTCTCCATGTAACTTCACTTCCTTCCATGGTTAAGTACCAAATAATAATAAGTGCTTTTAAGATTTTGTAAGTATTATTGTTCTCTTCTCCTCCTCTACCTTCCAAAGATGTACTCCAGTGACTCCTGTTCTTAAGGAACAGAGTAGAACCATCCCCTCGTGTCACTATCCAAAACTAATCTCTTTATGCGTATTTCCTTCTAGGTCTTTTATCTTAAAGGTATTCCTTTCTAATATTCCATAGGTATGAGAATTATTTTTCTTTGGCAATGTTATGCTTCCTGGATTTATTATATATATATTGTCCATTTTTTCTACTTTAGGTATATGGGTATGCCCATATATGAATACATCCCCATTAGCTAATTTAGGCATATTGTTTTCATTATATATATGACCATGAGTTAAAAACAAACGCTTATTATTATATAGAATATTTGAGTAAGTAGCCATTATAGGAAAATTTAGTACCATTTCATCTACTTCACTATCACAGTTTCCTCTTACAGCAATTATTCTGTCGGTAAAACTATTGAGGATTTCTATTACTTGTTTAGGATTGTATTCTTTAGGTAATGGATTCCTTGCTCCATGATATAGGTGATCTCCTAATATTATAATATAATCAGCTTTTTCTTCTTTGAATTTATCCAATGCTTTGTTTAAATAATAGACTGAACCATGTATGTCTGACATGAAAAAAAGTTTCATATGTTTTCTCCCTTCTTATGAAATTTCTATTAGGCATTAGGTTGTTCTAAAATATATATTCTACCTTTTTGTGAAAATTCCTCCATAATAATTAACTCTCCTGTAAATTTAGCAGGTATATGTACTCTTTTTTATTTAATACATACTTTCAATTTATATACAAAATCCATAGCAAGGATATAACCTCACTATGGATTTATATTTATTTTTTGAGAGATTCCCTACTAGCTTGAATTTTATCATCTAAATCCTTAAAAGAAAATATTAAATTATATGAATCATCTATTTCTTTAACAAATAAGCGTCTAATATATCTCCATAATATAATACATGATAATCATTATTTGAGTAGCTACGTTTTTTAATTTCTTCATCTAATGTAGCCGGTTCCATAACCTGCTGATAAACAACTTTACATTCATAATGTAATTCACATTCTCCAATTATAGGAGTAGATACCTTTTGCCCTTCTAGGATGCTTAAATTACATTCTTCGAATTTATTAACATCTCTTCCTGATTTAGTTCCACAATAAGATAATTCCTTTTTTAAATTATTATTTAAAGGAATACTAACGGTAAACTCCTTTGCATTTTCTAATAATTTATAAGTATGCCTTGAATATCTGACAGCAACCATAAATATAGGCTTGTTCCAAATATAACCTATAGTCCCCCAACCTATTGTCATGGTATTTATTTCATTTCCATCTTTTACAGTTAGAAAAGCTCCTTTTTTCAACTGTTCTAAAGCTTCTGATGAATACTCATTATAATTGATTCTTTGAATTGTCATGATAATATCTCCCCTCCTTAAAAACTTCTTCTATCAATATTTATTCTACTTATGTATAAAAAATCCTCTATATAATTGATTTATTTAAATATTGACAAATTGTTTTCCCATAAAAATACCTCCAAGTAGATAATCTAATTTTAATTAATTAGACTGTCTACTTTAGAGGTATCATATCAAACCATCCCTTCTATCCCATTAAAAGCCAAAGCTTTCACCCAAAGCATCTGCAGCTAGTATTGCAGCATAAACATCTTCTGCTGTAACTTCGAAAGGCATATTATAGATGGTTTCACCTTCTGCACAGCTTAATTTTGCTACATCCATTAATTTTTCTTCCGATGCTTCCGTAATATTTAGCTCTTTTAATGTAGTTGGTAATCCCACCTCATTACAGAAATATAATACTTCTTCTATTTCCTCTAATGGTGCATTTTCTAATACTAATTGGACTAAAACGCCAAAAGCAACTTTTTCTCCATGATATAACTCATGGGTTTCTTCAATAGCAGTTAACCCATTATGGATAGCATGGGCTGCAGAAAGACCACCGCTTTCGAAACCGATACCGCTTAATAGGGTATTTGCTTCTACTATTTTCTCCACTGCTATTGTTGCTACTTTCTTTTCTACAGCTAGTTTTGCCTTTAACCCTTCATTTATCAATGTTTCATAACATAAATTAGCTAATGCAATTGCAGCATCTGTCGGATAACCTCCAGCCATAGTCTTTGCGCCAGCCTTAGCAGCTGCTCTTGCTTCAAATTTAGTTGCTAGTGCGTCTCCCATACCTGCAACGAGCAATCGTGCTGGAGCATTAGCAACTGCATCTATATCGATTAGTACCATATCTGGATTTTTAGGTAATAGCAAGTATTCATCAAAAGCCCCATCTTCAGTATAAATTACAGACAATGCACTGCAAGGAGCATCAGTACTTGCTATAGTTGGTACTATAACTGCTGGTACTTTCTCATAATATGCAAGAGCTTTAGCAGTATCGTGAATCTTACCTCCTCCTACTCCCATAACTACATCAGACCCTTTTTCTTTAAATTCATCTCGAAGCCTATTTATTTCAACTTTTGAACATTCTCCATTGAATTCAATAAAATTAATTTTAGCAGCATTTCCAAAACTTTCTTTTATAATCTCTCCAAATCTTTTATAGCCTGATTTACTAATTAGAATGAAAAAAGAACTACCTAAATGTTCTACATGGGTTTTTATTCTCTTTAATTCTCCCTTGCCCTGAATATATTTTCCAGGGGAAATTATTATCTTCGTCATACAAATCCCTCCTCAATTTTTTTAATGAATTATATACCCGTGTTTGATAATAATTAAACAATCTAATTTCGTTTTATTATAAAATGTAAATATAAATTTCCTATTGGTAATAAAATATAACACCTAGATCAAACTCTAGGTGTCCTCTATTTAATATCATACATTCCATGGCTATGCATGTAATTGAACAATTTTTGTCCATGGACTTGTTCATCATGTTGTATGTGTTGAGGTGCTTGTCAAACATTAGGATCTGCTGATTCAAAAACTGCTGTATCGTGGAATCCAGATATATACTTTTCAGTTGATAACAAATCCTCTAATAGAATTTGGTCATTTGGACTAGGTCCTTGAAAAGTAGTATGCCCCTCTGTAGTCATATTAGTAGGTTTATAGGTCATATCCGGTTGCATTCCTTGTAGAATCTGATTAATCATATCATAATGATGCTGCTCTTCCTAAGCAATTTCCATTGATAGATTTTTTAGCTGTGGATCTTGTACTTGATTCGCATAACTTTGATATTTTTTTACACATATGTCTTCCTGTTTTTTCCATCCCCTAGTAGCATTCTTTCTTTTTGGGTAAGTTGAATTTGCAAAATATCACCTTCAATTGTATTCTATAATTAACATTAGCAAATAAGTATATATTATACATATTGATTATATATATAAATTAACAACTTGATACCTATAATCTAATATGGATATAATACTATTAGGTAGCAAAATAAGGAAAGGAGAAGGATTAAAATTGATTGTTGGTCTTGATATGGGTGGAACCAATATAGATGGAGTTATTATAGAGAATGGTGTGGTGGTCAATAGAGTAAAAAAACCTACCAATAGGAATGATCTATTTGAGTCCATATGGATTACTTTAGGAGAGCTGTTGTCAGGATACGATAATACTAAAATTGATAGGATTAATTTAAGTACTACCGTATCCACAAATGCTATTGTAGAAAATAAAACTACTCCTGTAGGAATGATCATCCAATCGGGTCCAGGTATGCCCCATGATTTTTTAGCTTGTGGTGATGAAAATATGTTTATATCAGGATATGTTGACCATAGAGGTGAAATAATTGAGGATTTTCAAATATCTGAAATCGATAAAGCCATTAGACTATTCAAGGAAAAGAATATTAATTCCTGCGCAGTAGTGACTAAATTTTCCACTAGAAATCCCAAGTTTGAAAGAAATATAAAAGAAATTTTAGAAAAAAGCTTTTCTCCTATTACTATGGGACATACTATGTCAGGAAAATTAAATTTCCCTCGTCGAGTATATACCTCCTATTTAAATTCAGCAGTACATAATACCTTTAATGAATTTTCAAATAGTATAAAAAAATCCCTAGACCAAGAAGGAATAATTGCACCAATATTTATATTAAAAGCTGACGGCGGAACTATGAATATTTCTACAGCCGAAGAAAAACCAGTGGAAACCATTCTATCTGGTCCTGCTGCCAGCTTCATGGGAATCAATGCTATGCTTCCCACTGATGAAGATGCCATATTACTTGATATTGGAGGAACTACTACAGATATATTCTTCCTTGCTGATGGGGTCCCTCTATTTGAACCTTTAGGGATAAAAATAGATAATTATAACACCTTAGTAAGGGCTATTTATAGCGTTTCTATAGGTTTAGGTGGAGATAGCAGCATTAGCATTGTAAATGGTAATATCAAAATAGGTCCAAGGCGAGAAGGAATTCCTTATGCTTTGGGAGGGCCTAAGCCTACTCCTACTGATGCTATGATTGTACTAGGGTTGATAACAGAAAAACATACAGATAGTGAAAAAACCAGAGCTAATAAGGCTATGGAGATACTAAGCAGAGAGTTAAGTATATCAATAGAAGATGTGGCAAAGCATATCCTTAATACTATGGGAAATATAATTAAGGATAAGATAGATGAGCTTTTGCAAGAAATAAATAGTCAGCCTGTTTATACTGTTAAGGAATTACTCTATGGAAAGAAAGTTGAACCAAAGCTAATAAATATAATTGGAGGTCCTGCCAATGTATTGGCCCCTATACTTGAAAAGAAATTCAACCTCCCCTGCTATTTCCCAAAAGATTACCATGTAGCCAATGCAGTAGGGGCAGCTCTAGCTAAACCTACTACAGAAATTAATATGGTGGCGAATACTTCTCAAGGAGTCCTTTCAGTACCTGAATTAGAGCTATATGAAAAAATAGATAGAAATTATACTGTTGATAAGGCTAAAAAAAGAGCAATAGAATTAGTTAAAGAATCTGCTTTATCTTTAGGGGCTACTAGAGATGAAATAGAGGCTGAAATAGTAGAAGAAAGTAGTTTTAATATGGTAAAGGGTTTCTACACTACTGGAAAAAATATACGAATTAAAGCACAAGTAAAGCCAGGGCTTATTCACCGGTTGAGGAGTGATATAAATGATTAAGGCTAAGAATAAATTAGGTCTTGTATTCTTTCCTGCTTTCGATTGGGCTATTAGCTCAACTCATCCCGAAAGAGAAGAAAGGCTTTTATATACCCAAGACCAAATATTCGAAGAAGGAATTGAAGACATTGAAGGAGTAAAATTTTATAACCCTATTATTGCTGAAGAAAAGGATATTAAAAGAGTGCATTTTCCAGTACCTGATGTAAAGTCTAGAGTTACTCAATCCCACCTTATATCAGTAGGTGGTGCTATTAGAGCATTCCAAGCTGTAATGGAAAAGAAAGTAGACAAATCCTTTGCTTTAGTCCGTCCCCCAGGACATCATGCTCATAGAGTGGTTTATGGAGATAGAGGATTTTGTGTAGTCAATGTGGAGGCAGTAATGTTAGAGAAAATAAGACAGAAATACGGAGATTTACGAGTAGCCATCGTGGACACAGATTGCCACCATGGAGACGGCACCCAGGATATCTACTGGAATGACAATAATACTCTATTTATTTCTTTCCATCAGGATGGAAGAACCCTTTACCCTGGTACTGGGTTTTTTGAAGAATTTGGAGGACCAGCTGCCTATGGATATAATGTAAACATTCCTCTACCTCCAGGAACAGGAGAAGAAGGTTTTTTATATGTATTAGATAATGCAGTAATACCTATTTTAGATGAATATAAGCCAGATATTATAATAAACTCAGCTGGTCAAGATAATCATTATACAGACCCTATAACCAATATGAATTTTACTGCCCAAGGATATGCCAAATTAAATGATAAACTTAACCCTGATATTGCAGTTTTAGAAGGTGGGTATTCTATAGAAGGAGCTTTGCCCTATATGAATTTAGGGATAATATTGGCTATGGCAGGTATTGATTATTCTAATGTTCATGAACCAGATTATAATAGAGAAAAATTAAAACAATCAAGGGATATTACAGAATATATTAAGCAAGTATGTAATATAGTATATGAAAGATGGAAAGACAAGGATAATTTATGGAAGAAGGACATTAAAGGAAAGGATCATATACCGAAACAAAGGCAAATTTACTACGATACAGATGGGATAATGGAAAATCAGGTACAGAATTTTAAAGTATGTAATAAATGTTCTGGAGTTAACACCATTGATTCTAGAAGTGATACTGGATATCATATATTTGCCATAACCATCCCAAGAGATGCCTGCTCTCAATGCATGGACGAAGGTTACAGGTTGTATAAATATGCTTTAAACAAGTATTCAAATGTATACTTGCAGGACAGAGTAAATGATGAGTTTTATGCTAAATAGAGATACCTAATATATATTTGATATGGGAAAACTTGATAAAAGATACTGGAAATGGAATTTACTCCAGTATCTTTTTATTATATTCCAATTCAATCAATATGAAAAAATCTAACTATTTTTATAGAAAAGTTTTTTTTATTTCATATATTTTTGAGTCATAATCATTTCCATACTAGATTCTTGGTCTATTAATTGGATAAAATGGTCTTTACAATTAAAGATAAAATTCATAACTGCCGATTTAAGATCTACATTCCTTAGAAAATGTATCGTGCTAAAACTATTATCTCCCTCAATGGAATGGCGAATTAACAAGCTCCTGATGCCCAATAGTTGAATTCTATCATAAATATAATCGGGCATATTCTCCATATTAAGGTTTAAGGTTCTATAATCTATAGGTATAAATAGATCAATATCAGGACCTTCTTCTCTTAATGGTCTAATTTCAAAATCACTTATTATCAAGAGATTTCCTTTCCTATATTCTATCAATTAAATACAACTCCTTTTATCCGCTGATGGAAATAACTTTTCAAGAATTATTATATACCAAATTGTCAGGATAATTCCTTTAAATACGCTGCTTATACTTATACTCCACCATACTCCATCTAAACCTAAAAAGGTAGTGGAAAGTATTAGTGATGCTGGAATACGTAGAGCATTAAAAGTTATTCCTACAAGGGAAGGCGGAATGGTTTTTCCCAATCCATTAAAAGCCCCTTGGCTTGCAATTTCTATGGACATGAAAAATTGGGACACTGCCAATATTCTTAAATATCTAATTCCAATTTGTAAAGCCTCTGGATCCTTAGGGATAAATAGTTTAAAAAGAGGGGCAGCTCCAAATCCGAGGAGTAATGTTGCAAAAATTCCTATACTTCCTACAATCAATAACCCCTTCCTATATCCTTTCTTTATCCTGTACCATTTCTCCGCCCCATAGTTTTGCCCTACAAAGGCAGATATGGCAGTTGAAAACCCTCCTGCAGTCATCCAAGAAATGGACTCAATTTGGGAACCAACTTTTTGTACTGCCACAGGTGTAGGTCCCCATTGGGCGATTATTCTAGCTATTACCATTGCAATACTTGCAAATAAGCCCTGTTGTATGGCTACTGGTAATCCTAATTTAAAGATAGTCTTTATACAATCTTTATCAAAAGGAATCCTTAAAAGGTTCAACCCTTGAAATAATTGAGACTTCTTTTTACTTATAATAACGAAAAGAATAGTTACTGTAAACTGTGCAATTATAGTTGCTAATGCGGCTCCTTTAATTCCCATTTCAGGAAAAGGTCCTATTCCCATAATCATCAAAGGATCTAATATAATATTAATTATCAATCCAACTGTATTTATTTTAAAAGGAGTAGAACTATCGCCAGAACCGTTAAAAACACCAGAAAACACAGGATTTAAAAAGTAAAATATTAGTCCAAAGGATACAATAAGCAAATAATCTGTAGCCATTTTAATGACTTCACTATCCCCTAATCTAAAAAATCCTATAATCTGATGTCTAAAGATTATAAGGATTAGAGAATAAATAAGGGCTATTAACATATCTAATTTTAAAGTATTAGATGTAAATTTTTTAGCTCTATCCAAATCTTCCTTTCCATAAGATTGAGCCACTCCCACTTCTGCTCCTATCTTTGGTATAGTAAATAAAGCAGAACCAAGCCAAGTAAAGAAGCCAGCAGTCCCTGATGCAGCTACTGCATTAGTACCTACCCTACCAAGCCACATCATATCAGTTAAATTATATGCCATTTGTACGAATGATGTGGCCATAATGGGAAGGGCTAATCTTATCAAAGCTTTGGATATATTGCCTTCTGTAAGCTTTATATTTCTCTCCATTTTTTGCCTCCATTTATTCTTATATTATTTCGTATCACTAACTTAATATATTCTACAATATAATGAAAGTTTATTCAAGAAATTTGTATTTAACTACATAATATCTTTTAAATAACTCTTTCCATGTATTAATAAGTTATTTAAATTTTAATTATAGTATTTACACAAAAAGAGGATAGGTTTTATCCTCTATCCTCTTCTATCTATTCCATCTATATCCTCTCATCATACCTGGTCCATAACCATTTCTAAATTCACTTCTGTTATTCCAGCCATTTCCACCGCCATAGCAACCTCCACCAGGCATAGGCCCATATTCCCTGTGAAATTCTTCCATATAGTCAAAATGGTCATTCCAAGTTTTAGCATCTTCTTCTGTGATTTCCTTATCCTCAACAGCTTGATTTAATTGAGATTTCCTCCATTCATTCCTCTCTTTATACCAATCATCCCATTGTTGGTAATCTGTATTTGTTCTAGGTATGATTTTTGGCACTTGGGCATATGCAATTGATGCTGTTAGTCCCAGCACTAATACTAAAGATAAAATAAGTAATATTTTTTTCATAAAATCCACTCCTTTCATTTCTTAACTTCATTATAGAACTCAAATATGGAGGAAATATGAAGAATCAAAATTTAATCTTCATATTTCCTCCATAATCATTTTTTATAATAAATATAAAAAAAGGTTTATAGGGAGGTGTAGATTATGTGTAATTGGTTGAGTTTCTACAACTATCCAGGTAGTATGTGGTTCATGGGTGGTATGTTTATATTTAGAGCATTATTTGCTGTGGTTGTATTGGTTTTAGGGTATAAACTTATTAAATCTCTTTTAGATGGCAGAAGTTATACAAACTAGTCATCTAATATTAATTACTAAAAAGCTAAGTATCTAAACATTTATACTTAGCTTTTGTATTTTAGGGTATTATATATTAAGATGAATTGTGAATTGTCCAAAGGAGTGGTATTATGAATAATAGAAAAATATTAGTTGTAGAGGATGAAAAGAATATTCTAGAAGTTATAGAAGCATATCTATTAAAAGAAGGATTCCATGTCATTACTGCTGAAGATGGTGAGATGGCATTAGAATTATTTAAAACTGAGAAAATTCATTTGATTGTTTTAGATTTAATGTTGCCTAAGATATCAGGTGAGGAAGTGTGTACTACTATTAGAGCCACTTCAGATATACCTATTATAATGTTAACTGCAAAGGTTAATGAAGATGATAAAATCGAAGGACTTACTATTGGAGCAGACGACTATATTACTAAACCCTTTAGCCCTAGGGAGTTAGTCAGCCGTGTTAAAGCTTTATTGCGTAGGTCTTATCGGGATTCTAATCCTCTAGCTGAAAAATTAGTATTTAATGATGGAGATTTGGAAGTAGATATAGATAAGATGATAGTAAGAAAAAAAAGAGAAAATATATATTTAACTTCCAATGAATTTAAGATCTTATCCTCCCTATTAACCAGACCTGGCCAAGTGTTTTCTAGAGAACAATTGATTGAATTGGCTTTTGGATATGATTATGATGGCTTCGATAGAACTATAGATACTCATATTAAAAATATCAGACAAAAGATCGAAGATAACCCAAAGAGTCCCAATTATATAATTACTGTATATGGAGTTGGATATAAGTTTGGAGGAATGTAAAATGCCCTTATCTAGAAAATTAACCTTTAGTTTCACTATTGCAATTTTGATTTCCATATTTATTATTAGTTTTATTTCCAATACTATGATCAATAGAAAATTTGACTCTTATCTAATAGAAGAACAAAATATGAAGTTTGAAAAAATACGTAAGGATATTAATAATCTATTTTTGGAAGAGGGAAATAATTTAGCATCAAGGGATATTTCTAATTACGCTTCAATGGAAGGAATATATATTGAAATCAGGGATTATAATGATGATTTAATCTGTCATTCCAATAATTCTAATATGATGCATAGGGGAATGATGCGACAGATGATGAGACGTCATGGTATGAGAAATTCCAATATGGATACAGGAAAATATGTAGAGAAGACTTTTCCTCTATTCGATAGGGATAATGTAGTTGGGACTCTCATAATAGGCTATATTGACAATTCCCATTTAACCGAATCGGCTTTAATATTTAAGGATACCCTATCTATTTCTTTCATAATTTCCGGTATTATCACTATTATACTCGGCTTTGTTATTTCCATATTTTTATCTAAAGGGTTATCAAGGCCCTTAGTGAATATCACCAAAACGGCTAACGAAATGCGAAGTGGAAATTTAAAATATCGTTCAGCTATAACGACAAATACTGAGGAGATTCAAGAACTTTCCCATTCAATAAATTATTTGGCAGAAACCTTGGAAAAACAGGAGGGTTTAAGGAAAAAATATGCTTCAGATATAGCCCATGAACTACGTACTCCTTTAACCACATTAAAGTCCCATGTAGAAGCTATACTTGATGGGGTGTGGGAGCCAACTGATGAACATTTAACTATTTTATTAACTGAAATCGATAGATTGGCTAAACTTGTAGACGATCTAAAAAATACCTTCAAAACCCTGGAGGCTGAGTTAAATATAAGTAAAACCCATTTTAATATTTCTGAAGAGTTAAAGGACATATTGTCTCAGTTTAAACCTTTGTTTAAGAAGGAGAATTTCCTTTTGGAATCTTCTATTGAAGAAGACATTGAAATTATAATGGATAAGAATAGGTTTAAACAGATAATGAATAATTTATTGTCTAACGCTTTGAAATTTTTAAAAGATAGGGGTAAGGTTTTTGTCACTTTAATTAGGGAAAAAGATCAGGTAAAAATAACTGTGGAAGATAACGGAATAGGTATAAAAGAGGAAGACTTACCCTTTCTATTTGATAGATTTTACAGAGCAGATGTATCTAGAAATAAGGATACCGGCGGAACAGGCCTGGGCCTTTCAATTACCAAAACATTAGTTGAGGCCCATGGTGGTTCAATCTATGTAGAAAGTGAATTTGATAAGGGAACTAGGTTTACCATATTATTACCAACCGATACAAAATATTAAAACCTGTGAAAGGGAACTCTCTTATCTTACAATTTTTTTCTTCTAAATAAATAGACTGTTAAAATAATCAAAGGTAAAATAAATATAAATATAGCTGCCATGATAGTTATTATGTTTTGAGTAGGTTGTTTAACTGCTAATATAGGTTTATTATCCTTTAACAATAGTACAATAATAAGTATTACAACAGATATGGGAATAATATATTTTCGATTATCTATATTTGTTATTTGGCCTAATGCCACCGTTATAAAATAAAGATATCCTGAAATCTTAATAATATTTCCCACAATCCATGATGTCAAATATAATGAATCGAATCCTTGAATTGTTTCACCAAAATCTACCATCCTAGTAACAGTAAAAAAAGGAAAGTTAACATGTTTTGCATATTCTATTCCCAATGTAGAATGAACTACTATTACTATTATAGATGCAATAACCATAGAATATATGAGAGATCTAAAAAAAATCTTATTTAGATCTTTTTTATCCTTCAAATTAGGAGTTATCATGGTAAGGATTAATATATTAAAATACCTTAATCCTATATCTATAGCACCTATATTTATATCCTTAAATTTAGAATCTTTCAAAATAGGTAATAATACAGTGAAATCATAATTTTTATATCCTAATATTATAAATAATAAAATCATCACTAAAATAAAAGGAATTATAAACTCACCTAACCTGGCTACTGCTACAAATCCCTTATATGCAATATATATACTTGTAATAAGCATCATAGAAGCTGTTACCCAAGTAGGTGTTTCAGGAAATATAGCAGCATCTAAAATTTCAACGAATATACTTATAAGCAAAATAGTAGCATATAAGAAAAAGAACACATAAAATATTCCTATAATTTTTCCTATTGTCTTCCCCATAATCTTCTCTATATATTCTATTAAATTTAAACTATTAAACTTATTGCTTAGGTATAGTAAAGGTAAACACAATAATATTGTATAAAAAGTTGAAAATAGAATAGTTATCCAAATATCTTGATTACCAGGCAAAATACTAGCTGCTGGTAAATGGGTAAATCCAACCATTATCCTATAAAGTATAAGTAATAATACAGCTTGATGGTAAGAGATTTCATATTGATTATTTAATTTATCCATACTATTTCCCCTTTATTTTATTAATAGGTGTATTTATCAGACCGGTTCTAATTATATCCGTATTTACCTCAATTTCAAAATCTGCTTGAGAAAAAATTTCATCCCAGTCTTTCTTTATCCTTTTCCACTCTTCAGGATACTTCCTATGAAACACTAAACCATATCCAAAAATATCTATTCCATATTCCTTTTGTGCCTTTTTAAAGGCTCTCTTAATACCATCTTCAATTGCTTTTGAACAAGCTTCTTCTAGCTTTATAATATTTTCTTTTTCAGCTACATCTATATTCCCAACTACTTCTCCAAGAGAACCTCTGAGTTCAATTTTAGTTTTAAGTTTTATATTTCCATCAACCATTTCAACATCGTTTTTTGTATTGTTTTTAATAACAATCACAGAACTTAAATTTTGGTCTTTTTGTTTATTTGGCATCTCACCTTCAACTGGAGGTGGTGGAGTAGAACTACCTTCTACTTGAGCAGTAGGAGTTGGAAAAGTTATTATTCCACCTCTAATTTTGTTCATGACAAAGTTTACAGCTTTAGTATCATTTCCATTTAAATATCCTACCAAAATATCTTCATTAAAAATAGCAGAACCCATTATGGACAATTCATAATTTTGTGTTCCTGTTTTTTCTACAGTTTGGTCAATGACTTTTTTTTCTTTTTTCTCTATGGTCCCAATAATTGAATGGTGTCCCATCTTATAATATTGTTTAATATATTGTACTAAATTAGTATCCACAGTCTTTGGATTATATTTAAAATTTTCAACAATCTTTGTTATATAATTAGAAGGTAATTCTTCTAATCCACTATTAATCCCCATTACTTCATAGGCTTTTCCTCCTTTGGCCACTAATAGATATGCTGTCTCCCTTTGTTCCACATCTCTATATAGTTCATCTATCTGACTGACCAATCCTTTTTTAGCAAAATCTTCTCCTAGGATAAAGACTCGGTTATGAACTATAGACAACCCTCGGTCAAACTTTAATGTAATATCTCTATAGGCTTCATATATATTGTTTCCTACACCCTGAACATATTTTACATAGCTACCTTGTCCTGTAGTTGTACTACTTTGCTGAGAGTAGGTAGGATTAACTACTTCTGCTGTTACTAGAACTTTATCATCTACTAAGTCCAAACCTATTACCAATGTAAGTCCTAGCTCATTTAATTCTCTAGCATTCCAGCAACCTGTTAACAATAAAGATAGGATGAAAAAACTTAATAAAACTATTTTTTTCATAAGCTCACCCTTTCCTTGGTGGTTTTTGTCTTCTAATATTTCTTTTTGCTATAGCCTTTGGCCTATAGATAAAGCTCCATATGGGAAATCTGACAATTGAATCTTTAAGCCCTTCTTTATTTATTGGAGTCAGTGGGAATCCAAAGGGAATCCCAAAGGATTCTGTGGTAATAATTTGAGTTATGTAAATGATTAAACCACAGGTTGTGCCATATAAACCTAGAAAACTTCCTAATAACAGTATAATTAATCTATATAATACTACTCCCTGTACTAGTGCAGGTACAACGAATTCTGATATGGCTGTTATAGCTATTATAATTACAGTAGGGGCACTTACTATACCTGCTTGTACTGCTGCCTGACCTAATACCAAAGTTCCTACAATACTCACCGTTGTACCAACTGCTTTTGGTAATCTAACTCCTGATTCTTTAGTAACTTCTAAGGTTAAAACCATTAATAGGGTTTCTAAGGCTACTGGTAGTGGTACCCCTTCCCTAGCCCCCATCATGGATATCAATAATACAGTTGGTATCATCTCCTGATGGTAAAGCTGTAATGCCACATATACTCCTGGTGAAAATACACTTATTAATAAAGCAGTAACCCTTAAAAACCTAAGAAATGATGCATAATAAGGCCTTACATAATAGTCCTCACTAGTCATAACCCCTTCGATAAATAATCTTGGTACCGTTAAAACATGGGGAGTGCCATCACATAAAATGGCTACTCTTCCTTCCAGTATTTTTGCTGCTGCCACATCAGGTTTTTCGGTATTCTCTATAGTAGCTATAATGGAGTAAGGCCTATCTTCAATTAGTTGTTCAATATAGCCACTTTCCAATACTCCATCTATATCGATTTTACTTAATCTTTTCTTAACTTCTTCTAATACTCTTTTGTTAACTATTCCCTGTAAATAGGCTATACTAATTTTTGTTCTAGTCTGTTTCCCCAATACCAAATCTTCAAAAACAAGATTATTGGTTCTAAGTTTTCTCCTCAATAAAGATTTGTTTACAAATATATCTTCTATAAATCCTTCCTTTGGCCCCCTCACTACCGGTTCAGATTCTGGTTCTTCTACTGCTCTTTTTTCCCATTTACTTAATTCTATAGTATAGGATAAAGGTAAATCTTCAGCAAATATAGCTATATTTCCTGATAATATATCTTCTATTAAATTTTCCATAGAATCTATCTCTTTGATTTTAGAGGTAAGTATGGTTCTTTTTATATCTTTTACTTTCTTTAAATCCAGTATTAAAGGTTTTAATATATCTCTATCGAACAATTCTCTATCAATAAACCCTTCTATATAACAAGCCATCATCTTAATATTAGAATTAGTTTCAAATTCATATAGAACCAAGTCTGAAGTGTTATTAAACTTTTCCATTATTTCTCTTTTATTTAAACTAATCTTTTTCCATATCATACTAATCATCCTTCATATTTTGCTTCTAGTTAGTATTGCCAAAAGGCGATAGAATTATGTTAGCATAAAAAATAGCCCCTTTATTTAAGGGCTATTTTTCTACTACCTGGTTTTATAATTGGAATATCCTTTTTGCATAGGGAGCAATCTTCCTTCTCATAGGTATTAATATTTAATTTTACTCCGCTGTAAACTGGGTATTTGATATTTCCCTTGCTCCTATCTACAATACAACCTATACCTACAACCTCTCCTCCATGTTCTTCTACAACTTTTATTGCTTCATAAGAGGATTTACCTGTAGTTACAACATCCTCAGCTATTAGAACCTTTTGTCCTTTTTCTATAGCAAAGCCTCGTCTAAATTTCATAATCCCATCTTCTCTCTCTATAAAAATACCAGGTTTACCAGTTTGACGGGCTAGTTCATAACTGACAATTATGCCTCCCATAGCAGGTCCTACTACTATATCGAAATCTATATCTTTTAATTGATCTACTATTAATTTTACCGCCTTTTCTGCTTTATCTGGATACATTAAAAGTTTGGCACATTGAACATATCCATCGCTATGTTTTCCTGATGATAGTAAAAAATGGCCTTCTAATAGGGCTTCCGTTTCCTTTAATAAATCAATTAACATTTTATATTATCCCCCTTATCTCTTCTAAAGATTTTATTCCTTCATTAATCATAAATTGTTCTATTCCATTAATAATATCTAAAGTTATAGTAGGCTTCATAAAGTTACCACTACCTACCTGTACAGCCCAGGCTCCTGCCATAATAAATTCTAAAGCATCTTCATAGTCTATTATGCCTCCAATGCCTAAGATTGGCACATTAACTGCCTTTGCTACCTCATAGACTATTCGTAGGGCAATAGGTTTAATACAAGGGCCGGATAATCCAGCTATGATATTATCGAATACTGGCTTTCTAGTCTTTATATCTATAGCCATACCACTAAAGGTGTTTACAAGGGATAAAGCATCAGCCCCTGCCTTTACACAAGATTCAGCCATATGGACAATATTTTTTGCATTAGGTGATAGTTTCACAACTAAAGGTTTTTTACATACCTTTCTTACTTCACCTACTACTTTAAAGGCAGTTTTAGATTTAACTCCAAAGGCCATTCCACCTTCTTTCACATTGGGGCAGGATATGTTTAACTCTACCATATCTATATTAGTTCCATTTAATTTTTCAATAGTCTTTATATATTCATCTAATGTATTACCTCCTACATTAGCTAAAATTACCGTATCCTGTCTCTCCATAAAGGGAAGCTCCTCTTTTATAAACTCATCTATTCCTGGATTCTGCAAACCTATACTGTTTAAAAGCCCTCCTGTGGTTTCATATATTCTTATTCCCGAATTTCCCTCCTTTTTATGGAAAGTTAACCCTTTAGAACTTATTCCCCCTAGTTTTGATAGAGGAAAATATTCAGCATATTCTCTACCAAACCCAAAAGTGCCAGAAGCGGCTATTACTGGATTTTTAAATTCTACTCCACAGATTTTTACCTTTGTATCAATCATTAAAAACTAGCTCCTTTCCTAGGAAAACTGGCCCCTCTTTACATACCCTTTTCATTCCAGAAGTAGTTTTTATAGTACATCCTAAACAAGTGCCTATACCACAAGCCATTGGATTTTCCATAGACATATATAGAGGCATTCTACCTTGGCAGATATCTAAAACCTTTTTCATCATTGGTAAAGGGCCACAGGTTAAGGCTATATCATATTTTTCTGACTTAAATATTTCAGTAATAAATCCTCTATGTCCAACAGAACCATCTTCTGTAGATATAAATATATTTTTTACATAATCCTTTATTTCATTGGTATAGTAGGTTTCATTTCTAAATCCACAATAAAAATCTATACTAGCATCCAATTTCTTTGCTAAATACACCATAGGTGCTATGCCTATACCACCAGAAATAATGGCAACCTTACCTTTCAAATTCATATTAAACCCATTGCCTAAAGGCCCCAATACTTCTAGAGTATCCCCCGGCCTCAGCTTGGATATAATATGGGTGCCCTTCCCTCTTACCTCATATAAAAAAGTAATAATTCCATGGGATATATCACATATGCTAATAGGTCTTGGTAAAAAAGGATCTAAAGCTTCCCGTCCTCTTATCATATAAAATTGACCAGGTTTGCCTTTGAAGCTAAACCCTTCATCAGTTAAATTGACGCTATCTATCATAGTACAATGTCTAAGTTTTATCTCATAGATATTGGAAGCTATTTGATTATTGGATTCAATTACTCCCCTTTTATATCCTTCTTTCACTTTCAATATCCTCCTTCATAGCTAGTACTGCCTCTCTTACATATTTGTCAAAATTCTCCTCTCCATCTTCATGCTTTTTATAGGCTGTAATAATTCCCCGAGAAGAGTTGACTATACCACCATTTCCTTGGTTTAGGTAGAGGGCTACATCCTTTCCTCTTCCCCCTTGATGGCCATAGCCAGGAATTAGAAAAAACATATTTTTATATCTATCTCTAATTTCTCTTGCTTCATCTATATGGGTTCCTCCTACTACAGCCCCTATGGAACTATAGCCACAGCTGCCAGTATATTTAGTAGCTATCTTCTTTAATTTATCCCCTACGTGGCAGTAGAGATGAGTTCTTTGGTTGGTTGAGTTAATACTGTCAGTGTCAGGATGATAGGAGGTAGCTAATTGTGAGTTGATTTCTAGATATTGTATATCCTTAGCTCCTGGATTGGAAGTTCTAAGGAGTACAAATATTCCTTTCTTTCCTGATTCTATATACTTGAGATAAGGAGTTATACTATCAAATCCCATATAGGGGTTTAAGGTTATAAAATCTGCCTCAAAATCCCCTTCAAAATGAGCCTTCCCATACATCTCTGCTGTAGAGGAAATATCTCCTCTTTTAATATCACCTATGGACAAAGCTTTTTTATCTTTTATATATTCTAAAGTCCTTTTATAAGCCATTAATCCTTCTATGCCATAGGCCTCATAATATGCTATTTGTAACTTATATATAGGTACTATATCCAAGGTTTTATCTATTATCCTTTTATTAAATTCAAATATTATATGGTTTATGTCTTGGTATTTTTCTTTTATCCCATCTGGTATATAGTCTAAATGGGTATCTAATCCTACACAAACATTCCCTTTCTTCCCCACTTCTTCATATAATCTATCGATTATCAACTGTTATCCCCCCATTGTATTTAATTTCACCCTTCCTAATGGTGGCTACTACTTTCCCATAAAACCCCATTTTATTGAAAGGTGTATTTTTACCTTTAGACTGGAAGTTTCCTTCATCTATAATTTCCTTTTTATCTAAGTCTACTAACACTATATCCCCATCATAACCATTTTTGATTTTACCTTTATTGATTCCCATCAACTTCCCAGGGGTAGCAGACATAAGTTGAGATAATCTATTTAAGGAAATATAATCTGATCTAACTAAGGCAGTATAGCATATGGAAAAGGCAGTTTCTAATCCAGATATTCCAGGTGCTCCCTTTTCCTTATCCTCTCTTGAATGGGGAGCGTGGTCTGTAGCTATAATATCTATCGTTCCATCTATTATGCCTTTTAAAATAGCTTCCACATCTTCTTTTTTCCTTATAGGAGGATTTACCTTGTATTCATTATCATATAAGGCTATATGATGAGGAGTCACTTCACAAGTTATTTTTAATCCTGCCTTTTTAGCCTTTTTTATTTCTTCTACAGCCTCTCTTGTACTAACGTGGGCTAAATGTAATTTAGCCCCTGTTAATCTAGTTAGATATATATCTCTAAAAGTCATTATATTTTCAGATAATCTAGTATCTATTGAAACTAATTCTTCGTCCTCTTCATGGGCTATTATAGTTAGGTCTTTCTCCTTGGCTTTAACCATGGCTCGATACATAGTCCTATTGGATTGTATTCCTTTTCCATCATCGGATATAAAATTAACTCTGGGGTCTATTTGCTCTAAATGGTCTATAGTTTTACCATCGAAGTTTTTAGTGACGGAAAAGGTTTGATGGATATCGATTAAATCTAATTCTTTAGATTTGTTAAGGACATATTCCACTATTTCCATACTACTACATATGGGATAGGTATTTGCCATTAAATTTACAAAAGTATATCCACCCTTTAATGCAGCTATACTTCCGGTATAAAGGTCTTCTTTATAAGTATAACCTGGCTCTCTGAAGTGGACATGCATATCTATAAAGGAAGGCATAGCCACTAATTTTGTACCATCTATAGTTTTACAATCTATGTCCAAACTTTTACCATAGTCTACTATCTTTCCATCTTTAATATATATATCACCTTTCATATCTTTTGTTTCATCTACTATTCTACAGTTCTTAATCAATAACTCCATTCTATCCCTCCCATGTATATATCTGATCACAGTATTCACATTTATAGGTTCCATTTTCTTCATCTATGAGTACAAACCTATGGATAATATCCCTTTCACCTGATGTAACACATCTAGGATTTTTACATTCTATTAGACCTTCAACTTTTTCTGGTAAGGATAGATTTATTTTTTCTACTATCTTTTCATTTTCGATAATATTTACAGTAATATTTGGATCTATAAATCCTAACATAGTTAAGTCTACATCGATAACATTTTCTATCTTAATTAAATCCTTTTTCCCGTATTTTTTACTTGGAGCGTTTATAATCAAGGCTACTGTAAATTCTGCTTTATCTAGTCCTAAATGTTTAAATATACTGAACCCGTATCCTGCATTTATATGATCGATTACTATACCTTTTGAAATACTATCAATATATAGCATTTATATCACCCCCAAAAGTTTAATAATAAGAGCCATTCTTATATACATTCCATACCTTACTTGTTTAAAATAGCAGGCCCTTGGGTCATCGTCTACTTCATAGCTTATTTCATTTACTCTTGGTAATGGGTGAAGAATAGATAGGTCACTTCTAGCTAACCTTAATTTTTCCTTATCTAATATATAGCTATCTTTTAATCTTATATAATCGGCTTCGTTAAAGAATCTTTCCTTCTGTACTCTTGTCATATAAAGGATATCTAGTGTATCTATGACTTCTTCTAGTCTTTCTACCTCTACAAAAGGAATATTTTTCTTCTCTAATATTTCTGTTTTTATATATTCAGGTATTTGTAATTCATTAGGAGATATTAGAATAAATTTTACATTTTCATACCTTGACATGGCTTTTATAAGAGAGTGGACTGTACGACCGAATTTTAGGTCTCCACATAACCCAATGGTTAAATTGGAAAACCCTCCTTTGGTTTCTTTGATTGTAAGAAGATCTGTTAAGGTTTGGGTAGGATGCTGATGTCCTCCATCCCCTGCATTAATGATAGGAACTGGTGAATAGTAAGAAGCATACTTTGGAGCCCCTTCTTTTGGATGTCTCATAGCAATAATATCAACATAGGAGCCTACTGTACGAATGGTGTCAGGAATGCTTTCTCCTTTCATTACCGAACTAGAACCTGGTTCTGAAAAACCAATTACTTTACCACCAAGTCTTAACATAGCTGCTTCAAAACTAAATCTAGTTCTTGTACTCGGTTCATAGAATAGAGTAGCTAATATTTTGTTATTAGCAACATTTGTAAAATCATTTTGATTTCTAATTATTTTTTCTGCCAGATTAAATAAAACTTCCAACTCCTCTACGGAAAAATCCATGGAGTCAATTAAATGTCTCATAGTTCTACCTCCTTTTAGTCTCTCTGGACACAATTAAAGGATAGCGTTTTTAAAAAAAGCCTTCCTTTTACTAAAGGAAGGCATAAGTATACCGCTTTACGCTCTCCTTGCTGAACTCTCTGGTTCAGTTTAAAGGTGTTTATTATCGTTATAAACGATAACATACTAGAGAGAAAATGTCAATGGAAAATTCAAACCAGACAGAAGGATGGATTCTCTGTCTGGTTTACTATTATAGTACTTTCTATTTCATATTCATAGCTCCACCAGATAATCCAGATTTAACCTGTTGGATATCGTTGGCATTAGCTGGTGGTGCAGGAACATAATACCCTTTTTGTTCAGCTATTTGAAATAATTGATACTGAAATTGTTCTGCTTCATTTCTTAATTGTTGTAATGTACTTCTTAGTTGTTGGTTAGCACATTCAGTTATTGCCTTTGTATAACTATCTATACTTGCTTTTGTTCCACTTAAAATATCGCCTACCATATCTTTCTCTTGCATTATAGTTTCCCTCCTATTTTAATGAATTTATAAGATTAGTAGCTGTAGCTTGAGCTTCTTGGCTTGATTGTTTAAACATTTGTTTGATCTGTGGATCTTGACATTGGTTTGAATAAAAATCTAATTTAGTTGCCATGCCTTGGTGGGCACTAATAATCTCTCTCAAGCTTTGTAATTCCATTTGGTTTATATTCCCTATATTAACTGTATTTTTGAGTGCCATAGAATTACTCCTTTCATTGATTTATTTGACTTCATTTAATATTTTGTCTATCCTTATATCTATTTATGCATGGAAAAAAACTCATAAATATTATATTAAAATAGGGAAATAATAATTTTGAATGGAGGTGAAATAATGTCAAGTAAAATTGTAGTTGAAAACACTTTAACACCCTATATTGAAC
The DNA here is from genome assembly GCF_021655095.1 of Clostridium sp. Cult1. GTDB lineage: Bacteria > Bacillota > Clostridia > Tissierellales > Tepidimicrobiaceae > Schnuerera. The sequence continues at coordinate 1,922,296 of NZ_PPXW01000001.1, read as the reverse complement.
ATTTAAAAAGTTTAGGTTACGATGTATATACTCTATATAAAAACAGTAATTTAGAAAATATTACCTCTGATGAGTATAAAGCTATTGTGGTATCTGGATTAGATGTTTTGAGCACCAGTGGAGCAACTCATAGTAACCCTCCAGTACCAATTATTGAAGCAAGTGGCCATACTCCAGAAGAAGTTCATAATATTATACAAAATAAATTTAAATAGATAAAACCTAAAAAGGTATTGACAAAAATATATTATAGTATTAGAATAGTCTTTAAATACAAAATAAATAATATGCTCTTATCAAGAGTGGTGGAGGGAACTGGCCCAGTGAAACCCGGCAACCTGTATGAACAAGGTGCTAAATCCAGCGGTATTAACCTTTATACCGAGAGATAAGAAAGAGATAATTACCTCTTTCTTGAAAAGAGGTTTTATTATTTAAGCCTCTATATTAATATAGAGGTTTTTTTATTAGATATTCTTAAAGGGGGATCTTTAGTGATAAAAATTAAAAATCTATCAAAGAGTTTTGAAAGCGGAAACAATAGGATATGGGCAATAAAGGATATAAATCTTCAAATCAACAAAGGAGAAATTTTTGGAATAATTGGATTAAGTGGAGCTGGAAAATCTACCTTAATCCGGTGTATAAATAGATTGGAAGAACCTACGGAAGGAAAAATTTATATTGAAGGAATAGATATTATCTCCTTGGATAAAAAAGATTTAAGAAAGGTAAGAAAAGATATAGGTATGATCTTTCAACATTTTAATCTATTATCTCAAAAAACTGTATATAAAAATATAGCCTTTCCTCTTGAATTGGAAGGCCTTTCAAAAAAGGAAATTGATTCGAGGGTGAACACTTTGTTAGAATATGTGGAACTTTCAGATAAAAAAGACGTCTATCCCTCCCAATTAAGTGGAGGTCAAAAACAAAGAGTGGCTATTGCACGGGCATTAGCAAACAACCCTAAGATATTACTAAGTGATGAAGGAACTTCGGCCCTAGACCCAAAGACTACAAAATCCATTTTGGATTTGCTTAATAAAATAAGAAAAGAATTTAATCTTACCATAGTACTTATAACCCATCAAATGGAAGTTGTGAAGGATATTTGTGATAGAGTAGCAATTATTGAAAATGGTCAGATAATAGAAATGAATGAAGTGGAGGAATTGTTTAAAAATCCAAAGACTCATACTGCAAATACTTTTATTAGTGGCTTAAAATCCCATACTACTGATGAGAAATTTGCACCTGATGAATTCAATGGCACCCTTATTAGACTTAGCTTTTTAGGGGAAAGTGCCAAGAAACCCATTGTGTCTCAAGTAGTTAAAAGGTTTGATATAAATGTCAATATACTGTCAGGAGATATTAATCAGTTGGTGAGAACAAGTGTAGGGTATTTAATCCTTGAACTTACAGGAGAAAAAGATGAAATAGAAAGAGCTATAGAATATCTAAAGAATGAAAATGTAAATGTGGAGGTGATGTAGATGGCTGAATTAGTTATTCCTTCTTTATTGGAAACTTTGTATATGGTGTTTTTCTCTACGGTTTTTTCTTTACTAATAGGCTTTCCCTTAGGAGTTATATTGGTTATTTCTGAGAAAAATAATATATGGGAAAAGCCCCTATTAAATAAAATTTTGAATAGTATTATAAATGTATTGCGTTCTTTTCCATTTATAATACTTATGATTGTAGTATTCCCTATATCAAAACTAATTGTCAAACAAACCATTGGGACTACTGCAACCATTGTTCCTCTTTCCATAGCTGCTGCACCTTTTGTAGCTAGAGTAATCGAATCTTCCCTAAAGGAAGTCGATAAGGGAGTAATTGAATTGAGCCTTTCCATGGGGGCAACTGTACCAGAAATTATATTTCGAGTACTTATTCCTGAAGCTTTGCCATCTTTAATTTTAGGTATAACTATGACCATCATTAATCTAATTGGTTATTCAGCCATGGCGGGAGCCATTGGTGGTGGTGGATTAGGAAATTTAGCCATTAGATATGGATTATATGGATTTAAAACAGATATTATGACAGTTTCTGTATTTGTAATCATATTATTGGTTCAAGGAATACAGTATTTTGGAAATAAATTATCAGCAAGTATAAATAAAAAATAGGGGGAATAAAATTGAAAAAATTTACATTAGTAACTTTAATAATTATATTAGTTTCAACATCTTTAGTAGGGTGTAGTAAAAGTGAAAACTCCGATAATTTAATTAGGATGGGAGTATCTCCTAGACCTCATAGAGAGTTAATCGAATTTATAGAGGAAGATTTGAAAGAAGAGGGGATAGAACTTAAGATAATAGAATTCGATGATTATATAAAACCCAACTTAGCTTTAGCTGAAAAGGAGTTAGATGCAAACTTCTTCCAACATGAACCTTATATGAATAATTTTAAAGAAGAAAAAAATATTGAAATAATTTCTATTGGAGGAGTTCATATCGAGCCAATGGGATTGTATTCCACTAAATTTGAAACTATTGATGAACTAGAAGATGGTAGTGAAATTGCTTTTCCAAACGATCCAACTAATGGAGGAAGGGCATTACTACTTCTTGAGAAATATGGATTGATTAAATTGGATTCCAATGCAGGTATATTGGCTACTGAAAATGATATTATTGAAAATCCAAAAAATTTGAAATTTACAGCTTTAGAAGCTGCTTATTTGCCAAGGGTATTAAATGAAGTAGATGGAGCTATAATAAATGGAAATTACGCTTTAGAAGCTAGTCTAGTCCCTACAGAAGATTCTTTAATATTGGAAGAAAAGGACTCACCCTATGCTAATATAATAGCCATAAGAGCTGGTGAAGAGAAGGAAGACAAGTATATTAAATTGATGAAAGTACTACAAAGTGAAAAAGTTAAAAAGTTTATTGAAGAAAATTACGGCGGTGGAGTAATTCCTGCATTTTAATTTGGGCGGTTGCAAACCGCCCATTTTTATTCTTTTGTAATATAACCTTTGTCAAAAGCATCTTCTATCATATTCTGAGTAAAATTCCATAATTCATCTGAAGATTCTTTTAAAGGTGCAATTCTTTTATATATATCTTTTTTTGAAATATCGAATTTTTTCCAAGTTCCCCCACCAGAAAAATAGTTGTTGAAAAATGGTTGTAACCTGTCCATAGATGCTGCAAAGATAGCTTCCTTTGTTTTCATTTCTTCAAATTCATCCCATAGGCTTCTTAATTCTATACCTTTATCTTCCTCCAACATACCAAATATCTTATCTGCTGCTTCTAATTCTCTTTCCATTTTATCCTTATTTCCCTCTTTATCATAGCAAAAAGTATCTCCTGCATAGATTTCAACTAAATCATGAACTAGAAGCATCTTTATTACCTTACATATATCTATATCTTCGTTGGCATATTCTGATAAAACCATTGCCATTACCGAAATATGCCAAGAATGTTCAGCATCGTTTTCTCGTTTAGAATTATCGATTAAACTAGTTTGTCTTAATATGGATTTCATTTTATCTAGTTCTACTATAAACTCTATATCTTTTAGCAATCTTTCGCTAGTCAAAACATCATCTCCTCATAGTTTATTAAAGATATTATTACCATATTAGTTTAACATATTTTCATCAATTGAGTAAATAATAAATAGAAGATGAATAGATAGTATATAAAAGGTAATATATTAAACTATTTTTTAGGAGGATTATAATGAGTAAAAAAGTAGATAGCAAAGTTAAACAGAAAAAAATGTCTGTCCCAATTGAAGAACAAAGATACGCTGCTTACTATGATATACAAGGGTTGCAGCCTGAATCAAGAGTCCCAATTCCAACTTTAGAAGGAGTTATAAGGGCAAAGGAATGGGTAGAGGAAAACCAAAAATAGGAGTAGAAAGTTCTACTCCCATTCCAACTCTGATAATTTTTTATAGAGCCTATATCGTTCCTCTGCATCTTTTTCTGCCTTTTCATATAGATTTTCAGCTAATTCAGGAAATGTAATCTTATTTTGTGAATATCTTACCTCTCCCATTATAAAATCCTTAAGGGGAACCTTTGGTTCCTTTGAGTCTAAAGTGAAAGGATTTTTACCTTCCTCTTTTAACCTTGGGTCGAATCTATAAAGATGCCAATATCCTGATTCTACTGCCTTTTTCTCTTCTGCAACAGATTTCCCCATACCCATTCTTATACCGTGATTTACACAGGGAGAGTATGCAATTATCAAAGATGGACCTTTATAGGATTCTGCTTCTACTAAGGTCTTTAGTGTATGATTCATATTGGCTCCTAAAGAAACCTGACCTACATATACATAACCATAGGTTGCAGCCATTAATCCTAAATCCTTCTTCTTGGTTCTTTTGCCAGAATAAGCAAACTTAGCTGCAGATCCAGTAGGAGTAGCCTTCGAAGATTGGCCCCCCGTATTGGAATAAACTTCCGTGTCGAATACCAATATATTTACATCTTCACCACTTGCTAGTACATGATCTAATCCACCATATCCTATATCATAGGCCCAACCGTCTCCTCCTACTATCCATAAGCTTTTCTTTATTAGAAAATCCTTTCTCTTTAATATCTCTTTGATTATATTATTATCCCTATATTGACCCTTACTTATTATTTTGAGTACTTCATCTGATATTTCTTTCGATTCCTCCCCTTCATCTATATTTTCTATCCATTGAGTAAATATGTGGTTACATTCATTGCTTATATTTGCTTTTATACCTTCTTCCATTAAATCTCTAATCTTTTCCCTAATCTGCTTTACTGCTAAATGTATTCCCAGTCCAAATTCTGCATTATCTTCAAATAATGAATTAGCCCAGCTAGGCCCCTTTCCGTTGTGATTTTTCGTATAGGGAATACTTGGTGCACTAGCTCCCCAGATAGAAGAACAGCCTGTAGCATTGGCAATCATCATTCTATCTCCAAATAATTGAGTTGCTATTATTAAATAGGCTGATTCTCCACATCCAGCACAGGCTCCATGGAATTCTAATAGAGGTTTTGCAAATTGGCTACCTTTAACCGTAGTTTTAGTCATTAAATTATCTTTGTAGGTAATATTGTTTGCTACATATTCCAAATTATCCTTTTGTCTTTCTATCTCTTTATCTGCATCTACCATTACCAACGCCTTTTCTTTAGCTGGACATACATCTGCACAATTTCCACATCCAGTACAATCTAAAGGACTTACTTGAATTCTAAACTCTAGATTCTCCAACCCTTTTCCTACTGCTTTCTTAGTTTCCAAGGTTTTTGGCGCTTTTTGTTTTTCTTCTTCATCTAATAAAAAAGGTCTAATTACAGCATGAGGACATACAAAGGAACATTGATTACATTGAATACAGTTTTCAGTTTGCCATTGAGGTATCATTACGGCAATACCCCTCTTTTCATAGGCTGTAGTCCCTAAGGGGAAAGTCCCATCTTCCATGCCAACAAAAGCGGATGTGGGAAGATCATCCCCATCATGCCTTGCCATTGGTTTTTGAATTCTCTTAATAAATTCTGGTTCATCTTTTATTTTTTCATCTTCTACCTCTTCTATATTGGCCCAATTATCTGGAACATTGACCTTTACCACTCCTTCTATTCCCATATCAATGGCCTGATAGTTTAATTTAACTATCTCCTCTCCTTTTCTGCCATAGGTTTTCTGAACAAACTCCTTTAAATGGGACACTGCTTCTTCTATTGGCATAACATTTATTAGTTTAAAAAAAACTGCTTGCATTATCATATTTATCCTTTTACCAAGACCTATATTCTGTGCTATTTTTTCTGCATCTATAATATAGAAATCAATATTATGTTTCTTAATATGTTTCTTTACCTGAGAAGGCAAATGTTCTTCTAGCTCTTCTATATTCCAAGGACAATTTAGAACAAATATTCCTCCAGCCTTTAATCCTTTTAAAATATCATAATGATAAATATAGGATTTATTGTGACAGGATACATAATCAGCATCATATATTAAGTAAGATGACTTAATAGGAGTCTTTCCAAACCTTAGATGAGATATAGTAGTTCCTCCAGATTTTTTACTGTCATAGGAAAAATACCCTTGAGCATATAAATCCGTATTATCCCCTATTATCTTAATGGCCATCTTATTAGCCCCAACAGTACCATCAGAACCTAATCCCCAGAATTTACATCTGATGTTATCCTTAGGAGATGTATCTACTTCCTCTGGTAATTCTAAGGATGTATTGGATACATCATCAACTATACCTATTGTAAATCTATCCTTTGGATTGGCATTTTTAAGATTTTCATATGCTGCCATTATTTGAGATGGAGTTGTATCCTTAAGACCTAATCCATACCTGCCCCCTACAATTATTGGATTCATATCTGAATTATAAAATAATGCTTTTACATCAAGATATAAAGGTTCTCCTAAAGAACCAGGCTCTTTAGTTCTATCTAATACTGCAATTTTCTTTACCGTCTTTGGTAATACTTTAAAGAAATGTTCTTTTGAAAAGGGTCTATAAAGATGAACTTTGATTAATCCCACCTTTTCACCTTTATCTATCAAATAATCTATTACTTCTTCTATGGTTTCGCAGACAGAACCCATGGCAACTATAATATTTTCTGCTTCCTCATGACCGTAATAATTAAAGGGTTTATAGTCTCTTCCAGTTATTTTGTTTATCTCCTTCATATATTCTTCAACTATATCTGGTATTCTTTCGAAATAAGGGTTTGCCACTTCTCTTCCTTGGAAATAAATATCAGGGTTTTGAGCAGTACCTCTTAATACAGGTCTTTCTGAATTTAAAGATCTATCTCTAAATTCATCTACGGCATCATAATCTAGTAATTTTTTTAAATCACTATATTCTATTACCTCTATTTTCTGTATCTCATGACTAGTTCTAAATCCGTCGAAAAAGTGTAAAAAGGGAACTCTTCCCTTTATTGCCGAAAGGTGGGCAACACCAGCTAAGTCCATTACTTCCTGAACACTATTGGAGCATAACATTGCAAATCCCGTTTGTCTCGTAGCCATTACATCCTGATGATCTCCAAATATACTTAAAGCATGGGTAGCTATAGCCCTAGCACTAACGTGGAATACTGCAGGTAGTAGTTCTCCTGCCATTTTATACATATTTGGTATCATAAGTAAAAGCCCTTGAGAAGAAGTGTATGTAGTGGTTAAAGCTCCTCCTTGTAAGGACCCATGAACTGTGCCAGAAGCTCCTGCTTCAGATTGCATTTCTATTACCTTTACTTCTTGATCGAATATATTTTTATTCCCAGTACTAGACCAAGCATCGACTAATTCTGCCATAGGCGAAGAAGGTGTAATTGGATATATTGCAGCTACTTCTGTAAAAGCATAGGAAATATAGGCCGCTGCTTCATTTCCATCCATTGTTCTCATTATCTTTGCCATAACAAACCTCCATATTATTATTCTAGTATTTAGTATTTTACAAATTAGAATAATAATACATATAGTTTGATTTTCTATACAATTTTAATTAAAATAAAGAAAAAACCTAGAGGAAAACCCCCAAGTTTTTTCAAGGTCTATTAATGGCTATTAATTTATTATAAACTTCTTATTTTGTTTAATATCATCCTTTGTTCTACTGTTGCAACTAATCTTCTAGTATAAGCTACTGTATCTGGATTGACACTTATACTATCTATTCCTTCCTGAACTAGGAATTCTGCGAATTCTGGATATTGGGATGGTCCTTGACCGCATATGGATATGGTCTTTCCATATTTATGGGCTGCCTTTATAAGTATGGATATAGCTCTTTTTACCGCTTCATTTCTCTCATCGAAGTATCCCATATTGTTTAAAATTCCTGAATCCCTATCTGCTCCCATTACTAATTGAGTTAAATCATTACTTCCAATACTAAATCCATCAACCATTTGAGCGAATTCTTCAGCTTCGAATACTACTGATGGCACTTCTGCCATAATCCAAATCTTAAAGCTCTTATCCTGAACTAATCCTTCCTCTGCCATTATTTCTTTTACCTTCTTTAATTCCCAAGTAGTTCTTACAAAAGGTAACATGGCCCATACATTTTCCAATCCAAATTCTTCTCTAACCTTTTTCATAGCTCTACATTCTAATCTGAATCCTTCCTCATATTCAGAGGAAATATATCTAGATACTCCCCTCCAACCTATCATTGGATTTGCTTCTATAGGTTCTACTTCATCCCCACCTTTAAGGCCTCTGAACTCATTAGTTCTAAAATCACTAAGTCTTACAACGATTGGTCTTGGATATATTTCTTGAGCTACCATAGTGATTCCTTCTGCCATCTTATCGATTAATAGCTGACCTTGCCCAGTTCTTACCAAATACATAGGATGAGCACCTACTAAATTGGTAAAGATAAATTCTGTTCTCATAAGCCCAATTCCATCAAAAGGTAATTCCTTATATCTACTTATTATAGATGGTTCTCCTAAATTCATATATATCTTAGTAGCTGTAATAGGCGCTAATTGATTTAATAAATCTGCACTAATAGTTTGACCTTCAGATGTAGTCACATCTTTTTCTTCTTTTTTATCTTCCTGAAGAACTATTCCTTCATATACAACTCCCCTTTTTGCATCTACAGTTATCTCCATTCCCTCTTTTAAGGCTTCTGTTGCTCCCTTAGCCCCTACTATGCATGGGATTCCAAGTTCTCTTGATACAATTGCAGCATGACAAGTTCTGCCACCTTCTTCTGTTACTACTGCATTAGCCCTCCTCATTGCAGGAACCATATCTGGGTTAGTCATAATAGTTACTAAAATATCTCCTTCTTCTACCCTAGCTATTTCTGATATATCCTTTATACTTTTTACCTTGCCTGTACTGATTCCAGGGGAAGCAGCTAATCCTCTAACTAATGCTTTTAACTCTTCTTGTTTTATTTCTTTTTCCAAAGTGGTTCCCCCCTTTAAAGTAGTAATTGGTCTCGATTGTAATATATATAGCTTTTTAGTATCTTTATCAAATCCCCACTCTATATCTTGAAAACTTCCATACATTTCCTCTATCTTCAATCCGTAATTTGCTAACTCCATTATTTCTTCATCAGATAAACACTGTTCGTTAATGTTCTCATAGCCTATATAATCTCCTACATTCATTTCGATTGTGCCTATACCAATATCCTTTTTAACTATCATAATGTTTTTTTCTGCTATATGTTTATCAACAATCTCTTTAGTACTTTTATCTATAATATATTCATCAGGAGTTACAGTACCTGATACCACGGCTTCACCTAGTCCCCAACTAGCGTTTATCATTATTTCACTTTTATTATTATTAACTGGGTTGGCAGTAAACATTACTCCCGACTTTTCACTATTTACCATCTTTTGTATTACTACAGAAAGACTAACATCGAAATGGTCAAATCCTTGATTTTGTCTATAATATATAGCTCTAGCTGTCCATAGTGAAGCCCAACATTTTCTTACATGGTTTAATAATTCCTCTTTTCCTCGAATATGAAGATAAGTATCCTGTTGCCCTGCAAAGGAGGCTTCTGGCAAATCTTCTGCTGTAGCTGAAGATCTAACAGCTACTTCTGGATTCTCAATTTGAATTTCATTGCTAAATTCATCATAAGCGTATATTATTTCCTTCTCCAAATCTTCTGGAATTTGGGCAGAATTTATTAATCCTTGAACTTCTCCACTTGTCTTTTGTAGCTCAATGGAATCTTCTACATCTAGACTATTTACCTTAGATTTTATTTTATCACCTAAACCTGCCTTTTCAATAAAATAAGTATAAGCTCCAGCTGTCACACAAAATCCAGGAGGCACATCTAAACCCTTTTGAGTAAGTTCACCTAAATTTGCTCCTTTACCTCCTACTATAGGTATATCATCTTTTTGGATTTGGCTAAACCACTTTATATACTTAAACTCTACCATGTAATAAACCTCCTATTATCTTTTTATTATGTATATATTATAGCACATTTATATAATTATGCTATACTTTTTATTTATTTTTTTTAAAAAAATACCTTAGGGCTAATTTGTCCCTAAAGTATTTTTTTAAACATTAACTTTCTATTTGGATATCAAAACCTATGATGCCAATGAAATTGTTATCCATATCCTTTATCTGAGCTGAAATAGTGATATTAACTTTTTTAGTATCTAAGCTAATATAAAAATCTGAGATATACACTTCATCATTTAAAGCTCCTGCAAACCAAGGCCTATTTCTTACATCGAAATCTTCGATTTCTTCACTGGCAGATATTAGCTGTCCCTTGGTATCATATAAATATATTAGGTCTATATTAGTGTTTTTATGGATTATCTCTTCATATATAATACTATGAGTCTCTACATTAAAATTCTTTATATCTTCCCTTTCTTTAACATCATTGACTATCTTAAGATTTCTCTGGATTATTTTGTTTAATATTTTTTCATCTATAATAACTTTCGAATGGTATTCAATTTCTTTCTCTAATTCTTTACTCATATGGTTAAGAATAGATGCATTATTACTAATATCCTCCATAATAGCCGTTTGTTCTTCTATAGAAGCAGATATTTGTTGGGTTCCTGATACAGTTTCTTCAGATATAGTAGTGATTGTTTTCAAAGTTTCTATAATTGTATCTATTGCATCTAGTTGATTCAACATTTTATTATCTGTTGCTTTAATTACATTATTAATGCCATTTAAAGTATCATTAGCTTCAGAAAAAGAAGATTGGGTTTCTCTCGCTAAACTTGCATCTTTTTGTTCTTCCAATATACTATCCCTTAAATTAGATAATAGTATATTAATATCTTGTCCAAATTCCTGTATCATACTGTTTATATTATCAGTTGCTTCACCAGTCATTTCAGCAAGTTTTCTTACTTCATCTGCAACTACTGCAAAACCCATTCCATATTCGCCTGCTCTTGCAGCTTCAATAGCTGCATTTAAAGCTAATAGATTAGTCTGACCTGATATGTCCTTTACCATGTCCACTATATTATTTATTTCCTCCACATTTTTAGAAATGATTTCAGCTTCCTTTATTAGGTTCTGATTTCTGTTCATCCTATTTGTCATATTTGAAATTAAGTCTCCTAATATTTCTTCTGTTTCAACGAAAGATTCTTTTGTTATGTCCCATTGTTCCTTGGCTTTTTTGTTTTCTTCTGTGGTTTCTAAAGAGATGGATTTTAAATCATTATTCATAGACATTAATTCTTCTACCCTATTTTTTTGTTCCTCTGCTCCTATGGATATTTCTTCTATGGCTTGGGCTATTTCATTAATGGATTGGTTGGTTTCTTTGGTAGCCATGGCTAACTCATTAGTTATACCTAAAGCTTGTTGTGAAGAGTATGTAATTTGTGATAAAGCTCCCCTGTAGTTAATCAAAATTTGATTGAGGTTTTCCCCTATTCTCCCATATTTTTTATCGGTAGTATCAAACTTTTTTGATAAATTACCATTTGCAACTTCTTCTACTCCTTCTTCAATTCTCTTCCTAATATCCTCTTTCCCTCTATATAGATATGATATTATTTCTAAAATAAAGATTCCAGACATAGCCAGATAAAGATATATAGTTGTTGGATAATAGGTAAAAATAAAAAAGCAAATACCAATTAATAGTAACTTAAAAATAAAAATTAAAATAAGAATCCCCCATTTCAATGTATATATTAATTTTATCATATTAGAGAAAAATTCCAATATATTTATAAATTTGGTAATTATCTAATTGCATAAAAAAATCCCGTATTAAAATACGGGATTAGAAACAACAGCCATTTGTAAACAATATCACCAATAACAAGAAGAAGAATAGTAAAGAATCGTCGCCGCTGTTAAACCAGCAACCATTATTAAATAAGACTACAAGTAGCAAGAAGAAGAATAGTAATTCATCATCTATCTCGTTGAAGTTTCCACCAAATCCGCCTCTTCTTTTTCCACCTGCAATATTAGTATCATCTACCATAATATTTTACCTCCTTAATATTTCCTTTCTCACTGTATACTATGTTATAAAGCCCTACAAAGTTACTGTTTTGGAATATTAATTATTTTTTTGGAAAGAATATTTGTAAGAAAAAAGAAAGGAGTGATTTAGTGGATACATTAGCTTTAGTGTTAGTTATTATTGGTGCAATAAATTGGGGTTTAATTGGACTGTTTCAATTTGATTTAGTAGCAGCAATTTTTGGAGGTGCCAATTCAGCTTTGAGTAGAATTATATATGGATTGGTTGGATTAGCAGGATTATATTCATTTAAATTCTTATTTGGAGATAGAGAAAAAACACAGTAGATTTTCTACTGTGTTTAAAATGCACCAAATAGGAATAGAATTAGGAATATAAGTAGTATATTATCATCGAATATGCCATCAAATCCTCCTCCAAATCCACCACCGAACAATAATAGTATTATTAATATTAATAATATACTGCTTCCTCCACCTTTAGTTAATCCTTTCAATAAATCATCTAACATTTAGAAACCTCCCCAAAAAACATACTTTATTATATACTATTCAAAGTATATTTTTTGGTTACATTATAATTCTTCTTTTAATTCCATTATGGATTTAGTGGTAATATTGTTTCTATTAATGTTTAATAGGTATATAGCTTTATTTAAATCCTCTTCCTTTTCCACTTCAATTTCCATATAGGGAAAAGGATAGGTTTCTTTATCCCATTTATCTAAATCGAATCTTATTTTTTCATATAGATAGGATCTTCTTTCCTTATAACCCTCTTCCATTATTTCATATTTTAAATCCTTTAAAATAGATATCATAGATCCTATGTCGTCTATTCGGGTTGTAATTTCAATATTTTTTCTAGCACCATCTCTACTTACATTCTTTTTTAGTGTTAGATTTATAATAGTTTCATTAGTAAGCAAGTTTTTTGTTTCTCTAATCCTCAAATAACTATTTAGTTCTCTTTCTATATATCTATCTTTTGAATCTAAAATAATATTTTTTTGATATTCTTTTGATATTAACTTAGCTCCTAATTCCTTTAGTTTTCTCTCCATATCATCTAAGTCTATATTTAATACTTTTATCTCTATTTCTTTAGTCATATAGATTCGCCTCCCATTATAGAAACTGGGGTATCAATTTTTTATCCATTATACGCCTCTTCGTCAACTATTACTGTAACATCTGGATGTAATAAAAGCATACTAGCTGGCAATTGGGTTGTTATCTTGTCCTTCTTTAACAATTCTTTAATTACTTTAGCTTTTTTCTTCCCATTGGCTAGTAAGATTATTTTCTTTGCTTTCATAATACTACCTATTCCCATAGTCATAGCAGTCTTTGGTACTTCATCAATAGAGTCAAAAAACCTAGAATTTGCTTCTATTGTTGATTGAGTTAAATTCACTATACTAGTACCTAAATTCAACTTTTCATCTGGTTCATTAAAAGCAATATGTCCGTTTTCTCCTATACCAAGGACTTGAAGATCAACGCCTCCCTTTTCTTCGATTAGTTTATCATATTCCTTACAGTATTCCTCAGGGTTCTCAGCCTTTCCATCAGGAACAAATGTATTTTTTAAGTCTATATTTATATGATCGAAGAAAACCTCTTTCATAAAATAATGATAGCTATTAGGATGATCTTCGTCTATTCCCACATATTCATCTAAATTAAAAGTTGTAACGTTAGAAAAATCCAATCCTTCTTCTTTATGCATCCTAATCAGCTCTTTATACATACCTTCTGGGGTACTTCCTGTTGCTAAACCTAAAACAATATTAGGCTTTTTTTCTATTTCTTCTTTTACAATATTAGCTGCCAATTTGCTAAGTTTTTCATAATCTTTTTCCACAAATAATTTCATCATATTACCTCCTGTTATATAATTTCTTAGGTTTAAAATCTATAAAATCACTGGATACACAGTAAAACTGTATCCCGTGAATTTTATCTTCAACTACAAATCTATGGCCTTCTGCGTGTAAATGTCCATAGATGCATATATCAATATTATGTTTTGCCATTATATCTACAAATTTATTTGGAGTTAAATCTATATTAAAAGGAGGATAGTGAATCATAGCTATTTTTACATCTATATCTCTTCTTATATTGGATAAAGATAATTCCAGTCTATTTAACTCCCTATTAAATACTTTTTCATCCTGAGCATCAAAACCTTCATAGTCTTCAGATATCCAGCCTCTAGTTCCACCTATACCAATATTTTCATATACATAACTATTGTTTTGAATAAAGGTTATAGTCTTTAAGTTTAATTCTTTCAATTTTTTAGGCCCTTGCCACCAATAGTCATGATTTCCTTTCGTTATTATTTTATAACCAGGTAATTCATCTAATCGCTTCAAATCATAATAGGCCTCTTTCAATTTTAATGCCCAAGATATATCCCCAGGTAATAAAACTAAATCATTTTCTCTTATTAATTGTTTCCAATTATCGAATATTTTTTCTTCGTGATCTGTCCAGTTTTCTCCAAATATATCCATAGGTTTGTCTTTAGAATAATCTAAATGTAAATCACCTATTCCATATATCAAGCACATCACCTCTGTTAAAGTTAATGTAATACATTAAGGTTTAATAGGTTAAAATTCCAATATTCCCTTGTTAATGTGATACATTAACTTAAATTTATAATATTGTACTTTAACCCTAAATTGTCTAATATTTCTCTTTCTCTATTATGACAGGTAAAAAGAAGTATTTGTCTTTCACTACTTAAATCTACCAAAAAACTTAAAATGTTTTTTAATCTTTGATCATCATACTGGATAAAACAATCATCCAATATTAGAGGTAAATTGTCTCCTTTCATGGAACTTATTATACTAAATCTCAATGCAAAATACAATTGATCTATAGTTCCGCCACTTAAACTATCTATGGGGACTATTTCCTTTGTAGAAGGACTTTCTATGACAATATCTAAGTCATCGCTAATCTTTACATGTGCATATTTTCCATTGGATATGAAGTTTATTAATTTACTGACCTTTTTATTAATTTTAGGGGCAAATTGAGTATGTATTTCCTGAGAAATATCTTCTATAGTAGACTTTGCTATTTCTATAGATCTAATCCTGTTTTGAAAATACTGAATATCATCCTCTATTCTGCCTATTTCCTCTTCAATATCCACTAAATGTTTCACTTCTTCATTCAAATTATAGATTCTCTCTTCCAACCTGGAGCAGTTATCTTTAATAGTGTAAAGAGACTCTTCTCTATTTCTGATTTCATCTTTAATTATAGATATATCTAACTGATCTACATTATCAAAATACTTATCATTATAATGAGCTAATTGAACCTTTAGATCCTCCAGTGTAGTATTGTCCAAAATCCTATCTATAACTTCAAACTTACCTTTTCTATCTATGACTAAATTTTCGTGGTCTTTCTTTTTATCTAACCCTACTTTAAATTCATCTAAAGTGTTAGAATTGTTTCTTTGAAGAATTTCTTTTAACTGGTAATTTATATTATTAATTTCCTTTTTCTTTATGTCTAAAACGGATATAGTATCTTTAAGTTCCGTATCTAATTGATTAATGGCATCTAGTCTTTGGTTTTGATTTATTTGATTTAAGCGTATCTCTTCGTATAATCTATTAAATTCTAACTTTGATGAACAATCATATTTAAAGACAATTTTCTTTTGATTCTTCTCTATATCGCTTAATCTAGTCTCTCTTTCATCTTCTTGATGACTAATTGTCTTAATCTTTCCTTTTAATTCATCTAAATCTTTAATATATCCTTTACTAGATCTTCTTGAATTAAAAAATAAGGCAATAAAGGATAAAGCTATAATTGAAAGAAAAGGATTGACTAATACTAATCCTAAGGAAACAATGGCTAAAACAATAAAAATATTTCCTTTAACTTTAGATTTGTTCACTTTGTCTTCTAAAATTTTTAATTCTCCGTTTAAAATCTCCAATCTATTCTTCTGATTATTAAGGATAAGATTGTTTTTTTCTTCTTCCATTTCATTATAAGTATTCATATCCTTAAATAGTTCTTCTACCTTTACTCCATTAATAATTCCTTCATCCCTATTAAGCTTTTTGTCCTTTAGCTTATATTCTAAACTATGGATTTTAAATAATAGGTCCTTAATTTCTCTTTCTAAACTATCCTTGCTATTTTGTAACCTTAAACCAGTAGTATAATCTTCAAAGTCTAAAAGAGAATAAGGTTTTAATATTTCAATCTCTTTATCTATTAGTTTAATTTCTTCTCTTAAAGCTAATACATCATCATAGATCTTTTTCTTTTTAAACAACTCGACTTTTTCTAGCTGTTCCTTCAAATGATGGATTTCTTTTTCTTTACTCTCTATTTTTTCTTTTAAAACATTGAATTCATCAATAGTTCTATTATACTCTTTTTGTTTTTCTAATACTAGTTTATGTTTTTCCTTTAACTTATCTAACTGGACTATAGATTTTCCATAGGGCTTTGTATACGCTTTAGATGTACCTATTTTATCTAATTCTTTTTCTAAATGTGATATAGCTTGTTTTACAGATATTTCATCATCTAAACTTGTGCTAATATTAGCTAATCTATCCTTTACTTCTGTAGACAAAGTCGAATCGATCTTATTACCTAATTGCTTAATAGAGATGGTGTTTTTATATACACTGGTATTAAAATCGAAAAAATATAGTCCAGGAAGATGAACTTTTATTTTTTCTCCAACATCTATATCATCAGTTATATCTTTTCCCGTTAGTTCATCATAGACCTTTACTTCTCCTTTGGCAAAGTCCCTTTCTATTCTATACTTTTTATCATCTTTAACCAACTTTAAAATTCCAATATATTGATTACCATTCCAAGGTCTATATTTCTCATACTCTTCTAGATAATATCTTTTTCTGACATAAGGTTTTAGAAAACCATAAAACATGCCATCTATAAAATTATGTATGGTAGTCTTTCCTGATTCATTTTCTCCATAGAATATATTTAATCCTTCTTCAAGGTTAAATCTCTTCTTTTGAAACTTACCAAAGGATATTAAGTTTAACTCCTTTAAGATCATTCTCCCACCTTGCCTTTCAATAGAGCCTCTAATCCAATATATAAAGCATCCTTAATTATTTTATCTTCTAAATCTTTCTCTTTCATCTCTCGAATAAAATGTCCAATTATATTATCCTTATTTTCCTCTTCCAAGCTATTTAAATCATAATCCATTATGGTATTATCTATTATTTCTATATAATAAAAATATTTATCTAAACTATTCCTAATATCCTGGATATTAATATTTACATCCTTGTTAACTATACCTTCTAATTTTATTCTATAAAGATTGTTCTTAAGTTCTTCTTCATGGTCACATCCTTTAATTTTGTCCAATATATCCACATAACCTACAGTCTCATTTATATCTATCGTTTTCTCTAAAAATTTCCTACTACTAAAGGGTAATAAATCTATTTGAGTCTCACCATTCTCTATACTTCCTTGAATAATTCCATGTTCACCTAATTCTCCGAAATTTAAAGACTCAGGGCTACCACAGTAGGCCATTTTGGGTGAAATTATATTTGGTTTATGTATATGTCCCAATCCAATATAATCAAAGCCTAATTGGTCCAAATAATTTTTATCTAAAGGCAAATAGGGACTTTGTTTGTCAAAGATATCCCCATGTATGATTAAAATATTGATCTTTTCTTTATCTATTCCTTTAAAGTCTTTAAATATATTTTCTCTGTTTTCACCTTTATCCCAGCTATAGCCATAAATACAGGTGTTCTTTTCTGGAAATTCTTTTATTTCTAATTCCTTTGTACTGAATAGGGTTATGTTTTCTGGCCATTCTATCATCATATATAGAGATTTCTTATTTAATGTATCATGGTTTCCTGCGACCATAAGCACTTGAACATCCTTAGCTTTTGCTAAAGTATCCCTAATCCTTTTCATATCAGCTAAGGTGAAATATCTTTCTTCGTATAAATCTCCTGCTATAAATAAAAAATCTACTTCATCCTCTATTGCCTTGTCTACTATTCGATTAAAGGTATTCCACAGTTCTAATCGTCTTTCATTGGCCCTTTGAACATCAAAACTTACATTATTAAATTGAAGACCTAAGTGTAAATCCCCTGTATGGATAAATTTTATCATATAATCCCCCCAAATTACCATTTCCTTAAAATTATATCATAATTTAATAGATTTAAAAATCATAAGCCCTAATAGACAAAAGATTAAACTTTTTTCCATTAGGGCTTTGAAAGCAGTGTTATTTTCAATTTTTAAACAAGTTCTACTGTATATATAATGGTTTCTCCCATCTTAACCTTTCCATTATTTTTATCGATTTTTTTCACTTTATCCATATTGGTTATTATTATTGGAGTTATTGGAGATTTACCTTTTTCTTTAATTAAATCTATGTCAAACTCCATCAACAGATCTCCTTTTTTAACCTTAGTGTCTTTTTCTATTATACGGTTAAATCCAGTACCATCTAATTCCACTGTATCCAATCCTATATGGATCAGAATCTCTAATCCATTATTAGTAGCTATTCCAATTGCATGGTTAGTTGGAAATATAGTAACGACTTTACCGTCAACTGGAGATACAACCTTTCCCTCTAATGGTTCTATAGCTAAACCATCTCCAATCATCTTTTCTGAAAAAACTTTATCTGGAACTTCCTCTATGGGTAGTATATTACCTGTAATAGGTGAAGCAATTTCTATAGATTTGTTTTTTTTGAAAAATTTTAGCATTGGTATTTCTCCTTTCTCTATTAAAACGGGTATTTATATAAAAGTATAACACAAAAATAAGATATGAGCATAGCTACTCCTAAATTTTACTCTTTAAATTTCATGTCTATTATTTATAAAGTTGAGAATAATAATACTATCTATTAGGAAAGAAGGAGACTTAAATGGATATTTTAGAAACTACCTATGATTATTTTTTAAGAGCAATCTTTGGTATAGCAAATCCAGTAAAAAAAACTATAATTAAAACCCAATGTAAGGTTCATAAAGCTATCAATATATATGCTTTAAAAATCCTTAAAAATGATGAATACTTTGAAGAATATTTTTTTTTTCAAAAGCTATATACAGGACATTAATGAAGGAGCAGTATGGGCAGACCAAGATTTTAAGAGTTCAAACCACTTCTATAATCCTTATAAGAAGAGGGGATTATATGGTAGAAAAAATGCTATGGATTTAGGAGTTGACTATTATTCTAAGGCAACTGAACTCTGGACTAAAGGCGAATTTAACAAGTCTTTATTCTATCTAGGAGCAGCTCTTCATATTATTCAAGATATGACTATACCTCAACATGCTAACATTAGATTGCTAAATAATCATCATCAGTATGAGGTCTATGTTAACCGTACTTATGATTATATAGATGCATTCCAGGTAGATAAAGGAGCTTGTTTATTGGACTCTATTGAAGATTATATAAGATTTAACGCTAGGGTAGCAATTAAAATCTATAAGAAATTTAATATGATATCAAAGGATGAAGAAAGGTTTTATCGTATAGCTAGATGTGGGATTCCTTTGGCGAAGAGAACTACCGCAGGAGCTATGGTTATGTTTTATAATAATATATTTAAATAAACTTGAAAAAGTTAGCTTTGAATTTTTGATTAAATTGTTTTAATGCTTGATGCAGTAATCTTACCATTTACTTTGCTTAAGTTTTTAATCTTTATAGTTGGATTATTTATGTTGAATTCATCCATAATATCTTCTAATATATTGAATTCTTTTCTATTTATCACAAT
>NZ_PPXW01000001.1:1897532-1902421 GCF_021655095.1 Clostridium sp. Cult1 | reverse complement strand
AAAAAGTGGAACGAAGATTTTGTAAATATAGAGTTAAGTTTGAATGAGGATATTTTTAATAATATAGATGGCAAATCATTGGATGAACAACAACGTAGGGCGGTTGTTGTAGATGAAATGAATAATTTAGTTTTAGCTGGAGCGGGAAGTGGAAAAACTCTCACTATTTCAGCTAAGGTTAAGTATTTAGTTGATAGGAAGAATGTAAAACCCGATGAAATTTTACTAATTTCATTTACCAGAAAAGCTGCAGAAGAAATGAGGGAAAGAATAGCTGATAAGTTGGATATAGAAATTGAATCTATGACTTTTCACAAGTTAGGTCTAGATATAATAACTAGGTATATAAAGGCTAGGCCTGAAGTATCTGATAATTTGAGTAAAGTAATTAATATATATTTTAAGAAAAATATATACAAAGATAATAAACAATTGAATTTATTATTAAGCCTTTTTGGTTATTACCTACATATCCCTAAAGATCTGAGTGAGTTTAAAAATCTAGGGGAAAGCTATGATTTTTATAAAAGTATAGATTTAGAGACTATGAGAAGTAAGGTTGATAGGAGAAAGGAAATCAGAGATGAAATAAAAAGGCAGAAACAAGATAAGCAAACAATACAAGGTGAAATAGTAAAGAGCTTAGAAGAATTAATGATTGCTAATTTCTTATTTTTAAATGGAATAGACTATATTTATGAATATAAGTATCCTTATGAGCAGCAAAATAAATATAGAAAAAAATATAGGCCAGATTTTTATCTACCAGAATATGATATTTATATTGAACATTTTGGTATTTCGGAGGATGGCAGGACACCATGGTTAAGCAAAATTGAAGAAAAGAAATACTTAAAAGGAATGTCATGGAAAAGGCTAGAGCATAAAAGGCATGGAACAAAATTATTAGAGACATATTCTTATTATAATAAAAAAGGTATTTTACTTTCAGAATTAGAAAGAATATTGAAGCGGGAAGGAGTAGAGTTTGGGGAAATCAATGCTAGTGATTTGTATAAAGAGATAATTGATAGTAAAGAAAACAGGTATTTTGAGGAGTTTATTAAACTTGTAAGTTCTTTTATCCAGTTATTTAAATCTAATGGATATGGAGAGAATGAATTTGATGAATTAAAAGAAAAAGTAAATGTAATAGATAATAAATTTTTGGTTCAAAGAAGCAATTTGTTCTTAGATATAGTTAAACCAATATATACAGGATATGAAGGGTATCTAAGAGAAAATGGATTGATAGATTTTAATGATATGATTAATAAGGCTACGGATATAGTGAAAGATGGATACTTGATGTTTGACTATAAATATATAATCATTGATGAGTATCAGGATATATCTATGAATAGATATAAGTTAATAAAGGCTATTAGAGATAGGACTAATGCAAAGGTTATGTGTGTAGGAGATGATTGGCAATCTATATATAGGTTTGCTGGTAGTGATATAAATTTATTTACGAATTTTGAAAAGTATTTTGGATATCATGAATTATTAAGGATTGAAAAGACATATAGGAATTCTCAAGAATTAATTGATATTGCTGGTAATTTCGTGATGAAAAATCCAAATCAATTAAGAAAGAATCTAAAATCGGATAAAAGGAATAGTAATCCCATAAGAATAATTAATTATGCTTTTGATATTTATGGTACCTTAAAGAAAGTTATTGATGAGATAATTTATTTGTATGGAGAAAATACTAAAATAACCGTATTAGGAAGGAATAGATTTGATATAGATTTTTTGAAAGACAGTAAGAAAAATTCAGACATGAAATTAAGGTTAATTGAATCAGGCAATGATAAGATTATTAAATATAAGGGTTATCCTGAATTGCAGATTAATTATTTGACAGTTCACCGTTCAAAGGGGTTGGAGGCAGATAATATAATAGTTATTAATCTGGAAAATAAGTTAGTAGGTTTTCCTAACAAAATATCGGACGATCCGGTGTTATCATTAGTATTAACTGATTCAGATGATTTTGAATTTGCAGAGGAAAGAAGGTTGTTTTATGTTGCGTTGACTAGGACTAAGAACACTACATATTTATTAGCTCCAGATTATAAGCAGTCAGTTTTTGTGGAAGAATTAATGGAAGAGTTTGATATAAAGTGTGAGTATTCGAATGAGACAAATTCTATAATAGAAAATCCTAATTGCCCAAAATGTCAAAAGGGCTATCTATTGGTGAGAAAAAATAATAGAAATGGAAGTGAATTTTTGGGATGCAGCAATTATCCATTATGCGATTATCAATCGAAGTATTTAGAAATTATGGATAGCCAAATAGAGTGTAATAGCTGTGGCGGATATATGGTTAAAAGAGAGAGTAGATATGGGGAGTTTTATGGCTGTACTAATTATCCTTATTGCCAGAATAAATTAAGTATTGAGGGAGACTTTTCGGATATAGATTATGGTAGATTCCACGAAAATAATTTTAACTCATATCAGGACAATATTAAGATTGATGAAGAAAAGTATGGAATTGATATAGGCACACGAAGTTTTGATGAGCTTCCATTTGATGATTGTTATGTTATTAATGATTATCAGGAGGAGTATTTAGATGATATAGAATATGAGATTGAATATGACAGAAAGGTAGATGAATTCTATTATAATCAAGTAGATTTTCAGACTAGAGAATATGAGTATAATGCATTATCCAGAAAAGATTATTACTATCAACCGGTGAATCGTAAACAAAGTAAATTAGATATAATAAAGAAAAAATCAGATTATAAGGTAAAAAGAGGCCAATATGACGAAGAGGCTATAATCTTTAATAAGATGATAATAAAAGAAGGATGCATGGAAGTTAAATATTATTTTAGGTTAGCGGAGTGCTATAGAAAGTTAAATAAAATGTCAGAGGCTTTAAAGGTCTATGAAGATATCCTACAAATTGATAAAGATAATAAGATTGCTTTGTATAATATAAAGAGATTAAGGGATAAATTTGGCTAGAAGGGAGGAAGTGCTAGTAAGCCTTTAAACGATATGGTTAAAAAAGATGGATTAAAGGGTTGGTTGATGGATGGATTTTGTATGGGGGATAGTTGCAATAATTTTAGCTATTATTATTTTATCTATGAGAAATAGTGAAAAGAAGTGGATAGCTTTTATAGGATGGTTACTATTTATTTTAGCCAAAATTTATAGGAACTAAGGTTTGTTTGGGCTAGATTCAGATCTAAATTTTTCATATTAGGTGAGTTCTAATAAATATATGGCGAAGAACCCATATTCTAGCAACAATGTATAGGACAATCCTCTAAGCTGCTTTCTAACAAAAGATTTAAGTCATGGCCATATGATACATTAAAAGATCATAAACCTTCTTAGAAAATTTGTATAGGCTAATGAATTGAACTAGGGATTTCACTTACTAAAAGAGGACAAGTTCTGTTATAATATGTATAAAATAGATAATAAAAAATATAAAGAGGATTAATTTATAAAAAGAGAGATATTAGTGGATATAAAAAATTAAATAAATTTTATGTGGTAGTACAATTATTATCTACGTTAATTTTAGTATTGGTAAGATTTAAACTAAGGCCTATTTTATCCATTAGAATTAGGTGGTATATGGTAATCTACATATTATCTGTTTTTTTATCCATGAGGTACTTCATGGGATAGGGTTTAAGTTTATAGGAAGGGCGAAATGGAAAGATATAAGGATTGGATTTCATAGAAAACTTCTGGCACCTTATTGTAGTTGTAGGGGTTTGATAATGAGTAGAAGGCAATATATAGGAATTATGTTGTTACCTAATATTATATTAAGTTTAGTAATATTAATCATTATAGTCAATAGTTATAATTTATTTTGGGGTTTCATTGCAGGGTATGTTTTAGGAAGTGGAGCAGGAGATTATTATATGGCAATTAAGATATTGAAGTTTTCAGAAGAGGTTAGATTTGAAGATCATTCGGCAGAGGCTGGTTTTTATGTATATTATTAGAGGTGATAGGGGTGAAATAAATGAAAAAAAGAGTTATGGGGAGTAAAAGGTACTTGTTGGAGATCTTAAAGGATAATACGGGTGCAAAAATATTTAGTGGGAAATCTGCCATAGTATTTTTAGTTCTTATGGGAATGCTTACTGCTATAGATTTATTTCGGGGGAATAGTGAATCGTTATATCAATATTTTTTGCCCACCTTAGGAATATCTATATTATTAACATTGGCATCAATCTTGTTAACTTTTGTATCACATTCGATTAATAAATATAAAAATAAGAAATAGATCTATTAAAAATATTTGAATTATATAAGGGGGCTAAATAACAAGTGAAGATCCAGGAGTTTATCTAACCGAAAATCAAAGGAAAACGGAGTTGAAATTTTACGCTAAAAGATTAGTTGACTTTATAAGGATTTTAGGAAGTTAAGTGAAGAAGAAAAGGAATATGGAATTAAAATATTGGATAGAATTTATGGATGTGAATTAGTTAATTTAAATAACACGTTGGGAGAGTATATGGAGTAAGTAAAATAATGTCCTTTTGATGTTAGTGTAAAGGTCTGTACTATCCTGAACCATTACAGCTAAAATTTATTAACTGGAAGTTAGGGATATAGGTGGAAATTATGTTACTATTAAGAATAGTTATATAAATATATGTATAAACGATAGTAAAAATAAAGACATAAGTTAATATAATTATGATAAAGCTCAAAAAATGCTAGGGGTATAATATGAGATTGAAATTATAATTTTTAATATAGGCTATAGAAAGGATATTCATAAGTAAACTATTAAGCCCCCTAACCTATTTGGACAATCGCACACTAATTTAGTAAAATAAAAATTAATGGGAGGTTGTCTAAATTGAGGGGTAAAGGTAAAAGAT
>NZ_PPXW01000001.1:1864864-1897502 GCF_021655095.1 Clostridium sp. Cult1 | reverse complement strand
ATCCCTTTTTCCTGCTATGATTACTACTTTGATGTTAATATTTTTAACTCTAGTAATTGCTACACCAATAGGTATATTTACTGGATTTTATCTAGTGGAGTATGCCAAAAAAGGCAATAAAATAGTGGAAATCATTAGAATTGCAACTGAAACTCTATCTGGTATCCCATCAATAGTCTACGGATTATTTGGTATGCTGTTCTTTGTTATAAAGCTTAATTTTAAATATTCTCTATTGGCAGGAGCTTTAACTGCTGCAATTATGGTACTACCTCTAATAATCAGGACTACAGAAGAAGCTTTACTTTCTGTAGACAATTCCCTTAGGGAAGCTAGTTTTGCTCTAGGCGCTGGAAAGCTACGTACTATTTTTAGAGTAGTCCTGTCAGTAGCAATGCCAGGAATTCTATCGGGTATTATACTTTCAATAGGTCGTATTGTTGGAGAAACGGCAGCATTGATATTTACTTTAGGGACTGCTACAAAAATTCCAAAAGGACTATTTTCTTCTGGTCGTACTTTAGCCCTTCATATGTATGTACTTTCCACAGAAGGCCTTCATGTAAAGGAATCTTATGCAACAGGAGTTGTTTTATTGATTGTAGTATTGATTATAAATGGATTATCTACCTTATTAAGTAATAAATTGACAAAGGGGAATGAAAATGAATAAATTTGTTATAAAGAATATGAATTTATACTATAGTAATTTTCACGCTTTAAAAGATATAAATATGAATATAAACGAAAACGAAATAACAGCTCTTATAGGACCCTCAGGCTGTGGAAAATCTACTTTATTGAAAAGCCTAAACCGTATGAATGATTTAGTTGAAGGATGTAAAATCCAAGGAGATATCCTCTTAGATGAAAAAGATATATATGCCGAAAACTTTGATGTTAATTTACTGAGAAAACGGGTAGGTATGGTTTTCCAAAAACCTAATCCTTTCCCAATGAGCATATATGATAATATCGCTTATGGCCCAAGAACCCATGGAATAAAAAATAGATCCAGATTAGATGAAATTGTTGAGAGAAGCCTAAAAGCTGCTGCCATTTGGGATGAAGTAAAGGGTGATCTTAAAAAGAATGCCCTTAGGATTTCTGGGGGACAACAACAAAGACTTTGCATAGCAAGGGCTCTTGCTGTTGAGCCAGAAGTATTATTAATGGATGAACCTACCTCTGCTCTAGATCCTATTTCTACAGCAAAAATTGAAGATTTAATTCAGGAGTTGAAAAAAAATTACACAATAGTAATAGTAACCCATAATATGCAACAAGCTACTAGGGTCTCTGATAAAACGGCTTTTCTTTTAAATGGCGAGTTAATCGAATTTGGCCAAACAGTTCAACTTTTTTCTGTACCAGAAGATAAGCGAACAGAAGATTATATAACGGGTAGATTTGGCTAAAAAATGGAAAGGATGATAAATATGATAAGAAATAGATTTGATAAAGAATTGGATTTGCTCAATGATGAGTTAATAGAAATGGGTAATCTAATAGAAAGCGCTATTAGGGCTGCCATAACAGCCCTAAAGGAGCAAAATGTAGATTTAGCAAGGCGAATAGTAGAAAACGATAAGGAAGTAGACGATATGGAAAGGACTATCGAACAAAGATGTTTAAGATTATTGCTACAACAACAACCTGTAGCCAGAGATTTAAGACTTATATCTTCCGCCTTAAAGATGATAACAGATATGGAAAGAATAGGAGATCAGGCAGCAGATATTTCTGAAATATCTATTAGACTTTCTAATGAAACCTATTTGAAAGAACTCATTCATATACCTCAAATGGCTGAAGCTGCTATAAAAATGGTGAAAATTAGTATAGATTCTTTTGTTAGAAAGGATATAGAATTGGTTAAAGAAGTTATATCATACGATGACACAGTAGACCAATTATTTGATATAATTAAAAATGAACTGGTGGATTTAGTTAGAGAAGATAGAGATTCTAAAGAACAGGTTATCGATTTACTGATGATAGCTAAATATTTAGAAAGGATTGGTGATCATGCTCAAAATATTGCAGAATGGGTTTATTTTGCAATAAAGGGAGAGCACTATACATGGTAGGAGTTGATTAAATGTCTTTAATATATTGTATAGAAGACGATGAAAGTATTAGGGAGTTAGTGGTTTATGCTCTTAATAATAATGGTTTTGAAGCTGTAGGTTTTGAAAATGGTGATGCTTTGTTTGATAGTCCTATTCCCGACTTAATAATTTTAGATATTATGCTTCCCGGCGAGGATGGATATACAATTTTAAAAAAGCTAAGATCTAATTTTAGAACTTCAGATATCCCCGTAATCATGCTTACAGCTAAAACTAGTGAATTTGATAAGGTTAAATCTCTAGATATGGGTGCAGATGATTATATTGAAAAACCCTTTGGAATTATGGAGTTAATCTCCAGAGTTAAGGCAGTTTTGCGCCGTAGTAATAGAGAAAATAGAACTACAAAATTGATATTTAAGGAAATATCTATGGATTACGATAAATACTTGGTTACAGTTGATGAAAAGGAAGTAATTTTAACCCATAAAGAATTTGAATTACTATATTATTTAATGAAAAATCAAGAAATAGTCTTGTCTAGAAATCAAATAATGAATGAAGTATGGGGCTTTGATTTTGAGGGGGAAACCCGAACCATAGATGTCCATATTAGGACTTTAAGACTTAAATTGGGGAATGCAGGTAAATATATTCAGACCATTAGAAATGTTGGTTATAAATTGGGGGATTAGTTATGGAAAAAAGAATTTATTTTAACCTAGCCTTAGTTGCAACGATTACTGCAATTATAACTGCAAGTGTTATCGCTTTTTTGTTCTACGATATATATAGTTCAAATGTTAATCAGGGGTATGTAGATTTAACCTCAAGATTTTTATCTATACTTCCCGTTACAGTTGGAGTTTTAGTATTTATTCTTATTTCCCTTTATCTAGTTGCCAATATACTAACTACTAAAATTATAGAGCCTATATCTGTAGCAACTCAAAGCATCGAAAATATCCTCTCCGGAGAAGAAATGGAAGATGTAGAAGTTTATGAAGAATTAAAGCCTTTTCTGAAGACAATTCAAATTCAAAAAATAGAGATAGAAAATTATATTTTAAGATTAAAAGAAGCCGAAAAATCCAGAAGGGACTTTACCGCTAACGTATCCCATGAGTTAAAAACGCCCCTTACCTCAATAAATGGATTTGCTGAAATGTTATCTACTGGTGGAGTAAGTAAGGAAGACACCATTAAATTCGCCAATATTATCCAAAAAGAAGGTACTCGATTATTAGAATTAATCGATTCCATTATTCACTTGACTCATATTGAAGATGAAATAGAAAGTCGGACTATGGAGACTACAAATATATCCCATATTGCTAAGGAAGTAATCTCTCAATTGACAATTTCTGCAAAAAATAAGGGGCTAAATTTAAGTCTAACAGCTGGAGATATAACTATTGATGCCAACAAACGGATGATTAAAGATTTATTATACAATCTAGTAGACAATGCTATTAAGTATAATAAGCCTAAGGGAAGAGTCCATGTATCGTTAGAAGAAAGAAAAGATTTCTGTATAATCAGGGTAAAAGATACTGGTATAGGAATTCCAGAAGAAGAGCAGAATAAAGTATTCGAAAGGTTTTATATGGTAGATAAAAGCCGTTCTAAAAAAGTAGGTGGTTCCGGTTTAGGTCTATCTATTATAAAACATATTGTGGCATATCATAATGGCAGAATATCATTGACTAGTAAATTAAATGAAGGTACGGAAATAGAAATACAGCTTCCTGTCTAAAAACTCCCTCTAAATTAGAGGGAGTTTTTATTAAATTACTTGTCTTAATACTTCTCCTAATCTTTTCACACCTTCAACTATTCTTTCCTCGTCCATATTGGAATAGTTCATTCTAAAGGTATTTTCATTGCCACCATTAGGGAAGAAAGAACCTCCTGGAACAAAGGCTACATTCTTTTCTAAGGCTTTTACAGCCAATTCCCTTGCATTTATATGCTCTGGTAATACTACCCAAGTAAATAATCCACCTTCTGGATTTGTAAACTTAACTTCTTCAGGGAATTCCTCCTCCATAGTTTTTATCATTAAATCTTTTCTCTTCTTATATACTCGCTTTAACTTTTCAATATGTTCTTCTATATCATATATTTCCAAAAATTTGGCTACTTCCATTTGTGAAATAGTACTAGATTGTAAATCTGCTCCTTGTTTTACCATGATGAATTTATTAAGTACTTCCTTGTCAGCAGCTACCCAACCTAATCTAAGGCCTGGACAGAATATCTTAGAAAAAGTGCCTAAAAATATTACTCTTCCTTCTGTATCGTAATGTTTAACAGCAGGTAGAAACTCGCCTTCAAATCTTAATTCTCCATAAGGATTGTCTTCTAATATTGCCACATTATATTTGTTAGCTAATTCTACTAATTTCTTCCTTCTTTCTTCAGACCAAGTCTTACCTGAAGGATTTTGAAAATCAGGTATTACATAGATGAACTTTGCATTGTCATTTTCCTCTAAGGCCTTTTCTAGATACTCCATTATCATTCCTTCATCGTCGGTTTCCACTTCTACAAATTTTGGTTCATAAGCCTTAAAAGCGTTTATTGCTCCTAAATAACTAGGACTTTCACAGATAATTACATCTCCTGGATTAATAAAGATTCTCGCAGCAAAGTCTAAACCTTGTTGAGAACCACTTGTAACCAAGATATTGTCCACAGCAACATCAACGTTTACTTTTTTCATTCTTTCTACGATTTTTTGTCTTAATGGTTCATATCCTTCTGTAGGCCCGTACTGTAATGCAGTTGTTCCATTTTCCTCCAATACTTCTTTAGCTACCCTTTTAAGTTCTTCAACAGGGAATAATTCTGGAGCAGGTAATCCACCTGCAAATGAAATAACTTCTGGCCTTTGGGTTAACTTTAACAACTCCCTAATTTCAGATGCTTTAATATTGTCCATTCTTTTAGCATAATTTAAAGCCATTAAAACACCTCCTAAAATTTTAAAAACGTTTTCATGTTAATAGATAAATAAAGCCCTTCATTTATAGTGTACTATTAAAATGGAAAATTGTCTAATATTAAAAAAGCTATTTTCTGGTTTAAAACAACCCAGAAAATAGCTTTAATCCATTTGCTCTTTTCCCTTATAGTGAATTATACTAATCCATTTATCTTCTACTAAAATCCTCCTTACCCGTCTTTCAAAGTCTATCCTAGGTATCCAGATTTGCCTATTACATCCTAAGCATTTTAGTTTAATATCTACTCCCGTTCGCATTATTTCCCATTTATTTTCTCCACATGGATGAGGTTTTTTCAAAGTAACAATATCTCCAAGTTCGTATTTTAACACCATAAGCAATACCTCCTAAGATTTCTTATCAAGTATAACCATTCTTGGATATGGTATTTCGATATTTTCTCTATCAAAGGCCTCTTTAATTTCTTTTCTAAGGGCTCTCTCCACACCCCACTGATCCATAGGTTTAGTTTTAGCTACTATAGTAATATCTACTCCATACTCTCCTAAATCGGAAACCCCTAAAATAGTAGGCCCTTCTTCAATACTTTTATTAGATTGTTTTAGCCTATTACAGACATCATCCAATATTTTTATGGCTCTGTCTATATCCTCTTCATAAGCTATGCTCACCTTCACAAGAGCTCTCATAGCTCCTCTAGCTTTATTAGTAACTGTATTTATATTGCCATTAGGTATAATATGAAGTTCTCCAGAAAAGTCCCTTAATTTGGTTACTCTTACCCCTAGTTCCTCTACTATTCCTTCATAACTATCAATTTTCACATAATCCCCTACGGAAAATTGATCTTCAAATAGAATAAAGAAGCCTGTTATTACATCCTTAACTAAAGACTGGGCACCAAAACCTATAGCTAAACCACCTATTCCGGCAGTAGCTAAAATTGAACTAGTATTTATATTAAACATATCCAATATTATGACTGTACCTATAAAGTATAAAACATATTTCATAATATTTTTTAGTACGGCAGTTAGGGTATTAATTTTTTTTTCATCAAATGAAAATAACCTTCTTTTTCTACTTTCTACAGTTTTATCTATTATAATATAAGATACTTTAATCAGTATCCGTATAATGATAAAAACTAATATTATCTTTAGGCATTTACCTAGTATATTTAAATTTCCATCTTCTGTTTTAAAAAATCGATCTATTATGCTTAATACCCTGTCCATATTGACCTCCATAACTAGCTAATCTTTTCAGCTTTATAACCATCATCATTTTTAACGAGTTTAAATATTCCTTCTATAGTAAGTTCATTATCATTAATTATATTCCTTACTAGATCTATATCCTTTAAATCAAATTTAATTGCTAGCCCACAGCTATGAGTTATCTCCCTTGGAGTTGGTATAGTTCTATATTGAATGTCTTTCTCCTTAAATACTAAATCTCCTTTTATTGCATAGTGGGTGGATTTAAAGGTTATAACTCCAAACTGTCTTTCTTTCATTATAACATACTCTCCTATCCTATAGTTATTGTATTCATTGGATTTTTTAATTTTTCATAAATTGTATACATATTTGATATTTCTCCTACTTTGAGTTTATCCTTAATCTCAAAATAATCTAAACAGGTTCCACAGGATATAATCTCTACCCCTTCAGCTTCTAATTTCTTTAAATCTTCTAGAACTTCTGAGCCTTCGCATGTTAGATGAACTCCTCCATTATAAAATACCAATGTGGAAGGGAAAGGAGTTGCTTCAGTTAATGTATATATAAAGGATTTCATTAAAATTTTTCCTAACTCCTCTGATCCTTTACCCATAGTGTTTGATGAAAAAGCTATAGTCAAATCCTTAAATGTATCTGGTATACATACATTAGCTTCTTCTGACACTTCACCTTTAGTTATGTGTATATAATATTCATTGTCACTTTTTTTGTCAACTTTGTAATCATACCCTGCACTCTTAGCAAGTTTTGAAACATTTTCTTTTGCTACTTCATTGTCTACAATTGTAGTAATTACACCTTCATTTATATTATCTAATTCCTTTTTAGTCATAATGACTGGTTTAGGACAAGCTTGTCCTCTTGCATCTACTTCAATTTTCATAATAAAAACCTCCTCATTTATGTTTATAAATATATTATACTACTCTTTAACTATAGTGACCTATGGGGATTCTTTATAAGAATACACAGTTCTATAAATTATATCTATATATGGATTGTTAAAAATAAAATTAAATATTTTAAGCCATACTTTAATATTTTTAATATAATTATTAAAAATATTAAGATTGTTATTGACAATTTTTAGTTTTAATATTAATATAATATTAACCAGGGTTAAATACTTAATTTAAACTTTTTATTATTATACCCTAATTTATTGTTTTAGCTTAATTAAATCATTTTTCTATTTCACTTTATTAGGAGGGGGTACCTTGGAAAATAGAGTTAAAGAGATATTAAATCAACTAGATAATGGAAAAATAATATATAAAGATGCAATTAAATTGATAAAAAATATTAATTTTGAAACTAATATAGTTAAAAAGAAAGCTTCTAAACTCAAAATCTCTGTAGTAGATGAAAAACAATCTATAAGAATACCTGCTATACCTTTAGGCCTTATAACATTTTTAATTGACATTGGTTTTGGTATAAGTTCTATTGCTATGAAATATGTTGACGATTTTGATGAAGATTTAAGGAAAATTTTGGATTCATTAGATAAAAAAGACATAAAGTTAATATTTAAGGAACTAAAAAAATATGGTTCTTTTGAATTAGTGGATATAAAAGATGGCGATAGTACAGAAATTAAAATAACTATACTTTGATAAACCGGAGAGTGATAAATATGAGAAGAGAAGTTTTAGGAAAATGCCCAGTATGTGGAGAAGAATTGAAAGTAACAAGATTGAGTTGCAGTAATTGCTATACAAATATTGAGGGAAGTTTTGCTTTATGTAAATTTTGTAAACTTTCCAATGAACAAAAGAATTTTTTAGAAGCCTTTATTAGAAATAGAGGAAATATAAAGGAAATAGAGAAGGATTTAGGTATATCATATCCTACTGTAAGAAATAAACTAGAAGATGTAATAGAAACACTAGGATATAAACCTAGATATAATGAACCTAAGGTAGATAAAAAGAAGATATTGAAAAGGTTAGATGAGGGAGAAATTACTTCTGAAGAAGCTATAAAACTTCTAAAAGGAGAGGAATAAGGGGGATCAAAATGAAGGATGAAAAATTAATGATATTATCCATGTTAGAGGAAGGTAAAATAACCAGCGAAGAAGCTATAAAACTATTAGATGCATTAGAAGAAACGGAAAGCTTCATAGAATATGAATCCACTGAAGATAATGAAGTAAAGTTTATTAACATAGACAAAACTAAGGAAAAGCTGGAAGGATTAGAAAAAAATATTAAAGACCAAAATAAGAAAGTAGAAAGTCTAGGAATAGACTTAGGTGGTAAATTAGCGAATACCTTTAGCAATTTATTTAGCACAGGAAATCCCTTTAATCTACTAGGAAACTATAAAGTATTAAATACAAAAGTTGAAAAGGATATATCTTACATGGATAGCCCTACAATCCATTTAAAGTCAATCAATGGTAGTATTAATCTGAAAAGTTGGGAAAAAGAAAAACTATTAATTAAAATCATCTATCAATATAAACATAACAATTTTACTGAGGATGATAAGTTTTATGATCTATATGAAGAAAATAATAAAATAATATTTGAACCTATATATGCCAATAATGTAATGATGAATTTAGATGTATATTTGCCTGATAGATATTACAAAGAAATAAATTTAGATACATCCAATGGCAAGATTCAGGCAGAAAGTCTTAACTTAAAAATACTTAATTGCGATACAACTAATGCTTCTATTTCTTTAAAAGATATTATAGGAAAAAACATTGATTTGACAACTAAAAATGGGAGAATTAATTTAATAAATATTTCCTCTCCTATATTGAAGGCTGTTAGTACCAATTCAAATATTATACTAGAAGATATTGATAGCGATAATTTAATAGTTTCTACTAAAAACGGAAGAATTAAACTTTCTAATATATTAGGAAAAGATATTTCCGCTAATACTTCCAATAGTTCTATTGAAATCAATGATATAAGTAGCAAGATAATTAAACTAGCTACGTCTAACGGAAAGATAATATGCAGGGATTTAGATAACAAAAAAATTAGCGAATTAAAGCTTTCTACCTCTAATTCAACTATAGATGTAGAAATAGGTGAATTAAATAAAATGAGTTATTTTCATCTAGAGACTTCCTTAGGAAATATTGATTTAGATTTACCAGACCTTGTATATGAGGTTAACAGGCAGGTAAGTTTAGGCATGAAAAAGATAGTTGCACATAGTGCTAATTTCGATGAAAAAGAAGAACATTTTGTTTTAGATGCTTCTACTTCTAACGGTTCAATAAAAATTAGGTAAGGAGGGATTTAAATGACAGATTTTAAAGATGAAAAGCTGCAAATTTTAAGGATGATAGAAGAAGGTAAAATTACTAGTGAAGAAGGTATAGAACTATTAGATGCCCTTAATGAAACCAAAAATAATTATATGGAAAACCAAAAATCTAAATGGTTAAAGGTAAGAATAGTTGAACCTAAAGGTAATAACAAGGTTAATGTAACTATACCTGTAGCGCTAATAGATGTAGGTATAAAAATAGCAGGCAAAGTAGCTCCAAACTTCGTTCCAGAATTGAAAGAATCTGGTCTTAACGAAAATGATATAAATGAACTATTTGAGGCTATAAAAAATGGAGCCTCAGGAAAATTAGTAGATATAGAAGGTGAGGGTGGAGAAAAAGTTGAAGTAATAGTAGAATAATCCCAGTTCTGGGATTATTCTTTTAATTTTGTTATATTATATATAATCTTTATGCCTATAGCTATTAATCCTAATGGTATTATATAGGATATTAGCTTCCAAAAACCAAATTTAATGGATGTTTTAGATGATATTAAAAATAGTGCAGATATAACCACCATTATCCAAGCTAAATGCTTAGGCCATTCTATGCCAGAATTTCTATATCCTACTATGTAGATGATATAAAAAGCAATTCCAAATAGTATAAATAAAACCCAGTTAACATCCGATAAAGCTAATTCTTCAATTAAATTATAAGTTCCTAAAGCAGGTAGGATTGTACCAATTATCAAAAACCCTTTATTCTTTTGTCTAAAATATAATGTTAAGGATATAACTCCAAATATCCATAGGAATAAAAAGCTTTTCACATTTATTTCAGGAAAAACATATTGATTTAATAAAGAAATTAAAGATATTCCCAATAGTATTAAACCCGATATTAAATAACCCATATGTTTTTGAATAAAATAGCTTATTACGAGTCCTATAGATAGTAGAAATAAAATCCAATTAATATTTAATACTTCTAAATTCAAAAGTAGGAACAATACCCCAACAAACACTAATAACAAACCAAAAGAGTAGCTATTTCTTTTCATTATATCCCTCCTATTTAAATAAAGGTTCCATTAGAAAAATTTAAATTTAAATCTATGCTTTTTAAATAATCAAAGATTAAAGAATCATATACACCGGTTCCAATAAAAGATTGAGGAAAAATTGAAGCTATTGGAGATAATACTAAATTTAGCAAATAGATGATAAACAACCCCTCTATCAATCCAAATAATATACCTCCTGTTTTATTCAACTGTTTTAATATCGGTACATCCAAAAGGAATGAAAAAAAACCTAAAATGATGCTAATCAGCATATTGGCTAAACAAAATACAATAACCATTGATGAAATAGTTATAATAACTTTTAACAATCCTGTTGAAAATAGATTATGGATATAATTAATCTCCTCCTTAATTCTAGAATGAAATAGGATTTTTAATATAACCTCCGTTATGCTTTTAAATATATTATATACTTTAGGATTATTTATTATATACCCATAAACAACAGGATAATACCTTTTAGTAATTATTATAGACAATATCACTTGAATAATTTTAAATATGGACAAAACAAGTCCTAATCTCAATCCTTTTGATATTGTATATATCAAAATAAGTATCATAACTATATCTAGCCAGTTCATATTAATCCCCCAAACCTAATCTTTATTATAATGGAATTATATCTATCTTATCTTCATAAACTACAATAAGTTTTTGCACCCCTTTCATAACTTTTATTATGGGATCCTCCGATTTATATTTAAACACTTCTCTTCCCTCTTTTAACCCAATAATATGATTGTTTCCATATAATACTATATATCTATCAAAATAAAGTATTTTTCTATATTCCTCTGTAAATGAATCCTTTTCCAAAGTCCTTCCATCAAAAGATATGGTTTCTAATGTATTTCCATATAGAATATGGATATTTTCATCATCCATATAAATATCCTTTATAAGCTGAAATTGCTTTTTCCATAAAATACTTCCATCATTGATTTGATATATCCCTTTATCCGATAATACTATTAAATTATTTTTATCATCAAAATTCAAATACATGGCAATTTCGTTATCCAAATAAGCTGTCCATAGAAATTCACCTTCTATGCCATGGATTTGAATTTCCGTTTTTAAATTCTCCCCTTTTAAATTTAAAGTAGCTAATCCATAGCTTTTATTATTTTTGTCAATACAATAGGTTAGTATGTTTTTATTCTCTGTCGATCTTTCTTCAATTAAATTACCCTTTTTATCTAATATATTAATCTTTTCATTATCTTCTTCTTTAATATGTGCTAATATTACTCCAGAGTTCTCAGCTATATTATAGATTTCCATATTCAATTTTAAGTTGTCTATAGTTTCTCCTTGAGGATTTAGAATATAAACTTGACCTGTTGGCCTTTCATATACAAATATTTCTTCTTTTCCAAAATAGGCTAAAGGTTCATCTGTATTAAATTCTTTTTCCCATTCCACTTTACCATCTAATTTCAATTTTTTTAATCTATTTTCTCCCCATAGGATAATACTGTCACCATAAGTAGCCGCTTGATCTATATTAATATCTATAGGGATAGAATTCTTTAATTCTAACTCCTTTACTCCAATCTTTGAATCTTTTATGAAATTTATAAATTTTTCCTGGTTTTCCCTTTTTGAAAATAGCAATATAATTCCAATAAAAATTATTACGAAAAATTTAAAACCTTTACTTTTAATTCCTTTATGGTCCATAGTATCACCCCATAATATTATAATTCGTTATATTTTAATAATATCCTTCAAAATATTTGTGAATATTTTATAATCTGATATAATAAATGTACCCATACATTTATTAGGAGGTAGAATAATGTTAATTGATAAAAATCTAAATACTCCTTTATATATACAGCTTTATGAAAACATTAGAAGCTCAATAGAAGAAAACCATTATAGAGAAGGAGAAAAACTTCCTTCTATTAGAAGTTTAGCAAATAAATTAGATGTAAACAATATTACAGTTGTAAATGCTTATAAACTTTTGGAACAAGAGGGATATGTATATTCTATAAAGGGAAGTGGAACTTATGTAAGGAAGTCTAGTTATGATATAGATATTCCCTATATGGAAGATGGAGATATTGAATTGATGATTGGGGGAGTACTTCCTATATCAAAGAATAGTATTAATTTTGCTTCTGTATCACCTACACCTGAAATTTTTCCTATAGAGGAGTTTAAGCAAACTCTAATTGAAGTATTGGATAGAGATAAAGGAAATGCATTTGTTTATCCTGAAATCAATGGTTATGAACCTTTTAGAGAGTCTATTACTTCTTTTTTACATGAAAATTATAATATGACCGTTGATAAAGATCAGATACAGGTAATCTCTGGAGGCCAACAGGGTATAGATATAATTGCTAAAACTTTAATTTCTCAAGGAGATTGTATTTTTGTTGAAAATCCTACATATTCTGGAGCTATAGCTGCTTTTAAGTCTAGAGGGGCTAAAATTATGGGAATTCCAATGTTAGAGGATGGATTGGATTTAGATATATTTCACAAGTATATTAAAAGATATAGGCCTAAATTTTTATATATGATGACTAATTACCAAAGTCCTACTACTTATTCCTATAGTGAAGAAAAAAAGAAGGAACTTATTAATCTAAGTAAAAAATATAACTTTTATATTATTGAAGACGATTTCTTAACAGATTTAAATTATGATAATAGTAAAAAAATCCCCTTAAAATCTATGGATAATTTAGATCAAGTTATATATATAAAAAGTTTTTCAAAGATATTTATGCCAGGTGTAAGAATTGGTTTCATGACGGTACCAAAAAAACTTTTTAAGGAAATAATACGTGCTAAACACACTACAGATATTTCTTCCTCTGGTTTTTTGCAAAGAGCTTTTGACCTCTATCTAAGAAAAGGCTATTGGAAAAGCCATATGGAAACCATAAAAAAAGTATATACTGAAAAATATAACACCATGGTAAAAGAATTGGAAGAGCTTGAAAAGTATGGTGCTGATTTTGTTAAACCTAACGGTGGCCTTAGTATTTGGGTCAAATTGCCAAAGGAAATAGATTCTATAGAACTGTATAATGAATGTGTAGAAAACAATGTGGCGTTGGTACCAGGTAAAATATTTTTTATTGATGATAGTATATATTCTAACTATATCCGACTAAGTTTTGGAGCAGTATCCAATGAAGAAATAACCCAAGGTATTAAGATAGTAGAAAATTATCTTCGGAAAAAATATAATGATGATAATAATGAGTATTTGCCCTTTGTTTAATATCCAAACTAAACACCAATTCTATTATTCTAAACGTTAGCGAAGAACCTTAAGTTCAAGATTCTTCGTCTTTCGCTTAGGATAATAGTTTCAACATAATCTATTATCATCTTGGATTTTTAATCCTTTATGAAATTCATTATAATAGATATATACTCTTCTGGCTTTTCATACATAGCTGCATGACCTACCTCTTTTAGAATGATCCATTTAGAGTCTTTAATTTCTTGGTGAATTAGATATTGATATTTAATTGGAGTAAGGATATCTAATTCGGAGCTTATGATTAATGTAGGAACCTTAATGTTTTTTATACTATTATGGATATTATAATCTATTGCACTTTGCAAACCTTTACTAAACCTTTTATACCATTTATCGTTTAGAATTCTTGATAAGATCCTTTTTTTCTCCTCTATATCTTCATAATTCTCTTCATAATAATTATAGGAATACATATAGGGCATAGCTACACTTGAAAAAAAATCTCCATCTAAGGTCGATGCTGCATATTCCCATGCTTTTCCTATTTCTTTCATTATATTTGTAGTATAGCTATCTGTGTTTGATAGTATTAAAGATTTTACTTTATATCCATATTTTAATGTAAAGTTAAGGGCTACTTTCCCCCCGTAGGACATACCTACTAAATAAACTTTACTAAGTTCTAACTTATCTAAAAACCCTTTCAAAAAACCAGCTTGAGTTTCTATAGTATAACTGCCTTCATAACTATCGGATTTACCCTGATCCAACAAGTCAATAGTTATCATCCTATAATTCTTAGATACAGTTTTAATGAAAGGAGACCAACTGTTGGTAGTCATCATCATTCCATTTAAAAAAACTACTGGTTCACCATTTCCATATTCTTTATAATATATATTTTTATTCATAATGTTTATATAAGGCATTTCATCATCTCCCATTTGGTTGTTAATATTAGTATAGCAAAAAAATGCCTTTTATGTCTTATTTATTCTAATATAAAAAGATGCTACTTCCATAGCATAGCATCTTTTTATATTAGATCTATTGATATTATTTATTCTCCACTCTTTTTAAAATATCGTTTAAATCCTCTATAGGTCGTACATTTTCCCAAGTTGATCCATCGTTGGATACCTTTAGTAATGACATTGCTTGAGCTCCAAGGCGCTTCCCTTCAGAAAAATCAACCGTTCCACCCATAGGAATCTTAAATTCTTCTTTTTCCATAGCCTTCATGAAGTTTTCCCAATTTAAAACATTACCTTCAGTTCTTTTTAGCCCTTCAGCCATGAAATGACCAGCTATCCAACCTGCCATAGCAAAAGCGTTTGATGCATAATCAGGTTCACCAAATTCAGTCATTCCCTTTACAAATGCCTGAACCTCTTCTTCATCGCTAAGGTCTACCCATGCATTTGAATATATTGGGAATTTGTTTTGAGCATTTACATAGTCGTTTGTAAAATTTGAAATAGTAGTAGCATCTGCGTTAGAATAAGTTGTAAATACAGGTTTATCTAGCCCTTTATTTATAAGTTCTTTCACTATTGTTGGAAAAGTAGCTTGTATAGAAGCTGCTATAATAACATCTACATTTTCATTTTTCATCTTTAATACTGCTGAAGAAACATCAGCTGCTCCAGGATTTACTTGCTCCTTAACAACAATATAGTCACCACCTAATTTTTCTATTTGATTTTCTACTCCAGCTAACAAATCTTTACCTGCATCATCATTAGTATATATGACACCTATTTTTTTTACATTATGTTCTTCAATAGCCCTTGCAACGGTTAGCCTTCCTTCAGTTACATATATGGGCTGAACTGGAAAAAGTCCTTGACCATTTTCTACGGAGGTTGCGTCTTCATAATATAGATCTGATATTCCTGCTGCAAAATATACAGTAGGAATTCCCGTTTCCTTTAAAAGATCTACCGTAGCCCCTATAGTTGGCGTCCCAAAATGGCCAACAATTGCAAATACTTTGTCGTCATTTATCAATTGTTCTGTAAATGCCTTTCCTTTTACTGGATCAAACTCATCATCATAATGGACAAACTCTATAGTTCTGCCATCAATTCCACCAGAATCATTAACCTGCTTGAAATATGCTTGTATACCTGCATTAAATGGAACTCCTACAGTTGCAAAAGCACCAGAGGTAGCAGCTACATTTCCTACTTTTATTGTCGTATCAGTTACCCCTTGTGCTACCTCATCTTTACTAGAACAACCTGTGATAGATAATAGTAAAATTACAACTCCCATAAAGATTGATAAAATTTTACTTTTTTTCATGAATTAAACCCCCTCATTTTTCTTTTTACTACCAAGATAAGCCTCTATAAGTAAAGGATTATTAAGAAGCTCTTCTGTACTACCTTCCATTATAATTCTTCCTACTTCAAGAACATAAGCATAATCAGCTATTTTCAACGTTTGCAAAGCATTCTGTTCTACAATTAATACTGTAGTCCCATCTTTCCTGATCTCTTTAATTATTTCAAATATACTTTTTACTATTAAAGGTGCCAGACCTAAGGATGGCTCATCTAACAATAATAATTTTGGGCTTCCCATAAGGGCTCTTCCAATGGAAAGCATTTGTTGCTCACCACCTGAAAGGGTTGAACTTATCTGATCCTTTCTTTCCTTAAGTACAGGAAAGTATCCATATACCCTCTGGAAATTTTGTTGTATTTTATTTTTATCTTTTACAGTATAAGCTCCTGTCATTAAGTTCTCTTTAACGGTAAGATCCCTAAATAGTTGTCTTCCCTCAAGGGATTGAACAATACCTAATGAAGTTATTTTGTTTGCAGGCATTGCCGTAATATCATGACCAAAAAATTTTATTTGTCCTTCAACTGCATCTAAAATTCCTGATATTTTTCTTAAAGTTGTAGTCTTTCCTGCACCATTGGAGCCCAGTAGGGCAACTATTTGACCATCTTCAACAGACATGCTTATCCCTTTAAGAGCTTCTATATTCCCATAGTTTACTTTTAAATTTTCAATGCTTAAAGCTATTTCATGCATAATCTTCTTCCTCCTTTCCTAGATAAGCTGTCTGAACCTTTTCGTTAGTTTTTATTTCCTCAGGTGTTCCTATAGCAAGAAGTTTACCAAAGGAAATAGCACATATCCTATCACATAAATCTGTAACAAATTTCATATCATGTTCTACTAAAAGTATGGAACAATCATATCTATCCCTTATATCTCTAACTTTTTCTATTAATGCCAAAGTTTCCGATTCATTTAGACCAGCTGCAGGTTCATCTAGGATTATAAGTTTAGGATTGCACATTAATGTACGGGCAAGTTCTATCCTTTTAAGGACACCATAGGGTTGCCCTGCCACAAGTTGATCCTTGATATCATATAGGTCCATATACTTAAGCACTTCTTCTCCTTTTTTTCTTAACTTTACTTCTTCTTCCCTTGCTTTGGGGAGCTTCAATATTTGACTAAATATTGAAGCTTCAAATTCTATATGTGAACCTACCAGTAAATTATCAATTACACTTAATTCTCTAATAAGTTCTATATTTTGAAATGTTCTAACTAGCCCTTTAGAAATTATTTCATGAGGTTTTTGACCAACTAAATCTTCAATTTCTCCATTATTTCCTCTAAATAAAACTTTTCCCCCATCAGGTCTATAAAATTGTGTAATACAATTAAACACAGTAGTTTTTCCTGCTCCATTGGGCCCTATAAGTCCAAAGATTTCTTTTTCTTTGATATGAAAAGATAATGAATCTACAGCTTTTAATCCGCCAAATGCTATAGAAAGATCTTCAACTTTAAGCACTATATCCCCAGTTATACCATCTTTACTTTTCAATATTTCCTTATCCACTGTAGCTCTCCTTTCTTTTTCTTAACTTTGAAAGCTTTTTTTTAATATCTTCTTTTACATGTATGAGACCTGTAGGATAGAATAATACTATTAAAACTATTAGTATTCCATTGAATATATAAGCTAACCCATCGAATTCTCCTAAAACAGGAAGTCTCTTCAGTATAAGATCTGGAACTCCAAATACAACAAAGGATCCTAAAATAGTTCCAGGTATCGATCTAATACCACCTATTACTATTGCAGCTAAAATATTTAGAGAAAGCAACAGAGTCCATGTGTCCGGGTAAGTATATTTGACAAAATGCATATATAAGGTGCCACCAAGCCCTGCATAAGCTACAGTTATAGCAAAAGAAAGAAGTCTATATTTATATATATCTATCCCCATGGCCTGAGCAGCTGATTCACTACCTCTCATAGTTAAAAAAGCACGTCCTGTATAACTATTTATCAGATTATAAGTTATTACCATAATAGCTACAAGAATTATTACTATCAGTATGAAAGTTCCACTTCTATCCAAATCTATGAAACCTAGAAGCTGAGGGTAGTCTGCTTTTTTGCCAGAAAATCCATTTGTCACTACTTCAAGTTCTACAAATACTTTTCTGAGTATTTCCGATATTGCTAATGTAGCTATAGCTAAATAAAAACCTTCAATCCTTAAGGAAACAAGACCAGTTAAAATACCTATTAACATGGGTACTATTACAGAAATTATCAATGACAATTCAAAAGGGAGATTTAAATCTGCAGTAATATAAGCTGCAAGATATGTTCCAAGCCCCATAAAACCCGCAGTGCCTAATGATATTAATCCTGAATACCCTAATAGGATATTTAGCCCTAGTGCCACTATTGAATATATAAGTATACTAGCAATTGTTGTCAGATAGGAATATTTCAAAATTCTTAGCTCTACCAGTATAGGAAGAAGAATTAGCAAAATTCCAAAAAGTATATAGTCTGAATAAGGCTTCTTTTTTCTATACCACATAATGAGTTTATTCTCTTTTTTTTCCAATGTATTTACCTCCTATACTTTTTTTACTACTTTTTTACCAAATATACCATTAGGTTTAAATAGAATTACTACTAAAATTAAAATATAAAGAATTGGGTCACTCCATATAGAAGATATATAATAAGAAATAAAATTACTTGCAAAACCTATTATATAGGCAGCAATTACTGGTCCATAAAAAGTTTGAAATCCCCCCAAAACACATGATAAAAAAGCCACAATTTGAACCCCATCCATCATAGTAATGCTTACACTAGTAGTTGGAGCTAACATTAAAGCCGAAAGAACGCCAAGAGCTGCAGCAATTGCCCAAGATGTCATAGTAACAAAAGATGTAGGTATACCCATCATTCTTGCAACTATTTCATTTGAGGCGGTTGCTCTTATGGAAAGACCCCACTTACTCTTCTGAAGCATATAGAATAAAAATAACATTATTCCTATTACAACCCCAATATTAAGAATAGCATTGTATGAAATCGTTGCCCCAAATATTATATGACTTCCATATATAAACCTTGGAAATTGAATTGGGTCTGTTCCAAATATCATTGGTGCAAGGCCTAAAAAAACCATTAGTAATCCAAGGGTAATGATCTGTTTTGATACGGGATCAATATTTTGTGTCCTAGAGATAACTACTCTATCAACAATGACTCCCACAATAAACGCGCTTAACATTCCAAGTAAAGCTGCTACATAAACTGGAATATCAGTACTTAATAGTATATAAGTAGCTACAAATGCATTAAACATGCTTATAGCTCCTTGGGCATAATTGGTTGTAATTGAAGTCCTAAATATTAATATAATGCCTAAAGATGCAAGGGCGTATATACCCCCAATTTCTAAACTGTTTAGAAGTATTTGAATAAATATACTCATTACCACTAGTCCCCTTTCTTTACCCAAACTGCACTAGCTACATAGATTATTTACTTAGCATTTTTCTAATAATATATTAAATTAGCAAATTCTATGCCAAGACTTTTTCAAAAGCAAAACCCGCATAAATACTCATAGATAAAAAACTAGCAAAACTTTGCTAGTTTTTTATTGTAATATTACTATACAGTTGTTTGATTTTGTTACATAAATTGTTTAATAAAATTGCATTTATTAATATTAGCTTTCTTATTACCTTATAATGATTAGCTAATATCATTTCAAAACTCCATTATAATTTTAACTATTTCATCTAATACATCTACAAAAGGTGCATGGCCGCAGTGGTCAAATAAT
The DNA here is from genome assembly GCF_021655095.1 of Clostridium sp. Cult1. GTDB lineage: Bacteria > Bacillota > Clostridia > Tissierellales > Tepidimicrobiaceae > Schnuerera. The sequence continues at coordinate 1,877,505 of NZ_PPXW01000001.1, read as the reverse complement.
ATAAACTCTGTATTTTTCCCTATACCATCTTTTATAGTTTGAGCCATATCAAGGGATACTAGTATATCTTCTTTTCCCTGAATTATAGCTGTAGGAACTTTTATTTTGCTGATTTCTCCTGTTCCCATACTTATGCCATTAAAAGAATTAGATATATTAAATGAGGCTAAAGCATAGTGAACATCTATTAAATTTTTTTGCATTAAACTTTCTTCTATATACTCTTCATATCTTTTGGATTCAGTTTTTTTGTGTATATATAGCAGAACCCCATATTTTTCTATAGTAATCTTTATCCTTCTAACTCTACCACCTGTGGGTCACCCAGCTAAATCAATTTTTTTAAAATTTAAGGCATCTAAAAACGATTTTAAATCTTCTGAAAAATCTCTTAAAGAATTTATAGGTTTATTATAAGTCGAAACTCCGAACCCCTCATATCTATGGCATATACAGTATACTCTTTAGGTAAAGATTCCATAAGAGTATCAAAATGTTTAGAGCTTGCTAAGTTTCCGTGAACCAAAACTATAACTTTATCTCCCCCTAGATAATGTTATAACCATAAGTTTCACTGTTTGATAACCTTATCCTTTTTAGGTCAATATTCTTCATAAAATCCACCTTTCTAAAAATCCATAGTGTCAAATATAAGAATATATTTGACACTAAAATCCAAATTGCATTCCCCATAACTCACCTTTGTTAATAAATATAAACCTAAAAATAAAATTATTTAATTTTTTGAATATGTTTTTTAATATTAATTTACTGTTATGGTAATAGGTACATCATATTCTCTACATATTTTTTGTATTTCTCCAATGGAATTTTCCTTAGAGGTATAGTATGTTTTCTTGCCTTCACATAATTCTATTTTGATCTTGCCGTTTTTTATAAAAGTTTTATTGGATAGAACAATTTCCTCAATATTTTTATAATAAATGCTTTCTATTTTTTTTTCTTCGAAGTTCTTAAAAATGTCCATTATATCCATTTCCAACAAATTCTCTCTTTTACTATAGGCTACATCCGTTCTAGCAAACCAAGATCTAAAGGTTTCTCCAGTATTTATTATAAGGAGTCTTTTATCTGTAAATACTAACTCATAAAATTTTTTAAAGAAATCATTTATCTGAAAATATTCTGTTAAATAACCTAATACTTTTTCATTCATATTTTCCCACCTATGCTTCTAATAAAGATTCCATTTCCTTATCTAATGGCTGTTTCTTAGTTACATAAGAAACTAATATATAAACTATTATAGAAATTGCTAAAGATAAAGTCCCGTTATATATGCCCTTATTTCCAATATTATTTACATAGAAAGGCAATTGCAGAGTTTTTGCTACTTCTAATCCAATATTTAGTATAAGACCTACTATTATAGAACATAGGGCCCCTTGCCTAGTGCCTTTTTTCCAATTGAAACCTATGCCTACTGCGGGAGCTAAAGCTGCAGCAAACGTTCCCCAACCAAAAGCACCAAGTAAGGCAATTCCCTGAGAACCTAAAGTTAAGGCGAGGATTACTGCAATAACCGAAAGTATTGCCACTGCTAATCTACCATATACTAGCTCTTGTTTTGAATCTAATTCTTTGCCTAATGAAAATGGTAAATCCCTTACAACTGCAGCTGATGCTATATTAATAAAGGAATCTGCTGTAGACATAATTGCCGATGCTATACCTGCATAGACTAAACCAGCAATAATTTTTGGTGTATAATTATTTAAAAATACAACTATAGTATTATCTGCTGATTTACTTAATAAATCCATTGCCTCAGTTGATAATTGCCCAGTTAAGGATAAATATTTTACAACTAATCCTACACCAAACCACAATAATCCAGCCATCATTCCTCCTACTGCTGCCAAAGTGGGTCCCCATTTCAACTTATTGGTATCTCTTACCATAAAGAATTTATGCACTATATGAGGTTGACCTACAATTCCTATACTCAATAGGAAAAACCAACTCATAGCAGTAATTGGTGAAGCTAAGCCCCAAGGACCTATAAAATTTGCTCCAGTGCCATCTGCCATAGTACTAGCTATAGTGCTAGTCATATTAACAGTACCTCCGCCTTTAACCAAAGCCATAATGAATATAAAGATAGAGGAAAGGATCATAATAGTCCCTTGGAATACATCTGTATATACTCCTGCTAACATTCCACCGGCTACAGAATAAATTAAAACGATTAGCATACCGATAATTACTGCTAGTTCATGTTTTAAATTAAATATAGGTGATAAAATAAAAGCAAAACTTGTAATCTGGTTAGCTAAATATAGAACTAGTCCAACTAATAAAGCAGCCGCAGAAATACCACTTACTAATTTTGAATTATACCTTTCATAAATAGCGTCCGATACAGTCATGCTTCCTTTTACATCTGTTAAAAGTCTCATTCTCTTACCAAGTATAATCCAAGCCATTAAAAAAGAAACAGATGTTGGAAAAGTCATCCAGAGAGAACCTTGACCAACACTATAAAATAACCCTGGTCCACCTACAAATACCCACCCAGATATAGCAGCTGAAAAAGAAGCCATAGCTAAAGCATAAAGTCCTAACTTTTTACCTGCTATAAAAAAGTCCGTACTACTTTTTGTCTGCTTCATAGCCCAATATCCAATATATAAAACAACCAGCATATATAATCCTACTACAATTCTAATAGTTGCCATATATATCCCCCTTTTATCCTTTTACATTTTCTATTTCTATCAGATCCTCCATTTTTACATCAGTAGCTTTAGAGAATTCTTCCAAATCCTCCATGGTTATATAATCTTTTTCAAATCTAATACTATAAGCTACTGTTCCAACTAAAAATGGTAAAAACCACGCAACATACATCATAATTGCTGTTCCCAACGGTAATCCCCCGAAGAATTTTCCAAAACTTGAATGATCCATTCTCTCCATGGCAATAAATCCTATAAGCCAAATTGCCAATACTCCCAGTAAAGAATATTTTGCTAACCCTCTTACTTTCCCTTTCTTCAACGCCCCTAGCCACATCCATGAAAACATTAACACCGGGAATGAAATAGCAAATAATAGTGAATTTTCAAAAATTTGAGCAATTAATAATAATATTGCTGATAATAATAGCAATAGAACGGTTTGATCATTTCTATCCACTTTAATACCTCCTTTAGGTGTTTATTTTAACTTTAATTCTGTATTAGGACTATTATGATTATATAAACTCACCTCCTTCCAAATTATTATTTCTTTTTTAATTATAGCCTCATTCCACCATTTACACTTAAAGTATGTCCTGTAACATAGGATGCTTCATCGGAAGCTAGGAATAATGCGGCATTAGCAATTTCTTCTGGTTGACCTAATCTTCCAAGCATGGTTTGAGCTGCAAATTTATCTAATAGATCCTGAGGAACTGTTTTTAAAATATCTGTCATAGTGTAGCCAGGTGCAATAGCATTAACTCTTACATTTCCACCTTTTAAAGCGAATTCTTTAGCCCAAGTTTTTGTTAGACCTAAAACTCCCGCTTTTGTTGCAGCATAGTTAGCCTGACCAATATTTCCATATTCACCTACAACTGAAGATATATTTATAATGGATCCTCCACCTTGAGATTGCATATAGGGTCCTATATGTCTAGTTAAATTAAATACACCTTTAAGATTTACATCTATTACTAAATCCCATTGTTCTTCTGTCATTTTTCTTGTCATTGCATCCCTAGTTATTCCTGCATTATTAACGAGTACATCAATTCTTCCATACTTTTCTACCACATAATCAAAGAAGCTTTTACAATCTTCTGTGTTTGTTACATCAAGCTTATATCCTTCAATATCCGGATTTTCATAGGAGAGTTCTTCTACATCTACAGCTATAACCTTTGCCCCTTCTTTAGCAAATAGTTCTGACATTGCTCTACCTAATCCTCTTCTTCCACCTGTTACTATAGCTACCTTGTCTTTTAATCTCATATTTATATCCTCCTCTTTATTCAAAAATAAAATTAGTTATCTTCTCTACTACTAAGTCCTCATTATCATAATGAAATGCATGCCCAGCATTAGGAATAATTTCTAATACTGCATTTTCCCCTATTTGATCTTTTGTGAATTCATGCATTGAAATAGGACATATTAGATCCTTTTCTCCGCCAATTATTAACACAGGTATTTTAATTTTGTCAATCTCTCCAGTTCCATCAAATACTCCATTATTTATATGAGAAATATTGAAAGCATGAGCTGCCCATGCAGCATCCTTTAAGTTTCTAGTCTTATAAACATCATCTATTAATATCTCAAATTCTTCCTTTTCGGGAACTTTAATGTTGAATACTGACATAGCCCAAAGCTGTTTCATAAAATCTCTATTCTTATTTTCTAGTCCATCTATCATAGGCTTTAATTGGACTGGATCCTGTAAAAGTTCTTCTTTATTATCATAGTACTCATCCAAAAACTCTCCCTTTGGCCCTTTCTTAACATATGGATATCCAGATGGAGGGATAGAACCAAATAATATCATTTTCTTTGCATAATTTGGATTATCCACTGCAAATTGTTGTATTATCCCTCCACCCATAGACCATCCTAGTAGGTTAAAATCTTTTAAATCCAATTCATCACAAAACAATTTGATATCGTTTGCCCAATCTTTAAATGTCTCAACATTTTCATTATAAGAAGATTCACCTGCTCCCCTTAAATCTAATGCAATTACTTTAAACTTATTAGAAAGTTTTTCTAATAAAGTTCCCCAATGCCTTGAAGAAACCAAGTTGCCGTGGACCATAACTAAAGTTTCTGGTCCATTTCCTCCAATTCTAAAAGCTATTTCTTCCCTATTGGGAAGTACTACTTTTTTTAGCATATTCATCCTCCTCTAATTTACCATAACATCAACTCATTAGCCTTTTTTTGTAATTCACTCCTAAAATCTGGATGAGCTATAGCTATTAAATTATTTACCCTTTGTCTAATTTCCCTACCTCTTAAGGGTGCCACCCCATATTCGGTTACTACATAATCCACATCGTTTCTTGAAAGGGATACAGCTGCACCTTCAGTTAATAGAGGAACTATGGTGGATATGGTATCTTTTTTAGCCGTTGAGTATAATGCTATTATTGATTTACCCCCAGGACTCATCTGTGAACCTATAGCAGTATCAGCTTGACCACCTGTACCACTATATTGAATATGGCCTAAAGATTCAGAACAAACTTGACCCGTTAAATCTAACTGTAAAGATGTATTAATGGATACCATCTTATAATTTTGACCTACTACATATGGATCATTTGTATAGGCACCTCTTTTTAATTCTACCCCTGGATTATCATCTATAAAATCATATAGTTTCTTAGAACCAAGGGCGAAGGTAGTAATAGATTTTCCTTTATGGATAGATTTTTTCTTGTTAGTTATAACCCCTGCTTCATACAAGTCAACCATACCATCTGTAAACATTTCTGTATGAATTCCTAAATCCTTTTTATTGATTAAGGATTTTGCTACTGCATTAGGAATACCACCTATGCCTAGTTGTATTGTAGATCCATCATCTACTAATTCCGATATATATCCACCAATAATCATATCTTTTTCACTAGGTTCTACAACAGGTAATTCTGGTACAGGACGATTGCTTTCATAGAGATAGTCCACATCATTTATATGAACAAATGTATCTCCATAAGTTCTAGGATAATTTTCATTTACTTCTAGAATTACAATATCTGCTGCCTCCAAAAATTCTCTTTCGTATGTTAAAGATAAAGAAAGAGAAAAGTACCCATGTTTATCCATTGGAGATACCGTTGCCATAAATACATTTGGTTTCTTATAATCCAACCTGGCTTTTGCAGCCAAATGTAAATGATTTGGTATAAAGGAAGCCGTTTTATAAGGTTGTGCTTTTCTAGTTAATGGTGTATAGAACCAAGCTAAATTAGTAAAATGACCATACATATCTGGATTTTTAGTGAATTCATAGTTTCCCATATTTAAACAAGTCAATACATTAACATTTTCAACATTGTCTTTTACTTCATGGAGTCTATTTAAAAAATCCATAGGTTCAGATGCTGCTAATCCAACTACGATATCATAATTGGATTTAACCATATTAAGTGCATCATCTACAGTTATCTTTTTATTGTTATATTCTTTTTTCCAACTCATTTTTTACCTCCTAGCCTTCTATTTTTCCCCATTTAATAACGTTTGCTGCCCAAGCATATCCAATACCAGCCCCAACTGTTGCAACTATATCTCCATCCTTAATCTTTCCTTCATCTAAACCTAATTTTAATGATAATATCTGATCAATTTGTCCCATATGACCATAATCCCTTAAATAAATAGATTTTGATTCATCTAAACCTAATTCATTTAAAATAAATTTATGAGCTGAATATTTAAAGTGAAGAATTGCTAAATAGTCTAAATTTTCTTGACTATAACCACTTTTTCTTAAAGCATCTCTTATTACAAATAAGAAATTAGGTGTAGATTTTTCGTTTAGTCTAGCCTTCATACCTTCTACATCAAATACATCTAGAGATTTATAAGCTTCATTAATATTTTCTTCTGTAATTGGATCTTCTGTACCTCCGTATCTAACTCCTACATCCCTTGCAAAAGAACCGTCTGTTACTATGCTTGTTTCTAGTAATTCATTTTTACCATAGTTTTTCTTTAATAATATAGCTCCACCGCCAGCAGATAGATTAAACATAAAACTTACTCTAGAATTAGTGTAGTCTATAAAATCTCCATTTCTATATCCACCACATATAAGGACTGTTTTTATATCATCGTTTGCTAACATCATATCTTTAGCTACCTTCATTGCGGTTATATTTGTGCAGCATCTTTGTTGCAAATCAAAAGCAAATGCATTATATGCGCCTATTTTCTCTTGAATATAAATTGCTGTTGTAGTCAGTGGATATTCCTTCCACTCCTCTCCGATGGAAATTATCATATTAATGGAAAGAGGGTCTACACCATATTCATCTATTAAGTTTTTTGCTGCCTTGTAGCCCATTTCTTGAGTTCCATCCTCTGGACCAGGTAAATATTTCTTACTTATACCTAGTTTTTCTCTAACTGCTTCTTCAGCCCAAACTCCATTAGTTGCTTGACTAATTTCTTTAGCAGTCATTATCTTGTTTGGAATATATATTCCTAAACCTGCTATTCCTACATGATCTTTCACATTTATTCCTCCTTAATTTTTTTCTAACAATATTACTAGCAAATTCTATGCCAAAATATATTAAGGAGTAAATCCCTAAAAATACTCATAAATTAAAAAAGTTAGCAAAAACTTGCTAACTTTCATTGTAGTATTAATATACAGTTGTTTTGTTTTGTTACATATATTGTTTATCATCAATGCCGTATTCTTCCATTTTCCTATATAAGGTAGCTCTTGGGATATTAAGCTTTTTAGCTGCTCTACTCTTATTACCTTCAGCTTCTTTTAACATTTGAATTATTACATCTTTTTCCACAGATTCAACAATATTTTTAAGTCCAACCTGATTAGTTTTATAATTGCTTACTAGAGATTTTTCTAGGATATATCTAGGAATATCACCTGTGGTAATATTCACCCCCTCAGAACTAACTGCCATCCTTTCTACAACATTTCTTAGCTCTCTTATATTGCCAGGCCAATCATATTTACTTAATTTATCAATTACATTTTTAGGAACCTTTCTATATAGGCCTGTCTCTTTATAAAATTCCCCTAAAAACTTTTCAATTAGTATTGCCATATCTTCTCTCCTCTTTCTTAAAGGAGGTACTTCTAAGGTTAGTACATTAAGCCTATAATAAAGATCTTCTCTAAAAGTTCCCTCTTCTACCATTTTTACTAAATCTTTATTAGTTGCACATATGACTCTTACATCTAATCTTATGGGGCTTTTCCCACCTATTCTTAGCACTTCTTTTTCTTGTAAAACCCTTAGCAGTTTCACCTGCATAGGATGGGACATATCCCCTATTTCATCTAAAAATATGGTGCCTCCATGAGCTAATTCAAATTTTCCTATATTGCCTCCTCTTTTAGCTCCAGTAAAAGCTCCTTCTTCATAGCCAAATAATTCGGATTCAAATAAGTTTTCTGGTATAGCAGAACAATTTAAAGTTACAAATGGGCCCTGTGAACGACTGCTTTCATTATGAATAGAATGGGCAAAGAGCTCTTTACCAACGCCACTTTCTCCCAATATGACAACATTTGAATTTACTTTGGCGATTTTTTTTACTTTCGATTTTGAAATGTTTATTTCATCAGATATTCCATATATATCTTCAAGGGTATATTTAGTGGTATTTATTTTAGCTAATTCATTTTTATATAAAGCTAGTTCCTTATTTATTTCAGCGTACTTTTCTGCTATATCCTTAGCTTTTTTTATATCTTCAAATAAAAGCATACCAAATCCGCCAATAACTTCTCCTTCATCATCAAAAATAGGAATACGATGTACTATAGCTGGTTTATTATTGGGAAAGACATGTTCTTCAGCAATACTTGCTCTTTTCGATTGCAATGTTTCAGGAAACTTAGAAGTAGGATTTACGTCTGTTACTAACCTACCAATTACATCCTCTTCTTTTAATTTTAAAAAATCTAAAAAAGCTTCGTTCATGTAAATGATATTTGCATTTTTATCTAATATATCTACTGATATAGGTAAACTTCCGAATACGCTATGGCAAAAGGATTTGAAATCCCTACTCTCCAAAAATGATGCCATTTATATCACCTTATTTCTTTTAACTTTGTTACATTATACCATTATTGTATGAAAATAAAAAGAGATCCTAATTTGTCTAGATCCCTATATTTTATTTTATCAATTATTATATTATTCTTATTTCATATTCTATTGTTTTTAAAAATCCCATTAATATACTTAAAAATTCATAAGGTTTTTCATACATAGAGGCATGTCCTGCATTTTTAATTAAAATCCATTTTGCATTTGGAATATTTTTAAATATAATTTCCTGATATTCTACAGGTGTTATAGTATCTAAATCGGAACTTATGATTAAAGTAGGAATATCTATTTTATGTAATTCTTTAGTTATATTTAGATTATGCGCACTTTTTGCTGCTCTTCTGAATCCGTCATACCAATTTTTATCTAGTAATTCACCAAACTGTCTTTCTCTTTCCTTTAACCATTGGTTGTTTTTTTCATAGAATATATGAGAATAAATACTAGGCATAGTAATACTGAAAAATATTGAACCTTCATAGGTAGAAGCGGCATAATCCCAAGCCCTTTCTAAATCCTGCATTGATTTATTTGTATAACTAGTAGTATTTGATAATATTAGAGATTTGAGCATATATCCATACTTTAAAGCAAATAACTGAGCTACTTCACCACCATAGGATACTCCAAATAAATGTATTTCTTTATAATTTAGTTTATCAAATAGCTCTTTTAGCATTTCTACATGTATCTGCTGATCATATTCACTATCGGCCTTATCAGAACGTCCTTGATCTAATAGGTCTACTAATAAGACCTTGTAATCTTTTGATAATATATCAATAAATGGTAACCAACTAGCTGTACTCATCATTATTCCATTTAACAATACTAATACTTCCCCTTCTCCATGTTTTTCAAAATAAATCTTTTTCCCTTTAATTTCCATATAGGCCATGTTATTTAACCTCCATTTATCTATTTTTATTATTATACTTGCAACTTATATGCCAAATATAAAATAGTAGATTATTCGAATATGCATCAATAAAATTTCATGTAAAGTCTAAAAAAATGTATAAATAATAAACATTAGTCTCAAATTAATACACTAATCTTTTACTAAAATAAACATAATCATCCCAAACCCAATTACTCCAAAAACAGGGTATATTATTCCTACTAGGTTTGCAAAGCCAACCTTAGCTAATGGGATAGCAGTTACGCAAAATAAAGCAGTAATTAATATTTTTCCCTTTCCTTTGGATACCCTATTCATAAATCCAAATCCATTGGCCAATGCAGTGGTAAACATAGCAATCCAAAGGATAATAGCATATAGTTTTCTATAACTTTTACATATATAATTACACACCATTAACATGGGAATATTTAAATTAAATATCTCATTATAGTATATAAGCATAGAGGTTAATATTGAGATTCCAAGTATAAATAATATAATTCCTCCTATTATACCACCCTTTATTGCAGTCTCTCTACTATGAATTAATGGATATAGAGATGAAAATACTATAATTATTATTAAAGAATTAGAACCAAAATATAGGATGGAAGATGTTATAAAATTACCTTTACTGGTAATACTGGCCCCTTGAATATTTGAAAAATTATATCCTTCTCTTATATTCAGATAAATAGATGTAAATATAATCCCAATAATCAATAAAGGCACTAATATGGAATTGATAAAGGATAGACCTTCTAAACTAAATAAGAAGACTATAAAAGCACAAACTACCATAACAATAATTCCTATATTGTATGAAAGACCTAGTTCATCTTTAAATATTGCTCCAGATCCAGATATCATTACGCTAAATCCTGTATATAAAGAAAAAATCATTATAGTATCCAATAAAGTTCCAAATCTTTCACCAAATAAATTAATTACCAGTTCATCAAATCCTTTTATTTTTTTATCATATATTTTTACTAAAAGTAAACTCCCTACAATTGAAAATAATAATCCTGATATTATAATACCCCAGATACCTTTAAGACCATAAATTCCAAAAAACTCAATGATTTCCCTGCCTGAAGCAAAACCAGCTCCTATTACTGTACCTACATATATAGATGCAATTTTAATCCAGTTTTTCATCTTAAGCCCCCTTCCTGCTAATTAATAATATTAGAAAGGAGGCTTATCCTATAACTGAAATAATATAAAAAACTAGGCCGTTAAAGCCTAGTTTTTTATATTATTTTGCTTTTTCAATATGATTAAGGTCCTCTTTTCTCAATTCTTTTAAGAATGAGAAACACGCAAATATCATTACAAAAGCAAATGGAAATGCTGCAGCAATAGATCCAGTTTGAAGTACTTGTAATCCTCCAGCCAACATAAGGGCAAGAGCCATCATTGATTGAATAATTCCCCATATCACCTTTGTTTTAGTATCCGGATTTAAATCTCCATTTCTAGACATCATACCTAAAACGAATGTTGCTGAATCTGCAGAAGTAACAAAAAATGTACATAACAAAAGTATAGCTACTAAAGATATTATACTACCTAAAGGTATATGTTCCATTACTACAAACAAGGCAGTTTCTGTAACTTTAATGGCTTCGGTAGCAACTTCTGGTCCTAAACTTATACCAGTAGCACCGAATACTGCAAACCATAAAAACGATCCTAGGGCAGGAACTAAAGATACTCCTAATATAAACTCTTTAATAGTTCTTCCCTTTGATATACGTGCAATAAACACTCCAACAAATGGAGCCCAAGCTATCCACCATGCCCAATAAAATATTCTCCAACCACCAATCCAACTATTATCGCCAAAAGCATTTATTTGAAAGCTTGCTTCTATAAAATTTGATAAATACATACCTATACCATTTGTTAATGAATTAATTATTTTTAATGTTGGTCCTAATATTAGAGTTAATAACATAAGAGCACCAGCTAATGCAACATTTGTATTAGATAAAATTTTTATACCTTTATCTAACCCTGATATTGCAGAGGCCATAAATAGACATGTAACGATCACAATGATAAGAATATGAACTGTTGTATTAATAGGAATATTAAACAAATAGTTCAATCCACTATTGATTTGAAGAACTCCTAAACCAAGAGAAGTTGCAACTCCAGCTACTGTTGCAAATATGGCTAATATATCAATAAATTTTCCAATAGGGCCTTGAGCTTTTTCTTCTCCTATTAAGGGGATAAAAATACTACTAATTAATCCAGGCTTATTTTTCCTAAATTGCATATATGCTAAAGGAAGAGCTATTACAGCATAATTTGCCCAAGGATGTATTCCCCAATGTAGAAAAGATGAAAAAATAGCGAAATTTGCAGCTTCTGATGTTGCAGCCTCTACTCCCATAGGATTCATAAAATGATTTAAAGGTTCAGCAACTCCCCAAAAAACTAACCCGATACCCATTCCAGCAGAAAATAGCATTGCAAACCATGTAATAAAACTATATTCAGGTTTTGAATCATCTGGACCTAATTTTATACTACCATATTTACTAAAAGCAATTATCAACATAAAAGCTACAAAGAAAAACATTGATATTAAGTAAAACCAACCAAACTGGGTAGTAAGGAAATTGAATATTTTATTTGCAATATCACCAAAAGTTTCTGGTGATATAATTCCCCATAAAGAAATTATTAGTACAATAACAAGTGAAATATTAAATACTTGATTATCTTTTTTTATCACTATAATCCCCCCAAGTTTATTTTCTTTTCTTAGAAGAAGAGATATATCTCTTCTTCTAAGAAAAGTGATTAATATTTAACCTTAAATACAGTTTGCTCTTTAACATCTGTAGTCAATGCTTCTAAAGCTACTCCAACTCTATGATATCTTAACTTCCATTGTTCCTCCTTTGA
>NZ_PPXW01000001.1:1843344-1864834 GCF_021655095.1 Clostridium sp. Cult1 | reverse complement strand
CACTGATGGATAAATTGTCCATACTTTAAATCTTGATGCAGATAAAATCAAGCTTCCTACGTTAATGATAATCTTTTCTCCATTTTTAAATGTAAAATTCATTTTTTTCTTTCCAGTCAAACTGAGCTTGTTCTCCAAAAGGTTTTTCAGATTTAATAGCATTAGAATTACCTTTTGGTCTAAAATATTTTGCAAATTCTTCATGATTCAAAATGTAATAATTAAAATTATTTCTTGTACAATTCAATCCATGTTCTCTTTGCAAGTATCTGAAAAGATGATCCTTATAGTAGAATACCTGTTTTGAATCTTCAGATAGTAGTTCTTCTATGATCTTGTAGTGCCTGTCTATTACAGATTTTTTCTTTTTTCTCTCCTTTTTATCACCTCCTAAATAATATTTCTTGGCAGTCCTTCTATCAATTCCTAAATTTCTTGCTATCTCACTGAAATTTGGTTTGTCCAAGTTATTTGCCTCCACAATCATTCTAAGTTTCTTTAAATCTTCTACTGAATTAATTTCAATGTCCATTACTAATTTATATTTCATTTTTAATTACCCAATAAAATTGTATATTTTTATTGGATTTTGTACATAGTTATTTTTGCACTTTTGTACATTATTATTTTAGCATTTATAAATGATTATTGGGGTAGGTAGCCAATAATAAAAAAGTGGAGATTATCGACTGAATATTTATGATATAATTTATATTACATAATATTTTAAATAGTAGGTGAGATTATGGATGATTTGTTAAGGAGAAGTATTAATGTTTTTTTAGAACAGGCAGAAGAAATGTGTAATATAAACTTTGCCTATATTTTTGGTTCCTATGCAAGAGGAGAAGAAAATATTAATAGTGATATAGATATAGCCATTATGCCTATGGAATTAAATATGGATAAAATGTCGGAATTATTTATAAGAGGAAATTTAATAGAATTGGGCAAACATATATTTAAAAAGGATGTGGATATAGTATTTCTAAATATAGATTCCGTATTTTTAAAATACAAGATTATACAAGAGGGTATAGTTATCAAGGATAGTAAAGAAAGAACAGCTTTTGAATCCATAGCATTAAGAGAGTATTTTGATTTTAAATATTATAGTGACTATTATAATGAGCGAATGTTAATTTAAGGCAAGTAAGGATAGGGGGAGATAATCGTGGTTGAAAGAGAAATTATTTTAACTAGAATAAGTAAATTAGATGAATACATTAAATATTTATATGAAGTTGGTAAATATTCTAAAGATGAATATTTAAACAATTTAATGATTTATGGTTCTGCTGAAAGATTTTTGCACCTAGCTATAGAATGTGTAATAGACATCGGGAATCATATAATCGCCGATATGGGATTTAGAAAACCTGAAAGCAATAGAGAAATATTTATTATCTTATTCGAAAACAAAATAATAGATAATAATTTGAAAGCAAACTTATGCAATATGGCAGGCTTTAGAAATATATTGGTACATGATTACATAGATTTAGATAGAGAAATAGCATACGATATACTAAAAAACAATTTAAAAGATATGGAAGATTTTAGGGATATTGTTTTGAATTATGTATAAGATTTAAGAGGTGCTTATATGTCTATTAAACTAGATCTATATAAAATTTTTTGTGAAGTAGCCAAATTCGGAAGTTTTTCTAAAGCGGCAAAATCCCTTTATATGACCCAACCAGCTGTCAGTCAAGCCATTATGCAGCTAGAAAGTGAATTAGAAATACGCTTATTTACACGAACACCAAGGGGAGTAGTTCTTACCAATGAAGGAGAAATCTTATTTGAATATGCAAACTCAGCTATTAATCTAATTAATGTAGGGGAAAAGAAAATAATAGAATCAAAAAACCTTATGGCTGGAGAGTTAAGGATAGGAGTTGGAGATACTATATCACGTTATTTTTTGCTACCTTTCTTAGAGGAATTTCATTCTAAATATCCAAAAATAAAACTAAAGGTAATAAATCGTACAACTTTAGAACTTACTGATTTATTAAAATCAGGGGAAGTTGATGTGGCTATTTGTAATTTACCAGTTAAGGATTCTACATTGGAGATAATGGAATTAATGGATATTCATGATATATTTGTCTGTGGAGAAAAGTATAAGGATAGGATTTCTATACCTTTAAGTTTTAATGAAATAGCTGACTTACCACTAATATTACTTGAACCTAAATCGAATTCAAGACTATATGTGGAAAAATATATACTATCAAAAGGAGTTAAAATAGAGCCAGAAATTGAACTAGGTTCCCATGATTTATTATTAGAATTTGCAAGAATTAATCTAGGTATATCTTGTGTTGTCAAAGAGTTTTCCAAGGAATACTTAAAAAATAAATTGATATATGAAGTAAAGTTGTGTGAGGAAATACCTAAAAGAGCTATTGGAGTTTGTTTCTTAAAAACCGTGTCCCTATCTTCAGCTGCAACAAAATTTGTTCAAGATTTAGAAATAGAAATAGATAAAGGTATATAGAAATTGAATAAGCTATTAAAACATAGAGTAATATTGATAAAGATATATAATTATACTAGATATTAATCTTCCCGATGGCAGTGGTTTTGATTTATGTAAAATATGGAGAGGAAAAACAATAGCACCTATTATATTTCTAACTGCAAAGGATATGGAAAGTGATATGCTAAAGGGTTACGAATTGGGAGCAGAGGATTATATTACGAAACCATTTCATGTAAGTGTATTTCTTAAGAAAGTAGAGGTTTTATTAAGAAAAACTAGTACAAAGAATATAGAGCATATTTATAATGATGGAAATTTGTTTTTAAACTTTACCAAACGTACTGCTATGTTACTATTATAGGAGAAGGTTCTACTTTTTCTGTTTTTTGCCTAATGATTTATAAAGATTATTCACAATACCAATTCTAATAAAAATATTAGAATTGGTATTGTTTTATTAATTAAAAGATACTTTTTGTTATATTTTTGTTAGATTTACTTGATTATTATTATGGTACCTATGGTAGTTTCAGGTATTTTAGTAAGGTTATTTCAGAAGGAAAGTTTGGTTTCAAGGCTACGTTATGGAGAATGATTTTTACTACTTGACACGTACTACGCGTGGCGATATAATAATAACAAGTACTACGCATGACGTAATAAGGGGGAGGAAAATGAAGAAAGAAATTAAAGAAGGACCTTTGACTGAGACGGCTTTTCTAATTTTATTGGCAATGTATAAGCCAAATCATGGTTATGGAGTGATGCAATTTGTAGAGGAAAAAACAAAAGGAAGGGTAGTCTTTGGACCAGGAACACTTTATGGAGCAATTAATAATTTAGCAAAGAAAAAGTGGATAGAGCCTTGTCCAGTAGATCCTGAAGAAAGGAAAAAGGATTATATAATAACTGAATTAGGGCGTGCTCAGGTAGAACTGGAGATGAATAGGTTAGAGGAAATATATAATATAGCTATTGAAACAGTGAAAGGTGGTGCCAAGGATGAGAAGGATATTTAAATTATTTCTAAATCCAATGGCTAGTCAAGAGAATTGGCTGAAACAAATGGCAGGTAAAGGATACCGGCTAGTTGATGTAGGAAGATTTTTTTATACTTTTGAAAATTGTAAATCAAATGAATACCAATATGTCATTGATTATGTGGGGAATAAAAGTTATAAAGAGTTAAAAGAGTATCAACAGTTTTTGGAAGAGATAGGGATTAAATATTATGAAAAGCCAATAAACATTGGACAATTTTCATGGGGGAAGGCAAGATTTCGTCCCTTTACAAATTCAGGTGGTAGGATTGCTACATCAAAAGGAATGATTAATAAAGAACTATTAATATTAGAGAAGAAAAATGATGGGAAGACCTTTGAAATATATTCCAATATTGAGGATAAGATTTATAGACTAAAGGAGATAAGAAAGCCATTGATATATGGTGAGATTTTTATTTTATTCTTTGGGATGATGACGGTTTTTATCAAAAAACCAATATTTGAATTTACTCTATGGAGTATTGGAGGCAGTAGCGTTAAAAATAATCATCTGTTATTAGGACTATTAGGGATAGCATTTATATATTTAACTGTGAAATTAGTTGGGATCAATAAAGGTATAAAAGATTTAAGAGAGAAAGGCCAGCTTAATGAGTAAAAGATTTGGCATTTCTAGATTACTGGTTATTATGATATTGATATTAGTAATGGCTACTGGGTGTAAAAAGTTTGATTTAAATTATGAAGGAAATGTAAAATTAATATAATAGGGATGACCATGAAGGAGATGTTACAATGAATTGGAAATAAAACCATTGGTTTTATTTCCCTTGTATATCTCTGATATTCTTAAGTAAAATAGATATAGTTCCATCCGGGTTATTTAAAAACTCTATCTTATTTCCATCAGTTAAATAAGATGTAGGCACTTTTATTTCTATTCCATCATCGGTTACTAATTTTTGAGTTCTGGGAAGCTTTTTATCTAGGTTTTCATTTACTTCTATGATTTTTTCTGTCAATCCCCTTTTTTCCATTTCTTCTTCATATACATTTTGAAGTTCATAATTGTTTTTAAATGCTTTTGACTTAACATGCTCTATATCTATGGAACCGCTATCCTCTACACTTTCTACCAAGGCACTTTTTACTTCTGCCATCTTTTTTATATCATTTTCATAATAATCCTTTATTATCTTCTTGGAGACTTTATTTACAATATCTATTTTTTCTTTATCTGATAGAACACTATTTGACTTTAATAGATATTTAGATATATAGAATTCCTTTTCACCATCTATTTCATATTTTTGTTCTTTTAATAGTATAGAGTAATCATTTAAATTGACTATTATACATTCATCTATTTTTTGATTTTCATTAGGCAAGGTTGTTTGTTGCTTTATTACAGTATTAATCCTTGTATTTTCAGATTCATTTACATAATGAATATAGGAAGGTTTATAATTTAGTATAAAAAATCCTAAGTATTTTTCTCCATCTTTATAAAATAGTGAACAGATTAAATCACAAGGAGGTATAGTAGTGTTTACAACCATTATATTATACATTAATTGAGCAAATTCTTTTGTCTTTTCTACAAAGTTAGAACTATTTTCCGAAATAGCTATACATAAGTCTTTTACTGTATTTTTTGGACTATTAAAGGAAGCTTTCTTAATATTAATATCACAAAAAATTTTTTCTATATGAGTTATAATAAATTCCATTATATCTCCACTATAGGGATGTTCTTTTTCCGATAACACAGGCATACCTACAGAATTGTCTAGAATATGAAGTATCATTTTTTCAATCTTTATTCCATTCATTAAAATCTCTCCTTTTGTAGATTAATATATTAATTATAGTCTTTTGGGGGCAGTACAGAATCGTCCCTTTTGTCCCGTTATTCATCTACCCCATACTTCATCTTGTAATAATAGATAGCCAGTTGAGTCCTATCCCTTAAGGATAGCTTATCTAGCATATTGGAAATATAGTTTCTAATAGTACCTTCACTTAAAAATAGTTTTTCTGCAATTTCTCTATTGTTTAACCCTTCTGCTACCAAAAGTAAAATATTAAATTCTCTATCGGTCAGTTCTACATCTATATTATCTTTTTTAGAATATTTTTTTATATTAGATACGATCTTTGAATCAAAGACCAAATTTCCAGAGTAGATTGCATTGATAGCGGGAATAATTCCCTTGATATTTTGCTTTAATATATAACCTTTACAGCCTAAAGAAAGGGCTGCACCAATATATTCATCATCCTGGAAGGTGGTAATCAATAGTATTTTAGCCTTTGGATCTATTTTTAATATTTTTTTAGTTGCATCTATGCCATTTAATTTTTCCATTCTTATATCCATAAGAATTAAATCAGGCCGATGTTTATCATAAAGTTCTACAGCTTGATGACCATCATAACCTACAGCCAATATTTCTATTCCGTTAGCATCTATAATGGTCTTTAAGGATTCTACCACTAGAGGATCATCATCTATAATTATAATATTCATATATATTATCCTTTCATTAAAGTTAGATGAATTTTGAAGCCTTCATCAAATGTATAATTTACAAGGCCATTGTATTTATAGGCTATTTCTTTAATAGAAATAAGTCCAATGCCTTTATTAGAAAGTAGAGCCTCTTCATTAAAGTTACTTCCATTATCTTTTATTATTATTGTATAAAATTTTGGTTGGTCTAGTAAAGTTATCTTTAATTTTGTAGCATTAGAATGTTTAACACAATTGGTAATGCCTTCCCTTATAACTGATAGAATATCGAATTTTAAATCATAGCTTAAGTCATTTTCTACTCTATATATGAGTTCTACATCAATAGCAGGGGTTTGACTAGATAATTTTTCAATCTGATTTTTCAAATCCAAGGATTCATTATATAGATTATGGATGCTCTTTCTAATATCTTCCATTCCATTTTTTAAAGTATCCTGGAGAATATCTAATCTTTTTAATATCTTGTCTTCAGTAGATATAACTTTTAAAGCTTCTACCTGTAATATACTACTACTTATTCCATGACCTATTGAATCATGAAGCTCTCTTGCAATCCTATTTCTCTCTGTAAGTATGGCAATTTGAATATTCTTTTCCCTATCTATTTTCAGTTGTTCATTATATTTTTCCAAGTAAAGAGTGTCTTCTTTTAATTCATCTCGTACTGTCTTATTTTCATCTAAGATAATATTATGTTTTTTTGTCATAGCTGCAATATGAACTGAGACAATTGAGACAAAAAAGTTCATTGGGGAAAAATTCATTAGCATTAAAGGCAAAGTAAATAAGATATATAAGCCAAAATCAATATACATATTATATAAAATTAGAGGTAAATAAAATACAAATAAAGTATTGGGAAAACACAGTATTAAAAATGAAATGTAGACAATTATTTTTACTCTTTTTTTATCGAATAAATCTAAAGCTAGAGAAAAGATAATATTTATAAGAAAATAAAAAGCTAAATTTTCATTAGGATTGATATTGTACGTATTATATAAACAGAATAATGCAACTAAAGATTTTTCCCAAAGTTTTCTCATTTTAGTTCCCCCTACAGAATTGAAAGACTACTAAATATATTTAGTATTTTAATTATACTAATATTTGCTAACAAATACAATTTCAGTTATGACAAATGTCATATGAAATCATAACTTTATACACTACAATAGGAGGTTTCTAAACTATATAATGGTCTTACAATGATATATGGGAGTGATGTAGATGATAGTAAAGGTGAATAATTTAGTAAAGAGATATAAGGAATTAATTGCCCTTGATCATTTCAATATGGAAGTAGAAGAAGGAGAAATTATAGGGCTTTTAGGGCCTAATGGTTGCGGGAAGACCACAGCTATAAATTGCATATTGTCTTTACTAAGTTTTGATAAAGGGGAGATAGAGGTTTTTGGTAAAAAGATGACACCTAACTCCTATGATATAAAGCAACAAATAGGATTAGTACCTCAAGAAGTTTCTGTTTTTGACAATTTAACGGTAAGAGAAAACATAGATTATTTTTGTGGATTATATGTAGATAATAATAATTTAAGAAAACAATATGTAGATGAAGCCATAGAATTTGTGGGGCTAAAGGACTTTATTAAATTTTATCCTAAAAAATTAAGTGGTGGTTTAAAGAGAAGATTGAATATCGCCTGTGGAATTGCTCATAAGCCCAAGCTAATCTTTTTAGATGAGCCTACTGTTGCAGTGGATGCTCAAAGTAGAAACTTTATTCTAAATGGAATAAAGAAATTAAATAAGGAAGGTAGTACTATTATATATACAACCCATTATTTAGAAGAGGTAGAAATGCTATGTAAGAGGATTATTATTATGGATAATGGTAAGGATTTGGTTTCAGGGACAAAAGAGGAACTAAAGGCTATGATAACCACTTCAGAAAAGATAATAGTTGGATTTTCCACTGTTCAAGATGAAGTAATAGAAAAGATGAAGAATATACCTCATGTAATCGATATAGAAAAAGATGGAGAAGACTATATTATAAAATTTGAAAATGGGTTTAATAATTTAACCAATCTTTTAGATTTTATAAAGAAAAAGGACCTAACTTATACCAAGCTTCATAGCCAATTACCTACATTGAATGATGTGTTTTTAGAGTTGACAGGAAAGGAGCTTAGGGATTAATATGAGAAATCTATTTAGAAATTGTTTATATCAAGGGAAAAATTTATTTAGAGATTTTGGATTTTCATTTTGGAGCTTAGCATATCCACTAATTTTATCTGTTTTTTTCTATCTTTCTTTTAGTGGCATGATGAATATAGAGTTAGAGAATATAAATTTAGGGATAGAAAAAGGAAACAGAATCGGATATATATTAGAGGAAATTGAAATATTAAATATTCATAATATTTCTCAAGACCAGGCTATAGAAAAGTTGAACAATGATGAAATTCATGGTTTTATAGATGAGGACTTAAATCTAATGGTAAAAAAATCTGGCATAAATCAAACCATAATAAAAGAAATAATTGAGCAAATAAAGCAGATGGAAAGATTAAATAGGCCTATTGGAAATTATGATTTTGAGGTGGATTATATATTGGATAGAAATCAGAATGCAAATCCAATAATTGTGACTTTTTATTCATTAATTGCTATGGTTTCTACCTATGGGGTTTTTGCTGGAATTGTAACTGTTATCTTAATTCAAGCAAATTTAACTGATATAGGGGCTAGGCTTAGTATTACCCCATTAAAAAAATATAACTTTTTAATAGCAGGATTCATAGTGGCATTAACACTAAATTTATTTGCCAATGGGGTGTTGTTTATCTTTATTAAATATGCTTTAAAGATACAATTATTTAATGAGATTAAGTATAGTAGTATTTTTGTAATATTAGGTAATGTGTTTGGAACTGCCCTTGGAATATTTATTGGTGCTTCCAATAAAAGAAGCCATAATGTAAAAACTTTAATGGCCGTAGCAACTACCTTAATTTTATCATTTTTATCAGGAATGATGGGCCCCCATATCAAGGTAATGTTGGATAAAAATATTCCTATTTTAGGTAGGATAAATCCAATTTCCATTATTAGTAATAATCTATATAGGATAAATTTATTGGGAAATACCAAAAGTGTTAAGGAAGGAATTTTAATTTTATCCTTATATTCCATACTATTAGTTTTCTCATCCTATATGTTTTTAAGGAGGCGAAACTATGACAGTATATAAGTATTTTATTAAAATAGCCTTGAGAAATAAATGGGCAATTTTATCTTATACTATAGTATTTTTTGTTTTATCAATAATAAATGGTTCTAATCCAACAAGGGGAGAAACCAGTTTTGTAGAAGCTAAGTTAGATATTGGAATAATAGATAATAGCAATAGCCAATTATCCAATAGCTTAAAGGATTATTTAGGAGATAAGAATCATATAGTAGATGTTGGTCAAGATGAGGAGTCTATAAAAGAACAAATCTTCTTGGAAGCAGCAGATGCTATAATAGTAATACCTAAGGATTTTGATGAAAAGGTAATAAATAAAGGGAAGTCTGTTGAAGTTTATAGAGATGATAGGAAGGTTGAATCCATACAAATTGAAACTCAACTTAATAAATTCTTTGTCTTTCTTAATGCGACTTACAAGGATGGTAAGTTTGACTTGGATGGTATAAGTACAGCATTAAATGAGAAAATCCATGTAGAATTAATCAAAGATGGTGGGAAAGCAAGGAATTATCATGTTAGTGAATGGTTTAGATTTTATTTCAACTTTACAGGTTATGTAATCATAGCCACCTATATTGCAGTAATGGGTTTAGTGATGGCAGATTTTACAGATTATAATATTGAAAATAGAAGAAAAATATCCTCAAAGAAGTTTTTAAAATTTAATAGTGAGATATATTTGGGACAATTGTCATTAGCTAGTATTATTACATTAATCTTTATTTTGGGAAGCATTGTTTTAAGAGGCAAATATATTGGAGAAGTAAATTTTGGTATATATATTGTTAACATTATGTTTTTTTCATTTTCCATTCTATGCCTTACATTTTTAATTAATAATATAACTAGGAACAAATTTGTAATAAATGCTTTATCTACAGTATTGTCTTTAGGTACTGCATTTATATCAGGTGTAATGGTACCTCAACAGTTTTTAGGCAAGAAGGTTTTAACCATAGCCAAGTTTTTTCCAACCTATTATTTTGTAAGAGTAAACGATATGCAAGCTAGTTCATTTTCAGATATAAGGTATGAAATTTTTATGCAATTATTATTTGCTATAGCTTTTCTCTTTATGGGGCTATATTTCTCTAAAACAGCACAAAAGGTTTAACTTTAGATGAAAAGTATTTATAATGAGCTTTTTCAATTTGTTTTTTTATAATACTATGCTTATAATATATAAAAGGATATTTAGCTAGTAAAGAAGGTGAAGCATATGTCTAAAATAAAGACCAATGCCATGCGAATCTTGGATACCCATAATATAGAATATAATATAATCACTTATGATAAAAAGGATGGAAAGGTAGATGGAGTCTCCGTAGCCAAAAAAATTGGCAAAGATCCTGAGAAAGTATTTAAGACTTTAGTAGCCCAAGGAAGTAGTGGAGAATTGTATGTATTTATAATCCCTGTGGCAAAAGAATTGGATCTAAAGAAGGCTGCAAAGGTTTCTGGGGAAAAGAAGATAGAAATGTTACCGGTTAAGGATATAACTAAGTATACTGGATATATGCGGGGAGGTTGTTCACCAATTGGTATGAAAAAAATTTATCCTACCTTCATTGATGAATCTTCCCTTAGTCTAGATTCTATAATAGTCAGTGGAGGGAAGATAGGGGTTCAAATAGAGATGAATATAGAGAGTTTGCAGAGCGTGACTAATGCAATATCCGGGAAGTTGGTAAAAGAATAGGAAAACTAATAAAGTAGTCTATTTTTTAAAAAATAGACTACTTTATT
Source organism: Clostridium sp. Cult1 (assembly GCF_021655095.1). Lineage (GTDB taxonomy): Bacteria > Bacillota > Clostridia > Tissierellales > Tepidimicrobiaceae > Schnuerera. The sequence goes on along the minus strand of NZ_PPXW01000001.1, from coordinate 1,853,837 downwards.
TTTAATATTCATTTAAATGGGTATTTGAATACTAGATAATCGAAATAATATAGATAAGTAGGAAGTAGAGAGGAGATATATAAATTGGATTATTATAAACAAATAAATGAGATAGTAGAGTATTTTAGAAGTCATGAAAAAACTGAAGAGGATTTTAAAATAGGAATAGAATTTGAACATTTTGTAATAGATAAGGATACTTTAAAAACTGTATCTTATTACGGAAAAGAAGGCGTGGAAGAAACTTTAAAGGACTTAGAAGCTCAAGGATGGGAAGGTAGTTATGAAGGAGATTATTTATTAGGTCTCAGCAATAAGGATAAAGTAATAACCCTTGAACCAGGAAGCCAATTGGAGTTTAGTGTAAAACCTCAGAAAAATATTAGAGATATAGAAAAAGAGTATATGGAGTTTCTAGAGGAAATAATACCTATTTTAGATAGGAAAAACCAAGGGTTGATTGCTATTGGATATCATCCAGAAACTAAAATTAATGAAATAAAGATCCTACCTAAGCAACGATATAGTTATATGTTCGAATACTTTAAGGATAAAGGAATCCATGCCCATAATATGATGAAAGGCACTGCTTCATTACAGATAGCCATTGATTTTAAATCAGAAGAAGACTATATTAAAAAGTTTAGAATAGCCAATGCTTTATCACCAGTATTATATGCCATGTTTGACAATGGATTTTATTTTGAAGGAGAAAGGTGGAATAAACATAATTTAAGGGCTTATATTTGGGAAAATTGCGATAAAGATAGATCAGGAGTAGTGAATGAAGCTTTTGATGATGATTTTGGATATAAAAAATATGCGGAGTATATTTTAAACGGGCCACCAATCTTTATAGATAATGGAGAAAAGATGTATTCTACAGGAGATAAATTAGTTAAAGAAATATTTGATCCTGAAAACTATACTATTGAAGAATTAGAACATATATTAACCATGTTCTTTCCAGACGTAAGGACTAAAAAATATATAGAAATACGTATGATAGATGCTATACCTTATCCTTTAAACTTAACAGCAGTTGCTTTAATAAAAGGTATTTTATATGATGAGGAAAACTTAAATAAGATTTATGAATATATTGAAGATATAAATGCTGTCGATATTGAAAAAATTAAAACTAGCATTTTTAACAAAGGTATAAATGGCGAATTTAAAGATAAATCTATATACGAAATTTGTAGGATGATTGTGGAAATGGCAAAGACTAGCTTGAGTTTAGATGAAAAGAAATATATTTTACCTTTGGAGAAAATGGTCAATGACATAAAGAATCCTTATGAAATCATAAAAGAAAGGGAGCACCTAGGGAAAAAAGAAGCAATAAATTGGTGCATATTAAATTATTTAGCGAAGGAGAATAGAAATGGATGGGTTAAGTTTAACTAGAGAATATATAAATATAATCAAGGAGAATCCTGAAAGATATTATAAAGATTATATAAAAACAGTAGAGAAAGTAAAAAACTCGAACGCAAAATATAAGGGCAAACCAATCCCTTTTCTATATCAGCCAATGTTCGTTACTGAAGAGGATATAGAAACTTTTAACATAATAGGGAAAACTTTAATATCTATAGCTAATAAGGTAACAAAAAAATATTTAGAATCACCTAAATATAGAAAGAAATTTAAATACCCAAAGTTACTAGAAGAGCTTATATTGGTAGACCCAGGTTATGATATAAATATCCCTATAGGAAGGTTTGACCTTTTCTATGGGGGGAAAGATAGGTTTAAGTTTATAGAGGTGAATACAGATGGCACCTCTGGTATGAATGAAGACAATATTTTTTCCAATATACTTTTAGAGACTAAATCCATGGAAACAATGAAAGAAAAATATAATATTTCCTATTTTGAGCTAATCAATAGTTGGGTTGATGAAAGCTTAAAAATATATAGTGAATTTAATAAAAAAGTGGATAAACCCAATATAGCCATTGTTGATTTCACAGAAACTGGAATAACTGCTGAGTTTGAAACATTTAAAAATGCCTATATTGCAAAAGGATATAATGCGATAATTGCAGATCCAAGGGATCTAAGATATAAAGATGGAAAATTGTATTATGAAAATATGAGAATAGACCTTATCTATAGAAGGATAGTAACTGTAGAATTTATTGAGAAGGCGGAGGAAATATCTGATTTAATAGAAGCTTATAAAGACGGTGTTGTATGTGTAATAGGTTCTTTAAGGTCTCAGATAATGCACAATAAGATTATATTTAAAATATTACATGATAAAGAGACCTTATCCTTTCTATCAGAAGAAGAAAGACAACTTGTAAAAAATCATATACCTATTACGGAAGAATTTGGTGGAGATGAAAGGATATTTGAAAAAGTTTTAAAGAATAAAGATCAATACATAATAAAACCAATAGATTCCTTTGCTTCTCAAGGTGTTAATGCTGGTAGAGATTTTTCTTATGAGAAATGGGAAGAAGTATTGACTAAATGTTGGAACAAAGATTATCTTTTTCAAGAATTTATAGATCCTTATACTAGACCCTTTGTTCAATTTGAAGATGGAGAACTAAAAGTTAGAGATTTTAAGCTTAATATAGGTGTATATATGTATAATGGGAGGTTTGCAGGAGTTTATACTAGAATAAGTAGAGAGAATATTATATTTGGAAGAGAAGGATATTTTAGTATACCTAGTATGCTAATAAGATAGCGATATAATAGAATAAAAGAGATTAATAATTAAAAAACAGCAGTTAATTTGTGCTGTTTTTTAATGGAGAGGTAGCAATCTATAAAATATTGTTAATATTTAGACAATATAAATATGAATTGCATTTTGAGAAAAGCAAAAATTATCGGAGTTTTTAAATAAAATTGAATTACTACATTTATTTTAATTATAAAAAAATTCTAATAAGTATTGAACAAATATAGTTTTTATGGTATTATTCATTTGTCAAATATTATATAAATATTTCTAATTGGAAACTGGATATTTAAGGTTTTAATCTCTTAAATTCATAGAGCATAGAATCTAAATAAATGAGTTGTGCCATAATATGTGAAAAAATAAACAAACTAATAATATTTTTTAATTTAGGGAGGTTAGAAACTATGATCAAAAATGCATTATCTCTTTTGTTATTAATTTCCACTGGAATCTATTTAATCTTTCAATCTATTATTACAAGTAATAATAATATTTTGATAGACTTTTCAATAATTGGAATATTATTGTTTTACTTAGTAGGGATTTATTCTCATATTAAGGAAATTAAATAAATAATACATAAGGGGTATATTGATATGAGTAAGGATTTAAAAGTATTGATTTCTGCTCTAGTTGGAACAGTTGCCACTTATTTCTTAAATATAACCTTAAATCTTAATCCTATGGTAGCTTCTGGATTAGTAGGCTTAGTCTCCTTTTTTATTCTACCTAAGGATTTAGCTCTAGTAGCATATACAGCATCTTTTGCAGGTATGTCTTCTTCTACGGTTTTGGTTAATTATACAATGGCTATTTTAGCTGGATTATTAGTAGGTATTATATTTATGCTAGTACAGGCTGTTTTTAACGGGTATGGAGGTAAACTAGGAACTATTGCTGCTTTGTCTGTATTAATTACTTCAGGAATTTTTAAATTGTTTTAAGGAGGCAGATATGTGGATAAGGTAATGGTTTTTAAAATATTTATTATGGTAATATTAGGAGGAGTTTCTACTTTCTATATAAATCACAAATTGAAAAAGGGTCCAGTATTTGCTTCTGCAATAGTGACCTTTTTTAGTGGTATAGTTTTACCATTTTTATTTAAGGATTTTGGTTTGACTATGGCTGCAGCCGCTGCCGCTGGCTCCTATATAGGAATGTCGGGAAAAGAGCAGATTCAAAATTTTATGGAAATTATAGTAGCATCTATTTTTTTAAGTACACTATTTGTTATCTCAAATGATGTTTTTATAGGGGTAGGAGGAAAACTTGGGACAATGGCTTGCATTTCAGTTATGGCATTATATGGTATAAAAACACTTTCTTGCAATATTATGTTTAAAGGGAATGGAAAGCTTAAGGATTTGGATATTAGAAACAATTAATGTTATTCATTCAAAATGTGAAAAGCTATAACAAATCGACCTAATTGCTAATGACATCAAGTAAAATTTAGGTCGATTTGTTATATTTTATCTTAGGTATTATTAACATTGACAAATATAAACAAATAAAATAACATTAAATTAATATTGCTTTAAGGTGCTTTTATAAAATACCATTCTTGTAAAATTAATATATTTAGCATAAAATTTTTCATTTCAATTATTTTAATATTTAAAATTTAATTTACTTCTTTATTATTATGGCAAAAAGGAGGGTTTTGTATGGAGTTTGCATTTGATTGGGAAGCAAACGAGGAAAAGATAAAGGATTTAAAAGTTTTTATGAAAGAAAACAAAAGAAAGAAGGGGGCATTAATGGCCGTACTTCATGAAGCTCAAAATTTATTTGGTTATCTTCCTATTGAGATTCAAAAGATGATTTCTGAAGAACTTAGAATCCCTCTATCTGAAATTTATGGAGTAGCTACTTTTTATTCTCAATTTTCCCTAATACCAAAAGGAGAATATAAAATAGGTGTATGTCTAGGTACTGCCTGCTATGTAAAAGGCTCTCAAGAAATACTAGATAAGGTAGAAGAGCTTTTAGGAATCAGTGTGGGACAAACTACATCAGATAGAAAATTTTCCATTGATGCAACTAGGTGTTTGGGAGCTTGTGGATTAGCACCAGTATTGACTGTGAACGAGGATGTATATGGCAAATTAAATCCTGATGATGTAAAAGAGATTATAGAGAAATATAGATAATCTGGAGGTGGAAACTTGAAAACCATAGGTGAATTAAATAGGATAAAGGAGAAAGCCTTAGAAAAGATAAGCTTAAGGCAAAAAGAACAGTCTAAAATATCTTTTGAACAAAAGGATATGGAGGCCCATCTGACTCATGTTTTAGTATGTGGTGGTACAGGCTGCCACTCATCTGAAGGGGATGAGATCAGAAAGCTATTAGAAGAAAAAGTTAAGGAAAGAGGATTGGACAATATTAAGGTAACATTAACTGGTTGTTTTGGTTTATGTGAAGCGGGTCCCAATATAGTTATCTATCCAGAAGGAATATTCTATAGTCATGTGAAGCTAGAAGATGTTGATGAAATAGTAGAAGAACATTTCCAAAAAGGACATATCGTAAAGAGATTATTATACCAAGGAGCTATTGAAGAAGAGGCTATTATGCCAGTAAGTGAGGTCAATTTTTATAAAAAGCAAACTAGAGTTGCTTTAAGAAACTGTGGACTTATAAATCCAGAAGATATAGATGAGTATATTGCCTTTGATGGATATCAAGCTTTGGCTAAGGTTATAACTGAAATGACTCAAGAGGAAGTTATTGAATTCGTAAAAGAATCTAATTTAAGGGGAAGAGGTGGAGCAGGATTTCCAACAGGGCGAAAATGGGAAACGGCTTTTAAATATCCAGCAGATCAAAAATATGTAATATGTAATGCAGATGAAGGGGATCCAGGTGCATTTATGGATAGATCTATCCTTGAAGGGGACCCACATTCCGTTCTAGAGGCTATGGCTATATGTGGCTATGCAATAGGTTCAGACCAAGGCTATATCTACGTAAGGGCAGAGTATCCAATAGCTGTACACAGATTAGAAGTGGCTATAGAGCAAGCTAAGGAAAATGGGTTACTAGGCAAAAACATTCTAGGAACTGATTTTAGTTTCGATATAGAGTTAAGGCTAGGTGCAGGAGCCTTTGTATGTGGAGAAGGAACGGCTTTAATGGAATCCATTGAAGGAAAAAGGGGAATGCCTAGAACTAAAATTCATAGGACTGCTCATAAAGGTCTATGGGGCAAACCAACTATAATAAACAATGTCGAAACCCTTGCGAATATTCCAGCTATATTTCAAAATGGAGTAGAATGGTTTAAAAACATCGGAACAAAAGATTCTCCAGGAACTAAAGTGTTTGCATTAGGAGGAAAGATTGAAAATACAGGCCTTATTGAAATCCCTATGGGAGTTACATTAAGGGATATAATATATGACATTGGTGGAGGTATTCCTAAAGGAAAAGAATTTAAGGCAATTCAAACAGGAGGACCTTCTGGTGGGTGCATACCTAAAGAATACATTGATACACCCGTTGACTTTGAATCATTAGCTGAGCTAGGCTCTATAATGGGTTCTGGTGGAATGGTAGTAATGGACGAAGATAATTGCATGGTAGACATTGCAAGATTTTTCTTAGACTTTACCGTTGAAGAATCCTGTGGTAAATGTGTACCATGTAGAGAAGGTACTAAAAGAATGTTAGAAATATTGGAGAAGATAACCAATGGAGAAGGAACACCTGAAGATTTAGATAGGCTTGAATCTCTATCTGAAACCATAACCAACGGATCTCTATGTGGTTTAGGGCAAACAGCTGCAAACCCAGTAATATCTACTATGAAATACTTCAGGGATGAATATGAAGCTCATGTATATGAGAAAAGATGTCCTGCAGGTTCATGTCAGGCCCTTTTACAATTCTTCATTACAGAGGATTGTATAGGTTGTACTAAATGTGCTAGAAACTGTCCTGTTTCATGTATTAGTGGCAAAGTAAAAGAGAGACATGTAATAAATACTGATGAATGTATTAAATGTGGCACATGTATGGAAGTTTGCCCGACTGGCGCTGTAATCAAGAGATAGAAATGGGAGGTTTATTATGGAAAATGTAACTCTTACTATAGATGGGAAAAAAGTAACTGTGCCTAAGGATTATTATGTCATTCAAGCGGCTAAAAAGGTAGGAATAGATATCCCTGCATTATGCTATGATCCTAATTTGGAGGTAGTTTCCGCTTGTAGGCTTTGTTTAGTGGAGATTGAGGGAAGAAAAAAATTAGAAACTTCCTGTTCTACTAAAGTAAAAGAAGGAATGGTAGTATATACGGAAAGTGAAAAGGTGGTAGCTATAAGAAAGGAAATCCTTCAATTGCTTTTAGACAACCATCCTAATGACTGTTTAACTTGTCAAAAAGCAGGAGAATGTTTACTACAACAATATGCTTATAGATACAATGTGAAATTTAGAGAACATGAGGGGGCAAGAAGACCTTATTATGTAGATACGTCAAGCCCTTATATTTTAAAAGATGATAGCAAATGTATACTTTGTGGCAAATGTGTCAGAACTTGCGCTCAAGTACACGATAGGAAAGTTCTATCCTTTGCAGGAAGAGGTTTTGATACTAGGATAGTTGCAGATGCAGATTTCTCTTTAGAAGAATCCACTTGTGTTTCCTGTAATAGGTGTGTAGTAGCATGTCCTGTAGGTGCCCTTATAGATAGAAGGGTTTTAGGAAAGACAAGAGTTTGGGATAGCGAAATAAAAAGTATAAAATGTAAAGCTTGTAATTATGGATGTAATTTTGAGGTATTATCTAAAAAAGGTAAAAATATTGCCGTTAGGGCAAAAGCTCCTTCTGAGGGAAGACCTTTATGTTTAAAGGGAAGACTTACCACTGAATTATTATATGTAGATGAACCAGAAACCCCTTATAAAAAGGAAAATGGAAGGTTCGTAGAAACTAGTTGGAAGGAAGCCTTAGAGCTAGATGGTGTATTCGAAAAATTATTGGAAGAAGAGAAAAGCAAGTAGGAGTTGAATAGAATGGCTGAAATAACCATAAATGGTAAGATGTATAATGTGGAAGACCATATTACAGTACTTGAAGCCTGTAGAAAAATAGGTATAGATATTCCGACTTTATGTTATGATGATAGGCTAGAACCTCATGCTGCTTGTAGATTATGTTTAGTTGAAGTAAAGGGAAAAGGGAAGCTTGAAACTTCCTGTTCCCTTAAGGTAAGAGATGGAATGGTTATAGAAACCCATAGTGAAAAAGTAATTAATGCAAGGAAGGATATATTAGATCTATTGTTTTCAAACCATCCAAATGATTGCCTTATCTGTGATAAATCGGGAGCATGTGATTTGCAAAATTATTGCTTTGAATATGGAGTGGAAATGGGGACTTATGAGGGAGACAAGAAGGATTACCCTATAGATTATTCCAATCATTTTTATACCTATGACCCTAATAAATGTATCTTATGTGGTAAATGTGTTAGGGTATGTTCTGAACTACAATGTACCGATGCTATTGGACTAGAAAACAGGGGCTTCCATACTAAGGTAGTCACCCCTTTCGATATGGGATTAGCTACTTCTAATTGCGTATCCTGTGGAAACTGTGTAGCAGCATGTCCAGTAGGAGCGCTAATGCCAAAGAGGAAGGAAAAGTTTAGACTTTGGGAAGTAAAAAAAGTAAAAACTACTTGTTCCTACTGTGGCGTAGGTTGCCAGATGGAATTGCTGGTAAAAGGAGATAGAGTTGTAGGTGTAGAACCAGCAAGAGGTAAGGCTAATAATGGATTACTTTGTGTTAAGGGAAGGTTTGGATATCCTTTTATTAATCATCCAGATAGATTAAAAAATCCACTTATAAAGAGGAATGGCAAGTTTGAAGAAGCCAGTTGGGATGAAGCATATAGATTAATCGTGAGCAAAGTGAAAGAAATAAAGGAAGAATATGGACCAGAAGCCTTTGCAGGCCTTACTTCCGCTAGATGTACTAATGAAGAAAACTATTTATTCCAGAAATTATTCAGAGCAGTAATAGGAACCAATAATGTAGACCATTGTGCCCGACTCTGACACTCTTCCACCGTTGCAGGTCTTGCAACAACATTAGGAAGTGGTGCTATGACTAATAGTATTGAAGAGATACTCAATACAGACGCTATATTTGTAATTGGTTCTAATACTACTGAAAACCATCCAGTAATAGGGACGGTTATGAAAAGAGCAATGAAAAATGGGGCAAAACTAATAGTAGCTGATCCAAGGAGGATTGAATTAGCAGACTATGCTGATGTATTTCTACAAATTAAGCCAGGAACTAATATAGCACTATTAAATGGAATGATGAATGTAATTTTAGATCGTGGTTTACAGGATAAGAAGTTTATTGAAGAAAGAACGGAGAATTTTGAAGAGTTTGAAAGGGTAATGAAACAATATACTCCAGATAGGGTTGCAGAAATATGTGGAGTAGATGAAGAAGATATTATAAAAGCAGCCCTTATATATGCAGAAGCAGAAAAAGCAGGAATTTATTATGCCATGGGAATAACCCAACATACTACGGGAACCCATTCTGTAATGAGTATATCTAATTTAAGCTTACTTTGCGGAAATATTGGAAAAGCCTCAGCAGGAGTAAATCCATTAAGAGGACAAAACAACGTTCAAGGTGCCTGTGATATGGGTGGACTTCCAGCTGATTTACCAGGATACCAAAAGGTATTTAAACCAGAAGTCCAAGAAAAGTTTGAAGAGATGTGGAATTCAAATATTCCAAATAAAGTAGGCCTGACCATACCGGAAATATTCGATGAAGCAGAAAAGGGAGATATTAAATTTATATATATAATGGGAGAAAACCCTATGGTATCTGACCCAGATATAAACCATGTAAGGAAAGCATTGACTAATTTAGACTTTTTGGTGGTACAGGACATATTCTTAACAGAAACAGCAGAATTAGCTGATGTAGTACTGCCTGCAGCATCCTTTGCAGAAAAAGATGGAACCTTTACCAATACGGAGAGAAGGGTTCAAAGGGTAAGAAAAGCCATAGAACCAGTAGGGAATGCTAAACCTGATTGGGAGATATTGATGGAGCTTATGAATGGACTAGGCTATAATAAAAAATATTTACATCCTTCTGAAATAATGGAGGAAATTAGAACTGTGGTACCTCAATATGGGGGAATTACCTATGATAGAATAGAGGAAGAAGGTATTCAATGGCCTTGCCCAGATGTAGAGCATCCAGGCACTAAATACCTTCACAAAGCAGCTATAGCTAGAGGTAAAGGGTTATTTATGGCTATCGACCACAGAGATAGTGCTGAACTGGCTGATTCCCAATACCCATTTATTTTTACTACAGGAAGGGTACTATACCATTATCATACAAGAACTATGACAGGACGAGTGGAAGGGTTAAACAAATTGTCATCTAAATCCTATGTAGAGATAAATGAAGTAACAGCTAATAAATTAGGCATTTCTCACGGTGAAAAAGTAAGATTGACTTCAAGGCGAGGTAGCATTACAACCTGGGCAAAGGTAACTGATATAATAGATGAAAATGTGCTATTTATGCCTTTCCATTTTGCTGAGGGTGCAGCTAACTATCTTACTAATACCGAACTGGATTCTATTGCAAAGATTCCAGAATTAAAGGTAGCTGCTGTTAGAATAGAGAAATTGGGGAGTTGAAATTATGTTTAGGGTTGGGATAATTACTGCTAGTGATAAAGGTTCTATAGGAGAAAGGGAAGACATTAGTGGAAAGACTATT
>NZ_PPXW01000001.1:1826981-1843314 GCF_021655095.1 Clostridium sp. Cult1 | reverse complement strand
GCAATTTCTGTTGAGTTAGGACCAGGGATTAAATTAGTAGCTCCAATTAAATCCATAAATTTATCATGGTTAATCCATTTCCTTTTATTTATTATTTCTCCTTCCATCATGGCAATATGAGCTGCCGGTCCACCAAAAGCAAAGAAGCCTAATCTCAAAAATACTCTAATTATCTCCTTTTGCCTTTCCACCTTTTCCCTTATACTTAAACTATTATAATTAATTTCTTTCAAAATATCCCTCCTTTAGGCTTCTATTATATAGTACCCAAAGGAGGAATTCTAAAAACTTCTATTAGTTTCTTAAAGTGGCTTTCATTTTGTTTTTGTCTAATACTATTTCTAATGCATCTATTATGGACCTAGTAACAATATCAGCCTGCATCAATAATTTTCCTGAAACTCCTTCTCCTTCTATAACCGCTATGGATAAAATGGATTCTTTGAACATAGGTATATCATTAAACCCATTCCCTATACATAGGGTATTTTCTCCACCTAATTCTTTAATTATATCATTTTTAGATTCTCCTGCATTCTCTTTAGGAAATGTTAAAACCTCAGCATAAATTTCTTTACATTCTTTTTCCACCGTTCCATAGGTATCTGCAGTAAGAATATATATGTTTACATGATCTTTTAACTTTGATAATTTCTCCTCGACTCCTTCTATTAATTTTCCATCTATTGCTATAGTTCCATTATAGTCAAGAACAACATTCTCTATTTTTATATCCTCTCTACCAGGTATTTCATATATTAACATGGTACTACCTCCATTCTAACTTAACCATATATTCTTTACCTATAGCCCTATGGATTTCCAACATTATACTATACCTACTTATATATTCATAAACTGGCTTCTATAGAGATTATAATAAGCTCCTTTTCTTTCTATGAGCTGAGCATGGTTACCTTTCTCTACTATTTGTCCATTATTTATTACCATAATTATGTCTGCATCTCTAATAGTTGATAGTCTATGGGCAATTATGAAGGTGGTTCGCCCCTTCATTAGACCTATCATAGCCTCTTGTATTTTAAGTTCAGTTCTAGTATCTACACTAGAGGTGGCTTCATCTAATATTAATATTGAAGGATCAGCTAATATAGCTCTTGATATGGCTAATAATTGTCTCTGCCCTTGACTTAAATTCACTCCTCCTTCTATTAGAAGGGTATTGTAACCCTTGGGAAGCCTTTCTATAAATTCACTAGCTCTACTCATTTTAGCAGCTTTTTCTATTTCTTCGTCTGTAGCATCTAATCTACCATATCTAATGTTCTCTTTTATAGTTCCTGAAAAAAGATAAGTATCCTGTAAAACCATACCAAATATCCTTCGTAGACTATCCTTTTTATAATCCTGTATATTTACTCCATCTATTAATATCTCTCCACTAGGGATTTGATAAAACCCAGAGAGTAAATTTACTATGGTAGTCTTACCAGCCCCAGTAGGTCCTACTAAAGCCACATTGGTTCCCGAATCTATTTTGAAAGATATGTTATTTAATACTTTTTCACCCTTCTTATATTCAAAGGATACATTTTTGAACTCAACATATCCTTTGATTTCCTCTATTTCAATTGCATTTTCCTTATCCTTCCTTTCTTCTTCCTCATCAAGTATTTCAAAAACCCTTTCAGCCCCTGCTATACCTGATTGCAAAGTATTAAAAGTACTTGCCAGTTCATTTAGAGGTCGTGTAAACTGTTTTGAGTAGGATATGAAACTAGCTATTACACCTACAGAAATAATTCCCTTAGCAGCTAGAGTTCCACCGAATATTGAAATTACTGCAAAACCAAAATTGCTTATAACATTCATTAAGGGCATAAGAAACCCTGACCAGATCTGTGCTTTAACACCTACATCCCTTAATTGATTATTTTGTTCCTTAAACTGTTCTATAACTGTATTTTCATTATTAAAGGCCTTTACTACATGTATCCCCGATATAGATTCTTCTATATGACCATTTAGCTTGCCTAAGACCCTCTGCTGCTCAACAAATAGAACTTTTGTTCTTCGAGCTATAATCTTAGTTAATAAAAATACCATTGGTACAGTTATTAGGCTGGCTAAAGTCATTAGTCTACTCAAATATATCATCATGGCTAGGGAACCTAGTATATTAACTACTGAAGTCATAAGCTGTACAGTAGATTGGGATATGGTAATACTTATATTATCAACATCGTTAGATAATCTACTCATTATTTCTCCGTGGGTATTGGCATCAAAAAATATAATTGGCAGAGATTGAAGTTTCTCATATAATCCTTCTCTTATCTTGTGAACTATTCTTTGGGAAATTCCAGAAACCATATATTCCTGCAAAAATACAAGTCCATTACTAAATATATATACAAATAATAAGATTAAAGCATAGAATTTTAAATCTTTAAATTCTACAAGATATGGGCCAGGAGCTATTGTGTCTACAGCCTTACCTATTAAAAAAGGGGTCAATAAAGTTAATCCTACAGATGTTAGAATTAATAAAAATATTATTATTAACTCTTTTTTCTCCTCCTGAAAAAACTTCCAAAGTCTTTTTAAAGTATCTTTCATATCTTTTGGTTTTTCAGTAGGCATAATGACATGCCTGCCACCAGCAATACCTGATAATCCCCTTCTTCTACGTCTAGGGTCCAATGTCAGCAGCCCCCTTCCCAATCTGTGAATGACAAATATCCTTATATACTTGACAACTACCTATAAGTTCTACATGGGTTCCTAGTCCTACTATTCTACCATTATCCATAACAATTATTTTATCTGCATCCATTACTGATGTTATTCTTTGAGCAATTAATATAGTTGTAGTATTTCTTAAATTTTCATTTAATCCTTGTCTAATCTTCTTTTCTGTTATCATATCTACTGCTGAGGTACTATCATCTAAAATTAATATGGAAGGATTTCTTATTAGAGCCCGAGCTATTGATATCCTCTGTTTTTGACCACCTGATAAATTTACTCCTCCTTGACCTAGATATGTATTATATCCTTCATTAAAAGAGATTATAAAATCGTGAGCCTTTGAAATCTTAGAAACCCTTACCACATCCTCATAAGTGGCTTCTTCACATCCCCATTTTATATTATCCATTATACTACCAGTAAATAATAAGGGTTTTTGAGTTACCATGCCAATATTTTCTCTCAATTTGCTAATATCAACTTTTTTTACATCTATGCCATCAACCTTTACTTTTCCTCTATCTACATCGTAAAATCGAGGTATTAAATTAACTAAGGAGGTCTTTCCAGAACCAGTGGAGCCAATTATAGCTAATGTTTCCCCGGGATTAATGGCAAAGTTTATATCTTCCAATACATATTTACTGTTTGAATAATATTTAAAGTAAACATGTTCAAATTCAATCTGTCCCTTAGCTTTATTTATAGAAATAGGCTTTCTTCTTTCCAATATAGTATTCTCTTCTATAAATACCTCTCCTACCCTTTCTGCTGATGCTTTAGCCCTTATAAACATATTTAACACTCTTGTCATCATTCTAAGTGAAAAGTGTACCAATAACATATAATTGATAAAAGCCATAACCTTTCCAACTTCTAGATTACCATTGTTTACTCTAATTCCTCCAACCCATAAGATAATCACAATACCTATATCTACTATTAACCCAACTAAAGGATTAAAAACTGCTACTGTTCTCATACCTTTAAGGGTCCTTTCCTTTAAATTATCATTTACATCTTTAAAACGACGTCTTTCATAATTAAATCTATTAAATGCCTTTACCACTCTAATACCTGCTAGATACTCCCTCATAACTCCATTAACCTTGTCTAAGGCAATTTGCATTTTCTTAAATGTGGGGTAGGATATTTTAAGATTTAAAAATATAATTAGTCCAGCTACTGGAATGGTGCCAATTAATATAAGGCCCATATTGAAATCCAATAAAAACGCCATTATTATAGCCCCAATTAGACGAACAGGAGATTTGACAAAGATCCTCATCATGCCATGAGAAAAATTTTGTATCTGATTTACATCATTGGTAAGCCTGGTAATCAAAGAGGCATCTTGAAATTTATCTATATTATCAAAGGAAAAACCCTGTACCTTTGTATATAAATCTTCCCGTAAATCAGCACCAAAACTCTGAGATACTTTAGACGAAACTATATTCCTAATGATTGCAAATATAGCCCCTATAAAGGTAATGGCAATCATTAATCCTCCTAATTTCAAGATATAATCCATGTCTTTATTTTTTACCCCTTTATCAATTATCATTGACATAATGGTAGGATTAACTACATCTACTATAGTTTCAAGGACTATAAACGCAACGGCTATAAAATATTCTCTTTTATACCTATTAATATATTTTTTTAGATAGTTAAGATTCATAGACTTCTCCTCAATAACTATTTATTATACTTTATTATATCATATTGTTTAGACCCTCGAAGTATAATTAGATCAATTATATTTTATATAAAAAAAGATTGCCTAAGCAATCTTTGATAAATATGAATATTTTAACCTCCACCTACAGGTGGAAATAGTGATACAATATCTCCATCTTTAGGTTGACGACTAGCAGGACCATCTATCCCATTGAGTAAAAGTATACTTACTTCTTCTTCAGCTATATTCAAATATTTAACAATATCAGAAAGAGTAGTCCCTTCTTCAAATTCTAAAGTCTTCTTTTTCCATCTTCCTTCTCTAAAATAGGCAAACAACCTAACTTCAACCTTAATCACTATAACACCTCCTCGATATTATTATATAGTAAATAGCTGAAACCTATCAACAAAATAAAAAGCTCCCAAAGGAGCTTTTTATTACTTGCTAGCTAAACCCAAATACTTCTTATACTCTTCAAGACCTAATCTCTCTAATGTTTCCTCTGTTGGTATCCCTTTCTCATCCCAACCTCTTACTTCATAGTACTCTGGAAGTAATTTATCAAGATGGTGTATATGTCCTTCTGTAGGTCCATTTACTACAGGTTCTTCCAACAATCTCTTTGGTAAAGTATCATGGGAACTATCTATTCCTTCTCTTAGATTAAATAATTTTTCTAAATTCCATACCCTTTCTCCAGCTTCTAGTAAAGAGTCAGCATCATATATATCTCCACATACTGCGTTATACATATCTACATAATCAGGTAACCCTAAACCAAAGGTACTAAATACGCATAGACCTATAGAATCTATTACAGCAGTTAAATCATGGAAGACCTTAGCATAAGCTGCTTTTCCTTCTAAGGATAATCTATCTAATTTTTCTGGATAACCTAGTATTTCAGGACTTATCATATATCCTTTTATATGACATCCTCCTCTATTATTAACTGCATAGGTAATACCATGCCCTTGAACTCCCCTTGGGTCATAAGCAGGTAATTCTTGTTTTTTAACTGACATAGATAATTCCGGCACTCCATAGGATTCCGCCAACCTATAGGAACCGTCAGTTAATTTATCTCCAAATCCTTCTCTTAATGCCATCTTCTTGGTCCATCCTACTATAGCTTTTGCATCTCCCCAATTTAAACTTAAACCATCTTTTTCTATATCTTCATCTTTTATATACCCTTTTTCATAAAGTTCCATGGCCGCAGCTATAGTTGCACCTGCCGAGATAGTATCTAAACCATAGTCATTACAAAGCATATTGGCTTCATTTATAGCATCATAATCATATACATCACAGTCTGCACCATAGGACCATACAGTTTCATATTCAGGTCCTCCAACTACTGAGCCATCGGCTAGTTTAACTACTCTACCACAAGCAATAGGACATCTGAAACAAGCCTGTTTTTTTACTAAATGTTTTTCAGTCATAGTCTCTCCAGATATTAAGTCTGCATTATCTGTATAGGATTTCTGGAAATTCCTTACTGGCAATACTCCAGATTCATTAATTATATTTACTAATACAGCACTACCATAGGATGGAAGCCCTCCTCCTGCTACTGGATCTTCCCTTAATATTTTAATCTTTTCTGATGAAACTTTCTTAACCTTTTCTTCATCAAATAAAGAAACTTTTTTGCTTCCCTTTACTACAACTGCTTTTAAGTTTTTAGAACCCATTACTGCACCTATACCCCCACGACCAGCAGCTCTATCTAGATCGTTCATTATAGACGCCATTAAAGATAATTTTTCTCCTGCAGGACCTATAGATAATACATTAGCCCCCTCATGGTCCTCTTTAATAATTTCTGTAGCTTCTGATACGGTTTTACCCCATATATGGGAAGCGTCTTTTATTTCTATCTTATCATCTTCAATATATAGATATACTGGTTTATCGGCCTTGCCCTCGAAAATTATGGCATCATGACCTGTGGCTTTAAATTTAGGTCCCCAATATCCACCAGAATTAGCTATAGCAATAGTTCCTGTTAAAGGTGATTTGCTTATAACCATATACCTTCCACTAGTAGGAACAGGTGCCCCAGTTAAAGCTCCAGTTGCTATTATAATTTTGTTTTCTTCACTAAAGGGGTCTACTTTAGCCGGAACTTCATCCAACATAATTTTTACCCCAAGACCTCTAGATCCTAGATACTTCTGTGCTACTTTTAAATCTAATGGTTCTACTTTCACAGTCCTGTCCGTTAGATTTACTCTTAATATCTTCCCCATATATCCACTCATATTTCATACCTCCCTATTAATTTATAAGAGCTTTAAATAATTTTACTTATCAGCATCAACTCTTTGCCTACACAATATAGATAATGCATAAGTTATGCCAAAAAATTAAAAGCCTTGATATCAAGCTTATATCAAGGCTTTAATAATAAATGTTCCATAATAGAGCAAATATCTTTATTTACTTCGTTCCATAACGGGACACCGTTCAAGTTCGGAGCAATCTATCCCATATTTATCCATCTTCCTATAAAGGGTATTTCTACCAATACCAAGGGCCTCTGCTGATTTTGTAATATTGCAAGAAAAAATTTTCAATACCTTTATTATATGTTTTTTTTCCATATAATCTAACATTAGATTTTCATATTTATATTCCTTTAGCCCCTTTAATTGTAGACCATCTTCATCCTCTTCTCCATTTGGTATATAACCTAAGTTTATTGACAACTCAATAAAATTTTCTAATTCCCTAACATTACCTGGCCAATCATAGTCCATTAGTTCATCTAATTTTTCTTCAGATATGAGAATCTTTTTCTTGTTTAGCCTATTAGAAATTCTCTCCATAAAATAATCTATTAATAAGGGAACGTCTTCTTTTCTTCTCCTTAAAGGTGGAATCCTTATAGGTAATACATTTAATCTATAGAATAAATCCTTTCTAAAATTACCCTTTTCCACTTCTTCTTTTAAATCTCTATTACTGGCTGCTATTATCCTTACATCAACAACTTTTTGCTCTAGTCCACCTATTCTAGAAACTACCCCTTCTTCAATTACTCTTAAAAGTCTAGTCTGCATATCATAAGGCATCTCTCCTATTTCATCTAAAAATATAGTTCCTCCATGGGCTATTTCAAACTTTCCAGGCCTGCCTTCCTTCTTTGCACCAGTAAAAGCCCCTTCTTCATATCCAAATAATTCAGATTCAATTAAACTTTTAGGAATAGCACCGCTATTGATAGCGACGAAAGGTTTATCTCTTCTATTACTATAATTGTGTATGGATTGTGCAAATACTTCTTTCCCAGTACCTGATTCTCCTGTAATAAGTATAGTAGATTTTGAATCTGCTATCTCTTTAGCAAAATAGATTAATCTATTGAAATTTTTGTCTTGAGATATAATTTTATCGAAAGTATAAATTGCTTTATTGTCTATTATCTTGTTAGCTAATTTTCTTTCCTTTTTTATTTCGTTAAAAATATATATTATATCAACTTTTTCATTATCAATCCCATGAATAGGATATGCTGATACGTTAAACCTAATCTTATTCGTCCTTGCCTTAACATATACTTCTTCTTCTATTATACTTCTCCCTTTCTGCAACAGTTTTTCTACTCTATCTGGATATTTAAACAAGTTGGATATGGGGTTTCCCATTACTTCTGCTAATTTATAACCAAACATATTTAATAATTGATCGTTTGCATTTTTAACATATCCATCTATACCTGTAATAGCAATTCCTAAAGGTATATTTTTTAAAATATTATTCACATATTCTTTATAATCCATGTTTATCACCTAACTCCATCATCTGTGTTGTTATAATTCATTATACCCACTTTATCTCCCGCTTTTACAATTCC
This sequence comes from Clostridium sp. Cult1, assembly GCF_021655095.1. Taxonomy (GTDB): domain Bacteria; phylum Bacillota; class Clostridia; order Tissierellales; family Tepidimicrobiaceae; genus Schnuerera. The sequence goes on along the minus strand of NZ_PPXW01000001.1, from coordinate 1,835,050 downwards.
ATCTTTTAATACTCTAGTAAATAATACTTCCTTAAACAAGGGGCATGGATTATTTGAAATAAATAGATTACACTCAGGAAAGCACCTTTTCCCCATATGAGTTATTTCTTGTATGGTTTCACCTATAATAACCCTTTGGCCTATAGAAAGTTCTTCTATATTTAATCCTTCAATTGTTATATTCTCATAAAATCTTTTTACACAAATCCCTTTGGATTTCCCTTCTTCTATATATTTTCTAACTCTACTGGTAGCAATGGAAACTTGTCTATCTCCACCTATTCCATTAATATCTCCAACTAAACCTTTTTCTCTTTTAAAGAAACCTTCTTCAATCCTCTCAATGTTCCCACCTTTTTCCCTCTTTATAAATAGAGATTTTACCTCCATCTAAAGCACCTCTATACTATCTCCTGGTTTAACTACTCCGCCTTTTATAACTCTTGTAAATATGCCTTCTTTAGGCATTATACATTTGCCCACTTTTTTTGAAATAGCACAACCTACATGACATTCCTTTCCTATTTGGGTTACCTCTTGAATAGTTTCACCTATTTTAAGTCTAGTCCCAATGGGAAGTTCATATAATATTATTCCTTCTGTAGTTATGTTTTCGGCAAAATCTCCATGGTTCAAACCTTCTATGCCCAACTCTTCTACCTTCTTAAAGCTTTCTATTCCAAGTAAACTAACTTGTCTATGCCATTTTCCTGCGTGGGCATCTCCTTCCAACCCATAATCTTCAATAAAAACTCCTTGTTCTATAGGTTTTTTAACTACACCCTTTTTTTCAGATATATTTATATCAATTACCTTACCAATTGTTTTCATATAGACACCTCTTCCTATTAATCCTCTTCCCTAACATATTCGCCAGATTTGCCACCTGATTTTCTTAATAATTTAATATCTTCAATTATCATACCTTTATCTACTGCTTTACACATATCATATATAGTGAGAGCAGCTATGGATACAGCTGTTAAGGCTTCCATTTCTACTCCCGTCTTACCTATGGTTTTTACTTCTGATTCTATTTCTATGGCATCCTCTAGTATATTAAACCTGATATTAGATCCTGTTATAAAGATATTATGGCACATGGGGATAAGTTCACTAGTCCTCTTAGAACCCATAATACCTCCTATTTGAGCTACGGATAATACATCTCCTTTTTTTATCAACCCATCTTTAATTAACTGTATAGTCTCTCTTTTCATCTTTATCCTTCCATAAGCCTTAGCTACCCTTTTAGTATCTTCTTTATTTCCTACTTCTACCATATGAGCTCTACCCTCTTCATTAAAATGAGTAAATTCCATTTTAACCTCCTATTTGATACATTTTCTTAGACACATATTCTCCATCTTCCAAATGATGAGATTCTGGTTTTTGTCCTATAGCATCTATTACTATTTTCTCTATATCCTGTCCTTTTCTTAAAGCTTCCTTTAAATCTATTTCATCCTTGGAATGAAGGCATAATTTCAATTTACCTTGTGCTGTAAGTCTAACCCTATTACAGTATTCACAAAATTTACAAGATACTGGATTTATCAATCCAATTCTTCCTTTAGCATTAGGTAATTTATAATAAACGGCTGGAGAAGATATATCTTTTCTTTCCGTTAAAATTAGTTCAGGTACTTTTTCTAATACCATTTGGTTGGATATAAAATATTTTGATTCATATTTTATAGCTTCTCCTATAGGCATTAATTCAATAAATCTTATGTCTATATCTTCTTTTTCCGTCAACCTCACTAAATCTACTATTTCATCATCATTAAATCCACCTACTAGAACTGTATTAACCTTAATAGGAGTAAGGCCTACTTCTCTGATAGCTTCAATCCCTTCTAATACATCCTTTAACTTTCCAATTCTAGTTATATTGTTATACTTATCTTCATCTAATGTATCTAAACTTATATTAACCCTTTTTAAGCCTCTAGCTTTTAATTCCTTAGCATATTTCTTTAATAATATTCCATTGGTAGTCATGGCAAAATCCTTTAATCCCTCTAGTCTACCAATCCTTTCAACAATATCCAATATACCAGATCGTAATAAAGGCTCTCCACCAGTAAGTCTTATCTTATTTATTCCTAATTTTACAAAGACTTTTGCTATTTCTTCTATTTCTTCAATGGATAATATATCTCTATGATGAACTTTAGTTATTCCTTCTTCCGGCATACAGTATTTGCATCTTAAATTACATAAATCCGTTACAGATATACGTAAATAAGTTATATCTCTCCCAAATGAATCCTTCATAGCATCCACCTTCTTCCTTAGTTTGCAAACTTTTAAAGAATATTATCATCATTATATCACAATAAAAAGCTGTTCCAAAACATAATTTTAGAACAGCTTTTTACAGTTTTTCTATAATTTAAGATAGACTTTGTCCTTCTATTAGACTAAAAGGATCAAACCAAACAGTTACGGGTAAATACTTGGTATATAGTTCAAAATTATATACTCTACCATCTAAAGCTTTAAAAGAAGCAAAATAGCTTTCATGAATAGGAGAGTAGTCAATATTCAAAAACATCAAATCTTTATCAGGATAGTTTTTCTTAACATAATTTATTGCAGCAATCTTTCCTATTTGTTTTGGTATGATTCCACTTATCCATAAAATAAGTATCAAAATAATAATATAAATTATTACTAATTTTTTAGTATCCGTTATCATTGGCTTATCCCTCGTCTCTTTGTTTACCCTTCATAATATATAACAAAATTAGCAATCAATTTGTGACAGATTTATTTAGAATTTTAAAATATAAATACAAATTTATCTTTTATTATTTATTACAATATCATATTTAACCTGGCATTTGTTAAAAATGGTACGAATGGTACTAAAAACGGTACGAATAGCAAAAAGAAAAGCTAGGTTTTTGTAACCTAACTTCTCTTACAGAATAACCTTAGATGTGTATAGGTTTATCTACGGCACCAAAGGCCGCTTCCATAACTATTTCAGACAGGGTAGGATGAGGGTGTATTGCTTTTGCTACATCATAAACCGTACCTTCAATTTGCATTGCAACTATAGCCTCTGAAATCATATCTGTTGCGTTGCTAGCCATAATATGAACTCCTAGAATTTCTCCATATTTATTATCAGATATTATCTTAGCAAAACCTAAGGTTTCTCCTTCTGCCAATGCTTTACCATTGGCAGCTAATGGGAATTTGCTTACTGTAATATCATATCCCTTTTCTTTAGCTTCTTCTTCTGTCAATCCAACGGAAGCAAGTTCAGGGAATGTATATATACAGGAAGGAACTATATTGTAGTTCATAGTACTATCCCTCCCCATAATATTCTCTGCAGCTACTATTCCCTCTGCAGAAGCAACATGAGCTAAAGCAAATTTACCATTTAAGTCACCAATAGCATAAACTCCTTTTATATTAGTCTCCATTCTTTCATTGGTTTTTACGAATCCTTTGGAATCCAACTCTAGGTTTAAATTTTCTATTCCCTTTAACTGAGGTTTTAATCCTAGGGATATAAGGTATTTGTCCCCTTTAAATAGCTTTTCTTCTCCTTTATGGTCTATTAAAACTCCATCTTCCGTTACTGACTTTAATTTTGTATCCGTTACTATATTTATCCCTTTTCTAATAAGATATTTTTGTAATGTAGTTGCCATTTCCTTTTCTGTAGAAGACAATATACGACTCGATCTTTGTATTAATGTTACCTTTGAACCTAAAGAATTGAATAGAGTAGCAAATTCTACAGCTATAACTCCACCACCGATTACCACTAAATCTTTAGGGATTTCTTCTAACTGTAAGGCTCCTTTACTATTAATAATCTTTCCTGATTCTAAAACAGTTTCTAAACCATCAATAGGTGGTAAATTATCCTTAGCTCCCGTTGCTATAATAAGATTATCACCTATTATAACCTCTCCATTGACTTCAACCTTATTTTTATCTAAAACCTTTCCCATGCCCTCAAAAAGATCGACTTTGTTCTTCTTAAAGAGCATATATATGCCAGATACTAATTTTTTTACTACCTTATCCTTCCGTTTAGATAAAAGGTTCCAATCTACCTTTACATCTGAATTGTCAATGCCAACAATCCCAAATTCTTCTCCTCTTAATATATCTTCGTACAATTTAGCAGTTTTTAATAAAGTTTTAGTAGGTATGCAACCCCAGTTTAAACATACTCCACCAAGCTTTTCTTTTTCAACTACTGCAACCTTACCCCCAAGTTGGGCTGCCTTTATGGCAGCCACATAACCTCCAGGGCCTCCTCCTATAACTATAAGGTCATATTTATTCATATTATCACCTTCAATCCTTTCTATGATTTCAATAACAGTATTTCTGGATCCTTCAAGAGTTCTGATAGTAGATTTAAAAACCTCGCCCCACTAGCTCCATCAATTATTCTATGATCATAGGATAAGGATAAAGGTAACATTCTAGCAATAACAATTTCATCATCTTTTACAATAGGTTTTTTAACGATACGGCCTATGCCCAAAATAGCAGATTCAGGATAATTGATGATTGGAATCCCAAATTGACCACCTATAGAACCATAATTAGTTATAGTAAAAGTACTACCTTTTAGTTCACGAAGTTCAATTTTATTATCTTTAGCCCTACTACTTAAATCTTCTATTTCCTTGGCAATTTCCACTATACTTTTTTTGTCTCCATTCCTTAATACAGGAACCATCAAACCTCTATCTGTATCAGTAGCTATACCAATATGATAGAAATGTTTTAATATTAACTCATCATTTTCCTCATCTAAAGAAGAATTAAATTCAGGGAATTCTTTTAATGCTGTGATTACTGCTTTAAGAATAAATGGTAAGAAGGTTAGGTTAACCTCTTCCTCTCTTAATCTTTCTTTATATTTTTTTCTAAATTCATATAGTTCAGTCACATCTATTTCATCCATTGCAGTGGTATGGGGTATTGTAAATCTAGAGGCTGCCATCTGTTCTGCAATAGTTTTTCTTATTCTAGTAAGAGGAATTCTCTCTATCCTTTCATCTTCTATTAAAATCCTTTCTTTATGGCCTAATTCAGGTATCTTTCTTTCCTCTTTAGATTTAACCATGGCTTCTTTGGCTTTTCTAATATCTTCTTTCATAACTCTACCGCTTGGTCCTGTACCTTTTACTTTAGAAATATCTACTCCTAAATCCTTAGCCATTTTCCGTGCAACAGGTGTAGCAAGAACTTTTACTTTTCTCGATTCTTGAGAAAAATCCCCTTGTCCTTCTGTACTCGGTGGAATTTCTTCTGAAGAAGCTATTACTTCACCTACCACTCCAGCTGTCTCTTCTTCTACCACTTCATTCTTATCAGGTAATTCATCCTTTTTATCTACTTCGTCAATATCTCCTAAAATGTCTATGGTAATAAATACATCTCCTACATTGATCACATCTCCTTCTTCTGCTTTTAGCTCTGAAACCTTTCCTGTTCTTGGGGAAGGTATTTCTGTAGTTACTTTATCCGTTTCTACTTCAGCCACAGATTGACCTTCTTCTATATCTTCACCTTCTTTTACCAACCATTTTATAAGGGTTCCTTCCGCAATACCTTCACCTATATCTGGAAACCGAAATTCAAATTTCATTTCATTACCTCCTCCCTAAAATTTCATCACATCTTCTATAGTCTTTGCAATTCTTTCAGGAGATGGAATATAATGCTTTTCTCCCCTTGGTAATGGGAAAGTAGTATCAAAACCCGTTATTCTAGTTGGGGGTGCTTCTAAATATAGGAAGGCCTTTTCGTTTATAATAGATACAATTTCAGCTCCCACTCCTAAAGTCTTCGGAGCTTCATGAACTATAATTGCCCTTCCTGTTTTTTTAACGGAGTTTATAAAACTCTCTCTATCCATTGGAGAAATAGTCCTTAAATCTATAACCTCAGGATAAATTCCCTTATCCTTAACCATCTCACTAGCTTTTTGTACATCTCTTACCATAGCACCCCAGGTTATTATAGTAATATCTTCCCCTTCTTCTACCACCTTTGCCTTCCCAATCGGCAGTTCATAAGCTTCTTCAGGAACCTCTTGTCTGAAAGCCCTATAGATTCGTTTTGGCTCTAAAAATATTACTGGATCTGGATCTCTAATAGCTGCTATGAGTAAACCCTTAGTATCATAAGGGGTAGAAGGTATTACTACCTTTAATCCTGGAATATGAGCGTATAATGCTTCAGTACTCTCAGAGTGATGCTCTAAAGCCCTTATACCTCCACCATAAGGAGCCCGTATTATCATTGGAAGCGTATATCGTCCTCTAGTTCTGTTACGCATTCTTGCCACATGGGATATTATTTGGTTAAAGGCAGGATAGGAAAAACCCATAAATTGCATTTCAACAACTGGTTTTAACCCATTAATAGCCATACCTACAGCTGTACCTACAATAGCAGATTCAGCAAGGGGAGTATCAAAGGCCCTTTTTTTACCAAATTTCTTCTGTAAATCTACTGTAGCTCTAAATACTCCTCCTTCAATCCCTACGTCCTCACCATAAACTACTATGGTTTCATCCTTTTCCATTTCATTCATAAGAGCCTGGTTTACGGCTTCAACTATATTCAACTTGTTAGCCATCTTATTTACCTCCTTCTAAAAAAGATTTATAATCCTCTAATTGTTCCTCTAAATGTGGAGGCATAGTTTCATAATGATATTTAAATATGTCTTCAACTAAAGTATCCGATTTATCCTCTATTTCTTCAAAGGTTGATGTTACTTCTTTTTCTATTTCCTTCTTTGTTTTTTCTTCCCATTCTTCTGTTAGTACTCCTTTATTTTGGAGATACTTTTTAAACCTTAGTATAGGATCCTTTTCTTTCCACTTTTCTACTTCTTCATCTTCTCTGTATTTAGTTGGGTCATCAGAAGTAGTATGAGCTCCTAATCTATAGGTAAAGGCTTCAATCAATGTTGGCCCTTCACCTTTTCTTGCCTGTTTTACAGCTTCCTTTGTTGCAGAATATACTGCAAATATGTCATTCCCATCTACTAAAATTCCAGGCATGCCATAACCAATTGCCTTTTGTGCAAGGGTTTTACTAGCGGTTTGTTTTTTCCTTGGAACAGAAATAGCGTATTGATTGTTTTGGATGATGAATACTACAGGAGCTTTAAATACAGCAGCAAAATTTAATGCTTCGTGGAAATCTCCTTGAGATGTTCCTCCGTCTCCAACATAAGCTACCACTACATCCTTTTCACCTTTTATATTATTAGCCATACCAATACCCGTAGCATGTTGTAATTGGGAAGCAATAGGAACTGAAACAGGTAATGCCTTTACTCCTTCTGGCATATGGCTTCCCCACTCATTACCATACCAGTAGAGGAATATGTTTTTTAGCGGCACACCTTTAACCAACCATGCCCCTAGTTCTCTAAAAGATGGAACCAACCAATCATTCTTTTCCATAGCATAAGCACTTCCTACTTGAGTAGCCTCTTGCCCTATATTGGGTGCATAGGTTAACATACGGCCTTGTCTTTGATAGGATAGGGTTTTTTCATCGATAATTCTACTAAATAACATAGTTCTGTAAAGGTATAATAATTCTCCCTCTGAAAATGAAGGAATATTTTCTTCCGTAATCACTTGACCATTAGAATCTAAAATATTATAGTGTTTATCTTCCAATGGATTATAATCTTCAAAACGCATGTTTTTACCTCCTTTTATGGATTAAATTCTATATAAATGTTTTGACAAGTTTTATTTTGAATTTGATAATCATTCTCAGTATATATATTGCCAAAATTTCTTTTTTTAAACACAATGATATTTTGTGAACAATGATTCTTTTTATACTTAAAGAGAATGAGATTGAGGCATAAAAAATACTGGTATAATTTTAAAATTAAATTATACCAGTTATCTAAAATTTATTTAGCTTTATTTTATAGTTAAACCTGCAATACTAATGAATTGAAAAAATCAATCATCATAAACAACTGTACAGAATCCAAAGGTTTCCATAGCATTTCCATATCCTACTTTTTTATCTCTAAAAAT
>NZ_PPXW01000001.1:1814445-1826951 GCF_021655095.1 Clostridium sp. Cult1 | reverse complement strand
CTTTTGGGATTCCTTATGTAGGATCAGGAATCGATCTTGTACCTTTAAACAAAGCCCAGAGGAAAGAAATTGTAGCTTATAATAAACTTCATACTCCCAATTTTGTAATAGCTAATGATGCAGATAGTATACCAGAAATAAACCTTAACTATCCCCTTTTTGTCAAGCCCATTGATGGAAGAGGAAGTGCAGGTATTAACGAAGACAATATAATATATACATATAAAGAATTACCAAGAGTAGTAAAAAAGATTACTGAACGTATTGGACAAAAAGCGCTAATAGAAGAATTTATAGAAGGAAGAGAAATAACCGTTGGCGTCATAGGATATAAAAAACCAGTAGTATTACCTATTGTGGAAATAGAATACAACTCAGCTAAAACCAATACTTTTGAACATAAAATGTATGATAATGAGATCATACATTGCCCAGCTAATTTTTCAAAGGAAGATAAAAAACGCATTAAAGATGCAGCATTAAATATATATCGAGTATTAAATGGGAAAGATTACTCTAGGATCGATATGATAGTCGGAAAAGATGGTATACCATACTTTTTGGAGATTAACACATTTGCAGGGCTTACTATGGATTCAAAAAAAGATGAAGACGGTAAGATGAAAGTTCACCATGGATATATGGGTTATGCAGCAAAAGCTGCAGGAATGACAGCAGCAGAGTTTATAGGCAATATTTTAGAAAGTGCAATAGAAAGATATGGTTTAAGAGATAAGGATACCAGAAAATTGACCTCCTAATATTCCAACAGTAGTTTAATCCCTACTGTTGGAATATTTTTTTCTAGTTTCATATTAGAGGGGAATTATTAATTATACTTTATCATTAGATACATATTATGTATAATATAATTAGTGTTTATAAGACTATTAAGGGTTATATGGGAAAGTTAGATATAATATTCGTTAAGTATTTTCTAGCATTATCATCTTGTTCTATTTTAAAACATATTCATATTTAGAAATTAGCAAGTTTATCAATGTCATTAGAAGTCTATCTAGTAGATAAATTATAAGGGAATATATAACAAATTAATTATATATATTATCAATAAATAATAAAAAAATGGGGGGATTTATCAATGCATAATGTTAGAGAGGTAACCAAGGATCTATATTGGGTAGGCGGAAACGATCGTCGGCTTACTCTTTTTGAAAATATTCATCCTATTCCTGAAGGCATCTCCTATAATTCATATTTGCTTTTAGACGAAAAGACTGTCCTCTTAGATACTGTAGATTGGTCAATATGCAATAGGTTCATAGAGAATATAAAATATGTTCTAGGGGATAGGCCTTTAGATTATATGATAATAAATCATATGGAACCAGATCATGCAGGATGTATAGGGGAAGTGGTATTCCACTATCCAGATGTAAAAATCATAGGAAATAAAAAGACCTTTGATTTTATGAAGCAATTTGGTTTTGAAGTAAATGAAAACTGCATAGAAGTTAAAGATGGAGATACTCTATCTTTAGGAAAACATGAATTCTCATTTATATCTGCCCCCATGGTACATTGGCCAGAGACTATGGCAACCTTTGATACTACCAATGGAGTATTATTTTCTGCTGATGCCTTTGGAACTTTTGGTTCCTTAGATGGGAAGCTTTTTAACGATGAAATGGATTTTGATAGGGAATTCTTAGTACCAGCTCGAAGATATTATACTAATATAGTAGGGAAATATGGTCCTCAGGTCCAGGCTTTGTTGAAAAAGGCTAAGGATTTAGATATTAAATATATATGTCCACTCCATGGGCCAGTATGGCGTACAAACCTAGGCTATTTTATTGATAAATATAATAAATGGAGTAGTTATGAGCCTGAAGAAAAAGGTGTAATGATAGTTTATGGATCAATGTATGGGAATACAGAGGCAGCTGCTGAAAATTTAGCTAGAAGATTAGTAGAAAAAGGTATGACTAATGTAGTTATGTATGATGCTTCAAAAACCCATGTGTCTTATTTAATCTCGGATGCATTTAAATATAGTCATATAGTTTTGGCTTCTGCGACTTATAATTTAAATATATATACACCAGTACAAAACTTCTTACTAGATATGAAAGCATTAAATTTACAAAAACGTACAGTTGCTGTAATTGAAAATGGAACTTGGGCACCTAGGGCTGGGAAATTAATACGTGAACTTCTAGGTGAAATGAAGGAAATGAATGTTTTAGAGAAAGAAGTATTAATAAAATCATCTATGCAAGAAGAAAATATTGATGAAATGGATGCTCTTGCTGATAGTATCATAGAATCAATGAAATAAATATTAAATGGAGAAAAGACTGATTTACAATTTCTTTAGTAAGTCAGTCTTTTAATATTATTCTTATAATGACTTATAATGATAATTATCAAAACTAGAAGGGTTTTATATTAAATTTAATAATAGCTCCCTTTGGATTATTGTTTTTGGCCTCAATATTTCCTCCATGTTTTTCAACAATAGTTTTTGCAATATACATACCTAATCCAGAATGTCCTGTTTCAAAGGAACGGGATTTGTCTCCTTTATAAAATTTATTAAATATATTTTTCAAATCTTCTCTTGTAAAGCCTTTTCCTGTATCTATAATGGAAAATTCTATTTTTTCGTCTTCACATAGAACAACTAATTCAATACCCCCGTTTTTTTCCGTATACCTAATACTATTGGATATACAATTATCTAGTACTTGTTCAATAGATTTAATATCGAATTTATCTATAAAATTATTTTCTCTAGAATCTATAATGTCTATTTTAAAGTTAATTCCTTTTTCTTGGCACAGCAGTCTATAATCTTTTTCCTTTACATTTAAAAATTCAACTATATTCACATCTATAGGTTCTAAAATAAAATCCGGGCTTTCAATATTGGATATTTTATTCATATCATCTAATAATATTAAAGCTCTTCCATTGTTTCTTTTGATTACTTCTACATAGTCTTTAAACTTATTTTGTTTAATATTACTATCCATTAATGCCTCAGAATAAGTGCTAATGATGGTGAGGGGAGTTTTTAGGTCATGAGCAATATTGGCTATGTTTTCTCTTCTATTTTGCTCTAATTCCCATTGTTTAATAAGGGAGTTTTTAAGATTTATTCTCATTTCTTCAAAAGCGTTGCAGAGTTTTGTCAACTCATTGTTTTCACTGTACTCTATATTAAAGTCTAAGTCTTTATTTTTAATTTTTTCTGATGCATCTAACAATATATTTACTGGCGTATTTATTTCTTTACTTAATTTTTTAGCATATATAAAGGTAAATACAATTATAAATATAAAGGGAAAAAATATTATTGAATTAGATAATAAAAACAACGCAGTGTTATGGGTTTTTTGAGTAGGTGCCAATCTATAGTTAAATATAATGGCACCCTTTATACTGCCCTTTGTATCTAATATGGGATCAATTCTAGCAAAAGAATTTCCACCAATAGATTTAGTAGAATTTAAACTAGTGGCTAGTTCTTTTTTATCCTTTATTATCTTTGTATTAAAGGTTCCGTATAGGATATTTCCATCTTTATCTAATACTTGATAGAGTATTCCTTCATTAGGGAGCATTTTCTCCATTTTGTTTTTATAATTTTTATCTAAAATTCCATCATGACTTTTTCCTATTTCTTCAACAATATCTACTATTAGATTTTCATAGTGGTTAGCTGGATAGCTAATATGGTCAAAAGTTGCAAACCATATGATAAAAGAAAGTAAAGAAAACATCAAACTTAGGACTAGTATTTTGATAAAGGTTATAATGAATTGTCTTTTAAAACTTTTATATTTCATAATTTAGGCCTCCATTTATAGCCTAATCCCCAAACGGTTTCAATATATTTACTTTCTTCATCAAAAGCATTTATCTTAGCTCTAATATTTTTAATATGTTCCGTAACAGTAGAAGTATCCCCCAACCCATCATAGCCCCAAATCTTTTCATATATTTGGTCTTTTGAAAATACTTGACCAGGGTTCAAGGCTAATAGCTCTACTATTTCAAACTCTTTTTTAGTCAGACTTATATCGTGGCCCCTTACTTTTACATTTAAACCCTTAAGATCAATAACTAGATTATAAAAATTTAGAATATAGATGTCTTCTTTTTGCATTTTTCTTTTTTCTCGCCTTAAATGGGCTTTAACTCTGGAGACTAATTCATTTAAGCTAAAGGGCTTGGTTATATAGTCATCACCACCAATAGCAAGTCCCTTAATCTTATCTTGTTCACTTTCCTTTGCTGATAAAAATATTATGGGACAATCTATATTATCTCTTATAAGATGACAGACATTAAAACCGTCTATATCAGGCATCATAATATCTAGAATAATTAGGTCTGGTTTCTTTCTTGACAATTCAATACCATCAAATCCATTATAAGCGGTTAGTACATTATAACCGTTGGTTTCAAGTGTATCTTTAATAATCATAACCAAATCCTTTTCATCATCTATAATAAGGATAGTCTCCATAGTAGTCCTCCTATCAAAATATTAAATTATAAAGTAAAATAGATAATCCGTATAATATATAAACATGGGCTGGATAGAATATATAAAATAATTTCTTCATAGACTTACCCTTTTCTCCATTATATAAAAACATAAATATTAGGGCAAATACACTCATCCATTCATAATAATTAGTAAACATAAGTTTTAAGCTAATAGGCCTGATAAAGATAAGAGGAATGCCAATCATCCATGCTAATGTAAATATTCCATAGGATATGAATTGTAGTTTTCTATTTTCACGAAACATATATAATAGAATACCAGTTATAATTAGAAACAGTCCCCCTTCAACCATAAAAGGTGATGGAATAAAGCTGGTCACTATCAAATAAATATTATTAGCCATATCCATAGAAAAAAACGGAACAACTAGCAATTGAAAAATAAAAATTATAGCATAATTTATTATAAAGGGAGATAATACTAATCCTATTCCTTTTATAAAATTTTTTCCCCTAATATAATCTATTCCCTTAAATATTATAATTAAAATTACAAAGGTGGAAAATATACTATTTTCAGCATAAAATCCATCTCCCCTTTGAAGGGCAGGGAAAATCTCCATTAGTGATTTTATAATTGCCATAAAAACAGACATAAGGTAAATCCTTGAAAAATACTTTTTTCTGTTAGAGGTATGAGTATAGCCTTCCACCATGGTAAACAAAAACAGACCCCCAGCTAGTCTACCAATCCATGAAAACAAAACGGAAACTTTTCCTGTAAATTGAAAGAAATAATGAATATGGTCCAACAACATAAACACTAAAGCCAAAAATTTAATATCAAACCCTGTAAGCCCTTTAAATCCTTTTTTATTACTTTCTAAAGTCATTTTTATCCCTCCTTTTAAATTCTATATATAATTTAGCATTTGATTATAAGGAATTTATAAAGTTTATATAAGGAAATTAAAGGAATTTAGATTTGACTTTTAAGTTATCAAATTATGATATAATATTATCGAAATATTAGGTATATATGCAATAATTATGGAAATAAAACAATCTATTTTTATGGATTGGCAGAAAGCAGTAATTTTTAATACGGGGTGTTATCTATGTATAAGATACTCATAGTAGAGGATGATAAGGTTCTTTGCAATAATATAAAAGAAGGAATTTCTAAATGGGGATTTGAAGCAGTTTCTATTGATAATTTTGAAAGTATATTAGAGGAATTTGGGAGACATAATCCTCATTTAGTAATTATGGATATAAATTTACCTTATTTTGATGGATTTTATTGGTGTAAAAAAATAAGGGATATATCTAAAGTTCCCATCATATTTTTATCTTCAAGGGATAGTAATATGGATATAGTAATGGCGGTGAATATGGGTGGAGATGATTTTGTTACCAAGCCATTCTCTATGGATATTCTATTGGTAAAAATACAGGCACTTCTTAGAAGAGCTTACTCCTATGGACCAGATGATAGACAGATAATAGAATGTGATGGAGCAATTTTCAATATTAACGATGGGACATTAACCTATAATGATAAAAGTATAGAACTAACAAGGAATGAATTTAAAATACTTCAATTACTTATGAAAAATAAAGGCAAGATAGTAACAAGGGATAGGATTATGAGAGGCCTTTGGGAAAGTGAGTATTTTATTAGCGAAAATACCTTAACTGTAAATGTAAATAGGCTTAGGAAAAGACTAGAAGAATTAGGATTGAAAGATTTTATAGTGACCAAAAAATCACAAGGATATATGATACCATGATCTTCTTTAAATATATAAAGGACTCATTTAGAACAGTTTTATGTTTTTTATTAATTATTCTAACCATCAATTTAATATTGATAAGCAGTACAGACATAGACAAATCAATATTGGATATTCTATATATGAATATACTCCTTTTCTCTATTTTTATTGGATTTTTGGTAATGGGTTTCATAAAGTGGAAGCATACATATAGGGATTTGAAAAACGCATTGGATAATGGGAATAGTATAGAAGGTTATATTCCAAATGGAGAGAAGCTGGAACAATTATTAATAAGGAAAATAATTGATTTCAAAAACAAAGAAAAATTTGAGGAAGTAAAAGATTTGAAAAGAGATCTAGAGGAAATAAATGACTATATAACCAAATGGGTTCATGAAATAAAAATACCTTTGTCCGTGTGTGAACTTATGGCTGATAGGATAGAGGAGGAAGGACTATATGATACATCTAAGGAATTAAGACAGGAAGTAGAAAGGATAAACTTTCTTATAAATCAGGTATTATATACTAGTAGAGCCTCCAGTTATTCTCGAGACTTTATAGTTGAGGAGGTCAATTTAGGAGCATCAGTTAGAAGTGTAATTAAGAATAATATTAATTCCTTTTTGTCTAAAAAGATAGAAGTAGAAGTTGGAGATTTGGATTTCAATATATTTACCGACAGTAAATGGACCTATTATATATTAGAACAGATAATTAATAATGCTTGCAAATATGTAGATATTCATGGCAAAATTGAAATTTTTGCAAAGGAAACTGATGAGAGTATAATACTTTGTATTAGGGACAACGGGATAGGTATTCCTGCTAAAGATATAGATAGAATCTTTGATAGAGGATTTACGGGAGATAATGGAAGAAGGACAAAAAAATCTACTGGAATGGGCCTGTATATTTGCAAAAAGGTTGCAGATAAGCTGAACATAAATATTCAGGCAACTTCTGAAGTATCAAGATATACGGAGTTTAGAATAATTTTTTACAAACTATCCGATTATTTAAATGTGACAGAAATGTAATGTTTATGTTCATATTGTCACCACAAGCGATGGAATCCAGATAATTAACATACTAAAATATAGTTAAATATTAAGTAGAAATTGGAGGGGGCAATATGGAAATAGTACTTGAAACACAAAAATTAAAGAAAGAATATGGTGGAAAGGGTTTAACCTTTACAGCTATAGAAGATATTGACTTAAAAGTATATAAAGGAGACTTTTTAGGAGTAATGGGACCATCAGGAGCTGGAAAGACTACCCTTTTAAATATTTTATCCACTATTGACAGACCTACTTCTGGAGAAATATATTATGAAGGCAAAAATATATTAAACATAAAAAATAGGGTTATTTCAATATTTAGACGAAACAATATAGGATTTATATTTCAAGATTTTAATCTGTTGGACAGCATGTCAGTTGAAGATAACATGGCATTGCCTTTAGCTCTTTCAAAGGTAAATCCAAAAGAGATAAAAGAAAAAATAGAAAAGCTAAGTAAGTTTTTCGGACTAAAAGACCAATTAAAAAAATATCCCTACCAACTATCGGGAGGGCAGAAGCAAAGAGTAGCAGCAGCTAGAGCCCTTATTACTTCTCCTTCTATAGTCTTTGCAGATGAACCTACTGGAGCACTTGATTCAAAATCTTCCCAGGAATTGTTACAATGTTTATCCCAAATGAATGAACAATTCAATACAACTATAATCTTGGTAACTCATGATGCATTTGCAGCTAGTTACTGTAAAAGAATTCTATTTTTAAAAGATGGAAAAATCCATGGTAGAATAGATAAGGATTCATCTAGGAAAGAGTTCTTCAAGCGGATTATTGATTTTCTTGGTTCTATGGGAGGTGGAGTAGATGAATTCTTTTAAGATAGCCATTATTAATTTTAAACGTAATATAAGGACCTACGGTTTGTATCTTATGGCGATGATTTTTTCTGTAGCTACTTATTATAATTTTGTATCTATGAGATACAATCCTCAATTTTTGGAGGCTAAAGAAGTATCAGCTTATATAGAAAGTTCATCTATGGCTGCTTCTATGCTCATGATAATATTTCTCATATTTTTCATAGTATATTCTAGTAACTTTTTTTTGAACCAAAGGAAAAGGGAGATAGGCGTATATGCTTTCATGGGAATTGACAATTATAAAATAGCCTTTATATTTGCTTCAGAAGGATTATTGTTGGGGATAATGTCAGTAATCTTTGGACTAGGTGTTGGAATTTTATTTAGCAAATTATTTATGATGATGCTTGCAAAAGTAGCTTTATTAAACATAAGGATTGGTTTTTTTATATCCAAGAAAGCCTTTATTGAGACAATAACTATTTACTCAATTATTTTAGGTATTACATTCTTAAAAGGATATTTAGATATTATTAGAACCAATTTAATAGACTTGATGAATTCATTAAAAAAGGAAGAAGAACTTCCTAAAATTAATTATTTTAAGGGAATAGTATCAATAGTCATCATAGGTATAGCTTATTATATTGCAATTAATTATAAAAGATTTGGATTTGGTACTTCACTTATGGTTACAGTCCTTCTCATTATATGGGGTACTTATTGGTTATTTGGTTCTTTTTTTTCTATGATTATAAGATATTGTATAAATAAAAAAGAATTTCTATACAAGAGGACAAATATTATAAGTATTTCAAATACAGCTTTTAGAATTAAGAATAATTATAGAACTCTTACAGCAGTAGCAATACTAGTGACAACTTGTATAACTTCTTTTGGTACTGTAAGTTCCTTAAAATATTATGTAGATGAAAATCACAAAATAGAGGTTCCCTATACTATTACCTATATTTCTGATAATCAAGAAGAAATAGTAAAGGTAGATAAAATTATTGCAAATTCAAATCATAAATTAGAACTTAAAGAGAAAGCAAACTTTTTGTATGTACCTGACCGTCAGGTTGTAGTAGTTAGTTTATCAACTTTTAGAAATATAATATGGGACTTAAAAGTAAAAAATAGTGAAAATATAATATCTGAGTTTAATTTGTCAAAAGATGAAGTAGGATATATAGAAAGACCAGGGGTTATGATGAGCATCATAGCAAAAGATGATATTGTTTTAGGGGATAAAAAATATGATGTAAAAGTCAATACTAAGTCTCCACTTTTTGGTAATGGAGTTCCCTTCCCTTGTTTAGTAGTAAATGATGATGAATATGAAATATTAAAATCCAAATTCATTGAGAAACAGTTCAATGGAATCATACTTGACAATCCAGAAGATACCAAGGACTTAACTTTTGAACTGGCAGAAGTATTACCAGCGGAATCGGGACTATATACTTATTTCATAGCTGGTGCAAGATTTTATGATTTTACAGGAATTGTTTATTTCCTAGGGGCTTTCCTATTTCTAGTGTTTGTATTTGCAACGGGAAGTATAATCTATTTTAAAACATTGAGTCAATCCTTTGAGGATAAAGGCAAATATGGAATACTTAAGAAACTAGGAACTACTGATTTGGAAATACACCAATCCGTTTCGAAACAAGTAGGTATGCTTTTCATATTACCGCTAATAGTAGGGATAATCCATAGCATGGTTGCCATCTTGGTGCTAAGTGATATTATGAAATGTAGTTTAATCAAACCAACAATTATAAGTATAGGCATATTTGCATTGATATATGGTATATTCTATGTATTTACTAGAAAGAAATTTTTAGATATCGTGGGTGCAGCATAAAAAATAAAACAAGGAATAATCTTGATGTAGATTTTTTAAGTTAGGTTCTTTCTATTTGATTTTAAACAGAAAGAGCTTTTTTTCTGTCAAAATTAAAGTAATATGTAATGAAAATGAAAGCTTTTCGTATTAACATATGAAAGGAGATTTGAACAACTCCAGTATTACTTAGCTAAGTATAAGGGAAGGAGGTTTTAAAGAAAGTGCAGCAGATTGTATTAGTAGGTACTCTAGATAAAAATAAGACTAGAGAAGACCTATATGAGAAGAATGATTTTACTTATATTTTTAAATTCTATTATAAAAGGGTTTATAACTATATATACTATCGAGTTAACTGTCATCACACAGCAGAAGATTTAGTAAGCCAAGTATTTGAAAAGGTAATGTTTAAAATAGACACATATTCTAAAGATAAATCTCCTTTTGAAGTATGGTTATTTGCCATAGCTAGAAATGCAATAAATGATTACTTTAGAAGTTCAAAAAAATATAGATTTCTATCTATAGATACCATTAAGGAGCTGGTATCAAAGAAGAAAACTCCAGAAGATATAGTGGAAACATCTGAAACCAATGACGAACTTTTAAAAGTTTTAAAAACATTAGATATGAGAGAACAAAACATAGTAGCCCTCAAATTTGGGGCAGAATTAAAAAATGTGGAAATTGCTGAAATACTAGGTCTTACCGAAAGTAATGTAGGGGTGATACTTTATCGCACGATGAAAAAATTAAAAAAGGAGTTAGAAAGAGGGGAGCGATATGAATAAAAAGAGGATTGAAGATAGATTTTCTATAGACATAGATGCGTATTTTAGTGGATTAGAAAGGCAGAATAAATTGGAATCAGAAGAGTACAATGAGCTTTTAGAAATAGGTAAGGCACTAACTGATAATGACTTTAGCAAGAATAGTAATAAAGAGGAAGTATATGATAAAACTTTAAAAAGTATTAGTAGATATAAAGGAGAGGATATTGTGAAAAAGCCAAAAAAATTAGTTACTAAAGTGGCATCTATTGCATTGGTATGTATATTAGGCTTTTCTATAATGCAAACAGCATCGGCACAGGAATTAGTAGGCAAAGTATTAAAGACCATATCCCTTGGACATATAACAGTATTTGAAGGAGAACCTAGGGAGATAAAATCATTTCCAGTTCCAGAAGAATTTAAAGGTAAAATTTTTGATAAGGATGGAAATCTAGTAGAAGAATTTTCAGAAGAACTTGAAAGATTATATACAGTTGATGGGGAGGAAATTGCAACCTTTGATTTAGAAACGGGAGAGATAAGAACTGTAGCTGAATTGGATAGGATAATGGAAGAAGAAACACTGATAGTTAAGGATACTGATAAATTAAATGACTATACTTGTTTTGATGTCATACTTCCTAGCTATTTACCAGAAGGTTATAAGTTTAACCGAGCAGGATTTTTTAGGGATGAGAATGGTATTGTAGAGTATACCAAATATATTGAACTATACTTTACTAATGATAAAACGGGAGAATATATTTATATGCAACAGAGATTTGCTGATGAAGAGACCGCATATGCCACAGGGGCAGCTAAGGTTGAAGAGATAAAGGTAAATGGAGTGGATGCAGTATTATATGGGAATAACTTAGATTGGGAATATAATGATGTTATATACATGCTAAATGGTAGAGGAATTACAAAAGATGAATTAATAAAGATAGCTGAGTCTATTAAATAAAAGATTTGGTAAAATATTAAGGATTTCAAACTGGATAAAAGGTGGCCCTCAATAACAAAGAATCTCAAATTGAGATTCTTTGTTATGTGTAGAGGGAAAAATGTATCGCCCATATTATACTATCTAGAGGACAACTCCTGTATTGTTCCTTAGAGTGGCCACTTTTTTACTTTATACTGTATACTTATCGAAATACCCTTGTATATATACAATAGGTGTACCCTTATCCCCACTTCCTGAGGTTAAATCGGAAAGGGAACCTATAAGGTCTGTAAGCCTTCTAGGGGTAGTACCTTGCGTCTCCATAGCACCTACAAGGTTTGATTGTTTATTTTTAATATATTCAGAAATAGCTTTATTAAGCTCTTCTCCTTTCAAATCGGTAAAGGTGTTATCGGCAAGGTATTTGAGCTTAATCTCATTTGGTGTGCCTTCAAGTCCTTTAGTATAGGCTGGAGACACTATAGGGTCAGCTAGTTCCCATATATTACCTACAGGGTCTTTAAAGGCACCATCACCATATATCATAACTTCCACGATTTTTCCAGTTTTCTTTTTAAGCATGGATTGAATCTTATCTACAATAGGTTGACAGTCTCTTGGGAAAAGCTTTATACTTTTCTCTGTAGCTTTATTTGAGCCTAAAAGGCCATAGTTTTTGTTATAACCACTGCCATCAATAGATTCAGTTAAGATATCATCAAGGCCATAAATCTTTTCACCACCATTTGCTTTCAATATTTTCTTTGTTCTAAATCTTGAATGAATA
>NZ_PPXW01000001.1:1794883-1814415 GCF_021655095.1 Clostridium sp. Cult1 | reverse complement strand
CTCCCTTATATACACCGTGGGCAGTTCCTACTGCTATTGCTAAATAATCTACCCCAGTTTCATCAACAAATTTTTTAGCTTCATTAGGATCAGTGAAAGTAGCATCCCTTTCATCAACAACTATATCGTCTTCAGTACCTCCAATTTTTCCTAATTCAGCCTCTACAGAAACACCTACAGCATGAGCTACCTCGATTACCTTATTCGTTATTGCTATATTTTCTTCCAGTTCATATTTTGATCCATCTATCATTACAGAAGAAAAACCATGTCTTATACATAGCATAACTTGATCAAAGTCTGTACCATGATCTAAATGTAACGCAACAGGTACTTTAGCGTTCCTAGCTGCTAGTTTCCCTAATTCAGCAATATATTCAACACCTGCATATTTTAATCCACCTTGGCTAGCCTGAAGGATTACAGGAGAGTTGGTTTCCTCTGCAGCTTCAATTATGGCTTGGACTATTTCCATATTATTCACATTAAAAGCTCCAACTGCATAGTTATTCTTATGAGCATCTTGTAAAATTTCTATTCCAGTAACTAACATAATAAATCCTCCTCTTATTTTTTAATATCTCTATTTTTTTCTTTTATAGAATCTATACAAGAAATATTTTTTTCTTCAAGTATTATCTTATCCTTTTTTGATAAAACACTCAAGTCTTCTTCTGTTTCTGCAAAAATTAATTTTACACTATGGCAATTTAAACACTCCAATTCTATCCTATCGGAGAATAATTCGATATTTATTTGGGAATAGCCACAATTACAATTAATTTTATTTTCCTTTTTTAAAGTATATAATATACCTAGTATTTTAGCCAATACCTTAAAATTATTAAAATAATCTTTTGTTTTACTATCATTTTCTATATTACCTATCTGGATTGATTGCTCTAATAAAGCCTTCTTTGCCATGTGGCTACTGCCTAAAAAGAAAACTTCATTACCGTAAGGGCAATACATAATATTATAGTCCTTTAATATAGTATGCAAATCGAGATAATAATAATGACTACTTCCACAATTAAAACAATTAACTACTAAACTTAAACCTTTATTATTATTGGTTATGATAATATTAGTTTCTCCACATTCGCATCTATATTCAACTTTCTCTCTTCCTCTAATATGGAATAAATCTATTTCATATTCTTTTAATCTAGCGCAAAAATGGCATCTTAAAATTAGGCTTTTGCATCCATATAAAAGCATTGGACACACCTCCTAATTTATTAATTCTATATTGATTTATAAAATCCTTCTATTTGTCGAAAAATATCCAAAAAAATAAGTTCCTTTAAATGGCTCGGAGCCAAAAGGAACTTATGTAAAAATTATCTCTTTCTTAAACTTAAAATTTCTCTGGCTTCATCTGGTGTAGCTATTTCCCTACCCAATTCTTTTGCAATTCTGACTACCTTTTCCACCAATTCTCCATTAGATTTAGCTAATACTCCTTTTTCAAGATATACATTATCTTCAAACCCTACTCTAACATGGCCACCCATTGCAATACCCATTGCAGCCATTGGCATTTCATATCTTCCTACTCCTGCTACTGTCCAGGTAGAGCCTGCAGGTATACTATCTACCATAAAAGCTAGATCCCTTGCAGTTGCAGTCATTTGGACTCCTAATACAAAGTCAAAATGCATAGGTTCTAAAATATATCCTTGTTTAGCATATTTTATGGCATAATCTACCATGCCTTTATCAAATACTTCTATTTCAGGTTTAACGCCTTTTTCTATCATTATCTTACCAAAATTTTTTATGGTATTTTCCGTATTAACAAATATTTCATCTCCACCAAAATTCAATGTTCCACAATCTAAAGTTGCCATTTCTGGAAGAAGTTCTACTGGTTGAAGCCTTTCTTCATCAGACATACCTACTGCTCCACCGGTTGACGGCTGGATTATAACATCAGGACATCTTCTTTTTATTTCTTCAATACATTCTCTAAATCTTTCCTTATCTTGAGTCGGGGTACCATCGTCATATCTTACATGTAGATGTATAATACTTGCCCCCGCCTTATAAGCAGATTCTGCTTCTCTGCCTATTTCTTCTACAGTATAAGGAACATTTGGATTATGCTCCTTCGTTACCTCTGCTCCACAAATAGCTGCAGTTATAATAAGCTTATCCATTAAACTCCCCCTTATCTATTATTTTACTTTCTTTTCTTATCCTTTGGAACTACACAGGTTCCTTCGGCTTTACAAACAACTATAGGTTCGTCTAAAACATCACAAGCTGAATCATTAATATCTGGTCTAGGGACTATTACTTTTCTTGCTTCAAATGTCATCTTTCTTGAAGTATTGCCTATTTTAGTTATTTCTCCTACAGCTTCAATAAATTCTCCCGCATAAACAGGAGCTAAAAATTCCACATTATCATAAGCTACAAATAAACCTTCATCCCCGTCATTTCTAATAAGTAATTCTGTAGCAACATCACCAAACAATTGGAGCATTCTAGCACCATCTACTAAATTTCCTCCATAATGGGCATCTCCTGAACTCATCCTAACCCTAATCATAGCCTTATCCATGTTACACCCTCCATTTCAAATATAATCACATCCATTATAACATAAGAATTAACCTTAGACCATATAAAAACAATAAGTTCCCATCCTGAATAATTAACATCTAAGATGAGAACTTATTTGTAATATGTTTGTAATGTTCTATTTTAGTCCATTAAATATGGTGGCTATTAAATTCTTTGGATCTACCTTATTATGATCTATCTTTTCGTAGTATATTTTTTGCCCATAGAATTGACCTATAGAACCAATAATTATTATTGTTGCCAATTGGGAATCTAAATTTTTCCTCAATTCTCCATTGTTAATAGCTTCTTCAATGGCTTTTTTTATCCTATTAAATAGTTGAATTTTTTCCTCTATTATATCTTTCTTTAATTTCTTAGGCAGTACTTCCTTTTCCGTCATTATTATTTGGCTTATATCTATATACCTATTTAAATATTGACCATGAAATCTACATAAGGCATATAATTTTTGTTCAAAACTGTGATTTTCATTTAATATTATAGTAAGGCCTTTTTCATATTCTTCTATTCCATGTTTTATCATTTCATAAAATAGGGATTCTTTACTATCAAAATACCCATAGATAGTACCTTTACCTATTTCCGCTTTTCTGGCAATATCCTCCATCTTAGCTCCATAGAATCCATATTTAGCAAACACATCTGTGGCAGCCTTTAGTATATTTTCCCTTCTATCTTCCATCATTTGTTTTCACCTACCTTTTATCTCAGCGGAATCTTCATTTAGATTATCCTTATTAAGCAAATGGTACATTACTGGCACTACAAATAGGGTAAGTATTGTAGCATAGGTTAACCCACCAATAGACACTATAGCAAGAGGTTGTAACATTTCTGCCCCCGTTCCAACACCCACAGATAAAGTAGATAATCCAAATATGGTAGTAATAGCCGTCATCAATATTGGTCTCATACGAGTTTTTCCTGCCATGACTAAAGCTTCAGTTTTATTAAGGCCTTTTTCTCGCAATTGATTAGTATAGTCTACGAATACTATACCATTGTTAACAACTATACCGCTTAACACAAGGAATCCAAGCATTGCGATTAAGCTTATTTCATTTCCCGTAAGGACTAAAGCTAATAATCCACCAGTAAATGCTAACGGTATTGTAAATAATATTATAAATGGTGATAGCAAGGATTGGAATTGGGCTACCATGATTAAATAGATTAACACAATGGCCAATAATATCATTTTAACTAAATCCTCTAGGGATTCATTTATCATTTCCCTTTCCCCTGCTATTT
The DNA here is from genome assembly GCF_021655095.1 of Clostridium sp. Cult1. Classification (GTDB taxonomy): domain Bacteria; phylum Bacillota; class Clostridia; order Tissierellales; family Tepidimicrobiaceae; genus Schnuerera. The sequence continues at coordinate 1,810,569 of NZ_PPXW01000001.1, read as the reverse complement.
CCACCTTATATCCATTTGGAACTTTATAGTCTTCTAATTTCCTTTCAAAATCACGACTTACAAGTCCTATATTATGATCTACATCTATATCAGCTGTTACAGATATATATCTTTCTTGGGAATCTCTTCTTATAGATGATAGACTTTGAGCTTCTAATATTGTAGCAATATCTCCTATAGAAATCTCTACTTCTTCACCATTCTTTTGTCCCTTTATGGATATGATTTCTAATTCATCCTTTGTAATATTTTCATGTCGATTATCTACTACAATCACTGGATAATCTCTATTTTCCGTAGATAATATAGTAGCAGTTTTATTGGTACCTATAATTGAATTAATATGTGAAAACACTTGAGCTACAGTTAATCCATTTTCCATTGCCTTCTCTTTATCCACTTGAATCCTTATTTCAGTTAAATTCTCCTCTATACCATCATCTACTTGCTCAATTCCTTCAGTTTCTTCAAGTAATTTTGTCATATCGGAAGCTATCTGGTGTAATGTATCTATTTCTTTTCCTTTTATTATTACTTCTATACCAGAGCCTACTAAAGCAGACATATCCATATTATTAGAACTTACTGTAATAGTAGAATCTAAATCATTAGTTAATTCAATTATCCTACTTTTAATATCATCATTACTTATATCTTTCTCTTCATCTAATAATAAATATAAGGATATAGATTCTCCATTGTTTCCACCACCTAGACTACCCATAGCATCACTATGAAAAGCCCCTATAGTTTCGATTTCTTCTATTTGAAGTAATCGATTTATTACAATATCTGTCATATCTCTAGTATCCTTAGTACTAGAACCTTTAGGCATTTCTATAGACATAGACATTTGTGGGGCATCCATTTCTGGAATAAAGGCCGTTCCCATAGATAATCCGCCATATATACTCACCACAAGTAATACAGCAACAGCAGTCATTACAAGTCCCCTATGGCTTAAAGAACCTCTAAGTAGCTTTTCATATCCCTTTTTAAACTTTTCAAAACTATTTTTTTCTTTCTTGTTAATCTTTTTCAACATACCAGATGCCATAGTAGGCACTAGTGTAAGGGCTACTAGAAGACTTGCTACCAAGGAATAAGCTATGGTTAACCCCATATCTGTAAATAACTGTCGTGAAATACCTTGAACGAATACTATAGGTAGAAACACACATGCTGTAGTAAGGGTAGATGCAGTAATTGCTCCTGCAATTTCTTTAGCTCCTTCTATAGCTGCTTCTATTGCAGTTTTTCCTTCATGTCTTAATCTATAGATATTTTCAATAGCAACTATAGAATTATCTACCAACATGCCTACTCCAAGGGCTAATCCTGCTAAGGAAATAATATTGATACTAACTCCTGTAAAGTACATCATAGCCACTGCAAAGATTATACTTATTGGTATAGATACGGCTATTATAAAAGTAGGCTTCAAATCCTTAAGGAATAGTATAAGGACAACTATAGCCAATATCCCGCCATAGATTATATTCTTCAATACTGAATCTACAACCATATCGATATACATACCTTGATCCATTAAATCAGTAAAACTTAACCCTTCATGTTCTAAAGTTAATTCCTCAGCTTTTTCCCTAATATCCTTTGATATATCAGAAGTTAAAAAAGTACTCTGTTTTTGGAAGACCAACATTACCGCATCATTTCCATTTACTTTAGCATATATTTCTTCTGAATTATCCTTCACGGTAATGTCTGCCACATCTTTTAGATATATCTTCCCAATCACATCTTCACCAGTATCAAATAAAAGCAGGTTTTCCATATCAGTTGTTTCTTGAATTTTATCCCCTACTTTTACTAGATGCTCTATTCCTTCTTCTCCTGATACATAACCTGCAGGCATGGAAAAATTCTGGGCTGCTAAGATACCTGAAACCATCTCTGGGGTTATAACCCCATCTATAGAAGCTTTTTTAAAGGCCTCTTCCTTAGCCTTTTCAAACTCATCCATTTTCTCCTTTAGAGTTTTTTCTCCGCTTTCTAATTCTGCCTTGACCTTATCCATTTCCATAGTTAGTTGAAGCTTCCCAGTCTTTAGTTCTTGTTCTTGGGTATTGAGCTCAGTTTTTTTTGATTTAAGTATTTTTTCTTCCTCTTCTACTTCTGTCAATTTTGTAGATATCATTTCAAGGCCTTTTATAGTTTCAGCTTTCTTTTGGGAAAGAAGTTCTAAGTTCTGCTTTATACTTTCAAGTTTTGCCTTATCTTCTTCCCTTAGATTATTCCCTAAAGCTAATAAGGCCTTTTCTGCTTCCTTTAACTTTTCTTCTTTTTGATTGATTTCATTTAGTCCATTATTTAATTCTTCTTTAGTCTTGGTTAATTCAGCTTTACCATCAGTTATTTTAGATTCTGCTAAAGATATCTGTTCTTTAGCTGCAACTATGGCACTTTCCCCTTCTGATAATTCTTTCATATGTTTCTCTTCTTCAGAGGCTAGTTTTGATTTACCTTCTTCAATTTCTCTTTTAGCTTTTATCAACTGATCCTCTGCCTCTGAAAGCTCTGAATCTACTATGTTTAATATTTTTTTATTCAAATCTTCTATTTTTTCATCATCAATAAGGACTTGAATCTTTTCCTCTAATAATCCTACTCCTGTTACAGAGGCCACTCCATTTATACTTTCTAATTCAGGAATTATTTCCTCATTTACCATTTCAGAAATTTCCACTATATCTAAACCCTCTACATCTACAGCTGATATCATAACTGGTAACATATCTGGATTCAGTCTCATTAGCATAGGAGAATTAATAGCATAATCATCCCAAGCCGGCTTCACTAAATCCAACATACCATTAATCTCTATTGTTGCTGAGTCCATATTAGTATCATTATTAAATTCCAATATAACAATAGATGAATTTTCTCTAGATATGGAACTTACATTTTTGATATTGTTAACTGTAGCAACAGCCTGTTCTATAGGTTTAGTTACTATCATTTCTACTTCTTCTGGACTTGCCCCTGGATAAGTTGTCATTATTACTACATAGGGCAGGTCTATACTAGGAAGTAAATCCGTATTTAAATTTATAAAGGATATAGCTCCTAGAATCAATACTACAATCACTGCTACAATCACCGTATATGGTCTTTTTACACTAAATTTTGACAGCATTCTATTACCCCTTTTCTAAAAAATATTTGGCGACTGACTGGTCGGTCAACTGAATAATAATGATTATAAAATATAACGAGATAATTGTCAACCACCCTTTCTCCTATTAATAGGAATACTAGATTTAACCTGATAATCTTAACAATATTGTAACTACTTAATATATATATTTATGATAATATTATATTATTAGACATAGCTTAGGGGGTGAATCCATTATTGAATGACTTAATAGTGCTTAAGAACTTGAGTAAAATTTATAGGATGGGAGATGAAAAAATCCACGCCTTAAAGGATATAAACTTGACCATAGATAAGGAAGAATTTGTGTGTTTGTTAGGGACTTCTGGCTCTGGTAAAAGTACTCTCCTCAATATGATGGCAGGATTAGAAAAACCTACTAAAGGTGAAATAATCGTAGGGAAACATCATATTGAGAATATGAATGAAAAACAGTTGGCTAAATTTAGGCAGCTGAATATTGGGTTTGTATTCCAGTCCTATAATTTAATACCTACCCTATCTGCTTTGGAAAATGTTAGTCTAGGCCTTACCTTTAGAGGAATCCCCAAGAAAGTTAGAGATAAAATGGCAAAGGAAATGCTAAGGGCTGTAGGATTAGGAAATAGACTTAACCATAAACCATCGGAGATGAGTGGTGGCCAACAGCAAAGAGTAAGTATTGCTAGAGCTTTTGTAGGAAAACCTAAAATAGTATTTGCTGATGAACCTACAGGAAACCTAGACACTAAAACTACATTGGAAGTAATGGACTTAATGACTAATATGGCAAGGGAAAACAAACAAACCCTTATTATAGTAACCCACGATGTGGAAATAGCGCCATATGGTCATCGTGTAATCTATTTAAGAGATGGTAGTATTGAAAAAATAGTTGAAAATCAAATAAAAGGGGGCGCAGAATAAATGCGAAAATTTATTAGTATATCTCTAATATTGTTGTTGATATTGTTGCAATTACCTATTGTGGGGTTGGCTGATGAAAATGGAGATAATGGACAAATAACAGATGTAAAAATATCAAATGGAGCTAAGGAAAGTGATGATTCTAATACTAGCAATACGAAAATAATAATTGATGAAGTTTATACACCTGAAAAAAATATTCGCGAAGGTGATACTTTTGAATTAACAATTACATTAAAAGTTTCTGGTAATGATGATGAAGATCTAGATATCTATGTCCAATTAGGTCAACCAAAATCTTTTTCTCCTGTTAAAACTGGATCAAAACAAGAAGCTAAAAAGTCTAATAATATATACACTGTAAAATTCGAAAAAATTCATTACAACGGCGGAGACGATACAACAATACCTATAACTATATTCTATAATGAAAATGGCAAGGAAAAATCAATTTCCGATTATATAAGTATAACTAATATAGTTCCTTCCAGTTCTGAAGAAAAACCTGATGGAACCAAAATAATTCCTAGCCTAACTGTAGTAAGCTCTAAAACTATAAGTTCTCAAGCAGGGGATTCCCTTTATATTCCAGTAACAGTTAAAAACTCCAGTGACAATTGGGCTGAAAATATAACTGTTACAGCAGAAGTTGAAGGTGATTCACCTATAACTTTAAGGGGGGCTGGGTACGAGGATATACGCCACTTGAGAGGTGGTAGATCGGAAGACATAGAATTTAGAGTAGATATAGATCAATATGCAGAGAGCAAAACCTACCCAGTTAAAATTAATTTCCAATTCTATAACGAATATGGTGTATCTTTTAATAGTTCAGATACTATTTATATAAAAGTGGAAAACAAAAATACAAAACCTTTAATATCTATTAATAAAATAGATATTAAACCAGTAGAATCTGAGGCAGAAAAACCAACTACTGTAGGTTTTCAATTAGTTAACAATGGTACATTAGAAGCAAAAGATATAAAGGTATCCTTAGGTGGAATAAGCAACGAAACATTTACACTTTCTTCAGGTCTTAATAGTAAATATATAGAAAGATTATCGGGGGGAAAGTCAGCTTATGTAGAATTTGAAATAATACCTTCTATTAAGCTATCAGGAGGAAGCCATGGATTAGATTTAAACCTGAACTACAAAGATGGTACCAATCAAATCTTCGAAGATACTAACAAGTTTTTTGTCAATGTAGCATCTAATAAAGGAAAAGGCTCTAACTTAATCATTGAAAATCTTACTTATCCTGATGGAGCAGTTGGACAAAACAAGGATGTTACAATTGGATTTGCATTAAAAAACATAGGTAAAATGGATGCAAAAAACATTAAAGTTTCCGTGGAAAGTTCAGATCAAAATGGAGTTGTACCAAAGACTGTCAGTATTAAAAAAATCAACTCTATAGGACCAGACAAATCCCAAAATTTAAGTTTTGTCTTCCTTACTACTAAAGACGCAGAAACTAGAAATTATCCAATCAATATTACAGTAGAATATGAAGACGATTTGGTTATAGAAGAAAAGCATATCTTAACCCAATATGTTGGGGTTTATGTGGTCAAGCCTGGAGAAGAAGGCAAGACTACACCCAAACTTATAATCGATAAATATAATTTTGAACCATCTATTGTCAGAGCGGGAGAAAATTACACCATGAACTTATCTTTTTATAACACAAATAGTCAAAAAGCAGTTAGAAATATAAAGATATTTTTAACAGCAGATGAAAAAACAGATCCTGATGGCAATAGTGGAGGAGGCAATGTATTTACCCCTGTAAATAGTAGTAATACTTTCTACATAGATTCAATTCCTCCAAAGGGAAGAGTAGAAAAAAACATTACTATGTTTACAGTGCCTGATGCTCAAGCCAAAACCTATACTATAACGGCTAATTTTGAATATGAAGATAGCAAAGGCGAAGAATATACGGCTACAGAGTTAATAGGGGTGCCAGTAATCCAACAATCCAAACTTGAGGTAGGAGAAGTAAGTATTTCTCCAGAAGCCTTTGCTGGAGAACCTACTCCTGTATTCGTCGAGTTTTATAACACAGGGAAGGTCACTCTATATAATATGATGGTAAAATTGGATGGAGATTTTCAGACAGAAAATGGCAGTTATTATGTAGGAAATTTCGAATCTGGTAGGTCTGAATACTTTGAAGGTATGGTAATTCCTATGGAACCAGGAGAATTAACTGGCACCTTAGTATTTTCCTATGAGGACTCTTCTGGCGAAAATGTTGAAATTAGAGAAGAATTTACCTTAAATGTTATGGAACCTATGCCTGTAGATGAGTTTCCTGAAGATATGCCTCCAATGGATGAACAGGGAGGAATTAAAAAAATATTTAAGAGTAAGGGTTTCTGGATAACTATTATCTTAATAGGTACAGCTATTGGCGGTTTTATCTTCTACAAAAAAAAGAAAATGAAAGGTATGGCTTTAGATGAGTAGTATAGATTTAATCCGAATGGGAATTAAAAATCTCTGGAGGAGAAAATTAAGAACTTTTTTAACTGTATTGGGAGTTATTATAGGCACTAGCTCTATAGTAGTAATGCTATCTTTAGGTTTTGGTATGCAAGAAGCTTTCAAAGGCCAACTGGCTAGAATGGGGAGTTTAAATACCATTAATATTTATAAAAGTTATGGTGGTTATGGGGAGATGCCTTCTGATAGGAATAATAGGGATGTTAAACTAGATGATCAGGCAGTGTTAAACTTTAAAAACATACCTCATGTTACAGCTGTAACCCCTATAATAGAAACCTATGGAATTATAAAAAGTGGTAGGTATACTTCCCATACCTCTATTAAAGGGATAGACCCTGAAGCTATGGAACATTTCGACTTTAAAATTGGTGAAGGTCGTCTATTACAGGCTGGAGATAATTTAAACTTCGTTTTTGGTGGCGGTATGAAATACAATTTTTATGATGAAAAAGCTATGAGTAGAGGCAGATATGAAGAACCAGATATAGACCTTATGAACGATAGGATGACATTGACCTTCGATATGGATACAGGCAGAAGGCCTACTATGCCAGGAGAAAGTATGGAACGACCTAAGTATAAGGATTATAATATTAAAACAGTAGGTGTTCTTGAAGAAGGAAATTGGGAAACAGATTATGGTATATATGCCCCTATCGATACTGTAAAAAAAATAATTGAAGAAAAAGAAAAAGCAGAAGGAAGTACGCAAGGGCAAAATAAAAGAGGAAAACAAGAATATGAAAGGATTATGGTTAGAGTTGAAGATATAAAATATGTTGGACAGATTCAAGAAAAAATAAAAAATGATGGATTTGAGGCCTATAGTTTAAATGATATGCTTGATGAGATGAATAAGATGACAGGAATAATTCAGGCAGTTTTAGGTGGAATAGGTGCTGTATCTTTACTTGTTGCAGCCATAGGCATAACCAATACTATGGTTATGTCTATATATGAAAGGACTAAGGAAATCGGAATAATGAAAGTTATAGGCGCATCACTGAAGGATATAAAGAAACTTTTTTTATTTGAATCAGCTATGATAGGATTACTAGGAGGTATAGCTGGAATCATATTTAGCTATCTATTATCTTTTCTAGTAAATAAATTTAGCCCTGCCTTCGGCGACTTTATGGGAGTAGGAGGCGAAGCAAAGATAAGTATCATACCCATATGGTTAATATTCGCTTCATTAGGATTCTCTGCTCTAATAGGTATAATATCTGGTTATTATCCTGCTAAACGAGCTATGAACCTATCTGCATTAGAAGCTATACGTACAGAATAAAACAAGGTAGAGACTATTCTCTACCTTGTTTTTCTATTTCAATATTTACTATTTCATCGCTTTCCAATTTTAGTTTAGCATAATAATCTAATCTAAGATCGTATAAGCTCTTGATTTCCTTGTCTATTCTTATTTGAGCCTTGGGAGAAATATAATAATCTATCAATTCTTCTTGGTCGTTTAATATGGTTAATTTGGATTCCTTTGAAATTAAAATTTCTTTAATGACCCCTTTGTCCTCTCCTGGAATGGATTTAGCTTCTATCTGTGCTACTTCTCCATCTGTTAGAGATAAGGCTACCTCATCTCCTTTTCTTAGCTCCTTTATGGTAACTCCATTAGAATTTCTGTATACCAATAAATTTTCTCTCAATTGATATTCATAAACAGTACTATCTTTCCTTTCCACTTGAATAGTATATTCTTCATCAAAATCCCTATCTTTGATTATACCTACTACCTTTCCATCTCTACTTTCACTAGCAATGGATAAAACTAGATTATCGAAGACTTCTATCTTCACCCAATCTCCTTCTTTTAAACTGAAAAGATGGGATTCTTCCCCATTTATCCATACTTTGGTGTCTTTTGGTATATGGAAAGTTCTTGTATCTCCATCAGCTATATTTACTATTAAAGATGAAGAATTTCCTATAATAATTTTATCAATGGTTCCAGATATTATATCATTATTCTTGTCCACTGTTAAAGATTTTATTATATTATCCTTACCAATCCTTGCCTTAATATTCATTCCTAATTCTAGCTCTTCTATTGTGGTAGCTTGGTCATCTATAGTTATCAAGGCATCCTTATCTAATGTATAGGAATCTACTCTTTGGCCGTTATCTATGAATATAAACCTATCAATTATACCAGTAATAATCCCTGTTAATTGTTCCTGATCTTCTTTAATAGGTTTCTCTATAGGTGTTTCATCAGGTCGTTCTGGCTCTTTAATAGTTTCCCCTGGAACAACAACTGGACTAATATCTAGTTTATCATAGGATAGATATAGCATCTTGGCTAATACAGACCTTATTACAGGTTGATCTGGATTAAACTTACCTTCACTGTCTCCCTTAGCCTCTAATATACCATTATCTATTAAGTATTTTATATAGGGCCTCGCCCTTTCTGGAATACTATCGGTATCATTGTATAAAAACACAAAGACTTCTTCATTAGTTTCTTTTATCCCTAATGCCTTGGCAATATAAATAGATAGTTCTACTTTTGTAGCAGTTCGTATCTTTCCTTTAACAAATAGATTATTTTCAACAAATATTTCAGTTACAAGACCTTTAGATAAAGCTATAGCTAGTCCATCTTTTCTTTCCTCGGATAGTTCAAACTTATTAAGTAAATTATCATATTTTTGTCTCATACTTTGAACTTCCTCTGTGGATAAATTGAAAAGTCTAGTTACATATATAAGAGCATCGGCTGTATTAACTTCCTCATTTGGCCTAAAGGTAGCATCATCATATCCGTCCATTAAGCCTAAATCAACTACCTTCTTCACATATTCATAAGCCCAATGTCTATGGTCTATATCTGTAAACATACTTTCCCCATAAACCCCGACACTATTTAACCCTAATAGTAATATAATAAGTAGAATAGCTATTTTTTGGCATTTTCTATTTAATAACAAAATACCTCCCCCTTTTTCAATCTAAAATTGATAGTTATTGCTGACCATTTATATCATAATTATTATTCTAAGCCCTACTTAACATTTTTAGGCTCCATAAAAATCATAGACTCTATTCACTTATATTACTATTCTACATTAATTCTTAAATTCCTTTATTTATTGTTTTTATTTTCCTTAGAAGCTCTTATAAAATCCTTAATTAAAGGATGTGCTCTTGTAGGTCTTGATTTGAATTCTGGATGGAACTGGACTCCTACAAACCAAGGATGGCCATTCAGTTCGATGATTTCAACTAGCCTTTCGTCTGGTGAAAGTCCACTTATCCTTAAACCTTTTTCCTCTAACTTCTCTCTAAATTGGTTATTGAACTCATATCTATGCCTGTGTCTTTCATATATTATCTCTTCTCCATAGATATTGCTTACTTTGGAATCTTTAATAAGTTTACATGGATATAATCCTAATCTCATAGTTCCGTTAGTTAACTCAATATCCTTTTGCTCTGGCATTAAATCTATTACAGGAAAAGGGGTATCTAGGTCAATTTCAGTAGTGTGGGCTCCTTTTAATCCAACTACATTTCTTGCAAATTCTATTACTGCCAATTGCATACCTAGACATATTCCTAAATATGGTATTTTATTTTCTCTAGCATATTTTGCAGCAGAGATTTTTCCGTCTATTCCCCTATCACCAAATCCACCTGGAACTAAAATTCCATCTACGTCTGCAAATATATCTTTTGCATTTTCATCTTCTACATCTTCTGCATGGACCCATTTTATTTCCACATCTACATCATTAAATATACCTCCATGTTTTAAAGATTCAGCTACTGATAAATAAGCATCCTTTAATTCTATATACTTACCTACAAGGGCTATAGTAACCTTGTCATTTAAAGCTTTAATCCTCTCAACAATACTATTCCATTCTGTCAAATCTAATTTATCACATTCTAAATGAAGATGATCTATAACTAATTGGGGCAAGCCTTCCTTTTCTAACATAAGTGGTATTTCATATAAGGTTTCCGCATCTATATTCTCAATTACTTCCGATGGATCTAAATCGCAAAATAGAGCTATCTTATCTTTTAAATCCTGAGATAAAGGCATTTCTGTTCTACATATAAGAACATCTGGCTGTATACCTATACTTCTCAATTCCTTCACACTATGCTGAGTAGGTTTTGTCTTCAATTCTCCAGCCATAGATAGATAAGGAACTAAAGTAACGTGAATATACATTACATTTTCTTTGCCTACATCATTTTTTATCTGTCTAATAGCCTCTAGAAATGGAAGGGATTCAATATCTCCAACGGTGCCTCCTATTTCAGTTATAACTACATCCACTTCCCTGTCCTTAGAAACCCTTTTGATTCTATCCTTTATTTCATTAGTTATATGTGGAATAACTTGGACAGTCCTTCCATCATATTCCCCTTTTCTTTCCTTATTTAAAACAGACCAGTAAATCTTTCCTGTAGTTACATTACTATATTTATTTAAACTAATATCAATAAACCTTTCGTAATGACCTAGATCCAAATCGGTTTCTGCCCCATCATCGGTTACAAAAACTTCTCCATGTTGATAAGGACTCATAGTCCCTGGATCTACATTTATGTAGGGATCAAATTTCTGAATGGTCACTTTAAGACCTCTGCTCTTTAATAATTGGCCTAAACTTGCTGCTGTAATACCCTTACCTAAAGATGATACAACTCCTCCTGTGACAAATATATATTTTGTCGGCATTTTCCGAACCCTCCTTATAAACTTATAACTATAGTATTCTATCCCATTATGTTATTAATGTCAATTATCCTGGATAAATATATTATACCCTAATTATAAAAACCTATTGTAATTATAATGTAATATTTAGAACTACTTATATGGTGTATAATTATAATAGGACTATTATGAAAGGAGAGTTTAGATATGAAAAAAGTTTTATCCTTAGTTCTAGCATTAGTTATTGTTATTTCTAATTTTTCTTTTGTCTTTGGTATGCCTTCTGAAAAAGAAATATATAACCAAGCTGGGAAGATATTAGAAGGTTTAGGTGTATTGCAAGGCTCAGAAACTGGGGATTTGATGTTAGAAAATGATCTTAGAAGACAAGATATGGTTGTCCTCATTAGTAGATTGTACAAAGAAGAAGGTAAGGCTAAAAAGTACACTGTCAAAAATACTTTTAATGACGTAACTAATTCTTTTTACAAACCCTATGTCTCTTGGGCAGTAGATAGAGGCCTTGTTATTGGGGTAGGCCAAGGAAAGTTTGGATATAACAATCCAGTAAAAGTTCAACAATTTCAAACTTTACTTCTAAGAGTTTTAGGCTATGGAGAAGAAGTAAAAGATTATAAAAATGTACCAGAAATCGCAAAAACTTTAGGATTAATGGATGGAATTTCAGCTGAACCAGATGAGAATGTAAAAAGAGGGTTAATGGCAGCAATGACCCTTAATGCTTTAAAACTTTATCCTAGTGGTTCTAGTTTAACTCTAGCTCAAGAATTAAATTTAAAAATACCTGATACCTTTGACGTTTCAGCAGTTCCAACTATAGATAAAAACAATGTAAAATTTGAAGGGGTAGCTAAAGGAACAAATGCATTAAAAATACATTTAAAACCCCTTTCATCAGATATTACTTCTGGAGAAAAACAATATAATATTCCTTTAGAAGAAGATGGGAGGTTTTCATATCTAGTAGAAAATCTCCAACCTGGAAAATACGAATATAAATTCTTGAGTGGTAATTTAAGTACCAAAACTCAATCCTTTACTATTCAAGAGCTCCCCTTTGAACTACAAGATATAAAAGGAGATAACCTTAAAGAGATTATTATAAATTTTACGGCTCCCGTAGACAAGGCATCTAGCTTATTTACTAGTAATTATACGACAAATGCTGGTACAGTGAAATCAGCACGTCTTGAAAACAACGATACTACAGTAGTCCTTACTCTTAATGAAACTATGAGAAATCAAAATACATATAAAATATCCATAAATAGAATTAAATCATCAAAGGGGAAAGAAATAAGTATAAGAGATAGAGAATTCACTGCTTTTGATAATGATATTCCACAAGTAGAAGAAGTTAAACAGTTGGGAAACAAAGGATTACGAGTTTATATGTCAGAACCAGTTAGAAATCCAAGATCATCAAATTTTAAGATTGATGATAAGAAAATTTCTGCCCAAGTTGATATTGAAGATAACGTAATTACTTTAAAATATTACTCATCCTATTATGCTCCTGATGAAGGGAGACATATTTTAAGTGTATCTGGTTTAGTTGACTATGCAGATTATAAGGCTTTAGATCAGGATGTTCCTTTCGATATAGTAAAGGATACTGAACCGCCAAAAATAGTTGATAAATATGCCACTATAGAAGAAGTAGTTATACAGTTTGACGAAGATATTGATCCAAGTTCAGTTTCCAGGACCAATTTCTATTGGAAATCAGGCTCTAGTAAAAGATATCCTAGTAATGTAAAGGTATCAAATGATAAGGTTATATTAGACTTCTCAGGAAATAGATTGCCTACTCGTGAAGTTGTATTATATATCGATAGTGTAAAAGATTATTCAGACAATAAGTTGAGAAATGAAGAAATTGAGATAGAACCAGTTGTAGATACTACAAATCCAGAAGTAGTTGGATTAACAGTTGCAGAAGATGGAAAATCTATTACCGTTTATTATAGCAAAAATGTAGATGCTAAAAATAGAAATTATTATGATATCAGAGATGAAAAGGGTAAAATTGTATATATAAGAAGTGTAGAAGGTTCTGGAAGAGAATATAAGATAAACTTAAGTACTCATCTACCAATAGGAAACAATTCCATTACAATCCAAGGTGTAGAAGATACTACAGCTTTAAGAAATTCCCTAATAACCTATACTCAAGATATATACATGGATGATGTAGAAGCACCTAAAGTAGTTAGTCATTCTGGTACAGATAATAAAATAACACTTCTATTTAACAAAGATATGGATCCATCAACTGTAGAAGATCGAGGAAATTACTTAATTGATTTTGAAGGAAAATATATATATCTTCCACATGGAACGGAATTTGAACAAATTTATGATGGAAAAACATATATAATTACATTACCTGAAGAAATAGATGGAAAAAAAGTAAATATAGGTGGAAGTAGAAATATTAGTGAATTGGAAGTTAGAGGACTTAAATCTACTAATGGAATGTTAATAGAACCAGTAAAACTAAAGTTTGATGGTAGAAATCAAGGTGATGCAGTGGTAAAAGAAGCTAAATTAACTGAACCTGATACTATAGTAGTGAAATTTAATCAGCCTATACTATATGCATCTGCTAGGGATTTTAGTGTACCTGGAAAAACTATATATGATGTAAGATATAATGATACAGAAGAAGTTGTAATTACTTTAGACGATAGAGATGTAACAACTATAGATGGTAAGCTTTCCGTAAGGAGTAACAACTCTATAGAAACTATATTAAACACAAGGGCTAAAGCTGATTATATTACTGTAAAAGATGAAGTAAAACCTCAAATTAGTGCAAGACGAGGCAGCCTTAGTGTTAGCGGTAAAATAATATACCTGCCCTTTACTGAAAAATTAGATAAAGAAGTAGAAACTCTATTTAAGGATGACCTAATTGTAGAAGTATTAGGAGATGGAATACTGGACAGGTCCAAATACTCAACAGTTTTAGATACTGACGGTTCCACAATAAAAATAATAATAGATAGTAATATCAAAGCTCCCGATGGATATTCCATTAGATTGAAGGACAATCCTAAATATATAATGGATACCAGCGGTAATGTAGTTGAATATGATGGATATGAATATTATACTAGATAAGGTTATTGCAAAATTTTACAATAAATAGGAAGCCCTATGGGAAATAATATTTGCCCATAGGGCTTCTTGGTATCTTTCTTTTAGTTACTGATGGGTTAGTTTAGCTTAAAAAGATTTTGAGTTAGGTCTAACCTTCAGCTTCTCCGTTACCACTTTTTAACTTACTGATGTCAAAGGAGAATTTATAGGTGGCTGTTTGTTCCGCGACTCCATAGCAGTATACCACATCAAGCTTACATCCAGCAACTTAAAAAGTTTCCTTTAATCTGCCATAATTTATTCATTTATCACAAAACCTTATACCAATTATATCTAATTTAATATAAAAACACAAGCTAAACTATCATCTTTAATATTAAAATCTATGTAATAACTACTAATCGTTGTATCAATACTATCATTAACCATATTTAAAAACTCTACCTCATTATTTAATATTAATTTCTCTCTAAAACTTTTTATCAATAATTCTCCCTCTTTATCTTCTATAAATAATTTCTTTTCCAAGGGCGTTAAAATATTTTTACAATATATGGTTATACAATTTTCAATTGCATAAACCTTAACGAGGCCTGGTCCCCTACTAAAATGTTTAGACATAAATGCTTTAAAAGAATCCTCTATACGCTTCTTAACTCGCCTTTCAACACCTACAACACTATTACCCATACATATCCCCCCATGATAATCTAATATGGATTTTAAATACCTTAAAATATATTTTTAAAAATTCCCTCACAAAAAAATAATGTTTCTGGGTCTTTAGACCTAGAAACATTATACCAAAATTCCTACTCTTAGGCAATATCTTTGTAAATGATGATAGTGTCAAGTTGTTGTTGGAAAACAATTAATATCATTTTCTTCTTAATAAATTAGAGAAAACTCTCATTTTTATAATGCAATAAATTGTTAAACCTTATTTCCCCCCTGGATTCTCGCCACCATTGACAATCCAAACATAAATGCTATTGGGTTATTATCCGAAGGTGAATAACTCAAAGCAAGCTATAGTTTTTCTTCTTGTTAAAAGTGTGAAGTGCTAAGCATATTCTTAAGCCATCTACCATCTGTTTTTGATGTGTATGGCATATCTATCATTATATCTGGATCAATATTGTTGTAGGTTCTTTTTACTCTATTTGTTACTCTTTTATCAAGTTCTAATATTCTTTCTTCATTTTTCTTTTCGATTCTTTGATTCCTATAATATTCTTTAATGCTTCCACCATTGGCTTTATATGC
>NZ_PPXW01000001.1:1790052-1794853 GCF_021655095.1 Clostridium sp. Cult1 | reverse complement strand
AGTAGCATTTCCTTTCATTCTTCCTCTATGAACTCTACGATATTTTACTCTTTTAGGCATTAACATTTTACCTTTCCTCCTTCCTACAAGCTATTTATACACTACTTTGACGAATTTTTTTCGTTGGTTTTATCATCTTCATCTACTTTTTTAGTAGGAAGAATCTCTCCCTTATATATCCAAACTTTTACTCCTAATTTTCCATAGGTAGTATCTGCTTCTGCAAATCCGTAATCTATATCTGCTCTTAAAGTTTGAAGGGGTATAGTTCCTTCACTATAGCCTTCAGTCCTTGCCATATCTGCTCCTCCAAGTCTACCAGATACAGATGTTTTAATCCCTTGTGCGCCTGATCGCATAGTCCTTTGGATTGCTTGCTTCATCGCTCTTCTGAAGGAAACCCTTCTTTCAAGTTGAGCAGCAATATTTTCAGATACTAATTGTGCGTCTAATTCTGGAACCTTTACTTCCTCTACGTTTATAATTACATTTTTCTTAGTCATCTTTTCAATATCTTTTCTCAAAGCTTCAACTCCAGAACCACCTTTACCAATAACCATACCTGGCTTAGCAGTATAGATAGAAATCTTTATTCTATTTGCAGCTCTTTCTATTTCAATCTTAGAAATCCCAGCAATAAACAATTTTTTCTTAACATATTCCCGGATTTCGTAATCTTCTATTAACAATTCATCAAAATTCTTTTTATCGGCATACCATTTAGAATCCCAATCCTTGATTATTCCAACTCTTAATCCGTGTGGGTTAACCTTTTGACCCATTAACTATCCCTCCTTTTCTACTCTCTTTCTTTAACTACCACTCCAATATGACTAGTTCTTTTTAATATTGGATAAGCCATTCCTCTAGCTTTAGGTCTCCATCTTTTAAGCTGAGGGCCATCGTTAGCATAGGCTTCTTTTACATACAAATTATCTCTATCTAAATTGAAATTATTTTCCGCATTGGCAATAGCAGAATTTAATACTTTTTCAAGTTCTCTTGCGCCTTTTTTAGGTGTAAACCTAAGGATTGTTAAAGCTTCATCTACTTGTTTACCTCTAATTTCGTCACAAATAAAGTTTACCTTTAAGGGTGAAATCCGTATATATTTAGCTACAGCTTTAGCTTCCATCCTAATTCCCTCCTTTAATATCTATTTCAGCGCCGTTGACCTTTCAGTCTTATCACCGTGTCCTCTAAAAGTTCTAGTAGGAACAAATTCACCAAGTTTATGTCCTACCATATCTTCAGTTATATATATAGGTACATGTTTTCTACCATCATGAACTGCTATAGTGTGCCCTACCATTTGGGGAAATATGGTGGAACGACGGGACCATGTCTTAATGACTTTTTTATCATTCTTTTCATTTAGTTCTTCTACTTTTTTTAGTAGATGTTCATCACAAAAAGGTCCTTTCTTCAAAGATCTGCCCATTATTATTCCTCCTTCCAAATAATGATATAACTATTTTTTCCTTCTTCTTACGATATATTTATCAGATTTCTTATTCTTTGTTCTTGTCTTATATCCTAATGTTGGTTTACCCCATGGTGTCAATGGAGATGGCATACCAATAGGTGCTCTTCCTTCCCCACCACCATGTGGATGGTCTACCGGATTCATAGCACTACCTCTAACATGAGGTCTTCTACCTTTATGCCTACTCTTTCCTGCTTTACCTATTGTTAAATTCTCGTGATCAATATTTCCTACTTGACCTATCGTTGCACGGCAATCTAACAATACAAGTCTGAATTCTCCTGATGGTAATCTCAGTTGAGCATATCTTCCTTCTTTAGCCATTAATTGAGCCTCAGAACCTGCGGATCTAACAAGTTGACCACCTTTCCCAGGGTTAAGTTCTACATTATGAACAGTAGTACCTACAGGAATATTCCTAAGTGGCAATGTATTTCCTATCTTAATATCAGCATCTACACCTGATTCAATAATATCTCCAACTTTCAATTTGTTTGGAGCAAGTATATATCTTTTTTCACCATCTACATAGTGAATTAACGCAATATTTGCAGTCCTATTAGGATCATATTCTATTGCTGCAACTTTTCCTGGTATTCCGTCCTTGTTCCTTTTAAAGTCGATAATTCTATATTTTCTCTTTGCACCGCCACCTCTATGGCGCGCTGTTATCCTACCTTGTGAGTTCCTTCCACCTTTCCTATTTAAACTAACAACCAAAGTTTTTTCAGGCTCTTTCTTAGTAATCTCTTCAAATGTGGAAACAGTCATTTGACGAATTGCAGGGGAAGTTGCTTTGTATTTTTTAATACTCATTGTTGTTCCCTCCTTCTTTTAAAACTTACTACATTCCTTCAAAGAATTCTATTGCTTTAGAATCTTCAGTTAAAGTTACTATTGCCTTTTTCCAACTTGGCCTTCTACCAACATGTACTCCCATTCTCTTTTCTTTTCCCAGCATATTCATAGTATTCACTTTTTCAACTTTAACATCAAATATCTTTTCTACAGCTTTTTTAATTTCAGATTTATTGGCCCTTTTATCTACTTTGAAAGTATATTTTTTATAGGCCATATCATTCATACTTTCCTCAGTGATTATAGGTTTAATAATAATATCGTGTGGAATACGCATTATGCAAACACCTCCTCCACTTTTCTTACCGCATCTTTAGTAATTATAAAGGAGTCAAATTTCAATATATCGTAAACATTCAATGTGTTGACAAATATAGTTTCTACATTTGGAATATTTCTTGCAGATTTAATTACATTAACATTCTTTTCATCCAATACAATTAAAGCTTTTTTACTAGCCTTAACATTTTCCAATATTTTTACCATTTCTTTGGTCTTTGGCTCTTCTAAGTTTAAATCCTCTAATACAATTATTTCGTTATTCAAAACTTTTGAGCTTAAAGCTGATTTCATTGCTAACCTTTTTACCTTTTTAGGAACTTTATAACTATAATCCCTTGGCTTTGGTGCAAATGATACTCCACCACCAACCCAATGAGGTGCTCTTATACTACCTTGACGTGCTCTACCCGTACCTTTTTGTCTCCAAGGCTTTCTTCCACCACCTCTTACTTCAGCTCTTGTTTTTACTGATTGGGTTCCTTGTCTTCTATTGGCAAGTTGATTCTTAACAACTTCATAAAGTACATGTTGATTAACTTCAACGCCAAAAACATCCTCATTTAACTCTATTTCTCCTACTTGTTCACCTAATATATTGTAAACATTCACCTTAGGCATGCCAGATCCTCCCTTCTATCTGTTTCTTATCTTTTTATAACGGATTCCTTTATTATTAGTAATCCACCTTTTGGCCCTGGAACAGCACCTTTTACCAATAATAGGTTTCTTTCTGCATCAACCTTTACTATTTCAAGGTTTTGAACCGTTACTCTTTCATTTCCCATTCTTCCACCCATCTTTGAACCTTTAAACACTCTACCTGGATAGGCGGCAGCTGCTCTAGCTCCTAGTCCTCTATGGTATTTAGAACCGTGACTTTCAGGTCCTCTTGAATAATTATGTCTTTTAATAGGCCCTTGAGTACCCTTTCCTTTTGATATTCCTACAACATCTATTTTGTCTCCATCTTGGAATATATCTGCTTTGATCTCTTGGCCTATTTCAAATTCTTCTACATTATCTACGATGAATTCCTTTATATGCTTTTTATATTCGATTCCAGCTTTATCAAAATGTCCTTTTAATGGCTTATTAATTCTGTTTTCTTTCTTATCTTTGAAACCTACTTGTATAGCATTATATCCATCATTCTCCACAGTTTTCTTTTGTATAACCTTTAATGGACCTGCTTCAACTACCGTTACTGGAATAACAACTCCATCTTCATTAAATACTTGGGTCATTCCTATTTTTTTTCCTAATATGTTTTTCATTCTTACACCTCCTATTATCCTACAGCGGATTACCATCGGTAATCATTCTAAGAAATTATAGCTTAATCTCGATATCAACACCAGCTGGCAAATTCAATTTCATAAGTGAGTCAACAGTTTTTTGGTTTGGATTTAGAATATCAATTAGTCTTTTATGTGTTCTTTGTTCAAACTGCTCTCTAGAATCCTTATCCTTATGAACCGCTCTTAAAATAGTAATGATTTCTTTATCCGTTGGCAATGGTACTGGACCAGATACATTAGCTCCAGTTCTTTTAGCAGTTTCTACTATTTTTTGAGCTGATGAATCCAATAGCTCATGATCATAAGCTTTCAACCTAATTCTAATTTTTTGTTTACTATTATTTGACATTTAATTCCCTCCTTCTATCGCATGTTATTTTTCTTACATGCGACATGGAATTGCCGATACACACTTCCAGGTGTGTTGTAATGTTTTTTTATATAAATGGCCTCCGCCATGAAAGACAATTCCTGTCGCCCGATTCGTAACCGGACATTCTCAACAAAAATTCCCCCCGCACTCAATCCATTAAATAAATAGTAAAATTATTATTCAGGATTGAATGATATTTTCGATATTAAAATTTATTTATAGGATTGAATGCGGGGCAACCTTTTGTATCATCGCAATGTCTAAAATTCTCTAGATTTTTTGGACACTACTATAGTTTATAGTATATTATAGAAAAACTCAAGCCTTTTTTTCACTATTTAACCATTATTTTTTTATTATAGGATATGAAAAGAAGGGAGCTTTCCGTCCCCTTCTTTCATATTAGTCTAATTACCCAAGAACTTTAGTAACAACTCCAGCTCCTACTGTTCTACCACCTTCACGGATAGCAAATCTTAATCCTTCTTCCATTGCTATTGGAGT
>NZ_PPXW01000001.1:1775188-1790022 GCF_021655095.1 Clostridium sp. Cult1 | reverse complement strand
TGAATATCTTCTTCAGTTACTGAATAAAGAAATGAGATTTTTATAAAAGTTTTAACTGCATAGTCTTTATTGACTATGACATTATTATACTAGGGGGGATTAGGTTGGAAAATATTCGAGAAAAAGTTATTAATCTGACATCAGGACTTATAGAAATTTATAGTCCCTATTTTAATGAAGAAGAAATAATGAAATATGCGTATGATTGGCTAAAAAATAATAATATACCCGTTGAATATCACAGGTATGTTGAAAAAAAGATTACAAAATTTAAAGGAATAAATTTAGTAGGAAGTATTAAGGGAAAGGAAGAAGGGCTAAAAATATTACTTAATGGGCATTTGGACACAGTTACCTTAAGCCAAGGTTGGACAAAGGATCCTTTTAAGGCAACCATAGAAGGAGATAGACTATATGGTTTAGGTGCTTTAGACATGAAAGGTGGGTCGGCAGCAATAATGCTTGCTTTAAAAGCTTTCTTGCAAAATGTAAAGGATTTTAAAGGTGAAATAGTCTACACTCTAGTCTCCGATGAAGAAGGCCCCTATGGACTAGGGACCGATGCTACTATCCTAGATGGAATAACGGAGGATATTGACTTATCAATAGTAACAGAACCTAGTAGTGGATTTACAGATATTGAATTTCCCTGTCTATGTTTAGGAGCTAGAGGTGGTTATAACTATAAGATAAATCTTTATGGTAAAGCTAGCCATGCTGCCTCTCCAGAATTAGGAATAGATGCTATACTAGATGGTGCTAAACTAATATGCGAATTGAATAAATTAAAATTAAAAGAGGATCCTCAACTAGGCAAAGGCTCCTTGGTGGTAATTGAAACTTCAGGTGGGGGAGCAGCATGTAGTGTTGCAGAAGAATCTAGTTTTACAGTGTTTAGGCATGTAGTCAGAGGGGAAGATAAAGACTATTTAATCAAAGAAGTGGATGAAGCAGCCAAAAAGGCTAATATTAAAAGTCGATATGAAATAGAATTTAGAGAAGCTCCTCATGAAGGGGTAGATGGATTTAAACCCTATACAGTAGATGAGAACAATGAATTTACAAAGTTATTTCAAGAAA
Source organism: Clostridium sp. Cult1 (assembly GCF_021655095.1). Lineage (GTDB taxonomy): Bacteria > Bacillota > Clostridia > Tissierellales > Tepidimicrobiaceae > Schnuerera. The sequence continues at coordinate 1,788,942 of NZ_PPXW01000001.1, read as the reverse complement.
CCATTAAGGAAATAACGGGAACCTATGGAACTATAGCCTATTTTTCTAGTATGGGGGATTTTAACTATCTAGGTACTAGGACTGGAGCCCCTACATTCATTTTTGGCCCCTATGGCCAAAATTATCATTCTTCCGATGAATGGGTTTCAATTGACAGTTTAGTTAAGACTACTCAAGTAATATATAGTATATTGGTAAAACTTTTAAAAATTTAATAATAAAAATGAAAAAAGCCATTATTGGTAAATGAAGCCAATAATGGCTTTTTTCATTTTACTGTATAAATTTTATATTATTACAAAAAATATAGAAACCTGGCAAATATGAAAGGAGGTAAATAATTTGAAAAAGTTTACTGTAACCACTTTGATTCTAGTATTAGTATTCCTGTCCATACTTATGTTTTATGAACCAAATAATATTCTACAAGAAGCTACCAATAGATCCAATATGTTCTTTGCACCTCAAGTACTTTATTGGGGAACTCAAGGGCAGGATGTGAAAAATGTTCAATGGCAATTAGTAAAATGGAAATATTTAATTGGAGCCGTAGATGGCATATATGGGCCAGAAACCTATAGAGCAGTAAGAAGGTTTCAAGCTAAAAACGGGCTTAGAGTAGATGGAGTAGTTGGACCTCAAACAGCAGCAGCATTGGGAATAAATCTAACCAGTGCAGCACCTGCTTATGCTCAAGGAGTTAATAGAAAAGGAGACGAATATCTTTTGGCTAGAACTATCCATGGGGAGGCTAGGGGAGAACCCTATATAGGAAAGGTGGCAGTAGGAGCAGTAGTATTAAATAGGGTTAGAAGTCCTAAGTTTCCAAATACTGTAGCAGGAGTAGTATATCAGCCTTTAGCTTTTACAGCAGTAGCTGATGGGCAAATAAATCTAACTCCAGACAAGGATTCTATTAAAGCAGCAAGGGATGCCCTAAATGGTTGGGACCCTACCTATGGCTGCCTATATTATTGGAATCCAGCCACAGCTACCAGTAGATGGATTTGGTCTAGGAAGGTAACATTGAAAATTGGTAAACATTGGTTTGGACTATAGGAGGTGAGAGAAAGTGGATAGAAATAGAAGATGGTGGATAGCTCCAAGCATATTAGGCCTAGCCCTTATAATTTCCCTTGTTTGGGGTTATAACGAATATACAACTAAAAATGAACTAGGGGTGGCATTGGAAAACAATTATCAAAGATTATTTTTTGATGTAAAGAAACATTTGGATAATGTACAAGTAAATTTATCTAAGGCCATGTTGTCTAATTCAAGGGATCAAAATGTGTTGCTCTTATCCCAAATAATGAATGAGGCCTATTTTGCACAAGACAAACTAGGGCAAATGCCCATAACCCATGCAGAAACTGCCAAAACAGAAAAGTTTTTAAATCAGGTTGCAGACTATAGCTACTATTTAATCCAAACTCATTTACAAGGGAAACCTGTAACCAACGAACAGATGGCATCATTAGCCAATCTTCAGCAGAATTCTGCTACCTTCAATGAAGAACTGGCTAAACTTCAATCAGAATTATCAGATAAAAATTTCTTATTCGGTTCTCTAAATGACCGACAGAATAAAAAGGTTCAGGAAGGAAACGAAAAGGTATTTCAAACTACTTTAGTCAATATTGAGAAAAATATGGCAAAAACTCCAGAATTGATCTATGATGGACCTTTCTCGGATCAGATGATAAACCGAAAACCTTTAGGATTAGAAAATAAAAATATATCTAAAAGTCAAGCACAAAAAATAGCTACAGAATTCTTTGGAGCCAATAAAGTTAACGACATAACTGTCTTTGAAGAAGGAGAGGATTCATCGGAAGTTAGGATACCTTCCTATACTTTCAATCTATATCCTAGAAATACTTCCAAGGAGTTGGCAGTATATATGGGAGTATCTAAAAAAGGTGGCCACGTACTATGGATGGCTAACCCAAGGCCAGTAGCTAAAGGAAAATTATCTATAGAGGAAGCTCAAAACAAAGCCCTTGAATATTTAAGACAAAAAGGTTTCGATAATATGGAACCCAATTATTATTTAAGATATGATGGAACAGTATTATTTAACTTTGTATATAAGGAACAGAATATAACCATTTATCCAGATCTAGTAAAGGTAAAAGTGGCTTTGGATAATGGAGAAATAGTAGGGTTTGATGCCTCAACCTATTATTTAAATCACCATAATAGAAACATTGAAGAACCTAAGTTAACTTTAGAAGAAGCCAGAGAAGAGGTAAAGACGGATTTTGATATAAACTCCTCTAGACTTGCATTGATTCCTAAAGGAAAAAATGAAGTACTATGTTACGAATTTAAAGGTAACTATAGAGGGGCAGATTATATAGTCTATATCAATGCCTTAACTGGCAATGAAGAACAAATACTACAGCTAATTAAAAATGAAAATGGTACATTAACCTTTTAAGCTTTAAATTTCTTGCTTAAAATAACAGTTGTAAAAACCCCCTAATATTAATAAAATATAATAAAAGGGGGTTTTTTTATGGATGACAGACCAATTGGAGTATTCGATTCAGGAATTGGTGGATTAACAGTATTAAAAGAAATAATGGAACAACTACCAGGAGAAGATATAGTATATTTTGGAGATACAGCTAGAATTCCCTATGGGACTCGTTCTAAAGAAACAGTAATAAAGTATTTCTTTCAATCCGTAAGGTTTTTATTGACAAAGGAAATAAAAGCTATAGTAGTAGCTTGTAATACAGCATCAGCTTTAGCTATGGAAGAAGCTCAAAAAGTTTTTGATGTACCTATATTAGGAGTTATAGAACCAGGAGCCAAAGCTGCAGTTTCCGCTACTAGAAATTCGGTAATTGGAGTAATAGGCACAGAAGGAACAATAAATAGCCAGTCCTATCAAAGAAAAATAAGAAAGATGTTGCCCTCTGCAGAGATAATAGGAATCCCCTGCCCTCTATTTGTACCAATAGTAGAAGAAGGATGGGAAAGCACAGATGTGGCATTTATTACAGCAAAAAAATACTTATTAGAATTAAAAGAACATAATATAGATTCTTTAGTTCTTGGCTGCACCCATTATCCAGCCCTTCGCTATACCATCAATAAAGTGTTGGGAGATAAGGTGACAATGGTTAATCCAGCCTATGAAACGGCTAAAGCTGGAAAGATAATGCTAAAGGAAAAAGGCTTATTATCCAGTAAACTAGATGGAGGGAAATACCATTATTATGTAAGCGATGACCCTGAGAAATTTAAAAGAATTGGAGGCAATATATTAAGAAAAGAAATAGCCTCTGTTCAAAAAGTAAATATTGAAAATTTATAGGCACATTAGGTGCCTATAATTTGGCTTTGAGTGCCTAAAATTCAGCAGAAAGGAGTCTTTATGAAAGATTTATTCTTTAGGGAGAATATACTGGAAATATTAGATTGTATAGAAGAAGGTATCCATATCATAGATAAGAATGGTAAAATAGCCTATTATAATCTATTTGCTCAAAAAATAGATGGCATAGATAGGGAGGAGGCTGTAGGCCGTCATTTGTTAGAAGTATATCCATCATTAAGTTATGAAACCTCAACTCTTTTAACTGTAATTAAAACAGGAAAGCCAATCCTTAAAAAAGAACAAACCTTCATAAACTATAAAGGAGAAAAGATAACTACCATTAACTCTTCCATACCTATTAAAAGTAACGGCAAAATATTAGGAGCTTTAGAAATATCCAAAGATATAACCCAGGTTAGAGAGATGTCTGAAAAGATCGTAGACCTACAGAGCAAACTATATAATAATTCTAAAGGGAAAACTAAAGAAGAAGAAATGGCTAAGTATACCTTTCTAGACATTATAGGGCAAAACAAAGAAATGTTAAAACTTAAACAAATAGCCTTGAAAGCAGCAGATAGCCATGCACCAGTTTTAATATATGGAGATACAGGTACAGGGAAGGAATTATTTGTTCATGCTATACATAATGCAAGCAATAGAAAAAACAAACCTTTTATTACTCAAAACTGTGCTGCTTTACCAGCCAATCTATTAGAAGGGATTCTATTTGGAACTGTCAAGGGAGGATTTACAGGAGCAGAAGATAGACAAGGCCTATTTGAATTAGCTAATGGAGGTACATTATTTCTAGATGAAATAAACTCCATGCCCTTAGAATTACAGTCAAAACTATTGCGAGTTTTACAGGACGGAAGCTTTAGGCCAGTAGGAGGAATTAAAAGTATTAATGTAGATGTAAGAATAATCACCGCTACCAATATACCTCCAGAAGAAGCAGTTAAGCAAAAATATTTAAGAAAAGACCTATACTATAGATTGAATGTTATAAGCCTAAATATTCCTCCTTTAAAAGAAAGGAAAGACGATATCCCCATATTAACTCAGCATTTTATAGATAAACTAAATAAAAAACTAGGTAAATCAGTAAAAGGAGTATCCAAAAAGGTAATGGATCTATTTATTTCCAACCCTTGGGAAGGAAATGTAAGGGAATTGGAAAATCTAATAGAAGGAATTATGAGTATATACGACATAGAGATAATAGATATAGAACATCTACCGACAAAATTCAAGCAGATTAAAGATTTAGAGGGGAGTCTATCCCTAAAAGCCACTTTAGAAAATATAGAAAGGGAATTGATAAAAGAAGCTTTAGAAGAAGCAGAATACAACATTAGCTATACTGCAGAACTATTAAACATTCCTCGACAAACTCTTCAATACAAAATATCCAAATATAATCTAAAATAACTATAATAAATTCCTCTAAAGGGTGCCAGGCAACCTTTAGGGGAATTTATTTGCCCAAAATTAGGCAATAAATTTGTATGTTTATATATTTATCAGCTTATAACCTTAAAATTCAGTCATTTCAAACTTTGTGAAAATTGGCACAAAATTTGCATTATATTATATATGGCGATAAATTTCTAAGGAGGGATTTTTATGAGAAAAGGATGTCCATATGGTACTCATAGGGTAATTGAACCAAAAGGAGTACTACCACAACCTGCATTAAAAATTGATAATAGCATGGAAATTTATGACAACGAAATATTAATCGATGTACAAACGTTAAATGTAGATTCAGCTAGTTTTACTCAAATAAAAGAACAGGCAAAGGGAGACACTGAAGAAATTAAAAAGATTATGAAAGGCATAGTAGCTGAAAGAGGTAAACACCAAAATCCAGTTACTGGCTCTGGTGGTATGCTAATAGGGACTGTAGAGAAAATTGGACCTGCATTGGAAGGGAAAACCGACTTAAAAGTAGGAGATAAAATAGCTACTTTGGTTTCTTTATCCTTAACTCCACTTAGAATAGATGAATTCTTAGAAATAAGACCAGATGTTGATCAAGTGGATATCAAGGGAAAAGCTATATTATTTGAATCTGGAATATATGCAGTATTGGCTGAAGACCTACCAGAGAATTTAGCATTATCTGTCTTAGATGTAGCAGGAGCACCAGCTCAAACAGCTAAATTAGTCAAACCGGGAGATACAGTAGTAGTAATAGGTGGTACTGGTAAATCTGGAATGCTTTGCTTATATGAAGCAAAGAAAAGAGCAGGAGTAACGGGAAAGGTCATATGCATAGGATCTAGGGATGAAACCATAGCAAGAGTTAAGAATGCAAACTTAGCTGATGTCTACATAAAGGCAAACGCTACCAATGCAGTAGAATTACTAGAGAAAGTTAAGGAAGCAACTAATGGGGAAATGGCAGATATAGTTATAAATACAGTTAATATTCCAAACACTGAAATGTCCAGTATATTGCTTACAAAAGATGGAGGCATTGTATATTTCTTCAGTATGGCAACTAGCTTTACAAAAGCAGCCCTAGGAGCAGAAGGGGTAGGAAAAGACATAACCATGATAGTGGGAAATGGTTACACAAAAGACCACGCAGCTATATCCTTAGAACTAATGAGAGAGTCTAAAGAATTAAGAAGGATTTTCCAGGAGTTATACGCTTAGTCCATTGAAAAAAGAGGGAGGTTTTCACTGTGAGATCTTATAAAGATATTGAATTATGGAAAGATGTGACAGATGAAGAGTGGCATGACTGGCGGTGGCAGGTTAGAAATAGAATTACTGATGTGGAAGATTTAAAGAAAGTGATCAATATAACTGAAAAGGAAGAAAAGGAAATAGGTCAAGTATTAAGTAAGTTTAGAATGGGAATTACACCATATTATGCATCTTTAATGGATCCAGATGACCCAAATTGCCCTATTAGAAAACAAGCAGTCCCTACAATAATGGAAACCCACGAGAGTATAGCAGATATGGAAGACCCATTAGCAGAAGATGAAGATTCCCCTGTATCAGGACTTACCCATAGATATCCGGACAGAGTACTTTTCCTAATAACTGACCAATGCTCCATGTATTGTAGACATTGTACTAGGAGAAGATTTGCAGGACAAAAGGATTCAGGGGCACCTAAGGATAGAATTGATCAATGTATAGAATATATTAGAAACACTCCCCAAGTAAGAGACGTTTTATTATCTGGTGGAGATGCATTACTAGTATCTGATGAAAGATTAGAATATATTATAAAGGAATTAAGGGCAATTCCTCATGTGGAAATAATCCGAATTGGTACTAGGACCCCTGTAGTTATGCCTATGAGAATAACCGACGACTTAGTTAATATGTTAAAAAAATATCATCCTATTTGGTTGAACACCCATTTTAATCATCCAAAGGAGATTACAGAAACTTCAATAGCAGCAGCAAATAAAATGGCAGATGCAGGAATTCCACTAGGCAATCAATCCGTATTATTGAGAGGGGTCAACGATTGTCCAAATATAATGAAGGAATTAGTTCATAAATTGGTAATGATAAGAATTAGACCTTATTATATTTACCAATGTGATCTATCTATGGGAATAGAACATTTTAGAACTAAAGTATCTAAGGGTATAGAAATAATAGAAGCCTTAAGAGGACATACTTCAGGATTTGCTGTTCCAACCTTTGTAGTAGATGCACCAGGTGGTGGTGGAAAGACTCCAGTTATGCCTCAATACCTTATAAGTCAATCTCCAACTAAGATAGTATTAAGAAATTATGAAGGGGTTATTACTACTTACACAGAACCTCAAATTACAGAAGAACCATGTAATTGCCCTGTATGCAAAGGCGAAAGGGAAAGACATATGACCGGCGTAGCAGAACTACTCCAAGACCCAGAAGTAAAATCCATGGCACCAAGTAATTTAGAGAGAAAACAGAGGACAGTTTCAGCTAATTAACGATTTTAATTAATACACAGCACAATTAGACCCTAAATAACCGTGAACTATACATTGTCAATTGAAATAAGGGGTGATCTATTGTTACTAAAACATATCTATAATAAACACAAAATAATATCCATAGTCGGCATGGCTAAGAACAGTGGCAAGACTGTAGCGTTAAACCATTTAATTTATGAAGCTGTAGATAAAAATATAAAATTAGGCATTGTTTCCACTGGAAGGGATGGAGAATCCTTGGATTTAGTTACAGAAACGGAAAAGCCTAAAATATTTGCAGAAGAAGGAACCATAATTGCCACTACTACCGAATTATTGTCCTTAGGCGATGCTACTGTAGAAATAATGAGCATAACCCAATATAGAACCCCCTTAGGAGAGATTCTCATAGGTAGAGTGAAGGATAGTGGATATATTCAAATATCAGGGCCTCAGACTACAGCTGAAATAAAAGAAGTTGCAAATTTAATGATAGAATTAGGGGCGGAAATGGTGGTAATAGATGGGGCCATAGATAGAAGGTCTTCCGCCGCCCCTTCTATAACCGATGCCACCATATTATCTACTGGAGCTGTATTAAGTAGAGATATGAACAAGGTTATAGAAGAAACCATCCATATAGTGAACCTTTTTAACCTTCCTCAAATTGAAGATCCTAGGGAAAGAGAAATACTAGAAAAGGTTTTAAAGGATGGAGATATTGCTATTATAGACAAGGGTTTAAATATTCATCCTATAGAGATAAAAACCGCATTAAATTGTGGACATATTATAGGGGATCATATAGAGGATAATTCAAAATACATACTGATCCCTGGTTCCTTAGTAAAAAACACTGTGGAAGATATTATAAGATCAACAAATAGATATAAAAATGTGGATATAGTAGTAGCTGATGGAACAAAAATATTTATTCCACCCAAGGATTGGCTGAAATTTATGAGATATGGTATAAAAATAAAGGTATTAAATCCGATTAATTTAATAGCAATAACATTAAACCCTTATGCACCACAAGGATATTATTTTGAAGCTAGAGAGTTGTTAGAAAAAATGAGATATTATATAAAGGATATTCCGGTAGTAGATTTAGTATTAGGGGGTGAATAAAATGGAATTTATGGATGGGCATACGAAAGCATCTTTAGATTTTCAGTATATATTGAATAGGATAAATATTAAAACCCCCTATGGGAAAATCTACAAGGATAAAATGAGACCTTTTTTTAGAGGAGAAGAGGAAAAGCTAATAGAGGAATTAGAAAAGGTGGCAACCTATGCTAACTATGCTAAAAATAAAAGGTTTATGGGAGAAATAAACAATATACTCCATGGTATAAAGGATTTAAGAATTTCCATAAACAGAGCCAGGGATGGAGGAATTCTTTCAGAAATTGAATTGTTTGAGATAAAGAACTTCCTTTTTTTAATTAGAGATTTAAAGGAATACTTGACTGCCAGTCAAGTATTCCTATGGAAAGATATGACAATAGAACCAATAGAAAGTTTAGAAAAACTACTGGACCCAGAATCTACAGGTATTTCTACTTTCTATATATATGATGCCTATTCAGAAGAATTAAAGTCCATTAGAGAAGAAAAAAGGGAAGCAGAAAGAAGAATAAAAAGGGAGAAAAATAACTTAAAGGAAAAGATTGAAAAAGAGCTGGATATAAAATTAAATCCAGATGGTTCTATAATTATTCCTAAAGACAAAGGAGAAGTAATCGAAAAGTTAGAGAATTATCCTCATTTAAACTATGTATCGGAAACTTATATGAATATTAGATACTCTTTAAAAGCAACGGACACAATAACCCTATTGGAAAGAAAAGTCCTAATTCTTAAGGATAAAGAAGAAAAAGAGGAAATGGAGATAAGGAAATATCTTTCTAAAGAAATAGGCAAAAAAAGCAAAGCCCTTTATAAAAATATATCCAGTATTGGAAAGATAGATTTTATACTGGGAAAGGCTAGCTTTGGGCTAGAAATAGATGGGATCAAACCCCATATTATCAAAGAACACTCCATAACCATAGTAGAAGGAAGACATCCAAAAGTTGAGGAATCCTTAAAGAAAATAGGATTAGCATATACTCCTATAAGTTTAGAACTTAAGGAAGGGGTCACCTGTATTACAGGAGCTAATATGGGAGGAAAGACTGTCAGTCTTAAATTGGTAGGCCTGTTGACTTCCATGGCCCAACATGGTTTATTGGTTCCAGCCAAGGAAATGACTCTAGGGCTAAGCAATTTTATTAAGGCTTCCATAGGAGATTTTCAATCTACAGATAAAGGTTTGAGCACCTTCGGAGGAGAGATTAAACTAATTCAAGAGGCTATAGAAATATCAGAAAATAAAGGTTTAATATTAATAGACGAATTAGCCAGTGGCACCAATCCAGAAGAAGGCTATGCCATATCAAGAGCAGTAGTAGAATATTTACTAGACAAAAATTCTATAACCTTATTGACAACTCATTACGACAATATTGGAAATATGGATAAAGTAGTCCATCTACAGGTAATAGGCCTATCCCATATGGAATTAGATGAGTTAAAATTAGAATTGAAAAAAATCCAACCTGAGAAGATAAATCTAATAAACAGGCTTATGGATTACCGCCTAAGAACCGTAGATAAAACCAAACCAGTCCCCAAAGATGCACTAAACATAGCCAGAATAATGGGTTTAGATCCAAAGATAATCCATAGAGCGGAAAAAAGTTTAGAGGACTAACTTTAATAATTTAGGATTTAGGATGTACAATTTTGGGGTTAATTTTTTCAGATAATTGTGAACTGTCAATTGTGCATTCAAAAAAGGAGGTTGATATGTTTGAGCAAATTAAATCTTGATAAAAAATTAATCGATAGTTCAAGAAACGCAGCTAAACTAATAGCTGATGATGTGCAAAAATTTATAGATGAACATACTACCACTTCCACAGAAAGAACTATTGCTAGGTTATTGGGAATAGATGGTGTGGATGAAATAGACAAACCTTTACCAAATGTATTCATAGACAATATTAAAGAAGGTGGAGGATTAGAACGAGGTATAGCCTATTGGCTAGGTAACGCTATAGCACAAACTGGAGACAATCCCCAAGAAATAGCAGAAAAGATAGCTAGGGGAGAATTGGATATCACTAGGATATCAGCAGCTAATGAGGAAAAAATTCAAGATATTATATATGAAAAGGCAGAAGAAAGTATAGAAAAAATTAAAGTTAATAGAAACAAAAGAGAAGAATTAATCGACGTTTTAGGAGAAGGGAATAAACCCTATCTATATGTAATAGTGGCTACAGGAAATATATATGAAGACATAGAACAGGCTAAATCAGCAGCTCGTCAAGGAGCTGACGTAATAGCTGTAATTAGAACTACAGGTCAAAGTCTATTAGACTATGTGCCCTATGGTCCTACTACTGAAGGCTTTGGAGGAACCTATGCTACCCAAGAAAACTTTAAACTTATGAGAAAAGCCTTAGACGAAGTAGGAGAAGAGGTAGGTCGCTATATAAGGCTTTGTAATTATTGCTCTGGTCTATGTATGCCAGAAATAGCTGCCATGGGTGCTTTAGAAAGATTAGATATGATGCTAAACGATGCTCTTTATGGAATTTTATTTAGAGATATAAATATGCAAAGAACATTAATAGACCAATATTTCTCCAGGGTAATCAATGGATACGCAGGCATAATAATAAATACAGGAGAGGACAACTACCTTACAACAGATGATGCAGTAGAAGCAGCTCATACCGTATTGGCCTCCCAATTTATAAATGAACAATTTGCATTAAAAGCTGGTATTCCAGAAGAACAAATGGGGTTAGGCCATGCCTTTGAAATGGACCCAGAATTAAAAAATGGGTTTTTATATGAATTAGCCCAAGCCCAAATGGCCAGAGAAATATTTCCAAATGCACCATTAAAATATATGCCCCCAACTAAATATATGACTGGGAATATTTTTAAAGGCCATATACAAGATGCTATGTTTAACCTAGTATCCATAATGACCAACCAAGGAATCCAGTTACTAGGAATGTTAACGGAAGCCATCCATACTCCTCATTTACAGGACAGATATCTTTCCATAGAAAATGCTAAATATATTTTTAACAATGCTAAGGATTTGGGTAATGAAATTAGCTTTAGAGATGGAGGTATTATCCAAGGGAGAGCCCGTAAGGTTTTAAAGGATGCAGAAGAATTATTAAATGAAATAGCCAATAATGGATTGTTTTCAACTATAGAACAGGGTAAATTTGGCGGAGTAAAAAGATCTAGAACTGGTGGCAAAGGATTAGATGGAGTAGCTAAAAAGGATTCAGGGTATTTCAATCCATTTATTCAACTAATGGTTGGAGGTGGGAAATAATGGTGGATTTAACAAGGGTAAAACCCTATGGAGATACATTAAACGATGGAATGGTTCAATTGAGCTTCACCTTACCAGTACCCTATGGAGATGAGGCTAATGAAGCAGCCCGCCAATTAGCTAAAAAGATGGGACTAGAAGAACCTTCTGTAGTATACTCTAAGGATTTAGTAGGATATACCTATTTTATACTATATGGAAAATCCGTTCACACAGTAGACTATACTAAAATAGAAGTACCAAAAGTGGATTTAGATGTAATGAGTAAAGAAGAGGTAGAAGAATTTATAAAGAATAATATAAAAAGAGATATAGTAGTAGTAGGAGCTTGCACTGGCACCGATGCTCATACTGTAGGGATAGATGCCATTATGAATATGAAAGGTTATGCAGGCCATTTTGGATTAGAGAGATATGAGGGAATTGAAGCCTATAACCTAGGTAGTCAAGTCCCCAACGAAGAACTAGTAGCCAAAGCCATAGAGTTAGATGCTGATGCTATTTTGGTATCCCAAGTAGTAACCCAAAAAGATGTCCATATACCAAATTTAACCCAATTAGTAGAATTGCTGGAAGCAGAGGGAATAAGAGATAAGGTGATTTTAACCTGTGGTGGGCCAAGGATTTCCCATGAATTGGCCAAAGAACTAGGTTATGATGCAGGCTTTGGAACGGGAAGCTTTGCTGAGGACGTAGCAAGTTTTGTAGTTACAGAGATGGTAAAAAGGAATATGATATAAAATTTATCCTTTGGCAACCCGCTATAGGGTTGCTGTTTTATTTGTAGAAAAACTCAACCACTATGTCGATTTACCAAGTTAATGCAATAAAATACTAGATTTGAATTTATTTGACAATTGAGAATAAAAAAATTATAATAAAAATACACACAATAAAATCAAAAAAAGAAAGGAGAGTTGCCAAAGTGGAAAAGCAAGCAAAAGAATTTAAACCCTATATCTCTGCGGATAAGGTAATGCCAGAATTTACACCTACAGCAATCATTATTGGTATTATTATGGCTATAATATTTGGTGCTGCCAATGCCTATATTGGTCTTAGGGTTGGTATGACTATTAGTGCATCCATACCAGCAGCAGTAATCTCAATGGGTATTATCCGTGGAATTATGAAGAGGGAATCTATTTTGGAAAACAATATGGTACAAACCATAGGCTCTGCTGGAGAATCTTTAGCAGCAGGAGCAATCTTTACTTTACCAGCTTTGTTTATCTGGTCTCAGGAACTTGGGATGGCAGAGCCTAGTTTAATGAGAATTGTAATTATATCCTTAGCAGGAGGTATATTAGGTGCTTTATTGATGCTCCCACTAAGGAAAGCATTAATTGTAAACGAACATGGAGTCCTTCCTTATCCAGAAGGAACTGCCTGTGCAGAAGTATTAATAGCAGGAGAAACTGGAGGGGCAAAAGCTGAAACTGTATTCAAAGGCCTTGGAATTGGTTCAGCATTTAAATTTATTACTGACGGAATTAAATTGTTCCCTTCAGAAATAGAATGGGCTTTACCAGGATATAAAGGTGCAGCTATAGGTATGGATACGCTACCAGCTCTATTGGGAGTAGGTTTCATAGTAGGGCCACAAATATCTTCCTATATGTTATCAGGAGCTGTACTAGGTTGGTTAGTCCTTATACCACTTATAAGCCATCTAGGACAATATATACCAGATATAATTTATCCAGCTTCTGTGCCATTAATGGAGTTAAGCTATTGGGACATTTGGGACAATTATATTAGGTATATTGGTGCAGGGGCCGTTGCCTTTGGTGGTATCCTAAGCTTAGTCAAATCCTTACCTTTAATAATTAGAACTTTTAAAGAAGCTATGGGAGGATTAAAGAGTACTGCAGGTACATCTTCAACTTTAAGAACAGATGAAGATATGTCCATTAAATTAGCCTTAATAGGAGTAGCAGCTATAGTAATATTTATAGGAGCTACAGATTTTATACCGGTAGGTATTCCTGGAGCATTGATAATCGCAGTATTTGGATTCTTCTTTGCAACAGTATCTGCAAGACTTGTAGGTTTAGTAGGTAGTAGTAAT
>NZ_PPXW01000001.1:1724084-1775158 GCF_021655095.1 Clostridium sp. Cult1 | reverse complement strand
TCTGTTTTAGAATTATAATCATCATTTGATAGTACAAGAACAGGTCTCTTTTTACTGGATGTCAAATCTGTAAATGGTATTGGAATTAGTAATATATCTCCTTGCTTATACATTATTCCATACCTCATCATCTATATCATTGTTCCAAAAGTCCATGCTACTTTTACTTGCCTCTTCTAACTCTTTAAACATATCTCTCTCATTTTTTATTTTTAAATATCCTATAAAATCTATTACTTCATGTATTTGATTTTCTGGAATTTCATCTATAAGTTTTAATAATATTTGTTTAGCAGTGTCCATTCTATCACTACCTTTCAAATAATGTAATATATATTTATTATACCATATTATTTATTACATATAATATAAAAATTATGACACAACTATATATTCAATTAATTTCTCTATTTCAGCAATATCAGCATTGTTTCTCAATGCATTATAGAATAAATAGTATGCTTCCCTATTATTGTCATAAAGCCACTGTAAAGATTTCTTGGGACCCAAATACCACATACCTTTAATATCAAAATAAATCTTCAATGAATCTGTAAGCAGCCAATGGTACCTGAAATTTCCCTCGATATCCCCCTTTCTTGCTCTTTGTAACATTTTTTTAAGCCAATCTTTAAGAAAATCTTTTTCTTGCAATGTTAATTGTTTGGGGCCAGTTATAAACTGCTTATTTATTTCATTAAGAAAAATAGTACATAAATCTCTTTCATCAAAAATTATTTTACCATCTTTAACATGAAGAAATTGAGTGCACTCTTCCATCATTTCCGTTTTATAAATCCAAGCATCTAATCTCCTATTATTAAATACTGTCGTATCATTTTCCTTTTTGGGGTTATCGCAAAAACATACTAAATCTATATCACTTTCTTCTGTATAATCCCCACTAACAAAGGAACCATATAATATTATTGAATGACAATTATATTCTTTTTTCAAATATTCCTTAGCAGAATCTATTAATTTTTCTTCCATAACCATTTCCTCCATAGCAGTTAATTCACATTTTCCTACTTATACACATTATACCATTTCCTTATGGTCCGTAGTAACCCCTAAATCCTAATTTATAATCAATAAGGCTTGTCCTACTTATGATACGGTTCACCGTATCGACTCTACTCGCAAAACTTATTTGGTGATAAATATATAAAAGAAAAATTAATTTAAGTAGAAAATATACCAAAAAACCAGTAGGTTTTCATCATAATAAGCCTACTGGTTTGTTTATTAACATCAATTTATATGGATTTAGAACCAACCTAGCATTTTTACTTCCTAGAAAAGCACTCACAAATATATTGGTATCAATTACAATTTTAATCTTTTTCATAAATATACCCTCTAACATCTTCAACTTCTTTAGTAATCTCTTCTGAACTAATAGAATCTTTTTCTGCACGCTCGTTAACTTTATCTAATATGTCTAATAGTTTAGTACTAATTTCCTGTTCCATTTCCTTATATATTATTCTTTTTTCTTCTAGGGTTAAATTGTCTATCAATTTCCATACTTCATTGATATTTGCCTTCAATGTACTCTATATTCTATAATCAATAAAGAATTATTTATACATATTATAGCATAAAATATTTCAATTGAAGTGTTTTTTTAAACCAGCTTTTTTATATAACGTTTTTCAGTTGTGGAATTTTTTCCTATCATACATGAAATAGTATCTCCATTATTGAAAAATCCCATTTTTTCATAAAACCTTATGGCCTGGCTATTGCCATCTAAAACCCAAAGCCCTACTTCTTTATATTTATTATTTACTGCATATTCCAAAACTTCCTCTATTAGTAAAGAACCTACCCCTAAATTCCAATATTCTGACAAAACATATATGGAAATTAATTCTAATTGACCTTCATATCCTTTATATCTTGAATTACCTACACATGTACAAGCTATTATGATGTCTTCAATGGTAGCAACCCATGCATTCATAGTATTATCTTCCAAACCTTTTGTTATCATGTTTATCCATTGTGTATCTTGAATTCCATTTAAATATTCATCTGGTAATAGCCCTTTATATGCTTTTCTCCAACTATTTGCATGGATAATACTCATTGAAGCAGCATCTCGAATATTTGCTTTTCTTGTTCTTATTTTTAGCATATAATCAACTCCTATACTAATAGAAATAATAGCCTTTGCTATATATACATATTATACCATTTAATGCTAGTTAATAGTAACCCCTAATTATTAACTTATGTCTCAACAGCTTGTCCTACTTATGATACGGTTCACCTCTCATAATCCTAAATCCTCTATATATTTGTTCCAATAATATAATCCTCATCAATTGATGAGGAAAGGTCATTTTTGAAAATGATAATTTATAATTAGCCTTATTTCGAACCTCCTGAGATAATCCTAGTGATCCTCCTATAATAAATGTAATATCATTTATACCACTTACCATTAGATCTTCCATTTTTTTCGACAATTCTTCTGAGGAAATTTCCTTGCCTTCTATTTCCAGGGAAATAATAAAGGAATTTTGGGGAATTTTAGATAATAGTTTCCTGCCTTCTTTATTTTTTATAATCTCTATGTCTTTTTTCGAAAGATTCTCTGGAGCTTTTTCATCTTCTACTTCTATTATTTCTAAATTACAATATTTTGATAATCTCTTTAAATACTCTTTAATACCCTCCTTCATATACTTTTCCTTGATCTTCCCAACTGCTATAATTTTTATATTCATTACTACCTCCTAGCCCTACGTTTTTACAGATTCACTTCCTATAACCATTCCTTGACTTTCTCTAATAAATTAAAGTTTGTGAGATCATAATGAAGAGGAGTTATAGTTACATATCCTTGTGACAAATAGAATCTATCTGTATCCTCTTCAAATTCAACATCATGTCTTCCCTCTAGTTTTAATACCTTTTCCCCATTTTCTCCATTTTTTTCAAGAATATAATAATCATATATTACCCCACCAATTTTACATACTTTAACTCCTTTTGGCTCTTCATTTCCAAGATAAGGAGTGTTAATACTCAATATAATATTATTTTTAATAAAGTCGGCCTTTGATTTTTCTAAAATATATCTTCCATATTTTGCTGCTAAATGATAATCAATTTTTCCATCTATCCATTCTGCCGATAAGGCTATGGCAGGAAGTTTATATATATTTGCTTCAATAGCTGCCGATACAGTCCCTGAATAGAGTACATCCATACCAGCATTTAAACCCATATTTATCCCTGATATGACAAAGTCTACAGGCTTTTCTATTATTTTATCTAGAGCTATTCTTACACAATCTGCTGGAGTGCCTGACACACTATAAGCATTTGATTTAACTCCTTCTAACTTAACTTCTTTTACTATTAAAGATTTAGATATCGTTATAGCTTGACTTTGAGCACTTTTTTGCTCTTCTGGTGCTACTATAATCACTTCATAGTCCTCTTCTAGGGTTTCAGCTAATATACGTATTCCATCTGAATATATCCCATCATCGTTAACTAATAATATTCTCATATTTTGCCTCCTATAAATATATGATATAGATAGTATTATACCAGAATCTCAAAAAAATAACATAAAAACCCTTATGGTTAAATAAGGGTTTTTATGTTAATATATTATGTTCAACATTCCATCTTCATTAACTGTAATTTGACCTTGTAATACTTGTTGGATAAAACTTATTGGCACGTAGGTTCTTCCTTTTATTAGTTGAGCTTTCTCCTCTAAATATACAAAAGATTTTAAGAAATAATATCTATCATGATTTACATAAGCACCTGCTGATACAGGACCTTTTTTCATACTTGCAACTTTATTTTTCCCATCCCAAGTTACTTCAAAATCTAAAGCTTTAGCTACTTCCGATAAAGGCATCATTACCCTTCCTTTTTCAGATTGGAACATAGGATTTTCTAGTTTTCGTTCTTCCTTATTTATGATTATCCTATCAAAACTGGTAATCTTGCTGTCTGCTGTAATTGGTTCAACCTCTTTTAATATATGAACTATATTTTCCTTTGGGATCTCAAATTCTGGATATCCAGAGCTTCTAGGAGCAATATCATACATTTGGAACACAATCACTAAATTTTTACTTTCGTTGATATAAAAAGATTGATCATCTTTTATAGACTTAAATCCTTCTTCGCCTTCGAAGTACATCTTTTCATTAGTAGTCATTTGTTTTTTAATTTGTCTATTTATCTCATCATTTAACACAGTTCTATAATTACTATTTTCCTTAAATAAATCCTCTAATTTCACAATATTATTTCCCTTAATATCAATATTATAATAATCTTTTCTTGACATGCCATTAGCTCCACCTACATATGAATAAGTGGTAACTACGAAGGACAATATATCTTCATCTGATTTTATTTCATAGTTGATTCTTATTTCTGGTGTCCATTCTATATTTAATTCTTTTAATTCTTCAGCTATCTTTTTGAATTCATTTAAATCTTTTTTAGCAGTACTTTTTATTTTATAGTTTAATTGTTCCTGATATATTTCATCCTTCAATCCCTTAACCACTGGTATTTTAACATCAACGTCAATATCTTCAGTATTTGATTTAATAGTTTCTGAAGTTATTTTAACTTTTTTCATACCTACTTCTGCGTTTATAGGTGGCTGTTTAATTAACCTATTTTTGTTAGTAGCTTCTATATACTGGTTATCTTTTGCAATGGAGGCATTTCCTAATATCAAGCTTCCAGCTAATCCTAGTAATATTATCTTATTTTTCATTTTTTATTCCTCCTTGAATCTTTATTGTAATATATGGAGTATATCACTTCTATAGAGCTACTTGGTTACATAAAGGTTACAACAAAGTTACAAGCTAGTTACTATCTATCCTTTAACTACTCCCAAAGGAGTTAGTTTAACCACAGGCTTTACTAAATCTTTCTGGTTTATTATTACTTCCTCTATATCTTTATATGCCATAGGCGCTTCCGATAAATCCCCTCGCCACCCTTTATGAACTATGCCTTCCATTGCCTTATCTGCCATCTCTTTCGTAATAAGTTTATTGGCCATTTTCCTAGACATTACTCTGCCAGCTCCATGGGAACAAGTATTAAAACTTTCTTCATTTCCTAACCCTTCTACTATATATGAAGGTGTACCCATAGATCCAGGTATAATCCCTAATTCTCCTAACTTAGCCTTAATAGCTCCCTTCCTGTGAACGATAACTTCTTCTCCAAAATGGGTTTCTATTGCTGCATAATTATGATGTATGTCTATCTTTTGTAAAATCTTATAAGAATCGGTTTCTTCTCTGAATATAGTATAGAATTGTTCTAATAATTGATTCCTATTTTCTTTAGCAAACTCAAGAGCATAGTTCATAGCAATAAAGTACTCTTCTCCTTCTTCTGAGTCTATATATAATCCTGCTAAATCCTGCTTTAGTGGAGATAATTTAATTTCTTTATTTATTTCATTAGCTATTTTATTATAATAATTGGCTATCTTATATCCAAAATTTCTACTTCCTGAATGAACCATCAACCATATATGCCCATCACTACCTTGTTCTATACTTATAAAGTGATTTCCTCCGCCTAAGGTACCAAGTTGATATCTAGACGCCTCTAGCTCTTCAAATACCACTTCTGACTTAGGTGGGTTGTCAAATTCTTTCCATTCTCTCGGCCTTTTATGATGTTTATATCCTAAAGGTATTGTATTATGAGCCTTGTCCACTATATTTTTAATTTGTTTTATATTAATATCTCTAATATCAGTTTTAGCCGCAATGATTCCACATCCAATATCAACTCCTACTGCATTTGGAATTATGACTCCCTTCGATGCCAATACACCACCTATAGGCATTCCAAATCCTACATGTACATCTGCCATTAATGCAATATGTGAATAAGCAAAAGGTAAATTGGAAAGATTGATAGCTTGTTCAAGGGCTTCATCTTCCACTTCATCAGCCCAAGATTTTATAGGTATTCTTCCTAGATTAAAAACTTTCATTGAAAGTCCTCCTTAAAAATATTAAACCACTAAATACTTTGGTAAATTATCACAGTAATTACAGCTATGGGGGCTCGCCCAATCAGTAAATGAAACCTTTTCCAATTCATATATATCTGGAGGTTGTTCATAGGTTTCCACAAAATCTTCTATTGCATTTTCTAAATGCTCATTACAGACCACATACATAAAATCAGCTCCACTCATTTAAAAATATAAAGAATCCCCTATAGTATATGCAAAAAACTTTAGTTTATAAAAGCCTGACAAGTTTGTCAAGCTTTTATAAATGCCTTATTTCAATTGGGTAAAAACAACTTCTAAAGAAAGTCGTTTCCCATTCCTAATAATAGCCAAATTTACTTTATCACCTTTTCTATATTTATATAAAATCTTCCCCAGTTGACTCATACTATCAATATCTTGATTATCCATCTTTACTATTATATCTCCTGGTCTAAGTCCCGATTTATCAGCTGGAGTATTGGGAGCTACTTCTAGTACCACAATCCCTTTATCCCCACTTAGTTCTACTCCCATCTGCCTTTCATATCTTTCTATTTCAATTCCAGTAATCCCTAAGTAAACTATTTTAAAATCTCCTTGTTTAACAATTTGTTCAATTATAGGTTTAACTACATTGATAGGAATAGCAAAGCCAAGGCCTTCAGCTGCTGAAGATTTTATCTTTACAGTATTAATACCAATTACTTCTCCTTTACTATTTAACAAGGGTCCCCCACTATTTCCAGGATTTATAGAAGCATCTGTTTGTATTAGATTCTCTATTACATTATATTGGTCTACCCTTATGGATCTATTTAAACCTGATATTATGCCTGATGTAACAGTTCTTTGAAAATCTAATCCCAAAGGGTTCCCTATTGCCACAGCCAGTTGTCCCACCTCTAAATAATCTGAATCCCCTAGGTCTGCAGCAGGAAGTCCACTAGATTCTACTTTTACTACTGCTAAATCTAAAGAAGCATCATACCACAGAACATTTCCTGGGAGAGTATCTCCATTTTCAAATAAAACATTTATCCTTTTAGCCCTACCATCTCCTACTACATGGGAATTAGTAAGTATATATCCATTAGAATTTACTATTACTCCTGAACCTAATCCCTCTACCTCTCTCTCCCAAATGAATTCTCTTTGAATTTGAACAGTAGTTATACCTACCACAGAACTCATAGCTTTTTTTGCTACAGCTTCAACGGCTGATATATTATCTGATGGAGTAATATTTATTCGTTCTACTAAATTGGAAGGCGCTTCTACATTATAAATATCCGGAATAGGAATTATCTTGCCATAAATATAAGTTGGTGCAATATAGATACTGACTATCCCTCCAATAAGAGCCCCAATCAATGCAACGATAAAATATGAAAAGATTCCCCTTCTTTTAGGTGGTCTTTCATAATACATATTGATTCCCCCCATTTCAATTATAAGGTGTATACATTAGTTGGCCTATCTCTATATGTTAAACCTAAGTCCATATCTCTATGTACATTAATTCCATAACTCTCCATACATTCACGTACTGTCTCATAGGCTATAGAAGGTGTATTGTTTTCTTTACTTAAATGAGCTAATAAAACTATTTCACCATTACCTCTTAATATTTCAGACAAAGTTTTACCTGCATCTAAATTAGATAAATGGCCATTAGTGCTCAATATTCTCTTCTTTAAATGCCAAGGATATTTTCCCTCTTTCAGCATTTTTACATCATGATTCGACTCCATAAGGTATAAAGAAGAATCTTTTATTGTATTCCTCATATTATCATTTACCCAACCAGTGTCAGTTATAATACTAATTTTGGTGTTTTTATGATAAATACAATAGCCTACAGGTTCAGCTGCATCATGAAACACTTTAAAAGAATGTACATCTAAATCTCCTAGTTGGAAATCCTTATCTGATTCAATAATTTTTATATTTTTCCCTTTTATTTCACCTATAGCTCTCTCCATGTTTAGCCATGTATTTTGGTTAGCATAAATAGGTATATCATATCTTCTAGAAAGTACACCTACTCCTCTTATATGATCAATATGTTCATGGGTCACTAATATACTGTCAATAGTTGTAGGGCAAACATCAATTGAAGATAATAACCCTTCTATTTTTTTGCCACTAAGACCCCCATCTATTAATATTCTTATCCTATCCGTTTCAATATACTGGCAATTTCCACTACTACCACTAGATAGGGAGCAAAACTTTATCCCCATTTTCATTCACTCCAATGCAATATGTTTTTTATAGTATATATTAATAGTATATAGTAAATACAAATAAAAAAGAAGAACCAATAGATTCTTCATTATAAGTACTCATCAATAAATATTTTATACCCATCATCAAATTGAATTCTCCATGCCGGAATAGCCCTTCCTTGTTTTGCATTAGTAGGCTCCCCTAAATAGTCATGCTTTTCAGGGTCAAAATAATAGCAAAGAGAAATATCTGTAATGGTTTTACCATATATTTCTTGCATTCCAAGTAAGGTCAATATGGCTTTAGGTGCAGTGCTAATATATATTTCTGCTTCTCCCAGTTCTTTTTCATTTAGCCATAACCTTTCAAATCTTTTTACTCCTCTACTATCTACTTGTAGATTTGTAAAAGTCCTTTCAACTAGTACATCCTCATGTATTTTTGAATACTCTAAGTAAAAGGTGCCTTCTTCTTCCTTTACAAAAGTAAGTTTCATATCAGATGTTTTAAACTTGCCTTTATTAATAAACTCTTCTGCCAATCGAATAGCTTCATCTTTATTTAGATCATTATAAAGCTTTATTTTATTTTTGTTTTCATAAATAATAAATCTATTATTCATTATTAAAAAAGATTCACCATCTTTTTTAATCTTCCCAAGCCCTTCAGCATTCTGTTCAATATTTCCCCTATTACTAAAATAATCCTTATTTAATTTTTGTATATTAACATTCTCATATTCTACTACCATAGTGTTTAGATGGGGTATATCTTTGGGTATC
The DNA here is from genome assembly GCF_021655095.1 of Clostridium sp. Cult1. GTDB lineage: Bacteria > Bacillota > Clostridia > Tissierellales > Tepidimicrobiaceae > Schnuerera. The sequence continues at coordinate 1,766,122 of NZ_PPXW01000001.1, read as the reverse complement.
TGAGTAGAAACTTTTATGTTTTTATCTTCTAAAAGCTCTACAACATCCTCTATAAAATCATCTTTAAGAGTTGGTTCATTAACATGGTCTTCGCCAACTATCACATAGATCAATAATATATTTGTTATAATAAAAGCCACAATTAATATGGTTTTAGCTTTTGACCAATCCATCTCTTTTCACCATCCAAAACTAATTATTGTTTTTACTAAATATCAAATTTCCATCATATATATCAAAAGCATAAATTGTACTTTCAACCTTTAATAACCATACCCCAATTAACTGATCCTTTTCTTTATTGGTACAAGGATCTAGATATGCTAGGGAAATATCCTCAATAGAAGATAAAATTTTCTCTTTTAATCCCTCACTATCTATATTTTTTCCAGTCAACTCATTGTTCTGTATATATTCTTTTTGTAACAGTTGGTAGTTCATATTTATAATATCAAAAGCTGATAGGATTCGGTTATCTTCCAACATATTAAAAGGTTCTATATTCATATCCTTTCTTATAAACCTTTTATAATTCCTAATATACTTGTTGAAAACGTCTATTTGGATAAAATCCTCTGCTATATTCTTACCTAAAATTACAGGAATTCCCCTTATTCTATATTTAAAAGTAAGTCTATAACCAAAGTTTTCTTCAGATTCTATTTCCTCAATATTTGACAAATATAAATCCTTAGGGACTCCTATATGGTTTGATAAAAATTCAGAAGCTGTATTTAAACTAATATAGAGATTTCTTTCCTTTACAAGTCCCTCTAATGGACTAAAATATTCTAATAAACCATTTTGATTTATTTTTAATACTTTTTGATTATACACATATATAATAGAACCATTGTCTTCAACTATTTCTCTTATATAATCAATACCTTGTTTGAAAAAAATTTCTGCAATACTCCTAATTTCTTCAATATTATCTGTATTAAATTCATTTTGTACATAGACCGAAGGCATACCCTTTGACATCCTATAAGTAATATATGCATCACTATTTGCATTTAAAGTTTCTCTAATAGGATAATAAAAAGTATAGTCTTTTTCCTCTATAGACTTTAATTTTGATTTAATATTTTCCACATCCATATTTGGATCATAAACTTTTAAATGTTGATTTCCTTCACTAAATACAACATAAGGTTCTTCCCTGCCTAAATAAAAATATATACTATCCACATTAGGCATCTTTTCTGTAATGTTATTTGGTTTCATTACATCTAAAGATCGAGCTAATATATCAGTGCTAAATTTCTCCGGAAAATAAAAAACTATGGACTTGTTTTTATTATACGTCAAGTATTCCTCAGCAGATATAATTTCTGTATTAATACCTTTAGAATAAAAAATATCTGCCAAAGTAGAACGAGTGCTTGTCCATAGATTATTATTGTCATCATTATAAAAAATAGTATGATTTTTTTCATTAAAATTTAATAAATATTTATTAGGCTTTATCATATCTGTAAACAAATAATTCGCAGACAAGGCTTCCTCTTTTTCAAAAAGTGGAAATATCTCATAGGGCATTTGTATCCATAATCGTCTTGTCAAAAAAACACTAATAAATACCAAAGATAGGAGTATGAAAGTCTTTATCCTTTCTTTAAACACAGTTAATCATCTCCTTAAACCCATGGTATTTTATTTAGTAAAAGAACTATTATGATTTCTCTCTAATTGCCCTTTTTCATAACAATAAAAAACTTTCTCTACAGAAGGTACCCCTTGTACATCAAAAGTAATAATTATCTTATTAATCCCAAGTATTAATTCCACCTCTTCACCGAAACCAACATCTCCAGCTTTAATAGTCACACTTGAAACATAAGTGTAATCATCTTCCTTGGGTAATTTTGCCAATGAATAATTTTTTCCTGTTAAATCAATTGCCCCATATACATCTATAATAATATTAGTCCCTTCAGGAGCCTTACCAGATATTAGCACCACCTTTTTAGTAGTGGAAGAGGAGCTTTCTTCTGGTGTAATTACTTGATATTTAGTTGTATCCACTTTTGTAGCTTTAGGCTTTGTATTATTTATAGAAGCAGCAAACCCTGCTGTGGATATAGAAAAAATCATTATCATAACAACTAAAACGATCATTAATTTCCTATACATTATTTAACCTCCTTTACCATACAATAAGGGATATTAATATTATACATTAGTTATGTTACAAATATATTACAACCCAATTAAGATTGAATTACAGGCTAGTAGCTTTAGGGAGTACTATATCCACTTCAGTTCCTACATTATATTCTGATCTTAGAATAATATCACCACCATGGGCTTCTACTATTTGCTTAGCAATAGATAAACCTAGTCCAGTTCCTCCTAATGCTCTACTTCTTCCTTTATCTACTCGATAAAATCGTTCAAAAATCCTATGTTTATCTTCTTCTGGTATACCAATACCATTATCCTTTACAGTAACTATAATACTATTATCAAATTGTTTTGCAGATATATGAATCTTACCATTATTAGGAGTATATTTTATTGCATTTGATATTATATTTAGTATAACCTGTTCTATACCATCTTTATCCATTACAATATTTGGCATATTTTCTTCAATATTTAGCTTCAATTTTTGATTCTTTTCTTTAAAAGAAAAATCAAGTTTTAAGCAGGCATCCTTAATTAGTTTTTCCAAGGAATATTCCACCATTTTCCATTTTGTTTTATTATAATCAAGATTGGATAATTGGAGTAAATCTCTTACTATCCGTGCCATTCTATCACACTCATTATCTATTACAGATAAAAACTTTTTAGAAAGTTCTTCATCAATATCCTTATAGTCTATTAAAGTTTCAGTATAGGATTTAATAGTAGTTATAGGTGTTTTTAATTCATGAGACACATTGGCAACAAATTCCCTTCTCATATTATCTAGTTTATGCTGCTCAGTTATATCTTGAAACACTATTATTATCCCACCAATATTATTTCTTTCATTACGAAAAGGCGCATATTTAATTCTATAAACTATATTTTTTATCTCGACTATTTCGTCTCCCTCAAGACTATATAAATCTTCATAATCAATATTTTTTAAATTTAGCTTATCTATTGCAAAAACTTTTTTATGAGTAAATTCCTCATTTATTGTCTCTTCTAAATCTAGAATATCTATAGCAATAGGATTGGCATGGATAATATGTCCATTTATATCAATGGCTATAACCCCATCTGCCATATAGTTAAATATAGTATCTAGTTTGCTTTTTTCTAAGTCCATCTCCTGAATGGTATCTTTTAACTTTAATGTTAAGTAGTTAAACATACTAGCCAATTGTCCCATTTCATCATCAGATTTTACCTCTACAAATTGGTCAAAATCACCTTTTGCCATTCTTTCAGCCTTTTTAGTTACATCTCTAATAGGTTCGGTTATACTGCTTGCAATTAAAAAACCTAATACTACAGTTATAGCCAATGCTAACATAGTTGCACTAGTCAATATCTTTTTAGATTCATCAATAGTTTTATATACATCCTGTAAATCGCTAGTCATATATAAAACACCTTTAATTTGGCCTACTTCATTTAGCACTGGATATGCTAAATGTTGAAATTTAGTACTCTCATTTGAATCTCTTCTAATTATTTGATTTCTTTTCCCATTATAAGCATCTAAAATCAAAGTAGGATCTAAATATTTATAGACTAGAGCATTTTGCCCTTTAATTTTTTCATGATTGCTATGACAGGAGGCTATTATTCTAGGTATGTCTTCATTATAAATAACATAAAGGGTTTCAGAACTATCAAATCTCCATTCATTTAACATCTTCTGAATTTCATCACTATAATAATTCCAATCATCTTCTGATAGATAACTAAAAGTACTTATTATTGATTCAATCTGCTTTATCATATTATTCATTCTATTATTCAATTGTTGTTCTTCAAATCTTTGTACTATAAATACCCCAACTATTACCATAGCCATAAATACAAGCAAAAAATATACTATGATAAATTTCCATCTAATACTTGAAAACATGGGCTAGCTCCTCCTGAAATAATATCCTACTCCTCTTTTAGTCATAATATATTTATATTCTCCATCTTTATCCTCTATCTTTTCTCTAAGTCTTCTAATAGTCACATCAACAGTTCTTATATCCCCATAGTATTCATATCCCCATACTTCCTCTAACAATTGTTCTCTTGTAAATACTTGTTCTACACTTGATGCTAAAAATTTTAGTAGTTCAAATTCTCTAAGAGTTAGATCTATAACTTGTCCTCTTTTTTGGACCTCGTATTTATTTAAATCGATAAGTAAATCACCAATCTCTAGTATATCTCCATTATTTAAATCGTTATTTGAAAATTCGACTCTCCTTATATTTGCTTTAACTCTTGCTACTAGTTCTCTCATACTAAAAGGTTTTGTTATATAATCATCTGCTCCTAACTCTAAACCCAATACCTTATCTACTTCCTCCTCTTTTGCTGTAAGCATAAGGACTGGAGTTTTGAAATCCCTTCTAATTTCTTTAAGAACTTGAAATCCATCCTTTTTAGGAAGCATAATATCTAATACGATTAAATCTGGCAAAATTTTATAAACCTTCTTAATAGCTTCTTCACCATCAAAGGCTAGATCAACTACATATCCTTCTTTTTCTAAATTAAACTTTACAATATCAGCAATGGATTTCTCATCGTCTACTACTAATATTTTCTTATCCATAATTATCACTCCATTTATATAATAAACATACTAAAATCAAGTTTTCCTAAATTTAAATACTCCCCCAATGAAGTGTTCTTATAATCCCCTATGCCTAAATTATCTAATAATAAATAGAACTTGTCAAACTATATTAAAACTCATAACAATTTATATATAATTGCTATTGAAATTATTTCATAGATATTATATAATTAATTCTAACAAAGGGGAGTAGCTTTTTAAATAGTTAGTCGTCAATCCGGATTAATCCCGGCTAACTATCCTTCAAAATTTAGGTAGCAAGACCTTTGTTTAGCCGCTATTGGTTAAACAAAGGTCTTTTTATTTGCCTTATTATATTTTAACAACCTTACTCCAAATGTTCAACCTTTACCACAAACTAACAGATTAGTACTTAATTTTTATTGTAAGTGGTATACTAATGTCAAACAAAGAAAGGAATGACTCGTTATGGAATGGTATGAAAAAAACATTGAAAACTTGTTATCTGAATTAAATACCAATGATAAAACTGGTATTTCGAAAAATGAAGTTGATAACCGTTTAAAGAAATATGGCTCTAACGAATTAAAGGAAGAAGCAAAAAGAAGTCTATTGTCAAAAGTACTAGCACAATTTAATGATTTTCTTGTAATTATATTGATAATAGCTAGTATTGTATCCTTCATAGTTGGGGAAAAAACCGATTCTATAGTAATATTAGCTATAGTAATTATTAATGCACTTTTAGGCCTATACCAAGAAGGTAGAGCAGAAAAATCTTTAGAAGCGCTAAAAAAAATGGCTGCACCAAATGCTAAAGTAATAAGAGATGGATCTGCTACAGTAGTTCCAGCAAATACTTTAGTGCCTGGTGATATAGTCCTACTAGAATCAGGGGATATTATCCCTGCTGATTTAAGGTTAATAGAAACCTCTAATCTAAAAGTAGAAGAAGCTTCCCTAACAGGAGAATCTGTACCTGTAGAAAAAGATGCAAATGAAATATTTGATCATGAAGTATCCTTAGGTGATAGAAAAAACATGGCTTATATGAGTACCATTGTTACCTATGGTAGAGGTAAGGGAATCGTTGTAGGAACTGGGCATGACAGTGAAATTGGTAAAATTGCAACTATGATTCAAACTTTTGAAGATGATACCACTCCTTTACAGAAAAAGTTAAATGAATTAGGAAAGTACTTAGGAATTGCCTGTATTATAGTATGTGCATTAGTATTCGGTATTGGTGTAATACAAGGCAGAGATATACTGGATATGTTTATGGTAGCTATTAGTTTGGCAGTTGCAGCTATCCCAGAAGGTCTGCCTGCTATAGTGACTATAGTTTTAGCCCTAGGCATGAATAGAATGGTTAGAAGAAATGCAATTGTAAAGAAACTATTAGCTGTAGAAACCTTAGGTTGTACAACAGTAATATGTTCTGATAAAACTGGTACACTAACTCAAAACGAAATGACTGTTGTTAAAGTTTATACTGATAACAAAATATTAGATGTTACTGGAACTGGATATGAACCAAAAGGAGAGTTTAAATTAGATAGTTCTCTATTCTCCTTAGAAGAGTCCAATAATCTTATTAGATTACTATCCATTGGAGCACTATGTAACGATGCAATTTTAGATAAATCAGATGATGGATATAGAATATTAGGAGATCCTACTGAAGGAGCATTGGTTACTTTAGCAGGAAAAGGAAATATATTCAAAGAGGAAATAAACGAAAAGTTTCCAAGAGTTGAAGAGATTCCCTTTGACTCCGATAGAAAGATGATGTCTACAATCCATAAAAATATAATTCCTGATAAGCTAGTATCTTTTACCAAGGGGGCACCAGATATAATAATCAACAGAAGTGCCAATATATATATAGATGGTAAAATAATGCCCTTTACTGATGAATTAAAAGAAAAGGTATTAAGTATAAATAGCCAATTTTCAAGAAAAGCCCTAAGGGTTTTAGCTTTTGCTTTTAAAGAGTATGATACTCTTCCTGATGAAATTACCTCTGAATCTATTGAAAATAATATGGTTTTTGTTGGATTAGTTGGAATGATTGACCCACCAAGAGAAGAAGCCAAAGAAGCTATAAGAAGATGTAAAGAGGCAGGAATTAAGGCAGTTATGATTACTGGAGACTATAAAGAAACAGCCTTCGCTATTGCAAAAGATTTGGGTATGGCCGAACATGAAGATGAAGCTATTATGGGTAAAGAATTAGATTCCATTTCAGATAATGATTTAAAAGATTTAGTAAAAGAAAAAAGTGTTTATGCAAGGGTCTCACCAGAACATAAAGTGCGAATAGTAAATGCGCTAAAAGCAAACGGAGAAGTAGCTGCTATGACAGGAGATGGAGTAAATGATGCTTTAGCATTAAAAAGAGCTGATATTGGTGTGTCTATGGGTATTACAGGTACAGACGTTGCCAAAAATACAGCAGAAGTTATTTTAACGGATGATAATTTTGCCAGTATAGTAGCTGCTGTTGAAGAAGGTAGAATAATATATAGTAATATTAAGAAATTCGTTTTCTTCCTATTATCCTGTAATATAGGAGAAATTTTAATAGTATCTCTAAGTATATTACTAGGATTAGAAGTTCCTCTCATTCCAATTCAATTATTATGGCTAAATCTTGTAACAGATAGCTTCCCAGCTTTAGCCTTAGGTATGGAAAAGGGAGAACCTGAAATAATGAAGATTCCTCCTAGAAACCCAAATGAACCTATCCTAGATAAAGGAATGGTTAGAAGTATAATAATTCAAAGTATAGCTATTGCTCTGGGGGCTTTATTAGCATATAGATGGGGATTAAAAACTTATGGTGAGGAGAACTTAATTATTGCAAGGACTATAACCTTTACCACTTTGATTACAGCAGAACTATTAAGATCATACTCAAGTAGGTCAGAAAAACATACTATATTCGAAATAGGCGTATTCTCTAATAGGACATTAACTTATGCAACTTTGTTCTCCTTTGTTCTATTATTAATCGTAATCTATTTGCCATTTTTCCAACCAATCTTTGATACTTATCCTTTAAGCTTAACAGATTGGCAAATAGTCTTAATACATGCATTTTTACCTCTTGTAGTTGGTGAAGTATATAAATTATTTTCTAGAAAAAAGGCCATATAAGGCCTTTTTTCTTTGTGCACATTTCATAAAATCCATGCATAGAATAGAACAAGGAAGGTGGTTTTTATATGAGAAGACTAAACAATTCTAAAATTTGTCCTATATTAAGTGCTAAAATAATGTCTCAATCTAAAGAAGAACTGCCCGTAATTGTTCAATTAAAAGGAAAAGATGATGGCCTTAAAAATGGAATTATTGACCTATCTACTAAAGTTAAAGGCCCTCTACCTATAATTAATGGAGTTGCTTGCAATTTAAGTACTGAAATAATCTATAGATTAGCTTCCAGTCCTGAAATTGAATATATTAGCTTTGATTCTAAAGTATTCACCCAATTAGATATCGCTATACCTACAGTAGAAGGATCCTTTTCTTATGAAAGAGCATATAAAGGAAAAGGAGTAACTGTTGCAGTAATAGACACAGGGGTTGCTCCTCATGAAGACTTGGTAATTCCAAATAATAGGATTATAGGATTTAAAGATCTTGTGAATAACAGATCTGCTCCTTATGATGATAATGGACACGGGACTCATATAGCTGGAATAATAGCAGGAAATGGTTATTCTTCTAGAGGAAAGTATACTGGTATTGCTCCTGAATCTAATATATTGGCAATAAAAGCATTGGATAGTGAAGGCAGTGGCAATTCATCAAACATTATCGCCGCTATTTCTTATGCTATCGAAACTAAAGAGCAATATAATACTAAAGTATTAAACCTTTCCTTTGGAAGCCCTGCAAATAATAATTGCTCTAAAGATCCTTTATGTAAAGCTGTAGCTGAAGCGGAAAAAGCAGGATTAATTGTCGTAGTAGCTGCTGGAAATAGCGGTCCTAATGAAAAAACTATTCTTTCCCCAGGTATTAGCCCTAATGTAATTACTGTAGGTGCTGTCGATGATAAAAGAACCATAGATCCATCAGATGATGTTATTGCCTCCTTTTCAAGTAGAGGCCCTACAAATGATGGATTAATAAAGCCAGATATAGTCGCACCGGGAGTGAGTATTAACTCTTTGTCTAATAGTAGATTAGATGGTTATAAAGCTTTAAGTGGTACTTCTATGTCTACTCCTTTGGTATCTGGTGCTATAGCTCTTCTATTGAATATATATGGAGATTTAAAACCTTATGAAGTTAAAGAAAAGTTACTAAAATCTTGTATTGATCTTAAAGACTCTAAAGAGAAACAAGGTAATGGTATGCTAAACTTGAAATTATTGCTTAATGATGAAAAAGATAATTTATCTAATAGTGGACATGTAAAACCTCCTAATTCTGAGGAGGAACTATTTGAGATTATAATTATGATTTTAATTATATTATTTTTGCTTGATTCTAAAATATAGGGCCAATTATGGCCCTTTTAGTATCATACCTTGGTAATTTTAAGTAATTTTAATTTTTAAAAAAGCAGCTTAAGCTGCTTTTTACCTTACATAGTTAGCTGGATTTTGATTACGGCCATTTTTAAGGACTTCAAAATGAAGATGAGAACCTGTAGATCTTCCTGTATTACCAACAGTTGCTATAACTTGGCCTTTATAAACCCTATCACCTTTTTTAACTTTTATTGTATTACAATGAGCATATCTTGTGATATACCCATTGCCATGGTCTATCTCTACCAGATTTCCATAAGCTCCTTTTCTACCTGTATAAACCACTTTACCTCCATCAGCTGCTTTAATTGGTGTACCAGTTCTTGCTGCAATATCTAAGCCTCTATGCATTCTTCCATTTCTCATGCCATACCTTGAAGATATAGAACCTCTTGTTGGCATTAGAAATGCTCCTGTAGCTGCTGTTTTGGGAAGTTCTTTGGTCCCTTGCACAACCAATTCATCAACAGGCTTTTTAATGACCTCTTCATTTAATATTTCCTTTTCCACCACTACTCCATTATGTTTAATTATTTTAGCAATATACTTACTTTCACCTTCCGAACCTTCCACTTTTACCTTCTTTTCAGTTTTATACATATTATTGTCATATTCAACCTTTATTTCATAATCGGTTTTTTCTGTATATTGAACTTCTTCGATAGTTTCTACAGTTAGCAAAGATTTTGGTACTAATAATTTAATTTCATCCCCTATTTGTAACTTTTCTGGATTCTTATCTGTATTAGCTGCTATCAAATCATCTACCGACATATCATAGATTTTAGCAATAGTCCATAAACTTTCCCCTACTTCTACTACATGGGTTTTTATCTCTTCCTCTCCTGTTTGGATAAATTGCAATAATTCTTCTTTTTTACTTAGTTTGTTTAGAGGTATATCTTTTTTTTCAATCTTCACATCCTCAATAAAACTTACCTCTTTAACATTACTATCTTCGCCAATTTTATCTAGGTAAGGATTTTTTATAGTTTCAATAATATCTTCTAATTCCTGTTTAGTTTTAGCAAATCCTACTTCCTTGTTATCTACTAATAATGTATATCCACTTACTAAAAATGTCATCTTGGATTTAATATTGGATTTTAATTCTACTGATGAAGCTAACAAATTATCTTTAGCGTGAGTATCTTCAAAACTAATATCTTTGTTTAAAACAATATCTATATTATATGTATTAGATAACTCTCTTTTTATATCGTCTAATATATTTAAAGCTTGTTCTTGATCTCTGACTATACCTATTTGTTCCTCCCCAAAATAAACTACAAAAGCTCTAGTTCTTATTTCATTTATCTTATATGTTGCTAACATTAAACCTGCTATTACAACTAGCATAATCCCTACAAGAATTTTTTTAAAGCTATATTTTTCTGAAATTTTATTCTTTACAATTCTAAATCTCTCAAAAACCTTACTGCCTATCATGGGTAAAGCCTGTGCTTTAAACCCACTATGGTTTGGTTTATCCATGGTTTAAGTACCTCCTGCTTTTAGATTAGCTTTAATAAATGGGCTAACTTTCAAAACTTTGTAACCATTTTGTAATCTTTTTGTATTAATATGAACTAATTATAACATAGGAAAAATTTTTTTCAATACTATTAGCATGTCTAATTATATTTTATTCAATATTTTGTTAAATATACCTTTTCTTTTATTCCTTATAATTTCAATGGATATATCCCTTTAATTATCTAGTACTCAGTAGAAAAATATGGGTTGTTAAGATTTCTTAATAATTAACAATACTTCATATTTTTTAAATATAAAACATTCAGGTATTTATGTTCTTATTTATGGAAATACTTCTATTATGATTCTCATACTCATAATATTTGAAAGAGAGGTTAAAATGATTTCTATTTATATAGGAGGTAAATATGTTAAACTGTACTAACAATAATTATGTTAATTCTAATTCTACATTTGCCATCTTCCATATTTCAAATATGATTTCAAAATATCTATCAATTAGCATTGAAAGCGACCAAGACCTAATTATTCTATGTATTGGTACAGATAGATCAACTGGTGACTCCTTAGGCCCTTTAGTTGGACATAAATTAGCACCTCATATCCATTATTTTAATGATGTTTATTTATTTGGAACTTTAGATGAACCCGTACATGCTAAAAATTTAGAAGATATAATTGATAAAATTGAAAGCCAGTATCCTAAATCCCTAATATTAGCTGTAGATGCATCTTTAGGGAATATGGATAAAATTGGATATATAAATATTAAGAAAGGTCCTTTAAGACCTGGATTAGGCGTCAATAAAAATCTTCCTTCAATTGGTGATATAAGCATTACTGGAGTTGTCAATGTTGGCGGTATGATGGAATATATGGTATTACAAAATACGAGACTTAGTCTGGTTATGAATATGGCAGATATTATTTCCAAAAGTATTTATAGAACTCTTCTAAAATATTATAATACCAATCTTTATAAAGACACCGAATATCCCTAATCCAAGTCTATCTTTATCTCTTTTCATTTATCTCTTCACTGCCTTCTGTTTTTTGCTTAATGCTAAGGTTAAGTTCCGTTTCATACATTTGAATTAAATTATTTATGTCAATTCCTAACTCCATATCTATACTGATATAATTATCTTTAATCTTATCATCCATAAAAAATCCCTCCTAGTATTTAGATATTCTATTTCCTAGGCGGGTTTTTATTCATTCTTTATTTAATTAATTATTAACAAAAACTGATAATTTCCCTTTTTTTATAGTAAATAGGGTTTCTCTTTCTATATCCTTAACTTCACCATCTATATTCAAGTATGTTCTAGCTTCAGTTATAATCTTAACCTTTTTTGCTTTAAATATTTCTACATGTTTTTTAAATCTAGTATGGTTTCCTTTAATAATAGTAGGCAATAGTAAAAACAATTTTAGTTTAGACATTTTATTCACTACACATACATGAAAATATCCATCTTCTATAATAGCCATAGGTATTATCTTTAATCCACCACCATAATATTTCCCATTTCCAACTGCTACTAGAAAGACATTTTTATCTATTGTAGTATTATCTATTTCTAATTTAGTATTGATATCCTTAACCCTTATTAAGGTAATAAGTAATCCTATTACATAGGCTATCCCAGATTTCAACCTTTTCTTTATCTTCTCTGTATTTTTAACGACTTCTGAGTCAAAGCCTACGCTTGCAATGTTCAAGAATATATCTTCATTTACCATTCCTACGTCTACTTTTTTGTTAATTCCATTTATTATAATATTTATCGCTTCTTCTAAGTTGATGGGAATATTTAACGTTCTAGCTAAATCATTACCTGTTCCACTAGGAATTATTCCTAATATACCTTCTCCAAACTCTAATATGCCTAAAGCCACTTCATTTACTGTTCCATCTCCACCTACTGCAACGATTTTATTATAGCCTTTATTTAACCCTTCTTTAGATATATTTATGGCATCCTTTGGTTTTTCAGTTAATACAATATTATATTCTATTTCTAAATCCTTCATAAATTTATCTATAATTGGAACTAGTTTTTTTGTTCTTCCTCCACCTGCAACTGGATTAATTATAAAAAGTATCTTATCCATAGCTCCTCCTGATTTATATAGATTTTGTGTAATATTCTCCCTTAATTGCTCTATCCACAGCTTGCATTTCTTCAACTGATAGAGGATATATAGATTTACCATTCTTTATTGGTTTAGCATAACAAGTAGACTGTTCTCTTCCATAAATACTTGTTAGTACAAATCCATTTAAAAAATTATCCAAAAATGCAATTGAAAAGCTCAGTTCTGAGCCCATATCTGCAAAAGCATTGTATCTAATAAATCCTACTTTTTGAATAGCAAAGGTTAACTTTGTATCTAAATTATCCACTTTTTTATATAAACTCGAAAAGTCATTCCTTAATTCCTCTATCCCATATCCATTTTGTATTAATAATTCCTCAATATTGATACCATCTGCTCCACGAACTAATTCATTATACTCATTTTTAATTTTTGATATTCTTATTTGGGAAATTAAATATAATGCTAATAGAATAAAAAAAGCTACCAATATACCAATAATTATTTCTATATTATATATTTCAATAAATTGTCTAACCTGTTCCATTTAGCTTACTCCTTTCTTATATCTCTTTAGATATTTCTTTGATAGCTTTTATTCCTAATTCTATCTCTTCATGAGTATTAAAAGGCCCGAAACTAAATCTAACAACTCCCTGATCAAAGGTTCCTATAGTTTTATGTGCAATAGGAGCACAGTGGAGTCCCGGTCTTACTTCTATATCATAGTTCTGATCTAATATATAACTAATTTCAGAAGAATCCTCATCTCCAATATTAATTGAAACTACTGCTCCTTGCTCGTTAATATTTAGCGGACCATAGGCTTTTACATTTTTGATTTTCATTATTTCCTCAATAAAATGCTTTGTCAATTCTTCTTCATGTCTTCTAATATTGTCTATTCCTTCTTGAAAGATATATCTTACCCCAGCACCTAGTCCAACAATCCCTGGTCCATTTGGCGTTCCACTTTCATATCTATCGGGTGATATATCTGGTTGTTCTAACAAATGGGATATGCTGCCTGTCCCACCTTGGTTGAGTTCTCTAACTTCTATTCCTTCTCTAATGTACAACCCTCCTGTACCTTGAGGCCCTAAAAGTCCCTTATGTCCAGGAAAAGCTAGCATATCTATATTCATTTTTTCTACATCAATATGGTATACCCCTGCTGATTGGGCCGCATCTACAAGATAATAAATACTATTTTTCTTAGCTATATTTCCAATCTCTTCAATAGGCATAATAGTACCTGTCAGATTAGAAACATGAGTTGTTACTATAAGCTTAGTATTATTTTTAATACTTTTTTCAATATCTTTTGGATCTATTCTTCCAGCAAGGTCTCCTTTTACAACTGTAAGTTCTATCCCTTGTCTTTCCAATGCCTTAAGAGGCCTCAAAACAGAGTTATGCTCCATGGACGTGGTTATAACATGATCCCCTTTATTTAATATACCTTTAATTCCAATATTTAAACTTTCTGTACAATTAAAAGTAAATATTAAATTCATTGGATTTTTAATATTAAATAGATTTGCTAGTAATTCTCTCGTCTCAAATATTTCTCTCCCAAGTCTTAGGGCTAACTTATGACCTGAACGTCCTGGATTAGCTCCATACTCTTTCATAACTCTCATGATCGAATCATAAACTCCATCTGGTTTTGGAAAAGAAGTCGCTGCATTATCAAAATATACCAACAAGTACACCTCCATATTTTTATATCCTAATTATATCATATTCGCTATAAGGATAAATAGTAAAACAAAAAAAGAAAAGCTTCTATCAAAGCCTTATTAAAGAAGCTTTTCTTAAAACTCATAAGGGAAAGTTCTTTTTAATTATTATTTTATAAGTGAGAACTTTTCTACTTAATTATAAAAAAAGGAGCTCCTAAGAGCATCCTTTATCCTAACCTCTGATATACAGTTTCTAACAATTCTTCCTTAAGTGCAGTTCCTCTCTTTAAAAGATTGTCTATTTTTTCTTCCATTTTATTTCTAAATTCTTCGTCTTTTATACTAAGTAAATTGATTTTTACATTTAAGAGAGCTCCTTCAAGACCTGTAGCTGCCAATAATGCCCCTACTCCTACATCTGTAATTGCATTTACATTTCCATAGTTTGCAAATACTTTTTGAAGCTCTAGTACTTTAAAGCATTCTTCAGCACATCTTAAAGGCACTTCTAAAGCTATTTTGTATCCTTCTTGAATAGCCTGAGTTCTTTTTTTCTTTTCTTCCTCAGTCTCCTTAGGCAATTTAAAGGCTTCCATTACTTTATCAAATGCTTTCGTATCTTCATCAACAATTTCATTGAGCTTCTCTATACTCTTTTTTAATTCTTCAAAATTCTGATCCATTTCTTCTTTAATTTTTTCATCTAATTCTAAGTACATTTTTCTTCCAATTGTTAAATAGCCTACCATTGCTGTTAATGCAGAACCTAAACTACCTGCTAAAGCAGCCACACTTCCTCCCCCTGGAGTTGGCTCTTTAGATGCAACTTCATTAATATAGTTTTTTATACTTCCATCAATTAACACCAAATCACCGCCCTTTAATAGTATTGTTAAATGCCCTTCTATCTCATCAATTATATTATAGATTTACTTTATAATCAAGCTAATATCTACTTTACATCTTTTAAGAAATTTATCTCATAATCTCTCAATATAGCTATTACTTGAGGCGATAATATCAACAATCCAATAACGTTAGGTAATACCATTAATCCATTAAATAAATCAGCAATTTGCCATACTATATCTACACTAAGAATAGAGCCAAATATAATAAATAGTAAAACTATTATTCTATAAGGCCATATCCCTTTTGCTCCAAATAAATATTTTATATTAGATTCTCCAAAATAATACCACCCTATTATAGTTGAAAATGCAAAGAAAAATAGACCAATTGCAATAAATATTGTTCCAAAATTACCAAGACCTATATTGAAAGCTTTTTGTGTCATTTCAATTCCAGTTAAACCTAGGGTATGTGCACCAGTAGTAATATTTATTAATGCAGTTATAGTACAAATAACTAAAGTATCAAAGATTACACCAAATATAGCTACTAATCCTTGTTCTGCTGGATGTTCTACTTTAGCTACTGCATGAGCATGAGGTGTAGAGCCCATACCTGCTTCGTTTGAAAATAATCCTCTCGCAATACCATATCTGACAGCTTCTTTAACGGTAACACCTATAGCTCCTCCCACAGCAGCTTTTGCAGAAAATGCAGAAGTAACAATTAATTTTAGAGCTGGTATAATTTGAGAGTAATTTAATATTATTATAACAAGACTACCAGCAATATATAAAATTGCCATAAAAGGAACTACCAATTCTGTAAAAGATGCTATCCTACGCATTCCACCTGCAAATATTAAAGCTGCAAAAATAGCTGCTATTACTCCTCCTACCCAATTTGGTATACTAAAAGCTGAAGTTAAAGCCACTGCTATTGAATTTGATTGAACCATATTTCCAACAAAACCTAAAGCTATAATAATTGTAATTGCAAAAAATCCTGCTAAAAATTTGCTATTTAATCCTTTTCTTAGATAATAAGCAGGTCCTCCAGTAACCTCTCCATCAATTTTTTCCACATACTTCTGGGCTAAAACTGCTTCTCCAAATATAGTGCCCATACCAAAAAATGCACTAATCCACATCCAAAATATAGCTCCAGGACCACCAGATGCTATAGCAGTAGCTACACCTGCTAAGTTACCAGTTCCTACTTGAGCTGCTATAGATGTTGCTAATGCTTGAAAAGATGACATTCCATCTTTGTCTGCCTTTTCTCCTCTTTTAAATACATTTCCAAATACATGAGCATTAATGTCTTTAAACCTGCGGATTTGGATGAACTTCAATCTAAAGGTATAATAAACGCCTGTTCCTAATAGTAAAAATATTAAAACCTTATTCCATAGATTTTCGTTTATTACTTCCACTATTTTAACTAGATCCATAACTAATACCCTCCTCATTTGTTATAATTTTGTCAAACATTTTATATGATAACATATAGCTCAAATATATAAAAGATTTAATTTCTTAGGTTTTCGCTTTATTTTCTTATATTTTTTTGATTTTTTTAAATTTACTTATTATTATTTACTTTTTCTCGTTTTTAATACGAAAAATAGCATAATTACCTTATTTATATAATTTTGGCTATTCTTTCTTAAAATAGAATTAATAAATATATTATATAAGAAGATAATAATATAAATCCTGTTAGTCTACCTATTTTCTCTCTATATATACCCGATATTACAAAAATCAAAGCAACAAACAAAGCCATTGGTATATCCAATAACATTGTCTGTCTAGTAATAATTAATCCTTGCTCACTAACCAAAGTTGAAGCTCCTATAATTATTGAAACATTCAATATATTTGATCCTAGGATATTACCTAAAGATATATTTTGTTGTTCTTTAAATATTGCAAACAAAGATGTAACTAGTTCTGGCAACGATGTTCCAACAGCAAGTAAGGTTAAACTCACTATCTGCTTTGGAATCCTTAAAAAATTTGCTATCTTTACTCCACTATCTACTAATATATGAGCCCCAAAAACGATTAATAGTCCCCCAAATATAAATTTTATTAAATTTACAAGTACATCTTTTTTCCTAGTTGGTATCTTTCTTATTTTTTTATTTTTGTTATCTATTTTTTTATGCTCTAATATATTAATCATTATAAAAAAAGTAATTAACCCAATTAAAAAATATCCTTCTTTATATGTAATTATTCCCCCTTTAGATAAAATAAAAAAAATTAATAGATATAATATCATCATAATTCCTTTAATTCCAAAAAAGTTGGATTTAACTTTTATTGGCTTTATTAATGATGATAATCCCATTATAAAAGCTATATTGCATATATATGACCCAATTGCGTTGCCAACAGCCATTTCTGAGAAACCTTCGTTGCTTGCTACAGTAGATACGAAAAATTCAGGTAAAGTTGTAGCAATGCTGATAATAGTTGCTGCTATTATTCCAGAAGAAATTCCTGTTCTTTCAGCTATCCATATAGCTGATTCCACAAAAATATCTCCACCTTTTATTATTAATATCAACCCCAAAAAAAAGATTATTAATACCCATATGATCTCCATAGTATCCTCCTAAAGTATACCCTATTTTTGATTAACTACTATATTTATATATGGACAGAGCTATTAATATTCCACATGAGTTTCATAATTTACAAACTATCACAATTAATAATTAATATGAATATGATATAGTATTAAATTAAAAGGAGTGCTAACTTTGGAAGCATTAATGCTAGTATTGGCTTTATCTCTAGATGCATTCGTTGCTAGTTTTGCATATGGTGCAAATAAAATTGAAATACCCTTTACTTCAATAATTATTATAGACCTAGTTTGCGTATTTTTTTTAGCCATATCTGTGTTTTTTGGAGAGTTGGTAAAATGTTTTCTATCTGACTATGTAACATCGATTTTTGGTTTTTTAATTTTATTTTTTCTTGGTGTCTTTTATCTATTTGAAAGTATAATCAAAACTTATTTTAAAAATAAGATTACATCAAGGAGCAAAGTAAAAGTAAAGTTATTTGATATATGGTTAATAATAGATATATATGTAGATGAAATTAAAGCAGACTTTGATAATTCAAAAAGACTTAATTCTAGAGAGGCATTATATCTTGCAGTAGCTCTGTCTTTAGATTCATTAGCCATAGGATTTAGTTCCGGTCTTGGAAATATTAATATTTTATTAATAATATTTATGTCTTTTATTTTTCATATATTAACTATCTGGAGTGGTTTACTAATAGGGAAGAAATTTGCAGAAAAATCCAAAATCAATCTGTCCTGGATCACAGGAATTCTATTAATATGTCTAGCTTTTTTAAAATTAAAATAACCAACCTATTAGGTTGGTTAAAAATATATAAAACCTTCTAAAACTATTCTCCCTTGCCCTCCAACTTTAATATTATAGTCTCTATTATCTTTATCTGCAATACAGTAGATCTGACTTGGCCTTTTTAAAGATTCTCCTTGAATTGCTACTATCTGCCTTTTATTTATATAGCCTTCTTCTTTTAAAAAATAAACTAATCCCCCATTTGCAGTTCCTGTAGCAGATTCTTCATTTATTCCGACTAATGGAGCAAAATTTCTTACATATACTTTGTCTGAATTCTTCTCTGGTAAGTGAAAGGCATGTAATCCTATAGTGTTAGTCTTCTTTGATAAGTTAGCTAATCTTTTATAATCTACAATCAAATTATCTAGCAATTTCTTGTTTTTTATGGGCAACTGGATATCTGGTAGACCCGTAGAAATTATTCTAGGATTAATGAATTTTTCTCCTATACCTATGTCCTCTTTTTGTATATTCAAACAACTCAATAATAAATCAATTTCAGCAATTACACCTAAATCCTCAGGTTTAGACTGATCCATCATTATCTTTTCAACTTCTCCACCTTTGTAACTTATTTCTACTCCTAGTTTACCTACTCTAGTTTCTTGATATACTTTTTTTATACCTTCATAGACGGGCGGTATTATATTTTTAAATGCTAAAGTATAAAACGAGGCAATAGTAGCATGACCACAAAGATCAACTTCACTAACAGGAGTAAAAAACCTCACCTTATAATTATTTTCGTCTATAGGAATTATAAAAGCTGTTTCAGAAAGATTCATCTCTCTGGCAATATTTTGCATGTCTTTTTCAGATAACCCGTTTAAATCTAATACTACTCCAGCAGGATTTCCTTTAAAGGGTTTAGATGTAAAAGTATCAACTTGATACACTTTTATTTCCATTATTATACTCCTCCCAAAATGTTTCACGTGAAACAATGTAACTTTATCTTATCAGTAAGTCTAAAATCCGTTCTAAATCTTCATCGCCATAAAATTCAACTTGGATTATGCCTCCTTCTTTTTTAGGGCTCAATGTTACTTTTGTACCTAATGCTCTCATAAGCTTCTCTTCGATCTCCTTTACAAAAGGATCTTCTTTTATAGTGCTTTTTTTAGTTTTCCTTTTTTTGTTCTTATTAACTATTTTTTCAGTTTCCCGTACATTTATTTTATTATCCACAATAGACTGAACAGTTTTTAATCTTTCATTTTTATCTTTAATTGCCAATAGAGCCCTACCATGGCCTCTGGTGATTTTTCCATTGGCAATATAATCGATTATTTCTTCATCAAGATTTAATAGCCTTATCGCATTTGAAATATATGATCTGCTCTTTCCAACTGCAGTGGCTACTTCTTCCTGTGTTAAATTATGCTCCTCAATCAACCCTTTAAAGGCATATGCTTCTTCAATTGGATTTAAGTTGTCCCTTTGAAGGTTTTCAATTAATGCTAATTTCATGGCTTGCTTATCATCTACTTCTTTTACAATACATGGAATTTCTTTAAGCTTAGCAGCCTTAGCTGCTCTCCATCTTCTCTCACCAGCAATGATTTCATAAAAATTTTCCTTTTTTCTAACTACTATCGGCTGAATAACACCATATTGTTTAATAGAGTCAGTTAACTCAGCTAAAAGTTCCAAATCAAAATCCTTTCTTGGTTGCTCTTCATTAGGAATTATAGAAGATAGTTCGATGTTTTGTATATTATCCGAATCTAGTTCTCCATCTACTAAATCCCCTATTGGATCATTTGGTATTAAAGCAGCTAACCCTTTTCCTAAACCTCTTTTTTTTGTAACCATATCTAGTCCCCATTACTAAAAGCTAATATAATTCTATTCAAAATATTATAGGCTTTAGTAATGGTATCCACCTCCTTAACTTTTCTTTTTATTCTAGTAAGTATAGGAATTCTTCAGCCAACTCCGTATAGGCTTCAGCGCCTTTAGATTTTGGGTCATAATCTAAAGCAGATAAACCATAGCTTGGAGCCTCAGCGAGCCTTACATTACGAGGTATAATAGAAGTATATACCTTCCCTCTAAAATATTTTTTTACTTCATCAACAACTTGAATGGACAAATTAGTTCTACCATCAAACATACTTAGAACTACACCTTCTATTTCTAGTTCTGGATTAAGGCTTTTTTTGACAAGCATTATGGTATCCATTAATTGACTAACTCCTTCTAATGCATAGTATTCACATTGGATAGGTACTAATACACTATGGGATGCAGTTAATCCGTTAATACTCAATAAGCCTAGAGAGGGAGGACAATCAATAAATATAAAATCATAATTATCTTTAACTTCTTCTAGAGATTTTTTTAAAGATAATTCTCTTTCTCCCATACCTATTAATTCAATTTCTGCTCCTGCTAAATCTACACTAGAAGGTATAATATCTACATTCTCTGCAGAAGTTTTTTTTGCAATCTGTTTTAAACTAATATCATTGATTAATCCATCATATACGGATAACTCTAAGCTATTTTTATCTATACCTAATCCACTAGTTGCATTGCCTTGAGGGTCTACATCAACAATTAATATCTTTTTATTAGATTTACCTAAAGCAGCAGCTAAATTAATTACAGTTGTAGTCTTGCCAACTCCACCTTTTTGATTGAAAATGGTAATTATCCGCCCCATATAATCACCTCACATACACACATTTATTATTAAGACTTTTAATTAATTCTTTATTATATGATATCAGATTAGAAGAATAAAATGAAATGATTTTAAAAAATAAAATGTTTCACGTGAAACATTTTATATACATAATTATTTAAATTGAAAAAACCTTTCTGCTAAAGTATTTACACTCAGTATATCTACATTTTCAATATTTAATTATTATATTTTTAAGTATATTATATACTTCCGTTTAATTCACCTACTTATATCTGTTTATTAAAGATTATTCTATCACTACGACGTAAAATATAAAGAATGCGTTATATTGACATCAAAAAATAATACTAATTTGACTTTGGAATTATTCACCTGTAAACATTAATGTGACTACCTGGACTAAATCCATTCCTTCAAACTTCGCAGGCTCAAAGTAATCTTCAAGAGAATAACTTCTCATAACTGTACCACTATCATAAACTATAAGGGCAACAGGAATTTCCTTATCTATTTCTATCTCCTGATACTCTTGTAAGAATCCCTTGGCAGATGCCATTGTTTCTGTATCAAGTATAATTTCATCTGTTTTAAAAGAGGCTCTCCCACTAGAATTTATATTGAAATCAATCGCATGATTTTCCTTTAATTGCAGGTTAAAAGTTCCACTCAACTGATTAACAGGTTCCCTCTCTTTGCCTATTGAGATTCCTCCCCCCCTATGACATCCCATTTTTTATCATCTCCAAGCCTATAAATTTTTACCTCCAATGAAATCGCCTCTTTAGGTGCATTAAAAGATATAATCTGTGAATTTCCTTCCATACCAAATGATTTCAATAAATACCTTTCATTTTCAGATAAATTGTATGGCTGAATCCCTTCTTTGACTGATGCATTAGGAGGATTTCCATTGTTTGAACAAGCAACTAAAACTACCGAGATTATAAGTACCGTTATTATTAAATAAAATCTTTTACTTTTCATTGACATTCACCTCACGAATTTAATTAATCTTTGTTACGCATTTATAGACTTATACACATTATACCACTTACTTATAGTTAGTATAACCCCTACACTGTACTTTACATTCAAAAAAGCTTTTCCTATTATGATAGGGTTCATAGTATCCACTCAACTAGAAAACTTTTTATTGGTAAATATAATACCTTAGAAAAAAGGCAGTAGATTATCATGGAAAAATCTACTGCTTTAATTAAAATTACAATTAAAAATTTATGATATCTATGTATTCTAAATTATAGCTTATAACAGTGTCTAGTCATAATCTATTGTTTTTAATTTTTTGCCGATAAAGCTTCTTAATATCATTATACTAAAAATAAATAGAGCCAAAGAACCCATAAACATATCAATAATTAAAGTTTATCCTAAAGTATGTTAATACCTTAATTATAAAAAACAACACTACTGAAAATCCAATTGCATCAATTAATTTCAAAATAATTAACTTTTATACCATCATCATCTTTAGCCAAACTTATTATGCCTTTTTCCTCAGATTTAGTATTTTCCCCATCTACATGTTCATAAATAATAATTGCACTAAATAATAGTGTATATTCATTCTGATTATTAGATTCATCGAATTCAATACTTGATACAGTTGCTTTAACTATATCTGAGTTTATAGCATCAGCATTTGGGATAACTCTATTCCTGATGAGCCTCAACTTTTCATCCTCTGTTATGATATCATCAAAGTTCTGCTCAAAATATTCTTCAATTTTCTTTTCAAAAATATTGTCGTGAATTCCATAGGTTGAAGATTCAGCTTCAGCTGAAATGATATTATCATTAAATGTAAGGATTTCTTCTATTTCAATCTTTTTTTCATATTGTGAGTAGTACAAATTAATGAATTTCTCAGCCTTTTCCTCATATTCATTCCTATAGTTACAACTAGTAAAAAACAACACTATAGTTATAAAAACAAGGATTATGCATGCTTTTTTCACGCTATCCCCCCCTTTGCTTCATCATTTTTATAACACTTATTATAATTAATGCTCTATTTTTTTCTTTGTCCAACTACATTATTAGATAAAAAAGGTTTAACTTCTTATATCTCCCTTTATTTATGCTTACAAAAAATCAATTTTCCTTGAAATCTTTATAATTCACCTTGTGTTAATATTGTCATTATACATTATTTAACTAATATTCATAGCTATTATCCATATTATACAATTAATAATAACTTATTGCGAATTTTTAAATCCATTCTATAATAAAAGCCAAAATGTTTCAAATGAAACATTTTGGCTTTTATTATCTTTTAGGTATCTGAATAGACACTTCTAGATATTCACCCTTATCTTTTTCAAAATATTTAGCATCGATGCCACTATCTTTTATAGCTTTATAAGCCTTTTTGATAGTATTAAGATAAATACGGGTACTAATCAATCCTTTTATATTTTGTTTTTGTTCTACAGTTTCTTCTTTTGTCAAATCATTCAATATATCATTAACTAATTCTTCAGTTTTACTAACATTTAAATCATTTTTAATAACTTTGTCCAATACTTCTCTTCTTAAGCTATAATCAGGTAGCTTTAATAATGCTCGTCCATGTCGTTCAGTTAAGTTATTTTCTATTAAATCCCTTTTTATATCCTCTGAAAGCTTTAATATTCTAAGTTTATTTGCAATAGTAGATTGACTCTTACCAATTTTCTCAGCTAATTCCTGTTGAGTAAATCCATGGTCTACGATTAAATTATAATAACCTTCAGCCTCTTCTATAAAATTCAAATCTTCTCTCTGTAAATTTTCAATTAAAGCCAACATAGCAGATTCCTTATCCCTATATTCAACAATAATAGCAGGGATTTCTTCAAGGTCTGCTAACTCAGAAGCTCTAAGCCTTCTTTCACCAGCAATAAGTTCATAGTTTTCATTTTGTAACTTTCTTACACTAATTGGTTGGATTAATCCAAAAGCTTTTATGGATTGACTTAACTCTTCTAATGACTTCTTATTAAAATCCTTTCTCGGTTGATAAGGATTAGGTTTAATGGACTCAATTGGAATATACTTAATCTCTGGCTGTATACTTTTCATTAGACTCCCCTCTTCCCAATAGACTTATTTACCTCATAATCTATATATTCTATAAAATATAATTATTTCCTTCTAATTTCCCAAACTTTCCTTCGTCATTTTCTCCCTAATTATAAGGGTTTTTTCTTAGGTTTACCTCCTCCCCTAGGGTATTTTGTCGGAGTTTCCTTGATTTTTTCTATTATTATCAAACTATGAGTTATATCACTTAAAGGCAATTTAATAACTTTCTTCTCCTTTAGTTTTCCACCTAATATTCTAATAGATTTTTCAGCTTCTTTTAATTCCTCATCCACATCAGATCCTTTCATCGAAATAAAAAATCCTCCTACCTTTACAAAAGGCAAACAATATTCAGAAAGGGTATTCAAAGAAGCAACTGCTCTTGAAATTGCAATATCATATTTTTCTCTATAAGATTTGTCTCTACCTAATTCTTCCGCTCGACCATGAATTGAAATAATATTTTTTAAATCCAATTTATCGATTATTTCATTTAAGAAGATAATCCTTTTTTTTAAACTATCAAGTAAAACTACTTCCATATCTTCGTTAATAATTTTAAGAGGCACACCTGGAAAACCTCCTCCAGTTCCAATATCTATCATCTTTATATCTTTTCTAAATAAATCTGTAGTTAAAGGAGTAATACTATCTATAAAATGTTTAATATCTATTTCTTCATCATCAGTTATAGATGTAATATTTATTTTTTTATTCCACTCCTTTAACAATTCTTTATATAGAATAAAACTATTTATTTTATCTTCATTTATGCTAATTCCTAAAATTTTTCCACCTTTAATTAATGTATTTACATTAGTCATTTCTTTCTCCCTTCATACCTCTACGTTTTTGCTCCAAATAGATTAATAGTACATTAATATCTGCTGGAGAAACTCCTGAAATTCTAGATGCTTGGCCAACAGAGTCAGGTTTAATCTGACTTAGTTTCTGCTTAGCCTCATTACTTAAGCCCTTTATTTCATCATAATTTTGATCATGAGATAATTTTTTATTTTCAAGTTTCTTAAACTGATCAATTTGAGCCATCTGTTTTTTAATATATCCTTCATACTTAATATGGGTTTCAACTTGAAGCCTAATCTCCCTTGGTAATTCTTTTCTATCAGGATCAATTTCTACTAAAGATTCATAATTCAGTTCTGGTCTTTTAATCAAATCATATATGCTTAATGCAGTCTTTAATGGAGTACTGCCTAATTTCTTTAATAAATCATTAATTATATTAGTAGGTGTGACTATAACGCTTTTTAACCTATTTAATTCTAATTCTATTAATTCTTTTTTCTTTATAGTTTTCTTATATCTTTCCTCAGTTACTAAACCGATTTTATATCCTTTCTCAGTCAATCTCAAATCTGCATTATCCTGTCTTAAAGTTAATCTATACTCCGCTCTTGAAGTCATCATTCTATAAGGCTCATTGGTTCCTTTAGTAACCAAATCATCTATTAATACTCCAATATATGCTTCTGATCTATCCAGTATAAAAGGTTTCTCACCTTTAATATTCATTACTGCATTAATCCCAGCTACTAATCCTTGAGCAGCTGCTTCCTCATATCCTGATGAACCGTTAATTTGGCCTGCAAAAAACAAATTTTTTATTTCTTTATGTTCTAGAGTCCTTTTCAATATGGTAGGATCTATACAATCATATTCTATACCATATGCAGATCTCATGAATTGTACATTTTCTAAGCCAACTATAGTTTTATACATTTCTAACTGTACTTCCTCAGGTAAAGTAGAGCTAACTCCTTGTACATACATTTCTTTAGTCTCTAATCCTTCTGGTTCAATAAATACCTGATGTTTCTCTTTATCACTAAATCTTACCACTTTATCTTCAATAGATGGACAATATCTTGGTCCTACTCCCTCTATATCACCAGAATACATAGGAGAACGTGAAAGGTTTTTTCTAATTATTTCATGAGTTAAAGGTGTAGTATAAGTTAAATAACAAGGAACTTGATCTATTTCAAAATCTTTATCCATATTTAAAAATGAAAAAGGAATAATTTCATCGTCTCCTGGCTGTATTTCCATTTTTGAATAATCTATGGTATCACTATGAACCCTTGCGGGAGTACCAGTTTTAAATCTCCTTAACTCTATATTCAGCTTTGCCAATGAATCCGAAAGAATATTAGATGGAGAAAAACTTCCAGGGCCACTAGAATAATTAACTTCTCCAATAAAAATCCTTCCCTTTAAATATGTTCCTGTAGCTAAAATCACTACTTTACAGCTATAGATAGCGCCAGTTCTAGTGACAATACCTGTAGTTATATTGTTCTCTACAAGAATATCAACAACTTCACCTTCACGTAAAACAAGATTAGACTCTTTTTCTAATACCTTTTTCATTTCCCTATGATATTTCTTTTTATCTGCTTGAACTCTTAACGAATGGACTGCTGGACCTTTTGATGTGTTAAGCATTCTACTTTGAATAAAGGATTTATCAATATTTAGAGCCATTTCACCACCTAAAGCATCTATTTCTCTAACTAAATGCCCCTTGCCAGTTCCACCTATATTAGGATTACAAGGCATGTCAGCTATAGAATCCAGACTCATAGTAAGCATTAAAGTTTTCATCCCCATTCTACTAGTAGCTAATGCTGCTTCACATCCTGCATGGCCTGCTCCTACAACTATTACATCAAAATCTCCTGCATGGAATTTTTTAATTTCTTTCATTTTTAGCACCTCTTTAAAACTATTTACCAATACAAAACTCAGAAAATATCTTATCTAAAATATCCTCTCCTATAGTATCCCCAGAAATCTGTCCTAAATTTTCCCAACAGTCTTTAATATCTACTTCTATACAATCTAAAGGCATACTCAAAGTAATACCGTTTATTCCATCCTCTATATTTTTCTTCGCTTTAATAAGTTGATTTTTATGCCTTAAATTTGTAACTACTACATCACTTTCTACTTCTAAATCCCCTTTATAAAACATATCTTTTATAGCATGCTCTAATTTATCTATTCCAACACCACTAACTATGGAAGTAATGATAATATCTTTATTAGGTAACAATTTTTTAAGATAGTCTTCATTATACTTATTTGGAAGATCTGTTTTATTCAATAATACAATGGATTTTCTTTCCTTAATTATATCTATAATCTGATGATCTTCATCAGAAAGATTGTCAGAAGCATCAAATACAGCTATTATTAAATCTGCCTTATCAACCATTTCTCTAGCCTTATCAACACCTATTTTCTCAACTAAATCATCAGTAATTCTAATTCCAGCTGTATCAATAATCTTTAATGGTATACCATCAATATTAACATATTCTTCAATTATGTCCCTAGTAGTTCCTGGTATATTGGTCACTATAGCTCTGTTTTCCCTTAAGATAGCATTTAATAAAGATGATTTTCCTACATTAGGTTTTCCTAATATTACCGTATTTAAACCGTCTCTAAGTATCTTTCCTCTATCTGCCGTTTCTAATAGTCTATCTATACTTTCTTTTACTAACCTAGCCTTCTCTTCTAACTCATCATAAGTTATATCTTCCACATCTTCCTCAGGAAAATCAATAGAAACCTCTATATGAGCAATCATCTCTAATAGTATATCTCTAATTTTTTTCACTTCACTGGATAAGCTTCCTTCTAATTGATCTAAGGATACTTGAAAAGATCTATCTGTTTTAGCCCTTATCATATCTATAACTGCTTCTGATTGAGCTAAATCCAATCTCCCATTTAAAAAAGCCCTCTTCGTAAATTCACCAGGTTCTGCTAATCTAGATCCATTTTCTAAAGCCAATTCTAATATTTTCTTTACAGATATAATTCCTCCATGACAATATATCTCTACCATATCTTCTCTAGTATAAGTATAGGGTTTCTTCATATATGAAATCAATACTTCATCAATAATGTCTTTAGTTTTGGGATTAATAATATGACCATAAATTAACTTTCTATTTTCTCCATCCTTTAAATTTTTATATTTTTTCCCTTTAAACAATTTATTTGCAATATTAATAGATTCTTTTCCACTCATTCTTACGATTCCAATTCCAGCTTCTCCAACAGCAGTAGATATAGCCGCAATTGTATCACTCATAATTTTCACCATACCTTTCTATTAAATAACATATAGTATAACAGAAACCCAGTATATCACTGGGTTTCTTAAATATCTATTTTGCTTGAATAACTACTCTTCTATAAGGTTCTTCTCCTTCACTGTAAGTAGCTATACCATTTACATTCTGTAAAGCAGAATGTATAATTCTTCTTTCATAAGGGTTCATTGGTTCTAACTTAACAGGTCTTTTACTGTATTTAGACTTTTCAGCCATCCTATTTGCCAATCGAATTAAAGTTTCTTCTCTTTTCTTTCTATATCCTTTAATATCTACTATCACTTTAATATAATCATCTCTATTTCTATTAACAGACAAACTTAATAAATACTGTATTGCGTCTAAAGTATTGCCTCTTTTACCTATTACAATACCCATATCTGAAGAATTAATGTTTATAATTTCTACTTTTAGACAGGAATCCTCTCTTCGAACTAATGCATCACCTTTTATTTTCATAGATAGTAAAATCCTGTTTAAAAAATTTTCTGTTATTTCTACTGGATCATTAACTACTGTTACTTTAACTACTGCATCCTTAGTACCTATTATTCCAAATAAACCTTTACTTGGCTCTTCAAGCACCTCTACCTGAACATCAGTCTCACTAACACTCAATTCCTCTAAAGCAATATCAACGGCCTCACGAACAGTTTTTGCTACCTTTACAACAGACCTCATTCTATCTTGTCTCCTCCTTAATTTTACCCAAAGACCTATTAGATATCAATTGTTGAATTATCTGAAATATATTACCTACAACCCAGTATACACCTATACCAGCTGCAAAAGATCTAGCAGCCATAAAAATCATAACAGGTAGAAATATATTCATTATTTTCTGGCTAGATTCAACTTGAGGATTCGCTTCTATATTACCAGTCATAATCTTACTTTGTAAAAATGTAGTCAACGCAGCTAAAAGAGGTAATCCCCATAGATAAGGATCTGGCTGTTCTAAATTTGGAATCCATAAAAAACTTTTACTAATTGCATCATAAATATTCGGATCTTTAAATACAAACCTTACGGGATCTCTTAAAACATTAAAAAAAGCGATTATTATAGGAAATTGGATAAGCAAAGGCAAACACCCAGAAGCTGGATTATAGTTATGTTCTTTATATAATTCCATCATCTTTGCTTGTTGAGTCTGTGGGTCATTTTTATATTTATTTTGAATTTCCTTTATCTTCGGTTGCAACTCATTCATTTTTTTTGTAGATTTACTCTGATGTAAACCTATAGGTAGAAGAATAAACTTAAAAATAATTGTAGTCAACACAATAGCTATACCATAATAAGAAAGCATTTCTGATTCTGTGCCGATACTGGAAACCATATCAAATACAAATTTAAGTAAACCTCCTAATAAATTACCTAAAAACGACGTCATTTAGTAACCCCCAATCATTTTAGCGGATCATATCCTCCTTTGTTAAATGGATGGCATCTTAAAATTCTACGCATACTTAAATAAGTTCCTTTAAAAAAACCATACTTTTTATACGCTTCAATAGAATATTGAGAACAAGTTGGATAAAACCTGCAGTTTTTCCCCGTCAAAATATATTTTGAAATAAACTTTTGATAAAATTTTATTAATAAAATAGCTATTTTAGCCATTATTTTTCACCTAAATCTCTTAAAAGGCCAGATATTTTTAAAATATGAAGCATTGCACTTTCCAATTCCTTATGTCCTATATCCACCACATTCTTTTTAGGTATTATTATTATATCATATTCTCCCTTTACCTTATTGGAATTTTTTCTATATATTTCTTTCAATCTTCTTTTCACTCTATTTCTAACTACACTATTACCAATCTTCTTTGAAACAGTGAAACCAACTCTCCAATGATCTAACCCATTTTTCATAATATACAAAACTAAATTTCTGTTCCAATAATTCTTTCCCTTTGCATAAACCTTCTTAAAATCTTCATTATTCCTTAACCTATTTTTTTTATCCATCATAGTGCTCCTTGTAGAAAAAAGGCCACCATTGACGCGGCCTTATGCTGATAATCTTTTTCTGCCTTTTCTTCTTCTATTTTGAATTACTCGTCTTCCTGATTTAGTTCTCATTCTTTTTCTAAAACCATGTTCTTTACTTCTTTGTCTTTTCTTTGGTTGATAGGTTCTTTTCATCTAACTACACCCCCTCTAATCAAAACCATATATAAAAATTACTAAATTTTTGTTAAGGAAAACATAAATACTAATATTGATTATATTTATATAAAGGCTAGATGTCAAGAAATTTAAACTATTCATATCCACAGATTAAATAATTAACAAGTTCTTAATATTGTGGATAATTTTGTTGATATAATCTATATTTTTTGATATTATTAATTTGGTATGTGGATAAGTTTTTTTTATAAACATTTTTCTTTTATTCACAGATTGTGGATAATGTTGTGTATAAGTTTTCTTTTTTGTTAAAATCATTTAGTCCTAAACCTTTATTTTAACTAGTTTTTTATCCACATATATATTAATTAATAATTTGTGGATACAATATATCAAAAAGGATTGACCACAAATTATCAATAGCTTATCCACAATTATTATACCAATTTTTATATTTTTTATTTATAATTATTTTTTATTTTTTGTGGATAAATCTGTTTATATCTATTTTATATAGTAGTTTAATCCTTTACAAGTTATAAAAACATATATAATGGTTATAATTTACAATAAAATGGGAGGAATTTAAAAAATGGTTTCTACTTTAGACAATATCTGGAATGAAGTCCTCGATTTAATAAAAGTAGAACTAACGGAAGTTAGTTTCAATACATGGCTTAAAACTATTAAACCTATTACCATTACAGATGAAAGGGTAATTCTTGCTGCTCCAAATGAATTCACAAAAGGAATACTAGAGGCTAGATATTTAAATTTAATAAAAAATGCTATAACTCAAATTACAAATGAAGAATATGCCATTAAATTTATTATTCCAGGAGAAGAGGTAAATATAAATATTGGACAATCTATACAAGAGGAGACTAATGAATCCAATCAAAGATCTCAATTAAATCCTAAATATACTTTTGATACCTTCGTCATAGGGAATAGCAATAGGTTTGCCCATGCAGCTTCATTAGCGGTAGCAGAAGCACCAGCTCAAGCTTATAACCCGTTGTTCATCTATGGAGGAGTAGGATTAGGAAAAACACACTTAATGCATGCTATAGGTCATTTTATCCTAAATCAATCACCTGAATCAAAAGTAGTATATGTATCTTCTGAAAAATTTACAAATGAACTAATAAATTCTATTAGAGATGATAGAAACAACGAATTTAGAAACAAATATAGAAATGTAGATGTATTATTAGTAGATGATATCCAATTTATAGCAGGTAAAGAAAGTACCCAAGAAGAATTTTTCCATACATTCAATGCTCTACATGACGCAAATAAACAAATTATTATATCTAGCGATAGGCCTCCTAAAGAAATACCAACTTTAGAAGATAGGTTAAGATCAAGGTTTGAATGGGGATTAATATCAGATATTCAAGCACCAGATTTAGAAACAAGAATTGCTATTCTTAAAAAGAAAGCAAAAATGGAAAACATAGACGTACCTGATGATGTCATGTTATACATTGCTACAAAAATACAATCAAATATTAGAGAACTAGAAGGAGCATTAATTAGAATCGTAGCATATTCATCCTTAACTAATAAAGAAGTAACAGTAGAATTAGCCGAAGAAGCTTTAAAAGATATTATATCTAATAGTAAACCTAGAAAGATAACAGTAGAACTAATTAAAAACTCAGTAGCTAAAGAGTTCGATATTAAAATGGATGATTTTAATTCAAAGAAAAGAACTAGGGCTATAGCCTACCCTAGGCAAATAGCTATGTATCTGACACGAGAATTAACCGATTTATCTTTGCCTAAGATAGGAGACGAGTTTGGAGGCAGAGACCATACAACTGTAATACATGCTTATGACAAAATATCAGCAGATATAATTGAAAATGATGATCTTAAAAAAAGAATAGATGGATTAATTAAAAATATTAAAGGAGAATAATCAACAAAAATTGTTAATAGGTTTGTTAGTTAAATGTTAATATATACCTAAACTTAATTTTCTATTTATTATGGGGATAACTTTTATAGTTATTACTTAAATATCAACATGTTATTAATTGCTGAAAGACATAAAGGTTATACTCTATACATAGTTATTCACATACTAACAACCCCTACTACTATTACTACTATATATATTAATCTATCTATATCTAAAAGTAGAGAAAGAAAAAGGAGGATTATCAATTGAGAATACAAATTAACCAAAGTTCTTTAGCCAATCATATTAATATAGTACAAAAAGGGATTTCCAATAGAACAACATTACAAATATTAGATGGTATATTACTAGAAACAGTTAACGGTAAATTAAAGTTAACTGCTACAGATTTGGAGATTAGAATAGAAACCTATCTAGAATGTGATATAATAGAAGAAGGATCTATAGTGGTAAATTCAAGGATATTTGGAGATATAATAAAAAAATTACCTAATTCTTCAATAAATATTACAGTAAAAGATAATAATATAAATATTACTTGTGAAAGTTCAGAATTTAATATATTAGGCAATTCTTCTTATGAATATCCAGAATTACCAACTATTATAAATAATAGTTCGTTTAATATTCCTAAGGATTTGTTTAAATCTGCTATAAGGCAGACTGTATTTGCTACTACTCAAGATGAAACTAGACCAATATTAACTGGTGTATTATTAGAAATTTCCAATGGAATTGGATCTTTTGTTGCCTTAGATGGTTATAGACTTGCTTTAAGAAGTATTCCTTTAGATTCTAAAGAAGATGTAAAAATAGTTATACCAGGTAGAGTATTAGGTGAATTGAACAAAATATTAGATGATGATGAAGATTTAACTATAACTACAGCTCCTGGCCATATAATATTTAATATGGGTGATACAATTGTTTCATCAAGATTACTTGAAGGTCAATTCTTAAATTATAAAGATATCATTAGAAAAGATCATAAAACTAATGTTAAGGTAAATAGAAGAGAATTTCAAGATAGTCTTGAAAGAGCCTCTTTATTAGCTAAAGAAGAGAAAGCAAATCTAGTTAAATTAAACGTGACTGATAACCAAATTATAATAAAATCAAATTCTGAAATTGGAAATGTAAACGAACAAATTTCTTCAATACAAGATGGAGAAAATATCAATATAGCTTTTAATTCTAAATATGTTATTGATGGAATAAAAGCAATAGATTCTGAAGAAATAGAACTTCATTTTATGGGAAGTTTAAACCCATGTATAATAACTCCTGTAGAAGATGAAAATTATACTTATTTGGTACTACCTGTACGACTTGCACAAGAAGATTATTGATATAGAAGGTGGATCTATAAATATGAGAGAAATAAAAATAAAAACTGATATTATAAAATTAGATCAGTTGCTTAAGTTTGCTGGAATCACCCAAACTGGTGGAGAAAGTAAGAATATGATAAATGAAGGAATTGTATCAGTTAATGGAAATACTGTAAAAGAAAGAGGTAAAAAGATAAAAAAAGGGGATATTGTAGAAATAGAAGACATAGAAAAAATAATTGTGGTATAATAGAGTAGGTTTGTAAAATAAAGCCTCAACCCTTGTGGTTGAGGATTTATCACTTATGAAGTATTTTTGAGGGGTGCTTTTTTTGAATGTAGAAAGTCTTAGGCTCATAAATTTTAGAAATTATTTAAATTTAAGTTTAGATTTAAATAAAAATATAAATATTTTTGTTGGCAAAAACGCCCAAGGTAAGACTAATTTATTAGAAGCCATTTATATATGTGCTACGGGAAAATCTTTTAGAACTAATAGGGATAGAGAAATAATAAATTTAAACAAATATGAAGCCTATATAGGATCCAAAATAAATATTGGTAAAACTGAAAAATTAATAGAAATTAAGCTAGAAAAGGATAGACCAAAGAGAATAAAAATAAACAAAGTTGAATTAAAGAACTTTAAAGAATTATATAGTGGTTTAAATGTTGTGGTTTTTTCTCCTGATGACTTAAAACTCATAAAAGATGGACCAGGAGAAAGAAGAAACTTTTTAGACATGAGTATATCTCAAATTAGACCAGTTTATAAATATAATATCAATAAATATAATAAGGTTTTATATCAAAGAAATAATTTACTTAAAACTAATAAACCAAAATCTGATATTATAAATTTGTTAGAAATATTTGATATACAACTCGCTAGAATAGGAACTGAAATAATCAAATCTAGGATTGAATTTGTCGATAAAATGTCAAAAATATCAACAAAAATTCATAATAAATTAACTTTAGGAAAAGAAGATTTAAATTTAAATTATAATTCTAATGTAAAATTTTATAATAAAAATAATATTGAAAAAAATTTTTTAGAGCAATTAAAAAAATATATAGATAAGGATTTGATTAGAGGATTTAC
The DNA here is from genome assembly GCF_021655095.1 of Clostridium sp. Cult1. GTDB lineage: Bacteria > Bacillota > Clostridia > Tissierellales > Tepidimicrobiaceae > Schnuerera. The sequence goes on along the minus strand of NZ_PPXW01000001.1, from coordinate 1,730,926 downwards.
ATCAGTAGGTCCTCATAGGGATGATATTCAAATAGAGATTAATGGAGTAGATGCTAAGATATTTGCTTCCCAAGGTCAACAAAGAACCATAGTATTATCTATAAAACTATCTGAAGTGGAAATAATTAAGATGGAAAGAGGTGTATATCCTGTTTTATTATTGGATGATGTATATTCTGAATTAGATAGAGATAGAAGAAAATATTTAACAAGATCTTTTAATAATATGCAAACAATAATAACTTCCACAGATATTATTGATTTTAATGAAATTAAGGAAATCGATAAATCAATATTCCATATAGAAAACGGAGAGATTATAAAGTAAAGGAGTAGATTTGATGTTTTTACACATTGGCAATAATATCAATATATTGTTGAAAGATATAATTGCAATTATTGATAAAGACTCTTTAGAAAAATCTAAAAATAATAATGGATATATTCAAACCTTACAAAATAATGGTTGTATAGTAGATAAAAATATGGATGATGTGAAGACTTATATAATAACTTCTCCCGGCAAAATTCCCAGAAGAAAAAGGCAATCAGAAAAAAAATATGTCTTATATACATCAAAAATATCATCTACTACTCTATTAAAAAGAAACAAAGGTATAGAAACTAGATTGGAGGTTAGATAAATGGCCAATGAAAACAATGGTAGAATATATACAGCTGAAGAAATTCAAGTATTAACGGGATTAGAACCTGTAAGAAAAAGGCCAGGTATGTATATTGGAAGCACAGGATCTACAGGATTGCATCATTTAGTATATGAAGTAGTAGACAATAGTATAGATGAAGCTTTAGCTGGAGTATGCGATACTATAAAAGTTGTAATAGAAGAAGACAATTCTATAATAGTAGAGGACAATGGATCAGGTATACCTGTAGAGATTCATCCTCAAACTGGAAAATCAACAGTAGAAACAGTTCTTACCATCCTTCATGCTGGAGGAAAGTTTAATAATTCTGCATATAAGGTATCTGGAGGTCTACATGGAGTAGGTGTATCTGTTGTTAATGCATTATCTGAATGGTTGATTGCAAGAGTAAAAAGAGACGGAAAAGAATATATGCAGAAATTTGAAAAGGGCATACCTATAACGGAACTTCAAGTAATAGGAGATGCTGAAGATACAGGTACAATCATAAATTTTAAACCAGATAAAGAAATATTTGATGAAGTTAAATATAATTTTGAAACATTAGAATATAGACTTAGAGAAATGGCTTTTTTAAATAAAGGAATTAGGATTAAATTAGAAGATAGAAGAACTAATACCGAAAGAAAGTTTCATTATGAAGGCGGTATAAAGGCCTTTGTAGAATATATAAACAAGAATAAAAATCCGATTCAAAAAGATATAATGTATTTTGAAGATGAAAAAGACAATACCGTAGTAGAATTAGCAATGCAATATACAGACGCATATTCAGAGAATATATATACTTTTGCTAATAATATAAATACTCAAGAAGGTGGAACTCATTTAAGCGGATTGAGAACTGCTTTAACCAGAGCTATAAATGACTATGGTAGAAAGTATAACTTTTTAAAAGAAAAAGATGCAAATCTTCAAGGAGATGATGTACGGGAAGGATTGTCAGCAGTATTATCCGTTAAGTTAATGGAGCCCCAATTTGAAGGACAAACAAAAACTAAATTAGGAAATAGTGAAATAAGAGGTATTGTAGAATCTATAACCTATGATTATATAACTAGTTACCTTGAAGAGAATCCAAAATCTGGGAAAATAATACTAGAAAAAGCAATAAGTGCCTCTAGAGCAAGAGAAGCAGCACGAAAAGCAAGAGAGATATCAAGAAAGAGAAGTATATTAGATAATACAACTTTACCAGGAAAACTTGCTGATTGTCAGGAAAATGATTTAGAAATAACAGAGGTATTCATAGTGGAAGGGGATTCTGCTGGTGGTAGTGCTAAACAAGGAAGAGATAGAAAATATCAGGCTATACTTCCATTAAGAGGCAAAATTATGAATGTGGAAAAGGCAAGATTAGATAAAATGCTAGAATCTGAAGAAATTAGAGCTATGATTACAGCTTTTGGAACTGGTATAGGTAGTGAATTTGATATTGAAAAATTACGATATGGAAAAATAATAATTATGACGGATGCAGATGTGGATGGTGCACATATTAGAACTTTATTATTAACATTTTTCTATAGATATATGAGAGATCTACTAGAAAATGGTCATATATATATTGCACAACCTCCTTTATATAAGGTTGCTAAGGGAAGAACTGAGCACTATGTTTATAGCGATAATGAATTAGACAAATTGTTAGAAAAAATAGGTAGGGGTAATTATTCTATTCAAAGATATAAAGGTCTTGGAGAAATGAATCCAGAGCAACTTTGGGAAACAACGATGGATCCTGAGAAAAGAGTTTTATTAAAAGTATCTATTGAGGATGGAATAGCTGCCGACGAAATATTCACAACTTTAATGGGAGATAGAGTTAAACCTAGAAGAGATTTTATACAAAAGAATGCAAAATTAGTTAAAAATTTAGATATATAGAGGAGGGATATAATGGATAAGGACAATAATAATATTGTAGAAATAAAAATAGAAGAAGAAATGAAAAAATCCTATTTAGACTATGCCATGTCCGTAATTGTAAGTAGAGCCCTTCCTGATGTTAGAGATGGTTTAAAGCCAGTCCATAGAAGGATACTCTATGCTATGAATGAACTAGGAATGACGCCAGATAAACCATATAGAAAATCAGCTAGGATAGTAGGGGACGTACTAGGTAAGTATCATCCTCATGGAGATTCATCAGTTTATTTTGCAATGGTAAGACTTGCACAAAATTTTAATACTAGATATCCCTTAGTAGATGGCCATGGAAACTTTGGTTCTGTAGACGGAGATAGTCCAGCGGCTATGCGTTATACTGAAGCCAGGATGACTAAATTAGCTTTAGAGATGTTAAGAGATATAAATAAAAATACCATAGATTATAGGCCAAATTTTGATGAAACTTTAAAAGAACCGGTTGTTCTACCTAGTAGATTTCCAAACTTATTGATAAATGGTTCATCTGGTATAGCTGTAGGAATGGCTACTAATATACCTCCTCATAATCTAAAAGAGATAATAGATGGAATCATTATGATAATAGATGAACCAGAAACTGATATAGAAGATCTAATGAAGGTCATAAAGGGTCCAGATTTTCCTACTGGAGCTATGATAATGGGAAGAGATGGTATTAAATCAGCCTTTAAAACTGGAAGAGGAAAGGTAACCATTAGAGCCGTTGCAGAAATTGAAGAAAGTAGTAGGGGAAGAAATAAAATTGTAGTCACTGAAATTCCATATCAGGTAAATAAAGCTAAACTAATAGAAAAGATTGCAGAACTTGTTAGGGATAAAAAGTTGGAAGGAATCTCAGATTTAAGAGATGAATCAGATAGAGAAGGTATGCGAATAGTAATAGAATTAAAGAGAGACGCTAATCCCAATATAGTTTTGAATAATCTATATAAACAAACTCAATTACAAACGACTTTTGGTATAATAATGTTAGCACTAGTAGATGATGAACCTAGGATATTAAATCTAAAACAGGCAATAACATATTATTTAGATCACCAAAAAGAGATAATAACTAGAAGAACTCAATTTGATTTAAATAAAGCTGAAGAAAGAGCACATATAGTAGAAGGTTTGAAAATAGCATTAGACAATATAGATGAAGTAATAAGTATTATTAGAAGTTCAAAAGAAGAATCTGTTGCAAGAGAAAGACTTATGAGCAGCTTTGATCTATCTGAGAAACAGGCTCAGGCCATATTAGATATGAGACTTAGAAGGCTTACAGGATTAGAAAGAGAAAAATTAGAAGAAGAATACGAAGCATTAATTAAAGAAATTAATAGATTAAAGGAAATATTATCTAGTGAAAGACTAATATATGAAATTATTAAAGATGAATTATTAGAGATAAAAGAGAAGTTTGGAGATAGAAGAAAAACTAAAATAATGCCTTCAGCTGATGATATAGATATAGAAGATATGATTGAGGAAGAAGATGTAATTATTACATTAACCCATTATGGATATATAAAGAGGATGCCTGAAGATACCTATAAAATACAAAGAAGAGGTGGAAAAGGAATAACGGGTATTACAACAAAAGATGAAGATTTTGTTGAGAATTTATTTATTACATCAACCCATGATACCATACTATTCTTTACAAATAAAGGTAGAGTTTATTCATTAAAAGCCTATGAAATACCAGAAGGTAAAAGACAAGCAAGAGGAACAGCTATAGTTAATTTATTAAATTTAACAGGAGATGAGACTATCTCAGCGGTTATTCCAATAGAAAAATACGATCCAAAAAGTAATTTAGTATTTATAACTAAAAAGGGTCTTATTAAGAAGACTAAATTATCAAACTTTAAAAATATAAGGAAAAATGGAATAATAGCTATTAGCCTAAAAGAAGATGATGAATTAATAGCAGTCAAAAAGACAAATGGTAATAGAGAAATAATAGTAGTAACTTCTATGGGAATGGCCATTAGATTCAATGAAAAAGATGTAAGGGAGATGGGCAGAAATGCAATGGGAGTTATAGCTATTAAATTAAGAGAAGATGATGAAGTGGTAGCAATGGATTTAATAGAAGAAGGAAAAGATTTATTGGTAGTAAGTGAATATGGATTCGGAAAAAGAACTCCTTTAGACGAGTATAGGATTCAAAATAGAGGTGGAATAGGTTTAATAACTTATAATGTAAAGGATAAAACAGGTAAGTTGGTATCAGCAAAAGTAATAGATGAAAATGATGAAATAATAATGATTTCCATGTCTGGTATAATAATTAGACTAATTTCTAAGGGTATTTCAATAATGGGAAGGAATACTCAAGGAGTAACTTTAATGAAAATAAATAATGAAAATGATAAAGTAATGGCAGTTGCAAAATATGTTGAAGAAGAATAGTAGATGAATAATTATTTCAAAAAGTATCCTTAAAAATTAAGGGTACTTTTTAATTAAACATAAAGTAAATCCTACCAATTTACTTTACATTAACCTATTTTTATTATAGAATTAAGTAAATATGAAAGTAGAGAAGAGGGGGTATTAATATGTCTTTGAATATAAATATTAATTTTGATGAAGAAAAAGATATATGGGTAGTTTTACCTGAAGGAGAAATTGACATATACACATCTCCTAAATTAAAAGAAGGATTAATGGAAGCGTTCAATAAAAGAAAAACAGATATATTAATAGATGGACAAAAATTAGAATATCTAGATAGTACGGGTTTAGGTACATTGATTAGTATACTTAAGAAAGCAAGAGAAAATGACAGTAAAATATATTTGGAAAATGTTAAACCAAATATAAGAAAACTATTTGATATAACTGAATTAGACAAGGTATTTGTCATCAAGGAGTGATAATATGAAAAATGATATTTTTAAACTCACCATTCCTAGTAAACCCGATTATATATCTGTAGCCAGATTAACTTCATCTTCCATAGCAAATAAGATAGGATTTAATATAGATGATATAGATGATATAAAAGTATCTATTGCTGAAGCTTGTATTAATGCTTTAAATAAAAGCGAACAAATAGATATAGTATTTAAAATACTAGATGATAAATTTATTATGATAGTTGATAATGTATCTATATACAATGAGGAAGAAGATAATAATAAAGAAATGGAGCTAGGTATATTAATCATTAAATCCTTAATGGATGAAGTTAACTTTTCAGAAAAAGGGGTTGAAATGATAAAATATATAGAGGATGGTAATATATGAAAGCAAATAAATACTTTGAACAAAAAGATTTAAAAGATATAGATCAAGTGGATACCAAAACTCTATTTAAAAATTTTAAAGAAACAAAAGATTTAAAAATAAGAGAAACTCTTATTGAAAGACATTTATATATAGCTGAAATACTTTCAAAAAAATATGCCAATAGGGGTATAGATTATGATGATATATATCAAGTAGCTTCCATAGGGCTTATATATGCAATAGATAGATATGATATAGATAAAGGATTTGAATTTTCTAGTTTTGCTACCCCTACTATTATTGGAGAAATAAAAAAGCATTTTAGAGATAAAGGTTGGACAATAAGAGTACCACGAAGAATACAGGAATTATCTAAAAAGATAAATAATGCCAAGATTACTTTAAGTCAAGAACTTCAAAGATCTCCAACAGTAGAAGATATAGCAGAATACTTAAATTCTACAGAAGAGGAAATACTAGAAGCTATGGAAGGTAGTAAGGTATATACTCCTCAGTCATTAGATTTAACCTATGATTCTAATGGTGATGATAAAGATGTTAATTTAGCAGACCTTATAGGAGAAGAGGATGTATACTTTAGTAAGATTGAAAATAATGATTTCTTACTAAGGGGTATGGAAAAGCTAAATGATATGGAAAGAAAAATTTTAATAGATAGATATTTTAATAATAAAACTCAAGTTTCTATTGCTGAGGAATTAAATATATCCCAAATGACTGTATCAAGAGTAGAAAAAAAGGTTATAGATAAGTTTAGAAAAGAAATGGAAAAAACTTTAGGTTGGAAATAAAATTTCATATTGACAAACTAATAAAAATGTTATAATATTAGTATCCCAAACATCAAGTAAAAATTATTTTATTTTAAAAAATATTTTTAAAAAGATGTTGACAGGGAGATCAAAATTTGTTATAGTATAAAAGTCGGCTTCAGAAGAAGCCAACAAATGAACCTAGACAACTAAACAGTGTGAAGTACTTTGAGTAAGAAATAATTAAACA
>NZ_PPXW01000001.1:1709141-1724054 GCF_021655095.1 Clostridium sp. Cult1 | reverse complement strand
ACTCCAATAGCAATGGAAGAAGGATTAAGATTTGCTATCCGTGAAGGTGGTAGAACAGTAGGAGCTGGAGTTGTTACTAAAGTTCTTGGGTAATTAGACCACTATAAAAGACTAGGTCTTTCAGGCCTAGTCTTTTTAAAATTATAAGATAGGATAATCTTAAATGAAATTGGATAAAATTATAAAAGATTACCTACAATCATTATATAAATTTATTGACATAAATTTTAATTTGTGATAGTTTATATTAAGTAATGAAGTTAATAATGGGTAATTGTGCCCGGAGGCGATTTTAATTAATATATACTTTTCCATGTAGGGGGTGTAGTAGATGAGAGATAGAATAATTTTGGCTTGTACTGATTGTAAACAAAGAAATTATACATCAACTAAGAATAAAAAGAACAATTCCGAAAGAATAGAACTTAAGAAGTACTGCAAATTTTGCAAAACACATACTGTTCACAAGGAAACTAAATAATTGGTAAATAAAATTAAGTAAGGATGTGAGTTTATGTCAGCTCAAACCAGTACTGGCAAAGGCAAGATCAGCACTTATTTTAAGGGTGTTAAAGCAGAAATGCGAAAGGTTATGTGGCCCAACAAAAAGGAACTAATAAATTATACTGGAGTAGTTATATTAATTAGTGTTATTGTTGGTTTAGTAGTATGGGTCTTAGACCTAGGAATACATCGTATATTATCATTAATTATAAAGTAACGTGAAGGAGGGAGGGACCAACTAGGTCCTCGAGAATATGGCGGATAAGGTTGAAAATAGAGCAGAAAGGGCCAAAAGAGCCAAATGGTATGTGGTCCATACTTATTCAGGTCATGAAAATAAGGTTAAGGCCAATATTGAAAAAATGGTTGAAAATAGAGGCATGATCGACGATATATTTGAAGTAGCAGTACCTACTGAGGAATATATCGATACTAAAGGCGGGAAAAAGAAGCTTAAAGAAAGAAAACTTTTCCCTGGTTACGTTCTTGTAAAAATGATAGTAAACGATGTATCGTGGTACCTTGTAAGAAATACAAGAGGGGTTACGGGCTTCGTAGGGCCAGGTTCTAAACCAGTTCCTTTAACTGAAGAGGAAGTTAAAGCTTTAGGTGTACAGGATGCAATATTACCTTCTATTGACCTAAAAGAAAAAGATGTTATCAAAGTAATTACAGGTCCCTTTGAGAATTTTATGGGAACTATTGAAAGCATCAATCTTGAAAAGAAGAAGGTTAAGGTATTTGTATCCATGTTTGGAAGAGAAACTCTTGTAGAACTGGATTTTAATCAAATAGAAAAGTTATAATATTGTTTACAAAAGCTAATAAGCTTTTTAGATAGATTTATTAAAAGTGAAGTGGGAGGGATTATCCCGCCTTACCACAAAGGAATTGAGGAGGTGGAATAGATATGGCAAAAAAAGTCATAGCTGTAGTAAAACTACAAATACCAGCTGGCAAAGCTACACCAGCGCCACCTGTAGGAACTGCATTAGGACCTCATGGAGTAAATATTATGCAATTTACAAAAGAGTTTAATGCAAAGACTGCAGATCAAGCTGGAATGATAATACCAGTAGTTCTTACAGTTTATCAAGATAGATCTTTCACTTTCATTACTAAAACACCACCTGTTTCAGTATTGATTAAGAAAGCTGTAGGAATTGAATTAGGTTCTGGAGAACCAAACAAAACAAAAGTAGCAAAAATTTCTAAAGATAAGGTTAAAGAAATTGCTGAAATAAAAATGCCTGATTTAAATGCAGGAAGCATAGAAGCTGCTATGAGAATGATAGCAGGAACAGCAAGAAGTATGGGAGTTGTTGTTGAAGAATAATATTTAAGTGGGAGGATATTCCGTTAATACCACAAGGAGGTAATGAAATGAACAAGAGAGGTAAAAAGTATCAGGAAAGTTTTAAATTAGTTGACAGAACTCATTTATATGATGCAGTAGAAGCTATAGAATTAGTTCAAAAGACAGCAAAAGCTAATTTTGATGAAACTGTTGAACTATCAGTAAGACTAGGGGTAGACCCAAGACATGCTGATCAACAAGTTAGAGGTGCAGTAGTATTACCTCATGGAACAGGAAGAACTATGAAAGTTTTAGTATTTGCTAAAGGCGATAAGATAAAAGAAGCTGAAGATGCTGGTGCAGATTTTGTCGGAGGAGAAGAATTAGTTCAAAAAATTCAGAATGAAGGATGGCTTGACTTTGATGTGGTAGTTGCTACACCTGATATGATGGGGGTTGTAGGTAGAATAGGAAGAATTTTAGGACCTAAAGGATTAATGCCTAACCCAAAATCAGGGACAGTTACATTTGAAATAGATAAAGCTGTAAAAGAAATTAAAGCTGGAAAAGTAGAATATAGAGTGGATAAAGCAAGTATTGTTCATGTACCAATAGGAAAAGTATCTTTTGGAACAGAAAAATTGAGAGAAAACTTTGCTACAATAATGGAAGAGATTATTAAGGCAAGACCAGCTGCGGCAAAGGGAAGATATTTAAGATCAGTTGTATTATCTAGTACAATGGGACCTGGAATAAAGGTAAATCCCCAACAATTGGTTGATAGATTTGTTCCAAAAAAAGATTAATATATTAAATAAAAGTTTATTATTGACAGTTATAATATTTACTGGTATAATCTATTACGTTAAATAAATAGGCTACCGTAGACAGTAGGAACCTAATGGGTTTAAAATTTCCTACCGAGGTGAGATGGAAACTAATTATATTAGATATAGATTAGGGTCTCTCCGTGTCTGCGGAGAGACCTTTGTTTGTTTGACCTTTAGGAGGTGAAGTTGTTGAGGGATAAAGTTTTAGAAGAAAAGAAGCAAATAGTTGAAGAGATTAAAGAAAAGGTAGAAAAAGCTCAAAGTGTTGTTTTAGTAGACTATAGAGGACTAAACGTAGAAGAACTTACTCAACTAAGACGTAAATATAAGGAAGCAGGAGTAGATTATAAAGTATATAAAAACACTATGATGAGATTTGCCTTTAAAGATGCAGGCTTAGAAGAATTTAATCAATTTTTAACCGGTCCAAATGCAGTTGCTTTTGGTTTTGATGATCCTGTGCAGGCAGCTAAGATAACTGATGAGTTTGCTAAGGATCACGATAAGCTTGAAATTAAAGCTGGTATAGTTGATGGGAAGATAATAGGCATAGATGAAATCAAGAGTTTAGCAAATCTACCATCAAAAGAAGTTCTTATTGCACAAACTCTTGCTGGCTTAAATGGACCTATAGCAGGATTTGCTAACGTACTTCAAGGAACAATTAGAAATCTTGTATATGCATTAAATGCAGTAAAAGAAAAACAAGAAGGTTTAGAAGCATAATTTAAATTTCGAAAATATTTGGAGGGATAAAATAATGGCAAGTGAAAAAGTATTAAATTTAATTGAAGAAGTTAAGGGTTTAACTGTTTTAGAGTTATCAGAGTTAGTTAAAGCATTAGAAGAAGAATTTGGAGTTAGTGCAGCAGCACCAGTTGCAGCAGTAGCAGCAGCACCGGTAGCTGGAGCAGCAGAAGCAGCAGAAGAAAAATCAGATTTTGATGTTGTACTAGCAGATGCAGGACAACAAAAAATTAAAGTTATAAAGGCAGTTAGAGAAATAACTGGTCTAGGATTAAAAGAAGCAAAAGAATTAGTTGACAATGCTCCAAAAGCTGTTAAAGAAGGAGTATCTAAGGATGAAGCTGAAGAAATCAAGGCTAAATTAGAAGAAGTTGGAGCAGGCGTAGAATTAAAATAATATTCGATTATAATAAATAATAGAAAAGGCTTTCGTTTTTAGAAAGCCTTTTCTATTATTTAATAAAGTAAAAAATAGAAAAAAAGGAAAAAATAAAACTCCTTGACATATTCAATGCACTATGGTAATATAGGTAGATGCTATAATGCTCGAATAAAAATGTATTATTGTATAAATAATCGCAGATATGTCAATATTATAATAGATTTACTTTACATTGGCATTACCAAAAGTATCCATTTGCTTTTGGCTATTTTAGTTTAATAAGGGGTGAATTGTTAATGGTACATCCTGTTACATACGGAAAACGAGTCAGGATGAGTTATTCCCGTATTAATGAAGTATTAGATTTACCTGATTTAATTGAAGTACAAAGATCTTCCTATGAGTGGTTCTTAGAAGAGGGGTTAAAAGAAGTTTTTGAGGATATTTCCCCTATACAAGATTATACTGGAAATTTAATATTAGAGTTTGTTGATTATTATATTAATGAAGAACCAAAATATAGTGAAGACGAAGCAAGAGAAAGAGATGCTAACTTTTCGGCACCATTAAAAGTAAAGGTACGTCTTATAAACAAGGAAACTGGAGAAGTAAAAGAGCAAGAGGTGTTTATGGGAGACTTCCCTTTAATGACAGAAAAGGGAACATTTATCATCAATGGAGCTGAGAGAGTAGTAGTGAGTCAATTGGTAAGATCTCCTGGAGTTTATTATTCACAGGAGATTGATAAGGTGGGAAAAAGGCTCTACTCTGCAACGGTCATTCCTAACAGAGGGGCTTGGCTTGAGTATGAATCAGATTCTAACGATATAGTTTATGTTAGAATTGATAGGACGAGAAAACTTACTATTACAACATTACTAAGAGCATTAGAGATTAGCTCCAATGCTGAAATAGTAGAGATATTAGGAGAAACAGAGCAAGTCTTGAGGACTTTAGAAAAGGATAATACAAGTACAGAGGAAGAAGCTCTTATTGAAATATATAAAAGATTAAGACCAGGAGAGCCTCCAACTGTTGAAAATGCTAAATCCTTATTGAATAATTTGTTTTTTGATCCGAAAAGATATGATTTAGCAAGGGTTGGAAGGTATAAGTTTAACAAAAAATTAGCTTTATATAATAGGATTGTAGGTAAGAGAGCTGCTGAAGATATAAAAGATTCGGAAACAGGCGAGTTGTTTGTGGCTAAAGGAGAAAAAATTACTAGACAAAAGGCCATAGAAATCGAAAATAGTGGAATAAATCAAGTAGATATTGTGTTAGATGATGGAAAAATTGTTCGCATAGTAGGCAATCATTTTGTTGATAAGAAAGCTTTTAATTTACCGTTTTCTTTAGAGGAATTAGGTTTAAAAGAAAAAGTTTACTATCCTGTTATGAAAGAATTAATAGATACTTATGAAGATCCAGATGAATTAAAAGAAGCTATTAAAGAAAGAATTAGAGAAATCTCTCCAAAACATATAATTCATGACGATATAATTGCAAGCATAAACTATGAGTTTAACTTGTTTAATGGAATAGGCATGACTGATGATATAGACCATTTAGGAAATAGAAGATTGCGTTCAGTAGGAGAACTATTACAAAATCAATTTAGAATAGGGCTTTCTAGGATGGAAAGGGTAGTAAGAGAAAGAATGACTATCCAAGACATTGATGTGGCAACACCTCAAGCTTTAATCAATATAAGACCAGTGGTAGCTTCCATTAAAGAATTCTTCGGAAGCAGTCAATTGTCCCAATTTATGGATCAAACAAATCCTTTAGCTGAATTAACTCATAAGCGAAGAATGTCAGCATTAGGACCAGGTGGATTAAGCAGGGATAGAGCAGGATTCGAAGTAAGGGATGTCCATCATTCCCACTATGGTAGAATGTGCCCTATTGAAACTCCAGAAGGGCCAAACATTGGACTTATAACTTCCTTAACCACTTATGCTAGAATAAATGAATATGGATTTTTGGAGGCACCATATAGAAAGGTGGATAAGGAAAGAGGAGTAGTATTAGATGAAATTGAATATTTAACTGCCGACGTTGAAGACGAATTTATCATAGCTCAATCTAATGAACAGTTAGATGAAGAAAGTAGATTTATTAACAAAAGGATAATAGCCCGAGGAAAAGATGGTGTAATTGATATATATCCAAGCGATGAAGTAGATTATATGGATGTTTCACCTAAACAGATAGTATCTGTAGGCACAGCTATGATTCCCTTTCTAGAAAATGATGACGCTAATAGAGCTTTAATGGGTGCTAACATGCAACGACAGGCTGTTCCATTGTTAAAAACTGAAGCTCCTATAATTGGGACTGGAATAGAATACAAAGCAGCAAAGGATTCAGGAGTTGTTGTAATTGCTAGAAATACAGGTACAGTAGTAAAGGTTAGTTCTAATGAAATATTGATTAAAAGAGATGAAGATGGACAGATTGATAGGTATAAACTGCTGAAATTCAAACGTTCTAACCAAGGAACTACAATAAATCAAAGGCCTATTGTCAATAAAGATGAAAGAGTAGAAAAAGGTCAAGTGATTGCTGATGGACCAAGTACAGAACTAGGAGAAATTGCATTAGGTAAAAATTTATTGGTAGCTTTTATGACTTGGGAAGGATATAACTATGAAGATGCTATATTAATAAATGAAAAGCTAGTTATTAATGATACTTTAACATCTATCCACATTGAAGAATACGAGTCGGAAGCAAGGGATACCAAATTGGGTCCAGAGGAGATTACAAGAGATATTCCCAATGTAGGGGAAGACATGCTCAAAGATTTAGACGAACAAGGTATTATTAGGATAGGTGCTGAGGTGAAATCTGGGGATATTCTAGTAGGAAAAGTAACACCAAAGGGAGAAACAGAATTAACGGCAGAAGAAAGATTATTAAGAGCGATTTTTGGGGAAAAAGCTAGAGAAGTAAGGGATACTTCATTAAGAGTACCTCATGGTGAAGCGGGTATAGTCGTAGATGTAAAGATTTTTTCTAGAGAAAATGGAGATGAATTGTCTCCAGGAGTTAACCAAATGGTAAGGGTATATGTGGCAACGAAGAGGAAAATATCTGTTGGAGATAAGATGTGTGGTCGCCACGGTAATAAAGGGGTTGTATCTAGAATATTACCTGAAGAAGATATGCCTTACTTACCAGATGGGACTCCAGTAGAAATAGTGCTCAATCCTTTGGGAGTACCTTCAAGAATGAATTTAGGTCAAGTTTTAGAGGTGCATTTAGGTTTAGCTGCTAAAAAACTTGGTTGGCATGTAGCTACACCAGTATTTGATGGTGCTAGTGATCAGGATATACTCGATGCTCTTGATATGGCAGGATATCCTACAAGTGGTAAGATTCAGCTAAGAGACGGAAGAACAGGTGATTTTTTAAATAATCCTGTAACTGTAGGATATATGTATATGTTAAAATTACATCACTTAGTTGATGATAAAATTCATGCTAGATCTACAGGTCCTTATTCCTTAGTAACCCAGCAGCCACTTGGCGGAAAGGCTCAGTTTGGAGGTCAAAGATTCGGTGAAATGGAGGTTTGGGCATTAGAAGCCTATGGTGCTGCTCATACTTTACAAGAAATATTAACAGTCAAATCTGATGATGTAGTAGGTAGAGTAAAAACCTATGAAGCTATTGTAAAAGGTGAGAATATACCTGAACCAGGAGTTCCGGAGTCTTTCAAGGTTCTAATAAAGGAATTACAAAGTCTAGCTTTAGATGTCAAGGTATTATCTGAAGAAGATGATGAAATAGAGATCAAGGAATCTGATGATGACGATATTGCAGATTTAGAATTAATGGGTGAAGATTTAATTGAAGATAGATTTTTAAACGAAGAAGAAGAAGAAGAAGAATTAAATGATAGATTCATCATTGAAGATGAAGAAGATGATGATGAAGATTATTAAGGATATTTCACTACTATTTTATTATAGAAAGGAGAGAAAGCTCCTTGTTTGAATTAAATACATTTGATTCAATGAAAATTGGTCTTGCATCTCCTGAAAAGATTAGACAATGGTCAAAAGGAGAAGTAAAAAAACCAGAAACAATAAATTATAGAACTTTAAAGCCTGAAAAAGAGGGGCTCTTTTGCGAAAAAATATTTGGTCCTACTAAGGACTGGGAGTGTCATTGTGGTAAATATAAAAGAGTTCGATATAAAGGCGTAGTTTGTGACAGATGTGGAGTTGAAGTAACTAAGTCTAAAGTTAGAAGAGAAAGAATGGGGCATATAGAGTTAGCTGCCCCTGTATCCCATATTTGGTATTTTAAAGGTATTCCAAGCAGGATGGGACTTATATTAGATATGTCGCCAAGGTCTTTGGAAAAAGTATTATATTTTGCATCCTATATAGTTATAGATGGTGGAGATACTCCTTTGTATCAAAAACAATTATTATCTGAACCAGAATTTAGAGAAGCTCAAGAAAAATATGGTAACAAATTTAGAGCTTTAATGGGAGCGGAAGCGATAAAAGAATTATTATCTGATATAGATTTAGATGAAGAGGCAAAGGATTTAAGACTACAACTTAAAGGAGCTACAGGACAGAAAAAGATAAGGATTATTAGAAGGCTTGAAGTTGTAGAAGCTTTTAGATCTTCTGGTAATAGGCCAGAATGGATGATATTAGATGTCATTCCTGTTATACCACCTGACTTAAGGCCTATGGTTCAGTTAGACGGAGGCAGATTTGCTACTTCAGATTTAAACGATCTTTATAGAAGAGTTATTAACAGAAATAATAGATTAAAAAGGTTATTAGATTTAGGTGCTCCAGATATAATTGTGAGAAATGAAAAAAGAATGTTACAGGAAGCAGTAGATGCATTGATTGATAACGGCCGTAGAGGTAGACCAGTTACAGGACCAGGTAATAGGCCTCTTAAATCCTTGTCAGATATGCTGAAGGGGAAACAAGGAAGATTTAGACAAAACTTACTTGGCAAACGGGTAGATTATTCTGGACGTTCAGTAATAGTAGTTGGACCAGAACTTAAGTTTTATCAATGTGGTTTACCTAAAAAAATGGCATTAGAACTGTTTAAACCTTTTGTAATGAAAAAGCTTGTTCAAGAAGGTTATGCCCATAATATCAAATCTGCTAAACGAATGGTAGAGAGAATGAAATCAGTAGTATGGGATGTTTTAGATGAAGTTATAAAAGATCATCCTGTATTATTAAACAGAGCACCTACCCTTCATAGGCTAGGAATTCAAGCTTTTGAACCCGTTTTAGTAGAAGGAAAAGCAATAAAATTACATCCTCTTGTATGTACTGCCTATAATGCAGACTTTGATGGAGACCAGATGGCTGTACACGTACCATTGTCTACTGAGGCACAAGCAGAGGCAAGACTTTTAATGCTATCTGTAAATAATATTTTGGCACCAAAGGATGGAAAACCAATAACAACTCCAACTCAAGATATGGTTTTGGGTAGCTATTATCTAACTCTTGAGAACCCAGGCGAAAAAGGAGAAGGTAAAGTATTCAAGGATTATGATGAAATGCTACATGCTTATTATAATGGAGATGTAGGAATACATGCTAAGGTAAAGGTAAGAAAGAAATTTGACGAGAGTGAGAGAGGCGTACTCGTAGAAAGCACAGTGGGAAGATTTATTTTCAATGATAGTATCCCTCAGGATTTAGGCTTTGTAGATAGAAGAACGGATAAATATTCTTTGGAAATAGATAGATTAGTAGATAAAAAAACCTTAGGAACTATAATTGAAAAATGTTATAGAAAACATGGAAATACTGTAACCGCTGCCGTTCTAGATCGAATTAAAGAAATGGGATTCCATTATTCTACAATAGGGGCAATAACTATTAGCATGGGCGATATTATTGTGCCAGGGAAGAAGGTAGAATTATTAGGAAATGCAGAAGAAGAAGTAGATAAATTCGAAAAATCCTATAGAAGGGGATTAATTTCAGACGAAGAAAGATATGAGAAAGTAATCGAAATATGGAATAGAACCACAGAAGAAATAACGGAAGCTTTAATGGATGAATTAGATCATATGAACAATATATATATAATGGCTCACTCAGGAGCAAGAGGTAGTAAAAACCAAATTAGACAGTTGGCTGGTATGAGAGGTTTAATGGCCAGTGCTTCAGGTAAAACCATAGAAATACCCATTAAGTCTAATTTTAGAGAAGGGCTAGATGTATTAGAGTTCTTTATATCTACCCACGGTTCAAGAAAGGGACTAGCAGATACAGCTTTAAGAACTGCCGACTCTGGTTACTTAACAAGGAGACTAGTTGATGTTAGCCAGGATGTTATAGTTAGAGAAGAAGAATGTGGAACAGATCAGTATCTGGTTGCAAAAGCTTTCAAGGATGGAAATGAAGTAATTGAGGATTTAAAAGATCGAATTGTCGGTAGATATTCAGTTGAAGATATAATATGCCCTGAAACTGAAGAAGTATTGATTAAAAAAGATGAGATGATCACTGAAGATATAGCTGAAAGAATAGAAGAAGTAGGAATAGAAGAAGTAAAAGTAAGATCTGTATTGGGATGTAAAACTCGCCATGGAGTTTGTGCTCATTGTTATGGAAGAAACTTAGCTACTGGAGATCCAGTAAATGTAGGAGAAGCTGTAGGGACTATAGCAGCTCAATCTATTGGGGAACCAGGAACACAGCTTACAATGCGTACTTTCCATACTGGAGGAGTAGCTGGCGCTGATATTACCCAAGGTTTACCAAGGGTTGAAGAGCTATTTGAAGCAAGAAAACCAAAAGGGCTTGCCATTATTTCTGAAATATCAGGTGAAATTAGTATAAATGAGACTAAAAAGAAAAAAGAAGTAATTGTTACATCTAAAGATGGAGAAAGTAAGAGTTATAGTATAAATTATGGTTCTAGATTAAAGGTAAGACCTGGAGATATTATTGAAGCTGGAGATGAAATTACTGAGGGTTCTGTAAATCCTCACGATATATTAAAGATAAAGGGAGTTCAAGGAGTACAAAATTATCTTGTGAAGGAAGTGCAAAGGGTTTATAGGCTTCAAGGGGTAGACATAGCAGATAAACATATTGAAATAATAGTAAGACAGATGTTAGGGAAAGTTAAAGTTGAAGATTCGGGAGATACAGATCTATTACCAGGAAGCTTAGTTAGCCTTCATGAGTTTGAGGATATAAATAATAGGGCAATAGAAAACGGTGAAGAACCTGCCGTAGGTAGAAGGACTTTACTCGGAATAACTAAAGCTTCATTGGCTACAGAATCTTTCCTTTCAGCAGCTTCATTCCAAGAGACTACTAGGGTACTAACAGAAGCAGCTATAAAAGGAAAAGAAGACAATCTTATAGGTTTGAAAGAAAATGTTATAATTGGGAAACTGATTCCTGCAGGGACAGGAATGAGAAGGTATAAAAATATAGATATAGTATATGAAAATGAAGACGAAACAATAAACTTAGAAGAAAATATTGTTGACACTGAAAATAACTGATGGTAGAATATATAAGTGTGCAAACTCAAAGTGGACTCTTTTGATGACATGCAGATTATGTGGACGTTTATGTCCACATAATCTTAAAATGTTTAGAAGGGGGAAGAAACTTATGGTATCTAAACTTAATACAGACAATAAGGTAGTTGGAACTAAACAAGTAAAAAGAGCATTAATGAATGGAAAAGCTAAAATAGTATATATAGCTAAAGACGCAGATAGTAAGATAAGAAACGAGATAGCTACAGTATGTGTTGAAAAGCAAATTCCGATAGTTTATGTAGAAACTATGGAAAAGTTAGGGGAAACATGTAAAATAGATGTTAGTGCAGCTAGCGCTGCATTATTAAAATAATTTTTATATTAGAAGGAGGTGTAATGATGCCAACAATTAATCAATTGATTAGAAAAGGTAGGAAAAAGGTTGAATATAAATCCAAATCTCCAGCATTAGGTATTAATTTTAACTCCTTAAAGAAAGAAGCAAATACAGTCCATTCGCCACAAAAAAGAGGTGTTTGTACAGCGGTTAGAACTGTTACTCCTAAAAAACCTAACTCAGCTTTAAGAAAAGTTGCTAGAGTTAGACTTACCAATGGAGTAGAAGTTGCTGCTTATATTCCTGGCATTGGTCATAATTTGCAAGAACACAGTGTTGTTTTAATTAGAGGTGGAAGAGTAAAAGACCTTCCGGGTGTTAGATACCATATAGTTAGAGGTACCTTAGATACAGCAGGAGTAGAAGGTAGAATGCAATCTAGATCCAAATATGGGGCTAAAAAGCCTAAGAAGAAATAATTGTGCTAAGATGCAATGGAATTATTCCATTTAATATATAGATGCATTAAGCGCACAACGGCAGAGGAAGTCTGTCGAGTACCAATGAATTTACTTCATAGTTAAGGAGGGAAGCAAAGTGCCTAGAAAAGGATATGTGGCTAAAAGAGAGGTTACACCAGATCCTATATACAATGATGTAGTAGTTACTAAACTTATCAACAATATAATGCTTGATGGGAAAAAAGGAATTGCTCAAGGTATTGTATATGGTGCCTTTGAATATGTAGCAGAAAAAACTGGTGAAGAACCTTTAGAAGTATTTTATAAAGCTATGAATAATATAATGCCAGTATTAGAAGTTAAAGCTAGACGTATTGGTGGAGCAACATACCAAGTTCCAGTTGAAGTAAGACCAGAAAGAAGAGAAACTTTAGGTTTGCGTTGGCTTGTTCGTTATTCAAGAGCAAGAGGCGAAAAAACTATGGTTGAAAGGTTAGCTAGAGAGATAATGGATGCAGCTAACAATACTGGGGCAAGCGTAAAGAAAAGAGAAGAAACTCATAAGATGGCAGAAGCAAATAAGGCATTCGCACATTATAGATGGTAGATTACGGATGGTAGTCTGTTAACAGTAAACGTGTGGAGGGGGACATAGAATCAGGAAGGAGGAAATATAGTGTCCAGAGAATTTCCATTAGAAAAAACACGAAACATAGGAATAATGGCCCATATAGATGCAGGAAAAACAACTACCACAGAGAGGATATTGTTTTATACTGGAAAAATTCATAAAATAGGAGAAACCCATGAAGGTGCTGCCCAAATGGATTGGATGGAACAGGAGCAGGAAAGAGGAATAACAATAACATCTGCTGCTACTACTTGTCATTGGAGAAATCATAGGGTCAACGTTATAGATACGCCAGGGCACGTGGATTTTACTGTAGAAGTAGAAAGATCCCTTAGGATTTTAGACGGTGCAGTAGCGGTATTTTGTGCAAAAGGAGGAGTAGAACCTCAGTCAGAAACAGTTTGGAGACAGGCAGACAAATATCATGTACCTAGAATGGCTTTTATAAACAAGATGGATATTGTTGGAGCAGATTTCTTTAGAGTTATAGATATGATTGAGGATAGATTAAAGGCCAATCCAGTCCCCGTACAATTACCCATTGGAAAGGAAGACCATTTCACAGGTGTTGTAGACTTGGTAAACATGAATGCCAGAATCTATAAAGACGATCTTGGAGAAAATATTGAAGTAGTAGACATACCTGAAGATTTAAAAGATTTGGCAGAAGAATATAGAGAAAACCTTTTGGAAAAAATAGCTGAATATGATGAGGAATTAATGGTTAAATATCTTGAGGGAGAAGAGATAACTCCTGAAGAGATTATAAATGCAATAAGAACTGCTACAGTTAAGGTGGAAATAACTCCAGTTTTATGTGGTTCATCTTATAAAAACAAAGGGGTTCAACCTTTGCTGGATGCCATAGTGGATTATTTACCTTCCCCATTGGATATACCTCCAATAAAGGGATTAGCTGTAGATTCAGATGAAACTGAAGAAAGACGTTCTTCTGATGATGAGCCATTTTCTGCATTAGCATTTAAAATTGTAACAGATCCTTATGTAGGAAAGCTTGCTTATTTTAGAGTGTATTCAGGTACACTTGAATCAGGGTCTTATGTATATAATCCTATAAAGGGTAAAAGAGAAAGAATAGGTAGAATTCTTTTGATGCATGCTAATAAAAGAGAAGAAGTAAAGCAAGTCTATGCAGGAGATATTGCAGCAGCAGTTGGACTTAAAGATACTTCTACAGGAGATACATTATGTGATGTAGATAATCCAATTATATTAGAGACTATGGAGTTTCCAGAGCCTGTTATAGAAGTAGCTATTGAACCTAAGACGAAATCAAGCCAAGAAAAAATGAGTGTAGCTTTAGCAAAACTTGCTGAAGAAGATCCTACATTTAAAACTTACACCAATGAGGAAACAGGCCAGATTATAATTGCTGGTATGGGTGAATTACATTTAGAAATAATTGTAGATAGACTTCTTAGAGAATTTAAGGTAGAGGCTAATGTAGGAAGTCCACAAGTAGCCTATAAAGAGTCTATTTCAGCTTCTTCTGAAGCAGATACAAAATATGTAAGGCAGTCAGGTGGTCGTGGTCAATATGGCCATGTTAAAATTAGACTTGAGCCTCAAGAGCCAGGTGCAGGCTATGAATTTGTTAATAGTATCGTCGGAGGAGCTATACCAAAAGAGTATATATCTTCTGTAGATAATGGAATTCAAGAAGCTATGCAATCGGGTATCATTGGAGGCTATCCAGTAGTAGATATTAAAGTTACTCTATATGATGGTTCGTACCATGAGGTTGACTCTTCAGAAATGGCATTTAAAATTGCTGGTTCTATGGCGTTTAAGGAAGCTATGGAAAAAGCAAAGCCTATACTTTTAGAACCAATAATGAAGGTAGAGGTTATTATGCCTGAAGAATATATGGGTGACGTAATAGGAGATATCAATTCGAGAAGAGGTAGAATTGAAGGAATGGAACCAAGAAGTGGTGTTCAGGTTGTAAGAGGATATGTTCCTTTAGCTGAAATGTTTGGTTATGCTACAGACCTTCGTTCTAATACTCAAGGGAGAGCAGTTTATTCAATGCAATTTGATCATTATGAGCCAGTGCCAAGTAGCATTGCAGAAAAAATTTTAGGTCATAAATAATAATTATTATTAAGGAGGAATAGGAAATGGGAAAAGCAAAATTTGAAAGGACTAAACCTCACGTAAATATAGGAACAATAGGTCACGTAGACCACG
>NZ_PPXW01000001.1:1707705-1709111 GCF_021655095.1 Clostridium sp. Cult1 | reverse complement strand
TTTTTTTATTATACATAAATATTTATCCTCATCAAGGGTAAAGGCTACGCCCCTGCTACCGCAGGCCCTTGATTTCAGCTAAATATTTATGTGTGCTTCTCTTAAGCGAAAAACATTAAAGTTTGACTATTAAAGGCTTTGCTGTTCCTTCTAAGGTTCTTTGATAGAATTCCGATGGAGGAATATATCCTAAGGAACCATGAATTCTGATTTTATTATATGATTTCATGTATTCAGCAACTTCTTTATAAGCCTCGGCATAGCTTTCAAATTCGTACCTTGATAAACATTCATCTTCTAATAATCTATGGAAAGATTCTATATGAGCATTTTTATTTGGGGTTTTAAATGGTATCCTTTCATGCTCTAAGTTTAGCTCTTTGCAAGCATCTTCAAATTTATGACTAATAAATTGTGGCCCATTATCTGACCTTATTACTAAAGTAGCATCTTTATCATAGAGACCACGCTTCATTAATGCTCTTTTAAGAATTATAATTATATCCTCCGATGTACATGACAGTCCCATATGGTATTCTACAATGTTTCTATCATATACATCTAGAAAAGAAGCTACATAAAAGAATCTATCTTCACCATGTATATAACCATATTTTATATCTACTTCCCATAGGGCATTAGGTTTTGTAATCTCTCTATTTTTTGCTATTTTCCTTGGATGCTTTGGTTTAACTGTTCTTTGTGGTCTTAATATGTTTAATTCCTTACATAGTCTATATACTTTCTTTTTATTTATGATTAAATTAAATTTTCTTCTTAGTATTATGGTTATTTTATAATAGCCATAGCATAATCCTTCGGATTCAATGATTTCACAGATATATTCTTTAATTTGTTCATCACAAATAGTTTTACCATCATTAGTTTTGGATGAACCTGGGATTGGCCTGCCACCCTTATTTACTAGCCTTTGTTCTTCTGTCGATTTTGTATTTGAATCTTTATTTATATTAAAGTAATAAGTTGATTTGTTTAATCCAAGTATTTTGAGTACCTTAGTCACTGGATATCCAAAACCTATCCACTTATTAGCTATATTTACTTTATCTTCTATCTTTGGGTCGTTTTTTTTAGTAGGTCTTTAAGGATTGCTATTTCAAGATCCTTTTCGCCTAATAGCTTCTTTAGTTGCTCATTCTCCTTATCTAAGGAGGAATTAGTGCTATAATCTATATTAAGAGGATTATTCGTTTTGTTAGCTTCCTTTGATTCTCTAACCCATCTTGTAACCGTGCCTGGGACAATATCATGCTTTCTTGCTACTAAAGTTGCATTACCAACTTCCTCTACTTCTTTAACAATTTGACGTTTAAATTCTTCTGGATATCTTGTATTTTTGCTTCTCATTCTGGCAACCTCCTGTTGATTATATTTTACTATAATCG
>NZ_PPXW01000001.1:1588405-1707675 GCF_021655095.1 Clostridium sp. Cult1 | reverse complement strand
AACTGGAGCTATTTATGTAGATGGAGGTCTGGAAAAAACGGAAGAGTATTTATTAGGACTATTTGAGCAAGAAGTGATATATGCTTTATCTAAAGGTACTTTATTTATAGATTATAAAACTGAACTTCAAGAGGTGTTACAAAAGAAAACAAAATCAAAAATTGAATATAAGGTGGAAAAGGAAGCAGGGCCAGATCACAATAAAAAATTCTATATGAATGTGATTGTAGAAAACAAAATCATAGGCAGTGGTATGGGGAGAAATAAAAAAGAGGCTGAGCAAATGGCAGCAAAACAAGCATTGCTAAAAATAGGTGAAATAAATGAGTAGAGACCATTTCATAATACCTATATTTGTACCCCACTATGGTTGTCCTCATGATTGTGTTTTCTGCAATCAGAGAAGAATAACTGGATTATCTACTGATGTAACTCCCCAATACGTAAGAGATACTATTGAAGAATATTTATACACCTTTCCTAAGGGAATGATTACAGTTGAAGTGGCTTTCTATGGTGGAAGCTTTACAGGAATAGACAAAGAAATCCAAAAGGAATTGCTGGAAATTCCACTGGAGTATAAAAATAATGGTAAAATAGATGGAATCAGATTATCCACAAGACCCGATTATATAGATGAGGAAATATTGGATTTGTTAAAAGAATATGGAGTAGATACCATAGAGTTAGGAGTACAATCTTTAGATGACACTGTTTTGTATAGAAGTGGTAGAGGTCATTATAGTCAACAGGTCTATATGGCCTCTAAACTAATTAAAGAATATGGATTCAATTTAGGATTACAAATGATGGTTGGTTTAGTTGGAGATAGTAAAGAAAAGGCCATTTATACAGCTAAAGAGTTTATAAAAATAGATCCTTTCTGTGTGAGAATTTATCCAACTTTAGTTATAAAAGATACTTATTTAGAAAAAATGTACAAGGATGGGAAATATACTCCACTATCTTTAGAAGAAGCAGTAGATATTGCAGCTAATTTACTTATGATTTTTGAATGCTACAATATCCATGTCATTAGAGTTGGATTACAACCTACTGAAAATATTAGACTGGGAAGAGATGTAGTTGCAGGCCCTTTTCATCCGTCTTTTAGGCAATTAGTAGAGTCGTATATCTATAGAATGGTGTTAGAAGAGTATTTAGACCAACTAAAAAAAGATATTGTTGGGGAAAAACTCATAATAGAAATAAGTAATAAAAATATATCTAATGTAGTAGGACAAAAATCATGTAATATAAGGTACTTGGTTAATAAATATAAGTTAAAGAAGATTAAAGTATATGGCACAAATCTTGATAAAGATATAATAGATATATTTATAGACGATTTTAATGATAAGATATCTAGGAAAGAGATAATAAAAAATTATTTAAAGACAAAAGGAATAATTTAAGTTTAAAGGGTGATCAGAGTTGCACTTAAAGAAAGTAGAGATACATGGTTTTAAATCCTTTGCAGACAAAGTAGAGGTTGAATTTAAGGATGGTATTACTGCAATTGTTGGACCCAATGGTAGTGGAAAAAGTAATATTGCTGATGCTATTAGATGGGTGTTAGGAGAACAGAGTATAAAAACTTTAAGAGGAAGCAAAATGGAAGATGTTATTTTTTCTGGTACTGATAAAAGAAGGCCTTTAGGATATACAGAGGTAACTATTACTTTTGACAATAAAGATGGAGTTATACCAATTGACTACCAGGAAGTAGCCATTACAAGGAGGATGTTCCGTTCTGGGGAAAGCGAATATTATTTAAATAAGAATTCCTGTCGTTTAAAAGATATTAAGGAACTCTTTATGGATACTGGTGTTGGAAAAGATGGATATTCAATAGTTGGACAAGGTAGGGTAGATGAAATACTAAGTACTAGGCCAGAAGATAGAAGGAATATATTTGAGGAAGCTGCAGGTATAGTTAAATATAAGACTAAAAAAATTGAGGCCGAGAAGAAATTAGAAAAAACAGATAATAATTTAATAAGAATTAAAGATTTAATTCATGAGCTCACAAATCAATCTGATAATTTAGAGGAACAATCGGAAAAGGCTACTGCTTTTATTCAACTTTCTAATAAATTGAAAGAAATCGAAGTTAATCTATTGATTAGAAAGATTGATGAATTAGAAAAAGAAATTAATAAAAGTAGAAATGAAAAAAAGAAACTTCAGGATCAGATGGAACAAAAGATTAAAAAGAAAGATGAAATTGAAAATAAATTTAATCTAATGAAAGAAAAGATTACGAATTTAGATAGATCTATAGATTTAGTTGAAAAGAAAAAAGCTGAAACTTTTAGTCAATTAAATAAAAATAGAAATGAGCTAACATTGTTAGAAGAAAAGAAAAGGTATTTTACTAAAGATAGTGAAAGGTTAGATAAGGAAATAGAGGATTTAAAATTTAGGCTAAAAGAGTTGGATGAGGAAAAACTAGACTTATTAAACACAAAATTCAAATTGGTGAAACAACTTGGATTAACTAAAGAGGATTTTAATAATAAGAATATTGATCTAGAAAATCTAAATGACAAAATCAGGTTGAAAGAAAAGGAAATCGATGCAAAGAAAGACAATGCAATAGAGGTTTATAATCTAATTAGAGACAAGAGAAGTAAGATTAACAGCTTTTCTAGCTTTAAGGAGAATATAAATAAGAGAATAATTCAGGTAGAAGGGGAAATTCAATCTCTGTTAGGAAATAAAAAAAGAGACAGAGAACTACTAAAAGGAATTGAAGATGAAGAAAATGAAAAAAAGGAAGAGATAATTAAAGAAAATAAAATTTTAACAAGTTTAAAGATAGAAGATAAAAACTGTAGGGATAAACTAAATTTTATTTATAGGGAGATAAATCAAAACAAAGCAGAATTGCAAGGTAATATTTCCAATTTTAACTTACTAAAAAGTATGGAAGAAGATTATGAAGGATATTTTAAGAGCGTTAAAAATCTAATGTTAGAATGCAAAAAAACAGAATTACTTGAAACTAAGGTAATAGGTGTGGTGGCAGATTTAATTAGAGTGGATGAACAGTATGAAAAGGCAATAGATGTAGCTTTAGGAGGAAGTTTGCAAAATGTTGTTACCAAGGATGATGAGGATGCAAAATATATAATTAATTATTTAAGGGAAAAAAAATTAGGTAGAGTAACATTTTTGCCTATTTCAACAATCAAAGGTAAACCAATATATATTAATATTAATGATAGAAAGAAATATAATATCTTAGGTTTAGGTTCAGAATTAGTAAGGTATGATGAAAAATATAGAAATATTTTTGAGTATTTATTAGGTAGAACTATAGTTGTCGAAGATTTAAACAAGGCTACTGTGGTAGCTAAGAAATTCAACTATTCCTATAGAATTGTGACTTTAAAAGGGGATATAATAAATGCGGGAGGTTCAATGACTGGTGGAAGTTTACCTAAAACAAGTGTAAATCTTCTTAATAGAAGGTTCAGAATGGAAAAAATAAAAAACCATATAAATAAGTTATCCAAAGTTCAAGATAGTTTAGAAGAAGACAAAAATCAATTAAAATTAAGAGTAGAAGAAAATGTAAAAAACTTAAAATTACAGGAAGAAAAACTTCAGAATTGTAATATAGAGATTATAAAAATAGAAAATGAAAAAAATAGAATAAATATGGAGCTAGAGAGGACCAATGAATTATTAGCCAAATATAGAGATGAAATAAATAGGTTAAAATTAGAATTGGATGGTATAAATAAAGGCGAAAATAAATTGAAAGAAGAGTTAAATTTAATTGATCAAGAGAACAGTAAAGCTCAAGACAGTATTAAGGAATTAATGCTAAGATTTGAGGAAATGAAGGCTAGAAGAGAAGAAGCTTTAAAAAAAGTAACTGATGCAAAAATACAGGTGAATTTAATTGATAATAAGCTGGAAAACAATGCTGAAAAGATTAAATCTATAGAAAAAGAATTAGAAGATACTATAAGTCTTATTGGGACTAAACAACAAGAGTTATCGAAAAATAAAGAAGAAATAAGTAATATAGCAGATAAGACGGTTCATATTGAAAATGAAATATCTAAAATTATTACACTAAAAGATAAACAAGATAAGGATTACATGGAATTGAAAGAAGAAAAAGATCTATTGATGAAAGATTATTATTTTGAACAGGATGTGTTAAATGAGTTTAACGAAGAAATAAATAAATTATCAAAGGCGATA
Organism: Clostridium sp. Cult1; assembly: GCF_021655095.1. Taxonomy (GTDB): domain Bacteria; phylum Bacillota; class Clostridia; order Tissierellales; family Tepidimicrobiaceae; genus Schnuerera. Next base: position 1,703,454 of record NZ_PPXW01000001.1, on the reverse strand, counting down.
AACAACTGGGATCTAAAAGAGACTAAATATTGTGTACAATTAGAGAATATCAATTCAAAGCTATTAGAAGACTATGAGTTAGAATATGCAGAAGCGGTAAAATTGCGTATAGATATTGAGGATATCCAAAAGGCAACACAAGATGTAAAAAAATTAAAAAGAAAAATAAAGGATATAGGTACAGTAAATTTAAGTGCTATTGAAGATTATAAAATGGTGAAAGAGAGACTGGAATTTATAACTAAACAACACAAAGATTTATTATTGGCAAAAGAAAATCTCCATGAAGTTATTGATGATATGGAAACAAAAATGAAGAAACAGTTTTTATATAATTTCAATAATATAAATGAGAAATTTAGTGAGGTGTTTTCCATATTATTCAATGGTGGAAAAGCTAGTTTAGTATTAGAGGATGAGGACAATGTATTAACTTGTGGAATAGAGATTAAAGTACAACCTCCAGGTAAGAAATTACAAAATTTAAATCTTTTATCGGGAGGAGAAAAATCCTTAACCGCTGTGGCTTTGCTCTTTGCAATACTCAAGGTAAAACCTACACCTTTTTGTATATTAGATGAAATAGATGCTGCTCTAGATGAAGCTAATATAAGTAGATATACAAATTATTTAAAAAACTTTTCAGATAATACTCAATTTATTATGATAACTCATAGAAAGAGTACCATGGAAATGGCAGATATTTTATATGGGGTAACTATGGAAGAAGAAGGTATAAGTAAAATTGTATCTGTCAAGTTAACGGATAATCTTGAAGGAATCGCAAGCTAAGGAGGATTAGTATGTTCAAAAAATTATTTAATCGAAATAAGGAAGATAAAAAGAAAGGAAATGAAGAAAAGAATATTGTTAATGAGAGAGTAAGAGAAGATAAATTAGATAGAGAAATAGATAATAAAGAAGAATTGGAAATAAAAGAAGAACCTAAATTAAATTTTTTTGATAAGCTAAAAGCTGGTTTAGATAAGACTAGAAAAGGAATGACTGATAAAATAGATGCTATTCTTAAATCTTATGGTAAGGTGGATGAAGAGTTATTTGATGATTTAGAAGAAATATTAGTTACTGCCGATGTGGGAATAAATACTACTATGGAGATAATAGATAGGTTGAAGATTAGAATAAAGGAAGAAAAAGTCACTGAACCAGAGATGGTAAAAGGGTTATTAAAGAAAGAAATAAAGGAAATTATGAAGGAATCTGGTGAAAAAAATAGTTTAAATATTGAACCATCACCAGCAGTAATTTTAGTGGTTGGTGTAAATGGAGCTGGAAAGACTACAACAATTGGGAAACTATCCTATAATTTAAAGAATGAAGGCAAGAAGGTAATAATTGCTGCAGGAGATACTTTTAGAGCTGCAGCTATAGAGCAACTTGAAGAATGGAGTAATAGGTCTGAAACGGATTTTATTAGCCATAGTGAAGGTTCAGACCCAGCAGCAGTAATTTACGATGGTATACAAGCAGCAAAGGCGAGAAAATCTGATGTGCTAATTTGTGATACAGCAGGAAGACTTCATAATAAGAAAAATTTAATGAATGAATTAAATAAAATTTTTAGGGTTGTAGACGGAGAGTATCCAGAAGCTAGAAAGGAAGTATTATTGGTGTTAGATGCTACTACGGGTCAAAATGCAATTTCTCAAGCCAAAGTTTTTAAAGAAGTATGTGATATAACAGGAGTAGTTCTTACAAAACTAGACGGGACTGCCAAGGGAGGAGTTGTAATTGCACTTCAATCTGAGTTAGGATTGCCAGTAAAACTGATAGGTGTTGGAGAAAAAATCGATGATTTGCAAGAATTTAATGTAGAGGATTTTGTTGAAGCTATTTTCAACAATTAAATAAAAATTAATAACTTTAGCATTGACAAAAGAACTAGATTATACTAGAATAGTACTGTCAAGCTATTAACTTGACAGTACTATTTATTTTGGTGATGCTATGGTTGAGAAATTAGTAGAAGTTGGTATTTTGTTTGATTTTTATGGTAAATTGCTGAGTGAAAGGCAGTTTACAGCTATTGAATTATATTATGTTCATGATTTATCTTTAGCAGAAATAGGGGAAGAACTGGGTATTAGTCGCCAAAGTGTATATGATACCCTAAAAAGGGCTGAAGAGAATTTATATGAATATGAAAAAACCCTTGGATTAGTAAAGAAGTTTGATTTTAGCAGAGAAGAGATAGATAAGCTATATGGAATAATTGATGAAATAGAAATTGAAGCTGGCAATATAAACAACTATATGATATTAAAAAAGATTAAAGACCTAAAAGAAATAGTCAGAAGAATAATTGATAATAGCCAGGAGGTCGTTAATTAATGGTATTTGAATCTTTATCCGAAAAGTTGCAAAATGCATTAGGAAAGCTAAAGGGTAAGGGAAAACTTTCAGAAAAAGATGTTGACTTAGCTATGAGGGAAGTTAGACTTGCCCTTTTAGAAGCGGATGTAAATTTCAAGGTTGTTAAAGATTTTGTCAAAACAGTTAAGGAAAGAGCTGTTGGCTCAGAGGTCATGGAAAGCCTAACTCCTGGACAGCAGGTAATAAAAATTGTTAATGAAGAATTAACTAAACTTATGGGAGAAAAAGAATCTAAACTAATCTTTGCACCTACTCCACCGACGATTATTTTAATGTGTGGTTTGCAAGGCGCTGGGAAAACTACTACTGCAGGCAAATTAGCTAATAATTTAAAAAAGCAAAACAAGAGACCATTATTGGTAGCTTGTGATATATATCGACCTGCAGCTATTAAACAATTAGAGGTCGTTGGAGAAAGAGTTGGAGTACCTGTTTTTACCATGGGAGATAGAAATAATCCAGTAGATATTGCAAAGGCTGCAATTGAACATGGCAGAAGGAATAATAATGACTGTATTATAATTGACACAGCTGGTAGACTCCATATTGATGACGATTTAATGAATGAGTTGGAAAACATTTATGAAGCTGTTTCACCTCAAGAGGTTTTATTGGTAGTAGATGCAATGACTGGGCAGGATGCAGTTAATGTAGCTGACACATTTAATGAACGACTTGAAATAACAGGTGTAGTTCTTACTAAACTAGATGGTGATGCAAGAGGAGGGGCTGCCCTTTCAATTAGAGCAGTTACAGATAAACCTATTAAGTTTGTTGGTATGGGTGAAAAATTAGATCAGTTAGAACCGTTTCATCCTGATAGAATGTCCTCTAGAATATTGGGCATGGGAGATGTATTAAGTTTAATCGAAAGAGCCCAATCTTCAATTGATGAAAAGAAAGCATTAGAATTAGAAAAGAAGATTAGATCTCAACAATTTACACTAGATGATTTTTTAGACCAAATAGATCAAATGAAAAATTTAGGACCTATAGAGGAGCTTTTAGGAATGATACCTGGAGTAAATTCCAAGGCCCTTAAAAACTTAGATGTAAATGAGAAAGATATTATAAAAATTAAGGCTATCATTCAGTCTATGACCTCAGAAGAGAGGAACGACCCTTCTATTATTGATAGTAGAAGGAGAAAAAGGATAGCAAGTGGCAGTGGTACAACTGTTCAAGACGTAAACAAACTGTTAAAACAGTTTAAGGATACTAAAAAAATGATGAAAAGATTTACTGATATGGAAAAAACCATGAAGAAAAAAGGGAAATTTGGATTCCCCTTTTTCTAGATAGATATTAGTCTTAGAGGAGGTGAAAAGATGGCAGTTAAAATTAGACTAAGAAGAATGGGAGCTAAGAAGAACCCTTTCTATAGAATTATTGTTGCTGATTCTCGATCTCCAAGGAATGGTAGATTTATCGAGGAAATAGGCTATTATAATCCATTAACTGAGCCAAAAACAGTTAAGATAGATGATGAAAAAGCTACCAAATGGTTAAATAATGGAGCTAAACCTACTGAAACTGTTGATAGGTTGTTTAGGGAAAATGGTATATATGACAAAAACAAAGAAACTAATACTGAAGAATAATTTCTAGGAGGTGCTAAAATGGGAGAGTTAGTTGAGATAATAGCTAAAGCACTTGTAGATAATCCTGATGAAGTAGAAGTTAACGAGATTGAGGGAACTCAATCTGTGATTATTGAGTTAAAAGTAGCTGAAGAAGATATGGGAAAGATAATAGGTAAACAAGGTAGAATCGCAAAGGCTATTAGAACTGTAGTGAAAGCAGCAGCTATTAAGGAGAATAAAAGGGTGGTAGTGGAAATTATTCAGTAATATAGTATTTTCGTCTAATAAAAGGAAAATACTTTTAGGGTGCCTTTTAGGGTACCCTTTCTACTATAATTTGGTTGGTGAAAATATGGGATACATTAAAGTTGGCTGGATAATGAATACACATGGTATTAGAGGGGACATAAAAATATATCCTTTAACTGATGATATTAATCGATTTGAATATTTAAAAACGGTATATTTAGGAGAAAATAAGTTTAAAACCCAGATAGAAAGAGTTAAATATAGTAAGGGATTGGTTATTTTAAAATTAAGTAACTTCAATAATATTAATGAAGTTTTACCTTTTAAGGAAAGTTACCTCTATATAGATGAAGAAGATAAGGTGGATTTACCTGAAGACCATTTCTTTATCTTCGATATTATAGATTGTGTTGTATTTGATACTAAGGGAGATAAAATAGGTACAGTGGTAGATGTTATACAATCTGCCAGCAATGACGTATATGTAGTAAAAGACTATGAAAGAAATAAAGAATATCTAATACCTGCAGTAAAGGAGTTTTTTATTAATATAGACATTTCAAATAAAAAGATAGTCATCGATCCTATTGAAGGAATGATAGAATGAAAATCGATATATTGACTTTGTTTCCAGAAATATTCCAAGTTTTTGAAAAATGGAGTATTGTAGGCAGAACCATTGATAAAGGCATAGTATCTTTAAATAAAATAAATATAAGAGATTTTTCAGAAGATAAGCATAAACGAGTTGATGATTATCCCTTTGGTGGAGGCCCTGGTATGGTAATGAAACCAGAACCCATTTTTAAAGCCTTAGAAGAGGTTAAAACTAATGACTCATTGGTTATCTATTTATCTCCCCAGGGAAAAGTTTATAATCAGCAATTGGCTAATACATTGTCCAAAGAGAAACATTTAATTCTATTATGCGGTCATTATGAAGGTATTGATGATAGAATAGTAGAAAACTATGTTGATTTAGAGATTTCTATTGGGGATTATGTTTTAACTGGGGGAGAAATACCAGCAATGGTTGTAATAGAATCTATTATTAGGTTATTACCAGGTGCATTAAGTGGAGAAAAATCCTATATGGAGGAGTCCCATTACAATGGTCTGTTAGAACATCCCCAATATACAAGGCCAAGGATTTTTAATGGCTTAGCTGTTCCAGAGATATTGCTTTCTGGAGATCATCAGAAAATTGAGGCTTGGAGAAAATATGAATCCTTAAAAAACACCTATATAAAAAGACCAGATTTACTAGAAAAAATAAAATTAACAAATGAGGAAATTCAGATATTAGAAGAAATAAAAGAAAAATTGGAATAAAATAAGTTGTATTTTATAAATACATATGCTATAATACAGAACGTATGGAAGTAAGGACGGTCCTCTGTCATGAATAGATGGCAAGAACGTCTAGGGAGAAGGGAGGTTTGAACAGTGGATATAATTAAAATTTTAGAAGATGAACAAAAGAGAGATAACCTACCAAGTTTTAATGTGGGTGATACTGTTCAAGTTCATTATAAGATAAAAGAAGGTACTCGTGAAAGAATTCAAATCTTTGAAGGTACAGTTATTAAAAGACAAGGTGGAGGAATTAGAGAAACTTTTACTGTAAGAAGATTATCTTATGGAGTTGGCGTTGAAAGAACATTCCCTCTACATTCTCCAAGGATTGAAAATCTTGTTGTAACAAGAAAAGGTAAAGTGAGAAGATCTAAACTTTACTACTTAAGAGAAAGACAAGGTAAGGCAGCTAAAGTTAAAGAAAAAAAGAGCTATTAATGTATTGGGACTTTCATAGTCCCAATTTTATTTATAAAGAATAGATAAGTCATCACTTGTAAAGCATTGACTAGAGGAACTTGGCCTGTATGAGTTTCAAGAAAAGCTGTCTATAATATTTTTAGTTAGAAGACTTTTATAAAGAGTAGGTGAATTTATGAATATTAATTGGTATCCAGGACATATGAAAAAAACTAAAGAATCTATTAAGAAAAACTTATCCTTAGTCGACATAGTATATGAAGTAATCGATGCCCGAATACCTTTTAGTAGTAGAAATCCAGATATGGATGAGATTTTAGGAAATAAACCAAGATTAATAATTATGAATAAATCAGATTTAGCAGATAAGGCAGCCAATAGGAAATGGCAAGCTTATTTTGAAGAAAAAGGGATTTCTTCAGTTTTAGTTGACAGCATAAAAAATAAAGGATTGGAAGATGTAGTAGTCTTATCCTATAAGTTAACTGAAGAAAAGAAAAAAAATTTGGCTAAAAAGGGTATTAAGAATAGACCAATTAGAGCGATGATAGTGGGCATACCTAATGTAGGCAAGTCCACTTTAATAAATAGTCTCTCGAAACGTAAAGGTACAAAAGTTGGCAATAGGCCGGGAGTAACTAAAACAACTCAATGGATAAGAATAAAAGGTGATTTAGAATTATTAGATACCCCTGGTATATTATGGCCAAAATTTGAGGATAAAGAAGTAGGATTAAACTTGGCCTTTACAGGAGCCATTAAGGATGAATTACTTGATGTTGAGAATCTAGCAATCAAATTAGTAGAAAGGCTTAATTCCATATCTAAGACTTTTATTCAAGAAAGGTATAGTGTTTTAATTGAAAGAAAGACTCCTTATGATATATTATTAGAAATTGGAGAAAAGAGAGGGTGTATCATAAGGGGAGGAGAAATAGATTTTGACAAAGCGAGTTATATAGTATTAGATGAATTTAGAAAAGGTGTTATTGGAAGAATCACCCTAGAGTTGCCTATTTGTTAGTGTAGGAGGGTTTGTATGCCAATTAAAATAGAAAAAGAGTTACAGAGGAAAGGTTATGATTTGATTGCCTGTATAGATGAAGTGGGAAGAGGATGTTTGGCAGGAGATGTGGTAGCTTGTGCGATTATCATGCCCAAAGATATGGAGATTCCTGGAGTTAATGATTCCAAAAAACTATCTGTTAAGAAAAGGGAACAGTTATATAATGAAATCGTTAAAAATGCTATAGCTATTGGTTTAGGACAAGTAAGTCCAAAAATAATAGATGAGATTAATATTAAAGAAAGCACTAGGTTAGCAATGAAAAATGCAGTATTAAATCTAAAAGATAAAAGTGGTGCACCAGTAGTTCCAGATTATTTATTGGTTGATGCAGAGAATGTGCCTATTAATATACCTCAATTAGGTTTAATAAAAGGTGATGAAAAAAGTCATGGAATTGCTTGTGCTTCTATTATAGCTAAGGTATATAGGGATAGATTATGTGAAAAATGGGAAGAGGATTATAAAGGGTATAAAATTGGGAAAAACAAGGGTTATGGTACTAAAGAACATAGAGAAGCTATTAAGGAGATGGGACCGTCACCAATACATAGAATGACTTTCTTGAAGAATATTATAGGGTAAGGTGGTGAAAAATTATGAAGATAGAAGGTATAATTAATTCTAAAGAATTCTTTATCAAGGAAAACGAGAAACTACTCCAAGAAGGCGATTTAATAGAAGGAGAAATATTAGATGTGGAGGATAATCTTCTATTAGTCCATATAAAGGATCTAGGTATAATAAAGGCTAAATCTGAAAAACCTTTATACCAATATGAAGGTAAAACCTTAAGCTTCATAATCAAAGAATCACTACCGAATAAAATATATTTAAAACCTATCCTAGAAAATATTGTCCAAAAAGTACCTTCTTCATATCCAAAGAATAAAGAGGAATATTTGATTAATATTTTGAAAGAATTCAATATCAAACCTAGTGCTCTTTCTATTGATTTTTTAGAGAATCTAATTGGGTTTAATTTGCCCATAAATAAAGAAAATTTAGTTAATGGAATTGGTATATTAGATAAACTAGTTCAATTATTGGAAGTTCAAGAAGATGAAATAATAATATTAGCCAATTCAAAAGATGAATTTATTACTGCTGAGAAAGAGGATATAAGAAATCTACTAATTGTTAAAGAAAATGAGAAAATTAATATCCCAGAAATTTTAAAAGAAAATGTTAATTTTGAGTTAAAAGAATGGATGAATAATTTTCCAATTAATAAAATTGATAAAGAGTTGCTGAATACCGTTATTTTTTTCATCAAATATAATATTAAGCCCACTTTGAATAATATCAAATACTTTACGGAGCTAAAGGAAGACTCAATATTATTTTCTAAAGATTTTGAAATATTAAAAGAGATTATGAATAATAAGTTTACAAATTTCGTTAAAAAGATTATGATTAATAGTGGTGATACAAAAAGTTTAATTGAGGAAAACCATTCTAAATATAAAGATATACTAAATAGAATACTTGATTATCTTAAAGATAATAGTAATGTAAATAAAGATATTAAGAAAGACATTGGAGAGTTGGTTAATAAAATTGAGTTTTTAAGGGAAATGAATAAGGAGCTAGTCTTTGTTTATATACCTTTAAATTTAGATGAAAATATCCATGATACAGCTATAACTCTACTAAAGAAAAGAAAGAAAAAAAGCGGATATAAGGATAATATAAATATGTTTATCAATTTAAACACTGAAAACTTAGGCAATGTTAAAATATACTGTTTAGTATCTAATACCTATATAGAAATTAAATTTAGTGGTATAAATAAAGAGGATATTTATTTATTTAAATCCAGAGAAAATGAATTAAGAGTTTTAGTGGAAGCTTCAGGATATCAAATAGGGGCTATAGAATATCTTCCTAATAGCAACCAAAATATTTTAGATTCTTTAATAGTTAATAGGCAGGCTATATATAACTTGGATGTGCAGGTGTAACCATGAAAAAAGATATGAATAATAAAAACAAAAAGGCTGTAGCTCTTTTTTATAAGGAAGGATTTAACGCTCCTAAAGTTATAGCTAAGGGGAAAGGTGAAATAGCGGAAAAAATTATAGATGTTGGAAAAAAGCAAAATGTAGAGATATATGAGGATAAGGATTTAATTGATGAATTGATTAAATTGAATTTGCATGATGAAATTCCTCCTCAGCTATATGAAGCTGTTGCTAAAATTGTATTTTTTGTCTACCAATTAGACAAAGAAAAAGGTGAATATGATGAAGAATAATATATCTAAAGGCATATTAGGAGAAAATGAAGCTGTAGAATATCTAATATCTAAAGGGTATAGGGTAGTAGATAGAAATTACAGAACAAAAGTTGGGGAAATAGATATAATTGCCATTAAGTTTAACATTCTAGTTTTTGTGGAAGTAAAGACTAGGACTAGTATTAAATATGGATATCCTTATGAATCAGTGAATTGGAGAAAACAACAGAAGATTTATAAATCTTCGTTAATATATATGAACCATAAAAAGATGAACAACTATCAAATAAGATACGACATAATAGAAGTGTTTTTGGAAGAAAAGCCTAAAATTAACCATATAGAAAATGCTTTTTGTATATAATAGTTGAAAAATATGTTATTTTCACTATTACCCAGGGAATAGTAAATCATATTTTAATAAGGGGGCAAATATGTATTCTAAAATTAATACTTGTGTTTTACAAGGATTGAATGGATATATAATAGAGGTAGAAACAGATCTATCTAGAGGAATGCCAGTTTTTAATATTGTAGGATTGCCTGATGCATCTATTAAAGAATCGAAGGAAAGAGTAAGGACAGCTATAAAAAATAGTGGATTCGAATTTCCTCTTTCAAGGATTACAGTCAATTTAGCACCTGCCAATTTAAAAAAAGAAGGTTCTCAGCTGGATTTAGCTATTGCATTGGGAATTTTACGAGCTATGGGAGTCATTAGTGACTTTGATTTTCAAGAAACTGCTTTCATTGGTGAACTTTCGTTAGATGGACGGTTAAACCCTATAGAGGGTGTATTACCTATGGTTATATCTATGAGGAAATCGAATATTAAAAGATGCATTGTTCCTTATGAAAATAGAGATGAGGCTTCAGTAGTTGAGGATATAGATATAATTCCAGTTAAAAATTTAAATCAAGCTATTAATAGTTTAAACAGTGAAGAAGAAATATTGCCTTATAAAAATCCAATCCCTTTTTCTGAGGATGAAGAGGAACAGTTTGATATGGATTTTAGCGATATAAAGGGTCAGGAGGGATTAAAGAGAGCCTTAGAAGTGGCTGCTGCTGGCTCTCATAATATGCTTATAATAGGACCCCCAGGAGCTGGAAAAACTATGGCAGCTAGAAGACTGCCCACTATACTTCCTAAATTATCTTTTGAAGAGGCAATCGAAGTTACTAAAATATATAGCGTAGCTGGATTATTAAAATCTAATGCATTAATAAAAAAACGTCCATTTAGGGCTCCTCACCATACTGCTTCTTCTACATCATTAATTGGTGGAGGTAGAATACCTAAGCCTGGTGAAGTTTCCTTAGCTCATAATGGGGTCTTGTTTTTAGATGAGATACCAGAGTTCAAAAAGGATGTATTAGAAGTTTTGAGGCAACCTATGGAGGATGAAATTGTTACTATATCTAGGGTCAATGCTACTCTCACTTATCCAGCTAAGTTTATGATGATAGCTAGTATGAATCCATGTCCATGTGGCAACTTTGGAGATCCTTTCCACGAGTGCACATGTTCACAAAGTAGTATTGATAGATATCTTGGTAAACTTAGTAATCCTCTACTAGATAGGATCGATATCCATATTGAGGTTTTACCAGTAGACTATAAGGATTTAGAAGATAATAAAAATTTAGAAACGTCAAAAGATATTAGAGAAAGAGTAAATAGATCGAGGCTAATTCAATTGGAAAGATATAGAGATAGCAATATATATAGTAATTCACAATTAAGTCCAAGGCAAATAAAAAAATACTGTAAACTAACCAAGGGGGCAGAGACAATTTTAAAACAAGCTTTTAAAAAGTATAGATTTAGTGCGAGAACATATAATAAAGTATTAAAAGTAAGCAGAACAATAGCTGATTTAGATGGAGAAAATACAATACTTGAGAAGCATGTTTTAGAAGCTGTAAGATATAGAAGTTTAGATAATAAATATTGGGGGTAACATGGAATGATGGAGATTTCCAATAGGGATATTTTGATTTGGTTAAATAGTTTAAATATTGGGAACAAAACTATTGAAAGAATAATAGATCAAATTCCTCAATTAGTTGATCTTTGGGACCTACCATCTGACAAATTATATAGTTTAAGAAATATTAAAAGTGAAATAAAAGATAAGATATTGCATAATCGGAATGATGACTATTTAAAAAGGTTATTTTATTTGATAAACGAACAAGAAATCGATGTAATTACAATTTTTGATAAAGATTATCCTAAGAGACTACACTATATATACGATAATCCTAAAGTTTTATATTTAAAGGGAAATATTACTAAGGAAGATGATCTTGCAATTGCTATAGTAGGTTCAAGAAAAGCCACCTCTTATGGACGATGGGCTACTGAAAAATTCGTTGAGGAGCTTATAGAATTGGATGTTACTATTGTTAGTGGATTGGCTTTAGGTATAGATAGTATAGCACATAGAAAGGCTTTGGAAAATAGTGGTAGGACCATTGGGGTTTTAGGAAATGGTTTAGACATTATCTATCCTAAAAGAAATAGAAATATATATGAGGAAATCTATAAAAAAGGTGCATTAGTATCTGAGTACTTTTTAGGAGTGCCACCACTAGCATATAATTTCCCTCAGAGAAACCGAATAATTAGTGGGTTATCTTTAGGTGTAATTGTAATTGAAGCTAAAGAAAAAAGTGGCTCTTTAATAACAGCCCATCATGCCTTAGAACAGGGAAAAGAAGTTTTTGCGTTACCTGGTAACATTAATAGCATTTTTAGCAAAGGTACGAATATGTTGATAAAAGATGGGGCTAAACTAATAATGGATATTGATGATATTATTGAAGAGGTATATGAGTTGCAAGAAAAATTAAAAACGAAGAAAGAAGACGGTTTAGATTATTCTCAATTTAGTCCTATGGAGAAAAAGATAATAGAATGTATAAAAGAGGGGCCTATCCATTGTGATAGAATAGCTTTGAATACAGGAATGGACATATCTACTGTTAGCAGTATTCTTACTGTATTGGAACTAAAAGGGGCAATTAAAGAGATGACAAGTAGAATATTTACTTTGTCTTGATTAAGGTTAATCGGAGGTGTGATCATTGCAAAAGAATTTAGTTATAGTTGAATCACCTGCAAAAGCAAAGACAATTGGAAAGTTCTTAGGGAAAAATTATAAAGTTAAAGCTTCTGTAGGACATATAAGAGATCTACCCAAAAGTAGCTTGGGTATTGATATAGAGAATAATTTTAAGCCCAAATATATTACTATAAGAGGAAAAGGGCCGGTAGTACAAGAATTAAAGAACGAGGCCAAAAAATCCAAAAAAGTTTATCTAGCAACAGACCCGGATCGAGAAGGTGAAGCTATTTCATGGCATTTAGCATATATTTTAGATATAAAAGAAGATGAACTTGTAAGAGTTGAATTTAATGAAATAACAAAGGATGCTATATTAAATGCCATAAAAAACCCTAGACCAATAGATCGAAATTTAGTCGATGCACAACAAGCAAGAAGAATTCTAGATAGGTTAGTTGGGTATAAAATAAGTCCACTACTTTGGAGAAAAATTAAAAGAGGATTAAGCGCAGGTAGAGTTCAATCTGTTACAGTTAAACTTATATGTGATAGGGAAAAAGAAATTGAAAACTTCAAACCTACAGAGTATTGGAGTATAAAAGCATTATTAGAAAAAAACAAAGTTCCCTTTGAGGCAAGTTTTTATGGTATTATGGAAGATGGTAAGGAGAAAAAAATGGATCTTCCTAATAAAGAAGAAGTAGATAAAATATTGAAATCTTTAGATATGGATAACTTTATTGTAAAGGAAGTAAAAAAGGGTACTAAAAGGCGAAATCCTTATGCACCTTATACTACCAGCACTTTACAACAAGATGCATCTAAAAAATTAGGTTTTTCCACTAGAAAGACTATGATGTTAGCACAACAATTATATGAAGGAATAGATATAAAAAAAGAAGGTACTATTGGATTGATTACCTATATGAGAACAGACTCAACTAGGGTTTCAGAAGAAGCAGTAAAATTAACTAAATCATATATAGTTAAAAATTATGGAAAAACTTACAGTAATGGAGGAAAAACTTATTTAAATAAAAGTAAAAAAGAAGCTCAAGATGCACATGAAGGTATTCGACCTACATCTATATTAAGAAAACCTGATGATATAAAAGCTTCTTTAACGGAAGATCAATATAAACTGTATAAACTGATATGGAACAGGTTTGTTAGCTCACAGATGAGCCCTGCTAAGTATAATACTATTTCACTCAAGATCCTTTCTAAGGACAATATATTTAAAGCATCAGGTTCAAAATTAAAGTTCGATGGATTTTTAAAGGTTTATAATATAGAGGATAATAAGGAAAATTCTAATGAAATGCCAATGCTTGAGGAAGGAGAAAAAGTTAAGGTCAATAAGATAGAGCCTAATCAGCATTTTACTCAGCCTCCAGCTAGATATACTGAGGCTTCGCTAATAAAAACATTAGAGGAATTAGGAATAGGCAGACCAAGTACTTATTCACCAACTATTTCTACCATATTAAGCAGAGAGTATGTTAACTTAAATAATAAATCTTTTGCACCAACTGAACTTGGTCTATTGGTAAATGATTTGTTGGAAGAGTATTTTAAGGATATCGTTAATGAAAAATTTACAGCTGAATTAGAAGGAAAACTAGATGAAATTGCTGAGGGAAAATTTACTTGGCAAATAGTAGTAGAAGAATTTTATAAAGAGTTTGAGAAAGTATTGAAAATTGCTGAGGAAGAAATAGATAAAATTGAAATTGAGGATCAGGTTACCGATGAAGTTTGTGAAAAATGTGGCAAAAACATGGTAATTAAATATGGAAGATATGGTAAATTTTTAGCCTGTCCTGGATATCCAGAGTGTAAAAATACCAAACCAATATTGGATGAATTAGATGTTCCATGCCCTAATTGCGGCGGAAATATTGTAAGAAGAAGATCAAGAAAAGGTAGGATGTTTTATGGTTGCAGCAATTTTCCGGATTGTAATTTTGTTTCTTGGGATGAGCCTGTAAAGGAAAGATGCCCTAATTGTGATGGACCTATGGTTAAGAGAAAGTCTAAAAAAGGAATACTAATAAAATGTATGGATAAAGACTGCGGTTATAGTAGAAACGAAAAAGAATAAATTTTTCTGTACATTTCCTTTATAATGTAGTAATCTATTGTATAGATGATTAAATATTCTGAAAACAATATATGGATTTTATTTACATTTAGTGGGGTGTTAGTTATGATGAGTGGTACTACTATTGTAGCCATTAAAAAAGATGATAAAATAGCAATTGCGGGTGATGGGCAGATAACATTTGGAAATACTACAATTATGAAAGATACTGCAAAAAAAGTTAGAAAAATATATAACAATAATGTTATAATAGGTTTTGCAGGTTCAGTAGCAGATTCTTTAACATTAGCAGAAATATTAGAAGAGAAATTAGAGCAATATAGTGGAAACTTAAGAAGGGCGGCAGTTGAACTAGCAAAAGACTGGAGAAGAGATAAAGTATTAAGGCGATTAGAAGCATTGTTAATTGCAGCTGATAAGGAAAATTTACTTTTAGTTTCTGGAAATGGTGAAGTAATAGAGCCAGAAGAAGGAATAATTGCCATTGGTTCTGGAGGCAATTTTGCTTTAGCTTCAGGTAAGGCTTTGCTTAAACATTCTAATCTTACTGCAGAAGAAATAGCTAAGGAATCCATTTTAATTGCTTCATCTATTTGTGTTTATACTAATAATAATATAACCGTCCAAGTAATTTAAGGAGGCTGATAGGATGAAGGAATTGACTCCAAAGCAAATAGTAGAAGAGTTGGATAAATATATTATAGGACAGAAAGAAGCAAAAAAGGCTGTTGCCATCGCTTTGAGAAATAGATATAGAAGAAATTTGCTTTCTGATGAATTTAAAGATGAAGTAAAGCCAAAAAATATTCTTATGATAGGTCCAACAGGAGTCGGTAAAACAGAAATTGCAAGAAGGTTGTCAAAATTGATAGATTTGCCTTTCGTAAAAGTAGAAGCTACAAAATTTACAGAAGTAGGATATGTTGGAAGAGATGTTGATTCCATGGTCAGAGATTTAGTTGAAGAGTCTGTTCGTATGGTAAAAGTAAAGAAAATCGAAGAAGTATATGAAAAAAGTAAAAAAATAACAGATGACATTATAATTCAAATTTTATTGCCTTTGCCTTCAAAGGAAAAAGGCAGTAATCCATTAGAAATGATATTTGGAACTACAGAAGAAAAAGATGATATAGCTGAAAATGAAAAAGAGCTAATATTTAATAGACGTAAGGAATTAAAGGATAGGTTATTGAGAGGCGAATTGGATAATGAACTTATTGAAATAGATGTAAAGGATAGCCATAACTCTACCGTTGAGCTATTTAGTGGACTTGGTATGGAAGAATATAATATCAATATGGGAGATATTTTTGGTGACTTATTGCCAAGAAAGACCAAGAAAAAAAGAGTAACCATTAAAGAAGCGAGAAAAATAATTCAAAACCAAGAAGCGCAAAAACTTATTGATATGGATGAAGTAATCGATTTAGGCATTAAAAAAGCAGAGGAAAATGGAATGATTTTTATAGATGAAATAGATAAAATTGCTGGCAAGGATTATGGTGGTGGTCCTGATGTATCCAGGGAAGGAGTTCAAAGGGATATATTACCCATTATTGAGGGCACGACTGTTATGACTAAATATGGACCAGTTAAAACAGACCACATATTGTTTATTGCAGCAGGAGCATTCCATGTTTCAAAAGTAGGTGATCTTATACCAGAAATTCAAGGTAGGTTTCCTGTTAGAGTTGAGTTGGAAAGTTTGACAGAAGAGAATTTTAAAGAGATTTTGACTAAACCCAAAAATGCAATAACAAAGCAATATGAATATTTAATTAAAACTGAAGGTATTAATTTGGAATTTACCCAAGAGGCTATAGATGCTATTGCAAAGGTAGCCTTTGTATCCAATGAGCAGTCAGAAAATATAGGCGCTAGAAGATTGCAAACCGTCATGGAACAATTACTTGAGGATATTTCTTTTGAAGCCCCTGATTTAGATACTAGTGAAATAGTAATTGATGAGGCTTATGTGAATAAAAAGTTAATGGCTTATATACATGAAAAAGATATATCAAAATATATATTATAGAAGGAGGATATAGATGACTGAAAGTTTGTTACAAAAAACAAGAAGACTAAATAAAACCTTACAGAGTTCAGGTTCAAAACCTGTATCTTTTCAAGAATTAAGTAGAATACTTAGTGAAATATTAGAAGCAAATGTATATATCGCTAGTAAAAGAGGTAGAGTATTGGGTTATGAATTATCCACAGGCTTTGATTGCGATATTATTCAAAGTGAAATAGTGAAAGAAAAAAGATTTCCCAAAAAATATAATGATGAGTTGTTAAAGGTTTCAGAAACCAAAGAAAATGTTGAAGAGATAACAGAGTGTGTATTTGATCAAGTGTCACAATGTGATTATCCTGATAAGATTGCTACCATTATACCCATAAATAGTGGTGGAGAAAGATTGGGAACTTTAGTTTTAGCCAGATTTGGCCGAATGTTTACAGAAGATGATTTAGTATTAGCCGAATATAGTGCAACTATTGTTGGAATGGAAATTCTTAGATCTAAGGCAGAGGAAATAGAAGAAGAATCTAGAAAAAGGGCTATGGTACAAATGGCCATTGGAACTTTATCCTATTCAGAATTAGAAGCAATGGAACATATTTTTGAAGAATTAGATGGTGAAGAAGGACTTTTAGTTGCTAGTAAAGTAGCAGATAGAGTAGGAATAACTAGATCAGTAATAGTTAATGCTTTACGAAAGTTTGAATCTGCTGGGGTAATAGAATCCAGATCCCTGGGAATGAAAGGAACCCATATTAAGATTCTAAATGATAAATTATTAGAAGAATTAGAGAGAATGAAAGAATAATAAAAAAATAAATATTGATAAAAAAGTAGTGGATTTCCACTACTTTTTTTATTTAAAATTAGGCCTTGAGATGCATTTCCTAAAATAGGCAAAATTTTACTATGAAAATGTAGAATAATGATGTATTATATAGAATAGTTAATGCATTATATCGAATATTGTATAAAATAAAAGAATACTGTGAAAAAAGGTAAATATTGGAGTAATTAACTTGAAATATCCATTATTATGTAATGAAATATTAAGTATGAGGTGATAAAATGTTTCAACGTTTAAATGCCAATATAGACTTATATAATAAAGTACTAGATGGCTTGTGGCTAAGAGACAAAACTATTAACCATAATATATCAAATGCCAATACACCCAATTATAAAAAACTTACGGTAAATTTTGAAGATCAATTAAAATTAGCCTTAGAAAAAAACAAATCAAATCTAACTAGAACTCATATTAAGCATTTACCAGTTACGAAAAGTATTGGAGAAATAGAACCCAATATTAGCGTAGATAGAAGCCACTCCTATAGATTTGATAAAAACAATGTAAACATCGATACTGAAATGGCGGATCTAGCAAAAAACACTATAATGTATAATGCTGTAATTAATCAAGTAACAAATGAATTCGATAAGATAAAAAATGTAATTAATGAAGGGAGTAAATAAAAATGGGTATGTTTGATTCAATTAATATTTGCGCTTCAGCATTAACAGCGGAAAAGACTAGAATTGATATTATTAGCAAAAATATGGCAAACGCTAATACAACCAGAGCTACAGGTGGAATGCCTTATAGAAGGCAGATGGTAGTATTTGAAGAGAATAAGGAGAGTGCTTTTTCATCTTATTTAGATAGGTATACTAATAAATTTACTGGCAATGGTGTAGGAATAAGTGAAATTATAGAAGATAATACTCCTTATAAATTGAAATACGAACCTGGCCATCCAGATGCAGATGAAAATGGTTATGTTATGTTACCTAATGTAGATATGGTAACTGAAATGGTAGACATGATAGATGCCCAAAGAGCCTATGAAGCTAATATTACTGCTATGAATGGAACAAAGTCAATGTTAATGAAGGCATTGGAAATAGGTAGGAGGTAGGTTAGATGGAAATTAAAACTATTGGACTAAATAGCCAAATTTTATCCAAGGATGGACTAAATGAAGATTTCAAATCGGGTAATAGTAATCGATTCAGTCTATTTTTTAATGATGCATTAAATAAGGTTAATGAATTACAATTGAATAGTGACGCATATAAAAAATTATTGATTACTGGGGAAGTGGACAACCTTCATGATGTAACTATAGCAGCAGAAAAAGCAAATATTTCATTACAATTGACTTTAGGTATTAGGAATAAGGTAGTTGAAGCTTATAGAGAAATAATGAGAATGCAGATATAGAATAATAAGCTGTAAGAAATGAGGTGTTAAGGTGGGGGAAGCAATACAGCAGATGAGGAATCAGCTAAATGAAGTTTGGCAAGAAATGGATAAAAGTAAAAGGATTAAGCTAATTATTATTGGCATTGTTGTTATCTTATCAATAATTATACTTTCTATAGTATTTACTAGAACCAAATATGAAGTACTTTATCAAGACCTATCTTTAAAGGATACATCTGAGGTGACAAAAAAACTGGATGAGATGGGTGTAAAATGGAAGACACCTAGTAATGATACTACGACTATACTAGTACCATCAGAGATGAAGAACAAAATAAAGATTGAATTAGCATCCTATGGGATTCCTAAGGAAGGCTACAGTTTTCAAGATGCTTTTGATGATAGTAGTTGGACAATGACCGATTATGATAAAAAAGAAAGAATGAAACTGGCTTTGCAAAATGAGTTATCTTCAACTATCTCAGAAATAGAAGGAATTGAAAAGGCCACTGTGTACATAAACGAAAAAGAAGGTTCAGGTTTTGTTTTGGAAGAAAACAGCAAAGAGACTACTGCTTCTGTATTCGTAGAGAAAAGTGATAATAGATCAATTAAAGGGGAAACAGTCACAGCTATACAAAATCTCGTAGCTGGCTCTTTAAATATGGATCCTGAAAAAGTTCAGATAGTAGATAGTGAAGGGAAACTATTGACTGGAGAACAAGACCAATCGGATCTATTAATGACAGACCAATTTAATATTAAAAATAATTTGGAACTTAGAATAAATGAGAGCATAAAGAATTTTTTGGAAAATGTTTTTGGCACAGGAAACGTAGATGTAAGATCCAGTGTTAAGATTAACTTTGATAGTGAAAGCACTAAAGTAGTTGAATTTAGTCCTCCTATTGAGGGAAGTGAAGAAGGTTTAATTAGAAGCATGGAAGAAATAGAGGAACATATGGTAGGAGGAGGAACTGGAGGAGTACCAGGAGTGGAAGAAAATCCCCCAGATTATCAAATGGAAGACGATGGTGGGGAAAGATACGACAAAAGAAGTAGTACTATCAATTTTGAATTAAATGAAATAAACAAGGAGATTAGAAAAGCTCCTGGACAGGTAGAAGATATAACTGTAGCTGTTTTAATTAACAGAGATGTCTTAATCGATGGAGATTTTTCTGCAGACAAGGAAAGAGAAATTTCAGAACTTATATATGCTGCAACAGGTTTAGATACTAGACAAGTTGCAGTTAAAGCAGAAAGCTTTAGAACCCAAGACTTAACTGATAATGTAGTAGAGGCTAAAGATTATAATTGGTTAGCTATTATTTTGGCTTTGGTGGCTGCATCTTCTGTTACAGGATATATCCTATATAAGAGAAAGAGAAAAAGAGAATTAGAAGAGCTAGAGGAACTAGAAACTCAGATTGAAGATGTAAGGTCAATAAGAGATGAAGTAGAAGATTTAGAATTTGAAACTGAAGAGTCAAAGATGAAAGCTCAAATAGAGAAATTTGTTGATAAAAAGCCTGATGCAGTAGCTCAATTATTAAGAACTTGGTTAAATGAATAGGAGCGAATTAATATGATGAAGAGACAGTTTAATGGTAAAGAAAAAGCAGCAATATTGCTTATAGCTTTAGGGCCAGAAAAGTCTGCCGAAATTTTCAAACATCTAAATGAGGATGAAATTGAAGAACTAACTTTGCAAATAGCGAATATGCGTATGGTTTCTTCTGAAGAAAAGCAACAGGTTATAGAAGATTTTTATCAAATTGCTTTAGCTCAAGAGTATATATCAGAAGGCGGAATTAATTATGCAAAAGAAGTTCTTGAAAGAGCTTTAGGTTCTGATAAAGCCGTTGATATTATTAATAAATTAACTTCTTCATTACACGTTCGACCTTTTGAATTTATTAGAAAGGCAGACCCTAATCAATTATTAAATTATATACAAAATGAGCATCCTCAGACTATAGCTTTAATTCTGTCTTACCTACAACCTGCCCAGTCAGCCCAAATTCTTGCTAGTTTAACGCCGGAAAAGCAAGGAGAAGTGACTATGAGGATAGCAACTATGGATAGAACATCACCGGAAGTGATTAAGGAAATAGAAAGGGTACTTGAAACGAAGTTCTCTGGCATGCTGTCTCAGGACTTTACATCTACAGGTGGTATTCAATCTGTTGTTGATATATTAAATTCAGCAGATAGGGGTACGGAGAAATTTATTATGGAAGAGCTAGATATGATGGATGCAGAACTAAGCGAAGAAATTAGAAGAAGAATGTTTGTGTTTGAAGATATTGTATCTCTAGATAATAGAAGTATTCAAAGAATTATTAGAGAAATTGACAACGCTCAATGGGCAGTTGCTTTAAAGGGTGCTAGTGAAGAAGTAAGAGAAGTTGTATTTGCCAATATGAGTAAAAGATTGGTTGAGATGATAAAAGAAGATATCGAATTTATGGGACCTGTTCGTATTAGGGATATAGAAGAAGCACAGCAAAATATTGTTAATATAATTAGAAAGCTTGAAGAAGATGGTGAAATAATCACACCTAGGGGAGGAGATGAAATTATTGTCTAATATAATTAAATCCTCTAAAGTTATTGAAAGCAGTCTAGTATCTGAAAAAAATATCGATTTAGAAAATATAGCATTAAAGGAAGAATTATTAGAAGAGGCTAGAGAACGGTGTGATGAAATCATCTCGAGAGCTGAAGAAAAGGCTAGGGAAATAATCGATTGTGCCCATGAAGAATATGAAGAAAGATTAAATCAAGCTTATGAAAAATCTAAGAATATATTCAATAGATTTGAAAAAGAAGGATACGAGAAAGGTTTTAAAGCAGGGCAAGATGAAGGCTATAAGGAAGGTTATGAAATAGGGTATGGAGAAGGAAAAAGTGAATCAGAAGTGTTGATAAAAGAAGCCCTAGAAATAAAAGATAATTATATAAAAAAAAGAAATAGAATGTTAAAGGAATTAGAGGAAGATATAATACTTCTTGTTATATCTATATACGAAAAGGTGCTGTATAAAAAAGTAGAAGAAGATAAGGAACTCATTATTTCTTTAGTACTAAATGGAATAGATAATTTGGAGATATCTGAAAAACTTACTATCATTGTATCATCAGAAGATTTTCACATAGTAAATGAATCTAAGGACATTATCTTGGCAAAAGCTAGTTTAATAGATGAATTAGATATTAAGATGAATAGCAGTATGGAAAAAGGTGATTGTATATTAGAAACATCTAGAGGAAGTGTAGATGTTAGCTTAAAGAATCAATTAAAAGAAGTAAAAGATCTTTTGAAATCAATTTTAAGTAATGAGTGATAAATATGGAAGATAGTTTAAATATTAAAAAGTATATAAAGATGGTGAATGAAAAAAGATTTGTTAAGTATACAGGAAAGATAACCAAAGTAACTGGCTTAACTATAGAATCTAATGGACCAATGGCTGCTATTGGTGAATTGTGTTATATTTATCCTCACGACAAAGATGAACCAGTTTTAGCAGAAGTAGTTGGCTTAAAGGATGATAGAATTCTTTTAATGCCCTTAGGAGATATGGAAGGTATTGCTTCTGGTAGTAAAGTAGTAGCTAGTGGGAAAACTTTAAGGGTTAATGTAGGCGAAGAGCTGGTTGGCAGGATATTAGATGGTTTAGGTAATCCTATAGATGGAAAAGGGCCTATTAAAACTTTAAAGACTTACCCTGTTTTTAATTCTCCGCCAAATCCCTTAGATAGGCAATTAATTGATGAACCTTTACCTTTAGGAATAAAAGCTATTGATGGTTTTCTTACCTGTGGCAAAGGTCAAAGAATTGGTATTTTTGCTGGAAGTGGAGTTGGGAAAAGTACTCTTATGGGGATGGTATCGAGAAGTAGTTCTGCAGATATCAATGTTATAGGTCTAATTGGAGAAAGAGGAAGGGAAGTAAGGGAGTTTTTAGAAAAGGACTTAAAGGATGAAGGACTAAAAAAATCAGTAGTAGTAGTAGTTACTTCAGATCAACCTGCCTTAATAAGGGTTAAAGGAGCTTTAGTTACTACTGCCATTGCAGAGTATTTTAGAGATAGAGGGAAAAATGTATTATTATTAATGGATTCTGTAACAAGATTTGCAATGGCCCAACGGGAAATAGGGCTAGCCATAGGAGAACCACCTGTTACTAGAGGGTTTACTCCATCTGTTTTTGCTATAATGCCTAAGTTGTTAGAAAGAGCCGGTACATCCTCAAAGGGGACTATTACAGGGTTATATACGGTTTTAGTGGATGGAGATGATTTGAGTGAACCGATTACTGATACTGTAAGGGGTATCTTAGATGGTCATATAATTCTTTCACGAAAGCTGGCCAATCAAAATCATTATCCAGCTATAGATATTCTTGCAAGTGTAAGTAGGGTTATGCCTAATATAGTAGAACAAGATCATTTGGATAAAGCCAATTCAATTAAAAACATAATGGCAACATATAAAGAATCAGAGGATTTAATAAATATTGGGGCTTATAAAAGAGGTACAAATAAAAAGATAGATAAAGCCATAGAGTTAAAGGATTATATTGATGAATTACTAACCCAAGAAACCCTAGAAATATATCCATTTAGTAAAACTATTGCAATGATGGAAAAAATAGATAGTCAAATTAATGAATGATAACAGGGGGTAAGTAGGATATGGATTTTAACTTCAGATTAGAAAAAGTTCTAAATTATAAAAAAACAATAGAAGACTTAAAGAAAAGCCAATATGGGATAGTTCAGCAAAGATTAAATAAAGAAGAAAATAGGTTAGATGATTATGTGAAGTTTAAAAAGAATTTACTAAATGAAAAAGATTTGTCAGTTATGAAAACTAGTGTTGGAAATTTAGCCATGTATAGTAATTATATTAATCATGTAAATACTAGGATAAAAAAACAAGAGGAATTAGTAACTAAGGTCCAAAAAGAGTTAGAAGAAACTAAAGAAGAAATGGTTACTGCAGTAAAAGAAAAGAAAATATTTGAAAAATTAAAAGAAAATGAATATGAAAAATATTTATATGAAATTAAAAAAGAGGAAGAGAAACAAAACGATACAATAGTAAATTATAAGGTTAGTACCCAATAGTAGGGGGAATAGCAATGGAAAACATAGAGTTACCTAAGAAGGGTAAGAAGAAGAAATTAAAATTAATTTTAATAGTAGTTCTTATTATTATTCCTATTTTAGTTATAGGTCTAATCTATTATAATAATATGACTTTTAAATCGAAGATAAATAAGGTTTTAGGTAATGTGCCAGGAGGAGTTGGTGAATATTTTAAATCTTCTCCTACAGAATCTGAAAGAAATGATAAAAAAACATTTTTAGCTAACCATTACCTATCCTTAGATCCTGCAATAGCAGCAGATAAATTATACATAGTAAAAAAGGATGATGAGAAATTATATAGCGAAATCATAAGGTTGATGAATTCTAATTCTACATCTAGGACTGGAGAAATAATTAAATTAGTCAGAAATATTGAACTGAGAAAAGATTTGTTGTTTTCAATCCATGATGAAATTCAAAAAGAAAAACAGAACGAATTATTAGATGAAATTAATCGATTAGAAAATCAAGACCTTTTGCTAACTATTAATGAAATTGAAAATAGAATACAGACAGACCATGAATTCAAAGAAAATATACTAGATATTTTTACCCTTATGGATGAAGGCAAAGCAAAGGATATACTTTATTATATGGACGATGGTATTAGAGAAGATGTTTTATCGTCTTTATCTAACGACAAAAGAACCAGTTTAGAGAGCCGGTTATCTACTAAAAAGATTGAAATAACGAAGTTAGCAGATTTAGCCAATTTTTATGAAGTTAAGCCTATAGAAGAAATTTTGGAGGAAGTTGGAAATTCAAACAAGTATTCTATGGAAGAACTAGGGATTATATATAAGAATTTTTCCATATTGAAATCTGCAGAGATCTTATCAAAAATTGAAGAAGACAGCTTTGTAGAAGAATTGTTTGGTGCCATTAGAAAAGAGGAAGAATTAAATGGGGAAGAAGAATCCATAACCAATGAAATTAGCAAATCTATCCAATTTATTACTGAATACAATAAAAAGATTGACGATTTGGTAACTGTTTATAATAAGATGAGTCCAGATAAGGTGGCTAAAATAGTGGAGCAGATGATGGGCAACAATACTACAGTAACTGCACTGGAAATAAATTCAGAACCTATCTTTCAATTAACTGATGCTTCAATAATTATTGATGTACTTTCTAGAATGAGAAATAAAACTCTATCTAGCATTATGGACTATATGAGTACTGAAAATGCCTCTAGGCTAACCCAAGCGTTAGCTAGACCATAAATTATTAAATTCTGGGAAGGAGGTGAAGAATTGACCGGTTTAACTATTTTAGTAAATGAACTTCAAAAAACAGACATTAACTTTTCCAATTCTAATAGAGTTAGAAAATGCAACGATAAGGATTTTTCAAAAATTCTTGAAGGCAAAGAAATTAGTGATAGTGATGCAATAAAAAATCAAAGTAGTAAGACTCAATTTACTAAAGAAGAAAAAGTAACGGAAAATGAATTAGATACAAAGGATGATGAAAAACTAAATAAAATTAAAGATGGGTTAGAAGAAGCAATTTCTCTTTTTGACTCAATTTATAAGTTACTTCTAGGCTTAAGTTCATCAACAGAAAAAATAAGTAAAATAGATTTGGAGACTCTAAATATTGAGCTTAAACAATTGTCTACTGTTTTAGAAGAGTTATTAAACCAAAAGCAACTTATATTTACTAATGAAGACCAAAAAAATATTTTAGAAATATTTGACAGTATTGAACACCTAGAACTATTAACGGGAAACAAAGTAGAAGTAGATAAAGAATTAATAAAGGAATGTCTGGATGAACTTGAAGATAATTTTAATGAATTAAAGGAAATCTTTCAATCTATAAGACCAAGAATTGATGGTAAAACAGAATATACAAACAAAGAACCATTAAAATTAGAAAAGGATAGGAGCATTGAAGAAATAAGCTATGGACAATCTGAAGAAATTAAACCTGATGAAATGACTAATATGGCAGAAGAATTTCCTAGCAAGAATGAATCCAATACCGAAAATATTAAGGAACCAGCAGTCGAAACGAATGTAGAAAATACGGAGACAAATACACTGATAGAAAGTCCAATTTTGCAAATTTATAACGAAAATACACTAAAAGCCGATCCAGAAATTCAAAATATAGAGTTTCAAGAAATAGATAATAAGGCGGTATTTGATCAGGTAGTGGAAAAGGCAAAATTAATAGTTGATGATGACAAACAAGAGATAAGAATTAAATTAAAGCCTGAAATTTTAGGAGAACTTGTCCTAAAAATGGAGATGGAAAAGGGAGAACTTTTAGCTAAAGTATTGGTAGATAATTATAGGACAAAGGAATTAATAGAAGCAAATTTATTTCAATTTAAAGAAGAAATGAAGGAGAATGGGTTAGAAATAAAGACCTTCGAAGTATTTGTTGGAACCAATGAAGATTTTGAAAGAGAAAATAGACGTGAATTTAACTTGAACAAAAGACCATCAAAACTAAAGATCAAAAATAATGGATTTAAAGAAATTAAAGCCTACGATGAAAGTTCAACAGGAACTATTCAAAGAAATTACCACGAAGGCCAATTAAATCTATTTGCATAAGGAGGTGAAATATTGAAAGTAAACAATTACGATGATTTAGAATATATATATAAATTTGACGATAAAAAAGATGATAAAAAGGTTGGGGATAGCCATAATAATGATTTAGACAAAGATGCTTTTTTAAGGCTTTTAACAACCCAACTAGCTAATCAAGATCCATTAAGTCCTATAGAGGATAGAGAATTCATCGCTCAATTAGCTCAATTTTCTTCTTTGGAACAGATGCAGAATCTAAATAAAAATGTTGAAAAACTTAGTGAAGAAGTACTAGATTCTATGGATAATTTAAATTTAAATCAAATACAAGCTAATGTTGCCATTCTAAAGGAAATTACTAATATTAGAAAGGCTATGGAAAGCTATTTAGACATAGAACCAGAGCCAGTGGACAAAGAAGAATTAAAAACAAAGATTGAAATAGTTGAAAGATTAAGGGAAGAAAGCTATACTGAAGAAACTTGGAAAACCCTTCAGGCTGCTCTTACAACTGCAAAAGCAGTAGTAGAAAATGAAAATGCAACAAATGCAGAAATAGAAAATGCATATATAGGACTAATAACGGCAATAGAAGGGTTAGAGGATTTAGAATTAGAAGAGGACAATTAAAGTCTTCTTAGGATAGGGATGGTAATTATGAATAATTTACAAATCAAAAGGTTGGAGAACCAACTTATTAACTCATCTCAACCAATTGTTAGAAACAAGAATTTGCCTAGCAAGAATTTTGAATCGGTATTACAACAAATTCAAAATAGAGATGATGAAATTAAATTCTCTAAACATGCTATAAACAGAATGGATCATAGGGATATGACTTTAAGCAATGAGGAAATTAAAAGACTAAAATCTGGTTTCAATAAAGCTGAAGAAAAAGGTGTAAAAGACGCTTTAATCCTTATGGGAGATAAAGTTTTTATAGCAAGTATTAAAAATAAAACGGTAATTACAACAGTTAATAAAGAACAATTAAAGGACAATGTATTTACTAATATAGATGGGGCAGTTATCGTATAGCCGGACCTTTATAGGAGGTTATATATATATCCGACTGACAGAGGATATATATCTGCCCAAATAATGGGAGGGAATTAGTATGATGCGATCTATGTACTCAGGAGTATCAGGATTGAGAGTACATCAAAACAAGATGGATGTTATAGGTAATAATATAGCAAATGTAAATACTATTGGCTATAAGAGAGGTACTATGACTTTTCAAGAGGTATTTAGTCAAGTGATAAGAGGAGCTAGTGCTCCACAAGGCGGTCGAGGAGGAACAAACCCTCAGCAGATAGGACTAGGTGTAAATATTGGTGCTATAAGCACTATTCACACTAAAGGGCCAGCCCAAAGAACAGACAATCCTGAAGATTTAATGATAGATGGAGAAGGGTTCTTTGTAGTCTCCGACGATACTAATTTTGAAAATAGATTCTATACAAGAGCCGGTAATTTTACATTGGATAGGGATGGAAATTTAGTTACTGCCGATGGATATAAGGTATTAGGGTATTTGGCAGATGGAGATGGGGAGATAACTTCTGAAATAGGTGGGATTAGGGTTAATAGAACTGAAACTGTGGCAGCAACAACTACGAAAGATATTGAACTTAGGGGGAATTTGGACTCTAGGACACCAATATATAATGAGGATGATCCTGAAAATGGTATACACATAACGGATACCATAATAAAAGATAGCTTAGGGAATTCATATACGGTCAGTTTTAAATTTGAAAAAACAAATGTAAACGAATGGAATGTAACTATTAATAATGTAAAAGACCATGCTGATGATAGCGTAATGGATCCTGCGCAAGATATAGATATAACACTAAAATTTGATGAAAATGGTAAACTAGCTGTTGATTCCGATAAGGAAGCCGATTTAATTATTACAAAAAAAGGAGTTAGATTTGGTGATGATGATAACAATGCTATTAAAATTGACTTCTCAAAACTAAATCAGTACGCTAATGACATGGACGCTAAACCTTACGCAGATGGCAATTCCTCAGGAAAATTGGAGGGTTATGCTATTGATGATAAAGGGGTAGTTGTAGGGATATTTACCAATGGTGAAAGAAAGGCTTTAGGACAGTTAATGCTAGCTAAGTTTGACAACTCCATGGGGTTACAGAAAATTGGGGGGAACTTCTTTGTTGATACTAGGAACTCTGGAGAACCTCAATATGGAACTGCAGCAAGTGGTGGTTATGGAGCTATAGCCCCAGGGACTTTGGAGATGTCCAATGTAGATTTATCTATGGAATTTACCGATATGATTACTACCCAAAGGGGATTTCAAGCAAATTCTAGGATAATTACCACTTCTGATGAGATGTTGCAGGAACTTGTAAACATGAAAAGATAATCTTATAGGATAATGGGAGTAGGGGAGAACATCCCCCTCCTAAGCCTTATATAAAAGGTGGGATTATAGATGATAAAGGTAAAAAGGTTAAATGGGAAAGAATTCGTTGTAAATAGCGATTTGATTCAATTTGTTGAGGAAACCCCAGATACAGTAATTACATTGACGACGGGGCAGAAAATAGTGGTAGTTGAACCGGTAGATCAAATAATAGAAAAAGTAGTTGCTTATAAAGCAAAAGTCATTGAATATAAAAGAAGAGCTGAAAAGAAAGAGGTGTAGCAATTGGATATATCAACAGTACTTGGTCTCCTTCTCGGTGTTGTTTTTATAATAGGAGGTATTCTAACATCTGGGCAGATAGATTCTTATATACATATTCCATCTATAATAATCGTACTGGGTGGAACTATAGCTTCTACTTTAGCTAGCTTCCCTCTTAAAAACTTCCTAAACACTTCGAGAGTGATTAAGAAGGCCTTCTCTTATAAGGAAACCTCACCAGATGAGGTAATAGAAGAGATTATAAATTTAGCCAATATAGCTAGGAAGGAAGGCCTTTTAGCTCTAGAAGAGTATGCAGAAGAATTACAGGATGATTTTTTACAAAAAGGAATTATGTTAATAGTAGATGGAACCGATCCAGAGCTGGTAAGAAACATACTAGAAACAGAGCTAACCTTCTTAGAAGAAAGACATATGGACGGTCAAAGTATTTTCGAAACCATGGGTACATATGCGCCTGCTTTTGGTATGATAGGTACTTTAATTGGATTAATAAATATGTTGAAACATTTAGATGACCCTAGTATGATTGGGCCTAATATGTCCGTTGCATTAGTTACAACATTTTATGGTTCAATTTTAGCTAATGTAGTTTTTTTACCTTTAGCGCGAAAATTAAAGATAAGGAGCAAATCGGAAGTACTAGTAAAAGAGTTAACTGTTGAAGGATTATTGTCAATCCAAGCAGGAGAAAATCCAAGGATAATTGAAGAAAAATTAAAGACCTTTATTCCACCGGAAATGAGAAAGAATTATAAGAATCAGCTGGAGAGAGAGGTAATATAATGAGGCGAGGAAGAAGGGCAAGTGAAAATAATACAGGCAATTGGCTTACAACATATAGTGATATGGTAACTTTATTATTAGCCTTCTTTGTGCTTTTATTTTCCTTTTCTGAAATAGATGCTCAGAAGTTTAGAAGTATTATGAGTAGTTTTGATGGTGGGACAGGAGCATTAAATAATGGCACTACCTTGGAATTAGATGAAAATTTAGAGCCTTTAGAAGATACATTAGAGAATGAATTAGAGAGTTTAAAAGATTTGTTGGAAGAGTATGCAGAGAGTATTGGACTTGGATCTGAGATTGTACTTTCTATAGAAGAGAGAGGATTGGTAATTAGATTTATGGATAAAGTATTGTTTGATTCTGGAAGGGCGAGTTTAAGGCCGGAGTCCATTGAGATATTAAGCTCTATTGCAGAAGTATTGAATAAGGAGGAATTTAGCAATAGATTGATTAAAGTAGAAGGTCATACAGATACGGTACCAACAGGTAACTTATCTGAATTTCCAACTAACTGGGAACTATCGTCAACAAGAGCAACTAATGTATTAAGATTTCTTGTGGAGGAAAAAGGAATAGATGGAAGCAGAATTTCTTCTTCAGGGTATAGTTACTATAGGCCAATTGCTCCCAATGACACTGCTGAAAACAAACAGAAAAATAGAAGAGTGGACATTGTAATTCTTAGGTCTTCCTTTGAAGAAATGGAACCATAGTAGAAGGGAATGAGATGAAATTATGAATAATAGAAATATTATATTAGTAATAATTTTAATATTGGTAATCATATTTGCAATTCTTGGTGCTGTTCTAGGTATAACATACTATAGGAATAATAGTAATAATTCTAATGGGAACCAGGCAGAAACATTTAATCTAACATTAGAAGATATGTATTGTAATATAAAGGATAGCAAAAAGATTATGAAAGTAAAGATTACCATTGAAACTGGTAATAAAAAGACTTTAGAGACATTAACTGAAAAACAATTTTTGATTAGAGACGATGTAAATAAGATTATTAGAAATAAAACTGAGGATGAAATTCAAGGTGAAGAGGGACAAATAGCATTACAAAAAGAAATAAAGGAAAGCTTAGTAAATCTTTTTCACGACAATACTATTACAAATATTTATTTTAATGATTTAATTATTCAGTAATGAGGGAGGGAGAGGCAATTGGCAGAAGTATTATCTCAAAATGAAATTGACGCCCTACTTCATGCGCTTAGTTCTGGAGAAGTTGATGTTCAAGATATAAAAGAAGTAGAAAGTTCAAAGAAGGTAAAAAAATATGATTTTAAAAATCCACAGAAAATTGCAAAGGATCAGCTCAGGACTTTAGAGATAATTCATGAAAATTTTGGCAGGTTGTTTCAAACATTTCTATCGGGATATTTAAGAGCACCGGTTAAGATCTCTATATTGACAGTAGACCAATTTGCATATAGTGAATTTAGTAATGCTATCTCTAATCCTGCTTTTTTGAGTATTATAGATTTCGAACCTTTAAGTGGTCAAATACTTCTAGATATTTCTACTAATATAGTCTTTTCAATGATTGATAGACTTTTAGGTGGAGATGGTACTAAGGAACAAGAATTGAGGGCTTTTACTGAGATAGAGCTTACTTTATTAGAAGGAATGATGGATAAGGCAATGTCTTTAATAAAAGAAGCTTGGAGCAATGTAATTGATTTGAAACCTAGATTGGATAAAATTGAAGTAAACCCACAATTTGCTCAGATAGTACCTCATAATGAAACTATAGCTCTAGTTACTCTAAATTTAGAGGTTGGACAAATGGAAGGAATGTTAAATGTATGTATACCTTATCTAGTAATAGAACCAATTCTTGATAAATTAAGCACTAGATTTTGGTTTTCAACCACACAAAAAGAGTTATCAGAGAAAGAGTTAATGATTATAAAAAAGAGAATGCTAGATACAAGAGTACCAGTGAAGGTAGAATTGGGTTCAACGATAGTTAGTGTAAAAGATATACTGACTTTACAAAATGGAGATGTTATTAGGTTAGATACAAGCGCCGATGATAAAGCAAAAGTCAGAATAGGGTCAAATGTGAAATTTTTAGGAGATATTGGTGTTACCAAAAAAAAGATGGCAGTTAAAATAGCAAATGTTGCAAAGGATGGTGATTATTAACATGGATAAAGATATGCTTTCTCAAGAAGAGATAGATCTTCTTTTAAAAGGAACGGAAGATTTAAACGATGAATATACAAAGGAACAAGGGATTTCTGAAATAGAAAAGGATACATTAGGAGAAATAGGTAATATAAGTATGGGGACTGCAGCAACTACATTGTCAACCTTATTGAATAGAAAAGTTACTATAACTACTCCTAATGTAGAAGTAACTACAGCTGGGGAATTATCATATGAATATCCAATTCCTTTTGTGGCAGTTGATGTTAGGTACAGGGAAGGGCTAGAAGGTTCCAATATTTTAATGATCAATGTTGATGATGTTAAAATAATTGCTGATATAATGATGGGGAAGGATAAAATCGATACTGAAAGAGAATTAACAGAATTGGATTTAAGTGCTATTTCTGAAGTAATGAATCAAATGATGGGTTCATCTGCCACCTCATTATCGGAAATATTTTCAAAGAAAATAGATATAGAACCGCCAAAATCTTATGAGATAACTTTTAGTGAGGGAAGAGAAAAACTAGATGTGTTAAAGACTTCTGCACCTATAATAAAAGTATCCTTTAAGATGATAGTTGAAGATTTAATCGATAGTGAAATCATGCAGTTAATACCTATAGATTTTGGACAAGAGATGGTAGAAAATCTTATGGTTAGTTCTGATTCCGAGAGTGATGTGGAGAGCTATAGTGTTGATGAAGATATTAGTTTTATTGACGACATTGAGGAGGACTTTTCGAATAAAGTTGAAGAAAAAACGTCAAAAATCAACAATCAAAATAAAAAAGAGAAAAAAGATCATGTAGTTATCAAAAAACCGGAGTTCGAAGCTTTTGACACTGATGTTGGTGTTAGTTATAATGAATCTATCGATCTTGTAGGTGATATTCCTGTAGAGCTAACTGCTGAGCTGGGTAGAACCATCAAAAAGATTAGTGAAATTTTAGAATATGGGCCAGGTACAGTTATTGAGCTGGATAAGTTAGTTGGAGAACCACTAGATATCTATGCAAATGGAAAGTTTATCGCAAAAGGTGAAGTAGTAGTTATCGATGATAATTTTGGAGTAAGAATAACCGATGTTAATAATAGCTATGGTGGTTGATATATTGAAATAAAAAAGGGAGGAATTAATATGGCAAAGGGAATATTAATTGTTGATGACGCTTCGTTTATGAGAATGATGATCAAAGATATACTAACAAAAAATGGTTATGATGTAGTAGGAGAGGCTGACAATGGTATAAATGCAGTTGAAAAATACAAAGAATTAAATCCCGAATTAGTTATTATGGATATTACTATGCCAGAAATGGATGGAATTCAAGCTGTAAAAGAG
Organism: Clostridium sp. Cult1; assembly: GCF_021655095.1. GTDB lineage: Bacteria > Bacillota > Clostridia > Tissierellales > Tepidimicrobiaceae > Schnuerera. The sequence continues at coordinate 1,670,042 of NZ_PPXW01000001.1, read as the reverse complement.
ATTAAAGGTATTGATCCTAATTCAAAAATAATAATGTGCTCTGCCATGGGACAACAAGCTATGGTTATTGAAGCTATTCAAGCTGGGGCAAAGGATTTTATTGTAAAGCCATTTCAACATGAGAGAGTGATAGAGGCTGTAAAGAAGGCTTTGAGTTAGAGATGAAAACCCGTAGAAAAATTATTTTCTATACTTTAATCCTCATATTATTAATATGTTCTCCTAGTTTTGCAGCAGGAGCTGATGATTATAGCTTAGGAAAAACTTTATTTAAGCTTGTATTTTATATTTTTATAACTATATTAGTTTTGATAATTACAATATACGGTACCAGATTTATTGCTAAAAATTCAAAAAGGTTTGTTAGTAGTAAATATATTCAAATTTTAGATATTTTGAATTTAGGAACAAATTTTAAAATAGTAATTGTAGATATTAATAAAATAATTTATATATTAGCTATAACTAACAACAATGTAGAAGTACTAAATAAAGTTTCAAGAGAGGAATTTAATAAGGGGTTAGATTTCGAAGATCAGCTGCATAAATATAGGAGCAGTTATTTCAAAAATTTTGATTATTTTAATATAATTAATTCAAATATAAAAAAAATGTTTGAGAAACCTATTAAAGATATTGATAAGGAAGACGGAGATAATGAAAAAAACAACTAAAGTATTTTTATTGGTTATTTTAATAGTTATGCTAATAGGAGAAATAAGTTATGCTCAACCGAATCTATCCTTAATTGATAGATTTTCTAGTAATGAGCCCCAAGATTATGTTTTTTCTTTGCAAATTTTGTTTCTATTAACTGTGCTTACATTAGCACCATCTATTTTAGTAATGATGACCAGCTTTACTAGATTGATAATCGTTCTTTCTTTTATAAGGAATGCATTAGGGCTTCAACAAACGCCACCAAATCAGGTTATAATAGGACTAGCCTTGTTTTTGACTTTTTTCATAATGGCACCAATAGGAGGACAAATTAACCAAGAGGCAATACAACCTTATCTAAAAGAAGAAATAAACCAAGAAGTGGCTTTGGAAAGAGCGTTAGAACCTATTCGACAATTTATGTTTAAGCAGACAAGGGACAAGGATCTTAGCCTATTTCTAAATATGAAGAAACTGGAAGGGGTTAGCAGTTTAGAAGATATTCCTAATCATGTATTAATACCGGCCTTTATAATTAGTGAATTAAAAACTGCTTTCCAAATTGGCTTTGTAATCTATATTCCATTTTTAGTAATAGATATGGTTGTATCAAGCACTTTGATGTCAATGGGTATGATGATGTTGCCGCCAGTAATAATATCTTTACCTTTTAAAATATTATTATTTGTATTGGTAGATGGATGGAATTTGATAGTTAAGTCTTTGGTACTTGGTTTTAAATAGGAGTGATGAAATGAGTCAAGGGGATGTATTAAAATTGGCCCAGGATGCTATAAGAACAATATTGATGGTGTCAGCACCCATGTTGCTATTTAGTTTAGTAGTTGGATTGATAGTAAGTATTATTCAAGCTATAACTCAGATCCAAGAGGCTACATTGGCTTTTGTTCCTAAGATAGTTGCAGTTCTTCTATCTTTAGTAATATTTGGGCCTTGGATACTTAAAGTAATTACCCAATTTACTAGCAATTTACTTACTAATATTAATTTATATATACAATAGATAGGTGTTAAATATGGGAAATATTTTAGATTTGTTATTGGCTAAATATGAAATATTCCTGCTAATTCTAATTCGAACTTCTGGAATATTCGTTGTTTCACCTTTTTTTAGTTCGCAAAATATACCTAATATTTTAAAAGTTGGTTTTTCTTTTATGCTGTCAATACTTCTGACACTATCTTTAGATATAGAACCTAATATAGTAGAAACCACTTTTACAGTATTAGTAATTAAAGAATTGATGGTAGGACTTATAATAGGGTTTATAAGTTATGCTTTTTTTTCTACTTTCTATGTGATGGGGCAGATTATTGATATGAAAATCGGTTTTGGAATGGTAAATGTTATCGATCCACAGCATAGAGTTCAGGTTCCCTTAATGGGGAATTTTTATTACATATTAGCATTTTTACTTTTTTTAACCATTAATGGTCATCATGTAATTATAAATGGATTAATTGATAGTTATAAATTTATTTCCATTGGAGGGTTTACTTTTAAATTAGACACTGGATTTTATTTGGTAGATATTCTATCAAAATCCTTTATAACTGGCTTTAAATTAAGTGCACCAATTGTTGGGACTATATTTTTAACTGATCTACTATTAGGGATTATGGCCAGAACTATTCCACAGATGAATGTTTTTGTTGTGGGACTACCATTAAAGATTTTGATAGGTTTGATAATAATAGGTCTATCTATTCCAATATTTTATTCAATTACCACTGGTTTATTTAATAATACAGTTGAAGAGATTTATAATTTTTTAAATTCTTTTGTAAAAGGTTGATAATATGGAGTTAATAATGAATCTACAGCTATTTGCAGAGGCGGAAAAAACAGAAAAGCCTACACCTAAAAAACGGAAGGATGCAAGGGAAGAAGGCCAGGTTCTACAGAGTAAAGAAGTAAATTCTACTTTTATACTATTGATAGCTTTTCTAGGATTAAAGATATTTGGTAGATATTTAATAAATTTCTTAAGAAAATTTATGATAGATGTTTATAGTACAATCGAAAACATTGATGAACTTTTTTACGAAAACAATTTAATGACAAATTTTATTAAAATTCTTTCTGCCTTTTTAATAATAGTGGCTCCCATAATATTTCTATCCTTTATCGCTGGACTTATTATTAATTACTTACAGGTAGGATTCTTATTTACTACAAAACCATTGAAGGTTAAATTGAATAGAATAAGTCCTATAGAAGGTTTTAAACGATTATTTTCAAAAAGGGCCTTAATAGAATTAGTAAAGTCTATTTTAAAAATTCTTTTAATTGGTTATACAGCTTATTCTTTCATCGATAAAAATTTAACCAAGATAATACATCTTCAGAAATTAGAATTACCTACTATGCTTAGCAATTTTTCAGGTTTAATATTTAGTTTTTCTATTAGAATTATAGGTGTATTAGCATGTATAGCTTTTTTAGATTATCTATTTCAGTGGTGGGAGCATGAGAAAAATTTAATGATGACAAAGCAGGAAGTAAAAGAGGAATACAAGCAAACAGAAGGGGATCCATTAATCAAATCGAAGATTAGAGAAAAGCAGAGAAGAATTGCCATGTCGAGAATGATTCAGGATGTACCAAAGGCCGATGTAATTATTACAAACCCTACTCATATAGCTATTGCAATAAAATATGACAGGGATTTATATGAAGCACCTTATGTATTAGCTAAAGGAGTAGACTTAATTGCAGAGAATATTAAAAAGGTAGGTAAAGAACATTCTATCCCAATGGTTGAGAATAGACCATTAGCAAAGGCTTTATATGATACAGTGGAAATTGGAAGTTTAATACCAGAAGAGTTATATGAAGCAGTGGCTGAAGTGCTGGCATATGTATATAGTTTAAAGGATAATTATTAGGAGGAAAGATAATGAAATTTGGTGATATTATTGTAGCTCTAGGTATTATAGGTATTGTTTTAATAATAATAATACCAATACCTAATGGTTTATTAAGTGTTTTGTTAAGTATTAATATAGCTCTTTCTTTACTTATTTTATTAATTGCAATGTATTCAAAAGATGTGTTAGAAATTTCCATATTTCCATCTTTACTTCTAATTGCAACTCTTTATAGGCTAGCATTAAATATATCTACTACTAGAGGAATTTTAACTAATGCAGATGCAGGAAAAGTAGTAGAGACTTTTGGAAAGTTTGTTATACAGAATAATTTGGTAGTTGGATTTATTATATTTTTAATAATTGTTGTAATACAGTTTGTTGTTATCACTAAAGGAGCAGAAAGGGTAGCTGAAGTATCAGCTAGGTTTACTTTAGATGCAATGCCAGGGAAACAAATGGCCATTGATGCTGACTTAAATTCTGGTTTGATTACTGAACAAGAAGCTAGGAAAAGGAGAAAGGATGTTCAAAGGTATGCAGATTTTTATGGTGCAATGGATGGGGCTACGAAATTTGTTAAAGGGGATGCTATAGCGGGTATTATTATTACTATTATTAATATTGTTGCAGGTTTAATAATTGGTGTAATTTCGGGGATGCCAATCAATGAAGCTGTCCAAAAATATAGCCTACTAACAGTTGGAGATGGATTAGTGAGTCAAATACCTGCATTGTTGATCTCTACAGCTACCGGTTTAGTAGTTACCAGAGCTGCTTCAGAAACCAATTTAGGACAAGACTTAATTGAACAGTTATTTGGAAATAACTCAAAATTACTATATGTAATAGGCGGAGTAATAATTCTTTTAGGCATTTTTACTACTTTACCGACTATGACTTATTTAATACTGGGTTCTATTTTTATCTTTTTAGGATATTTAATGGGAAAAGAAGTTCAAGAAGAAATAGAAGAACCAGAAGAAGAAATATCAGCAGCTGAAGAACTCAGGAAGCCAGAAAATGTACTAGGTTTGTTAAAAGTTGATGATATAGAACTGGAATTTGGTTATGGACTAATACCGCTAGCCGATGTGAATCAAGGAGGAGACTTGCTAGATAGAATAGTAATGATACGAAGGCAGATTGCTATGGAGCTAGGTTTAATCGTTCCTATTGTTCGATTAAGAGATAATATACAATTAAATCCCAATGAATATGTAATAAAGATAAAGGGGGTTAAAGTATCTGAGGGGGAAGTTTATTTTGATCACTATTTAGCAATGGATCCTGGTACAGGAGAAGGAGGTATAGAGGGCATTGAGACTATTGAACCAGCTTTTGGACTACCTGCTAAATGGATAACTGATAGCGAAAGGGAAAAGGCAGAAATATTTGGTTATACGGTGGTAGATCCTCCTTCTGTAATTGCTACACATCTAACAGAAGTAATAAAGGAAAGAGCATATGATTTAATCGGTAGACAGGATGTAAAGCTACTTATAGACAATGTAAAGGATGAATATCCAGCTGTAGTTGACGAAGTAGTGCCTAAGTTGTTATCAATTGGAGAAGTCCAGAAAGTACTGTCTAACTTACTTAAGGAACAAATAAGCATAAGGGATATGGTTACTATTTTAGAAACTCTAGCTGACTATGGTAATGTGACTAGGGATACAGATTTATTGACTGAATATGTTAGACAAAAATTATCGGGTTATATAACAAATAAATATGTTGAAAATAGTGCGTTGAATGTAGTAACTTTAGACAGCGAGGTTGAAGAAGTTATTATGAATTCCATAAACAAAACAGAAACTGGTTCCTATTTATCTTTAGAACCTAATACAGCCCAAAGAATATTAAATAATACTTTAAGAACGGTGCAGAAACTAACTACTATTGGCGAACAACCAATTATTTTAACTGCTCCAATAGTTAGGTTATATTTTAAACGTTTAACAGAACAATTAACTAGAGATTTAATTGTTCTATCCTATAACGAAATTGAACCATCGGTAGAAGTTCAGTCTGTTGGGATGGTGAATTTATAATGAAAGTGAAAAAGTATATAGGTAATACAACCCATGAAGCTATGACTAAGTTAAAGAAAGAACTTGGATCAGAAGCTGTTGTACTGAACACAAGAACTATTAAACAGAAAGGGTTATTAGGGATTTTTAAGAAACCTTTAGTGGAAATTACTGCTGCATATGAGAAAAATGATCCTTTAGATTTAAAAAATATTCATGAGGATAATCTTGTAAATATCAATAGAGAATTAATTGTTTTAAGAAATATGATTAATCAAATTTCTACTGATGTTAAAGAAAAAGATATAGAAATTCCAACAGAACTCGATAGCTATAGGAGCAAACTAATAGAAAATGGAGTAGAATATATTACTGCCACCTCCATATTGAAAAAATTAAATGAGCAGGTAGATTTTAACAATAAGGATAGTGCCATAGTTAAAGGAATAATAAAACAGACCCTTATGGAATATATAGGTCAGGTAAAACCGTTAAATTTGGATAATCCCTATCAAAAAATAATATTTTTTGTTGGCCCTACAGGAGTTGGGAAAACAACAACATTAGCTAAAATTGCAGCTCAGTTAGTCATGAAAAAAAAATATGATATAGGGCTTGTCACATCTGATACTTATAGGATTGCTGCTATTGACCAACTAAAAGCTTATAGCGATATATTACAACTGCCTTTAGAGGTTATTTATAATGAATCAGATATGTATAAAACTCTAGTTACTTTTAAAGATAAGGATATTGTATTTGTTGATACTGCTGGCAGAAATCATAGAGATATAGATGAAAATGATGAGATATTTAAAATTATAGATTCTATCAAGAATAAAGAGGTCTTTTTAGTTTTAAGTGGTACTACAGACTATAGTACTTTAAAATCAATTATAAACCATTATAGTTTTATTAAGGATTATAAAATTATTTTTACTAAGATTGATGAAAGTGAAGGTTTAGGCAATATATTGAATGCAAAATTTTTAACCCAAAATCCAGTTTCTTATATAACTACTGGGCAAAATGTTCCGGATGACATTGAAATCCTAGATAAAGAAAAGGTAGCTTGCCATCTGATAGGGGAGATTTAACATGAAAGATCAAGCTGAGAAACTTAGGGAATTAATGCGTGAGAAGGTTGGTAATGGAGTTAAATCTTCTCAACAAAGTAAAAACAAAGCGAAAGTATTGGCTATTACTAGTGGAAAAGGAGGTGTTGGAAAAACTAACTTTGCCGTTAATTTAGCTATTTCCATAAAACGACTAGGATATAGGGTATTAGTTTTAGATGCGGATTTAGGATTAGCTAATATAGAAATAATAACAGGAACAAATATAAAATATACTATCGCAGATTTAATAGCTAGGAATATAGATATTCATGAAATTATTAGTCATGGACCAGAGGGAATAAAATTCATTTCTGGTGGTTCTGGTTTACAAGAATTATCAATAATGGATGATAAAAATATTCAAAGGTTATTAGTGGAGATAGAAAGGTTAGAATATTTAACTGATTACATTATTATTGATACAGGAGCAGGAATATCAAATACAGTTATAAATTTTGTTATGGCAGCAGATGAGGTTATACTTATAACCACTTCTGATCCTACTTCAGTAATGGATGCTTATACTATGATAAAGACTTTGACAAATAATGGTTATAGAGGTAAACTAAATATAGTTACTAACATTGTCAGCGGTAGGAAGGAAGCTACGGATACTTTTAATAAATTGGATATGGCATCAAATAGTTTCCTAAAAGTGAAATTACATTTTTTAGGATACCTAGAGAGAAATAGTATTGTTAATAAGGCTGTAAAGGAACAAACACCTTTTATTATATCTAACCCTAAGTCGACTTTATCTAAAAAGATAAATATTATGGCGTTAAGGTTTATAGATTCGGATGATAATAACCATCAAGAAGAATATATTAGTTTTACTCAAAAATTTAAAAACCTGCTTTTTGGAAGAGGTGGTAGCTGATATGATAAAGGAGCAAAACACATTTAATATCGGGGACAGGATTGAGCTTATAAGAACAAATACAAAAAAAGGAAATGTTTATCCAAGCCAGGTTCTGGATATTTTGGATAAACAAATTATCGTTGTTAGCGGACCTATTTATAAAAGTGAAATAATTTTGATACATAAGGATGAGATAATTGAGGTTAGTTACATTATAGAAAATAAAGGAAGATATTCTTTTAAAGCTAAAGTATTGAAGAGAGAATATGAAAAAATTTATACTCTAATATTACAAAAAATATCTAATATTAAAAGGTTCCAATTAAGAGGGTTTTATAGGCTTTCCGTTAATATCCCAGTAATTAAAAAGTTTACCATTAAAGAGGATCATGAACAAAAAACTATTTCAGAAGAATGTAGGACAAAGGATATAAGCGGTGGAGGATTAAAGCTATATTCAAATTATCAACATGAAGTTGGAGACATTGTATCATGTCAATTCAATATAGAAGAAAGGCAAATTGAAGTAAAAGGTAGTGTGGTAAGAATAGAAAAAGTAGATACTTTTGACTATAGTTATGGTTTAGGGATAAAATTCGTAGGATTAGACGAAAAAGATAGAGATAAAATAATTCAATTTATATTTTTAAAACAACGATTGTTAAGAGAAAAAGGATTGATCTAATTGATAAGAGTATTAATAGTTGATGATTCGCCATTTGCAAGGAAAATATTAAAAGATATATTGAATGAAGATAATGAAATTGTTGTAATAGGAGAAGCTAAAAATGGGATAGAGGCTTTAGAAAAGATTCCCCTATTAAAACCTGATATTATTACCCTTGATATTGAGATGCCAGTAATGAATGGCATTACAACTTTGGAAAATATAGTTAATAATTACAGTATACCTGTAATCGTGGTTAGTAACTTGACTCAAAAAGATGCTGCATTAACTTTAGAAGCTTTAGAAAAGGGAGCTATTGACTTTATAGAGAAACCAAAAAATATTTTTAGCTTAAGTGGTAAAGCAACAAAAGTTGACATGATAAATAAAATCAAAGTGTCAGCAAAATCTAATATTAAATGTATCAAAAAGTCTACAATTAAACCTATAGCTATTAATCCTGTTATTGATAAAGATATTGGAGATAGTTTTGAATATTTAATTGTAATAGGTACTTCTACAGGAGGACCTAGAGCATTAAAGGAAGTTCTACCTCTATTGCCTAAAAATATCAATGGTTCTATTGTTGTAGTACAACATATGCCTCCAAATTTTACTAAATCATTAGCTGATAGATTAAATAGTCTATCAAAGATTAAAGTAAAGGAAGGCGAAGAAGGCGATAGATTAAAAAAAGGACATTGTTATATTGCACCGGGAGATTTTCATATGGAAGTAATTCAAAAAGAATCTGGTTATTTCATTCAATTAAATAAAAAACCAGTTATAAAAGGTTTAAGGCCTTCTGTTGATGTGCTAATGGAATCTGTTGCTAAGATAGATGATATAAAGAAAGTAGGCGTAATATTAACTGGTATGGGTTCTGATGGTTCTAACGGAATTATTAAAATAAAAAAGTCAAAAGGTTATACAATAGCACAAGACAAAGAATCATCGGTAGTTTTTGGAATGCCTAAGTCTGCTATAAATACTAAGCATATCGACAAAGTAGTTCCTTTAAACAATATAGCTCATGAAATAATGAGTAGGGTGGGGGTGTAGTAATGGATTTAGACTTAAATCAATATTTAAATTTATTTGTAGAAGAAGCAAAAGAACATTTACAAAATATGAATGAAGCTTTATTGGAATTGGAAAAAGATAAATCTAATACTTCTTTAATAAATGAGTTATTTAGGGTAGCTCATACTTTAAAAGGCATGTCTGGTACCATGGGATTTGTCAATATGGCTAGTTTAACTCATGAAATGGAAAATGTATTAGATGGTATTCGTAATAAGGATGTAGAATTGACTACGGATGTAATCGATATTATATTCGAATGTTTTGATGTGCTTGATTACTCTGTTAATCAAATTGCTGTTACTGGAAATGAAGATAAGGAAGATCATTATGATCTTGTAGAAAAATTAAAGATGATATTAAACAACAATGGAGCTAGAGAAGATGATAAAAGTGTAGGAAAAGATAAGGAAACTTCTTTAAATCAATATGTGTTAAACATAATAAATCAAGCTAAAACAAATGGATTAAATATATTCAATATTGAAATAGAACTAAGCCCAAAATGTATGTTAAAATCTGCTAGGGCTTTTATAATCTTTAATACTTTAGAATCTCTAGGTGATATAATCTACTCTAACCCTTCTGCGGAAGATATAGAAGATGAAAAATTTGATCTCAGTTTTTCTATGGTTTTTATTTCTGAAGTTGATGAGGGAAAATTAAGAGATGAGTTAAATAGCATATCAGAGATAGAACAAATTCATATATCCATCATCGATGATGTGGAAACAGTGAAAGCTAAGCCGGTTTTAGTTAAAGAAACTGAAAATCTTGAAAAAAATAAGAATGAGCCAATTAAGAATGAGCCAATGAAGAATGGCAATAAGGCTACAATATCTACTAGGGAAAATAAAATTGGCAAAACAGTTAGAGTAGACATTGATCGATTAGATAATTTAATGAATTTAGTCAGCGAGCTAATAATAATTAAGACTAGAATGGACGATTTGAGTGATATATCCAATAAAGAAAATATGAATGAGGCCATTGAATATCTTGAAAGAATCACTACCAGTCTGCATGATGCAGTTATGAAGGTCCGTATGGTTCCAATAGAAAGGGTTTTTAATAGATTTCCACGTATGGTAAGAGATTTGTCTAAAGAATTAAATAAAAAAATAAATCTTCAAATGTATGGTGAAGATACTGAGGTAGATAGAACTGTAATAGATGAAATAGGCGATCCATTAATCCATATAATAAGAAATTCTATTGATCATGGAATTGAAACCCCTGAGAAAAGAGTTAACTTAGGTAAGCCTAAAGAAGGGACTGTAATTTTGAAAGCTTTTCCTGATGGCAACAACGTTGTAGTTGAAGTTTTTGATGATGGTGGCGGAATAGATATTGAAGGAGTTAAAAGAAAGGCTATAGAAAAGGAAATAATCACTTCTCAAGAAGCAGATTTATTATCAGAAGAAGAGATTAAAACTTTATTGTTTGAACCAGGCTTCAGTACATCAGATGAAGTATCTGATGTATCAGGAAGGGGAGTAGGATTAGATGTTGTAAAAAGCAAAATTGAATCGATTAATGGGTCTATTGAGATAGAAAGTGAAGCCAATGTTGGGACTAGATTTATTATAAGGATACCATTGACTCTGGCTATTATACAGGCTTTATTAATAAAATTAGAAAATGAGATATATGCTATACCTTTAAGTTCTATTACAGAGATAACCAGTATAAATAAAGATAGTATTAGAAATATTCAGGGACAAGATATAATTCTTTATAGAGGGAAAACCATTCCTATGATTAAATTACATCAATTAATGGGATTAGAATTTATCAACTCTAATGATGAATATTTAGTAGTGGTAGTTAGAAAAGGAGAAAAACAGGCAGCTTTATTGGTGGATAATTTAATAGGTCAGCAGGAAATAGTTATAAAACCTTTGGGTAAATATTTATCAAATATTAACTATTTATCTGGAGCAACCATATTAGGAAATGGTAATGTATCCTTAATACTAGATATTAATTCAATAATATAGAGGGGTGGTCTATTATGTCTTCCGATGGAGAAAATAAATATGTAATTTTCAAATTGAACCAGGAATATTATGGAGTTCCTATAAATAGCGTTTTATCTATTGAAAAAATCGGACAAGCAACGAGAATTCCCAATGCACCTAATTACATAAATGGGGTAATAAATTTAAGAGGTGAGGTAATTCCTATAGTAAGCTTAAAAACAAAATTAGGAATGGACCAAAGTGATGAAGGTGAAAATTCTAGGATTATTGTTGTTACTGAAAATGAAATTGTTGCCGGGTTAGTAGTGGATTCATCTTCTGAAGTTTTAGAAATAGATAAGGAAAACATAGACAAGCCTCCATATACTGAAGGAAATCAATATATTGAGTATATTAGTGGGATTGGGAAGGCTTCAGGGAAATTGATTATATTACTAAAATTAGACAAAATTCTAGAATATTAAGGGAGCATAAGATCATGGATGTGGATAATTTAAATTGTGTGATGATAGATGTACTAAAGGAAATTGGAAATATAGGGTCTGGAAATGCTGTAACAGCACTTGCTAGTATGTTGGCAAAAAGGATTGATATGAAAGTACCTAAGGTGCGGATTATGGAATTTAATGACGTAGCTGAAATGTTAGGAGGAGAAGAGAAACTAGTTGTAGGAATATATTTAAATTTAGGTAGTGATATAGAAGGGAATATTATGTTTATACTAGATTTAAATTCTGCCCTTAATTTAACAAATATGCTATTAAGTAGAGAGGATAACGAACTTGACGATATAGCTATGTCTGCCTTATCAGAAGTAGGTAATATATTAGCATCTTCCTATGTAAACTCCTTAAGTTCTTTAACAGATTTAAAAATAACCGTTTCAGTTCCATCTTTAGCAGTTGATATGGCGGGTGCAATTCTATCTGTGCCTGCAATACAGTTTGGTCTTATAGCGGATCAGGTATTGTTTATAGAAACTATTTTTGAAGAAGGGGAAAATTTTGTTCATGGGAATTTGTTCTTATTACCCGATATGGATTCTTTTGAAAAAATACTATCTAGTTTAGGAGTTTTATAATATGAAAAAAATCAAAGTTGGTATGGCGGATTTAAATACTGTAAAAGCTCCTGGGATTTTGACAACTCTTGGTTTGGGTTCTTGCGTAGGGATAGCTTTGTATGATAGATATAATAAAATTGCTGGGTTAGCCCATGTTATGTTGCCTTCAAGTAATGAGATTAGAAACAACGAAAACAAATCTAAATTTGTTGATACTGGAATAGATTTGTTAATAAATATGATGGTGGAGGAAGGGGCTGTAAAAAAATATATCACTGCTAAAATAGCAGGGGGCTCTCAAATGTTTTCATTTAACAATAATAGCAGTGTTTTAAAAATAGGAGAGAGAAATGTTTTAGCAACGAAGATGAAATTAAAGGAGTTAAATATTGATATTATATCTGAAGATACTGGGGGTAACTATGGTAGAACCATAGAATTAAATGCAGAAGATGGATCTTTACTAGTAAAAACAATTGGCCATGGAGTTAAGATTATTTAATGTTCCATAGGGAGGTAAGTAATTAGAATGAAGACAGATGAACTATGGAGAAAGTATGCTAGAACTAAAGATAGAAATATACGACAATTACTTATAGAAGAATATATTGGTTTAGTTAAAATAGTTGCAGGTAGGATGTATAATTTCTATGGAAGCAAAATAGAATACGAAGATTTAGTTGGTTTTGGAGTTATGGGTTTAATAGATAGTATTGAACGCTTTGATATAAGTAAAAATATTAAGTTTGAAACCTATGCTCAGATAAGGATAAAAGGCACTATTATTGATAATATAAGGAAACTTGATTGGATCCCTAGAACATTAAGAAAAAAATCAAAAGATATTCAAAATGGTATGATTAGTTTAGAAAACAAATTAGGAAGAACTCCAACCAAGGAAGAATTATCAGATTTTTTATGTATATCTGTAAATGAATTAGAGTCTATTCTTGCTGATACAACAAATTTTAACATTGCTTCATTGGAGGATTTGCTTGTAAATAAAGGTGAATATTATATAAATAATGATAAGGATATAAATACACCAGAAGATATTTTTGAAAAAAAGGAGATAATAGAAACTCTCGGTAGAATAATTGATGAATTGAAGGATAACGAAAAAATAGTAATTTCTCTATATTATTATGAAGAACTAACCTATAAGGAAATTGGGCATATTATGGAATTATCAGAATCTAGAATTTCTCAGATACATAGTAAGGCAATATTAAATATTAAGAATAAGCTGAAAAAACTAGGAATCTATGAGAACTGATTAGGAGGCAATAATATGTATAAAATCTCCCCAAATATAATAATCGAAATTTCTAAAGATGGATTAAAAGGTTATATTACATTGATAGATGATAAAAAGGATAGTTTTAGCATTAATCAAGACATCCTAGATTATGAATTAGATGAAAAACCAATAGAAAAGATTATTGAAGAAGTGAAAGATATTTTAAAGGTAGGTTTAAATGAAGAAGAGTTAAGGATCTTATTGTCAAACGGATATTATAATAATAAAGTTTGTATTGCAGAAGGGATTTTACCTATTAATGGTAAGGATGGACATGTAAAATATAATTTTGATTTAGATAAAAAGCTAGTACCTAAGATATTACAAGATGGAACTGTAAATTATAGGGAATTAAATATTGTTAATAATGTAAGAAAAGGTGATGTTTTAGCTGAATTGATACCTCCAAGGGAAGGTAAAAATGGATATAAAGTAACTGGACAAGTAATACCATATAAGAGAGGGAAAACCCCTGTTTTAAGATACGGAAAAAATGTTAAACTATTAGATAATGGAACCGCCTTAGTTGCTGATAAAGATGGACTTGTTGAATTAAAAGGCAATAAGGTCATTGTCCTCGATGTATTTGAAGTGGAGAATGTAGATAATAAAGTAGGTAATATCTATTTCAATGGAACAGTTATAGTTAATGGAAGTGTTTTAAATGGATTCCAAGTTAAAGCAGATGGAGATGTAAGAATTAAGGGGGTAATTGAAGGCGGATATATTGAAAACACTGGAGATGTTATAGTTAGACAAGGTATACAAGGATATAATAAGCTAACTGTAAAAACTAAAGGCCATATTACAACCAGATTTATCGAGAACTCAGTAATAAATTCAGGAGGCACTGTTACTGCTGAAGCTATTATGCATAGTCATATTTATAGCAAGGACAATATCGTTCTTATTGGTAAGCGGGGTCTAATAGTTGGAGGGATTTGTCGAGCTGGAAAGGAGATTCATGCTAGGACTATTGGCTCATCTATGGCTACAAAAACTATTTTAGAAGTAGGTGTAGATCCAGAAGTAAAAGAAAGAAATGAAGATTTAAAAAAACAGATAGATCAATTAGAAGAAAATTTAGATAAGGTTGTTAAATCTTTGAATTTGCTAGATAAATTAAAGAATGTAAATAGATTAGATGAAAAGAAAGCTGAAATGTATATAAAATTACTAAAAACAAAAAACAGCTTACTAGGTGAATTGAAAAAATTTAAAGAAGAGTACAGAATAACAAAGGATAAGATTGATAAACTTTCAAGAGGACGCATAAAAGTTTCAGATACTATATATCCTGGCGTAAGAATTATAATAGGAAATAGTACTATGACTGTAAGGGATGAAATGAAAAGGTGTTCTTTTTATAGAGAAGAGGGTGAGATTAGAGTGGGCCCCTATTAGGAGTGATTATAAATGTCAATTAGACCTATTGACTATATAAATACAATTTCTAAATCTCAAGAGGTATCTAAGGCAAGACAAGTAGAAAATGATAGGGTTAAAATTCAAATGGAGCAGGGTTTTGTACAGCAAGATAAGCAGATTAAACATAATATTAAAAAAGTAAGAAATACAAGTAAAACTGAAAATTTAAGAATTGATGCAGAAAAAAGAAGGGAATCAAAAAATAGTAAGGATAATAGTGAGCAAGATAGGGAAAATAAGAAGAGAAAAAATAAGGATAGATCAAGATTAGGCGGAAATATAGATATAAAGATTTAAGTAGGTGGATTATATGCTGTCGATTATACTTAATATTGTAGGTTTATTATGTATTGTTGTTTCTCTAATAATTATAAATAATATTTCAAAAGAAGAAAAGGAACTTTATGAGGAAATCCTATTGATTCATGAAGATGTAAAATATTGTTCTAGTGCTATGGAAAATATATTTAATAGTTTTGATGACTTAATAGAAACTAGTTTAAATAATTTAGAAACTTATCAAAAAAAACATTTAAGTATAACGGATAAAGAATACGTGGAAAGGTATAACTATAGTAGTAATAATACTTTAAATCAAAATAGAAAAAATATATTAGATGATTCAAAGGAAGATAATATTAGCAACAAAGAAATAAATAGAAGAATTTTTCAATTAAAGGAGCAAGGTTTATCCAATGAACAAATTGCTAAAAAATTAAATAAAGGTGTTAGGGAAGTGGATATAATAATAAAAATGTGGTCTAGTATTAATTAAAAATATTGATCATAAACATTGATTAATGATCTTGTATATGTTATACTACTAAAGTGATTACACACATCTTCTGATATTTAAGGTTGTGCCCTAAACGGTTCCTTAAATACATGAAGAAGATGGAGGAATAAAACATGGAGGTGAATTAGATATGTCAGTTATTACAATGAAAGGTTTATTAGAAGCAGGAGTTCACTTTGGACATCAGACAAGAAGATGGAACCCAAAGATGGCAGAGTACATTTTTACAGAAAGAAATGGTATTTACATTATAGACCTTCAAAAGACTGTTAAAATGGTTGAGGTAGCTTATAATTTTGTGAAAGAAGTTGCCGCTGAAGGTGGGGAAGTTCTTTTTGTAGGTACAAAAAAACAAGCTCAAGAAGCAATAGAGGCTGAAGCTAAAAGATGCGGTATGCATTATGTAAATCAAAGATGGCTTGGTGGAATGTTGACCAACTATAAGACTATTAGAAAAAGAATCGATAGACTTCATGAGCTAGGCAAGATGGAAGAAGAGGGAATATTCGATGTTTTACCTAAGAAAGAGGTAATTCAACTTAATCATGAAAGAGAAAGACTTGAAAAATTCTTAGGTGGAATAAAAGATATGGATAGAATTCCAGATGCTTTATTTGTAGTAGATCCTAGAAAAGAAAGGATAGCTGTAAATGAGGCTAAGATATTAGGAATTCCAGTTGTAGCTATTGTAGATACAAACTGTGACCCAGATGAGATTGACTATGTAATACCTGGAAACGATGATGCTATTAGAGCAGTAAAATTGTTAACTGAGACTATGGCAAATGCTGTTTTAGAAGGGAAACAAGGAGAACAGATAGTAGACGTGGAAGAATAAGAAAAGGGTAAGGGTTTAAAGGGATATACTCCTTTACACTCTTACCATTTTTAACAATAGAGGAGGGTTAGAATGAGTATAAGTGCCGCACAAGTTAAGGAGTTAAGGGAAAGAACTGGAGCAGGTATGCTTGATTGTAAGAATGCTTTAGTGGAAACCAATGGAGATTTAGAAAAAGCTATTGTATTATTAAGAGAGAAAGGTTTATCACAAGCTGCAAAAAAATCTAGTAGAATTGCTGCAGAAGGATTAGTAGATGCCTATATTCATGGTGGAAGAATAGGTGTTTTAATCGAAATAAACTCAGAAACTGACTTTGTTGCTAAAACCGATGAGTTTAAAGAGTTTGTTCGAAATATGGCTATGCAAGTAGCAGCTTCAAATCCTAAGTATGTAAGTATAGAAGATGTTCCAGAGGAAGAAGTTGAAAAAGAGAAAGAAATACTTATACACCAGGTAGTAAATGAAGGCAAACCTGAACACGTGGCTTCTAAAATTGTTGAAGGAAGACTTGGAAAGTATTATGAACAAGTTTGCCTGTTAGAGCAACCATATATTAAAGAGCCAAGCATGAAAGTTAAAGATGTATTAAATGAAAAAATTGCTAAAATTGGTGAAAATATAAAGATAAGAAGATTTGTTAGATATGAAGTAGGAGAAGGTCTAGAAAAAAGAGAAGATAACTTTGCTGAAGAAGTAGCGAAGCAAATGAATGTATAATTAAATGGAGAACACTTGTTGTTCTCCATTTAAGTAAAGTACTAGCTATTTGATTTAATAAAAATGGGAGGATTTATATGACGGAACCAATTTTTAGAAGGGTAGTTTTAAAATTAAGCGGTGAAGCATTATCAGGGGATAAAGGACATGGAATAGATATAGATACAGTTAATAGAATTTCTGAGGAAATAAAAGGATTACGTAATCTTGGAGTAGAGGTGGCTATAGTAGTAGGTGGTGGAAATTTTTGGAGAGGCAGATTAGCTGTTGATATGGATAGGACAACTTCGGATTATATGGGAATGCTAGGTACAGTTATCAATGCTCTTGCTCTTCAGGATGCATTAGAGAATATTGGAGTGATAACGAGAGTGCAAACTGCTATAGAAATGCGACAAATTGCAGAACCTTATATAAGGAGAAGAGCAATAAGGCATCTAGAAAAAGGAAGAGTTGTTATTTTTGCTGCTGGTTCCGGAAACCCATATTTTTCAACAGATACAACAGCAGCGTTAAGGGCTGCTGAAATAGAAGCAGAGGTTATATTATTAGCTAAAAAAGGAGTGGATGGAGTTTATGACTCTGACCCATATATTAACACATCTGCTAAAAAGTTTGATAAGTTAAGATACATAGATATATTAAATATGGGATTAGGAATTATGGACTCTACAGCAACTTCTTTATGCATGGATAATAGTATACCATTAATAGTATTTGGTATAGATAAACCAAATAATATTATTGATGTAGTTTTAGGTAAAAAAATAGGTACTCATGTAAAGGAGGAGTAATTATGAATTTAGACGTTCATAGGGAATCAGAAGAAAAAATGAAAAAAACTGTAGAGGTTTATAAAGAGGATCTAAAAAGTGTTAGAGCTGGTAGAGCAAATCCAGCCCTATTAGATCAAATAACTATTGATTATTATGGAACAGCCACACCTTTAAAACAGGTAGCTAGCATTTCTGCACCAGAACCTAGATTGTTGGTGATTCAGCCTTGGGATGTTAATTTAATTTCTACAATAGAAAAAGAAATTTTAAAGTCTGATTTAGGTTTAAATCCATCTAATGATGGGAAATTAATAAGATTACCAATTCCATTATTAACAGAAGAAAGAAGAAAGGAATTGGTAAAAGTCGTGAGAAAAAGTGCTGAAAATGCAAAGATATCTATTAGAAATATTCGAAGAGAGGCAAATGATATAATTAAGAAAATGGAAAAAGACAAAACTATAAGTGAGGATGATAGGAAAGCTGCTGAAAATGAAACCCAAAAAATTACGGATAAATATATAGATGAAATTGATGATTTAACTAATAAAAAAGAGGAAGAATTATTGGAAATATAGATATTCCCCTTCTTAGACAGAAGGGGTTTTTAATGATGGGAGGTAATCTCATGGATAAGGATGAAATAATAGAATTAAAAAATAAAATAGATTTAGATAGAGTACCCAAGCATGTGGCTATTATTATGGATGGCAATGGAAGATGGGCTAAAAAGAGATTTTTACCTAGAACCGCTGGGCATCAGGAGGGTATGAAGCGTGTAATTGAAATAGTGGAAGTTGCTGAAAAATTAAATATAAAATATCTATCTCTCTATGCTTTTTCAACAGAAAATTGGAAAAGGCCGAAGGAAGAAATCGATGGTTTAATGAAATTATTAGTTCAATATATAAGAATTGAGTTAGACAGAATTCACAAAAATAATGTGAAAATACAGACTATGGGAGATTTAAATAAATTGCCTAAGTTTGCTAAAAAAGAAGTAGAAAGAGCAATAGAAAAAACTAAAAATAATACTAAAATGATTTTAAACATAGGACTAAACTACGGAGGTAGGGATGAGATTGTACGGGGTATAAAAAATCTTTTAGAAGATTATAAAATGGGTAAACTAAAAGAAGAAGACATAGATGAGGAGATATTTAAGAATTATTTATATACAAATAATCTTCCTGATCCAGATCTATTGATAAGACCTAGTGGCGAACTTAGATTAAGTAATTTTATGTTATATCAAATAGCATATACAGAATTTTGGTTTTCCCATATCTATTGGCCAGATTTTAAAGAAGAAGAATTTTATAAGGCAATTATAGACTATCAAAGAAGAAACAGAAGGTTTGGAGGAATATAGGTGAAGAGTTTAATTATAAGGGCTATAAGTGGATTGTTCATAGTATTATTAACCATTTTTATGATATCTAAAGGTGGAATCTTAGCTGCATTATTTATATTTTTATTGTCTATTATTGGAATAAGGGAATTTTTTGATGCTATAGAAAATAAAGGAGTAAAGCCCATCAAAGGAATTGGATATATTAGTTGTATAGGTTTTCTTTTTTATTCATTAGACTTTAAATGGGTATCTTTAATATATATATTCATTTTTGTAATAATAGCTTTGATATTCAATTTTATCTATAAAAAAGATATCAATTTTATAGATAGTATATCCACTATATTTGGTATACTTTACATACCTTTTTTAATGGAACATATTATATATTTAGATGGAACAATTTATATATGGTTAATTTTTATAATTGCATGGGGGACAGATACTTTTGCATATTTATCAGGTAGTTTGTTCGGCAAAACAAAGTTATGCCCCAAGTTAAGCCCAAAGAAGACGGTTGAAGGTTCCTTAGGAGGTATATTAGGTGCAATTATATTAACATTAATATATGCCAAATATTTTGGTGTTTTTCCTGTATGGAAATTTGTTTTGCTCTCTCTAATAGGATCTATTATTGCTCAAATTGGAGACTTAACTGCCTCTAAAATTAAAAGACTTACTGGAATTAAAGATTTTGGCTTTATTATGCCTGGTCATGGGGGAGTGCTAGATAGATTTGATAGCATATTGTTTACAGCTCCTTTTATTTACTATTTTGTTAATTTTTTTTTATAATATAAAACAGGTGGTGATATAGTTGCTAACAGCAATAGCAGCAGTTTTCGTATTTTTAATGGTAATACTTTTTCACGAGTTTGGACATTTTATTATTGCAAAGTCAGTTGGGGTAAAGGTTAATGAATTTTCAATAGGTATGGGTCCAAAGATATTTCAAAAACAAAAGGGAGAAACTAAATATAGTGTTAGAGCATTACCTATTGGCGGCTATGTAAGTATGGAAGGAGAAGACGAAAATTCCGATGATCCTAGAAGTTTCAATAAAGTACCCGCCATTTCTAGGATTGCAGTAGTTGTGGCTGGTGCAACTATGAACTTTATTTTAGCTATCATCGTACTATCTATAGTTTCTTTTAATGTAGGTATGCCAACTACTATAGTATTAGAAACATTAGATGATTCTCCTGCCAAAAGTGCAGGCATCCAAAGGGAGGACAGGATTGTCAAGATTAATAATATTGAGATGAAAAACTGGGATTCTATAGTTAATGAAATTAATAATTCAAGCCCTGATGAAGATATGAAAGTAACCGTTCTTCGTAATGGTGATATAAAGGATTTTACCTTAAAACCAGAAGTAAGTAATGATAACAGAGTTATAATTGGTATAGTACCTACTACTGAAAAAACTTTTATATCAGCAATTAAGGGTGGGTTGCAAAAAACTGGCTCAATGCTTATGTTGATGTTCGATTTTATTAAGATGGTTTTTAGCGGCAAAGTAAGCACTAAGGATCTATCAGGACCTGTAGGGGTAATATATACTATCGGGGAGGCTGCTAAGTATGGTTTTACAAACTTACTTTATTTAATGGGTTTTATAAGCATAAATTTGGGATTTTTTAATTTATTGCCATTACCCGCCTTAGACGGTAGTAGAATTGTATTTTTATTTCTTGAAATTATTAGAGGTAAAGCCATTGATCCAGACAAAGAAGGTTTTATACATTTTATTGGGTTTGTACTATTGATCCTATTGATGTTAACCGTTACTTATTCGGATATCATTAGATTTAATATTTTTAGAAGGTGATTTTGTGGAAAGAAAAAAGACTAGAAAAATAATGGTAGGGAATGTGCCCGTAGGTGGTGACAGCCCTATTTCAGTCCAATCAATGACCAACACTATAACTAAGGATATAAATTCTACTATTAATCAAATAAGGGGATTAGAAGAAGCTGGTTGTCATATCGTTAGGTCAGCCATCACAGATATTGAAGATGCAATGTCCATTAGGAAAATAAAGAAAAATATTAAGATTCCTTTTATTGCAGATATTCAATATGATTATAAATTAGCAATTGCAGCTGTAGAAAATGGTGCAGATTGCTTAAGAATAAATCCAGGGAATATAGGTTCAGAAATAAGGGTAAAAGAAGTTATAAATGCTTGTAAAGAAAGAAAAGTTCCTATAAGAATAGGGGTTAACTCTGGCTCTGTTAAAAAGGAGTATTTAGAAAAATATCAGGGAGTTAATGCAGATTCAATGGTAGAGAGTGCTCTTGAGCATGTAAGATTAGTGGAAAGTTTAGGTTATGAAGAAATAAAAATTTCATTAAAGGCCAGTAATGTTCCTCTTACTATAGAAACATATAAAAAAATATCTGAGAAAGTAGATTACCCTTTACATTTAGGAGTGACTGAAGCTGGACCAGTTTGGAAGGGTACTATTAAATCATCTATTGGTATGGGTAGCCTTCTTTCTATGGGAATAGGAGATACCATTAGGGTCTCGCTAACTGGAAATCCTGTAGAAGAAGTAAAAGTAGGTAGAGAAATATTAAGATCATTAGATTTATTAGATGAAGGGGTAGAGATAATATCATGTCCTACCTGTGGAAGAACTAAAATTCAATTAATTAAATTAGTAGAAGAAGCTGAAGAGAGACTAAAACCAATTAAAAAACCAATAAAGGTTGCTATTATGGGATGTCCTGTAAATGGGCCTGGAGAAGCAAGGGAAGCTGATATTGGTATTGCTGGAGGCAAAGGAGAAGGATTATTATTTAAAAAAGGAAAAGCGTATAAAAAAGTAAAAGAAGAATTTTTATTAGATGAATTGTTAAAAGAAATAGAAAACCTTTGATTATAGTTTGGAAGGTGTTTATATGTTAGATAATAAGCAGGTTGTTATAAGGCTTCTTTTATCTATATTGTTATCGGGTTTTATTGGCATAGATAGAGAGAGTACTCAAAAACCAGCTGGTTTAAGAACTCATATTTTAGTTTCATTGGGTTCTACTTTAATAATGCTATTATCTATATATCTTAATACCGAATCTCAGTATTATTCAGATAGAATTGCTGCTCAAGTTATAAGTGGAATAGGTTTTTTGGGGGCAGGTACTATATTAAGAAAGGATACAGGAGTAATAACAGGGCTAACTACTGCTGCTAGCTTATGGGTTGTTGCTGCTATTGGATTAGCGGTTGGTGCTGGTTTTTATTTGGCTGCTATAATATCTACTATATTGGTAATTATTACTTTAATGTCATTTCATAGATTTGGAAGAAGAATAAAGGCTAAAGGTTATCATTACATTACTTTAAGCATAGTGTCAGTAGATAAGCCTGGACAGATTGGAAGAGTTGGACAAATATTAGGTGATTATGGTGTTAACATACTTAGTATAGATATAGAACATAAAGATGAGGAATTGATTAAAATTAATCTAGAAATTGGGATGAAAGAGCTTAGTAAAAAATATGAAATGATGAATTCTCTTGCAAGTATAAAGAATATAATGGAGGTATCCCAAAGTGGCTAAAGGGGGCAATAGCAAAAAGTGAATAATACTAAAATAGAATTAATGCAAATCCTAAAAAAGAATCATATTTTAGTAGATTATGATATAGATTCAATATTTGTTAAAAAAGTAAAACTAAATAAAAACAAGAACATGATTGAAATAATATTAGCTTCAGAAAGTATTGTAGCAGAAGAAATATTAGATAAAATAAGAAGTATTTTTGAAAGTAAATTTGATGGTTTAAACGTGTTAATCAGTATCAAATATGATGATTTAGAAGAACTGGATAAAATATTCAATAAGTATTGGAATAACATATTATATTGCATTGAAAAAGAAATACCTTCTAGTACATCTTGGGTAAAAGAATTAGAATATGAAATAAAAAATAATTCTATAAAAGTTTTTCCTACAAACGAAATAATAAAATTTGCTCTGGTAAGTAATAGAATTGATAATAAAATTAAAGCTAAAATAATTAAAGAATTGAATATAGAAATGAATATAATTATTGACGAATCTAGAATAGAAGATAATGGCCATGAAATTATTGAAAATACAATTAATGAAGAAAAAATTATATCCTTAGAGACGTTAAACAATAATGAAAAGATCGGTAAAAACAAACCTAAGCAAAAAAAAGCATCTCCTAATGGAAATTATATTTTTGGTAAAAAGATTGAAGAAGAACCAATGAAGATTAAAGATATTACTCTAAATACTGGTTCCGCTATAGTAGTAGGAGAAGTTTTTCAGATTGAAATAAGGGATATTAGAGGTAATAGAAAGTTAGCTATATTTAACATAACAGACTTAACCGATTCTATAACTGTAAAAGTATTTCTTAATGAAAAACAGTTTGAAGATTTTGAGACTAATATTGTAAAGGGTTTATATGTAAAAATAGAAGGAGATGTTGTATTCGATAATTATTCAAAATATCTAGTACTAATGCTTAAATCCCTAAATATATTAGAAAAACAAGAAAGAATGGATATAGCTGAAGAAAAGCGTGTAGAATTACATCTCCATACTCAGATGAGTTCTATGGATGGGATAAATAGTTTTAAAAAGCTAGCTAAAAGGGCTAAAAAATGGGGACATACCGCTATTGCAATAACAGATCACGGAGTAGTTCAAGGTTTTCCTGAAGCTATGGAAGTTAGTCAGGAGCTAGGAATCAAAGTTATATATGGTGTAGAAGGTTATTTGGTTAACGATAAAAAACCTATAATATCTAATTATGATAGTGAAAAAGATTATGATACTTTTGTGGTGTTTGATATAGAAACTACTGGTCTTTCACCTAAAAATGATATGATTACGGAAATAGGTGCAGTTAAAATAGAAAAGGGTAAAGCAGTAGGGGAATTTAGCCAATTAATTAATCCAGAAAGGTCTATTCCAAATAAAATTATTAACTTAACTGGTATTACTAATGAAATGGTAAAAGATAAACCTACTATTCAGGAGGTTTTACCAGAATTTGAATCCTTCATAGATGGGGCTGTATTAGTTGCACATAATGCTTCATTTGATATATCGTTTATAAGAGAACAACTTGCAAAACTAGGGAAAAAGCTAACTAATCCTGTTTTTGACACATTGGAACTATCTAGAGCTCTATTTCCTCAATTAAAAAGTCATAGACTTAATTTAGTGGCTAAACATCTAAATGTAAGCTTAGTAAACCATCATAGGGCTGTAGATGATGCTAAGGCAACTTCTGAGATATTTCTAAAATCTATGGATTTACTAAATAAAAATGGAATTACCGAATTTGATAAAATAAACAAACTCATTGAGGAAAAAGATATTGCAAAGGATGAATCTTATCATATTGTAATTTTGGCCAAGAATTTAACGGGATTAAAAAATTTATATAAATTAATATCTCAATCTCATTTAAACTATTTTTATAGGAAGCCAAGAATTCCCAAAACCTTGCTTAATAACTATAGAGAAGGATTAATATTAGGAAGTGCTTGTGAAGCAGGGGAACTATATAAGGCAATTTTGAAGAATAAAAGTTATAATGAATTACAGGATATTGTAAATTTCTATGATTATTTGGAAATTCAACCCTTAGAAAATAATATGCATTTAATTAGAAATGGATTGGTAAAAGGGAAAGAAGAGTTAATGGCTATTAATAAAAAAATTGTAGAAATGGGTGAAAGGTTCAATAAACCTGTTGTTGCAACTGGAGATGTACATTTTCTAGACCCTGAAGATGAGGTTTACAGAAGAATACTGATGTTTGGCCAAGGCTATTCTGATGCTGATTTACAACCACCTTTATATTATAAGACTACAGATGAAATGCTAGAAGAGTTTGGGTACTTGGGCCAAGAAAAAGCTAAAGAAGTGGTTGTTAAAAATTCTAATATAATTGCAAATATGGTAGAAGAAATAGATCCTATTCCAAAGGGTACTTATCCTCCTGTAATAGAAGGTGCTGAAAAAGAATTAAGAAAGATTACCTATAATCGAGCTATTGAAATATATGGTGATCCTTTACCTAATTTAGTGAAAGAAAGGTTGGATAAGGAATTAAATTCAATTATTAAGAATGGATACGCTGTAATGTATATTATAGCTCAAAAATTAGTGTGGAAATCTTTAGAAGACGGATATTTAGTAGGTTCAAGAGGTTCAGTCGGTTCTTCTTTTGTTGCAACTATGAGTGGAATTACTGAAGTTAATCCTTTAGTACCTCATTATGTATGTCCTAGTTGTAAATATAGTGAATTCATAGAAGATGGATCTATAGGGTCAGGAATTGATTTACCAGATAAAGATTGCCCAAAATGTGGAGAAAAGATGATAAAAGACGGTCATGATATTCCTTTTGAAGTCTTTTTAGGATTTGAAGGAGATAAAGAACCAGATATAGATTTAAATTTTGCTGGCGAATATCAACCTTCTGCTCATAAATATACAGAAGAACTATTTGGTGAAGGTTATGTTTTTAGAGCTGGAACTATAGGTACTATTGCTGATAAAACAGCTTATGGTTTTGTAAAAAAATATCATGAAGAAAAAGGGTTAAATGTTCATCCAGCTGAAATAAATAGACTTGTACAAGGTTGTACTGGAATTAAAAGAACCTCTGGACAACATCCTGGTGGGGTTATGATAGTACCAAAAAATAAAGAAATTTATGACTTTACACCTATTCAATATCCAGCTGATGACAAAAAATCGGGAGTAATAACCACTCATTTTGATTATCACTCAATTAGTGGTAGAATTCTAAAACTGGATATCTTAGGACATGATGTTCCTACCATAATAAGGATGTTAGAGGAGATCACAGGAGTAGATCCAAGTAAGATTCCTTTAGATGATAAAGAAACTATGGAATTATTCACTAGTGTTAAGCCATTAAATATGGATGATAAAGAAATAAATATTGAAACAGGCACTTTGGGTATACCAGAATTCGGTACAAAGTTTGTACGGCAAATGCTAATGGATACAAAACCTACTACTTTTGCTGAATTAGTCAGAATTAGTGGTTTATCCCATGGTACTGATGTTTGGCTCAATAATGCACAGAATCTAGTTAGAAATGGCATAGCATCACTAAAGGAAGTTATTTCGACAAGGGACGATATTATGCTCTATTTAATCTACTCTGGTCTTGATAAAAAAAGAGCTTTTAAAATAATGGAAAAGGTAAGAAAAGGAAAAGGATTAACAGATGAAGATGAAGAATACATGAAAAGATTCAATATACCAGAGTGGTATATTGAATCATGTAAAAAAATAAAGTATATGTTTCCAAAAGCTCATGCTGTTGCTTATGTTATGATGTCTTATAGAATTGCCTATTTTAAGGTTCATCATCCTGAGGCTTTTTATGCTACTTATTTTACGACTAAAGCACAAGATTTTGATGCTCATTTGGTTTTAAAAGGGCAGGAAGCTGTGAAGGAAAAAATTAAAGAGCTGGAGGGTTTATCTAATCAAATGACTGCAAAGGAAAAAAACCTTCTTACTGTTTTAGAAGTTGTTCAAGAAATGTATGCAAGAGGGTTTAATTTTGAAAAAGTTGACCTTTATAGATCAGATAGTGATAGATTCTTAATAGGCGAAAATGGAATATTGCCTCCCCTTAAAAGTTTAGAAGGGGTAGGAGAGACTGCAGCAAGAAACATTGTTAAGGAAAGAGAAAATGATAAATTCTTATCTATAGAAGATTTTGTCACAAGAACAAAGGTGAGTAAAACTGTGGTAGAAGCACTTAGGGAACATGGTTGTTTTAGTGATTTACCTGAAAGCAATCAAATTAGCCTTTTTAATATTTGATTTTCCCTAGGAATATGATATAATTATAATGATTAAGTTGTGTGGACAATACAAGGTTAATTTGCTTAATAGAGTGGGCTGACCCACTCTTAATTTGTTTGAATTAATCATAATAAAACTAAAGGTATATTTCTTTTTATATTACAAAAAATAGGTATGATTTTATGGAGGTGATAATTTGAGTAAAAAAAATATTATTAGAACTGTAAAAGAACATTGTGAACCTATAATAGAGGATCTTGGATATGACTTAGTAGATTTAGAGTATATTAAAGAGAATGGAAACAATATTTTAAGGTTTTATATAGGTAAACTAGATGGCATAAGTATCGACGATTGTCAAAGGGTAAGTGAGCAAGTAGGAGATAAATTAGATGAACTAGATCCTATAGATGAAAGCTATTATTTAGAAGTTTCTTCACCAGGATTAGATAGACCTTTGAAGACTGATAAGGATTTAAAAAGGAATATTGGTAAGGATGTAGAGATCAGCCTTTATAAAAACATAGATGGAAAAAAGAAATATATTGGACAATTGATAGACTATGATGAAGAATTTATTCAAATAAAAGAAGATAGTTTAGGATATAAAAAAATACAAAGAGAAACAATTTCAAAGATTAAATTAGCAGTAAAATTTTAAGGGAGGTTAAATTAATGAATGCAGAGTTTATTGATGCCCTTGAAGAAATAGAAAAGGAAAAAGGGATATCTAAAGAGATCATTTTTGATGCTTTAGAATCTGCACTAATTTCGAGCTACAAGAAAAACTTTGGTTCATCTCAAAATGTAGAAGTAGAAATAGATAGAGAGACAGGAAGAGTAAGAGTAATTGCAAAGAAGATGGTTGTTGATGAGGTTGAAGATGATTTATTGGAAATAGATATTGAAGAGGCAAAAAAAATAGATGATATTTATCAACTTGGAGATATTGTAATTGTGGAAGTAACTCCAAAAAACTTTGGAAGGATTGCGGCTCAAACAGCAAAACAAGTAGTTATACAGCGGATAAAGGATGCAGAAAGAGATGTAATATATGATGAATTTATAAATAGGGAGAATGAAATAATTACAGGGATGATCCAAAGGATTAGTAAAAATAATGTATATATTGATCTGGGTAAAACGGAAGGCATATTACCTCCTACAGAACAAATAGAAGGGGAAGTATATAACCAGGGAGATAGAATAAAGCTAATTATATTAGAAGTAAAAAAAACAACTAAAGGACCTCAAATAATACTTTCCAGATCTCATCCTGGATTGGTTAAAAGGTTGTTTGAATTAGAGGTTCCTGAGATTCATGAAGGTGTTGTGGATATTTATGCTATATCTAGGGAGGCAGGTTCTAGGACTAAAATTGCCGTTCATTCTAAAGATCCTAATGTAGACCCTGTGGGCGCTTGTGTTGGGTTTAAAGGCAGTAGGGTAAAAGCTATAGTTGAAGAACTCAACGGGGAAAAAATAGATATTATTATATGGAGCAATAATATTGAAGAGTTTATAGCTAATAGTTTAAGTCCTTCAAAGGTAGTAAAAGTAGAAGTTAATGAAAGAGAAAAATCAGCTTTGATAATCGTGCCAGACTACCAATTATCCTTAGCAATAGGTAAAGAGGGTCAGAATGCTAGGCTGGCAGCTAAGTTGACAAATTGGAAAATAGATATTAAAAGCGAAAGTCAGTATGATGGTGAGTTAGAATCTTAGAATTTAGTGGGGTGATATTTTGAGAAAGAAAAAAATACCTCTAAGAAGATGTGTTGCATGTAATGAAAGTAAATCTAAGAAAGAATTGATTCGGGTGGTAAAAAATAAGGATGGAATTATTAATGTTGATTTAACAGGAAAGATGAATGGTAGAGGAGCTTATATTTGCTCAAGTATAGAATGTTTAAATAAAGCTAAAAAAAGTAAAAGATTAGATAGGGCATTGGATATCCAAATACCTGATGAAATATATGATAATTTAAATGAAATAATTAATGTTGATCAGAAATAAAATATGGAATTATCACCTGTAAAAATACTGGGGGTGTATAGTTTGATAAAAATAAGAGTATATGAACTTGCTAAAGAACTTGGGATGTCAAGTAAGGACTTAATTGAAAAAATGAAAGAATTAGATTTAAATGTTAGCAGTCATATGAGCTCATTAGAAAGCGAAGAGGCAGAAATGATAAAAGAACTTTTTGAAGAAGATAAAGAAGTTTCAAAAGAAAAGAAAAATATTGATAAAGGAAATAAGATGAATAAAACACAAAAAAATGATAATAAACAAAAGAGTGAAGAGACAACTTCCAAGTCTGATAATGAGAAAGATAATAATATTATTGAAATAGGAGATAATATTATAGTTAAAGATTTAGCAGATATGATGGGTGTAAGCTCAACTCAAGTAATAACTAAATTAATCGGTTTAGGTGTTATGGCTAATCAAAATCAATCTATCGATTTTGATACTGCTAGCATTATTGGGGATGAATTTAATTTTAAGATTGTTAAGGAAGAAATGGAAGATGGGGAAGATATAGAGAAGGAATTTGATCTAGATTTTGAAGACGATCCTAAAGATTTAAAGCCAAGGCCACCTGTTGTTACAGTAATGGGCCATGTTGATCATGGGAAAACTTCTCTTCTAGATGCTATTAGAAAAACTTCTGTAACTACACAAGAAGCTGGAGGAATTACCCAACATATAGGTGCTTCCATAGTAAATGTAGAAGGTAAAAAAGTTGTTTTTCTAGATACTCCTGGTCATGAGGCTTTTACTTCTATGAGGGCTAGAGGTACTCAAGTCACAGACTTAGCTATATTAGTTGTTGCTGCAGATGATGGAGTAATGCCTCAAACTATAGAGGCTATCAACCATGCAAAAGCAGCAAATGTACCTATAATTGTAGCTATAAATAAGGTTGATAAACCAGATGCAAATATTGATAGAATTAGACAAGAATTAGTTGAACATGGATTAGTACCAGAAGAATGGGGTGGGGATACTATTAGTGTACCCGTTTCGGCTTTAAGAAAAGAGGGTATAGATGAGTTACTAGAAATGATCCTTTTAGTTGCAGAAATGCAGGAATTAAAAGCTAATCCTAATAGGAAAGCTGTAGGTACTGTTATTGAAGCTCAGCTTGACAAAGGCAAAGGCCCTATTGCTACTGTGTTAGTACAAAAAGGTACCTTAAAGGTAGGAGATATGATTGTTTCAGGAAGTGCAAGTGGAAGAGTAAGAGCTATGTTTGATGATAAAGGCAAAAAAGTGAAGAAAGCTGGCCCTTCAATACCAGTAGCTATTTTAGGTTTGTCTGAAGTGCCACTATCAGGTGATTTATTATATGCTGTTGAAGATGAAAAGACAGCAAGAGCTTTTGCTGATAAAAACAAAGAACTAGTCAGAGAAGAACAATTAAAATCTTCACAGAAGATATCTCTAGACGATTTGTTTGAAAAAATCCAATTAGGTGAGATTAAAGATCTTAATATAATCATAAAAACCGACGTAAGAGGAACTATTGATGCGATTAGACAATCTTTGGAAAAATTAGAAAATGATGAGGTTAAAGTAAATGTCATTCATGGTGGTGTTGGAGGTATCACTGAAAGCGATGTAATGTTAGCTTCTGCATCAAACGCTATAATCATTGGTTTTAATGTTAGACCTACTTTAAATGCATTGGATATAGCAAAACATGAGAAGGTAGATGTAAGAACTTATAGAGTTATTTATGATGCAATAGAAGATATTAAATCTGCTATTAAGGGGATGTTGGAGCCTAAGTATGTAGAGGAAGTTATTGGTAGAGCTCAGGTTAGGGCCATTTTCAGAGTACCTAATGTAGGTGT
Source organism: Clostridium sp. Cult1 (assembly GCF_021655095.1). Lineage (GTDB taxonomy): Bacteria > Bacillota > Clostridia > Tissierellales > Tepidimicrobiaceae > Schnuerera. The sequence continues at coordinate 1,638,761 of NZ_PPXW01000001.1, read as the reverse complement.
AGTTGCAGGAATCTATGTACAGCAAGGAAAAGTTACTAGAAATAGTACTATTAGATTATTAAGAGATGATGTTGTTGTCTTCGAAGGAAAGGTATCATCTTTAAAAAGATTTAAAGATGATGTGAGAGAAATAACTACAGGATATGAAGGTGGACTAGGTTTAGAAAATTATAATGATATAAAAGAAGGAGATATTTTAGAATCATATATTATGAAAGAAGTGGAAAGATAAGGGGTGTAACCTTATGAATAACAAGAGGATAAATAGAATTTCTGAGGAAATTAGGAAGGTAGTTTCAGAATTAATAACAAGGGAGATCAAAGATCCAAGAGTAAATCTAATGACTAGTGTTACAAAGGTACAGGTAACTAATGATTTAAGCTATGCAAACATATATGTTAGTGTATTAGGAGACAAAGAAGTAAAAGAGGACACTTTGAAAGGGTTAAAAAGTGCCAAGGGGTTCATTAGAAAAGAAATTGGAAATAGGATTGATTTAAGGCATGCACCAGAACCTGTTTTTCATCTTGATGAATCAATAGAACACAGCCTTTATATTTCTAAACTTATTGAAAAAGTTAATAGAGAAGATGGGGATAAAAAAGGAGATAGGGATGAATAATTCAATAGAGGTTTTAATGTTAGATGCAATTGAACTGATTAAGAAGTCAAATAATATTTATTTGGTTTCTCATGTGCAGCCAGATGGAGATAATATTGGTTCTACATTAGCCTTAGCCAGGGCTATTGAAAAGCTTAAAACTAATGTAAAAGTGCTCAAAGTAGATGATATACCTTCTGACTACCAGTTTTTACCTGGAATAGATAAGATTAAAGATTATTCTGTAGATGAATCAATAGACTTATTAGTGTCTTTGGATTCTAGCGATTTGCATAGATTAGGCCCAGGTAAGGAATTTGCCTTAAAAGCTAATAAGGTTATTAATATTGATCATCATATCACAAATGATAATTTTGGAGATATAAATATAGTATCTCCTTCATCTGCTGCAACAGGAGAAATAATATATGAGTTTATTAATAAAATGGGAGTAGATATAGACAAAGATATTGCAACTTGTTTATATACTGCTATTAGTACAGATACTGGAAGCTTTATGTATAGCAATACAAGTTATAAAACTCATTTAATTATTGCAGAATTATTGAAAACTGGAATTGATGCAGATAATATTAATATTAATTTATATCAGAGTAGGAGCATGGCTAGAACAAAACTATTTATAGATTCTATGAATAGCCTGGAAACATACTTAGAAGGAAAAGTTGGGATTATAGTCGCAACTCAGGATATGTTAAAAGCTAATCACGCTAAAATGGAGGATACAGAAGGTCTAATATCTTTCGTAAGAGGTATTGATTCTGTAGAAGTTGCTTGTCTACTAAAAGAAGTTGATGAAAAGGAAGTAAAAATAAGTTTAAGAAGTAAGAAACAAATTGATGTAGCTAAAATATGTAATAAATTTAATGGTGGAGGACATGTTAGAGCAGCTGGATGTACTATTTTTGAAAATGTTAATGTAGCAAAGGATATTATTTTAGAAGAAATTCTAAAGAACTTTAGGTGATTTATATGGATGGAATAATAAACTTATTTAAACCTAGGGGCTTTACCTCCCATGATGCAGTATCTAAGATGAGGAAAATATTAGGTATGAAAAAGATTGGACATACTGGAACCTTAGACCCAAATGCAACTGGGGTTCTTCCCTTATGTATAGGAAAAGGAACACGAATTAGTGAATATTTATTAAATGTAGATAAAGAGTATATAGCTGAATTAACTCTAGGCATGGCTACAGATACTCAGGATATAGATGGTAATGTTACTAATTGTTCATCAAAAAAGGTTAGTAAATTAGATATATACAATGCTTTTGAAAGCTTTATAGGAGAAATTGATCAGATTCCCCCTATGTATTCGGCACTGAAAAAGAATGGGAAAAAATTATATGAGTTAGCCAGAGAAGGTAAGACGATAGAACGTCCTTCTAGAAAAGTAAACATATATGATTTGAGAATATATAATATAATTGATAATAAAAAAGTTATTTTTTACGTTAAATGCTCTAGGGGAACATATGTAAGGACATTATGCCATGATATAGGAAAAATTTTAGGAACATTTGGATATATGTCTTACTTAATTCGAATTGGCGTAGGTAATTTTAATTTAGAGGATAGCTATAGTTTTGATTATATAAAAAGTTTAGATAATGATAAACTAAAGTCTATAATCTGTCCTATAGATAAAAGTATAGGTCATATGGACTCTTTAGTTGTTGAGGATAGATTCTATAATGGGTTAATTAATGGAAATATTATACCTTTTGCAAATGATATATTTAGTCTTTCTCAAACAGATAAACCTGCCAGAGTATATTGTAAAAATACTTTTATAGGAGTGGGAAGAATTATATTTAGAAATAATATACCCAGTTTAAAAATGGATAAAGTTTTTGTGTAAGGTGGTAAATATGGAAATAATAGATTTAAATAATTTTGAAGAGAATATATATGAAACCGGCATAGCTTTAGGGAATTTTGATGGAATCCATGTTGGTCATCAATATTTAATAAAGGATAATATAAAAAAGGCAAAAGATAAAAATTTAAAACCTTCAGTTTTATTATTTAAAAATCATACAAAAACCCTATTAGGAAATAAAGAAAGTTCAAAACTAGAAATTATTACTCCTTATGATCAAAAATTAAATATACTAGCTGAATTAGGCATTGAAGTAATATATACTATAAATTTTGACAAAAGTATTATGAAATTATCACCAGAAGAATTTGTAAAAGACATCTTAATTAATAGATTAAAGGCAAAACTAGTAACTGTTGGATTTGATTATAGATTTGGACATAAAGCAGCAGGAGATAGTGAGTATTTGTTATTCTTAGGAGAAAAGGAAGGATTTCAAGTCAATATTATTAAACCAATCTATGTAAATAACGAAGTAGTTAGCAGTACTAGAATACGTAATCTTATTAAATCAGGATATATTAAAAAAGCAAACAATCTTCTTGGGCGTGATTATTTTATTATTGGAAAGGTTATTAAAGGGAAAAGTAGAGGAAGTAAAATGGGTTATCCTACTGCAAATCTAAAATTGGATAACAATTACATTATTCCTAAGATAGGAGTATATAAGACTATTACTCTTTTAGATACCAAAGAGTATACCAGCTTAACCAATATAGGTTACAACCCAACTTTTAATGAGAACGAACTAAAGATAGAGAATTATATTTTAGATTTTAGCGGTGATCTCTACAATAAATTTATAGAAGTAAAGTTTGTTGAATTCATCAGAGATGATATTAAATTTAATACTACTACAGAGCTAATTAAACAGATTGAAAAAGATGTAGAATATGTTAAAAAGCATCAATAATATTTACAATTGGAAAGATATATGATAATATTAACTTGATGTATAAATTACCACTTGCTAAGTTTATCGTACCTCGGCGATTTACTTAGCTTTTGGTGAAACTAAATTTAGAGGAGGTATAAAAATGACAATGACTAAAGAACAAAAAGCTCAAATTATCGAAGAATACAAATTACATGAAGGTGATACGGGTTCACCAGAAGTTCAAATTGCAATCTTAAGTCACAGAATCAATTCTTTAACAGAGCATCTTAAAGCCCATAAAAAAGATCACCATTCAAGAAGAGGTTTATTCAAAATGATAGGTCAAAGAAGAGGTCTATTAAGATATTTAGAGAAAAAAGATATTGAGAGATATCGTGCATTAATTGAAAAATTAGGAATTAGAGGATAATAAGAGCGGGGATCTATCCCGCTCTATTGATTTATTTTTTACTTTAAACTTATATAGTGTTTATTGAAAACTAATTTTATTTATTAACCTAAACTATTAGTGTTTTTAATAAATAAAAGGTTATAATAATAATATGTTTAAATTATCAAAAGGAGGTAGAGCATGGAAAGGCAGTTTCAGTATAATTTAGCTGGGAGAAATCTTTCTATTACGATTGGAAAAGTAGCTGAACAAGCCAATGGTGCATGTTTACTCCAATATGGAGATACAGTTGTACTAGTCACAGCTACAGCTTCTAAAGAACCGAGGGAAGGGATAGATTTTTTCCCATTAAGCGTTGATTTTGAGGAAAGGTTGTATTCAGTAGGTAAAATTCCAGGAGGTTTTATTAAGAGGGAGGGTAAACCTAGCGATAAAGCAATACTAACATCTAGGTTAATCGACAGACCAATTAGACCTCTTTTTCCAGATGGATACAGAAACGATGTACAAGTTATTGCTACTGTACTATCTGTTGATCAAGATTGTACACCAGATATAGTTGGGATGATTGGCTCTTCTATAGCTTTAACTATATCAGACATACCTTTTAATGGGCCAACAGCCTCTGTTTTAGTCGGATTAGTTGATGGAAGATTTGTTATAAATCCTACGGCTGAAGAAAGGGATAAATCAAGTATTCATTTAGTAGTTTCAGGAACCAAGGATGCAATTATGATGGTAGAGGCAGGAGCTAATGAGATACCTGAAGAAACTATGTTAGAGGCTATATTATTTGCACATGAAGAAATAAAAAAATTATGTGGCTTTATTGAAGAAATTAAAAAGGAAGTAGGTAAGGAAAAGCAAGATTTTATAGTCTTTAAGCCAGATAGTCAAATTGAAAAAGAAGTTAGAGAATATACAACAGAAAAGCTTGTTACCGCAATACAAACCTTTGAAAAACAAGACAGAGAAGAAGCAATTGATAAAGTGATGGAAGAAACGCTAGAGAAATTTGTGGAAAAGTATCCTGATAATGAAAAGGATATCGTTGAAACAATGGAGGAAATATTAAAAGAAGAAGTTAGAAGACTTATTCTAGAAGAAGGAATTAGACCTGATAATAGAAAGGAAGACGAAATTCGACCTATAACTACTGATGTAGGATTGTTACCTAGAGCTCATGGCTCTGGATTGTTTAAAAGAGGCCAAACTCAAGTATTGACTGTTGCAACTTTGGGAGCTGCTAGTGATGTGCAAATAATAGATGGAATAAGCGAAGAAGAATCAAAGAGATATATGCATCATTATAATTTTCCGCCATATTCTGTTGGTGATACTAGAGTTTTAAGAGGGCCAGGAAGACGTGAAATTGGGCACGGCGCGTTAGCTGAAAGGGCTTTAGAGCCTGTTATTCCAGCTGTCGAAGATTTCCCTTATACAATAAGACTAGTATCAGAAGTATTAAGTTCAAATGGTTCTAGTTCTCAAGCTAGTGTATGTGGTAGCACTTTAGCTTTATTGGATGCAGGAGTACCAATAAAGGCACCTGTAGCGGGAATTGCAATGGGATTGATAAAATCAGACAGTAAGGTTGCTATATTATCGGATATTCAGGGTTTAGAAGACCATTTAGGAGATATGGATTTTAAAGTTGCAGGAACAGAAAAAGGAGTAACTGCTATTCAAATGGATATCAAAATATCTGGTATAGATAGGGCTATATTAAGTGAAGCTTTAAGAAAAGCCAGAGAGGGAAGACTGTATATATTGGAAAAAATGAAACAGGCGATTTCTGAACCAAGAGAAGAATTATCTCCTTATGCACCAAGGATAATTACAATGCAGGTCCATCCAGATAAAATTAGGGATATTATAGGACCAGGTGGTAAAATGATTAATAAGATAATAGATGAAACTGGTGTTAAAATTGATATTGATGATGATGGAAAAGTATCCATAGCTTCTGAGAATATGGAAAATGGAGAAAAAGCAATGGAGTTAATTAATCAAGTAGTTAAAGATGTAGAAGTTGGAGATATTTATATGGGTAAAGTGGTTAAAATTGTTCCTTTTGGAGCTTTTGTAGAAATTATCAATGGGAAAGAAGGCTTGCTTCATATATCAAACATTGCTAATGAAAGGATTAATAAAGTTGAAGATGTATTGGCCAGCGGTGATCAGGTGTTAGTTAAGGTAATAGATATAGATAATCAAGGAAGAATAAATTTATCGAGGAAAGCAGCATTGCCAAAAGTAGAAAAGGAATAAAAATAAATTTAGTACTAAATGCATGAACCCAATTTAGGTTCATGTTTTTAATTTTTATAAATATTTGAATATAATTTTCTATCCTTCTGAATATAAATAATGGTAGAAAGATCTTTGGAGGGGTAGATATGAGAATATTAATTGTTAATAAGAAGGTTGCATCTATATTATTACTCATTATTTTGATAATAATAGTTGTAGGGATCTATTTTTCCTTTTATAATAGAGTAGATGAAACATTTAAAATGGATATATATTATAAAGGAAATGTAGATGATAAGGTTATATCTTTTGCATGTAATGTAGATTGGGGTAATGAATATATTCAACCTATGTTAGAAATTTTCTCCGTAAACGATATTAATATAACTTTTTTTGTTACTGGAACTTGGGCTAAAAAGAACCCGGAATTGCTAAAAACTATGTATGAGGCTGGGCATCAAATTGGTAATCATGGATATAGACATATAGATTATGATAAACTTAGTTATGAAGGAAATAGAGAAGAAATATTAAAAGCCCATAATATTATATATGATATTTTAGGTATTGAACCTGAATATTTTGCTCCTCCATCTGGAGCATACAATGATAATACTTTAAAAGCAGCAAAGGATTTAAACTATGATGTCATTATGTGGACAATTGATACTATAGATTGGAGAGAAGATAGTACTAAAGATAAAATAATAAATCGAGTAATTAGTAAAATTGATAATTCAGCTATTGTATTGATGCATCCAACTAAAGAAACGGTGAAATCATTACCTGAAATTATATCTTTTCTATATAAAAAAGGTTACAAGATTGGTACAATAAGTGATGTAATTGAATAATAATTATTTACGTAATTAGGAGGACAAAAATGTACTTTAAGGATAAGTTGGATAATGGAATTCAGGTGGTTATGGAGAGAATTCCATATGTTAATTCAGTTTCTATTGGGGTGTTAGTAAATGCTGGTATTACGAATGAGGACAGGTATATAAACGGAGTTTCACATTTTATTGAGCATATGTTATTTAAAGGTACTACAAATAGAACAGCCATGGATATTGCTGGTTCAATAGACGATATTGGAGGGCAAATGAATGCTTTCACAAGTACAGAATATACTTGTTTCTATATTAAAGTATTAGATAAGCATTTACCAAGAGCTATAGAGCTTTTATCTGATATGTTTAATAACTCTCTTTTTGATGTGGAATCTATTGAAAAGGAAAAAGGAGTAATTTATGAAGAAATAAAAATGTATCAAGATTCACCAGAGGACATAGTTTATGATTTATTAAGTGAACTTATGTTTGAAAATACTCCATTAGCTCTGCCTATATTGGGATCATTTGATACTATAAGCAATTTAAATAGAAATTCAATTTTGAAATATTTTTATGAAAATTATATTCCTGAAAATATTGTTATTTCAATAGTAGGTAATTTTGATTCTAAGGAAACTTTAAAAGTTTTAAATAATTACTTTAAAAATGGCTCAACTTATTTTAATAGTAGTCTAAAATATAATGATATACCAGATTTTAGACAAAAACTAAGTAGTAAGCAAAAAGATATTGAACAATTAAATTTTTGTGTAGGAATGGAAGGCGTTAAAAGAGATTCTGAAGATCTATATCCTATATTAGTTATGAATAATATTTTTGGTGGAAGTATGAGTTCTAGGCTATTTCAAAGAATCAGAGAGGAAAAGGGGTTAGTTTATTCTATTTATTCCCATGCTACATCCTTTCAAAATATAGGGGCGTTTACTATATATGCTGGCCTAAGTGTAGATCAAATCATCAATGTGGCCAAGCTTATAAATGAAGATATAAAGAATTTGAAAGTTGATTTAATAACTAAAGATGAATTAAGAAAATCCAAAGAACAGATAAAAGGTAATTATATACTTGGGATGGAAAGTACTTTCAGTAGAATGTTAGATATGGGAAGATCTGCATTGTTATTAGGTAAAACTCTAACTCCAGAAGAAGTGTTGAAAAAAATCGATGATGTAAAAATAGAAGATATTGAAAGAATAGTCCATAAAATCTTTGATAAAAGCAAATATAATATAGCCTATGTAGGGGATATTACGAATCAACAAAGACTTGACAATAATTTAAAAGAAATATTTTTTAGTTGAGGTGATATTATGAAAATAGAAATAGTAAATAAAAGTGATTTTCCTCTTCCTAACTATAAGACTAAAGGATCTGCGGGCATGGATTTATATGCTAATATAGATAATCCAATTTCCATTAATCCTATGGAAAGAGTATTAATTCCAACAGGATTATATATATCTATACCTAATGGTTATGAAGCTCAAATAAGAGCAAGAAGCGGACTAGCTTTGAAACATGGGATATCATTAGTTAATGGAATCGGAACTATAGATAGTGATTATAGAGGAGAAATAGGAGTTGTTTTAATCAATTTTGGCAAAGAAGCATATACAATTAATAAAGGTGATAGAATTGCCCAATTAGTGATTGTAAAATATGAGAAGGCTGAGTTTGTTCAAGTTTCAACATTGGATTCTACAGATCGAGGAGATGGAGGTTTTGGACATACAGGGTATTAATTTACCCTGTCATATTATCATATCTAATGTTATCATAAATGATATGACATACATTTATAATAAAAACATATTATATAATATAAATTAAAGGAGATGATAATATGACAATAATGCTTAGTGAATTAGGTGGTAAAGAAATAATAAATTTAAATAATGGTCAAAGACTTGGAATAATAGCTGATTCAGACATTATAGTTGATAAAAAAACAGGTAAAATAATAACATTATTAGTACCTGAAAGGAAGTTACAACTTAGGTTATTTGGTGAAAATACAGAGATTGAAATACCTTGGGATACTATTAGGAAGATTGGAAATGATATGATAATAGTGGAACTTTAAATATTATAAACCTGATTCTAGGAATCAGGTTTAATACATTATCTTTTTTATTCTATTTAAGCATATTATAATCAAAAAAGTTAAGACTATAATAATAGATATGATTAATATGATGGAGGTTATATTGTGAATAATGATACAGTTAATAATAGCGATAATTTGATTGATAATGTAAAGGAGTTAGGAACACCAAAAGCACCTAATTTTGAAAACAATATTCAATTTATTTCTATAATAGGAGAAATAGAAGGTCATAATATTTCATCTTCCGATAAAAAAACAACTAAATATGAGCATATAATACCTATGTTAATTGCTTCAATGCAAGATCCTAAGATTGAAGGAATCTTTATTATACTAAATACTGTAGGTGGAGATGTAGAAGCTGGATTAGCATTAGCAGAACTGATAAATAGTATTGATAAACCTAAAGTGTCTTTAGTATTAGGTGGAGGGCATAGCATAGGTGTTCCTTTAGCCACTGCTTCGGATTATTCTTTTATAGTACCCTCAGCAGCGATGACAATCCATCCTATAAGAACTACAGGATTAGTAATTGGTGTTCCTCAAACCTTTAGATATTTTGAAAAGATGCAGAAAAGAATCATTAACTTTATTTTAAGAACATCTAAAATTAACAAGCATACTTTAAGGGAGTTGATGTATTCTACTGATGAATTAGCTAATGATGTTGGCACCATACTTATTGGCAAAGATGCTGTTAACTATGGTTTAATAGATGAAGTTGGAGGATTTAGCCAAGCACTGAGAAAGTTAAATAGCTTTATCAACACTAAAAATCCATAGTCTAACAGTATAAATTGTGCTATAATAACATGAGAATATGAATTAAAGGGGGAATTGAATTGACACTAGTTCAAGCAGTTATTCTAGGAATATTTCAAGGGATTGCTGAATTTTTACCCATTAGCAGTTCTGGACATTTAGTAATTTTACAACATTTTTTTGGTATAAGAGAAGGAAATCTTTTTTTTACCGAGATGCTTCATTTTGGTACTTTAATATCTATAGTAATAGTTTACTTTAATGATATAATAAAGATAGTTGTTGAGTTTATTAAAATGGTTAAAAATTGTATTGTTAATAGAAAACTTAAGATAAGAAACGATTATCAAAAATTAGGTATACTTATTATAGTAAGTAGCATACCTACTGCTGTAATTGGACTAGCTTTTGAAGATTTTTTCGAGAAGCTTTATTCATCTTCTATACTTCCTATAGGTATAGCTTTTATAGTTACTGGTATTCTATTATGGATTGCAAATAATAAAAGTTATGAAAATAAAAGAGTTAGAAATATGAGCTTTCTAGATGGGTTAATCATAGGTACATTTCAAGGTGTAGCTATAATACCAGGCATATCTAGATCTGGTTCTACTATTGTAGCTGGATTGTTTAGAGGATTAAACAGATCCTTGGCTACTGAATTTTCTTTTTTATTAGCTTTACCTGCAACATTTGGAGCAGGATTACTAGGAATACGAGAAGTTATTAAAACAAATAGCCAAGTAGCTTTTACAATGCCTTTGATAATAGGAGTTTCATTATCAACAATAGTTGGAGTATTTGCGATAAAACTTTTAATAAGAATACTTAAAAAAGATAAACTACATTATTTTTCCTACTATTTATGGATAATAGGATTAATAACAATTGTATCATCCTTTATAAAATAATAAATATGAATAATTTCATATTAAACTTGTTCAAGAGGTGGTGATCTTCTTGAGTAAAAAGAAGAAAAGAAAAAACATTGATATTGCAAGAGAAATTATAGGAATAATAATTATTTCTTTTGGCGTTTTATCTGCAATCAGTCTAATTAGTGATAAAACTGGTATTATCGGAGTATTTTTACGAAGTATATTTTTCACCCTTATGGGTTTTGGGGGCTATATATTTCCTCTTATTATTATTGCTGTAGGATTATTGTTTATTATAAATAGATTTGATATTAATAAAGATATAAAGTCTATTTACTTACTTATTTTATTTTTATGTTTCTTGACTTTAGTTGATATTAAATCTCAAACTGGTGCAAGATTTTCTTCAAAAATTGCTAATTCTATAGAATTAAGCAAAGAAGGATTGGGGGGAGGGTTTATTGGATCAGTTTTTGGATTTTTATTTTTAAAACTATTTGGTTCAGTAGGGTCCTATATTGTAATTGGTTTTATTATTTTAATTTCTGTATTACTATTCACTGAAGTAAGAATAAAAGACTTTGTAACAAAACTAAAATTGAAGAAAAAAAATGTAACCAATTTTAAAATAAATACTAATGCTAAAGAAAAAGCATCCAAGATAAATAAAGAAAATAATATTGATATTGATAAAGAAATAGTTATCCATGACCATACTAAAAAGTCTAAAAATAAAAATAAAACAAAGGCATCAATTAATGATGAAATGATAATTAATAAAAACAGCAATGTGATAGAAAATTATACACTGCCTCCTTTAGAACTATTAAATGATTTTGAGAAAAAACAAGATCCTCATAATAAAAAAGAAATATTAAATAATGCAAAAAAAATTGAGGAAACTATGAAAAACTTTGGTATTGATGCGTCTATTATCCAAATCAATAAAGGACCATCTATTACTTGTTATGAATTACAGCCTGCACCAGGTGTTAAAGTAAGTAGGATTGTTAATTTATCAGATGATTTAGCTTTAAACTTAGCTACATCTGATATTAGAGTTGAAGCACCAATACCGGGAAAAGCTGCAGTAGGAATTGAAGTCCCAAATAGAATAAAGGACAATGTTGGGTTGAAAGAGATATTACAATCTGAAGAATATATGTCCCTAGATAGCAATATACCTTTATTACTAGGAAAAGATATATCTGGTACACCTATAGTTTCAAGTATAGATAAAATGCCCCATCTTTTAATTGCTGGAGCAACGGGTTCAGGCAAGAGTGTTTGTATCAACACTATTATAATGAGCATATTATTTAAAGCCCATCCTGATGATGTGAAGCTTTTACTAATTGACCCTAAGGTAGTTGAATTAAGTATTTATAACGGTATACCCCATTTGTTAATACCTGTAGTTACTGAGCCTAGGAAAGCTGCTTCTGCACTTAACTGGGCTGTTGAAGAAATGGAAAGAAGATATAAATTATTTGCTAAAAACAATGTGAGAGATATTAGTGGGTATAATGAAAAACATCGGAATAAAAAAGATGAAAAACTTTCTAGTATTGTTATTATTATTGATGAGCTGGCTGATTTAATGATGGTAGCGGCCCAAGAAATAGAGGATTTTATATGTAGACTAGCTCAGATGGCAAGGGCAGCTGGAATATATTTGATTGTAGCAACTCAGAGGCCTTCTGTAGATGTTATAACTGGTACTATTAAAGCTAATATACCTTCAAGGATATCTTTTGCTGTGTCATCTCAGGTGGACTCTAGGACTATATTAGACATGGTCGGTGCTGAAAAATTACTGGGAAAGGGAGATATGCTTTTTTATCCTTCAAATCTTTCAAAACCGATTCGTGTACAAGGAGCCTTTATAAGCGATATGGAAGTTGAAGAAGTTGTAAGCTTTTTAAAAGCACAAAATTTGACAGAGTATGATAATGAAATAATTGAAACTATACAAAGTGAAATAGAATTAGATAATATTTTAGGTGACACAGATGAACTGCTACCAAAAGCAGCAAGTTTAGTAACGGAAGAAGGACAGGCTTCAATATCTCTGCTTCAACGAAAATTGAAGATTGGATATGCAAGAGCTGCAAGAATAGTTGATGAGATGGAAGAGTTAAATATCGTTGGTGGTCATGAAGGAAGTAAACCAAGAAAGGTACTTGTTTCTAAAGATGAAATTGATTCTTTATTCAAGGAGAGATAATATATGAATGAAAAAAAGGTTTCTATTGTAACATTAGGCTGTTCAAAGAATGAAATAGACTCAGAATTAATGATGGGAATTTTGAAGAAAAATAACTATAAAATGACAAACTCTTTAGAAGAGTCAGAGATCATCATTATAAATACTTGTGGATTTATAGAGGCTGCAAAAGAAGAATCTATAGAGACCATTTGGGAGATGACAAGGTATAAAAAAGAAGGATCATGTAAATATATTATATTAGCAGGATGTTTAGCGGAAAGATATTCTAAAGAGCTTTTAGAGGAAATTGATGATATTGATGGAGTAATAGGCACAGGTAATATAAAAGATATTATTAAAATTATCTATGAATTAGAGAAAGGAAATAACAAGTTAAAGATTACGGAAAATATAAATGAAAATTATTTAGAAGAAATTAATAGGCAAAGTTTCAGAACTACTGAATACGTTAAAATATCCGAAGGTTGCAACAATCACTGCACATATTGTATTATTCCTGAATTAAGGGGTAAACATAGAAGTAGAAAGATGGAAGATGTTATTAATGAAGCAAAATATTTGGTTAAAAATGGTGTGAAAGAGATCATATTAATTGGACAAAATACTACGGACTATGGAATAGATCTATATGGAGAATATAAATTAAATGAATTACTAGATAATCTTAACACTATTGAAGGGTTAAAATGGATAAGATTACTTTATTTATATCCAGATAATATTACATCTAAATTAATCTTATCAATTAAAAATAATGATAAAGTAGTTAAATACTTAGACATACCTTTACAACATGTTAACAACCAAATATTAAAAAAGATGAATAGACAAATTTCAAAAGAAGATATTGAGAACTTAATATCAATATTGAGAAAAGAAATCCCAGGTATTATTCTAAGAACAACTTTTATAGTAGGATTTCCTGGAGAAGACGATAGTAGTTTTGATGAACTTTATGAATTTGTAGAAAGTGCTAAATTTGATAGGCTAGGAGTGTTCACTTATTCAAGAGAAGAAGGTACACCTGCTAATAATTTTAATAATCAGGTAGATGAAGCTGTTAAAGAATATAGAAGAAATAGGATTATGGAGCTTCAACAAGGGATATCTTATTACTTAAACAAGGGAAAAGTTGGAAACACTTATGAAACTGTAATAGAAAATATATATGAAGATGGGATATATATAGGTAGAAGTTATATGGACAGTCCAGATATAGATGGAATATTATATATTCGGTCTAAGAAGCCTCTTGAAATAGGTCAGTTTGTAAATGTATTAGTTACTGATTGTTTAGAATATGATTTGATTGGAGAGATTATAGAATGAATTTAGCAAATAAAATTACTCTATTAAGGGTACTTATGATACCTCTATTCATGATAATATTGCTTTCTGATTTTAGTAATAATACTTATATTGCAGCTTTGATTTTTACTATAGCTTCAGCAACAGATGGGATAGATGGATATATTGCTAGAAGCAGGGGGCAAGTAACTACCTTTGGTAAATTTATAGATCCTTTGGCAGATAAGTTATTAGTTTCTACAGCTCTAATTTCTTTGGTTCAACTTGGTAAAGTACCAGCTTGGATTGTGGTAATAATTATAGCTAGAGAATTTACAATTACCGGTTTTAGAATTATTGCAGCTTCAGAGGGAATAACGATCGCTGCTAGTTCTTTAGGTAAGATAAAGACCATTACACAGTTGATAGCTATAATCAGTTTATTAATAGATAATTTTCCATTCAGATTGATAAATTTTTCATTTGATATTATTATGTTGTATATTTCATTATTTTTTACTGTGGTATCTGGAGTGGATTATCTATATAAAAACAAACATGTTTTGACAACTAGTAAAAAATAGCTGAGGTGATTGGGATGATTGCTGAAATAATATCAGTAGGGACTGAAATAATATTAGGTAGTACATTGAATACAAATACCTATTATTTGTCTAAAAAACTATGGGAAATTGGAGTTGATGTATTATATCATACTTCGGTAAAGGATAACCCAAAATCATTAGAACAAGTAATCAAAATAGGATTAGAAAGATCAGATATATTAATATTTACTGGTGGATTAGGACCTACATCTGACGATATAACAAAAGAAGTTGTAAGCAAGACTTTAGGCCTTGATTTAGAATTAAATAAAATAATGGAAGACAACATAAAAAAATATTTCAGTGAAAAAGATCAAAACATGCCTTCTAATAATACCAAACAAGCCTATCTCCCTAAAGGTGCTAAGTTTTTAACAAATGAAATTGGAACTGCTCCTGGAATCTATATTGAATGGAATGGAAGAAAAATAATATTACTACCAGGACCTCCTAAAGAAATGGCATTAATGTTTAATAAATATGTGATACCTCTAATTCAACAAGATTTTATCATTAAAATTAAAACTATTAATACTATAGGAATAGGTGAATCTTCTTTAGAAACTCTACTATTAGATATTATAAAAGAGCAAAATAATCCATCTTTGGCTACTTACGCTAAGGAAGGACGGGTGGATATTAAAATTATTGCTAAGGGTTGTGATGAAACGGAAGTAAATAGCATGTTAGAAGATATGATAAGTAAAATTGAAGATAGGATAGCACAATATATTTACAGTTATGAAGATGAAAGCATAGAAGAGATAGTATTTAAAAAACTAAAAAGTAAAAATATGAAAATAGCTTTTTGCGAATCATGTACAGGAGGTTTAATATCTACTAAGTTAACTAGGATACCAGGCGCTTCTCAGGTATTTGATAGAGGAATTATAACCTACTCTAATATTTCAAAGGTGGAAGAGGTAGATGTTAATAAAAATACATTGGATAAATATGGAGCTGTAAGTGAACAGGTGGCTATAGAAATGGCTAAAGGGCTTCTTCGTAAAACTGGAGTAGATATAGCATTATCTACCACAGGTATAGCAGGACCTTCCGGCGGTTCTGAATTAAAGCCAGTTGGACTTGTTTTTATAGGTATTGCAACCAAAGATAGTTCTTATGCTATTAAATCTATTTTTAGTGGAGAGAGAAAATCTATTCAAAATAGGGCTGCGTTAAGGGCTTTTGACGAGCTAAGAAAGATTTTATGAGAAAAGTATATTTATCAATTGACTAAAAGATCAGATTATTATACAATAATCTTAGAACTCATGTTCCAAAATGTGAAGGGTGGTGAGTCCAGTTTAACTGGAGAAATATGGCCGATAAGAATGAAAAGAATAAAGCTTTAGATGTGGCTATTAGCCAAATCGAAAAACAATTTGGTAAAGGATCTATAATGAGATTAGGTGATACCAAAATTGAGAAGATGGAAGTTATACCGACTGGCTCTTTAGATTTGGATATTGCATTAGGTATTGGAGGTGTTCCTAGAGGAAGAATTATAGAAATATATGGACCTGAATCCTCGGGGAAAACAACAGTTGCATTACATGTTATAGCTGAAGCACAAAAAAGAGATGGTATAGCTGCTTTTATTGACGCAGAACATGCTTTAGACCCAAATTATGCTAAAAAATTAGGAGTAGATGTTGAGAATCTTATAGTATCTCAACCTGATACTGGAGAGCAAGGACTAGAAATAACAGAAGCTTTAGTAAGAAGTGGGGCTGTAGATATCGTTGTTGTAGATTCAGTTGCTGCATTAGTACCAAAAGCTGAAATAGAAGGGGAAATGGGTGATAGCCATGTGGGATTACAAGCTAGACTAATGTCACAGGCATTAAGAAAATTGGCTGGAGCGATAAATAAGTCAAATACAACTGTAATTTTTATTAATCAACTGAGAGAAAAAGTTGGAATTATGTTTGGTAATCCTGAAACCACTACAGGAGGTAGAGCTTTAAAATTCTATTCAAGTATACGATTAGATGTAAGAAGGATAGATTCAATAAAACAGGGCGATAGTGTTATAGGGAACAGAACTAGAGTTAGGGTGGTAAAAAACAAGGTAGCTCCACCTTTTAAACAAGCAGAATTTGATATTATGTATGGTTTAGGTATATCCAAAGAAGGTAATATTTTAGATGCTGGAGTTGTAGCTGAAATTATTGATAAATCTGGCTCTTGGTATAGCTATGGAGAGCATAGGCTTGGCCAAGGTAGAGAAAATGCTAAAGATTTTCTAAGGGAGAATTCTGAAATTACATTAGAAATTGAAGAAAAAATAAGAGAAAAATTTGGCTTGGATTCAGATAAAAAAGTTAAAAAAGAAAAGGAAGACAAAGAAAAAACCAAATAAACCTCCTAATTAGGAGGTTTATTTATAAGGAGTGTTTTATTTGAAGTTACTTTTTTTAACTGATACTCATATAAGAGGTACTACGCCTAAAAATAGAAAGGACAATCTTCCTGAAACATTAGAAAGAAAATTTAAAGAAATTATAAAAATAATAGAAGATCACAATATTGATTATGTATTACATGGTGGAGATTTATTCGATAGACCAGATATATCGGTTTCCATAGTTGGTAATTTTGCTTCTATATTGAATAATTTCGAAGTTCCTATATATATTGTTTGTGGGAATCATGATGTTTATGGGCATAATCCTGATACAATTAATAGAACCATGCTTGGACTTTTAGATACTCTAAAAGTTGTTAGAATAATCAATAAAGATGAAGTGGTTTATTTAAGAAAGGATGGAATTAAGGTACAACTGACTGGTCAACCATATACTTACAATGTTGATAATGAATTAAATAGGTCAAATTATATAATAGAGAAAATACCAGAAGATGTAGATTATGCAATACATATGGTTCATGGTATGTTATTGAATAAGCCCTTTTTTCAAGGTATTCCTTATACTTTAATTGACCATATAAAACACACAAAGGCTCATATAACTTTGTCTGGACACTATCATTCGGGATTTGGCATAATAAAAGTCGATAATAAGTATTTTGTCAATCCAGGGAGTCTTATAAGGGTTACTAATAGTTTAGCTGAAATAGAACGAATTCCCAAAGTAGCTATCATAGATTTAGAAGATTCTATTGGTGTTAAGCTTATAAATTTAAAAACTGCTTCAAAAGGCGAAGAGATCCTAGACAGAAAAGAGATTGAAAATCATATATTTAAGAATGAGAGATTGTTTGAATTTAAACAATCTATCGATACAGCTGTGAACTTTGAAAAATTAGAAATAAATGAAATTTTGATGGAGGTTTCTAATACGGAAGGAGTATCTGATGATATAAAGAAAGAGGCTCTTAGAAGGATTTCTCATTCCCAAATGAAAACTTTAGGAGATGAATTTTAATATGAGATATATTAAAAAAATAATTTTAGAAAATTTTCAATCTCATAAATATACAGAGGTTGAATTTGACCAATATTTAAATGTTATTGTAGGTCCATCTGATCATGGTAAAACTGCTATAATCAGAGGTATCAAATGGGCTTTATTCAATGAACCTTCTGGGGATTTTTTTATTCGGGAAGGAGAGAACGAGTGCAGTGTAACAATAGTTTTCAGTGATGGGTCAAAAATTAAGAGATATAGAAATAAAACTAAGAATGCTTATTATTTATACGATTCTGAGGGAAAAGAAACAGTGTTTGAAGGGTTTGGAACAAAAGTTCCTCGAGAAATAATAGAGAGAACTTCTATGAGAAAGATAATTTTGGATAGTAACCAATCTAGTTCAATAAATATTGGAGAGCAGTTAGAAGGGCCTTTCTTACTTTCTGAAAAAAATTCAACTAGAGCTAATGCTATTGGAAGATTAGTTGGAGTTCATATAATAGATGATGCTTTAAAAGATACATTAAAAGATATTAGAAATTTAAATATTAAGAGAAAAAATCACGAGGAAATACTAGAAAATTTAAAAAATAATTTATCAGAGTATGATTATCTGGATGATCTAAAGACAAAGACAGAAAAATTAAAAATTATTAGAAACAATATTTATAATTATCAAAGCAAATTAAATAAATTAGTTCAGATATCGAAGAATTTAATAAAGATAAATAAAGAAATTGCATTATTGAAAGATTACTTAAATAAATTGGAAAGTCTTAATACAATAACTGATATTCAAAAAGAACTAACTAATAAAATTAAAGATTTTAATTTTATATTTAATGGATATAATAGATTAATTAGGATTCAAAATGACATTAACTATAATAAAAATTTGCTAGTTACCTTAAAAAACATTGACAAAATATCGGAAATAACTAACCAAGTAAACTCCTTTATAAATAGGACTAACAATTTATACAAAGTTTCTAAAGTAGTTGATGAAATTTCGACTTCAATATTAAACAATAAAAGAATATTGGAAATATTTAAGGAAACTGAAGAAATAGAAGAAAAGATTGCTATTATTGAAAAGGAGTACTTAAGAATTAGTAAATTGCTAAATTTAAAAGAACAATTTGATAACATCAATAGAAGCCTTGCTGTTGGAAAAACTTATATAGAAAAATTGTCCCTTATTGACAACATTTCTCAGATTGAAAGTTTGTTAGATTTTAAAATCAATCAGTTAAATCAATTAAAGGATTATTACAGTAAATATTATGCTACTATAACTAGAAAATTTGAAATTGAAAAGGGTTTGTCAAAAGTAAAAAAGGAAATGAGTATTCATTTAAAGCAATATAAAACAATTTTATCCAAATTAGAGGTATGTCCTCTATGTTTTAGTGATATTGATAAGTATAGAATTGAGGAGATAATAAATAACTATAGATAGGAGGAAAAATCTTGAAAGATTATGAAAAGGATCTTAATGAATTACGGGAAAATCTTGAAAAGGCAAAAAGTTTAAAGTATAGAGCTGAGGCCAGACTAGAGCAACTTAACAATCAACAACAAGAAATTATAAGAGAACTAAAAGAATTAGGAGTAAATCCTGATGAATTAGAAGAGGAAATTAAAAGATTACAGTCAGAAATAGACGGACTGTTTAAAGAAGCAAATAGATTATTACCAAAGGATATTCTAGAAAAGAAGTGATACAATGATAAATAGTTATGAAACTTTAGATGGTTATATAAATAAAATTGATTCTTTTATTTCAAAAGAGCAAGGTAAAAAGGAAAAAATATTAGAACAAATTAATGAGAATAACGATTTAATAAAAAATATTCAATTACAAATTGATTTGATAGAAAAAGTAAGTTTACTTCTTCAGAGGACTTCAGAGTTTGCTAGAAATCAAGCGAAAATACAAATCGAATCGTTAGTAACTAATTGTTTGCAATATATTTTTGAAAGCAATATAGAATTTAAAATAGAAATTGAGGAACTATATGGGAAACCAAATGCGGAGTTTTTTGTTATTACTGAGGCAGATAATACTGTAATTAAAACAAAACCTGAGCAATCCCGCGGTGGGGGAGTCGTGGATATCATATCTTTAGCTTTACGTATAGCATTCCTTCAAGTTCATAAACCTAGGATAGAAGGACCACTAATTTTAGATGAACCTGCTAAACATGTAAGCGAGGATTATATTTTTAATGTAGCAGATTTTTTAAAAAAAACATCAGAGATGTTTGATAGACAAATAATTATGGTTACTCATAATAATCATCTTTCATCTATTGGCACAAATGCTTATAGGGTTAGTATGAAAGGGTCGGAAAGTCATATAGAAAAGATAACGCCTAATTAATCCTCTTGACATATTTATTTAAAAGTAATAAAATGTAATCGTACCTAAATATACAAAATTCATTTGTATGCTATATAAGCCGAAGGCCTAAGCTACTCGGTTTATATTTTTACCTAATGATCTTGTTTAAAAAGAATATGTGGTATGAAACTTGAAAACTAAATAGAATAGGAGGTGCATCGTTATTGATCTTATAATTAACATCTTAATTGCTATTATAGGGATCATTATTGGTTTTTATATAAGAAAAACCATCGGTGAAAGAAAAATAGGAAATGCTGAAGAATTAGCTAAAAAAATTATTGAGGATGCAAATAGGGATGCTGAAACAAGTAAAAAAGAGCTTTTATTAGAAGCAAAGGAAGAAATTCATAGAATAAGAATTGAAAATGAAAGAGAAAACAGGGAGCGAAGGACTGAAATTCAAAAACAAGAAAGACGTTTATTACACAAAGAGGAATCTATAGATAGAAAGCTTGAATCCTTAGAGAAAAAGGAAGATAGTCTTGATAGAAAATCCAAAGAACTAGACCAGAGAGAAGGTCTTATTGAGGAATTGTATAGTAAACAAGTAGAAGAATTAGAAAGACTTTCAGGCCTAACTTCCGATGAGGCAAAAGAGCTATTATTAAATGATATTAAAAAAGAAATAGCGCATGAATCAGCTCTTCTCATTAAGGAGATGGAAAATAAAGCTAAGGAAGAATCAGAAAAGAAAGCAAGAGAAATAATATCTTGTGCCATCCAAAAATGTGCAGCAGATCATGTGGCAGAATCTACCGTAACTGTTGTTGCTTTACCTAATGATGAAATGAAAGGTAGAATTATCGGTAGAGAAGGTAGAAATATTAGAACTTTAGAAACTTTAACAGGTATTGATTTAATAATAGATGATACCCCTGAAGCTGTAGTGCTGTCCGGATTTGATCCCATTAGAAGGGAAATAGCGAGAATTGCATTAGAAAAATTGATTATTGATGGAAGAATCCATCCTGCAAGGATAGAAGAAATGGTGGAAAAAGCCAAAAAAGATGTAGACAATGTTATTAGAGAAGAAGGGGAGCAGGCTGCATTTGATACAGGGATTCATGGACTTCATCCTGAATTAATAAAACTTCTAGGAAGATTGAAATATAGAACTAGTTATGGACAAAATGTGCTTAGACATTCTATAGAGGTAGCACACCTTGCTGGAGTTATGGCTTCTGAATTAGGTGCTGATGTTAAAGTGGCTAAAAGAGCAGGTTTACTTCATGACATAGGTAAAGCAGTAGATCATGAAGTGGAAGGTCCACATGTTGATATAGGTGTAGATTTAGCCAGAAGGTATAAAGAATCTAGGGAAGTACTACATTGCATTGCTGCTCATCATGGAGATACAGAACCTGGTACAGTAGAAGCAGTGTTAGTACAAGCTGCAGATGCAATTTCAGCTGCAAGACCAGGAGCACGAAGGGAAACATTAGAAGCTTATATTAAGCGATTAGAGAAGCTGGAGGAAATCGCTAACTCTTTTGAAGGTATAGAAAAATCTTATGCCATACAAGCAGGTCGAGAATTAAGAATTATGGTTAAACCTGAAGATGTAGGTGATAATGAAATAGTTCTTACTGCCAGAGATATAGTAAAGAAAATAGAAGCAGAACTAGATTATCCTGGTCAAATAAAGGTAAATGTTATTAGAGAAACTAGAGCTATAGAATATGCTAAGTAAAACTTTTGTTTTTTTTTTATAATTTTTCAAAATAAAAGAGGATTTTAACAATAACTGTAGAATTAATATATAAACATAAAATATATTAATAAAATAGTGTAGAGGGGGATATTTTAATGGATGTATTAAAAGTATCAGCAAAATCAAGTCCAAATTCTGTAGCAGGAGCGCTAGCCGGAGTATTAAGAGAAAAGGGCAATGCAGAAATCCAAGCTATTGGTGCAGGTGCTTTAAACCAGGCAGTTAAAGCAGTAGCCATAGCACGAGGATTCGTAGCGCCAAGTGGAATCGATCTAATTTGTATACCCGCTTTTACTGACATTGAAATTGATGGTGAAGAAAGGACAGCTATTAAGTTAATCGTAGAACCAAGATAGTGAAATCTTAAGGGGGATGTTTTAATGGATGTATTAAAAGTATCAGCAAAATCAAGTCCAAATTCTGTAGCAGGAGCGCTAGCAGGTGTATTAAGAGAAAAGGGTAATGCTGAGCTCCAAGCTATTGGTGCAGGTGCTTTAAACCAAGCAGTTAAAGCAGTAGCCATAGCACGGGGATTCGTAGCGCCTAGTGGAATCGATCTAATTTGTATACCCGCTTTTACTGACATTGAAATTGATGGCGAAGAAAGGACAGCTATTAAGTTAATCGTAGAGCCAAGGTAATTTTTAAAGCGAGTAAAATGAAAAAACCTACTAAATATAGTAGGTTTTTTATTTTTGAATTGTATAGTAAATCATTAAATATTCATTTATATCTTGATATATCTTGATACATGGGATGGTAATTGTATATAATATAATTGTAAAAGACAAAGGAGAGTTATTATGATTTTCGATTTACATGTACATACAACTTTTTCTGATGGGTTACTTGCCCCAGAACAAGTTGTAGATTTAGCTTTAAAAAAGAATATAGATGGTATTGCTATTACAGATCATGATACTATTTTAGGAGTAGAACCAGCTATTGCTTATAGTAATAAAGTAGGCAATATTAAAGTTATACCAGGAATTGAGTTCGGATGTATTTTTAGGAATGAGGAAGTTCATATACTTGGTTACTTTATAGATTATAAAGAGAAAAAAATAATTGATATTACTAAAAGATTACGTAGAAATCGTATTGCTAGAGGTCTTGAAATGATTAAAAAAATAAATGATCTTGGTATGGAATTAACTATCGATGAAGTAAAGAAGTTATCTAATAAAGATTATATTGGTAGGCCTCATATAGCTAGAGCTTTAATTAATCGAGGATACGTTACTAGTATACAAGATGCTTTTAATAAATGGCTCAATAGAGGTATGCCAGCATATGTAGAAAGAGATACACTCACATTAGTAGAGACAATTAACTTAATACACGAATCTAATGGCATAGCTGTACTTGCACATCCTGGTCTTTTAATCGATAAAGACATTATATATTATTGCATTGATAATAGAATCGATGGACTAGAAGTAATCCATTCAAAACATAATGATGAGGATGTGAAGTCTTTAATAGAAATTAGTAGAAAACTTGGAGTAATAATAACTGGCGGATCTGATTGTCATGGACATATAATAGATGGGGATTATTTATTAGGTAAATATTATATTGATATCTATGATATTCCTATTATGAAAGGAAGGATCTAATTGACAAATTCTAATTTTAAAAGTGAAAGAAACAGGCAGTTTCCTTCTAAAATCAGTACTACTTCTTTTGTAAAATTATATATTTTACATTTATTAAAGGAAAAAAGTTATTATGGAAATGAGATTATAGAGGAAATTAAGAGTAGGCTGCATAACAAATGGGAGCCAAGCCCTGGAATGGTATATCCTTTATTGCGAGAATTAGAAGAGGAAGGATATGTTACTGGATGGTGGGAAGAACCTGATAAAAGATCTATAAGAAGGTATCGATTAACAGATGATGGGTATAAACATTATCAAATTATTTTATTGCAATATAAATCTAGTTTTGAGGACTCTTTGTCTATTGTTAAAAGTGTATTAAAAGATATTTATGGGATGAAACTATGATTTTAATTTATATATAAAATATATTTTTACTCTAATGATAAGCTATATTAATATTAAACAAAATAGGAGGGCTTTATTATGAACTTAAGTTTATCAGAAAAAGGATTAAAAATCTCACCATCTGTAACATTAGAAATTACTGCTAAGGCAAAAGCTATGAAAGCAGAAGGATTAGACGTAATAAGTTTTGGGGCAGGAGAACCAGATTTTAATACTCCTGAAAATATCAGGAATGAGGGAATTAGAGCAATTAACGAAGGGATGACTAGATATACACCAGCATCAGGAATTATAGAGTTAAAAAAGGCTATATGTAAAAAATTCAAATCCGAAAACAACCTAGATTATACGACCAGCAATATCACTATATCTAGTGGAGCTAAGCATTCAATATATAATGCTTTAATGGCAATTATAAATCCTGGAGATGAAGTAATAGTAAGTGTTCCATACTGGGTTAGTTATCCTGAGCTAATCAAAATATCTGGCGGAAATCCCGTATACATAAAAACTAAGGAAGAAAATGATTTTAAATTTACAATGGCAGATTTAGATCAAGCTTTAACAGATAAAACGAAAGCTTTAATATTAAATAGTCCAAGCAATCCAACAGGAGCAATTTATGAAAAACAAGAGTTAATAGAGATTGCAAATTGGGCTATTAAAAATAATATATTCGTTATATCTGATGAGATTTATGAAAAATTAGTATATGACGGAGAACATATAAGTATTGCTTCGATTAACCCTGATATAAAGAAACTCACAATAGTAATAAATGGAATGTCTAAAGCTTATGCTATGACAGGATGGAGAATTGGATTTGCAGCAGCTCATGAAGATATAACAAAAATAATGAGCAATATTCAAAGCCACACTACTTCTAATCCTTGCTCAATATCTCAATATGCTAGTGTAGAAGGCTTATTAGGAGATCAGAGTAGTATTTATGAAATGAAAGAGCAGTTCAATAAAAGAAGAAACTTTATGGTGGAAAAAATAAATTCCATAGAAGGGCTTAATTGTAGAAAGCCAAAGGGAGCATTTTACGTTATGATTAATATTACTCAACTAAAAGGAAAGACTATTGGAGGGACTAAAATAAATAATTCTTTGGATTTAGCAAAAATACTACTTGATAAAGGAATGGTTGCAGTAATTCCTGGAATAGGATTTGGTGATGATGATTATATAAGATTATCTTATGCAACATCTATGGAAAACATAGAGAAAGGACTTGAAAGAATTAAAAATATTGTAGAAAGCGACTAATATATTTGACATAGTACAATAATCCATTAAAGCGATTAACTTCTATAGAAGGTTTACATAATAAATTTATGTAAACCTTCTTGAATATTAATATACTTATAGTAGGTGATATGTAATGGAACGATATATAAGAAATATGGAAGCTTTATCAGTAGAAGAAATTAAGATATTAAATAACAGTAAAGTTTGTGTTGTTGGATGTGGGGGCTTAGGCGGCTATATAATTGAAATGTTAGCAAGGATTGGTGTTGAATATATTACTGCTATAGATGGTGATGTATTTGATGAAACCAATTTAAATCGACAATTAGTAAGTCACACAAAAAATATGGGAAAAAGCAAATCCATAGAAGCTAAAAAAAGAATCGAATTGATCAATCCTCATACTTATATAAATGCTATAGATATGATGATAGATCAATCTAACTCAACATCTCTTCTAAAAGATCATGATGTAATTATAGATGCCCTTGATAATATAAAAACGAGAATCTTAATTCAGTCTACTTCATCAAAGTTAAATATACCCATGGTACATGGAGCTATTGGTGGATTTTATGGACAAGTTACTACCATTTTTCCTAATGATAATACTTTAGACTTTTTATATCCTAAAGATAGTAGGGGAGAGAAAGGGATTGAGAAAAAGTTGGGAAATCCATCTTTTATACCACCACTTATAGCTTCTATAGAAGTAGCAGAAGTAATAAAAATTTTAATAAACAGAGGAGATCTTTTAAGGAAAAAAATACTACTTATAGATTTATTAAATAATAGTTATGATATAATCCATATAGAATAAACATAGATATTTAGTATTGTTTATTTTCATTTTCAATTATTTTCATGAAATTAGTCTATACTATGATTCTATCCTAAAATACGATGTTTAGAATTTATTTATAGATAAAGGATTGTTAAGTATATTAAGAGAATATTCAAATGTTAGGCCCCATACGTCCTATAAATGGATTTATAATGAATAAACATATAAACCCATGACAGTGATTATAAAAAGCTATTATAAACGAAACTGGAGCTAGTTTTTTTAAAGCTATTATAATTAATACGGTTGGCTTGAGTTTTGCTTAAAAGCTAAGTTTATATTGTGATAAAATTAGTTTTTAAAATTAGATCTAAATAATAAAAAGAATATCAAAATATAAATTTAATTTTAACTATATTAATTCTTAAAAATATATCATAAAAAAGAAGGAAATTATATATTTATGTCGAATATATAAATAGTCACAAAATAAGTATTTTGTGACTATTTATATCAAAATACAGAAAAGAGGGGTATAATGTATGGAACACCATTGATACTTGAAGATTATTTAAATTACATGGAGACGATTAAAGGTACTTCTCATAACACTGCGAAGGAATATTTTTTTGATTTACGTACTTTTTTTAGATTTATAAAATTAAGATACAAGCTTGTAGATGATAGCATTCCATTCGAAGATATTGACATCGAAGATGTAGATATTGAATTGGTTAAAAAAATCAATATTCAGGATCTACACTCTTTCATATCTTACGTTGATAAAAATAGAAATAATGGAAATTTTGCTAAGTCTAGAAAAGTCGCAAGTCTAAAATCATTCTTTGATTATCTTTATTTAAAGGTAAATTTAATTAGTAAAAATCCTGCTGATGGGCTTGAATTTCCTAAAACCGATGTTAGACAACCAGTCCATTTCACTTTAAATGAATGTGAAAGACTATTGAATACCATTCTAGAAAATAAAAGTGATTTTTTTAGGAAACGTGATTATGCAATTGTTATGTTATTTTTAAATTGTGGTTTAAGACTATCTGAGTTGTCCAGTATAGATATCACAAAAATTAAAGCCGATACATTGACAGTCATTGGTAAAGGGAATAAAGAAAGAACTATATACTTGAATCAAGCTTGTGTGGACGCTGTAAAGGACTATCTAAGTGTAAGACCAAAAGATGGAGTAGATACAAATGCTCTTTTTTTAAGTATGAGGAAAAATAGAATGAGTAATAGGGCTATTCAACATATGATAGATAGATATCTGGAGAAAGCAGGATTTGATACTTCTATTTATTCAACTCATAAATTAAGACATACTGCTGCTACGTTAATGTATAAGTATGGCAATGTAGATATAAGAGCTTTACAAGCCATTCTAGGCCATGAAAATGTTTCTACTACTCAAATATATACCCATATAGATGATGAAAGGTTAAGAGACGCCGTGAAAAGTAATCCTTTAGCAAATGTTAAACCTAACTTTACTGATAGCAATGAATAATGGGTAGGCTTTTACAGCCTACCCATTATTCATTGGGGTTATGTTTGATAGGTATTTTTAACAAATCTCCAGGATAGATATCAGCGTTTTCCATTTTATTGAATTCCCTTATTTCAAATATCATTCTTCTTACATCATAATTTTCTGGCATATTTTCAATAGCTATATTCCACAATGTATCTCCTTTTTTAACTATTAATTCGGTATAGGCATGTTTGTATGTAGAGCTATAAACTTTCTGATTCTTAGTAAACATAAAAATAATAGCTATTGCTATAATCATTGTAGTGATAACAAAGATTGTAAATCTTCTTTTGTTAACAATTTTATATTTAACTTTTTTCATAAAATCACCTCGCACATTAGTTCAAAACGTTTGTTCTAATTATATTCTAATAAAACATAAGTTCCTTGTCAATAGTTTTTTAAAAAAAGAACTAACGTTTGAATATTTATTTTTTCTATGATATAATGAACTAAATTAATAATTGGATGGCTAAGTCATGTTTAATGACTAGTCTTGTTCTTATACTTTAAATTTATGGGAGGTGTATAACGTGTATGAAGATTTAAATCAAACTCAATTAGAGATTTTACATTTCATGAAAAGTCAAATTCAAAAAAAGGGATATCCTCCATCTGTGAGAGAAATATGTAAAGGCGTAAATTTGAAATCTACTTCTACTGTTCATAGGCATCTAGAAAAACTAGAAACAAAAGGTTATATAAGAAAAGATCCTACTAAACCAAGAGCTATTGAAATCCTTGATAGGGATGAAGATTCTTTATTTGCAGTTAAAAAAACTGTAGATATACCTATAATAGGAAAAGTCACTGCTGGTCAACCAATTTTGGCAGTAGAACATATTGAAGATACTTTTCCAGTTCCTATCGAAATGGCTGAACGGGGGCCCCTTTTTATGTTGGAAGTCCAAGGTGATAGTATGATAGAAGCTGGTATACTAAGCGGTGATTATGTACTAGTTAAGCAACAAAACCATGCTATAAATGGAGATATTGTGGTGGCGCTATTAGAAGATGAAGCAACCGTTAAAAGATTTTTCAAAGAAAAGGATTATATTCGACTACAACCAGAAAATGAAGCTATGTCTCCTATATTAGTAAGAGAAGTAAGTATTTTAGGAAAAGTTATAGGATTGTATAGAAAGTTTTAAAAGCATATATATTAATATCGATTTACGGTAAAATAAGCTAACTAATAAGTTAGCTTATTTTTATCAATTAAATTGTTATTATATAGGTTGTTTAATGAATTTATTACACCAAGCTTACAGTGCTCATAAGTTAGCCCCCCTTGATAATAGGCAAAAAAAGGTTCTCTCATGGGACCATCAGCACTTAATTCTATTGAAGATCCATCTATGAAACCTCCTGCAGCCATTATTACCTTATCTTCATATCCAGGCATATCCCATGGTAATGGAGTTACATAAGAATCTACAACCGCTGCTTTTTGAACGCCTTTGCAAAACTCGACAACTCTATCCGGAGATCTTAATTTTACGGCTTGAATTATATCACTTCTAACATCATCTATTTCAGGTACAATTTCAAATCCTAGTTCTTTATAAACAATACCAACTAATAAGGCTCCTTTTATAGCTTCTGAGACTACGTGAGGAGCTAGGAAAAGACCTTGTAATGTAGAACGGGTTGTACCAAAGGTCAAGCCACAATCTTTTCCTAGACCAGGTGCAGTGCTTCTATTGGCTACTTGTTCAACTAGTTCAGATTTACCTACTATATAGCCTCCGGTTAATGCTATACCTCCACCTGGATTTTTAATCAATGACCCTGCCATGATATCTGCTCCTACATCAGTAGGTTCTTTTTTTTCTGTAAATTCGCCATAGCAATTATCTACCATAATAATAATGTTTTTATAAATTTTTTTAATCTCTTTTATAGCTCTTTCCATTTCATCCATGGGTATAGCTTTTCTATCACTATATCCTGTAGATCTTTGAATTAATAACAATTTAGTATTATTGCTAATATTTTTAATTGTTTCTTCTACATTAATACTATCATTTATTAATGGTATTTCATTGTACTTAATACTATAGTCTAAGAATGTACCTTTTTGATCCCCTTTAACTCCGATTACTTTTAATAACGTATCATATGGAGTACCTGTTATAGAAATGAACTCATCTCCAGGCCTTAATAGACCTGCTAATGTGAGGGTAATTGCATGAGTTCCTGATACAATAGTAGGTCTTACTAAAGCATCTTCTGCATTAAAAACTAATGAATAAATTTCCTCAACTTTATCCCTACCTATATCACCATATCCATATCCAGTAGTCCAGTTGAAATCTGTAGAACTCAATTTAGCATCTTGCATGCTTTTTATTATTTTATATTGATTGTACTCCTTTATCTTATTAATATAATTAAATTTATCTAAAATCAACTTTTCTTTTGAATTTACAAATTCAATTACATTTTTATTTAAACCATAATGTTTACATAATATATTTATTGTATCCTTATCCATATTACATCGCCTTTCTAATTATTAGTAAATACAAAAGCCTCTGATAAGTTCAGAGACATTTGTTAATTAAGTAATTCCTAGTCTGTATTATTATTTATTAAATTAATAGGCTTAACAGGTATGATTGTAGATATAGCATGTTTATATATAAGCTGTTGTTTTCCCTCACTGTCTAATATAATAGTATAATTATCGAAACCTTTAACAACACCTCTTATCTGATATCCATTAATTAGATAAATGGTAATAGTATTATTATCCTTTCTTGCCTTATTAAGAAAAACATCTTGTAGGTTTGTTATAGTCTTCACATATTCCCCTCCCTTATATATTTATGAACTTTTTTGTATAACTAATAATATGTTCATTAATATGTTCAATTGAATCATATTCATTGATATTAATCCAATAAATTCTATTATCTCTTCTAAACCAAGTTAATTGCCTTTTAGCAAATCTTCTTGTATTTCTTTTAAGAACTTCGATAGCCTTATCTAGACCCATGTTTCCGTTTAAATAAGATATAATCTCTTTATAACCTATAGCTTGCATCGAAACTAATTCTTTACTATAACCCATTGATAATAGCTTTTTAACTTCTTGTACTAAACCTTCCATGATCATCATATCGACTCTTTCATTTATACGCGAATACAATTTAGCCCTATCCATAGTTAGTCCAACCATAACTAAATTATATTTATCTACTTCTTTTCTAAAGTCCTTATTATAATGCGACATTGGTTTACCAGTTTCATAATATATTTCTAATGCTCTAATTATTCTTTTTCTATCATTAGGATTTATCCTTTTGGCTGATTCCTCATCTATCTTAGATAATTCATCATAGATATATTGATTACCATGTATATTTGCAATTTCATCATATCTTTTTCTAAATTTTTCATTAGCTTCAACCCTAGCAAATTTTAATTCATATACTAAGGAATTAAGATATAGTCCCGTGCCTCCAACAACTATAGGAATTTTTTTTGCTTTATTAATTTTATTAATGTATTTTTCAGCATAATGTTTATAATCCGCAACCGTAAATTCTTCATCAGGATAAACTATATCAATTAAATAATGAGGAATATTCTCCATTTCTTCTTTTTTTATTTTTGCAGTACCGATATCCATGTATTTATATATCTGCATAGAATCAGCTGATATTATTTCCCCTTTAATTTTTTTTGCTAAGTCTATAGAAATTGATGTTTTCCCTATAGCTGTTGGTCCAAGAAGAATCAATAAATCTTTTTTAGTTTCCAATAATATCATCCTTTTACATTATTCTTTTGAACTCTTTTTCAATATCTTTTTTTGAAATTTCAATAATAGTTGGCCTACCATGAGGACAGGTATATGGGTTTTTGCACTTACTTAACTGATCTATTAGACTTCTAATTTCAACATTATCCATAATATCACCACTTTTGATGGCTTTAGTACAAGCCATTTTAATTATTTTGTCTAATTTAATTTCGTAGCTGCTCTTGATATTTAAAGCAATAGTGTCAAGTAAATCCATAAACAATTCTTTAATTTGGGGTTTTCCAAACAATATAGGAACACCTCTTATTATAACGCTATTGTTGCCAAATTCTTCAATAATAAATCCTAAATTATTAAAGAATTGAATATTTTCCATAACGGTTTCAATTTCTGGATTGCTTAGTTCGACTATTTCAGGGGTTAGAAGATTTTGAATAACTACTTTTTCTAACTCATATTCTTCTTTGTATCTCTCATAAATAACTCTTTCATGGGCTGCATGCTGGTCAACAACAAAAACCTTCTCCATTTCAGGGTTTTCCATTAGTATATAAGTTGAAAATAAAACCCCTAATATTTTTGAATTCTTAAATGAAATATCCAATTGATTATCATAATTTTGATTAGTTGAATATTGAGTTATTGAATTCTTGTTACAAGTTAGTTCTTCATAATAGTTTATCTTACTATCAATATTATTCATATTACTACTTTCACTATGCGATTCTTTAGCACTATTAATTAATTTTTTTTCTTCAATAACATTCAAATAACTATTATCAACAATAGCTTTTTCATATAAAAGGGGTAATTCATTTTGATTTTCTTCCACTTTTTCTTTGGTAAAAGTAACTTTTGGAATTGATAGTATTCTATTTAAAGTATTATCTATTATATTTTCAAGAATGTTAGACATCTCACTTTGATTCACAAACTTAATATCCTGTTTTGTTGGATGAATATTTACATCAATTAATGATGGATTTATATCAATAAATATAATAAACACTGGATATCTATTATTAGGTATAATAGATTTATATTTATTCTCAATAAGGGTTGATATAAAATTATTCTTAACATATCTATTATTAACATATAGATACTGGTGACTCCTATTGCTTCTATAAAAACTATTGTTAGAAATATACCCATTTATTTTAAAATCAGAGGAATTAAAGTCTATACTTATAAGATTCTTACTAAAGTCCTTACCAAGTAATGTATATATATTTGATTTTAAATCACTATTTTCAGATGTATTAAATATAATTTTATTATCTTTAATATATTTAAAGGAAATTCCTTTGTTTCCTAATGCCAATTTATAAATAATATCGCTAATATTATTTGCTTCTACAGTATCACTTTTTAAGAAATTTTCTCTCACTGGTAGATTATAAAACAGATCCCTTACAATCATAGTAGTCCCTTTGGGACAACCAACTGGTCTTATCTTTAGCACTTCTCCATTTTGTACAAAAGCTTGTAGGCCAGATAAATCATTAACTGTCTTTGTAAGGACTTCCATTTTTGATACTGCAGAAATACTTGCTAATGCTTCTCCTCTAAACCCAAAAGACACTATTCTATACAAATCTTCTATATTGGTTAATTTACTAGTAGAATGACGTTTAAAAGCTATTTTTAGATCCTCTTTTGTAAATCCATCCCCATTATCTGTAACTCTTATATAATCTTTTCCTCCATTAGTTATTTCTATAGTTATACTTGATGAATTCGCATCTAAAGAGTTTTCCACAAGTTCTTTAATTACTGAAGAAGGTCTTTCAATAATTTCTCCAGCAGCAATTTTTTGTATTGTCAATTCATCTAGAATTTTAATCTTTGTCATTTTATGCCCTCTCCTTAAGTTTCTTAGCTTCTTCTATTAATTCATATAATATGTTAATAGCTTCTATAGGTGTTAGTTTAGATATGTCTACACTATTTATCTTATCTATAAAATAGTTTTTCCTATAATCTAAGAAATTAAGTTGTTGATTATGAACAGTTAAATTATTAGTACCAGAAGACTTATGATTTTCTTCAATTTGTATCAATATTTCATTAGCTCGATCTATAATCTTTTGATCAATGCCAGCTAATTTAGCTACTTGTATACCATAACTTTTATTAGTACTTCCTTCTACTATTTTTCTTAGAAATATAACTTCATCACCTTTTTCTTCAGCCAATATTGTTAAATTCTTTACTCCTTCTAACTTATCTTCCAGTTCTATCAGTTCATGATAGTGGGTTGCAAAAAGGGTTTTAGCCTTTATATTTTGAGCAATATGTTCAATTAGAGACCAAGCAATACTTAGACCGTCGTAAGTACTTGTACCTCTCCCTACTTCGTCTAATATAATTAAACTATTCTCTGTTGCATTTTCAATTATATTTGCTACTTCATTCATTTCTACCATAAATGTGCTTTCTCCTTGCGACAAATTGTCAGAAGCACCAATTCTGGTAAATATTCTATCAACAATACAAATATTTGCCTTTTTTGCGGGAACAAAAGACCCTATTTGGGCCATCAATGTAATAATAGCTACCTGTCGCATATAGGTAGATTTACCTGCCATATTAGGGCCAGTTATAATTTGTACCCTATTATTTTTATTGTCCATATAGGTATCATTTGGAACAAATCTATCATCCATTATAGTTGCTTCAACAACAGGATGTCTTCCTTCCACAACTTCAATTATACCATCATTGTTTAATTCAGGTTTCACGAAATTATTTTGATATGCAACTTGGCTAAAAGAATTTAGAACATCAATTTTAGAAATTAATTTACTTACTCTTTGTATTCTGTTTGTTTGTTTTTTTATTTTATCTCTAATTTCATTAAATATATTATATTCTATATCTACTATCCTTTCCTCTGCTCCTAAAATTTTATGTTCTATTTCTTTTAATTCTACAGTATGATATCTTTCAGAATTAGTTAACGTTTGTTTCCTAATGAAATAATCAGGAACTAAATTTAAATTTGAATTCGTAACTTCAAAATAATATCCAGATTTTTTATTGAATCCAACTTTCAAATTTTTAATACCAGTTTTCTTTTTTTCCTCTAATTCTAAATTGGCTAACCACTGTTTGCCTTCTATGCTAGCTTTCTTTAATTCGTCTAAATTTTTATTATAACCTAATTTGATTATCCCTCCTTCTCTAACGGAAATAGGGGGATTATCTACTATGGATTTATCTAATAATTCATAAACATCCTCTAAAGTGTCTATTTGCATACCTAATTTAAGAAACTCTTTTTTATTAGAATCTATCAACAGTTTTTTAAGTTCTGGTATCCTAGATACTGAAATTTTTAAAGAAAACAAATCCCTAGCATTGCAATTACCATAAGATATTTTACCAATCAATCTTTCCAAATCATATATCTTTTTTAAACA
The DNA here is from genome assembly GCF_021655095.1 of Clostridium sp. Cult1. GTDB lineage: Bacteria > Bacillota > Clostridia > Tissierellales > Tepidimicrobiaceae > Schnuerera. The sequence continues at coordinate 1,603,698 of NZ_PPXW01000001.1, read as the reverse complement.
TCCTTTTATTTCATCCATGAGAATGATATTATCAACAAGCAATTGAACTATGGCTTGACGTTTTTTAATTTCATTAATATCTATTAAAGGTTGCTCAAGCCAGCTCTTTAACAATCTTCCTCCCATAGCAGTAGATGTTCTATCTAATAACCATATTAAGGCCCCTTTTTTCTCTCTTGTCATGATTGTTTCGTGTATTTCTAAATTTATTCTAGTATTTATATCTAATATCATATATTCATTTGAATCGTAGAATTCTAATTGGTTTATATGATTTAGGGAATCTTTTTGAGTTTCATACAAATATTCAATTAATTTTCCCGTTGACAAAATGGAATACATTTTACCTTCTAAGTTCAGCGTTTCTAAGTTAGATACATTAAAATGGTTGATAATCAAACTTTCCCAATCTTTTTTTTCTGTAGTCATAGAATCATAAACATTTATATAAGGATTTATTCTATTCTTGATAGTTTTAAGTATTTTCTTATTGTTGGTAAACTTATCATTGCATACTATTTCTGATGGAAATATCTTTCCCAATTCATCTAAAATAAAATTATAAGATTCATTCTCTTCCCTTAAAGTTTCAGTAGTGTACATCTCACCTGTAGAGCTATCAACATAGGATAATCCAATACCAGATTCATCTATATATATAGAAGCTAAGTAATTGTTAGTTTTTTCATCTAATACATTGATATCAGTAATAGTTCCAGGGGTTATTACTCTCACTACATCTCTATCTACTAATCCTTTCGCTAAAGCTGGATCTTCTAATTGTTCACATATGGCTACCTTATATCCTTTCTTTACCAACTTAGAAACATAGACATCAGAGACATGATGAGGTACCCCACACATTGGAGCTTTTTCATTTCCACCTGCATCTCTTTGAGTTAAAGCAATTTCAAGCTCTTTTGCGGCTATCAAAGCATCATCAAAAAACATTTCATAAAAATCCCCTAATCTGAAAAAAAGAATAGAATCCTTATAATTTTCTTTTATCTCTTTATATTGTTTCATCATTGGTGTTAAGTTATCCAAATTTAAAACCTCCGAATCATATTATAGAACCTTCTAGAGTAAATGATTTAACCTTTTCTATCTTTACATTAACTAAATTACCTATCAATTCTTTATCGCCTTCAAAATGAACAAGTTTGCCATGTCTTGTTCTACCAGTTAATACATTTTCGTTGTTTTTACTTACTTCTTCAACTAAAACTTCAACAATTTCATCTAAATACTTTAGATTTTTCTCATAAAATATTGGATATAAAGAATCTAATAATCTTTGGAATCTTTTATGTTTTACATCATCAGGCACTTGTTCTTGCATTTTAGCAGCAATAGTACCTTCTCTAACTGAATATAAAAATGTAAAAGCTGAATCAAATCTAACTTTTTCAACTAGATCTAAAGTTTCATTAAAGTCTTCTTCCGTTTCCCCTGGGAAGCCTACTATAATATCTGTAGATATTGCAATATCAGGTATAGATTTTTTGATTTTTTCAATTAAAATTAAATAGTCTTCTTTTTTATATTTTCTATTCATTGCCTTTAATATCCTGTCACTGCCAGATTGAACAGGGAGGTGTAAATGTTCGCACACTTTATCTAATTTTGCCATAGCTTCTATTAATTCATCTGACAAGTCTTTTGGATGAGAAGTCATAAACCTTATGCGTTCAATTCCATCTATTTTATTTACATCTTCCAATAAATTAGCGAAGGAATAATCATAACCTAAAGTTTTTCCATAAGAATTCACATTCTGGCCTAATAAAGTAATTTCTTTATACCCTTTTTTAGCTAAGCTTTCTATTTCTTTAATAATATTCCCTGGCTCTCTGCTTTTCTCTCTGCCTCGTGTATATGGTACTATACAATAAGTACAAAAATTATTGCATCCATACATAATATCTACGAAGGCTTTAAAAGAAAATTTTCTATTAGCTTTAATATCTTCTGCTATTTCCCTATTATCTTCTACTATATCAACAACTGTTTCATTAGTTTGCAAATGTCTATTAATTAACTGTGGCAATTTGTGTATATTTCCAGTTCCAAAAATAATATCTACATGTTTATATTTTGAAAGTATTACATTTCTTGCTTCTTCTCGTTGCATCATGCATCCACATACAGCTAGTATTAAATCAGGATTTCTTCTCTTTAAATCCTTTAATGCACCTAATTGACCATATACCTTTAACTCCGCATTTTCTCTAACCAAACAGGTATTATATATAATAAAATCACTTTCTTCTTTATTATCTGTCCACTTATAACCCATAGTTTCTAATATCCAAGATATTTTTTCGGAATCATGTTCATTCATTTGACAACCATAGGTTACAATTGTATATTTTTTATTTTTCATTTGTAATCCTCCTAAAACTAGTCATCTTATATTATAACAAAAAACAAAAAGAAATAACATTTTAATCTTTTCGTTTAAATGTATCTCATCTTATTTATTATATCATTATAAATAGCCTATTGGAAGTTCAATAGGCTATTAGATAGACTTTAATATATTATTAATTTTAATCTTCTTGTATAAGTACATTTTCATAAGGTTCACAATTTTCTAAAGAACATAGTCCGCAAATATTATTTATACAGGAAACTGCCCCACATTTTTTGTAAGTGTATTTTCTTCTGGATTTTATAGATTTGATTTTTTTCTTCATACTAATCAACCCCTTTTGTTTGTTTATAAGAAAATTATATCATTAAAATTGTTATAAAGCAAGGGATTATTCAGAATAATGAAATATATAATATAAAATATTGCAATAAAACATTCATATTAATTATAATTTAATCGAATATGCAATATTTAATTCATAAAAATTCATTTTATATTTCAACTATTGTTAAATAACCTTTGGAAAAATCCTTTATTATTTTCCATTCTTTTTATTTTTTCTTTCAAGGCAGCAACTTCATAAGATTTTTCTTTAACTTTCATTTTTAATTTCGCATTCTCACAAATTAAAACATCTCTTTCTTTACTACTTAATTCATTTCTTAGTGCAATTATTTCATCCATTAATTCTTTGATTATCTTTTCGTTATATTCAGAATTGTTTTCTAAGATTTTAATTAAATCATCAAAAAAAATTTCTTGCAAGTTTATGCTTATCTCTTTGGCTAATTCAATAGAACTAATACTCTCTTCTTGGCTGACATTGGTTAAAGCAGCTTCTTCATTAGTAGTTACTAACATTTCTGGTGATTTTAAAATTAATTTGATTTGTTTATTGCTAAAACCTTTTTCTTGAAGAGATTTTATATATTGAAACAATTCAATTTCTGTATAAGTATAAAATCTGTGATTGGATTCATTTCTTGGAATTTCTAGTTCAAATTCTTTTTCATAATATCTAAGTACATGAGGAGGGTAGCCTGTCAACTCAGCCACTTCAGATATTGCATATTGTTTATCAACTTCTAACATTTTAGTTTAATACCCCCTTAAAAACAGTCTTATATAAATATTCTTTAATGTGTTTAAAATTCCTTTATAAAAAATAACATTTTATTTAACAATTATTGATATAATACTTCAATAATTTTCATAGTCCAATAAAATTATCAAAAATCAAAGAGCTCTTTTAAGAGCTCTTTAGCTATAAGTTAATATCATGTTCTAAAAGTTTTATCAATAAGTTTATGGAGTTAAGTATGTCTTTTTTGGACGCCATTTCTATTGTAGAATGGACATACCTGGTAGGTATAGATATAACTCCAGAAGGTACCCCTTCTTTAGTTAAATGAATAGCACCTGAATCTGTACCACCATATTCTAGTACTTCTAGTTGATAAGGTATCTCATTTTTTTTCGCAATATCCACCATAATTTGTCTCAATTTTGGATGGGTTAAAATTGAATTATCTTTTACTTTTATAGCAGTACCTTTGTGTAATCCAACTGCAAAAGTTTTGGCTTTAGGCGTATCACCACTCCCTGTTACGTCAATGGCTATACCAATATCTGGCTCAATTCTAAAAGCAGAAGTTTTTGCTCCTCTCAAACCTACCTCTTCTTGTACTGTAAATACGAAATATAGATCATTTTTAGTATTTTCTATTCTTTTTAATGCTTCAATAGCAACAAAACATCCAACTCTATCATCTAAACATCTCGTAAATACAACATTCTCATTATCGCTATACTCTGATTTATAAACACATATATCTCCAATAGTAACTAGTTTTTCTGCCTCTTCTTTATCCTTAGCTCCTATATCTATAAACATATTGGCTAATTTAAGTTTAGAAATATCTTCAATAGGTTCAGAAGAAACAACACCCACTGTTCCATTTTCAAAAATAACTTGTTGGCTTAGTGTAATAAAAGGAGATATTCCACCAATGTTGGTAAACCTTAAGAAACCTTTATCATCTATATCGGTAACCATCAATCCAATTTGGTCCATATGAGCAGCTATCATTATTCTTTTACCATTACCCTTTTTTCTAGCTATTAAATTACCAAGATCATCTGTGCTCATTTCGTCAACATAGTCTTTAATTTCATTCTTAATATACTCTCTAATGATCTTCTCATTACCAGACGGCCCGTAAAGATTAACCAATTCTATAAGAAGTTGACTATTAAACTTCATATTACAGTTCCCCCTTTTTATACTCAGCTAAGATAGCTATTAATAATTTATAGGTATTAGCATAATCATTTTTACTCATTACTGAAGTTGGTGAATGAATGTTTCTACAAGGTACAGATATTGTTGCAGTAATAGATCCTTCCCTTGCAGTGTGTATTTTCCCTGAATCATTTCCACCCATAGATGTTTTTCTATATTGATAAGGTATATTGTTTCTCTCAGCAATCTTAACTATTTTATTTCTAAAGTCCATATTATATAGAGTTGTTCTATCTACTAATGAGATTGCAGGTCCCTTATTTAAGTATGTAGGTATTAAATGCTTATCTAGTTTTGGTATATCATAACATAAAGTTCCTTCTAGTATTATACTGATATCTGGGTCGACTCGATATGCAACAGGCCCTGCTCCCACAAGCCCTACTTCCTCCATTACGGTAAAAACACCATAAAAGCTTACTTCTTTTATCTCTTTAAGTAATTGAACTAATAAGCTACATCCTACTCTATTATCTAATGCCTTTGCTTTTACTAGATTATTACCAAATTCAACATATTGACTTTCAAACATTACATAATCACCAATACTAACCAGTTTTTCTGCCTCTTCTTTTGTATTAACCCCTATATCTATATATAACTGATCAATGTTTAACGCCTTCTGCCATTCTTCTCTTTTTTGTAAATGAATAGGTTTTGCTCCTATAACTCCTAATATTTTATCTTTACCTACTAGGACTGGCTTAGAAACTAAAATTCTTTTATCAATGCCACCAACAGTAGTAAATTTAAGTAATCCCATATTATCGATATCTGTAATCATTAAACCTACTTCATCCATATGGGCTGTAACCATTAACTTTTTAGAACTATTATTTCCCTTTTTAAAGGCTATTATATTTCCTAATCTATCAACATTAATGTCATCTACATAGTCTTTTATTTCATTAAGAATAATATCTCTAACTTCCTTTTCATTACCAGATACACCTGAAGCCTCAGTTAATTTTTTTAGTAACATAGTAACCCCTCCAAGTTTTCATTTGAAATAGATGCTATGAAGAATGCTAATAATTTAGCTGTATTTTTCAAGTCTGTCATATCTACTACCTCTACAGAAGTATGCATATATCTTAAAGGTATAGATAAACATAAAGTTGGGATTCCCTCTCTTGTAATTTGCATTGCTCTTCCATCTGTTCCAGTGGGACCAGGTGTTACTTCAAATTGATAAGGAATATTATATTCCTTAGCTACTGCCACTATCTTTTCCCTAAGTCTTGGATGGATATTTCCCCCTATTGTTATTCCAGGACCTTTACCCATTTCAATTGTATCTGATTTTGAAAGTTCTGGAGTTGAACCAAATCCTACATCGATTGCTATACCAATATCTGGATTTATCTTATAAGAACTTGTGAAAGCGCCTCTCATACCAACCTCTTCTTGAACAGTATTAACAAAATAGATATCAGCTTCGTGGTTAATATTTGATAACTCTTTAATACATTCATACATAGTTGCTACCCCTGCTTTATCATCTAGAGATTTCCCCATTACTCTATTATTTTTTAAAGAGTTAAAACTCCGTCTAATGGTAATTGGATCCCCAATATTGATAAGTTTTTCTACCTCTTCCTTTGAATAACCTATGTCTATTATCATATCTTCCATTTTTATGGCTTTATTTACTTCCGATGGTTCTTGTAAATGGGGAGGTTTTGATCCAATGACTCCAAATAAATCTTTATTTCCATGTACTATGACTTCTTGACCTAGGATGGTTCTAGGATCTATACCTCCGATACTAGTGAATTTTAGAAATCCGTTATCTTCAATATTCTTAACCATTAAACCAATTTCATCCATATGAGCAGATATCATTATTTTTAAGTTTGAATGATTATTTGTTCCTTTTTTTAATATTATTATATTGCCTAATTTATCCACATATACACTATCAGCATAGTTTTGGAAAGTTGATATTAAGGTATCATTAATTTTATACTCATGTCCTGATACACTGCTCCCATTACTCAATATCTTTAAAAACTCTTTAGTCTCCAATTTATTACCCCCCTTTAATAAGTATTTCCATTGTATTATAACATAAAATTTATTTAGATACACTAATTAATTTTGCCATAGAAAAAGGTTTTAATAGTTTTGTAATTATAACGTTCAGGCAAGATTATTTGTTCTGTACTTCCAACAAATAATACTCCATTATTATCTAAACTATTGTGAAATTTTTTATATAACAATTCTTTTGCCTCGTCGGTAAAATATATCATTACATTTCTACAGGCAATTAAATCTATATTCTTAGGAAAAAGGTCTTTTAAAAGATCTAATTTTTTAAATGTTACACGTTCTTTTATTTCATTTTTTATTCGATATGAATTTCCAACCTTTTCAAAGTACTTTTTTTTAAATTCAATTGGTAAATTAGTTAAAGCTTTATTAGAGTAAAGACCTATTTTAGCTTTTTCTATAGCTTCATCATCAATATCAGTAGCTAATATTTCTATTTCATTCAGATTATAAAATTTCGTCATCAACATAACTAGCGAATAGGGCTCTTCTCCAGTAGAACAGGCTGAACTCCATATTTTTAGTGTTTTTTTGCTTTTACTAATTAAATTTGGTAATATAAAGGTTTCTAAAACCTTCCATTGAGATGGATTTCTATAGAACTCAGATACATTGATTGTCATATAATTTATAAACTGGTCTAATAAAAATTTGTCAGATTTTAACCTTTGAAAATATTTATTAAAATCATTAAATCCATTTCTGTTCATCAAGGAAGTGATTCTTCTTTTCATTTGTTTTTCTTTATAGTAATTTAAATCTATATTAATTAGATCATTAATATTTTTTTTGAAAACTTCATATTTATCCATGGATGCCCCCTTAAAGATGATATATGATTGGAATAAATCGAGAAAGAAAGATAAAGTTTAGAATTTAAAAAATTTCTGTGGTGTAAAACCACAGAAATATTAATGTAAAGGGGGTCTTGATGTAGTTTGTGAGGTCACAATGATATTATTCTCAAAATTACATTTATTATACATCAATTCCCTTCACATTTTTAGTTATCTTTAATAATATCTTCTATTTTTACATCCATTTCTTTATTTTCAAATTTATCCTCTTGAATTTCTTTTTTTTCACTATCTTCTTTAATGGCTTTCATACTCAAGCTAATTCTTTGTTCATCCTCATTAATATCAATGATTTTTACTGAAATTTCCTGGCCAAGTTTTAGTCTATCTGATGGCTTGTCTACATGCTCTGTAGATATTTGAGAAACGTGAACTAAACCATCAACACCTTCTTCTAGTCTAACAAATGCTCCAAAATCTAAAATATTTACAACCTTTCCCGATACTATATCTCCAATTTTTCTTTTTTCTAAAAAGACCTCCCATGGTTTTGGAAGAATTTGTTTTAGACCTAGAGATATTCTGTTTTTGTTTTTGTCAAAATCTAGGATTTGAACTTGAATTTTCTCACCTGCTTTTACAACTTCGGATGGGTGGTTTATCCTATACCAAGATAGATCAGATATATGGATTAACCCATCTAAACCACCGATATCTACAAAGGCTCCAAAGTCAGTCAATCTTTCAACTTTACCATCAATGACCTTTCCGATTTCTAAAGTTTCCCAAAGAATTTCTCTTTTCTTTTCTAATTTTTCACGTTCGACTATTTTACTAGATAGTACAATTCTTTTTCTATTCTTGTCAAAATCAATAATTTTTGCAATTAGTTTTTTTCCTTTATATGCACTTAAATCGTCAACATAAGTTACTGAAATTTGAGATGCAGGAATAAAGCCATGTATTCCTTTTACTAATACTGATAAACCACCTTTTACATTTGTAAGCACTTTACATTCTAATTCTTCTTTGTTTTCATAAGCCTCTTCTAGTTCTTCCCAGCTTTTTATAACTTCTAGTCTTTTGGTAGAAAGTACTACATTGCCTTCTCCATCATCTAGCCTTACTATATAAACTTCTATTTCATCCCCTTCTTTAAATAAATCCTTTGGATTTATATCTGGATCATTAGATAGTTCTTCCTTTGTAATTATTCCGTCAGATTTATAATTGATATTAACCATAATTTCATTGTCAGTTACATAAATAACTTTACCTTTTACAATATCTCCTCTATGCATTCTAACTAATGTGTTTTCTATTGCTTCCATTATTTCATTATTATTGATATTATCCATTGTATTAACAACCTCCTTAATTATCCAATCAGGTGTAGAAGCACCTGCGGTTATTCCTATTGTATTAAATTTTGATAGCTTTTGTAAAGGTAAATCTTTTAATGATTCTATATGATATACATTGTTACAATATTTTTTACTTATTTCTACTAATTTATTGGTATTGGAGCTATGATATCCTCCTATAACAATCATACATTCAACTTTTTTTGCTATTTCTTTACATGCATTTTGCCTTAAATTTGTAGCGTTACATATAGTATTGAAGATTTTAACATCTTTACCTTTGAAAGAAATAATGTCTGATAATTTTTCAAATTTTTCTAGAGTGTTAGTAGTTTGAGAGACGATGCATAATTTATCATAATTTTCTATATTCTGTGCTTCTTCTGCATTGTCTATGATAATAGCTTCATCGTTACACCATCCATTAATTCCTACCACTTCTGGGTGGTTTTTATCTCCGATAATTACAATTTTATATCCTTTACTGCTATATTCGTTCACTTTATTATGAACAGACTTTACATAGGGACATGTGCAATCAATTAATTCTAAATTTAAGTCTTGAATATTTTCTTGAACTTTACGGGGGATGCCATGAGATCTAATGATTATCTTTCCCTCTTTTATAAAATCAATATTTTCTATTACTGTTAGACCTTCATTATTAAATTTCTCCACTACTTGAGGATTGTGGACTATTGGACCTAGAGAATAGGTATTTATACCTTCTGATCCTTTAATAGTTTTTTCGGCAGTATTGACTGCTTTTTTAACCCCAAAACAGTAACCAGCATGTTCTGCTAAATAAACTTTCACAATTTTTCCTCCTATGCATTATTTAATGAATAGATAGATTTTAAAATATCCTTACTAATATTTTTATATTCCTCTGTAGAAAGCCTTTTATCAAAGTATTTATCTAAATAAATAGGCTCACCTATCTTAACTGATATTTTACTAAATAATTTGTATTTTGATTGAATATATACGGGGATAATTGATGATTTTCCCTTTATACTAATTAAGCTTATGCCAGGTTTAGCGCTATCCAAATCCATTTTTTTGACTCTAGTTCCTTCAGGAAAAATGCCTAGTATTTTCTCTTCTTTTAATACTTTTAAAGATGAACGTATAGCTGAAATATCTGAACCTTTCCGATCTACTGGAAATGCTCCTAGTTTAGAGACTAATATAGATAGAATTTTATTGTTAAATAATTCTTTTTTGGCCATAAAAGATATTGGTCTAGGCACAGCTATTGCTAGAACAACAGGATCTAATAAACTGATATGATTAGAGCATAATATGATTCTGCCTTTAGCTGGTATGTTTTCACGACCATGAATATCTATTCTAAAAATAATATTAAATATTAAAATTGCAAGGAACCTAATAACTTTATAAAAATGCAACTAGTTACCTCCCTTCTATTACAGCGATAATTTCATTAACACATTCTTCTACTGATTTACTAGTTGTATCTAGTAAGTATGCATCTATACTTTTTTTTAAAGGAGCAATTCTCCGTGTGCTATCTATATCATCTCTTTTTTTAATTTCGAATAAAACTTTTCCATAAGAAATATCTTTCTCTCTTTTTTCTAATAATTCATTATATCTTCTTCTAGCCCTTTCCTCGACTGAAGCTGTAATAAAAAATTTATAATTTGCATTAGGAAGGACAACAGTTCCAATATCTCTTCCATCTAAAATAACACTGCTAGATTCTGATAATTTTCTTTGTAACTCTACCATTTTTTCTCTTACTTCCTTTATTTTTGATATATCAGAAACATTATTGCTTATTGCATTTTTCCTAATTTCTTTGTCAACATTTTCTCCATCTAAGTATATATGATTATCTTTAAAATAAATAGAAGTCGTCTCCATTAGATTTATAACCCTGTCAGTATCCTTAGGATCAATACCTGCCTCTATTACTTTTAGAGTCAGAGCTCTATACATGGCGCCAGTATCAATATATTCTAATTTTAATATTTCAGCAACCCGTTTAGCTATAGTACTTTTGCCTGCTCCAGCAGGACCATCAATTGCTATAACTAGTCTTCTATTAGACATTTTAATCCTCCTAATAAAATAATAACCACCCATCGGTGGCAGTGTTGTTTTTATTCATTTAAATCAGGTCTCAATGTTTTTGCCTTATTTAGATATATATGTTTTACATCCTTTTGTTCTAATAAATCTTGATATAAAACTATTGCTCTAATACATCTTTTAATGCTACCTACAACATCCATTTCATTGAAACACATTAAACCACATTGGGTATATCCTAACAACCTAGCAGCCTTGGCAGGGTATTCAGCATTTAAATCTTTAGTTGATGAGAATAAAATGCTAATAACATTATCTTTTATTAGATTATTGTCACTTTCTATTCTTAGCAATAACTCTTTAGTAGCTCTTATAATTTCCTCTTTATTATTATGTTCAACAGTAGTAGCTCCTCTAATCGAAACCATTTTCAATTATACCACATCCTTTAATAATTATATATTAAAATCTGGAATCAAACAAGTTATTTTAATTGAACTTTGCTTAATATTTCTATACTTTGTGATGTTGTTATAATAGTATCTAATTTAGGCATATCTAAATTACTACTTACCCCTACTACTTTAATAGTTAGTTTATCATTATATTTTGTTCCGTCAATTTCTACAAGATCATTATGGTAGACATTAATTTTTATTTCATCATTTTTTGTAAAATCTCCAGCATATTGTCCATTAACTAAAACTTCAATATTATAAAAATTAGGTGTCATATTTTTAAGAATAATTATTCCCTTTTCATAATAATCAGTAGAACCGGATAGATTAAAAAACTTGTTATTATCAAAATCAATAGAAGTAAAAATTGAATGTTTGTTATTATAATCAATAAATTGAATTATTAGTAGAAGCATTAAGGAACAAATCGATAAAAATATCAATACCTTTTCTAAATAGTTATAGATAAATTTCATTTTAGCCTCCTAAATCCATTATTTATAATACTCTATGCGTATTGTTTACAAATAATGAAAATATTATAAGGCTAATCTTTAAAACTGTTAGACATTCATGCCAGCTAAGTATCCTGTAGAATATGCAACTTGTAAGTTGTAACCTCCTGTTAATCCATCTACATCTATAATTTCACCTGAAAAAAACAAACCAGGAATAAGTTTAGATTCCATTGTAGAAGGATCAATTTCCTTTGTAGATATTCCTCCAGAAGTTACTATAGCCTCTTCTATAGGTCTAAATTTCTTAAAAGTTAAAGGTAGGTTTTTTATAGTTTTAATAATTTTTAACCTTTCTTCTTTAGTTATTTGGTGAACAGGTTTTATTTCACTAATAGAAGCAAGATAAATAATTACTGGTATTAGTTTTTGTGGCAATAATTCATCTAAACCATTTTTAATTTGCCTGTTTTTGAATTTTTCAAAATCTCTTAGAATTCTATTATCCAATTTTTCGTAAGATAAAGCAGGTTTTAAATCAATAGAAAAATTTACTTTTTTATCAATATGTTTATTGATTATATTGCTTATTGATAATACAATAGGCCCAGATATACCATAATGCGTAAATATCATTTCTCCAAATTCTTCATGTATCTTTTTGTTTTTAACTAGGGCAATTAGTTTTACATTTTTTAGAGATAAACCTTGCAGTTTTTTAATCCACTCTTCTTGTATTTCTATAGGTACTAAAGAAGGCCTTAATGTCATAATTTTATGACCAAAATTTCTTGCGAAATCATATCCATCTCCAGTTGAACCAGTAGCTGGATATGATTTGCCTCCAGTAGCTAAGATTATTTTATCAAAAATGTCAGTACTATTGTCTTTGAATTTAATGATAAATTTATCATTGCTATTTCTTATATCTATTACTGTTTTATTTAGTAATACCTTCACGTTATTATCTACCAAAAATTTTTCTAGGGATTTTATTACATCACTGGATTTATCAGAGGCTGGGAAAACTCTATTTCCTCTTTCAATCTTAAATTTCAATCCATAAGACCCTAATAACTCTAGTATGTCTTTATTTGAAAAAGAATAAAAACTACTATATAAGAATTCTTTATTAGTTATGACATTATCAAAAAAGTCTTCTATGGGAGAAGCATTAGTGATATTACATCTGCCCTTTCCTGTTATAAATAACTTCTTTCCAAGTTTATTATTTTTTTCGATTAAGGTTACATCTTTACCTCTGGAGCCTGCAAATCCGGCAGCTATTATTCCAGCAGGTCCTCCTCCTATTACAGCAACTTTCATAATTAATTCTCCTCTATATGACTTGTATCATTAAATAGTTTTAAAACTCTATTATATTCTCTAATTTCTATAATAGACAAACTTACATTATTTATAGTTAAATTTTTAAAAGACACTAGATCAATGTCTAATAAACCTAAAATGATAGTTTTTAAAGTAGCGCTATGAGAAACTATTAAGAAATTATTAATTGTATCATCGTTGATTATCTTATTTATTCCTTTCATAGCCCTATGTTGTAATTCTTTTAATGTTTCTGCACCTTCAATTCTTAACTTATCCGGTTCTTTTCTCCACAAAATTAACTCATTAGAATACTTAGTATTCATTATTTCGTTAGTAATTCCTTCCCATACTCCAAAATTGATTTCTCTAAACTCTTTCATAGGTATTATGTCAAGATTAAGTTTATTTCCAATAATTTTAGCAGTCGTAAATGCTCTACTCAAGTCACTAGAATATATTTTTTCTATTTTTTCATTAATTAATCTATTTCCAATTAAATTGGCTTGTTCAATTCCCTTATTAGTAAGGGGGATATCCTGTTGACCTTGAATTTTTTTTAAAACATTCCATTTTGATTCTCCGTGTCTTACTAAAAATATTTTTTTCATATATTTACCTCCAATTTATGAGTATACATTATATTATAACAAAATATTATTTAATATTGAATATATCATTTATGATAACATTAATTATGCTATAAAAATAATAAATAAAACTACCAAATTACTGGTAGCTTCATTTATTATTTTTATTATTGGTATTGTATACATTATGTTTTTTCCATATCTTTTCAAGGTCTTCAAAATATGATGTAATATCATCTTTCTTCTCTGTTCCCAATGCAATAATAAAGGCGTTTATTAAGCTCATAGGGGCTACCAAAGAATCTACAAAGGATAACATATTACTACTTGCTATGAGAGTTGTATCTGCATACTGGGCTGCTGGTGATATAGGACTATCAGTAATACCTATTATCTTACAACCTTTTTCCTTACCATAGTCTAATGCTTCTAAAGTTCTTTTAGAATATCTTGGATAACTTATTCCGATAATAACATCTTTATCAGTAATTTTCAATAATTGTTCAAAAACATCGCTAGGACCTGAGGTTACTACTTTCACATTATCTAATAAAAAATTTAAATAAAAACCCAAATATCCAGCTAAAAAAGATGAACTTCTAAGACCTAATACAAATACATTTTTTGCTTCTAATGTTATCTCTACAGCACTTTGAAAAGCATGATAATCAATTTCACGTAACGTTTTCTCAATATTATCCATATCCTTTTTCACAGCTTGTTTCAACGCATTTTCATAGTCTGTAAAATCTCTACTTAAAGATATCCTTTGAACTGTAGTCAATTTATTTTTAATTAATTCTTGTAACTCTTTCTGCAATTCTCTATATCCATTGTAACCTAAAGTATTAGCAAATCGCACTACGGTAGACTCGCTTACCCCTACCGTTTCACCTAAAGTTGCAGCTGTCATAAATGCAGCTCTATCATAATTATTCATGATAAACTCAGCAATTAATTTTTGCCCCTTACTTAAACGATTGAAATTATTCTGAATTACTTTAATTAAATCAACATACTTCTCCATACAGTTTATCCTTATGATTTTCTATTAGCTTAAAACCTTCTTGAAGAGCTTTTTTGTTTAACTCTTCTGTCCCACGGGGCACTCTACTTAATACTGCCTTTTCAAGAGCTTCTTTACTTACTACTTTGGTTAATTCATAAATACTGCCTAAAGCAATAATATTCGCAACCATAGGTTTTTTTAGTTGATTTACAGCTGTATCTAATATTGGTATAGTATAAATCTTTACATCATCTCTATCTGGTTTTCTAGAAACAGATGCATCTAAAATTAATACTCCACCTGGTTTTAGGGAATCTATATATTTATCACAAGCTTTTTGTGTTAAAGATAATAATATATCACATTTATCTACTTTTGGATAATTAATATTATTGTCACTAATTATAACTTCCGCCTTACTAGCTCCTCCTCTTGCTTCCGGTCCATAAGACTGGGATTGTACTACATTTTTACCATCATGCAATGCAGCTTCTGCTAA
>NZ_PPXW01000001.1:1540264-1588375 GCF_021655095.1 Clostridium sp. Cult1 | reverse complement strand
ATATCTTCTTCAGTTACTGAATAAAGAAATGAGATTTTTAGAAAAGTTTTAACTGCATAGTCTTTATTGACTATGACATTATTATACTAGGGGGGATATGGGTAGATGACTTTATTAGCTGATAATTTAAGTTTTTCCTATACTGAAGACTATATTATTCATAATATAGTGTTTTCAATAGAAAAGGGGGATTGTTTAGCGGTTTTGGGGACTAATGGGGCAGGAAAATCCACTATTTTAAAATGTCTAAACAGAATATTAGAACCTCGGCTAGGAACGGTATATATAAATGGTAGAGACAGTTCTTTATTAAAAAGGTCTGAACTTGCAAAAAAAATAGGTTATGTACCTCAAAGCCATTATTGTACAAGAAATACAGTTTTCGATACGGTTTTACTTGGAAGAAAACCATATATAAAAAGGGATATTAGGCAGAATGATATTGAAGTTGTTGAGGAAATCCTAGACTTATTAGGTTTAGATAATTATTCTATGCGTTACACTGATGAATTAAGTGGTGGTGAATTACAAAAAGTTATCATAGCTAGAGCCCTGACACAGGAGCCAAAGGTTTTACTTATGGATGAACCAACTAGCAATCTGGATTTAAAAAACCAAATAGAAGTACTTAATATAATTAGGAAAATCCTTAAGAAGAAAAAAATTTCAGCAGTAATTACTATGCATGATTTAAATTTGGCTCTACGCTTTGCTGATAAATTCCTCTTATTGAAGGAAGGTAAATGCTTTGATTTTGGAGATGCATCTATTATAAATCCTGAATCCATTAAAAAGGTATATGGCGTGGAAGTGATGATAGAAAGTTATTCAGGGATTCCAGTAGTTATTCCTCTATAAAATATATAGTTATTTTAAATATAATTTTTGAAAAGGAGGGTTAAGGATGAAGAGAAAAATAATTTTGTTATGAACTGTAGTAATATATACTGTTTGTGTTTTAACTGGTTGTACTCAGTCAGAGGACATTGTTAGTACTAAAAAAAGTCAAACTAATGACGACACTAATATTGTTGAAATAACAGATATGGCAGGACGTAGTATTGTTTTAGAAAAGCCAGTGGAAAGGGTAGTAGCTATAGGTTCTGCACTAAGAATTTACACTTATATAAATGGTACCGAAAAACTTGTCGGAGTTGAAAAGGGGCAACAATCTGCAGAAACTGGCCGTCCTTATATAATAGCCAACCCTGAGTTAGAAAAGCTTCCATTAGTAGGTGAAGGGTTTCCAGCAAGTCCAGATCCAGAACTGCTTATAAAGGTAAATCCAGATATTATAATAGCGGGAGATATACTAGATGTGGCTGAGATTGAGGAAATTGAAAAAAAGACGGGAATACCCATTGTAATTGTTACAACTGGTACTTCGGCAGTTTTTGATGAGGATATGTATAAATCCTTAAAGATTATTGGAGAAATAGTAGGAAAGGAAGACAGAGCAGAGGAATTAAAAGAGTATATGGAAGCTTGTAAAAATGAACTATTAAATCTCACAAAAGATATCCCAGAGGATAAAAAGCCAAGTATTTACATAGGGGGGTTAAGCTATAAGGGAATCCATGGAATTGAAAGCACTTCAGGCAATTCTCCTATATTAAATGCTATTAGTGCAAAAAATGTTGTCGATGGGCTGGTAAAAACTGGGTCTATTATGATTGATAAGGAACAGCTAATAGAATGGGATCCAGATATACTTGTAATTGATGAAAATGGTTTAAATTTAGTAAAAGAAGATTATGCTAAAAACCCAGATTACTATAATGCATTATCTGCTGTAAGAAATGGAAAAGTTTATGGACAACTACCTTATATTTCATACTATAACAATATTGAAACTGCCATAGCTGATGCATACTTTTTGGGAAAGATACTGTATCCCAACGAGTTTAAAGACATTGATGTTATAGAAAAAGCAGATCAGATATACACCTTTATGTTAGGTAAACCTTTATATAATATTATGGCAGAGAGATTTGGTGGTTATGTGAAAATTGATTTATAAAATAATAAGTTTTGAGGAAGGTGATTATAAAATATGAGAGAATTTAAAGTTTTAGAAATTAAAGAAAGTGTTTTTGAAGACAATAATCGACAGGTAGACCTTCTGAGAGAGAGATTAAAGAAGAACAAAACTTTCCTACTAAATTTAATGTCTTCCCCAGGCTCAGGTAAAACATGTACGGTTCTGAAGACTATTGAAGCCTTAGGCAAAGAGATGAATATTGGGGTTTTAGAAGCAGATATTGATTCAGATGTAGATGCCCATGCTGTTTTTGAGACTGGGACAAAGGTAATTCAGCTACATACAGGAGGAATGTGCCATTTGGATGCAGAAATGACTAAGCAAGGTATAGAAGGATTAGGTATAGAGGATATTGATTTTGCTATTTTAGAAAATGTAGGTAATTTAGTATGTCCAGCAGAATTTGATACTGGAGCTTCTAAAAATGCTATGATTTTAAGTGTACCAGAAGGGGATGACAAACCTTTGAAATATCCTCTAATGTTCTCGAAGGTAGATGTACTGTTAATCAATAAAATTGACACTCTAGATTATTTTGATTTTGACTTAGAAGCAGTTAAAGAACGTGTAAAGAAATTAAACCCAGATATAAAAATCATTCCTATCTCAGCAAAAACAGGTGAAGGAATTGATGAATGGGCAAATTGGCTTCGTGCTGAAATAAAAAATTGGAAAGAGTAGTAAACTTTAAAGTTTAGGGGGGCTTAATATGGTTAAGGAAAAAGTACTCGATCTTGCTAATCATATTGGTATGAAAAAACCTGGTTCTAAATCAGCATATAAACCTACGGATCCTGAGTATATGATTTTGGAGCCTGTTGTTACAGATGAAATGGCTGAAGTAGGGCTTTGTTTAGAGTTTCGAAAACCAAAGAGCGCTGAGGAAGTAGCTCTTTTGTGTGGTAAACCTGTAGATAAAACAGCAAAACTATTATGGGATTTAGCAGTGGCAGGAGTTTGTTTTGTTAATGAAATTGATGGCGTTGATAAATATTGGCTTGATACTTGGGTTCCAGGTGTTATGGAAATGATGGTTAACAACAAAGAGAATGTTAGAAAGTATCCACAAATCGCAGAAGCTTTTGAAGCATATGGGAGAGTAAGAGGCCCAATGACTGCTGGAGTTTTCCCTGTAGGTACGGGTCTTATGAGAGTTATCCCTATTGAAACAGCAATTGATGGTGAAACTAGAAGAGCATCCTATGAGGAGATTTCAAAATACCTAAATGAAAATGACATATTCTCAGTTTCAGACTGTTCTTGTCGTACGTCTAGGGAAATCATGGGAGAAGGTTGTGGACATTTAAAGGAGGATATGTGTATTCAACTAGGTCATGCTGCTGAATATTATATCCGCACTGGCAGAGGGAGACAGATTACCCGTGAAGAAGCTTTTGAAATTATACATAAAGCTGAAGAAAATGGTTTAATGCATCAAATACCTAATGTAGATGGTTTTGGCAAAACTCATGCAATTTGTAATTGCTGTTCTTGTAGCTGTTTTTCTCTTAGAACTGCTACTATGTTCTTAAATAACGATATGATACGTTCTAATTATGTTTCACGAATAGACCCAGAAAAATGTGTTGCTTGTGGCCAATGTGTACAGGTATGTCCAACTAATGCCCTTAAATTAGGTCAAAAATTATGTGAGGAAGCACAGGTTATTGAAGAAAGAATAGATTTACCATCTAATTCTAAATGGGGGCCAGATAAATGGAATCCAGATTATCGAATCAATAGGGAGATTGTTTTAGATTCAGGAACCAGTCCTTGTATAACTCAATGTCCAGCACATATTCCTATACAAGGCTATATTAAATTGGCTTCCCAGGGTAGATATACTGAAGCTTTAGAATTAATCAAAAAAGAAAATCCTTTCCCAGCAGTATGTGGACGGATATGTCCTAGGACTTGTGAATCAGTATGTACTAGGGGAAATGTAGATGAACCAATAGCTATTGATGATATTAAAAAGTTCATTGCAGAACAGGATTTAAATGCAGATATTCGCTATATACCTAAAAAAAGACATGACTATAGGAAGAAGATTGCTATTGTAGGAGCAGGACCTTCAGGTCTATCTTGTGCATATTATTTAGCTATAGATGGCTATAATGTAACTGTATTTGAAAAGCAAAAGGTTCTTGGCGGTATGTTAACTTTAGGAATTCCTTCATATAGATTAGAAAAGGATGTAATAAATGCAGAAATTGATATCTTAAGGGAATTAGGTGTAGAATTTAAGACGGGGATAGAAGTAGGAAAAGATATTACTATAGATGAATTGAGAAAACAAGGATATGAAGCATTCTATCTTGCTATTGGTGCCCAAGCTGGTAGGAAACTAGGTGTTGAGGGGGAAGATGCAAAAGGGGTAATCTCAGGTGTGGATTTCTTGCTAGATGTGAATCTAGGGAAAGATGTTAATATGGAAGGTGATGTATTAGTAATAGGTGGAGGTAATGTTGCAATAGATGTAGCAAGAACTGCTACAAGAGCTGGTGCTTCTAGTGTTGAAATGTTTTGTCTAGAGAGCAGAGAAGAAATGCCTGCCCTTGATGAAGAAATTGAAGAAGCCACGTCTGAAGATATAGTCATCAATAATGGTTGGGGTCCAAAACGTATTCTTACAGAGGATGGTAATGTTGTGGGAATAGAATTTAAAAAGTGCATTTCGGTTTTCGATGAAAATAAGAGATTTAATCCAAAATATGACGAGAACGATACTAAGATTGTTAAAGCAGACAAAATTTTGCTCTCCATTGGCCAAACAATAGACTGGGGTGGATTATTAGAGGGTTCAAAGGTAGAATTAAATAGAAACCATACAATAAAAGTGGATCCTATTACTTTGCAGACAGGAGAGTCAGATATATTTGCAGGTGGAGATGCAGCAACGGGACCTAAGTTTGCAATAGATGCTATAGCATTAGGTAAAGAAGCAGCAATTTCAATACATCGTTATGTTCACCCAGGGCAAGATTTAATCTTTGGTAGAGATAGAAGGGAATTTAAGGCTTTTGATAAGAAAAATCTGGACTTAGCAGGTTATGACCGTCTTCCAAGGCAGAGAACAGAACCTGTAGATGTATCTAGGGCTAAACAATCCTTTAAAGATTTAAGACCTACCTTGACAGAGGAGCAAGTAAAGAAAGAAACAGAGCGATGTTTAAGTTGTGGTGCCACAGTTGTAGATGAATATATATGCGTAGGATGCGGACAATGTACTACTAGATGTAAATTTGATGCCATATCATTGGTAAAAAAATATGATGCAGAAAATGTATCCTTTGAAGACCTTAAACCCATAATTGTTAAAAATGTTGTTAAAAGAAAAGGTAGAATGGTTGCCCATAGTATTAAAAAGACATTAAGTGGTACTAAAAAGAGGTAGTGATTCCAATAGAATTTTATTAAGAATAGGGGTGAGATAGAATCTCACCCTAGGTATTTATACTAGAAAAGAGGTGGGTATTTATGCATGAATTAGGAATAATGATTAATGTAGTACGGACTGTTGAAAATTTTGCAATAGAAAATGGTATTACTGAAATAGACACTTTAGTACTTCAAATTGGAGAGTTATCTTCTGTAATACCAAGGTATGCTAAAGCATGTTATCCTGCTGCAGTAGATGGCACCATGTTAGAAAATACTAAACTAGAGATTGAAATATTGCCAGGTAATTGCATATGTAATAATTGTAGTAGAGTATTTAATTATCTTCAATATAAGGGAGTTTGTCCAGATTGTAATAGTGATGACTGGGAACTTTTAGGAGGGAGAGAATTTTTTATTAAGGAAATAATCGCTTGTTAGATGAGAAAAGTATATGCTTTTTCTCGCCTAATTCTTATAATGATTTATAAATAGCAGACAAATATACTAAATCCTTTAAAATACCTTCTAATTAGAAGGTGTCAGACTGAAGACAAAGTACAAATTTTTTATAAAAAAGCAGAAAATCCTTGAAAGCAAAAAGGATTTTCTGCTTTTTTGTAGAATATATAATATATAACATATTTTTAAATGAGGTGTTGTTATGCTAACGATAAATAAATCTGATAAAAGAAATCAAGTTGAAATCATATCTATTTACCAATTGGTCCCAAAAGATCATTTAGTTAGAAAACTTGATGCTTGCATAGATTTTAGCTTTATCTATGATTTAGTAAAGGACATGTATAGTACTGAAACCGGCAGACCAAGTATAGACCCTGTAGTTTTATTTAAAATTGTTTTCATCCAATATATCTTTGGGATAAAATCAATGAGGCAAACTATAGCTGAAATAGAAACTAATGTAGCCTATCGCTGGTTTCTAGGATATGGTCTACATGATAAGATACCCCACTTTACTACATTTGGAAAGAACTATGTTAGAAGATTTAAAGATACAGACGTATTTGAAAAAATATTTATGCGTATCCTAGAACAAGCAATAGATGCAGGATTCATAGATACAGATGCAGTCTTCATAGATTCTACCCACGTAAAAGCTAATGCCAATAAGAAGAAGTACAATAAAGTTAAATTAGAAAAGAAAATGCGTAGCTACCAAGAATTACTAGACAAAGAAATAAATGAAGATAGAGAAATACATGGCAAGAAGCCCCTTGATATGAGTAAAAAAAAACAGAATACAAGGAAGTAAAGATAAGTAAAACCGACCCAGATAGTGGAATGTTATATAAAAGTGAGAAGGAAAAATGCTACGCATATTCTTTCCACACAGCTTGTGATAAGAACGGGTTTATACTTGGAATAGACGTAACTGCTGCTAATGTCCATGATAGTGCAATGTTTAAAACAATATTAGATAAGGTTAAAAGAAACTTAGGCAAACCAAAGTATGTAGCAGTAGATGCTGGATATAAAGTTCCGTATATAGCTAAATTGTTAATAGATCAAGAAATTAGGCCAGTAATGCCCTATACAAGACCTAGGGGTAAGAAAGAATTTTTTAAAAAACATGAATATGTATATGATGAATACTATGACTGTTACATATGCCCAAACAATCAAATATTAAAGTATAGTACAACCAATAGGGATGGCTATAGGGAGTATAAATCAGATTCTAAAATATGTATAAATTGCCCAGATATAAACAAATGCACAAATAGCAAAAACCATACTAAAGTTGTTACCCGTCATATATGGGGAAATTATATGGAGGAAGTCGAGCATTTAAGGCATACAAGCATTAATAAAGAAATATACGATATGAGAAAGGAAACAATAGAACGTGTATTTGCAGATATGAAAGAGAAGCATGGCATGCGCTGGACAACCCTACGGGGCTTAAAAAAAGTTAAGGCGCAGGCGATGCTTATTGCTGCTTGCATGAATTTAAAGAAGATAGCGAATTGGATGTGGAGGTCCAGGAAAAATGGACCAAATCCATCCAATCCATGCGTTAATATGCATGGTCTTTTATCAAATTTATATAGTTTTATTATTTGTTCATTAAGAAACACGGTTTCCATAAAGAAGGAAACCGTGTTTTGTCTACAAACTGATACCTTCTAATTAGAAGGTGTTTTAATTTTGTAAAAAGCAATACGAAAAATGCAAGAAAATAAAAAAAACTTGCAAAAACGTATTGTTATCATTTTAATTTTGTGTTAGAATAAATTCAATTATTATTTTTTATCAAAAAAACTACATATCTCAAAGAAGTATCAAAACTTGCAATAAACACAAAATCAAATATGAATTGGATTAAGATTTTGAACCATTATATTAATTTATTGAATTAATGCATCAAATTTGGTAGAAGAGATAAAGAGTAAAAAAATGAAACTAAAAAAAATAAACTTGCAAATAATAATGTTAAGGAGGAATAGCAAATGAATTATAAAGTAATCGATACTTTAAGACCAAATCTATTTAAGGATGTATTTCCTTATTCTGAAATTCCAAAGATTAAGTTCAACAATATCCAACTTCCTATGGAAATTCCAGAGGATATATGGATTACTGACACTACTTTTAGGGATGGTCAACAATCGATGGAAGCTATGACAGTTGATCAAATGGTAAGGATATTTGAATATCTACATGCATTAGACAATGGTTCTGGTATCATCAGACAAACGGAATTCTTTTTGTACTCAGAAAAGGATAGAAAGGCAGTAGAAAAATGCATGGCTAAAGGATATGATTTTCCTCAAATAACTTCGTGGATTAGGGCAAATAAAGAGGATTTTAAACTGGTGAAATCCATGGGGATAAAGGAAACTGGAATACTTATGTCTTGTTCTGATTATCATATTTTCCATAAACTAAACATGACTAGAAAAGAAGCGATCCAAACATACCTTACTATTGCAGAAAATGCATTGGAAAATGGTATTACTCCAAGATGTCATTTTGAAGATATAACTAGGGCGGATTTTTTTGGATTTGTAGCTCCATTGGCTAAAAGTTTAATGGAATTATCTAAAAAATACGATATTCCCGTAAAAATAAGAGTTTGTGATACTTTAGGTGTTGGAATACCTTATGTGGGAGTCGAATTACCAAGATCGGTGCCTGCTCTTGTTCACGGCTTAAGATATTACTGCGATGTACCTTCAGAATCCATAGAATGGCATGGACATAATGATTTTAATAATGTAGTTGTAAATTCTACCACATCTTGGCTATATGGAGGGGCTTCAGTAAATAGTACATTATTTGCAATTGGAGAGAGAACAGGGAATTGTCCTTTAGAATCTATGATATTTGAATATGGGCAAATTAAAGGGAACACTAAAAGCATGAATCTTAAAATCATTGCTGATATTGCAGATTATTTTGAAAGGGAGCTAAATTACAAAGTGCCAGCTAGAACTCCTTTTGTAGGTAGTGAGTTCAATGTTACTAGGGCTGGTATTCATGCTGATGGAATGCTTAAAAATAAAGAGATATATAATAGTTTTGATACTAAGAAGGTTTTGGGTAGACCACCTTTAGTAGCAGTAAATTCTTATTCGGGATTAGCTGGAATTGCTGCATGGATTAATGGATATTTTAGATTGAATGATGAAAATAAAATTGATAAAAGCGATGCTAGGATTATTGCTATAAAAAAATGGATTGATGATGAATATGCAAAGGGAAGGACTTCAAATATTAGAAATGATGAACTAAAGGAATTAGTTTTTAAATGTATTCCTAATATTTTAAACAATGAAGAAACTGAAGCAATGTAGACAAAGACTGGAGGAATATAAATGGGATTAACAGTAGCAGAAAAGATAATTAAAAAACATTTAGTAAAGGGAGAGATGAAGAAAGGAAAGGAAATAGGGTTAAGAATAGATCAAACTTTAACTCAAGATTCTACTGGTACTATGGCTTATTTACAATTTGAAGCTTTAGGTGTAGAAAGGGTTAAGACTAAAAAATCAGTAGCTTATATCGATCATAATTTATTACAAACAGGGCCAGAAAATGCAGATGATCATCTATATATACAAAGTATAGCAAAAAAATATGGGATATACTTTTCTAAGGCAGGTAATGGAATATGTCACCAAGTTCATTTGGAACGGTTCGGAGTACCGGGTGAAACTTTATTAGGTTCTGATAGTCATACGCCAACTGGTGGAGGATTAGGAATGTTGAGTATTGGCGCTGGTGGACTTGATGTAGCAGTGGCTATGGCAGGAGGAGCCTACTATATAAATATGCCTCAGATAGTGAAGGTTGAGTTAAGGGGAAAATTAAATGCTGGAGCATCAGCTAAAGATATTATATTGGAAGTTTTAAGAAGGTACA
Source organism: Clostridium sp. Cult1 (assembly GCF_021655095.1). GTDB lineage: Bacteria > Bacillota > Clostridia > Tissierellales > Tepidimicrobiaceae > Schnuerera. The sequence continues at coordinate 1,578,564 of NZ_PPXW01000001.1, read as the reverse complement.
AGGTAAAGGGAGGACTGAACAAAATATTTGAATATGCTGGTGAAGGTATTAAAACCCTGTCTGTACCTGAAAGAGCAACTATAACTAATATGGGAGCAGAACTAGGAGCAACTACTTCAATTTTTCCTTCTGATGAAATTACCTTTAGGTTTTTAAAAGCTCAGGGAAGAGAAGAAGATTATACAAAAATAGAAGCTGATAAGAATGCTCATTATGATGAAATTATAGTTATAGAATTAGATGAATTGGAACCTTTAATAGCCTGTCCCCATAGTCCAGATAACGTAGTACCTGTAACGGAAATGGAAAAGATAAAAGTTCATCAAGTGGCTATAGGAAGCTGTACCAATTCTTCATATATGGATTTGATGAAGGCGGCAAAGATATTAGAAGGAAAAACCATAGCGGAGGATGTTTCTTTGGTTATTGCTCCTGGTTCTAAGCAAGTATTGAATATGTTGGCTGAAAATGGAGCTTTAGCAAAACTTATATCATCAGGAGCTCGAATACTGGAATCTGGATGTGGACCTTGCATTGGAATGGGTCAATCCCCTAGTACCAATGGGGTTTCTCTAAGAACTTTTAATAGGAATTTCAAAGGAAGATCAGGTACTGCATCTGCTGATGTATACTTAGTAAGTCCGGAAGTTGCAGCTGTTTCTGCTTTAACAGGGTATATTACCAGCCCCAAAAATTATGTTAGAGATTTCAATATAGAAATGCCAGAAAAATTTTTGATTAATGATAATTTAATAATTAGTCCTGCAAATAATGGAAAAGATGTAGAAATAATTCGTGGACCAAATATAAAGCCTTTTCCTCAGGCAAAGGCTATTGAAGAGACTATAAGAGGAAGAGTACTTATAAAATTAGGTGATGATATTACAACGGATCATATAATGCCTTCTAATGCAAAACTCCTTCCCTATAGATCCAATATTCCATATCTTTCAGATTATTGTCTTGTGCCTTGTGATTCACAATTCCCTGAAAGGGCTAAGAATAATGGAGGGGGAATTATACTAGGTGGACTTAATTATGGACAAGGTTCCAGCCGTGAACATGCAGCACTGGTACCATTGTATTTAGGCATAAAAGTTATAATTGCTAAATCTTTTGCAAGGATACACAAACAAAATTTAATTAATAATGGAATTATACCCCTAGTATTTATGGAAGAAAAAGATTATGATAGTATTAATATGCTTGATGACTTAGTTATAGAAAATTTATTAACCCAAATTGAAGAAGATGAAATAGTAATTAAAAATAAAACTAAAGGTCAACAATTTCTAATGGTTCTGGATGTAACTGAACGGCAAAGACAAATACTTAAAGCTGGTGGTCTTTTAAACTTCATAAAGAACTAGATTTTTTAAATTATCTGAAAGGGGAATTGATATGGCAAAAACTATAACTTTAATTCCTGGAGATGGGATAGGTCCAGAGGTTATTTCTGCTACCGTAAAGATTATTGATGCCACTGGAGTTAATATAAATTGGGATAAGGTAGAAGCAGGAGCGAATACTATAGAAACCGAAGGGACACCTCTTCCAGATTATGTAATAGATAGTATAAAGAAAAACAAGGTAGTTTTAAAGGGCCCCATAACTACCCCTATAGGACAAGGTTTTAGAAGTGTAAACGTAAGTTTAAGAAAGAAACTAAATCTATTTGCAAACATAAGGCCTATTAAATCTTTTGATAAAGTAGAAAGTCTTCATAAAGATGTAGATTTGCTTATAGTAAGGGAAAATACAGAGGATCTATATGCAGGTATAGAACGTATGATAGATGAAGATAGGGCAGAAAGTATAAAAATTATAACTAGAGAAGCTAGTGAAAGAATATGTAGATATGCTTTTGAATTAGCCATTAAAGAGAATAGAAAAAAGGTTACTCTGGTTCATAAAGCAAATATTATGAAATTATCCGATGGACTATTTTTAGAATCTGGGAGAAAAATTGCTAAAGATTATCCCAGTGTAGAGTTTGAAGAGATGATTGTAGATGCTATGAGTATGAAGTTAGTTCAATTTCCTCAAGAATACGATGTAATAGTAGCTCCCAATCTATATGGAGATATATTATCTGATTTATCTGCAGGACTCATTGGTGGTTTAGGATTAGCACCAGGGGTCAATATTGGAGAAGAGGTAGCAATTTTTGAACCAGTCCATGGTTCTGCATTGGATATAGCCAACAAGAATATAGCCAATCCCACTTCAGCAATTTTATCTGGAGTACTGATGTTAAAACATATTGGAGAATACAAAGCAGCAACAAAAATTGAAGAAGCCCTACAGATGGCATTAAAGGATAAAGAAAGTAGAACACTAGATATAGATGGAAAATTAGGAACAAAAGAGTTTACAGAAAAGATCATTGAGATTATGAATAGATGACAGAGTTTAGTATTTTGGTGGAGGCGATTAGATGAAGAAAAAATTCAAAAAAATATTAGTTGCAAATAGAGGAGAAATCGCAATTAGAATTTTTAGAGCATGTAATGAACTGGGAATAAGAACTGTAGCAGTATATTCTAATGAAGATAAAAACTCTTTGTTTAGAGTAAAAGCTGATGAATCCTATCTAATTGGGAAAAATAAAGGCCCTATAGAAGCTTATCTAAATATAGATGAGATTATAAGACTTGCATTGAAAAAAGGTGTAGATGCAATCCATCCAGGGTATGGGTTTTTATCTGAGAATCCAGAATTTGCAAGGAAATGCCAAGAAGTGGGGATAGAGTTTATTGGGCCAACCTATGATATGATGTTAAGTTTAGGAGATAAGATAAAGGCCAAAAAAATGGTAAATAGTGTTGGAGTACCTACAATTCCAGGAATAGAAAAGGCAGTAATTTCAGAAGAAGAGGTCATTGAATTTGCCAATTATTGTGGCTACCCAATTATGCTAAAAGCTGCTGCTGGAGGTGGTGGCAGAGGTATGAGAGTGGTAAGAGATGAGAAGGATTTGATTCAAGAATATTATAGTGCTAAAAATGAAGCCAAGAAGGCTTTTGGGATTGATGATATATTCGTAGAAAAATATTTGGAGAAACCAAAACATATAGAAGTACAACTTTTAGGAGATAAGTATGGAAATATCGTACATCTATATGAAAGAGATTGCTCCATCCAAAGGAGACATCAAAAGATTATTGAATATACTCCTGCCTTTTCTATAACGGAGGAGCAAAGACAAAGGATTTGTGAAGATGCAGTGAAAATAGGAAGAGCTGTTAATTATAGAGGTGCAGGAACAGTAGAGTTTTTACTAGATAAGTATGGAAACCATTATTTTATTGAAGTAAATCCTAGGATACAAGTTGAGCATACCGTATCTGAAATGACCACAGGTGTAGACATAGTTCAGGCACAGATTTTAATTGCAGAGGGATATTCTCTTGATTCTCAAGAAATAGGTATAAAAAACCAGAAGGATGTGCAACCAAGAGGATTTGCAATTCAATGCAGAGTAACTACAGAAGATCCATTGAAAAACTTTATGCCAGATACAGGTACCATAGACATGTATAGAACTAGTTCTGGATTTGGTATAAGACTAGATGGAGGAAATGGGTTTGCTGGAGGTACTATAAGTCCCTACTATGATAGCCTTTTAGTAAAGGTACAGGCTGGTCTAGAACTTTTGAAGATGCTAGCAAAAAGGTTAGTAGAGCCTTAAAGGAAATAAAAATAAGAGGAGTAAAAACCAACATACCTTTTTTAATAAATGTACTGAATCATGAAGAATTTTTAAGTGGAAAATGCGATACTGGATTTATAACATATAATCCTGAATTATTCGATATAAGAACCAAAGAAGATATAGAGCTTAAAGTGCTCAAATTTATTGGTGAAAAAGTAGTAAATGAAACAAAAGGGTATAAACCAGATTTTGATATTCCAAGGGTTCCTAAGGTGAATAGATCTAAAGAATATTTTGGTACCAAACAAATATTGGATGAAAGGGGACCAGAAGGTCTGGTCCAGTGGATTAAAAATAGAAAGAACCTATTGCTCACAGATACAACTATGAGAGATGCCCATCAGTCCTTAATGGCTACTAGAATGAGGACTACAGATATGTTAAGGATCAGTAAGGCAACTTCTGTACTAGGAAAGGATTTGTTTTCCTTAGAAATGTGGGGAGGAGCTACCTTTGATGTATCTTACAGATTTCTAAAGGAATCGCCTTGGACACGATTGGAACTTTTAAGAAAAAGGATACCGAATATATTGTTTCAAATGCTAATTAGAGGTTCTAATGGAGTAGGTTATAAAAATTATCCAGACAATGTAATTAGAGAATTTATCAGAGAATCTGCTGAAACAGGAATAGATATTTTTAGAATATTTGATTCCTTGAATTGGATAAAAGGTATGGAAATAGCTATAGATGAAGTGTTAAAATTAGGGAAAGTTGCAGAGGCTTGTATATGTTATACAGGTGATATTCTAGATGATAGCAAGGATAAGTATACCTTAGATTATTATGTAAAAATGGCAAAGGAAATAGAAAAGACGGGAGCTCATATATTAGGAATAAAGGATATGTCATCCCTTTTAAAACCTCAGGCTGCATACAATCTTATTAAAGCATTAAAAGAAGAAATCGACATACCTATCCACCTTCATACTCATGATACTAGTGGAAATGGCATAGCCACAGTATTGATGGCTGCTCAAGCTGGTGTAGATATAGTAGACACTGCTTTTAATAGTATGGCAGGTTTAACCAGCCAACCAGCATTGAACTCTGTAGTTGCTGCATTAGAGTATACTGATAGAAGTACGGGATTAAATTTAGATGATTTACAAAAGATATCTGATTATTGGAGTGATATAAGACCCATATATAGTCAATTTGAATCTGGTTTAAAATCAGGAACTACGGAAATATATAAATATGAGATTCCTGGAGGCCAATATTCTAACTTAAGACCACAAGTTGAGAGTTTTGGATTAGGCCATCGATTTGAAGAAGTGAAGGAAATGTATAGAGTTGTAAATGAAATGCTTGGAGATATAATAAAGGTTACCCCTACTTCTAAAGTTGTTGGCGATATGGCAATATTTATGGTACAGAATGATTTAACTCCAGAAAATATCTACCATAAGGCTAAAGACATGGCTTTTCCAGATTCAATAGTATCTTATTTTAAAGGTATGATGGGGCAACCTATGGGAGGTTTTCCAAAAAAACTTCAAAAATTAGTCCTAAAAGATGAAGAACCTATTAATTGTAGACCAGGAGAGTTAATTGAACCTGTAGATTTTGATAAAATCCGAGCATATTTAAAGGAAAAATATAATATAAATCCTTTAAAGAAGGATTTATTGTCCTATGCCTTTTACCCTAAAGTATTCGAAGATTATTTAAAAAATATAGAGGAACAAGGTGATTTTAGTAGAGTTAGTAGTGATATATTTTTCTACGGATTAAAAGAAGGAGAAACTGGAGAAGTAGAAATAGAAGAAGGAAAGATTTTAGTAATAAAACTTCTTGAAATAGGAAAATTAGATGAGGATGGATACAGGACTTTATATTTTGAAGTCAATGATAGCAGAAGAGCTGTAAAGATATATGATAGAGCCAGTAATATAGTAGCCAAACCAGTTTTCACCCAAATTGCAGACCCAGAGAATAAACTAGAAATCGGTGCCAATATACCTGGAACTGTAGCTAAGATTTTAGTTAAGGAAGGTGATAAAATAAAAGCAAATCAATTAGTAGCTATAATAGAAGCTATGAAGATGGAAACAAATGTTACTTCTTCAATTGAAGGTACAGTTAAATCAATATCCGTTAAAGAAGGACAAAAGGTTGAATCAGGAGAACTATTGATTAGATTAGAGTAGTTAAGAAGTTAATCCATAGCCAAACATTCCCCTTATAAAATAAATAATAGAAAAAATAAAATTTCAAAAAAGTTAAATAGTGGACAAATGTGATATAAAGTAGAAAAAAGGAATTTACTTTTGATATAATAATTACTAAATTCAAGTAGGGCAGACCTATATGTCTGCCCGAAAAATAATAGAAGATAGATGCATGGGTCTGCATCTACAATGTCTTAAAATTTTTGAGTATCTCTACAACTTCTTCCAAAATAAAATCTCTATTTTCTTCTGTAACTGTAATGACTATAACATCATCTCTGCCCTTTATATCATTAATGAATTTACAATTATCATCTTTTAAAACACCAAATACTATTTTTTCACTATCTAATATTTCAAATACTTTAGAAGTAAATATATCTATATCATTTTCTGCAGGACCTAGTTCATCTAGAACGATTACATCCCTATATTTTAAGCTCTTATCTAATATTGAAACAACTCCATTTTCGAAGGCTTCCATAAAACTTTTTTTTGAATTATCCCTTGAGTCAACTTTTATAATGGTATATTTTTCTTTATTATCATATAGGGATTTAACGATATATTTCCTATAATAGCCTTCAAAAATTCTTTCTGTTACATAGCCTCCAACTGACAAATCTATTTTTTTCAATGCATTTTTTAATATAGTTGATTTTCCTACTCCTATTTTTCCGGTTAAAAAGAGATTATTCATTAAAGACACCTCACATTTACTATAGTCTATGGATAATAGTTTAGCATATTTAGTAAAGAAATGAAATTTGTCTCAAAAATTATTTTAATGAATATTATGGTTGTTTACTACTTTACATAGGAAGATAAGTATGTTAAAGTATTAATAAACTAAATAAATCTCCGAGCATTTTAACCTGTGAATTTTAATTTATGGTTGACTTGCCGATAGGGTTTGACTGGAAACGGTCAAGCCTCCCATTGGAAAGGAGAAGTTTGTTATAACAGCATTTCCATTGGGGTGCTGTTTTTTACTTTTCCTCTCCTTAAAACTTTAGATTTAGTTAGAACTAAATTCGAAAAAAGAAAGGTGGAGGTAGAAATGATTATTAAAAAATTTAAATCAGTAACATTTATTCTGGCAATAGTATTGCTATTATCACAGGGAGTTGTATTGGCAGACAATATTGTTAATTATTCAGTAGAGATTCAAGGAACAGGTGTAGAAAAAGAATTAAAATTAACTTTAGAAGATTTGAAATCTATGCCAGAAGAAGCACAAATTAATGAAGAATACATATACAATAGCAAATCAGGAGAAAAGTCTGTAATAGTTAAAGGAGTTAGCTTATCCTATATATTAAAGGAAAAAGCTGGTGTAACTGCTAAAAATGCAGAGGTAAATTTTGAAACATCTGATGGTTATCCAATTGATCCTCAGACTCTAGAAGATATTTTCAATGAAGATCTTAAATATGTTTTAGCATATGAAATCAATGGTGAAGCAATAGATAATGATGACAACCCAGATAATGATGAAATAGTTGTATATAGAAAAGTGAAAGAAGAAGGAGAATTTGGTACTGTATTTAAGATGGTAGTGAAAATAACTGTGGGAGATCCTATTGATGGAACAGAAAAGGAAGAGCCAGTTAAAGAGGAACCAGCAGCAGAAGTGAAGGATATTGCTTTTACCGATATTACGGAAGAATATGAATTTGCTGTAACTGCCATAAAAGAGCTTGCAAAAAAAGGAATAATCAATGGAGTAGGTAATGAGAAATATGCTCCAGAAGAAGAATTTACAAGGGCTCAGTTTTGTAAAATAATTGTGGAAACTTTAGGTTACGAAAAAGGTGAATATACTGGTAATTTTAATGATGTTAAGATTGATAGTTGGTTTGCTCCATATGTAGAGGCAGCAGTTGAAAAAGGCTTATTTACAGGTTATTCAGATGGAACTTTCAAACCAGATAGGGCAATAACAAGAGAAGAAATAGCAGCTGTAGTAGGAAGAGCTGCTGTATTAGCTAATGTTGTGGATGCTGAAAAGATGGACAAGTTTGTAATGGAAAAGTCAAATTTTGAAGATAGGGATTTTGTTTCCCATTGGGCAGCTAGTCAAGTAGCTTGGTTAGAAGCTGAAGGAGTATTTGCTGATATTGCAGAAGAAAAATTTGAACCAGCAAAAGTAGTCAATAGAGCAGAAGCGGCTGTTATAGTATATAATACATTATTTAAATAATTGATTTTCCAAGAAGATTAAGAAAGAGGGGTAACATCGTTTTCCCTCTTTTCCATAATATAGGGAGGTATTGTATGAAAGAAAATAAAAAGGTTAAGTTTCTTTCAATTTTATTAATTTTAGGAATGGTTTTTTCTCAATTTACTTTCTTTATAGACTTTGTTGAAGCATCTAGAGTAGAGCTTTTAATTACAGGCACAGGTATTAATGAAGAAGTACGAATTACAGAATCTGACTGGTCAAAATATCAGATGATAGAAAGAATCTATTCTGGAAACAATAGCTTAAATTTTCATAAGATCATAAAAGCAAAAGGTTATGATTTATTCGATTTAATAGGTAAAAATAATTTAAAAACCAATAAGGATTATCAAATTAAATTTACTTGTGCAGATGGATTTGAATTTACTAAAACTATAGGTGAACTAAAAAACACTTATTATTTCAGGGATTTTACAGCTAAAAGCAAAGAAAAATCTGAACCTATGATTGCTAAGTATACAGCTATATTGGCTGACTATGCTAAAGATAATTTTTCACCTCCAATAAAATGGGAAGATAGAAATATAATTGAAAAGGATTTAGATAAAGGTTTCCCCAAATTAGTATTCGGTCAAACTAACATAGATGATATGAATTTATCCCAATGGGGGAAAGAGGTTGTAAAAATAACTATTGGAGAAGATAGGGCATCTGAAAAACCTAGTGACGGAATAGGATTAGATTCTTCCTATAAACATATTAGTCATGATGGGGCACCTTATAATATTGACGCTATAACCGGTGCAACTTTTACTATAGAAGGCCCTGGAATTGAAGGATATAGAGCTATATCTTTAAGGCAGATAGAAGAGGATATAGATGGACAAGAGCAAGGTACATATTATGAAAAAGTAGATGGAAAAGTTGTTCAAAACACCTATGAAGGAATAAATGGGAAATACTTAATAGACAATTACGTAAAGGTCAGATCAAATGCAGGGAATGTAATATTTAAAGATAAATCTAGAAAGACCATAATTACTGTACCTATAGGGGAAGTAGGTGATTATTTAATAGCTTATGGAATCAATGAAGTTCCCCTTGTATATCTAGATACAGATGTGGGATATAAGGCTAAAAAACATAATGATAATGGCTGTTTTAAGTTAGTCTATAAACAAGAGAAAGCCAATGCTAAGGAATTCTCCAATGTAGCATATATTTATATTGAGGAAAAGGACGCTAAAAATATTTATGAGCACACTTATCCACCTTATGATGATCCTAAATATTCGAAATATGAAATAATCATTCATGGCGATAAGATAGATAAGGAAATAAAGCTAAAAGTATCAGATATAGAAGCAATGGATGATATAAAGTATGAGGACGAGTATAGTCTTTCTAATAGTGAATATTTTTGGTATTACAATAAATATAAAGGAGTACCTTTATGGGATTTACTCTTAAAAGTAGGGATAGATCCAAAAATTGATGAGGATACTAGCATTCAGTTTATTGCAGCAGACAATTATAATTTTCCCCCAATGACCATAGGAGAAATAAAGGATAGTTCTCTATACGGATATTATGAAAAAAATGCAGAAGATGTAGGAGATGGGAAATTTGATGGCTCTAATGAAAAACCCCTTCATACAGGAATGCCCGTTCTTGTAGCCTATGGTTTTAATGGTTATCCTTATGTTATCAGACCAACAGATGAAGGATTTAATCCTGGTCTTGGTAATGATGGAGGACCACTTAGAGTTATATTTGGAAAGACGGATTATAATGATCCTAACGGTGCTAATCAAGTACAATTTTTAAAGGAAATTATTATTGGGGGAGGAGAGTCTGTATCCACTGATTCTGGAGATAAAACTGGGGAAGGTGAATCTACTCACAAAAATGTAGATAAAAGTTCTTCTTGGAACCATAATCAAGGAATCTATACTGAATACTTGGATATACCAGTTCTTCGAGTAACGGGTTCCCAAGTAAAGGAACCAATGACCTTTACTCTTAGGCAAATAGAATCTATGATAGATTATTCACTAAGAGATGTTTATACTGGAGATGGTGTTCGTGAATTTGAAGGAGTAGTACTATGGGATATTATTTCAAAAGTTGTTGGATTAAAAGATGATGTAGGTGTTCCAAGTATAAGGGTATTTAGTGGACCTAATTATAATCAAATTTTAAGAAGTAGCCAACAGTTGATGGAAGGAGTTTTAAATTCTAAAGAACAGGTTAAGAAGATTATTTTAGCTTATGCAGTAGATGGATATCCTCTAGTGCCTAATGAAAGCGATGTTGGATATATAAACAACAACGCCTATGGTCCTTTAAGACTTATAGTTGAGGAAAGCAAGTCCATGTGGGTAAAATGGACAGATTGTATCGTTGTAGGAACTGGAGATTATGAAGAGCCAAAGATAGAAGATGTAATAGAGTTGGATTTGCCAGAACTTTCGGGTTCTGATGAAGAGAAATATTTAAACAACAAAGTATGGATTACCTATAGAAACGATACAGGAAAAGAACTACCAGAAGCAAGTGTAAGGAGTATGGAATACGACAAAGATGGTAGTTTGTGGATTGGTACCAATAATGGGGGACTTTCTCATAGAACCCCTTCAGGAAAATGGTCTACTATAAAAGAAATAGAAACTGAAAATGCAGGTATTGTTAAAGTGGATACATGTTATGCCATAGTCCAAAGAGAAAATGGAGAGCTATGGATTACCCTTGGAGGAGCTTTAACACCTCAGGGAATATTGATAAAGAATAATAATACTTGGAAACTTTTAAATACAGAGAATTCATTGCTACCTGCCAATTTTGTTCAAGAATTAGAGCTTGATGGCAAAGGTGGATTATGGATAGGCACACAGAGTGGTGCTGTATATGTAGATAAAGATGATAATTGGACGGTTTATACAGAAAAAGAAGGACTTCTACCTTACTCTGTAGATGCTATAGAACCTGATGGAGAAGGGGGAGCTTGGATAGGATATTATCCTGATGTAAAAGGAGATGAGGAGAATCCACTTTATATTGGCGGATATCAACATATAGCAGCTGACGGAACTATTACAACCTATGAAGGATTTGATAACACTAATTTTAATCTAAATTGGGTAAGAAGCATATCTATGGATAATAAAGGTGGAGTATGGGTTGTAAGATCTGGTAATGCACCAGGTTTTGGCCAAGGAGAAGTAGATTATATATTAAATGGGAAGAGAAAGGTTTATACAGCAAAAGATTTGTATCCAACAATAACTGAAGATGATGATATAAGATTGGTCTTAGCAGACAAAGAAAATGAAGGAGTCCTTTATATTGCTACAACTGCTAATGGTATAATTAAGACTGAAGGAATTGGAAAAGTAGCTGAAATAATTAATGCATCAAATGAATTTCCATCTAAACAATGGAATAATGTCTATTTTCTAGATTGGGATAAAGACAATTTATTTGTAGGAACCAATGGTGGAGCGGCTATTTATACCTATGGAAAAACTTTTAATGATGTAAAGTCCCATTGGGCTAAAAGGGAAATTAAAAAAATGGTTACTATGGGCTATATAAAGGGAACTAATAACAAGTTTAATCCAGATAATGATATTACGAGAGCAGAATTTGTGGCTATAATGATTAGAATACTAGGTCTAGATTCACCCGAAATAGATAATATTCCTTTTAGTGATGTAAAATCTACAGACTGGTTTGCAAAAGATGTCTTATTAGCTGCAAAAGAAGGAATAATTAAGGGCTATAAAGACGGTACCTTCAAACCAAATTCACCAATTGAAAGACAGGAGATATCAACTATATTAGCTAATTTATTAGATGGAGAATTGACCAATGAAGAAGTAAAAAATATATTGACTAACTTTGATGATGAGGTAGACCAATGGGCAAAAAACTCTGTAGCTAAAATGATAGATGCAGAAATTATGAGAGGCTTATCAGACAATATTATTGGGGGACAGTTAAATGCAACAAGAGCAGAAGCTACAGTAATGTTATTGAGATTTTTAGAATATTAGTATAAGGCAATAGGACTTGATCCTATTGCCTATTTAGGAGGTTTATATGAAAAGGTTTAAATTTATTAATATATTTTTAATTATTACTTTAACCCTTTCTTTAATATTATCTGGATGTGGTTCAAAAGATGAAAATGAAGATACTACGGTGAATATAGAACAGGAAGAAGAAATAGGTCATAAGGATATAGAAGATGGAACTGAAAAAGAAACAAAGGAGGAAGTAGATCTATCTGAGGACCTAGAAAAGGGAGGCCAAGAAGAGGAATTAGAAAAGGAAGATCAAGTAAAACAAAATCTAGAAAGTGAAAACAAAAAGGAAGAAGAATCAGAAAGTGTTAAAAAAACAAATGATGAAGTTGAATCAGATAAAACCAATAAAAGTGAACAAGTAGAAGAAGATGACAATATTTTAAAAATAGAAGGAAAAGTAGAAAACCAGTTGAAATTAAGTTTAGATAACTTAAAAGATATGGAAAGTATTATTTTTCAAGGAGATTTTTATTCTTTAAACAATTTTGGGACTACTGCTCATACGAATTTTAAAGGCGTTAATCTATGGAAGTTGTTAGAACAAGAGGCTCAGATATCTTCAAATGCTACAAAGGTTACCATAGTAGCAACAGATGACTATAAAATGGAGTTTTCTGTTGAACAAGTTAAAAGACAAGATTATATTGATGAAACCGATCCTGATAAAAAGTTTCCTATGATTATTGCTTGGGAAGAAAATGGAGAAGAATATGATATAACAGAAGGGCCTCCCTTTAAATTGGTTGTAGGTCAGAAGGAACCAGGAGATATAAACAAACCTCAATGGGTATCAAATATCGATAAAATAATAGTAGAGTAGGTAGTGGTATGATGAAAAGTAAAAAATTCTATTTAGTTTTTTTAATGGTTGTGGTTGCTGTAGTTCTTATATTTTTCAGCCTAAATAATAAAGTTTCTGAAGAAGAACTTAAAGTAAAGGATTTTTACCCTAATGCCAAAAAGATTCAGATTGTTAAAGATATTTCGGATGATATATTTATTTCTTTAAATTTTCCAGGTATAAAGAGAGCTTATGAAATAGATGGACAAGTTAGGGCTTTTGTCGTCAGTTGTGTAGGTTACAATGGCCCTATTGATGTATTAGTAGCCATGGATAGCGAAGATGATAAATTAATGGGAATAGAAATACTAGAACATGAAGAAACCTTAGATTATGCAGAACATATTGAAGAGGATTGGTTTTTAGATAGATTTAAAAATATAGTAATTGATAAATATCTAAACCTGGTGGTTTTAGATAAGAAAAATCCAGAGGATATAGTCCAAGTAACTGGGGCTACTGTAAGCTCTCAGGCAGTAGTTAATGCTGTAAATGCGGCTATTGGAGCATATCAATATAAGGTGAATGATATAGAAATGGAAAGGGTTGCCGATGTGGTTCCCCAGGAAATGTGGCAAAAGGATACCAATAGCTTTGCAATAAACTGGGAAGATGGTTCGACTAGAATAGATATAGAGGAAATAAAAGAATATGAGCAGCTGGAAATGGAAGTAGTTTTGATCAATACTACAGGTACAGAGACTAAAATGAAGGTAAAAGGGCCAACTCTTAGAGATGTTTTGGAAAGAGAAGGTTTGGATTTAAAGGATTATGAAGGTGTAGGAGTCACAGGTCGGGATGGTTATTATACAATGATAGATAGAGAAAAACTGGAATCTAGTGATGTGATTTTGGTATGGCAGGTTAATGGAAAAGATTTAAAAGAAGAGGAAAAACCTGTAAGGATAGCCATACCTAATGAATTGGGACCTTATTGGGTTAAGATGGTTTCCAATATAGATTTATACGATGAAATATCGCCTAAAGACATTGATAAGATACATATATTTAATCCTTTAACTGAAGATATAGAACCTTATTACTATGAGTACTATGGCAGTAAAGACAAGTCTATCGAGGTAGGACAAATTCTAAGAAAGTTTGATATGGTTGATGAAAAAGGATTTTTCACAATGGCTGCTTCCGATGGGTTAATAAAAAATGAAACTATTTCTTTAGTCAGACAAAGATACTTTATAAAGGTAGAGGGGGAAAATGCCCCTATGAATATAGCACCAAATTTTAAACTTGGCATGAATGTTAAAAATATGACTCATTTTTCTACTACTAAAGATGCAGTAATATTTCCTGAAAAAATGGTTGAAGTAGTTAGAACAAAAGATATTAATGGTAAGGAAGGATTATTATTGGAAGATGTATTGTTAACAGCAGGTATGAGATGGACTGAAGGAAATCAGTTCGTAGTAGTAAGTAAGGATGATGAAATAGAATTATCCTTAAAAGAAATGATTAATTCCTATATAATAGATGGTGGCAATAAAGTAGTTTTATACCAAGGAGAAAGTGAGCTAATGAAAGATATAGTAAGGATTGAGAAAAAATGAACTTAAAAAAACGTAGTTTAATACAAATTGTTTTTACTCTACTTATGATATTAATTTCTATAATATATTTTTTATATATTAATGGAACTATAAACTGGAGAATATTATCAATTGGCGATATAAATCCCTATGGAGGGTGGAGTGCATTAAAATCTGCCTTTACAGACCCATCCTTTAGATGGAGGGGAATATCCAAATCTATGGCACTTACAATTGGAATATCTTTAACTGCATTATTAATGGGTAGGTTTTTCTGCGGATTTATATGTCCAATTGGAGCATTACAAGATTTTTTCAAGTTCTTAGGGGTAAAACTTGGTATTAAGGAAAAAAAGTTACCAAAGGGGAAATTTTTCAATCCTGAAATATTGAAATACTTTATACTATTGTTGATTTTGATATTAAGTATTCTAGGCAAGGGGAATGTAGTATCTCCCTATTCCCCTTGGTTGGCTTATTTAAATGTTTTTATGGGAATGAGTTTTCAAATAGGATCTATAGTATTGTTGTTGATTGTACTGTCTTCCTTATTTTCCAAAAGGGTCTTTTGCAGATGGTTTTGTCCTCTTGGAGCTTTTCAGAGTCTCTTATCTGCCTTGGGACCATCGAATATTTATAGCAATAAAAGATGCAATGGATGTAATTATTGTTTAAAGAATTGTCCTGTTAACATAGAAAAACCAAATAAACTGGAGATTTCACCAGAGTGTATTAAATGTTTAGAATGTGAAGAATCTCAGTGCTTAAAAGGTACAGAAGGTTATTCATTAAATTTTGGAAGGTTTAGTTTGGTGAAAAACCAGTATATAACAATTAGCCTTATTTTATTAATTAGCATATATCTTCTACTTCCATTAATTAAACCAAAGGCTAGCTCTCAATCTATTGTCGATTTAGACAGTTTAAAAGATGGAACTTATATAGGTACAGGTATTGGTTTTGGTGGTATTATGCAGGTAGAAGTTATAGTAGAAAACAATAGAATAATTGAAATATATCCAATTAGTCATAGTGAAACCACAGGGTATTATGAAGAGGTATTTAAAAAAATTTCTTTAGAGATAATAGAGACTCAAAATTTAAACATAGACACAATTAGTGGAGCTACAGCTAGTAGTAGGGGATTTATTAATGGGGTTAAAAGTGGAATAAGCCAAGCCTTAGAAAGAAAATAAGGAGGATGCTATGAATCTAAAAAAGATTATACCCATAGTGATTGTAATTGGAATAATACTTATATTTAGTTTTTCTAAAGGAGGAAATATATCTATAAATATTGTTCAAGGAGAAAATCAGCAGGTGGTAGAAAAGGATTTTATATACAATCATAGTGATGCCATAAGTTTCCCTGCTGTAGTAAGAAGTAGCGGTAACAAACCTGTTGAAACGGAATATAAAGGAATTGAAATGTCAAAGCTATTATCTTCATTAGATTTTGATATATCAAAGGTTGAAAAAATAACTTTTAATGCATCAGATGGATATAGGATTATCTTAGGTATAGAAGAGATAAAAGAGCCAAACAATATTTATTTAACCTTTGAAAGAGATGGAAAGCCGATGAAATCTAAGAGTCAAGGAGGCAATGGGCCATTCCAATTAGTGATAAGACAAGACCCATTTAGTCAACGTTGGATTAAGCATGTGGAGGAGATTATTTTGGAGTAGTATTTATATAGGATGAAGATATTTAAATTTTGGAGGAAATACTATGCTTAAAAGACTAGTCAATAAATTCTCTGTATTTGAAATAATTGTTATCGCCCTTATGGCAACATTAGGTATAGCAACTAAACCCGTTATAGTACCTCTTGCACATATTATAACTGGACCTCTTTATATTCCTGGTGGTGCCATTGCAGGTGGTTTATATATGATGTGGATAGTTTTAGGAATGGGTTTAATAAGAAAAATTGGAGTTGCTACATTAATATCCATAGTACAAGCTATTATGGTAGTGAGTCTAGGAATCTACGGTACCCACGGGATTATAAGTTTTCTCACTTATATAATTCCTGGATTAATAGTGGATTCATATATGTTAATGGTTAAATCTAAAATATTTCAAAAAGGTGATTTTTTTATTGCTGGAATATTAGCCAATGTAAGTGGAACTTTTTTGGTCAATGTAATCTTTTTTAGGCTACCCTTAATTCCTTTAGTGTTGACTTTGGCTACAGCTTCTTTATCAGGAGGAATAGGCGGATTAATAGCATATGGAAGTTATAAACAGCTGAGAAAGAATCAAGTATTGGAAAATCTGATCAATGGGAGAGAATATAATGAATAAAAGAAACTTTATTTTGTTTTTTGTGTTGAGTGTAATAATACTATCCATAACTTCATGTGCTAAATTTATGTCTAAGGATAATGAATTACCTCTTCCAGATAGAAAGGATATTGGAATGAATATTATAGACAGTGAAAAGAATATAAAATTTATCTCAATAGATAATCAAGATGAAGTATTTAAATTAGAAGGTATTGTAGAAGAAAAATATGAAGAAGCTTTAATCATGGGAGGATTAGGCGAGTTAGAATATATTGAAGAAGATGGTTATTTCCAAGTCAAGGATAATTATATAAATTACGTAGATGAAGGTGGTAATACCATAATAAAAGATGTAAAAGGAGTTATGATTAATCCTCCTAAGGCCAGTATAAAAGATGCCTATTATCATATGTCCCATTATTTAATAGAGGAAGATGTATTATTTATTTTATTAGATGGATTTGGCTATCATCAATATAAATATGCTGTAGAAAATGGATACCTACCTTTTCTAGGAATGCAACCAGAAACAACTAAAGCATTGTCTGTATATAAACCCGTTACAAATGCAGGGTTGGCTGCAATAATTACAGGTAAAAATCCTATAGAAAGTGGGATTTATTCAAGGAAACAAAGGGAGTTGAAAGTCGATTCTATTTTTAAATTTGCCCAAGATTTGGAGAAGAAGACTATGTATATAGAAGGAAATATTGGAATATTACAGACAGAAATTGAGCCAGTATTAAATTTAGATAGAAATGAAGATGGATTTACAGATGATGAAGTATTTCAATCTACTATGGACGCCATAGAGAAAGATTATAATTTTATATTTACACATTTTCATGGAATAGATGATTGTGGACATACCTATGGTGATCTATCTATAGAAGCCATGGAATTTATTAAAAGAGTAGATGCTTATGTGGAAGATATAGTGTCTAATTGGAAAGGTAAAGTAATAATCACCGCTGACCATGGTATGCATTCTACAGAGAATGGTGGGGATCATGGGGAATTTAGACATGAAGATATGGTGGTTCCCTATATAATTATGGATGGAGGGAACCAGTTTGAACAATAGAACTATAGGAATCATTATCTTTATACTAATTATTATTATGGGGGTTTTTGCTTTTATGAATAGGGAAATGGTAAAGGACAATAGACAAGCCCATGAGAATGCGGAGATTATAGTAAAAGGAGAAGGTTTAGAAACTAGACTAAAATTTGAGGATATAATTAAGTTAGGGGAAGAAGAATTTGCTGCAGTTTTAGATACTAGTGATAGTAATCCAGAAGAACATAATTATACTGGAGTGCCTGTAAAAAATATAATCGAGGAAGCTAGGATTGGTATTGAAGATAAACAGCAGATTCTAGTAAGGGGAATAGATGGTTATACTGTAGCCTTTAGTATTGAAGAAGTAATTGATAAAGATAATATATATTTAGCATATCAATTTAATGGAAATTTTTTAAAAAGCAAAGAAGAAGGAGGAAGTGGTCCTTATCAAATAATCGTTAGAAAAGATCAGTTTAGTCAAAGATGGTGTAAATTTGTAGTGGAGTTGGAAGTAAAATGATGAATCCGATAGAGATAAAAGATTTATATTTTAAATATAAATCTAGCTCCCATTATGTATTAAAAGGAATAGATTTAACTGTATTTAAAGGAGAGGTGTTAGCATTAATAGGTTCGAGTGGCAGTGGAAAAAGTACATTATTAAGTATAATGAGTGGAATAATTCCTCATATTCGTAAAGGGGAAGTCTATGGTGACGTTAAATTGTGGGGAAAAAACATGGATCATTTAAAGATAGCAGATATTACAAAAAGGGTTGGAATAGTATTTCAAGATCCAGATACTCAACTTTTTTCACCTACTGTTGAAGATGAAATAGCTTTTGGTCCTGAAAACCTAATGGTAGAAAGAGAAGAGATAGGAAGACGAATAGAAAAGGTACTTAGAATTGTTCATATGGAAGATTATAGATATGAAAATCCTAATAAATTGTCTGGAGGGCAGAAGCAATTAATAGCCATTGCTGCCGTTTTAGCTATGGAACCAGATATTCTATTATTTGATGAAATTACAGCTCAGATAGATAATGATGGGAGGAAAAGAATAAAGAAGATAATTCAAAATTTAAAAGAAGAAGGAAAGACTATAGTTTTAGTGGAGCATAATTTTGATATTTTAGATATAGCAGATAGAGTATTAGAACTAAAGAATGGTTTGCTAAGGGGTTATAAGGTTGGTGAATAGATTGGGCTATATAGAGTTGGAAAATCTATATTTTGAATATAATAATGAAAAGCCAATAATAAATAATATTAACTTAAAAATTATAAAAGATGAAGTTACAGGTATTATAGGGGCAAATGGAAGTGGAAAGACCACTTTAGGAAAACTTATGATGGGGATTTTAAAGCCCAAAAATGGACAAGTATATATTGCTAATAGAAAGATATCTCAATTTAGCTTAGCTCAAATAGGATCTAGGATAGGTTATCTTTTCCAAAATCCTGAAAATCACTTTTTTACCAATACAGTAGAAGAAGAATTAGGATTTACATTAAAGTTTAAAGGTTTTAATGAAGTGAATATAGAAGAGAAAGTAGAAGGGCTATTAAAATTGTTTCAAATAGAAGATTTAAGGAAACAATCCCCACTACTTCTAAGCCAAGGAGAAAAGCAACGGCTAGCTATAGCTACAATATTGATTAATGATCCAGAATATTTAATATTAGATGAACCGACTACTGGACTTGATTTTGAGAGGAAAAATATATTGATGGAAGTGTTAAAAGAACTTATGAAAAAAGGTGTAGGCATGACTATCATTAGCCATGATAATTTCTTTGTAGATGAAATTTCCCACCGAGTGATAAAGATTCATAGAGGTGAAATAACCTATGACCAAAGAACTTGAATTTGATCCAAGGACAAAATTGATTATTGTAATGTGTATCTCAACTTTAGGAATAATAATTAAAGATAGCCTTTCTCTTTTTTTAATTTTAATTTTAACTATTTTAATTGCTAAGCTTTTTAAGATAAATTTGAAAAGAAGCTTTAAAAAAACTAAAAGGCTTCTCTATGTAGTAATTCTAATTGCAATAATTCAAAGTATATTTTCTACTGAAGGAAGAATTCTTCTTTCTGCTGGAAACTTTATAATTCTGAATACTACTGGCTTGGCAAAGAGTATGCAATTTATATTGCGAATGATGATAATAATATTTTCTGTGACAATTATTGCTACTTCAAATTCAAGGGAAATAGTTCAAGGATTTGTCCAATGGGGATTACCATATGATATAGCTTTTATGGTAGCCCTTGGGATTCGGTTTTTGCCTCTATTAACTGAGGAGATTAAAGATTCTTTAATTGCTATCCAACTCAGGGGAATTGAAATCAATAATATACCAATAAGGAAGAGGATTAGTCTGTATTCATACATATTTACTCCCATATTAGTAGGAACTATATTAAAAGCTGAAAAGCTTTCTATAGCTATTGAGATGAGAGGCTTTAGAGCTTATGATAATCGTACAAGCTATTTGGTTTTGAAAATGTCTAAAATAGACTATTTGATAATTTCTATAAGTGTTTTTTTTACTGTTTTTTCTATTGTTTTTTATAATTTTAGATAATTGGAGGGAAATAGATGAAGGTTTTTTCCGTAGTGGGAATTACAGAATCAGGCAAGACTACCACCATAGAAAATATAATAAAGGAATTGAAAAAAAGAGGGTATTCTGTAGGGTCAGTTAAAGAAATACATTTTGAACAATTTGCCATAGATACTGAAGGGTCAAATACATATAGACATAAAGAAGCTGGGTCCCAATTGGTAACAGCTAGAGGGTATTATGAAACGGATATACTTTTCCAAGAAAAATTAAGTATAGAAAAGATATTGAAATTTTATGACCATGATTTTGTTGTATTAGAAGGGGTTATAGATGCCAATGTACCAAAGATAATAACTGCCCATAATGAAAAGGAAGTACTTGAAAGATTAGATGATATGGTATTTGCCATATCGGGAAAGCTATCTAACACATTAGAGGAGTTTGAAACATTACCAGTAATTAATACTATGAATAATGTAGAAAGGTTAGTTGATTTAATTGAGGAAAAAGTTTATGATAAATTACCAGACTTTCCAGAAGAATGTTGTGACAAATGTGGCTATAATTGTAGACAATTAGGTGCTATGATTTTGAAAGGTCAGGCTAAAAGGGAAGATTGTATATTGAAGAATTCAAAAGCAAAACTTCAAATAGATGGAAAAGATATAGATATGGTTCCTTTTGTTCAAAACATATTAACTAACGCTATATTAGGAGTAGCTAAGGAATTAGAAGGATATGAAAAAGGAAAGGAAATCACGGTTAGAATATTGTAGAGAAATATTCCTGATGTCACAGTTAAGGCATTATAAAATTATATTAAAAAAGTATACTATCAAAAAATATCTTGTCAGCATAAGAATTATAATAGATTTAATTTTGCCAGTTTTGAGAATAAAATTAATAAGATATGATATAATGCTAGTATAAATATGGTAAATGTTAGATAATATAAATTATAAAAAATTAAGAATTTGGTAAGGAGGTAAATTTGTTATGACAAAAATTATAATGGATAGTACATCAGATTTACCAGATGGCATAATTGAAAAGTATAGTATAGATATTTTACCCCTTAGAGTGTTTATAAAAGATAAGGAATATTTGGACAAGGTTACTATTTCTGTGGAAGATGTCTATGATGCAATGAGAAAAGGCATATGCCCTATGACTTCATTACCAAATCCTAAAAAAACCTATGAAGCATTTAAAAAATATGCTTCTAATGGAATAGACTTTATTTTTTACTCTTTTTCCTCTAAATTATCTAGTACATACGAAACCTGTTACCTTATTATAGAAAAGCTTAAAAAAGAATTTCCAAATGTTAAAATGGATATTGTAGATACAAAGGCTGGATCCTTTGCATCTGGATTGGTAGCTTTACAAGGCGCCATGTTAGCAAAATTAGGCAATAAATTTGAAGATATAGTCAAAGCATCCAAAGAAAATATACAATACATAGAACATATTTTTACTATCGATGATTTAAGTTGGCTTTTAAAGGGCGGCAGGATTAGTAAAAGTGAAGCAATAATAGGAAATGCTTTAAATATCAAACCTATTTTAGATGTTCAGGATGGGAAAATGGTAGTTATTAAAAAAATTAGGGGAAGGAAAAGAGCGTTAAATACAGTGGTAGATCTTGTCCAGCAAAGAATTAAAGAATTCCCAAATCAAATCATTGGTATAACCCATGCTGATGATTTAAAAACTGCTTTAGAAATAAAGGACATGATAATCGAAAGGATCGGAAATAATAATAATATTTTAATAGAAAAAATAGGCAGCGTACTTGGCTCTCATTTAGGTATTGGCGGGGTTGGGGTATTCTTTTTTAACAAAAAACCAGATTCCTACGTAAATAGTATACAAATATAATATTTGGGATAACTGATTTTTTTGTATAGACCATAAAGACCAATTAAGTATATTTTATATAGTTTCGAGGAGAGGTAAAATGAAAAATAATAAGATTATAATTCAAGGGAAAAATATATCTTTAAAGCTTATTGAAGATAGCGATATTCAAGACTACTATAAAAGTGGTTTTGAATCTATTGATGAAGAAGTACAATGGTATACTGGTACAAAACATGCTGCTACAAAGGAAGAGATAGAATCATATGTTCATAAAATTGTTGAAGATGATTCTAGGTATGATTTTTTGATTATCAATTCAGAAGGTCAAATTATTGGTGAATCAGTTATTAACGAAATAGATGAAAATGCTAGATGTGCAAATTTTCGAATTGCTCTATTTAAGAGCCAATGTTGCGGACAGGGAATTGGCAGTGAAGCTATCCAGCTTACTTTACAATTTGGATTCGAAAAGTTGAAATTACATAGAATTGAGTTGGAGGTATTTTCGTTTAATACACGGGCATATGCAGCATATAGCAATGCAGGATTTGTTGAGGAAGGTAGAAGACGAGAGGCAGAATTTATAGATGGCAGATATTGGGACGTAATTATTATGGGAATTCTTCATCATGAATATAAGGAAAAGGTATTAGTTTAATAATAATGTAAAGATGATACCTTTTTTTCAACCTCTAATTGAAAAAATGAATTCTCAATTAATAGTCTATTGATATAGTATAGATTATCAAACTATAATCAAATAAAGGAAATAAAGTATAAAATTCAGATACAGGGGTTGATTTAGATTATTGAAACAATAATTTTGATATTATTAACAAATGGAATATAGTTTAAAGTTGGAGGGGTTAATATGGATACAAGGGAAGTTTTAAGTAGAAATATTTCTAGGTATCGCAAGGAAGAGGGCTATGCCAGGAGGAATTGGTAAGAAGATAGTAACAAAAGTTAATGTTTTTGTGGAAAAGCCTTTTATTGATCCGCCACCAGAGAACGAACCTAATGCTTTTAATTGGATTTCAGGTGAATTATTTAACTATTATCATGATTGGGAGATTATAAAATTTGAAGAGATAATTCGATTTGCCTTTGAGGATAACTATGTGTTTCGCATATCGACTGGGTGTATTAAAGATAACCTAGGATCTAAGAAAGTAATGCAAAAATGCGGTATGATTAAAGAAGCGGAACTCAAAATGATTGAATGGTATGATGGGAGAATGAAAGATAGAGTATTATATAGACTATTAAAAAATGAATGGGTGGTTAATGGCGCTAAAAAAAGTATACAGAATAGCTTTATAAAGAGTTCTTTTCCATCTTCATGCACATAATAATCCTAGAAGAATAAATTATATTATATAATCATTTATAGGAGGTTTTCATATGGGGAAGATTCGAAGAATGTTTCCGGGAGGGAATACTGCTAATGGGTTTTATTCTTTCCATGATAATATAATGGGTCCAGATAGGAATAAACTATATGTGCTGAAAGGGATGCCTGGTGGAGGAAAGTCTTCTTTAATGAAATATATTGCTGAGAGGGTTTTAAAAAAAGGATTTAGTGTAGAGTATCACCATTGTCCATCAGATCCACAATCAATAGATGGAATAGTCATTGAAGAATTAAATATTGGAATAGTAGATGGAACTGCCCCGCATATAATAGATCCAGTATATCCTGGATTGACTGATAGATTAATAGATTTAGGTCAATTTATAGATGAGGAAAAGCTATTAAACTCTAAAGACAGGATAATAAAGGCTAAATTGAACAATAAAAAAGCCTATGGAAAAGCTTTTGCCTATTTTAAAGCAGCAAAAATTGTATTTGGGATAATAGAAGAAAACAATAAAATAGGGGTAGATTTTAATGGAGTAAATAAGGAAACTAGTCAGCTGACAGATGAAATCTTCGCAAAAAAAGGAGAGAAGAGGGACTCACCCTTTAAAGAAAGGCACCTTTTTTCCAATGCTAATACACCTGAGGGGTTTGCAGACTATACAGAATTTATTTTAGAGGGAATTGAAACCGTCTACTACTTAGAAGGAGAAATAGGCACAGGAAAGTCTACATTATTAAATAGACTTATAGAAGAAAGTAAAATTAGAGGCTACCATTTAGAAATATACCATAATTCTACTATACCAGAAAAAATAGAAACTTTAATAATTAAAGACATAGATACATGTATTACTTCAAATAAATATGGAGTAAAATATGCAGATAAAAAAATAGATTTAAATAAATATTTCGATGATAAGATAAAGAATAGCGATGATTATAAAACTTATGAATTACTAATTAAAAAAGCTATAGCTAGCTTAGTTAATGCTAGTGAAAATCATCAAATATTGGAAAAGACATATAAACCTGTAGTAGACTATGGTGGAGTAAATAGGATTAGGGAAGAACTATTGAAAGAAATATTAGACCATGTAGATTATAACTAAAGACTGTGAAATGGTTTGTTTTAAAAAGGGATCTCATAAGTATGAGATCCCTTTTTAAAGATTTTCTATAACTCTATCATAAAAAGCTTTTAATGTTTTATCTAGCATATCTATTGGGCAACCGCCTTGTATGGTTTGGGGACTACCTCCTCCTCTAATTTCCATGTCCTGGGAAATTTCTTCAAATATTTCTTTCATATTTATCTGTAAATTTTGGCTTCGACTTAAGATGAATTGTCCAGTGTCCTTACCCTCTACACCAAAAAGAACAATGGTATTTTCGATTAAATTTACATATGGAAGTAAACTTTGTAATTCTTTAAACTCCATATCTATAGATTTATTAAAAATTAAATTAATACCATTTATCGTCTCTGACTTCCTTATTAAATCAGCTGCAATATATTTATTTAGCTTTTCTTTTAATAGTCTATTTTCCTTTTCTAAATTTTCTTTTGCAGTGTATAATTTCTCTACCCTATTATAAGCATCCTTGTCTTTTGAAGATAAAAGATTGCTGATATCTTTGATAGATTTGCTTTTCCAAGTATAATCTTTTAATGCCCTATTACCACAGACGAATTCAACTCGAATATTACCTTTATAAGACTCTACTTTTCTTATCTTAATCATTCCAATCTCTCCTGTGTTCCTTAAATGAGTACCACAGCAAGGAGAGAAATCAATCCCATCTATTTCGACAATACGGATATTAGAATTAACTATAGGATCCTTTCTTACAGGTAATTTATCCATGTCTTCCCTTTCAACTATATAGGACTTAATTGAAAAATTGGAAAAGATTATCTTGTTAGCAAATTCTTCTATTTTTTCGATTTCTTCTTCGGTGATCTTAGGAATATCGATATCTATATAAACGTATTCTTTTCCAATGTAAAAGCCTATGGTTTCACCATTAAATAGTTTATAAAAAACTGATGACAAAAGATGCTGTCCAGAATGTTGCTGCATATAATCAAATCTATTATTCCAATCTATGAATAGCTGTACTCTATCACTATGGATATTTTCTTTAACCACATGTACAATGTCTATTCCATCTTCATAGGTATCGAGTACCTCTACTCCATTGATAGTTCCTTTATCTCCAGGTTGTCCACCTGCAAGATTTGGATAAAAAATAGTTTTATTTGTTTTAATATAATATTTATTATTCATATATTTCTTTTCTGTAATCCTAGCTTCAATTTGACGTAAATATGGATTTTCTAAATATATTTTTTCTGTCATCTCTATACCACCTTTTTCTATAAGTATTATAATTATAATATCATTTTTTAACCAAAACTAACAACATTAATTGTATTTCCTATGCTATAATCTAAATTAGTAAATTAGATGATTTTAAATTTAAAAAGGAGTGTAGACATGAACACACAAAATATGGGTAGTATGTTTGTGTTATTAGGGATGATTTTAGTAATATGGTCTTTAAATCGAATTAATAGGAATAAAAAGGATTGATACTATGAGAAGGCCTTTTGTTTTTCTTACCATTCCTATGATATTAGGGATAATATTCTACTATTATATTTACACAAACATCTACTTAATTCTAGTTTTATTTTTATTGTCTTTAATTGTCAATTTAATTGGATTTAAATTTAGTCGGAAAATCATATCGTCTATTTTTATTTCTATATTTCTATTAGGCATATTGATAGCAGGTTTTAAAATGGAGAGTAGTTATTTAATAAAATATATAGATAGACCAGTAGAGTTAAAGGGAAATATAAAGGAAGTAAAATCGGTTTCTCAGGAAGAAGGTAGATATGTAATCCAAGTTGATAATATATTTGATGATGGAAGGAATACAAAAGTCTCAGAAAAGGCATTGTTAAAGGTACTAGGAAACAATAGATTAGAGCTTGGAGATAAAGTAAGATTCATGGGAGTATTGAAAGAGCCTTTACCTAATACTAATCCAAAATTGTTTAATTATAAATTAAGCTTGCTAGCGGATAATATACATACTACAATAACCATAAAGGATTATTCAATACTAGATATAGATAAGAAGAATTCAAATCCTCTATCGAGACTTAAGAAAGGATTTGTTAGTAGGGTAGAGGGGGGATTGGATCTTTATTTGACAGAAGAAAATGGTTCTTTAATGAAATCCATACTATTAGGGAAATACTCCTATTTAGATGAAGAAAGTAGTCAGAAATTTAGAGATTTAGGACTAGCTCATATATTAGCGGTATCTGGATTACATATTGGAATTATAACTAGTCTTTTCATTACATTATTTGCATATTTGGGAATGAATAGAAAACTAAATATAATATTGACTATTGGAGTCATATGGATATATGGATATATAATTGGAAATCCTGTGTCTGTTCTCAGGGCTAATATAATGTTTAGCATATTATTGATTTCACAACTAGGAGCAGAACCCTATGACTCAATAAATACCATGTTTTTTTCATTGTTTATATTGATTATTATTAATCCTTTTTGGATATTTAATCTGAGTTTTCAATTGTCTTTTATTGCTACTTTTTCTATTCTTTATTTTGTTGATAAGCTTAACTCAATATTATACTTAAATGACGGCAGCATTTTAAAATCTCTATCAGGAATGATATCGGTACAAATTGGTTTATTGCCAGTGTTAGCTTATTATTTTAATAGGATCCCTGTCATTAGTTTGGTGACAAATTTAGTAGCGGTGCCTATATTTACTATTTGTTTAATCCTTAGTATATTTTTAATATTTTTTTCTTTATTTAGTATTAGTATATCTAGTTCTATTGGCGTTATAATAAATTTTTTATTAAAAATACAGTTTAGCGGCCTAAGAATATTAGGTAATTTTCCTGTTCTAAATATTAGAGTACCTTCTCCATCATTAATAGGTATATTAATATATTATATAATGATTTTAATAGTCTTTAAAGTAATTGATATAAGCTATCTTAATAATAGAGTTAATAAATCCATAGTTTTTTATATTTTATTATTAATAATTTTCAACACATTGATTTATAATTTCCATACTAGTATAGATATTGATTTTATAGATGTAGGGCAAGGAGACAGTATATTATTAAAAACTAGAAATGGAAATTATTTAATAGATACTGGAGGGAATATCTTTGGTGACTTTGATATAGGTAAAAACATTCTTCTACCTTATTTGGAGAAAGAGGGGATATTTAAACTAAAGGGAGTTTTCATATCCCATTTTGATGCTGACCATTGTAAAAGCTTACCTTATTTAATTGATAATATTAAAATTGAAAATATATACTTTGGATATGAAAGGGAAGAAAATGAGTTATATAGACTGATCGGGAAGAAGGCATTAGAAAAAGGGATTCCGATTAGTGTTTTAAAGAAGGGAGACATACTTAAAATAGATAAAGATACTAATATATATGTAATTGGTCCCAGTGATAATATAGTAGATAATTTAAACAGTACAGACAATGATTTGTCTTTAGTATTATTATTGAATTATTTTGATATTAATATTTTATTTACAGGAGATATTGAAAGAATGGGGGAAGAAAATGTGAATAATAGTTTAAATCTAAATATTGACTTTTTAAAAGTGCCCCATCATGGTAGTAATACTTCTTCTGGAGAAGATTTTATAAATAGATTAAAACCTAGTATTGGTATTATTTCTGTTGGAAGAAATAATGGCTTTGGACATCCCCACAAGGAAGTTCTAAATAGATATAAGGCCCATAATATTGAAATATATAGAACTGATGAGTTAGGATTGATAAATCTTATATTAAATAAAGATGAATATAAAATAGTACCCTTTTTAAAAGATAGATGGAGTATACTAGATATAGTAAGCAATTATAGTTCTTATTTAATATATTTAATTATTTACTTTTATATATCCTATAAGATCATAATAAAATTTCTACTAATTGAGGAGGAGATGGCTAAAATTGAACTACAAGGAATTTATTAAGAAATCGAAAGACAATGAACTAAAGCCTGTATATCTTTTTCATGGTGAAGAAGAGTATCTAATCGATTATACCATGACTACTTTAAAGGAAATATATATAGATAGTTCATTTGAGGCTTTAAACTACATAGTGCTAGATGGAAAGGAAATAGATTTTGAGACTATATTAAACGCTTGTGAAACTTTACCTTTTATGACGGCGAAAAAAATCGTAGTTATTAAGGATTTTCCATTATTTAAAAGTAAAAAGGGAGAAGATGATATTTCAGATGAATGGCGCCTTCCACCTTCTAAAAATCCATTGATAAAATATGTGGAGGAATTAGAGGATTATCTTTGCCTCCTATTTGTGGAAAAAAACAATAATATTAAAAAATCCAATGCACTATATAAAGCTATAAATAAGGTAGGTGGAGTAGTTGAGTTTACAAAGTTAAAAGGTAAGGATTTAGATACTTGGATTGAAAATAGTTTTAAAAAATACAATAAGAAAATATCTAAATCAGATGTTAATTATTTTATCCAACAGTCTTCTTATTTTGATTCTAACCGCAGTAAAACCTTATATGATTTAGAAAATGAAATTATAAAAATTTCTGATTATCTATCTAATGGGGAAGAAGTTACTAGACAAATCATTGATCTATTAATGGCTAAGCCTTTAGAGATGAATGTATTTAACTTATTGAATAGCATAAGTCAAAAAGATGGAGAAAATGCTATAAGATTATTTAATGAAATGTATATGTCCAACGAGCCAGCCTTATTTATACTCCATATGATAGTTAGGCAATTGAGAAATATGTTGAATTATAAGGTATTAAGACTTAAGGGTTATTCTGAAGGGGATACCTATGGCAAGATGAGTCTATCCAGATATGAATATCAAAAAGTATCGAAACAGAGCAATAATTTTACAATACCTCAATTGGAAAGAGCTATGCTTTATTGCTTAGAAACGGACAAGACTATAAAATCTAGTTCTATAAAGGATAGACTAGCTTTAGAAATACTAATAACTAATCTATGTTTTAAAATTTGAGAAAACAAAAAACTTCGGGATTGCCGAAGTTTTATTTTATACAGCTTCGTTTATTTTTTTGTTTAATCTTTTAGTTAAAACGCTAACTCTCCTTGAAGCAGCATTTTTATGAAGAACGTTTTTATGGCTTGCTTTCTTTAATTTTTTATCTATAATTTTAAGTAATTCCTTAGCTTCATCAAGGTTTCCATTTTCTATAGCTAGATCAAATTTTTTAATATAGGTTTTAATTTCAGATTTTCTACTCTTATTTAAAGCGGTTCTTTTTTTAGTTGTTCGGATTCTCTTTTCTGCAGATTTAATATTTGCCAATAGTTTCACCTCCTCAATCTTAACAAGAGATATTTTACCACGAAGAAGTATAAAATGCAAGGATAATTAAGTTTATTATACATAAAATTGAGCTATTGAAGAAAAATAATACTAATTAGAGATAAGGGAGGAATTTGAAATGATAGAAATAAGGACAGATTTGGCAATAGAAAATAGAGAGCTATATCAGGAGCAAAATGAAGGAGAAGTACCTGGAGTAGAAATAGAGGAGGAAAAAGGGGAGGATTATACTGTAACGAGGGTAAAGATAATAGACGAAATGGGTTCACAAAATTTAGGGAAGCCAAAAGGAATTTATATAACTATTGATGTACCTAAACTGAAAAATGCAGACCAAGATTTAAAAGATGAAATAAGCAAGCTATTGGCAAAGGAAATAAAAGGGATTGGTATAGCTGACGAAGATACCAAAACTCTCATCGTAGGACTAGGAAATTGGAATGTAACCCCAGATGCTCTAGGACCCAAGGTGATAGATCGAGTTTTAGTAACTAGACAGTTTTTTATTGCTTATAATAAAGATAGAGACGAAACAGTGGCTAATGTGGCTGCTATTTCTCCTGGAGTAATGGGGTTAACGGGAATTGAAACAGGGGAAATAGTAAAGGGTATAGTAGAGAAGACAAATCCAGATTTAGTTATTGCTATAGATGCATTAGCTTCTAGAAGAATGGAGAGGGTGAGCACTACTATACAAATATCAGATACAGGGATAAATCCAGGTTCTGGTGTAGGTAATAAACGAATAGGATTAAATGAAGAGTATTTAGGGGTCCCAGTTATTGCTATTGGTGTTCCAACAGTCGTGGATGCTGCTACTATGGTAAATGATACTATGGATTTAATCATAGGCTCTATGAAAAGCGTAGCCGAAGTAGGGACTGAGTTTTATACTACCCTTGAACAGGTATCTAAGGATGAAAAGTATGAGCTAATAAGAGAGGTTTTAGAACCTTTTATGCCAAATGTAGTAGTAACGCCAAAAGAAATTGATTTAATTATCGATGATTTGTCAATAATCATAGGAAATGGATTAAATATGGCTCTACACCATGGTATAGATCTAGAAGATGTAAATAAATATATTCGATAGAAGAAAATACTCCTTAAACAAATATCATATATAGGTTCTTAAATGAATATAATCTATGTATTGAATACTTAATTTAAGGAGTGTTTTTATGAAGGGGAAGGACAGTAGAAATAACTACATTATTTTTGCATTGATATGCCTTATAGTATTCAACATAGGTACAATGTTGATTAATTGGAAGGGAGATAAAGCTAAGCCCGTTTTTAGTGAAGAAAAATCATATCTTAAAGATGGTAGTGCTTTTATTTCCCTTTTTAGTAGAACAAGCTCCATAATAAACCTATATAGAAATCAGGAATATCCAGATAATAGATGGGATGAAACCTTTTATAAAAATCTATCTGTAATAGATGAATTGAAGAATTTTGTCAAAGCACAATTTCCTTCTATATTATTTATTGGAAATGATTCTTCATCTGTCCATGATACTAAAATAGAAGATGGAGATATTGAAAATAATCCAAGGATAGTTGAAGATTTTATAATAATAGATAGGTTAGAAGAGTATGAAGATTTAATAATCATTAACGACTCTGAAGGGAAAGTACCGGCTTCAAATCTACCCAAACCTTTGAATATTAACTCATTAAAAATAGATAAAGAAAGACCCTATATACTTATATACCATACACATGGTACGGAGTCTTATTCTTCATTGGAGAATAATCAACACCATACAGCTGATAGAAAGTATAATGTAATTAGTATAGGGGAAATTATTTCTAAAACACTAGAAACAAATGGTCATAAAGTGGAGCATGTAACTAAGTATCATGATGTACCTTCATATAACAAATCCTATACTGAGTCTTTAAAGACGGTAAATGAAAAGTTAAAGGACAATAATAATTTAAAGATTTTATTGGATATCCATAGGGATGGACATGATCATAATGATCCTAAAATTATAAAAAATATGAAAAATTTGATAGAAAAATCTAAAATCCTAGTTGAT
This sequence comes from Clostridium sp. Cult1, assembly GCF_021655095.1. GTDB lineage: Bacteria > Bacillota > Clostridia > Tissierellales > Tepidimicrobiaceae > Schnuerera. The sequence goes on along the minus strand of NZ_PPXW01000001.1, from coordinate 1,546,363 downwards.
GGAAAAGAAGCTGCTACTTTTTACTTCGTTATAGGACCAGATTCTCCTAATAAGGATGCAGTATTAAGCTTTGCAAAATATGTGAAAGCAGTTACTGATGTTTTATATCCAAATTTATGTACGGGAATCATGATAAAGCCTGTAGGCAAATATAATCAATTTCTCTCAGATTATTCAGCTTTAATCGAAGTGGGAAGTAATTTAAATACTATGGAGGAGGCTAAGGAAACGGCTAGGATATTAGGTGAGATATTAAGTATAGTAATAGATAAGATTCAAGAATAAACTTTTTTTTAATTATAAAAAATGCTATAATTAAAGTACGTTTCTAAGATGAGGAGGAATTAGGATGGAAGAAGACAACAACAAAATTGTAAAAAATGAAGCCATAGAATGGATTAAGAGTATATTATTAGCTATTGTTATAGCCATATTAATAAAGACTTTTATATTCAATACTACTTATGTATTAGGGAATTCTATGTATCCCACGCTACATGAAAAGGATAGACTTTTTGCAAACAAAATACCTTTATATTTTTCTGGGCCAAAAAGAGGGGAGATCGTAGTATTAAAAGCGCCAGATGCACAGAACAAAGATTATATAAAACGGGTAATCGGTCTTGAAGGAGATACAGTAGCTATAATTGATGGAAAAGTATATTTAAATGGAGAAATATTAGAAGAAGACTATATAGAAGAAGGTGCCTATACACATGTATATAATGAAAACTACTGGGAAGTTCCAGAAGGATATGTTTTCGTATTGGGAGATAATAGAGATGAAGGGGCTAGCAAGGATAGTAGATATTTTGGTTGCGTACCTATAGACTCTATTAAAGGAATAACAAACTTTAGATATTTTCCTTTTAATAATAGATTTGGAAAATTAGAGTAGTATAAAATAGCTCTCTTTAGACAAAATAATTAGGGTGGTATTTTTGGGGACTAGAGTAGACAAAAGGAAGAGATTAAGAAAACAGAAGAGAAAAAATTTTTGTAAATCAATTATAATCATTTTTACATTACTTATACTTTATTATGGAATAAAGGTAGTGAATACACATATTGTTTATTTAGATTATTTGAAGGATCCAATTATATTTAATGTAGATTTTAAAGAAAGAAAAATATATTTATTTGGTGAGAGCTATTTAATAGATTTAAAAATATTTAAAAAAAGTAACTAAAAAGACCAGAATATGCTGGTCTTTTGTTTTACTTCCGTCTATTTTTCTGTTATAATTATAGTTTGGAGTTATTGTAACATTATAAGGAGGAAAAGTATGCCGAATGTTAATCAAACCAATATAAGGAATTTCTCTATTATTGCTCATATTGATCATGGAAAATCCACCCTTGCAGATAGACTAATAGAAAAAACTGGATTGTTAACATCTAGGGAGATGCAAGATCAAATCCTAGATAGTATGGAATTAGAAAGAGAAAGAGGAATAACTATCAAATTAAAGAACATAAGACTTAATTATAAGGCCAAGGATGGAGAGGAGTATGTTTTAAATTTAATCGATACACCAGGCCATGTAGACTTTAACTATGAGGTATCTAGATCCTTAGCAGCTTGTGAAGGAGCATTATTGATAATAGATTCAACTCAAGGAATAGAGGCTCAAACTTTAGCCAATGTATATTTAGCTTTAGAACAAGATTTAGAGATTATTCCTATTATCAATAAGATAGACCTACCTAGTGCTAGACCGGATGAGGTAAAAAAGGAAATCGAAGATGTACTTGGTATAGATGCAGAGAGTGCCCCTTTAATATCAGCTAAGGAAGGATTAAACATTGAAGCTGTTTTGGAAGAAGTAGTAAATAAAATTCCAGCTCCAAAGGGGGATAAAGATGCGCCTTTAAAAGCATTAATTTTTGATTCCTATTATGATAGCTACAAAGGTGTAGTAGCTTATATAAGAGTTTTTGAAGGGATACTTAAACCAGGTATGGAAATAAGGATGATGTCATCTAATAAACATTTTGAAGTGACTGAGGTAGGAGTTACTACTTCTAAACAAGGGCCTGTAGATCAATTAAAAGCAGGAGATGTAGGTTATGTTGTAGCAAGTATTAAAAATGTAAAGGATGCAAGAGTAGGGGATACTATTACAGATCACAATAATCCAACTGCTAATCCTCTTCCAGGATATAAAAAAGTAGTCCCTATGGTATACTGTGGAATTTATCCTGCTGAAGGAGAGGATTTTAATTCTGTTAGAGATGCTCTTGAAAAACTTCAGGTAAATGATGCTAGTTTAATATTTGAACCAGAAACTTCTGCTGCTCTAGGTTTTGGATTTAGATGCGGGTTCTTAGGTCTACTTCATATGGAAATTGTTCAAGAAAGATTGGAAAGGGAATTCGATTTAAATATTGTAACTACTGCTCCTAGCGTAATATACAATGTTATGACTAAATCGGGAGAAATGTTATCTATACAAAATCCAACTAATTTACCTAAGGAAACTGAAATAGAATACATGGAAGAGCCCATAGTATCTGCTTCTATTATGACTCCTACAGAATATGTTGGCGCAGTAATGGAACTTTGTCAGAATAGACGGGGCACATTTTTAAATATGGAATATTTAGAAGAAACAAGAGTAGTAATGCATTATGATCTACCTTTAAATGAAGTAATATATGATTTTTTTGATGCTCTAAAATCTAGAACTAGAGGTTATGCTTCATTAGATTATGAGCTTAAAGGTTATGAAGAATCTGAATTAGTTAAATTGGATATATTAATTAATGGAGAGTTGGTAGACGCCTTTTCAATAATAGTCCATAAGGACAAGGCTTATGAAAGGGGTAGAAATATTGCTGAAAGGTTGAAAGATGAAATACCTCGTCATCAATTTGCTGTACCTATACAAGCTGTAATCGGTTCTAAGATAATCGCTAGAGAGACTGTACGGGCTCTTAGAAAAGATGTACTGGCTAAATGTTATGGTGGAGATATTACTAGGAAGAAAAAATTATTAGAGAAACAAAAAGAAGGGAAGAAAAGAATGAGACAGATTGGTTCTGTAGAAGTTCCTCAATCTGCATTTTTAGCAGTACTAAAATATGACGAAAAATAAGAATGCACACTAAAGTGTGCATTATATTTATCCACTTTTAGAAGGGAAGGTTTGAATTGAAGGAGTTAGGAATATATATTCACATTCCATTTTGTAGTAGCAAATGCTATTATTGTGATTTCGTATCTTTTCCTCATCAAGATGATAAAATAGATAGATATATAGACTATTTAATCACGGAAATAAAAGAATATAGAGAATTATTAAAAGAGTATAATGTCAAAACAATATTTATAGGTGGGGGTACTCCTTCCTATTTGGAAGGAAAGCATATTGGGAGAATATTAGAATATATTTATAAAAATCTTAATGTTGATACATTAGAAGAAGTAACAATTGAATCTAATCCTGAGACTTTAAATAGGGAAAAACTAAAATTATATAAAGAATACGGAATTAATAGAATAAGCATAGGTGTTCAAAGTTTAAATGATTATCTTCTAAAAGCAATTGGAAGAACCCATACTTCAATGGATTTTTATAGGAATTTCGAACTGACAAGAAATTTGGATTTCAAAAATATAAATGTGGACTTAATGTTTGGATTACCTAATCAAACTATAAAAGATTGTGAAGAAACATTGGAGAAAGTGGTAAAGTTAGGTGTAGAACATATTTCTTATTATAGTTTAATATTAGAAGAAAAAACTTTAATGGATAAATGGTATATAGAAGGAAAAATAAAACTGCCTGGAGAGGACATAGAAAGGGAAATGTATCATTTCGGAATAAATTTTCTTAAAAATCAAGGCTATAAACATTATGAAATATCAAATTTTGCCAAGGCGGGAATGGAATGTAAACATAATCTATTTTATTGGCAATTAAAACCTTATGTGGGTTTTGGACTGGCTGCCCATTCTAATTTAAACCATAAAAGATTCTGGAATTTTAATAAATTTAAAGATTATTATAATAGATTAGGTGAAAAGAGGCTTCCTATTGTAGAAGAAGAAAATATTGATAGAGAAATGGAGGTAGCAGAATATTTAATTATGGGACTAAGGCTAATAGAAGGTATAAATAAAAATGCTTTCTTTAATAGATTTAAAATTAAAGCAGAGGATATATATGGAGATGTATTTGAGAAATATAAGGAACAGGGTTTATTATATATAGATGATGAATGTATTAGATTTACTCCTAGAGGATTAGATTTATCTAATATTGTATATGTAGATTTATTACCTTAATAATTTTAAAAAGGTATTGACAAGGAGCTAATGTTTATGATAATTTAAGATTAGCACTCAAGCATATAGAGTGCTAACAAACATCCAAAGCATAAATACTGAGGTGATAAATATGTTGGATGATAGAAAGATAAAAGTTCTATATGCTGTAATAGATAGTTATTTGTTAACAGCTGAACCTATTGGTTCTAGAACCATATCAAAACAATATGATTTAGGTGTAAGTTCTGCTACTATAAGGAATGAGATGTCAGATTTAGAGGATTTAGGGTATTTAAATAAGCCTCATACTTCATCTGGTAGAATTCCTTCGGATAAGGCCTATAGATTATATGTAGATCAGATGTTAAAGGCAAAGAAACTCAAAATAGATATGAATAAAAAAGAAGAGATAAAGAGGATATTGACTAGAGAATCTAAAGAAATAGACCAACTAATCCAAAATGCTGCTAAAATATTGTCAGCAATTACTAGTTATACTGCATTGGCTATATCACCTCAATTACAGAAAATTAAACTAAAACATATTCAACTAATACCTATCGATTATTCTGAAATATTGGTAGTGTTAGTTGGAGATTCGGGCATAGTTAAAAATACTATATTTAGGATTGAACAAGAAATACCGGAAGAGCAACTTAATAGAATATCCAATTTTCTTAACCATAAATTAAAAGGACTAACTATTGATGAAATAGGAAAAGCAATGGATTATGGAATATTTGAGGAAATATATGAATTTAAAGAGATTATAGATAATATTATACCTATTATTAACAAATCTTTAGAAGATGTAGAAGATGTTGAAGTATATGCGGATGGGGTTACAAAAATTTTCAATTTTCCTGAATATAAGGATTTAGATAAGGCCAAATCTTTTATATCCTTTATCGAAGATAAAGACCTATTAGTGGATATATTGTTGAACAATCCCATAGAAAATGGAATAGAAATTACTATAGGGGATGAAAATATATATGAACCAATAAAGGATTGTAGTTTAATTACTACCACCTATAAATTAGGTGATATGACAATTGGAAAAATTGGAGTTATTGGTCCTACAAGAATGGATTATTTCACTACAATAAATTCATTAAAACTTTTCTCTATGAATTTGACAGAGATACTGAATATGTTGTTTAGGAAAGGATAGAGTGTAATTTAAATTACACTCTATCAAAACTTAAAATGGGTAAAAGGGTGATTAAATGGAAAAAAAAGAAGAACTAGAAAGAGAAGAATTAGAAGAGGATATAGTGGAAACACAAGATATGGATGAGAAAGAGAAATTAGAAGAGGAATCCTCGGAAGATTCTCAAGAAGATAATCAAGTAGAAGAGTTAACCAACAGACTTCTAAGGCTTCAAGCAGATTTTATCAACTATAAAAATAGGGTTGAAAAGGATAAGGAAAGGATTTATACTTATGCAGCAGAGGATATTATGACCCAGTTATTACCTGTATTAGACAATTTTGATAGGGCCTTAGAAAGTGTTGAAAATAAAGATGGCTTCTACGAAGGTGTAAAAATGATATATGATCAGATATTAAAGGTACTTAATGAAAATGGTTTAAAGGAGATGGAGTGTTTAGGGGAAGCTTTTGACCCTAATTTTCATCATGCCGTTTTTGCAGAAGAATCTGAGGATGAGGAAGAAGGTACTATATTAGAAGTATTACAAAAAGGATATTTGTTAAAAGATAAAGTTATTAGACCTAGTATGGTTAAAGTAGCTAAGTAAATAATTTTAAGGAGGAATTTATATGGGAAAAATAATTGGTATCGATTTAGGAACCACTAACTC
>NZ_PPXW01000001.1:1529144-1540234 GCF_021655095.1 Clostridium sp. Cult1 | reverse complement strand
AGGTACCCTTCATAGTCATCTTTATCTTAGCTTACAACTCAAAGGTGGAAGAATCTATCCACTTCCAATCCTTTCTTAAGTTTTTTATGGACTCTACAAGATTAAATAGGGCAAGATCCTTTTTCTTTGCTTCTAACATAATATCTATATCTTTATTTAATGGCTTACAAAGCTCTATGAATTCAACAAAATCATTACCATTAATAAAGTCTGCATGTTTCCTATCTTTTGAGTGATTCTTAGGACTTGAAAAATGAAGTTTTGGAGGTAGTTTTTCGTCTTTCCATGTGTCTAATATATCCGGTAATATCTCATCTATACTATAACCATCATTATTGCATATATGATGGTGGATATCCAACACCATGGGAACACCTAAATTATTGCATAGTTGAAGAGTTTCCTTAGCAGTAAATGTTTTATCATCATTTTCTAAAATAATCTTAGATGTTATCTCATCAGGAAATTGTCTGAAATTATTTTTAAATCTTTTAAGAGCATCTTTTTTACCCCCTGCACCACTTCCTATATGAAGTATCATTTTCCCAAAAGGATATCCAATGTCTTCAAATAAATTTACATGAAACCATAGGTTTCTTTCAGTATTTTCTACTACCCTATCATCCATACTATTAATTACATTAAACTGATCGGGATGGGTATCTACCCTCATACTATGTTCTTTTATCAAATCTCCAATAATCTTAAAGTCCACAGCAAAAATTTTTCTATAATCCCAATTTACTTCAGGGTGAGTAGCAAGGGGAATAAGGGATGAAGTTATTCTATAGAAATGAATATTATTTTTTATATTGTATTCTAATATTTTTCTTAAATCTAATATATTAGAGTAGGAAACCTTTTTAAGCTTATTTAATTTCTCTTCTTTCGTTGTTAATTTTTGATAATATGTATAAGTTACACTGCTAGATGATGTGGTTTTGGGAAGACCTAAAGCAATTGCTACATAACCTAATCTAACTCTCATAAATACACCCCCATAATTTTCTTAACATTCTTAGTATACATCATAAGCTTATAAGAATACGGATTTTTTAAATTAGATTAAAAGTTAGTATATATCTTACCATATGATTTATAGATATTAAAATATATACGTCACGATATAGTTTTTGTGTTAAAATATATACGTCACGATATAGTTTTTGTGTTAAAATATAATTATTCTACAATTACTAATCCCTAAAGAAAGGAGCATACCATTTGAATATACTATTTAATAAATTTAAAGAAGTATCTTTTTCCGTATTGCCTATAACTTTGCTTGTAATTGTACTTAGTTTTACTTTAGTTCCCTTAGAAATGGAAATGTTTATAAGATTTATTATTGGTGCTATATTAGTCATCATTGGACTGGGGATTTTCCTATTTGGAGCTGAAATTGGTATAAGCCCTATAGGTAACCTTATGGGAGAAACAATTGCTAAAACTAACAAATCATATATTGTAGGTATACTGGGATTTGTTCTAGGCTTTTTTATCACAGTAGCAGAACCAGATTTGCAAATCCTAGCTTCTCAAGTAAACAGTGCAACTGGAGGAATTATACCAAGTTATTTAATTCTCATTGTTGTTTCTATTGGAGTAGGTATTATGGTATCCATAGGACTTCTTAGAATACTATATGAAAAACCGCTAAACAAATTGTTTACCATAGTTTATTCTATTATATTGATTTTAGGGTTTTGGGTCTCAGAGGAATTTTTGGCTATTTCCGTTGATGCATCGGGAGCAACTACTGGAGCAATGACTACACCATTTATTTTAGCCTTAGGATTAGGTGTTTCTCAATTAAAAGGTGGTACAACATCAGAAGAAGATAGTTTTGGATTGGTAGGCATTGCTTCAACTGGCCCTATCCTTGCTATTATGTTGTTGAATATAATTATTGGGCAAAATAATATACAAGGTCAAGCGGAGGCATTTATACCTAATATAGGAATTTTGTCTCCATATATAAGCCAATTTCCCATACTAATGAAAGAATCACTTTTAACATTATTACCTTTATTTATATTATTTATCATTTTCAACAAGTCTAAATTTAAACTAACCAAAAGAAAAAAGAATAGAATATATAAAGGGCTTTTATATACGTATATTGGACTTACCCTATTCTTAGTTGGAGTCAATGCTGGATTTATGGAAGTTGGCCGAGTTATGGGGAATGGAATAGCAAATTTAGAATCTAATTGGCTGCTTCCAGCCGTTGGGTTTTTATTAGGTATGGTAGTAGTCCTAGCTGAACCAGCAGTATATGTACTTACAGAGCAAGTTGAAGAAGTAACTGCAGGTCATATTAAAAAGAAAATAATTTTGGGTACACTATCTATTGGAATTGCATTTGCTGTAACCATGTCTATGTTTAGAATTATGATACCAAGTTTAAAACTATGGCATTTTCTATTACCTGGATTTGCAATAGCTATTTTTCTTAGCTATAGAGTACCACCTATTTTCGTAGGAATAGCCTATGATTCGGGAGGAGTTGCATCTGGTCCTATGACTGCTACTTTTATCCTAGCTTTTGCTCAAGGAGCAGCTAATGCTATGCCTACAGCTAATGTATTAATAGACGGATTTGGAGTTATTGCAATGGTTGCCATGACTCCATTAGTAGCTATACAAATATTGGGCCTATTATTTAAAATAAAGGCAAAGCGAGGGGGTATCAATATCAATGAATCTAATAGATAAAGAATACTCATTATTTTGCATAATAGTAGACTTTGGAAAAGGAAGTAAGGTTTTAGAAAAATCTAAAGAGTTAGGAGCAACTGGGGGAACTTTTTTCTTAGGAAAAGGAACTGTAAGCAATAATCTACTGGATATATTAGGTCTTAATGAGGTAAGAAAAGAAATACTTATAATGGTTATTGAAAGAAAATTAGAAGATTTCTTCCATGATAGTCTAACTAAAACCTTTTCATTTAATAAACCCAATCATGGTATAGCCTTTTCCATGTCATTAACAAACTTTATAAGAAATAAAGAATCTAAATATATAGCTGATTCCAATAAAGGAGGGGTTGAAAATATGGAATATGAAGCAATATTTACTATTGTAGATAAGGGGTTGTCAGACGATGTATTAGAAGCAGCTAAATCAGTAGGTGCAACAGGAGGAACAGTAATTCATGGGAGAGGTTCTGGATCACATGAAAAAGCTAAATTATTTAATATTGAAATAGAACCAGAAAAAGATATTGTGCTAATTCTATCTACAATTGATAAAACAGAAAAGATAGTAAATTCCATTAGGAGAAATATGAATATCGATGAACCTGGAACAGGAATAATATTTGTACTAGATGTAAATAGAGCTTCTGGATTATTTGGAAATTAAATCTTTTAATAAAATAGAGTAGAAGAGATGAAATCATCTTTTCTACTCTATTTTTATCTCATTACTCTAAGTATACTTAACCTATAAACCTAATATCCTCTACCCTGAATACGAGATATTTGTTTGATCCAATATTTGAAAATTCATATATTAGATATTTATAAATTAATTTAAAATAAAATTAATTTTGCTGTAACACAACTTTTGTACATGCATAGTATGTACTACCAAATAGGAAGGGAGGAAGTGTAAATGGCAGATAGAATTTTTGCATCAGTAGTAAATCAAAAAACTGTAACTCAAGTTCAACTACAAGTTTTAACAATAATTGCTGCTCAAGTTGCTAGTGTAATTGAAGCTCAAATAGGCGTTACAGTTCAGTCTGATGATGATTTGATAGATATCTAAATGTAAATCCAGCGTAATGCTTTTATAATAGATGGCTTATTAATAATGGAAAGGGGAGATAAAATTGAAAATAGGATTTTCAAAAGATGGATTAACGTTGAATTCAAAGAAATTAAATCCATTAAATATTCCTGTAAAGGGCGTTAAACTAGAATCTGATATACCGGTAGAACATCCTAATCCTGCTGATATATTATCGGTCTTCCAAAGACAGAATATTAGAAACGCTAACCGACTGGAAGGAATAGAAATATTAAAATCAATGATAGAAAAAGCTAGATAACCTAGATAATAATTTAGAACTGTCTCAGAAAAACTCTTTGAGACAGTTCTTTTAATTTATGGTCTTGAACTATTTTATAGCAATTTCATATTATGTTAATAGAAAAAGTAGGATGGGGGTTAGTTTTATGTCCAAAGATACTCAAAAATCATTGCCTAAAGGAAAACACAATACCTATATGGGCGCTAAAATTGCAAACCAAATAAATACTAATCAGCAATCTAATATGCTCCTTTCTGCATATAGTGTAGTAACTCAAAATTCTACTACTATTAACATAAATTTAGAATAGGGGAGGATTAGGTTATGACAAATAACATTAATGAAAACAGCCAATGGATAAAAATAAAATTAAAGAAAAATGGAAAAAAATTACCCAAGGAACTTCGAATTGATATGGACGGTAAGGTTTATGTAGATGGGGAATTATATGATGAAACTAAATCCAAGTATAAAAATTTAAGCATAGATGTGGAGCAACACGGTAGATTAAGTTCTGGAGAAGAAACACAAAAAATAATAGAAGAAAGTAAGAAAGCTAAAAAAGGAGAATTCATTACCATTAAAGAGGAGGAAGGGCCTGATAAAAAAGAGATTACCACAGTCAAGTTCTGAATAAAGGAGGTATTTTTTTTGGATAGTAAGGAGCAAGAAAAAAAGGAACTATTTGATAATCAAGTTAATATAGATTCTAATATTAATAAAATAATAACAGGTGATATTGAAATAACTTTGCATATTAAAAAACAAAAAAATCCTGCTGAACTATTAGAAAAGTTCTATTTACTGAGAAACGATGCTAACCTAAGTAATCACGAAAAAAACGAAAAAGTAAAAAAGATAATGACTGACTATAAGAGGTGATCTATTTTGAAAAAAGTAAAACATTCATTACTACTTAACCTTTCAAACCAAGCTAATACTATTCAATGTAGGAAGACATATCTATCTCAATTTAACTTTATTACAATTTTAGGCCTTGAATATTTAAATATTTTGAATACAAAAGAAAGTATTCCCATTTCATTTGCTATAGATAAGGATGGAAATTTGTCAATTAATGGGGTTGATGGAGAGCTAATTAGCGATAGAAATATACATGTATATACGGATAAAAAAGTAACCGAAAGTGATTAATCCATATAAATATTTCATATGGGGGGATTATAGTGGAAGATACCAATAAACCTGAAGATTTTTTGGCTGAAATCCTAGATTATAATGATAGCAAGATATATAACTTTATGATAAATGCATCAAATCAAGCCAATTTAACTGGTAATAATAATATTTCTCCAACTCAACTAAGCTCAATTTTTGTGATTATAAACCCATATTATATAGAAAAACTGAATATTGAGGGATTAAATTTAGATATAAAAATGAATGAAAATAATATAGTTTCAATAAATAAAAAGAACTATGAAATGATAGAAATAGAACCAGGAATCAAAGTATTTGGAATATGCAAAGAAGATAAGGAGTGATGGTATGGGAAACATTAATGTCAACAAAAATAACTCTAACAAGAGAAAATTAGATGATATTCTTACAGAAGAAGAGAAAGTATTATATGAAAAGATACTAGAAGATATAGAAAGGAATGATAAATTTTATACTACTAGCAGCCCAGAGGAAATTACATCTCATTTAACTGATGTTTGTGGATTTAATAGAGATAGTATTTATAAATTGTTTAAAAAAATAACTCTTATTAATGAGGAGTGAGGGAAAAATGTCAGTCAATGTCAATAAAAATGAATATCCTATTGATATAAATGATAGAACTAACCAATCAAATGATAATATAGATGAAAAACAGAATGTAAAGCTGGAAGATACCAATAATATGTCTGCAGAAAAGGAAAATGTAGAAACTGAAGAACAAGAAATTAAAGTTAATAACCTAGTTAAGGAGAAAAATACTAAAGACCCTAAAGCTGACATCCCACTAGATATTTTAAATCAATTTAAAAAGATATACAAAAATAATATTTAATCAAAATGGCTAAGAAATCTTAGCCATTTTGATGAACTTCAAAACTTTCAATATACTATCAAATTAATGCTGGAGTGTAGTACTCTAAAGTAATTACTACCTATACAAGCTTTTCATTTAATACTTCTTCAGGAAGCATTAGCAATGCCTTTTCCAGTATTTCTTTAGCATAATATCCTTCTCCCCAAGGAGGTGACAAAAGCTGTCTCCAGATTTTACTTCCTCTTTTATTATGGAATAGGCCTAAAGTATTTTTTAAAACTTGATATCCTACTTTTTCATCCTTTTCTATTTTTTCCATATAGTCTATTAACCCTTCTATAACCTGTCTTCTTGAAATATTGTTGACATTACCTTCTTCAAAAAATTGATCGACTTCTGTTAATAAAAATGGATTTTCATAAGCTATCCTACCTAACATTACTCCATCTACATATTGTAAATGCTCTTTTATAGATTCAATGGTTTTTGTACCTCCATTGATTTCAATGAATAATTCTGGAAAGTTTTCCTTTACTCTATATACTTCATCATATCTAAGAGGTGGAACTTCCCTATTTTCTTTAGGACTCAATCCTTCTAGTATAGCAATACGAGCATGAATTATGAAATGTTTTACTCCTACTTTATAAAGGGTTTTAATAAAATATTCCATATCCTCATATTTATCAAATATTACCTTTGATAAGGAACTAGGTAATATATTTGTTCCATTAATTCCAATTCTATGCTTTACACTAATTGGTTTTTTCGTTTCTTTCCTCATAGCTTGAATTATTTCGGCAACTAATTCAGGGTAGGCCATTAGAGCTGCTCCCATTTGATTTCCAGAAACCCGATCTGAAGGACATCCTATATTTAAATTTATTTCATCATAATCCCAATCCTCTGCTATTTTTACTGCTTCAGCAATCTCCCCTTTATCACATCCTGCAATCTGTAATACTATAGGTTTTTCAAAAGGATCAAAATCTAAAATTTTATTTCTATCTCCATGAATAATTGCACTACTTGTAATCATTTCTGTATATAATATAGATTTCTTAGTAAGAAGTCTACAAAAATATCTAAAATGTCTGTCTGTTATATCCACCATTGGAGCAATACTTATTCTAGGCATTGTTTCCCCCTTCCCATATGCTTTATTAATAATATATATATTATTACCAGCCAATGAATAATAGTTCATTATTATTTTGAAGCATCCCTAAGTAAATAAGGATGCTTCATTTTTATTAATTATCTTTTAATTTTTCGATTATTTTCTTCAAAAATACAGGTAAATCTTTAGGTGTTCTAGAAGTAATTAAATTTCCATCCTCTACTACTTCCTCATCTAAATAATGGGCTCCTGCATTTATTAGGTCATCTTTTATAGCAAAAAAGGAAGTAACTTTTCTACCTTTAAGATTGCAAGACGATGTCATCATCCATGGCCCATGGCAGATTGCAGCTATTAGTTTATTCTCTCTGTCCATATCTTTTACAAAATCTACTGTAGATCTACATCTTCTCATATAATCTGGAGAGAACCCACCTGGAATTATTACTCCATCATAATCCTTAGCTGATACTTCTTTAGATGAATGGGTACTTTTTTCACTTAGACCAGTTTTTGAAAAATAATCAGTTTCTTTTTCAGTCCCTATTAAATGAACTTCATACCCTTCCTCTAATAACCTATAATAAGGATAAATCAACTCTCTTTCATCAAACATATTTTCTATTAATATAGCTATTCTCTTCATTATTATCCCCTTTCTATAGTGTTTAATCTTTCTATATTATAGCTACCCTATTAAACCATATATTAAAACAGTATTTATTATACACTTTTCCTTCATCATAATATTGGACCTAGAATATCATAGTTCACAGTTGTGTACGTAATTTCCCATGCCCACAAGTAAAAGCTTTTATTTCCGTCCAATATACAAAAAGTGTTCACTTGTACCTATAAGGTTTTCATCCCTGCTTAATTGATATCCTATTTCTAACCATTTTCTGTATTCTCCTTCTTCTAACATATTAATCTCATTTTCTTTGGAACCTAGAATATTCTCTACACCAGCAAATGCTAGTTCAGTTAGTCCAAAACTATTCATTAAATCCTTGGCCTCTTTATAATCAATAAAGTATGCTGTTGCGAATCCTTTATCTCCTATATTTACTCCATTTTTTAGATACCCTAGTAATTCATCTACAGATTCAATCGGATATACTCCTTTTAGATAATCTTGTATCGGTGCATAATTAGAAATGAAAGAAGCAACTATAATTCCATTTGGTTTTAATAATCTCAAAGCTCCTTGAACGGCAGCTTTTCTATCAGATTTTCAATTAAATGGTATAAGGGCCTCATTAAAAGAATAACATCATATTTTTGTTCATATTGCTCTAGTTCCAATGCATTTCCATGGATATAGACCTCTAATGTTACGTTTTTCTCTCTTGATTTTTCTTTTGCAACTTCAATATTCCGTTTTGACAAGTCTAATAATGATACCTTATGTCCTTTTTCTGCTAAGTATATAGAGTATCTTCCAGGTCCGCCACCAATGCCAAATATTTCTAAATTCTCTCCCGTTATATATTCATCAAGATATCTTTAGGTAATATCAAACTCAATTTCATGTCGTTCAAGTCTTTCCCACTCATCATATTTATTATCATACCAATATTCAACTTTGTTCATATTATTTTCTCCTTTCAGATATTATTAAAAGGTAGCTTTCTGATACTTATCTCTTTAATAACATTAATTTTATAGTAACTCTCCATTTTTGTCATAAAAGGAGTCGCAAAATTTCATCTTGCCAGATATCTCTCTATTAGAACCAAGAAATTTGATTTTCAAATAAGGGTTTTCAGGATGATTGTCAGATAATACTATTCCATATTTTAAAGCAGACTCAAATCCAAATTGGAAATAATAATCTCCACCAGTAAGTGCAACCCATTGGAAACTATATTCTTTTGCCTTTTTCAATCCTAAATCTATAAGTTTTCTTCCAATTCCTTGACGTTGATATGAAGGCTTAACTGCCAATAGTCCTAATGATAAACCTTCATTTTTACCTATCAAGGCCTTTGACAATAAAATATAACCAATTATCTCCTTATTATTGGTTGCAATTAAACATAACTGAGGAATGAATCCAGGATCTATTCTTACCTTGTCCACAAACTCCCATTCATTAAAAAATTCATTCTTACCTGACCTATAAAAAGCCTTTTTTACAACAGTTTTTATCTCTTCTATATCATTATTTTCTGCTTGTCTTATAGTTATATTTTCCATACTATCATCCTTTTATACTCAAACTAAATATAAAAGCTTTCTCCACAATAAAAATCTTATGTATTAGCTTTTATATCCTTTTCATCAGTCTAGGCTATTTGCTTCTAATAACATAATGTAATATTCTATATTTTCTAATAAAGTCCTCCTTTGTAGGCCATATATTCTTAAGTTTAAAAGCATAGGTCAAAATCAGGATCAAGTTTTTGTCTTTTAAGTAATTTATAGGGCTATCCACGATGTATCTTATTTTACCATACATGGTATTTTTATTGAAATTAGGTGTAACTTCTGCAATTACAGATTTAAAGTTTGATTCCAATCCCCTGATGTTAGTATATAAGTATGGACACTAAATAAGGTTTTTTATATACTACTAAATGAGGAAGGAAGTGTCCATAAAATGTCTAAAAGAAAAACCTATACAGATGAATTTAAAACAATGATTGCAGAGTTAGTATTATAAGGAAAAACAGTTAAAGAAGTATCCGACGAATAAGACTCAAGTCAAACTGCAATACGTAATTGGGTAAAGAAAAAGGCTCCTATTGAAGTAGAAGGAGATACTACAAACCTTGAAGAAATTTTGAGAATCAAGAAGGAAAATGCAAAGCTAAAGGAGGAAAATGAAATATTAAAAAAAGCTATGGCTATATTCGCAAAGAAGTAAATCCTGATGCTATATTTGAGATAATAAAAACTAATTCTAACATATACAGCATAGATACTATGTGTAAGGTACTTAGTTTCCCTAGAAGCACCTATTATGATAAGCAAAATCAAAAACCTGAAAATAAATGGAAACTAGAGAATAAAAAATTACAAAAAGATATTTTAGATATATACAATGGCAGTGGTAAAATATACGGTGCTCCTAAAATTCGTGAAAAACTAAAAGCAGGGGGTTATGAAAAAATCAGCCTTAAAAGGGTCCAAAGACATATGAAAAGGCTTGGTATTAGATCGATTGTTGTAAAAAAGTACAGGCCAAATTCTACTAAAAAAGTCTATGAAGGAGGCCAAAACCTCTTAAATAGAGACTTTACAACTACAAAAATTAATGAAAAATGGGTAGCTGATATTACCTATATTCATACTTTAAAAGATGGATGGAATTATCTAGCGTCTATCTTAGATTTGCATACTCAAAAAATAGTAGGATATAGTTTTTCAAAGACCATGGATACATCCTTAGTATTAAAAGCATTAGAAAATGCTGTGACTACACAAAAACCAGGCAAAGGCTTGATTATTCACTCAGATAGAGGTTCACAATATACTTCAAAGGAATATCGTAAAGCAGCAAAATCAAAAGAATTCAGACTATCGTATAGTTCCAAGGGTTGTCCCTACGATAATGCTTGTATAGAAAGCTTTCATGCAATATTAAAAAAAGAATGTGTATATTTACATACATTTATAGATTATAATCATGCTAAATTAGTATTATTTCAATATATAGAAGGATTTTATAATAGAAAAAGGATTCATTCATCAATTAATAATATGACTCCGGATACATATTAGAATTTATGTAGAGTATCATAGCTTGCTTTAGATTTTGAGCCTGAGGGGAATACTAGCCACCCGTAGGGCTTGCCCCTGATAAACCAATGAATAAATGCTACAATGTCCCATCACGAAGGCGAAATATTTAGCTTGCTTTGAGCTTGTCGCCTTCGGGGTGAAAACTTAGAAGCATTTATGAATGGTTTGTCAAGGGTGGCGGGAA
>NZ_PPXW01000001.1:1527889-1529114 GCF_021655095.1 Clostridium sp. Cult1 | reverse complement strand
CTTGGCAAGGCGATGCTCTACCACTGAGCCACTTCCGCACTGGTGCCCAGAGGCGGAATCGAACCACCGACACGAGGATTTTCAGTCCTCTGCTCTACCGACTGAGCTATCTGGGCGCATTTTTCAACTTTATGGGTTAACTGCTACATTTGATAGTATACAATATTGTTTTTATAATGTCAATAGGTTTTCCAATTTCCCCATTTCAAATATTTGAAATGGGGAGTTAACCTATTAACTTTTTTAGATCATCTTTAGAAAAATTGTATTTTTTATTACAAAAATGGCATACTATTTCGGCTTTTTCATCTTCTTCTATTATGCTATTTATCTCCTCTTTGCCAAGACTTAGCAATACTCCTTCAATTTTATCTCGGCTACAATTGCATTTATATTCAATTTGATTTTTCTCTAGAATTTCCATTTCAAACTCACCAAATAAGGTTTCCATCACTTGTTCTGGTGATAAGCCTTGATCTATTAGAGTGGAAATAGGTTTTGCTTTCTTTAAAATTTCTTCTACCCTGTCTATATCCTCATCTTCTACTCCAGGAAGAAGCTGCAATATATACCCTCCAGCTGCTCTTACTGATATATCTTTATCTACCAATACACCTAAATTTATAGCAGAAGGTTGTTGTTCTGATAGATGAAAATAATGGACTAAATCCTCTGCAATTTCACCAGAAACTAAGTTAGCATATCCAATATAGGGTTCTTTTAATCCTAAATCCTTAATTATTGCCAATTGCCCATTATGCCCTACTATTCCTCCTACATCTAGCTTACCATCAGGTCTACTTGGCAAATCTGCATAAGGATTATCAACATATCCTTTTACCTGCCCTTTATTAGTTGATACAGCTATTATACTTCCTATAGGTCCATCACCTTTTACTTTAAAGGTTAAGATGTCCTTTTCACCTTTCATGGTAATTCCTAATATAGCTGCTGCTGTTAATACTCTGCCTAAGGCTGCCGTAGCTGTTGGAGAGGTTCCATGAGTCCTTCTTGCTTCTTCTACCATTTGAGTAGTAGTTGCTACAAACAATCTAATATTACCTTTTTTATCTACTCCTCGGATAATGTAGTCTTTCATAAACATACTCCTTTAGATAAAATATTTAAAGCCCCTGTTAAGGGGCTTAATTTGCTACCGTTATAAAACATATAATAGAGAATCAGGTTTATAGTTTAATAACATTAGTAGCTTGAGGACCTTTTT
>NZ_PPXW01000001.1:1458631-1527859 GCF_021655095.1 Clostridium sp. Cult1 | reverse complement strand
CTCCATGGATTCAAATCTTTTATCCATTGCTTCGAATTTGGCATTGGTGTTCTTCTCCATGGATTCAAATCTTTTATCCATTGCTTCGAATTTGGCATTGGTGTTCTTCTCCAATGATGAAATTTGCCCCTGTATGTTCTCTAATAAAGTCAAAATTCTCTCTTCATTGTTCATATCTATCCCTCCAATCTTAAACTTTAAAATTTTTAAGATTTTCCGTATATATTTACATATAATTATATCATATTGTTCTATATTATATCTAAATTTTCATATTAAATATAAAATATTATCATTTCAATTTTTTAGGGCATAATAAATCCAAGGCTATTTCAAACTTATAATATAAATTTCTTATACAAGGAGTGAACTTTGTTGGAAATCCGTGAAAACACAATAATCCCTTTAGGTTACGGCAAATTTGTCCGGTCAGATAAAATTGTTGCCCTAGATCCTATCGAAGATAATAGAGGTCCTGGACGACGTACTTTAGTGTATATTGAAAATCTAAAAAACCCTATTGTTGCTTCTAGAACTGAAACTTCTATTCTAGCTAATATGTCAAAATCCCCCAAAGAAGTATTAGAAGCTACATCTGCCATGGAGCTTTTACAAGATATATTAGATGATATTGAACAAATTGGCCCCATGCTAAGAAAAAGCATTTTAGATGAAGCTGGCTTAGATCTAGATCGGATTCAAGGTAAAATCGAGGAGATATTATCTCATGATTTAGATTCTATCGATGGATGATGGATAAGGAAGATAAAGAAGCATCAGAAATCTGATGCTTCTTTATCATAGGTAATATATCCTATCTTTATATTTTTCCATCATCTCTTTATTGAAATATATCTTGATAATATTTAGTTAAACCAACTACCCTCTAGAACTGAATCTAGCTTTGCCTTTTTCTTTTAAATAGTCAACAAACCTTTCAATACATGCATTCATAATTAATTCTTCTGGCATTTCAATGGATTCTAATAGCTCAAGGGCTTTGTCAAACCTTCCTACATCAAAAGCCACATGACTATCACTACCAATAATTACACTAACCTTATGCTTTTTACATAACCTAGCTATATCATAACAGTTTTCTTTACTGCCCTTTCTACTATTTTTGATAGTTTAATACTACCAAATTGAATATCCGCTAAAGTCCTCAAATCTATTTCACCATTATAATATTTCTCCCTGTATTCTTGTATAAGATCCTTATTACCAATCTTATCAAACAATTTAATATTAGTATCCTCTGTAGTTATTGTACCATCAAAATCACATAGAACTATTGTATTTTTATTATCTTTTAGAATATTCATTCTAACCTCCACTTTTATTAAATAGTTTAATCCCTTACTAATTGGTATTATAGCAACTAGGTTAAAAAAAAGCAAAATCAATAGTATTCTCTAATCAAAATAAAGTCACCAACACGGTGACCTTATCAATTATATGGCTATCCAATCTAAATATAATCTTTTTAAAGTTCCATTGGTTGGATTACCTGTTTCCTTATCCCAACCTGCAATTTCATAATATAGTTCTTTTGATTTTTCATATTTATCTTTATCCAAAGCTATTCCTTTGGAAGGACCATCCTGGAAAGGTTCAAATAACCTTTCAGGTAAAGTATCATCCTTTTTAGTAAAGCCTTCCCTAGCGTTGAAATACCTCATCATATTTATCTTTCTTTCACCTATTTCCATAAGTTCATAAAGGGAAGTATCCCAATCTATACCATATTTAGCTAACAAAACTAAATCCTTTGGTCCATATAGAGCTGAAACCCCCCATAGGAATTGACATAATGATAAAGTATCTACGGTAGATTCAAGGCATTGGGTATTAAAAGCAAATCGAGTTTTATCATCATCTAATTCAAAATTGTCATCGTAGCCCTTATAAATTCCTATCATAGCTAGGTTCTTTCTTGCTTGGCTTTCCGGTGGCAAGGTAAGGACTGGATCATGTTCTGAAGATTGATGATCAGCTCCAAAGGGATTAACCGCATATATTAACCCTAGAGAAGGTTTATATTGTGGCATATGTGCAGGTAATTCTTGTTTCTTTGCAGTCATACTGTATTTCTCCGCACCCTTGCCAATTTTCTTTGCTGCTCTATAGCTACCTTCAGCCAATAAATTCCCTATTCCTTCCCTTCTTCCAATCTTCTCTATTAATTCAATTAATGCCTCATCATTTCCAAAGGTTAACTCTAATCCATCAGTATCTTCCTTAGTTAATATCCCTTCCTCATAGCATTCCATAGCAAAAGATATGGTAGCTCCGCAAGATATGGTATCTAATCCATACATATTACATAATTGATTTGCTATGGCAACGGTTTCTAAATTAGTAATACCGCAATAGGAACCTAAAGATGCTGCTGTTTCATATTCTGGTCCCCCATAAAGAGGGTCTACTTTGCCTTCAATTTCTACTACCCTTTTACATCTAACTGGACAAGCATAACAAGTATCCCTTTTCTTTAAAATTGTTTCACTCATGGTTGTTCCAGTAATATTTTCTGCTCCCTCAGGAAAGTATCCAGATATCCAGTTTCTAGTGGCTAAGAAACCATTTTTGTGATGACTAATAAGTCCTCTATTTGTGCCGTGCTCTCCTAGTTGTTGCATTCCATGGCTGTTATTAAACCTATCTACACCTTCTCTAGCTAATTTTTTAAAGTTCTCTTCATCTGCCGGTTTGAGGCCTAATTTCTTCTTTACAGCTATAGCTTTTAAGTTTTTAGAACCCATTACTGCTCCTGTACCATTTCTACCATTGGCCCTGTTACACATATTGATAACATTTGCAAACTTGACTAAATTTTCTCCTCCAGGTCCAATTTGTGCTATATCTATGTCTTCCATTCCTAAATCTTCTCTTATTATTTTCTCTCCTTCACCAGTAACTTTACCCCATGCCTTTGAAGCATCTCTTAATTCTACCTTATCTCCATCTATGTATAAGTACACTGGCTTTTCTGCCTTTCCCTTAAATACCAAAGCATTCCAGCCATTCCCTTTCAAATAAGCAGGAAAAAATCCTCCAGCTTGACTATCTCCTATTCCGTTAGTTAATGGGCTTTTTGTTGTAACAGTTATTCTATTAGCACCTGCAATAGGTAACCCAGTAAAAGGAGATACAGAAAATACCAATATATTTTCTGGCGAAAGAGGATCTACCTTCGGTTCTAACTCTTTTAATAATATGTATGTACCTAAAGCAGATCCTCCTGGATAAAGTCTATGGGTTTCTCCATCCAATATACTCTTCCTAATGGTGCCATTGGTTAAATCAACTTCCAATATGTTTGCATTTGGAAAATTCATATTCTCACCTCTTTTTATTAATGGTTTAATAACAAAAGTCTATAATATTATACTACCCATAAATAGATTAAGCAAAACAAAAGTGTATACAAGAACTTAGGATGCCTAGATAATGCTAGACATCCTAAATATTCTTTACCTCTTAAATATTCCTTTTATCCAAGCTATAAATCCTTTCTCTTCTTTTACCTCTGGTTCTATTTCAACTTTTTCTTGTTTTTCTTCTCCCTTTATTCCTTCCGTTTTCATGATGAATTTAAGGCTTCCATCCATGTATTCACTTTTGCCTGAAAAGCTATTATTGGATTTGGATATTTTAATTAGTTTATCCTTTTTTTCTATTATATTAGTTATATTTATATCACTACTACCTATTTCATCATTCATCTTCTTTATTCCTTCTTGGTGGAATTCATTCATACCTTCATTTAATTCTCTAGTTCCTTCAGTTAATTGGTTGCTTCCTTCTCTTAACTTTTCTCCACCTTGAGCTAGTTCATTAGTTCCTTTTGAAAGTTCAGATATACCTCCATGTAATTTATCTGCTCCTATATTTAATTCTCCTAATCCATTAGTTAAATCTTCAGTACCCTTAGCTAACCCCTTAGAACCTTCTATGAATTGAAATGCACCTTCTTCTGCAACTATTGCATTTTCATTTAGACTATTTGCCCCTTCTTGTAATCCCCTGCTGCCTTCTACTAATTGAGTTGAAGCATCTTTTAATCCTTCAGTTCCTATGGCTAACTCATTTAATCCATCATTTATATTCTTTTGTCCTTCATTTACATTTTCAATCCCTTGGGATAGTTCTATTGAAGCTTCTTCTGCTTCTTTTAGCCCTTCTTCTAATTGGGTTAAGGCTAGTATAAGTTCATCACTTGAATTTTTAATTCCTTCTAATGCTGCCTTTTGTTCTTTTAATGCCTGCTTCATAGTTTCAGCTAAGGTTGTACCTCCAGGTAATTTTTCTATTCCCTTTGCTATTTTCTCTAGGCCATCTACACCTTTGAGTAATAAATCTACTACCTTTCCTTCCTTTTCCTTACCTGATTTAATTTGTTCTAATGCTTCTAAGCTCTTACCCAACCCTTCACTTAGGTTGTCTTGACCATTTTTTATTGTCTCTGTTCCAGAAATTAACTCCTCCATGCCATTGTTTAAAGCCTTAGTATTTTCAGGAATACTCTCTACTCCCTCTGCTATCTTTTTAGCACCTTGGGAGAATTCTACAGCCTTTCCACTAAACTCTACTGCTCCATTACCTAAACCTACAAATCCTTCTCCTAATTGATTAGCACTTTGAGATAGAGTATTTGTTCCTTCATTTATCTTTAAACTACCTTCATAAGTTTCATTAATGCCCTCTTTTAATTTTAAAGAACCGTCCAACAGGGAATTAGATCCTATTTTGACTTGACCTACTCCATTTATCAATTCGTCTATTCCATTATTTAATTCACTTTGACCATCATATAGTTTTTGAGTTGCTTCAGATAACTTTTCACTAGCATCTTTAATCTTATCTATTCCATCTATTAATTCATCTAGATTTTTAGCATCATCTAATCCATCTATTTCTGGTATTTCTGATGTAACGGTGAAAACTATTGGTTTCATTTCAAAATCTGTTGTTTCAGCTTCTATTTCTAAATGGTTTGGCAAATCTATTATATTATCCTTTAATCCTAAACTTTCATTAAATCCAGGTAAAGATACAAAGGTTATTATCTGATTGCTTCCATCTGATAGAATTTTTCCTGTATTAACCTTTAAGTTGGTGAACTTATCCATAGGTAAATCAACTACAGTGACTACCATATAGGGTGCATATACTCCATCTCGTTTATCTTTATTGTTAATATCTATAGTTATCTTTATATCTCCAGACTTTCCAACTATCTTCTCTATATCTACTTTCTCACCATCTAGATAATATTTGATTTCGGGTTGGATTGGCAATGATTTATCTACTTTCCCTTGATAGTATATATCTTTTTTATCAGTTTTCCATATTAACTTTCCTTCTTCTAAAGTTGGTACTTCATCTCCTTTAACATTTACTACATCTGTTAATATACTCTTATCTTCCACAGTATTCAAAGGAGTATCGGAGTGAATCCAAATGCTGGATATTTTTTCTAATTCTTCGCCTTTATTGTTTAAATTTATATACACTGTTTCTTCTTTAGAAACTTTTCCTTCTGCCATTGCAATATTAGAAGATAAAATGGTTAAGACCATTATCATAACTAAAACTCTAGCTATTATTTTATTTGTTTTCATATGCAATCCTTCCTTTCTCCACTTTTCCCTTTGAGCCCTTTTTCCAGTTTTTAGATGTTGCACTGATAAGACCTTCACTGGCTATTAATACTCCTGGCAATATAAGTAAGATTATTACTGTACTTATTAATGCTCCTCTTGCAATCATAGCACTTAGACTTTTTACCAATTCCATCTCTGATATTATGGCCACCCCAACAGTAGAGCCAAAGAATGCTAAACCGCTAGTAATTATAGATCTGGAAGATTCTCTAACTGTAACCTCCATAGCTTCAAATTTTTCATGACCATTTCTTATTTCTTCTCTAAATCTAGTAGTCAATAATATGGCATAGTCCACCGTTGCTCCCAATTGGATAGAGCCGATTACTATACTGGCTATAAATGGTATTGAATGACCTAAATAATAGGGAACGCTCATATTAATAAATATAGCTAACATTATTAAAAGTATTAGAAATATTGGTATGGAAACAGAGGTAAATACCATAAGGATTATTGCAAAAACTGCTATAAAGGAAACACTATTTACCTTTTTAAAGTCCCTATCAGCTATACCTACTAAATCCTTTGTAAGAACTCCTTCTCCTGTAACTATTCCAGTACTATCATAACTTTTAACAACCTTCTCTATTCTTTCTATTTGCGCATTTTCTTCATCTGTTGCTGCTTTATATTTAGAATTTATTAATATCTGCTTATAGTCTCCTTGTTCAAACCTATCCTTTATTCCATCTGGAATAAAATCCTCTGGTATGCTTGGTCCTATTAACTTTTGATAGGATAGTACATTCTCTATTCCATCTACCTTTTCTATTTCCCCTATCATCTCTTTTATTTCATAATTAGGTACATCCTTTGATAAAAGAACCATGTGAGTTGTCATCATATTGTAATCATCTTTTAATTTCCTAAAAGCTACTATGGATTCCATATCGTCTGGCAATGATTCATCTAAGTTATAATAAACTTCATTATTCTTCTGTCCATAGAAAGCTGGTAAGAATATCAATATTCCAATTAATATAAATACTCTATAATGCTTAGTAACTAACTTTGCCAATCCTCCAAACTCTGGCAATATAGTTCCATGATTGAATCTATTTATAACCTTGTCAAATACAAGTATCAATGCTGGCAATATGGTTAGTACTGAAATAACCCCAAACACTACCCCTTTAGCCATTACCAACCCTATATCCTTTCCTATGGTCAATTCCATAAATGCTATAGCTAAAAATCCAGCTACAGTGGTTAAAGAGCTGCCTACTATAGATGAGGCTGTTTTGACTATAGCCTTGGCCATAGCTTCATTTTTATCCTCTTCTATTTTGCATTCCTCTTCATATCTATGAAGCAAGAATATAGAATAATCTAATGTAACCCCTAGCTGCAATACAGCTGCTAAAGATTGAGTTATATAAGATATTTCTCCAAAGAATATATTGGTTCCAAAATTATATAATATGGCGTATCCTATACTTATTAAAATTATAAATGGAACTATGGTAGATTCTAGTGTTAGCATTAGTACAACTGTAGCTAAAGCCACCGCTAAGGCTACATATATAGAGGTTTGCTGATCAGCCAAGTCTACTGTATCCTTTAATACTGCTGCCATTCCACTTAAGAAGGATTGTTTGTCCAATATACTCCTTATATCTACTATAGCCTGCTCTGTTATAGGTGATGATGACTCATGACTAAACTTAATCATCAGCAAAGTGGAATTTTCCCTATAGAACATTTCCTTCAATTCATTTGGTAACATGTCTTTAGGTATGCTAATATCTAAAAAATCATCTGTCCATATTACATTTTCTACCCCTTCTATTTTAGATATCTTTTCCTTTACTTTTACTACATCTTTTGCTTCCATGTTTCCAATAATTAACATTCCAGTTGCAGAACTGTTGAATACATCATTTAGTATTTCCTGTCCCTTCACCGAATCTAAATCCTTTGGTAAATAAGTTAAAATATCGTAATTAATCTTCGTTGACACCATCCCATAAATTGATGGCATCAACAATATCGTAGCAATTATTAAGACCATTTTTCTATGCTTTGCTACAAATTGTCCAAATCTGTTCATACAATCATCTCCTAAATAATTTTCCTTATAGTATTAAAGAGAATAGGCTTCATTTCATCTATATTGGCAGGTTCTTTTAATATTATAGAACTATAGCATACAGAACCTGTTAATTCTATAATCATAAATAGTATCTTATCGATTTCTTCTTTTGATATAGAAGAATCTTTGTATCCTCTTTCAAACAGCCCATATATTTCATGTATCTCCTCATAGTCCTTATAGGCTTTTTTAAATATTCCCCAAGAAAGATTCTTGTATATTAACTTCAACATAAGTTTATCTTTTTTAAAATATTCGATGACGTAATCGATGAAATACAACAATTCATCTTCAAATTCTTGGAAACTCTTCAATTGAGTATCCCTTATAGCTTCACTTAATACAAAACAACTTTTATTAAGAATTATTTTATCCAATATGTCATACTTATCCTTAAAATAAAGATAGAAGGTACCCTTAGCTACTCCAGCTTTTTTTACTATATCGCTTATTGCTGTCTCGTTTATCCCTTTCGTAGTAAACAGATCATAGGCCGCTGTAAATAGAGAGTTTTCTTTTTGTTTTTTGTTTTTCTCTACCTTTGATACCAAAGTTGTCACCTCCTTCAGCCCCAAGAATGGAAATGACCATTAGTCAATATTTTTTTATATTATTTATTAATGTATTTTTTATATGGAAAATTTAAATTATCATTGACTTTTCTTAATTTATAGAGAATAATTTAAATCAAGTACTATAAATATTAGCAAGGAGTGAGAACATGAATAAAAGATTAAACAAAGTAGTGAGAAATAAGCTTTTAACTCTGTTATTGTTTGTTACAATGATGGTAACCGTAGTAATACCTACTTGGGCTCAAGAGGTAGCTATTCCCCATATTAGTTCATGGGCTATAGAAGATTTAAACGAAGGAGAAAGATATGGTATCTATCCTATGGAATGGTATTATGATGATTTCAAAGCTCAAATTTCAATAGATCGTTTAAATACTTTAATAACAAATACATCTGAAAAAATTGCTGCTTTAGAATTAGACAAAAATGATGAATTTATTCCTATTCCTCATGAAGAAAACCTTACTCGAGAAGATATTATAATAAGACTCTATAATATTCTAGGTCAATATCAATTACCTCTGGAACATTCACCTGTTGACTACATGCAAGAACGTAATATATTAAACGGAACAGGTAAAGGCTTAGAACTAGATAAAATATGCACAACTGAAGAAGCAGTAGTTTTAGCTACCAGATTAATTGAAGACACCTATAATTTAGTAGAAGCAGGATCAAAAGGATTTGCTTGGAAAGTAGAACATAATGGCAATACTATATATTTTTTGGGATCAATTCACATAGGAAATAGCCAGCTTTACCCTATAAATCAAAAATTAAAGGATTCCTTCTATAAATCAGATGCCCTTATTGTAGAAGCTAATTTATTTGAACAAGAAGGTGGCATAGACTACTTTATAGAAAAATCCACCTATCAAGATGGAACTACTTTAAAAGACAATGTCAAACAAGAAACCTATGAAAAAGTCATTAAAGTATTTGAAAAGTTAAATATTCCAGAACAATCCTTTATATACTTTAAGCCTTGGAGTTTAGCTAATAACCTGTCAGTTATATCCTCAACAGATTCACAAAATATTGAGGCAGGTTCACAAGCAGCTAATTTAGGAATTGATATGTATTTTCTTTCAAAAGCTATATTAGATCAAAAACCAATTATCGAGCTAGAAGGTATTAGATATCAAGCAGATTTATTTGACGGATTATCTACTGAGTTTCAAGAAAATTATTTAAACATGGTACTAGACAGTATTTTAGAGCCACCAACTAATGAAACCCAAAGTTCTACAAATTACTTAGAAACATGGTTAAACCAATGGAAAAATGGTAATGTAGAAGAATTTACTGATAGTTATAGAGCTGCAAACACAGGAACAGAAGATGAGTTCTCCAGCATGCTATTTGGACAAAGAGATAAAGATATGGCAGATAAGATTATAGAAATTTTAGAATCCAATAAAAAGGGAACCTATTTCTTAGTAGTAGGAGCAGGCCATTTTGTAGAAGAGAATACAATAATCCACCAATTAAAAGAAAAAGGTTACAATGTTGAAATATACAAATAAAGTTAATGAGCTAGGAATATCCCTAGCTCATTAACTTTATCAAAAATGTAATTTCTGGTATTTACCTATAAAGTGTTTACATAATATTTCGATTCCTATATAATAACCTTTGTTGTAAATTAATGCAGTGGCTGAATCCTAAATTTCTAGGTACGAGGGAACCAACATGAAGGGGCTTACCCCTAATTCGAAAGCTAACTTCGGATACAAAATTTAGGAAGGAGTGCATAGGAATGAAGAGAGAGAAATTAGCACATATTCTACTAGTCTTGCTAATAATGGTGGTTTTAAATACACCAATACTAGCCAGCGGTTCTACCAGAACATTACAATTTGGACATCGAGGAGAAGACGTATTGAATCTTCAACGAAGTTTAAATCGTATGGGATATTACAATTTTTATATAGATGGAATATATGGAAAAATAACTGAAAGAGCAGTTATTAATTTTCAAATAGACCATCGTATAAGAATTGATGGTATTACAGGACCAGAAACCCAAAGGACTTTATATGGTTCACCTACAGCATCTAGAGGTAAGACAAGCATTAGAAATTACAGTTCAGGTGATCTTTACTGGTTAGCCCGAATTATCCAAGCAGAAGCTGGAGGCGAACCATATCAAGGCAAGGTAGCTGTTGGAAATGTAATTCTAAACAGAGTTAATTCCAGTAGTTTCCCAAATACCATATATAATGTAATATTCGAATATTATGGAAATATTCCTCAATTCAGTCCTGTTGCTGATGGCACTATTTACAACACTCCGTCACAAGAAAGTATAAATGCTGCAAAGGATGCCCTAAATGGTATAAGACCTGTTGGAAATTCCACATATTTCTTTAATCCAGATAAAGCGGCAGGTACTTGGATTGTGAAAAATAAATCTTATGTATCAAGAATCGGTGGACATGTATTCTACCAATAATAAGTCAGGGACAAGTCCCTGACTTATTATTTAAATTTTCTTATTCTATAAATAATTTAAATATAATGGAATTTATTAACTCCAATAAAAACCGTTATTCCAATTCCAATTGTTAAAATAAGATGTAATATACCTCCAACCATAGTTGCAACTAGTATTTTCGCCAATATGTTGTAGAAAAATAAAACTACTACTGCCATAATTGCTGTTGCTATAACATATTTTAAAAAACCCTTAAATTCTCTGTGGATATCTATAACTTTTACCCTTTTATTCAAATCCCTTATCAACAGTATTGTGACTAAAGTTGTGGAGATACTAGTAGCTAAGGCTAAACCATTTACCCCCATAGGTCTAGATAAAATTATATTTAATACTAAATTTGCCAACACCCCTACTATTGAGGAAATCATTGGTGTTATTGAATCATGCATCGCATAATGAATCTTTGTTAAAATTAATACCATTGCCATACTTCCAAGACCTAAAGCATAATAGGTTAAGGCTCCTGAGGTCATTAAAGTAGCAGTTGCTCCAAATTCTCCTCTTTCAAATAATAGCCTTACTATAGGTTTAGATAATGTTACCAATATTACCATAGCAGGTATAACTATAGAAAAAACGGTGTTAGTTCCTCTTTTCATAGCCGATTTTAAAGATTCAATATTTTCTCTATTATATTCTTGAGATATTATAGGAAATAGTACAGTTACTATGGCAGTGATAAATATTCCTAAAACCAGTTGGATAATATCATTAGCATAGTTTAACCAAGAAATAGAACCTATAGGCAATGTAGAAGCTATTGATTTATCTATAACTACATTAATCCTATTTATAGAAATCCCTATAACTATAGGTATAAACATTATAAAAAATTCTTTTATATATACATTCTTAAAATTTAATATCCTTTCATATCTATATCCTAAATTTATAGAAGCGGGTATTACAGAATACAGTTGTACAGCTGAAGCTAATATACCAGCTAACATCAATCCATAAACTCCATATTGATTCAAAAATATCAGAAACACTAAATATACTATATTATAATAAATCCAAGATTTAGTACCAGCTTTAAAAGCATGGAAACTTTGTAAAAAAGCAATAAAAACTGCCCTTATCATTATAAAAATAGTAATAGGCAATCCTATTTTCATAAGCTTTACAGTAGTTTTAAATTCTTCACCAATAAAACCTTTTGCTAAAACTTTAACTATTACTGGAGATAGGATCCAACCCAATATCATCAATATTATAGATAGAATTATTATAATGTGCAAAAGGTTATTTACATAATCTACCTTTCGCCAGCTTCCTTCCTTGTCTTCGATTTTTAGCAATATGGGTACCATGCCAGCACTAATCCCTTCTCCAATTATTTCAGCCAACAATGTGGCTGCCACAAAAGCTGTAAAATAAGCATCAGTTTCAAAACAACAACCTATTTTAGAAGCTATTAATGTTTCTTTCCAAAAGGTCAATATTCTATTTAGTATCCCAAATATAATAATAAATCTGGCAGATTCAAATGCCTTCCTCATCATCGATTTCAATTGTATTCCCCCGTGTTAATAATCACCATATCTACAATAGTGATTATTATGTTACCCTGATATAGTTTGATCAAAACATAAATGGCTAAAAGAAACTTAAAGGATACTTTTTATATTTTTGGACATAATAAGTATAAAAGGGAGAAGGGAGATATATATGGGGGAAAAATTTGTAGTGGTAGTAGATGAAAAATTTTCTGAACCTATGCCAAAAGAAGAAGCTATAAAAAAGGTTAAAAGCTATGATGATAAGACGGTTAATGCTTATATGGTATCAGAAGAAGAAGCACAAAGAATAAGATCTTCACAAAATTCCAATACTATGAAATTTAAATAGTCCAATGGCAAGGGAACACTTTCCTTGCCATTGAACTGTATTAGAATTATTGAATTCCTTCTTTTATATTCCTAGGCGAAACGAATGCCCCTATTATACCGCCAATTATAGCTGGTACTATCCAAGAGAACCCAGAAGATGCTAAGGGTAGCATTTTAACTAATTTCGATAAGTAACTTTTTATTCCTAACATTCCTAAAGTATCAACAGCACTTACTATCAAAGTAGCATAAATAGCATATCTATAAATATTATTATTTTTTATATAATCCCCTAAAAATACAATTAGTAAGATTAATACTATTACCAAAGGATACATAAATACTAAAATTGGTTCTGCGAAAGATATAAGGGACTCTACTCCTTTATAGGACATAATTCCACTAAATATGGTAGTAATTATTACTACCACTTCATATTTAAACTTGCCTTTACTTAATTGATTAAAATATTGACCTACAGTAGCGGTAAGCCCTATAGCTGTAGTTAAACAAGCTAAAGCTACGGCTAATCCTAATCCCAGTTCCCCAAAGGATTTTAAAGTATTGTTGGCAATATTCATTATTAAATCCGTTTTAGCTATATCTTTAGGAAATAATCCTCCACCTGTAGCTCCTAAATAACCTAATCCCCCATAAACAAATGTCAAACCTGCTATAGCAATTATCCCCGCCTTTTTAGTCATGGAAACCTGTTGTTTTTCATCTTTATATCCTTGTTGAATTAAAGAAGAAGATACTATTCCACCAAATAAAATAGCTGCTAAAGCATCCATAGTCTGATAACCTTGAGTAAATCCATCGGAAAAAGGTCTGGCCAAATTCTCCTCTATTGGCGTGCCCATAGGATGAATAACTCCCCTTATTATCAGTATGCCCAATAGTATCAATAAAGCCGGTGTCAATATTTTCCCAATTTTATCTATAATATCTGTTGGTTTTATAGTAAAAAATAGAACAATACTAAAATATATAACTGTAAATATAATAGGATTTGTATTGGGGAAGAGTGGCATAACACCCATTTCATATGCAGTAGCACCTGTTCTTGGCAAAGCCAATAAAGGTCCTATAGCTAAAACTATAGTAATTCCTAAAAATTTTGAAAATAATGGAGATACTTTATTTCCTAATTTATCTATACTGCCTCCTACTTTAGCCGATGCCATAATCCCCAAAAATGGCAATCCGATACCTGTTAAAAAAAATCCTACCATGGACCAATTCCACTTATCTCCTGATATTAATCCTAAAAATGGAGGGAAAATTAAGTTCCCTGCCCCAAAAAACATAGAAAACAATGCCAAGCCAAATATTAACGCATCATTTCTCCTTTTTGTCATTTAAGCACCTCACTTTTATACCTCTTTTAATATAGTCAATATTTTATCATTATTGAGATAATTTAGCAAACGTAAAATATTGTTAATTATCCGACAATTTGCTCCCTAAATATGAGCCGGTATAATTATTTACCGACTCACTTAATCAATCCTTTAATTAATATCCTAATCTCTTTTACTTTTAATGCGGAGCATAGTATGAAATATATCAGTGCACCAACTCCTATAGATGATAATAGTACAAATAGCTCACCTATACCAGTACTAATGAACCGACCTGTTAATCCAAAATACATAAAATATACTATTATTCCCATTACCATAGATGCAAACAGAGTTTTCATGAAACATATTAAATACCGCCTGATCCCCATAGGCCCTATTTTTTTTCTTAAACTTAAAAATAACAATAAAGTTGTAAAAGTAGCCGATATACTAGTAGCTAGGGCAAGGCCTGCATGATCCATAAATCTAATGAGAATTAAGTTTAATACTATATTCAATCCTACTGCCAATGCTCCATTTATCATAGGGGTTTTAGTGTCTTGAAAAGAGTAAAATACCCTATTTAACATAAGTCTTAATGAAGCTCCTACTAGTCCTAATGAATAAAATATAAGAGCTTGGGAGGTCATAATAGTAGCAGTTGAATCAAAGGCTCCTCTTTGAAAGAATATTCTTACCATGGGCTCCGCTAGTATTAATATCCCAATAGTTGCAGGTACAGTGATAATCAATATTATATTGATACCTTGTCCCATTATCTTTTTCACCTGCATATTATCATCCTGAGAAAAAGCTTTAGATAACATTGGAAATACTACCGTAGTTATAGCCATAATGAATACAGATATAATTAGATCCTTCAATCTAGAAGCATAAGTAAGAGCTGAAATGCTTCCTTCCACTAAGCTAGATGCTAAAGTCCTATCTATTACCGTGTTTATCTGTTGAACTGCTGAACCTACCATTACAGGTAACACTAAGATTAATGCCTTCTTTAAATAGGGTTCATGCAAGTTTATATCTACTCTATATCTATAACCCTGATGCTTAATAGCAGGAACCTGAATTAAAAATTGAGTAGAAGCTGCTACTACACTAACCAACATAAGCCCTTCTATATTTCCCTTATCTGCAAAAAACATTAAGAAAAATAGAAATACAAAATTATAAGGAATTCCCATAATAGCAGGAGGTCCAAATATCTCACTACTATGTAGATATCCAGAAAACACATAAGTAAAGCCTAGAAATATTACTATAGGCAAACCTATCCTATTCAGTTTTACTGCCAATTGGAATTGTTCTCCTTCAAAACCTTTAGCCAGTATTCTAATAACTATAGGTGATAGGAAGAAACCTAAAAGAGCCAATATTATAGTAATAAAAAATACCATATTAAGTATATTATTTAAATACTTTAATTTAGCTCTTCTGCCTCCCCTTCCTTCAATTTCAGTAAAAATAGGAATTAAAGTTGTATTTAAAGAAGCACCAATTGTAGTCATTAATATAGTTGTAGCAGTCATGGCAACAAAATATGTATCCGTCTCATAACCTGACCCATATTTAGAAGCAATTAATACTTCCCTTAAAAAACCTAAAAATTTGCTTATTAAAGTGAAAATTGCAATCATAGCTGCTGATTTAGCTACTTTACTTGTCTTTGTCATATATATTCTCCTTTTTTGCCTTCAAGTTCATACCTATTACTCATCAATTAAATATTATTCTACTCTATACATATTAATATATTATACCATACTAAACACGTACCAAAAATAAAAAATTACCCCATACAAAATTGTACGGGGGATCACCTAAATTTTTCTTATCTATTTCTACGGTTATAGTTTTATATGTTACCACTGTCAAATGTTCACTATTTTTACTTGGGGGAGTAATATTTAAGTAAACTTTATATTCTTCATCTTCATTAAGTATTTTTTCTATTCCCATAGAATAGCCAGAGGTTGGGAAAGACTTGGTAATAGTTACATATACCTTATCTTCTTCAACTCTAGAAATTATTCCTTCAATTCCTGAATAAGATTGGACAATTCCTGATAGTTTATAAGGAATATCCACAACTTCTGGCTCCTTAGGTTCTTCATTTTTTTTAACTGTCTTATCTTTAATTTCTTCTTTTCCATCTACCTGGTCTAAAAAATCATTAACTCTTTGTAACAGTATTATGACTTCAGCTTGAGTAGCATGAGCATAAGGATTGAATTTAGTCTTAGATTGGCCATTAATTAGGCCTGCATGGAATAAATCTGCTAATGCTTTTTTCTTTTCTACAGAAATTTCATCCATATCAGTAAAAGGAACTTTTTCCATGCTTGGCTCAATGGCCTTAATATCTAATAGCTTTTCTCCTAAGATCTGGGCCATTTCTATTCTAGTCATCTTCATTTTCCAACCTATTTCTGCTCTAGTATAGCCCTTGTCTTTTAATAAAGATGAAAAGGATAAAAGAAATTCATCTTCATAAAAGGGTTCATTAGGATTTAGGCGATTAAAGTTTTCTTTAGCCAGATAGGGAAAATAATAGAGCAAGAAGTCTTTTCTTATCATATCTTTAGACCAATGATCTCCTAATTTCTGTTCCATATCTACAGATGCAAAGACCAACGAAGGCATAGTTAGAACAAAAATTAGAATTAATAAAACCGCTCTTTTCATCCAATCACCCCTTAATCCATAGAAGTTGACAATATATTATCAACTCTATTATATCCCCTTTATCCTTTTAATTGGTTACATTATAGTTACAATTCTACAGGTAGGACCTTCCAATCAAATTTATAGGAACCTTTTTCCATATCATCCTTATCAATTTCTAGATGGATAGTCCTATAAGTTATCACTTGAGGTAAAATAGCATCTTTCTTTGGGGGAGCAATAATTACATAGGCTTTATATTTACCATCTGCATAAAGAATTTTTTCTATAGCCATAGCGTACCCAGGAGTAGGAAATTCTTTTGTGATTGATAGGGATATTTTGCCCTTATATTCTTTTACAGCTATCCCTTCCTTGCCATTATAAGTTGACTCTGTCTTTACTTGTTTAAAGGATACTTCCTTTACTATATCTGAATCCTCTATGGCTTCATCTACATAAAACTTATAAGGAGGCTTTCCTAAATATTTTGCATCTATTTCTATATTGGCTGTTAAATAGGTCACTACCTGTGGTAGAATTGTATTCTTCTCTGGTGGAATAATCGATAGATCTATTTCATACCTACTATCAACTTTCCTTATTCTATTTATCTTCATATCGTATCCTGGTGTTCTAAACTCCTTAGTAACAGATACAATTACTTTGTCCTTGTTCCTTGTGTAAACAATACCCTCTTTACCTTGTCTAGAATCAACAATATTTTTTACTCTGAAAGGAATAGTTTTTCTATTCCATTTATCTCCTTTCCATTCAAGTAACTTTCTGACTCTTTCTAAAATTACCTTTAGTTCTCCGTAGGTTACTTTACTGTTTGGATTAAATGTATGCTTTGATTTACCGTTTATTATTCCTTCTTTAAATAGCACTGTTAATTTCTCTTTTGTGGTCTTTTCAATATTTTTTATATCCTTAAAAGGTAATTCAGTAAAACTTATATCTATTATGTCTTCATCTATCAATAGTTCTCCTAAAATAATTATTAACTCTTCTCTGGTAACATTGCCTTTCTCTTTAGTAGGCTTCCAGGAATATCCATATTCTTCTAATAAAGAATTTAATGCTGAATTAAATTCTTCTCTGGATATTGGTTTGTTTTGATTTGGTTCTTTTGTTCTTCCACTTCTTTCTGCCAACACTGGTATTGTCATAGCCAAAATCAATACTACTACTAATGCCGAAGTTATGAACCTTCTCACTGAAATCACTCCTTTTTTTAAATTTTAGGGGTTCCCTAATCAACTATAGTATATAAAACAGAATTTACTAAAGTATTACATTCACATTACAATATGGTTACAAAGCCATAAATAGGTATATATGCCTATTAAAACAAAAGTCTTTTTCTACAACTAGAAAAAGACTTTTGTGAATTGCTTTCAATTTATAATCGTTACCTAGCTTCTCCTAAATAAGCTTCTTTAACCTTATCATCCTCCAGAAGATCTTTTCCTAGTCCCTCCAATACCAGTTCTCCAGTTTCTAACACATAGGCATAATCGGCAACTTCTAGGGCCTTTTTAGCATTTTGCTCTACTAACAATATAGTATTTCCTTGTCGATGTAACATCTTTATTATTTCGAATATATCCTTTACAAGAAGAGGAGCTAACCCTAGAGAAGGTTCATCCATCATAAGTACCTTTGGCCTTACCATTAAGGCTCTACCTACAGCTAACATCTGTTGTTCCCCTCCCGATAGGGTTCCTGCCTTCTGCCAACTCCTTTCTTTAAGTCTTGGAAACATATCATAAACTTTATTCATATCTTCTTTTATTCCATTATGATCTGTCCTAGTATATGCTCCTAGTATTAAATTTTCCTCTACTGTTAAATTGGCAAACACCTTTCTACCTTCCGGAACGAGTACTATTCCCTTCTTAACTATATCTTTTGTATGGAGATTAGTTAAATCTTCTCCATTATATTCAACTTTTCCTTCTGCCTTATCTACTAATCCCATAATGGCTCTTAAAGTAGAAGACTTTCCTGCCCCATTAGCTCCAATAAGGGTGACTATTCGATTTTCTTCTATGGATATATTAATTCCCCTAAGAGCATTAATACCTCCATACC
Organism: Clostridium sp. Cult1; assembly: GCF_021655095.1. Classification (GTDB taxonomy): domain Bacteria; phylum Bacillota; class Clostridia; order Tissierellales; family Tepidimicrobiaceae; genus Schnuerera. The sequence continues at coordinate 1,509,063 of NZ_PPXW01000001.1, read as the reverse complement.
TAACGTGTAGATTAGATACCTTAAGCATTACTCCACCCCCAAATAGGCTTCTATAACCCTTTGATCATTTTGAATCTCCTCTGGGTTACCTTGGGCAATTAAAACCCCATGATCTAAAACAAATATCTTTTCGCATATTCCCATGACTACTTCCATATGATGTTCGATTAAAAAGATGGTTAAATCAAATTCTTCCTTAATCTCCTCAATAAACTCCATTAGTTCTCTAGTTTCCTGAGGATTCATTCCAGCTGCAGGTTCATCCAATAATAATAGCTTAGGTCCTGTAGCCAATGCCCTTGCAATTTCTAATCTTCTCTGCATCCCATAGGGTAGAGAGTAGGCCTTTTCATCCATCTCATCCTTTAAGCCTACTTTTTCAAGAAGATAAAGGGATTTATCATACATCTCCTTTTCTTCAGTCCTATAATTAGGAAGTCGTAGTATTGAAGAAAATACATTGGATTTAATCCTTAAATGATTTCCAATAAATACATTATCTAAAACCGATAATTCTTTAAATAATCTAATGTTTTGAAAGGTTCTACATACGCCTAATTTTGCAATTTCATCAGGACTTAATCCTGTTAATAGATGCTCTTCTTCCTCACTTGGGCTAAATATAACTTGTCCTTCTGTAGGTTTATATACTCCTGTTACCACATTAAAGATTGTAGTTTTTCCAGCTCCATTAGGACCTATTAGACCTACTATTTCTCCCTTTTCTATATTTGCATTAAATTTATTACAAGCTATAACTCCACCAAATTTCATGGTCATATCATCTATTTTTAGCATCTTCCAATTCACATCCTTTTTAGCTTTCTTTCAATAATCCTTCTTTCCTAAATATAACTACTACCATAAGGATTATAGAAAAAACAACCATCCTCATTCCTGGCACTCCTTTTAATTGAACAAAGCCTAAGTTAATGGATTCATCTAAGAATCTTAAAGCTTCCATCATAACTGTAACTATTATGGCAGATATTACTGATCCCTTTATACTTCCTAAACCACCTAATACCACAATCAATAATATATTAAAGGTAAGAGTAATTCTAAACATATTTGGATCGATTGTACCTAATAATGCTGCTAGAAGCCCTCCACCAATTCCTGCTAAAAAGGAACCAAAGGTGAAGCTCATAACCTTATGTTTGAAAAGATTAATACCCATAGATCTAGCTGCTATTTCATCTTCCCTAATTGCTTTAAAGGCTTTACCATAACTTCCCTCCATTAAAAAGACCATAAAGCCAATGGTAATAAGTGCAGTTCCCCAGCTCCACCATACATTTGTACTATTTGGAATTCCCTTTAGGCCTAAAGCTCCATTGGTTATGGATTGGGTATTGGTAAAAACTACCCTTATTATCTCTGCAAAACCTAAGGTAGCTATAGCTAAATAATCATCGGTAAGCCTAAGAACTGGTGCTCCTATTAAAAATCCAAATAATCCTGCCATAACCCCAGCCATAAGGAGAGCAGGAAGAAAACTCCATTCCAAATTAGCTAAAAAAGGTACCATGGGTTTCATGAAAAAATTCATCTCTTTCATTGGAATAGGCATAGTAAGAATTGCTACCGTATATGCTCCTATGGCCATAAACCCAGCATGACCCAAAGAAAATAATCCTGTAAATCCATTGATAAGATTCATACTAAGCCCTAAAGTAATATAAATCCCACAAAGATTTATTATCCGTAATTTATAATCATCTAAAGTCCGATTGGCTATAAATAACCCTATTATTGTAACAACTATGATTATAATCGTAGTTTTATTAAATTTATTTTTTTCTTTCATAGTCTACACCTTCTCTGTAATTTTTTCTCCCATTAAACCTGTTGGCTTAACTAAGAGTATTACAATTAAAAGGACAAATGCAAAAGCATCCCTATATCCTGTTAAATTTGGAAGAAATGCGATTAACAAAATCTCTCCTAATCCTAATATAAACCCACCTATAACAGCACCAGTAATATTACCGATTCCACCTATAACGGCAGCTATAAAACATTTAAGTCCTGGCATAGCACCCATTAAAGGCATTAATTGTGGATATTTAGTCCCCCACATTACTCCTCCAACTGCTGCAAGGAAGGATCCTATAAAAAAAGTAATGGAAATAATCTTATTTATATCTATTCCCATTAAACTAGCCGTTTCATAATCCTTAGACAAAGCCCTCATAGCCATGCCAGTTTTAGTCTTGGTTATAAAGTAGGTAAGACCTAAAAGTAATATTATGGTAACTGCTGGAATAACAAAGGTGACTATACTTACAGATACTCCTCCTAGCCTTATTACCTTATTAAATAAATTAGGGACTGGGAAGGCCTTAGGCCTTCCCCCAAATACTACTATTCCAAAATTTTGTAAAAAGAAGGAGGCCCCAATGGCCGAAATCAAAATAGTAATCCTTGGAGATTCCCTTAATGGTCTATAAGCTATTTTTTCAAGGAGGAGACCTATAAATCCGGTAAATACTGAGGCAAATATAAACACAAGCCACCAAGGAATAGAGGTAAACACTATACCATAATAGGTAATATAAGCTCCTAACATAAATATGTCCCCATGGGCAAAGTTTATAAGCCTTAAAATTCCGTAAACCATGGTATAACCTATGGCAATCAAAGCGTATAAACTACCCAAGGAAATACCATTAGCCAAATGCTGCAAAAAATTTGAATTACCCATATTCAGTCCCCCTTATGACTAGAACCTTTATTTAGGTTCAACTGTAGTCAAATAAACAAATTCACCATTTTCAACTTTATTGATAACAGCAGACTTAACTGCATCCCCATTTTCATCTAAAGTAATATTTCCCGTTGCTCCTACAAATCCCTCTATTTTTGCTAATTCATCCCTTATGGCTTTTGGATCAGCAGATCCTGCTTTTTCTATAGCATCCATTATTACCATATAGGCATCATAACCTAAGGCAGCAAAAGCATTAGCTTCTTTGTCGAATTTTTCCCTATAAGCATCTAGGAAAACTTTAGATACATCAGTTACTGGCGATTCTGCTGTAAAGTGAGTACTGAATACAATTCCCTCTACTGAATCTCCACCAATGGATAAGAATTCAGGTGATTCCCAAGTGTCTCCTCCTAGAATAGGAGCGTCTATACCTAAATCCCTAGCTTGTCTTATTAATAGTGCAGACTCCCCATAGTTTCCTGGTGCAAATATTACATCTGGATTTTTTGCCTTAACATTGGTTAGCTGAGCGGAGAAATCCTGATCTCCTGTGTTATAAGAAGATATCTCTACTATACTATTTTCATCCCCTGTCAATTCTTTGAAAGCATCGATAAAATATTTACTAAGTCCTACAGAATAATCCTGTGTAACGTCTTGAATTACAGCTGCAGTTTTTGCTCCTAAATCATTTACTGCGTAGTTAGCCATTACCGTTCCTTGGAAAGGATCTATAAAACAAACCCTGAAATAATAATCATTATTCAACGTAACTAACGGATTAGTTGGAGAACATCCTACTGCAGGAACTTCTGCTTTTTTTACTATGTCTCCAGCTGCCATAGATAAAGAACTACCATAGCTACCAATAATAGCAGCAACTTCATCCTTCTCTATTAATCTTGAAGCTGCATTAGCTGCCTCTACTTTATCCGATTTATTATCGACTATAACTAATTCTACTTTTTTCCCTAATACTTCTCCTCTAGCTTCATTAGCCAACTCAATTCCTTCAACTGTCATTTGTCCACCAGCTGCATTAGCACCAGTCATTGGCTCAAATACTCCAATTTTTATTACATCAGAAGAGCCTCCACTAGAAGTATCTTGAGATTGACTACATCCTACTAAGGACGAAGCTACTAATACAAATATAAGTAACAATAATCCAAACTTCTTTTTCATTTAAATTTCCTCCCTTTTTATAATATTTAAGACATGTAATTTTACATGTCTTCTTAATTGGTCTGCGGAAATTGAATGAATCCTAGATAATTTAACAAATATTTTTATTTTTAAAAATGTTCGGTCTATTTAAAGTATATCCATCCACTTTGACTTTGTCAATATATTCTAACCCATCTAAGATATACATATTTGTGCAAACTATACAAAATTATTTATAAAATTCTAAATTTTTCATAAAAATAGAGGATTTTGCAAACTTTTGTCTAATATTCTAAGTATGGAAATAATAATCCTTAAATCTATTATAAAGGAGTGGGAGTTTAATGACCTCAAAAGGTAAGAAAAAGCCTAGAAAGAAAGTCACTAAAGTAGAAAAAAATAGCATAGGAAAAAGAATGATAATATCTACTACTTCTATCTTAATAGTATTGACTTTATCCCTAGGCCTTATTACTTATTTTATTTCTAAAGATGAACTAATTAAATCCTATAACGAATTTCTATATAATAAGGCAATAGATTCGGCAAATTTAGTTGATGAACAAATTAAAAGCTATACTCTTTCCATAGAAACTTTAGGAAATTTGGAAGCTATTGCTGATCCAGAAATTCCTATAGAAGAAAGGTATAAAGCATTAAATGTAGAAAGAGGAAGACTACAGTTCTCTACAATTGGTTTAGCAGATATACAGGGAAATTTATTGCTTAATAACGGTACGACAGTAGATGTTTATCAAGAAGAATATTTTAGAAGGGCTCAGGCTGGCCGTACATATTTTTCAGAACCTATAAGAAATACTGCTACGGGAAAAGTAGAAATAGTAGTAGCAGCTCCTTTAAAACATAAAGGTGTAATAGTAGGCGTTGTTGTAGCATATAAACCTGCTGAAGATTTCTACAGAATTGCTGACAGTATAAAATTTGGAGAAAATGGATTTGCCTATATATTAAATGAAACCATCGACATTGTATCTCATCCAACAGTAATAGGAAGAGCTACCATTGCCACTGACTCCGATGAAAATCCTAATTTTAGTGGTCTGAAGGATAGAGTACCTTCCAATATTGTAGATGAAGTCATAGAAATGGAAGAAAAGATAAAAGCTGGAGAACCAGGTATAGGTAAATATGCTGAAGGAAATAAAATAGTTCACATAGGATTTGCTCCTATTAAATCTAAAGGCTGGACTTTAGTGGTAAGCATAGATGAATCGGAGGTCTTAAGTGGATTAAATTCTCTAAAGCAAACTTTGCTTATTACCATGGGAATTGCTATAGTAGTAGGAATATTATTTTCCTTATTATTTAGTAGAAATCTTACAAAGCCTATTGCTAAAATTACGGATTGTGCCTATAGTCTATCCCAACTGGATTTTAGCATAGATATAGAAGAAAAATTATTAAAAAGAAAAGATGAACTTGGAAAAATGGGCTATTCTCTCCAATTAATAATAGACAATATGAGAAACTTTGCCCAGGAAGTCCAAGAGTCTTCTCATCAAGTAGCAGCTTCCTCAGAAGAATTAGCAGCCATATCTGAGGAATCAACAGCCGCAGCAACCAATATTGCTGAAGCCTCCAATGAGATAGCTGAAGCCTCTCATGCTCAGCTTAATGAAATACTAAATGTCACTTCCTCCATAAAGGAAATATCTGATCATATAGATAATGTGACTAAACAGACTAAAAACGCAGAAAACTTAGGAGGAGAAATAGTAGATAGGACCCAAGTGGGAAAGGAGAAAATAGAAGAAGTAATTGCTCAAATGGATAATATAGAAGACAGTACCTTAAGCGTTAAATCCTCTCTAAAGAATATTAGTCAGAGTTCTAAAGAGATGAACAATATGTTAGAAATAATTCAAAATGTATCAGAAGAAACCAACCTATTAGCACTAAATGCTGCTATAGAAGCAGCTAGAGCTGGTGATTATGGCAGAGGATTTGCAGTAGTAGCTGATGAAATTAGAAAATTAGCAGAAGAAACCCAAAAATCCACTGAAGAAATCCACAATCTCATTAATACAAACAATTTATTAATAGAAGAAGCCAATAAAAAGATGGATTCTAGTAGCCAAGAAGTGGAATTAGGAATAACAAGAGTTAATGAAGCAAAGGACAGTTTCAATAAAATTGCCGACCTGATTCATAAAATAACTATAGGTGTAAATGAAATTGCACAAGCCACAGGTAATGTAGAAAATTATGTTGAAAATATGGTAGTCTCTTCTACATCCATAGAAAAAATGAGCCAAGATATAGCTTCCCAAATCCAAAATTCCTCCGCAGCTTCGGAAGAACAAATGGCTTCTATGGAAGAAATTACTTCTTCAACTGAAAGCTTGGCAACTTTAGCAGAAGAACTTCAATTGCTTCTGGATAATATTAAACTAAAAATGCAGATAAAAAATTAGCCCCTTTAAGGGCTAATTTTTTTATGGGGTTGAAGATTAACAAAATATTTTGATAATCTTCATTTGTGTGTGGGTAGTTTAATACATAGACCATTATACCATAAAATAATCAAAAATGGATATTAAAATTATACATATTTTCACAATATAATCCTACCATTGTTATTACCTATAGTAGAAATTTATTTTTTACTATGGATATCCTCAATTTTAGTACCTACAGTTCCTTTCATACATTCCTTAGCTTTATCCAAGGATGTTATTATGGCCTTTCGCCCTTGTTTACTTTTTACAAATTTTATAGCAGCTTTTATCTTTGGAAGCATAGAGCCTGGAGCAAATTCACCTTCTTCTATGTATTTTTCAGCCTCTTCAATGGTAATGGTATCCAATCCTTTTTCCGTTGGTTTGTTAAAATTGATACATACTTTTTCTACTGCTGTTAGAATAATTAGTACATCTGCATCGACTATCTCCCCAACCAACTCTGCAGCTAGGTCTTTATCTATTACTGCAGAAACTCCTTTTAATTTTCCATCATCATCCCTTATTACAGGTATACCGCCACCGCCTGCAGTTATCACTATGAAATTTAACTCTACCAATGTTTTAAGTGTTTTAGATTCTATAATATTTTTAGGTTCTGGTGATGGTACTACTCTTCTCCAACCCCTGCCTGCATCCTCCTTCATTATATATCCCTTTCTCTTCTCTAATTCCATTGCCTCCTCCTTTGAAAAGAAAGAACCTACTGGCTTAGTTGGATTGCAGAAAGCTGGATCTTCTTCATCTATTAATACTTGGGTTATCATAGCCGTTATTCCCTTGTCTATACCCCTTTTTCTCATTTCTTCACCTATAGATTGTTGTAAATGGTAACCTATATACCCCTGACTCATTGCACCACATTCTGGGAAAGGCATATTGGGTATACCTATTGCCTTTTCATATACAGAGACAATTTGACCTACTTGAGGTCCATTGCCATGGACAATTACTACTTCATGACCTTCCTCTATAAAATCCACTATAGATGCTGCTGTTTTTTTAGCAGTTTCAAGCTGAGCTTCCGCTGATATATCCTCTGGATTTTCTTGAAGCGCATTTCCTCCTAATGCTATTACTATCCTATTTGCCATATATCCACCTTCTCATTTAGTTTTATCTATATAATTATAACTCAAATAAAATAAAAATAATAATAGTAAAGAAAAATTCTTTACTATTATTATCAACAATCTACTTAATATATTCTAAAAAACTATTTCCATTTTCAGTTTTTTCTACATTGAAATAATCAGAAATAGTTGCCGCAATATCTGATAAAGTATTTCTTTCTCCTAAAGCTACTTTATTCAACCTCTTACCATATACTAGTAAAAATGTTTTTTCCCTAGTATGTTGGCTAAAACCTATAGTTGGATCGTTGCCATGATCAGCTGTAATAAATAATATATCCCCATCCTTCATACTATTCATAATATCTCCAATATACTTATCCACAATCATTAGCTTTTTTACATACTTTTCTACATCTTGAGCATGTCCAGCTAAATCCGTTTCTTGAACCGTAGCTGCAATAATCCCTTCAGATAAATAACTCATAGAATCCAAGGTTTCTTTCATAACCTTTTCAGTATCTACTGCGGGAATTTTTGTCGCCTTTTCACATTCTATTACATCTTGCATCTTACCAATTAAGGTTACTTCATAATTGTTTCTAGCTAATATAGCACTTATCTGTTTTTCTGGATTTACCCCATATCCTAAGTGCCTACTTAAATAACCTTTATTATATACTCCAGATTTCGGTGAGTTAACACCTATTAGTCCATCTTTCCTTTTTTCTATGCTTCCTAGTATTTGCTCTACACTAACTCCTTCTCCACCGAGAGCTATTACTCTATTTACTTTTACAACAGATCTTACCTTTTTCCCTATATCTATAACTTTTTCGAAAGGAATAAAGTCTAATGGAGCAGTTACATTGTATATTTGACCGTAATCTGTTTCAATATTGTCTGCTACCACCACTAAATCGTCTACAAGAATATACGGTTTATTTTCTTCAGGACAAGTTACCTTATGGCCTTCCTTTATTAATTTGCCAATAACCTGTTCTCTAAAAAAAGAAAAGGGTTCTAATAAGGGTTTCTTTGGTTTAGTACCCATTATTTCTTGATGACCTACATAACTATCTGCACCATAATGTTCAAGATTTAATATGCCATAACTTCCTATATTGTCTATATTACTCAATCTATTATGGTTGATTATATTATTAATACCCAGCTTTTGAAAATTTGGTATTTCAATACTTTTAGCCTTATCCAATATATGACCAAAAGTATTTGCTCCTATATCTTGTGGCCTATATTTATGAACATCATTCATATAACCTATTCCCAAGCTATCAACAACTACCAAAATAGCACGTTTCATATTATCACCTCTACCTTAACCTATTACCAAAACTATCGTATATCCCTAAAACCCTAGGATTATTATTACTAATTCCTTCTACTAGAGCTACCTCAGATCTGGTTACAAAAATTTGTGTTCTAAAAGCATAGATTACCGTATCTCCTATAGAAATTTTTTTATCCCCTATTATCAGTTCACCATAATAATCAATATTGGTAGGTGAAATATCAGACGCTTCCAATATATTGTTTAACCCTTTTCCTAGGCTAGACCCTACCATCGCCTTTCTTATATTACCTCTTCTATAGTACCCCCCACCGAATACATAAGCTTTCCCATTATAGCAATGAGAAATTTCGCTAACATATACCATAGCTGGGATTTCAGGTTGATCCCTATATGCATTGATAGGAATAGTACCTGTAAATGCATGACCCGGTTCTCCATGAGTTCCACCAATATCTCTAATCATAGATATGGATGCTATAGAATTAGCACTAGGGGCATTTATTTGTTTTAATTTTATATTCAATTCTTTTTCTAATACCTTTGCACTATTAATCAATGTTTTTGAATTATGAGTTTTTTCTACTGTGCCTTTCTCTGGGTTATATAAAAAACAAGGGAAAACAGTAACTCCAACAATCCTTGCTCCCTTATATTTCATTATCTCCTTAGCAGATTCTAGCAATTTTTCAAATTTAAATCCACCTGTTTGTCCTTCATATATTAAATCATCACTATCTACTACTCTCAATAATATATCCTGTACTTTCCCTTGCTTTTCCGCTTCTAAGGCAATTTCTTTTGCTTTTTCAACCGAAAAAACAGTTACCACTTCAGGATCTAACTTTAATATTTCCTTAATCATATTAGATGGTATTTGAACTAAATGTCCTACGTTTCCTATCTTGATTCCATGCTTAGCTAATACCATAGCCTCCCAAGGATCTACAGCTACTGCCTTCTCTATGCCCACTTGAGCAATTCTCTTAGCTACTTCTGGATTTCTGCCAATTTGCTTAGTCATCATGTATATTTCTACATTGTTTTTATCCGCTTCTTCTTTTATTAGCTTTGCATTTTCTACTATCCTATCTAAGTCTAAAACATAAGTATTGGCTCGTATTTGCCCACTCTGGTGTAGATTAATTGCAGTTTCCACTAAATCTATATTCCTTCTCAATGTTATATCTAAAAACATTTAACCACCTCATATCAATACTTTATTTACTGCTTCTTTAAGAACCCTTATAATAGTATCAGCTCCAGATCTCATAGGATTAATCCTAATCATATAATCTTCTAGCTTAGGATTATGAGCTAAAAATGTACCCGATACTCTATAAAACATTCCCGTAACTTCATACCTTGACTCAGCTCCTACTGGATAAGGGGCTCCTCCTAGAATATTGGTATACTCTAGTACCTTTTTAGCTATAGGAGCTTCGAATTCTACAAGTATTACCCTTGACTGAGCATTTGCTATAAATGCAGACTTAACGCCTTTTATCTCTCCCTTATTTATTCTTGATACTACTTCATCTCCTACTTGTTTTTGAATGGCCAACATTACTGGAGCATATACTAAAGATCTCAATGCATCCATAGCCTCATAACCTTGTACCTGACTTCCACCAGAATAGTTCATATCTTTTATCCTATCTATGGTTTTCCTATCTCCTACTACACAACCTATTCCCTGAGGACCTAAAAGCTTAAATAATGAAAATGCGCTAATATCTCCGCCACTTTGAATTCCTATTTTCTCCGCCTTCATAACAACATAATTATCATCAATTAAAATATATAAATTTTTATTAATTTGTTTTAGTCTTTTAATTGCTTCCTCTAGGTTATATCTATCATCTATTCTTTGCCTTGAATGTTGGATGAGACAGAATTCCACTTCCTTAATTATTTTCTCATTAAAATCATCCATTATATTGAAATCCACCTTAACTTGTTCTAGTCCCATGGATTCAATAATAACCTTTGTAGTTGGATATATTGGTGCATCATGGATCAATATTTTATCATTAGGCTTAACTTTAGCATTTATAACATTTCTTATAGCACCAGTTCCAGAACCCCTTACTAATATACAGGCCTCTCCATGGAAAAAATCTGCTATTACTTTTTCTACTTTTTCAGTATAAGTAGGTTTCCCTATACCGGGCACTACTCCATAGTCTCCAGCATTTAAAAATTCATCACCTCTAAAATGTCTGTGAATTATATCTACAAGTCTAAATTGAAATTCTTTTGCCTTTTCTATATCCATGGTTTCTATTGGGTAAACCTTCAATCTTCTTCCTCCTTTAAGATATATTGAGTAATCTATTCGGATTATCCACCAAAAATTTACTAATCGTCTCTTCTTTAATTCCCGATTCAATTAATAAAGGTATAAATTTATCAACAATATAAGAATATCCAATTCCTTTATATTTTTTTAAATGGGATTTTCTAGTTAAATCTAAAGATAAGACAATTTGATTTTCATGTCCCCTTGCTACTAATTCTTTTATTAATTGAATTCTATTTTCATCAGGTTGATAATTTATTTTACCAATTGTATCAAACCCTAAATAACAACCCTTATCAGCAACTCTTAGATGATATTCCATATTATAATTTAAATCCATATGACCTATTAATACTTTTTCTAAATCAACATTTCTTTCTTCAAGTATTTGTATTTGCTCTAACGCCATTGTTCCCAAGGTAGTATGGGTAAAAATTGGCCTTCCTGTATTTAGATGTACATTTCCTATAATATAAAAAAGTCTTCTTTCTGTATCTGTAATTCTGTTATGACTAGTGCCCACTTCTCCTAAGACATGAGCCTTTATATGGGTTTCGTCCATACCTTCCTCAATATCCTTAATTAACATATTAGTTAATTCTTTATCACTTAATTGGTAAAAATATTGGGGTAAAAAGGGCTCTTTATAAAATCCAGTACTAGCAATTATATTTAATCCTGTTCTTTCGGCTAATTCTACCATTATTAGAACATCTCTGCCCATACCACGATTTGTAACTTCAACCAATGAATCCATTCCTTTTTTCTTAAGTTCTTTTAATTCTAACATTACCTCATTTGTATCGTTATAATTCGTATCAGGATCTTTTTTATGGCCTGATAAATCTAGTTTGATATGTTCATGTATATAGGTTTTACCAAGCCTTTTTACCTTTCCTTTTACTGTAGTAATCATATCCTTACTCCTTCTTTTTTCTAAATTTTTTAGATAAACCTGTCAATACTTTAATTACCATTAAAATACTGACAACTTTACCTAAATAGCAATTAAACTAAAGTTAAGGGAGAAGCTTCTCCCTTAACTTTAAAGGATTCCTTATTTTAGCTAATAGGGAATAAGCCTAATAGGTGAAGAATATTTACTATTAAACCCATTGTTATAGCACCAAGGGGTCCAATAGCCATAGATGCAATAGGCTTCTTTGAAACCTGATTTAAGAAAAATAGACCAATTACCCAAATATAACCTATAGTAGGAGCTATTGCATTAGCTGCTAACATACCACCAACAAGCAATGCAATATCTAATACTTTGGACATTGCAGTACGTGCATTATCTCCTAATTCTTTCATACCTGGAAATTTATCCATTCCTGTAGCTATAAATCCTAATAAAAGAATTTCTATTGCCATTATTAAAGCCCCAACAAAGAAAGAACCTACCATTCCCATGATCCCCATATTGATAAATAGGATTGCAGGAACATGAACTGCTTTAGTACCCGCCGGTGAATATACTCCTGAAATAATTGCAGTAGTCATTACTAAAGGTATAAAACCTAAAGTTCTTCCTAATGCAACCATTGCTGCTTCAGCATATTGACCCTCAGCCGTAAGAGTTAAAGAAGCTGGCCCTTCAGCAATTAACAATAGGGTTGTAGCCAATGCAACAATTCCACCACTAATAGCTAAAACAAACATATTTTTTCTAATCTTTTCTATATTTTTACCGAATACTGCAAATGCACTTGCTGTTTCCCCATCTGATTTCTTATTATGCCTTGCGGCAACAAAAATCATAGCAGCAATACCAAACAACAACGCCATACCATCAGCATTTAATACAACTTCTACTGTTTTTATAGAAAATTTACCATATAGAGATGTTATTTGTTTTATGATCATAGTTAAAACTAATACAATTCCACCTTTTACTACTCCTGCTTGATATGCAACTGCTATTGCTGGAAATACTGAAAAAGAAACAATTATTAAACTTCCTACTGTACCTAAATCCCCAGTAAAATCAATTGGTAGTACTGAAAAAATATCCATTATTACCTGCATGCCAAATAACAAAACAACTCCAAATAATGCACCTACCGATGTGGATATCCATTTGCCCTTTTCGTTATCCGGAAATAGAGTACCTATAATATCACAAGCCAACATAATAGTATGAACGATAATTATTTTGCCTGCAATAGATGTAGGAATACCAAATCCTATTACCAGACCAAATGATAAAGCAAAACTTGTAGCAAACAAAGTCTTTCTATCCATTGCTCCATCAAAATATTGAGAGTATAAAGGGCGTAAGCCATCATGAAATACTGCTATATTTTGGTTTGCTAGGTAAGTACAAATACCACCCAAAGCAGCCATGACAATTATGGTGAGTAAATTAATTTCAAATAACATTGTCTATTCCTCCTTATTCAATATTTCATCAATCAAAATTGGAATAACCTTCTCTGCGTCAGTATTTACAAAACCAAAAGCTTTCTTTCCATCTTTAACTGCTTTTCTCATTTCTTCCTCTGATAAAACCTTTCCAGGAATACTTACAGATAAACAATTTGCTGCACCGATTATGCCAATAGCCATAGCTAAAGCCCCTCCTGCTCCTGTTGCACAAGAACCAAAGTAATAATCTGCTTGTCCATTTTTTAGATCAAGTACAGCTTCTATATCCCCTTTGATATTAACTTTAACCTTTCCTTTACCATGTTCTTCAATGAGCTTTCCAATTTGTTGTTTATCCATCTGTCCACCGACAACAATATTTACCATTTAAATTCCCTCCTTTATTTTTTTCTATTTATATATCTATTAACTCATATATCCACAAATAATCACCTCTTTGCTTGTAATTCTTTTTCAACCTGTCATAATAGACAAGAGTCCTTAGTTATTTATATTATTTAAATTACATAAATGGAGAGCTATATATCCAAATTCTGATTCAGGTATTTCAATATTAAATTTTTCTTCCAATTTACTAATTAGTAAAGGTACTCTATCATAGATAGCAGAGGTTTTTACTTCTCCCATTAAAACATCATCAAGAGGCAAAATCTCTTCTCCTTTTTTAATCCTTGCTAAAGCCATTGCCATATGAGTTACTAGCATAGACCCGTTTTTCTCGGTTATTGTTAAAGACAATTCCCTCTCAATTATTTTTGTAAACTCCTTGATAATTTGTATTATATCTTCATCTATTTCTCCAGCATCTAATAATAAATTTAATCTCATTAACAACATATTATCCATTTCATTACCTCCAAAAGAATATACAGTTTTCAGTATATTGAAATTAAAAAAATTAATACATAGGAATAATCTGTCCTTCTAATACTCTTTTTTGAATACTTTCTATATATTCCATATCAATAAATTTTTTAATTATATTTTCAAGTTCTAAATTATTATTATTTATAACCATAACTGCCATAGTATCATTTTTATTTATTTCTAGGCTTTTTGGGTTTTTAAGCCTTTGCGTATTAAACTTTAAACCTTTTTCTTTAATCTCATCTTCATTCCATACTGCTGCATCTATTTCTTTATTTTTTAGTTTTTCTACTATCTGATTATAAGATGTTTCAATATATTTTACATCTTTTCCTTCACATTCATATTTAGTTAATAAAAACTGGTCTGGTGAAGTAGTATCTATTCCTATTTTCATACCATCCTCTATTTTATTAACATGATTATCTCTAAATAGTATAATATGCTCTCCTACATAACTTCCTTCTTTAAAAATATGCATCACATCAATAAATTTAAATTTATCTTTTTCATGAGTTGCAGCCAATTTAGACGTAATAGTGAAATCATATTTTCCCATATCTAATGCTTCAATTCTTTTTCCTGCCCCTCTCATGAAGGCTAAACTAAAGGGAATATCAGCTTTTTCAAAAGCTTTGTATAATCCTGTGGCTAAACCTTCATAACGTTTAGAATAAGGTAAAGGCATAACTCCCATTACTACTCCAAAGTCAGAAATACTCCATAATTTCTTATAATCAATAGATAATATAAAAGTACCCAAATGTCCTCTACTCTCAAGCCCTATTGCTCCTTCATCCTCTAAAAGCTTAATTGCAGATTGAACAGTACCTCTTCCAGTACTAAAATTCTCAGCATAATCTCCTACAGTTCTTATTCTATCCCCTATATTATAGCTAATAAGCTCTCTAGCTAAAAGCATTGCAACTTCGCCATTTTTAGACATTAACTTTCTCTTACAACTAAGCATATCTATCTTCCTCTTTCAACACATTATCAGTATACAAAATATTGTATATTAATAATAGCATATTAAGCAAAGGTTTGCAACGCTTTTTTATATAATTTAGAAGCAAAAAAATAAGTTCCCACTTTTCATCATTAAAACTTCTAATGGGAACTTACTAAATCTATATTATTTTATACTCAAACTCTCCATTGGGTTTAACATGGAAGAAATCTCCATAGCCTATCTTGAATATATTTTTATCTATTGAATCCATAGCAATTCCATCTCCAATTATCTTTGTAAAAGGGCCTATATAGGATATATCATTTTGAAATATAGCCCCATAGACAATACCATCTTTGTGCACTATCTTCTTATATATTTGTCCGTCATCATACATGCTAATCTGGTAACTATCGTCTTTAGGATTTGGATTACCTATAGATATAGTTGGAATACCATAGAAATTCATGGAGTTTTTAAATCCAAAAGAACTCTCTATTTTTTTATCAATCCCCACCATATTATATGCTGCAGATATACCTTCATTTACCGCTAAAGGCCATATACCCGGTTTATTTGCACAGACATCTCCTGCTGCATATATATCCTCTTCAGCCGTTTGACATCTATTATCGACTATAATCCCCCTGTCGAATTCAATATTTGTACCTTCAATAAAATCTGCATTAGCCCTAACCCCGGCAGCTACTACTACCATATCCGTTCCAATTCTTGTACCATCTGTTAATATTACCTCTACCACATTATTTTCTGAATCTAATACCCCCTTCTGAGCTAATTTATCCGTTAATATAGTAGCCCCTCTTTTCATTAACTCCCTTTCATAAGTTTTAGCACTTCTCTCATCCAATTGCATAGGCAATATATTTGGCCCCATTTCCACAATATGGACTTTAAGACCCCTATTTATAAGCTCCACAGCAATATCTATGCCTATCAATCCTCCACCAATAACTACTGCAGTTTTAGATATGTTTACAAGTTTGTCTATGGCCATAGCATCCTCTAAATTTCTTAGGGTAAATACATTTTTGCCTTCCCTTAAGTTTTCTACAGGAGGAATTGCCGCTGATGAACCTGTAGCTATAAGGAGTTTATCATATTCATGGAAAGTACCATCTTCTAATATCACCTTCTTTTCCTTTGATTCAACCTTACTAACCCTTTTGTTTTTTATCCATTCTATATTATTCCTATTGAAAAAATCTTTATCTATAAAGGATAAAGTCTCTAAATTTCTTTTTTTACCTATATATAGATAGAGCATACATCTGGAATAGACCTTATCATCAACAGATATTAGGGTAATAGAACTATTTTTATCTAATTTTCTCAAAGTTTTTGCTCCATTAATACCAGCCGCACTAGCGCCTAATACTAAATATTTCATTCCATCACCTCCACTGTATACAATGCTTTAGTAGGGCAGAATTCTACACATCTTGGAGTATCCTTGTTATCGCACATATCGCATTTCATAATGACTTCCTTATTTACTCTGTCTGGCTTTAAAACCCCATAGGGACAGGACATTACACACATAAAGCAAGCTGCACATTTATCTTTATCGTACTCTACTAATCCCGTTTCATCATTTTTAGTCATGGCACCACTCATGCAGGTAATTGCACACTCTGGTTCCTGACAGTGACGGCATACAATGGGAATGGGATTTTGCTTATGATCTAACTCTATATGATTTCTACTTTCGTTAGTCCTATCTTCTAAATCCAAATCATAAATAGACTTCCCCTTTTCATTGTGTTCAGCCATACATCCTAATACACAACCAAGACAGGCCATACATTTATCCTTATCGATCATTATCCTTTTCATCTCTAATCCCCCTTTAAATACCCAAGGCATTTCTTTTAGATAGGATAATATTTTCTAATTTATCTGCTGTACTTAAGACATCATCGTCCATGATTAACTTACCACCTGTTAATTCTTCCAAGTCTTCAGTCAAAACTTTAGTAACTATTTTACTGCCAGTTATATAAGGTGGTTTCGCTAAATGTAGAGGTAACCCTAAAGCAAGAGCAAAAGCACCATCTGCTAAAGCCTGTTCTTCTAACCATTGAGGCGCAGAAAGAATAAGTGGCAGTTGTGGCAAATCTATATTAAGTATTCTAGCTAATTCTGTAGCAACGGCTTCCAACCTTCCAATAGATAAACAGGGACCAAAGTTTAATACTGGAGGAATGCCTAATTGTTCACATATGCTTCTTAAACTATCTCCAGCTAATACTGCTGCCTGTGGAGACATAAGTCCAACATTTTCTAAACCTCCACTAGAACATCCTGCTGATAAAACTATAATATCCCTTTTTATAAGTTCCTTTGTAAGTTCAACGGTAAATACATCATGCCCGCCTGAAACCAGATTGGAACAACCAACGATTCCTGCAACCCCTTTTATCTTACCTGCTACTATTAAATCTATTAACGGCTTATAACTACCTCCTAAAAATTCCCTCAATGAATCCTCGCTAATTCCAGTTAAGGTATCATCATTTCCATGATTAGCTGGCATATTTATCTTTATTTTATTTCTTCTATTCTTATAGCTTTTTATCCCTTCTTCTATTACATAGAGAGAAATGTTTTCCCTATCTTCATAGGAATACTGAACAAATTCTGCCTTCTGCTTTTTAGCCACATCATCAATACATATCATCTTCACCATTAATTCTTCAGAAATAGGCTCTATACCTGGAAAAGTACAGTTAAACTCAGATAAAATCAAATCTATACCACCAGTAGCAATTAGAGCCTCACTAGTAAAATTGTTTCCAGAATGACCGGAAAATACATCCTGATAATGTTCTCCCCTTAACTGTAAATCTTGACCAACACAGGTTGAACCAACTAATTTAAATCCCTTTGCCCCAACCTCCTTAGCTTTTTCCTTTGCATAATATGAAACTAAAGCCTCTTGAAGGTGGGAGAATAAAGAATGCTGATGACCAGTAATCATGATATTTATATAGTCTGGATCTAAAACCTTAAACCCTACACTAGCAGGTCTTATCTGAGGCTCTCCTAGCATTATATCGTTCAGTTTGTTTGTTAAAAATAACCCATATAATCCGGTGGAAATACCAAGATTTAAAGCGTGTAACAACATATCTACAGGATCACTATTAAGGTTAGTAGAGGTTTTTACTAAGGAATCAAAGACTTCTGATTTTGCTCCTCCCGGTAATATGCCTAGTTCTTGCCATCTTTCGTATCGTGGTTCATAGGCTAGTTTTTCTACTAATTCCATTTCCTTAAATCTAGGTTTGTATAAATCCTCCAATACCTTTTCGCCAATTTTAACTGCTTTCTGATGATAACCTCCTCCATCAATTTCAAATAGTTCAGCTAATTGATTTAAAGTATTCTTGCCCCTTATCTCTCCCTTTTTTTCTCCAGTTTCTTTTAAATTCCAAGCAGCATTCTCTACTATATGGAGATAACAAGCGGATCCAGCAGTAACTGCTCTTAAAAAATTCCTAGCTACAATAGTATCCGATGTAGCACCACATACCCCTTTTGGAGCATCTGGAGTAATCCTACAGGGTCCATTAGCGCAAAGTTTACAACAAACTCCTTGGAGTCCAAACCCACATTTAATATCCTGAGTCTCTATCCTATGATGACAGGTGTCAAATTCCAATTCTGCAATAAAATTTTCCAATATTTTATCTGCAGAATTGCAAGTAGCAGCTTTCATTTTCAAAGCCATAAAAATACCCCCTTAATATTATACTTATCATGTTAACGTTTACCACTTTGGTGTACTTTTATTTAAAAATATATGGAAGTTATACACTTCCTATATTTTATAATCATCTAAAATGGTTTGAAAATTAATGGATTCTAAATCCTTTTTTAAATTCTCTTGAACATGATATAAAGCTTTATGAATAGAACAATTTTTTACACCAATATTATTACATTCCTCTGGGTCGTATAGACATCTATTTATATAAATAGGCCCATCTACGGCTTCTACCACATCTAATAAAGTTATATCCTGCGGTTTTCTATTTAAAACATATCCTCCATTTACCCCCATAAAAGATTCTACCAATCCTGCATTTCTCAATTTCTGTAGTAATTTTAATAAAAATCTAACAGGTATATTTTGTTCCTCTGCTATTATATTTGCACTTACCCTAGCTCCTGACTCCATTGTACATAGATAATATACAGCTCTTAGAGCATAATCTGCTTCTTGAGTTATTCTCATTGATCTTCTCCTTGTTTAAAGTTATACCAATTTAGTGTACTTTCATTATATGTTAATTATTTGGTATTGTCAATATCAAAAAAATATCAAAAATCAAATGGCAAAAATTTTTTGCCACTTGATTTCCTTATACTATCTATTCTCAGTTATTATCTCTGCTAATTTTATATTAGAAATTAAAGATTCAAGTTGAATTTTTGATGATAAACCAAAACTCAGTCTATCAAAACAAGCATTAGCTGCTGGATGATAATGTTGTCCTTTTTCTTCAGCTTCTTTACCAGCTCTAATAGCTTCCTCTAAAAAAGATCCATCTTTCAAGCGTTGATCCTTAGGTATTGGATTTAAAACTAGATTACAACCATATTCCAATTGATTTGCATCTTCATAGGATAATTTCTTTAATAGCCTATAAGGCTTAAGACTTAATATATATCCATCACAATATTCTGTTTCAAACCCTAATATATTTACCCCGTGATCCTTAAGCCAGTTTAAAGTCCCTTCTATATCTAGCATATCTTTAGGTGATGTAGCCACAAGGGTAATATCCATTTGGGAAAGAGCAGGTAAGTCATAACAAAGCCTTTCCTCTTTAATATCTCCTATTCCTCCTATACCAGCTGAAACTACTACCGGGCAGCCTATTTCTTTGGCTACTGCCATAGTACCTGAAGCTGTAAGATAGGCGTTTATATTAGTATTACACTCTTCTTTAACCTTACGGCCATCAAGTCTAGTCCAGCTATCCCTTTCCTGTCTTGATGTGATGAACTCCTCAATGGTTCCTATGCGTATTTTTCCCTTTTCCATCCAAGCTAACATTGCTCCTTTGGGCCAAGCAGATAATATCTCATAATCCTCTACGGATATAAGGCCATGGCCTAACAAAGCCGTTTCTACCAAGTAGTTTTTAGGTCTATTTCCATCCGTCAAAATCATTTATATTCTCCTTATTTACCACTGCAAGGGGAGAGTATACTGGGCCTTCCACTTCTTCACCTTGAACAATTTTTAGAGATAAAAGCAAAGCTGCTTTTGTATATACCGATGGAGAATAGGTAATAGAACCATCAAGACGCCCTTCCTTTATAGCTACCTGTGCCTCTTCTGTAAAATCTACACCATATACTATAATTCCATCCTTTTTATCAGCTGTTTCTAAAGCTTCTACTGCAGCAAGAGCCATTACATCATTACAAGCAAATATTCCTTTTAAATCTGGATGAGCTTGAATAAGATCTGTAGCAATATTATAAGCTGTATTTCTATCCCAATTCCCAGGTTGAATACTTACAATTTCAACACCTTCTGTGTTTTCAAAGACCTCTTTTGCTCCTTTAGTACGACCTTCACTCTGTCCAGCTCCAGGGATACCTTGTATTATTGCTACTTTGCCACCATCAGGCATTTGTTTTAACATATCTTCGGCAACCATTTTACCTTGATTCTCGAAATCCACAGTAATAATGCCATCCACATGTCCACCTTGTTCTTTTAATGCATCTTGATTTACTCCAGGCCCTAAATTTATTACGGGTACATTAGCTTGATTAGCTCTTAATAGCCCTGGAATTAAATTGTTACCATCTATTGGTGAAAATATAATAGCATCGTAATCCTTCACTATCATTCCATCTAATGTCTCAAGTTGGGAAGTAGTATCACCTTCTGTAGGTGCAGATAGCACTTCTACTTCAATTCCTAATTCTTCTCCAGCCTTTTCATATTTATCCTTCATATTTGACCAGAAGGGATTAGTAAGAGAAATTATTAAAACACCAATTTTTTCTCCTCCATCAAGTTCTGGCATTGGTTCCAATTGATCCATTAATATTTCTTCCATTTCAGCAATTTTAGAATTACCTTCCTCTTCACTATTATTTTCTTCTACTAAATCCATTTCTTCTGCATCCTTTGTACTATCTAATTCTGTAGTTTCCATATCCTTAGACGTACAACCAATTAGCATGCTAATTAACATAGTTAAAACTAATACTAATGATATAACTTTTTTCATTTTATTACTTCATCTCCTTTAAAATATGTTTTCTGCAATTATCAAATCTGTATCTGTCTTCTTTGCCTTATTTCTGATATTGATACAGATATGATAATGATTGCCCCTATGAACAACTGCTGATAATATGAAGAAATACTCAATAAAGTTAGACCATTTCTAACTACTCCTAACAGAAGGCAAGCTATTACTGTACCACCAATACTAGCTTTACCTCCTTTCATAGAAGTTCCTCCTAAAATGACAGCAGCAATAATATCTGATTCTAGCATAAACCCTGCATTAGGTTCAGCTGCATTAAGCCTTGATATATAGATTAATCCTGCTAATCCAGCCATTAATCCAGAAAATATGTAAATTGTTGTCTTGTAAAAATTAACAGAAACCCCTACTCGTCTTAAGGCCTCCTCATTTCCACCTAGAGCAAGGCTATATTGTCCCCATTTTGTATATTTAAGTAAAAAAACAGAGAGTATAGCCATAAATATTCCTAATATTATTGGAGGATTGATCTTACCAAGATCCCCTTTTCCAAAATATGTAATTTGGGGAGGAAAACCGTATATTGGCATACCCTCTGTTATTACCAAGCTAATTCCTCTAAATAGGGACATACTACCTATAGTCACAATAAAAGGAGCTATTTTAAGCTTTGAAATAATAACACCATTAATAGCACCTAATATCCCACCTATTAAAACCCCTATTATAGATGACAACACTACAGATACTCCACCCTTTAGCATTAATCCAATACATATTCCAGTTAGTGCAACAATACTTCCTACAGATAAATCAATACCTCCAGAAGAAATCACGAAAGTCATTCCTATGGCCATTATTAACTGTGTTGAAGTATGGTCAAGTATATTTCTTAAATTATTCCAAGTAAGAAAATATGGAGATTTTATTGACAAAAATATAACTAATAAAATCATAATTCCAAGTAAAAATAATTGTGTAAAAGGTTTTTCTATTCCAACAGACTTCTTATCATATTCTTTAATCAATACATTCACTCTCTCTTAAACAATTCTTAGCCCCAAGGCTAATTCTCTCCCTTAGTTCCTGCGGTGTAACTTGGTTTTTCATTACATCATCAACTACTTCACCATGTTCCAGAATAAAAATTCTATCAGATATATCAAATACCTGATATATATCATGACTTATAATTAGTACTGCAAATCCTTTATCAGGTAACGATTTTATCAAGTGATTAGCTGCTGTAGATTCCTTTACCCCCATGGCAGCTGTTGGCTCATCAAAAATTATTAGTTTTTTCCCCTGGTAAACAGCCCTTCCAATTGCCACAGACTGCCTCTGGCCTCCTGACAAATAACCTACAGGTGTTTTTAAATAAGGAATATTTATATTAAGGTTTTTTAGTAGAAACTCAGTTTCTCTATACATCTTTTCATAATCCAATATAAAACCGAATTTAGTTATCTCCTTACCTAAAAAAATATTTCCGGTCACATCCCTAAAATTATCTAAAGCCAAATCTTGATAAACTGTTGCTATACCTTTTTCATAAGCTAGTTTAGGTGTGATATATTTGTAAAGATTATCCTCTATGTATATACTCCCACTATCCGGTCTTATAGTACCAGATAGAATTTTAATAAGGGTACTTTTACCAGAACCATTATCTCCAACTATTGCTGTTATTTTATTCTTTTCAATTTCCATAGTTACATTCTTTAAAGCATTTACTTTTCCAAAACTCTTTGAAATATTTTTTAAGGATGCAAATACTATATTTCCCTTTGGCTCTTCCATAACTTTCTCCTTATTATCCTTATTATTCTTGAACCTTTAGCTATTTTAGCATAATTAATCCTTTTATTCCAATTAATAAAATCTATGTAAGTATAGATTGTATAGGTTTTTTTAATACTACCTATAAACAAAGACTCCCTCTCATTTTATATTGAAATAAGAGGGAGTTAAGGTGGGTTTTTGTCGCTATTGCTTCATTAGCTGGTCTAATACCTCCTGTTTCATATTGAAACTGTGAATATCTTCCGGGAATTTCTCTTCCCGGACTTCTTTCCCATATGCATTAAAGGCTTCCAATATAATATTTCCAACATCGGCATATTGTTTAACAAATTTAGGTACAAATTGGTCAAACATTCCTATCATATCCTGTGTAACTAATACTTGTCCATCACAATGTACACCTGCTCCAATCCCTATTGTAGATATTTCTAGGGTTTCAGTTATTAGTTTTCCCATTTGAGCAGGTACACATTCTACAACTACAGAAAAAGCACCTGCAGCTTCCACTGCTTTTGCATCTTCAAGTATCCTCTTAGCTGCTTTTACATCTTTACCTTGTACTTTAAACCCACCTAATTGAGAGCTAGTCTGGGGTGTCAAACCTATATGGCCCATTACCGGTATTCCTGCTGCTACTATTGCCTCTATCTTATCTGCCACATTCACTCCGCCTTCTAGTTTTATACAGTCACAACCCCCTTCTTTCATTAACCTTATGGCATTTTCCACTGCTTTTTCCACACTTACATTATAGGCGCCAAAGGGTAAATCTCCAACAATAAAAGTATTAGGTGCTCCTTTAACCACCGGTTTAATATGGTGAATCATATCTTCCATAGTTACCTTAATAGTTCCTTCGTATCCCAACATAACCATTCCTAAGGAATCACCTACTAATATTAATTCTATGTCTGACTTATCTACTAAGGCAGCCATTTGATAGTCATAGGCAGTGACCATTCTAAGTTTTTTACCTTCTTTTTTCATTTTTTTAAAGTCCAATGTTGTTATTTTTGTTTTCATTTTGATGTCCCCTTTCAATAGTGTTGCTAACTGTATCCGCTCATATACCTTGCTAATAATTGTGCGAAAACTAGAGCAAAATCATCAGTATGAATATTATTGATTTTTTAACAGAACTTCTCTTCTTCTTTCAATAGTTTCTTCTATGCTCAATCCCTTTTCATTGTTTATTATGGCTTTTTCCCAGTCTCCGTACATAGGATTAGGTAAAACTAAAAATTTTGTTCCCCATTTTTCTTTAAATTCATCTACGGCTTTAGCTCTTCCTTCCAATCCTAAAGAAGGTGAAAATGCATCAGAAAAATCTTCTAAATTATCACCTATCAATAATACAACTTCGTAATCTTTTTCTACTACATTTCTTCTACTTTCTTTGCTAGAGGGAGTCCCATCTTCCCTAACAAAAAGGTGCTTTTCATTATCTATTGGGAATCCAAGTTTTTCAAGACTTTCCAGAGTGGCTTCCCTAATTGCAGGCCATCTGTTGGTAATATAAAATACTTCACCACCGTTATCTACGACATAATTTAAGAATTCTACCGAACCTGGTATGGCTTTTGGTAAATCCGATGCCACCCATTCTTCCCAAGCTTGAGTAGTCCATTCTTTGCCACCCATTAATTGACAGGTATAAGATGTACTATCTATTATAGCATCGTCAATATCCACAATAACCGCAAGTTTTTCTTCACCTTTATTCCCTTCTAAAGCTTTATCATACAACATTTTTGCCAAATTAAACACTTGATAACTATTAGCCCTGTTTTCACCAGACATTAGCCATAATGTTCCCGAAACATTTTGCTCCAATCGCGGATCACTGGATATTTTACTACCATCTTCTATAACAACTCTGTTATTTTTAGCATCCCAAGACACTTTTTTGTTATCCTGTTCAGCGAATGTTCTTATGGGAACGTAGGTTTTGCCATTATATATAAATGGTTTTTCATCATCCTCAAATATAATGTCTTTACCATTCAATTGAATTTCAATTAAACTATCATCTACTTGTATGGTTTTAAGTATTGGTCTAGCAAATACTGTGCTCGCCATAATGGCAAAGACCATCAAAGTCATGAGCAAAGTTTTTTTATTAAAACTACGTTTCATTTATTATCCCCCCATTTTTAATTTATTTAACTCCGTAATTCCCTATAAGCCTTAAATCCATAAGCTGATTCTGCAGATTTAATTGCATTTATCACTGCTCTCTCCATAGTTCTTGCGGCTAAAAATCCCACCACATTAATATCTGCTTTCACTTTACCCGTAGCCATAGTGAATATTGTATCTCCATCGAATATAGAATGAGCTGGTCTCATGGTTCTAGCATAGCCGTTATGGGACATGGATGCTAATTTATTAGCTTCGGCTTTTGTAAATATTCCATTAGTAGCCACAACACCTATAGTAGTATTCCCGCTAAAAACATTCTTCTTTTCTGAGTATTTTTCAGCCATTACATTTTCTGTTCCAACTAATTTTTTCCCATCTTCATCTAGTAAACCAGCTAAAATCTCTCCCGTTTCTGGGTCTATTATATCCCCTAAAGCATTAACTGCTACAATAGCACCTACCTTTAAATCCCCTATTTGCAGAGCATAAGAACCTAATCCCCCTTTCATTGCCCTTTCTATTCCTAAAAACTTCCCTACAGTAGCACCAGTTCCAGCTCCTATATTACCATTAGGACATTCCTTATCTGTTGCATTAGTACAAGCTTTATATCCCATATTAAAATCTGGTCTTACCCTATAATCCCCTACTACCAAATCAAACAACACTGCACTACATACTATAGGTACTTTAGTTACCTGTACATCAAATCCAATATCCCTTTCTTCTAAATATTTCATAGCTCCAGAAGCTGCATCTAGCCCAAAGGCTGATCCTCCAGACAACATTACTGCATGGATTTTATCTACTAAATTTTGTGGATCTAATAGATCTGTCTCCCTAGTTCCAGGAGAACCTCCCCTTACATCGACGCCAGCTGTTGCTCCTCCTTCACATATTATGACTGTACAACCTGTAGCAGCTTTAAAATCCTGAACATGACCTACCTTTATACCATCAATATGAGTAAATGGTATTTCTTCCATTTTATACTCTTCCATAACTCAGCCCCTCCTTTTATGACATTGTCAATACCTGGATAATTGCAATTAATACTCCCGTAACCCCTTCTCCACCTAATAATCCTGATGAAACTATAGTGCCTTTATCTAATAGTTTTGGTTTTGTCTTGGAAACTACAAGATGAATTAATCCTCCTAAAAATGCGGTAGTTGATATGAACATAGGTAAATATATGCCAATACCTAAAGTCATTCCTGGTATATTGAGGATATATAATACAAATCCAATTACAAGGCCAGCAATAAAAGCACCTGTATTTGGTAAACCACCAACCATAGTGGATACAGCATAAGCTTGAGGTGCTGGCAACTCAGTCCCTGGACCCATAGTTCCATAGGCTTTATACATAACAAACATTACAATAACAGATACAACAGCACCAATTACTCCCCCTATGGTTTCAGCAATTAACTGAGCTTTTGGATCGGTTTTTAATATATATCCTGATTTAAAATCGTTTAACACATCTCCAGCTAATCCGCTAGCTACGGCAACTACACCTGCAACTAAGAATGCTTCCACACCGCCAATTTTCGTTATTGCTTTAACAACTAACAATACTATTATACCAAATATCTCCATTGGGTTAATCCCGGTTTGCCCGGTTATTGAAGCTGCCATAGCTGTAGTTAGCCATACTCCTAATATAGTTAAAACGGAGGCAATAAACCCCATATTAGTAAATACAGTTAATAGGAAAGCTATTGCTACCAATGCCATTGGTATCCATTTCATATTTACTCCGCCTTCTTTTGCTGCTTTTCCACTTATCATTGGTCCATAAATCTCTTTTGCTTTAGGAAGTATTCCCTTTACTAATATACCAATTCCAGTACCTACCATAAGACCAATACCTAAACTATCTTTAAAAGCAGTAGCTACCCCTACATCGGCAAACCAACCTACCTTCACCCCTATAGGTATTAAGAAAAAATAAGAAATTACAGCTCCTAAAAACCATACACCTGTAAACAAAGGTCCAATTAAATATCCAATTCCGACTGCCATAGGGGATACCCATAATCCAAAGAATATATTCTTCGCAGCTAACTTTTCTGGCAACCAAGCTCCTGGTATTTTGCCAAACCAATCTCTAATTGCTGTAAAAACTGCCGTAAGCCCTAGGGTAGAAAATAGGATCTTAGCTTTTCCTCCTCCTTCATCTCCTGCAAGAACAGTTTCAGATGCAGCAATTCCCATAGGGAAAGGTAATTTTTCACCTTCTATAAAATATTTCCTTATCAATGCTGTAAATATGACCCCTAAAATTGCTCCAGATAAGGTTACAGCTAATAAGGCCACAAAACTAACCTCTGCCCCTTGATCAAGCAT
Organism: Clostridium sp. Cult1; assembly: GCF_021655095.1. Taxonomy (GTDB): domain Bacteria; phylum Bacillota; class Clostridia; order Tissierellales; family Tepidimicrobiaceae; genus Schnuerera. Next base: position 1,481,246 of record NZ_PPXW01000001.1, on the reverse strand, counting down.
CCAAATCCCTGGAATAGTAAAGGCTAATCCTCCAGCTACCATCCCCCCTGCTGACATAGCCGTATGAGTAACATTGATTTCATTTAGATTAGTATTTTTCATAAGTCTTAATATGGTCATAGACATAACTGCAACAAAAAATAGTTGGCCAAGGTAATGCACCCATCCTTAAAGCAACATACATAGAACTAGTAGTAATGATAACTGCTCCTATTGCTCCGATTATAATACCTCTAAATGTTAACTGCTCTTTAAAACTCTTTGCGTATTTCATGTTATCCATAGCAGGTTTCATCAAATTTACCCCCTTTGAACTTTATTTTTAGTCACTCTTCAACTCCTAATAACATGGCGGTAGCTAAGGCCATAATCTTTGCAGAATTTTTCATATCCTCTATTTTCACGTATTCATCTACCTTGTGGGCTAATACTAATGGTCCTGGTCCATATACTATGCATTCTTCCATATTCCCTTCTTTCACTACATATTTCTGGTCATCACTTCCAGGACTTAGTGAAAAATCCATTTCTTTTCCTAAATATTCATTTCCAGCTTTCAAGAAAGCATTTACAACATCTGTATCATCAGGAACTATGGTAGGCTCAACTTCCATGATTACATTAAATTCATAATCAAAATTAGGATCCTTGCTTTTTAATTCCTCGCATATAGATAATATCTTTTCTTTTGCCCAGGATACACTTTGTTCAGGGATAAGGCGCCAGTCGAATGTAGCTTTACAACGATTTGGAACCGTATTGACCTTATTCCCAGCCTCTACAGTCGTAATTGTTAATGTACTTTTTCTACATTCTACAGGTTGGATAGGATATTTAGAATCTGCCATTAATAACGGTCTAATTTTCTTATCAATAGCATTTATTACTTTTACCATATTTTCAATGGCATTCACTCCTTCATAAGGCATACTACCATGACTTTGAACCCCTTTTGTTGTCAACTCAAACCATAAAGTACCCCTATGCCCAAGACATACCTTATCCACATCTAAACATTCCGTTATTACACAGTAGTCTGTATTTTCCTTGTTCAAATATCCTTCTTTAACCAAATAACCCATTCCTGCTTCTCCTCCAGTTTCTTCATCTGGAGTAGCACTTGATATAATGGTTCCCTTTAACTTTATCCCTGCTTTTTTAAGAGCATAGATAGCGAATATTTGGGAGACAATACCAGATTTTTGATCAGAAGAACCTCTACCATATAATTTACCATCTTTTACAACTGCTTCATATGGGTCTACAGACCATCCATCCCCAGCAGGTACTACATCATAATGCCCAGAAAAATGTATATTAGGTCTATCACGGGTCCCTTTATATCTACCAATTACATTTACCCTTGGAAGACTTTCTCCTTTTGGCGCTAATTTAGGTAATAATTCCTCTGGAACATTAATATATTCTACTTCACAACCTATCCTTTTCATCATATTCCCAATTATCTCAGCACATTTAGGATAATATCTTCCAGGTGGATTCTCTGTCGGAATTCGTACAATTTCCTGGGCAAATTCAATTAATTCGTTTTCTAAGCTTTCTACAGCTTCATCTATAGCATTTTTTATCCCTTTATAATCTTTCATTAGACAATCCCCTCCATTTTGCCAATAGGTATCCAATACAAACCTAGCTTCATTAATAATCCTAATAATGAAGCTAGGTAGGATTATTTAAACGCCCCAGAAAATCTCAATTATTTCCTGAGATGGCTCTTCAGTTATATTAGAAACGATAATGAAAGCTATCAATGATAATATTAATGGTAAAACTATGGTATGCATCCCTAATGGTCTTGGCCATTTATAGCTAAACAATATATAACTTCCTATTCCAACTATCATTGAAGCAAGAGCACCTTCTTTGTTTGCTTTTTTCCAATAAAGTCCTAATATTACTGGCCACAAAAATGTTGAAATCAAACCAGCGTTAGCATAAAGATTTAACCACACCATTAATTCTGGTGGATTTAATGCTACTAAGAATATAATCAGTCCAATAATTAATGTAGCTATAAAACTAACCTTAGATATTTTTGCTGTATCCTTTCTATCCCCTGGTCTAATGTAATTTGCATAAAGATCATTAACCATAGCACCTACTACAATTAATAGTTGGGAATCTACTGTAGACATAACAGCAGCTAATGGTCCTGCTAATATTAAACCTGCTACCCATCCTGGGAACAAATCTACCGTTAAAGTTGGTACTACTAAATCTCCAGATTCTATCCCGGAAACCAAAGTCGTTCCAAAGGCACCAACTAAATGCATCAATAGCAATAGTATCATTGATATAATGGTTCCATATTTTATACCACGATGTAAACTATTGGTATCCTTATAAGACATAGCTCTTACAGCAACACTTGGAAGACCTACTATAGCAAAACCTACTAAGATCCAAAAGGAAGTAACATAAGCCTTGGTCATAAACCCTTCTGTTACACCAAAAGGCGATATTAAACCAGGGTTTATTTCCCTCATATTAGTTACAATATTACTAATTCCTCCCCCTGCTTGTACTGCAACAACAAATAGAATTATTGTCCCCATTGTCATAATAATCCCTTGTAGAGTATCCGTTAATGCAACAGCCCTAAAACCGCCAATAGTAGTATATACTATTACTGTTATTGCAAATATAGATAATGCAGTTACATAAGGTAATCCAACTGAACCTTCCAAAAGTCTAGCTGCCCCTATCCACTGGGCTGCCATTGCCGCTATAAAGAAAAATATAATAGATAGAGATACGATAATTACAAGAGGTTTACTCTTATATCTTGCTCTTATAAAATCAGTTATTGTTACCGCATTTATTTTCCTTGCAACTATGGCAAACTTTTTACCTAATACTGATAATGTAAAATAACCAGTGGGCATCTGGGTCATAGCTAAAAACACCCAACCTAACCCTTGAGTATAAGCTGTACCAGGTCCGCCAATAAAACTACCTGCACTTAAATATGTTGCAACCATAGTCATTGCAAGTACAAATCCACCTAAATCTCTACCACTAATTAAAAATTCATCTAAAAAACCTTCTCCAGTAGGGGCTGTTCTCGCTTTAGAAACATGTTTCATTGAGTAAAATCCAACTAAAAATACACCGATAAAATAAATAACTAAGGCAACTAATACCGATATATTTAAACCTGCCATTATCTCACCTCCCCAGAGAATTCCTTAGCTTCATCTTCATCCATATCTTCAAGTGGCATATTCTTGAAAAATTTATCTACCATTATAAAAGTTAAAATAGTAAACAATATGGCACCTACAACACTACTCATAAAAAACCAAGTAGGTAAACCCATTATATAAGAATATTCTTCGACAGGCTTTGAACCAAGACCATATCCCCAAGCATACCACCAGACTACATTGAGTATACCAAGAGCACCTGCATAAATAGCTTCTTTATTACATTGCTTATATCTAGGATCTTCAATAAATTTTTTATCATTGTCACCTATAGACATAGAGCTCCCTCCTTATACATCTAATTTAAGAAATAACGGACAGTTTTACCTCCCCTCTTTATAATTTAATAACTTTAAATGATATTACTTTTGGTGTCAATGATTTTATTATTATTGTAGTAATTAAACATCTCTTGCTAACTTCTCCTTAACTTTAATCATATCCATCAAAACTCTATTTACTGGTGTATCTAAACCTAACTTTTCTCCTTCTTTTACTATAGCGCCATTAATCTTCTCTATTTCAGTCTTTCTTCCATTCAATATATCTTGCAACATAGAAGATTTGTTTTCTCCAGTGGTTTTTGCTACATTTATTACACTAGAAATTACTTCTTCCTTACTAAAGTCTAATCCTAATCCATTGGCAACTTTAACTCCTTCGGAAACTGCTAAAGTTAATAATTCTTTACTTTCTTCCCATTTTAATAACTTACCATTTCTTATTTCAAGAATAGCAGTCAAAGCATTTATACCAACATTTACTAACAATTTAGACCAAACTAACTCCATTACATTGTCTGATATAATTGTTTCAAAACCAGCTTCGTTTAAAACATTTCTTATTATAGTGACATTTTCATCATTAATTCCTATTAGCTTTCCAATATAAGTTTTACCTTTCCCAGCATGCCTTATCTTGCCAGGTTGAATCATAGTTGCCCCATGAGATGTAGTTCCCAAAATAATATTATTTTCTGGTACATACTGACCAATCCCATCTGCATTTCCATAGCCGTTCTGTAAGGATAACACCATAGTTCTTGGCCCAATAATAGATAAATTATTTTCAATAGCATTTTTTGTATGGGTAGATTTAACAAAAACTATAACTAAATCCACAGGGCCTATACCTTTGGAGTCAGTGATCCCTCTAGGTTTTGTCATTAGTTCAATATTATCCTCTACAATTATCAAACCTTTGTCATTTATTCTATTTATATGCTCCTCCCAAATATCCACTAGATATACTTCATTATCCCCTTTAGATAAATAACCACCATAAAGACTTCCCATAGCACCAGAACCAATAATAGCTATTCGCAATAAATCACCTCCTTCCCAATTAATATTTCACTTTTAGTCATTCCTCATTTAAATAGTATAAAGCTGCTAAAATGTAAATTTTACTAATCTCTATAATATCCTCTATTTCACACCATTCATCTACTTGATGTGGAACCTCCCTATCCCCCGCTCCCGTCACAATAACAGGTATACCCTTTTCTACCGCTAAAAAGGTACCATCAGTAGCTCCTGGAACTCCGTTATAGATAGGCTTTTCCTTCATAATATTCTCATAGGCTTTAGCCACAGCTTTAACAACAGGTTCATCCTTTGAAGTAACTGTATAGGGCCTATCGTCCAATACTTCCATATAAGCATCAAATTTTTCATCGCCATAACGATATTGTTCCTTAAACCTATCTAATATTCCTTGAACCTGTCTCTTAATGGCATCATGTTCTTGTCCCGGTATTGTCCTTATGTCTAAAGTCATATATGCATCGGTAGGTATTACATTTATTTGGGCTATTCCCTTTATAGGGGTTTGTATTACAGTAGGGGTAATGCTCGGCCACCCTAAATATTCATGTTTTCCTAATCGATCTTTTTCAAAATTTTCTAGTCTCCTTAATTCATTAATAACTTTTCCCACAGCCCAATTAGGGTTATTTCCTGCTAAAGGCATACAACCATGTGCCATCTTACCTTTAAAGGAAATACCTATACGAATAGCACCTTTTTGATAGATGCATAAATGTTTTTCCTCTGGCTCGCATATTATTGCTGCATCTACATTATCTGCCCAACCTTTTTTGATAAAATCCTTTATACCTATCATTAATCCTTCCTCATCTACAGGTATGCATAATAGAATATTCCCTTTAAATTTCACACTAGAGTCCTTAATAGCCTTAACTGCATATATAGCTGCTGCTAGATTCTGTTTAGTATCACAAGCTCCTCGACCATAAATTCTTTTTTTCCCATCTACTTCCACTATTTGGCCTCCAAAAGGATCATAGGTCCATTTATCTATATCTCCTGCTGAAACCACATCTGTATGCCCTTCAAACAATAATGTTTTACCTTCCTCTTCTCCCCTTAGAAAGGCAATAACATTAGGTCTACCAGGAACTACTTCTTCTATATATACTTCAAACCCCTCTTCTAGTAAAAAATCATATATATATTTTGCTACTTCCTCTTCATTAGCTCCTTCAACTTCTGGATCATATACACTATTTATTCTAATTATCTCTTGGATAAATGCTATCATATTATCTACTTCAAGTTTATCTAACACCTTTTGATACTCTTCCATCCTATTCCTCCTAATCTTCTGAATACAAATATACAGTCTAAGCTTACAAATCCTATTTAATTTTTAGCTTATTCTATAATTGTATCTACATAGTCAAGCACCTGATCCATAATTTCCATACTCTCCCTTAATTGCTCTTCATTTATTATAAGAGGTGGTGCAACTATAATAATATTGTCATGGGTATAGGTCCAAAATCCTTTTTCAATTAACATACCCAGTATTTTTTTCATCAACCCTTCCGGGTCTTTACCATAGGGCACTAGTGGTTCTTTTGTTCCTTTATCCTTTACTAGTTCAATGGCAGAAAATAATCCTATATACCTTACATCTCCTACAGAAGAATGCTTCTCCTTCAATTCTTCAAGAATCTCTCCTAGTAGATATCCCATTTTTTTCGAATTCTCAATTAAATTTTCATCTTTATATACATCTATTGTGGCAGAAGCGGCTGCACATCCCATGGGATGACCACTATAGGTCAAACCACACCACAATACATTGTCATCAAAATATTTCGCTATTTCCTTACTTACAATGACTCCACCTAATGGAATATAGCCACTGGTACATCCTTTTGCTATGGTAATAATATCCGGTTTAACATTCCAATTATCCACTGCAAACCATTCCCCAGTTCTTCCCCATCCAGTCATTACTTCATCACATACCATTAAAATATTATACTCATCACAGAGTTCCCTTACTCCTTCTAGCCAACCCCTTGGGGGAATCAATATGCCATTACTTCCTACAACCGTCTCCTGGAAAATAGCAGCTATATGTTCCGGTCCTTCAAATTCTATTTGTTCTCGTAAAAGAGTCAAATAATATTTTGCAGCCTCTTCTTCAGAATCAAACTTTATGGGTCCACGGTAAGGATATGGATTAAAGTATTTGATAAAACCAGGAATTCCAGGTTCACTAGGAAATCTCCTTTTTTCACCAGTTAAATTAGCTGCACCATAGGATGCTCCATGATAAGATCTATAACCTGAAAAAATTTTGTACTTACCAGTATACATCCGGGCAATCTTTATAGCATTTTCATTGGCTTCTGCACCAGCATTGGTAAAAAACACCTTCCCCATATTATCCGGAGCTACTTCTAAAATCTTCCTAGCTGCTTCTGATTTAACATCAACTGCAAAACCAGGTCCAATATAGGGTAGCTTATCTGCTTGATCTTTTATGGCTTGAACTACTTTTTTATTGCCATGTCCAATATTGACATTTACTAATTGGGAGGACATATCAGTAAAACGTTTGCCTTCCGAGTTCCAAAAATAAATACCTTCCGACCTGGTGATAACCATTGGATTCAGCGTTCCTTGAGCTGACCAAGAATGAAGATTGTATGTTAAGCTTTCTTTTCTAACTTTATCTGTATAGTTAGCCATTTTATACCCCCTCACATAATTTAATTAATCATTCATTATATCTCCAAACAGCTCTTCATCTGTAGGAATAATTGGTGGAAAATATCTAGATACTAAAGTTGTGTTAATCATATGTTTCCATGTAATATTTTCAGAGGTAATATTTCCTCCCCAAGTACCACAACCTAAACTAGTAGTAAAGGGTACCCCATTAAACCAATTACCAGTATTAGCAAGAGCCTGTCCCTGATTAACGTTCATACGACTTACTTTAGTTTCAAGGGCTAATTTCATAATATTTTCTTCATTAAATGAATGTATTCCACAAGAATGGCCTCGTCCTTGGTAATTGGTTATTTCGTTAACCTTATCCACCGCTTCTTGAAAATCATGGTATTTATAAACCGTTAGGACAACAGAAAGCTTTTCCCCTGAAAAAGGATAATCTTTACCTATACCTTCCTCTTCCACCATAATAAACATGGTCTCTTCAGGAATATCTATATTTGCTATCCTTGCAATTTCTTGAGCTGATTGAGCAATAATTTCTGGATTTAAATGTCCATCTATCCAGAGAGCTGTTTGTAACCTTTTCTTTTCTTCTTCGTCTACTAAATATCCCCCTTCAGCTTTTAAAGCGTCTAACATAGCATCATACACTTTGCTTTGTACAATTATAGAATTTTCAGCTGAACAGGATGTGGCAAAATCAAAAGTCTTACTAGCTCTAATCTTTGAGGCTGCATCTTTCAAATCAGCTGTTTCATCAACGACTACCACTGCATTACCTGCACCTACACCATATGCAGGTGTTCCAGATGAATAAGCCGCTTTTACTAGTCCAGTACCGCCAGTGGCTAATACTAAATCCGTTTGTTTCATTAACTGGCTACTTATCTCCATAGTTGGTTCATCAATCCCTATTACTAAATCCTCAGGTGCATTATACTTTTTTAAAGTTTCACGAACAATTTTTACTATTAAAGCATTGGTTTTTTTAGTACGTGGATGAGGAGACAATATAATAGCATTTTTGCCTTTAATAGCGTGAGCAATTTTTACTGTAGGTGTAGCTTCTGGATTAGTACAAGGTACTAATGCTCCAATAACCCCTACGGGTTTTGCAATTTTCATCAATTTCCTTTCTTCATCTATTTCTATAACTCCTACAGATTTTTTACCTTTCATATCTCTAAGGGCACCCTTGGCCTTAGCCATTAGCTTATTATACTTGCCTTCATAATTACCCATTCTTGATTCCTCTACTGCTAATTTGGATATCTCCTGGGCTGGACCATCTTTAACTATATTCCAAACAATAGCTGTAACTAATCTATCTACCTGTTCTTGGCTATAATCTTCAATGGATTCCTGAGCTTTCCTAGCTCTTTTTACCAAACTAGCTACAAATTCAGATTCATTATAATTCATACTATTTGACATAATCATCCCTCCTATTACAATTTGATATGGATTAAAAAATCAATGTTGTTCCTTATTGTGGAATTTATTACTGCATTGCGGTATTTAGTTTTATTGTACCAAATATTCTGAATATTGACAAGCGTTTTTTATTACTATTTCAAATATTTTTTATTTTGATATACTTAGATATAGGATAATATTTAATGGAGGTATAAATTTTGAAAAACAATGAATTAGATAGGAATATCATAAAATCTGTTATAAAAGTATTTGCTATTCTTGAAATATTAGCAGAACATGAAAAGTTAGGGGTTAGTGAATTAAGCGAAATCACTGGATTTGGTAAAAGCACTACACATAGAATGTTAAATACCCTTAAGTATTTAAATTATGTTGATCAGGATCCAGAAACCGATGATTATTTTGTTTCCATCAAATTATATGAGTTAGGTAATAAGGTGGCTAATAAAATTCCTATTAAAAAAATAGCAAGGCCCCATTTAGAAAATTTATTTAACAGAATAAATGAAACGGTTAATTTAGGCATATTAGATAACCAATCTGTAATTTATTTAGATAAAATTGTATCTAAGGAACCTCTAAGAATAGAATTAGATATAGGCCTAAAAGTGCCCATATATAGTAGTGCTCTTGGAAAAACTTTAGCAGCTTTCAACTATGATATAGATATAGAAAATATTAAATATGTAAAATATACGGCAAACACTATTAGCTCCTATGAAGAATTTAATAAAGAATTGGAAAAGATAAGAAAACAGGGATATGCTTTTGACAATGAGGAGTATATAAAAGGATTGGTATGCATTGCAGTTCCAATCTTAAATTCAAACCAGGAGGCCGTAGCAAGTGTAAGTATATCTCTACCTGCTGCAAGATTGGATGAAGGAGACATAGGCTACTATGTAACAGAATTAAAAAAATGTACAAAAAATATAAAAGGAGATTTATTTCCATAAAAAAACAAGTTCTCATTTACAGCGAATAACTGTAAATGAGAACTTATATATACTCAATCTATTTTGCAGGTACTAATATCTTTTGTCCAGGGAATATTAAATGTGGATTATTGAGCTCATTATATTCTGCAAGTCTTTCCCAGGTTAGTCCAAATTTCTCAGCAATTCTCCACAGTACATCTCCCGATTTTACTATATAGGTTTCTTCTACTGCTACTTCTGGTTCTTCTATCTTTTCTGATTCTTCTCCTTTTTCTACTTCTGTTATCCTACCTTCAACAGAAATATCTACTTCTCCTAATTCTTGTATATACTGAGCTAACATCTCATCAAAAGCTGCAAATTCAGCCACAATATTTCCGTTTGCTAAAGCTTCATAACCATCTCCACCAGCAGCCATAAAATCATTAGTAGCTAATTTATATACCTTATTTAAATCTACAGGTTCGCCTTTAATTACTAGGTCTTTTACTCTATTGCCTGGTTCTCCAGTTGGATCTATTTTAAAGGTCATACCAGCTACTTGAGGGAATTTCCCTGCAGACTCTGGATATTCTGTAACCCCATGTTCTAGAGCATTCAATATATCTATACCTTTGATCTCCATCATAACTCCATAGTTACCAAATGGGAAAGCTTCTAATACATGGCCTTTAGTAATTTCACCTATTTCAATAGGAGATCTAATTCCTCCACCATTTGTTATAGCCACATCAGCTCCCGTTATACTAAGCATAGCATCAGCCATTAGGTTACCAAAATTAGACTCTTGGGTCCTAACTATTTCCCTATCTCCATCTAGTCTCACCTTAGTACTTCCAATTACCGTTGATAATACTTCCTTATTCTCTTCTTCTAAGCCTTCGATTATTCCTTTAACTTCTTCATCTTCTTTTAATTCTTCCGCTTCTTCCCTAGTAAATAGTGTGGCTTCTTTTTTAGTTATTTCACCATCAGTAAATTCTATATTTACAATTCCAATATTGTTAAGATAGTTTCCTGTTTGAACTAGTAAAGTATCTCCAATTAATCTTCCCGCTTCTAAAAGGGTATGGCTATGTCCATCTACCATTAAATCTATCCCTTCTACTTTTTCTGCTATATCAGAAGACTTTGGATTGCTTTCATCGTCTACACCAATATGAACTAAGGCTATTATCATATCTACTTCTTCTTCCTTTAATTTTTGAACCATTTCTTCTGCTTTAGCTACTGGATCTACAATATCTATCCCTTCAGTATTTTTAGGATTAGATTTATACTTGCTTTCTTCTGTAGCCAATCCAAATATACCTATTTTAAGTCCATCTACCTCTTTTATAGTATATTCCTCTAAATCCTTAGTGCCATCATCTTTAATAACATTTGCAGCTAATATTGGAAACCCTGCCATTTCATTTAATTCAACCAGCCTATCATAACCATAGTTAAAATCATGATTTCCTGGAGTCATAGCATCATAACCTATTTCATTCATTAGCCTAATCATTGCTTCCCCACGGGAAACGGTTATTATTGGTAAACCATGAATAGTATCACCTGCATCTAATACCAATACATTTGGATTCTCTTCCTTTAACTCTTTTACCTTTGTTGCTAACCTAGGGAATCCAATTTCATTGTCACCAGTTGTAACCCTACTATGAATATCATTAGTATGGACAATGGTAAGTTTGACTACTTCCCCTTCCTCAGCGAACACTAAATTTTGTACCGGTACTAAAAGCATACCTAATACTAGTGCTAAGGATAAAAATAGACTTAACAACCTTTTGTTTCTTAGAAACATTTTTAAATCTCCCCCTTTTTTGATTAAATATATTGATTATCAATTACCCGTTTTATGGGTATTATACACATCAACCTTTGTCCTAAACCTACTTTTTTAGGATATTTCTGGTGGAAGTCCCTGAAACTCCTATATTCTCCCCTATCTGCCTATATGAATATCCTTCATCTCTCCCCAGTTGTATATATTTAATTTTATATTTTGTTAAATACCTTTTTCTGGAACCCTTTTTTATAAGATTGAATTCATTTTCTGTAGGACAAGATCTCTTCAATATTTCATCTAAGGTAGTTCTTTCATCTTTTTTCGTTTTCTCAAAGGATCTTATAAATGCCTGTGAGCCTATTATTCCATTTCCTTCATAAAAATTCTTCAGATTTTCATAATTAGATATTTCTTGATCCATTAATTCAACATATTTTGTCAAAGATTCTTTCCTATCTAGAGAAAGTGTATCTAATAGAACATCTATATCTACTATATTTCCTATGTTCATTCTATAGAATATATCACTACTCCATTTGTATTCTTCTATTGAGTTACATATATTAGCTGCCACTGGATTATTGTGTATATATCTTACAAGTTCTAGTAAATAACTTTCATCTTGAATTAACACACTAGTATATCTACCTTTAAATACTGGACCTCTTCTCCCCATTTTCAAATTATAATATTTAGCATATTTACTGTTTATATTATGCATTATCCTACTAATAGAAATATTAAAAGTCCGCATTAAAAGATGATAATAATTATCCATTATAACATAGGCAAATATTTTGAAATCATAAATATCCCTAGATTCATTTAATAGTTCCAATAAATAAAGTTTATCTTTCTCCTCTTTAAAAACTAATCCCCTATTATTTCCCCTTTGGATTATATGATAAATAGCACCATAATATTGAATTCGAGGCTTTCTACCCATATTGTTCCCCCTAATCTAATTATCCTATATAGAATATTCTACATAAATTACATATTTCCTTCTTTTTCTTTATTTTATCCTTTTCCCGGGAAATATATAGGATTTAATATAAATTAGTCGAAAACTTTTATTATAAATAAGTTCCCATTAGCAAAAATGCAAATGGGAACTGTATGATAATTAATTTGCAGGAATTAATATTTTCTGTCCAGGGAATATAAGATGTGGATTCTTCATTTTATTATATTCGGCTAATTTTTCCCATGTAGTATTGAATTTTTCAGCAATTTTCCACAACACATCTCCTGATTTTACTACATATTCGTCTACTTTTACTTCTTCTACTACTACTGACTCTTCTACTTCTATAGATGAAGATGCATGTTCTCTTAACACTTCTTCAGGTATTAAACCTTCTTTAATCAATTCATATACATTTAAGGCCCTACTATTAATACTTCTTCCGTCTTCAGAAGTTGGAATTTCTATTTTACCTTCATTAACTTGTTCTATTATATAATCTCTAAGTGGATGATCTAAATCTGCACCAATTATTTCCCAATTATTATCAACCTTTGGTTCTATAGTCCCTGACTCCCTTATATATTGGGCTATATAGGATCTTAAAGATATTGGGTCTGAGTTGAAATAGGGTTCTCCACTAATAATTCCCATACTTTGAAGACCACTAAGTCTATAGTTGTTTATAGTCAATTTAAAAGTATCTTCATCTTTAACAGGTTCACCTTTAAACTTCAAATCAACTATCCTCTCACCTGCCGGCTTAGAAATATCTATTTTATAGTCTACTCCTTGGAACATATCATAATTATAAGCCCTAATATCTGGATTAAAGCTTATAGTTATATCTCCTGGTTTATAGGTATTATAATAGGAAGCTGACCATTCCATATAATCCTTTAATTCCTTACCTGTAACTTCTACTCCTACAAGGGTATTTGGGTATTTATATATGTCGAAAATACTACTATAAGTAATATCCCCTTTCCTTATATTAGAAGAAGGTTGGAATAATGCAGCTGAAGATATATCTGCTCCTGAATATTTAAGCTGTACATCGTTGATTAAATCCATTACTGCCGTGTCTCTAATTTGTCCCTCTGGAATACCCTTCACTTCAGAAGCTGGATGGAAATCTTCTGTTGCTTGACCTATTACATCTTCTAAAAATTCTAAGGTAGCTTCATGGTATTCCTTAGCATATTCTTTTAATTCCTCTGAAGCTTCATAGTCGGTTACTTCAATTAATTCTACCTTCCTATCAATTACATTCCATGTTTCTCCATCCTTCTTAAGAGTTAAATCAAATCTTACTACCTGTCTTCCCGCATCCCTTGCACCACCAACCAATGTAGTACCTACGGTTTCAGCCACTGAAGCATGACTATGGCCGACTAGCATAGCTTGAATTTCTGGATTCTTTTCAATTGCAAGCCTTACTGAATCTGCTTCACTATATTCTTCCTCTAAACCAGCATGGGCTGTAGCAATTATTATATCTACTTGATCTTTTAATTCCTTTACATATTTGTCTGCAGCTTTATCTATAGCTTCAAACTCTAATTCCGTTACCTTAGGTCCATCCCATCTTGGAATATTTGGATTACCAAGACCTAAGATACCAATTTTAATACCAGCTACTTCTTTAATAATATATGGTTTAGCAAAATTAGTTCCATCTTTCCAGTAGATATTAGCACCTAAGATCGGAAATTCTGCTTCTTCAACTATTTTGTCGATTAATTCAAGTCCAAAGTTAAACTCATGGTTTCCCAAAGTCATAGCATCATATTCCATAAAATTCATAACATCGATTACTGGATGAGGTAAATCTAGTTTTGTATTATATAAGTCATCTGAAAGGATTGTTCCTTGAATAGTGTCTCCGTTGTCCAATAACAGGGTATTAGGATTTTCCTCTCTAATCTCCTTAATTACCGAATATACTTTAGCTATACCTAAATCCTCTACCTCTTTCCCATCTTCATAGGACCAATTGTATATATTTGCATGTAGGTCAGTAGTTCCTAAAATAGTTAATTGTACCGTTCCTTCTTCTGCTTGTGCCGGTAAAGTAAAAACTCCTATAATCAGCAAAAATGAAAGCACAAGGCTAAACAGTTTTTTACCCTTATAACTCACGCTAAATCCCCCTTTTTAAATATAATTAGTATGTTTATACCCTTTTATGGTAATAAAAACCTCCCATTTTGGTATCAGACACCTAAGGGAGGTCTACAATCATTATTCCATTAGATGAGATTCTAGTATTTGGTCTCGTCTCAACCCTTGTAATCCCAAATAATATTCTAAATTGTTTAGCAAATAATCTAATTTCACTGGTCCTACTAATTCTGAACCGGTAACGGCCACTCCATACTTTTTAGCCTCTTGTTTTACCAATTCAAAAGTTCTATAAAGTGGTGTAGATGCACAGTCAAACATATTCATAGAAACTACTACTCCTTCTCTTTCTGGGAATTTAATACCAACTGCCCTAACTGTAGAGAATCCGCCACTAGGTCCTCTTACTGCTTTTGCTATTTCTTTAGCTATATTTACATCTTCTGTAGCTAAAAACACATTATAGGCAGTTAATCCTTCCATATCAGCACTAACTATAGTTGCTCCGGATTTTTCGCTTAACTTTCCTTCTACTGATAAGTCTGGCTTTCTATTATCATAATCCGGATGATTAGAATCCTCTAATAATGCCTTTAACCCTTCATATTGTCCCTTTCTTATATAGGAGATGCTTTTTTTATCTTTTGTTCTAGCATTTTCTGCTGAAAAGTATATTGGTACTTTATACTTTTCAAATAATTCCTTTCCTATTTCTTCTGCTAACTGGACACATTCTTCTAAAGAAATATTTCTCAGTGGAAAAATAGGTATAGTATCCTGAGCGCCAATTCTTGGATGGGTTCCTTCTTGTTCCCTCATATCTATAAGCTCATAGGATTTCCCAGCCATAGCAATTAAAGCTTTCTTTAAAGGCTCTGGTTCACCTACTATTGTAACTACCGTTCTATTAAAATCATGTTCTGGTTCATAACTTACTAGTTTTACGCCTTCTCTATCCTTAACTTCAGCTACTATGGCTTCAATTACATCCTTTCTTCTACCTTCACTAAAGTTTGGAACTGCTAATATGTACTTCTTAGCTACCATATTTAAGCCCCCCTTTATCTATAATCCTAAATATGATAGCATAAATTCTATAACTTTTCTTTGTAGGTTTTCTATAAAGATATTATTTTACAAGGCTTTAAATTATTACAATTATATTACAAATAAGTTGCCTATTATGTACCAACCATAAATTAGGCAACTTATTATAAATTAATATCTTGTAGAATTTCTCAACAACTCTTCTATTTCTCCCTCAGTTAGTTGATAATGGTAGAATAGATTATAAAACTCCTTTACCTCTTCCGCCATATTATAATCGAAAATATCTGGATATAGAAGATTTCCTAACCATTTCACTCCTAATATCCTATTTACAGAAGGTGGTCTATCAAACCAATTGAAAGGTTTGTTAGGTATTTCATATATTTCTCCATTTTCTACCGCCTTTATACTTTGCCAAGCTGGGTCCTCAAATATCCCTGAATAATAACCTCCTCTTTCATCATCCCAAGAGATGATTAAATCTGGATTCCATATTAATAACTGCTCTATTGATACTTCCGATTTTCCCTTATCCCCTTTTATTTCTACCTTCGCTACATTTTCCCCTCCTACCATATCAATTATTTCAGCATGCCAGGAGTTGGAAGGTTCCGTTTCTAGCCCATTAGGTCCTTCTGCATAGTATACTCTTACTTTTTCTTCTTTATTCATCCTAGATATATTATTTTCTATATCTTCTATAGTTTCCTTGCAGTAATTACCCAGTTTTTCTGCTCTTTCTTCTTCTCCCAATGCCTTCCCCAATATTTTATAAGCCTCATCTAATTTATGTAAATCAGAATCCAACAAAATTACAGGTTTTCCCGTTTGTTCTTCCAGTTCTTCAGCTTTTGATATGGTACCATCATCTAATTCTTCCATTATTATTAAAAAAGCTGGATCCATCTTTTGCATTTCTTCTATATTAATAGCATTTTTACCTGCACCACCTAGATTAGGTAAGTCATGGTATTCTTCATCAATAAATCTTTTTTCTCCTTCTCTTAAATTATAATTCCATCCTATCATTTTTTCTGGATTTAAAGAGTATAAAAGTATGGTTCCTGTAGGTATGGTGGCGAAAACTTTTTCAGCCTTAGCTGGTATTAATACTATTCTTCCAGCCATATCTTCTATTTTAATATACTCTTCGTCTTCTAAGTCTTCATTTGCTACCTCATTATTACAACCTACCAATAGGGAAAGTACCAATACTAAAATAATAAATAAGGAAATACTTCTTCTAAACATATTATTCCTCCTTTCAAAATGCAGGTATGCATATTTTGCTAGCTTTATCTTTCGAATCTATTTCTATAATTTTTAAATCCACATTATATAGTTCTATTAAATCCTTTTCTTTTAAATTCTCCTTTGGATTATCTATTTCTACTACCTTTTTATCCTTTACTAATAGAGCTTTCGTTCCATATAGAAAAGCATGTTCAGGACAGTGGGTAGCCATTATGACTGTAACTCCTTCCCTTATCCATTCCTTTAAATGTCCTAACATAACTATTTGGTTGCTAAAATCCAAATTGTTAGTCGGTTCATCCATAATTATAATTTCAGATTGCTGGGCTAAAGCCTGAGCTATTTTTACCAATTGTCGTTCCCCACCACTTAATTGAGAGTATATCTTGTCCTTAAGATGTAAAATTTTGAGTTTTTCCATGGCTTCTTCAGCAATTTGTTCATCTTTTTTAGAAGGAAAAGAGATAAGGCTTAAATAAGAATTTCTTCCCATTAAAACTATATCCTTAACCTTATATTGAAAAGTAGAACTAAAGGATTGAGGGATATAGCTAATCTTATTTGCTCTTTTTCTCCAATTCCAACTTTTAATATCCTCATTATCTATTAAGATCTCTCCTTCAAAGGGTTTTAATAGACCTAGAATTGTCTTAATTAAAGTGGATTTACCTGACCCATTTGGCCCTAGTATACAGATAATATCTCCGGAGTTCCCAGTAAAGCTTACATCTTCTAACACTCTCCTTTCTCCATAGCCACAGGTTAAGCCTTTGATCTCAATCATTTATCTCAACTCCTTACCTTATTTAATAATAGAAATATAAAAAAGGGAGCTCCTATAAGGGAAGTCAATATCCCAAGAGGTATTTCTACTGTTGTAACTGCCCTTGCTATATTATCTATTATCAATAAATATGTACTGCCTAATAATAGGGTTGTAGGCACTAAAATTCTATAATCAGGACCTACTAATATTCTCCCTAAATGAGGAATTACAAGGCCTATCCAACCTATTATGCCACTAATAGAAACAGAAGCTGCTGTCATAAGAGTAGAACAGATTACTACTATCATCCTAATCCTTCCTGTATCAAGACCTAAAGTCTTAGCCTCATCTTCATCTAAGGAAAGTACGTTTAGTTTCCATCTTAGTAGGTATAAAGGTACTATCCCTACTGAGATAGGAACGAATACCCTTTTAACGTCTTTAGGTAAAATTCCAGATAAACTTCCCATTAGCCAAAAGGTTATTGTAGGTAGTTTGTCCTCTGTATCAGCAATATATTTTATTATTGAAGTAAGAGACGTGAATATGGAGCCTACTAATATACCGATAATGACGAGCGAAATTAAAGGATCTTCTTTTACTTTTATACTAATTAGATAAACTAAAGCTACCCCTAATATGCCGAATAAGAAAGCTGATATTTGTATTCCTACCGTATTAAAAGATAAAAATATGGCTAAAGCAGCTCCAAAAGCAGCCCCTGCTGAAACTCCTAATATATCAGGGGATACTAATGGGTTTTTAAACATTCCTTGATATACTGCCCCAGATAAGGAAAGGGATCCTCCTACCAACATTGCTGCTAATATTCTAGGAAGTCTAACCCTAAAAACTATAGTATCTATTGTGTCTGCCCAAGTTTTATCTATAGGAAAAACCTTAGATAAAAGAACTTTTATTAAAGTTCCAATGGGAACAGGATATCTTCCGATAGCAAAGGATAGGAAAAAAACAAATATTAGTAATCCCCACAAAAACCTCCTTTTATTTACTGCATCTTTCATAAAAATCTACCCCTTCATCGTTATTCTTTAGTTAATATAACGCTTCCAAAAAAATTAAATATCTTTAAAATATTTATTGAAAATTTCTTCCACCGACTTCTCTGCTTCTTTACAAAATTCTTCATATGCCTTTACTATCGCCTTTCCACCAGAGGTTAAGTAGGACCCTCCTCCATCAACACCACCTGTTTCCCTTTCTAAGAGGAAATATCCTAAAACTCTTTCTGCTCGATTTATAATAGACCAAGCCTTGCTATAAGACATGTTTAATTCCTTTGCAGCCTTGTTTAGGCTCCCAAGTCTATCTATGGTTTTCAACAATATATAAGGTCCTCTTCCAAAAACTTTCTCCCCATTTTGTACCATCCAAAATCTACTTTCTAATTTCAAAATTTCCACCTGCTTTTATAAAGATGAGGTACATCTTTTCCATATTTTACTGCCTGTATTTCTGCCATAATGGATAAAGCAATTTCTTCGGGAGTTTCTCCTCCTAAATCCAATCCTATTGGACTATAGACCTTTGATAAATCTTCCTTTGAACAGCCCCTTTCTAAAAGATTGTTAAAAGTAGTTTTAACCTTATTTTTGCTTCCTATCATCCCAATATACTTGGCCTTGGATTTTAGTACTACTTCTAAAACATCTTGATCATGTTTATGCCCGTGGGTTACTATTATAATGAAGGTATTATTATCTATATCCATCTTTTTTAAATTTTCCACTATATTGCCTAGAATTAAATTTTCAACTTGAGGAAATAATTGTTCATTTACTCTTTCTTCTCTATTATCTAAAACGGAAATGGAATAACCTAGTATATTAGCCATCTTAGCAATTCTTTCTGCCACATGACCAGCTCCTGCTAGGATTAACTTTTCTCGGGAGTTGTATACCTTAATAAATAGACTCACTTTACCACCACAAGCCATAGGCAAAATATTGCCAGTTTTTGAATCCCTATCTAGATTATAGTCTATTAATGAGGATTTGTTTTCTTTTATGCAATTAATTGCATCTTTTCTTGCTTTTTGTTCTAAAACTCCACCACCGATTGTCCCTTCCAGTATATTTCCTTCCCCATCTACTAGCATCATACTTCCAACACCTCTAGGTGTCGAACCCTCTGCTTCTACAATAGTTATCATAGCTACAGATTGATTTTTTTCTAAACATTTATTAAGTTTTAATAAAACTTTTCTATCTTCTAGCATATTTGGCACTCCTTTCAAATGGATTTCTTGTTTCTTAAATATTCTATCCCTTCTAAAACTCCATCACCAATAACTTTTGCCTTATCTGAAATAGTAAAAGCATATTCCTTTATACATCTAGGATCTATATCTCCTATTTTAACCCTCTTTTTTACATACAATCCCTCTCTTATCATGCCTCTTAAAATCCCCTTGAAAGGTGCTATTACTTTTTCATCTCCTACTTGACATATTGCATTTCCTTCATATACTATATCTCCTATTTTATAATAGACTTTAACCACCCCATTACAAGGGGCTCTAAGTACTCTCTCCTCTTTATATCCCATTACTTCTCCAGGAATACCTGTATCTTCCTCTGCCTTTCCATAGTGAATTATTTTTCCTAAATTTGGTCCCCTATTACTTTCTATTACTAAATCTACATCTTTTTCTGCTTGAAACCCAGGACCAATTCCTATGGTAATTGGAGCCATAGATTTATTGGTGCCTAAGTTTCTCTTTGCAATTATAGCATCTACAACTGCTAAGGGTTTAACCTCCTGAATTATGCCCCCTTCTTCATCTATATAGACTGGAATAGCATCTGCATTCCAAATTTTATAGATATCATCTTTATCTTTAGCTAAGATTCCTTTAATACCTTCTACTATTGTTTCACCCTCATAGACAGCCTCACTAAAAGCCACCTTTCTTCTAACGGTTAAAGGTTTGTCTATTTCTAAAATGATTATTTTATACCCAGCTTTATGAAGTTTATAGGCTATCCCTGACGCTAAATCTCCACCACCTCGTATTATTATGGTATCCAATTTTGTCACCTTCTTGTATAATAAAGTTTAAGACTAGTCGTATTCACTTCCCCTAATGGTCAATTTCCTTTTCTGATACGTTCCCAAAGGTTTTGATATCAAAAGTTTCTCATCCTTTACTATCATCTGTCCCCTTAGAAAGACATACTCAAACTTACCATACTGGGTAAATCCTTCATAAATATTATAGTCTACATTTTGAGTTTGATTTTCTGCTTTTATTATAGACTTAACCTGAGGATTAAACACCAAAATATCAGCATCACTTCCCCTTTGAATAACTCCTTTTTTAGGATATAATCCAAAGATTTTGGCTGGATTTTCACAAAGGACTTCTACAAGTTTTTCCATATTTATTCTGTTTTCCATTATCCCATAGGTATATATTAGTTTAAATCTATTTTCCACTCCTGGGGCTCCATTTGGAATCTTAGTAAAATCATCTTTTCCTAATTCTTTCTGCCCTTCATAATTGAAGGCACAATGATCCGTTGCTATAACATCTATTGCTCCATCTTTAATACCTTTCCACAATATTTTATTACTTTCTTTATCCCTTAGAGGTGGTGACATTACATACTTAGCCCCTTCAAATGGGTCTTTTACTTTAGGTGTATAATATTCTTTATTTAACAATAGATATTGGGGGCAGGTTTCTACTAACACTTTAAGCCCTCTTTGTCTTGCTTTCTGCACCTCATTATAGCCTTCCTTACAGCTTAAATGGACTATATAAATGGGACTATCTAACAACTCTCCTATGGTAATAAGTCTTGATATTGCCTCTCTTTCCAAGGATGATGGTCTGGTTTTTTCATGGTAGACTGGCTCTGTATTTCCCTTTGAGACTGCTTCCTTTCTAAGACTATCTATTATATCGCCATTTTCACAATGAAATCCTATTAAAACCCCTAACTCTTTAGATTTTTTCAAAGCTTCATATATAGACCCATCATCTACCTTTAAATCCTCATAGGCAAAAAACATTTTGAATGAGGTTATCCCCTCCTTAACCATCTCCTCCATCTCTATAGAAGTATTATCATTCCAATCCGATATGGTCATATGGAATCCATAATCAGTATAGGTATTATCTTTTGTCCTATTCTTCCAATCCTCTAGGGCTTCCCTTAGGGTACCTCCCTTTACTTGTTCAGCAAAATCTATAATAGTGGTAGTTCCACCCATAATTGCAGCTTTAGTTCCCGTTGAAAAGCTATCTGCTACCATTCCTCCAGCCTCAGCATCAAAATGGGTGTGTACATCTATACCACCAGGAAGTATATAGAAACCTTTTGCATCTATTACTTCATCATTAGGCTTTACTAGATCTATTCCTATATCTTCTATCTTTTCTCCTACTATCCGAATATCCTTTACCATAATTCCTTTTGAACTTACTATTTGTCCATTAGTTATTACAATCGCCATCTATACACCCCTCTAACACTTTCCCTGCCAAAATCTTGTTATATTTTCCTTTTTCCAATGTTATGTTTCCATTAATGATAACATAATCTATACCCTCTGGGTATTGTTTAGGTTCTACAAAAGTTCCCTTGTCTTTTATCTTTTCTAAATTGAATATTACAATATCTGCAAAATTTCCTTCTTTTATTTCCCCCCTATTTTTTAGCCTAAAAGTTTCTGCCGGTTTCTTTGTCATCTTATATATTGCTTCTTCTAATGATAAGACTTCTTCCTCCCTTACATATTTACCTAAAACTTTGGGGAAAGAACTATATAATCTTGGATGAGGATTATCAGAAATCATTCCATCAGTACATACATTTTGTTCAGGTCTTTTTAAAATCTTTATGATATGTTCCTCCAGTCCATAAAAATCCACCATTCCTACAGAGTTTTCTTCTTCATATATAAGATCAAAAGCTGCATTATAAGGGTCTTTACCCCGTATTTCTCCTAATTCTATAAGGTTTTTCCCTATTATATCCTTGTTTTTATTGGTTTTTACAGAAGTTATAAATATCTGGTCTAACCCTGCAAAACGGAT
>NZ_PPXW01000001.1:1436992-1458601 GCF_021655095.1 Clostridium sp. Cult1 | reverse complement strand
TATTAATACCTCTATTATTAGTATTAATAATAATATTGGATATTAGATCTGTTACTCTATCAGGAGGAATAGAAGGACTTGAATTTTTATTCAAACCAGACTTTGGTAAACTAACAAGAGAAGGGATTTTAGCTGCCTTAGGTCACGCTTTCTTTTCTTTAAGTTTAGGTATGGGTATTATGATAACTTATGGTTCTTATATTCCTAAAGAAGAAAAGTTAGGACCAACTTCGTTAAAAATTAGTATTGCAGATACATTTATAGCATTATTAGCTGGAATAGCTATATTCCCAGCGGTATTTGCATTCAATATTGAACCAGGTAGTGGAGCTGGATTGGTATTTATAACTCTACCCAATGTATTTGGGCAGATGCCTGGAGGATATCTATTTGCTATCATGTTTTTTGGATTATTAGCTCTGGCTGCCTTAACTTCTACTATATCCTTATTAGAGGCTGTAGTAGCCTATGTAATTGAACGATTTAATATGGAAAGGGTAAAGGCGACAGTTTTAACAACAATTGCAATTACATTAGTTGGTATATTAGCCTCCTTATCCAATGGTTCCTTATCAGGCCTTACTATACGGGGATATAATTTCTTTGACTTCTTAGATAATTTAACTGCAGATTTCTTCCTACCTATTTCTGCACTTATAAGTTCTGTATTTGTTGGGTGGAGACTAGATAGGAAGATTGTTGAAAATCAATTAAGCAATAATGGAACTATTCAAGTTAAATATTTGAAAGCTTTAACCTTTTTATTTAAAATAGTATCTCCACTAGCTATATTAATAGTGTTTATTTCTGGAATTATTCAAAGATGGATATTATAGTAAGGCTTCAATAATATATTTTAATTATAAATGGGACAGAGACTTCTGTCCCATTAACCATGATAAGATATTAATTTATTTTACCTGTAAATAATTTTTTCTGATAAAATATTATTATAAGGATACAACAATAAACTTTACAAATGAAAAGACATATATTAAAGGAGGAAAAAAAATTGTATATTGAATCATTCTTAGAATTATTTATACCTTATATTACGGGTTTTTTAGAAACAATAGGTGTAATAATAATTACTGTTGCATCTATAAAAGCCATTATAGGCTTTGTTAAAAGTGGATTTGATTTTGGAAACGAAAACTTGAAGATTGAACTGGCTAAAGCCCTTGCCCTTAGTTTAGAGTTCAAACTTGCAGCGGAGATACTTAAGACAGTAATAATAAGAACCTTAGATGAATTTTTAATATTAGCAGCTATAACCTTTTTAAGGATTATCATAAGCTTTGTAATCCATTGGGAAGTAGACGCTAGAGAAAAGAAAGAGATTACTAGCAAAGAAGCTAATGCTTAATATAAATTCTAGCTCATTAAACGGAGAAAAAATTCTCCGTTTAAAATTTAAATAAAGCAAAAAAATTGAGAAAAGGCAAGAAAAAGAAAGAATATTAAACATAAATGGAGATAGTATATGGTTAACATAATTCTCTGGAATTGAATATTATTAAAGTGGATGATATATTATTAGTTGAAGGTCAAAGTAAGTCAAAGTTTAAGATCAAATGGAGGTTGATAGTATGTTTGGAATTACACCTTTTAGAGGAAGAACAGGAGGTTTATCAAGAAGATGGGGATGGGACTTTGACAGAATATTCGATACCATGCTAGAAGAATTTGATGACATAACATCTTCTTATTATCCAATGAAAGTAGATATAAAGGAAAAAGACAAAGAATATATATTAGAAGCAGAACTACCAGGAGCAAATAAAGATAATATCTGCCTTGAAATTAAAGATGATATTTTAACAATTTCTGTAGAGAGAAAAGAAGAACTAAATGAAGAAAGAGAAAATTATATTAGAAGAGAAAGACGATATGGTTCCTTTAAAAGAAGTTTCTATGTAGATGATGTAGAGCAAGACAAGATAAAAGCTAAATTTGAAAATGGAATTCTTCGAGTAAGATTACCTAAAAAGGAAGGAACTTCCTCAAAGGAAAATAGAATACCTATTGAGTAGACGAAAATAGGCACTTAGGTGCCTATTTTCGTTTGAAAAAAAGCTATAAAGACTATATGGTAAAAGTACAAAGGCGAATCTATCATTTATGAATATTTATTTTATGCTGTAATATTTATACACAAGCTTGTCCAGTAATTGGCTTAATGCTACGATATTTTTATCTGTTAAATTGGAATTTTCATTATTAATTAATTTATGGAGTTGTTCTCTTACTTTTTCAATTTCAGCTTTTAACTCAGCTAAATCAAATTTTTCGATAGAAAAGCACCTCTTTCAACAAAATATTTAGATCCGCCTCCGTACTTATGATAATTCTACTATAAAATGAAGAAAAGGGTAGAAAAAGGAAGTTTATTTATCCAATGAAAGTGAAAGTTTATAGATTGACTTATATTTATAGCTTAATGATACTTTTAACGGAAATAGATGTAATAACTTTGTTATGAAAATATAAAGATTTTGAAAGAAGATTAAATTAGAAAAGAGTCGGAAAAAAATCCGACTCTTTTGCATTATATATGAGTTGTAAATAGATGTATGAAATAGAGATTATTTATATTCTTTTAACAATCTGTCCTTTATATCCCATAAGGGTTTAGACAAATCAACAAAATATTCATGAGGATTTTCAAATCTACGAACTTCATCCCATAAGGTGTTGATTTGCTCTTGACAATAGTTTCTAATTTCATCAATAGGTGGACTTTGGTATACCTGGTTTCCTTTATCAAATAATTGTACTAGCAATTTTTTTGCATAAAAGTTTGTTAAGGTTTTCCTCTTCCAAGTAAATAAAGGATGGAATATTTCATAAGGTTTGGTTTCATCGATTACTTCATCATGTAAAGTGACTACATCCGCAATAGCCTTACCCGATTTTTTATCGAATAGCCTATATAATTGTTTGAAACCAGGAGTAGTGATTTTACCCACATTTTCACTTACCTTTATCTTAGGTATTATTTCTCCATTTCGTTCTACAGCTGTTAGTTTATATACACCACCAAAAACTGGTTCTGATTTAGCAGTAATTAGTCTTTCGCCTACTCCAAAGGAGTCTATTCTTGCACCTTGGTTCAATAGATCCCTTATTACATACTCATCTAAACTACTAGAGGCTACAATAGGACAGTCTTCATATCCAGCTTCATCTAACATTTTTCGTGCTTCCTTAGAAAGATAGGCAATATCACCACTATCCAGTCTAATTCCTTTTGGCCTAAAACCTCTTGGAACTATTTCCTCGTCAAATGTTTTTATGGCATTAGGAACACCGGATTTTAAAACATTGTAGGTATCTACTAATAGGACACAATTATCTGGGTAAACCCTTGCATAAGCTTTAAAGGCTTCTAATTCAGTAGGAAACATTTGAATCCAGCTATGAGCCATAGTACCTAGGGCAGGAATACTAAAATCCCTATCTACAATGGTACATGCAGTACCTACAGCACCACCAATATAGGCAGCTCTTGCACCTAAAATAGCACCTTCATATCCTTGAGCTCTTCTAGATCCAAATTCCATTACTGTACGACCGTCAGCAGCTCTAACTATTCTATTAGCTTTTGTAGCAATAAGGCTTTGATGATTAATAGTTAATAGAACCATAGTCTCAATAATTTGTGCTTGAATTATAGGGCCCCTTACTATTACAATAGGTTCTTTAGGGAATATAGGAGTTCCTTCAGGGATAGCCCATACATCACATTTAAATTCAAAATTTCTTAAGTAATCTAAGAATTCTTCACTAAACATATTTTTTGATCTAAAATATTCGATATCCTCTTCTGAAAATTTAAGACTTTTTAAGTACTCTATGAGTTGTTCCACTCCTGCCATTATAGCAAATCCACCATCGTCAGGTATTGCCCTAAAAAACATATCAAAATATGCAATCCTATCCTTCATACCATTTTCAAAATAACCATTAGCCATAGTGAATTCGTAGAAATCTGCTAACATGGTTAAATTTTTCTTTTCTTTCCAATCAATGTTGGTCATTATAATATCTCCTTTATCTTTAATCGTTTTAAATAGATGTTACAATAATTATATTCTTAAAACAAAGAAATTTCAACAAAAGAGTCAAACAAAATTGGTAGTTAATGGTTTAACAAAAATAGGCGAAAGAACTGCCGATAATATTAGCTCTTCCGCCTGCAGGGTTTTATAATTTTGAAGGGTTTACCTATTTAATAGTTTTTTTCCTCTCTCAGTAATTATAATAGATTTAATATAAGTTTTATTACAAGAACTAGCATAAGGGCAATTGCCACATCCTATATCGCAATTAGTAATACTATTATCATTTTGTCTGATATATCCCATCCTAATTAGTTGAGAAAAGGCATCTTCTATTAAACTTTCACTTTTATTTAATTTTAAAGCTATATTAGATTTAGAGATATAATCAGCATCCTTAATTTCTTTTAACACTTCCCTTAACAAAATACCATCTCCTTAAGTTTAGCTAAAGCCTAAAAGTTTACCAATCTGGAATATTAATACGGCCATTAACCAACCAATTGCAAAAGTATAAACTGCAGTAAATATTGCCCATTTATTTGAATTAGTTTCTTTTTTTATTGTACCTATAGTAGCAGCACAAGGTGTATATAGTAAAGTCATTGCCATAAAGGATACAGCTGTTAAAGGAGTGAAAACTTGTTGGATTGCAGCTACAAGAGCCGTTCCTTCACTTACACCAGCATAGACCATACCTAAAGTTGCAATAACAGCTTCTTTAGCAGCTATTCCCGCAAATAAACCTACAGCAGCCTGCCATGTACCAAATCCAGCAGGTTTAAATATAGGGGCTATAATCATTCCGATCTTTCCCAATATACTATCCTGGCTATAGGGCTCAACTCCAAGAGGAAGTACAGATAGAATCCATAGTATTGTGATTACAGCAAAAATTGTAGTTCCAGCTCTTTTTAAAAATCCTGATACATTATCCCACATATTTCTTAGAACATTTCTAAGGGTAGGTAATCTATAGGGTGGTAATTCCATTATGAAATAGGAAGATTCACCTTTAAATAGGGTCTTACTAAATATTTTTCCCATTAATAATGCCATTGCTATGCCTAAAAAATAGATTAAAAATAAAACTAGTCCTCCGTTATTAGGGAAGAAGGCTGCAATGAATATTAAATAAATTGGAAGCTTTGCTCCACAGGACATAAAGGGATTTATTAAGGTGGCGATCATCCTATCCTTTTTATCCTCCAAAGTTCTAGTAGACATTATTCCAGGAACATTACATCCAAAACCTACTATCATAGATATAAAGGTTTTACCTTGAAGGCCTAAGGCTCTCATAATATTATCCATTACATAAGCAGCTCTAGCCATATAACCACTGTCTTCTAAAAAACCCATTAACATATACAATATTACAATAAGAGGTATAAATTCTAAAACTGCTCCAACTCCTCCAATAAGCCCTTCCGTTACGAAGGATACAATCCAATCAGAAGCATTTATCCTAATAAGAAAACTTTCTATAAATTCTCCTAAAAATTCTATACCACTTGCCATCAATCCTCCAAATAAATCTTCTCCAACAGTAAATGTTAGTTGGAATACTATAAACATAATAATACCAAATATAGGTAACCCTAGATACTTATGGGTTAGTATCTTATCTATTTTATCCGTTAGCGTCTCATTAGGAGATTCAGGTGTTTTTACCGTAACATTAGTTATACTACTGATAAATTCATATCTTTTATCTATGATTTCCAACTCATAATCTTCTCTATTTTGTTTAAATCTATGGATTGTATTTATAAGGTCAGTAGAAGAATTTAAATCTTCATTACTTCTAATAAGTTCATGGACATATTCATCACCCTCAAGAAGTTTAATAGCGATCCATTGGGTAGGATATTCTAAGTTTTTATCACTCAAAAAATCTTTCAATTTTTCTACTTCTTTATCAATATTATCTCCATAGCTAATATGTGCTTTATAATCCGTATCATCATCCATTAATTCAATACATTTCCTAACAAGTTCATCTATTCCTTTCCTTTTAGAAGCCACAGTAGGAACTACAGGGGTACCTAATTTCTTTGAAAGAGCTTCAATGTCAACGTCAATATTTCTTGCTTTGGCCTCATCTATCATATTTAAGGCTACAACTACCTTAGCTCCCATTTCCAGTAGTTGAGTAGTTAAGTATAGATTTCTTTCAATATTGGTGGAATCTACCACATTAATGACAATATTAGGATTGCCCTTTAAAATAAAATCTCTTGCCACTATTTCATCTTCAGAAAAGGCACCTAGACTATAGGTTCCAGGTAAGTCAACTATATTATATGTTTTTTCATTAAACTTCAAATTGCCTTCTTTTTTTTCAACAGTAACACCAGGCCAATTTCCTACATGTTGATTAGATCCTGTTAGGGCATTAAACAAGGTAGTTTTACCACTATTAGGATTACCAACTAAAGCTATAGTACTCAATTAAAATCTCCCCCTTAATAAGAATGATAGTCATTATCGATGAAAGGCTAAAAAGGATTCGCTTTCATTCATTTACCATAATTTTTTCTGCTAAGCCTCTACCTATAGCAATTTTATTGCCTGATAGAGAAAGGATTATAGGGCCTGTATCATTTTTAATAACTTGAAACTTAGCACCAGTATTTAAACCCATTTCATATAGTCTCTTGGTAGCATTCCATCCAGCATATATTTTTTCAACCTTTCCATTATCTCCAGGATTTAGCTGGATTAAAGATGTACTTGCCATGGCTGTTCTCCTTTCTACTTTTACGTAAATGATAATCGCTATCAATATAATAATATAATTTTGATAGAATTGCAATAGTTTAGGGTAATATTATTTTCTGAGGAAAAAATATATCTTATGGGAATAGAAAATTCTAACAAAGTCTATTTACAAAAATGAATAATTGGTATATACTAAAAATAGGCACCCCTGGGGAGGGGTGGTAACGAAAGGAGGAGTTGATTAAATTATGAATAAAAAAGTTACTATAGATGTTTTGGGTATGACCTGTGCAGCCTGTTCATCAAGGGTAGAAAAGGCTATTGGTAAACAGGAAGGTGTTATAGCTTCTTCAGTAAATTTACTTTCACAAAAAGCCACTATTGAATTTGATATGGATAAAATAAATGTAGATCAATTAATTAAAACCATAGAAAAAACAGGCTATGAAGTGCCTTTAGTCAAAAAAACTTTGCTAATAGAAGGCATGACCTGTGCAGCATGTTCTTCTAGAGTAGAAAAGGTTTTAAATAAATTGGAGGGAGTAGTAAAGGCCAATGTTAACCTATCTACTAATAAGGCTATTGTAGAATTTCCTTCCGGAGCTATAGAGGATGAAATTCTTATTAAGACAGTTGAAAAAGCCGGTTATAAGGCTGAAATAGAAAAAGAAGTAGATAGAGATAGGGAAAAAGAGTTAAGAGAAAAAGAGATAAAATCTCTTAAGACTTCTTTCATTCTATCAGCGATCCTGAGCTTGCCTCTTTTTTCAGCTATGTTTTTCCATATGGCAGGAAAAGAGAACATCCTTACAAATGGATATTTTCAACTATTATTAGCAACTCCTGTTCAATTTATTATTGGATATAGATTCTATAAAGGAGCCTTCAACTCATTAAGAGGCGGGGGAGCCAATATGGATGTATTAGTTTCTATGGGTACTTCTGCAGCTTACTTTTATAGTCTATATAATGTAATAACCGGAGTACATGAATACTATTTTGAGGCATCAGCAGTAATCATCACATTAATATTATTAGGTAAAACCTTTGAAGCAGTAGCTAAAGGTAAGACTTCAGAAGCAATAAAGAAATTGATGGGATTGCAACCAAAGACAGCTCGAGTTATTAGAGATGGTGTAGAGAAGGATATACCAATAGAAAAGGTAAATATAGGTGATATTATAGTAGTAAGACCAGGAGAGAGGATTCCAGTAGATGGAGTTATTACTGAAGGTCATTCTTCCATAGATGAATCTATGATAACTGGAGAAAGCATTCCCGTAGATAAAACTGTAGGAGATGAAATAATAGGGGCAACTATCAATAAATTTGGCTCTTTTAAATTTGAAGCTACAAAAATAGGAAAGGATACAGTCCTATCACAAATAATTAAATTGGTAGAAGATGCTCAAGGGTCCAAAGCCCCAGTACAACGATTAGCAGATAAGATTTCTGGTATTTTTGTTCCTGTAGTAGTAGTTATAGCAGCCATAACCTTTATAGGTTTCTATTTAATCCAAGGAAGTTTCAATACAGGCCTTATTAACGCAGTAGCAGTTTTAGTAATTGCATGCCCCTGTGCCCTAGGTTTAGCTACACCTACTGCCATAATGGTAGGCACAGGAAAAGGTGCTGAAAATGGAATACTTATTAAATCAGGAGAGCATTTAGAAAGAACCCATAAGATGGAGACTATAGTATTTGATAAAACAGGTACCATTACAAAAGGAGAACCAGAAGTTACTGATATATTAACATATAGCTCCATAGACAGAGATGAACTTTTAAGAATAGCTGCTACAGTTGAAAAAAGTTCTGAACACCCTTTAGGTCAAGCTATTGTAAAAAAAGGGGAAGAAGAATTACTAATGCTAACAGAACCTGAAACCTTTATGGCCATACCAGGGAAAGGTCTAAAGGCTAACTTAGAAGGAAAGGTAATTTATATAGGTAATAGAAAGCTAATGTTAGAGTTTGGCATTGATATTGAACAGGCAGAAGTAGAACTTACTAGGTTGGAACAAGAAGGCAAAACTGCTATGATAATAGGAATAGATGGAAGGCTTTCAGGTATAATAGCTGTAGCAGATCAAGTTAAGGAAAGCTCTAGAAAAGCAATAGAAGAATTAAAAGACATGGGATTAGAAGTATATATGATTACTGGAGATAATGAAAGAACTGCTAAAGCTATAGCTAAAAGAGTTGGAATAGATAATGTTCTAGCAGAGGTATTGCCAGAAAATAAAGCTGAGGTAGTAGAGGATATAAAAGCAAAGGGAAAACATGTAGGCATGGTAGGAGATGGAATTAATGATGCTCCAGCTTTAGCGGCAGCAGATGTAGGATTTGCCATAGGAACTGGAACAGATGTAGCTATGGAAGCAGCAGATATTACCCTTATGAGGGGAGATTTAATGGGTATAGTTACAACAATTAGACTTAGTCATAGAACTATGAGGACTATTAAACAAAATTTGTTTTGGGCCTTTTTCTATAATTCAATAGGTATCCCCTTTGCAGCTTTAGGATTTTTAAATCCGATGATAGCAGGGGCAGCTATGGCATTTAGTTCAGTATCTGTAGTTACTAACTCATTGAGACTTAGAAGTTTTAAATAATAAACAAGGGAGATGAATAATAATGAAAAAAATCATGTTAGTAGAAGGTATGTCATGTAACCACTGTGTAATGGCAGTTACCAATGCATTGAAGGAAGTAGAAGGAGTATCTAATGTAGATGTAAATTTAGATACTAAGAAGGTAGAGGTTTCAGGAAATGACTTAGTAGAGGAAGTTCTAAGAGACGCAGTAGAAGAGGCAGGTTATGATGTTGTAGAAATTAAATAAATAGTAGGTGATCTTATGAATGAAGGAAAAAAGAAGGCAGCTATGAAATTGAAAACCGTGAGGGGCCAAATCGACGGAATAATCAAGATGATAGAGGAAGATAGATATTGTGTAGATGTATCTACGCAGATTTTATCTTCCATAGCCCTGCTAAAGAAAGCCAATATAGACGTATTAAACTCTCATATTAGGTCTTGTGTAAAGGATGCTATATTAGAAGGAGAAGAAGAAGGAGAAGAAAAGATAGAAGAAATAATTACTATCATAGATAAATATATAAAATAATAATCGATAAAAATTCTTTTTACAGATTTATTGACAAAATAATAACTATACGTTGCAATTTCGTTGTAAAAATAGAATACTAGGTGTGTTACCGATAAAGTTTGTCAGGCATTAACCAAGAGGGGCTCTATTGGGAGCCTTTTCTTGGTTTTTCTATAGAAAGGATGAGACAAGGGATGGATGTAAATAATCCATTTATTAATGAAATTAAACTTCTATATCCTGAAGAATATAAGATAAGTCTTGAAGCCAGTAATATTATAAATAAGACTTTATAGGGAGGTTGGGAAATGAGGGGGATATTATAGTAATAGTATCAAACTCAGGAAGAAATGCTGTACCAGTAGAAATGGCAATGCTAGCTAAGGAAAAAGGAATATATGTAATAGCTTTAACTTCCTTAAAACATTCACAAAGCGTAGAATCAAGACATGAAAGTGGCAAAAGATTATTTGAATTAGCAGATTTAGTAATAGATATGGTCTATCTCCAGAAGACCATCAAAGCTACAGGTATTTTATGGAGGATACTTTATTTAAACATATAAATATTGAAAAACAAAATACCTATGTGCCAGATGGATTAGTTAAGAATCCTAATGAATATGGTAAAATATATGATAAAATGATAGAAGAACAAGGTGGCATAGATATTCAAATATTAGGCATAGGGAGAAATGGACATATAGCTTTTAATGAACCAGATGAGGAGTTAGTACTTTCTACCCATTTAACAGATTTAACTAAAGATACTATAGAGGCTAATTCAAGATTTTTTGATTCTATAGACAAGGTCCCTACAAAAGCAATAACCATGGGATTAGGAACAATAATGAAGGCAAAAAAGATAATCCTTATGGCAAATGGAAAGAATAAGGCAGAAGTAATGGGAGAATTACTTAAAGGAGATAAAGTCACCACTAGACTTCCAGCATCCTTATTATTATTACATCCAGATGTAACAGTAATAATGGATAAAGAAGCAGCAGAGTTATACAAAAAAACTTTATAGAAACAGAGGTGTATATAATGAAGACATTAATTAAAAATACAAATATTATTACTCCTTATGAAATAAAAAAAGGTAGTAGTTTAGTCATTGAAGATGGTAAGATTGCCGATATATTTAATGGAGAAATATACAATGAAGAATCTTATGATAAAATCATAGATGGAGAAGGTAAATATTTATCTCCAGGGTTTATAGATCTTCATAACCATGGAAATTTTGGTCACGATGCTATGGAAGGAACCTATGAAGCATTAGATATTATAGCGGATTTCCACATTAAAAAAGGTGTAACATCCTTTTTAGCCACAACTATGACAGAAGAAGCGGATAAAATAAAAAAAGCTGTGAAAAATATTGGAGAATATGTTAATGATGGTGAAAATAATAGGGATGTAAAAGCTCAGGTCTTAGGAGTATATTTAGAAGGGCCCTATTTTTCTATGGAGAAAAAAGGAGCCCAACCACCCCAATATATAAAGAATCCAGATTTAGAGGAAATAAAAAACTTAATAGAACTTTCTAAAAACACTATTAAGATAGTAGCTTTAGCACCTGAAATAGAAGGAGCTAAAGAAGCAATAAAATATTTAAAAGAAAAAGGCATAACCATATCAGCAGGCCATACCAATGGGACCTTTGATGAAGCTAAGTCAGGTATAGATTTAGGCATAACACAAGCAACTCATCTTTACAACGGAATGAGGGCTTATTCCCATAGGGAACCAGGCGTAATAGGAGCAGTATTGACAGACGAAAGAGTAGCCTGTGAAATGATATGTGATGGTATCCACCTACATGTAGGAGCTATGGATTTAGCGGTGAAAATGAAAGGTAAAGATGGCATTATATTAATATCCGATGCCATGATGGCCACAGGCTTAGAAGATGGCAAATATGAACTTGGGGGACAGGATGTATATGTAAAAGAAGGGGCAGCAAGATTAGAAGATGGAACCCTAGCAGGTTCAACCCTTACTTTAAATAAAGCTGTATATAATATGGTCCATATGGTCAACATTCCCCTTGAAGATGCAGTAAGAATGGCAAGTTTAAATCCTGCTAGAGCAATTGGAGTGGATAATAAGAAAGGAAGTATTGAAATAGGAAAAGATGCAGATTTAATCATTTTTGATGATGATTTAAATATACTAAAGGCTATGGTTAAAGGGAAGGTAAGAAATTTTAAATAGAAATATAAGAAAAGCTTGTATCAAATCGTTATTAGGAAAACTTTAGGGAAAGTTCTTTTTATTTAATATTTTATAAATAGAACTTTCCTATTTTTTATAAAAGCAAACCCTTTTTATGATTTAACACAAAAAGGGTTTGCCTAATATAGTAGAAAATTCATTTCACTAGATAAGGAAGGATTAGCTTAGTTATATCTTTTATCAAGGATATTTCTCTATTTGAGCAGCGGGTTAAAATAGAAAGCAATTCTTGTAAATCATCGGATGGATTATAACTATTATATGGAGTTTCTAGCACTGAAAAGTTCTTTTCAATTTCTGATTTTTCAGTATGTAAATTTGAGCCATTAAGAAGATAGTCAACGGACACATGAAGAGCATTAGCAATATTAACTAAAGTTTCAACACTCATCTTCCTATCTCCTCTTTCGATTTGGCCTATGTAATAAGATGATAATCCAACGATTTCTGCAAATTTCTCTCTCGTTAAATCCAGTTTTTCTCTTTCCAATCTTACTCTTGAACCTATCTCTTTAAAATTTAATTTTTCTTTATTACCCATTATGTCACTCCCTTATGTTAACTTTAATATTTTATCCTCTATATCTAAATTGGCATATGGCATAAAAAAATATTTGCCAAATAGCATAAAAAATATTATGCTATTAAATAAGGACAATTAGTTTTGAATTAGATCTTAGGGGGGAGCAATTTGATTTTCAGGATTAATAGATTAAGAAATCTATTAGATGAACAATTAAATGCTAAGGAGAAGAATTGGGAGGAAATAGAGAAATTAAGTAAAGAATTGGATTCCCTATTGTTGGAGTATTGGAAGATGGAAGGGTATGAACAAGGAGAAAATAGGCCTAATAAAAAGAAACTAGTATAAGGACTAGTTTCTTTTTATAATGAATAGGGAAAGGTCTTCTTAATTAGGACTAATTAAGAAGACCTTTCCCTATATTCCAATATATCACCAGGTTGACATTCTAACTCTCTACAAATTGCTTCTAAAGTAGAAAACCTTATGGCTTTGGCCTTGTTGTTTTTTAATATAGATAGATTAGCATTGGTGATACCTACTCTTTCTGCCAATTCCATTAAAGACATCTTTCTTTTTGCCATCATAATATCTAAATTTACAATAATAGCCATATTATACACCCCTATATAGTTAAGTCATTTTCATCTTTTATCTCAATAGCTAGTTTAAATACCTCACCTAGAACCAAGGCTAAACATCCAAGTATTATATAGATTAAAATATCTGCATGAATGTTAAAATTGGATATACCTACTAGCAAGAAACCCTTTTGCGAAGGCAGTTTATTAATACTTTGAATTAATCCGAATAAGAAAATGGATTTGGAAATATGGTTGAATCTTTTTACATTTTTATAATCAAAGGGTTTTTTATCTTCTATTGTTAAGATGATTTTTTTTAAGGAATACAGAATATATAAGATTGCTCCTCCCAGTATAAGCCTAAGAATAGTGTGAAGTACTAAAACACTTTCTGCTTTGTTGGATCCTTTATATGATTCAATAGAGGAAAATAATACTAAAATAAGTATTAACCAAAAAGATATATCTATAGAAATTTTTAAAACCTTTATTATATTCTTTTTACTTTTCATTTTACCCCCTCCTTTTTTATCTATACTTTAAATATATTCTAAAAATTACCGTAAGTCAATAATAAATTATCGAAAAACAATAAAAATCTATAAATAAATTCATAGGGCAAAACCATAATAATTAATATGATGTTGATTTTTTACATAAAAAGGATTATAATAATAACGAAGGTCAGACAAGGTCAGAAATTATTTTAGAGGTGGTAGTTTATGCAGTATAAAGATTATTACAAAATTTTAGGAGTAGATAAAAATGCAAGTACAGATGAAATAAAGAAAGCTTATAGAAAATTAGCTAAAAAGTACCATCCTGATTTAAATCAGGGCAATAAAGAAGCTCAAGAAAAGTTTAAAGATATAAACGAAGCTTATGAAGTATTGGGAGATGAAAATAAAAGGAAAAAATATGATACTTTTGGCACCGGTTATAATTTCAGTCATGGCCAAAATTTCGACCCTTCCCAATTTGGATTTCAAAATTTCGGCAATGGAAGATACACTTACTCTACAAGGGGTGCTGGTAGAGGTTTTAGTGATTTCTTTAATATGTTTTTTGGAGGTCATAATTTTGGAGAAGATATATTTGGCAGCAAACCTAATCCCCAGAAATATGAATCTGAAATCTATATAACCATAGCGGAAGGATATAAGGGTACAAATAAGACTTTATCCTTTAGAATTGGAAATGATACTAAATCCTTGTCGATAAAAGTACCTAAAGGAATATTGCCCGGGAAAAAAATAAAGATTAAAGGGGAAAAAGCAGGAATAGATGGAGAGATATATATAAAAGTAAAATTTCTTAAAGATGAAAGTTTAAGACTAGAAGGTCTAGATATATATAAGAAGATAGATTTATACCCTTGGGATGCAGCTTTTGGGACTACAGTAGTAGTAGAAACCTTAGAGGATAAAATCAAGGTAAAGGTTCCAGAAAATATGGAAGGAGGCAAAAAAATAAGAATACCTAAAAAAGGTTATAGAGATATGAAGGGAAATATAGGGGATTTATATGTAGAAATCAATATAGTCAATCCACCTAGATTAACGGAGGATCAAAGAAAACTCTATGAGCAATTGAGGAAAAGTCAGGCCAAGGGACAAGGAGCAAAGGGAAATTAAAAAATAATTGTGAATCCTGCATTTTGAACTGTGAATTATCATAGCTTTCCTGACCTTATTATTGAAATCAATAGCAATAATCCAGCTAATCCTGCCCCTAAATATCCAAGAATTCCTATAGAAGAAATGCCGTATATTTTTAAACCTACATTGGCATTTATAACTAAAGAAGAGCTTACCAATAATCCTGCAACAATTATGGCAAATATAAGCCTGTTTACCATTCGGTTTATTTCATTGAAGTTTTCCTCCATATCTTTAAGTTCCAGATTCAGTTTCAGCCTTCCTTCTAGTCCTGCATTGATAATATCTAAAACTTTAGTGGACAATTGGAAGGTTGACTTAATTGAAGAATACAAAAAAGCTGCCATTTGAGTTAAATCAAAGTTTTCAAACTTCTCTCTTATCATTTTATCTTTAAAATATGGGATAGCTATTTCCATTAAAGTCAAATCCTTATCTATTTTTGCCAATACTGCTTGAAGGGTCATCATTCCTTTAACTAAGAGGGTAATATTATGGGGCATATTTATGTTGTTTTTTCTGCAGACCACCATAACTTCTTCTAATATTTGGGGAATATCATAATCATGGATAGCTTCATCTATATAAGTACTATATAATATTTCTATATCCTTATATAGTCGGTTTAAATCTAGAGGACCTTTTTTTATACCGATTTTCAAAATAGATTTAGTCATTAATTCAATATCCCTTGTGGTAACTCCCTCTAAAAAATCATTTAATTTTTTTCTCAAACCCAAACTTAAATTGCCCATTAAGCCAAAATCTATATAGCTAATAGTATTTTTATAGATCAATATATTTCCGGGGTGGGGATCAGCATGAAAAAATCCATCCTCAAAAACCTGCTTAAAATAATTATAAGTTATTTTAGTGGCTATATCATGGATATCGTAACCTACTTCTTTTAATTTATCTATATTATCAATTTTTATTCCAGATATATAATCCATTACTAAAACTTTAGAAGTACAATATTCTTCGTAGACTTTAGGAACTGTCACAAACTTCACATTTGTATTATTTTCAGCAAACTTAACTATATTTTTCATCTCTTCAATAAAATTTAATTCCTTTTCAGCAGCATTACTAAGTTCATCTACCACCTTTTTCATGTCTACTATTTCACCTGTAGCAGTAAAATTGATAAAAGGAGATAGCTTTTTTAATATTTGAATATCCGATAACATTTTTTCCTTTACAAAAGGTCTTTGAACTTTTACTACAACTTTTTCCCCCGTCTTCAATCTGGCTAAATATACTTCTGATAAGGAGGCAGAAGCAATAGGAGTTTTTTTAAAGTCTATAAACAATTCGTCAATAGAACCCTTTAATTCAAATTCAATAACTTCCTTCATAATAGAAAATTCTTCAGGGCTCACATCATCCTGCAATTTTTGGAATTCATTTATATATTCTATTGGGAGTATATCCGGCCTGGTAGATAATATCTGGCCAATTTTAACGAAGGAAGGTCCTAGCTCTTCCAGTGCCAATCTTAGTTCCTTTGGATCTCCTATTCCATTTTTGAAACCATGTTTTAGAGCTACAGACATAATCTCTTTAAATCTCTTTTTAGTATAGTTATTATCCATATTAAGAAACCATCTTGTATGCTCAAGATGGTCTATCCCCCCATATTAAATATTTTTCTCTAATTCATCTATTCTTTTATTTATATTATCTATATCTTCTTTAGTTGCTAAATTTAAACCATCTAAATAGGTTTTAATATTCATTTCAATATTTGCTATATTTTGGGCATTTGGATCATTATCTTTTACTACCCTTTTAAGCTCTTCATTTAATTGCTTTCCTTGATCTACAGTAATTTTGCCTTTCTCCACTAAATCTTTTACAAGTTCATTGGCTTTTTCATAGGTTAAGGCTAAAGTACCTATACCAGCAAAAAATACTTTTTTAAAAACATCTTCCATTTTCAACCCTCCTTTCATATTATGTAAGAATGTCTAAAAGCAAACCTCTAATATCATCTAATCTTCTTAATATTTTTATCCTATTATTTTCTATACTTAGAAAATCCTTGGTCAATTCATCTAATTCATTATCGACTTTCTTTACTAAAGAATATACCCTATGGCGGCCTCTTCTATCCAAAGAATTTTCTTTATAAAAAACATGGGAATTGTTTACGGTCACATCTAAAAATTCTTTTACTAATTTTTTATATTGAACTAAATCTTCGATAAATAATTTGTCTCTAAGTTTTTCAGATTGAACTTCTATCTTATCGTATAAAATCTTTAGTTGGTCTCGAATATGCTCTTGCTCTACTTCCATTAACTTATTCTTAAAGGTTTTATGGATTTCCTTCTTATTAGTAGGTCTTATTTTATCAATTTGTTGGATATTATTTATACCAACCTTTTCTATCCTTGCCATAAGTTCACTCTCCCTTACTATTCTATTATATACTATCGGCAATATATATGAAAATATAATATTTACTTAAAGATTACTAAAACTTTTGTCGATATAGTAAATGAAATCACTATATGAGGATGGTTAAATGGAAGCTATAAATTTAAGTTCGAAAGAAAATATAATAAATGCTTATGGTTTAAAGCCTACTCTTTTTTATGATGTAGAAGGTATTATAGTAGATAAAAAGGGCAAAGACATAAAAATTGAGAAAACTGTTGAAGACAAAAAAATAATATATTCATTGCGACTGAAAGAAGAAATCAAGCAGGCAGTAGGGAAAAAAGTTTCAATAGATAAAGAAAATATATTATCCATGAAGGTAGATGAAAAAGAGGAAGAAAAGATTAATTCTATAAATTTTAAGGAAATAATAAAGAGAATAGGATTAGAGGATACAGAGGAAACTAAAAAAGGGATAGAGTATCTAGTCGATAATGAGATCCCAGTAACCAAAGAAAACTTAGAGACCTTTTTCATGTCTAAAAAATGTTTAGAGGAAATAATAGAAAATATTGACTTTGATTCTTGCATCAAATTGATAGATAAAGGTATAGATTTAAAAGAGGACTCTCTACAAAAAATTGCAGAAAATTTAATTGAAATAAAGAATGAAAAAAGAGGGATATCCTTTAAAGAGCTAATAGGCCTTGATAGAAAACTAAGTTATAAAGA
This sequence comes from Clostridium sp. Cult1, assembly GCF_021655095.1. GTDB lineage: Bacteria > Bacillota > Clostridia > Tissierellales > Tepidimicrobiaceae > Schnuerera. Next base: position 1,440,580 of record NZ_PPXW01000001.1, on the reverse strand, counting down.
AGCAGAAATCATAGCAGAAGAGATATATGGAAGGAAAATGGGGAAGGATGTTTATGATAGTATTATAGCCTTACATAATGAAAAAATTCCAATAAATAGAGAAAATATCCATAAGGTTATGGAAGTAATAGACAAGCTCTATGATCTAAAAGATTATAATGACGAAACCTTTGTAAAATTTTTCAAAGAGGATTTACCTTTTAATATTGAAAGTCTATATAAATACAAACACTCCTATAACAGTAAAAACATAGATAAAAATACTATATCCCCTTTATATGAGCAATTTACTATAGAAAAAGAGGATTCGTTAGAATATATATTAAGGATATTGAAAGATTTAAATTTAGAGGCAAAGGGAGAAAACATACAAATAATAAGAGAGTTCCTATTAAATGGAGTAGAGGTAACATTGGATAATTATCAAAAATTATCGAATATGAAATCCAATTTAAAAGAGTTAATTAATATTTTAGATGAAGAAAGAGTAGCTTTATTAATAGAAGAAGGAATAGATTTATTGAAAGAGGAAATATCCGTTTTATTAGATAAGGCTAAGGATAAAACAGATATGGAACAAAAGGTGGATTTAGAAAAATCTTTTAATCTATTAAAGGAAATAGAGAACCTAAAAAACATTACAGATAGGGAACTGATCCAACTGATTAAAGATGAAGAAGATTTTAAAATAGAGAATTTGAAGGAGATAATATCTACAACCACTAATTTAGATCAAGGATTAAATGGAAAAACTGTAGAAAAAGCCAGAACTATTACAAATATATTCAATACATTAGGAGAACTGGATTCTAACACCATAGCTTTTGCTTCCAAAAGATTTAATACTATAACATTAAACAATCTATATGATTCTTATTTAGAATTAAATACAAAAAATGAGATTATAGTAGAACCAATAGCTAAAGCAGAAGAAAGTTTGATTAGACAGGAATATTTAAATGCTAAATCCAATACTACATTAAACTTGATAAAGATGAGTGTCAAAGAAGGGGTAGCCCTAGAGCATATGCCTATGGAAGAGTTAAACCAATATATAGATAAAAAGGTAAACAGATATAGGGAAACTCAAAGATTAGTCAATGAAATAAAATACCTTAAGGGGAAGGAGAATTCCTTAATACCTATAATAATGAAAAATCATCTAAATATGTCTATAAATCAGTTGAACAATATAGATTCCATTTTAAATAATGGAAAAGGTATAGGTAATATATTTAATAATCTTTTGATCAATAAGAGTAAATATAGTGAAGAATTAAAAGGGAAAATTGAAATACTAGAAAATAAAATAAAGGAGTTTTCAAATTCTCTCAAAAAAGGGAAAGAGGAAGTTAAGGAAAACCTTAAAGAAACTATAAGTGTTTTTGAAGATTTAAGTAATTCTTCTAATTTTAATGATAAAGGAAGGGAAGACAATTTAAAAGAAATGGAAGACTATTTAAATCTCCAATATCAAATATATAAAGACGATTTAGTCCTTCAATTACCAGTTATTACAGAGGAAGGATACAATAACATTAATTTAATAATCCCTAATATAAAAAAAGGAATCCAAAAAAACAATATGGTATTTTATCTTAATATGAATATGAAAAACCTAGGACAGATAAAACTTAACTTAGAAGTAAAAGATGAAGAGATATATGTAGAGTTTAACACAGCTAATATTGAGTTAATTAAGGGAAATGAAAACATGCTTAAAGAAAGACTAGAGAAAATTGGTTATGTTTTAGAAAAATTCAAACCAAATAATATTCTTTAGGTGAGAACATGAAAATACGGTTAATTTCAAAAAAACAATTGAAAAAGGCTTATGAAAAAAAGAAGATTGAAAACAAAATAGACATAAAAGAAGAATTTGCCATAGAAAATATTGAAAAGGTTCCTAAAGAATTATTCCAAATTCTTGGAGAAACCTTATCCTTTATAGAAAATGTAAATAAAATGGAGGGAGAAAAAAATGAGGATAAATAATAATATACCAGCATTAAATACTCATAGGATGTTAGGAATAACCAATAATAGCTTGGAAAAGACTTTAGAAAGACTATCATCAGGAAAAAGGATTAATAAGGCTTCAGATGATGCAGCAGGGTTAGCCATATCACAGAAAATGGAGGCACAGGTAAGAGGTCTTAGACAAGCCTCAAGAAACTCCTTAGATGGCATATCCTTACTCCAAACAGCAGAAGGAGCATTAAACGAAGTCCATGCCATGCTACAAAGGATGAGAGAGCTGGCGGTACAAGGAGCTAATGGAATATATGAAGAAGATGATTTAAAAGCCATAGCCAATGAATTAAAGGAATTAACGGAACAGATAGACAAGATAGGTAAGGAAACTACTTTTAATGGGATATATTTGTTGAAGGGAGAATTAGGAACTAAACAAGTAGGTGGTTCAGGTGGGACATCTGGAACAACGGAACCTATCACAGAATTAAGGCTTCAAATAGGAGCTAATGAAGATCAATATATCGATATTGATATGTCTAGTATAAATGTAACCGTTACAGATGAGGTTGGATCTGGGGCTAAAGGGTTAAAGATTACCAATGAAATAATAAAGGCAACAAAAAGTGGCGATAATATCATTGGCTTTGAAGTTAATAGTGGATTAGATTCAGAAAAGTTTAGTAACGCAATTTCCATTTATGATGATGCAGTAAAAAGAGTAGCCTCTCATCGTTCCCAACTAGGAGCCTATCAAAATAGACTAGAACACACTATAAGAAATGTAGACAATACAGCAGAAAACCTAACGGCAGCCAAGTCAAGAATAGAAGACGCAGATATGGCTCTTGAGATGAGCGAATTCGTCAAATTGAATATATTACAACAAGCAGGTGTGGCTATGCTTTCTCAAGCTAACCAACTGCCTCAAACAATGCTCCAATTATTACAATAGGAGATGATATAGATGAGGGATACTCAAGAATTAAAAAAGAGGATTTCTACCACTAACGAAGCTGGCCTAGTAGCCATACTATTTGAAAGGCTAATAGAGAACTCTAAGAGTTGTGTCTCTGCCATAAAAGATGAGAACTACGATATAATAAAAGAGTTAAACAATAACTCTAGGGCTATATTAACGGAATTAACAGTTCAATTCAGTGGAAATGATGAAATATCTTCAACTTTACGTGAAATTAATATTTACATCAACAGGACCATAACAGAAGGAGAAATAAAAAAGGATTCATCCCTATTTGAAACCAATATAAAAATACTAACACCTATATTAGAAGGCTTCAAAGAACTAGAAATAAAAGAAAAACCAAAAGCAGTAACAGGCCTTACATATGGGAAAAATAATTTAGATGAATATACCTTAGGAAAAAATAGAAGTTTTCAAGGATAAAAAAGCTGTGGAATTTTCCACAGCTATTTTTCTATGTAACCGTGCACCCAGCTTCGTCGTTATACCCCAGGCGTTACCTAAACAGTTAACTCAGAACAGGCACCCCTACGGCACACGAAAGTGTCTACTTACCGCTGCTTCCTCCCGGACCTGACGGGGTTCATAGATTTTCGTTGCGCAGGACCCATTCGTCAACGCCACTTATT
>NZ_PPXW01000001.1:1420442-1436962 GCF_021655095.1 Clostridium sp. Cult1 | reverse complement strand
ATATCTTCTTCAGTTACTGAATAAAGAAATGAGATTTTTAGAAAAGTTTTAACTGCATAGTCTTTATTGACTATGACATTATTATACTAGGGGGTATTTCTTTGAACTACAATATTGAATATAATAAATCCATAGAATTCATCTGTGCTTTATATAAATATGTGGCAAATCGTTCCCATAACGATATACTGACCAATAAAGAAATAAAGAACGATGCCGCTAGGGATATGTATGACTTTTCTCCAAGCAAAGAAATCAAAAAATGGCTTCAGTATATTAACAATGATATTTCGCCGTTCTTAAGAAATGATATAAATCTTATAATTGCAAAAGCAGGTCGATTATTGGATGCCTCTATTAAAATGGTTATAGAAAACAATATAAAGAGCCCTTATGAATTAATAGAATATATTAAAAAAATTGAAGATTGGGAGCTAGTTAAGTTTACCTATAATGAATATGAATTGGATATTCCATACGATAGTGAAGACAATGTATTAAAAAAAGCATTAACAGATCAATTTGACGAAGAAACTGCTTTGTTTTTTCTGCAGACTAAGAATCATTCGAAAGAATATAAAGAAAAGTCCATAAAAATATTTGAAAACTTTTATGATCTATACTATAAACCCTTTGAAGATAAAGTATACAATTTCATGGAAAAGAAATTACAAGAACATAACGCCCTGTTCAAATCCAACAATATAGAATTTCTAAATACTATTGGATTAGGTGATTATTCAAATTTAATAGATAAGAAAAAAGACCTAAAGATATACACTAGTTTTTATCTTGATTTAGGTTTATTTCATTTCAATGTAGGGAATTCATTCGTATTACTATATGGATATACAATGGAACAAAGGTTTGATAAAAAAATAAACCTAGAAAAATCCAAGAGCTTATTTAAAGTACTCTCTGATGAAAGGCGATTGGAAATCATTAGAATAACAAGTCAACGTCCCTGGTATAATAAAGAATTGGCAGATTACTTTAATTTATCTACAGCAACCCTTTCCTATCATCTAAATCTTTTATTAGACCTGGGAATACTTAATTTTGAACCAAGTATTAACAATAGATATTGTTATACCGCAAATAAAGAAAATCTAAAAACTTTAATTGATTTAGCAGTTCATAATATGCTGGAATAGTGGAATCATTATAAGTTTTAAAAACACCTCAAAAGTTTAACTATTACATAACTTTTGAGGTGTTTTTAAAACTTAACTCTATTCTATTTTTCTCTAATAATATGATCATATTTCAACATTGCTAAAGAAGACAAATTTGCATTGATAATTTCATCTTGAGTGCATACTCCATTTATCGGATGAAATAAGGGAATGCAAGGTATATCTTCATGTATTATACTTTGTATTTTCTTATATAACTCTATCCTTCTATTAGGATTGGTAGTTTGAGTTGCAATTTGGAGTGTTTCTATTAATTCTTGATTCTCGTAACCACCTAAATTAGTATTGCTTCCAGGTAAAAATAAAGGCTTTATAAATGCTGATGGTTCTTTTACATCTGCATACCAGCCATATGCGTATAGATCATAATCCCAATTTAGGTTTGCTTTATCATATTCTTTATCTGGCACTCTTACATAATTTGTTTCTATGCCTATTGCTTTTAAATCTTCTTCTACATATTTTAAGAACCCATAGGGATTTTCCTGTCTACAAAGTATATTGATAGGTCTACTTAAATCTATTCCTTCTTCCTTTAAAATCCCTATAGCTTTCCTCGGATTATACTCATAACCCTTTATATGATCAGAAGCTATTAGTTCTGGAGGAACTATACATTTAGCCTCTGCGGCCAGCTCTCCATATATTTCATTTATAATTCTCTTCTTGTTTATTCCATAACTAATAGCTTCCCTTACTCTTTTTTTAGCATATTGGGAATTATTATCTTTTAATTTAAACCCTAAGTAATAGGTACCTAATATATCCTGGGGCTTGAAATTATCATAATACTTAGTACCCTTGATAGATTCTAGCTCTTCTTTCTCTTCTATTGTATAAAAATCATATTTTCTGCCAATGAAATTTTCAAAAGCATTGCTATCACCATTTACAACTTCAACAATATCACAGTAAGATATTCCTCCTATATAATCTTTATATGCAACTAACTTGTATACATTATCCTCATAGCTTTCTATCTTATAGGGGCCACAACCAACAAAATTACCTCTTTCTAATTCCTCTGGATCCATTACAGCACAGCAACCGTGGGCTAGTTGTAGAAGAAAACCATTAAAAGGTATAGAAAGCTTTATAGATAGCCTATAATCTCCTAGCACCTTGATGCCAATAACCTCATTGGCTCTACCTTCCATAAACTCCTTTGCACCTTCAATATAATCTATAAACCAAGCATTAGGAGATTTTAGTTTTGGTGACAACAACCTTTCCAAAGAATATTTTACATGATGGGCTTTAATATTTTTTCCATTATGAAATGTAGCATCAGTTCTCATATTAAATACCCAAGTAAGATTATCATCTTCAACATACCAACTTTTAGCTATAGATGGCAATACATCACCCGAACTATTTGTAGTTAACAAGCCAGAATGAATATTACTTAGAAATTTTATATTTTCTGTAACAACCATCATAGCTGGGTCCAATGTAGACGTAGATCTTGTAAGAGCTGTTTTTAAAACAATTTCTTCTCCTTCAGTTTCTACTGTTTCATCTATTAATTCCTTAGTCATTTTATTTAGAAGTTCTATAAACTCATTTAATTCATTTAATGCAACTAGTGTAAACTGGGCATTCATCAAAGCGCTTTCCACCATGGACATTGCTTTATCTGAAGAATTACTCATACTATCTGTAGAAGCTACTACAGACTCTAAACTTGCAGTTTGTTGAGATATTGCCTTGGCAATCTCCCCCATGGTTGTAATCATATCCTGTATTGAGTTCTCTATTTTACTAAAAGAATCCTTTGATTGTTCCGCAATATTAGAGCCTTCCATTATCTTTTCATTGCTCTTATCGATAGCTTGAATTGTATTAGTTACATTGGAATTAATATTCTCTACAATATTTGATATATCTCCTACTGCCTTGGTACTTCTTTCAGCCAATTTTCTCACTTCTTCTGCAACAACAGCAAAACCTCTGCCAGCTTCCCCCGCCCTAGCAGCTTCTATAGTAGCATTTAAGGCTAATAAATTAGTCTGTTGTGCAATATTATTTATAATTTCCAATATTTTTTTTATCTCATTAGTACTGGATTCAAGTCCACTTATTTCCTTTACTACAGTTGTAATAGATTCTCTAATCTCACCCATAAATTCAATAGTACTGTATACGGCTTCACTTCCTCCAGCAACTATATCCAAGGTCTCCTCTGCAGTTTTAAAAGATGTTTCTGAACTAGCATTTAACTCCTGGGCCATTGCTGAATAATTGCCTATTTCGTCAACTACTTCATATATGTACTCCATTTGTTCACTTACCCTATTAGATATAACTTCAATAATATTAATTAAACTCTCCGTTTGATCATTTAAATGTCCTACTCTAATATCCAGTTTATTTAATAGATTTTCTTCATTTTGTTTAAGTAATGATAATTTGCCTATATCCCGATCATCCCCTTTATCCATATCAATATTATCGGGCTGTACTTCCTCAAGCTCTTTATTATCTTCCCCTGGCTTCTTTCTTAACTTCCAAAACATAGTCAACTACCTCCCGGTGTATATTTTGTTAAATATTTAATTTTGAATATAATAATAATTATACCATAATATATATCGGCTAAAAGAAGAGTATTTTGAATAAAGTTATTTCTATTCTATGAACTACACCCCACCTAGGCTTCCCTTAGAGGTGGGGTTGTTAATCAATAATAGCGACCTACCATGTATACCTAAACCCTAGAAGTAGTCCCTACTATATTGGCATTAACTTAGCTGTAAAATGTCTAAGTATTTCAGGTTCCCAGGCTATTTTATATCCAGAAATGGAATCAGCCCGTTCTTTTATAGCAATTAAGGCATCAGCAATAACATCTAGATGGGATTGAGTATATACTCTTCTAGGTATAGCCAGCCTTGTAAATTCAAATTGTGACTGGATTTGCTCCCCTGTATCCGGATCATTACCCATCATAAAAGAACCTATATCACAAGTTCTAATACCTGCTTCCTTATACAGTTCTACCGCTAAAGCCTGACCTGGGAATTCATAATAAGGTATATGAGGAAGGAGTTTTTTAGCATCTACGAATACTGCATGACCTCCAACTGGAGACTGATAAGGTATCTTAGCATCATCTAATCTTGCTGCTAAGTACTCCATTTGACCTATTCTGTATTTTAAATAATTATAATCTATTCCCTCCTCTAAACCTATAGCTAAAGCCTCTAAATCTCTACCTGCTAATCCACCATAGGATATAAAACCTTCAAAAGGTATAGTCCTTGCCTTAACTTCTTCATATAATCCTTCATCATTCTTTATACCTATTAATCCACCAATGTTAACTATAGCATCTTTCTTCGAACTCATGGTAAATATTTTCCCATAGCTAAACATCTCAAGTACTATCTCTCTAATGGATTTATCTTCAAAACCTTCTTCTCTATTCTTTATAAAATAAGCATTTTCTGCAAATCTAGCTGCATCTATTAATAGAGGTATATTATATTCATCTGCTATTTTTGAAGTTTCTCTAAGGTTTTCCATGGATACAGGCTGTCCACCAGCACTATTATTAGTAATTGTCATTATAATGACTCCAATATTTTCTGCTCCATATTCTTCTATTAGTTTTCTTAATCTATCAGTATCCATATTTCCCTTAAATGGACTATAAGCTTCTGTATCCAATGCTTCAGGAACTACACAGTCTATAGCTCTTGCCCCTGCTATCTCCACATGAGCCCTAGTAGTATCAAAATGCATATTAGATATAGCGTACTTTCCTGGTCTGAGTAAAATTGGTAAAACAACCTTTTCTGCCGCTCTTCCTTGATGGACTGGCTGAATATATTTATATCCAAATATATTCTGAGCAGTCCTTTCTAAATTTTTAAAATTCTTAGATCCTGAGTAAGCTTCATCTCCAGTCATCATCCCAGCCCATTGATCTGTACTCATAGCACCAGTACCACTATCGCTTAATAAATCAATATATACATCTTCTGAGTCTAGAGAAAACAAATTGTAATTTGCTGCTTTTATCTTCTCCAACCTTTCTTCTGCCGTTAAAACCTTTATTGGTTCCACCATTTTAATTTTAAATGGCTCAGCATAATACTTAAATTTCATAAAACTGTCCTCCTTTATTTATATTGTCCACCTTATACTTTAATTTTTATTGCCATTCTCCTAATATATTTCTTCAAAACTTTTCATTTTCCTTCTTTTAACTGTAATTTATATTTAAATTCCACAAGCCATTTATTTAGTAGAATATGATGCCTTTGCCAAGTATATAAACCAGTGGTTGCAGTGTAATCTATATAAATTCTATCTTCTGCTAGTTTCAATTTAACCTGCTATTTCATACTATATTATAAGATTTCCTATATTCATCTTGTTGTTATTTTATAATAGAAATTTATGAAATGGAGGTTATATAATGTCTAGGGCACAACAAATCCCACGAGTTCCATTAAGTTGTCCTCCTGGATTTTTAGGTCGTTATACAGTTCAACCAGGAGATACTTTCTTTAATATTTCTCAAATGTTTAGAGTCAGATTAGAAACATTAGTAGTAAATAACCCACATATTCCTAATCCTAATTTAATATTTCCCGGAGATATACTTTGCGTTCCTGGGCTAATACATTATCCTTGTTGTGTTGTATTAAGGTCTTTAGTACGAGTGCCTTTTGGTACTGGTGGTGTGGCTTTTGTGAATTTTGCCCCTCAAGGTGGGCAATCCGTAATTATTTCTGCAACATTACCAAAACCAGAAACTTTTGGTAACTTCGATATCTATGTGGGAGAAATACTCATTCCAGATATAGGAGGATTTGGAAATCAGCTATTCCCACCACCTCAAACTCCACCTAATTGGTCTACTAGAATAGATATTCCAATAGTTGCGCAGATTTCACCAAATTCCAGAGTGGTCATTCGCCCTTCCAATTCAACAACAGGAGTTTCTGCCCCAGTTATTTTAGATGGCTTTATCAACAATGTTAGTTGTCGTTAATAAATACTCGACTCTAACAAACCCCTAGAGCAAATCTATTCTAGGGGTTTTAGTATTCTAATAATATATACGTATTTTCATTAAAAAGAATTATTGGCACTTGAATAAACTACTCTAATATTTCTGATGCAGGCATGTTATTATCTTCATTACTAGGAAACTTCTAATTTAGTTAAATTCCTCGGCTCTTTTCCATGCTTTTATGAGGAAAAATATAGATTGGGCTACTACAAATAATATTATTATACCTGCCACAATAAATAGAAACATACTATTAGAATCAAATGTTTTCATTGTTTTCACCAACTCTAACAATGCCGCCATCTAATATCTCTATAGTCATATCATCTTTAACATAGTTTAGAAATTCATCACCTAAATTATCTATTGTAGGTAGATTACTCTCTGTCCATATATCAGAAAGGATTGCCCCAGCAGCTGCTAATGAATCTATTGGTTTAGAAAATAGTAGACATGAAGGTACTATACCTAATGCACTTGCACAGTATAATACCATACCACCTGTTGTAGACCCTATAGTTTGGGGTAAACAAAGAGCTTTTCCTGCCATTTTCTTTTTATATAAATCCTTATTATTTTGATCGGAACAGGTACCTTCCTTATCCTTAAACATAAGACTCTTTTGAAAACTAGCCAAAGTATTAAAGCCTTCATAACTCACCAGTGCAAGAGCTTTTGCAGTTCCTGGCACTACTACCCTACCTTTAAATTCTTTCATCTACATTCCCCCCTTAGTGATGGCTTGGATTATTTCGCTATCCGTATAATATCTAGATGATGTATAGGTCCTTAGTTTGTTAGAATTAGTAATTACAGGCATCTTCCCACAAAGAGGATTGTTCATATACATTAAGGGACATATATAGGATGTACTTACTCCTATTCTACCTAAATCTTTAGCTACTGGTAGTTTATTAAATTCTTCTAAAACTTTAGGAGAGGCCGTTAATACAGTAGGTACAGTTACTTTTCTTTGGTTTTCTTTCTTAAGCCCATCCTTAATATCTACAGTCCATTTACATAGCTGTTCTAAAGACAGATGAGGACATCCTATAAAACATAGTTTAGGTTTAGCTTCCTTGTGTTTCCACATAATAGGGTAGCTTTCCCTTACTCTGTTCAGTTCCTCGTCATCTATAACATAGATATTTGGATTTTCCACTATAAGTTTATCTCCTAACTCCTTAGCTTCAGGTGTAATATTTTCCACGTGGTATAACCCAACTGCACCATTACTAGCTGTGGCAGCTCCCATATCCTTTAAATAATCCTTAACAGTATTATTTAGTTCATTTCCTAAAAATTCATCTAAATGTTTAATGTAGGGTACATTATCCATTACCTTCATACCAATAGCACTACCTAACACTTGGGCTTCTGGAATATTGCTAGTTTTAATCTCTACTACCCAATTTGCCTTTCTTCCTTCATCTGTTAGTAGTCCAAAATAGGGCACCTTCCCTAATATACTTCCAAACATTTCAATTATACCTGAATTCCTATTACATCTTGCACCAAGGACTGAATTTGCATAGACTACGGCAGAGCTTTCTGCCCAACTTAGTATATCACCCTTTTTAGGAATATTCCCTACTTCATCCATATAACAAGTACATGTGAATCCATCCCTTGATAATAGCCCAATATTTTCTAATTGTTTCTCATAATCCTCTTGTTTACTATACATTATCCTGAAAACCATCTTCTGTAGAAAACCTGAAGGTACATTATCAAAATCCAATGGTCTTGGATCTACTGTAAATTTTTGACTAGACACTATACCAGCTTCAATTAGTTCATCCATAAGATTATATACTGGCTTCATCATGGAAAGACCAAAACTAGTTACTAGATGTCCATTTTCACTGGTGATAGGGACTAATTTTCTAGCCCCAAAAGTATCACCATACATTACTATAGTCTTCATAATCTTTCCTAAAACTTCTCCTTTTTTCCCCTCAAGTATTTTTTGTTCTTCCTTAGTCAGATTCATCTTATAATTATACATAGTCTCCCCCCTTATAAACTACGTGCAAGGGCATTAGCTGCTCTTGTAGCTTCAAGTACTTTACCACTTTTTAAACTATCTCCTATATTATAAATTTCTGAAGCAATCTTTTCTTTTTGTGCATCGAAGAACATCTGATTTCTAGATCTATTTCCAATTGCCATAACAAATAAATCAGCCTTTAATACCTTTTCTTCTTCTTCTACTTCAATCTTAGGAGCTAGAGGATTTTCCACATTTTCTGGTAATATTGGATGCCAAGTTAAATATGGATCAGGTACTGTCTCCGATACATTCTGAATCACTTTAACCCCATTTTCTTCAAATCCTACTACCTTTGTACAGTTGAGAAGTTTTACATTTTCTCGTTCCATATAATGTATTAAATGCCCTCTATTTGCTGTACAAACATGATTCATAAAATACTTGTCCATTTCAACCACAGTTACTTCTAGCCCATATTCATACCTTAGCCAATAGGCTGTTTCACATCCTACTACTCCTCCACCTATCACAACTGCAGATTTATTATCCCCTATTAATGAAGGATTTTGGAGTAGTTCAGTAGCCTCTATAACATTAGCCTTGTCCATATTCTCGAAATTAGGTATTATTTCATTGGCTCCAATAGCAAATATAATTGCATCAAAATTCTTTTCCTTAAGCCATGATAGAGTAGCTTCAGTATTTGGAAGATACTCAAAATTATCTAATTCCATAGCCTTGTGAACCTGTCTTTCTAAATAATCCCTATAATTACTTACATCAAACTTAATCTTTGGTATTCCTCCTGGTATTAATTTGCCCCCAATTCGATTAGTCTTTTCAATTAAAGTAACATTATGACCTCTTCTAGCCAATATTGTAGATGCAACTACACCTGCAGGGCCGGCTCCTACTACTCCAATTCTTTTTACATCTTCAGCCTTTGGTAGTTCCAAAGACATCTGATATTCAAAACTTGTCCTAGGATTTACAGCACATTGAGGGTGTCCACCTTCTACAAACTCATTTATGCAGCCTTCCTGACAACCAATACATGGTATAATATCCTCCACTTCTCCTTTATAAACCTTTGTTGGCCAATAGGGGTCTGCTAATAAGGGTCTTCCTAACATTACCATATCGCATTCTTCACCTCTAATAGCTTTTTCTGCTAAATCCGGATATCCAAGTTTTCCAACTGCGACTACAGGCACTTCTTTACCTGCATTGGAAAGAATTTTATTTTCTTTAAAATAATCTTTAACTAACTTTGATACTTCAAGAAAGCATCCTGGTGGCATTCCTGCCGGTGGATGAGGCAACCACCAATTATCATAACAACCTAAATCAACATCAAAAATATCTACTCCTTCTTTTACTAAATTCTCCATATAATCTAAAGTCATATCAATAGTTCTACCATTTTTAAACTTTCTTAGAGATTTATTATTCATCTTTTCTCCGTAAGTTTCATTTAATGCTAAACTTAAATCTATTCTATACATTATTGGATAATCAGGTCCTACACGCTTTCTTATTTCTCTTACTATATCTAAACCAAAAGCTTGCCAATCAGAATATCTACCAATTTTTCTTCTATTAAACGCTGGATTGGTCAATTGCTCCAATAGATACCCTTCATGACCATGTAGATATACTCCATCGATATTTGCCGCTTTTGAATCAGCAGCTGCTTGTCCTGCATTCTTGATTATTTTTTTTAGTTGTCTATTGCTTAGAGGTGAACTAGGAATTTGTGGAATGTAAAAATTAGGATTCCAAGATGCTGATTTTGGAAGTTTCTTTAAGGTAAGTAAACATTGAGGGTTACCAACTCGTCCAAGTCCTGGAGTTAGCTGAATAAATATTTTAGCACCATAATTATGTACTCCGGCAGCTAAATCCCTCCAACCCGCGAATATGGATCTGGAGCGGTCTATTCTTGGAAAGTAACTAAGTCCGTCAGGTTCTACAACAGTTGGATCCACACCCTGACTAATAGGCACAAGTCCAGTAGTAATAAGTCCAACGCCACCTTTAGCACGTTCTACAAAATACTGGATCATCTGATCCTTTGGCCTTCCAGTTTCATCACTCATAGAAATATTACCCATAGGCGCCATAACAAGACGATTTTTAATAATAATTTTGTTAATTTGAATTGGTTCGAATATTGCCGTATATGGATATAAATCTTTTGTCATCTTCCCTGATTTTAGAAAAGATTCATCCTGAAACCAATTACCATAGCTGTCTACTAATTCTGTAATCAATTTATCAGTTACCATTATATCCCTCCTACCCGAACATTGTTCGGTTTATTTGTTAATATTATATCATAGTAATTTATGGTAATCAATGGTATAATATTTTTTAAGACAATTTAAAGGGGATAGTACTAATGTTTAAGGAAATACATTCTACTAAAGAAAAAATATTGGAAGTTGCTAGAAGATTGGCCGTAGAAAAAGGACTTGATAATTTAACCATAAGGGATATATGCAAAGAGGCAGGTATATCCGTAGGAGCATTTTACCACCATTTTTCCTCCAAAGAAAAGATGATGGAAGACTCCTTTTTAATATATGATTACAATCTTTATTCTAAATTAGATCAATACGACCCTGCACAACCTTTAATATCATTAAAAAAAATATTAATGGACCAGATAATATTCGTGTCTAGTTTTCCACATCAGCTTGTAGTAGAATACTATAGGACAATACTTTCATCACCATCAAAAAATGCTATAAATGAAAAAAGAACTTACTATAGAGCTGTTGATAAATTTGTAGGTCTTGCTATTGAAAAAGGAGAGTTTTCATCTAAATATACAAGGGACTATCTGACAAACTATTTCATAAAACATATTCGTGGAAACCTAATACATTGGTGTATGAATCCAAACAATATAAATCTAGTAGAGCAAACATCCTATGAAATAGATCAATTATTTTACCTATTTAAGGGAGCTAAGGAATAAACATATTCTATCTTTTTATATTGCTCATATTTCCTCCTTTGGACTGGCTAAAAATATTAATAGAAATTATATAGTTATTTGTCTTAACTCCATAATTAAAAACAGTTTAAATTCGTAGAAGTTCACCGAATTCAAACTGTTTTTTTATATTTACCTTTGAAATTATACATTCTATCATCTGCAACCATAATTAATTCTTTAAGGCAAATTTTTTAATAATTTCATCCCCTATTGATTTTGATACAGGCATATTAGCACCTTCCTTATAACATATATATCCTATAGTATACCGCAAATAGGTCTTTTGTCCTATAGATATCAGGAAGATGTTTTGTTTACAGACAAACTATTTATTCTTTCCTATTCATATTTTTCTGCTAAAGTCTTTAGCATCTCATCTATTTCGTCTTTACTAATCCATTTTCCTCTTACCATAACTCCTTCTAACTTTTTAATATTGGTTATATCTTCTAATGGATTTCCATCTAATAAGATTAAATCAGCATTTTTCCCTTTCTCAACAGTACCAGATTCATCTAAAATATCTAAGAATTCAGCTGCATTATAGGTTCCTGTTCTTATAGCTTCATATGGAGTTAGCCCTGCATTGACAAAATTATATAGCTCATCATGAATTGAAAACCCTGGTACTATAAATGGATTATTAGCATCTGTTCCCAGTAAAATCTTGCCTCCCTCATCATGTAATCTTTTAGTTATATATTTTAGTCCTTTAGTTTGTATTGGATTAGATACCAGGCTATCTTTCCAATATGCCAGTGACAATGGACTAATATATTCAACTCCCTCTAATTCTTTATTAGCCAAAGCCCTATTTTGATTTTCATAAACTACTATTGTTGGACAGTTCCATACATTGTTTTCTATTGTCATATCATATAAGGTATCAATAAAATCATACTTGCTTAAATGTTCTATAGACTTTTGACCTGATTGTAATGCTTTTTCTATGCCAACCGATACTGGTACATGACCTACTACAGGGATATTTTCTTTTTCAGCTGCATTAATAATTGAATCATAAACATCCATCGTTAACATTTCATATATTTTGATGAAATCATAACCCATTTCTTTATACTTACTAACCCATTTAACTGCATCCTCCGAATTCGTTACAATAGTTGACCCTGGCCATATTGGTGGTTCTCCATCTATTATAGGGCTAGATATATATAAACGTGGTCCTAAAATTTCCCTCTGTTCAACTTTATCCCTTAAAGACAATTTACTAAAGTTACCAAACATATCTCTTATAGTAGTAACTCCATTAGCCAAATACAGTATGAGTTCATCTTCTAACCACAAATGAACATGCATATCAGCTAAACCTGGTAAAAGATATTTATCTTTACCATCAATAATTGTTGCATTTTTAGGCACTTTTGTTTTCCATGATTTTCCCAACTTTACTATCTTTCCATCTTTAATCACTAGGTTATAGTCATACAATATAGTTTCAGTATTCATAGGTATAATATTTACATTTCTAAAAACGATTGACGAAAAACCATCATCTGAATTACTACAACTAACAATTAAAAAAATACAAATAATTACTAAACTCATAAATCCAACTTTTTTAAAATTATTATACTCCTTATACATTTTTGACCCCCTTATTTCACCTTAGAACCCCCTGTTATACTATAAATATTCTATAAAAAAATAAATTTTCCTTCTTTATATTAAAATTACTAGTGATATCCTATAGTATAGGAGATATAAATAATTAAAATCATATTGAAAACTGGAGGTAGATTTTATGTTAATAATAAGCTGTAAAGATATGAAATCCATGGATAGCTATGCAATCAATAATATAGGTATTCCTAGCATTATACTTATGGAAAATGCAGCATTGAAAGTATTAAAAAATATAGATTTAGACAAGATAGATTCCTTTACCATTGTTTGTGGAGTTGGAAATAATGGTGGAGATGGACTGGCTATAGCCCGTCATCTGATTTTAGAGGGCAAGACAGTAGATTTGTTCATAATTGGGAATTTAGATAAGAAGACCAAAGATTTTGATATTAATCTAAATATACTTAGTAATTTAGGCATAAACTTCACTCATATAACCAAAGATGAAGACCTGAATAAGCTAAAATACTCCTTAAATATTAGTGAATTAGCTATAGACTCTATCTTTGGAATTGGCCTAACAAGAGAAGTTGAAGGTTTGTTCAGAAAAACCATTGATATTATAAATAAATATTCAAAAAACGTACTATCCGTTGACATTCCATCAGGATTAGATGGGGATACGGGACAAATCTTGGGAATTTCTGTGAAAGCCAATAAAACAATAACCTTCCACCATATGAAAAAGGGCCTAATAAATAGTAAAGAATATACTGGAGATGTAATAGTTGAGGATATTGGGATTCCAGATAAAGCTACTAAAATAGTATTAGGAGTAGAGTAGGCTTCTAAACAATAAAATTACTTTAAATAAAGAAAGGGACTTTATCATAACTAAACTATTAGTTGTGATAAAGTCCCTTTTATTCATCATTTTCACTACCATTTTATATCCTATAATATATATGAAATATATGAAAAATATATTATATTTTTCTACATAACCTCAACAAAATATTTATGTATACTTCCATTTATATTGATTCCATAGTTCTTAAACGTTTCATCCAATGCTTTCAACGTTAGATATATCTTTTCCTCGTAACAATTCTCACCCATATGGCCTATTCTAATAACCCTATCCTTTAAATAATCGAAAGCTCCTGCTATCATTATATTGTGCTCTCCAACCATATGATTAAATATCTTATCAAATGTAATTCCTTTCGGTATTAATACTGTAGTAACAGTGCTTGAGTACCCATCTATAGGATAAAGCTCTAATCCTGATTTAACTATAGCTTTTCTAACTGCAATTCCTATTATCTTATGCCTTTCTATATAGTCCCCTTTCTCCAGTATCCTATCTACTGCACAATTCAAACCATATATATCACTTATAGGCTGAGTATAGGGAAACCATTTTTCATTATACCAGTTTTTCCACAAAGCCAAATTACAATAGAAGGATTTAATAGGAGTTTTCCTATTGAGTATAATATTCCAGGCTTCTTTACTAACACTTAAAAAAGTTAATCCTGGAGAAGCTGATAGACATTTTTGACTTCCGCCTAGGACTATATCTATTTGCCAATTATCAACCTCCAAAGGCTCTCCACCAACACCCGAAACAGAATCTACTACAGATATTATTCCATATTCCTTTAATAAAGGGCAGATCTTATCCACCGGATTGGTAATCCCAGAAGGCGTTTCACAATGAACTAAAGTAGCTAGTTTAAAATCACTATCTTTTTCTAGGAAAAGCTTTAGTTCTTCTAAATCAATAGGTTTTCTATAATCACCTTTAAAATATATAACCTCTCCTCCATATATTTTAGCAAAATCTCCAAAACCTTTTCCAAATATTCCATTATCTATGCAAAGTATCCTATCTCCTGATTCTATTAAAGATGCACAGGCAGCTTCTAAACCTAATATGCCCTCACCGTTTAATATAAGTACATCTTCCTTTGTATTTAAAAGTTTTTTCAACTTATTACAGGTTTCCCCGTAATACTCATAGAAATTAAAATCTAAATCTGGATTGGTAATATCCTGAGCCATGGAATTTCTCACATCTTCATGGACTTCCGTTGGCCCCGGAGTCATAATCAAAGGTCTTTTCAAAACAATTCCCCCCCCCGCTTTATTTACTGTATCGGTTTGGTTTGCAAGTGTATCGTTCTTGTATCTATAGTATCATTACAGTTTTGGTATGTCAATAAGATTTTAATCTATGGATCTTTCATATTTTAACCTTGAATCAAGAACCATATTCATTTGGTGTATCACATTGTAAATACATAGCTTCGAAATAGTTTACCAAATTTCCATTCTAATATATTTCATTGAAAATCCAGCTTGTACCGGATAAAATTTATCTTGATTAATTTCTTATTAAAGATTACAATATATAGATATGGCTTTGCTTGAATTTTCAATTATTAGATTTGATTAGGGGGAATGAATATGGCAAAATTTAAAGAATTATTTGCTGCCAAGGATTTAACTGAAGGTCCACCTTGGAAACGTATTATTGAATTTGCAATACCCATGTTGATTGGCAATATTGCTCAACAGTTTTATAATACTGCTGACTCAATTATTGTTGGTAAATATATAGGTGATAATGCACTTGCTGCAGTTGGTAGTGCATCCCCCATATTAAACCTTTTATTAGTATTATTTGTTGGAATTTCTGTAGGTGCTGGTATAATGGTATCCCAATACTTTGGAGCTAAAGAAAGAGAAAAACTTTCCCGTACCATTGGTACATGTATAACATTAACTGCTATTTCATCAGCAATTATAATGATTATCGGACCAATTGTTACTCGTCCATTACTATTTTTTCTCAATACTCCAAACTCTATTATAAACTGGTCTACAGATTATCTAGTTATTTTTTTCGTTGGTATTGCCGGCCTTGCTTATTATAATATTTTAGCTGGTGTTTTAAGAGGCCTAGGAGATTCTATATCGGCACTTGTTTTTTTACTTATCTCTACAGCTTTAAATGTAGGATTAGATATTTTATTTGTTGCAAGATTTAATATGGGAGTTCCAGGCGTTGCCTTGGCAACTGTTATAGCACAATCAATATCAGCAATACTTTGTGTTATTAAATTAATGAATATGAAAAGTAGTTTCACTTTAAACTTAGAAATGCTGAAACTAAAAAAAGAATATTCAATTAAACTTATAAAACTAGGATTACCTTCAGGTTTAACACAGGCAATATTTTCCCTTGCAATGATTGTTGTACAATCTCTAACTAATAGTTTTGGAGAAATGGTTATAGCTGCAAATGTGATTATCATGCGTGTAGACGGATTTGCTATGATGCCAAACTTTTCTTTTGGAAGTGCAATGACCACCTATACTGGACAAAATGTAGGAGCTAAAAAATATGATAGAGTTGAAAAGGGGACTAAAGATGGCATTAAAATTGCTGTTGGAGTTTCTACTACTATAACGATATTGATCTTAATCTTTGGCAAACATCTTATGGGCGTTTTTACCAATACAAAAGAATTGGTTGACCTAAGTATGCATATGATGAGAATTCTTGCAGCAGGCTATATTGCAATGGCTATAACCCAATGTTTGTCTGGGGTTATGCGTGGTGCAGGTGATACTATTACTCCTATGTGGATTTCACTGATTACCACAGTTGTCATCCGTGTACCTGTTGCCTATGGTCTTGCTTATTTA
>NZ_PPXW01000001.1:1381954-1420412 GCF_021655095.1 Clostridium sp. Cult1 | reverse complement strand
TTTATAAATCCGCATCCACCTAATATTAAATTATTCTTTCTAGCTATGAGAACTTCATAAGCTTCTTCTATGCTTTTAGGTGCAATATACTCCTTTATCGTAATCATCTTTCTTCCCCTCTCACTGCCTTAGATTCTAAATACTTTTTAATCGCCCTGATCTGTCCCTTATATCCTGTACATCTACAAAGATTGCCATTTAAATAATGGTATATTTCTTCTTCACTAGGCTCAACTAATTCTTTTTCCATAGCAAGTACCGTCATTATGAATCCTGGTGCACAATATCCACATTGTTCCGCCCCTTCATTAGCTAAGAAATCGGTAAATTCTTTGGCTTTATCTCTTATGCCTTCCAAAGTGGTTATACTTTTTCCTTCTGCCCTTACCGTAAGATAAGTACAGGATAGCACAATCTGTTCATCAACCCATATTGTGCATAAACCACAAGAGCTTGTATCACATCCCCTTTGTACACTTGCATAGCCAAGTCGCCTTAGAGTATCCAGTAAACATTCATCTGGTCTAACATCTAATAACCTATTGTTATTGTTTATGGTTAATGCTACCTTCATATAATCACCCTTATGTTAGAAATTTTATGAGAATCATTAAATACCAAAAACTGATTGCAATATCCCATAATATCCCTTAGCACCTTTTTCTAATTGTTCAATTTCTATATATTCATTGATTGTATGGGCTAGGTTTTCTTGTGATGGTCCAAACCCTATGGTTTTAATTCCTTTTTCTCCTGCATAGTGACTTCCGTTAGTACAGAAAGAATAATGAGTAATTTCGGGATTTAAACCAGCTTCCTTTAATCCTTTATATGCTGCTTGAACAAACTCATCATCTTCTTCAAATAACCAACCCGGGAAAAATCTTTCCCCAGTAATAGTTTCTCCTGTATAACAAATTTCAGTTCCCACTGCATATGAAACCTTAGCATCTAGTTCAGGGTCTTCTTTCATCATCTGGCTTAGAAGTTCTTTTATTGGTGCTAACACAGATTCCTTTGTCTCTCCTACCAACAATCTTCTATCAAAAGTAGCTTTACAATACTCTGGTACAACAGAAGCACCCGGATATGGAGAGGATTTAATATCTGTAAGTACTAAAATACCTTCTCCTAATTCTTCATGTACTATTGGTTTTAGTTCTTGAATTCTTTTTATTATATTAGCCATTTTATAGACTGAATTAATACCTTTCTCAGGATTAGCAGAGTGGGCTGGCTTTCCAAACACTTCTATTACAATTTCTGCCCTACCTCTTTGCCCAATTTTTAAATTTAACTCTGAAGACTCCCCTATTACTACATAATCGGGATTAATGGCATCACTAATCTTCCTTGCAGCTACCCCTTCAAATATTTCCTCATGAACAACTCCTGCTACATATATATTTCCATCAAAGTCCTTATTAGTATCTTCAGCAAAATAAGCTGCTGCAGCTATCATGGCACTAACTTGTCCCTTCATATCCGATGCTCCACGTCCATATATCCTTCCCTCTGATATCTCCCCACAGAAAGGACCAAACTTCCATTTTTGTTCATCAGTTACAGGTACATGGTCTATATGTCCGTCAAACAAAATAGTCTTGCCTGGTCTTTTTCCTTTGATATGACCTATAACATTTCCATAACTATCTACAAAGCAATCATCAAAGTTAAATTCTTTGAAAACCTTTTTAATAGCTTCTACTACTTTATCTTCCTGGCCAGAAATGCTAGGATTTCTTATTAACTCTTGACATAATTTAATTAGTTTTTCTTTTCTTACTTCAGTTAGCATCCTCTCATCCTCCACTTATTAAGCGATCTTATTTTGTGCATTCTCCCAGCCATACAATGCTTCTATATTTATCTGGGTCTGTATCTCCTTCTGTGCTAAATAATAATATTTTAGATTCTTCATTAAGATTCAGCTTCTCTCTTAGTTCTCTGTATTCATCATTTTTCATTATTTCTACTAATAGCCCAGTAGTTACCGCCCCTGACTCTCCTGAAATTACATAAGGATCATCTTTTAATGGATTTCCTAATATCCTCATTCCATTAGCTGCAACCCAGTCAGGACAGGATACAAACATTGAACTATGATTTTTAAGGATCTCCCATCCTATTGTATTTGCTTCTCCACAAGCCAATCCAGCCATTATTGTTTGTAAATCTCCCCCAACAGCTACAGCTTTTCCATCTCCAGCTACCGCCGATCTATAAAGACAATCTGCAATATTCGCTTCAACTATAGTTGTAGTAGGGCAATCTTTTCCATAAATAGATGCAAAAACTCCTTGAACTGCCGCTGCCAGTGAACCTACTCCAGCCTGTACAAATATATGGGTAGGTCTATCCACTCCTAATTCCTCTAATTGCTCTATTGCCTCTAATGCCATAGTTCCATATCCTTGCATAATCCACGTGGGAATATCTTCATACCCTTCCCAAGCTGTATCTTGAATTACTACTCCACCATTTTCCTCAGCATATTTAGCTGCCAATCTAACGCAATCATCGTAGTTCATATCCTGAACTGTAACTTCTGCTCCTTCTTTTCTAATGTTTTCCACCCTTGCCCCCGAAGAACCTTTTGGCATATATACTACAGATTTTTGCTTCAGTTGATTAGCCGTCCAAGCTACTCCACGCCCATGGTTGCCGTCAGTAGCAGTCACAAATACCATATCTCCTAGCTTTTCTCTAGTTTCATTAGATATCAGTGTTTCATATCCTAGTTCCGAAACATCTTTACCAAGCTTTTTAGCCATATATTTAGCTATTGCAAAAGAACCGCCTAAAACCTTGAAGGCATTTAATCCAAAACGATAGGACTCATCCTTCAAATAAATTCCTCCCAGGCCTATATAACTTGCTAATTCTTTTAAATCTTGTAAAGGCGTTTTTGAATATTGTTCAAAACTTTCATGAAAAGTTCTAGCTTTATTTATTTCATCTTTATTTAATATTTTTATACACCCTTCTACATCCGTTTTAGAAAGTTGATTTTCCTTCCATTTTATAATTTCATTCATTGCTATTACTCCTCTTTATATATTTATTATTTCACTTCATCATTCCCAATAATAATAAAGTAGAATTAAAAATTAATTCTACTTTATTTTTTATGTTTTTTAATCAAATCAAACGCAGTATACTCATCAGTTATTAGAGTATCTATCCAATTACCTTTTATACAAGCTAGTATAGCTTGTGTTTTATAAGTCCCCGATGCTATTGCAATAACCTTCTTGGCTTTTCTTAACTGAGATAAATTTATAGCAATTACCGGCGTCTGAGAGATAACTGGTCTTCCAAAGGAATCTATTAAATTTATGCACAAATCTGCTACCACTTTTTGACCAGTTTCTTCTTCGGCTTTTAACACTAAATCCCTATAGTAGCTGTTATTTTTTTGGAAGATAGCCCCTATACCAACTACTGCCCAATCCAATTTATCCCACAAATCAAACGTATGTTTTAACTCAGGATCTGATAATATAGCATCTTTAGTAGTTTTATGTCCTAAATAGACTGGAGAATATACATAATGGCAAACTCCACCTAAGCTCTGTGCTGCTTTCCTTGCTGTTTCGTTTAATTGATACATAGAATCTATGCTTCCCATTCCACCAGCTAAAGGAACTGTTTTTATTCCTACACGTTTGTTACCTGACAGATTGCTGACTAACCCATAAACAGAAGAACCTCTGCCTATACCTATCGTTTCATTGTCACAAATATTGTCTTCTAAATAATTGGCTGCTGCTTTATATACTCTGTTTTTAGCCAACTCTTCTTCAATAGAAGATGGAACAACAATAGCTTTAAAAGGCCTATCTTCTGTAGAGAATATTTCTTCCAGCTTCGTTGCCAATTCTTTAGCTTCTGAATTTGGATTATTTACGGTAATCTGAACAACTCCCAAATCATGAGCATAAGATAATAGCTTTGAAATCATAGGCCTAGAATAATTCAGCTTATCAGCAATCTCCTGTTGGGTTTGTCCCATTTCATAGTAAAGTTCTGCTACCCGAACTATTACCTCAATATCTTCCTCTATTTTTGACATACTACTAGACCCCCTTTAGTTTCACATATAACTACCTACTTGTTCTTTCCAGATAATACTTCAGCTAAAGAAGTCCCCTTATTTTCTACAACAACCCTAAACTCTACTTCAACTCCTAAATCTGCTAATTTTTTGAAAATCTCTACCTCTTCAGGAGAAGCTTGGATATTTCTAAACAATTTTGATCTACCAGCTTTTGAACCCATTCCTCCTACGTTCAAATGACTTATCTTTATACCTGCTTCCACTAGAGCTAGTATAGCTTCAGGAGTCTTAGCAAGTATTAATATTCTTTCATTAGCCGTCGGCTCTCCATTTAATAATTCTATAGAATCTTCAATAGTATAAGCATTAACGGATACTTTTGGTGGAGCTGCCATTTTTAATATATCTAGCATGAATGAATCTTTTGCTACTAGATCATCAACAATAACTATACGATTTGCCTGTGCTTGACGCATCCACCCTGTAACCACTTGACCATGGATTAGACGATCATCAATCCTTACAAATACTATATCTTTCATATTTTCCCTCCTATATATTTATATAATACATGTATTATGCGTTATTAATCTCAAAAATACCATCATTTCCTACCTTTTTGGCCTCTAAAATAGCTTCTTCAATAGTCATAGAATTGTAGCGACTGCTGATTAACTCTAAAAGCATAGGTAAGTTAGCACCTGTTATACACTTACAACCTTTCTCCTTTACTATAAAAGTAGATAAGTTTGCAGGAGTACCTCCTTTAAGATCAGCTAATATTACAAATTCATCATAAGAACTAACGGCTTCTTTTAATCTTCCTAAATATGTTTCAGGACTATCTGTTGGTAATAATGGAACTGCCACCATGTTTTCCTGTTCTCCCAAAATCATTTCCGCAGCATTTGTAAGCCCAGTAGAAAACTCTCCATGTCCAACAACTATTATAGCAAACATTTATATCTCCAACCTCCCATTACTCCATAGTCACAACAATTCTATAACTTCCTGGTTCAATAGCCATATCAAAAGCCTTGCTAATATCTTCAAAAGGTACGGTTGCCCTTATAAATTTATTCAAGTCTATACGATTGGCATTTACTATAGAAACTGCCCTTGCAAAATCATATCGAGTTGGGCTGATAGTTCCAACTAAACGATATTCCTTATAATGTAAACTATTTAAGTCTATTGGCGCCTCTGCACCTTCTGGTTGATAATAAGAAGTATAAATTACTATACTCGCTCCACCAGATGCATGTTTAAATAAAGTTGGCACAAGTTGAGGTGGTCCAGCAGTAACAAATATACTATCAACGCCATATCCATCCGTAATTTCTTTTATAACAGATTCCATATCCTTTGTTGGATCTATTACCCAATCAGCAAAACCTTCAGCTATTTTACGCCTTTCCTCATCAACTTCAGAGATTACTACCTTTGCACCACGTAAACGTAATATTTCTGCATGAAGTAATCCCATTATTCCAGCCCCTATTATAAGTACTGTGTCTCCCATTTGTACATCTGCTTTATCAACACTCCCAATACAACAAGCCACTGGCTCAATAAGAGCAGAACTGACCATATCTGCATCTTGACTCATTTTAAACACTTGATAATCTGGTACAATTAAATATTCTGCAAAACCTCCTGGTCCTGCTGGTCGTCCAGGTCTATGCAAAGAGTTCCACTTTATACAACGATTGTCATCCCCTTTCCTACATGGAGGACATTGTCCACATCTATTCATACGACAAACAACAACTTTGTCTCCTACTTTTGCTTCAGTTGCAGCCAACTCTCCTACTTCTTCTACAATACCTACTACTTCATGCCCAGGATAAAAAGGATATTGATCTCCACGGGCTCCTCTATAAATACCTTGATCTGAAGTACAGATAGCACAAGATGAAATTTTAACTTTTACTTCATCAGGATTTAATTCTGGCATTTCCCAATCATTCAATTCTATATTTTTTGGACCTTTTATTGTAGCAATCTTATAAGTCTTCATTATGTCTCCTCCTTAAACTCTACCCGATGCACCTAACATTCTTATATAGTCTCTAATTACTGGAATTGCTGCTTCATTAGCAGGTTTCCATATAGTTGCTGCCTTTAATTTTTCTAAAGGATTATTATCGAGTATTTCTTTAGTTTTTTCTACAATTGGTATTTGTATATCTGTAAAAACATTTACTTTTGCTACTCCCAACTTAGGAGTTTTTTCTACCCCTGGCGTTCCAGAAGAACCATGTAAAACCAATGGGATGGATACTTTTTTACTTATCTCTTCAAGTCTTTCTAAATCAAGTTTTGGTTCATAATTATAAGCACCATGAGCAGTACCTATAGCTACAGCTAAAAAGTCTACATTGGTCAATTCTACAAACTTAGCAGCTTCATCTGGATCTGTATAGAATTTTTCATTGTCTGCTTCGTCTTGATTACCTTGTCCCACATGACCTAGTTCTGCTTCTACTGAAACTCCACAAGCATGAGCCATTTTTACAATCTCTCTAGTTGTTGCCACATTCTCATCAAAAGGTTTCTGAGAAGCGTCAATCATAACTGAAGAAAATCCTTCACGAATAGCCTTCATAAAAGATTCAAACCTGTATCCATGGTCTAGATGAAGAGCAACAGGAACTGTTGCATTTCTTGCAGCAATTTTAGCAATAGCAGCTATATAACCTGCATAATCTTCTCCATATGCTTCAATTGTCTTTTCACCTAACTCCATTAAACAAGGTGCTTTTTCTTCTTCACATATTTTTACTATTGTTTGAATACTTTGTAAGTCTGTAATATTAAATGCTGGCAATGCATAACCTTCTTTTCTTGCCTTTACTAATAATGTCTTTGTACAAGCTAGTGTCATTTTACTCCTCCCTCTCCTATTTCAGTAAAACATAATAATTTCTGAAGCAGTATTTCTACTGCTTCAGATTTAAATTTTTATATTATTCCTAAAGCTCCTACTATAATACCTATAATAAATATTCCTAAAATTAACTTACTAACACTTACCTTACGACGTAATGCAGTCCAACAACCTATAACCAATAATAAAGGTAAGATATTAGGAGCAATTTTATCTAATATGTCAGCTTGTATGCTTATTGGCTCTCCAACAGAAAGTGGAATTTCATATTTAATTTGAAAGTTGATATAACGTGCAGTTAAAGTTCCTGCAGCCAACAAACCAACCATACTCGCTCCCTCTGTTACTTTGTTTAACAAACCTGATGCCATAAGTTTGCTTAGCAAAGGTCGTCCTTCTTTATAAGATTTTTTAAACCACCAATAGTCTAAAGGATATGAAATACCTAATACTAACAATGTAAATAATATGGGTCCAGCAATATTCCCTTGTAATCCTAAACCAATACCTATTGATAATAGTATTGGGAAAATAGTTGCTTGGAAAATAGAGTCTCCCAACCCAGCAAGAGGTCCCATAAGAGAAACTTTAACTGCATTTATAGTTTCCCCTTCTATTTCAGCTCCATTAGCTTTTTGTTCTTCCATGGCAGCTGTAAGACCTAATATTATAGAGCCTGTTGTAGCATTAGTATTGAAAAAAGTTAAATGTCTTTTATATGCTTCAATTCTATCTTCTTTTTTGGTATAAAGTTTCTTTATTGCTGGCAGCATTGCATGGCAAAATCCTACTCCCATCATTCTTTCATAGTTAACACTACCATTTATGAAAGACACCCATCTTGCCCACATTCCAAAAAGGTCGCGATCATTTAAAGTTACTTGTACATTTCCATTATTTTTACTCAATGTTTGCCACCTCCGCATCTTTAGGTCTATAGATCATAAATGCTGCACATATTCCTAAACCTACTACTGCTAATATATCTAAACCTAAAAAGGCTGCTAGAATAAATCCAACAAAGAACATTGGCAACATTTCCTTACTAGTTGCTGTCATATAATGCAATAACATTGCATATCCAACAGCTGGTAATAGTTTACCTGTAGCTTGCAATCCAGCCATTAATTTATCTGGTAAGAACCCAAGAATAGCTTCTACTGCCTCTGGTCCAAAATAAACAGCTAAGAAGGTTGCAAGACCTGGATATATAAGACACACTAAAACTGGTGGCAGAACATTCACCATAGCAATACCTTTTGGATTGTCTTCATCAGCATATTTATCTGCCTTATGACAAAGAACTGCAAATAGGGATTGTCTCAAAGTTCTAAAAGATACTCCAATTAATGCAATAGGTATAATAACTGCAAGGGCCATTTCAGGAGTCATATCAGCTAATATTCCTAAAGCAGGTCCAAGAACTCCTGCTATTCTAGTATCGGCAGGGGTTTGGTCCCCAACTACTATTACTCCTATATAGACTGCATTTATAGTTGCACCAATAATTGTACCCTTTATAGGATCTCCCAGTATAAGACCAACAATTAATCCAGACACTAATGGTCGTCCAAAAGCAAAAAAACGAGTATTAAATGTTAAAGGACTTTCAATCCAAAATGCATAAAGTGCCACTAATAGAGCTTTAAAAAACATTTTCATACCTCCATCTCTTTAAATTTTAATTTAAAATCAAGTTGAAATAATTTTACTACCCTCCTTTATAACAAATTTTTTATGAAATTTTATTTATTATAAAATATTTGTTTCTTAATATTTGTCATGACATTTGTTATGTTGATACATATTCGACACTTTTCCCTATTATCCTTCTTTTTTGAAAGTTTTTATTTTTATTTATTTTGAATCGGATAATCGATCTTATATCATTGCAAGTTATATGCCAATATTTTTTTATAAAAATATATTTTATCGATTAAGATGTACAAACTAAGTCTGTGTTTTCAAAGGGTAGAACCATCAAAGGTCATGTTTATAAATATAATATTGATATATAATAAAGGCTTAATTATCAAAATGATAAAAAGATTATCATTTTGATAATTAAGCCTTTCCTTATGGACTTCTATTTTAAATGGTTTTCCAAAGAATAATTATCATTTTGATAATTATTCTTTAATCTTCCTATATAGAGTAGCTACACCAATACCTAATTTCTCTGCTGCTAATTTCTTTCCTTCTGTACTTGTTCCAAATATTTGAAGGGCTTTTTCTATATATTCCTGTTCTACTTCTTTTAATGGTTTAATCCCATATTCCCCCTTAGGGTAAATTATATCCCTATTATTTAATACACCTTCAGGCAGCATATCTTTTGTTAATATTCCAGTATCACTAGCTATATTGATCATATATTCAATAGTATTTTGAAGCTCTCTTACATTGCCAGGCCAGGAATAACTTAATAATATATTCTTACATTCATCTTCAATATCATGGATATACTTATCAAATAAAATATTATATTTGTCAATTAACTTATCCATTATTAATTCTACATCCCCATCCCTTTCCCTTAAGGAAGGAACTTCTATGGGGATTACATTCAATCTATAATATAAATCCTCTCTAAATTTATTCTCTTTAATCCTTTGTTCCAAGTCTAAGTTAGTAGCAGCTATAACTCTAATATCTAAATCAATAGGTTGATTAGATCCTATCCTGGTTACAGTCCTTTCTTGCAGAACCCGTAAAAGTTTGACCTGCATATATAGGGGCATATCTCCTATTTCGTCTAATAATATAACTCCTCCATTGGCAAGCTCGAATTTACCTATTTTACCATTAGGATTTGCTCCTGTAAAAGCTCCCTTTACATAACCAAATAACTCTGATTCCATTAAAGCTTCTGGCATAGCACTACAATTTACAGCAACAAATGGCTTATGCCTTCTATCGCTTAAATCGTGGATTGCTCTTGCTACTAATTCCTTTCCCGTCCCACTTTCTCCCGTTATTAATACTGTGGATTGGGTGGAGGCAATTCTTTTTATCTTTTCCTTTAATACTTTCATAACTTTAGATTCACCTATTATAGAGTCCAAAGTTATCCTCTTTTCGCTAGTGGTTATCTTATAGATATCCGAGTTTATCTTATTCATATTATTGAATATAAATACTTTTGCATATTCCTTAGATATGGAGTGGATAGGTATAATATTTCCTACTAAATAGAAGCTTTTTCTATCTACCTTTAATTCGTAAAGCTCCCCTCCCATTATATACTCATATTTATCTATCAACTTTACTCTTTTCTCCAATTCAGTAGAATACAGTTTTAATTCTCTCATTGCATTATTATTGACCATAGTTATTTTATCATCTGAGTCTAATACCAATACACCTTTATCTACATTATTTAATATTTTCCTTAGTACCTGAGCCCTTTCAATCTGCATTTTTGTCTCATTATGCTGATATACCTTAGAAGATATAAAATCTCCTATTTGATGCAAAAATTGCATTTGGGAGTCTATATTTTCTAAAATAAGTTGTTTTTGTTCATCGGTAGAACAAACTAAACCTATTACCCCTATAATTTCTTCCTCATAGACAAGGGGAGTTGATATTTCCAATTTCTCTATACAGCTATCCTTTTCAACACAATCCCTACAAAGTTCATGTTCTCTAGGATTTTCAATTATTTGAGGTTTTCCTGCCTCTATTACCTTTCTATATACAGAACCCTTATTTACCGCATCTATCTGGTCCTTAAATATCCCGGTTCCAGCAATTCTTCTCATGCCTTCATCTACTATTTCAACATCTACCTTTATTACATTAGATATTACTTCAGCATACTTAATAACGTCTTCCTTAATTTCCTGTAATAACGAAGTCATGATATCACTCCTTTGAAGTCTATGGGTGTATCCACATCAAATCCTAATATCCCATCTTCTATAGCCACCTTTTTTACTAAAGATATATTTCTCTTTATAATATCTCTTCCCCCCTTATCTCCTTCTATCTGTAACAAATCCTCTTTAAATCGAGATGAAAAAATAGTAGGAGTCCCATTTCTACCATTATAATAGGGGACTATAATAGGATATTGATCTTTTTCATATTCCTCAATTAATCTATCAATTAACTTACTCGTAATAAAAGGCTGATCTCCCATTAAAAACATATAGGCTTCCCCATCTTTGGCTGCCTTTATCCCTAATTTCATACTCTCCGATTGACCAAAAGAGGCATTAGGATTATATACGGTTTTAAGCTGATATTTATCTCCTATTTTCCTTACCTCTTCTTTTCTATATATTAGTATTATTTCCTTTAAAGAAGAATCTTTACAACTTCTAATAACCCTTTCCACCATTTTAACTCCACCTATTTCTATTAAAAGCTTGTCCTCCCCCATCCGTTTTGAAAAACCTGAAGCCATTATAATTCCAGCAACCATATCTATTCTCCTAATAAAATTTTTTCCTTCTTATATCGGTAACCAATACAGTGTCCTTGAAACCATCTCCCAATAAAATTCGCCTTATTCTACTTCCTTTCAATATAGTTTTTTCATTATAGGCTTTATTTAATAGAAGAATTCTTTCTCCTTTGGTTTCTTTAAATAGCCCTTCTGAATGTAAAATATATTTAACTATAATTTCTTCGTCTATTATATCAGAATATTTTGTACTTGTAATCTTTGTAAATATTTCCGGTCTATGAACTATATCTTCTATTTTCTTTCCTAAAGAATCTAATCCAACTATTCCTATGGTCTTAGTAGTGTTTTTAGGTATTACCGGTTCATAAAAGGCATGTCCCTTTATAGATTTTCCTTTAGCACCATCCGCTTCTATTAATACAAAATCGAATAATTCCTTCTCAATTATCTCTTCTATTTTTTCCAATGAAATCCCTATTAGTTTCCTCCTTTCGACTCTATCTCCAAATATTGTAATACTCCCTTTCTTTGGATTAAGATCTTCTATCTCCCTTAAAAAATAATAATCGTAAGCCTTCTCTGGATTATAAATTGCCGTTGTAGTTGTAATAAGTACCTTTTTATTAAGTTCTTTTAATTCTTCTCCTAGTGCAAAAGTGGTGGTAGTTTTTCCACCACCACCTATTAATGATAAAACTTCTCCCTTATGAATATCTAACCCTAAACCTTCATATATACGCATTCTTATCACCTATCCCCTATTACAATTATATTACAAATAAGTTCTCCCAAGGCTACCCCATCATAAAGGTGGAACTTATTTAAGTAAAGACTCTAGAGATAGTCCTACTTCATACAATCTTTTTTCCTCATCTACCACCGTCAAAAATTTAAACAGTTTCCCATCTTCTACCCTGGCTTTAATAGGAGTTGCCATATATTCTGCTCTTCCTTCTTTTAGAATCAAAAAGCTCCTATCTGCCTCATATAGATTAAGCCCTACAGCAGATGTTTCATTAGTATATTTTACTACTCCTGATGGATCCGTTATGTATATAGCGTCCATCCCTGTTTTCATCAATAATTCTTCAATATCCTCTTGGGTTAACTTCTCCTTTATCCTTAAATAATCTTTTATATAATAAGCTTCCTTTAACATCATTTCCTCCATTATATTTCCTGCCACAAACTGCTGCATACTAAATACGTATTCTTTAATATCCACTGCCATTTCTTGTAAATGTTTAGCTCTCCCATGTTGTTCCAATACTTGAGCAGTAGTCTCTTCCATATGAGAAGCTATTTCTTGAGAAAAGGAAGTTACTTTTTCAATATTCTCTGTTATTTGTCCAACAGTAGAATTATTATCCTTTATTACCTTTGTAATCTCCTCTAAACTTTCTTTCCCCTCATTCAATCTTCCTATTATATCTTCAAACTCTACATTAGTATCCTTCATAATAGACCAATTTTCTTCCATATAATCCATTTCTTCTTCCATAAACTCCGTAACAACTGATATATCATCCTTCAAAGTATGAATAACCTCTTCAATTTTAGAAGAAACTTTTTCCGTTTCTTGTGCCAATTTCCCAACCTCTATGGCTACAATGGCAAACCCTTTACCTTCCTCACCAGCTCTAGCAGCTTCAATAGAAGCATTTAAGGAAAGCATATTGGTTTCCTTAGAAATAGAGTTTATCAAATCTATCAAACTAACTATTTCATCAGAATAGCTTTTTAATTTCAATATTTGATCTAATGATTTTTTGGTCATATTTTTTGATAGTTCAATTCTCTCCCCTATTTCTCCAATATTTTCCATACTTCCCTGAGCTGTAGTAATAGCTCCAGATATAAATTGGGTTTTATCAATTATATCTTTCTCAATATTATCTAGAGATCGTACAATTTCATTGGCAAGGCTATTGGCATCTGTTAACATATGGGATTGCTCTACTGTATTAGTATCTGCAATTTCCACAGAGGAGGCTATAAATTCAGCTGAATCCAAGCTCTCCATAGATACTATATTCAACTTTTCACATATATTGAAAATCTTAGTGGATATCTCCACTTGAGTCTTTAAATTCTCCTTAATATTATTGACTAATTGATCTAATTGTTCCTTTATATCTTCAGGTATATTCTTTCCTTTAGAAACTGTAAAGGCCATATCCTCTAAACCTTTAATATATTCTTTTATATCCTCTAAACCTTTTCCACTAAAGTTTTTATATAGTATAGTTGCAAATAAGACAGATACCAATAGAAAACAAGCTAGTATTACATAACCATTATTTAAATAGGATACTGAATAAAAACTAATCCCCATGGCAACAAAAATTATAATAAATGTAAAAATAAAATCTTTTTTCTTTGGAATATTCATTCTCTCACCTACCCCCATATTACGATTATATTACAAATAAGTTTTGAGCACTGTACCAGGTAACTATTCTAACTTACTCAGTAAGGTTAATAAATCTAAATTCCCCTACATGGAATAACCCTAAATCCGTAACCTTAATTTCTGGAATTACGGGTAATGCTATGAAGGACAAGGTCATAAAAGGATCTATATTTTCATTTACCTTCAGTTCATTATAGGCAACATGAAGCATACTTTTAAGCTTCTTATCTACATCTTCTAATGATTCCTCTGACATAAGGCCAGCAATGGTTAAAGCTAAAGTATCTATTACTTTACCTTCTGATACCATGGTTAACCCTCCTCCAACCCTTTCTAATTCCTCTATAGCTAAAAGCATATCCCTATCATTATCTCCAATTACTATTATATTATGGGAATCATGGGCTACGGTAGAGGCTATAGCTCCATTTTCTAAACCAAAATCCTCTACTAAAGCTAAACCAATATTTCCCGTCCTATTATGTCGTTCAATTACTGCTACCTTTAATATATTGTCTCCCCTTATAAAGGCACCATCTTCCACTACCATATCCTTTACATTCTTTACTACCTTTTCTGTAATCAAACTATGAGGGAGTAACTTTATTACATTTACCTTTTCGCCTTCAATTGGGATTCTTAAATTCTCTATTTCGACTCTTTTAATATTTACCGTATTCTTCATAGAACTATTATCCCTACTTGGAATTTGAAATAAAGGTTTATGGTTTTTTGCTACCAATTTACCTTCCTTAAATACCTTTATTACATTAAAATCCTCTAGATTATCTATAACTACTAAATCCGCCTTATATCCAGGAGCTATAGCACCTTTATTTTTTAATCCATAGGCTTCTGCTGAATTTAAGGAAGCCATCTTAATACAATCTATAGGATCTATTCCCTCTTTTATAGCTAATCTTATATTATGGTCAATACTCCCTTCTTCTAACAGATCCCCAGGATGTTTATCATCAGTACAAAATAAACATCTTCTCAAATTATCTTTATCTACTACCTTAATCAATTCTTTCAAATTCCTAGCTGCAGAACCTTCTCTAATATGGATGTACATCCCTAGCCTAAGCCTTTCTATCATCTCTTCCTTTGTAGAACATTCATGTTCCGTTTTTACTCCTGCAGCTACATAGGCATTTAATTCTTTGGCTGTTATAAGAGGTCCATGACCATCTATAACCTTATCTTGAAATAAACCCAGTTTCTTTAGTACCTTTTCATCTCCCCCTATAACTCCTGGATAATTCATCATCTCTCCTAGGCCTAAAACCCTTTCTTCATTCATTAATTTCTCTAAATCCTCTGCTTCAAGTACAGCTCCTGCATTTTCAAAGGGAGTTGAAGGAACACAGCTAGGCAACATTACATATACATCTAAAGGTAGGTCTTGGCTTTCATCTAGCATATATTTTATTCCCTCAATTCCCTTTACATTAGCTATCTCATGAGGATCGGTAACTACAGTAGTGACTCCCCTTGGTAAAATAGCCTTTGCAAATTGACCAGGAGTTACCATAGAGGATTCAATATGGACATGGGAATCTATGAATCCAGGAGATAGATATTTTCCTTCTAAATCCATCTCTTCTATGCCTTCATATTCACCAATGCCTATTATCTTTCCTCTTTCAATAGCTATATCACCTTTAATTATTTCATTAGTAAATACATTGATTATATTGGCATTCTTCAATACCAATTCTGCTTTTATTTCTCCTTTAACAATCTTTATAATTCTTTCCATCTATATCTCCTCTTTCTTCTTTCTATCCTCTTCTATGGCCTTAATTAACCTTTCTGGAGTAATGGGTAATTCTGTAATCCTTACCCCTATGGCATCATAAATAGCATTTAATATGGCAGGCCCTACAGGTATCATCACTGGTTCTCCTATACCTTTAGCACCAAAGGGAGCTGTATACTCTGGTTCTTCTACTATTATATTTTCTACCTGAATCATATCCATGGCCGTTGGTATTAAATACTTTGAAAACTTATTATTATATATTTTACCCTTTTCTAGTTTTAAATCTTCGAATAATACATAACCTAAAGCCATGGCAAAACCTCCATCCATTTGCCCTTCTACTAGATGGGGATTAATTGCTCTTCCTACATCTTGAGCAAAAACTGCCCTTTCTATTTCAACTAACCCAGTAATAGTATCCACTTCTAGCTCTACTCCACAGGCATTGAAAGTATAAGGCCAATAAGGAGCTCCTTGCCCAGTTTCCGGATCCATCTCTACCGTTTGAGCAATGAACTCGCCTTCTGCTTCTATATTATCATCACCATAGATTTTGGACAATTCTTTAAAGGAAATTCTTTTTTGAGGAAAAAACTCTAAATATATTTCTCCCTTTTCCACAGTTAATCCATGGATTGCATTTAATTTTAACTCATCTTTTGCCACTTCCTTTAATTTATCTTTAAAATTCTTACAAGCTACCTTAATAGCATTACCCGTATTATAAGTTTGGCGACTGGCAGCTGCTGTACCTGAATCGGGCATTAAACTAGTATCTTCAGTAATTAATATTATTTTCTCTAGAGGCAATTTTAAAGTTTCTGATCCAATTTGAGAAAGAACGGTTTTAGCTCCCTGACCTACCTCAGTTCCCCCCACATATATACCAACCTTACCATCTTTAAGGAGTTTTACTTTTGCTTTAGATACATCGGGAAATCCATTTCCATATCCAGTTCCATAAAAAGATAATCCTATTCCCCTTCCTCTTTTCTTCATCAGTAAGCCTCCTCTCTCTCAAGGGAAAAGTCTATTTTCTCTGCCACTTTTTCTATACATCTATCTAAGGGCACACTATCAGTTAGCACCTGACCAGTAGCAGTAATAGATCCCTGTTTAAATATATTTTTCATCCTAATGGCTATTGGATCTATTCCTAGTTTTTCTGCTAAAATATCCATCTGTTGTTCATGAGCTATGGGCACTTGAGTAGCACCAAACCCCCTCATTGCTCCTGCAAAGGGATTGTTGGTATAGACTGCAATACTATCTACCTTTACATTAGGGATAAAATAGGGACCTGTTGCATGAACCCCTGATTTTCTTAAAACATTAGTAGCCCATGAAGCATAAGCCCCTGTGTCCCCAACTATTTCTGCTTCCATAGCTAATAGTTTTCCATCTCTATCTGCTCCTGTTTTATATTTCATTATCATGGAATGCCTTTTAGCATGGGCAATAAAGGATTCTTCCCTAGAATATATAGCTTTTACTGGTCTATTTAAAATTTTTGTTGCTAAAGCTAAATGGATTTGAAGGCTAATATCTTCTCTACCACCAAAGGCCCCTCCTATATTGGTATTTATTATTCTTACCTTTTCTTCCGATAATTCCAGTGCAGAGGCTATTTCCTCCCTATCATAATGGGGGTATTGGGTAGCCACCATTACTGTAACTCTACCTTCCTCATCTATAAAAGATATCCCTGCTTCAGGTTGTAAAAAAGCATGGTCTACCATATGGGTTTTATAAATATTTTCTGCAATGGCACAACTATTTTTAAACCCTTCTTCCACATCACCTTTTCTAATCTTATAATGGTATACTATATTAGTGTCTCCATGTACCTTAGGTGAATCCTCCTTCATAGCTTTTTTGGGACAAAAAACCCCTTCTATTTCCTCATATTCTACAAGGATTTCCTTCAATGCTAATTCGCATATTTTTTTATTCTTGGCAACTACAAAAGCTATTGGATCTCCAATCCTTCGCACCTTTTCACTACAAAATACTTCATGGTCTTTAAGTATTACTCCATGTTCATTATTGGGTACATCCTTATGAGTGAGAATTTTAATTACCCCATCTATTTTTTCTGCTTTCCTTGTATCGACTTTAATATAGGCATGAGGCACTTTAGATCTTAAGGTTTTACCATAGACCATATTATTCATAAATATATCCTCAGGATATAAGGCCTTACCAGTGACCTTGCTTAAAGCATCTACCCTTAAAATATTCTTACCTACTATATTCAGGTTCATAGCTACACCCCCTTTGCTTTCTCCACAGCTTGGATAATCTTATTGTATCCAGTGCATCTACATAGATTACCTGATATGCCTTCCCGAATCTCCTCTTCAGTAGGATTAGGATTCTTATCAAGTAAGGCTTTAGCAGATAGGATCATTCCTGGAGTACAGTACCCACATTGGACTGCTCCTACTTCTATAAAAGCTTTTTGTATAGGGTGGATTTCTCCTTCCTTTTCAAGGCCTTCTATGGTAATAATGCTACTACCTTCAGCTTGGAATGCCATTATTAGACAAGAATTGACTACTTGACCATCCATTATTACAGTACAAGCTCCACATTCTCCTTCACTACAACCTTCCTTAACCCCTAAAAAGCCTAGCTTTTCTCGAAGTAAATCTAACAATCTCATATCTTCTTCTACTTCTAGAACATAGTCTTTACCATTTACCTTCAGATTTATTTCTACCATGGCTCTACCCCCTTTAATCTCTTGACCCCATGGCCTAGAGCTTCCTTAAATATCCTTTCCACCGCTATTCTCTTATAAGGTAAAGTTGATCTTCCTCCTAATCTTTCATCCATAACCTGCTGAAGTACTTCTACTGCCTTATCCGTTATATCTGCTGTTAATTCCTTTCCTAATAAAAATTCTTCTACTATAGGTTCCCTCATAGGAAACCTTCCTAAAGAACCAGTAGCAATTTTTATAGTTTTTACTTTACCATTCTCATCTAATTCCAATAGAGTAGCTATAGAAAGCCTTGATATGGCCAAAGCCTTCCTGAGACCTAATTTCGCAAAGGATAATACCTGATCTTTATAAGGTTTTTTAAATTGAATAAAGGTTAAGATCTCGTCCTTCATAATAGAAAGATTATCCTTATAATAATTCTCTAGACTTATTTCCCTCTTTCCCCTTACACTTTCTAAAACTATAGTACTATCCAAACAAAGAAGGGGAGGTATGGAATCAGCAGCAGAAGATCCGTTAGCAATATTTCCACCTATAGTACCTTTATTCCTTATCTGGGGAGACCCTACTGTAATACAGGCCTTCTTCAGTCCATATAGATTCTCATCAAATAATGAGTCTTCTATTATCTGGGTAAAAGTAGTTGCTGCTCCTATTTTTATCGACTCTTCCCATTCCTCAACTCTCCTCAATTCTTCAATACTAGATATATCTATTAATGAATTAGGAGTGAATTTATCGTTTCTCAAATCTATAATTAAATCTGTTCCCCCAGCAATAACCTTTCCCTTGTCCTTGTATTTCCCTAATAGTCCTATAACTTCTTCTATAGATTTCCCTTTATATACCTTCATTTTTTGCAGCCTCCTTTCATAAAACCTTGTGAAAAAAGCTGCCTCCCTTTGGAAGGCAGCCTTAGTTTACATTATTAAAATAACAAAGGAAGTATGTTTTTTAGTATAAATAGAGCTGCTAATATATACATTACTACTGATATGTCCTTATGTTTACCAGTTATCAGTTTTAATAATACATAGGATACCATACCAAAAACGATACCTTCAGCAATACTATAAGCAAAGGGCATCATTGCTATGGTTAAAAATGCTGGAATGGCCTCAGTAAAATCATTTAAGTCAATTTCCTTAATTGGGCTCATCATAAATAATCCTACTAAAATCAATGCTGGTGCTGTTGCCTGTCCTGGAATCATACCGAAAATTGGGGAGAAGAATAATGCTAAGAAAAACATTCCTGCTGTAGACAAAGCTGTAAGACCTGTTCTACCACCATCGGCTACTCCAGAGGCTGATTCTACATATGTAGTTACTGTACTAGTTCCTAAACAAGCTCCCGTTACGGTACCTACTGCATCGGCAAATAGAGCTTGGCTAACTCTTGGAAGTTTACCTTCTTCGTCTAACATATCTGCTTTAGAAGCTACCCCTACTAAAGTTCCTACTGTATCGAATATATCTACAAATAGGAAAGTAAATACTACTATTAACATTTCCCATGAGAATATATTGCTCCATTCAAATTGGAAGGCCACCTGACTTACTGATGGGGGAGCTTTAAATATTCCATCAGGAATTTGGGTTATACCCATGGGAATACCTATAAGTGTAGCGGCAAGAATACCTATTAACAAAGCTCCTTTAACATTTTTAGCCAATAGTACCCCCATTATAATCAAACCTATTAGAGACAATATAGGACCAGAATCAGTAATATTTCCTAGACCCATTATAGTTCCATCACCTGTTTGAACTATACCTGCATTTACAAAACCTATTAGTGCAATAAACAACCCTATACCTACTGATACTGCCTTTTTCAAATTCATCGGAATAGCATCGAATATAGCCTCCCTAACTTTAAATAGAGATAATATGATAAATATAATCCCCTCAATAAATACTGCAGTTAAAGCAAATTGCCAAGATTTACTCATCCCAAATACTACTGAATAAGTAAAGAAAGCGTTAAGTCCCATACCAGGGGCTAATGCAAAAGGATAATTGGCAAAAAACGCCATAATAAGAGTAGCAATTACTGCTGATAAAGCTGTAGCGGTAAATACGCCACCCCAATCCATACCTGTTTCGGCTAACATATTTGGATTTACCACTAAAATATAAGCCATAGTCATAAAAGTAGTAATACCTGCTAAAATTTCTGTCTTTACATCCGTTTTATGTTCACTAAGTTTAAACTGTCTTTCTAAAAAACCTTCATTACTCACAGTTTTAGTTGGCATAACAATCCCCCTTCAATTTTTTAATATTGATACTAAACTACTATCCTCCTTTCTACTTCAATTCACGGTTCACAATTATTTTCAATTATACATTATGAATTGTCTAAACTATTGGTGGAAGAATTTTAAAGTTGTTCACATCTATTAGGCCTTTGTCAGTAATTTTCCATGTTGGTGATGTGGATAAGGCTAAGAAGGATAGATGCATAAATGGTGCATGGATTTTACATCCTAAATCTTCTTTTACCATTCTTTCCAATTGGGCAATTTTACTACTTACTTCATGTCCATCTAATTCGTCAGTTATCAATCCACCTACTGCTAGCCTCATATCAGACAATATCCTTCCCTTATTAGCTATTGCAATACCTCCACCTAATTCTATAACCCTATTTACTGCCAAAGTCATATCTCTAATATTAGTACCTACTACAATAATATTATGAGTATCATGGGCCACAGACTCAGCAAAGGCTCCATTTCTCATTCCAAAGCCCTTTACAAAAGCTTTACCAATATTGCCTGTTCTCCCATATCTTTCTATACAAGCTATTTGCAAAGTATCCGTTGATACATCCGGTTCAGCTACTCCGTTATATACCTTTACCATTTCTTCTAATTTTCCTGTTAAGTTTTGGTCTGGAATAACCTCTATACATCGTACCTTTGCTGTACTTCCCTCTGCTCTTATTTCTAAGTCATTTTCAGAAATAGGTCCAATTTTAACGGAGTTTTTAACCTCTTCTGGATAGGTATAGGTAGGTAAATCTATTAATAATTCTCCTTTTGAAGCTACCAACTTCCCATCTATGAAAACCCCTTCTACTACCATCTCTTCCAAATCATCTATAATGGCTATATCAGCAATCTTGCCAGGAGCCAACACTCCAACATCATCTAATCCAAAGTAGGTAGCTGGATTTATGGTAACCATCTGAATAGCCTCTACAGGGTTTACTCCTTCTTTTATAGTTCTTCTTACAATTTCATTCATATGGCCTATAGTCTCTAAATCGGCTGCTACCATATCATCTGTAGCTAAAATACATCTTCTAGAGTCCATTTTTTCTTCTGTAACAGCTCTAATACATTCAGCCATATTCCTCTGGGTAGAGCCTTCCCTCATAAATAGGTAGACTCCTTGCCGTAGTTTTTCTACTGCTTCTTCTTTAGTAGTAGTTTCATGGCAAGAACATTTTCCTCCAGTGGATATTATATGGGCTGCTAACTCAGCACCAAATAGCTCAGGTGCATTCCCATCTACCACCATATTCTTAGATTTAGCGTATATAGTGGAAGCCAGCAGATCTGTAATTATCTCTGGAGTATTCCTATAAACATGTTTTGCATTACTAAAGCCCTGCAATTCTCCAATTCCAATAATATGTTTGTAATTCAACAAATCCTCCATATCCTTAGAACTAGTATCATAGCCTGCGGTTTCCAAATCTGGACAATCTGGAGTTAATGCTGGAACTACAAGATGTACTTTGTTAGGGACTGAATCTATTTCATCAGCCATAGCCTTCATCCCAACTGGCCCTAATGCATTCCCTATTTCATGGGGATCCGCAATTAAGGTAGTAGTCCCAGAAGGAATGGATAATCTAGAAAACTCTGTTACCGTAAGCATACTGGATTCAAAATGCATATGGGAATCAATGAAACCAGGGGATAAATACTTGCCTCTTACATCTATAACCAAAGTATTAGGCCCAATTAAATCCTTACAATCACCTACTAACAAAATATATTTTCCTTTTATAGCAATATCTGCTCTATAGATCTCCCTAGTAATAACGTTTACAACTTCTCCATCATATAAAACTATATCTGCATAATCCTTATCACTCATAAGTATGTCTATTAGATTTCTATATTCCATAGACATCTTTAAATGTTTTGCATCCAACCTAAAACCTCCCTTCTTTTTGGGACACTAAGAACCGTCCCTGTTGTCTCAATCGTCAATTGTCAACTGGTCTACTATTCCTACTATGGAAATATCTATAGGGGCGTCCATCTTTCTGGCTGCTATTCTTGCTGCAGTCCCTTTAGTGAAGATTACTAATTCTCCTATTCCTGCTCCTACTGTATCTACAGCAATTAATGGTTCACCTATTGGTTCTAACTCCATATTTAGAGGTTGGGTAATCATAAGTTTTGAACCAATTAAATTTTCGTCCTTCCTTGTTGCTACTACAGTTCCAATTACCTTGCCTAAATACATTTTATCCCCTCCCTCTACTTTTCCATTTCTATTTTGATTCCCAATTCCTTAGCTCTGTCCTTTGCCAAAGGGGTAATAATTGTACCCTTTGGCAGTATTAATGACTCCCTTGAATTATAGTTAATCAAATCCCTTTCAGTAATTACTTTATTAAAACTACTATATCCTTTCTCATCCTTCTCTAGAATAGATCTATTCTCTTTCATCAATATTTGTTTTCCATAATTTACTGCCTCTACTTCTATGGCTCCCATCCTTTTTAATTTATCAATATGATTTTCTATAATATCTTTTATTTCCTTATTCTTCGATGGGGCTCCTAAATAGTTTCTAACGGAAGTATAGTCTAGGTATACTGGCTTCTCCTTATATAGAAAGGTCCAAATAATATTGGGTACGAAACTATCTATCATACCTAAGGTCACCTTAGATAGAGTATTCATAGTAATATTTGGTCCAATAATAGAGGAATGTTTTTCTACTATTTCCTCTAATTGAAATATATCCTCTTCCCCATATATTTCTATAGGATTTAAAGAATTGATTATACTTTCTACATTTAAAATCTTTTCCCCCATAAAAGAGAAAGCCAGTGAAAAATCTATGCCTTTTTCCTTTATTCCTTTTAACTTTTCTATCCTTTCATCTAATTCTATATTAGAACCTGTAAAAACTATTAAAATTCTATTAGCTGATTGGGTAAAATCTACTTTCCCAATTTTTTTAGTTATATCTGCTAAAACATTTAAGGTTATTTTATTTTTGACCATTTAATACACCCCAATGGGATTATTCATATTGTTTCAAAATAACTCTCTCCACTTCTGAATGAGGCCTTGGTATTACGTGAACAGAATGAAGTTCTCCTACAGCCCTAGCTGCTTCTGCGCCTGCATCTACTGCTGCTTTTACTGCTCCTACATCTCCTCTTACCATTACGGTAACAAGACCAAATCCTATCTTTTCATAAGCAACTAAAGTTACATTGGCAGCCTTTACCATAGCATCTGCCGCCTCTATTGAACCTACTAACCCTTTCGTTTCAACTAAACCTAAAGCTTGACTCATACCTATTCCTCCTTATTTGATTTTTTGTTTTTAGTTTTTACTTCTTTCTTTTTTTCCTCTTTAGATTTACCGTCCTTTAAATTTAGGGCAAATTTTTCTATTAATTTATCTACCTCATCATGAGGTCTTGGAATTACATGACTGGCAATTACAGTTCCTACTCTATTACCTTCCTCTACCCCTGCATCTACAGCTGCCTTTACCGCTGCTACTTCACCTGCAATTTGAATATTTACACCAACTGCCTTACCTACTCCGATTACCTTCTCTACTCCTATTAATTTAATCTCTGCTGCTTTACTAGCTGCGTCTAAGGCAGAAACTGCAGTAGTAAGGCCTAATGCCTCAATAAGTCCTACAGCTTTATCCATTCAAGAAAACCTCCTTTACTAACGGCCATCCTTTATCCTTTCCACTGCTTCGTCTAAGGTAATCATCTTTCCTTGTTCATTATGGTTTTTAACCTGTTTACCTCTATTTATTATATCTTTCAATATTTTTA
This sequence comes from Clostridium sp. Cult1, assembly GCF_021655095.1. Lineage (GTDB taxonomy): Bacteria > Bacillota > Clostridia > Tissierellales > Tepidimicrobiaceae > Schnuerera. The sequence continues at coordinate 1,396,082 of NZ_PPXW01000001.1, read as the reverse complement.
CTTCCTTGCTAGTTAGATTTGAAACCTTTTTTTCTTCAACATAAGGCTTAGAATCATCAGTCTTTTTTATCACATTATTCATAACCACCCTCGCCAATGGATTGACCATAATATTTCACCACCATGCTAAAATATTTTATCCACTTCATCATGAGGCCTTGGTATTACATTAGTGGAGATGACTTCTGCTACCTTAGCTGCTTCTTCTTCACCAGATTCAACAGCTGCCTTCACTGCAGCCACATCTCCTGTAACGGTAACTGCCACTAGTCCAGAACCTACAAACTGAAAATCCAAAACCTTTACATTGGCAGCTTTAACCATTGCATCTGCAGCTTGGATGGCTCCTATCAAAGATCTAGTTTCTACCATCCCTATAGCTTCCTTCATATTACCTCACCTTCTCTATATAATATTTGGGAAATACCTACTAATATCAATACTCTCATAACCTGGGATAATAGCCCTTTCAAACTCAATGGCATTCTCGCCTAAAGGTTTAGTAGCATCAATTCCTATCTTATCCGTTATTCCTCTCAAATCGTGGGAAGGTTCTAAGGATGAACCTAAGGCTCCTGGTATAACTACAAAATCTTGACTGCCTTGAGTCCTAGTAGTAATAGCCCATTCTATATCCTGAAGATCAAATATATCTACATCTTCATCTACAATTACCACCTGTTTTAAATCCTTATTAGAACCTAAAGCTGCTATAATAGCCGATTTCCCATCGCCTTCCTTCTGTTTATATATGGAAGCAAAAGCATTAAACCTATAGCCTCCCCCTTCTGTAACGTTTACATCTACTACATTAACCTGATTTTTCAATTGATTATATAATTCCACTTCTCTTATAAGGCCATTGGAAAGATGTTCCTCTCTACAAGGAAATGCAATTTGAAATATAGGGTCATCCCTATGCATAATAGCATCTACTTCAATAATTGGATGAGGTGCTACTCCGCCATAATAGCCCATTAATTCTCCAAAAGGACCTTCCATTTCCCTCTTTCCTGGAACTATCCTACCCTCTAGTACTATTTCACAATAGGCTGGCACCAGTAAATCTACGGTTTCGCAAGGTACCAATTCTAACGGTTCTCCCCTTAAGGCACTATCTATCTGGTATTTATCTACTCCATAAGTAGCAGAACTTATTTGACTAGCCATTAAAAAGGGAGCATCATAACCAAGAACTATAGCCACCTCTAAAGGCTTGTTTTCCTTCTCTAGTTTTAGAAAATCCTCAGTAAGTTTTGGGGAAGCAATAAGGGCTGAAAGCTGATTCCTTCCATTGACTTGAAATCTCCTAATAGAGGTAAAATATTTACCTGTCTCTGGATCCTTTACCACCAACACCCCTGCAGTAATAAAACTAGAAGAATCCTTTTCTTGAAATTTAGGAATAGGGAGTATTTTAGGTAAATCAATATTTCTCCTTATTACATTCTCTTTCACTGGACCTCCATCTACTACTTTATAGGATTTAGGGTTAGCAATAGCATCCATAAATTTAAACAATCGGTTCTCATGATCCATATGTAGCAGCTTATATAGTATTTCCCTATTTCCATAAAGGCCTCCTGCTCCCCTAATAGTGCTTCCTTTTACCCTCTTAAATAGAATAGGCCTTTTATTTCTAAAATATTTTAAAACTGCCCCTAATTCATATTCTGAACTTACTTCCCTATCACATACTAAAAGCTCTCCCATACTTTTCAATTCTTCTAAGGTATATCTAAGCATTTGTCTCTCCAACAAATCCCCTCCCTTCTACTGACCTTTCCACCTATTTACCAAATTATTATCTATACCCAACATATCCAATATTCTTCCTGTCATATTTAAGACTATATCTTCAATGGATTCTGGATGATTATAAAAGCCGGGACTAGGGGGAAAAATGGTAACCCCTATTTTAGACAATTTCAACATATTCTCCAAATGAATAGGGCTTAAAGGGGTTTCCCTTGGTATCAATACCAGTTTCCTTTTCTCTTTAATGGTCACATCACATGCCCTAGTAAGTAGACTATCAGAAAACCCATTAGCAACGGAGGATAATGTTTTCATAGAGCAAGGAATTACTACCATTCCATCTACCTTAAAAGACCCACTGGCTATTGGAGCTGCAAAATTTTTATTATCATGAAAATAGGTAGCCATACCTTTTAATTCCTCTAAACCTATTCCACATTCATGTTCCGTCACATATCCTCCCATAGTAGTCACTACTAGATGAGTTTCTATATTCAACTGTTGAAGAGCTTTCAAAAGGGATACTGCATAAATAGAACCACTTCCCCCAGATATTCCAACCACTATTTTCATACTGACTCCACGCCTTTCTTCAATTGGTTATTCCACCTTATTCTCTGGATCTCCGCCACCTTCCCATGGGTCTAGACCTTTTTCCCAGGCGTCTATATATTCATCTATAGTCATTACTTTAGAGAAAATACTTAAATCCTTCAACCCGTATTCATGCATCTCTTCCGTTTTAGAATCACATCCATCACTTAATGTAATAACCTTATAGGCTCTAGCTAATGCATCAGTAGCGGTACTCCTTACACATACATTGGTCCATACTCCTGTTACCACTACTGTATCTATGTTCTCTTCCCTTAAATATAGGTCTAAATCCGTATAAGCAAATCCACTATGTCTTCTTTTAGGTACAATATATTCTCCTTTTTCTGGATATAACTCTTCTATAAAATCCGAACCCCAGGTTCCTCTAACTGCATGACGAGGCCTGACTCTAAAATCTGCATCATCTTCCCTATGGGCTTCTTGGATATGAACTATTTGAACATCATCTTTTCCTTCAGCTTTCCTATCTCTTACCCATTTCAATAATTCTTGAAGGTTTTTAGTTATCCTAGCAGCTCCAGGACAATATAAAGCTCCCTTTTCATTAGCAAAATCATTTAACATATCTATAACTAAAATAGCATGTCTTGTCATTATAATCCCCCTTAAAATTTAATCTTTTTATCTAATTTTTGTATACTCTGTCTTTTTACAAATTGACCATAGCCTTCTTTTACTGTAATTCCTTCCTTCTCATCAAATACTACCTTGCCTCTAACTACAGTCTTGGCTACTTTACCTTTTAGTTTTAGTCCATGTAATGGGTTATATTTAGCCATACTATAGGTTTTCTCTTGGTCTATAATCCATTCCTTATTTAAATCTATAATAGTTAAGTCTGCATCAGCTCCAATATTCAAGCTGCCTTTCTTTGGATATAATCCATAGTGGATAGCCGCATTGGTACTAAGTATCTCTACCATTCTTGACAGAGAAATCCTTCCCTTGTTATACCCTTCACTAACTATAATAGGTACCATAGTCTCTACTCCAGGTATTCCTGGGAATGCAGTCCATATATTCATACCTTTTTTAGCTTTTTCATCTTCAATATGGTATGGAGCATGGTCAGTAGCTATAAAATCTACACTACCATCCCTTAACCCTTCCCATAATTCTTCATTATCCTTTTTAGTCCTTAAAGGTGGTGCAATCTTAGCAAAGGCACCATATTCACTCATAGCTTCTTGATAATTTAAAGTTAAATAATGAGGACAAGTTTCGCTAGTCACATCTAATCCTTTTAACTTAGCTTCTTTAACCAATTTAGCTCCTATTCCAGTGCTCATATGGACAATATGAAGTCTTGCTCCTGTATCTTCAGCAAAACTTATTCCTAATTGAATTGCCACCTTTTCTGCTAACTCCATCCTAGCTTCAGCCCAAGCTGGTCCATCCATTCTGCCTTCTTTTTGAAACTTTTTCACAAAATAATCACACATGGCAAAATTTTCAGCATGGATTCCTATAGGAAGACCTGTTTCTGCCACTGCCCTAAAGGCTTCATACATTTCTGGATCAGTAACCCTTGGATATGTAGGTACTGAAGGAGTCATATATACTTTAAAACCAATTACTCCATAATCTGCTTGTTCCTTAACATTATGAAGCCAGCCTTCCCTTACATCTTCTCCTGTAACTCCACCCCAAAAACCATAATCTATTATGGCCTTATCCTTAATTTTCTCCAGTTTGTTTTCCAACTCAGGAATAGACCTTACTGAGGGTACTGAGCAACAAGGCATGTCAACAATAGTAGTTAAGCCACCTGCTGCTGCTGAAGAAGTTCCCGTTAGGAAATTTTCTCTATGGGTAAATCCTGGATCCATAAAATGAGTATGAGAATCTATACATCCAGGTAAAGTTAAATGACCTTCAGCATCGATTATTTCTTCAGCCTCTATTCCATCAATTTGGTCTACAAATCCTGCAATTTTTTCATCCTTAATCAATATATTGGTTAGTACTGTTTCATCTCCTTGTGGGATTCTAGCATTTTTTACTATAACTTGATACATTATAAAACCCCCTTTAATATTATAAAAATCCATTTTAAACATAATAGCATAATATTTGGGAATAGACTTTGTTAATATCCTATAAAAAAAACTCCCAGATTCAATTAATCCATTGGAGTTTTTGTAAAACCCATCTAATACTTTTGTGAGTTTTATATAAAGAACTTCCTTTTAAGATAGTTATAATTAGAGTATAAGAATAGAATTATAGAAAGGGGAATAATTATGGGATTAAAATTAATCGATCTTTCTCAAGAGATTTTTCAAGGTATGTCCGTTTTCCCAATGCACCAGAAAACCTTTATTATGACCAATATGAGCCATGAAGAAAATATGAAAATGACAGGAAGCCCTACTGTTGGATTTTCCGCCAGAAACCTACTAATGTCTGAACATTGTGGTACCCACAGTGATGGAGTTTCAGAATTTAAACCAGGCGGCCCTACTATTGATAAAATGCCCTTAGAGTACTTTTGGGGTAGTGCTATCTGTATTGATGTAAGTCATATTAGATACCCAGACTACATAGAGCCAAAGGATTTAGAAGAAGCTGAAAGAAGATCTGGACAAGAAATAAAAAAGGGAGATATAATCTTATTATATACAGGTCACCATGATAGATCCTATGGAACGGATAAATTTCAAACGGATTATACTGGATTAAGCTACGAAGGAGCTAAATGGTTAGCTGAAAAAGGAGTAGTAAATATAGGAGTAGATGCTCCAGCCATAGACCAAACTCCAGACGATATCAGGTTCTCTGGCCATTTAGTATGTGGAGAATACAATATTACCAATACGGAAAACCTATGTAATTTAGATAAGTTGGTAAACAAAAGATTTCTATATATTGGTCTACCATTAAAAATAAGGGATGGCTCCGGCTCTCCCATAAGAGCAGTAGCTTTGGTAGAAGAGTAGTCCTAGGACAGTAGGGGCAGTTCTACCTGTCCCCCCTGTCCCATGAAATCAAAGTAGTTCTCTAATCTTCAATGCTATTTCCAAGTTCAACCTATCATTAGGATCATCTAGTTCCATTTTGGTTATCTCTTTTATCCTGTTGATTCTATATAAAATGGTATTATAATGGGTGTATAGATGTTCTGACATTCTAGTTAGATTTCCATTAAATTTATAATAAGCTTCTAAAGTTTTTACCAATTCGGTTGACTTCTTTTCATCGTAATCTACTAAGGGTTTTAAGGTGGTATTGTAGAAATCCTCTAATTCGTCTGTTAAAAAATCCTGACATAATATTTTAAATATTCCTAGCTCATTAAAGGTAACTACCTCTTTATTAGTAAGTACCTTCCCCGTTCTTATAGTCTTCAAAGCATCGGAGAAGCTTTTGTTTACTTTCTCCAAACCCTTATAAATTCTTCCTACTCCTATTCTTATTTCCATATTTTTAAACTTTTCTTCTAAAGCCTCATACAGCCTTTGATTAAAATCTTCTAATCTACTATTAATACTAAAAGGTTCTTCAAAGCCTAATAATATTTGTATTCCATTCAATTTAGTAGAAACTATTCCCTTTAATCCTAAGTAATTCATTATATCTTCTGCTATCATTACTGTAGTATTAGCATAATCCTTTAAATATTCGAAGAAATACTCATCATCTTCTTCCTCTTCAAATTTCAATTTAAAACTCATTACTTCTATTACATAATAATCATTTGGTTTTAAATTGAAAAAGTGAGCCCTATCTAAAGCCTTTTTCTTCCTTTTTATATCTACAGATATTAAGTCTTCAAAAAACTCGGATCTATACCTAATTTCTACTTCCTTTATAGATAGTTCCTGTAATACTGCTAAAGCTATTGTAGTAGAAGCTGATTCTATAATGGACAGGTCAAAACCTCCCAAAGGTGTAGTAGTAGACCAGGTAAATATATGACCATAAACATTATCCTTCAATACAATAGGCATAACCATTCTTTTAACGAATTTTTCTTTCACCAGAACCTTGTCCTCATCTAACCTTTTTAACTTACTTCTGCCATCATTGGAATCATAGAATCTTTTCATATCCTGTAGAAGCTCATCTTTCGTATTATCATCAATACCCTTTAACTGACTAAATCTCTGATTAGAGAATTTTAAATTCAATATTACTGGGTTCTTAATATTTTCGTGAATTACCTGGGTAACTTCCCCAATACCTTTCCCTTCCAACATTACTTCCATAAACCGTTCATGAACCTTTTCTATTCTCTCCAATAGAGAAGCTTGTTTATTAAATATCTCCTTAAAAATAGCCATCATTATATCCGATAGAGGTATAGAGTAATGGATATCAATTAAAGGAAAGTTCAACTCCTCGGCTAGATTAAGTACTTCTTCTGAAAGAGCCTCTAAATAAGGGGAAACTTTAATACCAATGCCAGCCATTTTTTTATCAGAAGCATTCCTAATCAGTTTCTTTTGAGCCTCCACATTGTCTTTTTCAAAGAAATAAGCTGTAGTCAATAGAAACTCCCCTTCTTGAACCCAATCAAAAATATCTGGATCTGCCATAATATTAACTCTAGCTATAGTGTTTTTTACACCTTTAAATCCAGCAATCATATTACAATTCTCCATTACTTCTAAACCTAACATATCTTCTACACTAATACCATTTTGTCTAGACATAAATTATCTACCCCTTATCCACCCTTTTTTCAAATTATATCATGGTCAGAATATTCTGTCTACACGGGTTCATCTATCTTTTCTCCTTCTATATATCTTTCTATTATATTTCTATCATCACCAATATAGATAAATCTTTGAATTCTTTCTTCTAAGGATAATTCTTCTATATCTCCTAGGGTAGAATCGTCTATTATCAATGCATCTAAAGCATAACCTACTTCAAAACTGCCTACCTTCCCAAAGAAACTACCTCCACCTTTAGTTCCTAGGAAAAAGGCTTCAGAACTAGTTAAGGGTTTTAATCCTTTATTGGTATGTAGCCATTTCATCTTGGAAGCCTGTATTGCCCCTACCATTATATTTGGAATACTAAGGCTATGACCACCAGATATGTCAGAACCTAAGCCTACTGGAATTCCCATATCTAAAAATTTCCTTACAGGCATTATTCCACTAGAAAGATTATAGTTAGAATAAGGACAATGGGCAGCAAAAACTTGATTTTTAGCCATTAATTCCATTTCCTCCTGAGTATTATATATACAATGGGCCATTATGGTCCTAGTCTGACCAAAAAGATTATATTCATTATAAACAGAAGCATAATCTTTTAAATCTGGATGGAGTTTATGAACCCATTCTACCTCTGCTCTATTTTCGCTTAAGTGAGATTGAACTGGAATATCGTATTTCATGGCTAAATTGCCTAATCCCTCCATAAGTTTACTTGTACAAGTAGGTACAAACCTTGGAGTAATTATTGGTTTTATTAAAGGTGATTTATCATTGTACTCTAAAATAATCTCCTCTGTATCCAATAGGGATTTTTCAGTATCTTCTTTTAGCTTAGCCGATGTGTTTCTATCCATATTCACCTTTCCTATATAGGCTTTCAAATTGGCTTCAATAAATAAATCCATTAAAAGCTTAGTGCTCTCCTTATAAATACTGCTATAGACTACAGCACTAGTAGTCCCATATTTCCATAAATCCTTTACCAATCTTCTATAAACTTTGTTAGCATAATCTAAATCATCATATTTTGCTTCTTCAGGAAATGTGTAGGTATCTAGCCAAGGTATTAGCTCCTTATCTAAACCTAATCCTCTATTAGGATATTGAGGAGCATGGAGATGTATATCTACAAACCCTGGAATAATTAATTTATTCGAAAAATCTTTTATAGGATAATCTTTAAGCTCCTCTTTCAACTCATTATAAATTCCTTTTACCTTTCCCTCTTCTGCTACTAAATAGGAATCTTTATAGGTTTTAAAATTATCCTTATTGGGAGTAAAAACTATATCCCCTTTAAATACTATTTTTTTCAAATTTACCACCCCTTATATGAAAAGCAAAATTTTCCTATTATATTATAATATCATAGGGATTATAAACATATGTAAAATCTATACAAATAAAATAAGTTTCATTTTCGGTGCCAGGCACCAAAAATGAAACTTATTTGTAATAATTCTGTAATATAAACTTTAAATATATACTGTTCCCTCGGCTACTATATCTACCAACCCTTTTAATCCAATATTGGATAGGCTATCTTTTGTCCAATCTACTAAAACCTCTAAGTTTCCTCCTGGTTGGGAAACATTCTTACTTAGTGGAGTATTCTTTTCAAAGGCTAAGGCCGCGCCCAAGGCAGAAGTTCCAGAAGCACAACTCCTCTCCCAATAAAGGCTATCCGTTGCCTTTACATATACTAAAGGGGTTAAAAAGTTCTTCTCATAATCGTAATACATGATCCCAAAGGCTTCATATTCATCCTGGCCCATTTCCCATTTCAATTTATTATAAAATTTCTCTTTATCCTCTATACCCTTTCCATCAACAATAAAATGGGTTATCCCTGGAAAATCCACCCTAATAGTTTTAACCAAACTACCTCCGTATTCAATAGAATTTTCCTCAACAGCTAAAGGCAATGGCATATGAACCGTGGACCAAAAACTATTCCTTTTATCAGTGGGTAGAACTACACATTCTATAATTCCCTCCACTCCTGATACCTTTAATTTAACCTTATAGCCTTCATCCATTCTTTCTACAGTCGGATATTCGTTATAGACCATCCAGGCAGCCAAAGACCTGCTAGCATTTCCACAAAATTCTCCCCCCATCATCTGGAGCCTTATATAAGAACCTTCTCTTTCAATAAAACCTACCTGTTCCCCATGGATATTACTATATTTCATTAATTTATTTGCTACATTCATCTGTTCTTCCCTAGGTACTGGATCCAACACAAATAGAGTCATATTTTCCACTGGGTTTACCTTGACAAAACGCAATTTCATGGTAACCATCCCCTTATATCTATTAGTTACCTAATTATATCATATTTTGACAATTGACGAAAACTTAATATTCTGATAACATTATATAAACGCAAGTATTTACTGTAATATCACAGTAAAGTTCTAACTAATCACTGTGAGCAATAAATTATAGTGATTAGTACCAAAATTTAAGAAGGGAGGGGTTTTTTGCATACCATCTATATTGACGGAAATAGCTTAACCCTTAAGGATTTGGTAGATGTGGCAAGACATAATGCAAAGGTCCAATTATCTGAAGAAGCCATTTCTAAGATAAAAAAATCTAGAGCCCTAGTAGACGAATTTGTTGAAAATGAGGAAGTTGTCTATGGAATAACCACAGGTTTTGGAAAATTTAGCGATGTAACCATTTCCAAAGAAGACACTGAAACCCTACAGACTAATTTGATTAGGAGTCATGCCTGTGGCGTAGGTAAGCCTTTGGCAGAAGAAGATGTCCGGGGTACAATGCTTTTAAGGATCAACACTTTAGTCAAAGGATATTCGGGCATCCGATTAGAAACCATCAATGTTCTAATGGAGATGCTCAATAAAGGAGTCCATCCAGTAATACCGGAAAAAGGATCCTTAGGTGCCAGCGGCGATTTAGCCCCATTAGCCCATATGGTATTGGTAATGTTAGGAGAAGGGGAAGCCTATTACCAAGGGATAAGAATGTCAGGAAAAGAAGCTATGGAAAAAGCTGGTATCCCAACTATTCAACTAACCTCAAAGGAAGGATTAGCATTAATAAATGGAACTCCAGTCATGACAGCCATAGGTGGATTAGCAGCTTACGATGCTCTAAATCTAACGAAGATAGCCGATATATCCGCCGCTTTAACCATAGAAGCTCTAAATGGCATAATAGACGCCTATGATGAAAGAGTTCACACTATTAGACCTCACAAAGGCCAAATGGACTGTGCTAAAAACTTATTAAATCTTACCAAATCAAGTCAACTCACATCTAAACAAGGAGAAATCAGGGTACAAGATGCCTACACTCTAAGATGTATCCCACAAATCCACGGAGCTAGCAGAGATGCTATAAACTATGTAATAGAAAAAATAAATATTGAACTCAATTCGGTAACGGATAATCCATTAATTTTTGCCGACGACAAAAAGGTAATCTCTGGAGGCAATTTCCATGGACAACCAATGGCATTAGCCTTCGACTTTTTAGGAATAGCCTTATCCGAATTAGCCAACTCTTCAGAAAGACGGATAGAAAGATTAGTAAATCCTCATCTTAGCGGTCTACCTGGATTCTTGACTGAAAAAGGAGGATTAAACTCTGGTTTTATGATTCCTCAATATACAGCAGCAGCCTTAGTTTCTGAAAATAAGGTATTAGCCCATCCTGCCAGTGTAGATTCTATACCATCTTCAGCTAATCAAGAAGACCATGTAAGCATGGGAACTATAGCTGCTAGAAAAGCCAAAGAAATACTATATAATACTACCAGAGTATTAGCCATCGAATTATATGCAGCAGCCCAAGCCATCGACTTTGGTGAACCTAAAAAATTGGGAGAAGGTACTAAAATAGCCTATGAAGCAATCCGTGAAAAGGTAGATAGGCTATACGATGATAGGATTATGAATGTAGATATTAATACTTGCGCAATATTGATAGAAGACAATACTATATTAAATGCAGTAGAAAAGGGATTAGGTAAATTATTGTAAAATTTAAAAGAGAGGTGATTTAATGTTTAACCCAGTTATTGTATCGGTTTTAATATTAATTGTTTTATGTCTATTTAAATTGAATGTGCTCCTTGCCTTACTTTTAGCAGCCCTTTCAGGTGGATTAATTGCTGGTATGGGATTTACAGATACTATGACTACTCTCATTGGAGGCATGGGAGGCAATGCCCAAACGGCTTTAAGCTATATTCTATTAGGTGCATTGGCTACCGCTATTAATAAAACTGGAGCTGCTGATAGATTAGCACGAAGCTTATCTGAATCTATGAAAGACATGAAAACCATGTTTGTATTTCTAATTGCTATTATATCTTGTTTTTCACAAAATCTAGTACCAGTTCATATTGCCTTTATTCCAATATTAATTCCACCATTAATTGGTGTAATGAATGATTTAAAAATCGACAGACGTGCCGTTGCTTGTGCCTTAACTTTTGGTTTAAAAGCACCCTATGTTATGCTTCCAGTAGGTTTTGGATGGATATTTCACGATATTATAACTAGTGCAATTGTAGATAATGGTATGGATATAGAGCTCGGTATGGTATGGAAATCCATGCTTTTACCTGGAATTGGTATGATTGTAGGATTATTTATTGCTATATTAATTACCTATAGGAAACCAAGAGAATATGAATCCATCAGTATTGGAGAGGTTGCTGCCACCAGGGAAGAAAATACACCAATGACCAAGGGAGAAATAGGAGCTTTAGTAGGAGCAGTAATAGCCTTAGTCATACAGATACTGACTGACTCTTTACCATTGGGTATACTAGCAGCCATATTTATAATGTTAGCTTTCGGTTCCTTTAAATTCAATGAAATTGATAATTTGATAGATAGTGGTATAGGAATGATGGGATTCATTGCTTTCGTAATGTTAGTAGCCTCTGGTTATGGTGCCGTTATAAGGGCTACTGGTGGAGTTGAAACCTTAGTAGAAGGTGCTGCCGGATTAATGGCTGGAAGTAAGCTAGTGGCTGCCTTCCTAATGCTATTAATTGGCCTTATAATCACCATGGGTATTGGAACTTCCTTTGGTACAGTACCAATAATTGCAGCCATATATGTTCCTCTATGTATGACCTTAGGCTTTAGCCCTGCTGCCACCATTGCATTAGTTGGTACTGCAGGCGCCCTTGGAGATGCAGGTTCCCCTGCCTCCGATAGTACTTTAGGACCAACAGCAGGATTAAATGTAGACGGACAACATGACCATATTCGTGATACAGTTATACCAACATTTATCCATTATAATATACCATTACTAATATTTGGAACTATTGCAGCAATGATATTGTAAAATAAAAATGCTTCTCTCTGGTTTTTACTTACCAGAAAGAGGCATTTTTTATATTAGACAAAGTCATTTAAGCTTATAGTTTTATATTCTCAATAATCAATTGTAACTCTTCTGCTAATGTTGCAAGACTCTCTGTAGAAGAAGTAATCTCTTCCATAGATGCCATCTGTTCTTCTGTTGCTGCAGAGGAATTTTGGATTTGAGCGGCTATATTTTTACTCATGTTTTCTATGGAATTTGAAGAATCCATTAAGGAATCCATATAGTTTTCCACATTTTTTATAGCTGCAACAACTTCATTTATACCTACCGTTACTTGAAGTATAGAATTAGCAATTTCATCGAAAGTTTCCTTTGTTTCATTTACACTTTTAACCCCAAGTTCTACCTCCTGATTATTCAAATCCATTTTGTTATTGGCTTCCTCTATAAGTAAATTATTATTTTTAATAAGAGAATTTATTTCTTCAGTGGATTTCTGAGTTTCTTCTGCCAATTTTCTAATTTCATCTGCTACTACCGCAAAACCTCTACCGTATTCTCCAGCTCTAGCAGCTTCTATGGTTGCATTTAAAGCTAATAAGTTGGTTTCTTCTGCAATATTCTGTATAATTTCTAACATTTGATTCATTTTATTAGAACTCATATTAATATCGTTTAAAGATGATTTAACGCTCAAAGTACTATTTTCTATATTACCCATCTGAGTAATTACCTCTTCTATTTTTTCTTTACCTAGTTCAGTTTTCTCAAATACATTTCTGCTGTAATTTTCTGCATCATTAGTTTGGGTAGATACGTAATCTATTTGTGTAGATATTTCTTTTATCGAAGAAGCTACCTTTAATATTTCATCCAGCTGCAAACTAGAACTTTCTGCTATTTCATTCGAATTTTCAGCTATATTTGTAGCAGCTGCAGTTGACTCTTCAGATATAGCTGCTAATTCCTCTGAGGAAGCTGCTACTTGGTGAGAAGAATCTCTTATTTCTTTAGCAAAGTTTCTCATATTGTCTATGACCACTTGGAGGGAATAGGCCATTTTCCCCAACTCGTCCTTCCGTTTAAGGAGTTTTTCATTTATATTAGAACTTAAATCTAATTGAGAAAGTTTATAGCTATAATCAGTAGCTAATCCTATAGGTTTTGTAATCCTTCTACTAAACAATAATGAAAAGACTATCCCCACTACTATAGCTAATATTAATGTAATAATTAAGGTATTCCTTAAAAAGTTCAATCCTGCCAAAATCTCCGACTCATCTATACTAGCAATAAGAGTCCAATTTTTAGATTTTATTGGAGCAAATCCTATGTGAATCATTTTATTATCATTACTATATTTTCCAGTACCCGGCTCACCATTATGGATTTTCCTATTAATTTCATTCAACTGATCCATATAAGCGTCATCTACCTGATGTTTTAAACTAGAGAAATTTATAGGCTTACTGTAAGAAGCTCCTTCCGTTGCATTACCAACTATAGTTGGATGAGAAATTATATCTGCTACGTCATTTAATATGAAAGCAAAGCCTTCCTCTCCAATAACAATATTTTCTGCAATACTATAAAAATCGTTAGCATCTTTAAATCCTATTATAACACCTACAATATCTTCATTATATTTTAAAGGCGCTGATGATAGTGTCAAGTAATTGTTGGAAAACAATTAAAAAATAATTTTGTAAATAATATTAGAATACTAATCCTGTATTTATACAATGTAACGATCTATAATT
>NZ_PPXW01000001.1:1369244-1381924 GCF_021655095.1 Clostridium sp. Cult1 | reverse complement strand
TTTCACTATGGAACCAAAATTAAGTGAAGCTTTCCTAAGGCTAAATCCTCCTATTTGGCTTCATGGAATGCTAATATTTGGAGTATATAGAACTTTGGCATGGGTTATATCCGTAATGCTTCCTCCTATGGCTATATTTTTTCCACTATTCACTCTTTTGGAAGACTTAGGCTATTTACCTAGGATTGCTTTTAATTTAGATAATTTCTTTAGAAAGGCAGGTACTCAGGGTAAACAGGCCTTAACTATGAGCATGGGATTTGGATGTAATGCTGCAGGAATTATTTCTACAAGGATTATCGATTCCCCAAGGGAAAAACTTATAGCCATAATTACCAACAATTTTGTCCCTTGTAATGGCAGATTTCCCATTATAATTACTATGGCAACTATATTTATGGGGAAATTTTTAGACAATAAATATACTTCACTTGTAGCAGCTTTTTATGTTCTTTTAATGGTAATAACAGGAGTTTTAGTAACACTTTTAGTATCTAAATTTCTTTCTCAAACTATTTTAAAAGGCATTCCATCTTCTTTTACATTGGAATTACCTCCTTATAGGAAACCTCAAATAGGCAAGGTGATAGTTAGAAGCATATTTGATAGAACCTTGTTTGTATTAAGTAGAGCAATAATAGTAGCTGCTCCTGCTGGAGTAATCACTTGGCTCTTTGCCAATATGAAATTTGGTAGCCAAAGTTTATTGAGTATATCTGCAAATTTCTTAAATCCATTTGGTCAACTATTAGGACTAGACGGATTTATATTGATGGCTTTTTTATTAGGTCTTCCTGCCAATGAAATAGTATTACCTATACTTATTATGAGCTATATGTCTGAAGGAGCTATGCTAGAATTAGACGATTTAAATACATTGCGAACCCTATTATTTAATAATGGATGGTCCTTTATTACAGCACTTAACTTTATGCTATTTTCACTACTACATTTTCCTTGCGGTACGACTCTGTTAACAATAAGGAATGAAACAGGCTCTATGAAATGGCCTTTGTTTACCTTTGCACTTACTACTAGTATTGCTATTTTAGTTACTCTAATAACAAACCTTCTGTTTAAAATAGTAGTATAGAAAACTATAAAAATGACCTCAATTAAAAATTGAGATCATTTTTATAGTTCATTTTTCAACATTTCCTCATAGGTTTCCCTTTTAACTATTAACCTATCTATACCATCCTTTATCATGACTACAGCAGGCTTTGGTATTTTATTATAATTGCTTGCCATAGAATAATTATAGGCTCCTGTTGATAAAACCGCTAGAGTATCTCCAGGTTCAATTAAGGGAACTTTTAAATCCCAAATCAATATATCTCCTGATTCACAACATTTTCCCGCTATTGTAACTATATGGGTTGGTTTTTCATTAACTTTATTTGCTATTATACCTCTGTATTTTGCTTGGTATAAACTAGGTCTTGGATTATCAGTCATACCTCCATCTACACTAACATAAGTCCTTACTCCCGGTATTTCTTTTATGGAACCAATGGTATATAATGTTATTCCTGCCTCCCCAACAATCCATCGGCCTGGTTCAATTATAACCTTAGGTCTTTCTAAGCCATATTTTTTACAATTTTCTTCTATTTCTTTCATTATGGCGTCTGTATAAAAAGATATTGGTCTTCTTTCAGCATCCTCTACATATTTAATCCCAAATCCTCCACCTACGTTTAATTCTTTAGTGGAAAAATTATATTTAGTTTTTGCTTCCTTCATCAACTTAATGGCATTTTTTACTGCTTCTATATAGGTTATGTTATCCCAAATTTGTGAACCTATGTGAAAATGAAATCCCTTCAATTTTATATTGCTTAAGGCCACTGCCTTTTCTATAGCTTTTAATATGATACCTTTACTTAAAGGTATACCAAATTTAGAGTCCACTTGTCCCGTTTGAATATATTTATGAGTATGACTATTTACCCCAGGGGCAATTCTAAAGAGTATATTTATATTTTTATCATATCGTTTCCCTATATCATTTAATAGCATAAGCTCATATAAATTATCTACTATTATTCTACCAACTCCATATTTTACTGCCATTTCCAGTTCATCAATAGTCTTATTATTACCGTGAAAAATTATTTTTTGAGAAGGAAAATTCACTTCTATAGCTGTATATAATTCTCCACCTGACACTACATCCATACCGATTTCTTCCTTATTAATTATTCTTGCCATTTCCTTAGTTAAAAAAGCTTTACTAGCATAAAAAACATCAGTATCCTCATATTTCCATAGAAAATCCCTTTTTATCTCTTGGATTCTATTTAATATATGATTTTCTGACATAATATATAAAGGTGTACTATATTTTTTAGCAAGATATACTGTATCAACTCCTGCAAAATAAAAATTAGTCATAGTGATTCATCCTTTCAATAGTTTTCCATCTAACTATATAACAAGCAATAATCATACCAGTTTATATCCTTATATATTACTAGTATAGGGAATCATTTTTTAAAAAAATTCCCTGTTTCCGAACATTTTTAAGAATCTTCATGTTGTAAATCCCTTTTTTATGCATTTTCCGGATAATCACACCTAATTCCTATATATAGAACTATATCCATTATAAAATTCTTTATTTTGAAAATTTCTTTTTATGGATAAATTAGATATTCAAACCACAGTTACATAAATTTACATGGATTATCTTCACTTATTCTACACATAATACTATTACAAATTCATATTAAATTTACAAAATTAATTACCTAAGAAGGGAGTGAATAGAATGGCAACTAATAATAATAGTGGATCCAATAAAATTCTAGTACCTGAAGCACGACAAGCACTAGATCAAATGAAATTAGAAATTGCTTCTGAACTTGGTATGTCAAACTACAATTCAATGGATAAAGGAAACCTACCATCTAGGCAAAATGGTTATGTTGGTGGATATATGACAAAAAGATTAGTTCAAATGGCACAACAAAGTATGGGTGGAGGAACTCCAACAAGATAAATTCAATATAAAAGACAGGTCTAAGACCTGTCTTTTAGTTATATTACTATAAAGTTCTTGCTCCCAATTCTTTGTCTAACATATAGATACCAGCAAAATTTCCATCTATTCGTTTTAATTTGGTTAAGATTGCCTCCATGCTGTTTTCTTCTTCCAGTTGTTCATCAACAAACCATTGCAAAAAGCTTACAGTTGGATAGCTGTTTTCTTCATTAGCTAAGTCTAACAATTTATTGATTTTACTTGTTACTAATTTTTCATGAGATAGGGCAGCTTCAAATACTTCTACTAAGGAATTATAGTCATTTTTTGGTTCTTCCATTGCCAATGTTGTGACTCTTCCACCCATGTCATTAATAAAATCAAAGAATTTCATAGCATGAGTGTATTCTTCTTGAGCTTGAACTATGAAAAAATTAGAAAAGCCATTATAATCCTCGCTTGAACAATATGCTGCCATAGCCATATAATAATAACCTGACAATAGTTCAAAATTAAATTGATCGTTTAGTTCTTTAAGTAATTTTTCAGACGCCATTTTTTAACCTCCTACAGTCAATAAGTATTCATATTTTATTAAAATCTTAACTCTACAAGATATATATATCCAAAGTTTGTAATATTAATCACAATAATCATTAATCTATAAGAATTATATCAAGCATTTCATAAACTCTATGTCCTATTGTATCTGTTAAAGACAGATTATTATCTTTCAAGTATTGAATTAGAGCATGCTTCATTCCTTCACCATATATTCCATCAAGAGTTCCTGTATAATAGCCTTTAATTTTTAATCTTTTTTGAACCTCCATTACATCTGCTCCTCTATCTCCAGGCACTAGGCTCCTAAAACCATAAGCAAATGGTCCGTAATCTCCACCTACTATAGCTACAGTAGTATTATAATCTACAATATTATAAAGTTCTTCCACATCCTTATTTCTCATCCTAATACAACCTGCAGAAGCATTAAAACCTATGGAACCTGGTTTATTAGTTCCATGTATTCCATATTTTCCCCAGGGCACGTCTAATCCCATCCATCTTGATCCAAAACCGCCACCCCACTTAGCCTTTTCAATTATTTTAAATGTTCCTAAAGGTGTAGGTGTAGCAGGTTTACCAGTAGCAACCACATAACTCTTTATTACTTTATTTGATGATAAATCTATAATTGAAAGCTGCTTTTTATCAACTTCTATTAATATGGCTAAGTTATTTTTAGCTATTTTTAAATAGGTATCTTTTTTTTCATAATCAATATCTCTTTTAGTTAAAAAAAGATGAATATAATTTCCAATTATAATAACTATTAGCACTAAAATAAATAGTAGAAAAATTGTTTTTACTCTCTTATTCATCCTTTCATCCCCCCTATGTACTATTTATATGCTAATACAAAATAATTAAAACTTTATGAAATATTATTTTATTAAATAAAAAAAGACAGCGCTAGCTGTCCTAAATAAATTATGTACACAATATAACTCTCTATAATAAAAGAGAGTTTCAAAATTCTACTATCCTTCTGGATTATAGGGTTGATATATTTCATATATAGCAAAATTTTCTTTGCTTAATAATTTTACAATAGCAGGTATTTGTTGAACACTTATATTTAGTTCAATACCATTATATTTTAAAACCATATCATCTGTACCTACAATACTAGATTCACGAATTACATCAATAATTCGATTTTCTGTATCAGGCATATTCATTCCACCTATCATAAAAAAAATCTTCTGCTTTTCATCTGAATAGTCTTGTGGATCTAATCTGTTAATCAATAGTATTTTATTCATATTCAAGCTCCTTGCATAATATTTTAGGCCTATGCCTTTATAATCAAGTTTTTACTTAATATGATATTCTATAATTAATCGTTAAATCTAATATGTTTTTATATCTAAATCATTAGGTTTTCACTCCTTCTTCCATAGATTTACATAATTAGTTATTAATTTATCCATAAAAGTCCTTTATATTTCTATTTACCCAATTTAATTTAAATATTCACTTTTTTATAGAATTTTAGAATTTTTTATTCAGTAATTCTTAGAATAATCGTATAATGTCATAAATTCCAATTAGTTGCTAGAAATCATTGTATATATTAAAATAAATATGCAGATAGCAATTTAGGACATAATTGGAGGATGAAAATAGTGAAAAGTTATATAGAACAATTATCCAAATGTATTTTATTTAAGGACATCAATAAAAAAGAGATTATTAATATATTAGAAAAAATCCCTTACCAAATTATTGATTATAGTAGAGGACAAGTTATAGCTATAGAAGGCGATGATTGTCATAGTTTAGGTATTATTTTAAAAGGAAAAGTAGAGATCCAAAAAATATTTCCCTCTGGCCAAATCACTACGATAAACAATTTTAAAGAAGGAAATATTTTTGGAGAATCCCTTGTGTTTTCAGACAGGCATACTTATCCTGCAACTATAACTGCTATAGAATCTTGTACAATAATGTATATAGAAAAGACCGATATTGTCAATCTATCCATGTTAAATTCTAGAATATTGACTAATTTTGTTTCCGTTTTATCTGATAGAATTTTGATGCTTAATGACAGAATATCTAATTTATCTCAAGATAGCCTTAGAAAAAAAATATCTAATTTTTTGTTATCAGAGTATAAAAAACAGAATAATATTGTTTTAACCTTTCCTTATACAAGAAAAAAGATGGCTGAACTGTTAAACGTTCCTAGGCCTTCTCTATCACGTGAGCTTACTAATATGAAAAATGAAGGTATAATTGACTTTGATAAAAATATAATTAAAATTTTAGATTTAGATCTACTCGAATATTCTCTGCTAAAATAGAAATTAAAATGTTTTTAGCTTAATTAGTGGTATTTTTATTAGAAATGTTGTATCATATACAATGGTTAAAAGGTAAACCTTAAGGAGGAAAGAAAATGAACTACGATATTATAATAGTTGGGGCTGGTCCATGCGGGATATTTACAGCATTGGAACTAAAAAAAATTAATCCTAATAGGAAAATTTTAATCCTTGAAAAAGGCAACTCGATGGATAAGAGAATTTGTCCTAAACGAAAAACAGGAATTTGTGTCAATTGCAAGCCCTGTAATATTACTACAGGCTTTGCAGGAGCAGGTGCGTATTCAGATGGAAAGCTATCCCTTTCTCCAGATGTAGGGGGAAACTTACCTAAATATTTAGGATATGAAGAAACCCAAAGGTTAATAGATTATGTAGATGAAGTATATTTGAATTTTGGTGCAGATAAAAAAATATATGGCCTTGATAATAAAGATGAAATTCAAGAGATAAGAAAAAAAGCTATTAGAAGCAATTTGAAATTAGTAGAATGTCCTATAAGACATATGGGAACAGAGGAAGGTTATTCTATATATAATAGGATAGAGAAGCATCTTTACGATATTGGGGTAGATTTGAGTTTTAAAAACCCTGTAAAAGATATTATACTTGATGAAAATAAAAGTATTAAAGGTGTAATAGCAGATAAGGAGTATTATTCAAATAAAGTAGTTATATCAGTTGGTAGAGAAGGTTCAGACTGGTTAAGGCATCTTTGCATTAAACATAATATTAATACTGAAACAGGAGATGTAGATATAGGAGTAAGAGTAGAAACTAGGAATGAAATAATGGAAGAATTAAATGAAGCTATGTATGAAAGCAAACTTATATACTATGCGCCAACTTTTGATGATAAGGTAAGAACATTTTGTTCCAATCCTGCTGGAGAGGTTTCTACCGAATATTATGATGGAAATTTGGCAGTAGTCAATGGTCATAGCTATAAATCAGACAAATTGAAGACAGATAATACTAATTTTGCCTTATTAGTAACCAAGCATTTTACCAAACCTTTTAATTCTCCTATAGAATATGGTATGCATATTGCAAAACTAGGAAATATGCTTTCTGGTAATAAAGTATTGGTTCAAAGATATGGAGATTATAAAAGAGGTAGGAGAACAACTGAAGAAAGACTATATAGAAATAATATAATCCCTACATTAAAAGATGCAGTACCAGGAGATTTAAGCCTTGTACTACCCTACAGGATTTTAAAAAGCATTGACGATATGTTAATAGCTCTAGATAATGTAGCTCCTGGTATAGCTAGTGATGAAACCTTACTTTATGGTGTGGAAGTGAAATTCTATTCCAATAGAGTAATAACTAATAAAGAATTTAAAACTAATATTCCTGGTCTATACGTTGGCGGAGATGGAGCTGGAATAACAAGAGGATTGATGCAAGCTAGTGTAAATGGAGTTGTATTAGGGCGGATATTGAGCTGAATTCTGTCTTATCTAAGGCCAGGCAGTTTCATGAAGTTACCTGGCCTTATTTATAAATAAGATATATCAAGTCTTTAGTTCCCTTTCTATTAGATCTTTTAATAGAGTTCTATTTTCAGGGTTTTTGTTATCAATATGGGTGTTTTCTATAACTCTTTTCACCTTAGTAGGTTTTCCCGTGAGTATTATGATTTTATCTCCCAATTCTAAAGCTTCATCTATATCATGGGTTACTAGGATGCAAGTCTTACCCTCAACTATTCTTAACTCCTTAAAAAAATCTATTACAATATCTTTATTTTTAATATCTAAGGATTTGAAAGGTTCATCCATTATCAATACATTAGAAGGATAAGCAAAGGCCCTTAATATACTTATCTTTTGTTTCATCCCTCCACTCAAGTTTTTAGGATAGTAATACTTATATTCCTCTAAATTAACTAGTTTTAAATATCTATCTATGGTGGCTTCAATTTGTTTTTTGTCCATTTTCCCCTTTAAAACAAACCCTAAATTATCCTTTACATTCTTCCATTCAATAAATCTATCTTCCTGAAAAACATAGGATATATATTCATCTTAAAACCCAATTACCTCTCCTGAATCCTTGTTTATTATTCCTGCAATTATATTTAATAGGGTAGTTTTTATACTAGGAAGTATAACTTCATTATCTACAATAGTTGATAGCAATAACCATAGGATTAAAATTAATACCCTAAAAACAATAGACATTTTCCTATCTTTCAAAGTAAATTTCCTCATCAGGATTTTCTTTTGCCCATTGGATACCTTCCTCATACAAATCTATAAATTTTTCCACAAATTCTTATTATATTTGATTTAATTACTAAACTGGCTTGGGGGTAACCTTTATCTGTTCCAGTTATACTACTCCATTCTTTGTTTAGATCAAATACTATTTTAGCATTATCTTTTTTATCATTACATTTATCGCTAAAGGCTCTGCTAAAAGGGCTATATTGATTTTCCCACTGATAAATTCAGAACCTACTTCAGATGCAGAATTTAAATAAGTCATTTTTACATCTTCATCTGGTTTGATGCCATTTTCTGAAAGTAGGAATCTCAATACTAAACCTGGAGTAAGGCCCTCCCAAATGTATATATATATTTCTTTGCCCTTCAATTTTTACTAAATTCAAAGGAAGACAAATATTTTAGAAGATAAAGAACTATCTTAAAATGATAATTACTATAGATATGAACATATTTTGTTTGTAAATATTATATCACAAGTCTAATTTTTATCAAAGATGCGATTCAAAATTTTCATAATATTAAAACGACTTTATCTTATGAGATAAAGTCGTTAAACATTGAACTTATACTAAAAATATTCCCACTATAGTAGTAATAATTAGCCCTATCATAACCGGTTTAAAATTCTTTCTCGTCAATTCAAAAGGATCTATATTACATATAGCAGCAGCTGGTATTACAGCCCAAGGGATTAGTGTCCCTCCCCCAACCCATATAGCCGCAATCTGTCCTAAAGCTGTTAATGTTTCTATACCTCTTCCTATTGCAATGGAAAATAGTTTAGCAATGGAACCAGTTAAAGCCAACCCTGAAAATCCTGAACCATCTAAACCTGTTATGGCTCCCACAGATGTTAAAGTAATAGCACCTACACCTGCATTTAGTGGTACTACATTAGCCAAAGCCAATCCTAAATCATTAACAATTCCTTGTGAATTATTAGGAAGAAAATCTCCTACTACTTTTGAAAAGCCTTCTCCTCCTAAGTAGAAAAAGGCCGCTATAGGAATAATAGGACCAAATATTTGAAATCCAAATTTTAATCCCTCTACTAAATAGGATGTTATTTGTTCCAACATTTTATCCTTATAAGTTACAGCTGATACCATTATCAGTATAAATACAGCTGTACCTCCAATTAAAGCAGTAGCGTCTCCTCCTTGAAGATTGGCAACTAACATTATTATTACATCTATAAAGAAAAGAATAGGAACTAATATAGAGAAAAATCTTTTAGTCTTATAAGGCAATTGATTATCTAATTCTTTAGAATTACTATTCTTCTCTCCTTCAAGATCAGTATTACTATCAATTTTTAAATTGCCTTCTTTCAGATCTTTTCTTAAAAATATATATGCTGATACTGTAGTTACTATACCCATTACCAATACTAAAGGAATGCTAGCAGACATAAGGTCTGAAACAGGGATTCCTGCTGCATCTGCAGTTAATTTAGGCGCTCCTTGAATAATAAAGTCTCCTGACAATGCTATCCCATGCCCAAATAAATTCATGGCCATAGCAACTCCAATAGCTGGTAATCCTACTTCTAGAGCCACCGGCAACAAAACAGCTCCTATTAATGCCACTGCAGGTGATGGCCAAAAGAACCAAGATATAATCATCATTAAAACCCCAATAACCCAATAAGCTAAAGAAGGTGTTTTAATAAACTTTGAAAAAGGTGCCACCATAATTTGACTTACACCAGTCTTAGTTAATATAGAGCTCATTCCTACTATAATAGAAATTATTAATATAGTTCCCAATAATTCTACTATAGCATATATAAAACTATTAAATATGGTCATCGTTGATTGTGATAAGGATTTAGTAGCAATAAGAGATAATAAAAATATCCCAATTATACATACAAGACTGGTATCCCTTTTACCAACCATGAAGGCTAGGATTAGAAATGTAAATATTAAATATATCCAATGTAATAGATTTAATTGAATAACCAACATACTCCCTCCCCAAAAAAATTCTATATACTATCTAAATATGCAGGAGAAGAGTATTGGTTAATAGTTATTTAATTATATCTATTAACCTTATGTATATATAAGTAAATACTAATCCTATGGCAAACCCCATCAACACGTCTGATGGCCAATGAACTCCTAAATATACCCTGCTGAATCCTATTAGAAATATAATTATGATATTGATAAACCACAATATTGCTTTTACTTCTCTTTTCTCGATTTTATTAGTAAGTAAATATGTCATTGTTGTATAAAAAGTTAAGGATACCATGGCATGGCCGCTAGGGAAACTATAACCTCCCTGTTCTATTAAAAAGTATTTTAACGGCCTGCTTCTTAAGAATATATTTTTAAGTATAGAATTTAGTCCATAAGATCCTAAAGTTGAAAATATTAATAAAAGGGTTCCTTTGATATTTTTGTTTTTCAACATTAATACAAATATAATTAATCCTATAGGTAAGAAAAAGTAAACTGATCCAAGATAGGTTATTTTTTTCATAATATTTATACCCACAGATGTTGTTTTACCATGAATATATTCCATAACTACTTTATCAAATAAAATTCCATCTTCATTAGCTTTTATTTCTATTCCAATATATAAGAATATGATTATCAGTATTATATTTAATAATATAATTATTTTACCCTTCATATTTCCTCCAAAAATAAAATTTAAAAAGATAGCAGAAATCTGCTATCTTCTTCTTTTTCTAGGTGGCGCAATATGAATTGCCTTGTCCTCCAATCCATGTACTGCCTCCATGAAAGCTTCACTTAAAGTTGGATGAGCATGTATTGTTCTTGTAATACTATCAATATCCATATCATTAGCTATAGCCAATGCACCTTCATGAATCAAATCATTGGCATGGGGCCCCAATATGGTAACTCCTAAAATTTTATTGTCCTCTTTAGAAGCATATACTTTTATAAATCCTTCACCTTGACCTAAGGATAAAGCCTTACCATTGGCAGCAAACAAGAATTTACTAACTTTGTAATCTATTTCTTTTTCCTTTAATTCTTCTTCTGTCAAACCAACAAAGGCTACTTCTGGCAATGTGAATACACAGTTTGGATATACATCTAAATTTATGTCTGGAGTCAATCCCATTATCTTCTCCATTACATACACACCTTGTGCTGAAGCCACATGAGCAAGTTGAATCCCCAAATCATTAACATCTCCTATAGCATATATACCCTCAACTGTAGTTTCAAAGTTCCCATCAACTCTAATACCTTTGTGGTCATATTCAACCCCTATATTATCAAGGTTTAACCCTTCTGTAACAGGTCCTCTACCAGAAGCAATTAGCACCTTATCTCCTACTACTTCAATTTCTTGATCTTTTTTCTTATATTTAGCTATGACTTTTAACTTGTCTCCTTCTTTGACAATTTCCTTTGCTCTTATATCTACATAGGTTTCCATTCCTTGTTTTCTAAAGAACATAGGTAATCTTCTAGCTATCTCCATATCTATATTTTTCAATATTCTAGAAGCTAGAAGAATAACTTGACAACCTAACTCCTGGTATATACTAGCAAACTCTAAACCTATAACACCTCCACCTATTACAATTAAGGTTTCTGGTATTTCTTCCATCTCTAAAAGGTCGTCACTAGTAATAACTCCTTCTAAGTCTACTCCCTTTGTTTCAGTCATAGTAGGTTTAGAACCTGTAGCAATAACTATATTATCTACAGATATTTCACGGGTTTCTCCATCTTTCAAATTAACTATTATAGTTTTGTCATTCTTAATCTGGGCTTTTCCAGGAATAAACTCTATATTTTTATAAGAAGAAATTAATTGCTCAATACCTTTAACTAGTTGTTCTACAACTTTTGTCTTTCTTTCTTGTAATGCTTTTCCATCTAAACTATAGTTATCTATTGTAATCCCAAATTCTTCTGATTTTCTTAGGGTCTGCATTATCTCAGCATTCTTAAAATAGGTTTTAGTAGGGATACAGCCTCGATTGAGGCATGTTCCCCCTACTTCTCTATCTTCTATTAAATAGATATTAGCACCTAGTTGAGCTCCTCTTATTGCCGCTACATATCCTCCTGGACCAGCACCAATTACTGCAATATTTTTAGTCAACTACTGACACCTACCCTTCATATTTAAGTACAGGATTCCTTGCTGCCTGAGTTTCATTCACCCTTCTTACTGGAGTGTCATGTGGTGCCTCTTTCAATATTTCTGGATTAACTTTAGCTTCCTCAGCAATTTTTATTAATGCATCTGCGAACTCATCTAAAGTTTCCTTGCTTTCTGATTCCGTTGGCTCTACCATCAGAGCTTCCCTAACGATCAATGGGAAGTAAACTGTTGGTGGATGGTAGCCAAAGTCAAGTAGTCTTTTAGCTACATCTAATGTAGTAACTTCCGATAAAGAGCCTTTTAGTCCAGCTAGAACAAACTCATGCTTAAATATTGTATCTTCTGGTAAATTATAATGGTCTTTTAGTCTATGGCCTAAATAGTTGGCATTAAGAACCGCCATTTCACTTGCTTTCTTTAGTCCATCTTTACCCATACTTAGGATGTAAGTATAGG
>NZ_PPXW01000001.1:1349881-1369214 GCF_021655095.1 Clostridium sp. Cult1 | reverse complement strand
GAAAGGAGGTATTCTAATGATTCAAACCGAAAGCCGAATAAAAGTTGCTGATAATTCAGGTGCAAGAGAGTTATTAGTTATCAGGGTATTAGGCGGTACTAATAAAAAGTATGCTAATATTGGAGATATAGTAGTTTGCTCTGTTAAGAGCGCAACACCTGGAGGAGTTGTTAAAAAAGGAGAAATAATTAAAGCTGTAGTTGTAAGGACAAAACACGGTGTAAGAAGAAATGATGGTTCTTATATTAAATTTGATGACAATGCAGCTGTTATTATAAAAGACGATAATAATCCTGTAGGAACCCGTATTTTTGGGCCTGTAACCAGAGAGTTGAGAAGAGGAAATTTCATGAAGATAATATCCTTAGCACCAGAAGTACTATAGGAGGAGGTGTAGAGCATGCATGTAAAGAGCGGAGATACTGTAATAGTCATTTCTGGAAAAGACAAAGGTAAAAAAGGCAAAATATTAAAGGTATTTCCTAAGGAAAATAGAGTAATAGTTGAAGGAATAAATATGATTACTAAGCATATGAAAGCCCAAGGGCCAACACAACAAGGTGGAATAATTACTAAAGAAGGTCCTATAAATGCTTCAAAAGTTATGTATTATTGTGAGAAAGATAAAACTGGAGTTAGAGTAGGTCATAAATTTTTAGAAAATGGTTCAAAGGTTAGAACTTGTAAAAAATGTGGAGAAATTCTAGATAGATAATTGGCTATTGAAAGGAGGTAATAGGAATGACTTCCAGATTAAAAGAGAAATACCAAAACGAAGTTATACCAGCTTTAATGGAAAAATTTCAGTATAAAAATGTTATGGAAGTTCCAAGACTAGAAAAAATAGTAATAAATATGGGTGTAGGAGAAGCTAAAGATAACCCAAAGGCTTTAGAATCTGCTGTAAAAGAAATGGAACTTATTTCAGGCCAAAGGCCAATAGTAACTCGTGCAAAGAAATCTATTGCTAACTTTAAATTACGTGAAGGAATGAGTGTAGGCGTAAAAGTAACCCTAAGAGGAGAAAAAATGTACGACTTTTTAGATAAACTTATGAATATTTCATTGCCAAGAGTTAGAGACTTTAGAGGAGTAAAT
This sequence comes from Clostridium sp. Cult1, assembly GCF_021655095.1. Classification (GTDB taxonomy): domain Bacteria; phylum Bacillota; class Clostridia; order Tissierellales; family Tepidimicrobiaceae; genus Schnuerera. The sequence continues at coordinate 1,368,116 of NZ_PPXW01000001.1, read as the reverse complement.
GGTTCCTCTTTTGATGGTAGAGGAAACTATGCACTAGGTATAAGGGAACAATTAATATTCCCTGAAATTGATTACGATATGGTAGAAAACATTAGAGGGTTAGATATAGTAGTGGTTACAACTGCTAATACAGATGAAGAAGCCAAGGCGTTTTTAGAGTTTATGGGTATGCCCTTTAGAAAATAAAGAAGGAGGGAAAAAATTTTGGCAAAAAAATCGATGATCGCTAAGCAGAAAAGAAAAGCCAAGTTTAGTACAAGAGAGTATAATAGATGTAAAATATGTGGTAGACCTCATGGGTATTTAAGAAAATATGGTATATGCCGTATCTGTTTTAGAGAATTAGCATATAAAGGCCAAATCCCCGGAGTTAAAAAAGCAAGCTGGTAGTATTAAGGTTATGAAAGGAGGTAGCTAAATATGATGACTGACCCAATTGCAGATATGTTAACAAGAATAAGGAATGGAAACAACGCAAAGCACGATTCTGTTGATATTCCTGCCTCAAACATAAAAAAAGAATTAGCTCAAATTTTATTAGATGAAGGGTTTATTAAAGGATTTGATGTAATAGAGGACGGAAAACAAGGGATTATAAGGGTTGAATTAAAATATGGAAACTATAATGAAAAAGTCTTAAGTGGAATTAAGAGAATTTCAAAGCCTGGACTAAGAGTTTATGTGAAGAATGATGAGATCCCAAGAGTATTAGGTGGGCTTGGAATAGCAATCCTTTCAACATCAAAAGGTATAATGACTGATAAGGATGCAAGAAAAGAAGGTATAGGTGGAGAAGTTATTTGTTATGTATGGTAACAGAAAGCTTAATCTACAGGAACAGGAGGTGCACTTATGTCAAGAATAGGATTGAAACCAATAGACATCCCAAGTGGAGTTGAAATTAAATTAGATGATAAGAATCATATGGAAGTTAAGGGGCCTAAAGGTGTAATACAAGAACAATTAAGCCCAGATATGGAAATTAAAATCGAAGAAAACCAAATATTAGTTAATCGTCCAACGGAAAATAAAAGACATAAATCACTACATGGATTAACTAGAACATTAATTGCCAATATGATCGAAGGAGTAACCAACGGTTATACAAAAAAACTAGAAATCCAAGGAACTGGATATAGAGCGCAGAAGCAAGGTAATAAACTAGTTTTAAATTTAGGTTATTCTCATCCAGTAGAATTAGAAGATCCAGAAGGAATTGAAGTAGAAGTACCTGCAGCTAATCAAATTGTAGTTAAAGGCATTAATAAACAACAAGTTGGCAATTATGCAGCAGTAATTAGAGATTTTAGAAAACCAGAACCTTATAAAGGTAAAGGAATTAGATACGCTGACGAATTCGTAAGACGTAAGGTTGGTAAGACTGGTAAGTAGAAGGGAGTGAGTAGGATTGCTAAAAAAAATCAAAAAAAATGAAATGAGAAAGAAAAGACATATAAGGGTTAGACAAAAAGTTTATGGAACTCCTGAAAGACCTAGGTTAAATATATATAGAAGCAATAATCATATATATGCACAGGTTATTGACGATGTAGACGGTCATACTTTAGTATCAGCTTCAACATTAGACAAAGAACTAAAAGCAAAGCTATCTTCAACTCATAATAAAGAAGCAGCTAAACTCGTAGGTGAATTAGTTGGGAAAAGAGCTTTAGACAAAGGAATCAATGAAGTAGTCTTCGACAGAGGTGGATATATCTACCACGGAAGAATAAAAGAACTTGCTGAAGGTGCTCGTGAAGCTGGTCTGAAATTTTAAGAGAAGGAGGGGAATAAATGGAACGTTCATATATAGATCCAAATGAGTTAGATTTAAAAGAAAGAGTTGTAAGTATTAATCGTGTAACTAAAGTTGTAAAAGGTGGTAGAAACTTTAGATTTAGTGCTCTTGTAGTAGTAGGAGATGAAAACGGTCATGTTGGTGTAGGTATGGCGAAGGCTCTTGAAGTCCCAGAAGCTATAAGAAAGGCTATTCAGGATGCTAAGAAACATATTATAGAAGTTCCCCTTGTAGGAACTACTATACCACATGAGATTGTTGGTATCTTTGGAGCGGGAAGAGTTTTACTTAAACCATCTAAAGAAGGTACAGGAGTTATTGCTGGTGGAGCAGTACGTGCTGTTTGTGAGTTAGCCGGTATTAGAGATATAAGAACAAAATCTTTAGGTTCAAACAATCCTAGAAATGTTGTTAATGCAACAATGGAAGCTTTAATCAATTTGAAAAAGGCTGAAGATGTTGCAAGATTAAGAGGAAAAACTATAGATGAAATATTAGGTTAGGAGGGGAGTATAATGGCTAAGATAAAAATTAAACTGGTTAGATCCATTATTGGTAGACCAGAAAAACATAGAAAAACCATAGAAGCTCTTGGACTTAGAAAGATTGGCCAGGTAGTAGAAAAAGACGATACTCCTCAAATCAGAGGTATGATAGCTCTAGTAGACTACATGGTTGAAGTTATAGAATAATTTTAGAGGAGGTGTACCTATGAAACTAAATGATTTAAGACCACAAGTTGGAGGCGGAACTCAAAAACGTAAAAGAATTGGTAGAGGTATTGGTTCTGGCCATGGTAAAACTTCTGGAAAAGGACATAAAGGTCAAAAATCAAGATCTGGTGGTGGTGTAAGACCTGGTTTTGAAGGTGGTCAAATGCCATTAATCAGAAGGTTGCCAAAGCGAGGATTTACAAACATATTCGCTAAGGAATATGCTATTATAAATGTGAATGATTTAAATAGATTCGAAGATAACACTGTTATTACGCCAGAATTACTAATAAATGAAGGTGTAATTAAAAGAGGCAAAGCTATAGATGGTGTAAAAATATTGGGTGATGGAGATATAAATAAAAAACTCACTGTAAAGGCCCATAAGTTTAGCAAAATGGCTGCTGAAAAGATTGAGGCTGCAGGGGGAAAGGTAGAGGTGATATAAATGCTTTCAACCTTGAGAAATGCCTGGAGGATACCAGATATTAGAAAAAGAATCATCTTTACTTTACTAATGCTTCTAGTTATTAGATTAGGATCAAGTATTCCAGTTCCATATATGGATAAAAACGTTATTAGCCAGATATTTGAAGCAGGGCAAGCGGGAGTATTAGAGTTTCTTGATTTAATGGCTGGTGGAACCTTTAGTAACTTTAGTATATTTGCATTAAACATTTATCCTTATATTACTGCTTCCATTATTATCCAGCTTCTTACAATAGCTATTCCAAGATTAGAGGAAATAGCTAAAGAAGGTGAAGAAGGAAGAAAGAAAATGGCCCAATGGACCAAATATGGAGCCGTAGTATTAGCGATAATACAGGCAATTGGTACGACTTTTGGATTCTTTAATAGGGCTCTTGTTGCTCAAGGCGCATTACAAACTGCCATAGTTATAATATCCTTAACAGCAGGCACCACATTTTTAATGTGGATAGGAGACCTTATTACTGACAGAGGTATTGGTAATGGTATATCCCTCATTATCTTTGTTGGTATTATATCAAGGCTTCCTTCTCAATTTGTAAAATCTATTGAATTAGTACGAGTTGGGGCATTAAGTATAGTTAGATTGATTCTGTTTGGAATAGCTGCTTTGGTAATAATTGCAGTAGTTGTAGCGTTACAAGAAGGAGAACGAAAAATACCAGTTCAATATGCCAAGAGGGTTGTAGGTAGAAAGATGTACGGTGGGCAAAGCTCCCATATACCTTTAAAGGTGTCTATGGCAGGGGTAATTCCTGTTATATTTTCTACCTCATTATTAGCCTTCCCACAAACAATAGCCCTTTTCTTTAAGGGAGAGCCATCAGCATGGATAACGAAGTATTTGACGGTTCAAGGTAATGTGGGTATATGGGTTTATTCGATCCTCAATGTGCTTCTAATTATTTTCTTCACTTATTTTTATACGGCTGTTCAATTTAACACAGTTGAATATGCGAAGAATTTACAACAGTATGGTGGATTTATACCAGGAATTAGACCTGGAAGGCCAACTTCAGATTATTTAAATAAAGTAATATCAAGAATAACCTTTGTAGGCGCTATGTCTCTAGCTTTAATAGCTTCATTGCCAATTATTTTATCTCATTTATTTAAAATGAACATCAACTTTGGTGGAACAGCTATAATAATAGTGGTGGGAGTAGCCCTTGAAACTGTAAAACAAATTGAATCACAAATGTTGATGAGACATTATAAAGGGTTCTTGAAATAAACTATAGGGGATGATTTATTTGAGATTAATTTTACTTGGGCCTCCTGGTGCAGGCAAAGGTACTCAAGCATCAGCTATAGTGAAGAAATATGATATTCCCCATATTTCTACAGGAGATATTTTTAGATCCAATATAAAGATGGGTACAGAACTGGGAAAAAAAGCAAAGACTTATATGGATAAAGGTCTATTAGTGCCAGATGAATTAGTAATTTCAATTGTTAAAGATAGATTAGCTAAAGATGATTGTAAAAATGGATTCCTTTTAGATGGATTCCCAAGAACTCTTAGCCAAGGAGAAGCTTTAGATGAGGAATTAACTTATATGGGACTAAAATTGGATAGGGTAATAAATATAGAAGTAGAGAAAGAAGTATTAATTGAAAGAGCTATAGGGAGAAGAGTTTGTAAAGACTGTGGTTCTACCTATCATATTAAGTTTAGCCCTCCTAAGCATAAGGACATATGTGATAATTGTGGTGGTGAACTTTTCCAAAGAGATGATGATAAAGTAGAAACTATAGAAAATAGAATTCAAGTATATCTTAAACAAACTAAGCCTTTAATTGATTATTATATGAAAAAAGGGTTAATATTAAATGTAGATGGAACTAAGCCAATAGATTTACTTTTCCAAGATATAGTAGATTCTTTAGAAAAATAATTTTAGAGAAAGGCGTTGGCCTTTCTCAGTTAGTTAATATGACAGCTCATCTATTATATCGATAAAGAGGTGAACTCAATGGATTCAACTAATGACATAACCATTGGACAGGTGGTTAAGTCAAGAGCTGGTCGAGATAAAGGCAATATTTTCTTGGTATTGAGCGTTGTTGATGATAAACATGTTTTAGTAGTAGACGGTAATTTGCGAAAACTTGATAAACCCAAAAAAAAGAAGGTAAAACATCTAACTGTCTATAATACTGTATTACCAGAATTAAAATATAAATTAGATAACAATATGAAAATAAATAATGCTTATATTAGAAAATTGTTAGAACCTTTCAATAAAAGTTTTTAAAATTGTTCAAATAGGAGGTTCGATAACTGGATGTCTAAAAAAGATGTTATTGAAGTAGAAGGTACGGTAGTAGATGCCTTACCAAATGCTATTTTTAAAGTAAGGCTAGAAAATGGTCACGAAATTTTAGCGCATATTTCTGGAAAGTTAAGGATGAATTATATCAGAATACTTCCTGGAGACAAAGTGACAGTTGAATTATCTCCTTATGATTTAACAAGGGGAAGAATAACCTGGCGAAACAAGTAGCATAGGAGGGATTTAGGTGAAAGTAAGACCATCAGTGAAAAAGATGTGTGAAAAATGTAAAGTTATCAGAAGAAAAGGAAGAGTTATGGTAATTTGTGAAAATCCAAAACACAAACAAAAACAAGGTTAAAAAAGATTTTACGTTTATTTTAAATTAATATAGAACGCGGCTGCATACTTTATTAATTGATACCATTAGGAGGTGTAAATAGTAATGGCTAGAATTGCAGGTGTTGACTTACCAAGAGATAAAAGAGTAGAAATTGGTTTAACTTATATCTATGGGATAGGTAGGTCTAGATCAAATGAAATATTAAAACAAGCAAATGTAAACCCAAATACAAGGGTAAAAGACTTAACAGAAACTGAAGTTAATACTATAAGAAATATCATTGATAATTACCATGTTGAAGGGGATTTAAGAAGAGATATTGCTTTAAATTTAAAGAGATTAAGAGAGATAAATTGTTATAGAGGAATTAGACATAGAAGAGGACTTCCAGTAAGAGGACAAAGAACTAAGACCAATGCAAGAACAAGAAAAGGTCCAAAAAGAATTATTGGTAAAAAGAAGTAAAAGCAGATAAAGGAGGGAAGGTAATTGGCAGCTAAAAAAGCTAAATCGACTCGAGTTAGAAGAAGAGAACGTAAGAATATAGAGAGAGGTCAAGCCCATATTTCATCAACATTTAATAATACTATGGTAACTTTAACAGATTTACAAGGAAACGTCATATCATGGGCAAGTGCTGGGCAGTTAGGATTTAGAGGATCAAGAAAATCTACTCCTTTTGCAGCCCAACAAGCAGCAGAAGAAGCAGCAAAGAAAGCTATGGAACATGGTTTAAAATCTGTTGAAGTTTATGTAAAAGGGCCTGGCTCAGGAAGAGAAGCAGCAATAAGGTCTCTTCAAGCAACAGGATTAGAAGTAAACTTAATTAAGGATGTTACTCCAATTCCACATAATGGTTGTAGACCACCAAAACGTAGAAGAGTTTAATATAGGAGGTGTGAATAGATGGCTAGATATACAGGTCCTGTATGTAGATTATGTCGTAGAGAAGGACAGAAATTATATTTAAAAGGAGATAAATGTTATACAGATAAATGCCCAGTTTCTAAGAGAAACTATGCTCCTGGACAGCATGGGCAATCAAGAAAGAAAGTAACTGAATACGGATTACAATTAAGGGAAAAACAAAAAGTTCGTAGATTTTATGGAATACAAGAATCACAGATGAGAATGTATTTCAATAAGGCAGACAAAATGGCAGGAATAACAGGGGAAAACCTGCTTAAACTATTGGAGCTTAGATTAGATAATATTGTATTTAGACTGGGTTTTGCCTCATCAAGAGCTGAAGCAAGACAGCTTGTTAGACATGGACATTTTACCGTAAATGGTAATAAAGTTGATATACCATCATCTATTTTAAAAGTTGGAGATGTTATTCAAGTAAAGGATAGAAGCAAAAATAGCCCTAAATTTAAAGAATTTGTTGAAAATCATAGAGGTAATACAGTTAGATGGTTAGAAGTTAGTCCTGAGGAATATAGGGGTAGAATTGTAGCTGAGCCAGCTAGAGATGATATTGATATTCCAGTAGAAGAACATTTGATTGTAGAGTTATATTCTAAATAATATCTGTAATAGAATCAGTCACCCTCGTCCTTTGATAATAATATATATAAGGAGGGTTAATGTTAATGATAGAAATTGAAAAACCAAGAATAGAGATTATTGAAGTGAGTGAAGATAACACTTATGGAAAGTTTGTAGTAGAACCCCTTGAAAGAGGATATGGTACTACTTTGGGGAATAGCTTAAGACGCATACTATTATCCTCACTACCAGGAGCAGCTGTATCCTCTATAAAGATTCAAGGGGTATTACATGAGTTTTCAATAGTACCAGGTGTATTAGAAGATGTTCCAGAAATGATATTAAATATAAAAGGTATTGCTGCTAAAATGTATACTGATGAACCTGTTACTTTACGCCTAGAGGCTGAAGGCGCTCAAGTAATAACAGCAGGCGATATTATTACTACTCCTGATGTGGAAATTTTAAATAAGGATCATTATATAGCTACAGTGAATGAGGATGGTAAGTTATATATGGAGCTTGAGATGATAAAAGGAAGAGGGTATAATGTTGCTGAAAGGAATAAAAGAGAAGGTCAATCAGTAGGGGTAATACCTATAGACTCTTCTTTTACCCCTGTAGAAAAAGTCAACTTTTTAGTTGAAAATACAAGGGTCGGGCAAATAACAGATTATGATAAATTAACTCTTGAAGTATGGACTAATGGTACTATGAAACCTGAAGAGGCAACTTCCTTAGGGGCTAAGATACTTACTGAACATTTGAATCTATTTATTGGGCTAACGGATCATGTAAATAATGTGGAAATAATGGTAGAAAAGGAAGAAGATAAAAAAGAAAAAGTATTAGAAATGACAGTAGAAGAATTAGACCTCTCAGTAAGATCTTATAATTGTCTTAAGAGAGCTGGAATCAATACAGTAGATGAATTGACTCAAAAAACAGAAGAGGATTTAATGAAAGTAAGAAATCTAGGTAAAAAATCTCTTGAAGAAATTCAAGAAAAACTTGCAGAATTAGAGTTATCATTAAGGAAAATAGATGAATAGCAAGGCATGAAGGAGGGATGGATATGGCTACATTAAGAAAACTTGGTCGCCCTACAGATCATAGAAAAGCAATGTTAAGAAATCAAGTAACCAGCCTATTGAAGTATGAAAGAATAGAAACCTCTGTTACAAGAGCAAAAGAAACAAGAAGAATGGCTGAAAAAATGATTACCCTTGGCAAAAGAGGAGATTTACATGCTAGAAGACAGGCATTAGCATATATATATGATGAAGATGTAGTTAAAAAACTATTTGATGAAATTGCACCAAGATATTCGGATAGAAATGGCGGATATACTAGGGTTCTAAAACTAGGTCCTCGTAGAGGAGACGGCACAGAAATGGCCATTTTAGAGTTAGTATAAAGGGTAGGGGATTAAGTAGAGAAGACCTTTGGTCTTCTAAGATAATTACTTAGTCCCTTTTTTTCAATTTACAATCTATGATTGATAATGGATAATTGCAGGGGCACCTCTTGGCCTTAGTAAGACCTAAGAACTGTCATTCTGAAGCGAAGTATAAAAAACTAAGGCTATCAGTTCTAAAACTAGGTCTAAAAAATTGTCAACTGTCAATCGTCAATTGGTTTTAGTTGTCAATTGACAATCTTTGTGTTATATTAGATATTGTAAATAATTGAAAGCTAGGAGATAAAAATGTCAGAAGAAATGATAAAGATAGATAATGTAACATATGAATATAGTTCCATTGGAGAAGATAGTCAATTAATGGCGGTTAAGGATGTAAGTATTTCTGTTAAGAAGGGTGAGTATTTAGTTATTCTTGGTCACAATGGGTCAGGCAAATCTACATTAGCAAAGCTTATGAATGGATTATTGTTACCTACTAAAGGAAATGTGTATGTAAATAATATGAATACAAAAGATGAAAGTAAAATATGGAATATAAGAGAAACTGCCGGTATGGTTTTTCAAAATCCAGATAATCAAATAGTAGCAACTATTGTAGAAGAAGATGTAGCCTTTGGACCAGAAAATCAAGGAGTATCACCCTTGGAAATAAGGAAAAGAGTAGATGAAGCCTTAAGAATAGTTGAAATGACAGAATATAAAAAACACGCTCCCCACCTACTTTCAGGAGGTCAAAAACAGAGAGTAGCTATAGCAGGGATATTAGCTATGGAACCAGAATGTATAATATTAGATGAACCTACAGCCATGTTAGACCCAACTGGAAGAACTGAAATAATGAGTACAATAAAGAAATTAAACAAAGAAGAAAAGAAGACTATTGTTCACATAACCCATTTTATGGATGAAGCAGTAGAAGCAGATAGAATATTAGTAATGGAGCGAGGAGAAATAGTTATGGAAGGGACTCCTAGACATATATTTAGGCAAGTAGAAAAGGTAAAAAATCTTGGTTTAGATGTTCCACAAGTAACAGAATTAGCTTATGAATTGAGGAAGGAAGGCATTAATATTCCTATTGATATATTAACTATAGAAGAATTGGTGAAAGCTCTATGATTATAAAATTAGAAAATGTCAATTATATATATAACCCTAATACACCTTTCGAAAAGAAAGCCCTAGACGGTATAAACTTAAGTATAGATGAAGGGGATTTTATCGGGTTGATAGGACACACAGGATCAGGCAAATCAACTTTAGTTCAACATTTAAATGGTCTTATGAAGCCCACTTCAGGAAAAGTAATAGTTGATGGAGTAGATATAGGTGCTAAAGATGCAAATTTGAAGGAAGTTCGACAAAAAGTTGGCTTAGTATTTCAATATCCAGAGCATCAATTGTTTGAAGAAAGTATATATAAAGATATAGCCTTTGGTCCTAAGAATTTAGGGCTAAAGGAAGAAGAAGTCAATCTAAGGGTTCAAAAAGCCATGGAATTAGTAGATTTAGATTTTCACATACTAAAAGATAGATCACCTTTTGAGTTAAGTGGAGGACAAAAAAGAAGGGTAGCTATAGCAGGAGTATTAGCAATGAAGCCAAAAGTACTAATATTAGATGAACCTACAGCTGGATTAGATCCAAGAGGTAGGGATGAAATATTAGGAAGGCTAGAAAAACTGTACCAGGAAGGGATAACTATAATTTTAGTTTCTCATAGTATGGAGGACATAGCTAGGCTAGTAAATAGAATAGTAGTTATGCATAGAGGGAAAATCGCTATGGAAGGAAAGACAAGAGAAGTTTTTAATCAGGCAGAAGAGTTAGCAAGGTTAAATTTAGGAATTCCTCAGATTACATCTTTTATGCGGGAATATAAGAAAAGAGGAAATCAAGTTGAAGATTCAGTATTAACAGTAGAAGAAGCAAAAAATGAGATAATAAATTATTTAAGGAGAAGAGGAAATGCTTAAAGATATTACAATAGGGCAATATTTTCCTGGGGATACGGTTATTCATAGATTAGACCCTAGGATCAAAATTTTAATTATAATAATGTTTATAACATCGCTGTTTTTTATTAGATCATTTCCGCCATATTTGCTTATTTTAGCCTTTATACTTTTTTCAATTTGGTTATCAAAAGTACCTTTTAAATATGTATTAAAAGGGTTAAAACCACTTATGTTAATAATAGGTATTACATTTATTATAAACGTTTTACTAACTAAGGGTGAAGTATTATTTGAAATAGGACCATTAACCATTACTAAAGAGGGGCTTAGTCAGGCTGTGTTTATGGCTTTGCGGCTTATATTTTTAATTACTGGGACTTCTTTGCTCACTCTTACAACATCACCTATATCATTAACAGATGGAATAGAAAAGCTTTTATCGCCTTTTAAAAAAATTGGTCTTCCAGCTCATGAATTAGCTATGATGATGACAATAGCTTTAAGATTTATTCCTACTTTGTTAGAAGAAACGGATAAAATCATGAAAGCTCAAATGGCAAGAGGAGCAGACTTTGAAAGCGGAAATATTATCAATAGGGCCAAGAATTTAGTACCATTGCTAGTACCATTATTTATAAATGCTTTTAGAAGAGCAGATGAATTAGCTATAGCAATGGAAGCTAGATGTTATCGTGGTGGTGAACATAGAACTAGATTAAATGAGTTAAAGTTAAATAGGCAAGATATATTGGCTATAATCTCTATGTCTATTTTCTTTGGTTTTATTATCTCTAATAGATATATAGGATTTATATAAGAGGTAATACAATGGTTAATGTTAAACTTACTATCCAATACGATGGTACTAACTATTGTGGTTGGCAAAAACAAAAAAATGGTAATACTATTCAAGAAGAGATAGAAAAAGCAATTATGCTAGTTACTGGTGAAAAGGTTGATTTAATTGGTTCGGGAAGAACTGATAGTGGAGTCCATGCTAAAGGCCAAGTAGCAAATTTTTTGACTAACTCAAATATACCAGTAGATAAAATTAAATTTGCATTAAATAGTAGACTTCCCAAAGATATAAGCATAATTGAATCAAGAATTGTAGATGAAAACTTTCATTCTAGATACGATGCCATTGGAAAAAGATATAAATATATTATTTATAACAATCAAGTTAGAAACCCACTTTACAGGAACTTTGCTTACCATGTACCTTATTCTTTAAATTATAAGGAAATGCAAGAGGCTACCAAGTATTTTTTAGGTTCTCATGATTTCTCTGCTTTTATGGCATCAAATAGTGCCGTAAAAACAACTATTAGAACTATTAATAAAGTAACTTTAGAAAGAATAGAAGATTTAACAATATTTACTATTGAAGGAAATGGATTTTTATATAATATGGTAAGAATAATTATTGGGACTATAGTGGAAATAGGTAGGGGAAAATTAAAGAGTAGTGGTATTCCCGATATAATACATTCGAAAGATAGGAGGATGGCAGGTCATACTGCACCTCCTCAAGGACTTTATCTAGAAAAAGTTTTTTATAATCTATAATAAATATAGGACCTATTTCACTTATAAAATATTACAAAGAATTTTTACTGTAAAATACGTATTGACATTGATATTACCTTGTATTAGAATATATAAGAGTGTTTTAAAAAGCCCCGGAACTTTTTATAACTACAATTCAACGCTGGAATAAGGAGGGAATAAGATGAAGAGCTATATGGCTAAACCAAATGAAATTGATAGAAAATGGTACCTGATAGATGCAGAAGGGAAAGTGCTAGGTAGATTAGCGTCAGAAGTGGCTTCAATATTGAGAGGTAAAAACAAACCTATATATACACCTCATGTTGACACTGGGGATTTTGTAATTATAATAAATGCAGACAAAGTAAAATTGACTGGAAAGAAATTAGATCAGAAAGAATATAGATATCATACAGGTTATCCAGGTGGATTAAAATCTGTACCTTATAGAAGAATGATGGGTAAAAATCCAGAAAAGGCTATTCAATTAGCTGTAAAAGGAATGCTTCCAAAAAATAGTTTAGGAAGACAAATGTTTAAAAAATTAAAGGTTTATAGTGGACCTGAACATAATCATGAAGCTCAAAAACCGGAAATATATGAATTTTAATTATGCCTTAAGAAGGGAGGACTGTAAGTGGCTAATGTACAATATATAGGAACTGGAAGAAGAAAGACTTCAGTAGCTAGAGTTAGATTAATTCCAGGTTCTGGAAATATCACTATAAATAAAAGGGATATAGAAGAATATTTTGATTATGATACATTAAAAGTTCTTGTTAAAGAACCTCTAGTTATAACCGATACTTTAGATAAATATGATGTATTTGTAAACGTAAAAGGTGGTGGCTTCACTGGTCAAGCTGGAGCTATTAGGCACGGAATATCAAGAGCTCTAATAAATTCTGATGAAGAATTAAAGCCTGTATTAAAAAAGGCAGGATTCTTAACTAGAGATCCAAGAATGAAAGAAAGAAAGAAATACGGTCTAAAGAAAGCGAGAAGGGCACCACAATTCTCAAAGAGATAAAACAAAAAACACTGGACTATCCAGTGTTTTTTTTAATGCTAGGAATATGGACAATCTCATAAACAATATATTTCTGTATGGGAGGGATTATATGAAGATCTTTTTTATTGAAAGAAAAAGTCTGCATATGTTTATATATATTGTTTTGATTTCCATAATTATTTTTACTTTATCTAAGAATAAAGTAAAACCTGTTTCCTATATTCCAATAAACAATAAAATTATAGGTATTGACCCAGGACATGGAGGGGTAGATCCTGGTGCAATTGGTATCAGCGGTACTAAAGAGGATGAGATAAACTTAAAAATCGGATTGAAACTTAAAAGATTTATTGAGCAAAATGGGGGCAGGGTTATTATGACCAGGGAGACGAAGGATGGGCTATATACAAAAAAATCTAAAAGTTTAAAAGAGATGAAAACGGAAGATCTCCATAATAGGAAGAAAATAATAGAAGAAGCCGATTGCCATGTATTTATAAGCATTCATTTGAATAGTTTTAAAGAATCCAAATATTACGGAGCCCAAACCTTTTATAAAAAGAATGATGAGGAGAGCAAATTATTAGCCTCCTATATTCAAGATGAGTTGAGAGACGTTCTAGATAAAGATAATAACCGGTTGCCACAAGAGAATGAAGATATATTCTTACTAAATGAGATAAATATGCCCTCCGTTCTTATTGAATGTGGATTTCTATCAAATCCCAGGGAAGAAGAACTACTTAGTAGAGACCAATATCAAGAAAAAATAGCTTGGGCTATTTATATAGGAATTATGAAATACTTTAGTCAAAAAAGTGGAGAATATAGTTTCTAATGTGGATAACCTTTGTGGACAAATGTTAAAAGTGTGGATATTAATATATTATGTAAAGAAATAGTTTATTATGGTTTATATTATGCCGAAAATAATGTTTACATAAGTTATCCACTTCTAATTGTGGATAATGTGGATAAGGTGGATAACAAAAAAAGAGGCTTTAAATAAAAATATTTAAAATAATATGTGAAAAAAAAGACAATTTCTCATTGTTTCTTTAATAACAATATTGCATTCTTGACTCTTCTCTTGTATAATAAAGTCGATGAGACTTTTTAAAATCCTTTTTTTTCAAACAATTATATGTGATTTAAAAAGGATTTTAGGGCAATATAATATGTGTAAAATCAAATGTTAAATTGAGGAAGGAGTGGTAAAATGGTAGCAAAGAAAACTCCACTTTACGACGAGCATGTAAAGCTTGGGGGAAAAATAGTTGATTATGCAGGGTGGTTCCTTCCAGTACAATACGAAGGTCTAATTCCAGAACACGAAGCAGTAAGAAATACAGCAGGATTATTTGATGTATCACACATGGGGGAAATAGTAGTAAAGGGTAAAGATGCATTAGCTTATTTACAGTACTTATTAACAAACGACATTAGCTCTATTGAAACAGATCAAATAATTTACACTTTCATGTGTTATCCTGATGGAGGTGTAGTTGATGATTTTCTAGTCTATAAGTATGGAGAAGAAGAATACTTACTTGTAGTCAATGCTGCTAATACGGACAAAGATTTTAAATGGATGATTGACAATAAGAAAGATTTTAACATCATTATAGAAAACAAATCAGATCAAATAGGAGAAGTAGCAATTCAAGGTCCGAAGTCAGAAAAAATATTACAAAAACTTACCGAAACAGATTTATCAAGTATTAAACCTTTCCATTTTAATAGAAAAGTTAATATATCGGGAGTAGAATGTATGGTTTCTCGTACTGGCTATACTGGAGAAGATGGGTTTGAAGTATATGCACCAGCAGAAGGAATTGCAAAGGTATGGAATGAAATATTAGATGCAGGTAAAGAAGACGGTATTAAGCCTACAGGTCTAGGATGTAGGGATACACTTAGATTTGAAGCAGGAATGCCTTTATATGGAAATGAGATTTCCAAGGATATTACACCATTAGAAGGTGGATTAAAGTTCTTTGTTAAATTAGACAAAGAAGAAGACTTTATAGGTAAAGAAGCTCTTAATAAGCAATGGAAAGAAGGCTTAACTAGAAAAGTTGCTGGATTTGAATTGCTTGAAAGAGGTATACCTAGAGAGGGCTATGAAGTGTATAAAGAAGGTAAAAAAATTGGTCATGTAACAACAGGATATATGTCACCAACTTTGAAGAAGAGTATAGGAAATGCTTTAGTAGATATCAATGAAATTGAATTAGGAAATGAAATAGATGTAATGATTAGAAATAGACCTGTAAAGGCTAAAATAATTAGCAGAAAATTTTTAAAGAAATAAATAATATAAGATAATTAAGGAGGGCTAAATAATGAAAGTAGTACAAGGTTTATATTACACAAACGACCATGAGTGGTTAAAAGTTGATGGAGATGAGGCTTACGTTGGATTAAGTGATTATGCACAAGATCAATTAGGAGATATTGTTTACGTAGAATTACCAGAAATTGATGATGAATTTGCAAAAGAAGAAGTTTTTTCAGCAGTAGAATCAGTAAAAGCAGCTGCAGACGTTTTCATGCCAGTAGATGGTAAGGTTACAGCTGTAAATGAAGAACTTCTAGATGATCCAGCATTAATAAATCAAGATCCATATGAAGCTTGGATTGTAAAAGTTGAGTTAACAGATAAATCCCAATTAGATGAATTGATGACAGATGAAGAGTACGAAAAGTTTTTAGATGAGGAGGTATAAAGGAATGTATCCTTACATCCCAAACACTCAAGATGATGAAAAGAGGATGTTGGAGTATATTGGATTTAATAAGATTGAAGATCTATTTAGTGATATTCCAGAAAACGTCAAACTAAAAAGAGAACTAAATCTTAAACCATCTATGTCGGAATTAGAAGTTTCTAGAAATCTAATAGAATTATCCAAAAAGAATATTTCAACAAGCCAAATGACATGTTTTTTAGGGGCCGGGGCATACGACCATTATATCCCATCAATAGTTGGGCATATTACTTCAAGAAGTGAATTTTATACATCCTATACTCCATATCAAGCGGAGATTAGTCAAGGTACTTTACAATATATTTTTGAGTACCAAACTTTAATAGCTGATTTGACGGGAATGGATGTATCTAATGCTTCTCTATATGATGGAGGAACTGCTATAGCCGAAGCAGCATTTATGGCTGCAAATATAACTAGGAAAAATCAGATATTAATCTCTAAGACTGTTAATCCTGAATCCAGACAAGTATTAAATACTTATGCTCATCTTCAAGGAATAGAAATAATCGAAATTGATGATGAAAATGGAGTAACAGACCTTGAACAATTAAAGAGCCAAGTATCTGATAAAACAGCAGCTGTCATAGTTCAAAGTCCAAACTTTTTTGGCATAATAGAAGATTTAGAAGCTATAGGTGAAATAGCTCATAGCCAAAAAAGAACCCTATTTGTTACATCTGTGGATCCAATTTCTTTAGGAATACTTAAATCTCCTGGATCTTTAGGAGCAGATATAGTAGTAGGAGAAGGCCAACCATTGGGTATTCCATTACAATTTGGTGGACCATACCTTGGATTTATGGCAGTAAATAAAGCTCATATGAGAAAATTACCTGGAAGAGTTGTTGGAGAGACTATAGACGAAGATGGAAACAGAGCATTTGTACTTACATTACAAGCAAGGGAACAACATATAAGAAGGGAAAAAGCCACTTCTAATATTTGTTCAAATCAAGGTATAAACACATTAGCTGCTGCAGTATATCTTACTACTTTAGGCAAAAAAGGCTTAAGGGAAGTAGCTACTCAGGCTGCACAAAAAGCTCATTATGCATTTAATGAGATAACAAAATCTGGTAAATATAAACCTTTATTTGATAAGCCATTCTTTAAAGAGTTTGCAGTGACCAGTGATATACCTGCAGCTAATATAAGCAAAGGCTTATTAGAGGAGAATATACTGGGAGGCTACTCGTTAGAAAAATATTATCCCCAATATAACAATGGAGTACTCTATGCAGTCACAGAAAAAAGGACAAAAGAGGAAATTGATAAATTAAGTTCTGTATTGGAGGGGATAAAATGAGAAAATATGATAAATTAATATTTGAATTATCTAGGCCAGGAAGAAAAGCTTATAACCTTCCGGAAAATGATGTGGAAGATATAGCTATAGATGAATTAATTCCTGCTGAATATTTAAATAATGATGAATTAAACCTTCCAGAAGTAAGTGAAGTTGATATAATAAGACATTATACAAATCTTTCAAACAAGAACTTTGGTGTAGATACAGGATTTTATCCATTAGGCTCTTGTACAATGAAATATAATCCAAAGATAAATGAAGATATGGCAAATCTTGATGGTTTTAAAAATCTTCATCCTTATCAACCTGAAGAAACAGTGCAAGGTGCATTAAAGTTAATGTATGAATTAGACAAAGCTTTATGCGAAATAGCTGGTATGGATAAAATGACATTACAACCAGCAGCAGGAGCTCATGGAGAGCTTACAGGATTAACACTGATAAAAGCTTACCATGAAAATAGAGGAGATACTAAGAGGACTAAAATAATTGTACCTGACTCTGCCCATGGTACCAATCCTGCTTCAGCTGTAATGGCAGGTTTTGATACTATTGAGATAAAATCCACTGAAGAAGGACTTGTTGATGTAGAAAGCTTAAAAGCAGCTTTAAGCGATGAAGTTGCTGGATTAATGCTTACTAATCCAAACACTCTTGGATTATTTGAAAGAGAAATTAAGGAAATTGCAGACTTAGTGCACGAAGCTGGTGGATTATTGTACTATGATGGTGCTAATGCCAATGCCATCTTAGGCCAGGCAAGACCTGGAGACATGGGATTTGACGTAGTGCATTTCAATATACACAAAACATTCTCCACACCACATGGTGGAGGAGGACCAGGTAGTGGACCAGTAGGAGTAAAAAGTATTTTATTAGACTTTTTACCAACTCCAACAGTAGAAAAGGATGGAGATAGGTATTATCTAAACTATGATGTACCTCATACTGTTGGAAGGATGAAAGACTTTTATGGCCATTTCAATATAATGGTTAGAGCCTATACTTACATCCTAAGTATGGGTAAAGATGGACTAAAGAAAGCAAGTGAAATGGCGGTTCTTAATGCCAACTATTTAGGCCATAGACTAAAAGACC
>NZ_PPXW01000001.1:1337798-1349851 GCF_021655095.1 Clostridium sp. Cult1 | reverse complement strand
AGCTGGAGGATATATCTGGCATACAACAGGCTCTGGTAAGACATTGACCAGTTTTAAGACAGCCCAATTAGCTTCTGCCTTGCCTTACATAGACAAGGTGCTGTTTGTTGTTGACCGTAAAGATCTGGACTATCAGACGATGAAGGAATATGACCGTTTTGAAAAGGGAGCAGCTAACGGTAATACGTCCACAAGAGTTCTTCAAAGACAATTGGAAGACAGGGACGAAAAAGGAAATCCTCATGAATACAAAATCATTGTAACCACTATTCAGAAGCTGGATATATTTATACGTAAAAACAAACAGCATGATATTTATAAGAAACACGTGGTACTGATTTTTGATGAGTGCCACCGTTCCCAATTTGGTGAAATGCATCAAGCTATCACGAAGAGTTTTAAGAACTACCATATCTTCGGCTTTACGGGAACCCCGATTTTTGCTGCCAATGCTAGTTCAGGAGGTAACCCACTGCTTCGCACAACCGAGCAGGCTTTTGGAGAAAAACTGCATACTTATACCATTGTGGATGCCATCAATGATGGGAATGTTCTGCCTTTTAGAATAGATTTTATCAATACCATTAAGATGCCTGATTACGTTAATGATAAAAAAGTCTATAGCATAGATAGAGAAAAAGCCTTAGCAGATCCACAGCGAATCAGTGAAATTGTTTCTTACGTTCTTGAACACTTTGATCAGAAGACAAAGCGCAATAGTTATTACACATTCTCCGCGAAATGGGAAGAAGCAGATAAGCACAACCCTAAAAAGATGATTGAAAAGCGTGAAACAAGGCGAGTTGCCGGTTTCAACTCCATATTTGCTGCTGCATCCATCCCAATGGCAATCAGATACTATAATGAGTTTAAGAAGCAGATAGCACAAAAGAACCGTAACCTTACCATTGCAACTATTTTCAGTTTTAGTGCAAATGAGGAGGAGCCAGATGGACTGTTGCCTGAAGAGGATTTTAATATGGAAAACCTTGACCAGAGCTCCAGAGATTTTCTTGAGGCGGCTATCCGAGATTACAATTCCACATTTAGTACAAATTACGATACTTCCTCGGATAAGTTCCAAAATTATTATAAAGACCTCTCTCTTCGTGTAAAGAATCGGGAGATCGATATATTGATTGTTGTCAATATGTTCCTGACAGGCTTTGATGCAACAACCCTGAATACGCTATGGGTAGATAAAAACCTGAGACAGCATGGACTGATTCAGGCTTTTTCAAGAACTAACCGCATCTTAAACAGCGTTAAGACCTATGGTAATATCGTTTGCTTTAGAGATTTGAAAGAAGAAACAGATAAAGCTATTGCACTATTCGGCAATAAGGATGCTGGCGGTATTGTACTGCTAAAAACATACGAAGAATACTATAACGGCTATGATGACAAAGGTGAGTATAAGCCGGGCTATGCTGAACTGATTGCAACCCTTACAACACAGTATCCCCTTGGACAACCTATTCTCGGAGAAGAAGCGGAAAAAGACTTTATCAGGTTATATGGAGCAATACTCAGGCTCAGAAATATTCTTACTTCTTTCGATGACTTTGAAGGAAATGAGATTTTATCTGAAAGGGATTTTCAGGACTATCAGAGCATTTATATTGACCTGTATCAGGAATATAGAAAAGGTGCTGATGGTGACAAAGAAACTATCAATGATGACATAGTTTTCGAGATTGAACTGGTCAAACAGATAGAGGTAAATATTGACTACATCCTTATGCTTGTAGCCAAATATCAACAATCCAGCTGCAAGGATAAAACCATTCTTACGACCATTGATAAGGCTATCAATTCGAGTATTGAACTTCGAAGTAAGAAAGAACTTATCGAGCGTTTTATTGAGCAAGTCAATGTATCGACCAAAGTAGATGAAGATTGGCGTAAATTCCTCCATGAGCGTAAGGAAGCGGATATTTCAGCAATTATAGAAGAAGAAAAGTTAAAGCCTGAAGAAACCCGCCGATTCATCGACAATGCTTTCCGAGATGGGATACTTAAAACAACCGGTACAGCCATTGATAAAATCATGCCACCTGTATCTCGCTTTGGCGGAGGCAGAGCCGCGAAAAAACAAGGAATTATCGAAAAACTAATGTTATTCTTTGAGAAGTATTTAGGATTGATATAGATTAATATCAATCGCTAATTCAAAAATAATATCTTTATAAAAAACCAGTCACTTCAAGCATTCATGCCTGATTGTGACTGGTCTCTTTTTGCTCCGCTTGAAGCTGTTCATTTAAGTTTTTCTTCAATCCCTAAGTGAACGCTTCTTTTAGTCCCTTCTTTTTTTTCGCCCTTTTCAAGATAATGAGGGCAACCATCTATAGGAGTACCTGAAGAAGTTACTTGGGTTAAGGTACATAACCCTTCTTCTTGATATAAACATTTTTCTGAACAAGGAATGATCATGTTCAGAGCCTCCTTTTAGACAAAATTTATTTATACTATTATAACCAGTTATCCAATAAATATGATTTTTTTAAATGAAAGTGTACTTAGAGTGTATCAAAAGTGTTTGTATTCTGATACAATATACTTGTATAATAATATGGTAATAATATGGCATAGTACTGGTAGGGAGGTTTTATTATGGAAATAGGAAAGTTATCAAATCATGTTTTAAGTAAAATAGTATTCAATAATATAAAATATAAAAGAAAGGAAATCATTCAAGGGGCAGCTATAGGTGAGGATAATGCTATTATAGATTTTGGAGAAGAAGTTTGTATAATGTCTACCGACCCTATAACTGGAGCAACAAAAGATATAGGCAGACTTGCCATATATATATCTTGTAACGATGTGGCTAGCAGTGGAGCTGAACCAATAGGAGCTCTTTTGACTATTTTAGCGCCACCTTCTATAAAAGAAGAAGATATTGAGTTAATAATGAAGGAAGCAGGAGAAGCTGCGCAAGAGTTAAAAGTAGAAATTATGGGGGGACATACTGAAATTACTGATGCGGTAAATAGGGTGGTCATATCTACTACGGTTATTGGGAAACAAAAAAAGAAAAAAATGATCGATACAGGAAAAGTAAAATTAGGAGATAAAGTATTAATAACTAAATATGCTGGAATTGAGGGTACATCAATATTAGCCAAAGAATTAGAAGAGTGCCTAGAGGATAAAATGGATAAAGAGAAAATAATTGAAGCCAAAGATATGGGGAATATGATATCTGTAATAAAAGAGGGAATTATATGTGGAGAAATTGGAGTAAACTATATGCATGATATAACTGAAGGAGGAGTATTAGGTGCAGTTTGGGAAGGAGCAGTAGCAGTTAATAAGGGCATAAAGATATATGAAGAATTAATCCCTATGAAAGAAGTTACAAAAGAAATATCTGCAATTCTAAACATCGATCCCTATAGGTTGATTTCTAGCGGAAGTATGCTAATAATTGCATCGGAAGAACAGATAGGTACTATAGAAGAGAAATTGGAAAAGGAAGGAATTAAAGTTACTATTATTGGTGAAATAATTGAAAAAGATATTTTAATTGAAAGGGATGGAAGCCTAAGAGAAATAGATCCTCCAACTAGCGATGAACTATATAAAGCCCTTTCTATACTATAGTAAATATTACATTATGATTACAAAATCTCCATTTCGTTGACATAATTAGCAACCAAATGATATAAATAACATAAGCCATAATATAAACAGCAAAGGATGTGGAAAGGGGCAATTAAGATGAGGAAATGGAAAGTTGTTTTATCCTTATTATTGGTTTTTGTATTCTTGCATTCACCAACATTAGCAGCCAATAATAGCAGTCGTTTTACCGTAAGTATGGATGGAAGAAACTATGCTGTAAAGGAAGTTCCAGTAGTATTAGATGGACAAGCAGTTTTTTCGGATATTCCTACCTTTATTCATCCCACTAAAAACTATACTTTAGTTCCTATTAGATTTTTTGCAGAGCGTTATGGAGCTGAAGTTACTTGGGAACAAAAAACTAAAACGGCAACTGTAACACAAGAGAATAAAGAGATAAAAATTACAGTAGATAGTGAATACATCTATGTAAATGGCGAGAAAAAGCATATTGAGGGCGGCACTATACCTAAGCTTGTAACATTCTCCAACAAGGATTCAAGAACTATGGTACCCTTAAGATTAATAACTGAAGCCTTAGGATTTGAAGTAGGATGGGATAATTCTAAAAGAGTACCTTTTATCAATACTAAAGGCAATGAAGCTGAAGATGAAGATGAAGAAGAAAACATCAATAAAAAAGAAATAACCAATATATTAGTGGAAAAGGGAAGTACCAATAAACCGAAAGTAACCATAAAAGGAACAGATAAGTTAAACTATTCTACAGACTTACTTAAAAACCCTAATAGATTGGTTATTGATATCAAAGATTCAGTTTTAAATCTTAAAGATAGTATTCCCTTTGAAGATGGAGTAGGCAGAATAGAAGTAAACAGCAAGCCAATTAATAGGATAAACATATCTCAGTTTTCTTCTGACCCGGATGTGGTGAGAATAGTCTTCAATTTAACAGAAGATGTAGATTTTGATATAGTATCAGAGGAAGATGGTAAATCTTTTACTTTGTCTTTTGTAAATAGGGTAGAAAAAATTGAGAAACAAGTAATAGATGGCAAAGAAGCCCTTGTTATTGACAGTACAGAGAAGCCTGAGCTGAAAAGCTTTAAACTATCTAATCCTGAAAGGATAGTTGTAGATTTATTAGATTCTTCATTAGAAGGAGGAACTTTTTTTAACTACGATTATAATATAGGATTTATCGAAGGAATAAGAGTATCTCAATTTGTTCCAGACAACTTATATAAACCTAATGATAGAATAGTTAGATTAGTGCTAGATGTAAGAGATGGGATACAAGATTCTAATGTTAGAATTGATTGGAAGGATAATAAAATTGTAATTATTCCAGAGACTAATTTAGGTGAGGTAATAGACTACTCTATTAAGGGTATTGATAGAATAGTCTCAATTAATACTAAGGAGAAAACTAATTACGATTTGGAATATCATAGAGATGAAAACACTATGATAGTTACTTTACCATCAAATGTACTAGATATTGAAGAAGGCTTCCTAAGTATTATGGATGGTTTGATTAATGATATAACCATAAGGAAATCAGGAAGATTTTCTAAAGCTATACTCACTTTTAGAAGAGGAATTGAATATACGGTTTTATCTAGGGATACGGATGATAAAATCTCCATAAGTTTCAGGAAAGATGAGAATATTAAACCTTCTGATATGCTTATAGTAATAGATGCTGGCCATGGTGGTTCTGACCCAGGTGCTGTCCATAATAATACTCGGGAGAAGGATGTAAACTTAAATGTTTCTCTAAAGTTAAATGATGGGCTAAAGGATCTAGGCTACAGCACTATAATGACAAGAGACAATGATACTTTTATAGAATTAAAAGAAAGAGCAGCAATTGCCAACAGAAACCAGGCAGATCTATTTATTAGCATTCATTCTAATTCAATAGCAAATCCTAATATTTCAGGTGTACAAGTATTGTATCATTCTAAGGATAAAGCCAAGGTGAAAAAGGAAGAAACTCTAGCATTAGCAAAGATTATTATGGAGGAACTTGTTAATGGAACTGGGGCTCAGGATAAGGGATTAATACCTAGAGAAAATACAGTAGTAATAAGAGATACAGCAATGCCTTCTGTATTGATTGAACTAGGATTCCTTACTAATAGAGAAGAGGCTAGATTATTGAATGATGATACTTATCAAAATCTTTTGGTAGATTCCATTATAAAAGGAATAGAAAAATATCTTCAATTATATTAATATATTATATAGCGGGGAGCAATCTCCGCTTATTTTGATTAATTAGAGGTGATGTTATGAGTTTGGTACTTGGATATTTATTGATATTTTTTGCTAGGGTATCTGATGTTACATTGGCAACTATTAGGATGTTGATGGTAGTTCAAGGAAGAAAGATTCAAGCTGCTATTATTGGTTTTTTTGAGGTAAGCATATATGTGACAGCATTAAGCAAAGTTGTAAGTAGTCTAGACAATATAGGAAACTTATTAGCTTATGCTCTAGGGTTTGCTTGTGGAAACTATATCGGTATAATTATTGAGAATAGAATAGCATTAGGAAATTTAGCAGCACAGGTTATATTAAAAGGTTCCAATGAAAACAATATTGAATTAATAGAGACTTTAAGGGGAAATGGTTTTGGGGTAACAGCACTAGAAGGACATGGAAAAGAAGGTTCTAGAGAAATACTTCATATAGCAATAAATAGAAAGGACTTAAATAAGTTAAAAGATTTAGTTTATAGTTATGACGAAGATGCATTTATTATAGCTAATACCATTAGCCCTATAAGTGGAGGATACTTTTCGTCTATTAAAAAGAAATAAATAATCATAGTATCCCTTATCTTCTAATATAATGTAATAAAACATGGAGGGGGGTAAGGGATGGATAATAAGAGAGTTATTTTAATTCTATTAATATTGGTAATAGCAGTATCTATAGTTAGTTGCAAAGGGAAAGGAGGTTTTAAAAAGCTTTTTTCTAAGGATGATGAAATTGAAATAATAAGATCCGATGAAGATTATGAATTTGAATTAACAGAAGAAGATGGGATGAGAAAAACTGTATTCTATTTTAAAGACAAACAAGGACTGTTGGTACCTGTTATGAGAAGGATTCCATGGGAAGAAGGAATTGGGAAGCTTGCATTAAGAAATATGATAGATAGTCCTGAACTGAGAGAAAGTATTAGTTCTACCGGATTATTGCCCATTATACCAGCGGGTACGGAAATTAGAGGGATGGCAATAGATGAGGAAACTGGTATTTGTAAAGTTGATTTTAGTAAAGAGGTTCTTAATTATGAAACGGAAAAAGATGAAGAAAATTTGATTAAAGGTGTAGTATATACATTAACTGAATTTCAAGCTATTGATGAGGTACAGTTTTTAGTTGAAGGAGAGGTTCTTCCAAACTTAAAATATGGTTCAGATCTATCTAATCCTATAAAAAGAGAAAACATTAATTTAGCCGGTAATGGTGAAGAACAAAGGTCAAAAGTGGTAGTTTATTACAAAGGAAACAACTTTGAAGAAGATTTTGAGTATTTTGTTCCTGTTACAATACCTACATTAGCACCTGTACCAAATATTTATACTGCTTTAGAAACTCTATTTGATGGAGCACCAACAGAACTTGGCCTTAGTTCTGATATTCCTCAAGGGGCTAGCTTTCATGGTGTGGATATTAAAGATGGAGTAGCCTATGTAGATATTTCTTTTGATTATGGGGAACCACCCAATGATGATGAGATATTTAATAGTATGGCAAAGAATATTGGATTGACTTTAGGTGAATTTGAAGAAATAGAAAAAGTAGAACTACTTATAGATGGAAAGACTTTAGAGGAAGCAGGAATGGATTTCTACATAAATACTACTATACCTGCTTTTGCCAATGAATATTAAGCTGTCTAAAGGGCAGCTTATTTATTTTGGATTATGTCATAATTTCAAAAATAATCGAATCTGGAAAAATAATATTAAATTTGCTAAAATAATATTAACTAATAAGGGTATAATTAATCCATAGTAATAATAAAGACAAAAGGAGAAAATAATGACTAAAAGAAGACTAGTTTTATCTACAGGAAATATACACAAAGTAGAGGAAATAAAAAAAATATTAGAGGATTTACCATTAGAAGTGGTATCTAAGAATGATTTAGGATTAGCAGAGATTGAAATAGAGGAGAACGGTAAAACCTTAGAAGAAAATGCAATAAAAAAAGCTATTTCCTTGGCAGAAAAGTTAGAGAATATTGTAATAGCAGATGATTCTGGATTATTTGTTGAATATTTAAATGAAGAGCCAGGAGTTCATTCTGCAAGGTATTCAGGAACAAATGCAACTGATGAAAAAAATAATATTAAATTATTATATAGATTAGATGGAGTTCCTATGGAAAAGAGGAGGGCGTTATTTAAGACTGTAATTGCATTGGTAACTGAAAAAAAGGATATAATTACAGTTACTGGAGAATGTAGAGGATACATTGGTTTTGAACCTAAAGGCAAAGGAGGATTTGGCTACGATCCATTATTTGTAGTAGAAGGATATGATAGAACATTTGCTGAATTGGGAGAAGAGATAAAAAATAAAATTAGCCATAGGGCTAAAGCCTTAGAAAAACTAAAAGAAGAGATTACAAAAATATTAGAGGATGATTAGGATGAAAATAGTAGTAGTAAGTGATACCCATGGAAGAATAGAAGAATTTGTGGATGAAGTTAAGAACTTTAAAAAGGTAGATCTAATAATCCACCTTGGTGATTATGTAGAGGATGGATTGAATATAGAGAATAAAACAGGAATTAGGACTGTAATGGTGAAAGGAAATGGTGATTTTTTCTATCCTGAATATAAAGAAGATGATATATTAGAAATTGAGGGTAAAAGAATATTTTTAACCCATGGTCATCGATATAATGTTAGATATGGTATAGATAATCTACTCTATAAAGGGGAAGAGGTAAAGGCAGATTTAATATTATTTGGACATACTCATGTATCGACATTTTTCGAAGAATCTGGTATAATAGTGATGAACCCTGGTAGTCCTTCTATGCCCAGGGGGCTTAGTAGAAAGAAGACTTTCGGTATAATAGATATTAGCGATAAAATAAATATAAAAATTATTGAATTAAAATAAAAAGAAAAAATAAACTATTGACAATAGTAAAATAACCTGCTATAATTCTATATTGTCAGTCGATATTCGTGATATGAATGCGGGTGTAGCTTAATGGTAAAGCTCTGGCTTCCCAAGCCAGCCACGAGGGTTCGATTCCCTTCATCCGCTCCAAAGATGACAAACATGCACCTATAGCTCAGTTGGATAGAGCAACGGACTTCTAATCCGTGTGCCGGGGGTTCGAATCCTCCTAGGTGCACCAAAAAATTGTGGTGGATATGGCCTAGCTGGTTAAGGCGCCAGATTGTGGCTCTGGAGATCGTGGGTTCGAATCCCATTATCCACCCCATTTTTATTTAAATTTGACCCATTAGCTCAGGCGGTAGAGCACCTGACTTTTAATCAGGGTGTCCGGCGTTCGAGTCGCCGATGGGTCACCAGTAATATGCGGGAGTGGCGGAACTGGCAGACGCGCTAGACTTAGGATCTAGTGTCTTTGACGTGGGGGTTCAAGTCCTCTCTCCCGCACCATATAAAATTGGCGAGAGCCAATTTTTTTATTTGGAGGTAAAAATGAAAATAAAACTTATATATTTATTAGGATTATTTCTAATATTAATTTTTATTTATAACTATATTCAAATAAGTCAAATCTTTGTGAATGAATTGACTTTCCGCAACAAGAAGCTATCTAAAGCTTTAAGGATAACCCAAATTTCCGACTATCATTCTAATACTCATATTGATTTACAAAAATTATTAGATAGTATAACCCATTTTAATCCTCATATTATTGCTTTAACTGGGGATATTATAGATAGTACAACTGAAGATATATATCCTACTTTGGATTTGATGGAGAAATTAGTAAATATAAACCCTAATATATTTTTTGTAATTGGAAACCATGAATTGGGAAATAAAAATGGAGATAAATTTATTTCAAATCTTAAAGAAATAGGTGTTACTGTATTAGATAACTCGAGCCAGACTATTGAGGTAGAAGGCCAAAAGATAAGTATATGTGGATTGAGTTTTTACGCTACTAGTAACGACTATCAGGTAACTATGTCAGGCATAGATAGGGATAATTTTACCTTATTATTATCCCATTCTCCTAATAGACCTATATCTTATTCTAAAGGAATAGAAGATTTAACCATTGCAGGTCACACCCATGGAGGGCAAGTAAGATTGCCCTTAATAGGTGCAATTATATCTCCAGGGCAAAGACTTTTTCCTAAATACGATAAAGGTGTTTTTAACGTAAACAATACTATTTTATATATAGATAGTGGTCTGGGGAATAGTGTATTCCCTATTAGATTCTTTAATAGAGTACAGATAAGCAATATAACAATACAAACGACAAATGACAATTAAAAACATTTGACCTTGGCTTTAATTCCATTTATAATAGTAATAGAATAGATAAGCACCCTTAGCTCAGTTGGATAGAGTCGCTGACTTCGAATCAGTTGGTCGGGGGTTCGAGTCCCTCAGGGTGCGCCAAGTGGCTAAATTTATACGCTTGAATTATAAATAGATACACTGATTATCGGTTAAGCTTTTCGGTAGTCAGTGTATTTTTTATATATGGAGGTATGTACAGTATTCAGTTAAAAAATCCTAGTATTGAGCAGAAGATAATAGAGGAAAACAAAGTGGAAGAATAACCCTGAGAAGGGCTTTTTTATGTTTTTCTTATGAATATTTATAGAGAAATCCTTTAGACTAAATAATACAAAAATTGTTATCCAAAATAGTATAAAGGATGAAGAAAATGAACCAATTAATTAAGTATCCAATATTATTCATGATTGGCGGAATATGCTACTATTTTATAGAAGTTTTATGGAGAGGATACTCCTATATAGTAATGTTTATTCTAGGTGGTTTATGCTTTATATTAATAGGGTTAATAAATGAGCTTTATTTTGTATCTAAGAAATCCCTATTATTACAACAAGGGATAGCTTGTATAGTTATAACATTATTAGAGTTAGTCTTTGGTTTAGTTTTCAATGTAATGCTAGGCTGGAATATTTGGGACTACAGCAAACATAAAATTAATTTTATGGGACAAATATGTTTAAAATATACTATATTATGGTTTTTCCTTTCCTTACCTGCTATAATTCTTTACGATTACTTAAAATATTGGCTATTTGGAGAGGAAAAACCAAATTATAAATTTATTTAAGCTAGGTTATCCTAGCTTTTTTAATGTAATACAGCAGGGATTGCTTAAATAAAAATACTTGTATTTAGAATAGTAAAAAATTCATTAATAATCCATTTAATAATTGAAAGATGAAACAGTCGACTAAAGTAATCTTCAAAAATAAAAATAAGGAGGTTACATTTATGGCAAAAGTGTTTTTAGATGCAGGTCATGGAGGGAAAGATCCAGGTGCATTAGGTAATGGGTTAAAGGAGAAAGACATAAATTTATCAGTTACATTAAAAGTAGGAAATATATTAAAAAATCATGGGGTAAATGTAGGATATTCTAGGACAACAGATGTATTTTTAGAGTTGGCAGATAGAGCTTCAAAGGCTAATAATTTTGGTGCAGATGTGTTTGTATCCATACACTGTAATGCATTTGATGACCCCTCAGCAAAAGGAGTGGAAACATATAGCTATCCTGGCAGTACATCTGGAGCAAGATTATCTAAGGCAATTCAAGATAGCATAATTTCAAGTGGAGTTTATACTGTAAATAGAGGTACTAAGACTGCAAATTTTGCAGTACTTAGATTAACAAGGATGCCAGCAGCCCTAGTAGAATTAGCTTTTATTACTAATTCACAAGATGCCAATATTTTAAAAACTAGACAGGATGATTTAGCAGTGGCAGTGGCTAAAGGAGTATTAAATAATCTTGGAATACCATACAAAGGTGGTGGAACAACACTTTATAAGGTACAGGTAGGGGCATTTTCAATAAGAGCAAATGCAGATAATCTTGCAAATGAACTTAGAAATAAAGGATATAGCCCTATTGTAGGCACTGCAGGAGGGTTATATAAAGTACAAGTTGGTGCATTTAGTATTAGGGCTAATGCAGAAGCTTTAGTTGATGAATTAGAATCTAAAGGATATGAGGCAATAATAGTAATAAGTTAATGATGTTTTAATGGATAGGTGAAAACCTGTCCATTTTTTTATATTTATAAAAAAATTATTACACTATTATCCAGCAGCTGAATATAGTAGATAGAGTCCAGCTAAGAATTGTCAATAGTAAAATTTAAAATCACTAATAAATATTTCAATCAATTCTAGCTAAAAAAGGGTAAACTTAATAGGCCTTCTAAAA
>NZ_PPXW01000001.1:1316672-1337768 GCF_021655095.1 Clostridium sp. Cult1 | reverse complement strand
CTACCATTATGGTAATTGGTAGTAAAGGGTCTATTTCTCTTGTTTGGATCGATTGTAATCCTTGGACTACTGCACAAGCTGCCAATATTGGATCTGTAGCAGTATGAGGTGCAGATGTATGCCCACCTCTTCCTTTTATTGTTATTTCAAACTCTTCGTTGGCTGCCATTATAGGTCCTGTTACTAACCCTATTTTTCCACTTTCTACAGGTGACCATAAATGGATGCCGAAGGCTGCATCTACTTTGGGGTTTTCTAGTACTCCTTCATTTATCATATCTAATGCTCCTGCTTCTTCTTCATTTGGTTGGAATACAAATTTGACTATACCCTTTATTTGGTCCTTATGTTTAGATAGAATCTTAGCTGCAATTAATAGCATTGCCATATGACCATCATGACCACAAGCATGCATTTTACCTTCTTCTCTTGAACTATACTCTACCTCTGTTTCCTCTTTTTGAGCAAGGGCGTCCATATCTGCTCTAAGCATAAGGGTTTTTCCTTCTTTTTTACCTTTCAAAATACCTACTACCCCTGTTTTTGATACTATTTGGGTCTCAATGCCACAATTGTTAAGGTATTCTTGGATAATTTTTGAGGTCCTATATTCTTGGTACCCTAATTCTGGATACATATGAAAATCCCTTCTGAGGCCAATTAGCTCATCATTTAATTTTTCAATTTCCTTTTTTATATCGAACATTTTATCACCTCTATTTTTTAGCTTCCCTTAAGATACTAAACCTCCTAAAAATAATGAAATCTGAGGGAAAACAATTATCAATATAGATATTATTACTAGCATTATTAAATATGGTGCTAAACCTTTTACAACTTCCATATACTTTTTATCAAATACTGCACAGGCAGTAAATATATTACATCCAAAAGGTGGTGTCACAGATCCTATTGCTGCTTGCAATGTAACTATTATTCCTAAATGTATTGGATCTATCCCTGCTTGTACAGCTAATGGATAAAATATAGGTGTTAATATTATTATAACAACTAATGAGTCTACAAACATACATCCAATGAAGAAAAATATAGTTACCATAGAAAGAATTTTTAAAGCCGATGGATTTGTTCCTAGCAAGGATGTAGAAATAATCTGTGGAAGTTTTGCATAGGAAATTGTCCATGAAAATACCTGTCCAGCTGCAACAAGTATGAATACAGCTGCTGTTACTACTGCAGTAGATAAAGCTATATTTGGTAGATCCTTTATTTTTAAGGTTTTAAAAACAAATACTTCTAATATTAATGCATATAAAACTGATACAGCCGCTGCTTCCGTTGGACTAAAAAACCCAGAATATATACCTGCAAATATTATTATAGGAAATCCCAATGGCCCAATGGCTTTTTTAAAGGATGCTCCCCTTTCTTTCCATGTAACCTTCTCACTTCTTGGTATGTTAAGCTTTCTTGAATAAAGATAATTATATACACTGAAAAATAGTAATATTAGTAATCCTGGAACTATACCAGCTATAAACATATCTCCTACAGATGCACCAGTTACCACGGCGTACATGATCATGGAAATACTAGGTGGTATTAATAATGCAATTATAGCAGAGCTAATTATCAATGCCAATGAATCCTTATCTTCATAACCAATTTCTGATAATCTATCTCTCATTGGTTTTCCTATAGCAACAACTGTAGCTTGAGTTGAACCCGAAATAGCTCCAAATAATGTACAAGTAGCTGCTGTGGTAATTGCCATGCCTCCATGAATATGGCCTACAAAAGTCTGAACAAAATCTAGAAGTCTTTTAGAAGTTTGTCCTGCACTCATAATATCAGCAGCAAGGATAAACATGGGAACAGATAGTAGTACAAAAGGAGATACCCCTGCTATAAGCTGTTGAACTAGCAAAAATGGTGATACATTTGGAAAATATATTAATAAAGCTACAATAGGTGCAACTATCATTGGTATCATTAGTGGAAAACCTAAAAGTAGTAAAACTACCATAATGCTTAATAATACGCCTATCATATATTATCCCTCCCACATGATGAATTGGAAGTTGTTAAATCTTCCTCTATAGAACTATCTAGTTTTTCAGAGGAATAATATATTTCTTTATTCTTAATATTGTTAATAAAAGTTATTAAGTACTCTATTCCCCCTACTATGAATCCAATGGATACTAAACCACATATTAAATACATAGGTATTCTTAAAGCTGGTGTTACTCTCATTAGTTCTTTAACCCTCTTTGTATATTGAATAGAAAGATAGGAAAGATAGAATAAACTTATAGAGGTAACACTTGAAATAATTAGCATAAATGCTTTCTGAACTTTTTCTGGAAGCATATCATAGATTGCTGACATGCTTATATGTTTATTTTTTCTTGCAGCATAGCCAACTCCGATAAAAGTAGTGATTATAACTAAAGTTTGTCCTACTTCTTCTGCAAAGGACCAACTTTTTTGAAAGATTGTTCTACTTATAACATTTCCTATCAATATTATTGCCATAAGTATAACGGAATAACTTAATAAAATTTCTTCTATCTTACATATGACATCTCCAAATGATGTTTTTTTCTTCATTATCAATTCCTCCCTTTTGTATGAAGGTTTCTATTATTGGTTTGAAGCAAGGTTTAAATATCTTATCCTTGCTTCAAACTAGTCAGTTTTTGCATAGGATTTATAAGAATTAAATACTATTTTACTAATAGTTTTCTTGGGAATCCTGTAAATGCTTCATATCCCTCCTCTGTAACTCTAAAGGATTCGCTAATGTCAACACCGCAATCATCTAGCCATATTCCAGGTATCATATGGAATGTCATATTTGGTTTTAATACTGTCTTATCTCCAGGTCTTAAGCTTGCTGTATGCTCTCCCCAATCTGGTGGATAATTAAGTCCCATTGAGTATCCAATTCGTGAATCCTTAATAAATCCACTTTTTTCAATACTCTTAGCCCAGACCCTTTCAACTTCTTCACAGGTAACTCCAGGCTTGACAAATTCTAGTGCTTCTGTAAGACCTTCAACTACAACAGCTGCTAAATCTTTTACCTTTTGAGGAGCTTCTCCTATTATTAATGTTCTAGAAAGAGGACAATGATATCTCTTATAATTTCCAGCCAGCTCCAATATTACTGTATCACCATTTTTATAGGGTTCGTCAGTCCAACTTAAATGGGGAGTAGAAGTTCTTACCCCTGCTGGCATCAATGGAATTATAGAGGCATAATCCCCACCATATTCTTCAGTTCCGCTTATAAGAGCCTGGTAAACCTTTGCAGCAGCATCACATTGTCTAACCCCTTCATCTATTGAATCATAGGCTGTCTGCATACCTTTTTCCACAATTCTTGCAGCCCTTCTCATATATTCAATTTCAGCATCGGATTTAATAATCTTTATCCAACTTACCAATAGATTTCCATCTTTAAACCTTGCATTAGGTAACTTAGCCTCTAGCCTTTCTTGGCATTTAGCAGTATAATAATAAGCATCCATTTCTGTTGCTATAGTCTTTTTATCATAACCTTTTTCTATTATTATATCAGCAACAAATTCCATAGGATGTTTTACTAATGAATGAACATAATCATCAGTATATGCTCGTATATTTCCTTCATCTAGCCAAGTAGTAAGTTTTGCAGCATTAGCATCTTGGCCTCTTCCTACCCAGATAGGTTGTTCTCGATCTGCCATTACTATTAAACATTGATGGACATAGAATGACCAACCATCAAATCCTGTAAGATAATTCATATTAGCGGGATCAGTAACGATTAAAACATCTAATCCTAACTCACTCATTTTGTTTCTAGTGTTTAAAGTTCTTTCTTTGTACTCTTCAACTGTGAAATTTAACATTTTGACCCTTCCCTTCTAAAATTAAATTGATTATTACTGTCTACTGTCGACAGTCTTTGGTTGTAAATTCCCTCCTTTATATATTAGATTATTTATATCATAAAAATTTCTTTTCCAAAGCTTCCTTTTCTATAACTTATTATATGATCTCTTAACGCTTTCTTAGATTGTTCAATATTTCCTTCTCTTAGAAACTTGACAATATCATAATGATCTTTTACAGTGGTCTCTAAATTTCCAGTTAATTGGGTATCTATTACCATTGCTAATTGAAGCTGTATAATCAAATCTGTAAGGATTTTTACCCTTCTTTTACTATCGGATTTCTCCCATAAAAATGTATGAAATTCTATATCTTTTTTGTTGATTTCTATTATCTTTTCTTGAATGTCTCCTTCGAATCTAGCAATTTCCATCATTTCTTCAATAATTTGTTCTAATCTATTATAATCTTCTTTTGTTAATTTTTTTTCATTTATAAGTATTTCAATAACGCTATTTTCTAGTAAAAGTCTAATATCAAATACTTCTTTTACATCTTTCATTGTCATTCTTGTAATAAAGTTACCTTTTCTTGGTATATATTTTATCAATCCCTGGTTCTGGAGTTCTATTATTCCTTCTCTTACTGGGGCTCTGCTTATGCTTAATTCTTGTGCAACCTTGGATTCTACAATACGATCTCCCTCTTTATATTCGCCAGTTAAAATCTTATGGGTAATATATTCTACAACTATATCGCTTAGATTCTTTTTCATATATTCTTGTTTTTGTATCATTTTATCAACTCCCTTTTTTTACTAGAGTCGTTTGTCTATTGTCGACAATATTATTATATAATAATATTCTTTATTTGTCTCGAAAATCCTTCTTTTTTTTAAACTTTTTTTAAAAATATTTTAAATTTTTTATTTTAAATACTCAAGTATTCCTTTTTTTATAGAATATGCTAATTTTTCCTTATATTTGTCGTCTTTTAATAATCTGTTTTCTTCTGGATTGGTTATAAATCCTACTTCAACTAATACTCCTGTATATTTAGCTTCCCTTAGTATATAGAAATTTTCTGATAATACTTCAGATATTAAGTTATCATCTTTTAATAATTTTTCATATAAGTATGTATCTACTGAATCTGCTATTGCTTCTGCCAGTTTTTTGCCTTCTTCCGAGTCTGGAAAATGATATACTTTTACACCTCTGGCTGAAGGGCTTTTACTAGAGTTAACATGTATGCTCACATAGACTAAAGGCTCATTATTATTTATTATGGATTTTCTTGCATTTAAATCACGTCTATATCTGGATGAATTAATATCACTCAAATGTTCTAGGGATTCATCCTTTTCTCTCGTCATAATTACGTTGAATCCTTCAACTAATAATTCTTTTTTTAGTTTCAATCCAATATCAAGATTAATATCCTTTTCTAGAATATCTTTTGGATCACCAGTACCTCCATCTATACCTCCATGACCTGGATCTATTACAATAGTTTCTTTAGTCCTATAACTAAATATTTTTAGAACTTTAGAGCTCTTGAAAATTGTTATCCCAATAATTAAAAATAATATCAAGGCCATTAAAATTAAAACTTTGCTATTTAATTTGATTAGATAAATACTAGGCTTTCTATTCATTTCCCCACCCTATATAAGAATTGTATTATACTTACTTATATAATTATTTTATCTTCAAATATTATAGAACAAAAAAAGGAAAAAAGAGATTTTTATTCCTATCTCATTTTCTCCTTGCAAAGTCAATAAACCTAAATTTATCTGGTCTATGTCTGGATTCAGTATATTGAAATAAACTCATATCATCTAGATAGGTATAAGACTTAACCACTACAACCATATTATAATCCTCTAAGTCTAAGTATTCCTTATCCTCATTGGACACTTGTTGTACTGTTATTTCCTTTTTAGCAAATCCAATAGTTAAACCTAGATCCCTTTCTAAATATTCATATATTGAACTTTCACATACTTTCTTAGTTAGACTTGGCACATATCGGTTGTTAAAATAATCCTTGTCCAAAATTATCCTTTTATCATCGATTTCTCTAGCCCTTATAACCCGCCAGATTAAATCTTCTTTAGATAATTCTAATTTTTTCACTAAAAATTTATCTGGTTTAATAAGATCTAATTCATGGACTATGGTTTTAGAGCTTACTCCCATTTTTTCAGATAGTTCTTTGAAGGTTATTATTCCCGTTATAGGAAAATCTAATTTGGCTATATCCAATACAAAAGAACCCTTCCCCTTTATCTTATGGATATAGCCATTACCTTCTAATAAATCTAAGGCTTTTCTTACTGTATCCCTTGATACATCATATTTTTGCATTAGTTCATTTTCAGAGGGGAGTTTCTCTCCAGGTTTAATTATTTTATTCTCTATTGAATCCATTATGTCGTTATAAATGCTTAAATATTTAACTTCCATTCTATATCACCTTAATTAATAGTACCATTACCAAAATTATTTTTCAATATGATATACTATAGATTCGTAAGGTCTTAGAATTAAATTTTTAATATCTTCACTAGAATCTTTATAGTTGGAAGTCAATATCTTTATTTTAGAACCTTCTAAATCTATTTTTTTAGGCAATTCAAATATGGTCTCTTCTTTATAAAAATTGTTTATTACTAGGAGCCTTTCTCCTTCATAACTTCTCATATATGCAAATATTTGGTCATCTTCCTCATAAAGGGGTATAAAACTTCCATGAGAAATTATATTGTATTCCTTCCTTAGTCGTATTAATTCTTTATAATGATAAAAAATAGAATCCTTATCTTTTAATGCTTTCTCCACGTTTATATCCTTATAATTAGAGTTTATAGAAATCCAAGGTTTACCTGTAGTAAATCCTCCATTATCCTCGTAGTTCCATTGCATAGGAGTTCTGGCATTATCCCTAGATTTAGATTGTAAAATAGCCATTATCCTATCATGACTTATACCTTTATCCTTTAATATATGATAATATTGGATGGATTCCACATCTCTATAGTCTTCTATTTCATCAAAATAGGGATTGGTCATACCTATTTCTTCACCTTGATATATATAGGGTGTTCCTCTTAACATATGGAGAGCAGTGGCCAGCATTTTAGCCGATTCTTCTCGATATTTTCCATCATCACCAAACCGGGATATAGCTCTAGGTTGATCGTGGTTACACCAGAATAAGGCATTCCACCCATTGCCTCTTTCCATACCTAATTGCCAATGGATTAATATCCGTTTCAATTCTATAAAGTCAAAGTCCATTAAAGACCATTTATCTCCGTCTTTATAATCCACCTTTAAATGGTGGAAATTGAATACCATGGATAATTCTTTTTCCTTAGGGTTTGAATACCTGATACAGTTTTCAATATCCGTGGAAGACATCTCCCCTACTGTAATTATATCTTCCCTGGAACCAAAGGTATTTTTATTTAATTTCTTTATATATTCATGAACTCTAGGTCCATCGGTATAGAACCTTCTGCCATC
The DNA here is from genome assembly GCF_021655095.1 of Clostridium sp. Cult1. GTDB lineage: Bacteria > Bacillota > Clostridia > Tissierellales > Tepidimicrobiaceae > Schnuerera. The sequence goes on along the minus strand of NZ_PPXW01000001.1, from coordinate 1,330,392 downwards.
TCCTTCTAGGTCATCTTTATATTCATCTGGTTTAGATATTAGATTTATGACATCTAGTCTAAAGCCTTTAACTCCTTTATCTATCCAAAAGTTGACTATATCATATACTTCTTTTCTTACCTTTGGATTGTCCCAATTAAGATCTGCTTGGGTTTTATGGAATAGATGGAGATAATATTCATCAAATTCCTCAACATATTCCCATGCAGAGCCTCCAAATTTAGATAACCAATTGGTAGGCTCTTTGCCATCTTTAGGCTCTCTAAATATATAATAATTTTTATATTCTTCATCTCCAGCTAAAGCCTTTTTAAACCATTTATGTTCAGTAGATGTATGGTTAAAAACCAAATCTAACATAATCCCTATTCCATTTTTTTCGGCTATCTTCACCAGCTCTTCAAAATCTTCCATAGTTCCAAATTTAGGATCTATATTTCTATAATCTGCTACATCGTAGCCATTGTCTTTTTGAGGAGATACATAGAATGGTGTAAGCCAGATATAGTCTACACCTAACTCCTTTAAATAGTGGATTTTTTCTGTAACTCCTTTCAGATCTCCAATTCCATCTCCATTAGAGTCCTTAAAGGATTTTGGATATATTTGATATATTACAGTTTTTTTGAAATCTATCATAGTAAGTTCTCTCCTTCATATATTGTATCTAAAAAAGAAGGAGGTTTTAGCTCCTTCTTTTAGTTTTTATCCTTTATGTTTAGCTAGTTCCTTATTTGCCCATTTCTTGTTCTTAGATAATATCATGGTCAATCCAAAGGGTACTACTATAGTTATTAGCATGGCAATGGCAAACTTACCCATGTGCTGAGGTTGAATGGAAAGTATTCCTGGCAATCCTCCAACACCTATGGAATTAGCCATAACCCCCGTTCCTACAGAGAATATGGATGCCAATGCTGACCCTATCATAGCTCCTAAAAATGGATAACTATATTTTAGGTTTATTCCAAACATGGCGGGCTCTGTTACCCCTAAATAAGCGGATATAGTTGCTGGTATGGATATTTGCTTTTCTTCTTCATTCTTCTTATTTAGGAATATAATAGCTAAAACTGCAGAACCTTGGGCTATATTGGATAAAGCTATCATAGGCCATAGGTTTGTACCGCCAAATTCACTCATCAATTGTAAATCTATTGCATTGGTCATATGGTGGAGTCCTGTAATAACTAAAGGAGCATATAGGAATCCAAACAAAGCTGCAAATAACCATTTAAGTGTAGAAGTTAGTCCACCATAAACTCCATTGGATATAACTGTACCTATTTTCCAACCAACTGGTCCTAATATTATATGGGCTACTAATACAGTAGGTACCAAGGATAGAAATGGCACTACTATCATTGAAATATATTCTGGAACTACTTTACGCAGTTTCTTCTCTAGGAATACTAGTAAATATCCTGCTAACATAGCTGGAATAACTTGAGCTTGGTATCCTATCATCTGCACTTGAGCAAAGCCAAAATCCCAAACTGGTATTTCTGCTCCACCTGCTACACCATAAGCATTTAATAGCTGGGGAGATACTAAAGTAATTCCTAATACTATTCCTAATATTTGTGTAGTACCAGTTTTTCTAGCTATAGACCAAGTAATACCTACAGGTAGGAAATGGAATATAGCTTCCCCTATTAGCCATAGGAAATGATGGGTCCCTGCCCAAAATTGAGAAACCTCTATTAAAGTTTTGGTTCCACCTTCTAGCATCTTTATATCTCCAATTATATTTCTAAAACCAAGTATAAGTCCTCCAACTACAATAGCGGGAATAATTGGAGCAAATATTTCTGCTAAATGGGATACCAATCTTTGTAAAGGATTTAAGTTTTGTCTACCTGCAACTTTGGTGTCTTCCTTCGTAGCTTCTTCTATATCTGCGATTTGGATTAATTCATTGTAAAATGTAGATACTTCATTTCCGATTATTACCTGAAATTGACCTGCTTGTGTAAAGGATCCTTTGACAGACTTTATGCCTTCGATTTTGTCTATATCTGCCTTCTTAGGGTCTTTTAATACGAAGCGTAATCGTGTAGCACAATGGGACACGTTTACAATGTTTTCCTTACCTCCGATATATTCTATCAACTGATGAATATCATTGGTAAATTTAGACATATTATTACCCCCTTAATTTTTAAACCAAATATTGGGAAAACCTTTTGCTCCTGTACGTACAAGTGCTATTATTTATAGTATATCCTGTACGTACAAGTTTGTCAAGGGAATAAATATTAGTCTTGTACTTTCCTACTCGTTATAAAAAATACCTTTTTAAACTAATGTTTAAAAAGGTATTTAAAATTTTTATTTTCCTAGACCAGTTTGTATATCTTCTATCATTATTTTAGTTCCACCTAGTCCACCTGAAGCTACATACCAAACTTGAGAACTTAAATATATGATTTTATCATCTTTATAGGCATTAGTTTGTTTAATTATTTCATTATCGAATATTTGCTCTGCACTTACACTGCCACCAGTTGTAGCTGCTCTATCTACAACAAGTATAAAGTCTGGATTTTTCTCTAATATATATTCAAAGGTAATATTTTGACCATGTTTGCTAACTTCTATGTTTTTATCTACTGGTTCAAATCCAAATTCTTTATGAACTATGCCAAATCTTGAACCTTCTCCATAGGCACTAATAGCTCCATCATTAGCCAATACAACTAGAGCATTACCGCCTATTTCTTTTACTTTTGTATTTATCTCTTCAACCTCTTTATTCAATTCAGCTAATTCCTTTTCCACAAAATCTTTCTTATCAAAGATGTCTCCTAGAATATTTAGGTTTTTAGTAACTGAGTCTAAGTAATTAGCTCCATCTACTTCTAAGTATACAGTAGGTGCAATTTTAGCAAGCTCATCATATACCTCCGCTTGTCTACCAGAAACAAATATAACATCCGGTTCCAATTCAAATATTTTTTCAAAATTAGGTTCAAATAGAGTTCCCACATCTTCATATTTATCATCATTAAATTGTTCTAAGAAAGTTGGAATATTGGATTTAGGTAACCCTATTATTTCAACTCCCATTTTATCTAAAGTATCCAATGTAGCGTAATCGAATACTATTATATTCTTTGGATTTTTCTTTACTATTGCTTCTCCTAGACTATGTTCAATAGTTATTATTTCATTTTCCAACTCAGCTTGGGGCTCTGAAGTTTCCGTATTTACTTCTTGACTTTTTGATCTACACCCAGTAACGGCTAATACAAATATTGTAAATATGGTTATTAAAATTGTTATTTTTCTTCTCTTCATTTTTATACCTCTTTTCTTTAATATTTTGAAATAGAAATTAATAATAAACGCAAATTCTGTTATTCTTTATATCCTGAATACTAAATTCTATTTTATAAATATCTTCTAAAATTTCCTTGTTTATTATTTCATCAACTCCTCCTTCCTTTGCAATCTTTCCGTTGTTTAAAATTACAACATAATCGGAGTAACAGGATGCAAAATTAATATCATGAACAACTATGCCTACTGTTTTGCCTAGATCATCAACTAGCCGCCTTAAGGTTTTCATTATTTCTACTGAATGTTTCATATCTAAATTGTTAAGGGGTTCATCTAAAAGGATATATTCTGTATCCTGGGCTATAACCATGGCTATATAAGCCCTTTGTCTTTGGCCACCACTTAATTGGTCTAAGTACCTTTCTTGGATATTTTCTAATTGCATATATTCGATAGCTTTATCAACATATTCCCAATCTTCCGGTGTAAGTTTGCCATTGGAATAGGGAAAACGTCCAAAACTTACTAAATCCCTAATGGTAAGCCTTATATTTATGTGGTTTGTTTGCTTTAAAATGGATATCTTTTTAGCCAGTTCTTTATTATCCCAAAGACTAATTTCCTTCCCTTCAATAAAGATTTCTCCTCCATTTTTATCCATAATCCTACTCATTATGGATAATAAGGTACTCTTTCCTGCCCCATTAGGCCCGATAAAGGATGTAATCTTCCCTTTTTTTAATTTAAAGCTGATATCATCAACAACTCTGTTATTTCCATATTGTTTAATAAGGTTTTTTACTTCTATCACATCTTTCCCTCCCTCAATAATATATGTATAAAATAAATCCCCCCAACAAAATTGATAACTACACTTATAGGTGTGGAAAAATTCATTATCCTTTCAGCAATTAGCTGGCCACCAACTAAGGTAATGGAGCTTATCAGCATTGAGCCTAAGATTAAATATTTATGTTTATAGGTATCTAAAAAATTGCGGGTAATATTGACTACTAATAACCCTAGAAAGGTTATTGGACCTACTAGAGCTGTAGATATAGATACCAGTATGGATATGACAATAAGCATGTTTTTTACAATCATGTCATAGTCTACCCCCAGATTAATTGCATTTTCTCTACCTAAAGAAAGTACATCTAGTTTTGGTAAAAATCTATAAGTATAGATCATCGTAAATGCTTTTCCAGCCAAAGCTAACCATAGGATATTGGAATTCATATTATTAAAGCTTGCAAACATCCTGTTTTGCACTACCATAAATTCATTTGGATCTATTATAAACTGCATAAAGGACGAAAGGCTCTGAAAAAAAGTTCCAAAAACCATCCCAAAAAGGAGTAAAAAGAATATATTGTTATTTTCCCTTTTAAAAAGAAGTTTAAATAATATTATTGAAAATATTACCATAAACCCAACAGCTAGTATAAAGTTAAATCTTTGGCTTATCCTTATTAAAGCATTGGAACCAAATATAAATACTATGAAAGTCTGAATAAATATATATAAGGAATCTAACCCAAGTACACTTGGGGTTAATATTCGATTATTGGTTATAGTTTGAAATACTACAGAAGAAAAAGCTATAGAACTTCCAGTTAGTATAATTCCTATTATTTTAGGTATACGTCTAGATAAAGCATATCGCCAATTATTTTCATTTAATCCTATTATGATAAAAAGTATTACTAGTACTATCAATAAAATACTGATAAAGTGTATTTTCCTTTTATATCCCATTATCTATGCCTCCTAATAAGTAAATAGAGGAAAACAAAACTTCCTATTACACCAACGGTAAGCCCTATAGATATTTCATAGGGGTAAATTACTGTTCGAGCTATAATATCACAGATTAAAAGAAATATAGCACCAAATAAAGCTGTAGGTAAAATATTTCTCTTTAGATTATCTCCTTGGTACATACTAACTAAATTGGGTACTATAAGACCTAAAAAAGGAATTTTTCCTACTGTAATTACCACTATAGATGAGATTAAAGCTACAATGGTAACCCCTAGATTTACCATCCTATTGTAGTTTAATCCCAAATTTGTAGAAAAATCTTCTCCCATACCAACTAAGGTGAATTTATTAGAGTATAAAAAAGCTATTAGCACTAGTGGAAGACTAATATATAATAATTCATATCTTCCTTTTATAACCATAGAAAAATTCCCTTGTAACCAGGAAGATATATTCTGCACTAAATCGTACTTATATGCAAAAAAAGTAGTTATAGAATCAATAACATTCCCAATCATTATACCAATAAGGGGTATGATTACTGTATTCTTATACTTTACTCTCCTTAAGATTTCCATAAATAAAAGACTCCCCCCCAAAGCAAATAAAAAGGAAACTAGCATTTTAATAATAGTGGTTTGAGTAGAAAATAGTATAAGGGAGACTAAAATTCCTAATTTAGCAGAATCTATAGTGGCAGCCGTTGTTGGGGAAACAAATTTATTTTGTGTTATTTGCTGCATTATAAGGCCACTGATACTCATTCCTATTCCTGCTACTATTATGCTAATAAGCCTAGGTATTCTACTTAAAAAAAGTATCTCTATTTTATCCACTTTTAAATGGTATATATCTGATATAGATACTTCCTTAACCCCAATGAATATTGATATTATTGAAAAGATAAATAACATTAAAATTAAATGTCTGTTTTTCATAAGACCTCCTGACCATGTATGGATTACAAATATTATCTGCCTAGTACTTTGCAAAAATGTTTAATCTTTAGTATAATAATAAAAAGTGATAATGAGAATTGTTATCACTTTTGTAGTATACCATCTAATCCTTTCCAAATATTAAATATATTTGTTTTTTTATAACTAAATTTAGGTGATTTTTAAAATTATAGCTAAGGAGGTGTTTATAGGATATGGAAGTTAAGAACGAAATACATAATTTTCACATAAGAAAGGCTATAGATTATATCTTTGATAATTTTAATGAACCTTTAAGTTTAAATGATATGGCCAAATATCTAGGATTGAATAAAAGCTATTTTAGTCATCTATTTAAAAGGGAAACGGGAAAAACTTATTCCCAATTTGTCAATCAGATAAGGGTAGAAAAAAGTAAAGAGTTAATGGTTCATACAAACTTATCTCTTCTAGAAATAGCACTTTCTGTAGGCTATAACAATCAAAACTATTATAATATTGCATTTAAAAGGATTACTGGAGTTACTCCTTTAAAGTATAGGAATCAGTTTGCACCATAAATAATTAAACTGGGTTTTATCCCAGTTCATTTTTTTTGTTTAAATAATCTTTAATTGCATTTCGTAAAGCTTGTACTCCAAGGTTAGAACAATGGAGTTTATTTTCTGGTAACCCATCTAATGCTTGAACAATATCTTCCTCTTCTATCTCCATTGCTTGCCTTATAGTTTTCCCTTTAGCAAGGACGGTGGTCATACTGGATGTTGCTACAGATGCTGTACACCCGAAAACTAAGAAGGATATATCTTCTATAATATCATCTTTTACCTTTAAATATATGGTTAAAGAATCCCCACATCCCGGATCGCCAAAAGTACCCTTCCCATCATAATCTACCATACTTCCTACATTCTGTGGTGTCATGAAATGTTCAATTACCTTAATAGAATACTGAGAATACATAATCTTCACTTCCTATTTATATAATAATTAATATCCCATTATTAATTATAGCATTTTATTGGCTAAGCTTATATAGTATTCCAAGTTTTTAATTTTTAATTTTATGATATTTTTTAATTAAATACAAATAATAATTATATATCAAATTATTGGACTGGAGGGATGGTGTGAAGATTAAAGGTTTTTTTGGAGATTTAAAAACTGCTAACGAAACTGTAAACAAACTTAAAGAATCTGGCTTTGAAAATATTTATGTAGATGCTAATGACCATTATATTGGAAATAGGGATGTAAAGACGGATTTGCCTGGAACCGCTGGTGGAGAAAGTCTAGCTGATCTGGTTCTAAATTCTGGAGCTGATAATGTGGATAAGGGAAATTCTCCTTTGGCTGCAGCTAGTCCTATGGTCAGTGGTATGGCTGGCTTTGAGGAAATTACAGATTTTAATTATTGTGTATTTGTTGAAGCTAAGGATAATAATTCAAACAGGGCAGAAGATATAATTAAAGATATGGGTGGAACTTTGGAAGATCCAAATGTTAGTAGAAATAAAGCTATATCAGGAGCAGATATTATTATAGAAAAAGCTATAGACCAGATTGATAATAGGGATTGAGAAAGCGGTAGAATATTCTACTGCTTTCTCACTATTACTATATGCTATTTAGCTTGTTCTAATGCATTTTTAACTGCTTCTTTCCATCCTTGAGAAGTTTCTGTAGCCGTTGCTATGGCATCTACCTCATAGCTTTGTTTTTCTATCATTTCTTTTGCTAAATCTTCTTTGAATTGTTTTAAATTTGGCCTATCATCTTCACCAGTCCACTCTTCATAGTCAACTTCATCGCCTTCTGGAGTCATCCTCTTAAGTACTATATTGGATATCTTTCCACCTTCTATAGTAACTTCAGCTTCCTCATATCCAAATTCTCGCTTTTCACCCTGACCCACATAGGTTCCATCCTTATAACTTACATCTTCATTAGATGTATCAGAGGAACCACAGGCAGTTAATGTTACTGTCAATGAGGCTATTATTAAAATTGCCAAAAATACCTTTGTTATGCGTCGCACAAATTTCCCCCCTTTCTTATTTGCTTTCCCTATTTACTTCCTTTTTTAATCCATTCTGCTACCATTACTGTACGTTTTGCCTGATGTTTTACTGCTTCTTTTACATCTTCTATCATCTTCCCATCTTGATCTATTGTTACACTTGTTCCATATGGATTTCCTCCTGCTACATATATGGATTTGTCAGTATAACCAGGAGTAACGATAATAGCTCCCCAATGCATCATAGTTGTATAAAGACTTTTAATTGTAGCCTCTTGACCACCATGGGCATTACCTGCTGAAGCCATGGCAGATACAACCTTGTTAGTTAGTTTGCCTTGAGCCCATACTCCTCCTGTAGTATCTATAAATTGTTTCATTTGAGATGCAACATTTCCATAACGGGTTGGTGTACTAAATATAATAGCATCAGCCCATTCTAAATCATCGTTTGTAGCTATTGGTACATCTTTTGTTGCTTTGGCATGAGCCTTCCATGCTGGATTAGAATCTATGGCTGCTTGTGGGGCTAATTCCTGAACCTTTAATACCCTTACCTCAGCACCAGCTTCCTTTGCGCCTTCTTCAGCCCACTTTGCTAATTGATAATTTGTCCCTGTTGAACTATAATATACAATCGCTAATTTTACTTTATTCATTAAAAATTCTCCTTTCTAAATAAGTACAATGTATTTTAAGTTTATTCATAAATCTTTTTAATATTCTAGCCACTTATATAAGATATTACCCTGCTAAAGATAACTTATTCATATTAATTAATGTTAAAATTAAGATTAGTCTTAGGTTTATTTTAATGATAAAAATGAACAAAGAAGACAACCTTCTTTGTTCATTTATGGATGTTTTACTTCTGTTACTAACATTTTTATAGACTTTTCAAGTCTTTTATTCCGGGTTTCCTCTTTCTTTGCACTTGTAATCCACTTTACATATGCTTTTTTATTTGTATAAGAAAGGCTATTAAAAAACTTTTTTGCTTGTTCATATTCTTCAAGTAATCTTGAAAAGTCTTCTGGTATTTCAACAACCCTAGGACTATCATCTTGTTTAAGAACTACATGAACTATATCTCCAGGCTGTTTTCCAATAATACTCCTTATTTTTTGAGTTATACCAAGAATATGACAGTCATGTCCCATTTTTGCTAATGAGCCACGATATTCGCAACCATCAAAAGTTGCTATAACCTTTATTATTAATGGCCGACCTTACTGCTGATATGCGGTTATTCCTACTCCGATTGCAGTAAAAAAGGGGATATAAATATTCATAACTAAATTTGTAACTCCTACAGCAGCTATTGCCTCCGTCCCAAGCTTACCAACAAAATATGTATGACTATACCGATAAAGACCTGTAATACAGTTTCAAGGATAGCAGGTAATGCTAAAGAGAATATAATTGCTATGTGTTGTTTAGAATCAGTAAATTTGCTTCTATCTATGCTAGACATAAAATTCCCCCTTTACATATCCCACTATGGGGGATATGTAAAGTATAATATAATTACAAAACAGATACTAGTTTCATTGCAATAATCAGTGTTCTATGAAAAATAATTATGCTTGCATAAATAGTAAAAAGAGCTTAAGGTTTACAATTTGCTTAAACCTTCCTATAATTAAACTATTTCCTTTATACAATCAATTACATAATCTATATCTTTTTTATTTACATCTTTATTGGTAACAAATCGTATTATATTTCCATCATCGTTAATTTTTATCCCTTTTTCTAGCAGTGTTTTAGTAAATTCATGGGAATTGAAATCTTCTTTATCTACTTTGCAAAACACCATATTTATTTGAACTTTGTCCATGTCAATAGATAGATCTTCTATTTCATTTAATTTTCTAGCTAAATACTTAGCATTTTTATGATCTTCTTCAAGTCTATCTACCATTTTTTCTAAGGATATTATTCCACAAGCTGCTAAAACTCCTGCCTGTCTCATACCTCCTCCAAGTAGCTTTCTCATCTTTCTAGCTTTTTTTATGAATTCTTTAGAACCACAGAGTAATGAGCCTATTGGAGAACACAAACCTTTGGATATACAAAAGGTTATCGAATCAGTATATTGGGCTATTTCTTTAGCTTCTACTTTTAAATAGGTAGCAGCATTGAATACTCTAGCTCCGTCTAAATGTACTGGTATATTATTGACATGGGCAACTTCATATACGTCCTTCATCTCTTCTAAAGATAATACTGTACCATTAGCTAAAGCATTTTCCAAACACAATAATCCAGTATCTGGGTAGTGAATATCTTCAGTTCTTATTCTCTTTAATACATCTTCTTTATAAATTCTATCATCAGGATTGTCTACTATTGAATAGCTTACCCCTGATAACCTAGCAGCAGCACCTACCTCATGTTGGACAATATGACTGTTTCCCCCAACTATTATTTCATCTCCTAGTTTTGTATGAGTCATAATGGCTATTTGATTTCCCATAGTTCCAGAAGGAACAAATAGAGCAGCTTCTTTACCTACCATTTCTGCTGCCAATTCTTCTAATCTATTTACAGTTGGGTCATCTCCATATACATCATCACCAAGTTCAGCCTCATACATGGCTCGTCTCATTTCTTCTGTTGGCTGAGTTACAGTGTCACTTCTTAAATCGATATATTTCATACTCATCATCCTTTCTTTACCTTATATTTTTCCTCTATCTTGTCCAAGAAAAACCATACACAACATTCCAGGTCCTGTATGAGTGCCTATTATAGGGCCTACGTAGTTTAACATTACATCCTTTACCTTTAATTCACTTAAAAGTAAGCCTTTCAAATATTCAGCTTCATTTAAACAATCTCCATGGTTAATAAATATCATTTGCTGTTCTGGATTTATTATATTATTTCTTAATATTTCTAATAAGGTTTTAATAGATTTTTTCCTACCTCTAATCTTCTTTACAACCCTTAATTTCCCATCTTCGTCCACACTGAGAAGGGGTTTAATATCTAATAAAGTACCTACTGCAGCGCTTGCTGAAGAAATCCTTCCTCCTCGCTTTAAATGCTCTAAACTATCTACAACAAACCAATGGTTAACTTTAAGTTTATTATTTTCAATCCAATTAATTATTTCCTCTTTAGATTTCCCTTGTTTTACCATCTCAGATGCATAGAATATTATTGCTCCTTGTCCAACTGATGCGCTCTTTGAATCTATAATGGTTATATCTAATAATGGATTTTCTTCTAATAATATATTTCTAGCCATAATTGCATTATTAAAAGTTGAACTCAATGCAGAAGAAAATCCAATATAAATTACAGAATAACCTTCAGAGGTAAACTTTCTAAAGTTTTCTTCAAAAGTATAGGTGGTTATTTGAGATGTGGTAGGTATACTACCTTTCCTTACTCTATTATAAAAGTCCTTATATCCTAATGATTTACCAAAATCATCAATAAAGTCTTTTCCATCTATATGGTACGTAAAGGGTATAATATGAATATTGTTTTCTTCAATATAATCATATGATAAATCACAGCAAGAATCCGTCATAATAACTATCTTCATACATACTTGAGCCTCCTTTTAATGAATTAAGAATTTTAATCTAGAGCATATATATTATATATCATAAAATAATATGATTTTTTGTTAAATTATTAATTTCCCCTATTTTTGATTTGCAAATTTCAGCATTCGAACTTTTAATGGAACTTCAATAAGCTTATATTCGTATTCCATTTATTACTCCCTACAATTATATCTATTTTCTTCTCTAATTTCTAATTAAAAATTTAATAAAAAAACATGGTTTAACAGGGCTTTCCCTATCCCTTTTAAACCATGTTTCCTGCAAAACTTTATTTTATGGGGACAAAGTAAAGAATAGTTTAGATGTATAATTCTAATATGTCTTATAAAAATATTGCTGCTGAGTTAAATATACTCATATTCCATAATGAATTACATATTTATTTTCAGAAATTGCGTTTTGTAATAACATAGTTAAGTCAGTTAATTCCTTTGATGTTTCAGAACGCCTATCGGTTGATACTATTTTATAAAAAGCTTCCAATGATTCTGGTGGAATAATGGTAACTCCCCATCTTGCCAGGGCAAAATTAGGTCTACTATAACTGTGAAAATAAGTTCTTAGCAGAGCCAGTTCATCCCACCAATCATCTAAAATATCATCACCAATAGCAACGCAACTATATTTTTTAGGTTCATACTCTAAAGAATAATCTTTATCTTTTTCAAATTTATCTATAATACCAAATTCAGCAACACAAGGCATATTATAACCTACCTTTCTAATTCATTATATAATTTACACACTTTTGCATTTCATAAATTATAGACAAATTACTCCATTCTACCCCATTTCATTTCTTCACCATGTATATCATATTTCTTTCTTTTAGCAGTAATTTCTTCTATTTCTATTCCATATACATTAGTCCTTTTTAATCCTGCTTTAATAGCTATATTAAAGTAATCCATTTTTGTCGGAGTATATTTTTCACATATAAGCTTCATAGCTTTAATTTTCTCTTCCTCATCTTCTAATAACTTTATCTTACCTTTTACAACTGCTGATTCATACTCCGTTGTAAAAACACTGCTAATAAGTAATACTGCCTTAGATTCATCTTTTACTATTTCATCTAATTCATCTTTAGTATAGTTTTCTGGAATTTTCGTTTCTCCTATAAAGGCTACACTAACATTAGGATTTTTCTTAAATACCTTTACCTTTCTTCCATCCATAGCTGAGTGAAAATATAATATATTTTCATCTCTTACTATGGAGAGAGGGATTCCATAAGGTTCATTATCTTCGTCAATCATTGAAATGACACCATACCTTGACTTATCTATAACTTCTAATCCAAATTCTATATTCATTTCCCTATCTTTTCTTCTCATAATTTTCGCCTACCTTAAAATATATTATTTTAATATATAAAAAGCCATTAATTCCCTTACTTCATATTCTTTCTAAACTAACCAAGTTCTTCAATGAGAGAAATGAGATAAGATAAAAAGCATGTATAGGTTTGTTTGAAATATCATGGCTATTATTATTTCTAATCTTTTCAATTAATTCAGCAAACCAATCAGAAGTAAATAAACTTATGATGTTGGTATATAAGTATGATTTATTGAACAATTTAATGTCTCCTTTAATTTCTTTTATTTAGATTAATAAAACATTACTTTCTTAAATATTAATAATTAATTCTTTTTCAAGTTTATCTAATATACCCATAATCATATCTACTTTTTCTACTATGCGTTTTTGTTCTGCAAGGGGTGGGAGGGGAATTAATGTTGTTCTTACTCTATCAATATTTAGATTTCTAACCCCCGTTCCTACTGCAACTCTATCAAACACGATATAACTGGCACTTAAAAAGAACTGAAGTAATTCTGCCTCTAAATAATCTTTATTGAATTCAAAAGATAACCAACCATCACGGATACATCCATCTATACCTAAAATGTAAGCTTTCCCAAAACTCATGCTATTGCTCATTACTAAAGCACCCGATTTTAAATATACTGACTTTTTAGCTCCTTCGGGAGTAATCCTTTGATTAACTGATGTAATATACTTACCACCGGATTGACCCCTTAATTTTGGACAAAAACTCACTAATACTTCCAATATCATAATATTTCATTTTGCCCTTGGTTTATTGTACATTAATATTTATCTTC
>NZ_PPXW01000001.1:1295433-1316642 GCF_021655095.1 Clostridium sp. Cult1 | reverse complement strand
GTTAAAGTATTCACTTAAAAGGTTATTTCAATCTTTAATAACATTATTTATTGTAATAACGGTAGTATTTCTTCTCATGCGACTAATGCCAGAGGAAGGCTATTTTGGAGATGGATATGAAAAATTAGATGAAGCGCAAAGAGAAGCCATATTAACTAGTATGGGACTTAGAGATCCTATACATATTCAACTAAAGAACTTTTATTCAGATCTTATATCAGGAGATTTAGGTGAATCTATTATTTATCGACCAAAGGTGCCTATTGCTGAAATCCTTAAAACTAAAATTCCCTACTCAGTACGATTTGGATTAGCCGCCATGGCAATTTCTTTAATTTTTGGGATATCATTAGGTATTGTAATGGCAAGAAGTAAAAATCAAATATGGGACAAGGTGGGTACTGGTTATATAGTATTCATTAATGCTGTTCCTGCTGCAGTCTATTATCTATTTTTACAACTATATGTAACGGATATTTTAAAACTTCCAATTCTATTTAATCCAGACAGACCTATTAGCTGGATACTGCCTACTATTTCCATGTCTTTAGGAGGAACCGCCTCCTATGCCATGTGGATGAGACGTTATATGGTAGATGAATTAAACAAGGACTATGTAAAGTTAGCAAGAGCTAAAGGGTTAAGGGATAAGACTATAATGGTGAAACACGTCCTTAGAAATGCTTTTGTACCGATGGTTCAGTATTTGCCAACCTCTCTTTTATTTACCATATCTGGTTCTATATATATTGAATCTTTATACTCTATACCGGGAATGGGAGGGCTATTAGTAGATGCTATTCAAAGGCAAGATAATACTTTAGTTCAGGCCCTAGTCCTTATATACTCATCTATAGGTATAATTGGGCTATTCTTAGGAGATATTTTAATGGCAACTTTAGACCCAAGGATCAAGTTGGATAGAAAGGCAGGTGCTAGATAATGGATAATTCTCTATTTGAATTTGCAATCTATGATGAAACTAAAGCAGAGAGAACAGGATATTCTAATTATTCTTATTGGAGATCTACAGTTCAAGTATTTATGAAAAATAAGGTAGCTGTATTTTTATTATTTTTGATGATAACGGTCTTAGCCTTCACAATGATTCAACCTTATTTACCAGGGCAAAAATCCCCTACTAAAATTCATATTGATGAGGTAACCAATATGCAACTAAGAAATCATCCTCCTGATTCTGAATTCTGGTTTGGGACCAATTCCATTGGTCAGGATCTATGGGCTCGTATTTGGAGTGGCACTAGGACTTCATTATTAATTGGATTTTTTGTTGGCTTCTGGGAAGCTATAATAGGCATTATAGTTGGGGCGTTATGGGGTTACGTTAGACGATTAGAAGCTATTATTACTGAAATTTATAATGTATTGAACAATATCCCTACAACCATAGTATTAATACTTTTAACCTATATAATGAAGCCTAGCGTATTTACCATGATATTTGCCATGTGTATGACAGGTTGGTTAAATATGGCTCGATTTGTGCGAAATTTAATAGTAATCATAAGGGATAGAGAGTATAATTTAGCTTCCAGATGTCTAGGTACACCTACTAATAGAATAATTACTAAAAATTTATTACCTTATTTAGTTTCGGTAATTATGTTGAGAATGGCCTTAGCTATTCCTGCCGCTATAGGTTATGAAGTTTTCTTAACCTATATTGGACTAGGTCTTCCCGTAAGTATCCCATCTTTAGGAAATTTAATCAATGAAGGTAGAAGGGTGATGGGAGTACCATCCTTACGTTATCAACTCATATTTCCTGCTGTAGTCCTTTCCATAATAACCATATCCTTCTATGTAATAGGTAATGTCTTTGCAGATGCTTCAGATCCAAGAAATCACGTATAGGAGGTGGCTTAGATGAGGAATTCTGATATAATATTGTCGGTTAAGGATTTAGTAGTTAAATTTAATTTGAGAGGTAAGATTTTAACTGCCATAAGAGAAGCATCATTGGATCTGTATGAGGGAGAAAGTTTAGCAATAGTAGGTGAATCTGGAGCAGGAAAGTCTGTTTTTACCAAAACTTTTATGGGATTGCTTGATGCCAATGGATGGGTAGATTCAGGTAGTATATTATATAAAGGAGAGGATTTAGCTAAGTATAAGACAGAAGAGGATTGGATAAATATTCGAGGTAAAGAATTTGCCATGGTATTTCAAGAACCTATGACTTCACTTAATCCTTTAAAAACTATAGGAAGCCAAGTAGAAGAAGCAGTAGTGCTTCATCAAGGATTGAAAAACCATAAAGCAAGAGAAAAAGTGATTGAAATACTAGAAGATGTGGGAATAACGGAGCCAGAAAGAAGATATTATCAATACCCTCATGAGTTTTCTGGGGGAATGAGGCAAAGGGTAGTTATAGCTATTGCAGTGGCCTGTAATCCTAAGATATTAATCTGTGATGAACCTACTACTGCTCTAGATGTGACAATACAAGCCCAGATATTAGGTTTATTGAAAAACCTGCAAAAGAAGTATAAACTGACTACCATATATATTACCCATGACCTTGGGGTAGTAGCTAATATAGCCGATAGAATAGCTGTAATGTATGCAGGTGATATAATAGAAATAGGAACCTGTGAAGAAGTATTTTATAATGGGCAACATCCATATACTTGGGCCTTGCTTTCATCTTTGCCCCAACTAGGTGTTAAGGGAGAGCCTTTATATTCTATTAAAGGAACGCCGCCAAATCTTTTTAATGAAATAAAGGGAGATGCTTTCGCACCTAGAAATGAAAAAGCTTTAAAAATAGATTTTGTGGAAAGACCTCCCTATTTCCAAGTAAGTCCTACTCATAAGGCTAAAACTTGGTTACTAGACCCTAGGGCACCAAAGGTAGAACCGCCAGAATCTATAAAAATTTTACGTAAACAATGGCAGGTGAAAGCAAATGGATAAAAAGAAAAAAGAAATATTATTAGAAGTTAAAGACTTACACATAGAGTTTGGAAAGAAGAGAAAGGATAAATTTGTTGCGGTAGATGGTGTAAGTTTTCATATCTATAAAGGAGAAACCTTTGGATTGGTGGGAGAATCTGGCTCAGGGAAAACTACTATTGGTAGGGCTATTACCCGTATAGTAGAGACTGCTGGTGGAGATATATTGTTTAAAGGTCAGAAGATAAATGGAAATATAAGTAAAGAATTAGACAAGGAGCTAACAAGGAAGATTCAGATGATATTTCAAGATCCAATGGCTTCTTTAAATGAACGAGCAAAGGTTGATTATATCGTATCTGAAGGCTTATATAATTTAAAAAATTACAAAGATGAAGAGGATAGAAAAAGAAAAGTAGAAAAAGCATTATTAGACGTTGGGTTATTGCCAGAGTTTGCTAGTCGTTTTCCCCACGAATTTTCAGGAGGACAAAGACAAAGAATTGGAGTTGCTAGGGCTTTAATTATGGAACCAGAGTTTATCATTGCTGATGAGCCTATATCCGCCTTAGATGTTTCTATTAGGGCCCAAGTTTTAAACCTTTTATCGGAACTACAAAGAGAAAAGGATTTAACCTACTTATTTATTGCCCATGATCTGTCGGTAGTAAGGTTTATTACTGATAGATTGGCTGTAATTCATAAGGGTAAAATTGTAGAAATGGCAGAAACGGAAAAACTTTTCAAAAACCCATTACATCCCTATACCAGAGCATTACTTTCAGCTATACCTTTACCCGATCCAATAAGGGAAAAGAAAAAGGTATTAGAGATATATGACCCAAGCTGCCATAATTATGAAAAGAATCCACCTAAGTGGGTAGAAATAGAGCAAGGCCATTATATTTTGGCTAATGACAAAGAGATAGAAGAATATAGAGGAATATTAAACAAGGCTTAATGGAGGGATTTTGTGGAGAAATTAGCTATTATTATAGATACTATAGGGCCGTTAAAGCAAAAAATAGGCTTTAATAAGGAAGCTGCTGATGAAACTTTATTTGGTAGATTAGTAACCATATTAAGAGAAGAGAAGGATAATTGGTATTATGTAGAGACTGATTATAGATATAGAGGGTATATACACGGAGATTATCTATTAATAGATGAAGAAAAGGCAGAAAAATGGGATAGGGAAGCTAAACATATGGTAAGATGGGGAATAATAGATGTGATGAAAGAACCAAAATATCAAAGCTATAGTAAAAAACTATTAACAAGGGGAGCTATAGTCCAATTGACAGGTAATACCAATAAAAAGTGGGCAGAAATTATAATGCCTACAGAAGAAAGAGGCTGGGTAAGACAAGAATTGATAGGGGATAGGATTAAGTTAGGTAAAATAGATAAAGAAAGTGAGTTACGAAAAAAGGTAGTTAATACAGCCCTTACCTATATGGGCACTCAATATAGATGGGGAGGAAAAACCCCTTTAGGAATTGATTGTTCAGGTCTTACCTCCATATCCTATTTAATAAACGGTGTTGTAATCTATAGGGACTCTCAAATAAAAGAAGAATTTGGGATGAGAAGAATATCAAGAGAGGAGATGAAACTAGGAGATTTATTATATTGGCCTGGTCACGTAGCCATGTATATTGGAAATGATAAATATATCCATTCTACTGGCGCCTCCGGAGGAGTAGTAATAAATAGCTTAAACCCTGGCCATTCAGATTATAGGGAGGATTTAGCAAATATAAAGGAAATAGGAACTGTATTTTAAACCTGCTTTTAATAGCAGGTTTTTACCTTTTAGTATCTATATTGCAAAAGGTGGAATACTATATTAAAATTGAATTAATATACTAAAGGAAAAGAGGATATATGTGAAAAAATTATTTTTATATTTTATATTAGGCTTAACCCTTTTATTGACTGGGTGCATTAAAGATGGAAAAATTATTGATAAGGATAAACCGAAGGAAGATAAATCAAAAGAGGAATCAGAATTAGATAAAGAATTGGAAAGTAAAGACAATATCGAAAAGATAATAGACAAAATGACATTAGATGAAAAAATAGGCCAGCTAATGATAATAGGGATAAATGGACTTACAATAGATGACCACACAAAAGAAATGATTGAGAAATATCATATAGGTGGATTTATTTTATTCAAATATAATATTGCTGATGAAAATCAAACTTTAGAGCTATTAAATAATCTAAAGAAAGTCAACTCAACTAACCCTATACCTTTGTTTTTATCCATAGATGAAGAAGGAGGAAGGGTGTCAAGACTTCCAAATTCCTTTATTAAATTACCAGCAGCTAAAAGAATAGGTGATATAAATGATAAAGATATTTCCTTAGAATATGGTAAAATAATAGGGAAGAGGTTAAAATCCTTAGGATTTAATATGAACTTTGGACCAGTCTTAGATGTAAATTCTAATCCTCAAAATCCAGTAATAGGGGATAGAGCCTTTGGCTCTAGCTCTAAAACAGTAGTAGATAACGGAATGCAAGTAATGAAAGGAATTAAATCAGAGAATATTGTTGCTGCTGTAAAACATTTCCCTGGTCATGGGGACACTAATATGGATTCTCACATAGATTTACCAGTTATAGAAAAGGATTTAAATGATCTGGAAAAAATAGAGCTTGTTCCTTTCAAAGAAAGTATAAAACAAGGTGTAGATACTATAATGATAGGTCATATACTTTTTCCCAAGTTAGATAACCAGTATCCTGCTACATTATCAAAGGAAATTATAACAGGGCTTCTTAGAGAAAAATTATCCTATGAAGGCCTAATAATTTCTGATGATATGACTATGGGAGCCATAATTAAAAACTATACCATAGAAGAAGCGGCAATAAAATTTTTAAAGGCTGGTGGAGATCTATTGTTAATTTGTCATGGCTATGAAAACCATGTAAAAATTATTAATAGGATAAAAGAAGAAGTTAACAAAGGCAGTATCTCTGAAGATGAATTAGATGAAAAGTTATATAGAATCATTCAAATAAAAGAAAAATATAAATTGGAAGATCATTTAATAGAAAGACTAGACATGGATACATTGAATTCTAAAACTCAAGAACTAATGAATAAAATAGATAAAAAGAACTAAAAAGGGTTAATTAAAGGTAAGGAGGTATAAATATATGAAAAGGGTTATAGGAGTAGATTTAGGTGGTACGAGTATATATGGAGGCTTAATCAATGAAAGGGGAGAAATATTGAAGAGAGTTAGCAGAGCTACAGACTCGGAAGGTGGTAGGAATGTAGTCCTAGGTAAGGTTAAGGAAGTCATTGAAGAATTAATTGAAGACGAGAAGATTGAGGCTATTGGATTAGGTTCTCCTGGATTTATAGATGTAAAACGGGGAGAAGTATTAACTATAGGTGGAAATATAAAGGGATGGGCAGGTACTAAGATTAGGGAAGAGTTGTCAACAGAATTCAAAGGGATACCAATTTTTGTAGAAAATGACGCCAATGTAGCAGCCATATGTGAAGAATGGTTAGGATCTGGGAAAGGATTGGATAGTTTTATTATGTTAACATTAGGAACAGGAGTTGGAGGAGCAATTTTTTCTAAAAAGTCTGGAATATGGTATGGTATTAATTATCAAGGGGCTGAGCTAGGGCATACTATTCTATATCCTAAGGGAAGATTATGTGGCTGTGGACAAAGGGGTTGTGTAGAACAATATATATCTGGAAATGCAGTAGAAAATACCTATTTAGAGCTAACGGGAGAAAAGCTGAAAGGAAAAGACATATTTAGCAATTATGAAACGGATGAGAATTCTAAAAAAACAGTGGACAAGTTTATTATGGATTTGGGCACCTATCTAATATCCATAAAAAATATATTTGACCCTGAGGGAATTATAATTGGTGGAGGTGTCATTAATTCTAAAGAGTATTGGTGGGGGAAAATGCTAGATTATTATCATAATAATTGCAATAGTTCAAAGGGAACAGAAATTTTACCAGCTCAGTTCTTAAACGATGCAGGTATGATTGGAGCTGCAAAAGTAGCTTTGGATAATATTTAGGAGGAGTAAAATGATAGATAGAATAGTCTATTTAGGTCCTTATAACAACTCTAAGGCTCATAAATTATTTAACAAGGCTATAAATTATTTAATGCAAGATAAAGGAAATAACTTTTATTATATATTACCAAATGGAAACTTATTGGAAAAATGTAGGCAAAAGATGATTGAACAGATAGAAGGAACTTTTAATATTAACCTATTTACTTTTGACGATATAGTAGATAGGCTATTAGAAAATAATTTCTATACTTATATAGATGGAGAAATGAAAGAAGCCCTTATTTCCAAAATACTAAAGGAGTTAAATAGTAAAAGTAGATTAAAATATTATAAAAGTATATCTACTAAAAAGGGTTTTGTTAAAAGCCTAGTTGGAATTATTGGAGAGATAAAAAGGTCCTTAATAACTGCTGAAGAATATCTAAGAAAATGTCCAAAAGAGCCATTTTATTTTGAAATAGGACTAATATATAAGGAATATGAGGATCAATTGAACGAATACGGTCTAATAGATAGAGAAGAAAGCTTCTTTAAATCTTTATCCTTATTAAAGGAGGACAATAGCTTTTTTGATGGTTTAGATTTCATTATTATAGATGGTTTTTTTGATTTTAGGGCTCAAGAATTAGAATTGTTGAAGGAAATAACTAAGACCAAATGTCCTATATATATTAATATGCCCTTTAATAGGAGCAAAAATTTCAATACCCTTTTAGAAACTATAGAATTTCTTAAAGAATTAGGATTTAAAATAGAAAATGAGGAGAATGATGAAAAAGTAGAACTAAATTATTATGAAAGAATGGCCAGTATTCTATTTAATGAATCAGAAAACAATATAGATCCTAATCCTCATATCCATGTGGTTAAGGCAGCCAATAGTTATTTGGAGATGAAAAAGATTTCAGAAAGAATAAAGATGCATAATTTAGAGGGCATAGATTTAAATGATATGGCTGTAGTACTTACAAATCCGAATGAATATAAGAATACTATGTTTCAGGTATTTGATGAAGAAGGGATTCCTTGTTCTTTAAATGAAGATACTAGTTTAATGGAAATTCCACTAATTAAAGAATTAATACATATTCTGAAAACAAAAGAAAACTCTAAGAAGACAATTATCAATAGAATTAAAACCAATTATTTTAACCTTTGCAGTATAGAAGAAAGAGAGAAAATAGAATATTTTCTAAGAAAGCTGAGATTTAATTCTATAGAGGATTTAATCCAAAGAAATGATGAATATATTTTCTCATATAAGGAGGATTTAGAATCTATTTTACTAATCATAAAAGAGGAAATGGAATCCATACCATCACATGGGTCCATAAAAGAATATATATCAATTATTTTATCTCTTATGGGAAAATACCAGATTGAAGAGAAGATATTGGATATCTACAATTTGACAGGTGATTTTAATATATTTCACAGAGATATTTCGGCTTTCAATAAATTTAAGGAAATTTTAGACAATATCTTGATTCTTTCAAATATAATAGAAGGAGAAATTTCTTTAGAAGAATTACTGATATTATTAGACAACTATCTGGAAAAGGAAAGCATAAAGAAAGTCCAAGGCAATTCTAGAGGAGTAAACATTCTTACTCCTGTAACTACTAGAGGACATCAGTTCAAGGTTCTATTTGTTGTAGGACTTTCACAAGGAAAGTACCCTAATTTAAATGAAAGTAATTTTTTCTTTAAAGAGGATAATTATAATGAATTAATAAACATAGGACTAGATATAAAAGATTATTATGAGAAATTAGATAAAGAATCTATTCTATTTACCACTGTTATTGCTGCTTGCACAAATATTTTATATTTATCCTACTCTGAGAATGCTACTGAAGATGAGAAGGACATACCATCTATGTTTTTAGATGAGATATTAAATAGCATAAATGGGGAGAAAACGGAAGAAAAAGTAAGTTTTATAAAGGTAGATATGGATTATATTATTAAAAGCAATACAACCCAATTAACAACCAAGAAGGAAGTGCTCCAATATATACTTGAAAAGTATTATGAAGGAGAAGGTGAAGATATACTCTTTATGTATAATGATATAGATAATAATGGCCTTAAAGAAGTAAAGGATAGGATTTTATGTGAAATAAAAAGAAATAAGAATGAATTTAATGAGTATAGTGGTAATATTGGAGATGAAGGTATAATAGAAGATATTAAGAATATTCATAAGGGGAAGATCTACTCCATTAGCTATCTAGAATCCTATGGAAAATGTCCCTATTATTTTCTGTTAAATAATATATTGAATGTAGAGGAAATGGAAAGAGAGTTTAGGGATTTTACACCTTTGGACAGGGGTATTATCAACCATGAGGTTTTAAAGGAATATTATTATAATTTTAAAGGAGAAATCCAGGAACATATTGAAGGAAAACGGAATTTTAATATAGATGATACCTATAGCTATATAGTAAATAAAGTAGAAAGAAAGATTAAATCTTTAGGAATTAATTTAAATTCAAAACTTTGGCAGTTAAGAATAGAAAACAATGCTAATAGAATATTGGAGTTTATTAAATCCGATTTACTTAGACTAACTAAATCGAAGAAAAAAATAGTGCCTATGGATTTCGAGATTATTTTTGGAAGAAGAAAATCTTTTGAAGTAGAAATAGATGATTTAAAGATACCATTTGCTGGAGCAATAGATAGGATGGACAAGTATATTGATGAAGACAAATATATAATAATAGATTATAAAAATAGCGATTATAATATTAGAAATATTGATCATATGAGATCAGGATTATCATTACAATTACCACTGTATATATTATCTCAAATGGATAAGACAATAGTAGGAGCCTTATATGGAATTATATCAACAGGAGAATTCCAACTAAAGATAGGTAATGTAGAAGAAAAAGACTTAGTAAGTAAAAGAAACAAAGGTGCAATTACTGAAGAAGAATTAGAGGAATTATTAAATACAACTAAAAACTATATTAAATCTTATATAGAATCTATTCATAAAGGAGATTTTTCAGTAAATCCAATGGAGTGTTCACCTTATTGTATCTATAAAGATATATGTAGATATAAAGAGGTTTGGGAGGTAGAATGATGGGTAATACAAGAGAGCAGAATCTAGCAATTACCACAATAGATAAAAATCTGGCTGTAAATGCTGGTGCTGGTACTGGGAAGACTAAAGTACTTACAGAAAGGTATATTTATATATTGGACCATGGTAATTTAGAAGAAAACAAAGAAGTAGAATCCATTGTTGCCATAACTTTTACTAAAAAGGCTACCCAAGAGATGAAAGAAAGGATTAGAGAAGAGATAAAGAAAAGATTTTCTTTAGGTAAAAGATGGATTAGATATTATAGAGATATGGAAAAATCAAATATTTCCACCATCCATAGTTTCTGTGGTAATATTTTGAGGGACAATCCATTAGCAGCAGGGGTTGACCCTATGTTTACCGTGTTAGATCAAGATGAAGCTAATCTATTACTAGAAGACATTATATTGGAGGAAATATTGGAGTCCATTGAAGAAGACGAAAATATTTATAAACTAGTAAAAATATTCAATAGGGATGATTTAGATAAAGTAGTATTAGAAATAAAAGCTATTTATAACAAGATTAGGACAGTAGGTTATACCTTTGAACAAGTAAAAGAGATGACCCTAGATTTTATAACTAGTGTACAAATATCTACAGAGGATATTCAATATATTAAAGATAGTTTTTTATATTTGATGGATAGATCCAGAAAGAATTCCAAGGTTGAGAAATTGAAAACAGATAGTATCTGGTTAAAATTCTTTGAAGATAAATATGGAGAGGAAGATTTGATTCCTATTCTAGAATATCTATACGACAATATTGGAACCAATTCAAAGGAGACAGATAGAATAGAGAGCTTGAAGGAGACCATAAACAAAGTATTCCTTATTAAAGAGAAGGAATACCTATGGATATATGAAGGACTTTTTCAAATATTAATAAAAATAGATACTAAATATAGTAGTAGCAAAGACGAGTTAGGAAGCTTAGATTATGATGATCTACAAATTTTGGTTTTAAGGCTATTAGAGGATGCATCTATTAGGGAAAAATACCAGAATAGATTTAAATATATTATGGTAGATGAATTTCAAGATACCAATGAGCTGCAGAAAAAGATATTCTACAAACTCTGCTCTAAAGATAAACCATTAGATAGAAACAACCTTTTTGTAGTTGGGGATCCAAAACAATCCATATATGGGTTTAGAGGTGCAGATTTACAAGTTTTCTATCAGGTAATGAAAGATATAGAAAGTTTTTCTAATGAGAAAACTATTACTTTAGATAAGAATTTCAGGACTGTTGATACCATAATAAAATTTGTAAATTCGCTATTTAATAAATTAATGGGTGCCAGATATATAAGTTTGAAAAACCATCATGTTTCTAAAAATAAGATAGATATAGAAATATTAGAGAAAGAAGACTTAATAGCACCTATCAATATAAGTGAAGCAGATTATAATACCTATTATGAAAGCAGGTTGATAGCTAGTAGAATAAAGGAATTGGTAGAGGAAGGTGGCTTTAACTATGGGGATTTTGCTCTATTATTTAGGGCAACAACTATGGATTATATATACGAGGAAGCATTGATGGAATACGGTATCCCCTATTATAATATTGGAGGTAAAGGATTTTATCGAGGACAAGAAATAATAGATCTGGTGAATGGTCTAAAAGCCATAAGTAATAGATATGACACTATTTCCACTATAGGTTTTTTAAGAAGTCCTATGATTGGAATTTCAGATAAAACCTTATACTGGATTTTAAGGCATAAGGAAAATTCAATTTTAGAAACATTGGATAAAGATATTAAATATATCCAAGAAGATGAAAAATATAAAATAAAAGATGCAAAAAAAATACTAAAGAGTTTAATGGTAAAGAAGGGACTCTACGGAATATACCCTTTACTAATAGAACTTCTTAATAATACATATTATATCGAAAGCCTTATGTTATATCATGGAGGTAGGCAATTAGTCTCTAATGTATATAAATTTTTAGAATTGGCCTTAGACTTTGATAGAAATACCTCTGGTTCTTTAGAGGATTTTATAGATTATATTGAAAGGTTAAAAGATACAGATGAATCTCAAGCGAAAATCCAATCTGAGGATGCAGATGTAGTAAAGTTGCTGACCATCCATAAATCCAAAGGGTTACAATTTCCTGTAGTGATAATACCCCAGATGTCTAGAGGCTTTAATTATCAACAACCTTATATATTATTAAATAAGAATAAAGGAATTGGATTTAAATATGATAAAAAATCTCCATTTTATGATAAAATAAAAGAAGATATAAAAGTCATTGAAGATGAAGAGAATAAACGTTTACTATATGTAGCTATGACTAGAGCAGAAAAAAGATTGATAATTGGCAATCAAGGAAAAGATAATGGATTTAAAAAGATGATTAAGGATTTAATAGATTTAGATCATGTGGAAATTATAGATAGAGTGAAGATCAAGCCCCAATTAAAAGAACCTATTAGGGAACTACATGATAAATCATTTCAGACTAAACCTTTGGATAGTAAAAAATTTCCACTGCTTCATGTAATGGAAGGGTATAATCAAAAACTATTTTCTAGAATTAGTCCTTCCCAATATCTGGAGTTTAACCAATGTAGAAAAAGGTTCTTCCTTAATTATTATAATAGGATTTCTTTAGATTTTTCAAACTCTAATACTAGAGAAACATCTTCCATTCTAAATCCAATTAATAAAGGAAATATAGTTCATAAATTTTGTCAACATTATAAAATCGGCATAGAGCCTGATAAACTGTTGAAAAAGGTGGTTAACTCCTTTGGATTAGAATACGATGAATTCATAAAACAAGAACTTAGCCCTTATGTGAAGAATTATATACGATACCATAGGGAAGATTATGACCAGGTATATTCTGAAAAGGAGTTTTACTTAAAAGTGGAAGATGCTCATCTATATGGTATAATAGATAGAATAAATATTAAAAATGGAAAAGCAGAAATATTGGATTTTAAAACCAATAGAGTATATAATAAAGAACGACTAGTAAAAATATATGAACCTCAATTGCAGCTTTATGCTAACGCATTAAGAAAAATTGCCAATATGGAAGTTGAAAGGGCAGCTATACTATTTTTAGAAACAGGAGAAATAGAGGAAATAGATGTAAGCAAGGAAGGTTTAGAGAAAAATTTTGAAAATATTAAAGAATTTATTCAATTTATAAATTGCAATAATTCCATTGACCAATATGATAAATCCAATGAATGTGAAGGGCATTGTGAATACAGTATATTATGCAATATTGACTAGGGGGATTAAAATGGAAAATTATATAAATTGTGAAGGTGAGGTTAAACTTTATTATAGAAAGGATATACCAGAAGGTGTATTAGCCAATGTAATTATCAACCATGGATTTGCTGAACACCTAAATAGATATGATTATGTGACTAAAAAGCTAAATGAAGCAAAAATTGGAGTTTATAGATATGATTTGAGAGGCCATGGCAGAAGCAAAGGGCTAAAAGGTCATATTAATAGTTTTATGGATTTTGTCCATGATACAGATAGAGTGGTTAATATGGCAAAGAGTGAATACCCAAATATACCTTTATTTATGCTAGGACATAGTATGGGAGGTTTTATTACCTGTTTATACGGTATTAATCACCCTAATAAACTAAAAGGACAAATTTTTTCAGGAGCAGCAGTTAGAAGACTACCTCAAGTAAAAGGGATTAAGGGAGATATATTTAATTTATTAAATTTGATTGTTCCTAATATGAAGATAAAAAATCAACTCTCTAAGGATATATGCAGTCTGCCAGAAGTTGTTGAAAGATATGAAAAGGATCCGCTGGTGCTTAAGGAAGCAACATTGAATTTTTATGTTCAATTTTTAGTAAAAGGAACTGGCTGGATAGGAAAAAATATTGAAAAATATAATTATCCTTGTTTAATCATCCATGGTGAGAAAGATAAAATAGTTCCAAAAGAAACAGCTATATTTTTGTATAATAATATTGTATCTAAAGATAAAGAAATTAAAATCTATGATAATCTATTCCATGAAATATTAAATGAGAAGGAAAAGGATAAGATATTACTAGATATTATAAATTGGATATATAATAGATTCAATGGAGAAGGACAAAAGGTTTATTGATAAAATAGGGAGGGAAGATATGGACTATTTTACAATATTAAAGCCGGGACAGAGACTTAGGCAAATTAGAAAAAGATTAGGTTTAACTCAAGGAGATTTGTCAGCTGAAAATATGTCAAAAAACTATATTTCAATGTTTGAAAATGGCAAAAGGCCTATTAATGTAATCAATGCAACTTATCTTGCAGACATATTAAATTCAAAAGCAAAAGAAATGGGAATAAACTTGAATATTACTTCTTCTTATTTTATTAAGAGCGAAAAGGATATCGCTAAAGAGTTATGTTTAGATAGTTTTAATATAGTATTAGATAAAAGTAGTAGAAATAAACATGAAAAATATAGGGAATTATATAAGATAATATATCTGTCACAAAAATATGATTTACCAGATTTATTGGCAAAAGCGTTAAAATTAAAGGGGAAGTTTCTCTATAGGGAAGGCTTATATTCCTGTGCTATCACCCATTTTTCAGAAAGTCTACTACTTTTTTTTAAAGAAGGGGATATTAATGGAATAAGTAAATCTTATCTAGCTATAGGTCAATCTTACTTTATGGATAATAATTATGAAATGGCAATAACCTATTATAATCTAGCAAGTTTATATGGAAATGAAGATAAGATACTTTACTATAAAGCCTTATCCTATTATAAATTAGGAAATATTGTAACAACGAGGGGCATTTTAGATAGGATTATTTTTAAAGACGAAAGAGTATTGGAATTGGAGAAATATATATCTAATTTTATATAAATGGAGCGATTTATATGTTATTAATGGGAATATTATTTTTAATTCTTGGGATCTTTGCAATATTAAATCAACGATATACAATTATAAAAGTAGGAAATGAAAGAAATATAGTTGAAAAAGCAGTGAACGAAAAGACTGGTATATATAAATATAAAATATTTCTAGGACTTTTTTCTATAGCCATTGGAATATTTTGTATTTTGAATTACATCATTTATTAAAGGGTGTGCCTATGGAAAGATATAATGTGATAACAATCATAGCTATCATTTTAGTCTTATTATTAAGTAATACTTCTTATGCTATAGAGGAAAAGTCTATTTTAATCTTAACAGATGAATTAGATTTAAGGATTATAGAAAATATTACAAATAACATTGATTTTGGAACTGGTTTTATGAACTTAAAGACAAGGAAACCTGCTGGAGAAGTAAGTTTTCATTTTTCTATAGCAGCAGGAAGGAAGGTTGGAGTAAAACCTGAACATTATAAAGGTCTATATAAAGACCAAAATGGCACTATAATCATATCAGGATTTCAAGATATGATGGATGACTTAACTAATAGAATTAAGAATGTTGAAATAAGTCTTTTAGGAGAAAGGCTAAAAAAGGAGGGTGTATCCTATATTGGAGATAACTCTGCAGCCATCATAGCTGCAGATAATAATGGCAATATTAAAAGCGGTGAAATTGAAATCCAATATAGCCAAGATTGGTTAAATGATAAAACGGATTTTTATTTATCCCAATCTAATATACTTGTTCTTTCCTATGATATAGATAAAAACAACCAAAGGGTTAGACTATTAAAAGATTATATTGAGAAATACAAAGATAATAATATTTTCATTATTCCTAGGAGTGTTCCTGAGGATATGAAGTATATTATAAATAATAATTTAGCACCTATTATCTATATTAATGGAAGTGAAGATGGAATGATAAAAAGCTCTTCTACAAAAAGGGAGGGTTTCATAACTATAGAAGATATATATGGAGAATTGATTTCCATTTACGATGAGAAAGATACTTCTATTATAGGTAATGAAATTGATACTATAGAAAGGGAAGACAATTTAAATGACTTAAAAAACCTATTTAAAAAGACTATAAATTTAATATGGATAACATATATATTTCATGGCCTTGTATATTTGGTTCAAGTTTATTCTGCTTACTATATCTATAAAAATAGAAAGGATAAATTTGAAAATATAAACTTATTGAATAGTTTTATTATAATCAATATTTTTATTGGGTTATTAATGGGAGCTTCAAGTTTACATATAAATATTGTTTTATATCTATTTATAAACTTGCTAACCTCCTATATTATTACAATATTTATGTTTGATAAGGAAATAAATACTATTGAGGTAATTGCTACCTTAACCTATGGATTGATTATTTTTGGAATCTTTTTTTATCCTGAGAATATCTATAACTCTTATATAGGATTTAATAACCTGTTTTATGGAGCTAGATACTATGGATTTAACAATGGGATTATGGGAGTCTTATTAGTTTGTTCCATAATTAGTTGCTATTTTATAAATGGTTTCCTTAAAAATGAGTTTTTAAAGAATGTGGTATCTCTAATATATATATTGATAAACATAATGGTACTATCTACTAACTATGGAGCTAATACAGGAGGATTCATAACTGCTCTTATTTTGTTCCTAATTATTATATATATAAATTTATTAGGTAAAAATTGGAGTATTAAAAACTTAGCCATTCTGATACTTTTTGGAGCTTTAGTATTTAGTATGAATATGTACTTCGACTATCTAAGCAATGAAAAAAGTCATGCAATAAACTTTTTAATAAGAATAAAAACCTATGGCATTAGTGAGTTTATTGACATGTTTAAGATTAAAGCTATAGAGTTAATAAAATTAACTTTACTACCACCCTTTAGTATAGTATTAGCTGCTCAGTGTATTTCCCTTAAAGTTCTATTAAAAGGGATTAATGGGAATATAAAGAAAGAAGTTTATACAATATTAGTTACTGGTACTATAGGTTTCTTACTTAATGATACAGGGATGATAACCTTTATATATATGACTCATTATTTAATATCATTGTTAATCTATAATGAGGAAACTCCTTCTAGAACTTAGAAGGAGTTATTGTTTTCAATTATATATTTCTCTATAGACATACTATATAGTATTCTAAGGGCAACAGAAGTATTTACTATAGAAATAATTACTAATAGCTTGTATCCTCCTAATTCATACAATAATGGACCTAGGATGGAGTATATTGTTACCGTTATTGCATTTATAGTATAAAACAAGCTCATAAAGGTACCTCTTTTTTTAGGATTTATTTCAGAGCAAAGAGTCTGATAAGCAGTCCATCCTCCATCTAAGCCTATTGTAACTAAAGTCAATAAGATAATAATAATTCCCACAGACTTTGAAAAAACTATAGGAATTAAAGCAAGAAGCACAAGAGTAAATAGGATTCTTGACAGTTTTTCTTTCCCTATTTTATCTGTAAACAATGCAGCAAATATAATTCCTACAATGGTCCCAAAAGCTACTATAGTATATACATAGCCAATTTCTACTTGATTAAGATTAAAATTATTGGAAATATATATACCTAGGAAGCTTAATAATAAAGCAGGTGCTGCAAGGATTAAAAAAACAACAATTAAAGATTTATAATTAATTGGTTTTTTGACCATAGTTAAAAGCTCATTGATATCAACTTTTACCTCTTTTGATTTCTTTGTTTCAGGCAATTTAATTAATAATAATAAACAAATAAGTCCAACAATTGTAAGAGGTATATATACATTTTTTAAGGTACCATATTTATCTATCATATTAGTTGCATATAAAGGGCTTAATAAAATAGCAATCCCAAAAGCACCTCTTAATATTCCTGAAGCTTTTCCCCTAGATTCATAGGG
This sequence comes from Clostridium sp. Cult1, assembly GCF_021655095.1. Taxonomy (GTDB): domain Bacteria; phylum Bacillota; class Clostridia; order Tissierellales; family Tepidimicrobiaceae; genus Schnuerera. The sequence continues at coordinate 1,298,730 of NZ_PPXW01000001.1, read as the reverse complement.
GACAAATTCACTTAAATAGGAGAGATTAGTACCACTAAGAGAAAAATAACCAATGCCAATAAAAATTCTACCTAAGGCAAATTGGATAGGATTATTAGAAAATCCGCTTATTAGTGTACCAGCAATATAGAAGATTAAAGCAACCATTAAACTTTTTCTTTTTCCATATTTATCAGCAAAAACTCCTAAAATTGGGACCAAAATGCCTACAAGAGAGAATCCAATATTAAACATAATTACCCAACTATCTTTAATATTAAAATATTGAGATAGAAATGGAGCCAAAGGTGCTATAATATTCATCTCCGTGGCAATAATTAGTTGAATAAAAAAAGTAGTAAAAAACATCAAAAATAAATTCATAATGTCCTCCTTAATTTTATGTACTAAATATATTATATATTATAATTGAAAAAATAAAATATAGATGATATAATATCGTTATGCGATATATTAGATAGTCTAAAGTAAATCTGGAGATGATATTATGGAATTACAAAAAGCATCGGAAGCCATATCCAATTATATTAGAGAATGCAGTAATATAATCCATACAAAGGGGCATCAAATAGCTCAAGAATATGATTTAACTTATGATCAATACCATCTATTAATTTACTTAAGCTTTAGCAAGACTCCCCCTACAATCAGTGAAATCTCTAAAAAATATAATAGGGCACAAAATACAATATCGGAGAAGATTTCCCGCTTAGAAGAAAAAGAATTAGTTAGTAGAATTGATGACTCAATGGATAGAAGGATTACCAGAGTTATTATAACTGAGAAAGGGCTAAACTTAATTAATACTATTCGACAAGAGAGGAGTAATAGGGTTACATATATTGCTCTGAAAAAGATGAATAATAGAGAAGTAGAAAATCTACTAACCAATTTAACTAAATTATATAATAATTTGAATAAGGAGGATTGAAGTTGCTTAGAAAATTTATTTCCTATTATAAACCTCATAAAAAACTATTTTTTATAGACATGTTTTTTGCCTTTTTAATCTCTGCCTTTGATCTAGTATTTCCTATGGTATCAAGAAAAATTGTTAATGAAATCATACCAGCTGCTAGGATGGATCTTTTACTTAGATGGACTATTATAATGGCTATACTATTTATCTTTAGATATATAAGTTATTATATTGTTTCATATTGGGGCCATGTTCTAGGGGTATATATTGAACATGATATGCGAAGAGATTTATTTTCTCATTTACAGACTTTACCATTTAGCTATTATGATAATACTAAAACCGGTCATATAATGTCAAGATTGGTTAACGATTTACGAGATATTACAGAATTAGCTCATCATGGACCTGAGGATCTATTTATTTCCTTGGTAATGTTGGTTGGATCTTTTATCCTTTTAATTAGGATAGAATGGAGGCTGACCCTAATAATATTTGCTTTCGTTCCAATAATGATTTGGTTTTCTATGACTAAAAGGACTAAAATGCAAGAGTCCTTTAGACAAGTTAGAAAGAAAATCGCTAATGTTAATGCTCAATTGGAAAATAGCATATCAGGAGTAAGGGTTGCCAAATCCTTTACTAATGAAGAATATGAGATTCAGAAATTTGATGATGGCAATGATCAATTTAAACAGGCGAGAAAATATTCTTATAAAGCTATGGCTGAATTTGTAGCAGGTATGGGCTTAATAACTAATATTCTCAATTTAATAGTAATTAGTATCGGTGGATATTTTGTATATTTAGACTTTATTACCTTAGGAGATTTACTTGCATATACTCTATATGTTAATTTCTTCATGCAACCTATAAGAAGATTAGCAGATTTTATGCAACAATATCAGGATGGAATGACTGGTTTCGAAAGATTTATGGAAATAATGAATATGGAACCAGATATTACAGATAGAGAAGATGCCGTAGAACTTACAGAAGTAAAAGGGGATATTCAATTTAATGGTGTTTCCTTTAGTTATACCAATGGTGAAGATAGAGTGTTATCCAATTTAAACTTAAATATTGAAGCGGGAAAAACTGTTGCTATAGTTGGCCCTTCAGGGGCAGGTAAAACAACTCTATGCCATTTAATACCAAGGTTTTATGATATTAACGAAGGTGAGATTTTAATAGACGGTAAAGATATAAGAGATATTACCCTTAAATCTTTAAGAAAAAATATAGGTCTAGTTCAACAGGATGTATTTTTGTTTACTGGAACTATAATGGATAATATATCCTATGGAGATCCAACGAAACCAGAAGAAGATATAATTGAAGCAGCAAAAAAAGCTCGTATCCATGATTTTATAATGACACTTCCTAATGGATATAATACCTATATTGGAGAAAAGGGAGTTAAATTATCAGGAGGACAGAAACAAAGAATATCCATTGCTAGATTATTTTTAAAGGATCCTCCAATCTTAATATTAGATGAAGCTACATCCGCTTTAGACAATGAGACGGAAATATTAATTCAAAAATCTTTAGAAGATTTAGCAAAGGGTAGAACTACACTAATTATTGCCCATAGACTGTCAACTATAAAAAATGCAGATGAAATATTAGTATTAACCAATGAGGGAATTGAAGAAAGGGGTAGTCATGAAGAACTATTAGAAGTTGATGCTATATATGCAAATCTATATAGATCTCAGTTTAAAGATTTAGTATCTTAAATACTTGTGTCAATTATGCCTTCTTTTGCATATAATATATTGAATATGCAGGAGGAGGTTTTATTATGGATTACAACTATCCAGAACTATATTATAGAATTTATCCAAAGGCCATTGACTCAGTAAATAGATATTTAGAAAACAACAACTATAATAGCAATATATCAGATAAAGATATGGAAGCTATGATCGATGAAGTCTATGAAAAAATGGTCTATGAATGTCCGGAGATAGATGAGGACCCTATAGAAAGAAGAGGGAGATATAGGGTAACTCAAAGGCCTTTTTATGGAAGGAGAAGACTAGTTAGAGATATTATATCTATAATAATTATATCTGAATTGATACGAAGATTAAATCCCTATGAATTTTATGGGGGACAATATTAATTATTAAGTACTAAATAGGCTTGGTTTTAGCCTATTTAGTGCTTAATTGTAACCGTTTTGTAATTAATTATTTATATCTTTGTAATGCAAAATTTTTGGGTATATAGTATTCTATATATAGGGAATTGTTCTATACATGATACAAAAATAAGTCCAGCTAAGAATTGTCAATAGTAAAATTTAAAATCACTAATAAATATTTCAATCAATTCTAGCTAAAAAAGGGTAAACTTAATAGGCCTTCTAA
>NZ_PPXW01000001.1:1276291-1295403 GCF_021655095.1 Clostridium sp. Cult1 | reverse complement strand
TAGAAGGCCTATTAAGTTTACCCTTTTTTAGCTAGAATTGATTGAAATATTTATTAGTGATTTTAAATTTTACTATTGACAATTCTTAGCTGGACTTTTAAATGATTTTAACATATAACATAGGAAATGTTCAACAAATAAAAAAATTTGAACTATTGCTACTTTACAAAGACTAAATTCTAATAAAGCTGGTAATTTCAACAATGAGCTTTAAAACAAGCCAGAAAGTATGTTAGAAAATAATTGACTAATGTTAGAAAATATTTTATACTTATATTCAATCGGATAAATAATTAAAATATTTTTTCTATTGGTTGTATTAAATTTTTTCAATACAATAAGTCATAATTTTAACAAAAAATTAGGAGGGATTATGATGAAAATTAAAAAGCAACTATCGTTATTTTTAATCCTAGCACTAATGGTAACAGCATTAGTAGGATGCGGAAATGATGATGGCCAGGAATCTAATGGAGGTCAGACGGCAGAAGGAATTGACAGCCAACAGTACTTAAATTTTGTATTAGATGCAGAACCAAGTACTATGGATCCTTCTAAGGGCTCAGACATGTATTCACAACAAGTACTTATAAATGTTATGGAGCCATTGACAAGATTGGAAGAAGACGAGAATCAAAATACTGAATTAGTACCTGCTGGTGCAGAGGACTGGGAAGTTAGTGAAGATGGATTAGTTTGGACTTTTAAACTAAGAGATAATAAATGGTCAGATGGACAAGTGGTAACTGCTGCGGATTATGAATATGGGATTAAAAGAAGTATAGACCCAAATACAGCTTCACCTTATGCTTTCCTTTTAAGCCCAATAAAAAATGCTGACAAGATAATGAGTGGAGAACTTTCTGTTGAAGAACTTGGAGTTAAGGCTATTGATGAAAAAACTTTAGAGATAACTCTTGAACATCCAACTCCATACTTTGATCAGCTAACTTATCAAAGGGTAATGTTCCCACAAAGAAAAGATATAGTGGAACAATTTGGAGATACTTTTGGTACAGAACCTGAAAACTTAATATATAATGGACCATATGTTTTATCTCAATGGGTACACAATAGTGAACTTGTATTAACAAAGAATCCGGAGTACTGGGATGTAAATTCAGTACAAATGGAAACGGTGAATCTAAAGATAATTCAGGACAAGAATGCACTTTATAATTCTTTATCAAATGGTTCTATAGATCAAGCAGGTGTTAATGATCCTGACTGGTTAAAGAGATTTAAAGAAGATGAAAATTTAAATCATATTGAAGTAGTTAAGCCTGCGGTAAACTATGTATTCTTTAATACGGAAGATGAGTTATTCCAAAATGCTAATATTAGAAAAGCATTTTCATTAGGTATTAATAGAGAAGAGATAACAGATGTAATATTTAACGGAGTTCATGTTCCAGCATATGGTTGGGTACCACCAAGTATGTTAATTGGTGAAGATGAATATAGAGGAATGTCAGAAGAGCCTTTAAAAGCAATAGCTAAAGAAAATTCAGATCCAAAGGAACTATTGATTAAAGGTTTAGAAGAACTAGGTATGGATACCAATTTAGAGAACTTAGATATAACTCTATCCCTTGGTGGAACAGACCAATGGTTTAGAACTCTTGGTGAATATTTACAACAAATGTATAAGAAAAGCCTTGGAATTAATATAAAGATAGAACAGTTAGAATGGCCGATATTCGATTCAAATGTAAATAAAGGTGATTTCCAAATAGGATATATGGCATGGACAGGCGATTTTAATGACCCTGCAACTATGATGACTTTATTAGCATCTGATTCTACTGCTATAAAAACTGGTTGGGCAAATGACAGATATGATGAATTAATAGCATTGGCAGACCAAGAGTTAGATCATGCAAAACGTTTAGAGTACTACGAAGAAGCAGAAAAAATATTATTAGATGAATCACCAATAGCTCCAGTGGTATATGCAAAATCAAATATATTTAGATATAAATATGTTAATAAAGTTGGAGTTACTGATTTCGGTACACAAGGATATAAATACGGATTTACTCAAGGAAGGTAATTTTAAACAGAATAGGAGTTTGTAATCTGATTACAAACTCCTATTATTTAAAATCGAGAAAGGAGAATTATAATGGGTAGATATATACTTAAAAGAATAGGCTATATGTTCTTAACACTATTTATAATTACTACCATAACTTTTTTCCTAATGCATAGTATACCTGGAGACCCATTAGCTCACATGGCTAAAAATTTGCCAGAGCAAGTTAAAGAAAATTATTATAAAAAGTATGGATTAGATCAACCTGTTACTACTCAGTATGGGAAGTTTATAAAGAATTTAGTTACAGAAGGAAGCTTAGGAGAATCTTTAAGATATCCTGGTAGATCAGTTACAGAGACTGTATTAAATAATTCTAAAATTTCAGGTAGAATCGGGTTGCAAGCTATTTTGTTGGGGATTACAATTGGTATCACTTTAGGTGTAATTGCTGCCTTATTTAGAAATAAGTGGCCAGATTATCTGGTTATGTTCATAGCTATTTTGGGAGTAACAGTCCCTGCATTTATTATAGCAGCATTATTACAATATACATTTACTGTTAAATTGAAAGTACTACCTACTACTGGATGGGGTAAGTTTGAACATACTATTCTACCCACTATTGCTTTAGCATTTAGTTCAATAGCTACCTATGCTAGATATATGAGATCTAATGTTTTGGAAGTAATCAATCAAGACTATATACTTACTGCTCAAGCAAAGGGAGTTGGGACCTTTAGTTTAATAGTAAAACATGTTCTTAGAAATGCTATATTGCCTGCTATTACCATATTAGGACCACAAATAGCTGGTATTTTTACAGGTTCATTTGTAATAGAACGAATATTTGGTATACCAGGTCTTGGATCATATTATATAACTTCTATCAATGATAGAGATTATACTATGATCATTGGAACAACCATCTTTTATGCTGCCATATTCGTAGTAGCTCAGTTATTGACAGATATATTATATGGAATAGTAGACCCTAGAATTAGGGTTTCTAATAAGGACCAATAGATGGGAGGTTTGACCATGGAATCAATTTCCAAAGATAAATTCAAAAAAGTTAATATAGATTCTCAAGAATCAGAAAAAATGGCTAGACCACAGATAGGCTATTGGCAAGATGCCTGGAGGAGGTTGAAATCCAATAAGGTAGCTATATTATCATTAATTATTTTAACTATAATAATTGTAATGACTATAATAGGACCAGGTATAAGCGGTTATGCCTATGAAGAGGTAGACCCAGTAAGTAAAAACCAATCTCCTAATAGTGAACATTGGTTTGGTACAGATGAATTAGGAAGGGATTTGTTTGCTAGGGTATGGCAAGCTGGTAGAGTATCTATAGTAATCGGTATTCTAGGCGCTTTTATATCTGCTATAGTAGGGACCATATATGGTGGAATTGCAGCTTATTTTGGTGGAAAAGTCGATACTATAATGATGAGAATAGTGGAAATACTTTATAGTATTCCTTATTTATTAGTTGTAATACTTGTTTCAATCGTAACAGATTCTAAAAGCTTAGGTTCAATGATTATTGCCTTAACCATAACTGGCTGGTGCAATACTGCTCGTATGGTTAGAGGTCAGATGCTACAAATTAAGTCCCAGGAGTATATATTAGCGGCGGAAGCATTGGGAGTGAGACCATCAAAGATAATCACTAAGCATTTAATTCCTAATGTATTAAATGTTTTAATAGTATCCATTAGTTTTGATATTCCAGGATATATTTTCTCCGAATCATTCTTGTCCTATATAGGACTTGGAGTTCAACCTCCAAGCACTTCTTGGGGAGCATTAGCATCAGCAGCACAGCAACATTTTATATTTTACCCCTATCAGTTGTTTTTCCCAGGATTGATGATTGCATTAACCATGTTATCATTTACACTTTTAGGAGACGGTCTTAGAGACGCACTAGACCCAAGATTACGTCAATAAGGAGGGAAAAAGTATGGAAAAAGTACTCGAAGTTAAAAACTTGCATGTTTCGTTCCACACATACGCAGGTGAAGTAAAAGCTGTTAGAGGGGTAAGCTTCGATTTAAATAAAGGTGAATCATTAGCAATAGTAGGAGAATCTGGATGTGGGAAAACAGTAACAGCCAAATCAATAATGAAATTATTAAAGGAGCCTCCTGCAGAGATAAAGGAAGGTTCTCAGATAATATATAATGGAAAAGAAGATGTAGTTAAAATGCCTAAAAAAAGGCTTATGTCCTATAGGGGAGAAGATGTAAGTATGATATTTCAGGACCCTATGACTTCTTTAAACCCAACAATGACCATAGGTAAGCAGATAATGGAGGCATTGAAAATTCATAAAGGTTTAAAAAGAGAAGAGGCGAAAGAGGAAGCTATAAAGTTGCTGGAGACTGTAAATATTCCCAATGCTAGAGATAGGATAGAATCGTATCCTCATCAGCTTTCTGGGGGAATGAGACAAAGGGTAATGATAGCAATAGCTTTATCTTGTAATCCAAAGATATTAATAGCTGATGAGCCCACAACTGCCCTTGATGTTACTATACAGGCTCAAATAATGGATTTATTAAATGAGTTAAAGGCTAAGTTTAATACTGCAATAATATTAGTAACTCATGATTTAGGTGTAGTTGCAAACTTTGCTGATAAAGTACAGGTTATGTATGCAGGACAAGTAGTAGAAAGAGGAACTAGAGATGAAATATTTTATAATAGCATGCATCCATATACATGGGCTCTTTTACGTTCTGTTCCACGTTTAGGTACTAAAAGCAAAGAGGAGCTTTATACTCTAAAAGGCACACCACCTGATTTAATATTACCATTAAAGGGATGTCCTTTTGCTTCTAGATGCGAGTATGCTATGGAAATATGTTTAGAAAAAGCACCAGAAGAAACATGCCTTTCTGATACACATAAATTGAACTGTTGGCTTCAACATTCTAATGCACCTAAAGTTAATAGGCCAGTAGAATCAGGAGGTGAAAGGAAATGAAAAAGGAAAATCTAGTAGAGATTGTAGGTTTGAAAAAATATTTTCCAGTAGGCAAAAATAAGACGTTAAAGGCGGTAGATGATGTAACCTTTAATATTAAAAGGGGAGAAACCTTTGGACTAGTTGGTGAGTCTGGTTGTGGTAAAACAACTTGTGGAAGAACTGTAGTAGGTCTATATAAGCCTACGGAAGGGAAAATAATTTTTGATGGGCTAGATGTTCAATCTTTATCTGGTAAAGAAAAATTAAAATTTAAAAAAAGAGCTCAGATAATATTTCAGGACCCATATGCTTCTCTAGACCCTAGGATGACTGTAGGTGAAATTATAGGAGAAGGTATGGATGTCCATTTTAATTATAGCAAAGCTGAAAGAAGAGAAAAAATAAATAAGCTTTTAAGTATTGTTGGACTAAATCATGAACATGGCTCCAGATTTGCTCATGAGCTTTCTGGTGGTCAGAGACAAAGAATTGGTATAGCTAGAGCTTTGGCAGTAGAGCCGGATTTTATAATGTGTGATGAACCTATATCTGCTCTAGATGTATCTATTCAGGCACAAATTGTCAATTTGTTGATTAGATTACAAAGGGAAATGGGATTAACATATTTGTTTATATCACACGATTTATCTATGGTAAAGCATATTTCAGATACAATAGGTGTAATGTATCTTGGTTCAATGGTTGAGAGGGCACCAAATGAAAAACTATATTCTAAACCTCTTCATCCATATACTCAAGCCTTAATATCAGCAATTCCTGTTCCTGATCCAGATGTGGAAGATAATAAGGAAGTTATTAAGCTAGATGGAGAAGTGCCAAGTCCTATAAATACACCTTCTGGATGTAAATTTAGGACAAGGTGTAGATATGCTAAGGATATTTGTAAAGATGTAGTTCCAAAACTAAAAAAGATAGAAAAAGACCATTTTGTGGCTTGTCATTTATATGAATAGTACAGCAATCAATACATGATGCACAATGCACAATCACCTGGACAATTGTGAATTGTGCATTTTTACTTATAGAAATATAGAATAGGTTAATTAAACATATAGGGATTAAAAGGTGAGCTTAAGCTCATTTTTTGTTTATACAATATACTAAAAAAATGTTATTATAAGAATATAATACCTAAATAATGATATAATATCATATGTAAAGGAGATAAAAATGACTAAAAAGTTTACACAGAGTTTAAAATCTAAAGATATTAAAGAACTATTACAAAAACTGGTATTTATTATAATAGGAAATTTTCTTTGTTCTATAGCCTTTAATGTATTTTTTATACCTAATAAACTTTTGAGTGGTGGTGTTGGTGGACTTGCGATAATAATACAATATCTGACTGCTCTTCCAGCTGGTATTTCTGTATTTTTGATAAACATTCCTATATTTGTTATAGGTTCTAAAATGATTGATAGAGAATTTGCTATATATGGATTTATATCTATGCTTGTCTTGTCATTTTTGCTGACTATTACCAATGGAATTGGTAAGTATTTCATAATAGATGATATATTATTGGCTTCAGTATTTGGAGGAGTATTCAATGGAATTGGTATGGGACTTATGTTTAGAAATAGGGTCTCCCAAGGAGGTTTTGATATAATAGCAGCAATTTTAAGGAAAAAATACAATATAAATATTGGCTCTGGATTAATGGCAGTAAACACGGTAATTATATCTCTTTCATCGTTACTATTCGGATATAAATCTGCCATGTATACATTGATGGCTATGTATATAGGATATAAGATATTGGATAAGGTTCAAACTGGATTTAATGTAAAGAAAAATATTATAATAGTATCAGAAAAATCGGAAGAACTAGCCCAGGCTATAATCACAAAATTACACAGAGGGGTCACCTTTCTAGAAGGAATAGGTGGATATACAAATGAAGACAAAAAAGTTATATATTGTATTGTAACTTCTAGAGAGACAGCAACATTAAAAAATATAGTGGAGGAAATAGATCCATCTGCTTTCTTTACTATAAATGATGTAGTAGAGGTAAAAGGAAGTGGATTTAAAAATGTAGGTATATGATTGTTATAACAAGTGAACAACAATTTTTTAACACCTTTTATATTGAAGGTGTTTTTATTATGGATAAATATATTAAGCAAATAATGGACACTTTATTATAGGAGGTGTTTATTATGTACTTGGATTATGATAAGTTAAAGAAATGGGAAGTTGCTGGCACATTTTGGATTATTATAGTTGGTTCAATTTTACATTTTGTTTATGATTGGTCGAATAAATCTAGAGTAATAGCTATGTTTAGCCCAGTAAATGAGAGCCTCTGGGAACATTTAAAACTAGGTTATTGGCCCTTGTTATTTTTCATGTTAATTGAATACTGGTTTGTTAGAAAATATACTAATAGTTTCTTTATAGCTAAAACTTCAGGTATTCTGGCTATGAGTTTGTTAATTATAATAGTCTTTTATTCATATACTACTACTATGAAAAGACATATATTAATTATAGATATTGGCTCTTTTATAGTAGGAGCTATATTATGCCAGTATATAAGCTTTAAACTAATGAAAAGGAATCTAAATAACTTTTTAAACGGAGTTGGGTTTCTAATATTTATTCTAATTGGAGCAGCTTTTATATTTTTTACTTTTAAGACCCCTCATTTAGATATTTTCAAGGACCCAGGTAAAGGAATATATGGTATAGAATAGTAAACTTAATGTCGGTTTTTCAAATCATGGCTTAAAGATTGGGCATACAATTAGATTTATTTAAATTTTTATTATGATATAATGTATACATAATTTACATTAGAATCTTAAGAAATTTTGGATACAATAATTATAAGATAAGAACTTAATATTACTTGAAAGAAGGGAAATAATGTATAGCCCAACTTATGGTAAGATAAGTTATGAAAAAATGATATCAATAATTAAAGAATTTATAGAAAAGTCACCCCAAAGTGCATATAATATATCTGTAGGTACGGACAGCCAGAACTTTGACTATACTAAAACCGTCATTGTAGTAGCTGTCCATAGAATAGGTAGTGGTGGCATATTTTTTTATGATATTAAAACTGTTAAAAAAATAACCAATATAAGCCAAAAACTTTTTTTTGAAACAAGTACTAGCTTAGATATAGCAACTAAGCTATCAGAGACATTACAATGTGAAGGTATAGATTTTGGGATCAATATTCATGTAGATGCAGGTAAAAAGGGACAAACATCCAAACTAATACCAGAAATAGTAGGATGGATAAAAGCCTGTGGATTTGGATGTGAAACAAAGCCAAATTCTTATGCTGCTTCATCAATAGCGGATAAATATACAAAATAAATATATTTCAAAGGGGGATATGAATGGTAAAACAAAAGAGGATATCTGATTATGGTATTAAAATAGGTGAACTCGAAAAGGGAACACTCAATAAAATTACAGATGTAAAAGGGGTCAAAGTTGGTCATGCAACCGTCGATACTAAAGATAGTAAAACAGGTGTAACTATAATACTTCCTAGGGAAGATAATATCTATAGAAATAAATTTTTAGCTGCATCTTATGTGTTAAATGGTTATGGTAAAACTACAGGTTTAGTCCAGATTGAAGAACTGGGAACTTTAGAATCTATAATAGCTTTAACCAATACTTTAAATGTAGGATTAGTTCATGATGCAGTTGTAGAATATATGATAGAAGAATGTAGAAAAGAAAACTTAGAATTAACCACTTTTAATCCAGTTATATGTGAATGTAATGATAGCTATTTAAATGATATAAGTTTAAGAGCAGTAAAGAAGACCCATGTTCATGAGGCCATTAGAAATGCCAAAGTAGATTTTGAAGAAGGAGATATAGGGGCTGGGAAAGGTATGAGTTGCCATCAGCTTAAAGGTGGTATTGGATCAGCATCACGAATATTAGAATTAGATGAAAAAAAGTATACTATTGGAGTTTTAGTTCAATCTAACCATGGGTTAATAAAGGATTTAACTATTGGAGGTAAAAATATCGGTAATAGAATAGCCAAAGAAATAGAGGTGGAGGATCAGACCGATAAAGGCTCAATAATCTCTATAATAGCCACTGATCTTCCCCTTAGTAGTAGACAATTAAAAAGAATTTGTAAAAGGACAGGTGTGGGATTAGCAAGATTAGGTTCTTATATAGGACATGGTAGCGGGGAAATAACTATTGCTTTTTCTACTGGAAACACCATTAAACATGATTATGAAGAAAATATATTGAATATTGATATTTTAAATGAAGACAAACTAGATCTTGTATTTAGAGCTGTGGCTGAATGTGAAGAAGAGGCAGTTTTGAATTCAATGATAGCTGCAGATACTGTTCTAGGTTTTAAGGGAAGGACAAGGTATAGCTTGAAAGAATATATAAATTACATGTGAATATGTAATATTTTAAGTCTATAGTATTGTTCTGTAGGGGAAGGAGTGTTTTTTTGAATAAAAGAAGGGGTTATTTGATAGCAATAATTATTATATTCATATTATTTATTGTAAATTCTTTTTCAACAATAATAGATTTCATTACCGATTATCAATGGTTTCAAGATTTAGGATATACTAAATCATTTTTAACAAGAGTTTTTACCCAATTTAAAATAGGGATACCTACTTTTATAATATTGTTTGGGATAATATATTTTTATTTGATGTATATTAAAAAATCCTATTATAAAGAATTTAAAATAAATTCACCTGAAAAAGGAGAAAAACGGCTTAATATAGCATTTGGATTGGCATCTGCTTTAATATCATTATTTGCTTCTAGTATATTTGCAGGGAATCTATGGTTTAATATACTCCAAATTATTAATAGAACAGATTTCAATGTAACAGATCCTATATTTAATAAAGATCTATCCTTTTATATTTTTAGTTTGCCCTTAATTAAGGATATAATTGATTTAGTTATTTTAATATTATTGATGTTAATTATATTGGCTATTGCTCTATATGCATTTTTATTTACATTTAGGAAATCATCTGAAGATCCTTATGAAAATCAAAATGTATTTAATATTGATGGTAGACCAGTAGGAAAGGGTATTAATAATTTCTTTAATAAGAAAATTATTAAAAATGCTTTATTCCAAATAGGAATCCTTGGTTCTATAGTATTTGTGGTTATTGGTATTAATTATATTATCAATACCTATGAATTACTCTATTCTCCAAGAGGCGTTGCTTTTGGAGCTAGCTATACTGATGTAAATATAATGCTATGGGTTTATAGGGGTATGGCCGTAGTTGCAATAGTTTCAGCCTTAATATTTTTAAATGGAATTAGGAAAAAAAGCATTAAAAAAGTCATTATAGGACCTTTACTTCTTATTACTATTTCCATTATAGGAAATTTAGGAAGTGGACTTGTTCAAAGGTTCATTGTAGAGCCCAATGAGATATCGAAGGAACGGAAATACTTAGAATATAATATAGATTTTACACAAAAGGCATATGGTTTAAATATGGTAGAGGAAAAGGAATTTCCTGTAGATCAAGATTTAACTAAAGAAGATTTAGTTGAAAATGAAGATATAATAAACAATATTAGAATAAACGATTATAGACCTATAACTCAAGTATATAACCAGTTGCAAGCTATGAGGCTATATTATTCTTTTAATAGCGTGGATATTGACAGGTATTATATAGATGGGAAGTATACTCAAGTTTTTTTAGCTGCCAGGGAATTAGATCAAAGAAATCTTCAAACTAAAACCTGGATTAATAAGCATTTGAAGTATACTCATGGATATGGCATTGCTTTATCTCCAGTAAATGCAGTAACAGAAAATGGTCAACCTGAATTACTAGTAAAAAATATTCCACCTACTACTGATGTAGATTTTGAAATTAGAAAGCCTGAAATCTATTTTGGCGAATCTACCAATGATTATATAATAGTTAATACTGATGAAATGGAATTCGACTATCCAGAAGGGTCGGATAATAAGGAGACCATGTATGAGGGAGAGGCTGGAGTAGAGCTTAAGGGTATAAATCGACTACTATATGCAATAAAAAATAAAAGTATAAAAATATTAATATCTAGTAATGTTAATTCTGACAGTAGGATTATTATGTATAGAAATATAAACGAGAGAATAAGGAAGATTGCACCTTTTATTGAATATGATGATAATCCATATATAGTGTTGAACCAAGATGATGGTAGACTATATTGGATTATAGATGGTTATACTGTAAGTGATAAATATCCTTATTCAAAACCTTTTTCTGAAGAAATAAATTTAAATTATATAAGAAACTCAGTTAAGGTAGTGGTTGATGCTTATAATGGTACAGTAAAATATTATGTATTTGATGAAAGGGATCCATTGATACAGACTTATAAAAAAATATTTCCTGATGTATTTTTAGATAAAACTGAAATGCCTTCAGGGTTAATGGACCATGTAAAATATCCTACTACATTATTTAATATTCAGGCTCAAATGTATAAAACTTACCATGTTAATAACCCTATGGTATTCTATAATGAAGAGGATTTATGGGATATTGCCAATGAAAAATATATGGAGTCGGTACAATCAGTAGAACCTACCTATTTGGTATTTAAATTACCAGAAGGAGATGATGTTGAATTCCTTTTAACCATACCATATACACCTAAGACTAAACCAAATATGTCCTCCTTATTGGTGGCTAGGAATGATGGTGAACATTATGGAAAATTATTTATCTATAAATTCCCTAAAGGGAAAACAATAGATGGCCCATTAATGATAGAGTCGAGAATAGACCAGAACACGGATATATCTGAACAGCTAACTTTATGGAGCCAACAAGGATCTAGAGTATTAAGAGGAAATGTAATAATTGTGCCTATAGAAAATTCTCTATTATATGTAGAGCCTATATATTTACAGGCAGATAATGAAAATAGCCTTCCTGAGATGAAAAGGGTCATAGTAGCTTTTAAAGATGAAATGGTAATGAGTAAAAGCTTGGATGAAGGATTAATGATGATATTTGGGACATCAGAAACAAATATCGAATCTAGACCTGAAGAGGAACTAGGAGAGGGAGAAAGCCCACCTGAAATAGCTGATGAAGAGACAATAGAACTAATTAAAAAAGCCAATGAACTATTTACCAATGCAAAAAAAGCGTCTCAAAATGGGAACTGGGCTGATTATGGAAAATATATAGATGAATTAGAGAAAGTATTAAATCGATTAAATAGATCTTCTAATTAGAAGGTCTATTTTTGATTACCACAAATTTTCTACATTATTGTGATAGGAGGAGCTGATATAGGGTAAATAGTAGATAAATATGTTATAATGTAGAAAAAAGGGTGATGGTTTTGGTCCTTGTTATAACTTTAAACCCTTCCATTGATAGAATCTATAATGTGAAGGAATTAAAAACAGACAAATCCTATAAGGTTAGAGATTATCAATATACTGTTGGAGGGAAAGGTATAAATGTTGCAAAAGTTTTAAGGGAATTTAACGAAGAGGTTATTATAGCCGGTTTTATAGGTAGTGAAGGGCATACATATATTGAAAAAGAACTAGATAAAATGGGAATTAAGCATAGATTTATCCCTATTAAAAAGGAAACTAGTAGCGTTATTAGAATATTAGGGGAAGGTGATAATTATATTGAGATTATTGAAGACGGAACTTCCATATCTACAGATGAATTTATACAATTTTATGAACTATATAAAGAACTGATTACTGAGGTGGATATAGTCTGTGGCTCAGGTGACCTGCCTTTTGGATTACCGGATGAAATCTATAGAGATTTAATAATTATAGCAGAGGAATATAATAAAAAGTTTTTCTTGGATACTGGTGGAGAAGCTTTAAAGTTAGGAATTAGGGCGTTACCTTTTTTTGTTAAACCTAATAAAGAAGAACTAGAATATTATTTAGGCTGTTCCCTTGAATCGGATTTGGAAATTATCCAAGCTGGAAAATTCCTATCGGAAGATGGTATCCAAATAGTAATGGTTTCTTTAGGTGAAAGAGGCTCCATGGTTTTTCATAATGGATACATATACAGGATAAGAGTGCCTCAAGTCGATGCAATTAGTTCTATAGGAGCTGGAGACTCCATGGTGGGAGGGTTTATTGCATCTTTAATCAGGGATTATGATTTTGAATTTGCTTTAAAAGTAGCTGCCGCTTGTGGAACGGCTAATGTAATGGAAACTGAACCGGGAAAGGTAGATATGCATAATATGAAGAAAATAATGAATAATATAGTAATTACAAAATCCAAGTTTTGATGTAGTAAAGATCTAGATTATGTATCTACCGTTTTCTTGGATCTTTTGATTATTCTAGTAAAGCTTTTGGACTTTTCTAGGGTGTACACAATAATCTAAAGGGGTGGATATATTATTATGGAATCCCAAGGATTTAATGCATATACCAAGTATAGAATCCTACAGCATGCTTTAAAAGGAAAGAATATTACAAAAACATGTGAACTATTTGGAATTTCTAGAACTACATATTATAATTGGCAAACCGCTTACCATAAGTATGGTATTGCTGGTCTAGAAAATAAGAAATCCAAAAAACCAAAAATGCCAAATAGGGTTAGTAAGGCTATTGAACGAGAGATACTATCCTATGTTATAAAATATCCCGAAGATGGTCCGAGAAGGATTTATTATGAATTGAAGGCTGAAGGCATCAATTTAGGAGAAACGGGGATTTATAATGTATTGAAACGAAACAACCTTACTAAGAGGAATCAGCGAGAAAAGTTTTCCCAGAACAGATTAATACATAGGGACACCAATAGCAATGTAGACAGGATACCCAATTTTATCAATCTTTCAGATTCTTACCCAGGTTATTTAGTACTTCAGCGAATAGATTTAGTAGGTACCTTTGATGGAATTGGTAGGATATATCAGTATTGCTTTTATGATACCAATTCAAAATGGGGAGAGGTAAAAATATATAATAGAAAACAGGATATAGATATTTGGCGTTATTTTGAATTAAAATTAATCTATCTATTGGAAACCTTTAATTTGAGTATTGAAAATCTTGTTACCGAAAAGGAAAGGGAGTTTTTACCATGTTTTGTAAAGGGTGATAAATATAATGAAATTATTCAAGGATATAATATTAATCATATGTTTATTTCTTCTAAAGGAATAGATTTATTTGATGGCATAAGGAAATTTAATAAATATCTAGTTACAGAGTTTTACAATAAGATTCCTTTTAATAAAAAACTTGACTCTTTTATAAAGGTAGAAAATGCAATTAGTAATTTTGTAAGAGAGTATAATTTTACAAACACATTATCTGAAGGGCCAAATGCAGGGAAAACACCAGCAGAAGCAGTTCTTAATAGAGCAATAGAAAATGGTACGGATTTAAATACACTACCACTTTGGCTTTTAGCGTTGATAAACTCTCCAAGACGAGGTGTTAATCATGAATAAAAAAGATTGTAAGATTGCAGTTGTAGGGGGAGGACTTTCTGGCTTAGTTATAGCTGAAGGTCTCGAAAGGAAAGGATATAATAATGTTACCCTTTTTGAAGAGAATGTACGTCTAGGAGGTAAATTATATACTATTTGGTATGAAGGAAAATCCTACGAATTAGGGGCAATTTTTGGTCTACCTTCTTATTCTAGTCTTAAAGCATTAATGGATAGATTAAATATTATAGCAGATGGTCCCAAACTGTCTCGTACTAATTATAATGCTGAAGGTGAGAAGATTATGCCTATTCCGAAAGAAGATTTAGAAGGGTTTCTAGAAGAAATAGAACGATTGCCCAAAGTATTGGATACGTATGAATCTTTATCAAATGCAAATATTAAAGATATAGAAACTATCCTTATGGAACCTTTTTCAAAATGGTGTGATATACATGCTTTTAAAGTTTTAAAAACCGTCTATATTCATTATTTTACTATTTTTGGCTTAGGAAATATCGATGAGGTTCCTGCCCTTTATGTGCTTAAAATTATGAATTATAATCATTTAATGTGTTTTATGAATATTCCACAGTTTTATACGTGGAAACGAGGAGTTTCTGTATTGGCGGAAAGTTTAGGAAATAGAATTAAGGATGTTAGACTAGGACAAAGGGTCGAAGATATAAGATTGTCTACTAAAGGATCTTTGTGGATTAGTACTCCCTTTGAAGAGATTGAATTCCATAAAGTTATTATTACAGCCCCTTTGGAGCAATTTTGTGATTTATATTTTTGGGATGAAGAGATGAAGGGATATTTAAATAGCATAAAGTATCAACATTTTAATGTATATGCTTTTGTTGTGGATAATGTTCCTAAAGGCTGTGGTTGTATACTGGAGAACTTATCTCATAAAAGACGAGGACATATTACCATATGGGATTCCAGATGGAATGTACAAAATGATGAGGGCATGGTAATTCTTTACGCATACAATCCACCTAATAGCTCAAAGTTATTACCCCTAGATTACATAAAGGATGATTTATTTAGATTGGGAGTAAAAAATCCAAGGTTATATCAAGCTAAAAGTTGGAGACATTGTCCTTATGTAGATACTAATGTTTTGGCGCAAGGCTTTTATCAAAAAATGGATGCTGTACAAGGGGAAAATAATATATTTTTAGCAGGAGAAATTATGAGTGGACTTTCAATAGAGAATTGTATCCAATATTCAGAATATCTATTAGAAGAATTTTTCTAGAGTAATAGAATTCAGTAAATTATGATAACAAATTTACACTGGAGTTTATTTAACAAAAATAGTGAAAAATAATTTTAAAAGTATAAGTAAATAACTAATATTTGAATATTATAAATGTAAATATAACTTAAGATAAAAACTCTACAGCCATTGATATATCAATGGCTGTAAATTTTGACAACTTTTTCTAAGCTAGATACAATAATATTGATAAAACAGTAACAATCTCTAAAGGAGGTGAAAAGTTTCATATATTATAAGGTTATATTATCTTAACATGCAAATAAAAATGGTAATATGCTTTAAAGGGGGATTATAAATGTTCACATTTAATTATGCTGAGGGTGCAACTTTATTTTCAGCTTGGGGAATGTGGTTTATAGTTTTTGCTGCCTTATTTATATTTAATGAGTTTTCTAGGCGGTCAAAGATAGGTGCTTTTATATCATTTATAGTTTTACCAGCATTCCTAACGATTCTTTGGTTTACAGTACTGAAGGAAAAAACTTATACCGATTGGTTTCATCTCGCAAAAGTCTATTCTTCGACTGCAGGTTGTATTGGATTTTGGTTTATAAGGCATTATAAGAAAAAAGATAAAGTAACAGGAAAAGTTCAATGGTGTCTTTCTGAAAAAAAGCTAGCACTATTCTTCCCTGCACTAATCCTTGCTATTAATATTCTTGAAGCAGTAACTCGTGATTTTCAAATCGGTAGCCTTGGACTTATGAAAGAGTTGTTTGAAGGCGAAATTATGATGAGCGGTCCATGGAATTATATGAATGGTATTGCAGGTATATTAAATACTATAACTATTACTGGATGGTTTGGAATTGTTATTAGAAAAAAAACGGAAAAAGATAAAAGCATGGATATGTTATGGCCAGATATGTTATGGTTTTGGATAATTGCTTATGACCTATGGAATTTCGCTTACACATATAATTGTTTACCTGGCCATTCATGGTACTGTGGTTTTGCATTATTATTGGCACCAACTCTTTGTGCCTTTACATTAGGAAAAGGTGCATGGCTACAACATAGGGCCCATACTTTGGCTATTTGGTGCATGTTTGCTCAAACATTCCCAAAATTCCAAGATCAAGGGAAATACCAGGTAATGTCTACATATAATCCAAATATATATTTTGCTGTGAGTTTTATAGCATTAATTGCTAATATAGCTGTATTTGCATATATGATCTATAAAATTAAAACTACAAAGAGAAATCCATACCTTGGAGAACTATATACAGACTTATCTGGACACAAAAATATAAAAGCTCTTGGGCAACCTTCAATACTTGATACTACGGTTTCATCTTAGCAAACACATCCTACCCCTTACTAAATATATTATTTGGTAAGGGGCGTTTTATTCCAGATAAATCCTTTTTTAGATATAGAATATTTCAATATATTTTGATAATATTTTACATTCAAGCAAAGTTAACGCAAAAATAATGATATGGCTTTATAAATGCATTAATTAAGCAATAAAGTTATTTTATAATGTAAACTGAGCATGAAATGAAATCAATGAAAATGTTGAATAGTCAACGTTTGTGAAGTTTGACAGCATTTTTTATTTTGGCTACAATTAAATTGATAAAATGATAACAATCCCTAATTAATTCCCTTAACTAGATTTAATGACTAAGGAGGAGAAAAGTGAATAAAGAGTTATGGAATAAATGTGTAGAATTTCATGGACATGAATGTCCGGGATTAGCTATTGGGTTTAGAGCATCACAAATAGCAAAGGAGAAAATGGAATTAAATTTTTCACAAGATGAAGAAATAGTATGCATAACGGAAAATGATGCCTGTGGTGTAGATGCAGTTCAATTTATAACTGGCTGTACCCTGGGAAAAGGGAATTTGATTTTAAAAGGTACTGGGAAGATGGCTTTTACATTTATAAATAGAAAGAAAGGTGAGGCTTTTAGATTAATATTAAAATATAACGAAATGAAAACGGATAGAGAGGAAAGACAAGATTATATTTTAAAAGCACCAGCAGAGGACCTATTTAAGATGGAATGGGTTACTGTAGAAATACCAGAAAAGGCAAAAAGATTTAATACAGTTATTTGTGAAGTATGTGGTGAGGGAGCATCAGAAAATAAAATACGCCTGCAAGAAGGTAAGAAGGTTTGTTTAGATTGTTATAAAGAATACTCAAGAGGTTGGTAGTTTATGGATGCTAATAAAAGCAGAAAAGTATCTTTTCAAAATCACAGATACAAAGAATATATAATTAGGAAAAAGTTAACTATTATTGTTTTATTTATTTTAGCAATTGCAACATTTTTCTGGGCTATAAATGCTGGTGCATCCAATATTAGTCCAAGAGATGTAATTTTAGCTATATTAGGATCGGGAGATACCAAATCAATTTCTATTGTAAGAAATATTCGTATGCCAAGGGTAGTATCAGGGATATTAGCAGGTATAGGATTGTCAGTAGCAGGATGTATTATGCAAAATAATTTAAGGAATCCTTTAGCATCGCCTTCTACCCTTGGAGTATCAAATGCAGCTGCTTTTGGAGCTAATGTTGCAATCCTTTTATTGGGAGCGGGAACTATAGCAAGCACTGGGTTAGGAGAGGTTCAGATTAATAATCCCTATGTTGTTACACTATGTGCAATGTTTTTTTCAATACTATCTACTCTATTAATTATTTCCCTATCAAAAATAGGTCATTTTACTACAAAGAGCATTATTTTGGCAGGTACAGCATTAAGTTCTCTTTTTTCAGCAGGGACTATGATTATTCAATATTTTTCTGGTGACACGACTAAAGTTGCTACCGTTATATTTTGGACCTTTGGTGATTTAAGCAGAGCCTCTTGGATTGAAATCATAATAATGGGCATTTTAGTCTTCATATCTATTGTTTATTTTATATATCATAGATGGGATTATAATGTCTTAGATGCTGGTGATGATACTGCCAAAAGTCTAGGTGTAGATGTTGAGAAAATAAGACTTGGTGGAATGTTCATGGCATCAATTGTTACTGCTGTAACGGTATCTTTTTTAGGTATAATAGGCTTTATCGGATTAATTGGTCCACAGATAACGAGAAAGATAATTGGTAATGATAATAGATATCTTATACCTGCATCGGCAATTATGGGCACTCTTATATTGCTTATATCTGATACATTGGCACGAGTAATATTATCCCCACAAGTTTTACCTGTAGGAGCTGTAACTTCTTTTATTGGGGCACCATTATTTCTTTATTTCCTTATAAAGTCCAGCTAAGAATTGTCAATAGTAAAATTTAAAATCACTAATAAATATTTCAATCAATTCTAGCTAAAAAAGGGTAAACTTAATAGGCCTTCTAA
>NZ_PPXW01000001.1:1265904-1276261 GCF_021655095.1 Clostridium sp. Cult1 | reverse complement strand
ACAAAATCATTCGAAAGCTATATGAGGACAATGTGATGGGCAAAATTCCCGAAGAGCGTTTTTACAAGATGTCGGCTGAATATGAAGCCGAGCAGAAGGTACTGGAAGAAAGGATAACCAAATTAAAACATACTATTGATACAGCAAATGAACAGTCTCTAAATACCGACCGTTTTTTGGCACTGGTTAAAAAGTACACAGAAATTACAGAATTGGATGCAGAGATTATTCGAGAGTTCATTGACAAAATTATAGTATTCAAGGCTGAAAAGGTAGATGGCCGCAGAACCCAGCGGATTCAAATTTTCTATAACTGCATTGGTGCTATCGACTTACCAAAATAAACGAAAAAACGGCATAGCCGAATATCAACGACTATGCCGAATTTTTTAGGAATTATAAATCCCTATCTGACCGCTCCTAATAAGTCCCCCTTTTCATTTATTTTGACAAAGCCTTAGAGTCAGAATTAAATACTTCTTCATCTAATTCTCCTTCTTTTTTAGCTATTATTACAGTACATGCTGCATCTCCTGTAATATTAATAGTAGTCCTACCCATATCTACTAATCTATCTATTCCCATTATTAAACCAATACCTTCTAAGGGCAATCCTATTGATTGTAGTACCATAGACAACATAATGGTTCCTGCTCCCGGTACCCCTGCTGTACCTATAGATGCCAATGTAGCAGTTAAAACAACCGTTAATATAGCTCCTATACTTAAAGGTACATTATATACTTGAGCTATAAAGAAAGTTGCCACCCCTTGCATAATAGCAGTACCATCCATATTAATGGTAGCTCCTAGGGGAATTGTAAAGGCAGCAATATTTCTAGATACTCCTAATTGTTTTTCATTTATATCTAGATTTATAGGAACTGTTGCATTACTACTAGCAGTAGAAAAGGCTACAGACATGGCTGGAAATATTTTTTTAAAGAATTTCTTAGGGCTTAATCCAGTTAGCCCTTTCAGCATACCTGAATAAACCAATCCCGCATGAAGAATAAGTCCAATATAAACGGCTATTATATACTTTAGTAATGGAACTAAAGCTGCATATCCAACAGTAGCAAAGGTTCTAGCAATTAAACCAAATACTCCAATAGGAGCAAATAGCATTATAAATCCTACCATCTTCAATACTAATTCGTTTAACTGTTCAAATATTTGAACAACCAATTTTACCTTATCTCCTAAAACTGATAGACCAATGCCCGTTATTATAGCAAAGACTATAATTTGTAGCATATTCCCTTCAGCCATAGCTGATATTGGGTTTCTAGGTACCATTTCATATAGTATTTGTACCAATGGTGTTTTTTCACTTACAGTAGTTTCTATCTGTTCGATAGCACCTAAATCTAAGCCTATACCTGGTTTCAAAAAATAGCCTAAAACTAAAGCCAAAGAAACAGCAAAGGCAGTAGTTGCTAAATAAAAAGCTATGGTCCTAGCGCCTACTCTGCCAAGCTTTTTAACGTCTCCCATACTAGCAGCTCCATTGACTAGTGAAATAAATACGAGAGGAACTACCATCATCATAATTCCCCTTAAAAATACCTGCCCTAATAATTGAAAAATTCCATCGATTAAAATATCATCCTTAAAAGTTCCAGGTGGTAAACTATATACTAATATACCAACCACTAAACCTATTAATAGGCCAATAAAAATTTTTGTAGTCAAACCTCTTCGCTTTTTACTCATAAAATCCCCCCATTCTAAAAAAAATAATCATAACTATTTTAAATAGTTATGATTATTATATATTGACTCTACGGATTTATCAAGGATCAATTTTCTGACAATTGAAGTCGAAAGATGGAGAATTTCCATCTATCGACTTTCAATCATCTCCTTTACCATTTCATTTACCATCTGTGGATTAGCCTTGCCCCTTGTAGCCTTCATCACTTGGCCAATTAAAAAGCCTAGAGCTCTATCTTTTCCATTTTTATAATCTATGATGGATTGCTGGTTTTCATCTAACACCTTTTCTACAATTCCTTTTAATTCATCTTCATCGCTAATCTGGATTAATCCTTTTTTCTTTATAATTTCTTCTGGCTTTTTACCAGTTTCAAACATATCTCTTAATACTTTCTTTCCTATATTGTTGCTAATCTTTCCATTATTTATAAATCCAATAAGATCTGCTAAATCCTTTGGTTTAAACTTCAAGTCTTCAACTTCCAACTCTTCATCATTTAATCTTCGTAAAACATCTCCCATTATCCAATTGCTAACCTGTTTAGGATCCTTAGCATATCTATTAGTTTCTTCATAGAACTGGGCTATTTCCTTTGATTGGGTAAGAACTCCTGCATCATATTCTGGTAAATCATATTCTTTAATAAACCTTTCCTTTTTATTATGAGGAAGTTCTGGTAGGTTATTTCTTATTTCTTCAATCCAGTCCCTATCTATTTTAACTGGAAGGATATCCACATCAACAGAGTATCTATAATTCTCAGTGCCTCCTTTTCCCCTCATAACTAGGGTTTTGTTTTCTAGCTCATTCCACCTTCTAGTTTCTTTTACTGTATTTTCTCCTCTTTCTAAATAACCTATATGTCTCTTTTCTTCATATTCTATTGCATTGACCACTGCCTTAAAGGAATTTAAATTCTTCAATTCAGTTATATTGGTTTTGCTGCCAGTTTCAGTATCTACTACATTTATATTTACATCGCATCTTAAAGAACCTTCTTCCATTTTACAGTCAGATACTTCAATATACTTTAGAGTGTTCCTAAGGTTTTCTAAAAACATTCTAGCTTCTTCAGATGTATTGATGTCTGGTCTAGTAACTATTTCAATTAAAGGAACACCTGCCCTATTATAATCTATTAATGTATCTCCACCCTCTGTATGAATAGATTTTCCAGTATCCTCTTCTATATGGATCCTTTGAAGTCCAATCTTCTTAGAACCTTCTTCCTTTTCAATTTCAATATAGCCATTAGTACATAAAGGTCTGTCATCTTGGCTCGTTTGATAACCTTTTACTAAATCGGGATAGAAATAATGTTTTTTATCCATTTTAACACTATCAGCTATTTGGCAGTTAAAGGCAATTCCTGCTCTAATTCCATACTCTAGTACAGCTTTGTTTAGCTTAGGAATAGAACCAGGCAGTCCTAAACAAACTGGACAACAATGGGTATTAGCATCTCCACCAAATGCATTAATACAGCTACAAAATATTTTTGTCTTTGTCATAAGCTCCACATGAATTTCCAACCCTATAATAGTTTTATAGCCCATTATCTTTCACCCCCAATGGATAATTCTTCTTCAAAGGCATAGGCGGCTTTTAGTATATTTAATTCTTTAAACCTATCCCCCATTATTTGAAGTCCTACAGGTAAACCATCTACATAACCACAAGGAAGTGATATAGCACATAGACCTGCTAGATTAGCAGGAATATTAAATATACCTGAATTATACATTTCAAAAGGATTTTTTACACTATCTCCTATTTTAAAAGGTAGACTAGGTGTAGTAGGAGCTAATACTATATCATATTCTTCAAAAACCTTATCAAAATCCTCTTTTATTAAAGTCCTTACTTTTAATGCCTTGTTATAAAATTCTTTTCCTTTTTTGCTACTCAATATATAGGTACCAGCCATAATGCTTCTTTTTATTTCTTCTCCAAAGCCTTCTGTTCTCGAATTTATATATAATTCATCTAGAGTTTCATAATTTTTCGTCCTATAACCATATCTTATTCCATCAAATCTGGCCATATTTGAGCTGATTTCTGAAACTACAATTAAATAATAAGTTGACCAAGCATGTTCACTATGAGGTAAGGATACTTCTTCTACCTTTCCCCCTAGTTTTTCAAGGAGTTTTACAGATTTCATAATTTGTTCTTTGATCCTATTATCTATATCCATACTCATATATTCCTTAGGTAAAGCTATCTTCATACCTTCTATGCCTTCTTTTAGTTTTCCTAAATAATCTGCTTTCTCTATATCCATGGAAGTTGGGTCCTTTGCATCCTGTCCCACAATTGCTTCTAGCATTAAAGCAGCATCTGCCACATTCCTCCCAAAAGTTCCTATTTGATCCAAAGAATTAGCTAAAGAGATAAGTCCATATCTAGAAACAAGGCCATAAGTTGGTTTAATACCTACAACTCCACAATAACTAGCAGGTTGACGGTTTGAACCTCCTGTATCAGAACCTAATGCTAAAGCTACTTCTCCCGCCTTTACTGCAGCAGTAGAACCTCCACTGGAACCTCCTGGAACTCTATCTTTATCTATAGGATTTTTAGTCACTCCAAAATAAGAAGTCTCTGTAGAGTAACTAGCTGCAAATTCATCCATATTAGTCTTACCTAATATAATGCCATCAGCATTCTTTATCTTCTCTATAACTGTGGCTTCATAGGGAGGTATAAAATTTTCAAGTATCTTCGAACCACAGGTAGTTCTTATATCCTTAGTGATTATATTGTCTTTAACCCCTATAGGTATACCAGCTAATATTCCTAAATTCTCTCCATTTTTAATCTTATTGTCTACTCTATCTGCTGCCCTTAGGGCTTCTTCTTTAGTCAATGTTATAAAGGAATTTAAATCACCTTCTATTTCTTCTATTCTATCGAAATGAGCATTAACAATTTCCTTGCTAGATATTTCTTTGTTTTTAAGTTTTTCTCTCATTTCTATAGCTGTTAATTTAACTATATCCATTTTATCACCCCTCTTAGTCCATCACTCTTAATAACTTAAAATATCCATATTCTTGTTCCGGAGCATTTTTAAGTACTTCTTCTCTATTCAAACTGTCTTCTACTATATCTTCCCTCAATGACTTTTCTTTTAAATTGAGGAAGTTTAGAGCTTCTACTCCATCTGTATCTACTGTATTCAATTTTTCTACTTGTTCTAATACATTAGAAAACATAGCTATAAAAATATCCGTTTCCTCTTGAGATAGTTTTAACTTACACATTTCAGCTATTTGTTTAACTTCTTCCTTAGAAACCATTTTTCTCCTCCTTTATAATCAATGCTTTTTTTAATACTCTTCCATTATTTCTAATAATCTTTCTTCATCGATAATTTCAATACCTAATTCTACAGCCTTTTCATATTTAGACCCAGGATTTTCACCTACAATTACATAATCTGTATTTCTACTTACAGACCCTGTCACCTTTCCTCCCAAATCTTGTATTTTCTCCTTTAATTCTTTTCTAGAATAGGCTTCTATAGTTCCAGTAATCACTATGGTTTTATCAGTAAATATGGATTCTTCTAGGGCTATTTCTTCATAATGAGGCTTAACACCTTCTAATAATAATTTATCTATACCTTCTAATATCCTCTCATCATGGAAGAACTCGGTTATACTCTCTGCAATTTTAGGCCCTATATCTGGAATAGTAATTAGTTCTTCATATTTAGCATCCATAATAGCTCTCAAAGACTTAAAATGCTCCGCTAAATCTTGAGCAGTTTTCAAACCTACATTGGGAATCCCTAGAGCATAGATAAAAGCGTCTAAAGTAGTATCTTTGCTTCTTTCAATAGCTTCTAATAAGTTTCTAGCCCTTTTATCCTTAAATCCTTCAAGTTTTAATAGCTCCTCATATTTTATCTCATATATATCCCCTATGTCCATTAGATTTAACTCTTCAAATAATTTTTCTGCCGTTTTTTCACTAAGCCCTTCTATATTCATGGCATCTCTACTAGCAAAATGCACTATTCTAGATACTAATTGAGGTTTACAAGTTAATGAGTTTGGACAGAATATATGGACTCCATCTTGGTACAATTCACTATTACAAGCAGGGCAATGGGTAGGCTTCTCAACCTCTACCGTTTCTTCTTCTGTATCTACTATTCCCATTATTTCCGGAATTACTTCATTAGATCTTCTTATCAATACTCTAGAGCCTATAGCTATCCTTTTTCTAAGTATATCATCATAATTGTTCAAAGTAGCTCGTCTCACGGTAGCTCCTGCAATCTCTACAGGTTCTAATAAAGCTGTAGGGGTAACTTTGCCCGTTCTACCTACATTCCATTGGACTGATATTAATTTAGTAGTAGTTTCTTCTGCTTCAAATTTATAGGCTATAGCCCATCGCGGGAATCTCATGGTATAACCAAGGACTTGTCTAGTCCTAATATCGTTTATTTTTATTACTGCACCATCTGTCAATATATCTAAATTATGCCTTTCTTCTTCTATTTTTTCTATTTCATTAATGACATCTTCTATAGAATTACATTCTTTAGCATAATCAAATACGGGCAACCTATTGGATCTAATAAATTTAAGCATTTCCATATGGGTAGTGAATTCTTTTCCTTCAATATGTCCTATATTATAAAAGTAAGCTATTAAATTCCTCTCCTTAGTCACCTTTGGATCTAAATTTCTTAAAGCTCCTGCAGCTGCATTTCTTGCATTCTTTAATGGCTCTAATGCTGTTTCATTATACTTCCTAAGGGCAGATAATGGCATTAATCCCTCCCCTTGAACTTCCATAGTACCATTAAAATCTATTTTCAAAGGGATGGTTTTTATAGTCTTTAATTGGGGTAAAATGGCTTCCCCTACGGTACCATTTCCCCTAGTGGCGCCTTGGACCAATTCCCCATCTCTATAGGTTAGATTGATAGTCAGTCCATCAAATTTATACTCTACCACATAAGTAGGAGAAGGTAATTTGTCTTCATTAATATTATTATACTCTTCTATTAACCGTCTAATCCTATTATCCCAATTAATCAATTCTCCATAGTTTTGGCTTTTATCTAGACTCCAGAGCTTATCTAGATGGAAATGTTTTTCAAATTTATCTAATATCTCTCCACCAACCCTCTGAGTCGGAGAATAGGGAAATACTCTTCCCGTCTCCTTCTCCAATTTTACTAATTCATCATAAAGTGCATCGTACTCTTTATCGCTTACCTTCGGTTGGTCTAATGTATAATAGTAATAATTTAAGTCATTAATTTCTTCTATAAGTTCTTTCATCCTTTGAATCTTATCCATGTATTACTCTCCTTTCAGTATTTCTATCGGAGCAATGGAAAGCAGTAATCTTTTAAGGCCTACCTTATCAAAAGCGATTACTATTTCCTTATCATCATCCCTTTCCTTAATTTGAACTATAGTACCTACACCCCATTTTTTATGGCTTACTTTATCACCAAGATCTACATCCGTATTGTTATTATTTGACTGGTATATTGCTCTATTAATTCCTTTAGTATAATCATGTACTTTTACAAGCTGTTTTTTATAGTCTGACGCCTTTATTCTCCCTCTATCCATTGATGAAGCGGTATAGCCTTCTGGTATCTCGCTTATAAATCTAGAAGGCAATGAGTAATTGGTATTGCCATATATAGTTCTAAGTTTTGCATGAGTTATAAATAGCGATTTCTCAGCCCTAGTTATAGCTACATAACAAAGCCTCCTTTCCTCTTCCAATTCTGTTTCATCGTCTAAAGCCCTTGATATGGGGAATAGACCTTCCTCCATGCCAACCATGAATACAATAGGAAACTCCAATCCTTTAGCTGAATGGACTGTAAGTAAAGTTACCGAGTTATCTATATCTTCCGTTTTATCCACATCGGAAAGAAGGGATATAGTAGCCAAAAAATCTTCCAAACTACCTTCAGGATACCTAACTTCAAAGTCTATGGCTACAGATATAAATTCTTTTATATTATCTAGCCTTGTTTGTGCTTCTATACTAGCTTCCTCTTCCAATTCCTTAATATATCCTATACCATAGACAACTTCTTCTAAGAATTCTTTTAATCCCATTACTTCACTCATAGCCATGAATTTGTTTATCATATCTACAAAGGATTTTAAATTGTTTTTAGCTCTCGTCGATAGATTTGGTACTTTTTCCACATTTAACAATGTACTATATATACTTTCCCCAGCTTCATTAGCATATTCCTCAATTTTTTCTAAGGTGGCATTGCCTATTCCTCTTTTGGGGACATTTATTATTCGCTTTAAGGATATATCATCTACTGGATTCTGGATTAATTTTAAATAGGCTATAATATCTTTAATCTCTTTTCTATCGTAGAACCTTAATCCTCCCACAATCTTATAGGGTATACTCTTACGCATAAATATTTCCTCAAAGGTTCTTGATTGGGCATTGGTTCTATAAAGAATTGCAAAGTCTGAAGGCTTGTATCCTTCTTTTATAAGTTCTTCTACCTTATTGGCAACAAAATAAGCCTCTTCCTCTGAATCCAATAGGCTTTCCACCACCACTTGATTCCCTTCTTCATTGTCCGTCCACAGTTTCTTTTCTTTTCTGCTTGAATTATTTTTTATTACATGGTTGGCTACGTTCAGTATATTTTTGGTTGATCGATAGTTTTGTTCTAACTTTATGATTTTAGTATTTGGAAAATCTTTTTCGAAGTCCAAAATATTCGAAATATCCGCACCTCTCCATCCATAAATGCTCTGATCATCATCCCCCACCACACATATATTTCTATATCTTTCTGAAATCAATTTCACTAATTTATACTGTATCTTATTTGTATCCTGAAACTCGTCTACAAATATATACTTAAACTTCTTTTGATAATAATCTAGTACATCTGGGTTGGATTTTAATAACTCTACGGTTTTTATTATTAAATCATCAAAATCTAAGGCATTATTAGCTTTAAGTTTTTTCTCATAAAGGGCATATATCTCTCCTACATTCCTACTATAATAATCACTGTAATTTTGGTTTATATATGTATCCGGCTCCGTCATTTTATCCTTTAATGAACTAATAACACTAAGGACGGATCTTTCCTTATACATATCCTTACTCAAGTTCAAATCCTTAATACATTCCTTCACCACGGTAATTTGATCATCTCTATCATAGATGGAGAAACTTCTATCATATCCTATTTTATCTATATTCCTTCTAAGTATCCTTACACATACAGAGTGAAAGGTACCCATCCATATATCATCTATATTACCATCCAATAAATTATCTACCCTTTCCTTCATTTCGTTGGCAGCTTTATTGGTAAAGGTTATTGCCAAAATATTTCCTGGGAAAATCCCCTTTTCTTCTACTAAATAGGCTATCCTATGGGTTAATACCCTAGTTTTCCCACTTCCTGCCCCAGCTAAAATAAGTAGAGGCCCTTCTGTATGGAGAACGGCTTCTTTTTGTCTATCGTTTAAACCTTTTATTAATTCCATATTGTCACCATCCTAGTTAAACATTCGTTTCCTTTTTATTATATAATAATAGTGGGTTTTTTCCAATGGAAAACTATGATGATGGGGGCAAGTATAGAAATTAAGGACCTAATCCCAGTATTACTGAAAATAATAGATATAATATATAAGGTTATTCAAAATATTTCTTTCTTCTGGTTTGCCATTGTATTGGCAGAGAAATGGGATGGATAAGAATATCTTTGTATTTTAATGGTGTGAAAACCTTTTCCTGGCGATTGAATAATGTTTTAAAATATAATCTAGTAAAGATTCCAAATCGATCTAATAAAATAGAAAAAATTTACACAAATTTGATTTAGATTTAAAATATTATTTTTGATATTTTATAAGCTAAGATTATATTTTCATAGAATGTTATATTTTCTTCTTCTAAATCTAGTAACTGCCTTATCTTAAGTATTCTATATCTTATAGTATTTTCATGCTGAAATAATTCCTTAGCAGTTTTTTTCATATCTCCATCATTTTCTACATAGGCTAATAAGGTTTCAACTAATTTTCCATTTTTACATTCATCATACTCTATAATAGGATTAAGTAATTCGTAATAAAACCTTTTTAAAGTATTCTTGTTTTTTATATCCAATAGAAGCTTATATGACCCAATCTTATCATAACTTTCAATTTTATTCTTCGTTATCTTTGACACCTTACAAGCCATTAAAGATTCCTCTATAGCATCCCTTAAATACTTTAAACTTTCATAGGGACTACTAACACCTAAATGGTAGTTATTTAAATTTCCTTCGGCTACACTTATAATCTGCTTCTTATAATTTTTCATATCCTCATCAGTTATACTGGAATCCGAAGATATAAAAATCAAAATATTATTATAATAATGTACACAGTATAAATCCTTTATGCTACTTAGATTCCTAGCTATAAATCTTGCTTTATCCTCAGTGTATTCATCCATTCTTAAGCAAGATACTACTATATTATCATGAAAATTATAATTAAGGGTATAGGCTAGGGATATGATAACTTCAGGATCATCTTCATTAAGCATTTCATTAATTATAGAAATGGCTACATGATTATTTTGACAAGATAAAATGGCTTTAGT
>NZ_PPXW01000001.1:1263155-1265874 GCF_021655095.1 Clostridium sp. Cult1 | reverse complement strand
TTTAACCTTAAATACAGTTTGCTCTTTAACATCTGTAGTCAATGCTTCTAAAGCTACTCCAACTCTATGATATCTTAACTTCCATTGTTCCTCCTTTGATGTATTCGGATCTCCCAATGGATAAGGTATTGATATAGTTGGAACTATCTTGTTTGAACCAACAGTTTTAGCTACGGGGATTAGATTTGCCATTTGAACTATAGGTATACCTGCTTTTTCTATTTCTTTTACTATTGTTGCACCGCAACGTGTACAGGTACCTCAGGTAGATGTCAATATAACTCCATCAACACCCGCTTCTTGTAAATCCTTTACTATTTCTTTGCCCATTCTAGCAGCTTCCCCTTGAGTTGTTCCCGTTCCAACAGTAGAGTAGAAATAATCGTGGACCTTACCTATTTTACCTTCTTTTTCATATGCTTTCATAACATCTAATGGAACTATAACATTTGGATCTGCATTAGCAGCTGCAGGATCAAAGCCAGCATGGATAGTTTTAAATATTCCAGATTCTAATCTATCTATATTTGATACATCGTATTTACCCCATCTAGTAGCTGAAGCTGATTGGATTCTGTCTGGATTATCTACAGGTACTATACCACCTGAAGTTACAATAGCTATTTTTGCTTTCGACAGATCTTTTATAGGTTCTGCTATAGGTACTATATCTTGTTCTGGTATAGGAAGTTCCGTTTGGAAAGGCTCTCCGTGAACCTTCTTTAATAACATGTCTATTACTCTATCTGCTGCATTAACAGATGGTGTTAACCAAACTTGACGTCTAATTCCCCTACCATAATAACCTTCTTCATCGGCAGATAGAAGTTCTTCACCATTTAATATTTTATTACCAAAAATCGCCATTTTTTTAATATCTTTTCTCATAGCAGCAGCACTTGCCCCGCCTTTAAATATATAGATATGTTGGCGAAACATATTGACACCAGGATTTTCTTCATTCATGGAAGATATAACTGGAACATTGAATTTTTCCTTTACGGCCTTTCCTATATGACCACAAGCACTACCATATCTACCTGCTCTAAAAGCTGGTCCTGCAAAGAAAATATCAAATTCTTTATCTTCTAAAAATCCTAATATTGTTTTTATTGCTTCTTCAGTGTTAGATCCCATATAGTTATCACCACATATAATTGTGTGA
The DNA here is from genome assembly GCF_021655095.1 of Clostridium sp. Cult1. Classification (GTDB taxonomy): domain Bacteria; phylum Bacillota; class Clostridia; order Tissierellales; family Tepidimicrobiaceae; genus Schnuerera. The sequence continues at coordinate 1,264,709 of NZ_PPXW01000001.1, read as the reverse complement.
GTAACTTTTACATTTTCACCTAATTGTTTTTGTAATTCCATTGCTGGACCTACTAAACCTTCCCTTATTTCAGGTGGAAAATCTGCTTTTTCTTCTCCTCCAATTTGTCCGAAAAATTGATTTATATAAAGTATAGCTTTCTTCAATTGGTACACCTCCTTAAAATTCTTTCACAGTCTTAGTTGACCAACCAACTACTTGATCTCCACAGAACATGGAATTGTTTTCCATTATTATGGATCCATCTTCTCTTACTGAAGGTCCAAGAATTTCGTCGCCTGCCCATCCTCCAGCAAATCCATCTCTTCCTAAAGATTCTAATTCTCCTAAAACAGTTTCCATAGGAGGAAGTTCTATTAATTGAGATACATCTCCACAGGATACAATAGCATCTGCTTTAGGATCTAAAGTAACTAATGGTTGAGACTTTCCATCTCTACCTGTACATTCATTAGTTAATCCAACAGTTTTAACTCCAGCATCTTCTAAAGCTACTAAACACGCTATAAAATCTGCGTCTGGGTTTCCATACCCTTCTTCTGCAACTATTGCACTGTCTGCACCTAAAGATTTAGCCATTTGGGCTACAAATAAAGCAGCTCTTTCTTTTTGATCCAAGGCAACATTTAAATTGGACATTATAATACCCAAAAAGTTTAAGGTCTTTCCATGTTCTTTGTACAGTCTTCTAATCATAGGGAAATTTTGAAAATCATAAGTTGACCACTTAGATGAACAAGGCATGAAACTACCTGATATTATTGCTCCATCTAAAACTTCATTTGGATGCATAAATGTTGGTAACATCCTATTAGAATCCCATCCATATATTAAATCATTATACCCTAATTCCTCCATTTGGGACTGAGGTTGAAGTACTAGTACAACGGATGGTAAATCCTTTATATTATCAGAACGTTTTGTAATAGGTTCTAACTCAAAAGTTTCTATTTCTTCTGGTTCTAGATCTTTTACGCAAGAGGCAATATATTCTGCTAACCTCATTCCAGCCCATCTTAAGGCTCTGTTTTTCTTTTGTTGTTCTTTTTTCTCAAATTCTTCGTCTGTATCTGCTACTAGTACAATATTTTTTAATTGAGAAAAATAGGTATATTTTGCCCCTTCTCCACTCATATCTATTAAACCATCTTGAAACCCACCCCAGTGCTTTCCTACAACTAGTACACTACAATCTTTAAGAGCCAATGTTCTACCGTTACCTGCTTGCATTAATTCTCCAGTGACTCCTGGAAATACTGGTCCACCTTCCACTCTCGTCCTTGGCTCAATAGCTTCCTTTACAGGCACTAATCTTACATTATCTCCTGGTTTTACTATAAATAAATCTGCTTCTGTTATATGTTCATCTTCTTTTACTACTTCTAAGGCTTCTTCCTTATTAATAGTTAATACGCCTTTTGAATAAGAAATTCTGTCTCCAAAAACAATGTCTTTTACATAAAAATTACCTAATTCAAGTTTCACTTTTAACACTCCTTTCATTGTTATAAAGTTATAGAAATTAATAATGCTCGATGGAATATTATAAATTTC
>NZ_PPXW01000001.1:1260982-1263125 GCF_021655095.1 Clostridium sp. Cult1 | reverse complement strand
CAAAATAGATATAAGTTTTGGTATAGTACCAGATGAATATACTCAAGGATTTGAAGATAATGCTTTAGGTTGGACTATGGAAGGAGTATGGGAATGGGGTCCAGCGACTGGTGTAGACCCAGTACCATTTGAAGGGGAAAATCTAGCTGGAACTATTTTAGGTGGAAACTATTCTAATTATGCAGATGATTGGATGGTAACCCCTCCAATAGATCTAAGGGATATAAATTTAGAGGCAGCATCATTGAGATTTTATCAATGGTACAATATGGAGAACAATTATGATAATGGTTATATATATGTAACGGATAACTATGGAGAGGAATGGAACCAGGTAGGAACAATTACAAATTCTTCTAATGGATGGCAAGAAGTAGTTATTAATCTAAATGATTATATTGGTTCAACTAATCCAATATTCGTAGGATATAGATTTAAATCTGATGTATCTCAAGCAAGAGAAGGATGGTATATCGATAATGTAAGGCTTATAGGGCCTGATTCAGAAGCACCACAAGTTCCAACGGATTTAAGAGTGGAAACTGGAATGACTGGAATTAAGCTTTCATGGATACCTTCACCAGATGGTGATATATCCCATTATAATATATATCGTTCAATAATATCTGGAGAAGAATATGAAAAGATTGGGGAAACTAGTTCTAACACCTTTTTAGACACTGAAGTTGTAGCAAATACCACTTACTATTATGTAATAAGTTCAGAGGATACATCTGGTAATGAAAGTGATTTTACCAATGAAGTTTCTGCTATTGCTTCAGAAGTATATATTTTATATTATTCAGATTTTGAAGAAGATAATGGTGAATTTATTACCGGAGGAACTGGCAACTTGTGGGAATGGGGAATTCCTACATCTGGACCTAATGGAGCGGCATCAGGAGAAAAACTATGGGCAACTATTCTTGATGGGAATTATGAAACACGTGTTGATGCATATATAGAAAGTCCAGAAATAGTTATACCAGAAGATAAAATTCCTTATCTACTATTTAATCATTGGTATAATACTGAGAACAGATATGATTATGGCTTTGTAGAAGTATCTAATGATGATGGGATTACATGGGAAAAGGTAACTGGAAACTTTACTAGTTCAAGCGATGGATGGGTTAATGAAGAGATACCATTAACTACCTATCGTGGAGATACAATAAAGATAAGATTTAACTTCCATTCAGATATATCAGTTGTTCGTGAAGGATGGTATATAGATGATGTCACCATAGTAGGACTAAACTTCATACCTCCTGAGCAAGAAGTAATAACATATGATGATGGCACTAATGAAAATGCGGTAGTATTAAACGAAGCTGGTAATGGATTAGCAGTAAGATTTACTCCAACTTTATCTGGCAAATTAGTAGGAGCAGATATATACTTAGATGACGATTTCCCTGAGCCTACTGCAAATAGGTTAGGATTTGAAATTTACCAAATAAACGAAGATGGAACCATATCAAGAGTTGGAGAAACATTATATGTTGACAATTTAATTAGAGGAGCTTTCAATTATATAGATCTTTCAGATTTTAATTTCTATACAGCAGGAGAAGATTTCTATGTTTCAACTATGCAAGATAGCATAGGAGATCTTACACCGGGAACAGGTATAGACAATGACTCTGCATATGAAAGCAGATCATACCTAAACATTGCTGGAGAAATGCTTCCAATGTCTGATGAAGGAATTGCTGGTGCTTTAATGATTAGAGCTCATATGGACTATACTCAAACTCCGCCAGAAAACTTAGAACCAGAAACCGGAAAGGTAAGAACTAAATTAACTAAAATATCTAGTTCTAAATTAAACAAAGGTACAACTACTCTTAAAGCTGAAGAAAAAGAAAAAATTTCAGAACCTGATTTTAGAATAAATAGAAACAATATTACATTAAATGGATACAAATATGAAATGGTATCTGATAAAGAAGTAGCAAATACACCAATGGCAAGAGGCGGCGGCATACCAGCAGACGATGCTGTAGTTACAATTCTTGAAACTGGTAGAAGCGTTAGAACTAACCCTGCCACCGGTGAATATAGTATGAGAATTCCTATGGGAGACTATACACTACAAGCAGAAGCCTATGGATACTATCCACAAACTGTAGAAGTTAGT
>NZ_PPXW01000001.1:1158791-1260952 GCF_021655095.1 Clostridium sp. Cult1 | reverse complement strand
TCTTTCTATAAACAAATTCATCTTCTTTCATATTGTTTCTAAGTCGCATAGATGCAAAAAGAGTGTTTTCATAGGCTGGCGGAAAAGGATTTCTAATCCTCTAAAAAAGATTTTAAAAGCCCTTATTTGATGTAATTACAACTGAAGTCTGTTCATGTAAGGCTGATATTAACTGGGAAAACATATTAGCCTTCTCACGATTAATTGGTAGATATCCTATTTCATCAATGATTACAAGGTCTAAAGAATAGATTTTATTTATCTTTGTCTTACTTTTTCTCATTATATCCTGTGTTTTTAATAAATAGACTAGATTACCATTGATATAAAACTTACCTTGTATCCCATGTTTATAGCTTTATAGCCTAATGCTATGACTAAATGTGTCTTCCCCACACTGGGGAGCCTAGGAAGATAAACATATTTGTCCAAAATCAATTTGTCCCTGAAAACCCATTGGAAGTTCTCGTGCTGCTTCATGTTGTCTTTTAGATAAAACCTTTGGAATATCATATTTATCTCTTATGTATCTTACATAATTTCTCACACTCCTATCTGTGCATTTAATCTCTCCATATCTTTCCTTTAACCAATCCAGAATCTGGGCTGGACTCATATCTAGAAAATCTCTTAACTAACCTACTAGCCCATCTTCATATTCATCTAGTATTTTCTTTCTAACCTTCACTTTTTCCATAAATTCAGCAAATTTCTTTACCTGCATACTCCAGTATATAGATACTGTTCCATAGTCCAAATCTAAATATCTTGCTACCTGAGATTTCTTTAGTCCTAATTCTTTCATGTTTTTAATTTGATTAAACATATACCAACCCATCAATCCCATTTTCTATCTACCTCCTGTAAAATATTTTACAGGAAAGTAGATTTGTTTCATATACAACTGGAAAAATTTCAGGATTCTTATTTTCCGAAATCTCATGATTTTATTTTACCACTTACAATTAAATCTACATCCTTATTCATATTACTCACTCCCTATGCTTTGGTTATATATATTTTATATTATAATTGAAATTATAACTGAAATTTTTACCTGTAAAATGTAGCACTAAATGGCAACTTCCGCTTCAATTTGGATTTTCGGTTTATTTAAGGTCTAATATAGGCATAACCTTCCATTTGTTTCTCTGCTATTTCTATAACTCCAGCAGGAATAATCTTTACAAATTCTCCAATATTTTCTGGATTTATATTGTTTCCTTTTAATGCATTATTACAGGCTGAAAATACTACTCCTTTTTTATTAAGCTCTTCCATAGTCTCAAATAATTCATAATCAGGCAAATATCCTTTTACTGCAACTGCATTTGCCACAACTAATATATCTGAATCTTTTGCACCGTTTAAAAAATTATTAATATTTTTTAAAGTTAGTTTCCATTTTTCTATTTCATCTACATGAAATAAAACTTTTAGTTTTTTCATATAAATTCTCCTTTACTTTAATATTCAACTAAATTTAGGATACTTAATTCCATTCTTTTATATTTTATCTCCAATAGCAGTAGATACATCAATATCAAATTGATTTGCCAAAGATAAACAATATATCATTACATCTGCCAATTCTTCCTTTACATGTATGGCTTCTGAAGAATTCATAAGCTCCCATGATTCTTTTTCATTTAGCCATTGAAAAGCCTTCATTAATTCACTAGATTTTATGGCTATTTTCATAGATAAATTTTTTGGATTATGAAACTTTGCCTAATTTCTTTCTTATGTGAATTCTGATATTTTTTTATTGGATTATTATTTAATAAGCTGGGATTAGGTTCAATTTTATTTTTTTGTTTTTTCTATTATAAAATACTATAAATCCAATAGAAAGTAAGGTTAAAATGCTTATTAATGAATCTTTAGCATCTGATAAACTTTTATTGTCCACATTATAAGTTGGTACAAACAAAAGAATATTCATTATTATGCAATATATAATTCCAATGATATTAATATTTCTTTCATAAGGTTTTTTACGTATTAATATAAATATTCCAATGTATGGCATAAATACTATAATAAATATCCTTAATATCTCTTTAAAATATTCTCTATTAGTTTTCATGATCTACCCCCTGCCTTCCTTTACTTCAATCGAAATAAATGTATACTACAATCCTTTAATACTACATATTTATCTTCTTCTATTTTCATTTTAGTCTCTATATTTTTCGTCCTAAATTCAAATATCCTTTCTGCTCTAGGTTTTTTCTTAATTTATTATTTTTGAAATGTTTAAGATAAATTCTTCTGGATTTCTTCTAAATAAATAAAATGCATTTGGTTTTATTCCTTTTAATATATCTGGTATGGCCGTTCTAGTTAATTTTTGTTTCATCAACTAATTTCTCAATTAAATCATATCTTAATATAGTAACTATTTTAGAATAATCTTTATTCGACAAAATTCAGGTGATACCAAGTACCATTTTGGGTTTATTATAGTGTTAATAAATAAGCTGTATTCTTATTCTCTTTAATGCAACATAAAATGACCGTCTTTCCTCTGCAAAATTAAACTCATAGGTGAGTTTAAAACCGTGTATTCTCCAGGATGCATTGAAACTCTCATGTCTGAACTTCTAATTTTTTCTCCTATGGATTTAAACTGAGAAGAAAATATCACCCACCAGTTCAATGTATTTACAGGGCTTGACCCAAATGGAATTAAATCTGAAGTAATTCTAAATAGTTTAATACTATTTTCAATATTGTAATCAATTATATTATTTAAAGATTTCAAATTATGTTCTATAATTTCTAACAATTTTTCTTCACTTGCATTTTTCATGGTTACAGATCTAAAATTTGTATTTTTTATACCTATTACTAAACAAGCATATCCAATTTTCATTTTTATTGACTCCCATATAAATGTAATAGCCTTAACCCTTTGACACAATTAGGGTGGTACTAGGTAATATTTTATTATTTAAATATTTCTATCTGTGAAAATGGAAATACCCTATTTTATCTATATTAAAGCCTATTTTGTATAGCTCTTCTCTAATATCTTTTCTTTCGCCTATAGAAATATCATCGGTTCCTGATACAAAATAATTTCCTATATAATCTGCATTAAGGGCCTTAAAAAATAAATCAATTGTTGGAATAGTGGCAGAAAAATGTTCATGGGAATATTTAGCACCTCCAACTGATAAAAATATTCCAATCCTATTATTATTCCTTTTATAATCTTTTCCTAATTGATATTTAATAGACCAATATTTTTGGCATCTATCTATTAGATTTTTTGTTATGCCATTAACAGTATTAAAATACAAAGGAGAAGCAAGAATAAAAATATCACTATTGTCAAAATAATCATATATCTTTACCATATCATCCTTTATAACACATTCTCCTTTAGTACCACAATAATTGCAACCTTTACAGGGAGAAATATTTTCTTTAGAAATATAAATCTTATTTATCTCATTACCTTTGTCCTCTGCTCCTTTAAGCATTAAATCAAGAAGTGTATCAGTATTTTTATTAATTCTTGGGCTGCCCATTAAGGCTAATATTTTTTTCATAAATCCTCCTTGTGTAAGATAAATTTGTCCATTTACTCTTGCTACTTTTCCTCCTATAATTTTAATAGTATTTTTGTATAAAACATCCTAGGCACCAGATATTAAACCCAGCAAATCATTCTCTATAAAATCCCAATCTTTAGATAAATCCAAGGTTTTAAATTCAATATAATAATTCTCGGGGCTAATGTATTTCTCGTGAAACCTATATCCATTACTCGGATAGATTAATATCCCCCTAATATTTTCATACACTTTTTTGTTTCTATTTATATAGGTACTAATTTGATACAAATGATTGGGAATAAACTTTTTGGATTCAAATCTATAATTAAAAGCATCTTTATAATATTTTGCATCGATTATTATTTTTTCTCTTCCCTTTGTAAGTTCTATATCCGTTTCCATAATAGGTAATAAATTTATGTCACTATTATTTACAGGATCTAAATCCCAATTATATTTCCTTCTACTTACATTATAATTGGAGTGTATTTTATAAAAGTTTCTTATAAAACTTTCAAAAATAGCACTCATTTTTTCTTCATCCTTAAAGATTTCTATAAATTTATATCTCCCATACTCCTCTGTAGGAATTGAACTATTATATATAAATAAGCCCAGCTCAATTGCAAATCTATAATCTTTATTTAATTGATTATAATGGATTCTATTTAATAAATCCTTACTAAGTAAAACTTCCTCAATATCATTGAACTCAAGCAATAAGGCCTTTGCTTTCCTTTTAAAATTAGAATTTATATCTTTAAATTTGGATAACCTTAATAAAACAGTTTTAATAATTTGATTTAGAATATTATTTTGAGAAAACTCATCATATTGACAAATTAAATTTGGTTTCACTAATCTTATTGAATCCTGTATTTGTATTTTCCCTTTAATATACTTTGTATTATGTGTATTTTCATTATACTCACCATATAGACCTTGCTTAGATAATCTACTAACTTCATTTAGAAATAGTTCAATAATGACTTCGTTGCTACTTTGAAGTTTTTCAATGCTTTTGTCATTTAAGAGATCCTTATTATCTATTTTATCCCAAGCATATAGCACCATATAATAAATATTCTTTATAGGTATTTCATTCATATTGTATCTCCTAAAATCATCTTTAGCTCTTCAACAATATCCAAATCATCAAAGAAATATTCTTCTATTAATGGTAGTATTTCATAATTTATTATTTCATTATACCAAGTGTTGAAAACTTGAATATTTTCACTATCCTCTATAAAATAACTATGGCCAATTTCAAATTCCTCTCCCAATGTATCCCTAATTATATTATTAGTTTTAATCAATCTAGAATTAATCTTTTCAATTTGTTCAGAATCTAATTCCATTTTATTTTGAAGATAGTTATTAAATTTTTTAGTACCAAAGGCTGGTTTCAAAGTTATAAATGAAAATCTTCTACGAAGAGCATAATCCACTAAAGCCAAAGATCTATCTGCAGTATTCATTGTACCAATAATATACAAATTAGATGGAACAGTAAATTCTTCTTTTGAATAAGGTAGTCTTACTGTATATATATCTCTTTTATCATTTTCAATTAACATTAATAATTCACCAAAGACTTTAGATAAATTAGCTCTATTTATTTCATCTATTATTAAGAAGTATTCATTCTCTAGGTTTTCTCTTGCATTAGTACAAATATCGTAAAAAATTCCCTTTTCTATATCATATCCACCATTCATCTGAGGCCTTAGACCCTCTACAAATTCTTCATAGGAATAACTTTGATGAAATTGAATCATTTCTATGCTATTTTCAGATAAATTTTCAAAATTATTTTGTATTATGCTTTTAATACTGAATGTTTTTCCAACACCTGGGACTCCCCTTAGAATAATTGCCTTTTTTCGCTTTAATACTCTTACTATTTCATCTATATAATCATCATCAATAAATATATCTTCTAAAGTATCTATTTTAGTTTCAATTGTTACTACATCAGGAGCCTCTGCATCTTCAGAAATAGTCTCTAAATAATAAATCCATATTGCACGGGATAATTTAATTAGATCTCCACCAAGCCCCTGCTCCTCCATAAATTTTTTCAATTTTATATTCATCATTATAGAGTCCATATTTGAATTATATTCCATTCCAAAATATTTAAATATCTTTCTAAAAATAGTTACAGAGCTTAAATGCAACAACTCCCCTGGTCTATATAGCATTAATACTTTTCCCCGAATAGTGTTGGTACCGCTAGGTAATCCCACAATATCTCCACTTTCATAAGTATCTGTGTTAAATTCCTTTATTAATTTATATAGTCCTTTTTTATATAATTCAAATATTTCTTCAATAGTATTATTAGGATATTTATTTTTTAAATATTTAATTGTATCATATTCATTTCCATCAGTATTGAAAATAATTTTGTTTTGGTTATTTCCCAAAAAACCCTTAAATATTTCATTTGTGCCATGTTCTATTGCATAAGCTAGAGTATCCTTAGACCCTTTTTTATCATATTCTTCTAAATTTAAGTCTAGAAGATTCTCCAATGGGAAGTCCTCATTAAATTTTGTAATGCAATCATCTACTTCTTTTGGATCTATGTCTAATTTAAAATCCTTATAAAATTTCTTAAAATCTTCAATTCTATATTGGTATTCCAGTAAATCATCAATTGTTTTCCCATCTCTTGTTTTCCAATTCTTATTACCCGATGTACCATTGGTTAATATAACTCCTGAAGCATGATAGGGTATTTCAAAAACATAGTCTTCAATAAATTCATAGTTTTGAATAATCTTCCTATTAATTAACTTATCCCTTAATCTTGCAATATTTTCATAATATCTTCGAAAAGAATTAGTTTCCTCCTTTGCGACCATGCTACCCTTTAATACCTTTAAGGTATTATCTTTAATATTGTATAAACCTTCTGCTTTGAGATTTTTGCTGCTTAAATACACTCTAATAATTTCATCCATTATTATCACCTTCGTATAATATATATTTGACAAAATTCGGGTTGTACCAAGTGCCTTTTACTTATTCAAAATTAACTTCTATTGCTGGTGTATCCATAATAGCATTCCAACCATCAGTTTCAAATATATGGAAACTCAATTCCATATTATCTATAGATTTTATATCATTATCTATTAGATCACTTTCTAAAAATGTTATAGTATCATATGCCTTTTTGCCAGCAACTACTTCACTAGAAAAAATAGGATCAACCATAATACCGTTAATCGAAACATCTCTTGTTTGAATAGTTATATCCTGGTCGGTATTATTTTCTATATATACATACACGTCAGCGCCCCAAAAACTATCTTCACTGCTAACCCTCTTTATTACAACTTTTATATCGTTTTCGTCTAAAGCTACAATACCACTTTCATCGTATTCTTGGATATATTCTTGATCTGATATAGTATCAATAGAAATAGCAGTAGAGTCAAAAATAGCATCCCAGGTATCAGAATTAAACACATGAAACTTTAATTCAAAATTCTGTATTCTTTCTATTTGAGCATATTCTAGTTCTGATTCCATAAATGTTATTTTATCATTTGCCTTCTTACCTGGTGCTACATCACAAGAGAATATTGACTCGACCATTATTTCGTTGATTGATGAATCACGAACTTGTACAGTAATTGGCGCCGTAGAATTGTTTTCAATAAAAACTTTCAGCGAAGGGCCAAATAGTCCATCAAATTCAAGAGATTTTAGGGTGATTTTAATATCATTTTGATCCAATAGCACCTGTTCTTCGACTGTTTCTCTTTTAGCCTTATCTTTCTGTGTTTCCTGCTGAGTATTATCACTAGATACATTGGTTGCATTGCTATTTTGTTTATTCCCTTGTTCTCCAGGAGATGATGAGCAGGCCACCATCAATACCATGGATAAGATTAACAATAAAGATAAATACCTTTTGTTTGATTTAAGCATAAAATCCCTCCTAATATTTTTAATTTCACTTCCGTCTTTAAGGTATAAATTTGCCCAAAAATACAATATTTATTATCTGATACCTTTTCCATAATCCCTTTCCTTACTAAGCTACTTTTCATTTTATAATAGCTTCCGTGGCAGCTGGTCTATTGTCTAAAACAGCAGTTGATCCTTTAAGAACCATTTATTTATCTTCATCTATTATCACTTTGACTTCAACATTTTTTATTTTATATTCAAATATTTTTCTACTCTAAGCTTTTCTTCTTCGTAAAATATCTTTTGACATTCTAGTATATCTATCCCTATTGAAAACAATATTAACTTTATTACTTCTAATAATTGTTCTATTCCTGAATTATCCACTGCCAAGCTTACAATCTTCATGATTCCAATCTCTTAGGTCATATTTAGGTTCTCTATTGCTCCAGCTAATTAGATTTAATTCTTTAGTCTAGCCTTTAGCTGATTCTGAGATTATATCTATATATTCTGTGATTTCATATTGAAAATTTGACATTTTAACTCCTCCTTAATAGAATTTAAATCCCTTCGATATCAAATATTTTTCCATCTCAATATCTGATTTCACACTATCATAATTACTTTTTATTTTACCTACTTTCAAGTCCTCAATTATATAAATAAAAAATTCTTCAAAATCTACATTATCAGCAATAAGTCTATCTATAGTAGTCCAATCTAAATCAGTCCTTTCTCTAGCAGGTAATATGATCTCGCTTTGAGATACATCTTCACTATTTAATTTAATTACTCCTATACCAAAAGCACTATTTAGTCTTTGTAATTCATTTATAAGTTCTGAATCATCTTGAATATTCAAACATACTAAATACCCTTCATTAGCCCAGCTTGAGTTGGATACAGCTTGAAAATAATATTCTCTTAAACTTGAAAAGTCTAAGTCAATTTTAAGTTCAAAAGAAAATAACTTAATACTATTCACAGATAACGACCTTTGTACCTCCGTTGTTAGATTTTCAAAATCTTCAAAAGGAAAATAAACTGCTACAATATCTGGGTGCAACCATTTGTTTACTCCTTCTCTCTTTTTAATAGATTTTTCATGATAGACTGTCTTAGCATATGCTTTAAAATGTGGATCCTCGTTAATAAATTTAACTAGCAAAGGGTGTATATCTCTTTCATTATATTGTGTAGGTTTCTCAAATCCTTCTGGTTTTTCAATCTTTTCTTGGATAATATTGGGATTCTCCTTCTCAGCATACTCTTTCAAATAAAATCTAGTTGGTCTTTTGCCGACTTTAACATATTTAGAATTTTTATTGTCTCTCATATCTACATACAATCTTGCACTTATTGTTTTCCAAGGAGTCTTTCCAGTACTTCCAAGTTTCTTATCCAATCCTAATTCCACTGCCTTTTCCCATAATTCTTTTTCAGATAATGGTTTTTTACTATATTCTAAAACTTCATCTACTAGATCAAGAAATGTATATGTAGCCAAAATTATCCCCCCATTGATTTATAAATATTACTCCACTCCCAATGCCTTAAATACAGCATCTTCTGCCGAGCTATAAAATATTAAATTAAAAGAACCTACAAGCTCAGGCGGTACTGTTCCTAGATCAGCTGCTGATGTTAGAGGTAATAGTACCTTCTTTGCTCCACTATCTTGACATACTTGTAATGTATTGGCTAATTCTTCAACTTTTATCAAAGTTCCTCCTATACTTACATCTCCTAAAACAGCCATACTAGTAAGTACTGGCTTTTTTAATGCTACTGAACATATAGCTATTATGGTAGGTAAAGTTAATTCTGTTGCCATTCCTATTCCATTTAAATCTTGTATATGTATAAGATAATCCTTTGTTGTTGTACTTATATTTCCACTTATGCTGCTACTATTAGCTTTAAGATACTTATAAGCATTATCTACTGACTCTTTAGCTCTAGAATTTGAACCAATTCCTGTCCTTTCAAATTTACCATTTCCAGAAGTCATTTGAGTTTCTAATTTGAATACTCCTATCATTCCCGATTCTCCCCTAGAGACACTATACAAATGTCCTGGCTTACCTATTCCATCTGGAATAAGGGTTCCGCTACTTTGTTCTGGTACAGGTACATATTCTTCTTCGAATGTTTCATTGTCTATATAAGAGAAGTTAACATCGTAAAATTCCATTCCACCTATTTTCTTAAGTTGTTCCTTAACTCTCCTTCTCATTTCCAATGAAAATCTCAGTATTTTTTCAATATCATTTTTCGTATATTCTCCATGAGGATATATTAGCTTTACCATACCTGATACAGTCTTTTTAACAGCAATAGTATCCCTTTGATTTAATTGGCTACCTAGTTTGAAATATTTTTCATAAGCATCCCCATAGGATATTTTTCTCAATTCTCTCATTACTTCAGCAAAATAATCTGTTATAAATCCATAATCGTTTGTAAAATGGTATGGCCTATACTTTGGAATTTCCCAACCTGGTGAATAGCAATGCATTCTATCTAAAAAAGCTGTATCCATTCCCATGGCTTCAGGAAAAGGTTCAAATAAATGAGAAGTCTTTAATAGAACATCTACAGATTGATTAATATTTCCTACAAAAGCAAAAGAAGCTGTGGCATTTTTTTCTTCCTTTCCTCGTGAGAAAGAACCAGAAGCCATATAGTCTTTCATTATTTGTACACCATCTTTATCTTTAAAAGTAATTCCTGCAACTTCATCAAAAGCTACACAATCCCACATTCCCACAAGCCCGACCTGTCTAGTGTTCATATTATAAAATAGATTAGCTACAGTAGTTTGTCCACCTGAAACCAATATAGAATTTGGTGAAATCTCCTTATATACATGGGATTTCCCTGTTCCTCTAGGACCTAGTTCACAGAAATTATAATTATTTTCTACTAATGGTACTAGTCTTACTAAATGCAACCATTTTTCTCTTTCATTAAGTTTATCTGGTTCCATTCCAGTGCTTCTCAAAATTATGTCTATCCATTCTTCAGTTGTGAATTTTCCCCTAGCCTTTTTAAACTCATCCATATCAATGCTTGGCATCTGAACAGGAGTTAATTTGTTGATGATAAAAGGAACTCTATTCCTATCTCCTTCGTCAAAAAAATATTCCATCTGTACTATACACCAAATACCCCCTGCTAAAAGTCTTTCATATTTTGAGGGATAAGTATCTGATATAGGAACTCCTTTAAGTCCTAAATTGGAAAACTCTGCTTCATAAGTATCCGTTCTATAATTTAATTTTACCGATACCTTGTCTATAACAGTATAGCTTCCTGTCTCTCTAAGCTTTGAAATTATCTTCTGCGCTTCATCAGGTCTTACATAGTTTCTAGATAATATATTCTTTACATTCTGAACTCCTTGTTCTATTACATCTTCATCTTGAGATGAACAATACATACCTAGCAAATATTCCAGTACATATACTGGAACATTTGCCCCTTCTTTTATTCTTTTAGTTAAATCCTTTCTCACAATTTTACCAGGAAAATGAGTTAAAAGTTTGTTAAGTAATTGGTCCCTATCTAATAAATTAGGCATTTAACTCCCCCTTATATATCAAAGCCAAAATCATCTGCAAAAACTATATCTATGATAACTTGCTGTCTATAAATTTCTATTCCTGTTTCCGCATCTGTTATTGTAAAATAATATTCTTCATCTCTACTATATTTTTTATTTCTAAGGCTAAACTTTAAATTAAATATACGATCTGAAGAATCTTCTGACTTACTTTTGGCGACATATATTTCCTCATTGGAAATCAATTCTCCATCTTTATCTATGAATCCAATTTTATAGGTAGCTGGTTTAATAATATCTGAAACGGGTTCCTGTTGAACAAAGTCTAAATTAAGTAATAAACTAGTAATCTTTGATACCATGCTTATAAGAGATATCTTTACCTTTTCTACTTCTACAGCACCTCTAATAGTTTTTACTTTAATTACAGGAACTATAATCTCTTGGGGTGAGCATCCACCATGAACAAAGTTTTGTCCCCCTCCCTGTGTTTTAAATACATTGGATGTTAAAGGTGTTGTTATAGTTCTTTCATCATAATTACCTAAAACATCTGATACAATGATGTTTTTAGTACCTAATATATCATAGCTATGTTCTGATATTATAAATCTCCTATTGATCTTATCCTCTTTTTCAAAAAACTTATCTATCTTGTCAGACTCTTTATTGTTGTTTCTAGTATATATAAACCCATGATCTGATGTAATAACAAATCTAGTTGCTGAAACATTATTGGTAAGTCTTTTTATTATATCTTCTATTTCCTCCATTGCTTCATAACAAGCATCAAAAACCTCATCTTCTGCACTATGTGCCCTAGCATCTATTTGATTGTGATAAATATATATTACCTCTTTGCCAGCAAAAAACTCCCTCATTTCCTGCTTTTTCATTTTGATTAATTTATCATATTGTATGCTATCACTTTTAGGATTTTTAGATTGTAATATGGTATTCCTCTCCACAATATTGCTAGTAGGATTCCCATCCACATAGACTCCATAATCATCAGTAATTTCAATATTTTTATTAGGTAAAAGAGCTGCCATACCTAAAGTAGTATAGCTTGGTAATACACCAATTTGAGGCTCTATTTTAGCTTCAATTTTTTCATCATACTTAAATCTTTCCATTAACTCTTTTCCTACTTCATATCTAAAAGCGTCAGATATTATTACAATTATTCTTTCAGTTTTTCCTACTATAAAATTATTGTAAAAATCCTTTTGGAACTTATATTTGCCTTTTAGCTTACTATAATCCATCATATTACTGAATTCTTTAGAAACTACATCTAAATATCTATTTACATATATGTTTTCAACTAAAGTTTGTAATTCTTCAAATATAACATTATTTTTAACTTTATCTAAATGATAATAGAATCTTCTATAATAAGTGTCCATCTTATAATATTCTTTATCATATTCCACTACTAGATCAAATATATTATCTTTGGGCTTAAAATCTTTATTTAGTATTAAATAATAAGCATTTATTAAAACATCATAATGATTGCTATATTTGTCCTTGAAATGTTTGAACTTTCTACTTTTACATATTTCGGGTATAGTTAAACCTTCGACTTCTACATTTAAATTTTCATCTAATAATCTGTCTGAAATCCAATTAATTATTCTTTCATCAATACCTTTAAATACATCTACATTTATTAAATCTTGTATTTCACAATCTATAAAAATTCTATCTCCATCTATGCTCCTATATACTTCTTCAGAAATTCTTCTAAAACTATCTTGATATAAATTACTATTCATCATCTGATCAACAAAAGCCATAACTGTACCTGGTTTATCTAATATATACTTGTTTAAATTTGAAGGTAATATCCCATTGGTTTGGTTTTTTGCATAGGTTAACAATAAACTTATGCAAAACTTTATAAGGCTTGGTTCTTCGTCTATATAGGAAAATTTAATCTTACAATATTCCCAAAAAACTTCCTCTAATTCATATTTAGAAAACTCCTTCATATATTTATTATTGGATAAATCTTCAGATAACACAATCCTCACAACTTCCTCAAAATTTGCCACCTTTGATTTTGCTAATGCAGCTAATAAACCTACTTCTATACTCTCTTTATTATAGATATCTACTTCTAAATCATAGAACCTTTTAGTCCTCTCTTTGGAATTAAAAAATTTAATATATTTTTCTAATACTGGTTTGTATGCTATATCAATGCCCAAATCTGCAACTAAAAGAGAAACCCTATCGGCAAAAAACTCTTTAGAATAAAGAATGGTATCAGCTAAATGATTGTTCCTATTATCTGGCTTTTCAAATGGTGCATATATAAGGTAATTACTCTCCTTATCTTCCCTCTCTAATAATACTTTGGTTTTAAATAGATTTGTTGGAGTTAAGTAATGAATCTTAGTATTTTCAAGATTCAAACTTTCTATATCATCTACAAATTCTTGTTTTTCATCATACCAAAATATAATAACCCTGTCTTCTTCTTTAAACTCATCATTTAATTTGTCTTCAATTTGTTTTAAATTTAACTCAGCCATAAATCACACTCCACTTCCTAAATCTTAGCAAGTATTTGATATTTTTCCCCATCATTATCTGTTTGCACCTTTTCATAATTTACTTTTACACCATCGTCTAAGTCTATAGCTATTCTTGAAAGAGCTATATGCCCTATTTTTTTATCATAGTCTTTACATTCTTTAAGTTGTTTCATTATCTTTTCTAGTTTTTTTTCTGATTTAGCTACTTCATTTGCATTGCTATTATTTGCTATGTCATCCCTTAAAAAGTCTATCCTATTTTCATAAATTCTTTGTAGTTTGTGCAAATAATCTATTCTTACTCTACCTGTAGTATCCTCATCATATCTATGCATATAGATTAATGCTTTAAAACCATTTTCTTTTCCACTATCGTATAACCAATAAATAGGTCTTTTACCCTCCCTTGGCATACTATATTGACTACAATGATTATCATAAAAATCATTTAAAAAATATTTTCTTATCTTCTCTTTTGGAGTTCCTATACCTTTTAAAGAATCTGCTATGAATTTAAGATTTTCTTCTAGATTTTCTTTTCCAAAACTTATCCTAACAAATTCTACAAACCTATTTGCTAAATCGTCTTCAAAGTATTCCTCATCTGTTATTACTACTATATTGTCTTCTACTGGTTTAAATTTATTATATCTACTTATATCAAATTCCCCACCTGCATAGACTAAGCCTTTTTCATCTAAACTATATCTTCCAAAAATACATCCTACTCCATAGGATATAAAAGATTTAACTACATCCTCTTTAGTTAGAATATATTGATTTCCTTTGATATCTTCATATATATCTTTTTTATCATCAAATATTTTAGCTATGGTAATATCTTTGTCTGATACTTCTGGTGTTAATTCGTCTTCTAAACCATAAATTTCTATAAATATTTCATTTAGTAGTTCTTCATTAGATTTAAGTTTAGCAAATTCACTATGGGTAAAATCCTTCCACTTATAATATGCGTCCTCAATTGTCAAGTGTTTATTATCAATTTTGAAATACAAAAATGGATGGGTTTTAAAATTCCATGAAGTTTCAAAAGAGTCCAAGTCTGTTTTTGAGATTTCAATATTTTCTTTTACTAATTTTATTACCAATTTGTATTTAACATTATCAACAACATATGGCAAATTATATATATCACTTATATAAGTATTTAAAGTTGGATTTAATACACTTAGAAATTTTCCAGATATATTACTATTTAAAAAACCCAACACATAGTGTAGTTCTTCTATATTAGCATTGTATATCATAGGTGTACCTGTACCACATACACAATTTTTTAACATACTATAATTTTTTTGTTTATTTGAACCAGTCTGTGACCATCCTACACCTTTTGCAAAATAATAATTTTTATCCCCTCTTCTCACAGATTTCCCAACCTTATTATCATCCCATAAATCCGAAAGCTTTATAACATAATTAATATTTCCATACCATTTTTTAAACGATCCCCCTTTAGAATATAATACATATTTATGGTTTATATCATATGGTTTATACTCAATAAAATCATTATTTACCTCATACCAATATCTTATAAAATATATATCTTTGCCCGTTACAATCCCCGCCTTCGGTATGAATGATTCTTCTATACTATTATGTTCTTTATATAACTTGATTTGTTTCTCAGTCAATGAATATACAAAAATGTTTTCTGGCAGCTCTAATATTCTTTTCATATCATATAAATATAGGATATTATTGTGCTTGTGTCTAAAATGGAATTTTTCTTCTTTGTTTTTAACTTCTACTAATCTTAAAATCGTAGTGATGTAATCTATATTAAACTTTCCCACTACAAATGCAATCGACTGAACAACTTCCCCAGATATTTCCTCGAAAGTTCCTGGTCCCAAATGCAACATCGAAAGAATATTACTATAATTAACAACATTATATCTAAATTTTACATAACTATATGCGAACATAAAGTTATGTTGGGTTATCATTGAATTATACCCAAATCTACTGGTAATAATAAAACATTTTTCCATAAATACAGAGTACAAATCATACCAACTATCTTTGTAATTTCTTTCGACATACTTTTTTAAAATTTTCGACATATTATCAGAACCTAAGTAAGGTGGATTTGCTAGTACTATACTATATCTATCTGACAATGTTCTAGTTAGCTCTAGTATATAAATTATATCTTCTTGAGTAGTTTCTATTTTGTCTGCCTCCATAGGTACTTGCCCATGGAGGTTTAGTGCACTTGCAAATTTTATAAGTTCATCATAATTATATTCTTTATCAATTTTTATTATAGAACCCAATTCTCTGCCATCTTTAAATAATTCTACTATTTCTAATATGTCCTTTTTAAGGGCTTCTCTATATTTTTCATCTTCTATATTCCCACCTAAAAAATCTATCTGCTTTACATTTATATCTTTACTATCTATAAAATAATATAAATTGTTTTCTATCTCTTTATTAAGTATTCTTCTACTATATTGTCTACCTTTCATCATAAGAGAAAAATATGCTAGTTGATATGCTCTTTTATCTATGTCCAATCCATATAGATTGTTCTCTATTATACTTTCTGCTGCTTCTCGTTCTGTATATCCTTCTTCTAAATGAAATTGCATAAACATTTCAAAAGCATATACAAGTATATGTCCACTTCCCATAGAAGGATCTATAAATGTTATATCTTCAACTTTTAAATATTTTCTATCTTCTCTGATGTTTTTAAGATCTACTTTTACTTCTTCCACTTGTTCTGCTTCTGGTAGATAATATTCCCATCCATATTCTTTAGCTAATTCTTCCTCTGTTTTATCTGTTCCAATTGCTATTTTTCTCTCTATCCAAAGTCTACCTAAAGAGTTTTGTACCATGTATTGTACAATCCATTCTGGAGTAAATAACTGGGTTTTAGCTGGTAGAGTGTTTTTATCCACTTTCTTGTTTTTCTTAACAGCTGCATCTATCTCTGCTTTAAGTTCAGTATTATAATACTGATACAACCAACCTATTATCTCTATCTGCCCTGTTTCTTCTATATCAAAAGGCTCTTCTCCTATGTCTTCTATTAGTTTGTACACTACTCCTTCTGGATCGTTATAAGATATATTTAAAAGCAGCTCTGCATAGTCATCGGTTTTTTCAAATAGTTCTGGTAGATTTTTGTTTAATGCATTACATTGTTTGATAAACATAAATTGGAATAGATCATCCATGGCTTCTGCACTACCGTCCAGTTTTAGTTCATCTAATTTTTCAAATTCTTCTTCTGTTATTCCTATATCTGTATCCCTATAGTAAGTTACAAACTCTGGTTCTCTAACTCCTTCTTTACCTGAAGATAATATTCTCATTTTATCGGGCATATAATTGTTTACTTCCATAAATCTTATAGCAATTATTCTATTAAACCAAGTGTAAGCTACTTCTTCTATTAAGGTTTTATATGCTGTTTTGTAGCCTGATTCATCTTCTCTTTTTTTAAGTTCTTTTACTAATTTTTTATACTTTTTTACATCTTCTCCATGTATTCTATAAGGCTCAATCTCCCCTATATTAAAAATAAACATATCCTCAGTAGATTCAGGAAGAGGGTCTTTAATACCCTCTTTTGTTATTCCTATAAAATTAGCTTTCGTTTCTATATCCTTTATGAGTTTTTGTCTTGAATACATGGCAAAGTTTTTAAGTGCTGTTTTATCCATTGTTGCCCTCCTAAAACTCAATGTTTAAAATAGTGTTTTCTTCTAATTCTTTTTCCAAACTTTCTCTTAGATTCTTTAAATACTCGTCCAAATCTTTCTTATTTTTTATTTCCCAAGAACCTGATGGATTAATGTCTTTTATACTAATATATTTACGCTTTTTAACTGGTGGTACTACTGTTTCAGTTCCTGTACCACCGCCAATAGGTTTTTCCGTTTCTCTTTTCTTTATTTCCTTAGCTATTTCATTTAAATATCTCTTTTTTAAGGTATCTGCTTCAATTTTAAAGCCATTTACCTTTGCAACATTATTGCAAGATGCAGCTCTTTTAATAAGATTGTCAAAGCTATTTCTATATTTATATCCAAGTTTGTCTTCTAAATCTGTTTTTTCTAATTCTTCCATAACTCTAGCCTTTGCCTGTTCAATTTCTTCTTTTACAGGTTCTAATTCTTTGTCTAAAATATCATTATATAGATCTAAAAATCTATTATTTAATTCTGGTAAATCTTTTATTTTATTATAGGGGCTAGGCATAGATATTATCTTTTTCATCTCTTCCGTAATCTTTTCTATATCCTCATTTAATATATAGGATTTACTTTCATCATATATTAATATATAATGTTGAGTCTTATTCCATATGTTTTTTTGGTTTCCTTTAAAAAAGGATTTTATAGGTTGATAATCTTCTTCAAAATCTAAATAATCATCTTCGTTTTTGTTTAAATGTTTAAATATATCTAAAGAATTTGACATGCCCCTTGTTTTGTTTATTAAATCAATTCCTTCTATAATAATTTTTTCTCCAGGATATTCGCCACTGTCATAATAGGATCTTATTGTGTTTAATTCATCAATCATATTTTTAGCATATTCATTAAATTTTTTTACCATCATATCTGTATCTTCAAATTGTATTCCTTTACCAAATACTGTCGAGGATATATTCTTCAAACTCTTTATATATCTTTCATCTATTGCTTCTTTTTCTTCTATTAATAGTTTTTCTACATATTGTTTCTTAGTTATATAATTTATTATTTCTTCTTCTGTTTCGTTATATAATGAAACAGTTTCTCCATGTAGAGTAAAACTTATCTTCCCATCTAAAAATAGTTTAGCTATAATCCATTCTATATCTACGTCTAAAAATCCATAGGGTGCTTTTAAAAACCTTTCTTTTACTTCTTTAAGGGATATTTTGCTATGGTTTTTAGTCCTTAGTTTTATATAGTTTAATACTTCTCTTATTGCGTTTTCATTAGGATTTTCAAGCACATCTAATTGTACATCTCTATTGTCTCTATTTTTAAATAGGTTTTTAATATCTACTTCGTCTACTGGAGTATCTATATATTCCAGTTTATGATATACAATTTCAGTTAGTCTTTCTAAGCTTTCCTGTACATTAAATTTAAAATCCTTACTCTTAAATTCTAGTTTGTCCCCATTTAAGTAAAAATCAGCTTCTTTTAATGCTTCTCCTAAATAAAGCTTTCCTCTATCTTGATGGTCTCTAATTTCTACACGTTTTAAGGCTCTTATTTCTTCTAGTTTTGGAATATTACTAGTACTAGATAGGTTTAAATATTTTTCTATCTTCATTTCTGTTCTTATTTCGTCTATAAAAGCTCTATCATTTGGTAAATCTACATAAACAATATTTTCCCTTTGACTATTCATCCTTAAAGTACTTTCTATTCCATTTTTCTCTGAATTGGGAGTTATTATGTCGATTCCTATATCAAAAGCTTGATTAGATCTATATGGTTCCCCATCTACAAATCTATTAAAGCCAAAATTATATCTATTACCAAATTTACTATAGCTTACCTTATCTTCTGAAAGAATTCCTGCATATATTATTTCTGAAATCTTTTTTGTAATAGCTTGGGATTCAATGTGTTGTCTATCAATTTCTCTATTTATTTCCTGTTCTTCATTGGTTAAGAATATATATAAATCACCATTTTTTTGTACCAGTGTTTGTCCCACTAAAATATTTAGTGCTTTTTCTACTTTATCTTTTAGTTCAATTCGATCATCCTTTATATTAGATACCATAAGAGTAGTAATATTTTCTAAATTAGCCTCTATTTCTTTTACATACTTAATCAAAAATAGGGTCTTTAATACATTTACATTGAAATTGTCTTCTTCTCTACTTGGATTAATATAATCATTTTCTAAGGCTTTAGTTATGACTGCCGAATGACTGTGATCTAAGAACTTATCCAATCCATCATAGAATATATTAAATGGAACTATTTCACCATCTTCTTTATCCATTATCTTTTCTGCACTTTCTTTAAACAAGGCTAACATGGAACGTTCTCCTTCTGATAGATGTTTGCCACTGGCTCCATGTTGTCTTATAGATGTAAGTACACTACCAAGTAAATTAAATTGATATGGTATAAAAGGATATACATCGCAAAAATCTTTTTGATTTTCATAAAGTTTTTTCTCTATACCATCGTTAAATATAATTAAATTTTTAATTATAGTTTCGTTGTTTTCATATAAAACACCTAGAGTTTCATTGGCTGTTTCAGTTTTTTCTAATATACGAAGCTTAATTACTTCGTCTACATTGGCAGATGTCAAATTAAGTCTTGTATCAAATCTACCTTGAATTTTTGAAAAATCTTTTCCACTAACCTCTGTTATAGAGTCTATATCTTGTTGACTTGTTACTACTATCCATGCTTTTCCATTGCAAGCTGTTCCTAAATCTTCTGTTATAGTCTGTAGATTAAGCATTAAATCAGTATTGTCACCTATATATTGTCCCATTTCGTCTACTAAAAATACTATATGGTGGTTTTTACCTTTACTGTCTAAATATTCTTTAACTAGTTCTGCAAATCTATCTATACTTATTTCATAAGGTACTGTTGTACTCTTGCTCCAATCTCTAGCTGATTCTTCACTCATAAAACCTATGTCAGCTAAAGTTTTAACTACCTTGTCTCTATGAAATTTAAATTTATGACGATTTTCTACCCAGTTTAAATTGTGCATTTCTTCATATCTAGTTTTAAATTCTTCATATATTCCATCTTCTGTTAGTTGTCTTTCCAAGTCTGCTAAATGAGGATCCGTGCTAAATCCTTGCATTTCATTGAATACTCTTAAAAATACATTTAATATACTATCTTTACCTTTTGGCCCTGCAGATTTACTTTTAGAATCTATATTAAATAAAATAACGTCTGTTGGAGTATTGCATGCAAGTTTCATATCTGCTACTACCATAGGGTCTTTTATCTTTTCATCTTCTAGGAAATAATCAAGTGCTTTTTTCCCTTCTACTTCACGGTTCTCTAATAAATATGATAATATCTTTAAGAAATGTGATTTACCACTGCCAAAAAAGCCGGATATCCAAACACCCATTTTGTCTGTATTTCCAACTATACCTTTTTTATAACTACTGAAAAAGTCTCTAAAATGTTTTTGAAGTTCTTTGGTTACCACATATTCTTCTAATTCTTGTTTAATGTTTTCTTCATCATCTTGTCCAACTTTAATAACACCTTGTATGTCTCTGTTTATTGGTTTTACAAACATATCTTTAATTTTCATAATATGCCCCCCTATCTTATAAGCGGAAATGCTCTATAATAGTTATCGTCTTTAAACTCCGAAAATAACATTAAGCTTTGGCCATCATATTTGCCTGGATAAAAAAGCACTACCGGAGCTCTATCAAATACTAAATGAAGCTTATTTAAAATTCCATGAGCTCTTGCAAAGGGAAATATTTTTCCTATTCCTGTAATAAATACAACTGAATTATTTGGTGTATTTTCTTCTATATAAGTATTGAAATAATTATCATCATAATCTATTCTTAATATATCATTTACTGCTGAAATCAAATAATCTAGTCCTTCATTTACTTCCATTTCTATGCAATTTTCCATTAAACCTTCTTCTTCTATTAAATCGAGCATAATATCATAAACATCATAAATTACTAACTCATATCCTTGAGGTTTTGATTTGTTTTTTAGGTTTTCTAGATATTTTCTTACTTTTATTTCTTCTTCAGCTGGATAATCAAAAATATAATAGCCTACTTCATTACTTAAGCCTTTATTTTTTCTAAAATTTTCATCACTTATTACTTCTTCAATCATCATTAATTTTTCATCTAATGTTTTCAATGCTATTCCCCCAGAAAAACTCTTAAATAAGGATATAAACCCTTGTTTTTCATCTCATTTTCCAAATTAATATCTAAAATAGGTTTTTTTATTGTTACTGAATTATTATCTTCTACTATAAGATTTGCTTCCTTTAAATATGTCCTATATGCACCTGCTAATCTTTTCTTGGTTTGTGATGTGAAGTTTGCAACTTTTTCGCTTTGCTCAGATTTATTTTTAAAAAATATTCTCGTATCGCTATTATCAAATTGTAAATTCCCTGTTATAATTTTTCCCCTATATACCTCGTACATATACTCAAAGAATAATCTATCCGTCATCATTATTCCTAAAATATTTAATATCTTCTGATCTGAAACCGGTAAGCTGATGAACATTATAGATATTTCTTTAGGTAATGCTCTAATTCGTTTAGATACTTCATTTATCATTTTTTTACCATAGTCAGCTGATGGAGCTAATAGTATGTTTTTTTCTTCTTGCATTTTTTTTATTTCTGCATCCTTTAGCCCTTCACTAATTAAAGTATTATATTTTTTAAACTCTTGAAACCAAAATCCTTTGCTCACAGCCCCAGCACTATATTTTAATTTATTTACTCCATTAATACTCATTTTTTTCCTCCTCATGATATACTACTATATATTATTATACCATTGTAAGGAGTTCAAATTTAAATTTATACTATATTGTTCAAGAGATGTTTTCTTATAAAATTTATATGCTAGTTCTACTATTTCTTATCCTCTATCTTGTAACCCCAATGAATTGTATCTAAAAATTGATTACTTACTGTATACCAACAGTAAGATACATTGGCGTCATATTTATATCCATCTTCAAATTCCTTTGCTTCTTTTTCAGCTATTTTAGATGGTATAAATTTTCTTTCTCTTTTCCTAAAATGCTTATCATGGCCATTGTTTGGCATATCTGCATGTAGTACTTCATGATATACTAAAAATTCCATTACAAATCTCGGTACTTTAAGTGAATTTAGCACTTTATTAATTTTTATAGTCTTATCACTATATCTACATGAGCCCAAATATGTTTATAAATTTCTAATACCTTTCCTTATGGAATCTATCCAGTTTTTCTTCCGTCATATCCTATAAGGCTTCTTCATAGGTCACAGATTTTATCTTTTTATCTTACCTCCCCTTCTCTCCAAATTTCCAGATTATATTATAATATTCTACAAATCTTTAATTTCTCCTTCCACAATTCCCTATTTAAATAACTTTTTCAGGACTTTAAATATATCAAAAGTAGTCCTATTATATACTTTATTGTAGGCATATTTTCTAGGATTTCTTACCCAGCCATATCCTCTTGGCATTTTAAAGCCGCCCCTGTGGACTATTTGTCTTTTGATGCTGGTTCTGGCACCTATTCTCTTTTTTATACTTGGTTTTCTCATTCCAAATTTCATTATATCCATCCTCTTTTCTAATATATAATTATTTATGTAATGTATTATTATATTACATAATATTTGAATATATGTCAATTAGTCTCGATGTTCAGTGCTATTATAGCACATTTTATATTCACAATAATATAAGGGCTTAGCCCTTTTTATCTTTTAAATATTAAATTTTAAATACTCCCTTCAAGATACCTATTTTTTAATCAGTCTACCTTAAAGGGAGTATATTGCAATGATTTGTACTTATTTAGTTTTTCTACGGACAGGAATCCAAACTTCACTATAAGCATAATCTTTTTTGTCTTTATCCATTTTAGTAAAAGAAAAAGCAGGAGCATTGATTACTTCATAGTTGGAAGATGGAAGCCATTCTGAATACACTTTTGCCATTGTTTCTTGTAATGTTGAAGGAAATGGACCTTCATTTGGGAAAACAGCCCAAGTATATGCATCAACTGGCACCTTTTCTAATAGGTCGCTTACTTGATTTTCAGTCGTTAAAACACCTATAAGATGGGTTAAATCTCCTTCTTCTTTTAAAAAATTAGCGTCTGCCTCATAAGAAGCATTGACGATTTCATAAGGTTCCATATTTTGAAGAGAGTGCATTTCTTCTCTTTGTTCGTCTGTTATACTTTCTGCTAGTTTTACAATCTCATTATTGACACCTTCAAATTGCATTGGGACACGTTTACTAACGCCGACTAAATTAAACGCTGGTTTTTCTTCGATTCTAAATTCCATATTAATTCCTCCCTTAACAGTTATGACAAATGAAAGTTTAGGAAAAGTTTTGCTAATGCCTTTTTTTATCACTTCTGAAGGCAAAAAACCACTCCACTTTTTAAATGCTCGAGTAAAGCCATCTATTGATTGGTAACCATATTTAAAAGCAACATCTGTTACTTTTTCTCCATGTAATAAATCCATACTAGCTTCCGATAATCTTCTGTTTTTGATATATTCACTAAGAGTCAATCCTGAAATGTAAAAGAATATCTTTCTAAAATGATAATCAGAAACCCCAGCATATTCAGAAATTTCTTCTAGAGATAGATCATCGGTTAAACGCTCTTCAATATAGTCAATCACATGGTTTAATTCGTTTAACATCACCTTCCTCCTTCCATATCTACATAATACCAAAGTTGCTTTTACTATGCTCGACTTTTTTGACACAAAAAATACCGAATCATTATAGATTGGAAAACAGATGAATTCTTATAACTTATTTATTGTAATGTAAAGTTTCTCTTTATAACTTGCAGTAAAAGAAAAACCACCTATTATTCGGTGGTTTCTATTTATAATCCTTTGACTTTATAGATAATTTCTTCATTATAACTTGTCAATATTCTCATATATCTATTGAACATCTTATTTACCTCATCGTCACCAGTGTCTACTAAGATTGGTTGTCCTCCTAAGGATATGATTTTGTTTTTTGTAGCTATAATACGTATATTATCTTTTCCTACCATTTTTATGACATTTCCACTTAACTGTTGATTGCCTCTACCGAATATATATCCTTGGCCTCCAATTACTGTGACGATGATTTTGGCTTTTTTACCATTTATTATCTTTAATATATCTTTTTCACCAACATCGGAAGCTACAAGTTTTTTATTTTTTACTATATCTATGCCTAGAAGGGTATTAGGTAATCCTAGTTTTTCCATAATAGGTCTTGTAGAGGTTCCAGATCCTATAATATAAAAGATATCTGGTTCCATTTCAGATACTATCCTGTCTGCTATTGATTTTCTTGCAGATTCTTCTTGTTCTGGTCTTCCTGCTTTAAGGCTCTGGACTAATTGGCGTTCATAAGGCACTTTCATATAGCCATATAGTTTTGCTGTCACTTGTCCTTCTCTATAGGCTTCTTCATCAATATCCATTACTTCAGCTTCCCTTATTGTTTTAAGTTCACCTTTTAGATACTTTAATGCCACTTCTCCTGCACTTCTGGGATGGTTAGCATAAACTGCTGAATGAATCTTTACTCCTGCTGGTATACCAATGGCTGGTAGCTTGTCGCCAATTACATTATAAATATTTCTTGCAGTGCCATCTCCCCCAGCGAAAAGCAATAGATCAACGCCCATTTCTAGCATCTTACTTGCTGCTTCTTCTGTATCCTCAGGCCCTACATTAGTTTTTCTATCACCTATAATTATAGATTTAAATCCTAATTGGGTAGCTTCATCTTCTCCCATGCTTCCAGGACAAGTTATGATTTCAATTTGATCAATAAGAGAAATTAGAATTTTCAAAGCTTTTTTAGCCTTCTCTGGTGCTTCGGGATATGCACCTAATTGGCGAGCTTTTTCTAAGACTTCTTTTCCATCAGTACCCTTCAAGCCTACTTTGCCTCCCATGCCTGCAATGGGGTTTACTATGAATCCTAATTTCAAATTTTCACCTCCTTAAATAGTAGATTTTTGTTGCCTGCAAAAGTCTGCAGGCTTTCGCAGGCGATATATAAGTTATTAACATTTATTCTTTTCTATGTTTTTTTAAATATGCTCGCCAAGTTACTGCCCATTTATCTGGATCGTTTAATTCTTCTGGTTTTACTATTACATTACTTGCACATTTATGTGGGGAAGCTTTCACAAGCTCTGGATCTTTTCTGGCCTCTTCCGCTATTCTCTCTAATACTGCTGCATATTCATCAAGATCTGCCTTTGAGTAAGTTTCACAAGGTTCAAGGGTAAATGGTTCTGGTACTACCCAAGGATGATGACTAGTCCAGTAATGTTGTATACCATAATCTCCTATTCTACGCATTATATCGTCAGTACCTACTCCTGTTTCCTTTTCTAGTTCAATCCAATTATACCTTACTTGTTCTAATCGATGACGGCCTCTAGCATACCAAACATCTACTCCTGGGATATCCTCTATCTTCTTCTGTAAATAATTATTGTTTAATACAGAGATTTCAGCTACTTCTTTCAGGCCTTCAGCACCTAGCATCATTACCCAACTATATGCTTTTAGAACTACTGGTGCAACTCCGAAGAATCCTCTTACCTTTCCAATGCTTTCAGGTCTATCATAATCAAGGTAATATTTTTCTCCATTAAATTCTACTGTAGGAATTGGTAAAAATCGAGCTAAATAGTCCCTAACCCCCAAAGCTCCTGTACCAGGCCCTGAACAACCATGAGGTGTACCAAAGGTTTTATGAACATTGAAATGGCACATATCAAAACCAGCTTCCCTAGCCCTAGCAATGCCTAACATACCATTGGCATTTGCCTGGTCATAGAAACATAGGGCTCCGGCTTCATGGACTATTCTAACAAATTCATCAATATCCTTATTATAGATTCCTGTATCTTCTGGATTGGTTATAAATACCGCTGCAGTACGTTCAGATACAGCTTCCTCTAAAGCCTCTATATCTGGAATCCCAGTTTCTTCGTTTGGAAATAATGTTATGACCTTAAAACCTGCAGTAGCTGGTGTTGCAGCATCGCAGGGATGTGAGAATATTGTAGTTATAACCTCATTTCTCTGCTCTAGTTCACCCTTTGATTCATGGTAGGCTCTAATTATCGATGCAGCTGTATATACTGCATGAGAACCTCCACCAGGCTGCAATGTGAATCTATCCATTCCCGATATTTCTTTTAAAAAGTTTTCAAATCTATAGTAAATACTTAATATTCCCTGCATAGTATTTTCATCTTGGGACGGATGTACGTGCTGAATAAGGGTTGCTAATTTTTCATTAATTCTAGGATTATATTTCATAGTACAAGTACCCTGACTTATATCATTGTTTAAGTTAGAACCTAAAGTTTCTTGAGAAAGATGTAAATAATGGGCTAACACATGTTTTTGAGATATTTCAGGTAAATTAGGTTTATCTTTTCGTCGCATATTTTCTGGTAGGCTAGATAATATATCCCCTGATTCATCTTTTATCTCCTTCTCCGGTTGAGGAACCAATATCCCCCTTTCTCCAGGTGTTGAAAGTTCATATATAATGGGTTCATCCCATCTAGCTTGATGGTAATTTTCCCGTATCTTTAACTTTGCCATATTAATACCTCCCTTATCATTCAGAATTTTACGCTAATACTTTCTTAAGGGCATCTGCTAATCTATCTATATCCGATTTAGTATGAATTTCTGTAATACAATATAGAGCATTGTTGCCTAGTTCTGGAAACTCTTTGGAAAGGTCTTTTCCGCCAAATATTCCATAATCCAATAGATCTCTATTTATTTCGGATATTTTTTTGCCAGTTGCATCAAAATTCACTATAAATTCTTTAAAATTTATTGAACTTAACAAAGGTACCTTAACTCCTGGGATTTTACTTAATACCTTTTGAGCATAATCTACCCTTTGCATTATTCCTTCTCCTAATTCTTGCATACCTTTTGGCCCCATTAACGCAAGATATACTCCTGCTGTTATACCCCATAAAGCGGTTTGAGTACCTAAAAAATCCTTAGCATTTTCCCTTGATGCATAAGACGTTCTTTCAAAACTTACATCTCCAAATCCATATTCTCCTTCCCTAGTGGTTTCCGTTATTCCCCAAAGTTGGGTAGGGTATTCAGCAACATATTTTTCTTCATCCCGAGAAGCTATGAATCCAGCAAGACCTCCTCCAGCATTTATGTGGATGCCTAAAGGTTGTAGTTCTCCGCAGGCTATGTCTGCTCCATAATGACTTGGAGGTTCCAATACTCCTAGTGAACTTGGATCTACTCCGACTATACTTATGGCATCTTTTTCATGGGTTATTCTTGAGATTTCTTCTCCCTGAGTTTCTATAAATCCAAGATAAGATGGGTTTTCAAAATAGACAGCTGCTGTTTTATCTGATATCTTGGCTTTTAAATCTTCTAAATCTAGTAAACCCGTTTTCCTATCATATTGTATTAATTTAATTCTAATGGTCGGTTTACAAAGGTTTTTAATACATAGGTAGCGATCAGGTGATATGGTTTTAGGGATTAATACTTCATTCTTTCCTGTCATCCTAGCTGCCATTCTTATGGCATAACCTGCTGCCATTCCCCAGTCATATGTTGGAGTACTTACAACATCAAAATCTAATAGCTCTCCTAACATACTGGTAAATTCGAACATAGCTTGATATTTACCATGATCTGCATAGGCAGCTCCCACATAGGCTGTGAGAAATTCGTCCCTCGAATTAATAGTATCACATACTTCCGGCACATAATGTTGCCAGGTTCCCCCCCCTAGGAAATTTAAATATTCCTTACAATCCTTATCCTGAGCTAAAATCTCTTCAACATGCCTTTTTAGTTCATATTCTGATAAGAGAGGTTCAGGTAAATCCATTTCATCTTTAAACCTTAAATGTTCAGGAATTTCCGCATAGATTTCCTCTACATCCTTTAATCCTAATTCTTCTAACATTTGTTTTTTAACTTCAGGTGCTGAATTAGGTATGTAAGGATATATAATTTTATCCATAATCATCCCTCCATTAATGATTTTAGTTTTTTCTTATAAAAATTCACAGATAATTAACCTAATCTATAGAGATCACCCCCTAGGTAGGTAAATGGATATAATTTTATGAAGTTGGATATTTAATTGATTATTCTAAGTGATATTATAAGATATGAATTTAATAGAAAAATATTATTGTAATTGATTTTCTTTTGTAGTTGTTCTTGTTGCTATTTAGAATTGAATTCTTGATTTGTTTAATGTACTTCGTATTTTCAATTTAATTGTAGCGAATATTTTGAATATTGTCAAACATAAATATATCAACCAACAAAAGCCTAAGTAACATAACTTAGGCTTTTGGTTCTATATTGGAGATAGATATATTATACTTACTGCCACTCTTTATTACCTGTGCTTGATTTTATAAACCTTTCTAATTCTATAACAAATTCCTTTCCAATGTCTCCATCACTATAATTGGTAGGTACATCTATTGTTTTAAGATTAATTTCTAACTCTGATGCTAAACTCAACAATTCCTCCATTAAAATTCCTTTTTCTTTTCTAATACCACAGGTTGGACTACTGTTTATACCTATGAGTCCTACTATTTGGTATCCATTATTCAAATATTCTTTCATAACATTTATTATATCTTTAGATATTTTTTTACAGAGAATTCTATATTCTTCAGTGTCATATTCCTCTTTTGTCATTGGTTCTCTTTTTAATCCTAGATGCCTAAATTCCGGACATGGTAACTGATGAATCCCTATTCCGTAATCCATAATTATATTTATTATATCCCTATAGGGCCCTTTTGCTCTAGCTAATGGTGATACAACTGTATTTTGATTTAATATACAATGAGAAATAAAAATTACTTTTTTGCTTCTTTCCATTTACTTGGCTCCTTGTATAAATTTATTAGGTAACCTTTGCATTAGAAAAGCTACAATCATACAACTTGCTACTTTATCAACTATATTACTAGTTATTCTAGGGATAAAAGCGGCAGTAAAAACTGTTTGACCAGTCTGTACTAACCATGTAAAAAACACATCATTAAAATCTCCAGTTATTCCTCCATAAACATATACAGCAATAGGTGTCCCAACTAATGGGGCTATTACTGCTAAAATTAGCCCAGTTATTATTGCAGTTAGATAAGTAAATTTTTTCTTTCTTGCTATTAAACCAACAATAATCCCTACTACAATATTTACTAATGCAAAAGGAATACTTTTAGGGTTAGTAATGATTCCTTGAATCACATTTGTAAGTCCTCCAGTTAAGGCTCCATAAAATGGTCCAAAAGTTGCGGCAGTAAAAATGGTTCCTATAGTATCTAGAAATAATAGAGGAATGTTTAATATGCTAGATACAGTGCCTAGTACTATATTTACTGCTATTCCCAAGGCAGAGAAGATTAGTGCATAAGTATTATTTCTGTTATTCATTTCATTACCTCCATATAATTTATTATTTCACGATAATTATAGTACGTAGGCTCCTTAATGTACAATAGATATATTCTATAGATTATAATTTAAAAATAAAGTCCTTCTATAATACTAGAGTTTAATTAATAATTTGATGGTGCTATGATTACTTCCCTACCATAGCATTTTACTTTATATTCTAATTATCTTCTAGACTCTCACCATAATACTTCAGATATACTTTTTGCTAGATTATGATTTTTATCATATTAGAACCTTTGTGGACTATTTGTCTTCTGATACTAGTTCTTGCACCTATTCGCTTTTTGATACTTGGGTTTTCTAATTCCAAATTTCATTATATCCATGCCCTTTCGTAACATTATATGTCATTATATTTTAATATATCTCAATCCTTGAAATGTTTTTATACATCTTTATTTCTTATTGTATTTATAGCATAATAAAAACCTAAGTAACACAACTTAGGTTTTTATTATCAATTATATTTAATTTTCCACATATCCTAATTCTTCTGGACTTAATCCAATGAAATCCAAAGTCTTTTTTAACTCATCATAGGAAACTTTCCCATTTTCATAATTAGCTTTAACATATATTAGATATTCTTTTGGGATGTAGTTTTCTTTAGATGGAACAATTAAGTTAATGCTATATCCTTCTTCTTTGGTTAAGGACTGAAGTTTATCTTTGTTTTTTAGAGAAGCAATATCAATAAGCTCCGCATATTTGTCTAAGGAGCAAAGGTCGAATTGAACAAGCCTTTTTAGCATTGCTTTATAGCTTACCTTGAAAAAATTATGCATTCGAACTATATGTTTAGGTTCTATTTTTTGTTTATCTACGTTTACAAATTTATAAAATATCTCTTTTACATAATCTTCTGGCATTAGAAATTCAGCTGCAAATACATCTGCTTTTTTCTCTTCTTCTATATATTTGTCCTTATCTATAAAGACTTTCTCTTTCTTCAATATATCTTCATTATAGATTATATGATATAATTCATGAGCCCCTGTATATCGTTCATGCCCTAAAGTAAAATTACTATTTAAATATACTATGAAATGGCCTTCAAAATAGGTAATGAATCCAGAAAGTCCTTCTATATCTAAAGGCTTTCTGATTAGAAAAGCGCTTTCGGAGAGAATGTCGAATATGTCAGATAGCCCTTTTTTAGCAAATTTTATCCTAACTTCTTCTGCTAATTCTTTAATTTTAAGCCTGAACAATTCATCGGGAATACTTATATTATTTTTCAAACCAATTCATCCTTCCTTTACAACTATCCATTATTCTTGTTCTCCCTTATACATCTTCTCATGATTTATAAACACTTTTACCATATCTTGAAGTTTGGAGATTTCTTTTAGAGAATCTTTAGAGAAATTTTTTTTTCTAAAAAAAGTCACTAAATCCCCTGGTTCTTCTTTATAGAAAAAATCGCTTATATCTACACCTAATACGTCAGATATGGCTTTTAGTTCTATAGCAGAAATGGACCTGTTATTGTTTTCCATTTTACTAAGGGTTTCTCTACTCATATTTATATCTTTTTGTATAAGTTTTTCTACTACTTTTGATTGGCTTAATCTTTTTTCTTTTCTAATTGTTTTTATCTTTTTTCCAATCTCATGTTCTCCAAGCATGAATAAAACCTCCTTGTAATATAATATTACATAAGAGGTTTCAGCTTGTCAATAAGATAGTTATACTCTTATTCTTTAGTCCCTATTACCTAAAAACTTTTCTATATCATTTATAGAACTATATACATCATTTTCATTTATGGCTACAAATGGAATTTCCAAATTATATTGCCCTAGGTATCTTTTTAGT
This sequence comes from Clostridium sp. Cult1, assembly GCF_021655095.1. GTDB lineage: Bacteria > Bacillota > Clostridia > Tissierellales > Tepidimicrobiaceae > Schnuerera. Next base: position 1,229,270 of record NZ_PPXW01000001.1, on the reverse strand, counting down.
TCCTCCATAAATACTCCTGAACTATTTATCTCCTTTAAGTCTTTGATTTTATGGTTTATATCATCTTTAGAGGAAGGGTCTCCTTCCCAATCTCCTGAACAAGTGAAATTCACCCCACAGCTTGGACTACCATCTATTCCTATTACGCCTATTATCTCATAGCCTGTATCTATATAGCTTTTCATTTGACCAATTATAGGCTTTATCATTTCTCTACAGTTTTCTCTATAGAATAATGTATCGAATTGTTCTTTCACATGACCCCATCGTTTAATCCCATATATTATCATTTCAGGACAAGGAAGTTGAATAATCCCTATACCTTCTTCATAAATCATATCTACAATTTCCTTAAATATACCCTCATATTGACTTAAACCTTCTACTTTTGAATTAGAGTTTAATATACAATGGGAGATAAGTATAATTTTTTTGCTTCTTTTCAATTCATCACTTCCTTCATCAAATATGATCTATAAATTAATGCAGAAGTCTTTTTTTACTCTAAGAAAAACATGTTGTTCTAACTGATAAAGTTCTTTTCCATCATTAAGAACATCTATATCTAATAAAGCTTCTTTTATATTTACAGAATAGCGGACAATATTTCCTTGGGGAAGAATTCCTATAACTTTTCCAGAAAAATAATAGTATTCTTGGTCATTTCTATAGTCAACATTTGAAATATCGATAAGTTCTGGTCGTATAACTATATTATTAAACCCTGGATATACTTCATCAGTTAATTTAGAAAAAATCTTTGTTGGTAAAATATTATAATTGCCTATGAAACTAGCTGCAAAACTATTTTTAGGTCTACTATAAAGTTCAAAAGGGTTTCCCGATTGCTCTATAACTCCATCTTTCATCAAATGTATGGTATCTGACATTGTCATCGCTTCATCTTGGTCATGGGTTACAAAAATTGAAGTCATTCCCAATTCTTTATGAATTTCTTTAATCCTTGATTGAAGGGATTTACGAAGCTTAGCATCAATTGCACTTAATGGCTCATCTAATAGAAGTACTTTTGGCCTTGTCACAATACATCTAGCTAAAGCTACTCTCTGCTGTTCCCCTCCAGAAAGCTGTGATGGGTATTTCTTTTCTTTTCCATCTAGATCAACCATTTTAATTGCATTTTTTACCCGTTCATAGATGATATCCTTTTCTACTTTTTTCATTTTTAGACCAAATGCAATATTGTTATATACATTCAAATTAGGAAAAAGGCTATATTGTTGAAAGATCATACCTACATTTCTATCTCTTGGATTTGTATAAGTAATTTCTTTTCCATCAAGGAAGATTTTTCCACTACTTACTTGTTCCAATCCTGCAAGACATCTTAATAAAGTACTTTTGCCACAACCAGAAGCACCTAATAATGTTACAAATTCACCTTTTTCCACTGATAAATTGGTCTTTTTTAAAACATGATTTTCACCGTAGTATTTTTCTATATCTTGAAAAACTATATATGCCATAATTATCCCTCAAATCCTATTCCCTGAGAATACAGGGAATTCTTTATTGCATATTTAATGTTTCTTTTGCATTGTTTACATAAGTCATATCAATTACATTATCATATCCGATAGGTTTTTCTATAATTTCCTGTTCTAGACAAAACTTTTCGATTGCTTCGTATCCTTCTTTACTGTAATTCCCATCAATTGTTAATGAATCTCTTAATATACTTATTACTTCAACCATATCTTTACCTTCAAACATTGGTGATACCACTTCTGCAATCTCCTCATCTGTATGCTCTGTTTGCCACTGAATGGCCCTCATAACTGCGTTTACAAATTTTTGTATTGTTTCAGGGTTTTCCTCAGCAAACTTTTTCGTAACAGTAACCATTTGGGATTCATAAAATTCAGTGCCGTAGATGGCTTTATGTTGTTCTGGATCCATAGTATTGATTAATATATTTGCATTTATTTCTTCTAATTTGTTTATATAAATACCATCGAAATAAGCAGCCGAAATAGTTCCCTGTTCAAGGGCAGCTAATGCAGCTCCATATTCCATATTAATCCACTCTACATCATTTACTGTTAGTCCTGCTTCTTCTAGAGCCGAGGCAACAAAAGAATATGGTGCAGAACCAGGCATACCTCCAAAAATGGCTTTGCCTTTTAATTCTTCCATACTAGTAATTTCTGAATTAGTAGCAAACATATATTGTTTGCTTCTAACTGTTGGAAGAATAATTGTAGATTCTAATCCTTCATCAAAGGCGCGTAAAACTGGTTCAGTTGAAAGCATACAAAATTGAGAATCCCCTGCATGCATTCCTTGGAAAGCTATAGGTCCATCTTTATAAACAACAAATTCTGTTTCCAGCCCTTCATCCTCAAAGTATCCAAGCATTTCAGCTACATAGACTGGTAGCCAAGATTCTCCTCGCATCTCAGAGATAATAATTTTTTCAAATTCTTGTTCATTCTTTTCAGTTTCTTCACTTTGACTTTGATCCACTGATTCCTTTGGATTATTTAGTTCACTTGTACAGCCTGAAACCAAAGATACCATTAGACCTACTAGTAAAATTAATTTTAAATATTTTTTCATTTATTTTTCTCCTCTCATTATCTAATTTTTTGCTATTTTTATGTATTTCTTTTATTTTCCATAGATAGATTAGTCGGTGCTCTCCAACGAAGTAAATATTTTTCAATTTTATCAAGAGAAAAGTTTAAGAGTATACCAACGATAAGTAATATTAAAATACAGGACATAACACGTGCAATATTAAAAAAAGAACTTGCATATGCTATCATCCATCCAAAACCTGCTGAAGCGCCTATATACTCTCCAATAATAGCTCCTACCAAGCTGGAACCAACTCCTACACGAATCCCTGATAATATGAAAGGCATACTAGATGGTAAAACTACATGTACCAGGGTTTGCACTTTTCCTGCTCCCAGTAAATTAGCTGATTCAATGAGTTTAGGTTCTACATTTTGAATTCCTGCATAAGTGGAAAAAAACACATGAAAAAACACCATAAGACCTGCAAGGAAAATTTTCGATGTAAGCCCTAAACCAAACCACAGAATATAAATTGGTGCTAATGTTAGTTGAGGAATCCCATGTACTGCTGTAATAATAGGCAAAAGAATCTTCCCTAATATTTCAAACTGACCTAATATTAAACCTACTATAATTCCAGTAACCGTTCCATAAAATAATCCAATAAAAGCTTCCCTTAATGTTACCGATGTATGTTTTACTAAATCTCCACTTGTATAAAAATCAACTAAATCTTTAAGGATTTCACTTGGATAACTTGTAAAAAGTGGATTATATAGTTTTGATCGGGCTGACCATTCCCAGAATAAAATAAAAGCTCCAATAAGTAATAGTCTTATGATAATGATAAAATACTTTTTCTTATTTCCCATGGCATGCCTCCAATCTACGAAAGCTATCCGAGATTATTAACTTGTCGTAGTTAATTTCTTAACAATTGCGATAGAATGTATGTTAACAACATAAATTAGATTAGCATATTTTATAACAATAATCCAATAGATAATAGCTATACTCTTTTTTCTATTATTAATTTTTTGAATGGTAGTAATAATACAATATGAATTTTCAATTCTATTTAACAAATATACTAGTAATGATACAATATATTTACTATTAGCAATTTAAAGGAGGCCTAATTCATGATTAAAACGAATAAAGACAAACTAGTGATTCAATCAGTGCAAGGTCAAATATCAAGCCCTGCTACTAGCAACAATCCTTATAGAATTGATCAGGAAGGTTTGGCTCATATACTTCCAGCAACTGGTGGCATTTGTTACAATGTAAAAGTTGGGGATTCTTGTATGAAATGGGTAGGAGATCATATTGAGCCTGGTGTTAGTATCAAAAACGATAATACACCAGACAACAAAGCATTAATGCTTTTAGCATGTATAGGTAATGAAGCTCAAGTTATAACTGGTAATGCAAAAGGTGCCAAAGGTTTTGTAACGGGTGTGCATGGCGGGGTTGACCATACTTTAATCTACTTTGGAGACGAAGATTTGGAGAATATGGCTATTGGAGACACTATTTTAGTTAAAGCTTATGGACAAGGTTTAGCTATAGAGGGATATGAGGATATTAAATGTATGAATATAGATCCTCGCCTATTTGAAAAATTAAATATTAAAGAAAATTCAAAAGGAATTCTGGAAGTTCCTGTGGTTACAGAAATACCTGCTTATCTAATGGGTTCCGGAGTAGGAGGTGCTACTGCCTTTTCTGGAGACTACGATATTATGACTGGAGACAAGAATGCCAATGAAAAGTTTGGGATAAACAAACTAAGATTTGGCGATTTAGTTCTACTTAAGGATTGTGACAATACTAATGGTAGACAATATTTAGAAGGTTCTATTTCCATCGGTGTCATAGTCCACAGCGATTGTATTAAATCTGGTCACGGTCCAGGGGTTACCGTTATTATGAGTTGTAAAACTTCTAAAATTAAAGGTGTTATAGATGAAGAAGCTAATATTGGTAATTATCTTGGAATCTTATAATTAAAAAAACCTTCCATATTCTAAAATTGATTTATCTGGATATGGAAGGTTTTTTCTACATAAATACCATTACTAATTTATAAATCCAATTTGCAGCAATTCCTGCACATATTCCGCCTATGGTATGACTGAATATGGCTTTCCCTGTTAGGTTTCTAAAGTTTAAACCATCCATCATAGCCACATGAGTACTTAAATATCCGCTCCAACACATACACATAGCTGTAAATACTGCCACATCATTACCATGAGCTAATCCAGTACTAACCATAGTTGATGCTATGCCTATAGCTGCACCAGCTGCTCCTAAAGCAGTAATAGGTACAGATATAGCAGCTGCAGAGGTAAATCCAAAAAGAGGAGTGGTTATGAAACTAATCTTTTCTCCAATCCAAGGAAGAAGGTTTACTCCCTCATAAGCAGCCCCTGTATACACTCCAGTTTCTGGAGCACTATTTGATAAAATCATAACAATACTGCATATAATTAATACTCCTGGAATTATTGCAAAACCTACCTTTACTCCAGAAGCGCCCCCTTCTAGAATGGTGTTCATTATTCTTTCAGCTATATTGCCTTCTCTAATTTCACGGTACTCTACTATATCATATTCGTTTCCATGTGATTCTTCAGCTTCAAGTTCCGTTCCATATACTTTTTTAGTATGTAGAAGCATTAAACGGACCGAAACTATACTACCGATTATTGCACCAATATTACCGATAATTGCTGGTAGGATAAAATTTTCTCCACTAGGGCTAGTTAGTCCCATCATAAAAATAGTAACGATTAGTCCCATACCAAAGGAGGTACCAATATTAGTTAGTGCTGGTAATTGATATTTCTTAAAATACCTACGAAATCTTCTGTCTTCAGCTAAAGTCAATACTGCTGGATTGTCTGATAAATAGGTTGTAAATATACTTATTACACTTGCTCCAGGAAGACCGTAGAGAGGCTTCATCAAAGGAGATAATAATTTATTTGCTAGTGAAATAACGCCAAATTCCGTTAAAATACTAGCTACTGCTCCTGCTATTACTGCTATGGCCATTATTTTAAATACTGTATTCATGAGTAAGTCATAGGCTGTATTTAGTAGAGTGTTTATCGCATTTATTAGCCCCATTTTACTTCCTAAGATGGTAAAAAATCCAATTATTATTGCCAAGCATACAAATCCTTCTAAACCTACAGCTTTTTTTAATTTTGTATCTGCCCTAGCTTCAACACCATATTTTTGACTAGCATCTACCTTATTAACATTAGATTGGTTAATCATCCCTTCACACTCCTCTGTGTAATTCTTTACTAAAGCATTTTTTACAGTAAAAGATTTATTTCTTTTAATTTTATTACCATATACTATTATACATTATTATTTAATAAATGCTTATTTTTTTAATTTTTTGACAATTGATTATAATGTAACTAATTTGTAGCATTTTTCTTGTCTATCTATTGTATAATCATATTAAAGAGGTGATCCTAGTGATAAATACTAAAAAGAGAATTCTTTTTTTGTTCAGTGTATTACTTGTTTTATCTATGATAGTTGGTTGCAGTGCAGAAAAAAGTAATAATACATCTGTAGATATGGCTATATCCGATTCTGATTCTCATGAATCCTCGGAAAAAGAAGGAAGCAGTTTTAAAAATGAATCGTCTAGTCCATTGGAACCAGAAAAAGTCATCACCACAATTGATATTAGGTTTGAAACTACTGAGTTTGATAGATCTAATGATGAATTGAATAAGGTTATAGAAAAACATCAGGCTTATGTAGAGTATTCCAATATATCCTATAGTTCTAGGAATTTTCAAAATGGAGAATTTACTATTAGGGTTCCTAAGTATAGTATTAATAATTTCAAATCCGATTTAAAAACGATAGGGAATAAAGTTTGGGAAAGTACTAATAAACAAGATGTGACCAAACAATATACTGATACAGAATCCAGAATGAAAGTTGTTGAAGTAAAAGAAGAAAGAATTCTTTCCCTTATGGAGAAAGCTGACAAAGTAGAGGATATTATCGCTTTAGAAAAACAGTTAAGTGAAGTCATATATGAAAAAGAAAGGTTAAAATCTAGTCTAATGGATTTGGATGATAAAGTGGATTTTACTACAATCAATTTATATATCCAAGAAGTTGAAAAACTAACTAGCTCAACAAGTCCAGAAACTTCCTTTGGTAGAAAAGTTTTAGATGCTATTGATGAATCTTTATATTTCTTTAAAAACACCTTGGAAAAGTTAGTAATTTTACTAATTTATTTATTACCCTTTATTATTATCCTTGGAATAATTGGTTTCTTAATCCATAAGGCTATGGTTAAGTATAAGAAGAGTAAAAAATAATTGAAACATTAGCCTTAGTTTCTTTGTTTAAATTGGAGACTAAGGCTATTTAAATGATTTTGTTTCTTTTCAGCACATTTATTACACAATCCATGAAACATAATATCCACATCATTTATTTGAATTTTATAATTGTTTTCTATAGAATTGTTTATATTTAAATATTGCAATATTATATCCCTATCTTTTATATCAACTAAGGTTTCACATTCTTCACATATGAAATGGATATGTAAAGGTTTTTTAGCATACATTTTTAATTCATAATAGCTTGTTTCATCGATTTTGAATTCCTTCAATATATTTAAATCTACAAAAAGATTTATATTTCTATAAACTGTTGAAATTCCAATTCCTTCAGTTTTTAATATATTATAGACTTTTTCTGCATTCAAATGTTCATCTTTGTTTTCAATAAATTCCATCAATATCCTTTCTCTTTGGGTAGTCAGCTTGTATCCTTTGCTTTCTATGAGCTTTTTTATCAATTCATAACTTTCTTTTTTTTGTTCTTTTAACTCAACCACATAATCAACACCTTGTATAAATTAAAATGAAACTGCCAAAATGAGAAATACATTTATTTTTAGTTTTGGGTTTATGTTCGTTTAATTATATTATATAACTTAGTAAACTTATGTCAATAATGTTGGCTCAATTATTCAAATTATTTATTTCTCTTTCTATTCACTTCCATTATCTTTTCATTTATATAATCATATCCTTTCGGGGAATGGGGTATTAGGCAGTTGGTACAGTCCTTTATTCCATTATTGTCAAAATGATTTCCTCCACATTCTTCTAAAAAATATAATGGACAATAACAGAACATACAATTAAAATTTTCTTCATCTTTTACTTTATGACAAGGAAAATACTCACAAGCAGTATTTCTATAAAATCTATAGCAATTCTCCATTAGACATGCCTCCTTATTATTTTTTCTATGGAATCTAAACTATGAAAGCCATCTTCCATCTCCCTCCCTATTATAATAGGGATTATACCTAATTCCTCACAAGCCCTTATTTTATCTAGGGTACCCCCTTCTTCTCCACTATCCTTCATTACTACATAATCTACACCATACTCTTTAAACATAGCTTTATTATATTCTACTGAGAAGGGCCCTAGGACAGCAACTATGTCCTTTAACTTTATATTATATTTTCTACATATTTTAATACTTTCTAATGCAGGTAGTATTCGATAAATAAATCTGTTTTCTCCTCGCACTTTTTCAAAATCACCTATATTTTTTGAACCTGTGGTGAAAAAAACTGTCCCATTTATTTTAGCAATATAATCATAGGCTTCCTCATAATTCTTCAAGTATATACCTTTAGAATTTGAGACTACTTTCTTTCTAGCATACCTAATATATCCTATATTCTTTTCTTCTGCCACCTTTTTTGCATTTTCTGTTACTACCTTTGCATAAGGGTGGGAAAGGTCTACTATTAAAGATATACAGTTTTTAGAGACAAACTCTAGCATTCCAGCATAGTCCATTCTTCCCGTATAAAACTTTAGATTTTCAATAAACTCTTCCCCACTTTCTGTTGCCACGGTAACAATATAGCTATCCAAATCCTTTATTCTATCTATAAGCCTTCTAGATTCGCTAGTACCACCAATTATCCAGATCATCTTATATGGTACCCCCTTGGAGTTATCATCTGGTCATCTTTTACATAGGTATTACTATTCCCTATTATTAATATACTTAGCATGTCCACCTTTTCATAAGAAATGTTTACTAAGGTAGTTAAGATTATTTCTGTATTTCCACGACCAGAATTCTTTACTATCCCCACCGGTGTGTCCCCTTCTTTATATTTAAGCATTATTTCTACGGCCTTTTCTAAATGGTCCTTCCTTCCCTTACTTCTAGGGTTGTAAATAGCTATTACAAAATCCCCTTCTGCTGCCTTTTCAATCCTTTTCTCGATTACTTCCCAAGGAGTTAATAAATCACTAAGGCTAATGGAAGCAAAATCATGCATAATAGGTGAACCTAATTCGCTAGCTGCAGAAAAAGCTGCCGTAACTCCTGGAATTATTTCTACTTCTATATCCTCCTTCAATTCTAATATTGGCCCAGCCATACCATAAAGTCCAGCATCTCCTGTTGAAATTATAGCGGTGTTTTTTCCTTCCTTTACTTTTTTTATTGCTAATTTACACCTTTCTATTTCCCCTTTCATCCCTGTAGAATAAATTTCCTTTCCTTTTACTAAATCCCCCAGATAGTCTATATACGGGGTATAGCCTACAATAATATCAGATTTTTTTATAGTTTCTATGGCCTTCAATGTCATATGCTCTCTACCTCCAGGCCCTATACCGATTACATATAGTTTAGCCATCTTATACCTCCTTTGCTACAGATATGGTTATTCCATCTATTTTAATTTTCCCAGTTAACATCTTCCCTCCTAGTAGATAGGCAGAAGGTTCTGATACAGAATATACTCCTATTGTTTTCTTTACGAATTGGGATTTTGGAAAATTATCTTCTATCTTTTTTATCTCCTCTAAGGTAAATATTTTCAAAGGACAATTGAAATGATTGCAAGCCTCTATTATACCTATTTCACCCTTTTTCACTTCTATGGTTCCTATAGCTTTAATTCCCTTAGAAGATAAATTTAATTGAGTTAGTATATTTTCAATGGCTTCTATGATCCTTTTACCTTCCATACCCCTTTTACACCCTATACCTATATTGATATTCTTAGGTATTAATCTACAGTGTTTTTCATAGGGGATGTCTATCCTTTTTTGAGAACTTACTATAATAACTCCTTGAATAGAATGGTCTTTGTCCTTATAATTATCTAGTATTTTTAGATTGTCATATTTTATAACTTCCTTCAACTCAGAATAAAACCCTACTTTGTTTTTATTTACCATCATGGCAGTAATATCCTTTACTGCCCCCATATCTTCCATATTGTAATTATTTTTCATAGCAAATAGATCTATAGATTCTACACCTCTGTTATCCGAGGCAGTGGTAATAACAGGAATAGCTCCTATAATATCCCCTACCCATTGGGCCAATCTATTTGCACCACCAATATGGCCTGACAATAGGCTAATGGAAAAATTACCTCCATCATCTACCACAACTACAGCAGGATCTATAGTTTTATTAATAATATAAGGATTCATAAGCCTAACAGCAATTCCTGTAGCAGATATGAAAATGAGTCCATCATATTCCTTGACTAAAAAATCCATTCTAGACTTTATGCCTCCATGAATTTCATCGTTAATAAAATGGTTGGCAGTGTATTTATTATTTTTAAAGCTTGCTTTAACTAGTTTTTCACCTATTTCTTTTCCCTGTTGGGTAAAGGAAATACAGGCAATTTTCATTCATAAGCCTCCCTATATTCATGGGAAAAGGATGGGTCATATAGTTTAGACCTTTCGTATTCTCCTTTTATAAAATCTCCTACTAATATCTGGGCGGTTTTAGCAATTCCTGCCTGCTCTACCTTTTCTTTTATATCCTTTAAAGTACCCATTATTATCTTTTCATCATCCCAAGTTGCCTTATATACTACAGCTACTGGTACATCTTCCCTACCATAACCTTTATTTAACTTTTTAACTACCCTATCCATATCCTTTACTGATAGGAATAAGGCCATTGAGGCTTTATGTTTAGCTAATAGCTCTAAATCCTCTTCTTCTGGCACTGGAGTTCGCCCTTCTATTCTGGTTAATATAACTGTTTGGGTTACATTAGGCAATGTAAACTCTTTTTTTATGGCAGAACAGGCAGCAGTAAAGGAGCTAACACCAGGGATAACTTCGTACTCTATGCCCATTTCATCTAATAAATCCATCTGTTCTCTTATTGCGCCATAAATAGTTGGATCTCCTGTATGTAACCTTACTACTTTCAACCCTTCCTTTACTGCCTTCTCCATCTTATCCACTATTTCTTCTAAGGTCATGGAAGCGCTATTATATATCTTACAAGAATCTCTACAAAATTTTAAATGATCCTTTGACACTAGGCTTCCAGCATATATAACCATATCTGCCTTTTCTAATAGCTGTCTTCCTTTAATGGTTATTAAATCCACATCTCCAGGACCTGCCCCTACAAAACTAATCATTAGATTTCCTCCTCCCTAAAATATAAACATATAGCCTTTTCATCTTTTCACTCCCTTTGCTATAAATATAGGATTATTCCCCCTCATAAGTCCTATCTTATCCATATAAGAAGACTGGATTAATTGGACATCAACATTTGTGTATTCATAAGCTTTTAATAATTGGAGAAAATGGTTTAAATTGTTTAAGGTAATAAAATTGCCACATAATATGCCCTCTGGTTCCATATGATCATTTAGATATTCAAATATTTCCTTTAGCTTACCACCACTACCTCCTAGGAAACATTTATTAAATTTGATATCTGGTAGAACCTCTGGTGCTTCTCCCTCTATTACATCTATAGTTACATTAAATTTAGACTTGTTTTTATTTATAATATCTATCCCCTCTTGATTTTTTTCAATTGCCCAAACTTCAGCCCCTTGTAGGCTAGCTTCTATAGATATGCTTCCTGTACCAGCGCCTATGTCCAATAACTTGTCCCCTTCTTCTATGGATAAGTAGGCCATAGTTAGTATTCTTATATTGAATTTGGTCATGGGAACCTTTCCCCGTATAAATTCTTCATCTCTAATCCATTTCATTTTCTATCACCACCACAGCTAAAGGAGTAATATCATCTATTTTTTTACCTATCTCTGCCTTTATTATCCTTTCATCTTCATAGGAAAGATTGAAACCTACATATATCCTGCCTTTAACTCCCATTTCATATAGGCTTTTAGAGATACGTGAAGGGGTATTGTCTTTATCCGTAAGGATTATAGATAATTTATAATCCTTTACACTTTCTAGCTTTCCTTTTCTTCCATGTAAAGAAAGAAAATTTGCTCCTTGCCAGCTTATGCCTAATTTTGCCATCATATATTGAAAGGAGGATAGTCCAGGCAATATCTTTTCAATCTTTATATTCTCCCTTTTAAGGTATTCAACAATTCCATAAAAACAAGGGTCTCCTGAGGCTAATATTAGAATATCTTCATATTCTTCTAGAAGTTTATCTATATGAGCAATTTTTTCTATTCTTATAAAATCCTTCCTAATATGGCCTAAAGAATTGGAAACCCTGCCAAAGGCTACTACTTTTTCAAAATTTTCTATGGCATCCTTTACCTCCCTAGTTAAAAATCTAGGATTTCCTGGACCTATACCAGCTACCACTACCCCATATGAACACCCCTTTCCATGGAATAGATAATTACCTTAACTGGATAATCTTCATCCTTCAAATATTTTTTAACCCTTTCTTCTGCTCCTTTTTCCATATCCTTTACAATATTCCCGTATCCTGCTTCAATACAAAGATTTAATCCTTCCTCTGCTGTTAAACAATTATTTATCTCTTCTAACAATGATTTAGATACTCCTTTTAAAGATAGATAATAAATAAAAGCTTCCATCCGTGCATCAGATATATTACTATGGGTATTAAATATACCTATGGATAGTTTGGCAAATTTACCAATATGGCCTACTAAAGTCATAGATTTAAATCCTTTATTATATATATAGAGGATACTGTCCCCAATAAAATTGGAGATCTTCACTATACCACCTTTTAAATCTAGAGATTTTGCTAATTTCTCCCCATAATTTCCTGGTACTAAGATTATATTTTCCTTACCATATCTATCTTCTATAGCATCTACTTCCATATATATAGTCTTTATCAAAGCCTCCTGGGACATAGGATATACTATGCCTTTAGTTCCTATAATGGATATACCGCCTTTAATTCCAATATTCTCATTGTAAGTTTTTTTACTAATCTCCTCTCCATTGGGAGCATAGATTAATACATTATATCCTTTAATGGATACCTTTCTTATTTCCTTTTTTATCATCTCTTTGGGTACAGAGTTTATGGCAGCTTCTCCAATCTCTCCAAACAAACCCTTTCTATTTATCCTCCCAATGCCTATTCCTCCGTCTATGACTATTTTTTCATCTTCCCTTTTTTCTACTTGGGCATATATTGCCATTCCATCGGTTACATCTGGGTCATCGCCCCCATCTTTAATTACGGAACAGGAGGCTTTATTTCCTTCTATCTTTGGATTGTTTATTTCAAGTTTCAGCCTTACCCCAGCTGGAGTATCTATTACCACATAGTTTGGAATTTCTCCAGTTTCCAACATAAGAACTGCTGCTTTAGTAGCTGCTGTAGCACAGGAGCCAGTTGTATATCCACATCTTAGTGGTTTCCCATCTTTTATCACATACATATCCAATTTCATCTTCCTACCACCATATACAATAGGGCGTTAACAATAGAGGCTGCAACGTTACTACCGCCTTTAGTGCCTATTGTAGATATGGAAGGAATATGGAATTCCCTTAAGTATTCTTTAGATTCCTTGGCACCAACAAAGCCTACTGGAACCCCTATGATAAATCTAGGATTAACTCTACTTTCCTTTGCTAATTCCAATAGCCTAAATAAGGCAGTAGGTGCATTTCCTATGACGAACATATCTATTCCCTCTTCTATAGCTAAATCTATAGCTGCCGCCGAACGAGTAGTATTTAACCCTTCAGACAGAGCATAGGCCCTTTCATCATCGATTAAATATTTTAATTTACACCGAGTTTTTGATAGGGCTTTTTTATTTATTCCCATATAGGCCATTTTAGTGTCGGTAAAAATAACGCCTCCTTTTTTTATACTATCCACTGCCTCTTCAACAAAATTTCCTTTAAAGGATATAATATTTCTATATTCAAAATCTCCTGTTGTATGGATCATCCTCTTTGCAATTACCTTCTCTTTGTCAGTAAAAGATGTATCCCCCATTACTTCCTCTATAATATCCATACTTTTGTTCTCTATTTCCATTGGATTCTTAATATACATGATTTCCCTCCTTATCTTTTGTTCTCTATCCTATCCAGCAGATAATTAAAAGCCTCCATATTACCTAGGAAATTAATATGGGGATATGCTCCTAAAACATTTTTATAGCTATATCCGCACTGCCAATTTCTATTGGTTTTAGGTTTACTTATATAATATAAAGGTCTATCTTCTATTTCTATTATAGAGCGGTGAAATTCCTGACCGACTAACTCTTCTCCCCTTCTGCCCAATATAGTATCCTCCATTAGTTGAATATTTGTATATCCAAACCTTTGAAGTCTATCCGTCATATAGGCTTTCCCTTTGAATATCCCTACCATAGGAGCATTTTCTATATTCTCTACTAAATACATAAAACCTCCAGCTTCCCCGTATATATAACCTCCTAATTCTACCATTTTTCTAATAGAATTTATCATAGTTTGATTTTGAGAAAGCTCTTTTTTATATAATTCAGGGTATCCTCCACCAATGTATAATAAATCACATTTTGGTATTTCTTTATCCTTTAGTGGAGAAAAGTATTCTACCTGACAGCTATTTTCCAATAGTCTTAAATTTTCATTATAATAAAAAGAGAAAGCTTTATCATAGGCTATGGCCACTTTAATATTTCTTTTTCTTGGATATTCATATTTTGATATATCTAAATCATTCATAAGATGGATTATCTCCTCTAAATGGACAGTTTTTTCCATAATCTTTGATAGCTTATCGATTATATTTTCTGCATATTGGTTTTCCATACTTTGAACTAAACCAAGATACCAACTTTGTATTTCAAGATCCTTATCTTCTTCTACATAGCCTAATACTCTAATCCCTATATATTCTTCGATTTTTTCTTTTAATAGAAGGTAGATATCCTTTCTTACCTTATTCAAAATGATCCCTTTAATCCTAGAATCTGAAAAATCTACCATACCTTTTATCTTGGGAATAGCTGAAAACATCTCACCTTTTGGCGTATAGATAAGAAGAGCATTGATATTTAGTTTTTTTGATATATGATAACTGGAATTCTCAAAAGTATTATATATTCCATCAAAATATCCCATGGCTCCTTCTATTAGGGCGTATTCTCCTCTGTTCATAGATAGACCCACCTCTAATCCTTCCTCACCCATCATATACATATCCAAGTTTCCTGCTCTTTTTCCCGAAGCTAATCCTAAATACCTGGTATCGATAAAATCTGGTCCAGTCTTAAAGGCAGATATATCTAATCCCCTATTTTTTAATGCTCTAATTAGCCCAAGGGTAATTAAAGTTTTACCAGTATTGCTAGAAGGGGCTGTAATCATTATAGTCTTCATCTATGATCTCTCCAATTCCTTAAAGGTTTTTATTAGCTTTAAATTATTCTCTCTGTTTTTTATAGCCAACCTAATATAGGTATTATCTAATCCATTAAAACTGGAGCATCTTCTAACTAACAAACCTCTTTTTAGAAAAAAATAGAATACATATTCTTCATTCCATTTCAATAGTTTTATTAGGATGTAATTAGTATGAGTTGGATAAGGTTTTATCCCTTCAATTTTGTCTAATTCCCTTAATAGAAATTCCCTTTCACCTTCTATATAAGCTTGACTCCTTTTTATATAGTCTTTACATTGGAAAATGTACCTACCAGCCCTATCTGCCAAAGAATTAACGCTCCAGGGTAATTCTATTTCTCCATATTTTTTACTTATATCCATTGATACACAACCATAACCTAATCTAATACCTGGAAGGGCAAAGAACTTAGTAGCAGCTCTAATTATTCCAACATTTTTAAAAGAGTCTTTTCTAAATATTTCAATACTATCATAATCCTTTGGACAGAACTCATAGAAGGCTTCATCTAGTAGTAGGTAGCCTTCCTTTTCCTTGATTATTTCGTATAATTCCATTAAAGTTTCTTTTTCAATCCTCAGCCCTGTTGGATTGTTAGGATTCCCTAGGATTAATAGATCTTCAGCCTTTATTGTCTTTTCTATAGAGGCTAAATCCAGAGTGAAATCCCCATTATAATCTAATCTAACCACTTCCTTTTCATAGATTAAAGCCCTTTGTTCATATTCTGAAAAGGAGGGTAATGTAACTATTATTCTAGGAAACATAAGTACAAAATTATTTATTATATCTACTGCTCCATTGCCTACTATTACATTCCCTGGATTACATCTTAAATACTTTGATATACTGGATTTAAGATGCCTATACTTTATATCTGGGTAGTTTGTCATATTGTTAAAACCGTGGATTAATTCTTCTTCCAGACCTTCTGGAAATCCTAAAGGGTTTATATTGCTACTAAAATCTATTAACTCCTCTTCATAATATTTTTCATAAGTTATTAAATCTCCACCATGTCTCATCTTTTCACCTGCCTAATAAGATATTAATTAGTCCATAAATAACAAGTAATAATACTTCTGTTCTATACATAATCTCAATGGTTTTCTTAATATCCTGTCTATGAATATTCCTAATTCTATCCCCTATAGTTGGCTTTTCTACTATCTTGCCAAAATAATAGCTATTACCCCCTAACTGAATATTTAAAAGACCTGCCACAGCTCCTTCTGGATAGGCTGCATTTGGGCTTTTGTGATTTTTCCTATCTCGTATCATTATCCTAAAACCATTCTTTACATTGAATCTAAATATGGAAGATAGACACATTAAAACTCCTGTAAGTCTAGCAGGAATATAGTTGTATACATCGTCAACCTTTGCAGGAAAAAAGCCTAGTTCCATATATTTCTCATTCTTATAACCTAGCATAGAATCCATTGTATTAACCATCTTATACATAAGACCTCCTGGAGCACCTAATAGCATAATATAAAATAATGGGGCAATGACCCCATCAGCGGTATTCTCTCCTACGGTTTCTATTGCTGCCCTTATTACTTCTTCTTCTGAAAGGTTCTTGGTATCCCTTCCCACTATATAGGAAAGTTTATATCTTGCTTCTTCAATTCCTTTATCTAGCCCATAATATACCTTCATAGCCTCCTTATCTAAAGATCTAGCTGCAATACAGGTATATATAAGGTATATATTGATGATGGAATGGAGAACTTTATATTCCTCTATGGTCTTTAGCAATAGATAAGGTATTGTAAAAGCTAAAATGATGTTTGAAATTACTATTAAAAGCCCTCCAATTTTTAAATTAGAAATTCTTCCCTGACGTCCCCAATTAATTTCTCTCACTAATTTTTCCTCTAAAGATATTAGCCTTCCCATTAGCTTTACAGGATGGGGAAAGCTATAAGGGTCTCCTATTATTAAGTCTAATATTACTGCTATTAAGATACCTTTCATATTTTCACCTAATCTAGTTTCAATAAAGAATATATATAGTCCATATCTAGATTTTCCCTTATCATTTTGGATAGTTTACCTAATTCCCCTTCTATTTCATCTTCCCTTTGAGGAAATAGATTACAATGTTTTTCATAGTCTATTAAGGAATCTTCGTCCACCAATTCCAATGGGGTAAGGGGAAGGGTCCCTATTACAGGTATATTTAGTAGTTCTTCTATCATTTCAATGCCTGGGTCCAACAACCTTTTATCGCCCCTAAACTTGTTGATAATTAGTCCCTTGATTCTAGCTCTTTCCTCTTCTTCTAAAAGCAGAACTGTGCCATAAAGGGATGCGAATACCCCTCCCCTATCGATATCTGCTACTAATAATACTGGTGCATCGACCATCTTTGCCATTCCCATATTTACTATGTCATTTTCCTTTAAATTAATCTCTGCGGGACTACCTGCGCCTTCCAAAACTATAATATGGTTTACTTTTTCTAAATTTTTATAGGCTTCTTTAATCATTGGCTTTAATTCATCTTTATAGGTAAAGTATTCTAAAGCTTCCATTCTGTTATAAAACTTTCCTTTTATGATTACATCACTGCCTTTATCCGAATTAGGTATTAATAATATAGGATTCATATTAGGGTTTGGTTTAATACCTGCTGCTTTGGCTTGCAAAGCTTGGGCAGTGCTCATTTTATAACCTTCTTTTGTTTCATAATATTTTGAAGACATGTTTTGGGATTTAAAAGGGGCAACCTTGTATCCATCTTCTTTAAATATCCTACATAATCCGGTACATATAAAGGATTTTCCAGCTGAAGATGTGGTGCCTTGTATCATAATATTTGCCATTTAATACCTCCATCTTTTAATTTACTTTATAAGGTATAAAATAGGGACAATGGTTTATTTCATCCCTATATATGTGACCTTCTACCCTAAATACCTCTTTTAATAATTCTTTTTTAAATATGGAATTGGGATTATTATATTCCCATATTTGTCCATCTTTCAGTACTAATATATTATCCGAAAACCTAGCTGCTTGATTTAAATCGTGCAATACCATTAAAACCGTCAAGTTTAAAGTTTCATTTAGTTCCTTTACCAATTCTAGTATTTCTAGTTGATAGGATATATCTAAAAAAGTGGTAGGTTCGTCTAGTAGTAATATTTCAGGTTTTTGGGCTAAGGACATGGCTAGCCATGCCCTTTGCTGTTCTCCACCAGATAGAGTGACTATATATCTGTCTTTAGATTCTTTCAGTCTAGTCTTTTCAATAGCCCAGTCCACAATTTCATAATCTTCTTTCCCCAACCTTTGTCCAAATTTCAAATGGGGATATCTGCCATAGGATACTAATTCTCTTACAGTAATATCGGCAGGTGTATTTTTAGATTGGGGAAGAATAGCCATTTTCCTTGCTACCCATTTTGTAGGTAAGTTTAATATATTCTCGTCCTCTATATAAACGGAACCTTTTACAGGCCTTATACATCTAGATAATGTCTTTATCAAAGTGGTTTTTCCTGAGCCATTTGGCCCTATTATACTTACTATTTGACCTTTCTCTACTCTTATACTTACATCCTTTAATATCTCCTTTTCTCCATAATTTACATAAAGATTTTTTGCTAGTAACCCCATGTCTACACCCTTTTTCTAATTGTAATTTTCCCTATTTAAAGGTATCAGGATAAAGAATTTTTGATAACCCTTCATAGGCCTCCACATATCTATGGTTTGGTTTATACATATACAAATCCTTTGGTAAGAATATATATCTATCCTCTTTCACAGCCGTTAAGGAATTCCAAGCTGGATTATCTTCCACATCCTTTTTAAGCCTTTCCAATACCTTTTCTTTATCGGAACCGGTGGTTTGTACGAAAATAAAGTCTGGATCTTCTTCCAATATCTTTTCCATACTAAAGGCTATTGCATCGGGTCCTGTAGCTGCCGTATCCGATATATTTGTAGTGTGTAAATCCTTTAACATTTCCCCTACTGTAGAATCGGAACCCCTTACGGTAATGCTTTTTGCACTGGCCATCATTACTAAGATTTTATAGTTCTTATCCTTTGGAGCCTTCTCAATTGTCTCTTCTATACCATCTCTAACTTTAATTCCATATTCCTCATATAGATCTTCTCTATCATTTAAAGCTGTAAACAATCTTACCATTTTAAAATAATCATCTTTAACAAAATAATTTAATGCCACAATCTCAATTCCATTTTCCTCTAGAATAGGTACCAATTCCATCTGATGCTTCTGATTGGAATTAAGAATTACCAGATCTGGCTCTAAAGATAATACTTTCTCCACATTTATAGCGCCTTGTTTTCCTACCACTTCTGCATCTTTGGCTTCTTCGACTATTTTTTCTGGTGGCGCTTCTAAACGACCGACAACTGTACCTCCAGATTTACACCATACCTCCAGATAGGAATCGAATAATACTATTGTCCTTTCTGGGTGCTTCCTAATGGTCGCCTCTTTATCCCTTCCATCTACAAAAGTAACGGAATCCTCCTTTATATCTATTCCATATTCCAATTCTTCTGTTTCTACTTGCTCTACTTTTCCTGTATTTGTTTTCAAATCTTCATTATTAGAACAAGCAGTAATTAAAGATAGAATTAAAATTAGAATTAATAATGATGAAATTATTTTTTCCCTATTCATTTCTTCCTCCTTTTAATCCATGATTTTTCCTAAATGTTCTAGATAAATATCCTGTATTTTTTCTAATTGGCCTAGACCCTTTAGGATTGGTTTCACATTAAAACCTTCCCTTTCTAGTATGATTTTCCAAGAGATCCCTTCGTCCGAAGCCATATCGTTAATTGCATGGTCTCCAGCTACTAGCATAAGGGGTTTTAAGACCACCTTCTGTATTCCCTTATCTTTCAGTTTTGGAATTATATCCTCTAAGGTAACTCTACCTTCTACAGTAGCTATATACACATTTTCATATCCCTTTTCCCTAAAAGCCTTTTCCAACTTATCATAGGATATATCCTTTTCATGGTCTGTACCATGACCCATAAATACAATCCCTTCCTTGGCCTTTATATCTGAGAGACTTAATCCCTCTACCACCTTTTTATAATCTTCATCATTATAAAGAAGGGGTTTCCCTATTTTAATAGAGTAATCCTTATTATTCTTTAAAAATTCCTCTACTTGTCTTAATAGTTTTTCATACTCATGGCCTAGTATTATATGAAGAGGCTGAATATATATTTCTTTTACTCCATTGGCTTTCATCTTTTCTAAAGCTTCCTTTGGATTGTCAACATGATAGTTGTCCCTATTTTTAAGTTTGTTTATTACCATTTGAGATGTAAAAGCCCTTGATATAAAAAAACCTTTGTACTGTTCTCTCACCCTATCCTCAATACTTTCAATACATAACTTCCTAGTTTCTTCATAGGTTGTACCAAAACTAACTACTATAATTCCTTTTTTCATAGCCATCTCCTTTCCACTGAAATAACTGATTTTCATTTTTATATAATGGTAAGCCTAGTTCCTCGTGAAGTTTTACCAACCAAGGTCTTTCGAGATAAGCTTTTGTTAATAGGTTTTTTTCTAAAAATATTTCTTGTGTTAATCCTTCTCCCAGTATTTCACCTTGTCTTAGTACATAAACATAATCACAAATTTCATATATTAAATCCATATCATGGCTAGATATAACTATTTTCTTTTCCCTACTCAATTTCTTTATAATATCCTTTATTTCTTTAGTCATATAAGGGTCTAATCCACTGGTAGGTTCATCAAATAGTATTACATCTAAATCCATGACTAATACTCCTGCTATAGCAATTCTCTTTTTCTGACCATAGCTTAAGAAATGAGTTGGTCTATCCCTTAATTCGTATCCATCTACAATTTCCAATGCTTTCTTAACCCTTATTTCTATTTCTTCTTCGCTATAGTTTAAATTTCTAAGGGAGAAAGCTAGGTCATCATATACATTAGAATAAAATAATTGCTTGTCTGGATCTTGAAATACAATATTTACCTTTTTTCTGTATTCCCTTAGAAATTTTTTACTATATTGTATATGTGAATTATCATATTTTATACATCCTTTGCTAGGTTTTAAGATACCTACCATATTTAGGAGAAGTGTTGATTTTCCAGAGCCGTTAGCTCCTATAAAACCGATGACATTACCTTTACTTAAATCCATATTTATATTCTTTAATGCTTTAGTTCCATCTTCATATTTAAATTCTAAAGACTCAATAGTAATCATCTAATCACCTATTTTAAATTCGCCATTATATAGTTTGCTATCTAAAGAAATAATCATATCTTCATATCTCAATAGAACCCTTATAAATAAGGATTTTATAAGTAAAGCCATGGATCTGTAACTATTTCTCATATTGTTATAACCAAATTTCATTTCCTGGGCTATTATTATATCTTTTGATTCCTCTAAAAAGATAAATATAGATCTATAAATTAACACCAATAATTCTATTAAAACATTGGGGAGCTTTAGTTTTTTCAATATCTTTATAATATTATTTAATGGTGTAGTCAAAGCTAAAAAAAATGTTGAACTAATTGATGCTAAAACCCTTGATAATGTATTTATAGATTCTGTTAAGGATTCCCTTGTAATTCCTATATATTTGTTAGATATTTTTACACTAAATATAAATATATCATTAGGAGAAATGCTTAATAATATGGAAATTATGCTAATCATTAAAAAAACAATGGGCATTGCCATAATCTTCAAATACTTATTCAAAGGTATATTGGCTACAAATATTGTCAAAAACGACATTATTATAAATATACTCATATTTATATAGGGATTGTTGAAAAAAATAACTATTGTCAAAGCCCCTATGACAAAGATAAACTTTGTCATAGGGTTATAATCAGCTAGTTTATTAGTATAAGCATATTTATCTATTAGTAGCAACTCTTCTCTTCTCCTTCATCACGCCAAAGATATAACCAATAATCCCAGCGCCAATGGCCACCTGTAGGGAGAATAACAAACTTTCTATTTCACCACTAGGTGGTTCCCATATTGAATCAAACCAAGGTTCATAATCTGAATTGATTTCGTTAATAACATCTTCTGCCTGATCATCAGCACCTTCGAATTCAGCACCTTTTTTAATAAACAAAGGGGTTATGATTATAATAATAGCTAATAGAATAAGTAATATATTAGTTTTATTTGATTGTTTCAATTTTAATCACCCCTTCCTTACTATATTCAACTAATAAATTATAAACAATGGCTGTTATTATTCCTTCTACAATAGCTAAAGGAATTTGAGTAACTGCAAATACAGATAAGAACTTGCTTAAGGAACCAACAAAACCACTTACAGAATCAGGGAATGCTAAAGATAATTGGGTTGCAGTTACTACATAGGTCATCAAATCGCCTAAAAAAGCTGCTAAAAATACTACAAAAGTTGTATTGCCGCCTTTCTTCTTAAAAAGTTTAAATATTCCATAGGATACTAATGGCCCTATTATTGCCATGGAAAAAGTATTGGCACCTAATGTGGTTAATCCACCATGGGCTAATAACAATGCTTGGAATAGTAATACTATTAATCCTACTACAGTCATAGTTGTGGGTCCAAATAATATGGCCCCTAGACCTACTCCCGTTGGATGGGAGCAGCTGCCTGTTACAGAAGGTATTTTTAATGCAGATAGTACAAATACAAAACCTCCCGCTAGTCCTAATAGTACTTTTTGATTTGAGTCCCCTTTAAATATTTGATTTATCCTTTTAAATCCAATACCTATAAATGGCAAAGACACAATAGCCCAGATAATAGCCCATTTAGCAGGGAGAAAGCCTTCCATAATATGCATAGCATTAGTAATACGTGGTGTCAATGCCATAAGGAATAGCACGAGCAAAAATACCATTTTTTTGCTTTTCATGAAAATCACCTCTCACTATTATTTAAAGGTATAACTACCTTTAGTGCCTGTATAAAATTAAGTATTTCAAATTCTTTTCTTCCTTCTCAATAGCAAAAGAAAGAACGGTGCTCCTAAAGCTGACATAATAATTCCTACTGGAATTTCCATTGGTGCAAATAGAACCCTAGCCATAGTATCGCATAGCACAACTACTGTTCCTCCTAAAAAGATAGATCCAAGAAATAAATATTTATAATCTGAACCTATGAACAATCTTGCAATATGAGGAACCATAAGACCAACGAAACCCAATAATCCAACAGCAGAAACAGCTGCCCCTGCCAATATTGAGGATAGTATTATGAATACAAATCTAGTTCTCTCTACATTTAATCCAAGACCTGTTGCTATTTCATCCCCTAGCATTAATACATTTAATTTAG
The DNA here is from genome assembly GCF_021655095.1 of Clostridium sp. Cult1. Classification (GTDB taxonomy): domain Bacteria; phylum Bacillota; class Clostridia; order Tissierellales; family Tepidimicrobiaceae; genus Schnuerera. Next base: position 1,205,663 of record NZ_PPXW01000001.1, on the reverse strand, counting down.
TTGGTAACAGTAATACCAATATGATCCCAATCGTTACGTAGGGAAGTATCATCTTTACCTGTATCCAAGTGATAGCTGATAGACCACCTACCATAAAAGATATTACCCCTGCCACTCTATCAGGATAAAAGGTCATCAATGCATTTATACCAGCATTTAATAAAGAACATACAGCTACTCCTGCTAATATTAATCTGGTAGGTAAGGCTCCATCCTTCCAAGCCAGTATATATATGAACAAAGTAGCCAAAAGGGAACCAACAAAGGCTCCACCTGGTACTAGATAATATAATTCGGGAAATAAAACGAGTAAAATTAGTGCTGCAAGGCCTCCTCCAGCAGATACTCCTATAATATTTGGACCTGCTAACGGATTCCTCATGACTCCTTGGAGTATAGCTCCAGATAGTGAAAGACATATGCCTACAAGACCTGCCATTATAGTCCTTGGAAGCCTGACATTCCATATAACCTGTCGATTTACATTATTTTCTTCGGCAAGAATTGCTTTAGCTATTTCTCTTGCGGATATTTTTACAGCTCCATTACCAAGGCTTATAATAAAACTTAATATGAATAGAAAAACAAATGCTAATATTAAGTATTTCTTCCTCATTGTCCACCTCTTTTCCTATACCAATACTAAAACAAGCCCCACCTTCTAAAGGTAGGGCTTGTTGACATAAATGATTAACTTATAAAAATGCCAAATAAAAACAATCCTATCCTTCCCTCCGAAGGTTAGTTAGCAAAAACATCAGGCAGGTCTCCTGACTTTTGATCATCCTACTCTCAACACCTTCCCGAGATATTCTCAGTGGTATAAGTTGATTTCGTCCCAATTACAGTAGCGGGGGCTGTACTGGATTTACACCAGTTTCCCTATTAATCCAAAAGGAACCCAATATTTTTTATATTCAATTTTTTCAATTACATATTATCATAAAACTTTATATTGTCAACAAAATTTTATTTTATTATTACTTATCCATTATATTATTTCACAGTATAGTTGGCCTTTTCAATATATTTGAATCCATATTCATCTATAGAAATTATATTAACGCTTCCGTTTTCTATTTTAAATTTGAAAAAATAATCTAAATTATCAAATACCCAAGATAAAGCAATTCTAGTAACTCCATCATGACATACTAAAACCACATTTTCCTCCTTTTTTGATATTTCCTCTAAAAAGGAAGTCACTCTTTCATATGCCATTTTAATACTTTCTCCTTTAGGAGTAACATAATTAATATAATCCTCATCCCATATTTTAGCTTCTTTAGGAAACTTGTCCTTGATTTCTTCATAGGTATTCCCTTCAAATAATCCAAAGTCCACTTCCTTAATCCTTTCTTCCACTTCTCCATCTAAACCTAATATTTCCATAGTCTGGATAGCTCTGTATAAGGGACTTACATAGACTTTGTCATAGGCTAAAGTATCTACAAAGGTTTTAGTCTTTCTAATCTGCTCCTTTCCCTTATCTGTTAACCTAGTATCTTTTGTGCTAAAAATTCTATCTACATTGTCCTCAGTTTGTCCATGGCGGATTAAAATTATATCCACTTTAACACCTCCAAAAATATTATCAAAGATATTATCTCTCCTATTTCTATTGTAGCTCCATATACATCTCCAGTAAAACCATCTATTTTATTATAGGTTATTTTGGTTATTATCTGTCCTACTAAAAAGGATGCAAATAGTGGTATTAAAAAAATAGGATTGATTAATAGAACTACTAATAAATATCCAATTCCTCCAAATAAAGCATACTTTTTAGGATCACTCTTATAGAACATATACCCTATTCCATCTTTTTTAGCAACTCTTTTAGTACACATTATATAAGCTATTACTAAACGACTATTTCCATAGGCTAATCCTAATATTAAGGGTATATTTCCTTCTAAATTTGAAATGAGAATATATTTGAGCAAAATATCCAGTACTATGGATACTACTCCAAAGGCTCCAATGCGACTGTCTTTCATAATTTCAAGGATCTTATTCTTATCCCTATAGGATAGAAATCCATCACAAGTATCTGATAACCCGTCTAAATGAAGGCCTCCTGTTAATACTATCATGGATAGTAGAGCAAAAAAACTACCTATATCTTCATTTAAAAAGCCAAATATGTAATAAAACAAACCTCCAATTCCACCAATTATAATCCCTACTAATGGATAAAAAAAAATGCTCTTAGATAAATTTTCATCATTAAAATCTATAGACTTTTTTATAGGTAATCGGGTTAAAAACTGGATGGATAATATTAGTCCATTTATCATTTTATTTTCACCGGTATTCCACAACATACCAAATAAACCTCTTGAGATAAAGCTGCTATCCTTTGGTTTATCCTTCCTTGAATATCCCTAAAAACTCTGCCTAAATGATTATCTGGAACTAAAGAATAACCTACTTCATTAGTCACCAACACTAAATTATATCCCCTATCCTCAATAACCTTTATTAGAGAGGATAATTCTCCATATATTCTATTTTCTATTTTACTCTGTAATTGATAATCTATATATTCTATCTCTTTTGTTATATCAAACATTATATTAGATGTAAGGAGGGTTATACAATCCAATAGATAGTTTCTCTCCTCTCCTAGAGCGCTGGTTAATGAATAGTTTCCTTCATAAGTTCTCCAATAGGAAGGCCGACTAGCCTTATGTAATTTAATCCTTTCCTCCATTTCTTCATCCCATATTTTTGATGTGGCAATATACACTACATCCTTTTTGTCCTTATATAGATTTTCTGCAAAAGTACTTTTACCACTTCTAGCTCCACCAGTAACTAAAATAATCATATTATCACCTGAACTATTTTTTTTTTAAATTTATATAATTAATTAGTTATAAGTATATCATGAATGACTGTTACTGAAAACTATTGACTTAATTAACCAGTAGTTATACAATATAAGTGTGCAATTAAATAAAAAAGTCTTATGGACCGAAAGGTTAAAAGGGAAGACGGGTGAAAATCCCGCGCAGCCCCCGCTACTGTAAGTGAAGATAAAACCCTAATAAGCCACTACCTAAGTTTTTAGGTGGGAAGGCAGGGTGGAAGATGAATCACAAGCCAGGAGACCTACCATAAGGTTTTTGTGAATTTACCTTCGGAGGGAAGGTGTAATCTGTTTTTTATGCTTAATTTTTGAAATGAAGGTCTGCCTCCTTAGGTAGACCTTTTTTTAATATTCAATATGAAATTAGGAGGATGTTTATGAGAAAATTTAAAAAACTATTTATTTTTTTATTGGTAATTGTCCTAACATTTTCATTGGTAGCTTGTACTACAGAGGATTCATCAGAACCTAAAGATAAGGTTGAAAACTTAGATGAAATAGTTGAAAATCAGTTCCCATTAAGTATTACTGACTTTTTAGAAAGAAAAATAACTTTAGAAAAAGAACCTGAGAGGATAGTTTCTCTCGCTCCTTCTACTACCGAACTTATATATGCTTTGGGAGCTGGCAATAAAGTTGTAGGTGTTACAGATTATGATAATTATCCCCCTGAGGTTGAAGATATTACAAAGGTAGGAGGTTTTAAAGGACCTAATATCGAGGCAATAACAGCACAAAATCCTGATATAGTGTTGGCTTCTACTCAATCAGGCCAAGAGGAGATGGAAACTTTAGAAAATATGGGGATACCAGTTGTAATGATAGAAGCTAAAGATATAGAAGGTATATATGAGTCCATAAGATTATTGGCTCAGATAACTGGAACTAATGAAAAAAGCCAAGAAATAATTAATGAGATGGAATCTAAGATTAGTGAGATAAAAGATAAGGTAGAAGACCTTCCAACAATAGATGTGTTCTATCTAGTCTCTTTTGACGGAAATTGGACTGCTGGGAAAGGTACATTTATTGATGAGCTTATAACTCTCGCTGGTGGAAAAAATGTTGCTCAAGATGTTGACGGTTGGGCTCAATACAGTGTAGAGGAATTAGTTAAGAATAACCCTGATGCAATAATTACATCCCCTCATGCTGGTAATGTAAAAGATATTGAAAAAGCTGAGGGTTACAAAGATATCAATGCGGTTAAAAATGGAAATATATTTGTAATAAGTAATGATGACATAATAGCTAGAGCTTCTAATAGGATTGTCCTAGGTCTAGAAGAAATTGCCAAATTCTTACATCCGGAGGTCTTCGATTAAAGTGAAAAAAAGCATCTATTTTACTATAGCTATTCTATTCTTTTTCTTAACGGTTATAATCTCTATTTCTGCAGGGGCAGTTAAAATACCCCTGCAGGAAATTATAAATGTATTTACTGGAAATGGAGATGAAACCAGTAGAACTATAATCTTTAATTTAAGGCTTCCAAGGATAATAGGTGCAGCGGTGGTAGGTATGGGGCTTTCAGTTGTAGGAGCCTTCTTTCAAGGACTATTGAGAAATCCTATGGCAGATCCCTATGTTTTGGGAATCTCTTCCGGTGCAGCTTTTGGTGCTACCATTGCTATAATACTAGGCCTTGGACTTTTTGGCCTTAGTTTCTTGGCTTTTATTTCATCCTTAGCAGTTGTAATCTTTGTCTATACCATATCAAAAACTGGATCAAAAGTATCTATGACAACAATGTTACTAGCGGGTATAGCTATAAGCGCTTTTATTTCTGCAATTATATCCCTGTTGATGCTTTTAAACCATGACGAATTTACTAGAATCGTCTTCTGGACTATGGGAGGATTTAGTCTTACTAATTGGAATAGCATTGCTTTTTCTGCTCCTATAATAATTATTGGTTCTTTTGTAATGTATGTGTTTTCAAGAGATTTAAATGCTATTTTAACGGGAGAAGAAGTTGCTGAACACCTAGGAGTTAATACAGAGTTCATTAAAAAAATCATCCTTGTCTTAGGATCCTTGGTCACTGCTACTGCAGTATCAGTAGGGGGAATTATAGGTTTTGTTGGTCTTATTGTCCCCCATGTATCCAGGCTTATAGTAGGTCCTGATAATAGAATCCTTGTACCTTTTAGTGCCCTATCGGGAGCCATATTTCTGACTTTAGCTGATACTTTAGCTAGATTTATTTTAAGACCTACAGAAGTACCCATTGGAATAATAACTGCAACTTTTGGTGGTCCCTTCTTTTTATATTTACTTATAAAGAACAAACAGAAAAATTAAGGAACGTGATAATATGACTATTTTACAAATAAACAAATTATATTTTTCCTATGGAAAAACTGAAGTTTTAAAGGGTATTGATTTCACTATTAACAAAAATATGGTGGCAGGTATAATAGGAGGAAATGGTAGCGGAAAGTCCACCCTTTTAAAAAATATATCTGGATATCTGAAACCAGAATCAGGAAATGTTTTTATTGGAAAGAAAAATATTAAAGATTTTAGCATAAAAGATAAAGCCAAATATATAGCTTATGTACCTCAGGAAATGCCCTATGATTTTGAATTTAATTGCTATGATATTGTGATGATGGGAAGAATGCCCTTTTTAAAAAGGTTCCAGTCAGAAAGTGAAGAAGATAAAAATATTGTAAAAGAGTCTATGGAAATTACGAATACCTGGAGATTTAAAGACAAGAATATCAATGAGCTAAGTGGTGGAGAAAGACAAAGAGTCTATATAGCAAGAGCGTTAGCCCAGAAACCTAAAATTTTGCTTATGGACGAACCAGTTTCACATCTGGATATTAAATATCAAATTGAAATACTATCCCTTGTAAATACTTTATCTAACAATGGAATACTTGTAATTACCGTACTCCATGACATTAATCTTGCTTCCCAATTTTGCGATGAAATTTTTGTAATGAAAGAAGGTAAAATAATGGCTTCTGGCTGTCCTAAAAAGGTTTTAACCCCTGATAATATAAAATCAGCTTTTTCTATAGAAGTGGAATTACTTAATAACCCGATTAATCATAGTCCTTATGTTATTCCTACTTTAAATAGGAAAAAGCAATTTCATGTAGTCTAGTACTAATACTTAGGAGGTTGATCATTTGAAAGAAAAAACTAAAACATTAAAAGATATTAAAACCCTTACTATGGTTGCTATGCTTGTAGCATTAAGTGCTGTAGGTGCCCTTATTAAGGTTTTTAATACCGTTGCTTTCGATTCAATGCCAGGATATTTTGGGGCCTTATATTTGGGAGGCTGGTATGGAGCTATGGTAATAAGTTTAGGCCATTTGCTCACAGCAATTACATCTGGCTTTCCTTTAGGAATTACTGTCCATATATACATATCAATACAAATGGCAGTATATGCATATCTATTTAGATTTTTTTATCAAAGATTTAATATATATATTGCCGTAATAGTTGGAACCATATTGAATGGCCCAATTTCCGCTCTTTTATTCGTACCCATATTTGGATGGGGATTTTTTATAGGATGGAGCCTTCCTCTAACTGTGGCTTCATTTATTAATATATTTTTAGCTTCTTTAATATATAAAGGAATATTAAAAATAGGCGGGGGTCAAATTGATAGAAAGATATAGGGATTTAATCATAATCTATGAGAAGGATATAGCCTATGTAATCTCTTGTGATAGTCTGGGTGCAATAGGTAGTAAAAAAAATGATGTATTGAAAGTAGACGAAGGGATTGTAGGAAAAGCTACTATAAAAGTTGCCCTATCGGAAGCATTGTGCATAGGAGCAAAGCCTATTATAATATCCGATACCCTATCTGTTGAAATGAATCCTACAGGTAAAAAGATCTTAAAAGCTATAAAAAAGGAACTTGAGGAAAATGGACTTACAGATATAGTTTTTACAGGAAGTACAGAAGAAAACTTCCCCACTTCTATGACTGGTATAGGAATTACCGTAATATCTAGGGCAAAGGTTTCTGATTTAAAAATTAAAAATGTTGAAAAAGGCATGTATCTTTCCCTTTTAGGATATCCTCTTGTAGGAAATGAAGTCTTAAATTCTAAGGATGTTCTTCAATTAAAAGACTATGTGGAAATCTCTAGTTCTAAAGAAATAATTGAAGCAATTCCAGTTGGTTCAAAGGGAATAAAATATGAATTAAGCATATTGGAAAAATTATCAGACTTGAAGGTAAATGAAAGTATTCCTTCACATATTGATAAAATGAAATCTGGCGGTCCTTCTACTTGTTGCATTATAGTACATAAAGAAAGAACTCCATCTATTACTGAGTTGATAAATAAGCCTTTTACCTATATTGGAAAGCTGATTTAAATATAAAGCCCTAGTTTTATAATTCTAAAGAAACTAGGGCTTGTTACTATTTATTACTCTTTTTATCTTCTTTGTTCCAATCCTTAAACTTTTTATTGTTTTTCATCTCTTCATTATCTATTACGCCATGTTCTGCTGCTATTTCATAGTTCATTTGATTGAAAAAATTTCCATCAATTTTTCTTTCAAATTTTTTATCTTTCATTATTATCACCTCATATGTATTTTTCACCTAATCTGGTACTACATACGAGGTAATTTAAGGGATTACTTCACTAAAAATAAATTTTTACATCATATTTTTCTTTTAGCTCTTCAGCCTTATTTAAATATTTCTCTTGTTGTTTCACCATCACTAGTTGTTGGTTAATTTGATTTTTAACTTCTTCAAAGGCTCTAACTCCAGGTTCAGTTTTAGAACTCAATTTAATTAAATGGTATCCAAACTGTGTTTTTACAGGTTCGCTTATTTCCCCTTCTTCCATTGCAAAAGCAGCCTCTTCAAATTCTGGTACCATTTTACCTCTAGTGAATTCACCTAAGTCTCCACCGTTTTGTTTTGAAGGACAGCTAGAATACTTAGTAGCAGCATCTTCAAAAGATAAACCATTGTTAATTTCTTCTAATATTTCTTTTGCTTTTTCTTCATCATCAACTAATACATGGCTAGCTCGAGCAGATTCTGGAGTTTTGAAATATTCCTTATTCTCATTATAAAAATTCTGTATCTCTTCTTCAGATACTGAAATGTTTTCAAATAGTTTATTGATTGCATATTGTTTTAGAACATTTTCTTTTACACTTTCTAATTGACTTTTAAAATTTTCTTCCTTATCTAATCCATCTTCAACTGCCTCTAAATATAGAAGTTCTTGATTTACCAACTCAGTTGCCAATTTATTGATACCTTCTGGTGTATTAAACTGAGCTGCCGTTTGTGGAGCTAACTGATTTAAGAAATTATATACTTCTTTATCAGTTATTTCTTTTCCATTAACTGTTGCTAATACTTTGTTTTCACTCATATTTTAATTCTCCTTTTGGTTTATTTGTTAACCTTCTCGACTTATTGAACGTATCATATGAAAATTTCCATGTCAAGCAAGATTATAATTTTAAACTAAACTAATAGCGAATAATGTAGAAAAAATCCCTACTAATGTCCCTAAAATCAATTCTCTTATACTATGTCTTTTTAAATTTATTCTAGACCAATATATTACCGGTATTATTAAAAAAAGCCATAACATCTTTGTTCCAACTAGATCAACTAACAAAGTAATAGGTCCAGATACACCGCAAGCATGTCCACTAGCTTTAATCTTTAATACCTTATTTACAAAGGTTAAAAATACTCCTGATGATAAATAAGCCATAAATATTTTTTTGACCAATACTGGTGCGCCATAATAAAAGGTAAGAATTGAGCCCATTACATAACTTATGACAGCAAATATAAAAGCTAATTTTCTTTCAATTTTTCTTCCCTGTTTTTTAAATCTTGGTACCATCCTATGAACTGGGTAGGCAAGCAATGGAATTACTGTTAAAAAAACAATAGAATATATAAGCCAACCAGTTTTAACAGATTGATCTATCCCATAAATAAAAGATAATAGTATAGTAAAGAAAGCTACTAATGGAACTACCGTTATAAGGCTAATAATTTTAGCAATTTTATATTTCATATTTGAAACATCTCCTTATGATTATATATGTTTATAGAAATAAATTAATCCAGTTGAAAATTTCTTTCACTGGATTTTAGCTACATTCTCTATTGTTGCACTAGCATATTATCTCTAAAAAATTTAATCATTCCATACTGTGCAAGAATCTCCATAAACTGAATATGTGGAGAAGCCTCTACATATCGACCATATTCTTCTGAAAGCTCTTCTTTAAAAAAATTGTCTAGTTCAGGATATCTACTCATATATTCTTTAAGTACCTTTTCTTTGCTTTTCAGTTTTACCATATTCTCACCTCAGTTTTAATTCAAATATATTTTATATACTTTAGCTATATAAATAGTGAATCTTTATTTTATTTTATTGTATAATATTTATTAATATAAATGCAATAAAATTATGAAAATAATCAAAAAATTAAAGCCTTAGTTTTCATTATTATAATAAAAACTAAGGCTTTATACATAGTCTATCAACCTTTTACTATCTTATTTATTGCGTCCACTGCATAATTTACATCTTCTATCGTATTAAAATGACTAAAACTAAATCTAACCGTACCCTTTGGAAAAGTTCCCAAAGTTTTATGAGCTGATGGTGCACAATGAAGTCCACATCTAGTCATTATGCCAAAGTCATTATATAGATTATAAGATACTTCAGCATTATCCATATGAGGAACATCTATTGATACTACTCCAGTTCTATCTTTTAAATCTTTTTTCCCAATAGTTTTCACTTCTTGGATATTTGAAATCTCTTCAATAAAGTGATTTACTAAAAGTAATTCTTTTTCCCTTATGGTCTTTACCTTTTCCTTTAAAATATATCTTAAAGAAGCGTTTAATCCATAAACTCCTGGAATATTCAATGTTCCAGCTTCAAATTTATCGGGCATATATTCAGGTTGTATTTCCTTATCAGATAAGCTACCTGTACCTCCTTCTATGAAAGTATCCAATACTGTCACCATATCATCATTTACAATAAAACCTCCAATTCCTTGAGGACCTAATAGACCTTTATGCCCTGTAAATGCTATAGCATCAGCTCCTATATCTTTGTAATCAATATCTAAAAAGCCTGCTGTTTGTGCCGTATCAATGATAAAATATAATCCATTTTCTTTACATATAGATCCCACTCTTTTTAAATCTAAAATAGTACCACAAACATTTGAAGCATGGGTCATAACTACAGCTTTAGTATTGGGTTTAATATATTCTAATAAATCTTCAGGATTCAATTCTCCTAATTTATTGCAAGGGACTTTAGTAAATTCAACTCCTATTTTTACAAGGCTATTTAATGGTCTAGTAACTGCATTATGTTCCATTGATGATACTATTACATGGTCTCCTGTTTTAACTAATCCTTTTATCAATACATTAAGACTTTCTGTAATGTTTTTAGTAAATATTACATTTTCAACTTTATTATAGTTAAATAGTTCACATATTAATTCTCTAGTTTCAAAAATTATATTCTCAGCTTCAAAAGAACCCTTATAAGCTCCCCTATTTACATTGCAACCTACATTTAATAAATAATTTGACATACTTTCTGCAACTCCCGGTGCCTTAGGAAAAGCTGTTGCTCCGTTATCTAAATATAATCCTTTCACGATTACACCTCCAAATATTTTTTGATGTCCTAATAATAACTAATTTGCTTACTAATTAAAGAATACATCTATTAAAATGAATTATCAATATATATAGATAAAGTTTATGGTATATGCCAAATACATTCAAATTATCTATTATACTTTTTAGGTATTTATTGTTAAACTTTAGATAAAGCCATAATTTAATTTTTAAGGAGGGTTTTTAATGAAAGAAAAAAGAAACATTATTATTACAGGAGCAATCGTTGGAATAATTTCTGTATTATTAGTGAAATTTGGAAATCCAATGAATATGGGATTCTGTATAGCCTGTTTTATAAGAGATATTGCAGGTGGTATAGGTATGCATAGAGCACCTATAGTCCAGTATATTCGTCCTGAAATAATCGGACTTGTCTTAGGTGCATTTATTATTTCAATGAAAAACAAAGAATTTCAAGCTAAGGGTGGTTCATCACCTTTTACTAGGTTTGTTTTAGGGATTGTAGTAATGATAGGCGCCTTAATGTTTTTAGGTTGTCCTTTAAGGATGGTGTTAAGGTTAGCAGGTGGTGATTTAAATGCCATTTTAGGAATTGTAGGATTTGTAGTAGGCATATTTGTAGGTGTTTTCTTTTTAAACAAAGGTTTCAACCTAAAGAGAAGTTATAATTTACCTAAATTTGAAGGTTACCTTTTTCCAATTGTAAATGTTGGGTTATTCCTTCTATTATTATCTGGTTTTAGCATGTTAATCTTTAGTGAAGAAGGTCCTGGTTCAATGCACGCTCCTATTTGGATTGCATTATTTGCAGGATTAATAGTAGGTATATTAGCTCAAAAAACAAGGCTCTGTATGGTTGGCGGTACAAGAGATATGATTATGTTTAAAGACAACTATCTTTTAGCTGGTTTTTTAGCAATTCTTGTATTCGCTTTTATAGGAAATTTAATTTTTGGATATTTTAATCCTAGTTTTGCAGATCAACCTGTAGCACATACTGATGGATTATGGAACTTTTTAGGAATGGCATTAGTAGGATGGGGTTCTGTACTTCTTGGTGGTTGTCCATTAAGACAGCTTATACTAGCCGGTGAAGGAAATGCAGATTCTTCAGTAACAGTTATGGGGAGTTTAGTAGGTGCAGCCATAGCTCATAATTTTGGTCTGGCTTCTAGTCCTGCTGGCGCTACTAATAATGGTAAAATAGCAGTACTTATTTGTTTTGTATTAGTCCTTGTTGTATCTTTAGTAAATTCAGAAATGCTAGTAAATAAAAAAACATTAGGCAAATCAAAAAACTGCTGAAAAAGTCATATTGTCATCCTGAACCAAATGTGAAGGACCTTGCTTTTGAGCTATTTATAGATTCTTCGTTAACGCTCAGAATGACAAATTAAGCACTTTTTCAGTGGTGCCCAAGTCAGATAGTAATTAGTTTGAAGGGAGATGGAATTAATGGAAAAAATTGATGTAAGAGGTATGTCTTGTCCTCAACCTGTTTTAATGACTAAAAATGCAATTGAAAAACATACTGAAGGAATTGATATTTTAGTAGATAATAATACTGCAAAAAATAATATTACTAGATTTTTAAAAAATTTAGGTTATAATTTAGAGTATAAAAATGAAAAAGAAGATATTTTAATTGTAGCGAGGAAATAATATGAATGAATATGTAGCAATATTTTTTACTCATTCTGGTGCAATTAAATTTAATAGAAATTGTAAAGCAAATAATATAGAATGTGAACTTATGCCTGTACCTAGACAATTAAGTTCTAATTGTGGAATAGGTGCCAAGTTTAGATTTCATGAGGATATTATGGATATAATAGATGATGAAATTGAGAAGGTATTTATTATAGAAAATGGAAAATATAGATTGATATATAGTGAATAGAAAAACACCTTAAAATTAAGGTGTTTTTCTAAATCTATTTAATATTAGCTCCAATAAATTTTTAAGCCGTTTTAAATCCTTATACTCTTCTATTTCCCTAAATTAAATCAACCTTTAATTATATAAATATTTGTTTATTAGAGTTCCTAAATAAGGCCAAATTATCTTGTCATATATGGTATTAATTCTCAAGATTTTATAATATTTCACCAATTTTATAGAAGAGTCTATTTACATATGATACTATTATCTTAAGTAATAAATGTAAAACAGGGATGTGAATATATGAGAAAAATACTTATTATTATCCTTATCCTTTGTCTACTACCTTTTGAATCAATAGCAGAAAAAGAAGAGTATCATATTGTAATCAAAAATGGCAATATTTTCAATCCTTCAACAGATCATGAATTAATCGGATATAATCTAGGAATAAAAGATGGTAAAATCTTAAGAATTACCAAGGAAGATATCTCTGGAAAAGAAGAAATAGACGCAACTGGATTAGTCGTTTCTCCTGGTTTTATAGATCTCATATCCTATGACCCTAATTCTGTGGGTATTAGGCTTAAAGTTTTAGATGGAGTAACTAGTAATCTAGCTATGCACGGTGGTACGGAAGATGCAGAACAATGGTATCGGGCTTGGTCTAAGAATGGAGTTTTAACGAATTTTGGTGCTTCCTCTTTTATTACTAGACAACGTTGGCCAATAGTTGGCTATGGAATAGATACTGAGATGACTAATAAAGAGGATATAGAAAAATTAGTAGATAATGTTCGAAAAAATATAGAAGCAGGAGCATTAGGTATTTCCTTTAGCTTTGAATATGTACCTGGTATAAAGCATGAAGTTGTTCCTTTGCTTAATTTAGCTAAAGAATATAATGTGCCCACCTTTTACCATTTACGATATTCAGATGTAGATAAAGGATTGGAAGGTATAGAAGAAGTTATAGAATATGGTAAAAAAACTGGCGCTATAATCCATATAATGCATATTAACAGTACAGGAGGAACCTTCCACATGGAGAAAGCTTTGGAAATGGTTAATAAAGCTAGAGAAGAGGGACTGGATATTACTGCTTGTGTTTATCCTTATGATTTTTGGGCTACCTATATTGATTCAGCTAGATTTAGACCTGGATGGCAGAAAAGATCTAGAATAACCTATGAGGATTTACAGATAGGGGGTACTGATATACGTATTACTAAGGATACCTTTGACAAGTATAGAACTCAACATTTATTAGTGGCAGCACATGGATCTATGCCGGAAGAGGAATTAATTATGGCATTAAAGGACCCTTATATTATGATAGGTAGTGATACTATAATTGAACCCTCTGGAAATAACCATCCAAGAGGAGCAGGAACCTATGGTAGGCTTTTTGGTAAATATGTAAGGGAAAAAAAGGTTCTTTCAACTATGGATGCCATAAAAAAAGTAAGCTATTTACCTGCTAAAAGGATGGAATCTGTTGCTCCACAGATGAGATATAAGGGAAGAATAGAAATAGGTAGTGATGCAGATATTACAATATTTGACCCAGAAACAATAATAGATAAAAGTACTGTAAAGGACACAAACCTTCCTTCAATAGGAGTGGAGTATGTAATTATCAATGGTGTTATGGTTAAAAATAAAAATGGTATTGTAGAAGGAGTAAGTCCTGGAAAACCAATACGCTCCTATTTTGTAGATAAAATAGAAGAAAGTGAACCTATTAACCTTAATATAAAATTAGAGGATAAGGAAAAAAAGTATTTAGAATCAGTTTATGAAATAGATGGACAAGTCTATCTCCCAATTGAAAAACTATTTCACTACCTAAATATTGTATTTAAGGACAATAAAAGGGGAAGTATTAATCTCGGTAATATTGTCAATCTAGAAATAGGCAATAGAAAAGCTAAAATAAGTGACCAGGAGCTGATATTGGACAAGGAACCAATTATATATAAAGAAGGAATTTACTTAGGTGCTAAAGACTTAGAAAAAATTATGGCTGGAAATTTTGATTTGGTTTTCCATGATAAAGGAATAGATTTTAAATATGTTGATTCTGAGAAAGCAATGGAAACCTTTTTACCTATTGATGAAGAAAAAAATAATGTAAATACCGGCAAAAAAACTTTTATTGGAGCTTATGGATTTTCAGTTATCGTTTTAGCCATAGTGCTACTTAGTTTAAAAGACGAAAAAGGATTAGGGAAAAACTAAGTATTCCTGATCCTTTTAATTTCATCGTTCAAATTATCAATATCATACTCTAGGGCTATTATTGGATTAATGCTATATTTATCTAATAATCTCTTAAGAAATGCTATATTTTCATTAGAAGGCCTATGGTGCTCATCATAAGCCCCACCATTCCAATGAAAATGGATATATTCAATCCTTTCCTTTAGCACCTTTATCCAGTTTTCTAAATCATCTTTACTTTCTAGTAATGCATGACCAATATCTAAGCACACTTTGACATTAGGTAGATTTATAGTATCTACTAAATCTTTTATAAAATTTGGATTATCCTCAAATATATTTTCTATAAGTATTTTTCCCTTATAGTCCACTACTTCCTTTAATATTAGGTGCCAAAACTCTTTATTTAATCTATTAGTAAGCTCTTTTATATTAGGATCTTTTATCCAAGGACTTATTTGACTATGGAATATTATATAATCCACATCTAGCTTTTTACCTATATTTAAAGTTAAAATATATCTTTCGTAACTTGCTTGTCTTATTTTTTTATCTGGGCTGACAGGTTTTAAATCTAGAAAAGGTCCATGTAAAGATAAAGTATTGGAAAATCCATCTAAAGCACTTTTATATTCCTCTACCCTTTCTTCCCATCCTTTGTCTAATAAATCAGGTTTTATAAAATCTTGTATCTCTACCCCTATTCCCTGCTGAATATATATAGGCTTATTAAAATCATGAATATTAGATATGCAGTTGACAATATTATACATGATATTAACCTCATTTCTTACTCATTTGTAAATACATATTATATACCAAATATGATTAATTTGCTATAATTGTTTTATGGTCCTTTAAAAACAAGTATATCATAAATATTTCTTGGAAGGAGAAAAGTTGTGAGATATCAAATATTTAATGGCTTTGTATTAAAAATGGTAATGGCTATATTTATGGTGTTTGATCATATTGCTCAATTTATTCCTGGAACCCCTTATTGGTTTCACTGGTTAGGTAGATTGGTTGCCCCTATCTTCATCTTTTTATTAACTGAAGGGTATATCCATACTAGTGATACCAAAACCTATATGAAAAGACTATTTACTTGGGCGGCTATAATGTTTGTTGGAAATTCCATTGTTTGGTTGTTTTTCAGAAGGGATATTTCTATACCAAATAATATATTCTTTTCTATGGCTTTGGGAATAGCTTTTCTAATCAATGTAGAGAAAGATGATAGAAATAGGTTGATGATCTTTATAATTTTATTGTTGTCCGCCTTTGCTGAGGGGTCTTTAATGGTTACAGCCCTAGTGTTTATATTCCATTTCTTTAAAAATGATAAAGTACGATTATCTTTAGCTTATATTATAGTTTCTGCTATTTTCATACAAGGTGGATTTACATACGAAAATCTATTCATTGAAAACCCTCAATGGATGATGGTCTTTGCACTGCCTTTTATTCTTATGTATAATGGCAAAAGAGGCCCTAATATTAAGTATTTTTTCTATATATTTTATCCAGTCCATATATGGATCCTCTATATTTTAGGGTACTTTATGGTAAAATAATACCTCTTTGGGATTTCATGAGTAATTTTCCCCTTATATGATATAATAAATTCACTATGATTTTTAGATTAGAAAGGAATAGATATGAAAATTAATTTCAATTATAATAAAAGAGATATAGACTATGTGTCTGGATATATATTTAAAGGTAAAAGCTACAGATGTAGCTATGTTAGATACAGGACTCTATATGAAAATTATTCACCTGGTACCGAAAATGTGGAAATGTACTTTTTCCAACCTAAAAAGGAAGTTCGAGCCTCTACTTTAGTCCTTCACGGATTAGGAAGTAGAAATATTAAATTTTTATTATGGCTGGGCCCTCATTTAGCAAATGTCGGAGTGAGTACTACCATATTAATACTTCCAGGTAATTATACTAGAGTAGAGGATAATTCCATGAGTGGTAGAAGCTACCTTTATCCTGATATAAATGTTATGTATCGATTCTGGGAACATGGTGTTGTGGATACTCTAAGCACCATCGATTTACTTGAACAATCAAACTACTGGAAAAAAAACAATATAATTCTTGGATATTGTTTAGGAGGAATGATTTCCACAATGGTTGGAGTTTTAGATTCTAGGATTAATCATCTATTGTTTATGACTACTGGTGGCCATATACCTAGAATACTTCACCAATCTCCTGCTACTGCCTTTGTCAGAAGAATGTTTGATAAAGGTTTCAAAGCAGATTTCGATCTGGATAATCAAGAAAGGCTATATAATATTTATGATGAAGAATTCTCAAAAGTAAAAAGTATGTCCTTAGATGAAATAGTATCTAATGATGAAATTCATCCCTTATTTAAAATAGATCCTATTTCCTATGCCCATTTATTAGATATGAAAAAGGTTACTTTCATAGATGCCTATTTTGATTCCACCTTACCTATTCAATCTAGGAAGGTGCTATATAATGAAATGTATGGTGCTAATAGAAAGGTATTACCTATTAGTCATGTAAATTGGTTACCCTTTGGATATTTTCTTGCAAAATATATTCTTCATAAGTTGAATATTAATGCCAAAGAGGCAAAAAAAGCATTGCTTACTAGGGAAGTAATAGAAAATCCATTGGAAAAATAAATTTGGATGGTGTTTATGGATAAAATTAAAGAAAAACTTAAAAAATCTTATTTCATAGCCAATAAAATATATCTTTTTTTAATCTTTATTTTTTTGACTATAGAGGATTTTAGCTTGGGATTCTACTATTTTTTAATATCCCTGTTTATCTATGGATGGAAAACCCTTAGATCAAAAGTTCCTATTGAGGTAAGTAAAGAGTTTGAAAATAGAACTTTTGTATATAAGCGTACTAAAAATAGGGATTTAAAATTAGATCTATGGCTACCTTCTAGAACAAGTAAGAAAAATCCCCTGGTATTCTTTTGCCATGGTGGCGGATGGATTTCTGGTTTTAGAAATCAGCCTAATAATGTTTCTTGGTGTAAATTCTTGGCTTCAAAAGGTTTAGCCGTAGTTAGTATTGATTATAGATATGGTTATAGGAATACTATGGAAGATATACTATCTGACTATACAGATGCTTTAAACTATGTAAGGAAGAATCATAAAAAACTAAATATTGATCGGGATAATATTGTATTGATGGGATTATCAGCAGGAGGTCATCTTTCCTTATTATATTCTACCTATCATACTAATCAAAAAAATAAAAAAGATATGAAGGGAATTAAGGGGGTAGTGGCCTACTATTCTCCTACAGATTTAAATGATATTTTTATCTCGGAAAACAAATCCATATTCGCAAGGTTTGCAACAAAACAAACCCTAAAAGGTAGTCCTGTGAAAAAAGAGGAAATATATAATTACTACTCTCCTATTCATTGGATAAGTGATAGAATGGTGCCTTGTTTAATTGCTCATGGAAAAATGGATACTACAGTTCCCTTTAAATCTTCTGTAAAGCTTGCAAAGGCGTTGAAGAAGTATAAAATAAAGTATACCTTTTTAGTCCATAGAAAAGGTGGACATTCCTTCGATACAAAATTTAAGGATATAGGAACTGTAAATACACTAGAAAGAACTGTAAGATTTATTAGAAAAGCTATTGATATATAAAGCGGGTGATAATATGATTATTACAAAAATTCAACCACAAAAAAATGATAAAAGAGTCAGTATCTATATAGATGGTGAATTTGCCTTTGGACTTATGGTAGAAACTCAATATAAATATAACTTAAATGAAGGAATGGATATAGATAATAATTTTATTGAAACAGTATTATTAGAGGAAGAGCAGCTAAAGGCCAAGAGTATTGCACTAAATTTCTTAGCTCATAGAAAAAGAACAGAGAAGGAAATTACAGATAAATTGAAAGAAAAAGGTTTTGAGGAAAGTATAGTTGATAAAACTTTAGTCTACCTAAAAAACTATGGTCTAGTAGATGATAAGGACTATGCTAATAGTTTTGTTAAGGATAAGGTGAAGTTGAATAAGCATGGTCCTCAAAGAATCAAATACGATCTATATAGGAAAGGTGTCTCTCAAGAAATAATTAAGGAAGTTTTAATGGAAGATAATGAATACCCTAGAGCTTTAGAATTGGCAAAGAAAAAAATGTCTTCCTATAGAAATGATGATAGGGATAAAATCTATAGGAAATTAGGAGGATTCCTTCAAAGACGTGGCTATTCCTATGATTGTATTTCTAAAGTACTGAAAGAATTGATAAAGTAGTGGTGATAAAATGTGCTATGTATATATTTTAGAATGTGCAGATAAGACTTTGTATACGGGGTGGACAATAGATTTAATAAATCGACTAAAAGTCCATAATGAAGGAAAAGCTTCTAAGTATACTAGAGCCCGACTTCCTGTAAAGTTGGTGTATTCTGAAGAATGCGATAATAAAATAGATGCCCAAAGACGAGAATGGCAGATAAAACAACTAAGCAGAAAAGAAAAGCTAAAACTAATAGAAATGAATTATATTGACCTTAATATATAGTTTCATTTGCTTTCCCCTGGACTCTACTTGGTTATAAAGAGGATACTCCCTTATCCTCATCTATTAATTTCTATTACATAGGGTAAGGGAAGGTATCTACTAACTCCTAAATTTTTTGTTTTTATTGTACCATCTTGGTATATAATTTTTATATTAGATTCTACTGTAGCTCCATCTATTCCCTTCAGAATAACTTTTTCTTCTGTCTCTTTTAGGTTTGGATTATTTTTATAATGGATAGGAGCTTCCACCTTGTTTGTAATATGATGTTTCCATTCTACTTTTGGCGGTTTTTCTTGCCCATATAATCCTATATATAGTCTATTTTCTACGATTTCTGACCAGATTAATATGGAGAAATCTTTATCATTTTTAAATCTAAAATCCTTATGTCCATAAGCTACAGTGGCATCTTGCCCATAAGGTACGTAGTTAACTGGCATAGAATGATTATGTCTTTCAATTATCTCTAGATCACTTAATATGGCCACATTATATAAAGTTGATGCAATTTTACATACACCACCTCCCTCTGTTTCTACAATATTAGGCCCGGCAAAAGATGCCCCTTTTCTATATCCCCTTTCTTTGGTATAGGGACCTATCATTTTGTTTTGAGAAAATATTTCCTGAGAAGATAATACTATTCCTTTAAGGGATTTGGCAGCTAGCTTTACATTATATTCTTCTCCTGGTAGTGGGTCTATTAATACTGCACAATAGGCTGCCATTAAAACAGGTGTATCATGGTCTTTTTGAGCTTTTAAGAACTCTTCATCCTTTACCCAAGGCAAATTATTAACTGGTCCGGATATATTAGGAGTATCTATTTTAATCTCTTCTTTTTCCGTTTCATCAATTTGAATTTCAATACAATCCTCTTTTATATCTAAATTTGCTTCTGCTTTTTCTGGGGAATAGGATTCCAAGGCTAATAACATGGCTAAATTGGCAACAAAAGTTGAAATCTTATCCTTAGACATTAATAATCCTCCATTTATATTTTTTACATTCATTATATTATAGTTTCTAATTATGAATCATAAAATATGCATTTATATGTTGCCAAAAAACGAATATAATCGTAATAAAAACTTATTCTTTAAAAGAATATTTAGTTTTACTATAATATCTTTCATTTGGATGTAAAATATTTTTTGGCATATACTTTTGATTTAATGCATCGGGAAACCATTGGGTTTCAAGACATACCCCTTGATATTTAAAAGTTTTTTCTCCTCCTGATAGAAGTAAATCTTCATCTATACCATTACTAGTATAAAGGATTACCACCGGCTCTGTAGTTTCTATAATCAATCTTACACCAGACTTTTCAGAATATAGTTCAATTGGATAGTCATTATGCCTGTTTAATATAAAAGGGTGATCATACCCTCCAGTAATTTTTAGGTCCTCACTGGTTAAATCCATATCTTCTCTTATTGCCTTACCATGTCTAAAATCAAAGGGTGTTCCATCAACTTTTGAAATCTTTAATGGAATATTTTTTTCATCTAATTTTATATACTCCTCTCCATCTATTCTAAGTATATGATCTAATATATTTTCGTTTAAATCATCGTTAAGATTAAAATAACTATGATTGGTAAGGGTAATCGGGGTACTTTTATTGGTTTCTGCAAAATACTCTATTATAAGAGAATCCTCCTTATCTATAGTATATTTAGCATATACCATCAATTCTCCAGGAAATCCCCCTTCCATATCTGGGCTAATATGTTTTAAAGTTATACTAGCTGAATCTTTCGTAATTTTTTCTTCTTCTAGTTCCCATAGTTGGAATGAAAGCCCCTTCCTTCCTCCATGTAGGCAAGTAGAACCTTCATTTTTGTCTAAATCATATGGCTTATTATTTATATAGATTTTTCCATTAGAAATTCTGCCTGCTACTCTACCTACTAAGGCTCCCAAATAACCAGTACTATTTACATAACTATCTATATTATCAAATCCTAACACTCTATTTTTATCTTTATAATTGATTTCCCTTATAATTCCACCATAGTTTAATAGCTTAATATTAAAGTTTTTTTCATTACTCAATGTATATTCAATTATATTTTGATCTTTATATATTCCAAATATTTTCTTTGATATTTTCATTTTTTCTCCTCCCTATAAAAAAGACTTCTATATCAAAATTGGATTCAGACAATATGCCTGAATCCATTTTATTGTTTAAATTCTTTGTCCATAATATGCGTCCTTACCATGTTTTCTTAAAAAGTGTTTGTCTAATAAATTTTGGTCCATTTTATTAATATTTCTGTTTAATTGTTCAGAACCATAAGCCATTAAAGCAATCTCTTCTAAAATTATAGCATTATGGGCTGCTTCAATTGGATTCTTACCCCAAGCGAAAGGTCCATGAGACTTTACAAGTACTGCTGGAATAAGAGTTGGATCCATGCCTCTAAAGGTTTCCACTATTACCTTTCCTGTTTCCCTTTCATAATCTCCCTTTATTTCATCTTCCGTCATACTTCTAGTACAGGGAATCTTTCCATAAAAATAGTCTGCATGTGTAGTGCCATATGCTTCTATTCCTCTACCAGCTTGAGCCCATATAGTAGCCCATTTAGAATGAGTATGGGTTATTCCACCAATATCCTTAAATTTTCTATATAATTCTAAATGGGTTGGTGTATCGGAAGAGGGATTTAAATCGCCTTCCACCTTATTCCCTTCTAGATCCATAACCACCATATCTTCTGGTCTCATCTTATCATAAGGCACTCCTGAGGGTTTAATTGCGAATAGACCTTTTTCTCTATCAATACCAGAAGCGTTGCCCCAAGTTAGTATCACTAAACCGCTTTCTTTCAATAACATATTCGCTTCATAAACTTCTTTTTTTAAATCCTTTAACATAAAAATTCTCCTTATATATTTAGTTTCCAAGCAATATGGTTATACATCAATTCTTTCTTTAGTTCAACTATATCTGTATCTTCATTTATATGGATGAATTCTATTCCTACCATTTCTGCAAAGTCCCTCATATGATCAGCTGTTAAAGCATAACTCATTACTGTATGGTGTGCTCCTCCTGCAAGTATCCATGCTTCTGCAGAAGTCTGTAAATTTGGTAAAGGCTTCCACATAACTCTTGCCACTGGCAAATTAGGCATATTGGCTAAAGGTTTCACAGCCACTGCATCGTTTACAATTAATCTCATTCTACCGCCTAAATCTACTAATGATACAAGTATTATATTACCCTCTTTACCGTCAAATACCATTCTAGCTGGATCTTTTTTGCCGCCTATCCCTAGTGGATGTACTTGGATTTTAGGTTTATCAGCTGCAATAGTTGGACATACTTCTAACATATGTGCACCAAGGTTTAGTTCCTTTCCTTTTGTTAAATGGTAGGTATAATCTTCCATAAAAGATGTACCTCCGTCGAGTCCTTTAGCCATAGTTTTCATAATATTAGTTAAAGCAGCAGTTTTCCAATCTCCCTCTGCACCAAATCCATAACCAGCTTCCATAAGTCTTTGAACAGCTAATCCAGGTAATTGATCTAATCCATATAAATCTTCAAAAGTAGTTGTAAAGGCACCAAAATTGCCTTCTTCTAAGAATTTTCTCATTCCTAATTCTATTCGTGCTTGGTATTTTACAGAATCCATATTCTCTGTATCTAGAGCATACTTTTCTTCATATTCCTTCATTAGTTCATCAATTTCTTTTTCGCCAATAGAGTTTATATATTGTATTAAATCTCCCAGAGGATGATAGTTAACAGACCAGCCAAATTTAATTTGAGCTTCTACTTTATCTCCTTCAGTAACTGCTACTTCCCTCATATTGTCCCCAAATCTAGCAACCTTTAAATTTCGAGATTCCATTACTCCTATGGCTGAACGCATCCAATTCCCTATTTTGATTTGAAACTCTTCATCTTCCCAGTATCCTACTACTATCTTTCTTGGTAATCTTAGTCTAGCTCCGATAAACCCATGTTCCCTATCTCCATGAGCTGATTGGTTTAAGTTCATAAAATCCATATCTATTTCATTCCAAGGAATTTCTCTATTAAATTGAGTATTCATATGAAGATATGGTTTGTTTAATCTGGTAAGCCCTCTTATCCACATCTTGGATGGTGAAAAAGTATGCATCCAAGTCATTATTCCTGCACAATTTTTATTATAATTAGCTTCTTCAATTAAATTAGTAATGGCATCTGGTGTCGTTCCAATATCAACTAATCTTATTTTCCATGGTATATGTGGAGTTTTATTCAATCCTTCTACCATTATCTCTCCATGCTTCCTTACTTGCTCTAAAGCCTCTTCTCCATATAGATGTTGACTTCCTATTATAAACCAAAATTCATAGTTTTTCATATCTTTACCTCCTACCTTATAGTAGTTTTCTTAATGTCTTTCAATCGTTTCATTACATTGTTTGTTCCTCTTCCAAAGTAATCATGGAGTTTTTTATATTCTTTAAATAATTTATCATATACTTCTACATTCTCTTTTATTGGTGTATATACCATATCCTTTACTTTACCCATAATCCTTGATGCCTCAATTACGCTATCATAACCGCCTTCTTTACTCCCAGCAGCTACAGCTGCAAATATTGCCGAACCTAAAGCCGGCCCTTGCTCAGTTCCTGCTATATGGATTGGCATATTCAATACATCTGCATATATTTGCATCATAAATGGATTTTTCTGAGATATTCCACCGGAAGCATAAAATTCATTAACTGGTACTCCATTTTCTCTAAATGTTTCTATAATCATCCTGGTACCATATGCAGTAGATTCTATTAAAGCTCTATATATTTCTTCAGGTTTTGTCTGAAGGTCAATCCCTATTATCAATCCCGTTAGATCCACATCTACTAATACTGATCTATTACCATTCCACCAGTCTAAAGCTATTAATCCACTTTCTCCTACCTTTAATTCTGCTGCTTTTTCAGTTAAATACTGATGTATACTTATTCCTTCTTCTTTGGCTTTTTTCATATATTCAGCTGGGACACAGTTGTCAACAAACCATGCAAAACTATCTCCTACACAAGATTGGCCTGCTTCGTAGCCAAAATATCCAGGTATGATACCATCTTCAACTACACCGCACATTCCTGGCACTTCTTTTTCTTCTTCTCCTAAAAGAACATGACAAGTAGATGTCCCTATTATAGCAAGCATTTTCCCTGGTTCATATATCTTTACTGCAGGTGCACAAACATGGGCATCTACATTACCAACAGCCACTGCTGTCCCTGTATTTAACCCAGTTAGCTTAGAAGCATACTCGGTAATTTCTCCTGCCTTTTTTCCAATAGGGATTATTTCTCTTGATAATTTCTCATCCACCACATTTTCCAATCTAGGATCTAAAGTTTTGAAAAAAGAATTATCTGGATAGCCTTTCTTCTTGTTCCAAATAGCCTTATATCCTGCTGTACAAGAATTTCTAGTTTCCTTTCCCGTTAATTGCCATATTATCCAATCCGTAGCTTCAATAAACTTATCCATTTCATTATAAAGTTCTGGATCCTCTTTTAATATTTGCCATATTTTAGGAAATAACCATTCAGAAGATATTTTACCTCCATATCTATTAAGCCATTCTTCTCCCATTTCCTCAGCTATGCTATTAAGTTGATTTGCTAAATCTTGGGCTGCATGGTGCTTCCATAGCTTTACATAAGCATGAGGCCTGTCCTTATATTTTTCTATAAAGCATAGAGGGGTTCCATCTGATTTAACAGGAATTACTGTACAAGCTGTAAAATCTATTCCTATACCTATTACATCATCGGGATTTATATTATTTCTTTTCAACACATCTGGTATGGTCTTTGCTAACACATCTATATAATCCTGAGGATGTTGTAAAGCCCAGTCATGGGGCAATTCTTTTCCTGATGGCAATCTTTCATCCATAACCTTATGGGGATATTCATATACACTGGAATCTATCTCTTCTCCCGTATTCACATTTACCAGTAATGCTCTTCCTGACAGTGTTCCGAAATCAACTCCTATTGTGTATTTATCCATTTATATCACCTCAATACAATTTTTAATTTTGTGATTTAGATTTTGTATATGCGTCAAAGGCTACTGCAACAAGTAATACAAGACCCTTTATAGCTTGTTGCCAATCTATACCAATACCTAAAATAGACATACCATTATTCAGTACTCCCATTACAAGTCCACCTATCATAGCACCAATAATTGTACCGATACCTCCAGATGCAGAAGCTCCACCTATGTAACATGCAGCTATAGCATCTAATTCAAATCCAGTGCCTGCTCTAGGCATTGCAGCATTTAACCTTCCTGAAAATACTATTCCTGCCAATCCTGTTAATAATCCCATATTTACATAGACCCAGAATAGAACCTTATCGGTTTTTATACCTGATAATCTTGCAGCTTTTTCGTTTCCACCTGTAGCGTAAATATATCTTCCTATTACAGTTTTATTGGCTATGAAACTATAGATTGCAACTAAGAAGAATAACAATACTAAAACATTTGGTGCACCTTTATAGGATGCAAAGCTATAAGTTAATAAATTTATTGCTATAACGATAATAGCAAGTTTAGCTACTAAAAACTTCATAGGCATTACATCAAAGCCATATTTCAGTTTACTTCTCCTATCATTCATTTCAACTAATACATATATTAATGAAAATACTAACCCTATAACTAATGTAGTTATATGAAAGGTTCCTCCACCAAAAATATCTTTAATAAATCCGGAACTTAATACTTGATAGGATTTATCATAAGGAGCTAAAGTTTGTCCTTTTAGTATTACTAAAGTTAAACCCCTAAAAAGCAATTGTCCCGATAAAGTAACTATAAAAGCTGGTATTTTAACATATGCAATCCAAAAACCATGCCAAGCACCTACTAAAGTCCCTATTAATAAGGAAATAAGTATTACTGGCACAACTGACATATTTTGTTCAATCATCAATTTAGCAGCTATTGCTCCAACAAATGCAACTACAGAACCTACAGACAAGTCAACATTTCCTGTAATTATTACCAATAACATACCAACAGCTAATATTAATATATAACTATTTTGTAGGATTAGATTAGTTACGTTTAATGGTTTTAGTAAAATTCCATCGGTTAATATTTGAAATAACACCATTATGAATACTAATGCTATTCCCATTCCATATCTTCTTATATTGTTTTTAAGCAAATTTTTTACCTTATCCATACTACTTTGCCCCCTTGCTATCCATCATAATACATTTCATAACATTTTCTCCAGTGGCTTCTTCACCACTAAGTTCTCCTACAATTCTTCCATTATTCATAACATATATTCTGTCACACATCTCAAGTAACTCTGGGAGCTCAGATGAAATCATCAGAATAGATTTCCCTTCTGCTGCCAACTCGTTTATTATGGTATATATTTCTCTTTTAGCCCCTACATCTATTCCTCTTGTTGGTTCATCTAATATCAATAGATCTGGTCCTGAGAAAATCCACCTGCTCAATACTACTTTTTGCTGATTACCACCACTTAAATCCTCAGTATTTTGGAGTATATCCCTTGATCTTATATTGAAATTGCTTCTATATTTTTCAGCAACTTTAATTTCCTCATTGTTATTGATTATTGAGTTTTTGCTTATTTTATCATAGTTTGATAAAGATATATTATTTTTTACACTATCTATTAATATTAATCCATAATTCTTTCTATCTTCTGTTACATAAGCTATGCCATTCTCTATGGCTTGACTTACGGATTTTAGTTCTAATTCCTTATTTTCTTTCAGAATCTTTCCAGATGTTTTTTTCCCGAAAGACTGTCCAAATACACTCATTGCAAATTCAGTTCTACCTGCTCCCATTAATCCAGAAATTCCAACTACTTCTCCTCTTCTGATATTAATATTTACATCTTTGATTATTTTTTTGCTTTCGTCTAGACTATCACATACATTCCAATCTTTAATTTCGAAGAAAATATCTCCTATTTCATTCTCTCTTCTTGGATAGTAATCTCCAATATCTCTACCTACCATACCTTTAATTATCCTATCCTCGCTTAGAGTTTCATCATTTTCTAAAGTTTCTATGGTTGACCCATCTCTTAATATAGTAATTCTATCTGCTACTTTTGATACTTCTTGTAATTTATGAGATATTAAGATAGAGGTTATCCCCGCTTTTTGGAACTCTAGAAGCAAGTTTAATAGTTTTTCACTATCGTCTTCATTTAATGCTGCCGTAGGCTCATCAAGTATTAATAACTTTACATTCTTAGACAAAGCTTTAGCTATTTCTATTAATTGCTGCTTTCCAACTCCTAATGTATTAACAATAGCCTCAGGATTTTCATCTAACCCTATTTTATCAAATAGTTTCTTTGCTTCAATAATTGTCTTTTCCCAATCTATGACTCCCTTTTTTGCTTGTTCATTACCTAGAAAAACATTTTCTGCTGCTGATAAATGGGGACTTAATGTTAATTCCTGATGTATAATTACTATACCTATTTTTTCACTATCCCTTATATTTGCAAACTTACATTCTTTACCCTCATATAGAATATTTCCTGTATAAGTACCGTAGGGATATACGCCGCTTAGAACATTCATTAGCGTTGACTTCCCAGCTCCATTTTCTCCTACTAAAGCGTGAATTTCACCCCTTTTCACCTCAAGATTAACATTTTCTAAGGCTTTTATTCCATAGAATTCTTTAGTGATATTTTCCATTTTCAATATTAATTCAGACATGCCTACCACCTTCCATTCTTAGAAAATTTGGCGATAGCCTTAAAGACTATCACCAAATTTAATTTATTGCTATAATCCTAAATCCTCTTCTGTATAATATCCACTATCTATTAGTACTTCCTTATAGTTATTAATATCAACTGATACTGGAGGCAATAAATATGAAGGTACCACTTTCACTCCATTGTCATAAGTTTCAGTATCATTTACAGTGGCTTCTCCACCAGTCAATACTGCTTCACACATTTCAACTGCTACTTTTGCCAATTCCCTAGTATCTTTAAATATAGTTTGGGTTTGTTCTCCTGCTATTATAGATTTAACTCCTGGTATATCAGCATCTTGTCCTGTTATTAATGGAAGAGGTAAATCCTCTGTACCATATCCTACACCTTTAAGTGAAGATATAACTCCTAAACTTATTGGGTCATATGGTGATAATATTATATCTACTTTATCATTTGTATAATGAGCTGTAAGTATATTGTCCATACGTGATTGAGCTGTTGCTGCATCCCATCTTAATGTAGATACTACATCCATTCCCATTTGACCAGATTTAACAACTAATTGTCCATTGTCTATATATGGTTGTAATACTGACATTGCACCATCATAGAAGAAATAAGCATTGTTATCATCTGGAGAACCACCAAATAATTCAATATTGAATGGTCCCTTACCTTCATCTAATCCCATTTTTTCTACTATATAATTTCCTTGTTCAACTCCAACTTGGAAATTATCAAAGGTTGCATAATAGCTAACATGTTCACTGTTCATTAATAATCTATCATAAGCTATTACGGGTATACCTTGATCTGCTGCCTGTTGAAGTACGTCTGTAAGGGCTTCTCCATCTATTGAAGCTATTACTAATACATCTGCACCTTTCGTTATCATATTTTCTATTTGTGATACTTGGTTTTCTACTACGTCTTCTCCAAATTGAAGATCTACCTCATATCCTTTTTCCTCTAATAGTTTTTTCATATTATTACCATCTTCGATCCATCTTGGAGCAGATTGGGTTGGCATTGCAACGCCAATCAATTTTGTATCTTCTCCGCCTGTCTCCTTTGATTCACCACAAGCTACTAAAGATAATGCCATGATAGCAGCTAATAAAATAATTAGTACTTTTTTCATGATCCTTTTTACCTCCTAATAATTTATTTATTTGAATCTTGATTACTTTTTCATATATGATATCGTTTTCCAAATATCTAAAAAAAAGGGGGGTATAAAAAAGTAATCAACGATCCATAACTAGTACTTTGGGACTAATAGTCATCAAACGAAAATACTATTGCTTGTCCTTTTCTTCGAATTGTATCATATACTTATGTTTAAGTCAATAATAAAAGTTTGTTTTCTTTCGATTTGTTTCTTTTATTTTTGTTTTCAGAATATTTTTATGCTCTTGATTTTTTGTTTATATCTAAGGTATACTCTATATAAATACAAAATGTCGTAAACTAACAAATGGAATGGTGATTAATAAAATGTTTGCAATCGAGAGAATGAGAGTAATAAAAAATTATATTAAGGCAAAAAAGAAAGCATCCGTAAATGAATTGAGTCAGATGTTAAATGTTTCAGAAGTTACTATTAGGAAAGATCTAGAAAAGCTTGAGGATGAAGGTTTTTTGATTAGAACCCATGGAGGAGCAGTTCTAAATAAACAGGATAGTTCATCTAATCCTAATAATAGCTATGATAATATTATTAGTTTAAATTCTCAATATGATATTTTATATACTGAAATTGCGGATATTGCCATCCACATAATTGAAAATGGAGATATTATCATGTTAACAAATGGCATGATAAACTATCATATTGCAAAAAAATTAAATAAAAAGCAAAATATTACTGTATTAACAAATGATCTTTTGATTTCCTTAGAGGCAGCGTCTAGCAATTCAAACAAAGTAGTCCTTTTAGGAGGAGATGTAGATTTTGATTCTAAAGCTACCTATGGAGCATTAACAGCGTTAAATATACAGAAATTCTTTGTTAATAAATTGTTTATTGAAGTAGATGGTATAGATGTAGAAACTGGTATTAGTGTATCTAATATGGACAAGGCTAATCTAATAAATAGTATACTCCCTAATTCAAGAGAAAAAATAGTTCTTTGTCTTGGTTCAAATTTTAATAAAACCGCCTTCTATAATATAAGTAATTTGGATATTGCAGATAAAATTGTTACTAATCCCAATATAGATAATTTTTATAAAAAGTTTTTATTCGATAATGGAATACAATTGTACACATCTATCACTGCAGTTGAAGGAGGCAGTGCTGAATGAATACTCCAATTTTGTCCTTAATTAATATTAATAAAAGGATCTCTAAATCCTTTAAATTATCTAATATTAATATAGATTTTTATCCTGGAAGAATATGTGCAGTTGTTGGAGAAAACGGATCCGGTAAATCCAGTCTAATGAAGGTTATAAGCGGAATCATATCTCCTGATAGTGGAGAGATAAAATTTAATAATAAATCAGTAAACTTTAAATCTATTCGTGATAGTAAAAAACTTGGTATTTACTATGTACCACAGGAAACTAATCTTTTTGATAATTTAACAGTAGCAGAAAATATCTATCTAAGTTCTGTCTCTTTTGATTATCCACCATATCACCAAGTGGATCACAATAATATGGTTTACATGGCAGAAAAAATTTTTCTAGAACTTGATGTAGAATTAGATCCTCAAGAATACGTTAAAAACATAGGTTTATCTCAACGACAAATCTTATCTTTTGTCAAAGCTTATGTGGCAAATGGAAAGTTTACAATTTTCGATGAGCCTTCTTCCGCTTTAACAGATATAGAAAATGATATACTTTTTAAAATAATCAATATACTTAAATCCAGAGGCAGTTCCATTATACTGATTTCACATAAAATAGACAGAATAAAGAAGATTTGCGATAGAATTGCAGTCCTTAAAAATGGATCAATAATCGATCAAGGGGATATGAAAGACTTTAGTAATGAAAAAATTATTCGAATTATAGCTGAATCTGGTCATATTAGTAAATATCCTAAATTATATTTTAATAACCCCAATGAAATTCTTAAAGTCAATAATTTAAATTATAGGAATTCACTGAAAAACATATCCTTTAGTTTGAAAAAACAAGAAATTATTGGAATTACAGGTAATGCCAATTCGGGTAAAAATAAATTGATAGAATCCTTGTTTGGAATGGTAAAGCCAGACTCTGGAGAAATAATCTTAGATGGTAATAAAGTCCAACTAAACCATCCTAATGAAGCAATGGCAAAAGGATTTGCTTTACTACCTGAAGATAAGATAAAATATTCCTTATTTGAACATTTAGATTTAACACATAATTTAACTATGTCGTCATTGAAAAGGTTTTCTAAATATACTATTTTAGATCACCATATTATGACCACCGTAGCTGAAAGTTATGTATCTAAATTAAGAATCTACCCTGGCCATCCTGAAGATAATGTAATAAACTATAGTGGTGGGAATCAACAAAAAGTAATATTTGCAAAGAGTATAATGCATTTTGCAAAGATCTATTTACTTGATGAGCCCACTAGGGGTATCGATGTTGCAACAAAGAATGATATATACAACATAATGAATAATTTATTGATAAATGGGTCATCAATAATCCTATTTTCATCAGACTTTAATGAAATACTAGGCATGTGCGATAGAATCCTTGTTTTATCAAACGGCAAAATAATCGCTAGATTAAACGGAAATGATGCTACTAAGGAAGAAATAGTTTATTATCTAACATTATAAGTATATAAAGGTAACGATATCTAGATATTGTTACCTTTATATACTTGAGGATGAGCTTTCATAAAATTCCATGCAGTTTCTATTATATTATCCATATGACTATGTTTAGGTTCCCAGCCTAATTTTTCTTTTATCTTTTCCGAGGAAGCAATTAATACTGCAGGATCTCCTTCTCTTCTAGATAAGATTTCTATTTCTATATCCATATTTAGAACCTTTTTAGCAGCTTCAATTACCTCTTTTACAGTAGTACCTTTTTGACTCCCAAGATTAAATACATCGCTATCCTTTCCTTCCCTTAAATAATCAAAAGCTAATATATGAGCTTCAGATAAATCAGTAACATGAATATAATCCCTTATACATGTGCCATCCCTTGTAGGATAATCATCTCCAAAAATTTTAATACTTTCTTTATTTATAACAGCTTTCAATATATTTGGAATAAGGTGGGTCTCCGGTTCATGCCATTCTCCAATCTTACCACTTTCATCTGCCCCGGCAGCGTTAAAGTATCTAAGGGAGATATAATTTATATTATA
Organism: Clostridium sp. Cult1; assembly: GCF_021655095.1. GTDB lineage: Bacteria > Bacillota > Clostridia > Tissierellales > Tepidimicrobiaceae > Schnuerera. Next base: position 1,173,337 of record NZ_PPXW01000001.1, on the reverse strand, counting down.
GATTTTATCAAACCATTTAAACATTTTTTCCATAGTAAGTTTGGTTTCACCGTAGACATTTGTTGGATTAGTAGCATTATCCTCCTTTATTGGTATCACCTCTGGATCTCCATAAGTTGCTGCAGTTGATGAAAACACTATTTTATCTACTCTATGATTTACCATTTGTTTTAAAAGACATAGAGTCCCAAAAACATTGTTTTCATAGTATTTAAAAGGATCTTTCATACTTTCACCTACTAAGGAATTAGCTGCAAAATGTATAACTCCTTCTATATAATTTTCTCTAAAAATTTTTACCATAAACTCTTCATCTCTTAAATCACCGATAAATAGTTTACCACCTAGTACTGCTTCTCTATGTCCAGTTTCCAAATTATCTAGGACTATTACATCCTCTCCTTTGTTTAAAAGCTCTTTTACCACATGAGAACCAATATAACCTGCACCACCTGTTACAAGTATTGACATTTTATCATCTCCTATTCTATGGACATATTTATGAACTTTTCAAATTCAGTATAATTAGTTTTTTTAAAAACCCCACAGTTTTCTAAAACATTAATGAATTTAATGCCTACTTCTTTTTTTATTATATTATCTACATTCTCCTTATTCACTTGACCTAGATATTTTTCCCTAAGGTTTAAAAACCAAGTATAATGAGGACTTTCTTTATCAATATATTTATCTTCTAATAAGGCTATTTTTATATTCTCCAATTCAGCATCCAATCTTCCAGGTAAAATGGCTAACCCCATTACCTCTATTAACCCTATGTTTTCCTTCTTTATATGGTGGTTTTCCTTATGTGAATGGAATATTCCATGAGGATATTCTTCATTTGTCCTATTGTTTCTAAAGGATATATAGAGGATGTAATTTTCTTTTTCTTTTCTAGCTATTAAAGTAGTAGTATTGTGTTTTTCATTTTGAGTAAAAGGAATTATTTCTAGCTCACTATTTTCGTAATAATCCCAATTTTTAATTAGGTTTAAAGAAACCTCTTTCAGTTTTGCTCTGTTTTTAGACATGACTTTTATAGTACTTACTGGCCAATCTAATATCTCAATACTATAAGTGTTTTTATCTATAGCAGTGAATACTTTTGCCTTTTCTATAGGAAATCTATAATTACCTCCCTGAAAATGGTTATGGCTCAATATGGAACCACCTACGATAGGCAAACCTGCATTAGAACCTATAAATAACTCTGGAAACTGTTCTATAAAATCTAGTAATCTATCTAGAGTAGTACCATCTATTTTCATTGGCAAATGGTCATGGGATAGGACTATTAAATGTTGGTTGTAATATACATAAGGAGAAAACTGTAAATACCATTTTTCATCCTTCAATTCTATCGGTATTATCCTATGATTGCTCCTTTCAGGATAGCCTGGTCTACCTTTGTATCCAATATTCTCTTTACATAGTACACATTTAGGATAATCACCAATATTCTTCTCACTATTTTTTCTAATATCCCTTGGATCCTTCTCTGGTTTGGACAAATTTATAGAAATTTCAATATCTCCATATGGAGAAGGACAATTCCATTTCTTATCTCTAATTACCTGATCCATCCTAATATATTTTGTGGCCTGAGAGAATTGATAGTACCAATCTATAGCATCTTGGCTCCCTTTCTCTATGTATATTTTTTTAAATTTTCTTATTATTTCTGAATTTCTTGGAGTAACTTCCCCCATTATCCTACTAACAAATTTATCAAAAGGAAGATTTAAATCATCATATTCGTATAGAATTTCTAAAGCTCTTATATCCTCCATCTTTTCATAGAAAGAAATATATTCTCCTTCTATTTGGAAAATGTTTAATAAGGAGTTCTTGGCAATAATATCATCTAATTCTCCTAATAGTGAATTTGATTTAGCATTATCTATAATAGAGTTAATGGCTATCAATAGTTTATTCTCCATTTCTTCAACACCTCTTCTAAATTATTTTAACTCCATCACCTAGCAATGAATAATAAAAATCAGCCTCTAAACCAGTTTTCATTTTATATGCTTCTTTAACTTTTTTTTCAAACTTTTTTATATGCTTGTTTTCTATTAATGTTATAGTACATCCTCCAAAGCCTGCTCCTGTCATCCTTGTTCCTAATACCCCATCACATTTTCTAGCTTCTTCCACCAGAGTGTCTAGTTCAAACCCAGTCACTTCATAATCCTTTTTTAATGAATCATGAGATTCATTTAACAGTTTACCAAAGGATTCCAAATCTCCTCTTTCTAAAGCCTTTACTGAGTTTAATACCCTTTCATTCTCCGTTACTACATGTCTTACCCTTCTTCTAATATTTTCTTTATGTATATTATTAATTATTTGGTCTAATTCTATGGAATTCAATTGGCACAAATTCTCTATATCTTTATATTTCTGTATTATTCTTAAACCTTCTTGGCATTCTTCCCTTCTTTCATTGTATTTAGAAGAAGATAGCTCTCTTTTTCTATTGCTGTTAATTATTATCAGATTATGATCTTTCATTTTAAATTGAGAATACTGGTATTCTAAAGTATTGCAATCTAATAATATAGCATTATCCCTTTTTCCCATAGTCACTGCAAATTGATCCATAATCCCAGAACTTACACCAATATATTCATTTTCAACTTTTTGACTTAGTTTAATCCAATCTAATTTATCTACTCCTAGATTCCATAAACTATCGACAATGATACAAGTAAGTATTTCTATTGCTGCCGAGGAAGACAAACCTGCCCCTTCAGGAAGATTGCCATAGTAATTAATCTCTAAGCCCGTTGGTTTAAATCCTCTATCTATAAAAGCTTTCACTATGCCCTTAGGGTAGTTAGCCCAGCCATGTTCTTGCTTGTAATCCAAATCATCAAGATCTACCTGAACTTCTAATTCCATATTTCTACTCTTTAATACTAATTTTTTTTCTCCTATTATTTTAGCTGCTCCATATATTCCTAACTCAATAGCACAAGGAAATACATAACCGCCGTTATAATCAATATGTTCTCCAATTAGATTAACTCTACCTGGGCAGAAAAAGTGTTCATATCCATGTTCTTTAGGATATGTTAGTGAAAAATTCCCTAGTTGGTTCATTCCTAGATCCCTCCATGTTTTAGCATAATATTAATAGAAACCGGTTTCTATTAAATCAAAATTTTTGTTATTAATTATTAAATATTGATTAATACCAATTCTATAATATAATATTATAGAAAGCGGTTTCTATATCTATCTTATTATCCATATTCTATTTTGTCAACATAGTTATAATTTCTATAGAATATAAATATGGTTTAGGGGTGTTGTTATATGAGAACTAAAATAAAGGATGTAGCAAAGGAAGCAGGAGTTTCCGTTTCTACTGTATCAAGAGTTATTAATAATAATTATCCAGTTAGTAAAGAAACTAGAGAAAAAGTGGAATTTGCTATTAAAAAATTGAACTTTGAACCAAACTACTTGGCTAAAAGCCTTTCAGAGAATAAATCTTATGTTATAGGAGTTCTTGTACCTAGTATTAATAATCTTTTTTTTACTGAAATAGTATCTGAGTTGGAAAAGCGTCTTATTGAAAATAAATATATGATATATTTGCTTTCTACTAATGATAGATGGGAACAAGAAAAAATTTATCTAAATAATATGCTAAAACGTCAAGTAGATGGCCTTATTCTTATAAATTCCTCTGCCCATAAAGATAAACATTACGATTTTTTAAACAAAATATCTCCCAGAATACCAATGATCATGGTTAATGGTAGATCTTCAAAGGTGAATTCTAGCAAAATAATTTCAAATCAAGAACATGGTGCTAAATTAGCTTTAGAATATTTATATAATACAGTTGGCTCTAATATTTCTATTTTTAGTGGCGAAAATAGTTTTTCTTATGAAATAAAGGAAAAAGTGTTTAAAGATTTTTTCTTTGATAAAGATATTCCAATAAAAGAAGATAGTATTCTTAGAGTTCCAACAGGCAATTCTTTGCAAACCATAGATTATTCTCGAGATTTATTTTTAAAAAATTACAAGAAATTCCCTCATATCAAAGGAATTTTTGCCTTTAATGATTTAATAGCTTTAGGGATTCTTCAAGGTTGTCAAATTTTAAATATCAATGTGCCTAAAGATATTTCAATTATTAGTCATGATAACACTATACTATCTTCAATAGCTTCAGTGAAGCTTTCTACTGTAGATTTAAAGCTAAAGAAAATAGGATATGAGACCTATAAGTTAATTTATAAATTGGTCAATGCAGAAAGAATAACCTATGAAACTATTAAAATAAACACAGAATTAATTCTTAGAGATTCAACGATATAGATTGATTAATTAATCCTTCTTTCTTTCAATAATCTTTACCCTTATAAATTAATATGATAAGATTGAATCAAAGATATTATTAATCTTTATTCTAATAAGAGGTGGTATTTTTGAGTAATTTCTTTGCTAGAATAGAAATCAACCCTATAATAGCTGCTATTCATCAATTAGACCAGTTAGATGAAGCTTTAAAGTCTCCTTGTGAGACTATCTTCTTACTGACTGGTAATATTTTTAATTTAAAGGAAATAGCTAATAGGGTAAGGTCTAAAGGTAAAGGCCTATATATAGATATAGATTCAATTGATGGTTTTTCTAAGGACACTTGGGGTTTGGAATATATTATTAGAAATATTTATCCAGATGGGATTATTACTTCTAAGGAAAACTTAGTTAGACTTAGTAAAGATTTAGGGGCTTTTACTATATTAAGATTGTTTATAAAGGATTCGATATCCTTAAAAAGTGGTATTCAATCCATTAAATCCACAAGACCCCATGCTGTAGAAATTTTTCCTGGAATTATGCCAAAGATTACAAAAATGATATCTGCAAAGACCAATATACCTATTATTACTAGTGGATTAATTATGGATGAAGAAGATGTAATTGAAAGTTTAAATTCAAATGCTATAGCAGTTTCATCTAATAATAAAAATGTATGGTATTATATAAGAAATAAAAGGGATTGGAGTTAAATCCAACCCCTTTTTATTCTATTCTGTATGACCTACTTTTTTATGATCGTCTTTGAAAAGAATCTGATATCCTTGAACTGCTAATACTATAGCAAGTATAAATAATAGTACTGGAAATACTACAAGGATATAATTTGCATTAGCAAAATTGGTTTGTATTAGGAAAACTAATGCAGTAAGAGTTACTATAAGCATGAATATCATTGGTATAGTAATCATATTGAAGCTTCTGTTTTGTTTCTTTAACCATAGAGCTACAGCCATCAAAGCTAATGCAGCTAACAATTGGTTTGCCGAACCAAATATTGGCCATATTTTTGCAAATCCACCTGCTGCTAATACAGAACCTATAACTACAGTAATAGCTGTTGACACATACATATTTGTAAGTGGTGATTGGGTTTCCTTTTCTGGATCTTCAAAATATTCTTGGAAAATAAATCTACCAAGTCTTGTGGCAGTGTCTAAACTGGTTAAAGCAAAAGCTGATACCGCCAATGCTACAAAGGTTTTACCTGTTTCAAAAGGAATTCCAAACTTGGACATAAATGTTCCTACTCCATTGGAGAATACGTTTACAGGTCCACCTTTTAATAGTTCTGACAATTCTCCTTTAGTTATATAGGCTGCAGTTATTAAAGCTATAACTGCCAATGCCCCTTCTATAAGCATTCCACCATATCCTATTGCCTTTGCATCCTTCTCATTATCTATTTGTTTAGAAGTAGTACCTGAACCTACTAAAGAGTGGAAACCAGATATAGCTCCACAGGCTACAGTAACAAATAACATTGGGAATAAATACTGTACACTTTTTCCATCCACTACTTTAAAAGCTGTTACAGCATCAAGTTGGATAGTTGGTCTATAGATAAATATTCCTAATAAAGCTCCTGCCATCATGGCATATAATAAGAAAGAATTTAAGTAGTCCCTAGGTTGTAACAATATCCATACCGGTGCTGTAGATGCAACAAAAATATAAATAGCTAATATTACTATCCAAGTATTTACACTTAATTGAAGTGGAAATACTGTACCTAACCATACACAAATGAATAAAAGAATTACTCCAACTATAGTACCTATCTTTAAAGATACTCCTTTTCTGTATACTGCATATCCAAAGCCAATAGCTAGTACAATAAATAATAATGAAGAGGTAGCTGCTTCTGGTGTTGTAGCAAATGTAGAGGCTACAATATTTGCAAAGGCTGCAACTACCAATAATAAAGTTAACCATGCAAATATAGAAAATAACTGTTTACCTCTTTTACCCATGGTTTCATTAATTACTTCTCCTATGGATTTCCCCTTATGACGGATGGAAACGAATAAGGAACCATAGTCATGGACTCCCCCAAAAAATATACTTCCTATAATAATCCATAATAATACTGGTACCCAACCAAATACAGCTGCTTGAATAGGTCCATTGATTGGGCCTGCACCAGCTATAGAAGAAAAATGGTGTCCTAATAATACTGCTGGGCTAGTGGGTACATAGTCAATTCCGTCACCCATCTCATGAGCAGGAGTTTTTCTTGATGTATCTACTCCCCATTTTTTTGCTAGCCACGAACCGTAAGTAGCATAAGCAATGATAAAAATAATAATACTACTGATCATTATCCATAATGAATTCATAATAACGCCCCTTCCATTTAAAGTGTTAAAGTTTAAGGCTAAACTTTATAAACCTGGATAACCTCCTTTCCTTTTTTATTTGTTACTATATTTTTATCATCCATAGTAACCAAAATTAATCGGATATCCACCCATCCTTTGAAACCAAAAGCAAATCCTTTATGGTACTTAAATTTTTTTATAGCATCTATAATATCAGTGCTAGGTTTGTTGTCCAAAGCAATTACCCCAGTAATAATACTGGACATATGTTCTTCTGTAGGTTTCACAAATATATCAATCATTTTAATTAATGAATTTTTATATTTATTGAGATGGTCTATGTTAAATTCATGGAAATATTTTATGAAACAGTATTCATTATTCTCCATAGCATCTATTACTGTCTTTCTCGTCAATATATAACGTTCCGTTCTTGAATTATATTTGGCGAAAAAATCATAATCATAATTATCAATGATATAATTCCTTACAACATCAAAACTTCTTTCCAGTCTTCTCTCTATGGTTTCCAAATAATCATTAAAATCCATTTCTTCCTCCTTAATCTTCAATTAAATTATATACCAAAATAAGTCATAAATAGAAATTTAAAAATGAGTTGCATAAAATAAGGGGTGAAATACACTATTAAGGTTTAAAATACATTTTTGCTAATTAATATTCATTAGTTCTTTAAATTCCTTTGATTGACTTCTGCTTACTGGTATTTTCATATCCGTATCTCTTAATATCACATTAAAAGTTGAATTAAACCAAGGCTCTATAACCTCAATATAATCTAAATTGATTAGAAAAGATTTATGAGACCTAAAAAATGTAGATTTGTCTAACTTTTCACAAAGTTCACTTAAAGTATAATTAATCTCAAACTTACCCTTGGTACTTATAATTACCGTGTTCCTATCTTCTACAGTAGCATATATAATTTCCTTTAAATCTAGAGGAATAAGTTTTCCCATATCATGTACGCAAATTCTAGTTATAGCATCTTCTTCTTTATTCCTTATATCTTGGATAAGAGTATTTAGTCTGTCCACATACCCTTTTTCCCCTTTCCCTATATTAGCAATAATCCTTTTCATTCCTTTTTCTAGTCGTTCTTCGCAAATAGGCTTTAATATATAATCCATAGCATTTACTTCAAAGGCTTCTAATGCATATTTTTCATAAGCCGTTACAAAGACTATATAAGGTCTATGAATTCCTTCGTATATTTTTCTAGCCACATCAATACCGTTTAATTTTGGCATTTGTATATCTAGAAAGATTAAATCCGGCTTTAAATTTTCATTTAGTTTTAATGCTTCCACTCCATGGGAAGCTTCCCCAATAACTTTAAAATCCCTAAACTTTTCTAACATATAGATCAATTCTTCTCGCGCAGGGGTCTCATCATCTACAACTATGGTTTTTATCATACTGCTACCCTCCTTATTTTTTTAGGAATTCTCATCTTAACAGTTGTACCACAGCCTAATGTACTTTCTATAATCAATTCATAACCCTTGCCATATTTATTTTTAAGTCTATTGTTTACATTTTTAAGGCCTATGCCAGTTGAATTACCCTTATCATCAAACAGGGATGCTAAAAGTTCTTCACTCATTCCTACCCCATTGTCTTTCACAATAAGTTCTGTTTCCATTTCATAGTCTAAGGCAATAATCTCTATAGTACTTCCTTCTACTTTTTCAAAAATTCCATGTTTAACTGCATTTTCTACTATAGGTTGAAGGAGCAAAGGTGGTAATAAACACTCTATATTGTCAGGTATATCATAAATAATATTCAATTTTTCCCCAAACCTTGCCTTTTCAATTTCTAAATAGGACTTAATATTTTCTATCTCCTTATATAAGTCCACTTCATCATTATTTCCTTCTAGATTATTTCTAAAATAATTACTTAAATGGATTAACAATTTTCGAGCATTGTCTGGTTGAGTTCTTATTAATGAAACTATGGTATTTATTGCATTAAAAAGGAAATGTGGATTTATCTGAGCTTGCAATGCTTTTAATTCAGATTTTGCCAAAAGTTCTGATTGATAATCTATCTTACTAAGTTCAATCTGAGTTGAAAATAGATGACCGAGTCCTAGGGCTAACTCCGATTCCACCTTAGTTATGGAGTTTTCTTCATCTTTATATAGCTTTAAGGTACCAACTACCTGCTCTCCTTCCTTTAAAGGAATAATTATGGCTGATTTTAGTTTACAATCAACATTATCACATCCAATTTCTTCTTGGGTGTTGGCAATAATACAATTACCTTTTTTTAGCACCTCCTTTGTCAAATTAGTCCTAATAGCGGTACCTGCTAAATGATGTTTTTCTCCAATACCTACATGAGCTAATATTTTTTCTTTATCTGTAATAGCAACTGCTTTTACGCCAGTCATATTTTTTATAATTTTTACTACCTCTAGGGCAGTAGTTTCATTTAAACCTTTTCTAAAATATTTTAAAGTTTTATTTGCAATTTTTAAGGCTAATTGGGCTTGGTAAGCTTCTGCTGTTTCCAAATCTTTAAAGACACCATAGATTATGGATATACATACAGCAATTCCTAATCCATTAGCAATTGTCATTGGTATACCTATTATTTTTATTAACTCCAAGGCTTCTGAAAAAGGTTTAGAAAAATACAAAATGATAAGCATTTGCCAAACCTCTGCTACCATTCCAGCTATTAAAGCAAATACTATTTTATTATCAGATTTGTCTATTTTTTTCTTTAAAAATCCAGCTATAATCCCTTCTGTAAAGGTTGAAAAACCACAGGAAAAGGCAGTGAACCCACCTATATCTGTTAAAAATCTATGGCCTCCAGCAATAAGTCCCGATAGGGTCCCTACTAAAGGTCCTCCAAATAGCCCACCAACAAATACTCCAATGACACGAGCATTAGCAATGGCTCCTCTAATTGGAATTCCTGTGTAAGTTCCTATGATACCATAGATTCCAAATATAATAGACAATAATAGTTTATCTTTTATATTGATATTCTGTTTTGCTACTAGCTTTCTAAAGGGTTTTATTCGGGTCATGATGAATGCTAATAACATTATTAACCCTACGCGGCTAATCAAGTTCTGGAAAAGTATTACTAACAGTTGAACCACCTCTTCCTATATATGTTAATTCTATTATATTAAAGTATATTATTCTTTACAATAGGAACTGAAATGAAAAAGAGCCAGTAACTGACTCTTTCAGTTACCGGCATGTTTTAAAAATTCTTCTTCCCAAAGTTTGGGATATCTTCCCACAGCCCATTCTGCCATAATTATTTTTTCTGTTGAGTTTAATCTTATACTTTTTACTGGCTTATTGCTAAACTCTCCATCTTCTATTGTATAAATAAATATATCATTATGGGTTATAACTATTCCTATATCTTCGTTAGGTGATGTAAAAGCATCTAATGCTTCTGGCACTTTAGATTTTATTCTATTCCAAGGAATAGATAATTCATCATAATAGACCACTTCCTTTGGTGGAATAGCTTTTATATTGAAGTTCTCATAAATAGATATACCATTATCAACATAATTGATTCTACCATTGAAGACCCAATGGCCATTTCTTCTAAATAGGCCAAAGCTCTCTTCATTGGGCCTTAAATCTATTGAACTATTTTTATATTCTTCCTTATCTGCTAATATCTCTTTATTAACTCCTTCTATAAAAGCCTCTTTTCCAATTTCACCAATAACATCTGATATCATAAGAGGTTTAAATTTTCCAATATTGTCTACTGGATAAAATTCTAATACCCTTTCTCCTTTATTTCGATAGTGTATATTTTCTAAAGAAATATAATCATTGCCAATGTATAAAATATTTTTAATCGTACTTTCTTTATTTTCATCTTCTTTATCTTTTACTTCTGTTCCTTTTTCCAAGGTTTTATTTAAAGGATAGGCCAGAATATTATCGTTAATCTTATCATCCTTCTGTTCCCTTTCTACATTTACCTTCCAAAATCCAGTCTTTCTAGGTAATAATATGTCCTTCATTTCATAGATACTTATTATCTCTTTATTTTCACTTCTAATGAATAATGTCCTATAGTTCCATTTTTCTATGCCTTCTTCATTATTTTCCAAATCTAAAGATTTAAGTCCTAATAAAATGGCTGTACTTAATGATTCCTCATTAAAGGTACGAGCTGTATCAAGTAAGATATTTTCAGTCAATTTTTCCTGTTCTACCCCTTCTACCTCAGGATCTTCTGAAACCTTATTTAAATAATAAAATACTCCCTCTATATTTACTATAATGGTATTCTTAGAAACCTTTAAAAACTCATAGAAAAACTGCTCTGTACCAGTAATAGAAACTACTTCTATTATATTTGAATCTATATTTAAAAATTCTGGAGTTACTTTATAATGGTATATTAAATACTCTTCTGTATCTACATTTTTGATTCTAAAGGATGGGTCTGTACAATAATTCTCTCCTAAGGATATAAGATCATTGTGAAATAGGGCTTCCGTACCTAAGTAGGATTTAGCTTTTTCTTCATCCATTCCACTAGTAGCATTTATTTTATAATCTTCAATTCTCCATTCACCAGAAATAGGAAGATTATTATTCTTAGGTGCTTCTATATTCTCTGATAATTCAATACCATCCATATTGCATGAAGTCATAAACAACATAGATATTATCATTGTTATTAGCAAAGTATTTTTTCTCATTGGCCTTCCACTCCTTTAATGGGAATAGATACGGTTACCTTTGTACCCTGATTTAACTCACTTTCAACTTCCATAGAACCACCATGTAATTTTATGATCTCATCACAAATAGAAAGACCTAAACCACTATTAGACTTACTATTTTTCCCCTTATAGAACTTTTCTTTAATATAGGGCAAATCATCTTCGTATATGCCACATCCATTATCTTCTATTTCAATTAAAACATCTTCTCCCTTTGCTTTAGCTAATAATATTACTTTGCCTCCTTCTGGAGTAAATTTGAAGGCATTATCTAATAGATTTATTAGTACTTGTTTGATTCTATTTTCATCAGCAATAATATGGGGTAGGTTGAAGTCATAATAGGCTTCATATTGTATATCTTTATCTTGAGCCCTAAATCTGAACTGTTTCTCAATCTGTTCTATGGAATCTACAATATCCATCTCATCTTTATTCAAGGTAATTCTCCCTGAAACAAATCGTGAAAAGTCTAACAACTCTTCTACCATATTGGATAATCTATCACTTTCCTTTTCTATTATATCAAGACCATCTATTAAAAGTTGTTGGTCATTTGATTTATCAGATTTTAAAGTAATTGCCCATCCTTTTATAGAAGTCAGCGGAGTCCTTAATTCATGAGATATGGAGGATATAAAATCCGTTTTTAGTTGTTCTTTCTTGATCAATTCTTCAGCCATATAGTTTAAAGTATCTGAAAGTTTCCCTAATTCGTCATCAAACCTTTTTTTAGATCTGATTTTCAATTGCCCTGCTGCCATTTTTTCGGCTACTGTAGTTACTTCCCGCAAAGGTTGGATTATTGTGTTTGCAAGGAATATACTGAGTCCTCCAGATATTAATATAACCATAACACCAACTATCATAAGCACTTCTGCTATATTCTTTATTATTTTATTAACATTCCTTAGGGATGAAATAAATCTAAGAACCCCTATGGTTTCTCCTTCAACAACTAAAGGATAGGATACTGCCATTACTGAAGATGTATCATAGTCTACATTACCTATCCAAGTCCCTTTCTCTCCTTCTAAGGCTTTTATAACATCATTTGTACTTATGGTTTGAAAAGAATGAGAGGCTCCTATGGAATCCATTAATACCTTACCATTTAAATCTAGTATTTGGACTTGAGCCTTAGTCTGACGCCAAAACACATCTATATCATCAATAATTATATCTTCTAATCGATTAGATGAAAAGTATCTAGAATAAAAATCCGTGGAAAGGATAATTTGGTTTGAAAGAATCTCCTCTATACCTTTATAATAGTACTGCTTTACAGCGTTTATTAAAAAGACTTCTAAAATTAATACAGTCATAATTATTACGAGCATAAAATTACCGACTAATCTTTTTTTAATACTGGTTCTCATATTTTCCTCCTAGGCTATTATTTGTCTCTCCATCTATAACCTACACCCCATACTGTTTCAATATAATAAGGATCACTTGGATCATCTTCAATTTTAGATCTTAACCTTCTAACGTTTACATCTACAATTTTTGAATCTCCAACAAAATCATAACCCCATACTAAATTTAAAATCTCATCCCTATTAAATGCTTTACCAGGATTTTCAATAAAAAGCTTTATTATTGAATATTCTGTTGGTGTTAGTTCTATTTCTTTATTCTCTTTGTAAAACTTTCTAGAATATTTATCTATTCTAAATGGGATATCTACTATCATATTTTGATTTTCTTCTTTAGAAGAATCCATTCTTCTAAGTAGAGATTTTACCCTAAGGACTAACTCTATGGGATTAAATGGTTTAACCATATAATCATCGGTACCATATTCTAATCCCATTATCTTATCAATATCTTGAGATTTAGCCGTAAGCATGATAATACCAATTTTAGAGAATTCTTGTCTGAGAATTTTACATACTTCAAACCCATCTATTCCAGGTAGCATAATATCCAATACTACTACATCTATACTTTTAGATTTAACGATATTAAGTCCTTCTTCTCCAGTTCCTGCTTCTTCAACTACAAATCCTTCCCTTTCCAAATTGATTTTAATAAATTTTCTAATATGTTCCTCATCTTCTACCACAAGGATCCTTTTATCTAAGATCATTTTAATACCTCCAACTGGAATAATAAATAAAAGTAATTGCTGCAATTTAACAGCAATTATTTTAAAGTGTAGAATTCATAATCATTATCTTGTAGATATTCAATAATATATGGTAATGATTCTGGTGTAGTATATTTTGCATCCATATCATGCATTAAAATTATAAGTTCTTTCTGACCATAGAAAGTGCTTTTAAATCTATTAATTAATTTATCTTTTGGAATATGATGTCCTTCAGCATCACCGTTTAAAGAGTTCCAATCATAATAAGTATATCCTTTATCTATTACAGCCTTTCTAAAAATTGCTTTTTTATCTCCGAAGGAACCTCCAGGAAATCTAACTATTTTTGTTTCAAAATTTTCCCCTAAAATACCTTTTAGTACATTTTCTGTACTCTCCAACTCCTTCAAAAAATTAGAAGTTCTTTTATATATATAATCATATCTATGGCTATACGTATGGTTTCCTATAGCATGTCCCTCTTGATAAATCTTTTTAATCACTTCAGGATTTTTTTCTGCTAAATTACCTACCACGAAGAAAGTGGCCTTTACATTATATTCCTTAAGTATATCCAATATTTGGCAGGTCACTTTCTCTGATGGGCCATCATCAAAAGTCAAAAATGCTTTTCTTTTATTTTGTTCTTGTGCTAATTCCTTTCGTTGCTCCTCTTCTAATTCAGCTTGTCTTTCCTGTTCAGCTTGAATAAGCTTTTTTTCATACTCTAAAGCTAAATTAACAGCAGATTTTTCAGACATTAATAGAATACTCTCAGAAAAGTTTCCGGCCTCTACCACATCTGAGGCAGTTTTTTTATAGTATTTATAGGAAGTCCTGAGGAAAAACAGAACAAATATTATAATAAATACTGTTAGATACCTCATAGCTTTTCTTTTGTTATTAACCTTTTTTCTTTTCCTCATTTATGTCCCCCCTAGTATAATAATGTCATAGTCAATAAAGACTATGCAGTTAAAACTTTTCTAAAAATCTCATTTCTTTATTCAGTAACTGAAGAAGATATTCA
>NZ_PPXW01000001.1:1148061-1158761 GCF_021655095.1 Clostridium sp. Cult1 | reverse complement strand
AAAAACTTATCCTGGTCCTTTGTTTTAGCCGTCTATAGAGTCTAGGTCATGGGTTAGTATTTCTTCAATCTTTGATTGGATTCTATCGAGGTCTAAACCAGCCTCATCTAAAATGCTATTTCGGAGCATAGGTCCAATCTGTTCGATATCGTCTAATATATCTTGAAGAAGTTCCATAGCTGCAGTGGCCTCCAAAACATCCCTAGGAGTCTTGGACATATTGGCTAAAATAGAATTTTCCGTTCTAGAAGCGATGATGGGATTATTTAAGTTTTCTACATATACTAGGGTGCGGCGACCAGGACCTCGATTATCTTCAATAGGATCTAATGCGACGATTTTATCAGATCTTACAAACTTACCATAACCTAGAGGAATGATGGTGTTTTCACGGATTTCCAATATAATTCACCCCTTATTTGTATTTTTGGATATTTAGTATATTTGAAAGCTAATTTTATTGTATTATTTGCGAATATATGATGTACTATAAGTATATCATAGACAAAATTTAGTATATTATACCGGAGGTGGGGAAAGTGAAACCTATATTAGCCCTAAGAGACCAAGATACTCTATTGAAAGATATAAAGTCGTTAAAGGAAGTAATCTGGATAAATGAAAATTATACCAAGTTTAAGGATGTAGAAGAAGAACTACCTATATCCTATAAAGATGTGCTAGATGCAGAGAAAAGACTAAATAGATTCCAACCTTTTATCAAAAAGGCTTTTCCTGAAATCATAGATGGTATAATAGAATCTCCCTTGACGGAAATCGATCATATGAAGGATAGGATGGAGAAGGATTATGGAGAAGGTATAGAGGGGAAACTGCTATTAAAAAGAGATGATCTACTTCCCATTGCTGGCTCCATAAAAGCAAGAGGTGGAATATATGAAGTCTTAAAGCATGCAGAAACATTGGCCATAGATAAAGGTATGTTGTCTATGGAAGATGACTATTCCATATTAACAGAAGATAGATTTAAACAATTTTTCTCCAATTATACAATACAAGTAGGTAGTACAGGTAATTTAGGTCTTAGCATCGGGATAATCAGCGCAAAACTAGGCTTTAAGGTGAAAGTCCATATGTCCCAAGATGCAAAGCAGTGGAAGAAGGATCTCCTTAGGAGCAAGAGAGTAGAGGTAGTTGAGTATACTTCCGATTATTCAAAGGCAGTAGATAAGGGAAGAAAACAATCGGATAAGGATCCAAATAGCTATTTTATAGATGATGAAAATTCCAAGGATTTATTTTTAGGCTATGCTGTAGGAGGGTTGAGGCTTAAAGACCAACTAGATGAGATGAATATTGTAGTGGATGAAAACCATCCTTTATTGGTATACCTTCCTTGTGGCGTAGGAGGGGGTCCTGGGGGAATAACTTATGGGTTAAAACTTATTTATGGTGATAATGTCCATTGCTTTTTCGCAGAACCTACCCATTCCCCAGCTATGTTACTAGGATTGATGACAGGATTACATGATAAGATTTCTGTAAAGGATATTGGACTGGATAACAAAACCCAAGCTGATGGACTGGCAGTAGGAAGGCCTTCATCCTTTGTGGGAAATATAATGGACAAAATTTTAGCAGGGGTATATACCATTGATGATAATAGATTATATGAATTTCTAAAAAAGTTATATGATGAAGAGAGGATATTCTTAGAACCTTCAGCCTTGGCAGGGCTCTTAGGACCTATTCTATTACATCAAAAAGAGAATGCTACACATATCTGTTGGGCCACAGGAGGTAGCCTAGTTCCAGAAGACATAAGGCAGGAATATTATGAGAGGGCTTGATTATATGGCATGAGAAGGAGGTATTAGGATGTTAACATTGATAAAAGGTGGAGAGATATACGCTCCAAATTATTTAGGCAAGAAGGATATACTGCTAGTTGGAGGAAGGATAGGATACATAAGGGATGAAATAGCTATTCCAAAGGATTTCGTAGATATGGATATTATAGATGCTAGGAGTAAATATATAGCTCCAGGATTTATCGATTCTCATGTTCACATATGCGGAGGCGGTGGAGAAGGCAGCTTCAAAACCCGTACTCCAGAAATACAGCTGACAGACATCACCCTTGGAGGTGTTACCACTGTAATAGGAGTTTTAGGTACAGATGGTACTACAAGGACCATGTCCAATCTAGTAGCTAAAGCCAATGGTCTTGAAGAAGAAGGGATTACTACCTATGTATATACTGGTTCCTATCAGGTGCCTATAAGGACCATTACCGGGAGTATTCAGGATGATATTATATTGATAGACAAGATCATCGGTGTAGGAGAAGTAGCCCTTTCAGATCATCGATCTAGCCAACCAACGGTGGAGGATATGGCAAAGATAGCAGCAGAGGCTAGAGTTGGCGGAATACTATCAGGAAAGGCAGGTATAGTCAATATCCATATGGGAGATGGAGATAGACAGTTGGACTTTTTAGAAGAGATAGTTGAAACCACTGAGATACCAATAACTCAATTTTTACCAACCCATATGGGCAGAAGTACTAAGTTGTTTGCTAGATCTATTGATTACGCTAAAAAAGGTGGATTTGTAGATTTTACTACTAGTTCTAATAAGAAGGATGAAGAAGATTGGGATACAAAACCTAGCAAAGCCTTAAAAACCCTGTTGGAAGAGGGGGTATCTCCAAGGAATATCACCTTTTCATCTGATGGTCAAGGTAGTCTTCCTAAATTTGATGAAGAGGGGAATTTCATAGGCTTAGGTATAGGAAAGGTAAATTCCCTTTATGGGGAAGTCAAAGATGCTATATTGGAAGAAAAAATACCCATAGACAAGGCCTTAAGGACTATAACATCCAATCCTGCCAATATATTGAGATTGTCCAATAAAGGATGTATTAAAGAAGGGATGGATGGTGACATAGTACTTCTTGACAAGACTACATTGGAAATTGATACCGTCATAGCTATGGGAAGGATTATGGTATTGGAAGGAGAGGCTATAGTAAAGGGTACTTTTGAATAGAGTGATAGTTGGGGAAGGGGTATTTTCTATGTATTGTTGTAGATTTAGGTGTCGTAATTATGTGCCCAGTCCCGACATATTTGGGGAAGATAAGCACCGACTTGCGAAAAATTCGTGCAAACATCCAACTAAGGGGAAAAAATCGCTTGGCCGTGTTTTTTAGCGATAGCGATCTTCACGGCCATTTTTTCCCCGTGTCGTGCTATTTGCCAAATCTCGAATCGGAGATGCTGTTCTTTATAAATATGCCGGGGGCTACCACTAAAACAATTTAGAATTAACGACACATAATTCATAATAAGTGTCATAATCTAGGGCTGAAGGCTATATGGCTATCAAAGCCCTTATTATCCTTTCAGCTGTATCCTCAAGTAAGGATTCCCCATGGACCATTGCTTCCTCAAGAGTCATAGGCTTGTTTACTATGGAGAATATGCTGTCTATACCTTTTTCATATAGCACAGAGGCATCTTCACCTATTCCTCCAGCTATAGCAATAACTGGCTTATTATATTTTTTAGCCAGAGTTGCTATTCCATAGGGGGTTTTCCCAAATTGGGTTTGACCATCTATCTTACCTTCCCCAGTGATAACTAGATTTGAATCCATTATCTTCCTTTCCAGCTGAGTAGCTTCTATTACTATATCGATTCCCCTCTCTAACTCCGCATCTAAAAAAGCTAAAAGAGCAGCTCCCATACCTCCAGCGGCACCAGCTCCTGGATATTGGAGTAGGGATATTCCGAGGGTATCCTCAACTACTTTTCCAAAATTCTCTAGATTAGCATCCAAAATCTTTACCATATGTTCATCGGCTCCTTTTTGAGGTCCAAAAACATAGGATGCCCCCCTTTTACCTACTAGGGGATTATCTACATCACAGGCTACGACAAAATTACAATCCTTTATGTCTTCATGGAAATTGGAAAGATCTATGCTTTTTAGTTTCCCTAATCCCTTTGCTCCTAATCCAATATCTTCACCATTAGCATCTAGTATCTTTGCGCCTAATGCCATTAACATACCAGCTCCCCCATCATTGGTGGCGCTTCCCCCTATGCCGATTATTATATTCTTGTAGCCCTCTTCTATAGCGTATTTAATCAGTTGGCCTGTACCGAAGCTAGTAGTATCCATTGGATTTCGCTCATCCTTTTCTAAAAGGGCTAATCCAGATGCTGCAGCCATTTCAATTACGGCAGTTTTCCTATCCCCTAGTACCCCGTAATAGGAGTCTATATCCCTCATAAGAGGATCCTTTACTTTTACATTAATAATCTGTCCATCTGTAGCTTCTACTAAAGATTCTACAGTACCTTCACCCCCATCAGCCATTGGTACTATCGAGGTTTGTATATTTTCATCTACTTTTTTGATTCCCCTTTCAATAGCTTGGGCTACCTCTTTAGCAGACAAATTCTCTTTAAAGGAATCCGGTGCAATAAGGATTTTCATATTAATTTCCTCCTAATTGTTTATTAATAAAGGTATGAACAAGTATAAGTACTTGTCCATACCTTATCATTTTATCTAAGTTCTGGCCAGTAGTCTTTATTGGCTTCTATTAACGCATCTAATACTTCTCTTGCTTTCTTAGCTGAGACTACCGTCCTGTTTAATGTCAATGCTTGTAGGGCCTTTTCATAGGAACCTTCAAAGTATGCATCCACAGCTAATTTTTCATAGGCTAGCTGGGATTCCATCAATCCTTTGTAGAAGGTACCTATCTTCCCAACGGATAGAGGACGAGGTCCATTGGCAGTCATTACTGCTGCTACTTCTACCATGGCATCGTCTTGTATATTAGATATGATGCCGTTGTTTTCAACTATTACAATATATATACGTTGTTTATTATAGGCTATGGATTCTGCTAGTTCTATTATGAATTCGCTATGGGCATCGTTATGAACCAACACAGATCCTTTAGAGGTGCCAGCCTCTGCTACTCTCCTACATTCATCAAATATCCTTTTTTCTCTACCATCTATAACTTCATTAGCTCTAGTATAGTTAGGATCTAGATGGGATAGCTTATAATCTGGATAATAATAGTATTGTAAATAGGTATTAGGCAGATAGTCGGGGAAATCCATGACCATATCCTTTACCATTCCATAGGTATCTAACCAGGATTGATCTCTTTGCTCTGCATCTACTGGCTTGAATCCATCTTTAAGAATTATTTCCCTTAACTTTGGTAGCAAATCCTGTCCATTTTTATCATATAGATGGGTAAACCATCCAAAGTGATTTAATCCAAAATATACAGGTTCAAGTTCTTCGGATTTGACTCCCAATATCTTTGCATAGGATCTTATAAGATTTACAGGTTGATCACATATATTTAGTAATCTATTGTCCTCAGGGAATACCCTATTGGTAGCTTCAGCCACTATAGCCGCAGGATTTGTATAATTTAGTATCCAAGCATCCTTAGAATATCTACGGATATCCTCTATGGTTTTAATCATATCCCTAATGGATCTTAGTCCATAAGCAAAGCCGCCAGGCCCACAGGTTTCTTGTCCAATAACACCAAGGCTTAGAGGGATTTTTTCATCTTTTTCCCGCATCTTTAATCCGCCAGTTCTCATCTGCATGAATACAAAATCCACATCTATATAGGCTTCTTCAACTTTAGTAGTATAATAGAACTCTAGGCCAGGATAATTTTCTTCAAATAATATCTTTGCAAATTCTCCAATAACCTCTTGACGTTTTTCATCTATATCGAACAGTACCAATTTTTTCAAAGGGAAACGATCCTTCATCTTACATAGACTTTGCAAAAGTCCTGGTGTCCATGTACTACCTCCACCGACTATCGTAACATTAAATCCTTTCAATGAAATTACCTCCTCATATTTATATCAAATTTAACATAAATTATCGATTTCTTTTTAATTCCTTGTCGACAGATGCTTTTACCTTGGAGACTGAAGGGCCATATATGATTTGGATATCATTTTCTCCAGGTTTGATTACACCAGCAGCACCAGTCTTCTTAAATCCTTCTTCATTAACTAGGCTCATATCCTTTACCACTACACGGAGTCTGGTGATACAATTGCTAACGGTTTGGATATTTTCTTTTCCACCTAGGCAGTTAATTATTTCTACAGCTTTTGAATCTATATTGCTATCATCAAACACTATAGCTTCTTCATCTAAAGCAAAATCTGCTTCCCTACCTGGAGTTTTTAAGTCCTTCTTTTCAATAATCAACTTGAAAGCATAGTAATATATAAAGAAATAGATAAGCCCTATTAAAAGTGTAATATACCATTTTGTATCTGGTTGAAGAGCTCCAAACACTAGTAGATCTATAACTCCACCTTGGGTATTACCAATAGCAACTCCAAATAAATGGTTTAGCATAAAGGATAGACCTGCTAATACTGAATGTAGAAGATATAGAACTGGAGCTACAAATAAGAATGAAAACTCAAGGGGTTCTGTAATTCCTGTAACAAAGGAAGCTAGGGCTCCAGCGGTTAATATACCCTTAATTCTTTGCTTGTTTTCAGGTTTAGCAGTTCTATACATGGCTAATGCAGCTGCAGGTAGCCCAAACATCATAACTGGTATCTTCCCTTGGGCTAGGAAGCGTGTAGCTTCTGTAGAGAAGGATACCGTACTTGGATCTGCAAGCTGTGCAAAGTATATATTTAAAGCTCCAGCGATGCTTTCCCCACCTACAACCATCTCACCACCTACGGGAGTAAATCTAAACATGGCATTTAATATATGATGAAGTCCAAAAGGTATCAATAGTCTTTCCAAGAATCCAAATAGGAAAGTTCCAAAATATCCCAATCTAGAAATTGCAAAGCCTACTTTTTGAATACCTCCGCCAATTGGTGGCCATACTATGGGAAGCACTAGACCTACTAATGCAAATACCAATGTGGTAATGATTGGGACAAAACGAGTTCCTCCAAAGAAGCCTAAATAATCGGGGAGTTCAATGGTATAAAATTTATTGTGAAGCTCTGCCACAATAATTCCTACGATTATACCTCCAAAGACCCCTAATTCAAGGGATTGTATCCCTAGTGTCATACCCTGACCAGCTTCCCTCATGTTTTCTGCTAATGCTAGGGCATCATTGTGGGCAAGAACTGTATTTATGGTAATATGCATTATTATATAACCAACAAATCCTGAAAAGCCTGCCACAGCAGTTTCGTCTTTTGCCAGTCCTATGGACAGGGATATAGCGAACAATACTGGTAGATTTCCAAATATTGCTCCTGTTATAGCTTTAGTAAACATGAATATCAATTGCAATACATTGTTGCCTAAGAAGGGTATCTTTGCTATAACATTAGGATTGGAAAATGCAGAACTAATCCCTAAAAAGATACCAGCAAAGGAGATCAATGCAATAGGAAGCATAAAAGCTTTGCCTAATCTTTGAAAATAATTGCTAATTGCTTTTTTAGACATTTAAAATCCTCCTCACATAAATATATTGATTGTTATAAATAGAAAATACAAAGTTTGTCGACAAACTAATTATTTAATTGTATTATATATATATAAATGTAGTCTGGAAACCGTTTTACCCTATTTAGAAACTGTTTTCAAGGATTGAAACTTTTTCATTTTACGAAAAAGTTTTCATAAACTTAATTTGTTTACAATAGATGAAACTTAAGAGGTGATATTTTGAATTTCTTCGATCATATAGAAAATAGAATAGATAGCTTAAATAAAAATGAAACCTACCTATTGAACTATTTTATCGACAACTCTCAAAAGATAAAGGATATGAAAATAAAAGATGCGTCAAAAGAAGTTTTCGTATCTCCGGCTACTATAGTTCGCTTTTGTCAGAAATTAGGATTTAGCGGTTTTATAGAGTTTAAGAATAGTTTATGGTTGACAATAGAACAGCAAAATCAAGATAAGGATTTAATGGAGACTCCAATGGTGGAGTCAAATATATTTGACGATGTAATTAAGACTAAGAATTTAGTAAGCGAAACCACTATCGATGAAATAATCCAACTTATACATGCTAGTGAAAGGATGGATTTCTATGGGGAAGGCTCTTCTAGAATAGTCTGCGAGGAGATGACAAGAAGGTTTAGACTGGTCAAAAAACAATCCTATTTCTACGATGATACTAGCCTTATGTATTTATCAGCCTCTAATTTAAAACTTGGAGATATAGCCTTTTGTGTATCCATGTCAGGAGAAACTTCTCAGATATTAAAGGCAGCTAATATAGCTAAAACCACAGGAGCAACTCTCATATCGGTAACCAATATGAGCAATAATAGTCTATCTAATATAGTAGATAAGGCATTGTTTGTAATCTCTACTAAATATAGATTAGAGGATATGAATTTCGTATCAAGAATACCTGCTTTGGTGATATTAGAATATATATTTAATAGGTATGTAGAAAGGTACTATTAGACTTAATAAACAGATAGACAATGTTCAATAATATATGAATCGTAATATGTTTGTAACTTATATTTGCCAAATTGAAGGTATAATATATATAGATAAGTTTTGGAAGTATTTGGTACAAGGATTCAAAGGAGGGATTTAGGTGAAGAGGAGGATAACTTTTATACTGGCATTGATTATAGTATTGAATATGATTCCATTTGCTTCTTTTGCAGAACAAAACTACGATAAACAACTGAAAGATGCCATTATAAAGAGTAAAAAACTGTTTAACATTGGAGAGGAATATGACAAATTTGAACACAGAGTTACTTCTCGAGAAGGAAAGACTTATTTTTATCTAACCTGGTGGGATAGCAAGGATAAGCTTGGTAGTATAGATGTTTCTATAACATCTGATGGAACGGTAATCAGCTATGGAAAATGGGAACCAAGCTATGGAGAACAAAAGACTAGATTACCAAAGGTAAGTAAAGAAGAAGGTTTGAAGATAGCTAAGGATTTTATCAAGAAGGTATCTCCAGAATTTGCAGACAATATTAAACACATAGACAGATCAGAACCATTAAATTTATATTCCAATGGATATAACTACTATTTTGTAAGGACGGAAAAGGGAATTCCTTATTATAATAATAATATAGATATTTATGTAGACAACTCCACTGGAGAAGTGAGGAATTATTATGCTACTTGGGATATGAATATAGTATTTCCTGAAGTAAAGGATCCAATTTCATTAGACAAAGCCCAGAAATTGTATAAAGAAAAAATAGGATTGGATCTATTATATAAGTTAAGCTACGCAGGAGATAAGCCAAAATATTATTTGGCCTATGGACCTTTAAATGCTAATCAAGGTATAGATGCTAAAGATGGGGAATTAGTTATTCTAACTGACTATTATCATATCTTCGATAGAGTTGCAGAAGCAGGTGGTGGTGGATATGGAGCAGTTAAGGAAGAGGAATCCCTAAGCCCAGGTGAAGAAGAAGCAATACAAGATGTTACAGGCCTTATATCCCAAGAAGAAGCGGAGAAAATCGGTAGGGATATACTAAAATTGGATTCAGGGTACAAACTAGGTTATATTAGCCTATCTAAGAATTGGAGAGATGCGAATACTTATCATTGGCAAATGGATTTTATTAAGGAGTCTCAAGCCAGTTCAGATTATGTAAGTATAAGCATAGACGCAAAAACCAAGGAATTGGTATCTTTCTACAGAAATATTCCTTTCCAGGAAGGAAAGAAGGCTAAATATGATGAAAAACAATCTTTAGACATAGCCAAAGAGTATATCAAGAAGATGAGTCCAGACAAATTGGAAAAGATGGAATTGAGAATTAGACCTGAGAGGGAAAATCATTTGTCAAGTCAGAATAGCTACTACTTTGAATTCGTCAGAAAAATTGATGATGCCTATGTAGAAGAAGATGGAATTTACATTCAAGTAAATGCAATAGATGGCCAGATAGGAGAATATAGACTCAATTGGAATAAGGGAGATTTTCCTCCAAAGGACAATACAATACCTATAGATAAAGCCTATGATATTCTATTTAAGGATATAGGTATGGAGTTGAAATATATAGTTCCTGGTGCATATGGTAGTGATTCAAATGAAAAGAAAGAAGCCAAATTGGTATATGGATTGAAAAGCGAAAAACCAGCAAATATAGATGCCAATACAGGTGATATACTAAACTATTGGGGAGAACCTTTTAAATCTTCAAAGGTAGTTAGCTATAAGGATATAGATAAAAGCTATGCTAAGGAGAAGATAAATATATTAGCCCAATATGGTATAGCCTTACCAGGGGAGGAGTTCAAGCCTAAGGAGAAGATTACTCAAAGGGATTTCCTATATCTATTAGCAAAGGCCAATAGCCCCTATTTTGAAATAGATGGTTCAAAGGATAAACTATATAGCTATTTGATCAACCTAGGTATTGTAAAGGAAGAAGAAAAAAATCCAGAAGGAATGGTCACCAAAGAAGAAGGTATAAAATATGTCATTAGAGCTTTAAAATATGACAAGATTGCCGATGTAAGTGAAATATATAAGGACCTATTTAAGGATACTAAGGATATAGATCCTAAATTGAAAGGATATGTGTCCATAGCCTATGGACTTAATATAGTTGAAGGTAATAATGGATATATAAATCCTAAAGCAGAACTAAAAAGGGAAGATGCAGCAAATATAATATATAATTATCTATTTAGTGGAAATTAATATTATATACCAAATAATAAGT
>NZ_PPXW01000001.1:1102479-1148031 GCF_021655095.1 Clostridium sp. Cult1 | reverse complement strand
TACTATGGCAATTATAGACATAGTCGCAGATATAAAGAACACTATTTTCATAAAATTTTCAATGGATTTAGACTTCATATATTTCACCTTCATTTCTATTTTTGATGATTTAAATTTTGAAATCAATATAGCCTAGTTAACTAGGCTATATTGATTGAAAGGGAGAGTGTCTTATTTAATTTCACTCCAATTAGTGGTTTCACCTATATAAATTGATTTTATATCATCGATACTTAAATCTTCTACAGGGTTATTATTATTCACTATAACTGCAATTCCATCTAAAGCTATGACTACAGGATTTAATTCAGCAAGTTCTGAATCCTTCAGTTCTCTTGAAGCCATACCAATATCAGCAGTGCCTTCCATTGCAGATTGCATTCCAGCTGAAGAACCAGTAGATTGAACTTCTATGGATACGCCTGAGTTTAATTCTTGATATGCTTCAACTAATTTTTCCATTAAAGGAGATATAGAAGTGGAACCTGCTATAACTAAAGTACCTTCTTCTGTGCCATTGCTTTCATAATTTGAGGCTTGAGTATCTACTTGCACATACCCTTCTTTTGTAACAATATCTTGTCCTTCAGAGCTAAGTATGAAATTAAGAAAGTCTTGAGCTAATGGATTTAAATCCCCCTTATATGCTAAATTGAATGGCCTTGCTACTTCATAAGAGTTATTTAATATATTTTCAGCAGTAGCTTCTACTCCATTTACTTTTACTGCTTTTACAGTGTCATTCAATGAACCAAGAGAAATATATCCTATACTATATTCATCACCAGCCACTGTAGTCATAACTGCGTTGGTACCATTTTGTACAATTGCCTCAGAATAAGTTCTATCCTCCTCATTTCCATTTGCATCTTTCTCTAGTATTCCTACAATTTCAATAAAGGCTCCCCTAGTTCCAGATCCTTCTTCCCTAGTAACTACATTGATAATTTTACCAGTATCAAAACCGTCTCCATTGCTAGAATCAGATTCAATAGTATTGCCATTACTACTATCGTTCGTACAACCAGCTAATATAACCATTACCATAATAACGATTAAAAATATACTCATAAATTTTTTCATAAATTAATTACCTACCTTTCTTTTACAAATTTTATCTTTAATATAAGCATATCTGGGAAATGTAAAATCTGTAGTATCCCAAATGTAAAATCTATGTAAAATAAATATTATAATTTTATTTTGAATAAATTTTTTGAAATCGAATCAATAGTCAATTTTCTATTGCATAAAAATTACATTAATGATATAATTCTATAGATATATCCTTGCTCTATATATAATAGAGCCGTTAGTCCAGAAGGAGGTGAAAGATATGAGAAAATATGAAGGTGTTCTTATCTTTGTACCAAGTCTTGAAGATGAGGCAAGAAACCAGTTATTCGACAGATTGAAAGGTATCATAGAATCAAATGGTACTATTTCAAATGTAGATGAATGGGGAGTTAGAAAACTAGCTTATGAAATCAATGATATATCAGAAGGATATTATATAGTAGTTAATTTTGAAACTACCCCAGAAACTGTAGAAGAGCTAGACAGAGTATGTAAGATTTCCGACAGTATAATGAGACATATGATAATAAGAGAAGATGAATAGAATTTAAGGTGGTGTTTTGGTTGAATAATGTTGTGTTAATTGGAAGGCTTACGAGAGATCCGGAATTAAGGTATATTCCCAATACAGGAACTCCAGTATCGACTTTTAGTTTAGCTGTAGACAAACAGCTATCTAAAGAAAAAAAACAAGAAATGGAAGCAAAAGGACAACCAACAGCCGATTTTATAAATATTGTCGTATGGGGAAAACAAGCGGAAAACTGTGCAAATTATCTAGCAAAAGGAAGACTTACTGCTGTTCAGGGAAGAATTCAATCTAGATCCTATGATGCTAAGGATGGTACTAGAAGGTATGTAACTGAAGTTGTAGCAGAAAGAGTACAGTTTCTAGAATGGGGAAATGAAAACAATACCAATTTTGGTAGTTCAGATTCTGACTTTTCAGGAATAGATGGTTTTGAGCCAATTGATGACGATAATATTCCATTCTAAGAAGGAGGGAAAAGACGGTGCAAAGAAGATTTAAACCAAGAAAAAGAGTTTGTAATTTTTGTGTAGATAAAGTTGAACACATAGATTATAAAGATATTAACAAATTGAAAAAATATGTTACTGAAAGAGGAAAAATTCTTCCTAGAAGAATCTCTGGTAACTGCGCAAAGCATCAAAGAGAGCTAACAAGAGCTATAAAACGAGCAAGACAAATAGCACTACTACCATATAGTGCAGATTAAGAGAGGAATAACCTCTCTTTTTTGTTTGACATATAATATTATACTCTGTATTATTTTAATAAGACTAATTTTAATAAACAATTATTTAGATGGTCATTATGATTAAAAGGGTGAAAATATGGACGAGAAAAAAGAGATGGATATAATAAAAAACTTAAGAACTATAGAATGGTTAAAAGGTGAAATATTGGCTTCTGTTGCAAGTTTATATCAATTATTAGCTAAAGGAGAAGATGACACCAAAGATGATTTGGAAGATTTAATTTCCAATATAATGTTATTGTCTTTTTTATTAAGTAAAAGATTGGGAATAAACTATGAAGATATAATTTCTAATCTAAAAGATAAGGTAAAATTAAATATATTAGAAGGACATAAAATTGAGAAATGGTATGGAGATTTGAGCGAATTAATGGAGTTTATAAGAACTAAATAGGAACGAGGTGGAAGATTTGAAAATAGATCCAAAAAGGAAGGTTATGGAAACAATATTTGCTATAGCAGTATCAACAATACTAATGTTAATAGGAATATATTATTTGCCTTGGGCTATTTTCCTATATCCTATTCTCTTCGTTATATTAGGGGTTAGGTATGGAATGAATTATGCTATATTGGCTTTGATAGTATCAACTTTTTCTATTGGGTTGATGGTAGACATGATATCAGGTATATTTATATTAATAGCATTTGCCCCTTTGAGCATATCATTAATCCATACCATGAAGATGAGGAAAAATTCGTTAGTGGTTTTGTCCGTTTCAGCTATAGTATTTCTCATTTCAGTTGTTTTCATAATGAGTATAATGAAGAATATGACTGGTGTAAGCATTATCAATCAATTAGAAGATGCTTTTAATCAAGTAATAAATTATAGAATAGAAATATTAAAAGATACAGGTTTAACAAAGAATGAAATTTTAGAGGTTAAGGATTTTTTAGAAAATCAGTCTGAGTATATTCTTTTAATTACACCGTCTATAGTAATGGTATTTTCTTTAGTAATAGCATACTTGAATTATTTGTTATCTTCTTTATCTCTTAGAAAGCTAGGTTACGGGATAGTATCTATTCCTAAATTTTCAAGATTTAAATTACCCAATAATATTCTGTTAGGGACTGCAATTATGTTTTTAGGTGCATTCATAATAAAAAAATTACAATTATTTTATTATGAAACCATATTAATAAATATAACTGTAATTATTTCTTTTCTATTTCTCATTCAGGGTTTAGCAGTTATAGATTACAAACTAATTAAGAGGAATCTAAAGACTATTCCGAGAATACTTATTGGCGGATTGTTAATCATACCCTTTGGAGGGTTTCTACCCTTTGTTGGAGTGCTGGATACCATATTTGACTTGAGAAAATTTAGGAAATCTATTTAATTTCCACTAGGAGGATAACTATGGATAATAATAATTTGTTTAAGTGGAAAGATGGAAAGACTTATTTAATAATGATAGGGGGGCTTATAGCTATAATTGCCTATTATCAACCTATATTAGCATTATTATTGACTATAGCCTTAGCATATTTAATCTATCAATATATTATTACCCTTAGGGATAAGGAAAGGGAATGGACTAAATATATTGAAGGATTGTCAGAAGAATTTGATTCAGCTACTAAACATGCTGTTTTTAATATGCCTTTTCCTTTGGTCATGCTTGAAATGGATGGTACTATATCTTGGTATAATACTAGATTCAAGGATATGATGGAAGACGAGGATATCTTAAATGAGAATATAGAGGATTTATTACCGAAAATAAAGATAGAAGATATTTTAAAAAACACAAAGAAAGAGCCTTTGAATATAGAATATAATAATAAATATTATGAGGTCCATTATAATATAGTTGATGGGAAAAAATCTATTAGCACAAAAGGTAATGTTATAATGTTATACTGGGTTAACAAAACTGAGCAAGCCCTTCTTTATAATAAATATAGAGGGGAAAAGATGGCAGTTTGTTTAGCATATATAGATAATTATGACGAGGTAAAAAGTACTACTCCCGAGATAAATAGACCTTTGGTGTTAGCGGAAATAGACAAAACTATAAATGCCTATGCTACCATGAACAATGGATTGGTACGGAAATATGAAAATGATAAATATATACTCATATTTGAAAATAAAAATTTGCAACAGATTCAAAGCAGAAAATTTGATTTATTAGATCAAATTAGAGAGATAGATGAGGGTAACACAATATCTATAACTTTAAGTATGGGTGTAGGAGTAAATGGAAAGAATCCAAATGAAAACTACGAATATGCTAGATCAGCCATAGATATTGCTTTAGGTAGGGGTGGAGATCAAGCTGTTGTAAAGGAAAATAATAATCTAAGTTTCTATGGAGGCAAGACCAAAGCCATAGAAAAGAGAAATAAAGTTAGATCTAGGGTTATATCCCATGCTCTAATGCAGCTTATTGACCAATCAGACCAAGTATTTGTAATGGGCCATAAAAACCCAGATATGGATTCTTTCGGTGCTAGTATAGGGATAATTAGAGCTGTAAAAAACAGAAATAAAAAAGCATATTTTGTTTTAGGAGGGACAAATCCATCTATTAAAAACATATACGATAGAATGCAAGAAGAACAACCGGAATATTTGGATTTAGTATTGGAACCAGAAGAAGCTATAAACATGGTAGATAGGTCCTCTCTATTGGTGGTAGTAGACAATCATAAACCTAGCTTTACAGAGGTTCCAGAGCTTTTAAATTTAACGGATAAGGTGGTCCTAATAGATCATCACAGAAGAGGTGCTGAGTTTATTAAAGATACAGTTTTGACCTATTTAGAACCTTATGCATCATCAACATGTGAGCTAGTTACAGAAATACTTTACTATATGTCAGATAAGATGGAGATGACAAAATTTGAAGCAGATGCATTATTAGCTGGAATAACTGTGGATACTAAGAATTTTACATTCCAAACAGGCGTAAGAACCTTTGAAGCTGCATCTATACTGAAAAGGGCAGGTGCTGATACTACTAGCGTAAGACAACTTTTTAGAGATGATTTTGACACATTTTTGCATAAAGCAGAAGTGGTTAAAAATTCTAAAATTGTATTTGAAAAAGTTGCTATTGGTAAATTAGAAAGGGATATGGAAGATTCCATATTAATAGCAGCTCAATCTGCCAATGATCTATTGAATATAAATGGGGTAGAAGCCACTTTCGTTCTAACTTTATGGGGAGGGAAAGTTCATATTAGTGGTAGATCTTTAGGTAATATTTCTGTTCAACTGATACTCGAGAAGCTAGGCGGAGGAGGTCACTTAACTAGTGCTGGTACTCAAATAGAAGGTAGAACTCTAGAACAAGTTGAAGATATGCTGGTTGAAGCTATAGATGAATATTTAAAGGAAGGTGAAGAAGAATGAAAGTAATTTTATTAAAAGATGTCAAAGGATTAGGAAAAGCAGGAGAACTGGTTAATGCTAAGGACGGATATGCAAGAAATTTTTTGTTTCCAAGAAACTTAGCTATTGAGGCAACACCTGCAAATATGAAGAAATGGGAAGAAAGGAAGAAGGTTGAAGAAGCAAAAGAAAAAGCAGAATATGAGAAAGCTCTTAAATTAAAAGAAAAGATTGAAGGCCTAACAATTGAGTTAAAGGGAAAGGCAGGGGAAGGAGGTAAACTCTTTGGTTCAATTACATCTAAGGATATTTCTCAAGCATTGAAAAAACAACATAAAATTGATATTGATAGAAGAAAGATAGAAATGAAAGATAATATTAAGTCCATAGGTGTAACTACAGTTGAAGTTAGAGTTTATCCCGAAATTTCTGCTAGTCTAAAAATAGAAGTAATAGAAGGATAATGGGGTGATTTAAATAGAAGCATATGCATTGGGAAAAATCCCACCTCATAGTTTAGAAGCAGAACAATCGGTTTTAGGAGCTATGATATTAAATAAAGAAGCTATAAATACAGCAATAGAGCAGCTTCATCCTGATGATTTTTATAAAGAGGCAAATAAAGAAATTTTTCAAGCTATAATAGAATTATTCAATAGGAATGAGCCGGTAGATATTATTACTTTATCAGAAGAACTAAGGAAAAGAGGTACCTTAGAAAGTTTAGGAGGAGTTACCTACCTTGCTGAATTATCAGGAGGAGTGGCTATAACTTCAAATGTAAAATACTATTGCGATATAGTAGAGGAAAAGTCCATACTGAGACGGTTGATAAAGTCCTGTGATGATATAATGGCAAAGAGCTATGAAGGTAGCGAAGAAGTTAATAGTATCATTGAAGAAGCAGAAAAAAACATATTTGATATTACACAAGGCCGCCATAGAGAGGGGTTTGCCCCCATAAAACAAGTGTTATTAGACAGTTTTACAAAGATTGAGGAAATGGCAGCCCATCAGGGTGAATTAACGGGACTTACTACTGGGTTTATTGATATAGACCAGAAATTATCTGGAATGCAAAGTTCAGATCTTATACTTTTGGCAGCAAGACCTTCCATGGGAAAAACTGCCTTAGGAATAAATATAGCCACCAATTCAGCTATTAAAGCAGATGCCAGTGTAGCTATATTTTCTTTAGAAATGTCTAAAGAACAATTAGTTCAAAGAATGATAAGCTCAGTATCCCATGTAGACCTACAAAAGATAATTAGTGGAAAATTAGATGAAGATGAATGGATTAGAATAATAGATGCCATGGGTCCTTTGTCCCAAGCTAAAATATTTATAGATGATACTGCCGGAATATCATTAACAGAGATGAAGGCAAAATGTAGAAGGTTAAAAATTGAAAAAGGCCTAGATTTAGTTGTTATAGACTATTTGCAGCTGATGCAGTCTGATGGTAGACAAGAAAATAGACAACAAGAGATTTCTGCTATATCCAGAGGACTTAAAGCTTTGGCAAAGGAAATGGATTGTCCTGTAATAGCCTTGTCACAACTTTCCCGTGCACCAGAGCTCCGTTCTGACCATAGGCCTATTCTTTCAGACTTAAGGGAATCTGGAGCTATAGAGCAAGATGCTGACGTAGTACTTTTCCTATATAGGGATGAATACTACCATGAAGATTCGGATAAGAAAAATATTGGAGAAGTAATAATTGCAAAGCATAGAAATGGGCCAACTGGAATTGTAGAGCTAGTGTGGAAAAAAGAATTTACTAAATTCTTAAACAAGGAGAATATAAGGGGATAGTTAATTAACAGTAAGTTTGGGTAAATATACTACTACAAGAATTATACTGAGTAGTAGGGAGGTTTATTATATGGACGACAAGATTTTAACTATAAATGATAGTGTAAAATGGGTCGGCATATTGGATCCGGGCTTAATAACCTTTGACGTAGTTATGGAAACAAAATATGGTACCACTTACAATTCCTATTTTATTGATGCAGATAAAAAAACTATTATAGAAACATCTAAAGAGCCTTTTAAAGAAGTATATTTAGACAAAATAAAAAGGGTAGTAGATTTTGAGGACATAGAGTATATAGTTTTAAACCATACAGAACCAGATCATTCAGGTAATTTAACTCATTTATTAGATCTAGCAATTAATGCTACAGTAGTTGGAAGTAGGTCTGCTATAAACTTCTTAAAAAATATGGTAGATAAGGAATTTAAGTATATGATAGTTTCCCATGGAGATAAATTAAACCTTGGGAACAAAACCCTTAAATTCATATCTGCTCCATTTTTACACTGGCCGGACACTATGTTTACCTATCTTGAAGAAGACAACATATTATTTACATGTGATGTATTTGGATGTCACTATTGTGACGAAAGAATGTTTGATGATATAGTAGATAATTTTGATGACGCTTTTGAATACTATTTTAGAGTAATACTAAAGCCCTTTAGTAACTATATGTTAGAAGCAATAGACAAAATAAAGGACTTAGATATTAAAACTATTTGTCCAGGCCATGGGCCTATATTACGTTCCAATTGGCAAAAATATGTAGACTGGTCTAAAAAAATGGCAGAAGATACAGAAGAAAGGGCTGAGAAACATAAAGTATTTATGCCCTATGTATCCGCCTATGGAAATACTGGGAAAATAGGAGAAAAGATAGCAGAAGGTATAAAGATGGCAGGAGATATTGATGTAGAACTAATGGATATAGAGTTAGTTGATGTAAGTAGTTTAGAAGAAAAGATAGATAAAAGCACTGCTATAATAATTGGCTCTCCAACTATTAACCAAAATACTTTAAGACCAATATACGATTTATTCGCAGTAATAAATCCTATTAGAAATAGGGGTAAATTAGCAGGAGCTTACGGTTCCTATGGATGGAGCGGAGAAGCCGTAAAAATTATACAAGAAAACCTTAAAAATTTAAAATTGAAAGTATATGATAATGGTTTAAAGTGTTGCTTTATACCTTTTGAGGATTCCTTCAATGAGGCTATAGAATATGGAAAAGCCTTTGGGGAAAAATTATTAGAAAATAGTAGATAAAAAATATACTTCGAAGAAGATTAACCTTCTTCGAAGTATTAATTTCTCACACTTACAAATGGAAAGAGGAGTTTTATATGGAGATAATAGGGAAAAGGATAAAAATGGCTCCTTTAAAATTGGAGGATGTCTATTTCATGAGAATTTGGGGGACCCACGACAATCCTTTACTTTCTGACTATAATCTACCTTTTATAAGTGATGAAGAATTAACAGAATGGTATTACTATAAAACAGGAGATAAAAGCAGAAGGTACTATGGTGTATTCAATGAAGAAAATAGGTTTATCGGTTATATGGGTATTAAAAATATAAGGAGAATTTGGAAAGATGCAGTATTAGGAATAGTCTTCGATCCTAATTATGTAAACCAGGGTTATGGTACTGAAGCAATTACTACCTTTTTAGATTATTATTTTAAAGAAATGAAAATGAGAAAGTTGTTCTTAGAGGTAGCTCAATTTAATAAAAGGGCTTTACGATGTTATGAAAAAAGTGGATTTAAAATAATAGATAGATATTTAGATGAATTTTTTGATCAAAGAATCGATTTTAGGGATCCTTACTTCGTATCTGAAAAATCTTCTTTTGTAATAAAAAGGGGAAAGGTATATAATTATATTTACAAAATGAAGATAGATAAGAATACATATATAAAAATGGGGGAAAAAATAGATGGAGCAAAGGTTAAAGATAAAACTAGGACAATTATTGACTAGTTTGTCGTTTGCATTAGATGTAGCAGAAAATAGATATTTTAACCATTCTAGGAGGACCGCTTATATTGCTTATTGCATAGCTAAGGAGATGAATCTAAATGAAGATGATATAATTGATATATATTATACAGCTCTTATCCATGATATAGGTATGGCAGGTCATCTATCAAGTCACAGTGTAAGGGAAATTCATTTTCATGAGGATTTAAAAAAGGAGCATTGTATTAATGGTTATAAAATACTAGAAAAATTGCCATTGAAGGATAGAATAAAAGAATACATATTATATCACCATGAGGAATGGGAAGGAACAGGCCCCTTTGGGTTACAAGGTGATGAGATTCCTTTAGCTGCTCAAATAATCCATTTAGCAGATTATTTTGAACTATTTTTCCTAAGGAAAGTTGAAGACGAGATACAATTTAAGAACCTAGACAGTATACATAGATGGTTAAATATATATATAAACAAAATGTTTAGTAATGAAATATGTGAGGCTTTTTCCACCGTTTTATTAAAAGAGAAATTTTGGTTTGATCTAGTATCAACTAATACAGAGAAAGCAATTCAAATAATCGAACCAGGTAAAGATGTATTTATAGATATAGATGATTTACATAAAATATCAGAGGCTTTTTCTATGCTAATAGATGCTAAAAGTAAATTTACTTGTGAGCACTCAAAACAAATTTCTATCATTACTGGTAATTTTGCTACCTATTTAGGATATAATCCTTTAATGATAGAAAAATTAACTATTGCAGCAAATTTACACGATATTGGAAAATTTGTTGTCCCTTTAAATATACTAGAAAAACCAAGCAAATTAAATTTATCTGAATTTGAAATAA
Source organism: Clostridium sp. Cult1 (assembly GCF_021655095.1). GTDB lineage: Bacteria > Bacillota > Clostridia > Tissierellales > Tepidimicrobiaceae > Schnuerera. The sequence continues at coordinate 1,137,664 of NZ_PPXW01000001.1, read as the reverse complement.
TTAAATCCCATGTTTATTATACAAAACTAATATTGAAACAAATAAAAGGCTTAGAGGATATAGCAGAATGGGCTGGCAACCATCATGAAAAGCTAAATGGAAAAGGCTATCCTGAAAAGCTAGACGAAAGAACTTTGACCAAAGAGGATCAAATTATAACTTTGGCAGATATCTATCAAGCTTTAACGGAAGATAGACCTTATAGGAAGGGAATGAAACCAAAGGATGCTATATCCATAATGGAAGATATGGCCCATAGGGGAGAAATTTGTAATAATATGTTGTCCGATTTTAAACAGGTAGTATTATATTAGGGGTGGAAAGATGGATTTTATAATTGAAACTACGGATATTGATTTAGGGGATACACCTATTGAAAATATATTTATAAATGATTTTATGCCTATGGCCAATGGTACCTATGTAAAGGTATATTTATTAGGTTATAAATATGCCTATGATAAAGATAATAAAATTGAAGTAGACAATAAAACTATAGCTAAACATTTAGATATACCATTGTCCGATGTATTAAATGCATGGGATTTCTGGGAAAACAAGGGGATAATCGAAAAAATATGGATAGATAAAGATAGTAAGTTCGATTATAAGGTTAAATTTTTAAATTTAAAACAATTATATATAAAGAACAACTATAAACCAATAACAATGGGAGAAGAGATAGCCACAAAATCCTATACCTGTTCAGTTGAGGATTTAGTAGATGCTAATCAAATACCTGCTATAAATGAAATGTTTAATCAAATCGATTATATTATGAGAAGACAGTTAGTACCTAATGAAAAGCAAAAAGTGTTAGAATGGATATATAACTATAATATGAATCCAGACATAATAGTAAAAGCATTTTTTTATGGGGTAGAAAAAAAAGGCAAACGAAACATTAATTATATAGGAGGTATAATTAGAAACTGGTATGATCAAGGAATAACTAATGTAGAAGCTTTACAAGAGCATTTTAAGGAGACAAATCAAAAATATTCTAGATACGAACAGGTTATGAAATATTTAGGATATGGAAACAGATTACCTAGTGTAGGGGAAATGAAAGTTATAGATAAATGGTTTGAAGATTATAAGTTTACTATGGAAATAGTACTTAGAGGGTGTGAAAACTCTAAAAAGACTTCTAATCCTAGTATTAATTATATAGATGGAATCTTGACCTCCTGGCACCATAAAGGAATCAAAACTGTTGATGAAATAGAAGAAAAGGATAAGCCTTTGGAAAAGAAAGAACAAAGATATTATAAAACGGATAAAAGGCCAAGATCAACAAAAACTAAGTTTCATAATTTTGAACAGAGAACCTCTAATTATACTGCCGAACAATTAGAGGAGATTGCACGAAGAAAGCGAGAAGAATATTATTTTAAAACAAAAGGAGAAAGTAAGTGATGTATAATCAAATATTAAGGGATATTTTAATGGAGTATGAAAAGAAAAGGGATAGAGCAGTTTATGAACAGAAAATCAGGACTCAAAGGGTTTATAAAAAGGTTCCTCAGATAAGAAAAATAGATAGAGCTATATTAGAAACTGGGTTACTCATGTCTAAGGCAGTAATTGAAAATCCTGAGAACTATGAAGAAAATATTAAAAAAGTAAAAAAAGAAATAGAGAAATTAAAAATGGAAAAAGCTTATCTCCTTACGGAGAACAATATTCCTTTAGATTATCTAGACACTTACTATGAATGTGGCCAATGTAATGATACAGGTTATCTACCCAATGGAGATAAATGTAACTGTTTGAAACAAGCTCTTATTAGTCGTGCTTATAAAATGTCCAATATTGAGAATGTATTAAAGAAAGAAAATTTCCAGACTTTTAATATAAATATCTTTCCAGATGAGCCAATAGAAGATGAAACCATGACACCCAGGGAAAATATAGCAAATATTACCAGTATATGTGAAGGATTTGTTAGTAATTTTGATGAAAACAATGAGGAAAATTTACTATTCTATGGTTCTACCGGATTAGGAAAAACCTTTATGTGCAATTGTATCGCAAAAGCTTTATTAGATAAAAATAAAATTGTAATATACCAAACTGCTTTCAAAATACTAGAGATTATCGAAAAACGAAGATTTGGCAGAGAAATAGATAGATTTAATCATTGGGAATATGATTTATTATTTCAGGCAGATCTTTTAATTATAGATGATTTAGGAACTGAATTATCTAATGCCTTTACAAATGCAGAAATATTTAATATTGTAAATACAAGGTTAATAAATAATACTAAAACCATTATTTCTACCAATTTAACTCCAAAAGAAATTTCTGAGATATATACAGATAGGGTATTTTCTAGAATATTAGAAAGGTTTATACCTTTAAGATTTTTTGGACCAGATTTAAGATATTATAGGTGGGAAGCCAAGTAGAAGCGTCTATTGATTTCAATAGGCGTTTTTTTATTATAAAAGAATCTTATTATGTATAATTGTTATTTATTATACATGGTTCTATGGGCATGTTAGAATATAAACGAATGGATATTATTTTAACAATAAATTACAAATTAAAGGCTTATGCCAATTAAAAGGGGGATTATTGATGAAAAAGAGTCAGATATTTATCGGCATTTTAGTCTTAGTATTAATGATTATTTTTGGAGTTTATCAGTACTCAAAGAGTAGCAACCTAGCCTTATTTTTAATCACAGGGTTAGCATTAGGTTACATATTTACTAGATCTAGATATGGATTTGCAGGGGGTGTTAAAAAGCTCTACCTTACAGGAGATGGATCTTTGACAAAAGCATTATTGTTAATGTTTGCTCTTTCTATGATAGCTACTGCTGGAATTCATTTTGGAGCAGCTCAAGATGGTGCAGTCCCGGCATTTAAGGCAGCGGAGGGTGATGTAGTAATACCAGGCACTGGGTTTGTTAGAGTTGCAAGTCTTTCCACAATTATCGGAGGAATTTTATTTGGAATAGGAATGATATTTGGAGGTGGTTGTGCTTCAGGTACTTTGACCGACTCGGGAGAAGGTGAAGGAAGGGGTTGGATTGTATTACTATTTTTCTGCATTGGAGGAATCTTTGGGACAGCTATGGATTCATGGTGGAAAGAAAGCCTTTTTTCCAAAGTTGGAGTTAGAATATACTTACCAGATGTTTTTGGATATGTGGGAACTGTTGTAGTTTCTTTATTATTATTACTAATAATTTATATAATTACTAATAAGTATGAAGATAAGAGAAAAAAGGAAGGAACTCAAATAAAAGAAGTTTATGAAAATTGGCAAAAGCCTCTTCCACAACCTGAAGAGTATAAATTTTTTAGCAAGGAAACCTATCATAAATTATTTGTGGAAAGATGGTCCTTCTATACAGGGGCAGTTTTGACAGCTTTAATATTTGTATTTATTATTAATACAACGGGAACAAGTTGGGGAGTTTCTGGCCCATATACATTGTGGGGTGTATGGCTTTTTCATAAAATAGGAATAGATTTTGGATCTATTTCTGGGTTTAAGGGAATTGTGGATACAGTAAATAATGGACTTTTAAATCATCCAGTTACAATAAGAAATATAGGTATGATATTTGGCTCTGCTATAGCATTATTGCTAGCTGGTAATTTTAAATTCAATTTTAAAATGAAACTAAAAGATGTAGCTTTTTATGCTTTAGGTGGTTTATTAATGGGATATGGAGCCAAAGTAGCTGGAGGTTGTAATGCTGGCGCCCTTTACTCAGGTTTAAGCAATTTTTCTCTTTCAGGTTGGTTTTTCTTGGTAGCTATGACCATAGGAGGAATTATTGGATCTAAAATATTTAAGAAAGTATTTATGAAATTAGAAAAAGAAATAGAAGCTTAAATATATAAAAGATGGTGATAATCACCATCTTTTATATATTTAATAACAGAAGCATCTTTTGCTAGAAGTGATAAATTTCTTAAATATCTTTTCGTAGCCTGTAAATTCATAGTTTTTCCTATAAGCTAAATAATAGCTAAACTTTGAATCAAAATCTTTAATATTGATTTTTTTTAAATTACCTCTTCTTAAATCTTGCTTTACTACAATATTAGGTAAAAAAGCAAAACCTTTTCCAGAAGAAACTGCAGATTTAATAGATTCTGGAGAGTTAAAAGATAGAACAATATTTAAATTATCGATATCTATTAAATGTTTTGCTAATATATTAGATAATAAAAACCTATTAGTTGAGTTTTCTTCCCTTAGGATTAAGGGGATATCCATCATATCATCTATAGTTATATTGTCAAAATCTGTTTTAGGACCTCCTACTAGTACTAGTTCATCAGAATGTATCGGGATAGTAGCAATACTTTCAAAAACATAAGAACCAGTAATTATACCTATATTAGCTTCATGAGATAATAATTTTTCTATAACTGTAGTAGAATTATATACTTCTAAGCGAACATTTACATCTGTATATATTTCTTTAAAAGTATACAGGCTACAAGGTAGTACATACTCTCCTAAACTTTTACAAGCTACAATAAAAAGGGTTTTCTTTGTTTTTTCTAAATCCTTTATGGATTTTTTAATATTTTTTTGTATGGAAAGCATGGTAGTAGCATGTTCAAATACTATCTTTCCTTCTTCAGTAAGCTCTACCCCTTTATTACTTCTTGTTAATAGTTGAGCCCCTACCTCATCTTCTAGATTTTGGATTTGCATACTTAACCCTGGTTGGGTAAGGTGTAGCTGCTTTGCTGCTTTAGATATGCTGTTACATTTTACAGTAACATAAAAGGATTTTAAATAATCTAAGTTCATTATTTTCCCACCCCAATATTATTTTTTAAGTGTAAGATTATGGGAGAAATTAGTATATAAAAAAAGGTTATCATGTATAATGACTATTTATTAGATAAAATGCTATTTATGCATTAATATATAAAGTAAGTTAATTAAATATCTAACTATTTAATAAGCTTATAAAGTAGGCTTGTATATATTATATCATATATTAAAATAAAGTTTTAAATATTCAATAAATATTTAAAATACAAGACAAAATATTTTAGCGTTTAACCAATTTAAGTTATTAGTAAAATGTAAAGATTAAGGGGGAATTTTATATGGTAAAAAAACCTAAGAGAGTTTTAGTAATTGGCGGTGTAGCAGGTGGTGCTTCTGCAGCAGCTAGGATTCGGAGACTAGATGAAGAATGTGAAATAATAATGTTTGAAAGAGGACCTCATGTATCCTTTTCAAATTGTGCATTACCTTTCCATTTAAGTGGTTTAATTAAGGACCATGAAGATTTAGTTTTAATGAAACCAGACGACTTCTATAATCAGTACAGAATTGATGCAAGAGTATATAATGAAGTTATTGATATCGATAGACAAAATAAGGAAGTAAAGGTAAGAAATATAGTAACAGGGGAGGAATATACTGAGTCTTATGATAAGCTTATTCTTTCTCCAGGAGCAAATCCTATAGTTCCACCTTTTGAAGGAATGGATGAAGTAAATGTATTCACCATTAGAAATGTAGTGGACATAGCTAAATTGAATGTATTTATAAAAGAAAACCATTCTAATGATGTGACGGTAATAGGTGGAGGATTTATTGGAATCGAAGCAGCGGAAAATTTAAAGTTGGCTGGATATAATGTAACTATTGTTGAAGCTATGCCTCAAATAATGAGACCTTTTGACTATGATATGGTGCAGATATTACATAAAGAATTAATAGATAACGGAATAGAATTAATAGTTAACGATAAGGTTGAAAGGTTTGAAAAAGATACTGTTGTCTTAGAATCGGGTAGAAAAATTCATGCTGAAGCAGTAGTAATGGCTATAGGTGTAAGTCCAGAAACTACTTTAGCCAAAAAAGCTGGTTTAGAATTAGGGAAAACTGGTGCCATAGCTGTGAATCAAAACTTTAGAACTTCTGACCCTGATATATACGCTGTAGGAGATGCTATTGAAGTATACAATAGGCTTCTTCATACCCAAAGTAAATTAGCTTTAGCAGGGCCTGCCCAAAAGCAGGCTAGGGCAGCAGCAGACCATATCTACGGAAGACCGGTAAACAATACAGGGGTAATAGGATCTTCTGTAATAAAGGTATTCAATTATAATGGTGCATCTACTGGTTTAACAGAAGGTTTGATTAAAGCTACTAATATGCAGATAGATTATGATACGGTAATGATAATACCAAATGATAAGGTAGGTATAATGCCAGATAGCGAACCTTTACATTTCAAACTCATATTTGAAGTTCCTACAGGAAGAGTATTAGGGGCTCAGGCCATAGGCAAAGGTAATGTAGATAAGAGGATAGATGTTATTGCTACCTTAATAAAGTTTAACGGTACCTTAGAAGATTTAAAGGATTTAGAACTATGCTATGCACCACCATTTGGAACTGCTAGAGATGTGGTAAATTTTGCAGCACTAGTGGGTTTAAATATACTTCATAGCTGTTTTAAACAAGTTCATGTAGATGAAGTAAGGGATCTTGTAGAAAGTGGAGCTTATATAATAGATGTAAGAGAAAAAGAAGAGTTTGAAAAAGGACATATAATTAATGCTGTAAACATACCTTTAGGTGAAATAAGAGATAGGATAGATGAAATTCCAAAAGATAGGCCTGTTTATTTACACTGTAGATCAGGGCAAAGGTCCTATAATGCAGTTATGGCATTGCAACATCTAGGTTTTGACAATGTATATAATGTATCAGGAAGCTTTATGGGCTTATCTTTCTTTGAATATTATAATGATAAAGTAACGGGAAGGAAACCAATAGTGACTGAATATAATTTTGAATAATTTAGAGTATATAATGATAACCTTTGTTAAAGGCTATGCAGAAATATTTAATATTTCTGCATAACCTATTTTATCAAATGGAAAAGGTGAAATAAAAATGAAATCAAATTTGAGTAAATTAGATGTGTTCTCAATAGTTTTAGGTTCTATAATTGGTTGGGGTTCTTTTATGTTGCCTGGAACTAAGTTTTTGAAAGAGGCAGGAGTAATAAATACAACTATAGGACTAATCTTAGGTGCATTGTTTATAATAATAATCCAAAGTTCCTATCATATTATGCTAGAAAATCATAATGATGAAGGAGGAGAATTTTCCTTCACTTATAAATACTGTGGTAGAAATCATGGATTTATAGTTGGCTGGTTTTTGTTATTGGCTTATCTAACTATAATCCCCCTAAATGGCACTGCTTTTCCACTAGTAATAAGAAAAATATTTGGAGATATTTTTCAATTTGGATATTTGTATAGTATCGCAGGATATGAAGTTTATATTGGAGAAGTTCTTATATCTAGTCTAATAGTCATATTATTTTCCTATATCAATATTAAGGGAATAAAGGAATCTGCAAGAGTACAAAATATAATTGCTCTAACCTTGGTTTCACTAGTATTTATTGTATTTATTGCCATGTTTATAAAGGTAGATAGGGCAAATTTCTTAAGGAATTATATATATGATTATAAATTTAATTTAGGAGAAGTATTAAAAATATTTGCTATAACTCCATTTGCTTTTGTAGGATTTGATAATATACCTCAGATTTGTAAAGAATTCAATTTTGGTGCTAAAAAAGCTTCCTTGATAGCAATAGCATCTGTATCTATTGGAAGCCTAATATATTCTATACTCAATATGACTACAGGTTTAGTCTATTCTCCAGAAGAAGCAGTTAATCTTGATTGGGCATTAGGTGCAGGGGTTTTAACTGTTTTAGGCAGGATCGGATTTCTTTTACTAGTCATAGCCTTAACAGCAGCAGTAACATCAGGTATTAATGGTTTTATGATATCTACTAGCAAATTAATGGGTGCTATATCTAATCACCATATGGTACCTAAAAAATATGCCTATGTAAATAAAAATGGTGTATTTAAAAATGCAATTCTATTTGCAACAGTTATAAGTTTGATAGCTCCTTGGTTTGGGAGAGAAGTTATCCTATGGATAGTGGATATGTCTTCCTTAGGAGCAGCCATAGCTTACTTTTATGTATGTTTCATAGCTTTTAGACTTGGTAAAACTAGATTTAAAAGGGCAATGTCCTTACTAGGTATAGTAGCTTCCTTATTAACAGTAGCACTATTGTTAGTACCCACATCTCCTGCGGCTTTAGGTGCAGAGTCAAGGATTGCCTTAATTCTTTGGGTAGCCTTAGGAATTATTTTCTACATGAAGGTAATTTCTGGATATAAAGTCGAATCCTCTAAGGACAGTATATAATTTCAATAAAAAAGCTGTAGAATATTCTACAGCTTTTTCTTATGGTGACCCTACCGGGACTCGAACCCGGGTTACCGCCGTGAAAGGGCGGTGTCTTAACCGCTTGACCATAGGGCCATTATTTAGGACAAGTCGAATTTTATTTTACTATATAAAATAGGGTTTGTCAACCTTTTATGGTAAAATAATAGTATGACTATATACACTAGGGAAGGAGAATATTAATGGATGCAGGACAAAGAAGAGAAAAAATTCTAAACAAACTAAATAAAAGCATAAAACCTGTAAAGGGTACAGAACTTTCTAAAGAGTTTAATGTGAGTAGACAAGTAATAGTTCAGGATATTGCCTTATTAAGAGCTAGAGGAGAAGATATACTAGCTACACCTCAGGGATATATAATACCTAGAGCTTATAAAGAGAATAAGCTGACTAAAAAAATAGTATGTAAACACGAAGGTTATGATGAAATAGAAGATGAATTGAAAACTATAGTGGATTTAGGCGGTAAAATAGTAGATGTAATAGTAGAACATCCTTTATATGGAGAAATAAAAAGTCCTCTGGAAATTAGTTCTAGATTAGATTTAAAGGAATTTATGGATAATATAAGAAAGACAAAAGCAGAACCTTTATCCTCCCTTACTGAAGGTATCCACATTCATACTATAGAAGTAGATGATGAAAAGAGTTTGGAAAAAATAAGAAAAGCTCTTATTAAGAAAAAATACTTGATAAATGGAGACTAAGGTGATATATTTGTATAGTAAGCTGACAAGACAGGAGTCTTTACAGTGTATATAAAATGGAAAAGGAGTGGCTAGATTGGAAAACAAAAAAACAGAAGTAAAAGGGAGAATTAAAAATTATTTTGTTAAAATATTTAATGGAATGGCTTTAGGTCTTTTTTCTTCTTTATTAATTGGTCTTATAATAAAACAATTAGGTACTCTTTTGAATATTGAATTGATGGTTCGTTTTGGTCAAATTGCCCAAATGCTTATGGGACCAGCTATTGGAGCAGGCGTTGCATATAGTGTAGGTGCTCCACCCTTAGCTATATTTGCTTCTGTTGTAACTGGAGCTATTGGAGCAGGAACAGTTACCTTTCAAGAGGGTGTTGCAATGGTAAAGGTTGGGGAACCAGTTGGTGCTCTAGTTGCTTCTCTTATAGGAGCTGAGTTTTCAAAAATAATTAAAGGCAAGACTAAGGTAGATATCGTTTTGGTACCATTGGCGACTATTTTAGTTGGAGGGCTAGCAGGAAACTATATAGGACCCGTTATGAGCTCTTTTATGACTATAATAGGAAGCGTCATTAATAGAGCTACTGAATTACATCCTTTCCCTATGGGTATAATCGTATCTGTATTAATGGGTATAATTTTGACATTACCGATTAGTAGTGCAGCTTTAGCCATTTCTTTAGGACTTAGTGGTTTAGCTGCAGGGGCAAGTACTGTTGGCTGTTCTGCTCAGATGATAGGTTTTGCAATTTCTTCTTTTAGAGAGAATGGATTTGGTGGATTTATTGCACAAGGAATAGGGACTTCCATGCTACAAATTTCAAATATTATTAAGAATCCTAAGATATGGATACCCCCTATTATAACCTCTGCTATTCTTGGCCCTGTTTCCACAATTCTTTTTAAAATGGAAAGTAATATGATTGGGGCAGGAATGGGGACTAGTGGCCTTGTAGGTCAGTTTGCAACCATAGAGGTAATGGGTTCAGGAGGGAAAGTTTTAATTGGAGTACTTTTACTCCATTTTGTTTTGCCTGGAATTTTATCTTTTACAATATCAGAATGGATGAGAAAAGCTGGACATATAAAAGAAGGAGATATGAAATTATAAATTATAATTAAATGTTATAAATTTTTATAGACGGGTATATAGTAGTTAGTCAAAAAAATTATATTTTTGGCAATCTCCCACAAAAGACAAAATTATAATAAACAAAAGATAAGGCTAAAGTAAAATAGCACTAACATTAGATAATGTTAGTGCTATTTTACTTAGTTTCACCTTGATTTTAATCTTTTATCTAATTTTGTAAACATTGTTCTATATTCTGCCTTAATTCCTACTAAAGTACTAATTATCATATTAGATTCCCTTGAAATTTCAATTAGTTAAGGACTTTTCAATATAAGATACTGTTCTATAGTTTTCAATTCAATAAATCCGCTTCTATAATGTATTTTACAGTTTTTTAATTGAATCTTTAAGATGAATAAAATAATTGGAACTTAAAATACAGAGTATTGACTCATCCAAAAAAATAGGATATAATACTACAAAGTAAATATATTTACTTTTAATAAATATAATGAAATAATTTCAAGGGGGTGCAAAGGGTAGAATTTTTAAACGATTTACATATAAATATTGTACAAGCAATTAATATGGTTATGAAGCTTCCTGAAAGACAAATTCATTTTTTTGAAGAAATTAGAAAAAGAAATATAGAAAAACCAAAGGATTATGAATTGATGCTTTCTTATGGTTTTCTAAGATATTATGAAATTACCCATATCATTCAGGGGGAAGATTTAGCAAATACAGGTATACTTGATGTAGTTAAAATCTATGATGAAATATTAGAGATTAGACCAAACGATTGGTTTGTCCGTTTATTAAAAATCTTGTTATATATTAAGTTGCCACAAAAGATGAGAAAAGAAGAGGATTTTAAAACTACGATTAGGTGGATGCTAGAAGCACAAAGTAAATCGATTAAAAAGGAATCATATTTTATATTGCCCTATATCTATTATTCGGAATATTGGTACGAAAAAAAAGATATGGCTCTTGCCAAAAAGTATTTGGACGATGGATTAAAACAAGTGCCACTAAAACCAATTAATTATCTTTATTTCAACCCTCACATCTTTATACCAATAAAAGAATTCTATTATTGCCTTTATAGATCTGAAGATTTTGAATTAGCCAAATCAATTAAGACAATCAGTTCCATATACTTTCCATTAGAATCAAAAGCCATGAACCAGTTTAGTAATTCTATATTATAAATTTTATGCAAACTTAAATACTCTAAAAATTTAGTTAACTACAATATACTAGAATATTTGATATTGATAAAATCCATAGGATTTATTTATGGAAATGAAGATGTTACTTTTTTATGAAATGGAAGGAAGGATATTAAATGAGAATTCGCCAGGCATTAAAAAACATACCTAAGGTTCTATCTATAGAGGTTACTACGAGATGTAATCTGGACTGTGTCTATTGTACGAGAAAGGCTCAACAAGTTGGGAATATAGATATATCAGAGGAGTTAATACAACAGATTGATAAGGAGATTGACAAATTCGATAGAATTATTATTTGTGGTATTGGTGAAAGTTTTTTATATCCGGAGATTTATAAAATAATTGAAGAGTTTAAAGAACAGAAGTTTTGTATAGTTACTAATGGTACGGTACCCATTGATTTTGAAAAACTAAACAAGAATTATAATGTCGAAATGCTGATATTCTCCGTAGATGCTATTGATAAAGAAAAAATAAATAGAATAAGCAGAAATTATAATTTTGGAAATTTAATTAAGAACTTTGAAGAATATGAACTCTATTATAGAAAAACAAGGAGAAGGATTCAACGGGTACTAAACTGTACATTGAATGAATACAATACCTGCCAGGTTCTTAAATTAGTTGGTTTTGCTGCTCGGTATAAATTTGACACTATTCACTTTTCACTGCCAAGGGGAAAAGAGGCATATATTAAGGAAAACCAGGAGGAATTAAAAGACATTCTTTCAATGGCATCAAAAAAAGCCACTGAAAATGGTATATATTTTGTTGATCCTTTTGAAACATGTTGTATCTATTTAAAATGGATTACTCCCTATATTTCTATAAATGGCGATATCTTTCCATGTTCTGAAACCTTATATACTAATAAGAAACTAGGAAATCTATTTAATCAAAAATTTAGTGAAATTTGGACCTCTAATGAATATAAAGAATTTCAAACTGGTGCAGCTTGTGTAGATTGTAAATTCCTTTCAAATTGTAGATTAGAATTTAGTTAATAAATATAAAGGGAAGGAGATTTTCTATGTTAGAGAATTCAAAGGGGTTTAGTAAGGGGCTAAGTCAAAATGAACTTATGAAAATAATAACTTCTAGCGTTTACATAAGTATTACAAACAGATGTAATGCTGCTTGTCGCCACTGTATCGTAATGAATGATGATATAGATCTAATTGATGCAGATTATGAAGATGTAATTAACTGGATTGAGCAATTAAATGATTCTGGCATTAAAGCTGTGCATTTGGTTGGTGGAGAACCATTTATTGTAAGGAAAGAACTCAACTCCTATGTAAGAAAACTAGGGGAGTTAGGGATGTATGCAGGTGTCGTTACCAATGGTTTATGGGCAAAAACCGTTGAAGAAGGAATTGCTGTATTAGAAGAGATGCCTGATTTAATGGGATTGATTATTAGCTCTGATAAATATCATTTAGAGTATATTGATGCACAAATAGTAAAAAATGCTATAGAAGCAGGCCTAGCTACTGGTAAGTTTGTTAATGTCAATGTAACCTATGTGGAAAGTGAAGAAGTTAAAGTAATTAATGAATTATATAAAGAGTATCGTAATAGGATTTTAATACATCCTGTAAAGGCTATGCCTTTTGATGGGGAGGATTCAAAAAAGATAAAGCGTTCCAAGCTTTTCAAAAATCCACGGCGAATTGCAAATTATTGTGGAATAGGGAATTACTTTATAGATGTTGATGGGAAAATGGATGCCTGTTGTCAAGCTGCCCGTTCCAAAGAAACTCAATATCTTCATTTAGGAAATATAAATGAAGAAAGACTATCGGACATGCTTAAGAAGTTTAAAGAAAAAGAAGTATATAAGTATATTCATAAATACGGACCTAAGGGTATAGCCCAATTATTCTTAGAAAGTCCATATGCTAAAGAATTAAAAGAAAGGGAGTTTACCAGTGATTGTGAAATATGCTGTGAACTGTTGGATAACCCTAGTATGTACGACTATTTCATAACCCAGGTAATGAAAAGGGTTGACTGATTATGAATAATTCTAAATATAATAAGGGATTTATTGAAAAATATATTGAACCAGTTAGGAAGATTGCCAGCAATATGCCTCAAACTGTTTCAATAGAAGTAACTACCCGTTGTCAATTAGATTGTACTTATTGTACCAGGGATAAGAATAATCCAAAAGATTTAACTCTTGAAAATTTAGATAGATTATTAGAACACCTAAAGGGGATCAAAAAAATTGTAATATGTGGTATGGGGGAATCCTTCTGTTTTCCAAATCTTTATGAAGCAATCTTCAAACTAAAGTCATTCAAAATATCCATAATTACCAATGGAGCCGTTCCTATTAACTATGACAAATTAAATCGTGAAGGAAATGTAGAATTATTAGTTTTTTCAATAGATGCCACAACAGAAGAAAAAATGGAATCTATTTGTAGATCTTATAATTTTAAAGTTTTAGAAAATAATATAACAAATTTAAGAAAATATCCCAATATAATAGGAATAATCAATACAACTATAAATGAAAGTAATATAGATGAAATTCCCAAACTAGTTGAGCTGGCATGGAAATACAATTTACAGGCAGTAAATTATGAACTACCAATTGGAGATGAAGAATTTGTTTTAAAAAATAAAAGTTTAATAAGAAAACGAATAAGACAAGCAGCTGAATCTGCTAAAAAATATAATATAATTTTTAACAATTTTTATCGTCTAAACTGCAATGCAAATGGTAGTATAATTCCTAATATTAGAATTAATGGAGATATGTTCTCCTGTTGTAATGGCATGAATCAAAACAAAAAGATAGGTAATATCTATGAGAAATATTTTGATGATATCTGGAGGGATAGGGCAGTATCATTACTCCATAGCCAAGATTTTTGTTTAGAATGCAAGCTTACCAAAAATTTAATGAGCATAGTTGAATAAATACTAAAAAGAGGAGATTTGAAAAATGAAGGCAATAAGTGTACATTTAACGGATCAGTGCAACAACTCCTGTATCTTTTGTGTAGTAAATTCCCATAAGGATAGACGGGAAGGAGTAAATAAAAAGGTTTTATATAAATTTTTAGAGGAAAATTCAAACAAGGGGTACGAATCTGTCAATATTCATGGTGGTGAAGCAACTGTACTAGAGGATTTTGAAGAAATTCTTATAAAAATTAAAGAACTAGGCTATAAAGAAGTAAGCCTACAGACAAATGGCCGAAAACTAGCTGATTACCAATATGCTAAGAGATTGTATGATTATGGTGTAAAATTATTTGTAATATCTTTACATGGGAAGGATGAGACACAACATGATTTTGTGACACAAGAGCCAGGTAGTTTCAATGAAACCATAGAAGGTATTCGAAATGTAAAATCCCTTGGTGGGAAGGTTCGTACTAATACCGTTGTTTATAAAGGGAATGTAGATAGTTTAGTTGATATTGCCCGATTAATTATAAAATGTGAAGTTGACCATATAAATATTTCTGCCATGCATCCAGTAGGTAAGGCATATCAAAATTTCCATAGGGTAACTCCACAATATTCAGCTATTATGCCTGAAGTTTTTAGGATGGTAGATGAATGTGTTGCTATGAATAAGATAGTTACTTTAGAAGGATTTCCACCTTGTATGGTTAAGGGATATGAAAAGTATCAGATACAATGGGATGATATCCATTTTAAGTTACTTTTTCATAATTTCATTATTGAAGATTATGCAGATTTTATGGAAGAAGAAACTAAGCGTCAAGGAGATGTGTGTAAGGCTTGTATATATAGAAAGACCTGCGGTGGTGTTTATAAGGAGTATCTTGAATTTTATGGTTGGGATGAATTTTATGCTATTGGGGATTAAAAGGAGTAAAGTTTATGGTTATACTTTTTATAGTCACTAGCTTTTGGGCATATGGAGAGATTACTATTGCATGTGAATTTGCTCTTCGTGTAAAAAATGCTGGATATAAACCATATTTTTTAATTCCACCTTCTCATGACAATATAATTAAAAGGTATGGATTCAACTATACTACATTAATACCAAGGCATGGGAAAATAAATAGGATATTACTAGTAGATTTAGAGCACAGATTAAATCCGCAATTAATAATATTGGCTGACTTTTTAAATTACAATTTTTGTGAGAGGCACTATGGATTAACACCTGAAGATTTATCCATCTTCTCAGGCAAGCTTGGGACTTTTGATAACTTTGATTGGGCAATTACATCAAATAAGATGGATACATATGGATTTAAAGCAAAAAAGTTTGGAGAAATAGATATTAGGCGATATGGATTTAGCCTATGTCCTTGCCCTATTGTTAATCCAAAGAATGGAATACGTGAAAATACTTATCATTATAGCCTAACTAATAATTTATTACCCTACAAAGAAGATGCTACAGATAAATGGAAACAAAAACTTGGATTACCAACTAACAAAAAGCTAATTTTATTTACCCATGCTACTTGGCAAGAATCCTATAAACAGTATCCAGATGTTGATGCTTTTGTTAAAGCCAGCAATAAGGTTTTCTATTATGTAATGAAACAACTAGCTAAAGATCATACCGTATTGTGTATTGGAGCTAAAGGTTATTTTTCCCAACTAGAAGAAGATGAGATTATGTATAAAGAACCATTATTACCAGAAATTTTTGATCAACATTTACTTGCTACAGATCTTTTTATATCAAGAAATATTGTGTCAACTTCCTTAGCTAGAGCAGTTTTATCAGGAATACCATCTGTTAATTTTGAGAACTCTATTTATTTTTCAAAAAAAAGACCTTTAAGCATGGAAAAAATACCATTTGAACTTACAGGTTATACAAAAAATATAATTGGAAAGCTAGACAGAAGTTATCCCTATAGGATGTTTCCAGTGGGGTGGTATAAGTTTTTATCACCAGTAATTAAGAATAATCCATATGTAAACACATTTATTTCTATTGAGCAGTTTGATACCATAATAGCAGTTGAAACAATTAACCGGTTAGTAGAAAACCAATCTATAAGAGATTCATTAAAGCAAAAAACATTAGAATATAGAGATATGATAAGTGAGTTACCTAATGTTGAAAAAATAATTGAAGATTTAATATTAAAATGAAATCTAATAGAATTTATGAATGTAATTTCCTTATATTATTATAGTGGTTATATATGGATTAAGTAAGGAGGTTTTACGATTGATAAAAAAAGTAACGTTTTTATTAGCACCTAGTGAAAAGGGAATTCAATTTGAAAATTATACATATCTTCCACCATTAAGTTTAGGTACCCTAGGGGGATATCTGAAGCAAAAGGGTTTTGATGTCCAGTTATATGATCTAAATATCAACTCTTTCCATGCCTATAAGGAGCCAAAAGATAAATTTAATTTTATATATCATAAAGATATAATTTTGTCCTATATTAATGGAGATACCCATTCAGAAATAGAGCAGTTTGCTGAATATATTTTAAGAGAAATTTCATTTGACGATTCTAATATAGTTGGTATCTCATGTGGTGCAGATTTTTCTTTTTTCCAGCTTCATAGTGCTTTTATAATAGGCAAGTATATTGAAAGAAAATACAATATACCCGTTGTTATAGGTGGTAATAATATAAGTTATATAACAATTTTTAAAGATACCTTTAAGGAACTTATTGAAACAGTACTTAATAATTTTAAATATGTAATAAAGGGACCTGGTGCAGTAGTTATGGAAGAATTGATTCATATATTAAACAAGACAAGCAATAAATCTATTTATGATTTAAATGGTTTAATTTATATAAAGAATGGAGAAATTTATGAAAATCCAGAACAAGAACCATGTGTTATTAGGCCTAATTGGTTAAATTTAAATATGGAACCATACTACTCATTCATAAAAAGGTCCAATGATGATACTAAGAAAGATTTGAATTCTGAAAAAGAAAACGACATACATTTGTTTAAATGGCCTTTCTATCTAAGTCAATATGTTAACAATGTAAGAAAGAAACAAAACAACCCTGAATATACAACAAAATTAGTATTACCATATATTTTTAATTATCGTTGTCCATATGCATGTGCCTTTTGTTCAGAAAGCGATGAAGTTAGAAAAAAGGTGATCATAGGGGATGTTAATAAGGTAATAGAAGATATTTCTTATCTAATGGAGAAGTATGATACCAACTATTTTTATTTTTTTAATAACGCAACTAATGCTTCTGGTAAATTCATAGACGAATTTTGTAAACAGATAATTAATAAAAATATTAATATTAAATGGTCAGATTGTGCTCGCTTTAACAATATGACTTTTGAAAGGTTAAAACTCATAAAAGAGGCAGGCTGCCGTAAACTTGTTTTTGGTTTTGAAACAGCCAGCCAAAAACTAATTGATTTAGTGGATAAAAAGATTGATCTTTCCCATGGAGAACAGGTTATGAAATGGTGTAATGAGCTTGGAATTTTAGTTGATTTGGAAGTAATAATAGGATTACCTCAAGAACGGGATGAAGACTTTGAAGCAACTATTAAATATATAAATAAAAATAAGGAATATATTAATTATATGACAATAAATGAATTTTTTGTTGTACCCAATAGTAAGATTGGACGTTATCCAAAAAATTATGGAATCGAGTTAGTTCCGACTCTAATTACTTATGATAAGATGCTTAAAAGAAATTTGAACAATTTTATATCTTCAAAATCTAGCTATCAAGGAAATTTTAAAATATATAAATATAATGAGATCAATGGAAGAAATTACAGGGAAGTTGCAGAAAAAAACAGAATATATCTAAAGAAAATCAATGGTTTACAAAATAAAGAATTTGATGAAGTTGAGTATGTTTACAGAATTATAGAGGGACTATTCTAAATAAGTGGAAGGAGGGAAGTCATAGGGAGTTTATTGATATAACTAAAAGCTAAATTAAATTAACCAATAAAAATAAGAAAAGGGGATGTTAATTATGTCAAAAGAAAAAAATTTAAAAGGAATGAATGAAAATAATTCTGAAATAAAAATGGTAATATTAAGACTTTTATCAGATGCAGATTTTAAGGAAGAATTAATAGAAGACCCAGATAAGGCATTAGAAGGCTATGAGTTAAGCGAAGTTCAAAAAATACTAATTAAATCTCTAAGCCCTGAGGATATAGAAAATTTAACTCCTGAAAACATAGAAGAATACTTCTCAGCAGATGCAGCAGTTTATACACCTGATGAGACCGTTGATTTAGATGAATATGATACCTTCGAAGATGATGATTTTTTTGATGAAGAATAGGTGGTTTCAATGAGGTATATTACTAAAAAAGACGAGGAATTAATCAAAACCATCAATTTAATGATTAATATGCCCATAGATGTTGAAAAAAATTTCAAGCAACTTAAAGATTATTATGACAAAAATCCTAATGATCCTGATGCTGCCTTCAGTTTTGGTTTTTATAATTTTTTGGTGACTTCTAAAATTGTTGATTCTAATATTAGTGCAGAGAAAATAGAATTAATTATTGATGCTTATAACCATGCGCTTAAAGTTGAGCCTGGTTTCTGGCTGGTTAAAATGTTCAAATCCATACTTTTGTTAGCCTTACCAGAGATTATGCAAGATGAGAATGAACTAGTAAAGACTCTAGAAGATATGATTAATTCCCAAAATACAGCAAAGGAAAAAAAACCATATTTTATAGTGCCCTATATTATCTATGCTGACTATAAATTTTCTAGAAATGATCCAAAGAAAGCCCTGGCTTTAATTGAAGAAGCTGAGAAAAATGCAATACAAGAATCGGTAAATTTTAGATATTTAAATGATTATTTTAGAAAACCATTAAAAGATTTTTCAAATCGCTTAATGAGATCTGGTGAGGATTTGGCAGCGACAAAGGTTAAGACATTGAACCATATATGTTTTCCAATACAATAAAATTTAATTATTTGATAGAAATGGGATGATTATGAAAAAAATATTATTTGTCACACTGGGACATTTATCATCAGGTGAATTCACTATTGCTTTTGAATTTTGCAAAGGATTACCAAAAGAGGAATTTGATATTTGCTTTTTAACTTCCTCTAAAGGCGCAAAGTATCTGGAAGAAAATAAAATTAAGCATGTTGTACTAGAACAATCTATTAATGGCTCAGATACAGATGACAAGATTAGAAACAGAAAGATTACTGATAAGCTAATGAAGGATTTTCGTCCTGATTATGTTATAGCTTCTGATGTATATACATTATGGTATTCTTACACTTGGACTGGTTTAAACATGGAGGTTTTTAAAACTTATGGAGTACCTTTTGGGAGTTTTGATAGTTATGAATTTAATTCAACAAATTTTGTCCAAGATTATTATGGAGGGTATAAAGCTACAATTCCTGATTATATTAATCAATGTGATTTTGTTATCCGTTACTGTCCAATAAACAAGGTTCAAAAGGCAGATAAAAGAGTTAAATTCACATATTTATATAATCAGAAATTAACAATTACCAAAGAAGAAAGAATGAATTTTAATCGTATTTTTAAGCCAAAGGGAGAAAAAGTCATTTTTATCGCTAATTCTAATTGGGAAACCTTAAATGTTAATAGGCTGCCAGCATTAACAAATTTACTTTATTGGATTCCTCGTATAATTATTAATTATATTTTACAGCTAGATGAGAAAATAAACATTATTCATGTTGGTCCCAAAAGCTGGGGGAATATAGAAATAAATGAGAATATCAAATATCATCATTTTAAGTTTCTAAAACCAGATGAATTCAATACATTTTTAAGTGGTTCTGATATATTTTTAACGACCAACATTATTTCATCAACTCTAGCAAAATCAGTATATGCAACAGTCCCAGCAGTTGTACTTCAAAATGATAAGTTGGTAAATTTTACTAGATTGTCAGAGCAGCTAAAGAAAATGCCTTCTTGGTATCAGGAGATGGCGAATGATGTAAAGATAGCTTATCCATTTAGGTTATTTCCTTTTGGTTGGTATAGCTTTTTAAAAAAATTATTAGATAACAATGAATATGCGGATACATTTTTACAGACTTCAATTTTTCAAATAAATAAGACAATCAATATATTAAGGTCCTATTTATATGACAAGTATGCCTATACTCAACTACAGCATAAGCAAAGTTTGTACGTAGATAAGATTATTCAATTACCCTCACCTAAAGAAGTTGTTGAGTCATTAGGGGATTTATAATGCTTTACTTTTAATGAAGGAGGAACAAAATGTTTACAGATTTTACAAAAATATTAGAAGCACCTTTTGTAGCACAAAGCCAATTTAGAGCTAAAGAGCAAATAAAGTTCAAGATAAAAATGGAGAATTATTATCTTAACTCTTTAGGTAGAGTATATAAGTTACAAAAATTAAATTCTGAATATATGCGAACAATCGAAGCAATATATGAAGATGCAATCATGTATGTTTCATATACATGGCATAATGCTAGATTTGAAAATAGGATGCCAAAGAAAGAATCTCAAAAAACGGAATGGACTTTTATAAAGGATAAGACTTTTCAATCACATATTATCTTATCCAATGAGAAATTGGAAGGACTTAACACTAGAACTAATTTAAATATTAGCAGAGAAGATCATAAAAACTGTCTTCAATCCATAGAAAAAGAATATAGTTTATTTCCCAAATTACCATCTAGCTATTTAGTAGTTATGCAGACCTTTGATATTCTAGCTTTTGAAACCTATTTGTCATATATTCATTCCTATAATTTTACTAATAATGGATGGGAACTAGATAAGTGGATTAAAATTCAGCCACAAGAGTTAGAGCATATGGAATCGACAAATATAGGTCTCGGCATGTATTCTAATAACTCTTTCTTTAAAAATGGAAAATTCAATTTAAAATTTACTGGGTATGGGAAAGCCCACAATAAATATTGTGCTATTTTTGACTATTACTGTGACTATTCTCAGGTTAAGATGCAGGACAAAGATAATCCCAATGTTCAAAGGAATGGAACATCTTATTATCATGGTCAAATATGGATCAATTTAAGCACCGGAGATCTAGAGAGAGGAACCATGCAAGAAAGTTATATAGCTTTACAGGAGGGATTATCAAAAAAACCAATCAACATTAGAAGGAAAGTTTTATGTGAAACCATAGAAGGTGAGGAAGCTAATAGTGAAAACTAAAAATGATTTTTATAAAAATCCACCAGAAATGGCTCTATTTGAGATAACAACAAGATGTAATTTAGCATGTAGCTATTGTGTTGCCCGTAGTTTGGTAAAGCATCCATCTGATTTACCTATGGAAAAAATACAAGAGTTAAAGAAGTCTTTAGATTTTTTTGAATATATAGCTTTTTGTGGATTAGGAGAGTCACTAATCCATGAAAATTTCTATCAAATCTTAGGAATATTTAAGGATAAAAAGGTTGTAATAGTGACTAATGGCTCAATACCAATTGATTATCATCGTTTAACAGTCTATGACAATGTTGATGCAATATCTTTTTCAGTAGATGGAGCTACAGAAGAAAATATGAAACAAATATCTAGTAATTATAGATTTGATATACTATTGAAAAATTTAGAAAATGCTTCTAAATATGGAGTAAATATTGCCTTTAATACTACCATTACAAAAGAAAATATAGACCAAATAGAAGATTTACAGGAAATGGTTATAAAATATAAAGTTAACCGTTTTAAGGTTGGTTTACCTTTAGGTAAAGAAAAATGGGTAAGAAAGAATTTTAATTGGCTCCAAAAGGTGTTAAAAAAACTTGAAAAAAGAATGAAAATAATGGGAGTTGATTATGAGGGGCCCTTTGAGGTAAAGTGTAGCTTTAATAATGCACCTATTGCAGTAGTATCTAAAAATGGCAATATATATCCTTGTTGTGATTATTTTTGCAGTCGGCCATTGGCTGGGAACCTTTACTACAGTAACTTTGAAACATTATGGAAGAAATCTTCCTATGATAAATTTAGGACCGGTGAATTTTGTAATACCTGTAAACAATATCACAATTCTAAAGAACTAATTGATTTATACACTAAAGAATAGATTGTAATATTATGAAAGATTAAAATATCTATTATTAAAGTCAATGTTGAAACATGATAAAATAACAAAATCTATTATATAGGGGGGTAAAAACTTGATCACTCTTAAGAATGTAGTGAAAACTTATAACCACAAAAATGTTGTAGATGATATATCCTTTACAATTGAAAAAGGGGAGCTATTTGGATTCTTGGGTCCTAATGGAGCTGGTAAAACCACAACAATAAAAATGATTATTGGATTGCTAGAGCCAAATCAAGGAGAAATATGGGTCAATGGCATTGATGTATTAAAGAATAAAAAACTAATTTATGAAGATATTGGCGTTGTTTTTGAATTACCAAACCTCTATATGAGAGCGTCAATAAAAAATAATCTAAAGATATTTGCAGAGTTGTACGGCTTGAAAGATGATCGCATCAATGAAGTTATGGAAGATCTACAGCTATGTGATAAGCAAGATGTGAAGGTGGAAAAATTATCTAAAGGATGGAAACAGAGAGTATTAATAGGAAGAGCTTTGCTACATAAACCCAAAGTTCTTATACTAGATGAACCAACAAGTGGTCTAGATCCAAATACAGCTAGTTTGATTCGTCAATATATTAAAAAACTTAATGAACAGGGAACAACAGTAGTTTTAACTACTCATGATATGCATGAGGCCGATGAATTAAGTCATCGTGTTGGAATTATGCATAATGGAAAGCTTGTAGCAATTGGAAAACCCACAGAACTAAAGTCCAAGTATTTAAGAGAGGAAATCGAAATAAAATATGTAGACAATGATAGTGTTGCAATTAAAAGGTTGGAATCTGGAGCCACAGAAACTGAAAAATTAATATCTCAATTAACTAGTCAAGGGAAATTGATTAGTATGAATACAAGTGGAAATTCACTAGCGGACGTTTTTGCAGTATTAACAGGGAGGGAATTAAGTTGAGGAATACACTAATACTTATAAAACACGAAATTATTAACCTTTTGAGGAACCCAGCAATATTAGCAGTAGTTTTATTGCCAATATTTATGTCTAAGATTATTACAGCAACAATGAAAATGGCTGATCAAGAATTTTTACTTCTATCAATTTGGATCCTATTTGCACAGGTAATGGTTGGTATCATGTTAACGGGACCTAATTTAATTGAAGAAAGGGAAGCAAAAACCATTGATGCTCTATTATGTTCTCCATTAAACTTTGCTCAAATCATTTTTGCTAAAGGATTTGCTATTTTAGTACTTTCCATGTTCTCCCAAATTGCTGTGTATTTAATCAATGAAGGTTTTAATAGTAGTGTTTTTTCATTATTAATACCTATGTTAGTTGGTGGGATTATATTTGTTCAAATAGGAGCTATAATTGGTTTAAAGATAGAATCTTCTCAAAGTGGTTCTGCTATATCTTCAATAGTTATGGTAAGTCTTTTTTTAATAGTTTCAGTATATAAGCTTTTACCAGAATGGACCCATAAGCTATTTGTATTAATACCTAGCATTGGGGTAACAGAGGTTTTAAATAGTCTAATGACATATAATGAGTTTTTAATATATCAAGGATCCATTGTTCTAGTATGGGTAATAATCTTTTTTCTATGGCTTACTAATATCGGAAGAAAATGGACCCATTAGAAGTTTATCATAATTAATTACCCATAATAACTTTTCAATGAGCATAAAAACACAAAGGAGTGTATTGCCATGAAATCTATTATAGGATATATTCCGGCAGGTGGAAAAGGCAAGAGAATGAAACCTTTTAAATTAAGTAAAGAGTTAATACCAGTTGATATACCGAAAGAAGATGGTAGCCATGTGGTTCTATTAATAGAGAATGCAATTCAAACATTAGCATATGGTGGAATTAAAGATATTATTTTTACTGTAAACAATGAAAAAGATGCGTTAGTAAAATGTACCAATAACTATTATGTGGGAAAAATGAAAATAAATAGTGCTTATGTTTACCAAGATAACAAAAAGAAAGAGTATGGTCTTCCCTATGCAATAGCTGGAGCTGCACCATTTTTAAAAGGACGTACAGTTTTCATGAAGTTTCCCGATACTATAGTCTATCCCTATGACTGCTTTAAAGAGCTATATAAGTTCCATATGAGAAAAGCCTCAGACCTAACACTTGGAATATTTCCTACAGATCATCCTGAAAGACTTGGACCTGTAATAGTAGATATTGAAGGGAAAGTCAAAAGAATAGAAGACAAGCCTAAAAACCCTTCAATTAAAAATACATGGAATATTATTATTTGGGAAGATAACTTTCTCAATTTAGTAATAGACACAGTGGAAAATGCCCGTAGAATTGGGAATATAGATGAAGAATTAATTTTATCTGATATTTTTCAAAGAAGTATCCAAGAAAACTTAAGGGTATACGGCCATACTTTTGAAAATGGGTTTTGCTATGATATATCTTGTATTGAAGATGTTAAATATCTATGGAATGGCAAAGAAAATAACATGCCTTAATGAGAAAGATATAATATACATTTATTAGATAAATCCATTTATAAAATCTGAAAGTAGGTGAAAAATTGAGATGTTTAAATATTAAAGATCAAGAAATGTACAATGCAATTCGATTACTAGTTAGATTAGACAAGGGAGAAGATGTATTTTCATCACTACTTGATGCATCTGAAAATCATCAAAAAGACGCTGATTATTGGTTCTATAGGGCATTACATATTAGCGAAATGCTTAGTAAGATAGGATCTCAGATGGAAATATTTGATTACTACGAAGAAATTTTGAATAGTTGTGATAAGGCTATAAGCATAAATTCCAAGCATTGGCCTGCCTACTTTTTGCGTTCTCTCTTTAGTGTATTAATACAAAAAGAGATGGAAAGCGAAGATGAAACGATTCATTATTTACTTCCTTGTTTCCGTACACCGGAAGAATTAGAAGATGAAGCAAAAGCTATGATCGAAATCCAAAAAACAGAGAAACCTCAATCTTTTTTCATAATGCCTTATTGCATACTAGCCTTGATTAATTTAGATAATGGCAAGGATGAAAATGCAATAGAATGGCTTAAAAAAGGCTTAGCTAAAATTAAGCCCAGTCCAGTATTGTATCTTTCATCACTTTTACAAATACCTTTTTTACAATTATACAATAGATTAAAAATCAAGGATGAAAAGATAACACAAGAGCTAAATCAATATTTCCATACTATGTTTTCCGTAAATATTGATAAGGTAAAAATAAGTTAGTACATTAGGAGTGATAAAGCCATGGGAGAAATACAAAGAAAGGCTCTAGAACACTTATGGCAATTTGGAGCTAGCCGGAAGAAGGTATTAGATTCAGGGGGACCTATAGTATTTGAGAAAGGTGAAGGTTGTTACTTAATTGACGTAGATGGTAAGAGGTATATAGATGGATTATCAGGAGCATGGGTGGTCAATTCAGGCCATAGGCAACCTGATATTATTAAGGGGATTGTAAATCAGTATGATGATTTAGAATATGCTTTATCATCAGAAGGATTTACAAACACAAAAGCAATAGAATTAGCTGAAAAACTAAGTGTTATATTACCTGGACATATGGATAGGGTTTATTTTACTTGCGGTGGATCAGAAGCCGTAGAGATAGCCTTAAGGTTTGCAAGAATATATCATAAAATGACAGGAAATAGAAAAAAAGACAAAATCATAGCAAGACATGGTTCCTATCATGGAAGTACCCTATTTGCTTTATCCGTTTCTGGTTATGATATTATTAGTAAATCTTTTGGACCTACACCTGAAGGCATTGTGAAGACTACGCATCCCTATTGTTATCGATGTGAATATGAACCTGATCGGTGTGGATATATATGTGCAGATGATTTAGAAAAAATAATTCTTGAAAATGGAGCTGAAACCGTTGCTGCATTTATAGCGGAACCTATTTCTGCAAACTCAGGAGTAGCTATACCTCCTAAAGAATATTGGCAAAAAATCAGGTCTATTTGCGATAAATATAATGTTCTACTAATAATTGACGAAGTATTAACAGGCTTTGGGAGAACGGGTAAGTTATTTGGAATTGAAAATTTTCAAGTAGAGCCAGATATTATTACTATGTCAAAAGGTCTAACTTCAGGTTATGCTCCTTTAGGTGCTGTAGCTATGAAGAAAAGCATTAGCAATAGAATACCAGACAATGCATTTTTGCCTCAAGGATTTACTTATTCAGGACATCCTGTAAGTTGTGCTGCTGCATTAGCCAATATAAAATTTATGATTGATCATAAATTACCTGAAAATGCTAAAGCAATGGGTAATCTTCTTATAGATGGAATAAATAAAAGGTTAGACGGAAATCCATACATAGGGGATATTCGTGGAATAGGCCTTTTAATCTGTATAGAAATAGATTCATCAAAAATGAATAGAGAAGTTCAAAATTTCTTGTCGGAATATTTCTTGAAAAAGGGCCTATATACCAGAGTGATTAAGGAATACATCCATATTGCTCCACCCTTAATTATCAATTCTAATGAAGTGGAAAAAATAATCCATATTGTTGTCTCTGGCATTGAAGAATTAAGTAAAAAATACCAGTAGTACTTCTTGTATCAATATTAGGAAAGGGGGGTAGCTTAAGTGGATATACCAAGTGATGTTATGGGTATTTATCTAACCGATATATGTAACTATAAATGTATATTTTGTTCTGTAGATAACCCATCTAAAAAAGGTGAAAGCATAATATTAGAAGATATATTTAAAATATTAGATATGAATAAAACAAATAATTATGAAGGTGTAGCACTTTGGGGAGGAGAACCTACAGTTAGAAAAGACTTTTTTGAGATCTTAGAGAAGATAAAGTCCTATAATTTTAGCAGAGTAATTATTGAAACCAATGGTTCTAATCTATCAGATACTGAATTTTTGAAAAGAACATTAGATAATGGAGTAAATTATTTCATTATATCAATACATGGAGCCAGTTCAGAGGTACAAGATAGTATATCTTTGGTGGATGGAAGCTTTGATAAGATAATTAAAACAATAAAGAATTTGAAGAAGAATAATATGCCCGTTAGAACCAACACAGTAGTTAATAAGCTAAACTATCATCAGTTACCAGAAATAGTAGAGATGTTAATCGAATTAGATGTAGACCATATCAATATTTCCGCCTTAAGAAATATAGGAACAGCTGCTAGAAATATGAAGATGGTAACGCCAACTTTTACTGAAGTAGATGAGTATGTTGCGGAGGCTTTTGAAAAGGTGCTTGGAGCAAAGAAAGGATTGACCTTCGATGTTTTTCCATTCTGTAGAATTAAAGGTTATGAGAATTATCAGCTAAAATGGTCAAATTACAAAATGTTTTATGGAGATAAAGTAGTTGATGACTTCTCAGAGTTTACGAATAAATTAAAGACAAAGGGAAAAGTATGTAGAAAATGCAATTATATTGAGGAATGCGGTGGTGTTTTTAGAGGATATATTGATCTATATGGATGGGATGAGTTTGGTTATTAAAGAATTCAATATGAAACTCTTACTTAAGGGGGTATAGAAATCGAAAAGGACAAAGATTTTTATAAAAAATTTGCAAAGTCTTTTAGTTCAGTCTATATAAGTATAACTGATAAATGCAATATTAAATGTAGACATTGTTCAGAGAGAGATGGAACTGTGTTACCTGATCCAGATCCACAGGAAATTATAAATTGGATATCCATGATAGCAAATTCCCGTGAATCAAAACATATTGTCTTTGTTGGAGGAGAGCCT
Source organism: Clostridium sp. Cult1 (assembly GCF_021655095.1). GTDB lineage: Bacteria > Bacillota > Clostridia > Tissierellales > Tepidimicrobiaceae > Schnuerera. The sequence continues at coordinate 1,109,538 of NZ_PPXW01000001.1, read as the reverse complement.
TTTTTACAAAAAAGTTTAAGAACTTATATATATCATGGAAGTAAGGTAGGTTTAATAACAACAGTAGTTACCAATGGTTATTGGGCTTCAACAGAAGAGAAGGCTGAAGATATATTAAAAAGCTTTCCAGGATTAAATTGTATAATTGCTAGCTCAGATATATATCATCTTGAATTCATTGATAAAGAAATTATCTATAATTTAGTTAGAGCCTGTTTAAAATTAGGTATTGCAATTACAATCAATATAACAGCTGCTAGCAAAGAAGAAGGAGAAAGAATTGAAAAGATATATAAACATTTCAAAAAGGATAATGTTCACATTGTGGTTTCACCAATGTTTCCTTGGGGTGCAGCTACTAAATTAACAATTGAAAAGTTTAAATATCTAAACGATTTAAACTTATTGCCTAATTATTGTGAAATAAGGGATCACCACATTGATAGTGCAGGAAGGGTTTATTCCTGTTGTAATGCAACTTTAGGTAATAAAACGGGTTTTTTATTTTTAGGAAACTTGAAGAAAGAATCATATGATACAATTATTGCAAATAGGGATTCTAATCCACTATTTAATTTTATAGACCGTTGGGGACCACAAGGTCTAGGCAAACTTATTTCTGAAAGTCCTTTTATTGATGAATTAAAAGATATTGAATTCACCCATAGTTGTCATTTATGCAGCCTAATACTTAATGATGAAAATATATATAAATATATATTAAAAATATTAGGATATAAAGAACAAGCCAAAACCAGCTGCATTTTATAGCAATTATTACAAAAATTATCATAGATAATAATTTTATCTATAAATAATTGATAATTTTTTGAAAATGTGATATACTACTTATTAAAATTCATATAGTGCTATGAAGGGACCTAGTAGATAATGAAGTCTTCTTAGAGAGCCAATGGTAGGTGGAAATTGGTAAGGCTAGTTATTGAATCCAGCCCTGAGCTTTTTAATACCAAGAGTGAACCAAAAGGTTAACTAGGGTGGCAACGCGGGAATACTCTCGTCCCTAACTATTTAGGGATTGAGAGTTTTTTTAATTAATAATGATTGGAGGCGATAGATATGTTGGACATTAGAAGAATTAGAAAAAATCCAGAAGAAGTGGTAAAAGCCTTAGAAAAGAGGCATGGAGATTATCCTATTGACAAAGTATTAGAACTAGATGAAAAAAGGAGAAGTCTATTAGCTGAAGTTGAAGGAATGAAGTCTAAACAGAACTCTGTATCAAAGGAAATTCCAAAACTAAAGAAGGAGGGCAAAGACCCCTCAGCCCTATTGACAGAAATGAAAGAATTATCATCTAAAATAAAAGAAATGGATGCAGAAGTGAAGGATATAGATTTAGAATTGAAGGATTTGTTACTCCATATTCCAAATACTCCTCATGAGTCAGTTATAGAGGGTAAGACAGATGAAGACAATATAGAAATTCGAAAATGGGGAGAACCTACAAATTTTGATTTTGAACCAAAAGCCCACTGGGATATAGGTTCTGATCTAGATATTTTAGATTTTGAAAGGGCTTCTAAACTAACTGGAGCTAGGTTTTCCTTATTTAAGGGAGCTGGAGCATTACTTGAGAGAGCTCTAATCAACTTTATGATTGATATGCATACGACGGACCATGGATATACTGAAGTTTCAACTCCATTTATGGTAAATAGGGATAGTATGATAGGTACTGGTCAATTACCTAAATTTGAAGAGGATATGTTCTATATTCCAAGTAAAGATTATTTTCTAGTACCAACTGCAGAAGTACCCCTTACCAATATATATAGGGATGAGATATTAGAAGAAGATATGCTTCCTATATATTTTACTGCATATACACCCTGTTTTAGACAAGAAGCAGGTTCTGCTGGAAGGGATACTAGAGGTTTAATAAGGAATCATCAATTTGACAAAGTAGAATTAGTCAAGTTTTCTTTACCAGAGGACTCTTACGATGAATTAGAAAAACTTACAAATAATGCAGAGGAAATTTTACAAAGATTAGGATTACCTTATAGGGTAGTAATGCTTAGCACAGGAGATTTAGGATTTTCGTCAGCAAAAACTTACGATTTAGAGGTATGGATGCCTAGCTATGGTAGATATGTGGAAATTTCGTCCTGTAGTAATTTTCAAGACTATCAGGCTAGACGAGCCAATTTAAGATATCGAAGGAAAGACAATAATAAGGTAGAGTATGTTCATACACTAAATGGTTCTGGGTTGGCAGTAGGTAGGACATTAGCAGCTTTATTGGAAAACTATCAACAAGAAGATGGTAGCATAATAATTCCAGAAGCATTAAGACCATATGCTAAAAATTTAGAACGAATAGGAAGATAAAGTCAATAAAATAGATTATGATCATAAAAGAACTCTTTTTTATAAGAGTTCTTTTTTTATTCTATAGGATTCTAATCTTATTATATAGGTTATAATATTTCATTTAAAATATAGAATATAATAGAAAAGGAATATACTTGGAGGTGGAAATTTGAGAATTAAAAAGGGCATATCTATCATATTAATATTTGCCTTAATCGTCAGTTTATCTGGTTGTTCAGGGAGTCCTACCCAGATTCCAACTTTAGTAGTAGAGGATTATAATGGTATTGATTTAAATGAGATAGATCATTATAATATAAAGGTAGATTTTGATCCAGTTAATAGGGTTTATTCAGCCCATCAAAAGGTAACATATGTGAATAATACGGGAAAAGATTTAGATAAAGTATTTTTTCATCTCTACCCTAATGCTTATAAGTCTACAGAAACAGCTCCGATACTATTTGATGGGCAAAACTTATCCAAAGATAAGTTCATACCAGGCCATATGGAGATAGAAAAAATAAAAATAGGGAAAAAAGAAATAGATTATAGGATAGGTGGAATAGGAGATACCATCTTAAAATTGAATTTACCAAGCATTTTAAAGTCCAGAGAAAAAGTCGAAATAGAAATTAAATTTAATGTTAAACTTCCGATGAATGTGGATAGATTTGGATTTGGAGAAAATGTATATAATTTTGGCAATTGGTATCCAATAGCCTGTGTATATGATGAATCAGGGTGGAACCTTGATCCTTATTATAGTCTAGGAGATCCCTTCTATAGTAATATTAGTAGTTATCATATAACCATTACTGTGCCTAAAGATATAATAGTTGCAGCTAGCGGCAATATTCTTTCTGAAAAGGTAAAAGGCAATAAAAAGATCTATGAAATTGAAGGAAAACTGATTAGGGATTTTGCCTGGGTAGCTAGTCCTAATTTTTTAACAAAGGAATCCCATATAGGAGATACTATAATCAGAGTTTATGCTCTAGAAGATAAACCTAATATAGCAGATTATGCTTTAGAAGTGGGGAAGGATAGTATAAAAATATTCAATGAACTATTTGGTAAATACCCCTATGGAGTCTATTCTATAGTGATGACTGAATTTCCTACTGGTATGGAATATCCAGGTATTGTCTTTATAAGCAAAGATTATTATAGTCCAAATTTTAAAGATCCTTTAGAAAAAGTAATAGTTCATGAAACAGCTCATCAGTGGTGGTATGGTGTTGTTGGCAATGATCAAATAGATGAAGCTTGGTTAGACGAATCTTTAGCCACCTATTCTGAGGTAATATACATTAATAATAAATATGGGGAAAAGGAAGGCCGAAACTACTATAATTATACCTGTAAAATACCTTATGAATATGGGAAAGAATATATAGTCTCTGATGCTATAGTCAAATCATTAGCTGATTTCAAAGGATGGGATGATTATGGATTATTGGTATATGTTAAAGGGGCTATTTTTCTAAATAATATAAAAGAGGAATTTGGAATGGAAACATTATACGACATATTAAGTAAGTATTATAATAAATATAAGTTTTATAATGGAACAACAGAAGACTTTATAAAAATTTGTGAAGAAGTAACAAATACATCTTTTAAGGATAAAACTAATATATGGCTCTATGGTAAATAAAAACGGAGGGTTCATTACCCTCCATTTTAGTCTTAATATCTCTTACCGCCAAATCCGCCAAATAGTATTACTAATAGCAGGAAGAAAAATAGTAAACTAGAATCGTCACCATCCCAGAAACCGCCTCTTCTCTGTAGATCAGTCATGTTAAAACCTCCTTTTAATAATCTTGTATTTAGCCTAATATATTATATAGATAGGAGGTTATAATTGTTACTCTTTTATATTCATTAAAAGCCAATAATAAATAAAAAAAGGGGAAAATCGTTATGAAAAAAGTTTTCAAAGGAATTATTTTATCTTTATTATTTATATTAATATTAAACTCCATAGTTGTAGCTTCTGTTGGTATTGAAGAAGAAGTAAGGGCTTATCTATTAGGAGATTATGAAACAGGAGAAATACTGGAGGAATACAATATTATAGAACCTATAGAAATTGCTAGTATAAGTAAATTAATGTCCTATTTAATAGTTATGGAACATGTTGAAAGGGGTTTAATATCATTAGATGATAAAGTCTATATAGATGAAGATGTACCTAATATAAAGGGATCCAGCTTAAAATTAGAGGTAGGAGAGGTATTTACTGTAGATGAACTATTAAAAGCAGCCCTAGTAGTTTCTGCTAACGATGCTGTCTATGCTTTAGCCAAATATGTGGCTGGAACAGAAGAAGCTTTTGTCCAAATAATGAACGATGAAGCTATAAAAATTGGATTAGACAGTGCTTTTTTTGTAAATTCTACTGGTTTACCAGAAGGAGACTTTCAAAATAAGATGAGTACTGAAGATATATTTAAACTATCTAGATATATAATAAATAGATATCCAGAAGTATTATCTATAACTACTATACCATATATAGAATTGGTTGATAGAGATTATAAAGAAGAAAACACTAACCCATTATTAAATGAAATAAAAGGTATTGATGGGCTAAAGACAGGATTTACAAATAAAGCAGGTCATTGTCTAGTATCAACTATTAATATTGAAGGAGATTATATAGAAACTGAAGATTTAAGATTAATTTCTATAGTAATGGGAACTAAAAGTGAAGAGAAAAGGAAAGAAATAAGTGAGAAATTAGTTCTATATGGACTTAAGAATTATTCTAAAAAAATATTAGCCAATGAAAATGCTCCTATCGGCATGGTTTATATGCCTAAGAGCAAAGATAAAGAAATAGAGATATACCCTTCTAAAAAGTTTAGTAAAATTATTAATAATGGAAACCATATAGACAAGGATGTATTAATAGATGAGAATTTAAAGTTACCACTAAAACCCATGGATAAAGTCGGGAAATTAATTTTATCCATCAATGGTGAAATATTGGATGAAATAGACTTGATAGTTCATAAAGGTGTAAAAAAAGAAAATTTAATTATTAGGATTTTGAGAAGTATAAAAGTTTTCTTTATCAGTATATTTAATAAACTCTATTCAGCATATCAATAAAACCTAATGGAATCTAGGTATAAACTTGCAGCTTGGCTATATTGACAACTGCAAAAAAATGTTGTAAAATATATTAACGTGAGTACTCGATGTGCATCCGTAGCTCAGAAGGATAGAGCAGCGCCCTCCTAAGGCGTGTGTCGGGGGTTCGACTCCTCTCGGGTGCACCATATTTTATTTGGTGATCATTTATGGATGAAATATATATGGGTTTAGCATTAGAAGAAGCATGCAAAGCCTTTAGCACCTATGAAGTACCAGTAGGTGCTGTTATTGTTCATGATGGTAAGGTAATAAGCAAAGGATATAACAAGAGGGAGACATTGAAAGATCCTACTGCACATGCTGAAATAATTGCTATTAGAGAAGCCAGCAATTATTTAGGCGGATGGCGATTAGTAGGCTGTACCATGTATGTTACTTTAGAGCCTTGTAGCATGTGTGCAGGGGCCATAATAAACTCTAGAATAGAACGCTTAGTAATAGGGGCAAAAGATTCTAAAAGAGGTTGCTGTGGCTCTGTAATCAATTTATTAGATAACCCTTATTTTAATCATAAAGTAGAAGTAGAGTTTGGAATATTAGAAGATAAATGTAGTAGTATACTTACCAGTTTTTTTAAACAAATAAGAAGTAAGTGATCTAATATATTTTGTTTTATTTCTAACATTACATTTCAAAAATTCCGGAGAGATGTCCGAGAGGTTGAAGGTGGTGGTCTCGAAAACCACTGTACAGGCTATCCTGTACCGAGGGTTCGAATCCCTCTCTCTCCGCCATATCTATTATCTAACCTAGCCTTTGGCTAGGTTTTACTATTTTCTATATTTTCAGAAAGCAGAAAGAAACTCCAATAAGTTTGTTAATATTTTGACTATTCCGAATATTCCTTGACATTTCCCGATAAAAAGGTTATATTCTTAATAATCAAAAAATTAAAATATAAAGGGGGAATATTAATGGATAACAGAGTTAAGCAAGGCGAAGTCAAGAGAGAAGGCTTCGCAAGTAGCTTTGGTTTATTAGCCGCAGCTATAGGCTCTGCAGTAGGGCTAGGTAATATTTGGAGATTTCCCTATATTACTGGAGTATATGGAGGAGGAGCATTTTTAGTCGTTTATTTGTTATGTGTTGCAATAATAGGTATTCCTGTCATGATTGCTGAATTTATTATAGGTAGAGAAGGACAAAAAGATGCTATAGGGTCTTATCAGACTTTGGCACCTAAAAGCAAGTGGTATATTAGTGGAGTTCTTGGAGTAGGAGCGGCTTTTTTAATCTTATCATTTTACGGCGTTGTAGCTGGATGGACATTGGAATATATATTTAGTGCTATTGGCAATAAATTTGCAGGCCTTAGTGCTGGAGAAGTTGGAGATTATTTTACTGGATTCATTTCTGATCCTATTAGACCAATTATTTGGCAAATTATTTTTATGGCTATTACTGCCTATATAGTAGCTGCTGGTGTAGAAAAAGGAATTGAAAAGTATTCCAAGATATTAATACCTCTATTATTAGTATTAATAATAATATTGGATATTAGATCTGTTACTCTATCAGGAGGAATAGAAGGACTTGAATTTTTATTCAAACCAG
>NZ_PPXW01000001.1:1100730-1102449 GCF_021655095.1 Clostridium sp. Cult1 | reverse complement strand
AATACGACTATTATAGATAAAATTAATGACAACAACCCTATAATTGGTTTATAAACAGATAGAGTTATCTTATTTATAAATATTAAAACTATAAAAACTAATATGGAATAGATATAACATTCATAATAATGTTTTGCATGATACCCACCCGTATAGGATTTTAGAAAAAAATATACTGTTAGATATGCTACTCCAGAAATCCATTCCTCTATTAATAATCCTAGGATTAATATGCTAATTGATGTAAACAAAGTAGAAATAAGCAATTCTAAACCATATATATAAATATCCCTATCCTCTATATCTATTATTTTATTGGTTATCAAATAAAAACTTATATCTTCAGCCAATTTATGTAGCATCTTTGCCCTCCATAAAATTTAACTTTATTTACTAAAAATATACCATATTTAATCTTAAATTTGTTCAATATGGTACGAATGGTAGGAAAAACGGTACGAATAGCAAAATAAAAGCTAGATTTTTAAAAATCTACCTTTTATTTTGCTATTCTTTTCTTATATAAATTAAAGCTATTAAATTTTTAAATTCAATTCAATAAATTACTTTTCTTCAATTTTTATAATATCCTTCTCACTTATCGTTTCAAGCTTGAACTCACCTATAATTGTCTTGCCATCTACCTTGTATAAAGGTACTATTTTTACATCATCACTTTTTTGTCTTTCCATCATTTTTACAGCTTCTTCTGGATTTTCTGCAGCTTCAGGTTCGATATCTTCAGAACGAACATACCCTAAAGTACCATCTACTCCACGAGCTTTGATTAAATCTGGAGCTACACCCAAAATAGCTTCTTTAGATCCTGAACCGTATGTTTCTCCATTGCTATTTACCTCATAACCCGAATCATCTATATGCTCAGTAGTAATATATAATGAAAGAGGTTTTCTTCCATCTCTAAGAGTCATAATAGGACTCTTGTACGTATAATATGTGTTATATCCATTTCCATTATATATCTTAACTTTCCCATGACTATAATAAGACCCATTATGTTCTGCAAATATAGGCACATTCATTCCTACTGTTTTTGGGCCACTATATTCCCATTCTTTCGCTGAAGCATATAAATAACCATTTGAATCATATACCCTAGGAAGTGCAGCCATAAGCCCAGCTTGAGGACTACCTTTAGTAAGACCTATATATGTTCCCGCTCTCAGACTCTTATATCCCTCTTTTATATCCGCAAAATATTCGTAGTCTTTTCCATTTACTGTAACATACTTATGATTACCCTCACTAGCAGTTGCAAAAACTAACATTACACCTAAAATACTAAATACTAATATAGAACAACTAACAACAAAAGTTAATTTCCTACAAAACTCTCTTTTCACTTTTCACTCTCCCTTTCTTTACTTCTTCTCTGGTTTCTTTGGTTCAAAGGTTAAAAACATTGACTGCTTTCCTTCTGCTGCTGTAGCTGTCTTCTTTGATAATTTAGCAATATTCCCTAATACTTTTGTCTTTACATTTTTTACTTTTCCCCCTTTTTAAAAATTTTTGTTTGAGTATTGAATATGCAATTGAAATATCTGTTAAAGCTAGCATAAACCATAAATCTAGTAGTTCAGCTTTTACTATATATCCTAGAATTATAATTATGCTCAAAAGTAATATTCTTCTTCTAGCTATTTTCTTATTTTTAATAATTTCCTCTTTCGTTTTTGGGTTATTCTTGTTTACAACTGG
>NZ_PPXW01000001.1:1098655-1100700 GCF_021655095.1 Clostridium sp. Cult1 | reverse complement strand
CAAAATTGAAGAAATAAAACATTGTATTGCATCACATCGATTTAGAAGTGGAAATGAGCCAAGGACAATAGAAGCTAAAATACTATTTGATGCAGACAAACTAGATTCATTAGGGGCTATTGGAATTGCACGTACCTTTATGATATCTGGCCAGTTTGGACAAAAATTATCAACAGACCTGTTCTCAAAGAAATATATGGTTGAAAATACTACCGAAAATGGAAGGTTAAAAGATGTATCAAAGCATTCACCTTTTATTGAGTATGAAGTTAAGTTTAAAAAAATACCAGAGAAGTTATATACGAAAAAAGCAAAGGAAATTGGTATTGATAGATTAAACTTTATGAATGAATTTTTTAATAGATTGAGTATGGAAATAGAAGGAATGAGGTTGGTCTAGTTTCAAAAATAAGCCACCAGCAAACAAAATATTGATGTAAAGGAGTTTGGCTTAAAGGACTGATTCAGAGATGTGGCAAATATAAGAGCTATAGATATGAATAAAATCAGATATAGGTTAATAAATTTAGGGGGATAATTATGTGGAAAGTAGAAAAGATAATTAATTATGAAGAAAATAAAAATTGGGGAGATGGTTTTTCTCATTTAGGCTTCCATGACTATTTTGGCAATCAATATGGACTTGATTATGATAATAATTGGGTAGGCCAAATAGATGGAAATAATTTGTTGTGGACAATTGGACATAACTCTGGCTTTGAGACTAATTGTCATATTAATTGTGATATAAAAAATCCAAACTATTTAACAGGATTACCCGATGGTTCACTTATAGTAGTAAGTGGTGGAAACAAAATAGTGTATAAGATAATAATGGAAAATAACAAACCTAAAGATATAGAAGTTTTAATTGATTGTAACAAAATAGGATTAAAAGATGTAGGAAATTGTGAATATGATATAGATGGTAATATGTGGATAAATGAAATAACCGGCTGTAGGATATGGAAGTTTGATAAAAAAGGCAATACATTAGAAGTTTTGGGAACTGGGCAACCTGGATTTCAAAGGGAGGAAGTTTCTTTTAATGAGGCACGTTTTAACTGGATATATGATTTAAGGAGAGGTCCTGAAGGAAATATCTATATATTAGATAGTAAAAATTATGCAGTACGGAAGATTAATATAGATAAAGAGACTGTTGAATTAATTGCTGGAACAGGTAAGCCTGGTTATACAGGTGACGGTGGAGATGCTAAAGATGCTACTTTTGGTGGAAATAAAGAGAGTTATTTTGATGGACCATGGTCTTTGTCACTTGATGAAGTTGGTAATATATATGTAGGAGACACCCAAAATCATGTTGTAAGAATGATAACGAATAAAGGGAAGGTTTATACAATAGCGGGAAATATCAATGTAATAAAAGGTAGAAAAAATAGAACCAACGAAAGGGATTTGTTTAAGATAAACTTGCCGTTAATTTGTAGTATGGACTATTATGATAGAAGATTGTATATTCCTGAATGGGATGGAGATTTAATTATTTTAAAGAAAGGCAGTAAATAAATTATACTTACTGACGAAGGAGAGATTTGTTATGAAGAAAAAGTATACAGAAATAAATTCTAATCAGCATGTCGTAAAATTATAACTATAATTTGTATTGAATAATTCCTATTTGAAGCAATGAAATTTCATATTGGATTATTAAAATATAAGGGGAGAAGATAATGAAATTTGAAGAAATATATGAAAGAGGGTATAGTTATAAAGAAAGTTTTTTCTATGGTGATATGTTAGAGGATTCAAAACTATATGAATTTGCTGAAGGTGTTTTTTTGTTGGGAAAGACTAGCGAGGACATGGAGTTATTATGGGGAGTAAATAATTTAGAAGATTTAAGAAGTAGCATAGAAAAAATAAAGAAGGAAAATCCAGATATTAAATTTATATTTAGGTATGGCAATAGTCTTAATGAAGTCATTGAAAAGGAAAAAATAATTAATCAGTGGGGCTATAAGGGCAAAGAAATTTATGTAGGCTATTCATGCACATTAGATAATATTACATGTCAAGAGGAT
>NZ_PPXW01000001.1:1071455-1098625 GCF_021655095.1 Clostridium sp. Cult1 | reverse complement strand
AACATCAAAACTCCTATTACTATACTATATATAAATCCTGCAATATTTAGTATAGTACCTCCTAAATCCCCATTCATTATAAGGCCACCATTGTTAATGGTAATATTAAATCCATAGCTTAGCATATGGGAAGATGCTATTTTAAATGTATTTAGATCTAGATAGTATGGTAGCAATTGAATAACTTTCACCTGTCCATAGGTTACTATTCCACTTAGTACCAAGAATATTACAAACCAGAAACCGCCAATTTTTTTATTTCTAAATGTAACTCTACTTAAAGCCATAGAAAAGTATATCAATATTAGTGTACTAATCCCACCAATAATAGCAGTTAGACTAAAAATGAATAATTCCCTATAAGCTATATTCACACTTTTTAGTATAGAAAACAGTTCAGAAATGTTGATTTTAACCGGACTAAAACTTAATACCATAATACCGTTATATATTGCTATGACCACTCCTAAAAGGACAAACCACATAAAAGCTACTATTAGTTTAGCACCTAATATTTGATTTCCTGTCAAAGGCAGTGTAAAGGTTAGATATCCTCTATCCTCGTATAATTCCTTTCTAAAAGAATTTACTATATATAAAAATGTTGTTAACAATGTTCCAAATATAACTAAAACCGATAGACCTGTAAATGTCGCCCCTAATGCTGAACCTTCTCTAGCATTAGATATATAGGCGTATATTCCTGTTGTAAGTATTAGAACTAAAGCCAATACTCCTAGTATAAACTTATAAGAGCCTCTTATTTCATATTTAATATATCTACCCATGTCTTCCCTCCTATTCTCCAAATATTTCCTTGTAGATATCATCTATTTGTTTACCCTTTTCCTCTCTTAAGGTTTCTGCATTGCCTGTTAGTACTATCTCCCCATCCTTTAAGAAAACTACATCTTCGAATATATTTTCCATATCCCTTACTAGATGAGTGGTTATTAACATAGAGCTGTTTTCATTGTAATTATTTATTATGGCATCTAATATTTGATCTCTTGCTACTGGATCTACTCCTGCTATTGGTTCATCTAGTATATATAGTTTAGCATTTCTAGACAATACTAGAGTTAAATTCAATTTTTCATGCATCCCTTTTGAAAGGGAAGTTATTTTCATACTCTTTTCTAATTTCATAAAATCCAATAAATCTTCAAATTTCTTTTGATCAAAATCCATATAGAAATCTTTATAAAATTCAAAGGCATCCTTTATAGTCATCCAATTATATAAAAAGTTTCTATCAGGTAGATAGGAAACTATGGATTTAGTATATACCCCTATTTGATGTCCATCTATAAGAACCTCACCTTTTGTTTGCCTTAAAAGTCCGGTTAGTATCTTTATTAAAGTGGTTTTCCCACTGCCATTAGGCCCCAATATACCTACTACCTTTCCTTCTTCGATATTTAAGCTTATATTATCCAAGGCTCTTTTATTGAAATAATTCTTAGTAAGACTATTAATTTCTACAATATTCTTCATTCTCTCTCCTCCTTTTCAACCCATCCTGATATAATTTCTATTATTTCATTGGAGCTAAATCCTATTTTTTTCATCTCCGTTAGAAAATTATTCACTACATTTGTAGCCATATTCTTTTTCAACCTTTTAATTATTTCTATATCCTCAGTAACAAAGGTACCCATTCCTCTTTGAGTAAAAACTAATTCTTCTCTCTCTAATTCCTGATATGCCCTTTGGATTGTATTGGGGTTTACCTTTAATTCCTTTGAAAATTCTCTTACTGATGGCAATTTATCACCTCCACTAATTTCTCCCGAAACCATCTTACTTTTTAATAGATTCATAATCTGAATATATATTGGAAGATTTTCGTTAAAATCCATCCTTTCACCTCCATCGTCCTAATGTCCTGGTGTATTAATTATATGGTACACTAATATTGTTTTTTTGTCAATAGAAGAAATAAAAAATACTCCTCCTTGTATTAAACAGTTTTTATTTTTACTGCCTACTACAAGGGGAGCATATCATAATAGTTACAAGGTTTTACTTTCTATATATGCCTTCATCTTATTTACGTATAGATTATTGACTTCTTTTATAATTCTATTATTTACTGAATCCAATTTTATATCATCTACACTTGAGATAGGAAGAACGTTTACCGAGGTGCCTGACATGAAAACTCCATCTAATTTTTTCAAATCTCCCATATGTATATTTTCTTCAATAATTTTTATATTCAATTCTTCACATACTTGGAGTATATATTTTCTTGTAATACCTAGTAGGACATCTCCTTTAGGAGCAGTATATATTCTATCTCCTTTTACAAAAAACATATTGGATCTACTACCTTCAGGGATATATCCATCTTTATTTACCAATAGGGCTTCAAAGGCATTGTTTTTTTCTAATTCTCTTGCTACCTCTTCTCTAAAAGATGCCATCTGAATCTTAGCGTTAGGATTCTCTCTTTCGTAGTGGAATAATATAGTGTGAATACCTTCTTTATAGAATTCTTTTGGTGGATAAAAACTTTTTATGAAATAAGCTAAGAATACCTGTCCCATCCCTTCAATATCTGTGCATAATAGTTTAACATTTAAATTTTCAATGCCATTTCTGTTAATTAGCTCTCTTATATCCTTTTCTATATCCTTATCTTTTCTTTCAATATGGTAATCCACTATATTGGCAGACTTTCTCATCCTGTCTAGATGATCTTCTAAAAATAATGGCACTTTATTTATTACTCTTACTACTTCATATATAGGCGGCTTTTTTATTCTTTCAAATATTTCTACATTTGCAGTCGATTCCACTCGACCATTTACTAGGAAACAATTTTTTATTGCCTCAGGTTTCATCTAAAAGTCCCCCTTATTTCATCTATTCCCTTAAAGCTTTTATATTTTTAAGGGTAATATCTCTTTTAATTTCTAATAGCTTTATACTATTTTCATTTAACGCTAGCTTCATATCAGAAATTGCTAAGGACAATTTATCTAATTCCTTTATTTTATCTTTATCCTTATCTTTATCTAATTTTTGTCTGATTCTTCCAGAGTATTCTGCTGCTTCATTTATCAATTTATCTGCTGTTTTTATGTCTCCTTCTTTAGCCTTTAAAAAGGCTTGATAAGTGGAATAATTTATCCTAGAAAGATCTCCATTTATTTCATCTTTATAAAGATCAAAAAAAGGGGCCAAGGAATTAACAGTTCTACTTCCAGTATCCATAATATCCACCATTTGTCTATTTTCTATTGCCTTTGTAAAGGAATTCAATGATTTTTTAAATTCCTTTCCTTGATCTGGATTAGCTCCCTTTTTTACGCTTTCTACCTCGTAACTATTCCAGTCTCTATGAATATCCTCTAAACTATTATCAATTTCTTCCCATTTCATAAAAATTTCTTCATCCCTAGTTATATTATCTTTCTGTTCTTCATCATTTTTTTCACTTTTATCTTGGCTTTCACCTTGTTTGCTTTGTTGGTTTTCCTGCTTGTTTTCATTAGATGGCTTTTTATTACCCTCTATTTCAGATTTTTGAGCCTGAAATTCTGATTCCGTTAGTTCAGCAATCTTAGCTACTTCATCTACCGAAGTCATTAATTTGTCTATCCCATCTACCACTTTGGTTAAAGTTTCTGGAGCTTTTTCTTTTTGATTAATATTTTTAGGTTTCTTATCCGATTGATTAATGCACGATATAGAAAAAATCATACTTACTATAATTATAATTATTAATATTTTCTTTCTCAAGTTCACCACCCCTTAGGATAGTGTTTCCTGCAATAAATTTTTTATCCTAACAGGTTACAATATTGGTGATAATAGTCTTGAAATGGATTCTTTTAATTTAACTATATTGGATCTTTTACTGTATTCTTCTATAGTAATTTCCTTACATTTCTTTAAATCTAGATTAAACTGTTCTACCATCTTCATATTTACTTCTTCATCGTAAATAAAAGCATTTACCTCAAAATTTAGTTTAAAACTCCTAATGTCTAAGTTTGCAGTACCTATGGAAGTTGCAAAATCATCCATTATAAAGGTCTTACTATGGAGAAATCCGTTTTCATAAGTATAAAACTTAACTCCTGCTTCTAGAAGTTCTCCTATATAAGAAAGACCTGCCCAGTATACAAATATATGATCTGGTTTACAAGGTATCATAACCTTTACATCTATCCCAGAAAGGCCGGCTACTTTCAAAGCTTCAAACATACTATCATCTGGAATAAAATAAGGGGTTTGAATATAAACCCGCTCCTGTGCATTATTTATCATCTTAAAATATCCATCTTTCACACTTGCCCATTTAGAGTCAGGTCCACTGCTTACTATTTGAACTCCAGAACTTCCCTTGTTCTTCCTCTGAGGCAGGTTTATCTCACATCGAACATTATCCTTTTTAGCTGCAAATCGCCAATCTTTAAAAAACCTCCATTGAAGTCCTCCTACTGCTGTTCCTTTTATTTTTATATGGGTATCTCTCCAATAGCCAAACTTCTTTGAAAGCCCTAAATATTCGTCACCAATATTAAAGCCTCCTACAAAAGCCTCTTCACCGTCTATTATGCAAATCTTTCTATGATTTCTATAGTTGATTCTGGGAGTAATATAAGGAGCAAAAGGAGGGAAGAATACTTCTATTTCTCCTCCAGCCTTTTTTAATTCATCAAAACAATGTTTTTTTAATTTTCTACCTCCCATTCCATCGTATAATACCTTAACCTCTACCCCTTCCTTAGCTTTTTTAGTCAATTCATCTATTATCTTAGTGCCAATTCCGTCGCTTTTCATAATATAGTATTCTAGATATATATATTTTTTGGCTTTTTTAATACTTTCTAATAAAGCATTAAATTTTTTTTCTCCTGAAAAATAGAGTTCAATTTCATTGTCCTGAGAAAAATAAGATTCACTTGTTAAAATATGCATTTTTATTATATCTTCATAGTCTAAAAATCTCGGGTTAGAAAACCTATATTCGTCTTCATGGATTTTTTGTCCTTGTCTTAGTACTCTGTCTCTAATTCCTCTATCTTCTTCTTCTTTTATTTTAAACATCTTCTTTTTGCTCATGTCTTGCCCAATAAATAGATATAATAAAAATCCAATACCTGGTAGGAAGGTTAATACCATAAGCCATAACCAGGTAGTTGTAGGATTTCTTCTTTCAAAAAATACTAATAATATGGCAAATAAAATATTTAACCATAGTATGTTTTTTAAAAGCCACATATATCCATTTACTATATATTCCATAAAATCACCTTATATTTAAAACCATAATAAATTATGATTTTTTAGATTTATACCTTTTATTAGTATCTAGAATTTTTTTCCTTACTCTAAAATTAGTAGGGGTTATCTCAATAAGCTCATCTTCTTCTATAAATTCTAATGCTTCTTCTAAAGACATTTGTCTAGGAGGAGATAATCTTAAAGCTTCATCGGAACCTGAAGCCCTAATATTAGATTGATGTTTTTTCTTACATACATTTATCTCTATATCCATTCCCTTAGGATTAGAGCCAATAACCATTCCTTCATAAACCTTAGTTCCTGGAGTAATAAAAAGGGTTCCCCTATCTTGAGCAGAATATAGACCGTAGGCAGTTGCTTCTCCCGTTTCAAAAGAAATTAGCGAACCCTCTTTTCTTGTTGGTATATCTCCTTTATAAGGTCCATAGCTGTCAAATACAGAGTTAAGAATACCATTCCCTTTAGTATCTGTCATAAATTCCCCTCTATATCCAATTAAGCCTCTGGCAGGTATAGAAAATACTAATCTTGCATATCCTCCATTAGCTTCAGCCATACTTATTAATTCCCCTTTTCTCATACCCAATTTTTCTATTACTGATCCAATATATGCTTCCATCACATCAATTGTTACTGTTTCCATAGGCTCTAATTTTTTACCATCTTCATATTTATATAGAACCTCTGGTTTTGAAACTTGGAATTCATAACCTTCCCTTCTCATATTTTCAATAAGGACTGATAGGTGTAATTCACCTCTGCCCGAAACTTTAAATGCATCTGTAGAATCTGTTTCTTCTACTCTAAGACTAACATCTGTCTGCAGTTCTTTAAATAGCCTATTCCTTATCTGTCTTGAAGTAACATATTTCCCTTCCTTACCTGCAAAGGGGCTATTGTTTACTGAAAATGTCATAGCAATAGTCGGTTCAGATATTTTAACAAAAGGTAAAGGTTCTGGATTTTCAATATCGCATATAGTATCTCCTATATGGATTCCTTCAACCCCTGTAACGGCGATTATACTCCCTACTTTGGATTCTTCGACTTCTACCCTATTTAATCCCTCAAACTCATAAATATTTGTTATCTTTACTTTTTTTACCTCATCTTTTCTGTCTTGGTTCACCATTAGAGCTTCTTGATTTGTTTTTATTTTTCCCCTTTCTATTTTACCAATGCCAATCCTACCTACATAATCATTGTAATCTATAGTAGAGATCAATACTTGCAATGGTTGATCTCTATCTCCTTTTGGAGCTGGAATATAATTAATTATGGTTTCAAATAAGTCTTCCATATTATCTTTCTTTTCATTCAAATCTATAGTTGCAGTTCCACCCTTAGCAGAAGTAAATATGAAAGGTGAATCTAAATATTTTTCTCCTGCTCCTAATTCTATGAATAGATCTAATACTTCATCAATTACTTCCTCTGGCCTTGCTTCTGGTCTGTCTATTTTATTTATACATACAACAGCTGGCAAATCCAACTCAAAAGCCTTCTTTAATACAAATTTAGTTTGAGGCATAGGTCCTTCGAAAGCGTCTACTAATAACACTACCCCATTTACCATCTTAAGAACTCGTTCTACCTCTCCACCAAAATCAGCGTGACCTGGGGTGTCTACTATATTTATCTTAATATCCTTATAATAGATAGCAGTATTTTTAGATAAAATGGTAATGCCTCTTTCTCTTTCTATTTCATTAGAGTCCATAACTCTATCTTCTACTACTTGATTTTTTCTAAATATTCCACTTTGTTTTAGCATACTATCTACTAATGTAGTTTTCCCATGATCTACGTGAGCAATAATAGCTATATTTCTTAGATCATTTCTTGTAATTTGCATAAAAAAATATCACTTCCTATTTCTAATTTAATTAATAGTTTATCAAACTTAATTTTAACATAATTCCCTTTAAAATGATAGTAAATTATGATGGCAGGGTCCAGCTCTGCCCTGCCATATTCCTTCTATATAAATTTTCTATCCCATATACTTAACGGCTACTATTCTATTATTATCAATATATACTTCATCTGATAACCCATCGACAATTACTAGACCCCTTCCGCAGCACTTTAACTCGGATGGATTATAACTATCGATATCAAAATCTATCCCATCTCCTTCATCAATTACTTCGATCCTAATGGTATCCCCAACTACTTCTAAAAAAAGCTTCACATACTTATTCCCTTTACATTGGTTCCCATGGATAACGCTATTTATGATTAATTCGTTTAATATTAATTTCAAGTCAAACATTAGATCTTTGTCCTGAACAATATTCTCAAGTTTATTTAATACTTTTTTTATGAAAACTTTAATATCATTCAGATCACTACGAACAGATCCTTTGAATATAAAAGCCACTTCCATCACGCCCATCTACTAATGTAATGTATTTTTATATTAACTATTATTAGTTTACCCATAAATACGCTCTTTAATCTACTATACAGTTCTATTATTTTTTGATATAATTCATTTATAATATTTTTAAAATATAGTTTAAAGTCTTGTATAATTGGGTATTATCCCAATGATTACATATTGAAAGGAGAATATATAATGGACAGATATGTTTGTGAACCATGTGGGTACGTTTATGATCCAGCAGAAGGTGATCCTGATAATGGGATAGATCCAGGTACACCTTTTGAGAAGCTACCAGAAGACTGGGTTTGTCCAGTTTGTGGTGCAACAAAGGATATGTTTGTTAAAGAAGAATAATTGATCAGAGCAGCTATCTACCTAGATTGCTGCTCTTTGTTTTTTATAAGAATTTCTTCAAAAACATGCCATGCCTTATCCTTATTTATTTTTTTTGATGAAGAATAAGGTATGATCAAGCTAGACTCCTTTACTTTCAATTTGTTTTTAATAATTTTAATATTGGATTGATACTTTCCTTTTGATATTTTGTCTGCCTTTGTTGCTATAACTATTCCTGCAAAGTTAAAGGTTTTTATCCAATTATACATTAATATATCCTGTTCTGTTGGTTCATGGCGTATATCCACTAATTGAATTACTTCAATTAAATTCTTTCTTGTATTCAAATACTCCTCAATTATATATCCCCATTTTTCTTTTTCTTTTTTAGAAACTTGAGCATATCCGTATCCAGGCAAGTCCACAAATCTAAATTCTCCATTTATATTGTAGAAATTTATGGTTCTAGTTTTTCCAGGTTTACTGCTAGTTCTAGCTAAATTTGTCCTATTTAACATAGAATTTATGAAAGAAGATTTCCCTACATTAGAACGACCAGCAAAAGCTATTTCATATAAATTCTCATCAGGATATTGGGTTTTGTTAACAGCAATTTTTTCTAATTGAGCATCAGTTATCTTCATTTTTATTATCCTCTTTTAATAATGCATGTTCTAAAACTTGTTCCATATTTTCTACTGGAACAAAGTCCATCTTTCTCCTGATCTTCTCAGGTATTTCTTCCAAGTCTTTACAATTTTCAAAGGGTATCAAGACTTTTTTAATACCTATTCTATTAGCAGCCAAAGCCTTCTCTTTAATACCACCTACAGGTAATACTCTACCTCGCAAAGTAATTTCTCCAGTCATAGCAATATTGCTATTCACCGGTCTATTGGTTAAAGCTGAAATTGCTGCTGTTGCCATAGTTATTCCTGCCGATGGGCCATCCTTTGGAATTGCTCCTTCTGGTACATGGACATGAATATCCATTTCTTTATAGAAATTGTTATCTACGCCTAATTTATCTGAGTTAGCTCTAATATAGCTAATGCCAGCCATGGCCGACTCCTTCATAACATCACCTAGTTGGCCTGTTAATTGAAGTTTCCCAGTCCCTTTCATAGAATTTACCTCAATAGAAAGAGTGTCTCCACCAAAAGCAGTCCATGCTAAACCCGTTACAACGCCTATTTGGCTTTCCCTTTCTCCTATATCATATCTGTATTTTTCTATCCCTAAGTATTTATGGAGATTCCCCTTATTTACTTTGACTTTTTCTACATTAGATTCAACGATTCTCTTTGCAGCCTTCCTGCATATATTTGCAATATTCCTTTCTAAATTCCTTACTCCAGATTCTCTGGTATAATTGTTAATTATACTTCTTATAGCTCTTTCAGAAATAGTTAGATTACCCTCTTTCAATCCATGTTCTTTGAGCTGCTTTGGTAAAAGGTGGTTAGTAGCAATTTTTAATTTTTCCTCTTCAGTATAACCACTGATTCTAATTACTTCCATCCTATCCAATAAAGGTGTAGGTATTGAATTTACAGTATTAGCTGTAGTAATAAAGAGTACTTTTGATAAGTCAAAAGGCAGTTCTAAAAAATGGTCTGTAAAAGTATTGTTTTGTTCTGGATCTAAAATTTCTAATAAAGCACTAGCTGGATCTCCTCTATAACCATTACTTAACTTATCGATTTCATCAAATAGAAAAACTGGATTTTTAGTACCTGCCTTTTTAATTGAAGAAATAATTCTGCCAGGCATAGCTCCAACATAGGTTCTTCTATGGCCTCTCATCTCAGCTTCATCTCTTACTCCACCTAATGACATACGGATAAATTTTCTGTTTAAAGACTCTGCTATAGATTTGGCAATAGAGGTTTTACCTACTCCTGGCGGCCCTACTAAACATAGTATGGGACCTTTCATATTTGTAGCCAATTTTCTTATGGCAATGAACTCCAATATTCTTTCTTTTACATCGGTAAGGCCATAATGATCTCTATTTAAAATATCTCTTGCCTTTTTGATATCAACTTTATCCTTCGTTTCCTTATCCCAAGGTAGTTCCACTATCCAATCTAGATAGGTCCTGATAACTGCAGTTTCTGCTGAGTGAGGAGACATTCTATCTAGCCTTTCTATTTCCTTTAATGCTTTTTCCTTAACTTCCTTAGGCATTTTTATCTTTGCAATTTTAGTTTTATATTCTTCTATTTCCTCACCTAATTCATTTTCTTCTCCTAACTCCTTCTGAATTGCCCTTAACTGTTCTTTTAGGTAATATTCCTTCTGCACCTTAGTTATCTGTTTCTTAACCCTTTGATTAATTTTTTCCTCTATCTTCAACAATTCAATTTCTTCCTGTAATATCTTATGAAGTTCTTCTAAGCGTTCATAAAAATCAAAAGTTTCAAGTATCTTTTGATGACTTTCAATTTTTAGGTTAATATAAGAAGCGATTACATCAGCTAGTCTCCCTGGATCTTCAATGTCTGTAACAGTCAATAAAGTATCTGGAGATATTCTACGGCTTAAAGTTAAATATTCTTCAAAATCATTGATTACCAATCTCATAGCTGCTTCTATCTCTTTATCTAAAATGATATCTTCAGGATTATAGGTAAACTCTTCCACTACAACTTCAAAATAGTCTTCTTCCTTAATCAATTCTGCAACTCTTCCCCTATTTATTCCCTCAACTAAAACTCTTATACTCCCACCAGGTAGTTTTAACATCTGCTTTATCTTTGCAATAGTTCCTATATGATAGAATTCCTCTAAAGATGGATCTTCTACTTTAGCATCCTTTTGAGTACATAAAAGAATTAGGGAGTCATCTATCATAGCCTTTTCTAACGCTTTAACAGATTTCTCTCTTCCTACATCAAAATGAATAACCATGTGAGGAAATACGGACATACCTCTTAATGGTATAAGGGGTATAGTTTTGTTTTGTACAACATATGGGTTCTTGTACATAACCTCACTCCTTTTATCTATGAATAATCAAAATCAATTATAATCAATTTTGTTATTATTATAATATATCACAAATTTTAATAAAAACTAATGATAAAAAAAGCTCACCAGACTGTGAGCCTTTTATTTATGATGCAGATTCCTTGTTATCCTTTTTTTTAGCTCTATTTTTAGCCTTTCTTTCTGATAACACTAATGTTGGTTCTCCATTAGATTCAATGGTTTCTTTAGTAATTAGACATTTCTCGATCTCTTCTCTAGATGGAATATCATACATAATATCCAAAAGGGTCTCTTCAATTATACTACGTAACCCTCTTGCTCCTGTTTTTCTATCAATAGCTTTTTGAGCAACAGCTTTTAATGCCTCATCATCGAATTCTAAATCTACTCCATCCATATTAAATAATTCCTTGTATTGTTTTACAAGAGCATTTTTAGGTTCTGTTAATATACTTACAAGGGCTTCTTTGTCTAATTCTTCTAATGTAACAATTACAGGTAATCTACCAACGAATTCTGGTATCAATCCATATTTCAATAGATCTTCTGGTTGTATATGTTTTAATAATTCACCAATTTTTATGTCTTCTTTGCTCTTTATTTCAGCACCAAATCCCATAGATTTAGTACCAACTCTATTTTGAATTATTTTATCTATACCATCAAAGGCTCCACCAACTATGAATAAAATATTGGTTGTATCTACTTGGATAAATTCTTGATGAGGATGTTTCCTTCCTCCCTGAGGTGGAACATTGGCTACCGTTCCTTCAAGAATTTTAAGAAGGGCTTGTTGTACTCCTTCACCACTTACATCTCTCGTAATTGATGGATTTTCTGTTTTACGAGCAATTTTATCTATTTCATCTATATATACTATGCCCTTTTCTGCTCTTTCTATATCATAATCTGCAGCTTGGATAAGCTTTAGAATAATATTTTCCACATCTTCGCCAACGTATCCAGCTTCTGTTAAAGAAGTTGCATCTGCTATTGCAAAAGGCACATTCAGTATTTTAGCCAACGTTTGAGCTAGTAAAGTCTTACCAGAACCTGTTGGCCCAATCATAACAATATTAGATTTTTGCAATTCTACATCATTGGTTTTAGACGGCTTTCTATTTATTCTCTTATAATGATTATATACTGCAACGGCTAAAGCCCTTTTCGCTCTTTCTTGTTTTATAACATATTCATCTAAAGTTTCTTTTATCTTTGCAGGCTTTGGTAGCTCTCGCATCTGGTAATCGAAACTTTCAATAAACTCTTCGTCTATAATCTCTTGACAAAGTTCTATACACTCATCGCAAATAAACACATTTGGTCCAGCGATAAGTCTTCGTACTTGGTCTTGGGGCTTCCCACAAAAAGAGCAACGAAGCTGTTTATCATCATATTTTGCCATTATGACACCTCACTTAATTTTATTTTCTTGATTGTATTACCTCATCTATTATACCATATTCTTTAGCTTCCAAGGCGGTCATAAAGAAATCTCTGTCTGTATCTCTAGCAACTTTTTCTAATGGCTGACCAGTCCTTTCACTTAATATCTTATTTATTAATTCTCTAGTTTGAATTATCTTTTCAGCATGAATCCTAATATCTTCAGCTTGACCCTGAGCCCCTCCTAAAGGTTGATGTATCATAATGTCAGAATTAGGTAGTGAAAATCTTTTTCCTTTTGCCCCTGCTGTTAGCAAAAATGCACCCATACTAGCTGCCCTACCTATGCATATAGTAGATACATCTGGTTTTATATACTGCATGGTATCATATATTGCAAATCCTGCACTAACTGAACCTCCAGGGCTATTTATATAAAGTTGTATATCCTTATCTGGATCTTCAGCTTCTAAAAATAATAGTTGAGCCACTATTAAATCAGCTGTTACATCATTTACTTCTCCGCCAAGAAATATTATTCTTTCCTTGAGAAGTCTAGAATATATATCATAGGATCTTTCCCCTCTATTAGTTTGCTCGACAACAACGGGAACTAATGCCATACATACCCCTCCTAAATTAATTTATTTTAGCATTATTTACTAATAGTTCTATAGTCTTATCCCTCATTATACCCGACTTAAGGTATTCTAAATCTCCTTTTTTCATATTCTCCTTAAATTTATCTATATCTTCTTGATTATATTCTTTAGCTAATTTTTCTAACTCTTTATCTATATCATCCTCTGTAACTTCCAATTTTTCTTCCTTTGCTATAGCTTCAAGAATTAAATCCGTTTTAATCCTTTTTTCTGCTACAGGAGTTATTTGCTCTTTAAAGGACTCTATATCCGTATTTGTTAATGCGAAATATTGATTTATGTCTAATCCTTGTAGTTTTAATCTATAGTCAAATTCATTTACTTCATTTTCCACTTGATGCTCTACCATTACATTTGGTATATCTACTTCTGATCCTTTAACTACATTTTCAATTATTTTATTTTCCAATTCCACCTTTTCTTTTTCTTTTGCCTCTTTTTCTAATTTTTCCCTAATGCTTTCTTTGTATTCTTCTAATGTATCATATTCACTTACATCTTTAGCAAATTCATCATCAAGTGTTGGTAATTCTTTTTCTTTTACTTCATTAATAGCAACTTTAAATACGGCTTCTTTTCCTCGTAAGCTTTCTTCAAAGTAATCTTCAGGGAAGGTTACTTTAACGTCAACTTTTTCTCCCTTTTTCTTACCCTTTAACTGTTCCTCAAATCCTGGAATAAATCGATTAGCGCCAATTTCTAATTCTTGATTTTCTGCCGTACCACCTTCAAACTGTTCTTCATCTATATAGCCTTCAAAATCTATTGTAAGTATATCTCCTTCTTTAGTTTCCCTATCTCCTGCATCAATAATCCTTCCATTCATTTCTTGAACAGTCTTTAATTCCTTATCTATGTCTTCATCTGTAACATTATACTCTACTTTTTCAACTTCTATACTCTTATAATTTCCCAGTTTAACTTCTGGTTTTATGGTCACTTCTACCTTAATAATTATAGGTTTCCCTTTCTCTAATTGTTCAATATCTACATCTGGAGTATCTACTGGTTCTAATTCCAATTTTTCTATAGCTTCATCGTATGCTTCTGGTAAAAGAATATTCAATGCTTCCTCATAAAATACACCTTCACCATAATTCATTTCGATTATCTTTCTTGGCACTTTTCCTCTACGAAAACCTGGTATAGTAAATCTATTTCTGTTTTTCAAATATGCTTTTTGAATAGCTTTTTCAAATTCATTCTGGTCGATCTCAATATTAAAAAAAGCTTTATTTTTTTCTTTTTTTTCTAAAACCGAATTCATTATACTGTCCTCCCTAAACTTATTATTTGTTACATTTAAAACTAACCTATTATACCATAAAATTATACCATATAAAATATTATTATCCAATCAATATGTATTATATCATAACCTGATTGAATATGAAAAAAACCAATGGTATAACCACTGGTTGTGTTTTGGTGCGGGAGAGAGGACTTGAACCCCCACGTCAAAGACACTAGATCCTAAGTCTAGCGCGTCTGCCAGTTCCGCCACTCCCGCTTATGAAAATTCCTACCTTATTATTATAGCATGTTATTATTTTATGTCAATAATTTTTTTAAAATTTCTATTGCAATTTTTTGGCTGAGTCAAAGGTGTTTTCTAACTCAGCCAATGTTTTTTTGTAATATTTTCACTCAGTTCTCCAGTTTTTTAAATTTTACTCAAATTCTTGATATTAACATCATTACAATAGCTAGAACTAGAAAAATAGGTGCAAAAACTAAAGCTGCGGAAAGCACTAGGGCTAGAATATCTCTTCTTTCAAAATCCATATCTGAGTCACTGTTTGCTTTATTTTTATTTTTTTCTTTGAGCCAATTCATAGCCCTGTCAACTTTCTTTTGAAACATCATAATGATTCATGCCTTCCTATTATTAATCTTCTACATTAAGTTTATGATGACATGCTACAAAATGACCTGGCCTAGCTTCTTCAAATACAGGTACAACATTTTCACATATTTCTGTAGCATATTTACATCTTGTATGAAATTTACATCCAGAAGGCGGTTTAATTGGACTAGGTACATCACCTTCTAGGATTTGTATTTCCCTTTTATGATCAACATCAGTAGTTGGAATTGCAGAAAGAAGAGCTTCAGTATATGGATGCATTGGACGACCGTATAATTCACCCGTTTCAGCCAACTCTACAATATTTCCAAGATACATAACCCCTACTCTATCACTAATGTATTTGATTACACTTAAGTCATGGGAAATAAATAAATAGGTTAAGTTTTCTTTTTCCTTTAAATCCAATAGTAAATTTATAATTTGGGATTGAATAGAAACGTCTAAGGCGGATACAGCCTCATCACATACTATAAATTTCGGTTTTAATGCTACAGATCGAGCTATTCCAATACGCTGTCTTTGTCCACCGGAGAATTGGTGTGGATAACGATGGACAAAATAGGATGCCAATCCGCAATCATCCATAACTTCTAAAATATAGTCTTGTATATTTCTATCTCCTTTTGCAAACATTTTATGAGCAAATAACCCTTCGGATATTATTTGTCCTACAGTAAGCCTTGGATTTAAAGAAGAATACGGATCTTGAAATATTAATTGTAGATCCTTTCTCAAATGTCGTATCTCTTCCTCGGTCAACCTGGCTAAGTTAATCCCCTTGTCTTTATGCCTTTCATGTTTTTCAAAATCTGGATGATTTCGATATTTATCCATAATTTTTTCAATTTCAATATTTATAGCATCCAATTCTTTCTCAATTTTATTAAGTTCCTTCTGGGTATTTTTTATATTATTCATCTCTTTTTCAATTGCATTCTTTATCTCTTCTTTATCTTTCCCTTTTTCTTCTAGCTTAGATTTTATACCTTCAATTTTTACTTGTTCAACATCAATTTTATTTCTAAGTCTCCTAGCTTCTACATCATGATTATATTGTTTTAATAGAACTTGAGACACATTGTCTAAATCATCCGCTACCATAAGCCCGCCAATTAATTGAGCCAAGTCAAAGTATAATATTCTTACTTCTTTTTCGATTGCACGAAGTTTTTCTAACGCTTGATATTTTTCATCACCTTCTGGTAATTCTTCATATTTCTGTTGGGCTTCCTTTTCCTTTTCCTGTAATTCCTTTAAAGTTCTCATTTGAGTTGAAAGATTCTTCAAAGTATCTAATACATATTTAGGAGCCACATCACTAATATCACGACCATAATAAATAGTACGCCCATCTGTTTGATCATATAGTTGCAAAAGAGTTCGACCCAAAGTAGACTTACCACAACCACTTTCCCCTACCAATCCTAAAGTTTCCCCTTCATAGATATCTAATGTTATATCTTCATTAGCTCGGACATATAACTGTTCCTTATCAAATAATCCTTTCTTCTTTAAGGGAAAATATTTCTTCAAGTTTTCAATTCGTATTAATACATTTTTTTCTGAAGTTTTTTTAGCCATTGGATCTCACTCCTTTCTTTGGATAGAAGCAAAGAATTTCATGCCCTTCTTCTACCTCTGTTAATTCTGGTTCTTCTTCATGGCACCTACTTGTAGCGTATTTACATCTAGGTGCAAACTTACATCCTTTAGGAAGGTTCAAAGGATGAGGCACTGCCCCAGGTATAGCTTCTAGCCTAACTCCACTAGGCGTGTCTAATCTTGGAACAGAAACCAATAAACCTTCAGTATATGGATGAGAATATACTGTTTTTGGATCAAAGATAGTCTTTGCCCCTGCCTTTTCAACTACTTGACCACAATACATAACAGCTACATCATCAGCCATTTCATTGATAACGCCTAAATCATGAGTAATAAATAAGATAGATGTATTAATTTTTTCCTTTAATTCATTCATCAATTTTAATATTTGAGCTTGGATAGTTACATCCAACGCGGTAGTAGGCTCATCAGCAATTAAAAGCTTCGGTACACACGCTAGAGCCATAGCTATCATAACACGTTGTCGCATACCTCCAGAGAGCTGGTGAGGATATTGCTTTGCGACGGATTCGGGATTAGGTATCTTTACTAAAGATAACATTTCTACCACTTGTTTTGCCGCTTCTTCTTTACTCATCCCTTGATGTATAATAAATGGTTCCGAAACCTGCCTTTCCACTGTAAAAACTGGATTTAAAGAAGTCATAGGTTCTTGGAAAATAACAGATATATCATTACCTCTAATTTTAGCTATATCTTGTATAGAAGCTTTAGCTAAGTCTTTTCCATCAAATAATATTTCTCCATCAGCTATATATCCATTGCCATCTAAAAGTTTTATTATGCTCATGGCAGATACACTTTTTCCACTTCCACTTTCACCTACAATCCCAAGGGTTTTTCCAGGTTCCACAGAATAGGAAACGCCATTTACCGCTTTGACAGTTCCTTTCTTAGTCTTAAAATAAGTATGCAAATTTCTAACTTCTAATAATGCCATCTGATCTTCCCCCTAACGTTCTTGAGATTTTGGGTCAATTGCATCACGTAAGCCATCACCTACTACATTAACGCAGATGACGCATATACCTAATACAGTGGAAGCAAAAACCCATCTCCACCAAAAGTTTTGAATAACTATACTATTATTTGCTCCGTATAACATATTACCCCAGGTTGGTTGTGGCGCTTGAACACCAAAACCTAAATAAGATAAAGTTGCTTCAGTCAACATGCTAGATGCAAAAGATAGAGCAGCTGATACAATGATAACTGAAATAACATTGGGTAAAATATGCTTAAATACAATATTTCTCTCCTTAATACCAAGGGATTTAGCAGCTATTACATATTCCTGTTCACGAACTGAGAGAACCTGGGCACGGACTAGCCTTTGAAGTCCTGGCCAAGATAAAAACCCTAAAATTACCATAATTAAATAGGTCCTCTGTTGTGATGTCATTGCATTTCCTATTAAAGCGGATAGAATCATTGCAAAAGGCAAGAAAGGTAAAGATGCTACCATTTCTGAAATTCTCTGTAAAATCATATCTATCCTTCCACCAAAATAGCCTGAAACGCCTCCCACAATTACACCTATAATAGTAGATATAATTACGGCAACAGCACCTATGGTCATGGACATACGCCCACCATGTAGCAATCTAGTAAAAATATCTCTTCCTAATTCATCTGACCCTAATAAATAACCTTTTAAACCCCATGTATATACTTGCCCATTTTCGTCAATAGCATAGTTCTGATAGAAGTCTGTGTAAAATCTTTCTATATTAGCATTTGAAACTTTTTGAGGAACTGATGACTGATTATAATTGTCTGCACCCCATGATAATACAGCGCCATCCTCAGTTAATGCTGTATAATGATATCTACCACCTTGAACAGATACTATCTTACTATCAGTTTCGGGAACAAGTCCTTCTCCCTTTGTAGATAGATTGCCCCATACAAATACTTTTCCTTGATCATTCACCGCAGCAACAGTAGCTGCTGTTGTAGCTATATCTATTACATTCCCCATGTTTTCAGGAATATTGGAATATGCATTTTGCTGAGTACCAAGATAAACCACTTCTCCATCAAAGGTAAGACCTATAACTGAGTCTGATGTTACTGCGATTTTTTTCAATTGTCCTTGGTAAGGATGGAATTCATTATAATCATTATTCATAATATTACCAAAGTAATAATTATAACCATCCTCAGTCAAAATAATAGAATTCTGGTAACCAGCAACAATATCTGAAATATTGCTTAGTTGGGCTACCTCTTTTGGAATTGAGCCTTGTTTTTGTCGATTATTTCCCCATGAAATAACTTGTCCTTGATCATTTAAAGCTAATATATGGTCATAGCCTGCAGCAACTTTAACAATTTTCCCCATATCCTTAGGAATATGCTTTAAGTCGATTGTACCACTTATTCTTGTTTTACCCCAAATATATACTTTTCCTTCTGTAGATACTCCAACGCTAAAAGTAGGCCCTATAGCTATGTCTTCTATATTATCCTTTAATGCATCTGGTACTTTCATAAAATCTCGACCTGGTCCTATATCCTTTTGACTACTTTCTGAAAAGGATAGATCGATAGGGTGGACTAAAGGCCCAATTAGTACAATTGCAAATATTAATAGAAATATAGATAAAGCCGTCATAGAGACCTTATCATCTTTAAATGTGTTTAAAATTGTCTGCCAAGGGCTTTGAATATCTTCTTCCTCTAATATATTCATTTTTTCCTTTCCACCAAAAAGATTCGTAAAGAGAAGGTGAAGAAAGTTCTTTTTCTTTTTATCTTTTTTCTTATTATCACTAGCTTGTTTTATGCTCATATCAATACCTCCTCTACCGGTCTACCCTGACACGGGGATCTACAAAGCCATAGCTTATATCGGTAAGTAAATTACTAAGTAAAGCTACTATAATATAAAGCATTTGTATAGCTAAAGCTACTTGATAATCCTGCTCTGTCAATGCATCAATATAAAATTTCCCCATACCATGTAATCCAAACATTCTCTCAACTACCATAGAACCAGAAAAAATACTCATAAGCCATCCTATAATTAAAGTAATAACAGGTAGCAATGCATTTCTCCATGCGTGAGAATAGATAACAACTTTTTCTCTCAATCCTTTTGCTCTAGCAGTTTTTACATAATCCATACTCAATGCATCTATCATCGCTGCACGAACATACCTAGTCATACCAGCAAGAGAACCTATTATTACAACAGTTACTGGCAATACTAAATACTTAAGTTTATCCATAATAATGTCAAATCCTGTACCTTTAAAATTAGGTGTTGCCATTCCACTTACTGGAAACCAGTTTAATTTTACCGCAAAAAGGAATATAAATAATAATGCAATAATAAACACCGGGATACTATGTCCAACTACAGTTAATACTTGTACCGTTTTATCAAAAGGTGAATTTTGTTTTATGGCACATTGAATACCCAAAGGTATGGTTATAGCAAGTACAAAAAGTATAACGAATACATTCATTTTTATAGTGAATTTTAATGGTTGCTTTATTACATCCTTTACAGGTTGTTTATAAACTTTAGATATTCCTAAATCTCCTTTAAGTACACCACCAATCCACTTTCCATATCTAATAATCAATGGATCATCTAATCCTAATCTTTGTCTTGCTAATTCATATCTATGTTGATACTCCTCCGGTGTAAGAATATCTTTTAAATGTTCAACTTCCATCCTAGCAGGGTCTCCAGGTATTAAATTATATAGGAAAAATAAGATAAGAGACATGAAAAAGAATACAAAAATCATATACAAAATCCTTTTAAATATATATTTCGTCATATCATTACCTGCCTTATTCTAAATTATTTTTGTTTTAAACAAAATACCACTTATTCATAGTTTTCTTTAATATGTTAATACAATAAAGTTTTCCGTATTATGGAGAAATAGGGTATTTTCATACCCTATTTCTCTAAATATACTGATTATTTTTTTATAGTTTATTCTGTTACATATGAGTAAAGAAGTGCATCATCTACTCTTATAAGCGCATTCATATCATAGTTTTGCAATTTATCATTGTAGAAATCATGATATAGATTTGAATATAGTGGTATATCAGGCATTAATTCGTTCCATCTTACGATAAAGTCTACAAATTTTTCTTTAAATCCTTCTCTATCGTCAGGCTCAGTTAAAACCATAGCCTTTGCAAGATTCTCTAATTGTTCATCAATAATATAGTTATCATTCAATCCTTGTTTTAATAAGTTAGGATCTGTTGTATATGCTGTAGTTAAATCGTAACGTGGAGTATAATTTGTTGCTAAGTTGAACATATGGTAAGTAGGAACTCCATATTCAGCACCTTGAGATCCGTCACGATATAAGTAGTTTAATAATTCTCCAAAGGTCATAACTGTTTGGTTAATCTTTATTCCTGCTGCAGCTAAGTCAGGGTTTTCTTGTAATTTTACTACTAGTAAGTCAGAAAAAGCGTTTTGCTCAGAAGAAGCCCATTCTAATACAAGTGGCATTAATTCACCGTCTTCTGTTTTCTTATAACGTACACCTTCTTTGTATTCATTTCCATTTTCATCATATATCCATCCGTCTTCTTCTAATAATTTAATAGCTTCATCAAGACTATATGGATATTGATTTAATTTTTCATTTAACTCAGCCTTGTTTTCTTGGTAGAACCACATGGATTCACCATAAGGCCCATTTACAACTGTTCCAAATCCACCAGTAAATGATTTGGCAAAATCATTTCTATCTATAAGATGTGCAAGTGCTTTACGAACTGCTGGATATTGAGTAGGACCAAAATCGCAAACCAATGTTAATTTACCATAGCCAGCACGTGGATATTCAGTAAAGGAAAATCCACCCTTATCAACTAAGTCAAGTCCAGCATTGATCTCGTCTCCACTAGCCATACCAGATAGTAAATCTACTGATCCTGTAGCCAATTCATCTATTGCTGTTTCTTGAGTTACCTTCTTGTATATAATTGTTTCAATCTTTGGTTTCCTACCTTCCCAGTTTCCAGGATACTTATCATTTACATGAAGAACTGCAGTCTTAGACGCTTCATCATAACTTTCCAATACATAAGGTCCAGTTGCAGGATATATACCAAATCTAGCTTCATTCATTTTTTCTTCATAATTTTCTACAGTAAAGTTATCTGAGAAATAACATCCATTTCCATCATCTTTTATTTCTACTGTTTCATCAGTCCAATAGGACAATTTATGAGGTACAAAGCTTACAAGTGTTAATTCAAAGAAGTATGGTAACTTATCTGCTGCAATAGTAACAGCAAAAGTTTTTTCGTCAATTAAGTTAACACCTGGGAATTCCTTTGTCTCACCCTTTGAAAATTCGCTCCATCCTTTAAGATATTGACCGTAAGTATTGTCAGCTCCCATGTCCCCTACTTGCTTTGAAGACCATAGCATTGGTCCTGTTACATAATCAAGAGCAGTAATAGGGCTCCCATCATGATAGGTTAAACCATCTTTAATGGTAAATGTATAAGTCTTAGAGCCATCTTCATTTTCTGTAGTTTCATAACTTTCTACCACAGTTTCATTAATTAGATACTCACCTTCAAAGGTCATATCTACTATTCCAGATCCAACCATGAAATTATAAACATCATAGTCTGCTGCGTTGTTTTGCCAATAAGGAATCCAGTCCCCCGTTAGCTCTGTAGTGTTACCTATGATTATTTGTCCCGTAGGTTCTTCTGGCTCTGCAGATGTATCATCAGCTGCAGGCTCATCTGTTACTTCTGTTGGTTCATCGCTTTCAACATCGGCAGGTTCCTCTGTTTTACCACAGGCTGCCATAAAAACTGTCAGCAGAACTACCAATGCTAGTAATAGCGATAACTTTCTTTTCATTAAAATACTCCCCCTTTAATTCATTTTTTTGAATATTATTAATATAGTGTATTATACCATCATTAAGACATTTCTGTCAATGAAAGGTATAAGACAATACTATTAAAAACCAGGTAAAAAAGAGAGAAATAGTTCTTAAAAGTTAAAATAAGAATATTAAGGTCCATTTACTGGACAAAACAAAGATAATTATATATTTAGGTAATTGATAATGTATAAATCCAAATCCTCTTTAATAAGAATATTCTATACTGATTTGAAAATCCCTTCAAATTTTTATGTCGGTGTTTGTCGAATTATTTAACTATTTTAAATATATATTATATTATCACTATTATAACATATACTATATTAATATGCTAAGTATGCATTTTTCTATTTATTTATTTTTTATAATATAAATTATGTTAATTTTTCGTAATATATTAATTTTAATAAAGGATTTTTTGATCCTATATTTAATTTAAGTAAGTATAAAGTATTTGGGGTGGTGTTGTGGATAGAGTTGAGTATGAATTATGTGAACTATGTACCGATTTTTTGTTGTTATTGGATACTTTAAGAAAGGCAGAGAAGATATCTCAAGTTGAGTATGAATCACATGTTAAGTTTAAAAAACTGTTTATCCACCAAAAAAAGAACAAACTCTCTATATAGAGAGTTTGTTCTTTTTAAAAGGCCAAGATTATTCCTCCATCGTCTGCATAAGCAGTACTTAATCCTGCTGTTTCAACGATTATAATATCTTTAAAATTATATGTCTTTTGTATCTCTTTCTTTAAATGTTCAGCCTTTTCCAAGGCATTGCAATGAGCTATACCTAATATCTTTTCTTCTATTTGTTCTCCCTGTTCTCCAATAATCTCTATCAATCTCTTAAATGCTCTCTTGCTTCCTCTTACCTTTTCTACTAATCTAATAGTACCGTCATCATTTGAACCCATAACAGGTTTTATAGATAATTTAGTTGCTATTTGGCCTATAACCTTGCCTATGCGACCTGCTTTAATTAAATTATCCAAAGATTCTAATATAAAAAACGTCTTCATCTCTTTTATATATTCTTCAGTTTTCGCAATTATATCATTTCTATTATAATTTTTTTGTATTAGATCAAAAATTTTGATACTTACTAACGTTTCTCCAATGGAAGCACTTAAAGAGTCAAATACATGAATAAATTTATTTCCCTTTTCAAGGGCAATATTTTTAGCCAATACTGCGTTGCTGTAAGTACTGCTTAATGCTGAAGATAAGGTTACTACAAATATATTTTCTGCCTTTTCGTATTCTCTTAAAAAATCTCCTGGTGAAGGGCTAGATGTCTTTATTGGATTTTTGCTATTTTTCATTGCTAATATCAATTCTTTCACATTTAATGTATAATCATCAACAAAGGTATACTCCTCTACATCTATCTTCAATGGTACTAATCCTATATCCAATTTATCCTTAAGTTCATCATTTAAATCACAGCTACTATCTGCAACAATTCTATACTCCATTTCATCACCTCAATTTCTACTTCCGTAGTCTTTCCTCAATTAGTCTGGCTAATCCTTTGGCAATATCTTCGATTTTTTTTCTATCTTTTCCTTCTATCATAACTCTTACAAGAGGTTCTGTTCCAGAAGGTCTTATGACTACTCGTCCTTCTCCATGAAACATTTTCTCTATCTTTTCTATTTCAAACTTTATCTTTTCATCTTCAAGATATGAGTTTTTTAACTCATTTTTTACTTTTGCATTTATTAGAACTTGAGGAAAATTTGTCATTATACTATTTAGTTCAGATAGCTTCCTTTCTGTTTCCTTCATGACTTGAATTAATTGGAGTCCTGTCAACAATCCATCGCCTGTAGTATTGTGTTCTAAAAATATTATATGTCCAGATTGTTCGCCGCCTAATACATATCCATTAGCAAGCATCTCCTCAAGTACATATCTATCACCAACAGCAGTTTTAACAATATCTATATTCTTGCTTTTTAAATACACATCTAATCCCATGTTGGTCATTACTGTGCCTACTACTACATTATTATTAAGTTTTCCATTATCATGTAGATGAGTTCCACAGATTGCTAAAATATGGTCTCCATCAACAATATCACCATTTTCATCTACAGCTATCAGTCTATCTCCATCTCCGTCGAAGGATAATCCGATATCTGCCTTAGTTTCCAATACTAGGGATTGGATCATAGAAGGATTAGTAGAACCACATTCAACATTTATATTTCCTCCATTTGGCTTATCGTTGATTACTATTATTTCAGCATTTAATTTTTCTAGTAATTTAGGTGCAATTTTATATAGAGCTCCGTTACCGCAGTCAACGGCTACTTTAATTCCTTTTAAATCTCCCTTTATAGTAGATTTCAAATGGTCAATATAATAATTATACCCGTCTTCTTCTATAATAGTATGTCCAACATCCTCTTTAATGGGTCTTAAAGGTATTTCTTCATTATTAAGTATTAATCTTTCAATTTCATCTTCTACCGCATCATTTAGTTTATATCCATTACCATTAAAAAATTTTATTCCATTATATTCTACTGGATTATGAGAGGCAGATATAACAATTCCTGCTAAAGCATCATATTTTCTAGCTAAATAAGCAACAGCTGGAGTTGGTACTACCCCTAAAGTTATTACGTCTAAGCCAATAGAACAAATCCCAGCTGTTAGTGCCGCTTCCAACATATCGCCTGACTTTCTAGTATCTTTACCAAGAACTATTCTACCCTTCTCTCCTTTTGACAGTATATAGGCTCCCGCTCTTCCAACCTTAAAAGCTAACTCTGGAGTCAATTCTTTATTTGCAATTCCTCTTATTCCATCTGTTCCAAATAACTTCCCCATTTTATTACCTCCTAATTCAGATTATAACAGTTCAATAATATCATAACCTTTAACAATGTACAATGCACAATTCACAATGTACAATTTTGGGATCGTAGAGATTATTTTAGTCTGATCCCAAAACATAAGTTTACTACTTTGCAAGATTTGATGAATATTTATCCAAAACAATATTTTTTAAAATCCCCCTATCGTTAAGTTCTGGTTCTTCAATTATCTTATCTAATAAAAATTCTAATATTTCGCCAATTATGGGACCTTGTTCAAATCCTAACTTTATTAAATCTTTACCATCTATATGCATTTGTTCTATCTTATAAGCTTCATCTTTTTCTAATATTTCTTTTATCCTATTTCTTCTTTCAATTATATGATCAACATTGGCTTCTTTGTTAGAGCATTTAATATCCGCTATTTGAAGTTCTATTAGATGAAATACTTCCTCTTCACCTAGCCTTCTAATTAATCTTTTCAAGCCTTTATCTTTAAAATTTGCGTGATGATTCATATGTTCCTTAACCAGATTATATACTTCCTCTATAAGATTATTTGAAGCTTTAAACCTTTTTAATACCTCTTTAGATATTTCCGCTCCTAATTTATCGTGCCCATAAAAATGACCTATTCCTTCTTCATCCATTGTTAAAGTATAGGGTTTTCCTATATCGTGAAATAATGCTGCTAATCTTATCTGGATTACAGATGGAGTGTTGTCCAAAACACATAATATATGATTATATACATCCATTTCATGATGAGGATTATATTGTTTAAATCCTATAGCAGGAATTATTTCTGGTAAAATCACCTTCAATACTCCCATTTTTTCTAAAATTCTAATACCATAGGATGGAATTTGGTTGAGAAGGAGTTTGTAAACCTCATTAAAAATCCTTTCCATACTAACTTTTTTAATATGAGAACTATATTGTTTCCCAGCCTGAAATGTGGATTCATCAATTGTAAATTCAAGCTGTGATGCAAATCTCGCTGCCCTTAATATCCTAAGATAGTCCTCATTAAACCTTTCTTCTGGATTTCCCACCGTCTTTATTATCCGTCTTTTTAAATCTTCTCTACCTTCAAAAGGGTCTAAAATTCCTTTAGTCTTATTATATGCTATTGCATTAATAGTGAAATCCCTACGACTTAAATCATCTTTTACATCTGAACAAAAGGATACCCATTCTGGCCTCCTGCCATCTAAATACTTACCTTCTTTTCTAAAAGTAGTTATCTCTACATCTCCTTTTTCTTGAGATACTATAATTGTTCCAAACTTTTTACCTATATCAATAGTCTTAAAATTAGAAAAAACAGACTCTATTTCATCAGGAGATGCGCTAGTAGCAATATCATAATCTGTAGGTGTTTTTCCTAAAAGCATATCTCTTACACTACCACCAACTAAATATGCCTCATAGCCTTTTCTTTCTAATCTTTCAATTATTAATTCCACATAATCTGGAATATCCAATGTCATAACATCACTCCATGATCACCATATTATATCTAAGTATAACATAGTATAAGTTGAAGACAATAAGTTTATTCAATGAGAAAACGTCCTAAGGGTTAGGCTATAAGCACACCCATTAAAATACATTAAGGTAGCGAAAGCTCTCAGGTTTGAGATCCTTCGCTACCACCTAGGATAACAATATAATGTGTTTAATGCCCTCTCGATACTCGAAAGGTTTTTATTTATTCCATGTATTTTTTTAGCAATATTGAAGCATTATGCCCTCCAAATCCTAAGGAATTGGATATTGCATATTTTATATCCCTTTTTATTAAAATGTTTGGAGTATAGTTTAAATCACAGCTTTCATCTGGATTTTCATAGTTTATAGTAGGGGGTATTATCCCTTCCTTAATGGCTAATATAGTTGCTATAGCCTCTATTCC
>NZ_PPXW01000001.1:999654-1071425 GCF_021655095.1 Clostridium sp. Cult1 | reverse complement strand
ATATCTTCTTCAGTTACTGAATAAAGAAATGAGATTTTTAGAAAAGTTTTAACTGCATAGTCTTTATTGACTATGACATTATTATACTAGGGGGGATATATGAATGTATGTAAAGAATCATATGTTACACAAGAATAAATTGACTACTTTGGAATTAGACGATGATATAGAGTCTGCTTTAGAAAAGTTAAATCAGGGAGATTTTTTATCTCTACCTGTTTTAGATGGTAATGAATTCAAAGGATATTTGATGAAGGAAGTTATTTTTAGGAAGTTTTTTGAAATAGGTGGTAAAGATAGAGAAGAGTACTTAAGAAATACTAAAGTCAAAGATTTATATAATACAAATTATAAGTCGATTAAGGAAGATGAATATGTAGAAAATGCTTCTTATCTTTTAAAAGAATGGAGAACCCCTTTCTTACCAGTATTTGATTATAAAGAACACTTTGTAGGTATACTGACTCATAATTCTATTTTTAATGCTTTTTCCGAGATATTTGGTTTAGAAAAAGGGACCAGAATTGTTGTGAATATGCTTGATATACCAGGACAATTGGCAAAATTGACAGAGGTTATAAGAAAAGAAAATGCAAATATAATAAACTTTGCTGCAGTGGATGCAAAGGTATTAGATGTATATAGGGTAATAATTCGTGTCGATACTAGTGATGTAGTCGGACTTATAGAAAAAATAGAGAAGGCTGGATTTAAAATAGGGGAAATCTCAAAATAATTCAATAATGTATAAAATAATATAAAATGGGAAAAATATCCCTCTAGATGGTACTGGAGGGATATTTATGAAAAAACAAAATGCAATTTTGATATTTTTATTTTGTACAGCCCTTTTCTTTATTAGTTTTGTCTATGGTTATAAGATGATGGGACCAAAGGTTAATAAACAAAATATTATTATAGGTGAAGATAGAACAGAGGATAATATGGATTTGGAGATATTAAAAGAAGAAGAAAAGATTTCACCTAATGTTTATATTGAGAAAAAAACTTATTACAAAGCTTGTAACCATAATATAACAAAATTAAATGAATTAGATGAAAAGATTGTGAATATGACTGAAAAACAATATAGGGATTATATGGAAGAGAATTTTCCAAATGTAAAGATTATTTCTTTTTCTATTAACAGAATAGTTTTAAGAGAGGAAAAGGATCATCTGTGTCCTAATCATTATATAATTGGTGAATCAGAAGGAAAGATTGCAATATATAGAATTGATGAAAACGGAGACAGGGTTTTAGATAGAGTATTTAATGATTACTCCATATCCCTTTTAAAGCAAATAGATCAAGAAAAACTGAAACAGGGAATAAGGGTAGATAGCGAAGAAGAATTATCCAATGTATTGGAGAATTTTATCAGCTAAAACTAAGTTAGAGTTCTAACTTAGTTTTTCTATTTAAAATGTGATAATATAATATATAATATGTTTTTGATTGAAAGGTGAGATATATGATAATACTTGGTATTGATCCAGGATTGGCTATAGTAGGATTTGGTGTTATTGAATACAAGGGAAATAAGTATCGAGTTATAGATTACGGCGTTATTAGAACGGATTCTAATACCTTATTTCCTGAAAGGTTAAAGATAATATATGATGAGCTTACCAAGTTAATGGATAAATATAATCCAGAGGATTTGGCTATTGAGGAGTTGTTCTTCAATAAAAATGTAAAAACTGCAATTCAGGTTGGACAAGCTAGAGGCGTTGAGATACTATCCGCTATCAATAAAGGATTACAGGTCTATGAATATACACCATTACAAATAAAACAGTCTGTTGTAGGTTATGGCAGGGCGGATAAAAGGCAAGTACAAGAAATGGTTAAATTATTGCTAAATTTAAAGGAGATACCTAAACCAGACGATGCAGCTGATGCATTAGCAGTGGCCATATGTCATAGTAGTTGCTTAAACTTCAAAGACATGTATAAAATGAAATAATAAAGGATGGATAATATGTATGAATACATAATTGGAAAGGTTGTTAGTGTTAAAGAAGACTATATAGTTTTAGATAATAATGGTATAGGATATAGGGTATATACTTCAAAAAATTCCTTGATGAATTTAAAACTAGATGAAGATATTACCATGTACATATATTATAATTTAAGGGAAGATGGAGTATATCTCTACGGTTTTACTACAGAGGAAGAGTTAAATATGTTTAATTTACTGTTATTAGTATCTAAAGTAGGGCCTAAGGTAGGCTTAAATATTTTATCAACCTTAACGCCGAATCAAATAAAATTGGCCATACTAAAGAATGATGCTAATATTCTATGCAATGCACCAGGGGTAGGTAAAAAAACAGCTTCCAGAATAATATTAGAGTTAAAGGACAGGGTAAGTCAAGAAGAAATTTTAGAAGATGAAGATATAATAATTGATGATGATGAAGTAGAAATTGCTATACATGGTATAATGTCTTTAGGGTACTCTAGAAATGAAGTACTTAAAGTTGTAAATAAAATGGATACTAGTAAAATGGTTACTGAAGATATAATTAGGGAAGTTTTAAAAAGGCTTTCCAAACAATAAAGTGAGGTAATGTTTTATGGATGATATGAATGAAAGAATTGTTTCTAGTTCTATCCAGAGGGAAGATAGGGAAAACGAAATCAACCTAAGACCTAAATGGTTAGAAGAATATATTGGGCAAGAAAAGGTTAAGGAAAAATTGAGCATATTTATTCAAGCCGCTAAAGAAAGAAAAGAACCTTTAGATCATGTACTCCTTTATGGTCCTCCAGGATTAGGAAAGACTACCTTAGCTAATATAATAGCCAATGAAATGGGGGTCAATGCAAGGATAACATCTGGGCCTGCCATTGAAAGGCCTGGAGATTTAGCCAGTATATTGACCAACTTAGGGGAAGAGGATGTATTGTTTATAGATGAAATACATAGGATAAATAGAACGGTAGAGGAGATTCTATATCCTGCTATGGAAGATTATGCTTTGGATATAATAATAGGAAAAGGACCTAGCGCTAGATCTGTAAGGTTAGATTTGTCTAAATTTACTTTAATTGGTGCTACTACAAGGGCAGGACTACTTACCTCTCCTTTAAGGGATAGGTTTGGAGTTATGTTAAATTTAGATTTATATGATGATTCCAGTCTACAGAAAATTGTGAAACGTTCTGCAAATATATTGGCTATTCCTATAGATAATAAAGGGGCTATAGAAATAGCTAAAAGGTCTAGAGGAACTCCTAGAATAGCAAATAGACTTCTAAAAAGGGTACGAGATTATGCCCAGGTTATGGAAGATGGGATTATTACTTGGGAGGTAGCCAAAAAAGGTCTGGAAATGCTAGAAATAGATAGACTTGGATTGGATGAAGTAGATAGAAAGATATTAATGACTATGATAGAGAATTTCAATGGTGGCCCTGTAGGGTTAGATACCTTGGCAGCTGCCACTGGAGAAGAAAGAACTACTATTGAAGATGTCTATGAACCATATTTATTACAGATTGGTTTTATAAATAGAACGCCTAGAGGAAGGGTTGTTTCTAGAAAAGTATATGATCATTTCAATATACCCTATAGAGAGGAATAGGGGGGATATAGTGGAATCCTTTGGTAAAATATTTTTAACTATAGGTATAGTATTGGTTATAATTGGTATAGTTTTTATCCTAGGTGAAAAAATTGGATTAGGTAAATTACCTGGGGATATATTTATACAAAGGGGAAATTTTACTTTCTTCTTTCCTATTATATCTAGTATAATTATAAGTATAATATTGACTCTATTGCTGAATTTATTCAAAAGATAAGGGGGACAATAATATGAAGCGACTATTTGTCATAGCAATTTTAGCCATAATAGTTATTGGATTAATATTTCCAAATCAATATATATATGCTAACTCATTGGAAGATAATTTTATCAGAATAAGGCTGACAAGCCCTATAAAATCCAATAAAATTGTCAATCTTTATAGTGAAAGTGGTTTTTCTATATTGGAAAAGGACAATTCTACAGAAAATGTCACTTTTATTGATGTGGAAAATCTTAAGGTCACCATAGGCGAAGATGAAGAAATATTGATATCTGATGTATATGATAATCCTTTGTTCTCCTATTACCAAGAGGAGGATTTAGTAATCACCTCTAATGATAAATATGATAGAAAAATTAAAATAGAGGATAAAACCTATAGAGATTATATAGAATTTAGAATAGTGAGTACTGGTTTAATAGCAATTAACTATGCAGATATTAATAATTACCTATATGGAGTGGTTCCAAGGGAAATGCCGGCTTCTTTTGAAATGGAGGCTTTAAAAGCTCAAGCTATAGCTGCTAGGACTTATACTTTAAAGAATATAAATAAGCATAATAGTGAAGGATATGATCTTTGCGATACAACTCATTGTCAAGTTTATGGAGGAATGGATGGAGAACAGGAAAAAACTAATAGAGCCGTAGATGAAACTTATGGAATGATAATTACCTATAATGGAGAGATAATAGATGCATTATACCACTCTAATAGTGGAGGTGTTACAGAAGACTCTCTGGAAGCTTGGGGAAACAACCATCCCTATTTAATTTCAGTTGATGATGAGTTTTCTAATGATGCTCCCAATAGCAATTGGAGTATAAACTTAACTGCTGATGAAATTAATAAGAGATTAAAGAAAAGTGGAATAAATATTGGGAATGTATTAGATATGGAGGTTTTACAAACTTCATCTAATGGACGGGTAACCCAGCTTAAAGTGTTGGGAACATTAGGAGAAAGAATTTTAAACAAAGGTGAAATTAGGGGGATATTAGGTGATACAGAATTGAAAAGTACTTGGTTTACCATAAAAAAACAAGGTTCTAGTGGGGAAATTATTACCCATACATATGTGATAGATGGTAATAGTACTAAACCACAAACTATCAAATTAGATGGAGCCCATATAATAGATGGCAATAATAAGCGAAGCTCTTCCAGAGGTTTAACTAGTAGATTTGTTGGTAGGGATGGAGTTGTGGAAGAAGCAGATAAAAGCACTTCTCAAGCTAATAGTAATTTTTTAATAGAAGGGAAAGGTTATGGTCATGGAGTAGGTATGAGCCAATGGGGAGCTCAAAGAATGGCTGAATTGGGACATTCTTATGATGAAATATTGAAACATTATTATAATGGAGTAGAAATAATAATAAAAGATTAGTAGAGGATGATCTAATGAAAACAGAAGATTTTTACTATGATTTACCAGAGGAATTAATTGCTCAATATCCAATAGAGGATAGAGAAGAGTCTAGACTCCTATTATTAGATAAGGAGACTGGAAATATTGAAGATAGAATATTTAAGGATATCATAGACTATTTACATCCAGGAGATTGTTTAGTATTAAATGATACTAAGGTAATTCCTGCTAGATTATTTGGAAATAGGGAAGGAAAAAATGAAAGAATAGAATTTCTATTACTTAGAAGAATTGAAAATGATATATGGGAAACTTTAGTAAGACCAGGTAAAAAGGTTAAACCCGGCAATAGAATAGTCTTTGGTAATGGTATATTAGTAGCGGAAGTTTTAAGTATAGAGGAAGATGGTACTAGAAAAGTGGAATTCAAATATAAGGGGATATTTGAAGAAATGTTGGATAAATTAGGAGAAATGCCTTTGCCTCCTTATATTAAAGAAAAACTTGAAGATAAAGAAAGATACCAGACCGTTTATTCTAAACATGAAGGTTCAGCTGCGGCTCCTACTGCAGGACTACATTTTACAAAAGAGTTATTAAATAAAATTAAGGAAAAAGGGGTTAGTATATCCTATTTAACTCTTCATGTTGGGTTAGGAACTTTTAGACCTGTAAAAGTGGAAAACATAGAAGAACACCATATGCATTCGGAATACTATGAGGTATCTAAAGAAGCAGCTGAAATGATAAATAGAACTAAAAAAGATGGTGGTAGGGTTATAGCAGTAGGAACTACTACTACAAGAACTTTAGAAACTATAGGAAT
Organism: Clostridium sp. Cult1; assembly: GCF_021655095.1. Lineage (GTDB taxonomy): Bacteria > Bacillota > Clostridia > Tissierellales > Tepidimicrobiaceae > Schnuerera. The sequence continues at coordinate 1,065,408 of NZ_PPXW01000001.1, read as the reverse complement.
CCTAGAAGGAAAGATATTACCTAAAAAAGGTTGGACGGATATTTTCATATATCCTGGTTATGATTTTAAAATAATAGATGGATTAATAACCAATTTTCATTTACCAGAGTCTACTCTGTTAATGTTAGTTAGTGCTTTGGCTGGAAGAGATAATATTTTAATGGCCTATAAACATGCTATTGAAAATCGATATAGATTTTTTAGTTTTGGAGATGCAATGTTTATTAAATAAAGAGGAGGAACAGGATGGCAGTAGAGTTTAGACTGATAAAGGAATCAAATGAATGTTTAGCACGATTAGGGGAGTTAAAGACTCCCCATGGGGTTATAGAGACTCCAATCTTCATGCCTGTTGGTACTAAAGCAACGGTTAAGGCTATGACTCCTGAAGAGGTTAAAGATTTGGGAGCTCAAATAATATTGAGTAATACCTATCATTTATATTTAAGACCTGGACATAAGCTAATAGAAGAAGCTGGTGGATTGCATAAATTTATGAATTGGCAAGGACCTATTTTAACGGACAGTGGCGGTTTTCAAGTATTTAGTTTAGGAGATTTACGAAAGATTACTGAAGAAGGAGTGGAATTTAGATCCCATATAGATGGTTCTACCCATTTTATTAGCCCTGAAAAATCAATAGAGATTCAAAATTCTTTAGGTTCTGATATTATGATGGCTTTTGATGAATGTACTCCTTACCCATCAAGCTATGAATATGCAAAGGAATCTATGGAAAGAACTACAAGATGGGCAAAGAGATGTAAAGATTTCCATAAAGACTGGGAAAAACAAGCTTTATTTGGTATAATACAAGGTGGAATGTATAAAGATTTAAGGGAAAAAAGTGCTAAAGATATTATAGATATTGGTTTTTCTGGCTATGCTATAGGAGGGCTTAGCGTTGGAGAACCAAAGGATTTAATGTGTGAGATGTTGGATTTTACTACTCCACTTCTACCTAAAGATAAGCCTAGGTATTTGATGGGGGTAGGAACACCTGATTACTTGTTTGAGGCAGTTATTAGAGGAATAGATATGGCTGATTGTGTATTACCAACTAGGATTGCTAGAAATGGTGCAGTTATGACCAGTGAAGGCAGATTGACCATTAGAAATGCTAAATATGCTAAGGATTTCTCTAGACTAGATCCAGAATGTGATTGTTATACTTGTAATAATTATTCACGAGCGTATATAAGGCATTTATTTAATGTGAATGAGATATTAGGCGCTAGGTTAGCTACAATCCACAATCTATACTTCCTTATTAAATTAATGGATAATATTAGAAAGGCTATAAAAGATGATAGGTTATTAGAATATAGAGAAGAATTTTACAAAAAATATGGATATATTGATTAAATAAAGAAGGGTTTTCGACTTCTTTGTTGAATACTTATAAATAGAAAAAAGATGAAAAGGAGGATGTATTAATGGCAGCAGCAAATGCAGGAGGAGCAGGTTTAGGAGGTTTCATCATACCTATAGCTTTTTTAGTCATCTTTTATGTATTTGCAATAAGACCTCAAAAAAAGAGGGAAAAAGAAATTAGAGAGATGAGGGAAAGTCTTAGAGTTGGAGACGAAATCATAACTATTGGTGGCATCTATGGTAAGATAGTTAAATTAAAAGATGATATGGTTACCATAGAAGTAGGTGCCAATAAGACAAAAATTGATCTTACTAAATGGGCAATAGGTTCAACTATCAACAAACAAGAAGTAAAAGAAAATAACGAAGAAAAATAGTTTAAAAGCTTCCTTTTTAAAGGAAGTTTTTTTATAACGAATAGTAAAGTTCTCACTTTAAAACATGAACAGAAAATAATTTTCCGTAAATTTGTTTGAAAAGCTACCTTACTAATATTTTGATAAAAGCTTTTTCTATATTAGTAATAAATTCCACCTAAAATTAATAAGTTTAAAGTAAAAAGGGAGGTGGAATTATGAGGGATAAGTCCTTAGATAAAGGAATCTATATTGTTAAAAGTCTTGCAATAACTTTTATTATTACCTTGATTTTGGTGTTAATCGTGTCCGTATTACTTACCTATACATCAGTTAAAGAATCTAGAATACCCTTATTAAATACCATAGTTATGATTATCAGCATCACCATTGGCAGTGTATATATGGCTATAAAAGTAGAAGAAAGTGGTTGGCTATATGGTGGGATAATTGGAGCTTTATATTTTTTAGTTCTAGTATTGCTAAATTATTTATTTATTAAACCCTTTATTTTGGATATATATTCAATTAGTAAATTCTTCATAGCTTTAATAACTGGTATTATCGCTGGTATCATAGGTATAAATATAAAATAAAACTTTAATTAATAATATATTTATGATATAATCATTTAAGTATTAAGCTGCATAAAGGAGGGTTTTAGATGAAATACATTAAGACTATATCTGGAAGTAATTTAAAGAGTACTTTGGCAAAAGGTGGTTGCGGAGAATGTCAAACTTCTTGTCAATCAGCTTGTAAAACTTCGTGTACGGTAGGAAACCAAAAATGCGAAAATAGATAAACTATAAAGGCAGTGGTTTTAACCACTCCTTTTTAATTTAATCGATATGGATATTTAGGAGGAGTATCATGGCCATTGGAGAAAAGATTCATAAATTTAATTTGAATGATAAGAATATAGTATTGGATATTAATAGCGGCGCAGTTCATTTAGTAGATGATGTGGTATTTCATATACTGGATTATTTTGAAATGGAGACTTTAGATGAAATTATTGAATTATTAAAGGATAAATATGATGAAAAAACTGTATCTGAAGCATATAAAGAGATTAAAATATTGGAAAAAGAGGGGGTTCTCTATTCTGAAGAATCTAATGCAGTGGATATAAGGTATAATGAAGATAATGTAATAAAAGCACTATGCTTACACATAGCTCATGATTGTAATTTAAGATGTAACTATTGTTTTGCATCTCAAGGAGATTTTAAAGGGGACAGATCTTTAATGGATCTTAATGTAGGGAAAAGAGCTTTAGAGTTTTTAATAGAGAATTCTGGTAATAGAAGGAATTTAGAAGTAGATTTTTTTGGTGGAGAACCTTTAATGAACTTTGATTTAGTTAAAGAGCTTGTACATTATGGTAGGCAATTAGAGAAAAAAAACAATAAGCATTTTAGATTTACTATTACTACCAACGGTATATTATTGGATGAAGATAAGATAGATTTTATAAATGAACATATGGATAATGTGGTCTTGAGTTTGGATGGTAGGAAAGAAATAAATGATAATATGAGAAAGACAGTATCTGGAAAAGGAAGTTATGATATAATATTACCTAAATTTAAAGATTTAATTAAAAAAAGAGGTGACAAGGATTATTATATTAGAGGCACCTTTACCAGCTATAACTTAGATTTTTCTAATGATGCCCTAGATTTTTACCATAATGGATTTAGAAAAATATCAATAGAACCTGTAGTAACGGAACCAGATATGGATTATGCTTTAAGAGAGGAGCATATTGGATCTGTATTAGAGGAATATGAAAAATTCTCTAAGGAATATATAAATATAAAAAAGCAAGATAAGGATTTTCTGTTTTTCCATTTTATGATCGATTTAAACCAAGGTCCATGTTTAGCAAAACGAGCCGTAGGATGTGGTGCTGGATCAGAATATATGGCCGTAACCCCCCAAGGAGATTTATATCCTTGCCATCAGTTTGTAGGTGATGAAAGTTTTAAAATAGGAGATGTATTTACTGGGATTAATAATGAAGAACTTAGGGAAGAATTTAAAAGAGCCAATGTTTTCAATAAAGAAGAATGTAGGAATTGTTGGGCTAGATTTTATTGTAGTGGTGGTTGTCATGCTAATGCTTATAACACCAACAATGATTTAATGAAACCCTATAAGATAGGCTGTCAAATGGAAAAGAAAAGGATAGAATGTGCTATTTCCGTTTTGGCAAATTTACAAGATTAGATAAAAGTTTAACACCCTAATTTAGCATAGGAGGTAATTGGAATGAATATGAAAAAAACCCTACTATTTATACTAATTATTGCTATAGTAGGTTTGGCTTCTTATACTGCGTTATATGGTATAGAAATTGGGAAAGTGAAAATTACAAAAGCAAAGGATTCTATTGATTTAGGTTTAGATCTGGCTGGAGGCGTTTACGTAATTTTAGAAGCTCAGGCAGATTTACAAGGTGAAGAACTTCAAAGAGCCATGGACCAAACTATTATGGTAATTAACAAGAGAGTAGATGGTTTAGGAGTTGCAGAACCAAGCATTGTAAAGGAAAGTAATAAGAGGATTAGAGTAGAATTAGCAGGTATTGATAATCCTCAGGAGGCGATAGATATTATTGGCAAAACTGCTCAATTACAATTTATCGATCCTGAAGGTAATGAGATTTTAACTGGAAAAAATGTAAAAAACTCAGAAGCTAGATACCAACAAACTGAATTTGGAGATAAACCAGTGGTATCTTTAGAATTTGATAAAGAAGGTTCAACTAAATTTGCTAATGCAACGGCAGAATTAGCAGATAAGAGAAATCCAGTAGATAAAATTATATATATTGTATTAGATGGAGAGGTAATATCAGCCCCTATAGTAGATGAACCTATTAAAGATGGTAAAGGAGTTATTTCGGGTGAATTCACTGTAGAGGAAGCTAATAATTTGGCTAATTTAATTAGAGCTGGTGCTCTACCTGTGGAGATGAAGGCTTTACAATCAAGAGTTATTGGTCCTACTTTAGGTTTGGAAGCATTTGAAAAAAGTATTAAAGCTGGTGCTATTGCTATATTATTTATATTTTTATTTATGTTGATCTTTTATAGAATACCAGGGCTTATAGCCAGTATTGGACTTACTATTTATGTTCTAATAGTTGTTTACTCTATGAAATTCTTAGGGGTAAAATTAACATTGCCAGGTATTGCAGGCCTTATATTATCTATTGGTATGGCAGTAGATGCCAATGTATTGATATTTGAAAGAATAAAAGAAGAGATAAGGAATGGTAAATCTATTAGGGCTTCTATAGATTATGGATTTAAAAGGGCTTTAACTTCTGTCTTAGATTCTAATATAACAACTTTAATAGCTGGTTTTGTTCTATACTATTTTGGCATAGGGCCTATTAAAGGTTTTGGGGTTACATTGATATTGGGAATTATTGCATCAATGATAACTTCAGTGTTTGTTACAAAGCATTTATTAAAACTAACAGTAGAAATTTCAAATACTAAAAATACAAAATTGTATGGAGTATAAGGGGTGAAAATATGAATATCATAAAAAATAGAAAGATTTTTTACACCATATCCTTAGCTATTATAATTATTGGTTTGATAATGATGGTGGTTAAAGGGTTGAATTATGGAATTGATTTTACTGGTGGTACTTCTATCCAGATTAAAATTGGAAAGATGGTAACCGTTGATGAGATAAGAGAAATTATGAATGAATATGATAATGATGCTAGTATTGTCCATGTGGGAAACAATAAGGATGAAATAATAATTAAAAGTAATAAGGATTTTGATAATGAGCAGATAGACCTAATAGTAGATAGATTTGTTGAAAAATATGGGATTGAAAAAAAGGAATTTCAATCTGAAAAATTCGTAGCTACTATGGGAGAAGAAATAAAGAAAAAGGCTTTGTTATCATCTTTAATAGCCGCAGTAGGTATGTTAATCTATATTACTTGGAGGTTTGAATTACGATTTGCTATTGCTGCAATTGTTGCATTAGTCCATGATATATTGATAACTTTATCAATATATGCTATATTTGGTATACCGGCAAACAATGCATTTATTGCTGCTATATTGACTATTATTGGATATTCTATAAATGATACTATAGTTATATTTGACAGAATTAGAGAAGAAACTAGACTTAATCCAAGACATTCCCTTGAAGACTTAATCAATGATAGCGTAAAGAAATCATTAACTAGGACCATTAATACTTCAATAACCACCTTAGCAGCTGTAATAATATTATATATAGTGGGAGTAGAAGATGTAAAAGTATTAGCCCTACCCCTTATTTTTGGTATAATTTCTGGAACCTACTCATCATTATTTATTGCCAGCCCAATATGGTATGGGCTTAAAAATAGAGAAGGTTTGAATACAAAAAGAGCATAAAACTGCCTATATGGCAGTTTTATGTAATTAATCCTTTATTTTTGGGTAATAATCTTGTAACATAGAATTAATTAAATCAATGGGGAGGGTCATCTATGGAAAAAGGTTTTATTCTTTCGCTAATTTTTGCAGCTATAGTTGCGATATTTGCTTTAAAAAATGGGGACAAGGTATTAATTGATTTTTTATTTACAAAAGTAGAAATTTCTCAGGCTATTATAATTTTCGGTTCTGCAATATTAGGTGCAGTGACAGTATCAATATTGACCACAATGAAAAATATAAAATTTAAAAAGGAAATTAAGGAGTTAAATAAGAAGATAAACAGTATTCAAGAAGAAAAAGATGATTTAAATATCATATTAGAAGAAAAGGAGAGGAAAATCCAATTTTTACAAGACGAGAAAAATATTAAAGATACATATATAAAAGATGAAGAGGAAACAGGAAACGAAGATTAATTTTATATTTAAAGGACAGAATACAATAGGAGTGAAATTATTTTGGAAAGATGGTATTTAAGAAATGTGAAAGTAGATTTAGATCAAATATCAGATAGATTGGGAATAAGCAAGCTATTAGCAAAAATCATAGTGAATAGGGGTATCAAAGATTTAAAATTGATGGATAGCTTTATCTATCCTAGTTTAGATAAACTTCATGATCCTAGACTTATGGTGGATATAGAACTAGGAGTGAATTTAGTAAAAAACAGCATAAAGGGAGGAGAAAAGATAAGGATTTGTGGAGATTATGATCAAGATGGGAATTCATCCATACTAACCCTTTATAATGGGATCAAAAGATGTGGTGGAAATGTGGATTATGTAATACCTCATAGGGTAAGAGATGGCTATGGAATAAATGAAAGAATTGTTAAAAAAGCTAAAGAAGACGGTGTTCATCTAATAATAACTTGTGATAATGGAATTACAGCTTTTGATGCAGTTAGATTGGCAAAGAGTTTAGGCATTAAAATTATAGTAACAGATCATCATGATGTAAGTTTTATTGAAGATGAAGAAGGAAATAAAGAATATATTTTACCGGAAGCAGATGCGGTAATTAATCCTAAAAGGCCAGATTGCAATTATCCCTTTAAACTTCTTTGTGGTGCAGGAGTGGCTTTTAAGTTTGTACAAGTTCTTTATGAAGAGTTTGGCATAGATGTTGAAGAATCCTATGAATTATTAGAATATGTAGCCATGGGTACTGTTTGTGATGTGGTAGACTTAATAGATGAAAATAGAATAATAGTAACTGAAGGCTTAAAAAGAATAAACAATACTAAAAATATAGGATTAAAGGCCTTAATCAAAGCCACTGGATTAGAAGGCAAACAGATCAACACCTATTCCCTTGGATTTATATTAGGTCCCTGTGTTAATGCATCTGGCAGATTAGATAGTGCAGAAATAGCTGTTGAAATGTTTTTAACTAAGGATCCTGAGTTAGCAAAAGAATATGCAGAAGAGCTGTATGAATTAAATGAAGAAAGAAAAGGCATGACGGAAAAAGGCTTAAAAAGAGTTATTGAACAAATAGAACTAGGCGGATTGGAAGAAGAAAAAGTATTTGTAATATATGAGCCAGAAAGCCATGAAAGCATAGTGGGTATCATAGCAGGTAGAATAAAGGATAGATATTATAGGCCTACTATACTATTGACCCAATCAAAGGATGAAAACACAATAAAAGGTTCCGGTAGATCAATAGAAGAATACAATATGTTTGAAGAAATATCTAAGTGTAAAGATTTGTTAGTTGGATTTGGTGGGCATCCTATGGCAGCGGGAGTATCTTTAGACATATCTAATTTAGAAAGTTTTAGGGAAAGGTTGAACGGACAAGCATCTTTATCAGGAGAAGACCTTTTACCCAAAGTATATATAGATGTTCACTTGCCTTTAGATTATATAAGCTTTAATTTAATAGAAGAGTTAAAGATTTTAGAACCTTTTGGAAAAGGAAATCCAAAGCCTTTATTTGCTGCTAGGAATATTCCTGTAAAGAAAGGGTTTATATTAGGTAAGAATAGAAATGTACTTAAATTACTTCTTGAAACAAGAAGAGGAAAGGTTATAGATGGACTTTATTTTGGTGATATCGAAGGATTTGAAAATAGATTAATAGAAAAGTTTGGTATAGATGAGATTAAAAAAATGTATAAAGGCATTGATAACAATATAACAATCGATATTATTTATACTCCAAATATCAATGAATACATGGGCAATAAGAGCTTACAAGTCATTATACAAAATTATCGATAGATTTGTTTTTAAAAAATAATGATGAAAAAACTTTAATTATGATATATAATTGCTATAATATCTTTATATCTTTAAATTTTTAAAACGATAATTATAGTTGTTTTAGATTTAATATAAATTAAGTGAAAATTGAAACAATATTTGCTTATAAATTATATGGAACAGGTGAATTTAATGATTGAAAATCTATTGTCTAAAATTGAAGAATACAATCCTCATATTGATATGCAAAAAATAATAAAGGCTTATAATTTTGCAGAATATGCTCATCAAGGACAATTAAGAAACTCTGGTGAAGTATATTTTGTACATCCATTTAATGTGGCAATGATACTGGCAGATTTAAATATGGATGGAACTTCCATAATTGCAGGTTTACTTCATGATGTATTGGAAGATACGAGTGTAGATTATGAAACTTTATCTAAAGAATTTGGGGAAGAAGTAGCTAATTTAGTAGATGGAGTTACAAAATTGAAAAAATTGAAATATAAGACAAAACAGGAAAGCCAAGCAGAAAATTTAAGAAAAATGGTATTAGCCATGGCTAAGGATATTAGAGTAATTATTATTAAATTGGCTGACAGACTTCATAATATGAGGACTTTGGAATATATGAGTGAAGAAAAGAAAAAGGAAAAGGCTTTAGAAACCTTAGAAATATATGCTCCATTAGCTCATAGATTAGGAATGTCTAAGATAAAATGGGAGCTAGAAGATTTATCTCTTAGATACTTAGATCCAGAAGGTTATTATGATTTGGTGGATAAGGTATCTAAAAGAAGAAAAGAAAGGGAAGCATATATTCAAAGGATAATAGATGAGATAGATGAGAAATTAAAAGAAATGAATATCTCTAGAGATATAAGTGGTAGACCAAAGAGTTTTTATAGTATATACAAGAAGATGGTTTATCAAAATAAAAGCTTTGAACAGATATTTGATTTAACTGCTATAAGGGTCATTGTAGATACTATAAAAGATTGTTATGGTGTTTTAGGCATTGTCCATACTATGTGGAAGCCTATTCCAGGAAGGTTTAAGGATTATATAGCAATGCCTAAGCCCAATATGTATCAATCTCTTCATACTACCGTAATTGGGCCAGAGGGAGAAATATTTGAGGTTCAAATAAGGACTTGGGAGATGCATAGAACTGCAGAATACGGTATTGCTGCCCACTGGAAGTATAAAGAAGGCAATGTAAAGACAGATAATTTCGATGAAAAATTAACTTGGTTAAGGCAATTGTTAGAATGGCAAAAGGAATTAAAGGACCCTAAGGAGTTTATGGAGACTTTAAAGATAGATTTTTTTACAGACGAGGTATTCGTCTTTACTCCTAGAGGGGATGTTATTAATTTGCCTAATGGATCTACTCCTATTGATTTTGCATATAGGGTTCATACAGCAGTAGGAAATAATTGTGTTGGAGCTAAGGTAGATGGCAGAATTGTGCCTTTAGATTATAAACTTAAAAATGGAAATATTGTAGAAATACTTACATCAGCCAGTAGTAATGGTCCTAGTAGGGACTGGTTAAAGATAGTAAAAAGCAGCCAAGCTAAAAATAAAATACGTCAATGGTTTAAACGAGAAGAAAAGGATTTAAACATTATTAAAGGTAAAGAATTGTTGGAAAAAGAAGTAAAAAGACAAGGGTATAAATTGACAGATATTCTGAAGGAAGAATGGCTAAAAAGTACAGCAAAAAAACTAAGTTTAAGCACATCTGATGATTTATATGCTGGGTTAGGGTATGGAAGTATCACTATATCTCAAGTGATGTCTAGATTAAAGGAATTATATAAAGAACATTATCAAATTAAAGATGAAAAGGAATTTATTGAAAGTAAAATAAAAGAATCTACTACAACTAGAAAGGATAGTAAGTTTACTCAAGGTATTAGTGTTAAAGGTGTTGATAATATAAAGGTTAGGTTTTCTAAATGTTGCAATCCAGTGCCTGGTGATGAAATAATAGGCTATATTACTCGAGGAAGAGGAGTATCTATCCATAGAAAGGATTGTCCAAATATATCTTTTATTGAAGGCAATGAAAGATTTATAGAAGTATTTTGGGATACTGATGAAAAAGCAGAATATCCTGCAGAAATTCAGATTAAAGGGACAGATAGACCTGGGTTGCTTACTGAAATTACTCAAAGAATTACTGAAGCTGAACTTTCTCTACTGTCTTTAAATGCTAGAACTAATAAGGAAAGATTGGCTGTAATCAATATGACTTTAGAGATAAAAGATATAGATCAATTAAGGGAGTTAATGAGGAAGATTAAAAGGTTAAAAGGTGTAATCGATGTATATAGAGTTACTAGTTAAGGAAAGGAAGGTATAGATGAGAGCTGTAGTACAAAGGGTGTCAGAAGCAAGTGTAAAAGTTGAAGGAAACATAGTTGGAGAAATAGATAAAGGTTTATTAGTTCTTCTTGGTGTAGGAGAAGAAGACAATGATAAAGATTTAGAATATATGGTTGATAAAATATTAGGCCTTAGAATATTTGGAGATGATAATGGAAAAATGAATTTATCTTTGTTAGATATTGGTGGAGAAATGTTAGTGGTGTCCCAGTTTACATTATATGGTGATGTTAGAAAAGGGAAAAGACCAAGTTTTTCTACTTCAGCCCATCCAGATAAAGCAGAAAAAATCTATAATCAGTTTGTTGAAAGATGTAAGGATAAGGGTATAAGGACAGAGAAAGGTATCTTTGGGGCAAATATGGAGGTAAATTTATTAAATAATGGTCCTGTGACCATATTAATTGATAGCAAAAAAACTTTTTAGGAGGGATAATATTGAAAGTTGTAAGGATACCAGCAGGGATTTATGCTGCAAATTGTTATTTAGTCTATTCAGAAGATAATAAAGAAGCCATAGTAATTGACCCAGGTGGAGATGAAGATGACATTTTAACCCAAATAAAGAATTTAGGTTTAGATATTAAGTATATAATTCTTACCCATGGTCATGGGGATCATATTTCTGGTGTCAATGGAATTAAAGATTATACTAAAGCACCATTGGCTATCCATAAGGAAGATGAATATCTGTTAAAGGATGGTAGAAGTAATTTATCAAGTATGATGGCAATGGGTACTGTAGAGATTACAGCTGATATTTTACTTAATGATGGTGACAAAATAAGCTTTGGAGGTTTAACTGCAGAAGTGATCCATACACCAGGCCATACTCCTGGAGGCATAAGTATTAAAATTGGTGACAGTATATTTACTGGAGATACTTTATTTGCAGGTTCAATTGGTAGAACGGATTTCCCTAAAAGTTCCTTTGAAGCTATTATGGATTCGATCAAAAATAGAATAATAATTTATCCAGACGATACTATAGTATATCCTGGACATGGCCCTTCATCTACTATAAGAAATGAAAAAGAATCTAATCCATTTATAAAGTGATAGAATTAGAAGCCATCTTTTAGGGAAAGATATACCCTAGGAGGTGGCTTAAATGACTAAAAAATTAAAGCTTGTCCGGAGTAAAGGGAAAAAGGGTGTGGATTTACATGATATATATGATTTAATTGAAATGGGACTGGATAAAGAAGAAATATCAAAGGAATTCGGTATTTCTAAAAAATATATTAAAAAGATGATTGAAGATTATTATGAAGATTATTAAGGGGAGTAAATATGATTTATGTAAACTTAGTGGGTCATGATTTTAAATATGAAGTATATGAGCTAATAAAGGTTTTCTATTTTGGTGAAGAAATAATTTTTATTGATGATATAAGTGATTTTAAGGAAGGCATTTTAATAATAAATGAGCTAGATGGTATTAATGATAGAATAGAATCTAGTACAAGGATTTATAATGATGATAATTTAATTTATGAGGGCTCTGTAAAGAATATAGAAAAAATTGGAGTGGATAAAGCTAATAATAAAAAAAGAATACGAATTGGGGTAAAACAAAGTGTATATCAGGCATTGAACAGTATAGCTCATATTAGGGCACCTTGGGGAGTATTAACTGGAATTCGACCAGTCAAAATAGTCCACAACCTTTTAGATGAGGGAAAAGATGATAAAAATATTATAGATATTTTAACTGGAGAATATAAATTATTTTCACAAAAAGCTCATTTAATATTGGATATTGGGAAGGAGCAGAGAAAATATCTATATCCTTTAGATGAAAATAGATTTAGCCTATATTTAAGTATTCCTTTCTGTCCTACTAGATGTTTATACTGTTCTTTTCCTTCTTTGAATATAAATAGATATGGATATTTAATAAAGGATTATATAGATAGGCTTATTTATGAGATAAATAAAATAGGGGAATTAATGGCAAAAAAAAGTATTTCCACCGTATATATTGGTGGTGGAACCCCCAGTGCTGTTCCCCCATATCAATTGGAGAAAATAATACAAGCTATATATGATAATTTCCATAGAGATGATATAAAAGAAATAACAGTGGAAGCAGGTAGACCAGACACTATAGATACTGAAATGTTGAAGATGCTAAAAAGGAATAAAGTAGATAGGATTAGTATAAATCCTCAGACTATGAATGATAACACATTGAAATTAATAGGAAGACAACATAGTAGCCAAGATATAATAAATACCTACTATGAAGCTAAGAAAATTGGTTTTGATGTTATAAATATGGATTTAATAGTTGGACTTCCTTCTGAAGGAGTAGAGGAAATAAAAAGGACATTAAAAAAACTAGAGAATTTAGATCCTGAAAATTTGACTGTGCATACATTAGCGGTAAAAAGAGGTTCTAAATTTATTGAGACTATGGATATTTACCAAATTGAAAATCAAGGTATAATAGAGAACATGTTGGATGAAACCAAAACATTTGCAGAAAAGATGAAGCTTAATCCTTATTACCTATATAGACAGAAACAGATTATGGGTAATTTTGAAAACATAGGTTATGCAAAAAAAGGAAAAGAATGCATATATAATATTAAGATGATGGAAGAAAAGGAAACAGTTCTTGGGCTAGGTATGGGAGCAGTATCTAAGATATTTTTTCCAAAAGAAGATAGGATAGAAAGAATACCTAATGTAAAATCCTTGACGGAATATTTGGAAAGAGTTGAGGAAATGGTAGATAGAAAGGTTAAGATACTATCTTGACACTAATAAAAATATATCTTATAATGATTAAAAACATATGGAAACTATGAAAAGGAAGAGTAGTTAAATCCCTTAGCTATAGAGAGTCAGGATTGGTGGAAACTGATGCTAATATTTAATGAAGACACCTTGGAGTTAACAAACTGAGTTTGTTCGCATTTATTGCGTTATATTATTGAGTGAGGTAAAAGCCTAATTAGGGTGGCACCGCGAGAAAATAGCCTCTCGTCCCTGAGCATCAGAGATGAGAGGTTTTATTATTTTAAGGAGGTAGTATTTATGAGAGAAAAGATGGGAAATTTAAGAAGGACACATATGTGTGGAGATTTAAGAACATCTCATATAGATGAAAAAGTAGTTTTAATGGGATGGGTACAAAGGGAGAGAAATTTAGGCTCTTTAATATTTGTAGACTTAAGGGATATAACAGGAATATGTCAAATAGTATTTGACAGTACAGTGTCAGAGGAAATATTTAAAAAAGCAGAAAAGGTAAGGTCTGAATATGTATTAGCTGTTAAAGGAATTGTAAGGAAGAGAGAATCTGTAAACAAGGATATCCCTACAGGTGAAGTAGAGGTTTTAGCAAAAGAGTTAAAGGTACTAGACGAATCTGAAACACCCCCTATTTATGTAAAAGATGATGACAATGTAGCAGAAAATATGAGATTAAAATATAGGTATTTAGATTTGAGAAAGCCTTCTATGCAAAATAAATTAAAGATGAGGCATAAAGCTGCAAAGGTAGTTAGGGATTTTCTGGATGAGAATAATTTTGTAGAGATAGAGACACCTATGCTTACCAAACCTACCCCTGAAGGAGCAAGGGATTACTTAGTGCCCAGTAGAGTAAATCCAGGGCATTTTTATGCTCTTCCTCAGTCTCCTCAGCTTATGAAACAGCTTTTAATGGTTTCAGGTATGGATAGGTATTATCAGATAGTAAAATGCTTTAGAGACGAAGATTTAAGAGCCAATAGGCAGCCTGAATTTACCCAAATCGATATAGAAATGTCCTTTGTAGATGTAGATGATGTAATAGAGATGAATGAAAAAATGTTATATAGAATATTTAAAGAGTTAATAGGAGTAGAAATAGAACTTCCAATTAAAAGGATGACTTATAAAGAAGCAATGGGAAGGTTTGGGGTCGATAAACCGGATCTAAGGTTTGGGTTTGAATTGGTGGATATTACTCATATAGTTAAGGATTCACAGTTTAAAGTATTTAGTGGTACAGTAGCAAATGGAGGTTATGTAAGAGGTATAAATGTAAAGGGTTATGGTGATGAATTTTCACGAAAGGATATAAATACTTTAGAAGATTATGTTAAAACCTTTGGAGCTAAAGGTCTAGCTTGGATAAAGGTAACAGAAGAAGGTATCACTTCTCCTATTGCCAAGTTTCTATCGGAAGAGGAACTAAATAATATATTAAATAAAATGAATGGAGAAATAGGAGATTTACTATTGTTCATAGCTGATAAATCAAAAGTAGTATTTGATAGCCTAGGCAATTTAAGGAATGAAGTAGCTAAAAGGCTTAATCTAATAGATAATTCTGAGATGAAATTAGTATGGATAACCGAATTTCCATTATTCGAATACGATGATGAAGAAGAAAGATATGTAGCTAAGCACCATCCTTTTACTCATCCAATGGAGGAAGACATAGATTTGTTAGAAACTGAACCAGAGAAAGTTAGAGCAAAGGCTTATGATATAGTTATTAACGGAGATGAAATGGGAGGAGGTAGCATCAGAATTAGCGATCCAGATTTGCAAAAAAGGATGTTTGCTGCTTTAGGTTTTACAGAAGAAGAAGCATGGAATAAATTTGGTTTCTTACTAGAGGCCTTTAAATATGGTACTCCTCCCCATGGAGGCATTGCTTATGGCTTTGATAGGTTGATTATGCTATTGACCAATACTTCAAACATAAGGGATGTTATAGCATTTCCAAAAACTCAATCTGCAACTTGTTTATTAACAGGAGCTCCTTCTGAAGTTTCTGAGGAACAATTACAGGAAGTACACATTAAATTAGATTAAAATAATATTAAATAATAGTCTATTTATATTTGAAAGGAGAATAGAATGGATAGTCGATTTTCAAGAACTGAACTACTATTAGGAGAAGAAGGCATGAAAATCCTTAAAAATGCAAGAGTAGCTGTATTTGGAATAGGTGGTGTAGGTTCCTTTGCATCTGAGGCATTAGTTCGAGCAGGATTAGGGAGGATTATTATTGTAGATTATGATATAATAGATATAACTAATATAAATAGACAGATTCATGCTACCTCCAAAACTGTAGATTTACCAAAAGTTGAGGTAATGAAGGATAGGTTATTGGAAATAAACCCAAGTTTAGATATAATAGCAATTAGGGATGTTTATAAAGATGAAAATAAAGATAGACTATTGTCGCAAGATTACGATTATGTAATAGATGCTATAGATATGGTTTCAGCTAAAATTAATTTAATAGAAAATTGTAAAAGATTAAATATTCCAATTATATCCTGTATGGGGGCAGGAAATAAATTGAATCCAACTATGCTCCAAGTTGGAGATATTTATAAGACTAATACCTGTCCATTAGCTAAGGTAATGAGAAATGAATTGAGAAAAAGAAATATTAAGAATTTGAAGGTAGTATGGTCAACAGAAAAACCAATAAAGGTTAATTTAGAAAAAGAAGGTACTAGGAAAGCGGTACCTGGTAGTGTTTCCTTCGTTCCTTCAGTGGCTGGATTGATTCTTGCTTCTGAAGTAGTAAAAGATTTAGTATTTGGAGGTGTTTCTCTGTGGAGCAATTAGGATATGTACGCAAAACCAGTAACAATACAGCTGAAGTAGAGGTAAGGCGAATTGCTGGATGTGGTGGAGGTTGCAGTAGTTGTGGTGGAGGTTGTAGTGCACCTAATATAGTAATAGAATTAGAGAATAGAATTGGAGCTAAGACTGGAGATTTTGTTGAAATTAAGGCTAAATCAAAGAATATAATAAAGTATGCATTAATCGCTTATATGATTCCTTTTGCTATGCTGATTGTAGGAATAGTGTTAGGAGTAAATTTATTTCAGTCTATGGATATTGCTAATTATGAAACCTTAGGTTTCCTTATGGGAATAGTGTTCTTAGCGGTTTCATTTATTATAGTAAAATTAATAGATAGATCTATAAAAAAGAAAAATGAAAATGCCATGGAAATGGTAAGGGTTTTGGAATAAATTTATTTAGTAAAAGGAGGAAATCGGGTTGACTCTTGAGACAAAGGATAACGAGGCCATAATACGACGTCTTAGAAGAATAGAAGGACAAGTTAAGGGAATTCAAAAAATGGTAGAAGAAGGCAAGTATTGTGGTGATATATTAATTCAAATAGCAGCAGTTCGAGCTGCTATGAATTCAGTAGGTGGATTGATATTGGAAAACCATATGAAGGATTGCTTGAAAAACTATCTAGATGGAGTAGCTGAGGATGAAGTATTAGACGATTTAGTAGACACTATGATCAAATATACAAAACAGAATTAATCCTTGTTTTTTACTCGCCTAATAGATTTAGATAAAGATGTAGATATTATAAGACCTATAGAGATAGCAGCTGCTATGAAAAAGGTCTCGGTACCTTTGTTTGCAGCCCCATGAAAGTCTTTTTCTACTAAGGCTAACATAGTATAATACATGCCAGCACCGGGTACTAATGGAACTATTCCAGGTACTATAAATACGGTTGCTGGTTTTTTATAATGTCTTGCGAACAATTCTCCTAATACACCTGCAGTAACTGCAGCAAAAAATGTTCCCGTTATATTGCTATTAAATATATTTGAACTTATATAGAAAACAATCCATCCCGTAGCTCCTACAAATCCAGACCTTAGTATGGAATCTTTAGGGATGCTAAATAAAATAGCAAAGCCTGTTGAAGACAAAAAAGCAAAAACGAAGTTTTTCATTATAACCATTATATCATCCCCTTAAAATATATATTCAATATAATACCTACTCCAAAAGCAATGGCTAAAGCAGAAAATATAGCCTCCATACCTCTCGATAAACCAGAGACGAAATCACCAGATATGGTATCCCTCATAGCATTTGTTATTGCTACACCGGGAACTAAGGGCATAATTGAAGCTATGATAATAGTATCCATACTTTTACCTAAACCAATTTTAATGGAAATTATAGATAAAATTGAAGCTAAGGCTGCTCCAATAAAATTATTTATGAAAAAAGTCATTTTGTATTTGCTAATTTTATTTATGGCTATAAGAACTACTAAGCTCACCAAATAGCTAGATATAAAATCTAAAATAGTACCACCAAATAAAAGGGAGAAAAAGGCAGAAGCTAGACTACCAAATAAAGATTTTATAAGCATATTATAGTTGTTAATTTTACTGATGCTTCGAAGCTTAGCTAACCCTACATCTACAGATATATTAGAATTTACAAATTCCCTTGAAAATTCGTTTAATAAATTTATTTTATTTAAATCGATTTTGGTGGATTTAACCCTAATAAGATAGGTTATAATCTCACCTTCAAATTCAAGGGAGGCAAAGATGCCTGTAGGAGTTGCAAAGGCATCTGCATATTTAATTCCAAATCTAGACTTACATATTCTTTCGATAGTGTCTTCAGCCCTATAGGTTTCCGCTCCATTTTTCAACATGGTTTTACCTGCTAAAATAGCTAATAATAGTAGTTTTTTTGCATCAGATCTATCGTTATTTCGACTAAAATCCATATTTTTCACTCCATATGTATTAATAGTATTGTAAATACTAATAATTAACTATATAATTAATTAGGAAGGAACAAATAAAATTAGTTTACCCACTATATTATTATACTATGAATTAGTAATAAATAAAATTTTTTTCAAAAGAAAGGAGAATATTATAATATGGATTTTACTAATTTAAAGAAATTCGATCCAGAAGTAATGGAAACAATAGAATTGGAAACAAGAAGGCAACAGGAACATATAGAGTTGATCGCATCTGAAAACTTTGTTACTCCACAAGTAATGGAAGCAATGGGAAGTCAAATGACTAATAAATACGCTGAAGGATATCCAGGTAGAAGATACTATGGTGGTTGTGAGTATGTTGATATGGTAGAAAACTTAGCTATTGAAAGGTTGAAAAAGCTATTTGGAGCAGACCATGCAAACGTTCAACCCCATTCTGGTTCTAATGCCAATTTAGGAGTGTACTTTTCAGTATTAAAACCTGGAGATAAAGTATTGGGGATGAATTTATCACAAGGTGGCCATTTAACTCATGGTAGCCCAGTAAATATTTCTGGTACCTATTTTAATTTTGTTGCCTACGGAGTAGATAAGGAAAAAGAAGTTATAGACTATGATCAAGTTAGAGAAATTGCACTAAAAGAAAAACCTAAAATGATTGTGGCAGGTGCTAGTGCTTATCCAAGAGTAATAGATTTTTCTAAATTTAGAGAGATAGCTGATGAAGTTGGAGCTTATTTAATGGTGGATATGGCTCATATTGCTGGTTTAGTAGCTGCAGGTCTTCATCCAAATCCAGTACCATATGCTGATTTTGTAACTACTACTACCCATAAGACTTTAAGAGGACCTAGAGGGGGAGCAATCCTATGCAAAGAGAAATATGCTAAAGCGATAGATAAAGCTATTTTCCCAGGAATTCAAGGCGGTCCTTTAATGCATATAATTGCTGCAAAAGCTGTAAGCTTTGGTGAAGCATTACAAGCTGATTTTAAAGATTATCAAAATCAAATTATTAAGAATGCGAAGGTGTTGGCAGAAAGCTTAATGGATAGAGGCTTTAGATTGGTATCAGGTGGCACAGATAATCATCTAATTTTAATTGATGTGAGAAACAAAGGTTTAACAGGTAAAAAGGCAGAAGAATTATTAGAGGCTGTTAATGTAACAACAAATAAAAATACTATTCCTTTTGATCCAGAAAGTCCTTTTGTAACTAGTGGAGTTAGAATTGGTACTCCTGCAGTAACTACAAGAGGTATGAAGGAAGAAGAAATGAAAAGAATTGCTGAAATTATTGATCTAGCTCTTGATGAGACTAATACTAGGGAAGAAGTCAAAGATAAAGTTCTAGAACTTTGCAAAGACTTTCCTTTATATGCATAATAAATATATAAGCCTACAGTAAACTGTAGGCTTATATATTTATAATTTTAAACTATGTAATAATTGAGTATTCTGCTATAATAAAATAGATGATTCAAATAAATATATGGAAGGTTATATTATGGAACTAAAGAAGATTTATGATTATAGGAATATTATTGAAAGGATTGTTAAAGGAAGTATTGCAGAAGAATTAGGAATTGAGCCTAAGGATATATTGTTATCTATTAATGGAGAGAAGGTTAAAGATATCATCGATTATAAGTTTTTAATATCTGATGATTATGTTGAAGTAGAAATTGAAAAAGAAACTGGAGAAGTCTGGATTTTAGAAATTGAAAAGGATTACGATGAGGATTTAGGTATTGAGTTTACCAACCCATTAATAGATAAGGCTAGATCCTGTAGAAATAAATGTATTTTTTGTTTTATTGATCAATTACCTCCTAATATGAGGGAGACTCTATATTTTAAAGATGATGATTCTAGACTATCCTTCTTACAGGGGAACTTCATTACATTAACTAATATGAGTGATGAAGAGATTGATCGGATAATTAAATATAGACTAAGTCCAATAAATGTTTCTGTTCATACAACCAATCCTGAATTAAGGATAAAGATGTTGAATAATAAAAATGCAGGAAAGATACTTTCTACACTTCGAAGATTTAAAGAGGCAGATATTAGAGTTAATTGCCAGATAGTATTAGTACCTCAGGTTAATGATGATAAGGAGCTAGTAAGGACTTTAAAAGATCTTTCTAGCTTATATCCTAGCGTTGAAAGCGTAGCAGTGGTCCCTGTAGGATTGACTAGGTTTAGAGATAATCTTCATAAGATTATACCTTTTAATAAGGAAAGTGCTATGGAATTGTTGAATCTAATAAGGGATGAGCAAAGTAAATTCATGAATGAAATTGGAACTAGGTTTGTTTTTGCATCTGATGAATTTTATGCTATAACAGATGAACCCTTACCTAAGTATGGAGAATATGAAGGTTTTCCTCAGTTAGAAAATGGAGTAGGATTATTAAAAACTTTTGAGCATAGTGTTGATGAAGAATTAAGTAGTATTGATGAAAAAATTACTTTAAATAATAAATATATCATAGCTACAGGGACATTGGCAGAAGGTTTTATGAATAAAATAAAGAATAAGATATTGAAAAAGTTTATAGGTTTAGAATTAAAAGTGATTGCCATAGAAAATAATTTCTTTGGAAAATCTATTACAGTTTCTGGTTTAGTAACAGGGCAAGATATTATTAGTCAATTAGAAGATTATAAAGATGTAGACGGTATAATAATACCAAAATCAATGTTAAGGACAGAGAGTAATGTTTTTTTAGATGATTTAACTATAAAGGATATAGAAAATAGATTAAAGGTTAAAATAATTCCTGTAGAGGTTTCAGGTAGAGAATTTGTAGATTTATTTAAAAGAGGTTGAGGTGATAAAAATGGATAGACCAGTTGTATGTATAGTTGGTAGACCTAATGTGGGAAAATCAACTCTATTTAATCGAATAGTAGGTAGAAGAATTGCTATTACTGAGGATAGTCCAGGAGTAACTAGAGATAGGATTTATGCTGAAGCAGAATGGTTGAATAAATATTTTACTTTAATAGATACGGGAGGATTGGAGCCAGAATCAGAAGAGATAATTCCTGTAAATATCAGACGTCAGGCAGAAATGGCTATAGATACAGCAGATGTAATATTATTTGTAGTAGATGGACTGGATGGGGTTACTTCTACAGATAGAGAAATAGCTAATATACTAAGAAAATCAGGAAAAGAAGTATTATTAGTATGTAATAAAATCGATACCCACAAAACCCCAGATGAAATTTTCGAATTTTATGAATTGGGGATAGGAAATCCAATAATTATATCTGCCGAGCAAGGTTTAGGCATAGGAGATCTATTAGATGTAGTAATTAAACATTTTCCAGAGCACAAGGATACAGAATACGATGATGAGTTGATTAAAGTAGCTATTATAGGGAAACCAAATGTTGGGAAATCTTCTTTAATAAATAACATTTTAGGGGAAGATAGGGTTATTGTAACGAATATACCTGGTACTACTAGGGATGCAATAGATACCTACTTTACTTATGAAGAAGATAAGTATGTATTTATTGATACAGCAGGGCTAAGAAGAAAACGTAGTATTTATGAAAACATAGAAAGGTATAGTGTTGTTCGTACTCTTTCTGCTGTAGATAGATCAGATTTATGTGTATTGATGATTGACGCTACAGAAGGAGTTTCAGAACAGGACACTAAAATTGCTGGTTATGCCCATGAAAACGGAAAGGGAATTATAATTGCAGTCAACAAATGGGATTTAGTAGAAAAGGAAACCAATACTCATTTAAAGTTTGAAAAGAATATAAGAAATAAGTTAGCTTTTATTTCATATGCTCCTATCGTATTTATATCTGCTAAAACTGGAAGAAGGGTAGATAAACTATTCCAGCTATTAAAAGTAGTTAATAATAACAATAATTTAAGAATAAGCACTGGTGTATTAAACGATATAATCAATGAAGCAGTATTATTAAACCAACCACCTTCTGATAAAGGAGTTAGATTGAGAATATATTATGGGACCCAAATTGCTGTTAGGCCACCAAAGTTTTTGCTTTTTATAAATAAACGACAACTTATGCATTTTTCCTATCAACGATATTTGGAAAACCAGATTAGAAAGTATTTTGGCTTCGATGGAGTACCTCTTCAATTTGATTTTAAAGAAAAGGGTGAGTAAGTTTGAAGGTTCTACTAGTTGCTGGAATTTCATACTTAATTGGAAGTTTTTCTTCTGCTTATGTATTGGGTCAAATGTTTAAAAAAGTGGATATAAGAGGTTATGGTAGTGGTAATGCAGGGGCTACCAATGCTTTAAGAGTTTTCGGTAAAAAAATAGGGGGATTAGCTTTTATTCTAGATGTACTTAAAGGTGTTTTGGCTGTATATATTGGAGGAAATATATTAGGGTATAATGGGGAATTAATAGGGGGATTATTTGCAGTTGTTGGGCATAACTGGCCTGTTTTTCTTAAATTTAAGGGGGGCAAGGGTATTGCTACTTCCTTTGGCGTACTCTTGTCTATTCATTGGCCTATAGCAATTATATCCCTAATATTTTTTCTATTGGTCGTAATAATTACTAGATATGTATCTTTAGGGTCAATTCTTTCAGCCATTTTGGTGCCAATTTTAGGGCTTGTAACCAATAAACCATTTAACTGGAATTTTGTTATTGTAACTTTTATATTAGCAATGCTAGCCATTTATAGACATAGAAGTAATATTGAAAGGTTAATCCATGGAAAGGAATACAAAATAGGGGAAAAAACGGAATAGGAAGATAAAATAACGACAAGGGAAAAAGTTAATAGGGAGGAACATAGGATGAGTAATATTGGTATAATTGGTGGAGGTAGCTGGGGTACTGCGTTGGCCATTTTACTTTCAAATAACAACCATAACGTGGACATCTGGGTTAGAGATATAAGGCAAATTGAAGAGATAAGGGAGCATAAGGAAAACAAAAAATATCTACCAGGCGTAAAAATTCCTGAAAATATTAATGTGACAGATGATATTTCAAGAGTTATTTATAATAAAGATATGATAGTATTATCTATTGCTTCCCACGGGATTAGAGATGTTTTAAACAACAATAAAAAACTATTCGATGAAGACCAGGTAATAGTAAATGTAGCCAAAGGAATAGAGAATGATACTTTACTAAGAGTTTCCCAAATAGTTAATGAAATATTACCAAATAATCCATATGCAGTATTATCAGGGCCTTCCCATGCAGAGGAAGTTGGGAGGAACATGCCTACTACTGTAGTATCTGCTTCTATAGATAAAAGAGTAGCTGAATATGTTCAAGATATATTTATGTCGCCGTTTTTTAGGGTCTATACTAATCCCGATGTAATAGGAGTAGAATTGGGAGGTTCTCTGAAAAATGTTATTGCATTAGGGGCAGGGATTTCTGATGGTTTAGGATATGGGGATAATACAAAGGCAGCCCTTATGACAAGAGGAATTATTGAAATAGCTAGATTAGGGGAAAAGATGGGAGCTAGTAGTACAACCTTTTCAGGACTGGCAGGAATAGGTGATTTAATAGTTACTTGTACTAGTATGCATAGTAGAAACAGAAGAGCTGGGATTTTGATTGGACAAGGGAAGACTATAAAAGAAGCCACAGAATCTGTAGGAATGGTAGTGGAAGGTATTAGAACTACAAGATCTACCTATGAATTAGCTAAAAAGTACCAGGTTATAATGCCTATTACAAATGAATTATATGAAGTATTGTATGAGGGAAAAGATGTAAAAAATTCGGTGGTAAATCTAATGCTAAGGGATAAAAAACATGAAATGGAAGACATAATAAAGGATAGGATAAATAATTGGTAAACCTACTATTTTCATAGTAGGTTTTTTTTAAACCCTATCATATTATAGGGTCTAGTACATATATATATAATGTTAAGTATTATTGATTTACATTAGATTGAAAAGGAGGGGGAAAAGTGGAAAGGTTTGACATATATAAGGATATTGCTGAAAGAACGGAAGGGGATATTTATGCGGGTATAGTAGGGCCTGTAAGAACGGGAAAATCCACCTTTATAAAAAGGTTTATGGAATTACTAGTATTACCTAATATTGAAAATAAGTACAAAAAGGAAAGAGCAAAGGATGAATTGCCTTTAAGTGGAGCGGGAAAAACAATTATGACTACAGAACCTAAATTTGTACCTAATGAAGCGGTAGAGTTGACTCTAAAAGACAATGTCACTTTTAAAGTACGAATGGTAGACTGTGTTGGATACTTAGTTAAAGGGGCCCTAGGTCATATTGAAAATGATGTACCGCGTATGGTTTCAACTCCTTGGTATGAAAAGGATATACCTTTTGAAGAAGCAGCTGAAATTGGAACTAGAAAAGTAATTACTGATCACTCTACTATTGGAATAGTTGTAACTACTGATGGCTCAATTACTGATATTGATAGGTCCAATTACATAAAGGCTGAAGAAAGGGTAATATTTGAACTTAAAGAACTAGAAAAACCTTTTGTAATAATACTCAATACTAAACATCCAAATTTGGACAGTACTATAGCGTTAAGAGAAAGTTTAGAAGAAAAGTACGGGGTTTCAGTTGTAACTGTAGATTGTTTGAATATGGAAATTCAAGATATTGAAAAGGTTTTTGAAACACTATTGTTTGAATTTCCAGTTAAGGAGATTACTATTAATCTGCCTGGTTGGATAGAAGGACTACCGAGAGATCATTGGATAAAGTCTGGTATATTGAATTCACTAAAGGAATCTATACAAACTTTGCAAAAATTGAATGAAGTTGACACTTCCCTAAAGGCTTTAAATGAACTAGATATAGTAAGAGATGTTAATATAAGGGAAATAAAATTAGGTGAAGGGATAGTAAATGCTGAATTAATTGTAGATGAAGCATTATTCTTCAAAGTATTAAAGGAGATGACCGGATATTCAATAGAAGGAGATTATCAAATATTAGGGCTAATAAGTAAACTAGCTCAAACTAAAAGGGAATATGATAAAATTGAAAATGCTTTAATTCAAGCAAATGAGATAGGATATGGTTTAGTTAGTCCTAGTTTAAATGAGATGGAATTAGCTGAACCAGAAATATATAGGCAGGGCAATAGATTTGGTGTAAAATTAAAAGCCAGAGCTCCTTCACTTCATTTATTGCGCTGCGATATAACTACTGAAGTATCACCGCTAATAGGTACAGAAAAACAGAGTGAAGAGCTAGTTAAGTATTTCTTAGATGAATTTGAAGAAGATCCATCAAAGATCTGGCAATCCAATTTATTTGGTAAATCATTATATGATCTAGTAAATGAACAGTTGCAAGGCAAATTAAATACTATGCCAGATGAAGCAAGAAATAAGATGAGAAGAGCGTTAGAAAGAATAATCAACGATGGCAGTAGCGGATTAATCTGCATTATTATCTAAAATTGGATTTAGGAATCTATTTTACTATGAATAATTAAAAGCAGGTAGAAAATTATAATTTTCTACCTGCTTTTAATTATCTGGTCGGGATGACTGGATTCGAACCAGCGACCCCAAGTCCCCCAGACTTGTGCCCTACCTGACTGGGCTACATCCCGAATTGCAAATAATATTATATATCATAATTGAAAATTTGTAAAGTAGGTTTCGTCTGCCAAATAGATATGGTATACTTAATATAAAATAGATTAATGTGGAGGTAGTATTAGTTTGTTGATATATATTAAAAGAATATTATTATTTTTATTAGCCCTTAATTTATTAGGGTATATATTAGTTGTATTAAGGGAGAAAATATTTTTAAAAAATAATTTGATTATAATTGATAATAAAAGTGTAACTCCTCAGCATTTAGAAAAAGCAGATATGAAAGAATTTGTATTAGATGGTGCTAGAGTGAAATCTGGTGATGAAATCAAGGTAATTACCAATGCTAAAGACAAATTTGTTGGTATTTTAATAGGTGCTATTAAAGAGGAAAGAGCAATTTTGATGGTAACCCATAATAATGAAATTAAACAATTAGATATAGATAACATTTTAAAATTTAAAGTTATAAGTAAATATGGAAGATTTTTTAATTTTTAACAAGGAATATTTCAATTCATGTAGAATTTTTATATAGTAAAGAAATTTAATAAGGGTGGTAAGATGTCCCAGGAAGAACGTAAATTAAAAAGAAGAAGGAAAAAAAGGCGTAAACTACTATTTATCAGTTTGATTTTTATATTTCTCTTATTTAGAAGTGTTCCATCTTTATTTGCTACTGCCTTTAAAACATCATTACCAGAAGAACATGTAATTGAAGAAAAAATAGAGACAGATGCTATTATAGTAAGAAAAGAAAGTCTATATAAAGCCGATGGAGAAGGAAAAGTTGAAGTATATGGAAATCAGGGAGAACGGGTAGCTGTGGGGAGGAAAATAGCTAGAATTACATTGCTCGATGATACTTCTACTTTAAGACAGGAGTTAGAAGAGATAGAGAATAAAATTGATGTATTAACTAAAACTGAAAAAGATGTTGAAAGTGTAAAAAATGATGAAGTAAAATTAGAGGAGAACATCAATATAATTATAAATGATATACAAAGGAGTATATCTCAAGGAGATTATGAACAAGCTGAAGTGTTAAAGGACAAGCTTACCTTATATGATGAAAAGCAAAGAGATATTAGTGGAGATAATACTTTAATTAATCAAAGTCTAGATAGTCTAAAGAAGAAAAAGGATAAAGTAGCTAGCCAAATTTCTAATAACGTTATTGAATATTATTCTAAGGAATCAGGAATATTGTCTTTTATAATAGATGGTTATGAAGAATTATATTCTGCAAACTCCATAGATGAATATGAGTATTCAGATTTTAAAGAAATATCAAATAAGCAAAAAATAATATCTAACAATGATAATATAAAAGCAGATGATCCTATTTTCAAAATAATGGATAATTTTGAATGGTATATGATCATAAAAATTGACAATTTAAGAGATATTTCATCTTATGAAGAAGGGGATACCATAACTTTAACTGGGGAAAAAATTGAAGGAGAACTAATAGGTCATATAAAAAGAATATCTAAAGATAAAGGTAAAGGCTTGATAGTAGCTAGTTTCAACACGGACTTTGTCAAATTTCTAGATAAGAGGCATTTAGATGTAAATATTATAAAATATAAGCGAGATGGATATAAAATTCCAAGCAAGTCAGTCGTGGATAGAGATGGTATAAAGGGAGTTTATATCAAGGAAATTAGTGGAATAGTAAGATTTAGACCTATAGAAATAATAAAAGAAGATGATGAATTTACCTATATAAGTAAGGGAGACCAAAATTATAATATTAATATAGGAGGAAGTGATAAGCCGGTAAGAACTGTAAGAAAATTTGACGAAATTCTATTGAATACTATTAGCGTAAAAGAAGGAATGATTATTAATTGACTCAAGGAGGTAATAAAAATTACTATTAAGGATAATTTACTAGATATAGAAAAAAATATAGATAATGCGTTGAAAAGATCCGGAAGAGAAGGGGATACAGTCCATATAATTGCAGTAACTAAAACTGTAGGAGTAGATAAAATTAATGAAGCATTAGAACTAGGTCTAATAAATATTGGTGAAAATAGGACTCAAGAATTAGTAGAAAAGTACTATATAATAGGTAATAAGGCTAAATATCACATGATAGGCCATCTACAGACTAATAAGGTAAGGGCTATTATCGATAAAATAGCCTTGGTACATTCCTTAGATCGTCTATCTTTAGCAAAAGAATTAAACAAAAGGGCAAAAAAACATGGTATAATAGTAGATACCCTAATTCAAGTCAATGTGGCAGAAGAGGAAAGTAAGTTTGGATTAAAGATAGAAGAAGTAATACCTTTTTTAGAAAAAATATTAAAATATGATAATCTAAGGGTAAAAGGTCTAATGACAATAGCACCTTTTGTTGAAGACTCCGAAGAAGTGCGATGGGTATTTAGGGAATTACGCAGGTTAAGTGAAGTAATAAAGGATAAAAATTATGCTAATGTGGAAATGAAATTCTTATCTATGGGGATGACCAATGATTATGAAATAGCAATTGAAGAAGGGTCAAACATGATAAGAGTAGGAACTGGTCTATTTGGCCAAAGAAAATATTGATAGGGGGGTTATTATGTCAAGTATTATGGATAAATTAAAATATTTTATTGGAATTGATGATTTAGATTTAGAAGATGAGTATGAGGAGTATGAAGAAGAACTAGATGAATTAGAAGAACTACCTGTTAATACAAGTACTAAAAGGATGAGAAATAAAGTCGTTAATATTCATACGGCAGGAAATATGAAATTAGTGGTTCATGAACCCTTAAACTATGAAGATGCACCTAAAATAGTAGATGATTTAAAAATGAGAAAAACCGTTGTTGTAAATTTAGAACAATTGGAACCAGGAATTAAGAGACAAATTTTTGATTTTATTAATGGGGGACTCTATTCCCTTGAAGGAACTATACAAAAAGTAACTACTGATATATTTGTACTTGCACCAAGCAATGTGGAAATAGACGGAAATATAAAAGATGAATTAAAAAACAAAGCGATTTTTCAATGGTAAATATAAAAAATAAGAGGTAATTAAATGATAACTTTATACAGAGCTTTGAGCATTTTATTTAATATTATTGAGGTATTAATATTAGTTAGAATTATTCTTTCATTTTTGAGAATCGGTCCTTATAATCCTATAGGTAGGATTGTTTATGAGTTAACAGAACCTATACTAGCACCAGCAAGAGAATTAATCTACAAAATAGGTATTGATACTGGTATGTTTGATTTTTCACCTATTGTAGCTGTTCTAATACTTAGACTTATATTGGGTATTATAAGGAGGGTTATCCTATTCTAGTATTTATGGTGGGAAATCGATGCTTGATAAAGAGAAACTGTTAAATCATATAACAGATGAAGACCAAATTTTAAATATGCGTAAAGTATTAGATCAGATTGAAATAGTGTTAAATAAGCATACTGTAGGGATTACAGATTTTATGGATCCTTATGAAAGAAGATTGGCTAAATCTATATTAAATAGATTTTCGGAGATTCTTTATATGGAATTAGGTGGTGTTGACAAAGGGGAAAGAAAGGTAATATCTATTTACCCTGAATACTTTCAATATCAGGATATAGCTATACCTATAGCTGCTTTAATAATAGAGGGGAATATTGCTGGATTATCTCATAAAGATTTTTTAGGAGGAATACTCAATTTAGGAATAAATAGAGAAAAAATAGGGGATATATTAATACATGAGGACAATGTTCAGGTAGTAGTAAAAAGAGAGATTTCTGATTTTATATTAATTAATTTATCAAGAGTTGGAAAAGCAAAGGTTAAAGTCAGGGAAATTCCATTGAATGAATTAAAGCCAGGTAATATAGAGTATCAAGATATATTGATAACTGTTCCTTCTCTCAGATTAGATGCATTGATTAGCGGTGCATGGAATTTATCTAGGAAGGCCAGTCAAAGATTAATCGAGTCAAAAAGGGTAAAAGCAAATTGGGAACCTATAGAAAGGGTATTTAAAGATATTGAAGAAGGAGATATTATTTCTGTCAAGGGTTATGGAAGATTTATTTTGAATTCAATAAAAGGAATCAGTAAAAAAGGAAGAGTGAGAGTGGAGCTTAGACTATTAAAATAAATGGAGTGAGTTATATGATTACGCCCCTGGACATCCAAAATAAAGAATTTAAGAAATCCTTTAGAGGATATAAGGAATCGGAAGTCGATCAATTTTTAGATGAAATAATTGAGGATTATGAGAAACTTTACAAAGAAAATATAGAGTTAAAGGATAAGATACTCATATTAACTGACCAAATAAAACAATATAATAAATTAGAAGAAACCTTAAAGGATACTCTTGTAGTTGCCCAAAGTACAGCTGATGAAGTAACTAGGACAGCTAGGGAAAAATCAGAAATTATTATAGAGGATGCAGAATTAATGGCTAAAAAGATTATTACTGCTGCCAATGAAGAAGTTAAGAATATACAAAGAGAGTACGAAGATTTAAAGAAGGAGATATTCATTTTTAGAACCCGTTATAAATCTTTTATTGAAGCACAATTAATAACTTTAGATGAATTCTATTCGAAAATAGGAATGAATGTTTCTGATAAGAATGAGGAAATGGAATTCCAAGGCTACATAGATGAGTCTGAGGATTCTGATTTAGAATCAGAAAGTGTTGTTGAAATGGATAAAGATATTGATGATTTGGGGGCTTAGCCCCCAAATTCTATTTAGTAGATAATAAGAAACTTTTGATGGAGGAGTAGGTATGACGGAAAAGGTTAAAATAGATGATGAATTATATATAGGAGGAGAAGAATTTACTATAATTGCAGGACCATGTGCAGTGGAAAGTGAAGAACAGATGGAATCCATTGGTAAGTTTCTTCATGGATTAGGAGTTAGAATAATTAGAGGTGGTGCTTTTAAACCTAGAACAAGCCCTAGAGCTTTCCAAGGCTTAGGAATCTACGGTTTAAAGATTTTACATGAAATAAAGAAAAAGTATAATTTTAGAGTTGTTTCTGAAATTATGGATCCAAGGGATATTGAAGAAGCATATGAATATATAGATATATATCAAATAGGCTCTAGGAATATGCAAAACTATTCTCTATTAAAGGAGATAGGGAAATTAGATAAACCTGTACTATTGAAGAGGGGAATGAGTGCTACTATAGATGAATGGATAAAGGCATCCCAATATATAGAAACAGAGGGTAATGATAGGATAATATTTTGTGAAAGAGGTATTAGAACCTTTGAAAGTTATACAAGAAATACTTTAGATTTAATTAGCGTTCCAATTATTAAATCTGAAACTAAATATCCTATATTAGTAGATCCAAGTCATGGTACTGGAAGGAGGGAATTAGTATTACCTGCTTCTAAAGCTGCTTTAGCCTTGGATGCTCATGGACTGATAATAGAAATTCATCCAGAACCAGAAAAAGCATTATCAGATGGAGATCAATCTCTAAATTTTTCTGGATTTGAGACCTTATTTAATGAGATTAACAATATGAAAAAGGCTTTAAAAGCTAATATGTAAATTATATCCTTTCATTCTCATAGAATATATTATAAAGATGAGAATGGAGGGAAACTTTATGACAGACTACCTTTTAGATGAATATGATGATGAATTACTGTTCTTTTTTATCCTATTAACTCATATTTGGGGAGCCAAATATAAAAAAGAGAATCTACTTTTTTTCCTTTTAATTTTGATGATGTATTCATGAAATAATCAATAATTAATATGAATGATTAGTATATATATGGGCATATTATTATCGATATGTTTATCTATATCCTATTTAGGAGGAAAGCTATGGAGAAATCAAAGAAAAATCATTTGAAAGAAAGATTGTATGAAGAAAAGGAAAAAATATTAAAGATTATAGAAAAGATGAAGAATACAGAGGAATTTGGTTCTATGGATGAGTACTATACTGAATTGTCCTTTTATGACAACCATCCTGCAGATTTAGGAACGGAAATGTTTATGATGGAGCAGGATAAAGGTCTAATAGATAAATTAAATAATACCCTAAATGAAATTGAAGAATCAATAGAAGAGTTAGAAAAGGATGCCTATGGATTATGTCAATTCTGTGGAAAAAGGATTAATGAAGAAAGGTTAATATTAATTCCTTATACCAAATTTTGTGTAGATTGTGCTAATGAAAAGATACCTTTGGAGCAAAAGCGGCAATTTAGGCCTGAAGAGGAAGATAGTATTAGCCCTTTTAGTAAAAGCTATGATGAAGGAAATGCCTTTGATAGGGAAGATAGTTACCAAGAAGTAGCTAGATATAATAAAATAGACAATGATCCTTCTTTTTCTACGGGAGACGATATGGGAGTATACGATGAAGAAAATAGTGGGGTAGTTGAAAATGTGGAAAAGATATCTCAAGAATATTATGATGAAACAAATGAATAAGGAAATTATATAAGAAAGGCTTTCACGAAACATTTTCAATGAAAGTCTTTCTTTTTAAATTAATAAAGTCTAAACCTATATTGTAATTAACTTGATTATGTTTTAAAATAATATATATCGAATAATTTAAGGAGGAAAGCATCTTGTTGTATTTTTTAGGGGTATTAATTATAGTATTAGATCAAGTTAGTAAGTTTGCAGCTGTAAAATATTTGAAAGGAAGGAGTCCATACATAATAGTAGAAAATTTTTTTCAGCTATGTTATGTGGAGAATTTAGGGGCAGCTTTTGGTATACTACAGAATAAAAAGGTCTTTTTTATTTTTGTTACATCTATAGTTGCTATTTCCATAATTTTCTTCCTTGCTAAAAATTCTAATAATATAAGTCAATTATTAAAGATAGGATTGGTTATGTTGTTGGGGGGGGCAATTGGAAATTTAATTGATAGGGTTAGATTTGGTTATGTAGTTGATTTTATTAGCTTTAAATTTGGTAAGGGATATGATTTTCCAGTTTTTAATGTGGCAGATATATTTATTGTAAGTGGCACCATATTAGTAATGGCGCTAGTTTTATTGAATAAATACGAGAGCTGAGGGAATAAAATGGATTTAATTAAATTTCATGTAGATGGAACAGAGGATGAAAGGCTAGACTCCTATTTAGCTAGTAGGATTGAAAATCTGTCTAGAAACTATATACAAGGATTGATAAAAGAAGGATTAGTTCTTGTTAATGATCAGGGATGTAAAGCAAGATATAGGGTAAAAAAAGGAGATTATATCCAGTTAAAATTGCCTATTGAGAAACATGAAGATCCAATTGCTGAAAATTTACCTCTAGATATCATATATGAAGATGAATATATTGCAATAGTAAATAAGCCTATAGGCATGGTAGTTCATCCTGCCCCAGGAAACCCTTCTGGTACATTGGTAAATGCTCTTCTATACCATATGGATAGTTTATATTATGGTAGTGATATTTTAAGGCCTGGAATAGTACATAGATTGGATAAAGATACATCAGGTCTTCTGGTAGTTGCAAAAAATGAAGATGCCTATAAATCATTAATCCAGCAATTGAAAAACAGGAGTGTAAAAAGGATATATATGACCTTAGTTCATGGGGATCTAGACCTAGATGAAGGTACTATTAATGCACCTATAGGTAGACATCCAGTAGACAGAAAGAGGATGGCTGTAAGAAATGAAACTGGTAAAGAGGCTATAACCCACTTTAAAGTTTTAGAAAGATTTAAGCAATTTAATTTATTAGAAGTTTCTTTAGTTACTGGCAGGACTCATCAAATTAGAGTTCATATGGCATATATCAACCATCCAATTGTTGGTGATTGTATCTATAGCAAAAGGAAAAATGAGTTTGGTTTAAAATCTCAATTATTACATGCGAAGAAATTAGGAATTGTACATCCTAAAACTGGTAAATATATGGAGTGTGAATCCGAATTACCTTTGAAATTTAAGGAGGTTCTAGAATTATTAAGGAAAAGGAATAGGTAGGTGATAGTTTTGGAAATAAAGGCTGTAATATTAGATGAAAAAGCTATTCAAAGGGCTACCACCAGAATAGCTAATGAGATTATCGAGCGAAACAAGGGTATAGAAGATGTTATTTTAGTTGGAATTAAAACTCGTGGAGTTCCTTTTGCTGAAAGGTTGGCTAAAAAGGTTGAGGAAATAGAGGGGGAAAAAGTAGAAGTTTTGACTTTAGATATTACATTATATAGGGATGATTTGACAGAAATATATAAAGAACCATTGGTGAAAAATAAAATAATCGATTATAATATTAATGATAAAATAATCGTTCTAGTAGATGATGTAATATTTACAGGTAGAACCGTTAGGGCCGCTCTTGATGCTTTAGTAGACATAGGTAGACCTAGAAAGGTTCAACTGGCTGTTTTGGTTGATCGAGGTCATAGAGAATTGCCCATAAGGGCAGATTATGTTGGAAAGAATCTTCCAACTTCTAGAAGCGAAGTAGTAAGCGTCTGTTTTAATGAGATAGATGGATTAGATAGAGTAGTAATAAAATCAAAAAGATAGAAGATCTAAGAATCTTCTATCTTTTTCATATTTTCAATCTTTACTATATCTGGGGTAACAAAAACTGTATTAAAGTTTTCATATATTACCATACCAGTTTTTGCATTTTTAGGTTTCTTTACATTCTTCTTTTCGGTATAATCAACGGCCACATTAGTTGAGTTTTTTGCCTTACTATAATAGGCAGCTAACATAGCTGCTTCTTCTAAAGTTTTTTCAGGTACCCTTTGATTATTAGTTTTAATGATGACGTGGCTACCAGGCATTTTTTGCACATGAAGCCATAGATCTTCCTTATGGGCGGTTTTTAAAGTCAGATAATCGTTTTGTTTATTGTTTTTACCTACAAAGATATGGAAACCATATGAAGATAGATAATGATGAGGTTTAGAAAAAGCTACTTTTTTCTTCCTTCTATTTAAATTACCTTTTAAATATCCTTCTTTTATTAGTTCTTCCTTTATTTCATCTATCTCTATAACTTCTGTACAATTATCTATACTATTTAATACATTTTCCAAATAGTCTATTTCTTCCTCTGTTTCTGGTATCTGTTGTAATAATAGTTGGTTAGCTTTTTTTAGTTTTGAATATCTTTTGTAATATCTTTGTGCATTTTCAGCAGGTGAGTATCTTTTGTCCAAAGGTACTATTATTTTTTCCATATTTTCTGAATAGAAGTTTTCTAACTCTACCTTATCAGAGCCTTTATTGATCCTATAAAGATTGGCAGATATTAGATCTGCATATATTTTATACTTTTCTCTGTTTTTACTGTCTTCTAATTCTTGTTTTTGTTTTGCCAATTTATTTAAAGATCGTTCTAACTTAGTCAGTACCGATTTTTTTAAAGATTGGGATTTTTGATTTACTCTATCTAGGGTATCATTTTTTATATAATATTCATCTAAAACACTACTAATGGAATCTAGACATAGCTTATTTTTACCATATTGGTCTATATCCAATCCATAGAAGGCTACATAATTTTTTCCATAATTTTTTTTGATTAAGATTGGTTTAAAATCCTTTTCTTTTATCTTATTGATTACAATCATAAAAGTATTAAAAATTAATTTTCTTTCCTTCATATCCAAGCTGACCAACGGCCTATCTATATCAATATTAGATTGGAAACATATTTCTTTGCTAATTAAAGGACCTAGGCCAATATAATTAGTATAGAAAAATTTGTAAATCGGCTTATTACCTTTGTCCTCATCCATTAATTGGTAATAATTGTTTTCAGTCAATTCTAGAGGGTTTAGCTTATGATCTTGTCGAGGGAAAAGATATTTTATACCTGGCAAGACCTGTCTTATTCTACTCATATCAGAAGTAA
Organism: Clostridium sp. Cult1; assembly: GCF_021655095.1. Classification (GTDB taxonomy): domain Bacteria; phylum Bacillota; class Clostridia; order Tissierellales; family Tepidimicrobiaceae; genus Schnuerera. Next base: position 1,029,627 of record NZ_PPXW01000001.1, on the reverse strand, counting down.
CCCTTTTTATTGCATCAATGATTTTCTGCGAAGTTTTATCTATTAGGATAATATTGCTATATTTCCCCATGATTTCAACTATAATCCTTTTTTCTGTAGGATTACCTAGTTCATCTAAGGAAGAAATATCAATAAAAATGATTCTATCCATTTGAAATTGTTCAATATTTAAAATTATTCCTCCAGTAAGATGTTTTCTTAACAACATACAGAACATGGGAGGAGAGGATGGGTTTGATTTACCATACTTTGTAAGATGGATCCTTGGATTATTGCTACTAGCTGATATTAATAATTTTCTATTTTTTCCTTTATTATATATATTGATCAATATTTCATCTTTTTCATGCTGATAAATTTTATCAACTCTTCCACCTAAAATGGTATTATTTAATTCTGTAACAATGGCTCTTGTAACTATTCCATCTAAAGACATATAAATTCCTCCCCAAATTAATAATAATATAATTATACCATTTAACTATATATAAATAAACAGAGGGTTATATATAGAAGAATATTAAAAAATTGTAACAAACTATGGATTCTTACATCCTTAAGCATTATAATTTTCATTCAGATAATAATTATTTTATTAATTCCATTGACAATAATACATAAGTTGATATTATAATTCATGAAGGAGAGAGGATGAATTAAATGATAAAGAGTATGACTGGATTTGGTAGAGGAGAAAGTACCGATGGAATACATAATTTCAATATAGAAATTAAGACTGTAAACCATAGATATAATGATATGGTGTTGAAGATTCCGAAACACCTAAGTTATCTAGAAGAGAAAATAAAAAGAAGGATTAAGAATAGAATTAGTAGAGGAAGGGTAGAAGTATATATAAACTTGGAGTATATTAGCGAATCAGCTATGGAAGTCAAGGTTGATATTCCGTTGGCTAAGGCTTATAAATCTGGTTTAGAGCTTATATTAGAAGAATTAAATTTAAAAGATGAAATAAAATTATCCCATATAATGTCTTTATCTGAGATAATAAAAACAGAGAGGAAAGAGTTAGACGAGGATATTACTTGGGATTGTTTAAAAACTGCATTAGACAAAGCGTTAGAAAAAGTTATTGATATGAGAGAAAAAGAGGGAGTTATCCTTAAAAGAGATATGGAATATCAAGTAGAAAAGATTAAAAAAATGGTAAAGGAAATAGAAAAAAGATCACCTTTAGTAGTAGAAGAATATAAAGAAAAGTTGAAGGAGAGAATTAGAGAGCTATTAGATGATGAGTATAATTTAGATGAAGAAAGATTGAATAATGAAATTGCTTTTTTTGCTGATAAATCCGATATAAATGAAGAAATAGTTAGACTTAATAGTCATATTAACCAATTTTTGCAGACTTTAGAAAGTGGGGAATCCATAGGAAGAAAATTGGATTTTATTATCCAAGAAATGAATAGAGAAATTAACACTATTGGTTCAAAGGCTAGTGATTTGGTTATAGGTAATTATGTAATAGATGTAAAAAGTGAATTAGAAAAAATGAGGGAGCAAGCTCAAAATGTAGAATGATACAAGGAGGTAGAATTATGAGTATTAAATTAATTAATATTGGTTTTGGCAATATTGTATCCGCTAATAGGATTATTGCTATAGTTAGCCCAGAATCAGCACCTATAAAAAGGATGATACAAGAGGCAAGGGATGAAGGAATATTAATTGATGCCACCTATGGTCGGAGGACAAGGGCAGTAATTATAACAGATAGTGATCATATTATTCTATCGGCTGTCCAGCCAGAGACTGTTGCTCAGAGGCTGAACAATAAATCCAATGAAAAAATAGATTTAGGTTAGGAAGTGGTGTATAAATGTCAAAGGGTTTTCTATTAGTAATATCCGGGCCTTCTGGCTGTGGTAAAGGAACTATATGTAAGAAGATATTAGAAAGGAATGAAAAACTTGTTTTTTCTGTATCAGCCACTACTAGAGCGCCTAGAAGGGGAGAAATAGATGGAGTAAATTATTTTTTTATAGATGAAGAAAAATTTAGTAAAATGGTGGAAAATGATGAGTTTTTAGAATACGCCAATGTACATGGTAATCTATATGGTACTCCCAAAAATTTTGTTTTAGAACAGATTGAAAGGGGAGAAATAGTTATATTGGAAATAGATGTACAAGGAGCTTTACAAGTTAAAGAGTCCTATCCAGAAGGAGTATTTATATTTTTGCTTCCGCCTTCAATGAGTGAATTAAAGAACAGAATTAAGAAAAGAGGAACGGAGACAGATAAAGATATTGATATTAGACTTAAAAATGCTTTTGAAGAATTAAAATTTATTGATGAATATGATTACATTGTAATTAATGATGAAGTAATGGAAGCAGTAGAAAAAACTGAAACCATAATTGGTGCAGAAAAGTTAAAAGTTAAAAGATTAAAAAATATTATAGAAAAAATTATTGATTAAGGAGGCTTGTAATGTATAACCCATCAATAAATGAATTATCAAATATTGCTGATAGTAGATATACCTTGGTCATGTTAGCAGCTAAAAGATCAAGACAGTTAGTAGATGGTGCTAGACCACTAATTGAAACATCCTCAACAAAACCTGTAAGTATTGCTATTGAGGAAATAATCGAAAGAAAGATTAAATACACAAGACCTGAAATTAAGGGGATTAAGTAGGTGAAAGGATGCTTAAAGATAAAAACATTATAGTTGGAGTAACAGCTGGTATTGCTGCCTATAAAGTAGTAGATGTAGTAAGTAAATTGAAAAAGCAAGATGCTAATGTGGAAGTTATTATGACTGAAAATGCTACAAAATTTGTTTCACCTTTGACCTTTCAAACTCTAGCATTAAATCCAGTTTATGTAGATATGTTTAAAGAACCAAGAAATTATGATGTTGAACATATTTCTTTAGCGGAAAAGGCAGATGCTTTTTTAATTGCACCAGCGACCGCAAATATTATTGGAAAGATTGCCAATGGTATTGCTGATGATTTGCTAACTACAACTATTATGGCCACAAAGTCAAAAGTTGTATTTGCTCCAGCTATGAATACTAATATGTATTTGAACCCAATTGTTCAAAAAAATATGGATTATCTAAGAAGTTTAGGCTATGAGTTTATTAAACCAGGGATAGGCATGTTAGCGTGCCAAACTTATGGTCCTGGAAGAATGGCTGAGCCAATTGATATTGTTGAGTATCTTGTAAATAGTTTTTATGATAAGGATTTAATAGGACAGAAAATTGTGGTTACAGCTGGTCCGACAATAGAACCTTTAGATCCAGTAAGGTATGTTACTAATCATTCAAGTGGGAAAATGGGATATAAAATAGCAGAAGAGGCTAGGAATAGGGGGGCAGAAGTTATATTGATAACTGGGCCCACAACCTTAAAACCACCTATGGGAGTAGAAGTTATCAGAGTAGATACGACAAGGGAGATGTTTAATGCTGTAGAAGAGCAATTCCATCAGTGTCAGGTTTTAATAAAAGCGGCTGCACCTTTAGATTATAGGCCTGAAGTTGTAAGTGATATTAAGATAAAGAAAAAAGAAGGAGAAAAAGATGAGCTAAATATCAAGTATATTAGAAACCCAGATATTGCTGCCCATTTTGGAAAAATGAAAAAAAACCAAATAGTAGTTGGATTTGCAGCAGAAACCAATGACCTTATTGAGCATGCTAAGGATAAATTAATTAGAAAGAATTTGGATTTTATCGTAGCTAACGATATTTCCAAAGATGGGGCTGGTTTTAAAACTGATACTAATTTGGTTACCATTATAGATAAGAATGGCTTAGTTACAGATTATCCTATTTTAGACAAAAGGCAAGTTGCAAAAATAATAATTGATAAAGTTAAAGATTTAATAAACACTAGAAGCTAGATTAGGATCAATATCTAGCTTTTAATATTTAATCAATATGAGGGAATGATTTTATGGGTAATAAATATGCACAAGTGATTATAGATAATAAAGCTTCAAGTACTGACAAGCCGTATACATATTTAATTGATTCAGATATGGTGGATTTAATAGAGGTAGGTATGAGGGTATTAATACCCTTTGGTATAGGGAATAGAGTCATTAAGGGTATTGTCATAAAAATCCAGGACAATTATGAAAAAAAATACAAATTAAAAAAGATTATAGATATTATTGACGATAAACCCCTTATATCTAAAGAATTGATAGATTTAAGCTTATGGATGTCTAAGAAATATCTATCTCCTTATATTGATGCCTTTCAAACAGTTCTTCCTCCTGGAGATTTTAAAGAGGTTAAAACCAATATTACTTTAAAAAATATAAGCCTTAGAACCTATAAGGATTTAAACCAGTTGGAAAGATATATTATTGACCTAATAAAAGATGAAAATGGTAAAATGGAACTGGAGATATTGAAAGGTTTGGTTAAAAATAAAATTTTTAATAAGGCCATTAAGGAATTAGAGAAGAAAGGGATAATTGAAACTTCGTTGGAGGTTCAAACCACAATTGAAAAAAAGTACGAAAAATATGCCTTTATTAAAGATAGATCTATTTCTTTTGATGAAATATTAAATATAATTGGGAAAAGAAGCTATAAGCAACAGGCAATTGCTAAATTTTTATGGGTTAGAGATGAAGTTTCTATAAAGGAATTGATGACTAAAACTAATAGCTCCCTTTCTACTATAAAAGCCTTAGAGAATAAAGGTGTAATAAAAATTTTTAATAAAGAGATTTATAGAACTCCCATTAAAAAGGATATAGAGCCTTATAGGAAACATGAGTTATCCTTGGAACAGAAATATTGTGTGGAGACTATACTAGGAAATATTGGTAATAATAAAGGGATGAACAAATTTCTAATCCATGGTGTTACAGGAAGTGGCAAGACAGAAATATATCTCCAACTAGTGGAGGAGATGATTAATAAAGACAAAGAAACTATAGTTCTTGTACCAGAAATTGCTTTAACTCCTCAAACTATTAATAGGTTTGTTGGAAGGTTTGGAGATAATGTGGCAGTGCTCCATAGCAAATTGTCCTTTGGTGAAAGGTTTGATCAGTGGAGGAAGATAAAAGAAGGAAGGGTAAAGATCGTCGTAGGAGCTCGTTCGGCTGTTTTTGCACCTTTTCAAAATTTAGGACTTATAATAATTGATGAGGAACATGAATCTACTTATAAATCTAGTATGAATCCTAAATATGATGCCCTTGAAGTAGCTGAGAAAAGATGTGAACAGGTAGATGCATTTCTAGTTAAGGGTTCAGCTACTCCATCTATCGAATCTTATTATAGGAGTAAAAAAGGAGAAATAAAATTATTAAATTTGAAGAAAAGGGTAAAAGATAAAGCACTTCCTCATGTTAGAATAGTGGATATGAGAGAAGAACTTAACTCAGGAAACAAATCCATATTTAGCAGATCTTTATATAACGCAATTGATGAAAATCTAAAAGCAGGAAAACAAACTATACTATTTTTAAATAGAAGAGGACACTCAACTTTCGTCTCTTGTAGGCAATGTGGATATGTAGTAAAATGTAATAAATGTAGTATAACTATGACTTACCATCTAAAAGATAATAAATTAAAATGTCATTATTGTGGTTTAGCTACTAACCCGCCTAAAACATGTCCAGTTTGCGGGAGTAAATATATTAAATATTTTGGAATAGGAACTGAAAAAGTAGAAGAATTTACAAAAAAAGTTTTTCCTAAAGCAATAGTTAAAAGAATGGATATGGATACTACTAGTAGAAAAGGTAGCCATGAATTAATTTTAAATAATATGAGGGAAGAAAAGATTGATATATTAATAGGTACCCAAATGGTAGCAAAAGGGTTGGATTTTAAAAATGTTACCTTAGTTGGAATAATTGCTGCTGATACTAGTCTAAACCTTCCTGATTTTAGATCACCTGAAAGAACTTTTCAACTTATTACTCAGGTGGCAGGGAGGGCTGGAAGAGGTGATTTTGAAGGTAAGGTGATAGTCCAAACTTATAATCCCGATCATTACAGCATTCAGTATGCCAAAGATCATGATTATTTGTCTTTTTATAATGAGGAAATACTTTTAAGAAAGGAATTTAACTATCCTCCTTTTATTAACCTAATATCTATAGTAGCATATGGGGAAGATAATGAACATATTAGCCTAGTAGCTCAAGAAGTTTATAGGCTTTTGATAAATACACTGAAAGGTAATGGACTCAACGGATTAATGGGAAATATTATAGGCCCTTTTCCAGCACCTTTGGAAAAGATAAAGAATAATTATAGATATCAAATAATTATTAAGTCAAGGGATGAAGATTTAGAGCAGTTAAAAGAGATTATAGAATGGGTATGTATATTAAATAGATATAAAATTAACTTAACGGGAGTTAAATTCAATATAGATATTAACCCTAATTCAATATTATAGGAGGAATAAATATGGCAATTAGACAGATTAGATATGTAGGAGATCCAATTTTACGAAAGAAATCTAGAGAAGTAACTGAAGTAAGTGAAAGAATAAGAACCCTAATAGAAGATATGGTAGATACTATGTATGAAAATAAAGGGGTTGGATTGGCTGCTCCTCAGGTAGGAGTTTTGAGAAGAGTTGTGGTCATAGATATAGGTGATGGCCCAATAAAGCTAATTAACCCTGAGATAATAGAAACTGAAGGAGAATATATAGACATAGAAGGCTGTTTAAGCGTACCCAATAGAGCTGGAACAGTTAAAAGGCCTGAAAGGGTTAAAGTTAAATATTTAGACGAAACAGGTGAAGAAAAAACCATTGAGGGCACAGGGTTGTTGGCAAAGGCCCTTTGCCATGAAATAGATCATTTAAATGGAATACTATTTATTGATAAGATTATTGAAGAAATAGTACCTGAAGATGATCAAGAATAGGACGGAGTGATAGTATGAAAATCGTATTTATGGGCACACCCAGCTTTGCAGTCCCGTCTTTAGAAGCCTTAAGCAAGAATGGATATAATATTTCTATGGTAATCACTCAAAAAGATAAGCCAAGAGGAAGAGGGAAAAAGTTGCTTCCGACACCAGTGAAAGAAAAGGCTTTAGAATTAGGATTAGAGGTTTATCAACCAGATTCTATAAATTCAATAGAGTCTATAAACAAACTAAGAGATATTTCACCAGACTGTATTATTGTAGTGGCTTATGGTCAAATATTGAAAGAAGAAATATTGAATTTGCCTAAATTTGGATGTTTGAATATACATGCATCTCTTTTGCCTAAGTATAGAGGGGCAGCTCCTATTAATTGGGCTATAATAAATGGAGAGAAGGAGACAGGAATAACCATAATGAAAATGGATGAAGGTTTAGATACAGGAGATATGCTTAAATCTGAACTCATACCAATTAGGGCTGATGATGATTCGAAATCAATCCATGATAAATTATCTCAATTGGGTGGTAGATTGATAGTTGAAACATTAAAGGATATAGAAAAGGGTAACATAACTAGTATATCACAATCTGATGAATTATCTACTTATGCACCAAAGATATCTAAGGAAACTGGAAAAATAGATTGGAATAAGAATGGAGATAATATCGTAAACTTAGTAAGAGGCCTTAAACCTTGGCCTTCTGCTTATATGGTTTATAAAGGGGAAAAAGTTAAAATTCATAGAGCTAGGGTTGTAGAAAAATTTACTCAGGATGATAATGGGATAATTGTAAAAGTATCGGATGATGGAATATATGTAAATTGTTCTGATTCTTGCGTTGTTATAGAAGAGTTACAATTCCCTGGGAAGAAAAAACTTAGTGTGCATGAATATTTAAGAGGAAATGATTTGGATTCAGATGTAAGATTAGGCTAGTATAGATTTGATTACAGGAGGGGATATTATGTATGGAGGATATTATGGTGGATACTATGGCGGAATTGGAGGTTCTTGGTTTTTACTTTTAATGCCAGCTTTGCTATTTGCTATGTATGCTCAATTAAAAGTTTCTTCTTCTTTTAATAAGTATTTAAGGGTACAGAGCCGTTCTGGTTATACTGGATATGAAGTTGCAAGAATGATACTTGATAGGAATGGACTGCAGGAAGTTAGGGTAGAACCTATAGGAGGGAATCTAACAGATCATTATGATCCTAGAACAAAAGTTATCAGGTTATCGAATAATGTTTATAATGGCAGGTCTGTTGCTGCAGTTTCTGTAGCTGCCCATGAAGTAGGCCATGCAATTCAACATGGTGAAGGATATTTTCCACTTATTTTAAGAAATAATATAGCACCTATTGCAAGTATCGGCTCTCGATTTGTTTGGATTTTAATATTGCTGGGTTTTGTAATAAGTCCTGTTTTAATAGAAGTGGGAATATTACTCTATGTGGCAGTAGTTTTGTTTCAAGTTATTACGTTGCCAGTAGAATTTAATGCTAGTAGAAGAGCCTTATATCAATTGGAAAATGGTATCGTTTATAGAGATGAAATAGATTCTTCCAAAAAAGTTTTAAGTGCCGCTGCTTTAACCTATGTTGCAGCTACTTTAGTTGCTTTGGCTCAATTATTAAGGCTCCTATCTATATTTGGTAGAAGAAGAGATTAGCTTGAAATTTAATATTGAACACTTTGCCTGGCTAAGTCCAGGCAAAATATTTTATAAGGAGAGTTTCATATGAATGCTAGGGAAATATGTCTAAATATTTTGATAGATATAAATTTAAAAGGAGCTTATTCTAATTTTGCTATTAATAAATATTTAAATAATAGAGTAGATATAAGGGATGAAAATTTTATAAGGGAAATAGTTTATGGAGTAATAGAAAATCGTCTTTATTTAGACATTATTATATCAAAATTATCTAAGATAAAGATTAAAAAGATTCAACCTGCTATTTTGGAGATTTTGAGGATGGGAGTATACCAAATTGCATTTATGGACAAAATCCCAGATAGGGCAGCTGTAAATGAAGCTGTTACCCTATCAAAAAAATATGGACATAAAGGAGTTAGTGGTTTTGTTAACGGTATATTGAGGAATTTTTCAAGAAATAAAGAAGAAGCGATGAAGGTTAAAGAAGAAGATCCAATTAACTATTTGTCTATTAAATATTCTCATCCTAAATGGCTAATCCAAAGATGGATCAATGAATATGGGTATGATTTTACTAAGGAGATATGTGAGTATAATAATTTAAAACCGAAGTTAAATATAAGGGTTAATAGGCTTAAAACCAATAGGGATGAGTTAATGGAGAATTTATCCCATTATGGTTATATTGTTTATAAAACTAAATATGCTAGAGATGGAATAATAGTAGATAACCCAGCTAGGATTACAGAAATAGAAGAATTTAAATTTGGGTATTTTACTATACAAGATGAAAGCAGTATGTTAGTCAGCCAGATAGCCAATCCAAAGGAAGGTAGTCTAGTTCTAGACTTATGTAGTGCACCTGGTGGTAAATCAACTCATATGGCAGAATTAATGGGCAATAAAGGAAAGATTATAAGTAGGGATATATATGATCATAAATTGAATTTAGTGAGAGAAAATTCTACAAGATTAGGTGTTCGTATTATAGAAACGGAAATATTGGACGCTTTGGAGTTAGATAAGTCTTTGTTAGGGAAAGTTGATTATTGTATAGTAGATGCTCCGTGTTCCGGATTAGGCATAATTAGACGAAGACCTGAAATTAAATGGAATAGGAAAGAAGAAGATATTAAAGGACTTGTACAGATTCAGACAAAAATATTGAGTAATGCTAAACATTATGTGAAACCTGGAGGCATAATTATATATAGTACTTGCACTATTGGAAGGGAAGAAAATTTAGATATAGTTAATAGTTTTTTAATGGAAAATAAAAACTTTGTCTTAACAGAACTTGAAGATCTACTGGATTATAAAGAAAATGTGAATACTGTTAAGAATGGTTATGTTCAATTTTTTCCTCATATACATAGTATGGATGGCTTTTTTATTGCAAGAATTCAAAAGAAGGATGGTTAAAATCTAGTCTAGTATGATATAATATGAAATTAGGAATAACATGAGGTGAATTTATTGGATAGAATCGAGCTAAATAGTTTAACTTTAGAAGAATTAAGAAAGTTAATGGTTAGTATTGGTGAAAAGAGTTATAGAGGAGAACAGCTATTTACTTTTATTCATAATAATTACGGTAAACGCATAGAAGATATTTCTGTATTTTCCATTGGCTTGCGGGACAAGCTAAAAAAAATTGGAAAAATAAATAGAACTAAAGTTTTAGAAAGATTTGATTCTAATATAGACAATACAAAAAAATATTTATTTTTGTTAGCAGATGACAATATAGTAGAAGGAGTGGTCATGGAATACAAGCATGGCTTAACTGCTTGTATATCTACCCAGGTAGGTTGTAAAATGGGTTGTTCTTTTTGTGCATCTACTAAAGAAGGGTTTATTAGAAACCTAAATTCTTCCGAAATGGTTAATCAAATATATAATATGGAAATGGATCTAAATAAGAAGATTAGCAATATTGTTTTAATGGGAAGTGGGGAACCTTTAGATAATTATGAAAATACTTTAAATTTTTTAAATATTATCCATGATGAAAAAGGGCATAACATAAGTTATAGAAATATAACTCTATCTACATGCGGGGTGGTACCTAGAATTTATCAATTAGCAGATAAAGAAATTCCCATAACTTTATCCATATCACTTCATTCCCCTTGGGATGATGTAAGAAAGAATATTATGCCTATTGGCAACAAATATTCAATTAATGAAATAATTCAAGCCTGTAAATATTATTTTAATAAAACTAATAGAAGAATTACTATAGAATATACATTAATTGAAGGTGTTAATGATAGAGATAGGGATTTGGAGGAATTAGTTGTAATACTTAAAGATTTAAATTGTCATATCAATTTAATACCTTTAAACCCCATAGCAGAATTTAAACAACATAGACCATCAGAGAAATATGTTGAAAGATTTAAAAGAGGTTTAGAAATGGCAAAATTACCAGTTACCATTCGTAAAGAGATGGGTGGTGACATAAGTGCTTCCTGTGGGCAATTGAGAAGAAGCTACATTAGAGATAAAGACACAAGAACTTTTCAGTGAGGTGATTTTTATGGAGATTGGCGTAAAGACAGATATTGGAAAGATCAGAGATATTAACCAAGATGCTTATTATATTTCTTCATTAAGTAAACATCCATTGGTTATTATAGCAGATGGTATGGGGGGGCATAAAGCTGGAGAAATTGCATCTAATATGGCAGTTGAGATAATAAGTTCTAATTTAGAGAAGGATTTAGTAGGATCGAGTTTAAATGATAATGATATTAAAGACATAATAAAATGTTCCATAAGCAAAGCTAATGAGGAAATTTATAATAAATCTTTAGAAGATGAAAAGTTTTCAGGTATGGGCACTACTGTTACTTTAGCCTATAAGAAAAACAAAAAAATATTCATTGGTCATGTAGGTGATAGTAGGGCATATTTATTTAGAAAAGGTGTCTTATCTCAGCTAACAAAGGATCATTCTTTAGTAGAAGAATTAATAAGGAATGGAAGTATTAGTAGAGAAGAAGCGAAAATTCATCCTCAAAGGAATATTATTACTAGAGCCGTGGGTACTAGTAAAGAGATTGAATCCGATTTAATAATACAAGAAAAACTAATAGATGATATACTCCTATTGTGTACTGATGGATTAACCAATATGGTAATGGATGAAGAAATAGAAAAGTATTTATATAAATGTCATGATATGCAAAAGGTATGCGAAGAATTAGTAAGAACTGCTAATGACAAAGGTGGTTTTGACAATATTACAGTTTTAGCAATTAAATTTTAGTAAAGTGGGGTGAAAACATGATTGGAACTGTACTTGGTGATAGGTATGAGATAATAGAAAAAATAGGCGGAGGTGGTATGGCCCTCGTATATAAAGCAAAATGTAGACTTTTAAATAGATATGTTGCAATAAAAATATTAAGAGACGAATTTATCAATGATGAAGAATTTATAAAAAAGTTTAGAAGAGAATCTCAAGCTGCAGCAAGTCTATCTCATCCAAATATAGTGAATATCTATGATGTAGGAGTGGATGAAAATGATGGGCATGAAATTCAATATATTGTTATGGAATATATTAAGGGAAGGACTTTAAAGGATGTTATTAAAGAAAAAGGCAAACTTACAGTCGATGAAACTATAGAATATTCTATACAAATAGCAGAGGCATTGGAACATGCTCACAAAAATCACATAGTCCATAGGGATATTAAACCTCATAATATAATGGTAACTGAAGATGGGAGAGTAAAGGTAACCGATTTTGGTATTGCAAGAGCTGCTACAGCTTCTACGGTAACAAATACCTCTAATGTTATAGGGTCTGTTCATTACTTTTCGCCAGAACAAGCACGAGGTGGATATACAGATGAAAAGTCGGATATATACTCTCTAGGAATAGTTATGTATGAAATGATTACTGGAAAAGTACCTTATGAAGGAGATAGTCCAATTACAGTTGCTTTAAAACATATTCAAGAAGATATTACTCCTCCTAGAGAAATGGATAGTACAGTACCTGTAAGCTTACAGAATATAATAATGAGATGTGTTCAGAAGAGTCAAATAGATAGATATAGCACTGCTAGTGAGTTATTGACAGATTTAAAAAAAGTTAAATACGGAAATGAGGATTTACTTTTAGAAGATACTAGCTTAATCGAATCACCTACACAAATAATACCAGCGGTAGAAAGTGGGGATGAGAATAATATGAAAAAATCTAAGAAGAAAAAGAAAAAAAGTCAAGGAGATGGAGGTTTAAAAGTAGTATTCCTTGCTATATTATTAGCTTTTATCGTGGTAAGTTCTTTAGCTTTAGGCTTTTTCAAACTTAAAGATTATTTTATATCTTCGGAAGTAGTGGTGCCTGATTTAAAGGGAATGTATAAGAATGAAGCAAAAGAAGAAGTTGAAAAGTTAGGATTAGAGTTTAGTATAGTAAATGAGGTATACAATAATGAGTTTGAAAAAGATCAGGTAGTCAATCAGAGAACTAAAGCTGGAACAAAAGTAAAAGAAGGCTATACTATTGAAGTTACCATTAGTAAAGGAAGCAATCTAGTGCAGGTACCAAATTTAGTTAATAGAAATATTAACGAAGTGAATAACCTACTTGAGGATGTGAATTTAATAGAAGGTCTTGTTGATTATGAATATAGCGATACTGTAGAGGCAAATATTATTATTAGTCAAAGTCCTGATGCATATACAGAAGTGGAAGAAGGAACTAAAGTTAATATTGTAGTTAGTCAAGGACCTGAGAAAAAATTAGTTGTAATGCCAAAGCTTATTGGATTAAGTGAAAAAGAAGCTAAAAATGCTATAATAGCATATGGGTTAGCATTAGATAATGTTAAAAAAGAGCCAAATGATGAATATGAAGAAGGTTTTGTATTTTGGCAAAGTATTGAACCTGGAACAGAGATAGAAAACAATACTGCCATAGATATCTATGTTAGTACAGGACCTAAGGAAGAGCCTGAACCAGAGCCAGATAAGGAAATACCTTTCAAGATTAGTTTAACACCTGCCAGTGAAAATGAGGAGGTAGAGATTAGAGTAGAAAGGATTCAAGACGAAAGTAGAGAAACTGTATATAACAAGGTTCATAAGATAAATGGCAAAACTATAGAAATACCAGTCAAAGGTAAAGTTGGTTCCATATTTGAAATTTACTATGATGGAATTTATATAGATGAGATAGTTCATCCCGGCAGTTAGGAGGTTTTATATGATAGAAGGTATTATTATAAAAGGGATTGGTGGATTTTATTATGTAAAAACTCAAGAAGGTATTTATGAGTGTAGGGCTAGAGGTGTTTTTAGGGAAGATAATATTACGCCTTTAGTTGGAGATAATGTATTGATACGTATAAGTGAAGAAGATAATACAGGGTATATTGAAAAAATAATGGAAAGAAAATCCCAATTAATAAGACCTCCCGTAGCTAATGTTACTCAGGCTATTATAGTAATGAGTATAAAAGAGCCGGATATTAATTTTTGGTTATTAGATAGGTTTATAGTTATGGCAGAACATCAAAGTTTAAATATAGGAATATGTTTGAATAAGATAGATTTAAGCTCAGATGGTGAAGTTTATTTCATCGAAAATATTTATAATAAAACTAAATATCCAATAATTAAAACAAGTACAAGAACTGGAGAGGGAATAGATGATTTAAAGAAAACTTTAAAGAATAATATTACTGTATTTGCAGGACCTTCAGGAGTAGGGAAATCTTCTTTATTAAATGAGATACATCCAGGATTAGAATTAAAGACAGGAGATATAAGTAAAAAAACTACAAGGGGAAAACACACTACTCGTCATGTTGAGCTGATTGAGATAGATTCCCAATCCTATGTACTTGATACTCCAGGGTTTAGCTCCTTAAATTTAAACTTTGTAGAATCAGAGGAAGAGTTAAGCAAATACTTTATAGAGATATATGATCATAATGATAAATGTAAGTTTATTAATTGTTTGCATAATAGAGAACCTAATTGTGAAGTGAAAAAACAGGTAGAAGCTGGAAATATAGGCGTAGAAAGATATGAAAATTATTTACAGTTTTTGGAGGAGATAAAGAACAATAGGAGGTTTTAATATGACAATGCTTTCACCTTCCATTTTATCAGCAGATTTTGGAAGTTTGCAGGAGGAAATACTTAAACTAGAAAGAGGTGGGGCTGATTTTATCCATTTAGATGTAATGGATGGCATTTTTGTTCCAAATATTACTTTTGGGGCACCTGTTATAAAAAAGTTAAGAAATACTACCAAAGTACCCTTCGATGTTCATTTGATGATAGATAGACCAGAAAGGTATATAAAAGATTTTGCTGAAGCTGGTGCGGATATTATTACAATCCATGAAGAGGCAACTACACATCTTCACAGAACTATAGAAGAAATTAAGTCTTATGGCTTAAAGGCTGGGGTAGCTTTAAATCCGTCTACCTCCTTAGATAGTTTGGAATATATTCTAGATTACATAGATTTAGTTCTGATAATGACTGTGAATCCAGGATTTGGAGGTCAAAGCTTTATTAGATCTATGGAAAGAAAGATAAAAAGGATGAGGCAAATCATTGATGATAGAAAATTAAATATATTAATTGAAGCTGATGGAGGAATTAAACTAGATAATGCAAAGGAAATAATCGATTATGGACTAGACATGATAGTAGTCGGTTCTGGAATTTTTGAAGCTAAAGATGTAATAGAAAGGACTAAAATGTTTAAAGAATTGTAATTGAAATATAATATTTATATGATATAATGTACTTGTCAACTGAATAGAGTATTTGTCACTAGGGGAGCTGAAATGGCTGAGAGGGGAGTAATCCCGACCCTTTAAACCTGAACTAGGTAATTCTAGCGTAGGAAAGTGTTTTTGCTTAACTACCCATTACCTATTTTTGGTAATGGGTTAATTTTTTAAGGAGGTATTTATAATGAAAAAATGGAGTACTAAAATGTTGGTAGAAGCAGGAATTATGATTGCTTTGTCATTTTTATTAAGTAGGATAAAGGTTTATGAAGCTCCTCAAGGTGGGTCTGTAACTGCTGGTAGCATGATTCCCATTATGTTATTTGCTATGAGATGGGGACTTGGGCCAGGAATTACTGCTGGTGCAACATTTGGAGTTTTAAAGCTAATTTTGGGAGGATGGGTATTCAGCCCTACACAAGCTTTATTGGAATATCCTATAGCCTTTGCCTTTCTTGGGTTAGCAGGTGTTTTTTCCGAATCTATGGAAAATACTAAGGAGGGGAATTACTTAAAAATTATATTATCAGTATTTCTAGCTATAGCTGGTAGGTTTATATGCCATTTACTAGCAGGAGTAATTTTCTTTAGCGAATATGCAGGAACTCAAAATCCTTGGATATATTCATTTATATATCAATCTAGTTACCTAGTACCAGAATTTATAGTTTCTGCTATTATACTATCTCTAATTTGGAAACCTATAAGTAGAATAGAAAAATAGAGAAAAGTGGATGATTGAATTGAAAGCATTATTAGTTTTAAATGGAAATACATTAGATTTAAACAGATTAAATAAATTAGGAAATGAAGTGGATTTTATATTATCTGCAGATGGAGGAACTAATCATTGTTTAAAAGCTTCTTTAGTGCCTCATATGGTTATGGGAGATTTAGATTCCATTTCTAAAGACACTCTTGACCAAATAAAGGAGTATAACGTTCCCATTAAGAAGTTTCCGGTTAAAAAGGATAAAACAGATGCTGAACTATCTATTGATTATTTGATTCAAGAAGGTTTTAAAGATATTATCCTAGTAGGAGCTATAGGTACTAGGATGGACCATACTTTAGCTAATTTACTATTGCTTAATAAATTGAAGCAACAGGATATTAATAGTAAAATAATAGATAATAAAAATACTATATATTTAGTTGATAAGAAATTAGTTTTGATTAAAGAAGAGGATTCTTTTTTATCTATTGTTCCTATCACTAACTCTGGAATAATTGTTACATTAAAAGGATTTGAGTATGAATTGGAAAGAACTAGGATAGATTTTGGTTCAACTTTTGGTGTAAGCAATCGGATTATAAAGGAGAAGGGATATATATATATTCACGAAGGCCAATGCTTAGCTATCATATCTAAGGATTAAGACTAAAAGAGCAAACCTTAGTCTAAAAATTAAGGTTTGTTCTTTTTCTTCTGTAACTAAATTTAATATTAATTAATACAATAAAGTAAAAGCAATATCGAGGTGAAACTATGAAACGTTTTTATTATAGATATAGGCGTAAATCAAAAAAAATAATAGGCTTAGCATTGGCTTTAATTGGTATATTGATAGTCGTTAATATAATACCTATAGAAATAATATTCTTAATAATTGGAACATTATTAGTAATTATGGGGTTTTTAATTCTTAAAATAAAATAAGGCTTCCAGTATTATTAATGATGGAAGCCTTATTTTTTACAATGCCCTTTCAACATATCCAGATCTTAAACATCTAGTACAAACATTAATTCTTTTGGTAGTTCCGTCTACAACTGCTCTTACTTTTCTAATATTTGGAGCCCAACTTCTGTTATTCTTTTTATTTGAAAAAGTAACCTTGTTTCCAAAAACTTTTCCTTTTCCACATACATCGCATTTTCTTGCCATAGAAACACCTCCTTAACTTTGTGAAAAGAATGTATTAGTATCTTTTATAATTTTATTTAATAACATAATATATTCTAACATAATAAATGGTAAAAAGGCAACCATAATTATAGATTTATCGAATAGTTAGTAGTAATTAGTTGAACTATTTAGTTTTATAAGGTAAAATATACCCATATACTATATTGATAATTTATTTAATAAGGAGGCGATTTTGTGCCAGCTAGAACTAAGAACGAATATGGACATATCGATATAGACGATAATGTAATTGCAACAATTGCCGGTCTTTCAGCAATGGAGAGCTATGGTATAGTAGGTATGGCAAGTAAAAATGCAACCGATGGTTTTTTTGAACTTTTGAAAAGAGATAACTTGTCAAAAGGGGTTAAAATATACATTGAAAAAGATGAAATACTAATTGACTTACATGTAATATTGCAATATGGAATGAGGATATCTGTAGTTGCAGAGAATATTATTGAGAAAGTTAGATTTAATGTTGAAAACTTAACAGGATTAAAAGTAAGTAAAATAAATGTATATGTACAAGGAATTAGAGTCGAAAAGTAGTTTAAGGAGGTACTACAATTGAAGATTGGATTTTTAGACGGTACTATGCTAAAAAAAGCATTTATCGGAGCAGCAAAATTATTAGAAGATAATAAAGAAGAGGTAAATGCATTAAATGTATTTCCTGTACCGGATGGAGATACAGGCACTAATATGTCTCTGACCATGAAGTCTGCAGTTAATCAAATATTGAATTTAAAAGAGTATAGTGCTGGAAAAGTAGCTTCAGCTGCTAGCAATGGTTCTCTAATGGGGGCAAGGGGAAATTCAGGCGTTATACTGTCTCAGTTATTTAGAGGATTTGCTAATGGATTAAAAGATAAAGATACAGTGGACACTTTGGATTTGGCAGAAGCCTTCAAATTAGCATCTGATACTGCATATAAGGCTGTTATGAAACCTACAGAGGGAACTATATTAACTGTGGCTAAAGGCTGTGCCGAATATGCTTTGAAATTAGCTAAAGAAGAAAATGATATGTTAGTTTTTATGAAAAAGGTTATTGAAGAGGGGAATCATGTACTTAATAAGACTCCCGAAATGTTACCTGTGTTAAAACAAGCTGGAGTAGTTGATGCAGGCGGCAAGGGTTTGATTATTGTACTAACTGGAGCATATAATGCCATAACGACAAAGGAAGATATTACTCTTGAGACTTTTCAAAAAGAAGTAGTTGAATCTAAACCTATTCCTCAGCATATAGAAACTTCAAATATTGAATTTGGTTATTGTACTGAATTTATGATAAACACAGATGAAAAAAATTATGAAGGCTTTAGGGAAGAATTAACTAAGTTTGGAGATTCCCTAATGGTTGTGGGGGGAGACGGATTAATAAAAGTTCATATACACACTAATAATCCAGGGGAAGTTTTAGAAAAGGCTTTGACAATAGGAGAGTTAAATGATATAAAAATAGATAATATGCGATATCAGCATAGTCACATTATGGAGCATGAACAAGGTAAAGATTTAGAAAAACCAGGTAAACTAGATAAGGAAATAAAAAAATATGGCCTTATCACTGTCTCTATAGGAGAAGGACTGGATACAGTTTTTAAAGAGCTAAATGTAGATTATATAATACCTGGTGGCCAAACTATGAATCCGAGTACAGAAGACATTTTAAATGCTATAGAACAGGTAAATGGAGAAAATATAATTATCTTTCCTAATAATGGGAATATAGTATTAGCTGCCGATCAGGCAAAGGAATTAAGCGGTAAAAAGGTTTATGTTTTTCCTACCAAAACCATCCCAGAAGGAGTAACTGCACTAATATCTTTTGATCCTGAATTGGAAATAGAAGAAAATTTAGCCAATATGGAGGAAGCTGTTAGTTATGTAAAAACCGGACAGGTAACTTATGCAGTTAGGGATACTGAAATAAAAGATACAAAAATAAACAAAGATGATATTATTGGTATTTCAAAAGGAGAAATAATATCCATTGGAAATGATGTTCAACAGGTATCTTTTGAATTATTAAAGAAAATTGTTAATGAAGATTCGTCCCTAATTACAATCTTTTATGGTAATGGAATAGAAGAAGATATGGCCTTAAAATTATCTAATAAAGTAGAGGAAGAATTTGAAGATTTTGATGTAGAAGTAGTTTTTGGTGGTCAACCACTTTACTATTATATATTTTCAATAGAATAAAAATTCCCCACCAAAAGGTGGGGAATTTTTATGAAGGAATGTTATTTTAAAGGAGGGATATAATGAATATTCAATATGTAAAAGGAGTGGGTCCTAAAAGGGCTAAACAGCTTAAAAAGATCAATGTGCATACTATAGAAGATCTATTATATTATATTCCAAGAGAATATGAAGATAGGACTAAATTTAAAAGTATATCTCAATGTATAAATGGAGAAAGGATTAGTTTAAATGTTCAAATCAGCGGATATCCTTCCAAATTGAAGCCTAGAAAAAACTTAACTATATTAAAAATCCCGGTAATGGATCATTCAGGAAAAGCTCAATTGGTGTGGTTTAATCAGGATTATATAGCAAGCAAACTGTCTATAGGCGATAGGATTGTTGTTCATGGAAAGGTTAGCATATTCAATAGAGAAATACAGATAATGAATCCCGTATTTGAAAAGGATGGCAAAGAAAAAGTGGGGAAAATAATACCTATATATCCTTTGACAGGAAATTTGACTAATAATGAAATGGTTAGAATAATTAGAAATGCTATTAGAGAATATGGAGGTAATATAAAAGAAAGACTACCTGGTTATTTAAGAGAAGAGTTAAATTTAATGTCTATTAAAGATTCAATTGAAAATATACATTTTCCCAAAGATAGGAACCATTATATAGAAGCTCGCAGGAGGTTAGTTTTTGAAGAATTACTTACTTTACAGCTTGGGCTCTTTTTAATAAAAAATAAAACCAAGGAAGTTAATCAAGGTATCCAATTTCCCCATATTAGTGAGGTAGATGATTTTATTCAGGATTTACCCTTTGAGTTGACTAATGCACAAAAGAGAGCTTTTAAAGAAATTGAAAAGGATATGGAAAAAGATTTACAAATGAATAGGTTAGTCCAAGGAGATGTTGGGTCGGGAAAGACTGTTATTGCAATTTTAGCAATGTTTAAAGCATGGAAGTCTGGTTATCAGTCGGTAATGATGGCTCCAACGGAAATATTAGCCCAGCAACATTATGATTCTATATCAAATTTTTATGAAAAACTTGATATTAAATCTGAATTATTAGTAGGGAGTCTTTCTAATAAGAAAAAAGAAGAGATTCTGGATAGTTTAAAGAAAGGGGAAATTGATGTATTAGTAGGTACTCATGCTATAATACAAGATAAGGTTGAATTTAATAAATTAGGTTTAGCAATAACAGATGAACAGCATAGATTTGGGGTAAAACAACGGGCTTCCTTAAGCCAAAAAGGTGAGAACCCAGATGTTTTGGTAATGACTGCTACTCCAATTCCTAGGACTTTAGCATTAATATTATATGGAGATTTGGATATTTCTATTATAGATGAACTGCCTCCTGGTAGGAAGGAAATTGAGACTTACGCTGTAGGCTTTAATATAATAGATAGGGTTCATAATTTTGTAAAGAAGCAGATATTAGAAGGCAGACAAGCCTATATTGTATGCCCTTTGATTGAAGAAAGTGATACTTTAAATGTAAAATCTGCAGAAGAACTCTATGATAGCCTTAAAGATGATGTTTATAAAGACTTTAATGTAGGACTATTACATGGGAAGATGAAGCCTGGAGAAAAGGACTATATTATGGAAAAGTTTGCTAGGAAGGAAATGGATATTTTAATTTCTACTACAGTGATTGAAGTAGGAGTAAATGTACCTAATGCTAATATTATGGTAATTTATAATGCAGAAAGATTTGGTTTAGCCCAATTACATCAGTTAAGGGGAAGAGTAGGTAGAGGAGAACATCAATCCTATTGTATTTTAATAAATGGGAGTAATAGTAAAATTTCAAGGGAAAGAATGAGAATTTTACAAAAGTCAACGGATGGCTTTTATATATCTGAGAAAGATTTGGAGTTAAGGGGACCTGGTGAATTTTTTGGTACTAGACAACATGGATTACCAGATTTGAAAATTGCAAATTTGTTTACGGACATGGAAATATTACAGTTAGCACAGAGAAAGGCAAAAGAAATATTAGATAAGGATGCTTATCTATTAGATGAAAAACACTCTCTTTTAAGACAGAATATTATATATTTATTTAAAGATAGGATAAAAGATTTAATTTTTAACTAATACTAGGAATACTTGTATAAAATATGATAAAATATATTTTGTATAGATGAAGAGGTGGTTTTTTGAGAGTTATATCAGGCATTAGTAAAGGATTCAGATTGAAAGCGCCAAAGGGCAAGGATACTAGACCTACAGAAGATAGAATTAAAGAATCCTTATTTAATATACTAGGATATATTGATGAAAGTTCAATAGTTTTAGATTTATTTGCAGGGTCAGGATCCATTGGAATTGAGTTTTTAAGTAGAGGGGCAAGTAAAACTTATTTTGTTGATAAATCTTATGAAAGTATCCGATGTATCAAAGATAATTTAAAGCATACAGAATTAGAAGATTATGCTGATATTATAAAAAACGATGTTTTTAAAGCTATTAATTTATTTAAGGGGAAAGGCATTAGATTTAACTATATCTTTATTGATCCTCCTTATGGAAAGGATTTATTAGGAAAAGTTCTTAAAAGAATATGGGAAAGTGATCTTTTGGAAGATAAGGGTATTATTATTTTAGAACATGAAAAAGATCTAGTTTTAGAAGAAAATATATATGGTTTGCATAAAATCGATCTTAGAAACTATGGTTATAAGTCTTTAAGTTTTTATACTAAAAAGTAAAGTAAGGAGGATGGGCCATATGGTAGTAATTTATCCTGGAAGTTTTGATCCTGTAACCTATGGACATTTAGATATAATTGATAGATGTGCTCAGAAATTTTCTAAAGTAATAGTGTCAGTATTAAATAATAAATCAAAGAAAAACTTGTTTACGATAGAAGAAAGGGTAGAACTATTAAAGAAAACCTTAGAAAAGTATGACAATGTAGAAGTTGATACATTCTCTGGCTTATTAGTAGATTATGCTAAGGAAAAGAAATGTAATACAATGATTAGAGGGTTGAGAGCGGTTTCGGATTTTGAATATGAAATGCAAATGGCTCTTGTAAATAAAAAACTAGAAGATGAAATAGAAACCTTGTTTATGGTATCTAGAGGTAGATATGCATATTTAAGTTCAAGCATCGTTAAAGAGGTAGCAATATTTGGTGGAAATATATCCTGTTTTGTTCCTGATGTGGTGGAAAGGGCATTAAAAGAAAAGATAAATGGGAGGTAAAAAAATGGATGTACTTAAATTGATTGATGAAATAGAAGATGTTTTAGAGAATGCTTCCTCTCTACCTTTTTCGAGTAAGGTAATGGTGGATGCTGATGAGCTATACGAGATAATTAGAGAGATAAGGATAAAGCTGCCAGATGAATTAAAACAAGCATCATGGATAAAGGAAGAAAGGCAAAGAATTTTAGCTGAAGCTCAAAAAGATGCAGATACAATGTTAAATGAGGCAGAGCTAAAACTAGAAGAGTTAGTAGAGGAAGATGAAATTACGAAAAAAGCAAAAGAAAGAGCTGAGGAAATAGTAACAAAGGCACAAAATAATGCTAAGAGTATTAGATTAGGTGCCCTAGAATATGCTGATAATATATTACTAGAAACTCAAGAAAATCTGAAAGACTTAATCGATTTATTAAACCAGAATAGGCAGGAGTTAAGAGGGGACAAGTAGTTAGTCCCATGAAAAGAAAGAGTAAATTATTAACAGGATTAGTGAGCAGATCAGCATATATATAGTAACAAATATGGCAAGCTTAAAGGATGCAAAAAATACAGATGGCCATCCTAAAGGATATATGAATTCGGGTCTTGGTATTCCAGGCATAAAGGAAGGTTTTATAGTAGTTTTATACTTTATTAGATATAATATTAAGCTAAATATAGAAGAAAGGATACCGTGGAGGAACTTCGCTATAATATATAGCTTATTATCTATGTCTGTATTGCTAATAAAGCTTAGTGCTTGGCTATGGATGGAAAAACCACTCCATCCAATTAAAAAGTTTATCATTAATATTTTGTAGATTAAATCTATTTTGGAATTGGATATTATCCTACAACCAGTTGTTAATTCTAATAGTCCAGCTATAAAACCTTTAATGGCTTCTATATTCATATTATTGTTTAATGGAAAAATATTAGCAATCCATTGGATTAATCCATTAAATAGTTTAGAAACAAAGAGGAGTTCTATTAGTACGGAATAAAACATAATAAATCCACCGATTATGGCTATTGTATTTAGGCTGTTTTTAACACTAGTGCCTAAAACGTTTCCTATGGAGAAATTTGTTTTGATAGATGGTATTACATATTTTTTTCTATATACTTTTTTTCTTCTTTTCCCGGTGGATATAATATCTTTTTTCTTGTAGAATCCAAACAAAACCCCTAATGCCATTGAACCTAGGTAATGCGGATATATAATTAATGGAGCTATAGAGGGGTCATTTAGCATGCCAATAGAAACCGCACCTAGCATGAAAAGTGGACCCGAAGTACTAGCAAAACATATGGTTCTTTCTGCTTCTATTTTTGATAAGATATTTTCTTTTCTTAAATTTGATACTATTTTTGCTCCCATTGGATATCCAGATACTACACTCATAGCAAGAGGAAAGGCCGATGCTCCAGGAGCATTAAATAAAGGTTTCATCAGAGGTTCTAACAGTTTGCCAATGAAATCTACAAACCCAATGCCTGTTAGAATTTCTGAAACGATGAAAAAAGGTAGCAATGAAGGAATAACAATATTAAACCAGGTTAACAACCCTTCATATCCACTATCTAAAGATAATTTTGGATATCTTATAATACCAACTAAAATCCATAGTATAATTAATAAAAAGAGAAAATTGGTAAAGGACCTTTTCATTGATTGACCTCCTTTGTTTATTTAGCAGTTTCAATATAAAGGCTTTTATTTTAATTATATTTTTTATAAATATTAATATGATAATAAAGCAGCAGTATAAGGAGGTAAAACGATGGTAGCTTTAATATCAACAATGGGTTTTTCTGTATTATTTTTCATTAATTTTGTAAATATATTAAAAAAGATCAATGAAGGTAAGGATACAATTAGTGAAACCATATTGGGATCAATATTAATTGGATTTGTTATATTAGGTATAGCAAACCTTCTTTAAAAAATAAAAATAGCAGAGATATTCTGCTATTTTTTCTTTATATATGGGGTTGTATAATAGTCCATGTCCATGAATGGGTTAGGGGTATTAAGTCCAAGAAAGAATAGATCTGTAGCTTTTTTATCAAACTCTATGATCTTTTGTAAATATAAATCTTTATATTTGACATGATCAGAAAACTTCATTATTATTGGTAGTTTTGATTCTTCTTTAATCTTATTCAGCAGGACAAAACCTTTTTCATTTGAGCCTAAAACCCTTATATAGCAAGGATAATGGGGGTATAATTCCCTAAATATCGGTTTAGTCAGGTTTGCCATCAAATGGATTAATATTCTTTGAATCCTAGTTTTAGGATACCTTTTAGTTGATATTGCTTGAATTAGATCATTAATATCACTGTATTTAGTACTTTTTTTGGTTATTCGATTTTCAAGTCCCGATTCTACATCCATAATCTGAATTAAATTATTTATATGACCAATTCTTAATAAATAATGGATTATTTGGGTATAATTATCTAACATATTGAATTTTTTATATTTATTGATATAATTTATTAGGTGGTCATAGGTCTGGTTAGTAATATGTTTCCTAGTAGCTTCAATATTCCCATTGATGATTTTTTTACGTATGCCAGTAGCACTTGCAATTTTATGGTTTAATTGGTTTTCATTATAAGAACTACCAATCCGTTTAATAGCTACAGGTTGGATTTTACTATTTAGTATTTTTAAAGCTTTTAAATATTCAATAGCCAATATATTATTAGACATTTTTAATAAATCTTTAATGCTAATATTGTATTTTTTATTAACATTGAATTTTTCAAAGTAGTCTTGTAAGGCATTGCTACGGGATACAGAAAAGGAGTTTCCTTCGTTTAAATATTTTCTTAAATTTTCTTTATAATGAGGAGGCTCATAAACTAGAATTTCAGCTATTTCATTTAGGTAGTCTAGGCTTCCTAACTCACTGCCAAAGGCAACACAATCTACAATACTTAGATTGTGCAACAAAGCTATACTGCCGTAAGCAAATAGTTCAGCAGATTGGGTTGAAAAGATAAAGGGTAGTTCTATAACTAAATCTACTCCATTATCTATTGCCATTTTGGCTTTAGTCCATTTGTCTATTAAGGATGGCTCTCCTCTTTGGACAAAGGAACCACTCATTACTGCTATAGAATAATCTGAATTTGTCAATTTTTTTGACATATTCAAATGATATTTATGTCCAAGATGGAAAGGGTTATACTCAGTTATTAAACCTACTACTTTCATATTAGCAACCTCCATAAGGTTTTACAAATATTATAGCACAAAATTAAAGAACTATAATATCGTTGATTTTTTAACAAATATATAATAATATAACTTATGAGAATACATTTTGATAGGAGGAGTGTAAATGAACATTTTAGTTATTAATTGTGGTAGTTCTTCGTTAAAATACCAGTTAATAGATATGAATAATGAAGAGGTACTTGCAAAAGGACTAGTTGAGAGAATAGGAATAGAAGGTTCCAGGGTAAAGCATACAACTACAGGAAAAGATGAAGTCATAATAGAAGAGCCTATGTCAGATCATAGAAAAGCTTTAGAATTAGTTTTGAATGCTTTAGTTGACTCAAACTATGGTGCTATAAAATCTATGGATGAAATTGGAGCTGTAGGTCATAGGGTAGTACATGGTGGAGAAAAATTTGCTCATTCTGTAATAATCGATGATGAAGTTATGGAAGCTTTAAATGATTGTATTGAATTAGCGCCCCTTCACAACCCACCAAATATAATGGGAATAGAAGCTTGTAAAGAATTGATGCCTAATACACCTATGGTAGGGGTTTTTGATACTGCTTTCCATCAGACAATACCTATGTCGAATTATATATACCCATTACCATATGAATTATATGAGAAATATGGTATTAGAAAATATGGGTTCCATGGGACATCACATAAATATGTATCCCATAGAGCTGCTGAAATGTTAGGAAAACCTATTGAGGAACTAAATATTGTAACTTGCCACTTGGGAAATGGAGCGAGCGTTTGTGCTGTACAAGGTGGTAAATCCATAGAAACAAGTATGGGCTTTACTCCACTAGAAGGTTTAGCTATGGGAACTAGGTCAGGAGATGTGGACCCAGCTGTTATTCCTTTTATTATGGAAAAAGAAGGATTAACTTTTGACGAAGTTAACGAAATGTTAAACAAAAAATCTGGAGTGCTAGGAATATCGGGGATAAGCAGTGATTTTAGGGATTTAGAAGAGGCTGCTGCTGAAGGTAATGAAAGGGCAAAATTAGCTTTACAATTGTTCTGTAATCGAGTTAAAAAATATATAGGAGCTTATGCTGCGTTAATGTGTAATATTGACGCTTTAGTCTTTACTGCAGGAATAGGAGAAAACTCAATTACTATAAGAGAGCATATATGTGATGGCTTAGAATGTATCAATATAAAACTTGATAAGGAACTAAATCAAGTAAGAGGAAAGGAAGCAATAGTTAATAGAGATGTAACCTCTACTGCAATACTTGTTATACCTACTAATGAAGAGTTAATGATAGCTAAAGAGACTTTGGAGTTAGTTGAAAAATAATATAAATTTCTTGACAAATATTGGCCTCCTTTATATAATAAAGTGTGTTAGTTTAAGAGGTGAAATTAATGAGTATTGATCTATCAAACTTTCGTGACAAAGCTATTACAAGTATTCCCATTAAAGGGCAATTAAAAAAGGAAACCTTAGATGTAAATGGAAGAAGGATTAAATTTATTGAACCTATAAGATATGTGGGAGAAATATATCGAGTAGATAAGGATAAACTACTAAATTTGAATATAATTTATAATTATGAGGAAGCTTGTGGGAGATGCTTAGAACCTTTTACGAAGGAAGAAAAGACGGTTTTGTCAGGGAAGTTAAGTGAAAAAACGGATGAAATTGGCTTAGATGGAGAAGATGAAATTATATATTATATGGATGAAAAATTAGATTTATCTGAATATATAATTAGCGCTATAATTTTATCCCTTCCAATGAAACCTCTTTGCCATGAAGAGTGTAAAGGATTATGCCCTGTATGTGGTATTAACCATAATAAAGAAGATTGTCAATGTGTTATAGAAGATGTAGATCCAAGATTAGCAATACTTAAAGATCTGTTTCCAAAGAAATAAGGAGGTGTTTTAGTTGGCAGTACCAAAGCGAAAAACTTCTAAAGCTAGAAGAGATAGAAGAAGAGCTTCAGCTTATAGATTAACAAAAGCTACTATTTCAGAATGTCCACAATGTCATGAACCTAAATTACCACATAGGGTATGTAGAGCCTGTGGATATTACAAAAACAGGGAAGTTATAGAAGTAGAATAATTATCAAAGTCATAAATTTAGTAGAATTATAATTGATTTTTAATACTTTCCTAAAGGATCAAAGCAAAAGATAGTGAGGAGATATCACTATCTTTTTTTCATTAAATATTGCAATTTTATAAGTTCTATAATATATTTAATATCAGTAGCTCTAATTATGGTTGGATTAGGAGGTTAGTTATGAACATTATTGTAGATGGTATGGGGGGAGACAATAGTCCTAAGGCTATTGTTGAAGGATGTGTTGAAGCTGTAAAAGAGCTGGGTTTAAATATAATAATTGTTGGAAGTAAGGAAATAATAGAAAAGGAACTATCTGAGTACGAATTTCCGAAAGGAAAAATTGAAATAATTAACTCAACCCAGGTTATTTCAAATGATGAAGAACCAGTCCTTGCTATAAGGAAAAAAAAGGATTCTTCAATAGTAGTTGGATTAAAGGCTTTGACAGAAGGAATTGGAGATGGTTTTGTATCTGCTGGGAGTACAGGGGCTCTATTGGCTGGGGGATTATTTATAGTTAAAAGGATAGCAGGCATAGAAAGAGCAGCTTTAGCAACTATATATCCAACGACTAAGGGTATATCATTTTTACTAGATGTAGGGGCTAATGTAGATTGCAAACCCGAATATTTGAAGCAATTTGCCATTATGGGATCTGTTTATAGCGAAAAAGTATTAGGTGTAAATTCTCCAAAGATAGGTTTAGCTAATATTGGGACTGAAAAAGGTAAAGGAAACCTTCTAGTTAGAGAAGCCTATGAGCTAATAGAAAACTCTAATATAAACTTTATTGGAAATGTAGAAGTCAGAGACGTTCCTCAGGGAATTGCAGATGTAATAGTTTGTGATGGTTTTGTAGGAAATGTTATACTAAAATTAACTGAAGGAATGGCAAAAGCTTTATTCTCTTCCTTAAAAGAGGAATTTACAAAAACATTTCAAGCTAAGGTAGGAGCATTAATGCTGAAATCTCAATTAAAATCTTTTAAAGGAAAACTTGATTATAGGGAATATGGTGGGGCACCTTTATTAGGATTAAAACAGCCAGTGGTTAAAGCTCATGGAAGTTCAGATGCTTTTGCAATCAAAAATGCTATAAAACAGGTTAAAAATTTTATAGAGATGGATGTAATAAATATAATAAAAAAAGATATAAATGTTATTGAAAAAAAATAATTTTAATGTTTTGGAGGTGCTATAAAATGGTATATGAAAAGATTAAAAAAATGATTTCTGAACAATTTCATATTGATGAAGATGACATTACTATGGAGACTTCTTTTAGAGAAGATTTAAATGCTGATTCATTAGATTTAGTTGAACTAATTATGGCTTTAGAGGATGAATTTGAATTAGAAGTTGACGACGATGTAGTAGAAGAAATTGATACAGTAGGAGATGCTGTTGACTATATAAAAAAAATTGTAGACTAGCTGGGTTACGAGGGCTCTGGGGAGCCCAGAGAATACCCTTAATCAATCTGGAGGTAATAATGTGAAAATATCATCTCAAAGAGAGAAAATTTTAAAGAAACTTCAATCTGTAATTAACTATAAATTTAAGGATATAAAATTGTTAAACACGTCATTGACTCATAGTTCCTATGCTAATGAAAACAAAGATAAAAGTGGTGGAAATAACGAAAGGTTAGAGTTTTTAGGAGATACGGTTATAAGTTTGGTTGTCAGTGAATATTTGTATAAACGTTTTTCTGAATTTCCTGAAGGAGAATTGACTAAAAGAAGGGCCTCTGTAGTATGTGAGTCATCATTAGCTTTTGCTGCAAGAAAGATAGATTTAGGTAAGTATTTATTATTGGGAAAAGGTGAAGAAGCTACTGGTGGTAGAGAAAGAGATTCTATTTTAGCTGATGCTTTTGAAGCATTAACTGGAGCTATTTATGTAGATGGAGGTCTGGAAAAAACGGAAGAGTATTTATTAGGACTATTTGAGCAAGAAGTGATATATGCTTTATCTAAAGGTAC
>NZ_PPXW01000001.1:998876-999624 GCF_021655095.1 Clostridium sp. Cult1 | reverse complement strand
GTACCATATTTTTGTTAAAGTAGAGGCTGGGAAATCAAAATTATCCTTTACGATTTTTATTGCATTGCTTATCTCTTCTTCAGTAAATTTAGTAGAATCCCCAATATCTATTATTAACTCCTCCTTAGTTGATTTTTGATTACAAGCCACCAGTGAAAATACTAATAATATTGCAAACAATGGAATAACAATCCTTTTCATAAAATCCCCCTTTTAATTAAGCCCTCATAATACTTACTTATCAATTTAATGAACATCTTCTACATACATTATACCACTCATCTATCTACAGCATAACCCCTAACTCCCAACTTACATCCAAGGGGCTTGTCCCCTACTTATAATACGGTTCAACGTGTCGGTGCTACTAGCAAAATTTATTTGATGGTAGATATGCTTAAATAAAAATAACAGGAGAATTTCCTGTTATTTTATTAGTTCATTAATTTTATTTCTTACCTCGTTCATAACACCATCATTAACTTCGCCAAATTTCTTAATAACAATATTTTGAGCTAAAGTATAAATTTTATCCACTCTTATACATGAATCCACTTTTAAATTTCCTTCCAACAAATCACTATTAGTAATAAATATGCTATAGTCCTTTGATGTAATATTCGAAGTAATAGCAGCCACTATTATATCCTCTGTTTTAGAATTATAATCATCATTTGATAGTACAAGAACAGGTCTCTTTTTACTGGATGTCAAATCTGTAAATGGTATTGGAATTAGTAATATATCT
>NZ_PPXW01000001.1:928367-998846 GCF_021655095.1 Clostridium sp. Cult1 | reverse complement strand
ATCTAGTGCCTTTACCCCTACTTCTTCAAAATCCCTTATCTCTCCATTATAATATTCTTCAGCATTTTTTATAACGCTATAGGCTATATTGGCGGTTTTAGATTCATTGGCTGGATTTAATATGTATTTCATAGCATCTACAAAATCCTGAGCCGTAACTTCTCCATATTCTTCTCCCTCATGAGTTAACCATTTAACCCCTTCCCTTATCTTAAAGGTCCAAACTAAATTGTCATCTGATAGACTCCACTCAGTGGCAAGACCTGGTTGTACTACTCCATATCTATCATAGTCGATTAAAGTATCTACTAAGTTTGCAGCTATGGCAAATTCATTTGTTGTTGAAGTTACCAGATAATTCAAAGTAGTAATTTCACCTGAATAAACTGTTCTATATTCTTGCACAGCAGCCACATTATCTCCTGAGGTTTTCTTTCCTCCTTGAGAACAACCTGTGATAATTATTAATAGAGCCATAGTTAAAGCTATTAGTCTTTTCATACTTTCCCTCCTTAAAAATTCATAGTAATAGAAAACAATATATATTTAATATTCCCTCCCCCCTTGTCCTTTGTTAATAGACCAGATGCTAAGTCCAATATCTCTTTATATTATTTATGGCAAGATACATGCCATATATTCCTATAAGTCTATTTCCTTTTTAAATATGCAATTGACTCCCTTTGATTTTTCTCGCTTATTTGAATATTCCGAAAATTAGGACTGTTGAAGGACTATAAGGCTGTTGTTGCCCCTAGATTTCCATTATAAATAGCCCTTCTATATATTTTCCCTATAACAGGAAAGTTTCCTTTTATAAGGATTAAATACTAATCAATTTCATACCGTTTTAATTTATCATAAAAAGTTGTTTTGCTAATTTCCAATGCTTCCATAGCCTTCTTTTTGTTTCCTTTATAAAAACTTAGAGCTCTTTTGATAGCATTTTTTTCACAAAGATTAACAGATTCCCTTAAAGGGGTTATTTCTTTAGTATTGGATTTTTCCTCTTTTATGTCTAATGTAATATGTTTAGATAGAATAGTATTGCTTTCTGATAGGTTTATAGCCCTTTCCAGTATATTTTCTAATTCTCTAACGTTTCCAGGCCAATTATATCGTGTCAAAAGATTGAGAGCCTCAGCAGAAATTCTTTTAGTATCTATACCGATTTCATTACATATTTTAGGTAACAATATATCTACTAAAGAGTAGACATCCTCTATTCTCTCCCTTAAAGGGGGTATTAATATAGGAAATACATTGATTCTATAATATAGATCTTCCCTAAACTTCCCTTCCATCATTTCTTCTTCTAAATTTTTATTAGTTGCTGCTATTATTCTCAAATTTACGTCTATTTTCTCTGTTCCTCCAACTCTATAAAAACTTTTCTCTTGGAGCACTTGAAGTAATTTAACTTGTAAATTGGTAGGAATATCTCCTATTTCATCTAAAAATATAGTTCCGTCGTTAGCCATCTCAAAAAACCCAATTTTCCCTTCCTTATTAGCCCCAGTAAAGGCCCCTTTTTCATATCCAAACAATTCTGACTCCAAAAGAGTAGTTGGAATTGCTCCACAGTTTACATGAATAAAAGGGTTATCTTTGAACCTACTATTTTCATGAATTCCCTTAGCTAATATTGTCTTGCCTGTACCGCTTTCACCTAAAATTAATATGGTAGAATTAGTTTTTGCAGCTTTTAGGGCTAATCGTTTTACATGTTCTATCTCTTTGCTCTCGCCAACAATATTAGGGAAGGCTTTTTTAAAAACCTTCTTTTCCTTTAATTGATTTTCCATTTTTTCTAAGTCTAGAAGAGCCTTATCCCTCTCTCTAATTATATGCTTTATTTCGGAAATATCTTCTACCTTTAGTGCAGCACCTATCCTAATTTCATCTTTATCTACAGGAATCAAAGTACACATGGTAGGAATTCCGTTTATTTCTTTAAATTCGTCAATATAGCTAATATTTTCCCCTTTGGCTACTTTATAAAATTCTTTAATAGTTGAACTTCCTTTATGGATTTCAAATATATTCTTGCCAATTACATTGAGTATATTAGAGTTTTCTCCCTTAGCTCTATATTCAGAACCCATTAGTAGATCAGCGATACTTTCTCCCCGAGCTGTATATCCTTGAGCTTGGTAAAATTTCAACTTATTAGTCTTTCCATCTAAAATTACCATATGACCAATGGCATTAATATAATTCATAGAAAATTTCTCTTCATTAACTTCTATAGTTATAATTCTGTTTGCAAAATCTATTATTGCTCCTAAATCTATACCTAAATATTTAGTTTTCAATTTTAAGGTATCTTCCATATTGCCGGATTTCAAATATTTATATATGGGGGATATTCCTTTTTGATGAAAAACTCCAATTGCTAATATTGCATCTCCTTGTTCAATATTATTATCCTTTATTCCCAAAGATTCTAAGGACTCTCTATCTAAATTCCCATCATCTCTTCCCAATGAATTATCTCCAATTATTACAATATCCCCTTTATTTATTTTTCCAACACCGTGGCTTATTTGTTGGTTATAGACTATGCCAAAAATTTCTTTTGCTTTTTTATTATATATTTGGATTATTCCATTATTATCTATAACTATAAAACCCTCTGACATCATATCGGTAAACATCTTAACATAGTCTTGTGAGTTGAAAAGCATCTTACCACCCTTTAATCATAATTATATTATTAAGATTATATCACTAGAAATCATTTTATCCTAGTATAATGCTAAAGTGATATTAGGTCAACCCTTTTATCCATTAATTATTAATAAATTCTTTGCATACATTTATCACTTCCATATAGGATTTACCATTTGATATCTTTATAGTTAGTGGGGTTACGCCTGTTTTCATAACTTCTATATAATTAAGACCCTTTTCTCCCTCTTCGTAATATCCAGCAAATTGATGTAGTATATAGCCTACCCCATTCTCTTCTCCAAGATATAACATTGTATGTCCTGGCATGTATAATATACTTGCAGGTGGTATATTTTCTTTGCTATGTATTTTCCCAATAGATTCTATCCCTTGTTCTATGGAATTTCTAGGAAGTTTAAGTCCAAAGGTTCTATAGATATCCATTATAAAGGCAGAACAATCTCTTTTATTATCACTTCCACCCCATCCATATTCTTCTCCATAAAATTTGAATCCTTGTTTAATGATATTTTCTTTAGTATATGGAAGATATCCTTTGTTGAATTTTTCCAAAGTGTGGATTTCCTTTTCAACTATCTCTAATTGTCCATCTTCATTTCTGGTAGGTATACCAATAACATAGGCATCCTTATTTTCCTCTATTATTGGAACTCTAACCCCCATATCTAAAAGTAGGTCCTCTATATATACTTGTTTATCTATAACTACTAGAAAGGGCTCTCTCTTTATATAGCTAAATATTTCTTCCTTTTCTCCGATAGCTACATCTTTTTTAGGTATCCAGCCTAAATAATTATACATTCTACCAAAATACCATTCTCCATCGGTACTTTCCGAATATATAATTAAAGGCTCCCATGGGTAAATGGCAGTCTCCATAAATCTATCAAAATTGGGATTATCCTTTTCCCTATAAGAGGGTTCAAAAGTTGGAAAAGTCCTTATCATAGTTCTATTTATAGTAACCCCATACTTAATAGATATGGAAGCTGGATAGGATTCTAAATTGAAATTATGGATGAGTCTATTAAAATAATCTTCATCCATAATATTTCCTTCTCTATCATATCTAAGCTCTCCGGGTATTTGACTGGTACTTTCTATTAATTCCTGTAATTTTTCTTTTTTTATATTCTCTTTATGTTCTTCTAAGTCCACTAAAAAATCAAACTTTTTAAGGATTTCCTCATTAAACTTCTCTATTTCCGTAAGGTTCATAAGCAATAGATCCTTATCTTCAATTCTATCTATCCAAAACTCCGGATCTTCTATGGTGTAGAAAACAGGCTCTTTATTTTGGTGAATAACTTTTTTTCCTTTGTTAATATACTTCTCTAATCTAAAAAGTAAAACTGTAACTATTAACAACAGAACAGTAATTAGTATTCTCCTTTTTTCTTTCACCCATATACCCCCAGTTTAACAATAGGATTCTGCCAAATATATATTAATTAAATCAGTTCTATACAAAAATACTTAGTTCTAACTCTTGAGATAAATCCTTTAATATCCCATATCCAGCTACGGAATTCCCGTGTTTATCTAGTGCAGGTCCATAAACTCCAATGCCATATTTATTAGGCACTGATGCCAGTATACCCCCTGATACTCCACTCTTTGAAGGTATTCCTACTTTGATGGCGTATTCTCCACTAAAATCATACATACCACAGGTAGTCATTATAGCCATAAGAGTAGAAATAGTTCTATTATCAACTAATTTTTCTCCTGTATCTAAAACCCTTCCCCTATTAGCAAGAAAGATCCCTATTTTTGCTATATCTTGACAATCTACCTCTATGGAACATTGTTTAAAGTAGGTGTCAAGTACTTCTTCTATTTCTCCATCTATTAATCCTTTGCTTTTTAATAAAAAAGCTATGGCTCTATTTCTATCTCCCGTTGTTTTTTCAGACTGGTATACTTCTTTATTATAGTTAATATTTTCGTTATTAGTTATCTTTCGTAGGACCTCTAATAGTCGGTTAAGTTTTTCATCTCCATTTCCTCTAATTAAAGAAGTAGTAACAATTGCACCAGCATTAATCATTGGGTTGGCAGGTTTATGTCCATGGGGTAGGTCTAATTTATATAGAGAATTAAAGGGTTCATCTATAGATTCCATACCAACCTTTAAAAAAACCTCTTCTTCCCCATGGTCCATTATTGCCAGCATTAAAGCTATTACCTTAGATATGCTTTGAATTGTAAACTTTTTATCATAGATACCGCTAGAGTATAGGTTCCCCAAACTATCTATAACACAGATCCCTAGGTCTTTAGGATCTGCATTTCCTAACAACGGTATATAATTAGCAACTTTACCTTGCTTTACTAGGACTTTGTTTTTTTCTATTAATCTATCTAACAATTCCTTCAATATCAACCCCTCCTATTAATGCACATTGATATCCGCGCCACCAATGAATTCTCTTAATATTGAATTAGGTGGAATTATATTTTCATCTTCTATGTCAATAAAATATTTTAAAAATTGTAATAGTCTTTTACATTCAGAATAATATATGCTACTATTGTCTACCTTTTCTAAGAGAGGTACTGCATATTTTTTAAGTACAGATAATTCATATACTAAGGCAGAATCAAACATAATATCTGCTTCTTCTTGAAATGGAAAAATATTCTTTTCCTCACCTTTTGTAACTCCTCCCCATAGTTCAAAGGTTCTAAATACATCGTTGCCTCTAAATTTGCTATCCCTTACCATTCTTCTAATAAGCCTTGTGTCTGTGGTAGAAATTCTATTATGTGCATCTATATTTAGCTGAGTTAAAGCGGAAATATAGATCTTAAATTTATTCTTTTCAGGAATATGGGTTGTTAATCTTGGGTTTAATCCATGAATACCTTCGACTATTATTGGATGGTCTTTATCTACTTTAATTTTAATACCCGAACTCTCACTTTTACCAGTTATAAAATTATACTTAGGTAATTCTATTTCTTCGCCTTCTAATAGCTTGACTAAATCATCATTTAATTTTTCTAGATCTATAGCTTCTATGGATTCAAAATCATATTCCCCTTTTTCATTTAGGGGAGTTTTTTCTCTATCTACAAAATAATCATCTACAGATATAGCGATAGGTCTTTTCCCATTTACTTTCAAATGAATTGCTAACCTTTGGGCAAAGGTGGTCTTTCCTGAGGAAGATGGCCCTGCTATTAGAATTATATTGATATCATCATCTTTGCATATTTCATCTGCTATATGACCAATCTTCTTCTCCTGTAATGCTTCAGATATTCTAATAACTTCCCCTATATCTCCATTTAATACTTTTTCATTTAAGGAACCTACATAGCCTAAATCCAAAATACTAGCCCATTCATTGGCTTCTTTAAAAACTTTTGCTAATTTTTTTTGTTCTATAAACTCAGGTATTTGATTTACACATTCTGTTGTAGGAATAAGTATAATAGCTCCTGGATAATAATATTTTAAATCAAATATATTAACAAATCCAGTAGAAGGTGCCAAATATCCATGAAATCCATCTATATGGTGGCCAATTCTATAAGTTTGTATCAATTCTCTATCTAAAGTATTATAGAGTCTAACTTTATCTTCATAGCCTCGGTCTTTAAATAACGTTATCCCTTTTACCGCTGGTACCTTTTCTCTAATAATGGGTATATCTTTATTAATAATTTCTTTCATCTTTGCCTTTAACTTCTCTACCTCACTGAAGCTTATGGATCTTTCTCCTTCTAGTTCAGCATAGAGTCCTTCTCCTATAGAATGCTCAATTTTTACTGTAGACCGGGGAAATATTTCTTTACAAGCCATAATAAAAATTGCAGTGGCAGTTCTGGCATATATTTTATGTCCATCTTCATCTTTTAGAGACAAAAATTTAATATACATATTTTCTTCTATACTTTTACGTAGGTGATAAATTTCGTTATTTATTCTAGCTCCAATATATTTTCTATAATCTTTTCCAAATACTTGTTTTGATAATTCTTCTAATTTAATATCTTCTTCTGTTAAAATTTCCCCAACTCCCTCTACTGTTACTTTTATTTTCTTTTTCATTCTATTTACCTCCATCTTTATAATTATCCAAATAGTTCTTTCTCTATCTGTATGAATTTTCCACCTGCTTTAGCTATGAATTCCTTTCCTTTTAAATATTCTAAGGACTTGTCTATTTCAGTAAAGGCTATTCTATGACCATGAAGAAATTGACTTTGTAAATTATATTTCTCTTTGAAATATTTATTCGTATTCTTATTACCATATTTGACATCTCCAATTACTGGATGGCCTAAGGAAGCTAGATGAGCTCTTATTTGATGAGTCCTTCCTGTTATCAGTTCTATTTCTAGTAAGCTATATTGGTTGGATGTAGCTAATACTTTTATTCCAGTAAAAATTCTTTTTGAATCATCTATTTCCCTATCGGTTATTTCTACTTTATTTAATTCTCCATCTTTAGATAAAAATCCTTCTACTATCATATCTTTTTTTATTATTCCTTTAACTATGGTTTTATAGTATTTATTGATATTTCTTTGTTTTATTGCTTCATTAATAACCTTTAAAGAAGTATAGTTTTTTGCTCCAATAATTATTCCACTAGTATTTCTATCTAACCGATTGCAAATAGCTGGGGTAAAGGTCTTTTCAATTCTTGGATTATATTCACCTTTTTGGCAAAGATAATGTATCATGCTATCCACGATATTATTGCCATAATCCTTATTTGCCGAATGGGATAATATTCCTACTGGTTTATTAATTATCATTATATTTTGATCTTCATAGATAATATTAAGGGATGTATGACTTTTCTCTACTTTTATTTGCTCCCTAAATTTTTCTATGGTTTCATCTGCCAAGTATAATTGTATGATATCTCCTTCAATTATTGTAGTTTCAGGACTAGCCTTTTTGTTATTTAACTTAATATTTTTCTTTCTAATCATTTTGTATATAAAACTATTTGGTGCTTTTGACAGATATTTTTTTAAAAACCTATCTAATCTTTGGCCACTATCATTTTTGTCAATAATTAACTCTTTCAAACTTTCCTCACCTTTTCTTTATTCTTATGTTATAATTATATTATAGATTAACATATTTTAAAAACTTTATTCTCTTTCAAAGTTATTAAAAGAGGTGAATTTGGTGAAAAAATTTTTTGAAGGATTGAAAGATATCCTATACGATGGTATAGATTACATAATGATGGTCATTGTAATCCTAATAGTGGCTTTAGTTATCAATTGGAGATTAGGCGGATTATTTGCTAAAGATGCTACTGATACCTTATCAGAAAAGCCTTCTAGTACAATAGGTAGTGAAGATATAAATTCAAAGGATGAAAAAGAGGATAATAATATTGATAATGATTCATCAAAAAACCAAGAAGATGATGAAAACAGAGAACAACAGGATGAAATATCTGAAAAAGAGCCAACAGAAATAATTAAAGTAACTATACCTGCTGGATCATTACCAGCTGAAATTGGTGATATCTTGGTATCTAATGGCTTAGTCCATGATAGAAATGAGTTTGTTGAAAAGGCTGTTGAGTTAAATATGGAAACAAAACTTAAGTCCGGTGAGTTTGAAATAGAAAAAAATAGTTCTTTAGAAGAGATAATAAAGGTTCTAGCTAAATAAAAAAGGATGGTAGGCTTTATTCTATTGCCTAGCATCCTTTTATTTATGTAAACAATATTTACTCTTTTGCAGTAAGCTTTTGTGATAACCAATTCTTTCCTTCGATAACTCTAGTTACCATCATAGAAGCTACTGTATCGCCAGTTACATTGATCATTGTAGCTGGTGGATCTACTAAATACCCAATAGTTGCTATTATTGGAAAAGCTTCTGGCGGAAATCCATATAGATTTACTATTAACATTTCCCCAATTAATCCACCACCTGGAACTCCCGACATAACTACCCCACTCAATATAGAGATTATTATGGCTGTGATATAGGTTCCTATTCCTTTAAAAGGTATTCCAAAAATACCGAACATAAAAGCAATCTTTAAGATAGCACTTAAACAGGACCCATCCATATGAGCAGTAGCTCCAATAGGAATTACAATATCTCTAATATCTTTTGGAATTCCTATCTTTTTTGCCGCACTTAAATTTACAGGTAATGTAGCAATACTGCTTTGAGTTGCTAAGGAAGTAATTGCTACTGGAAATATATTTTTAAAATATACCTTTACCCCTTCTCTTCCACCAGCAAAATAAGAATAGAAGAAAAAGGCTACGAAAAAATAGACTATACAAATAGGATAATAGACTATCATTGCTCTTGCATAGGATCCTAATAATTCAGGCCCAAAAGTTCCTATTAATGAAGCAAAATATGCCCCTAAACCGATAGGTGCATAGTACATGACTATGGATACCATTTTTAAAAAAACTTCCGATAAAATATTTAATAAATTGGATATGGGTTTAGCTCTTTCTCCTAATAGGCTAACGCATAGCCCAAAAAATATTGAAAAAATAATCAATGGAAGCATATTTTTCCTAGATATTAGTTCTGGGAAATCACTGACGGTTATGGCTTTGACTATTTGTTCCCCTGTCTTCAAAGGAGTTATTTCCTCTGCCGACTCCATGGTTAGTTTTACTCCTTTAGCAGGAGGAAATATGTTTACTACTGTTATCATTATTATTGAAGCAATAAGTCCTGTAATAACGAATACTAAAAGCATACTACCTATTATTCTACCTAGCCTTTTCATATCTACCATACTAGATACAGCGCTGGTAATGGTTACAAAAACTAAAGGGACTACTATTGTAAACATTATATTTAAAAATATATCACCTAAAGGTTGAAATATCGAAGCCTTCTCTCCCATTATTAAACCAATAATACTTCCTAATATTATTGATGA
The DNA here is from genome assembly GCF_021655095.1 of Clostridium sp. Cult1. Lineage (GTDB taxonomy): Bacteria > Bacillota > Clostridia > Tissierellales > Tepidimicrobiaceae > Schnuerera. The sequence goes on along the minus strand of NZ_PPXW01000001.1, from coordinate 989,250 downwards.
AAGTAATATAATAGGAAATCTATAATAGTCCCAAAAGCTTTTTTTGTTCATTTCTGTCATAAAGATACCTCCATTCTCAATAATAAATTCCATATATAATATTTATATTAGATTATATAATGTTCCATTACAAATTCTATTAGCCCATCCTTTCATATAGATCTCACCTTTATCTCCTAATTCAACTTGTAATTCCCCTCCTTCAGTTTTTACTCCAACTTTTTTCTCTAATTTGCCTAATAGATTACCAATAACTACACTTGCGCAAGAACCGGTTCCGCAACCTAAAGTTCTTCCCGCCCCTCTTTCCCAAGTGTAAACCTTTATTTTATTTCTATCTAAAATTTTGACAAAATTGACATTTGTTTTAGATGGAAAAATAGTGTCTATCTCCAGCTTACTTCCCAATTCATTAATATCAAAATCTTCTATATCGTTAATAAAAATAACCGTATGGGGAACCCCTACTAGTACTGAGGAATATACTATATCTTTCCCTTCAATCTTTATAGTTTCCTCTACTACTCTTTCCTTATCTATATCTACTGGAATAGCCTTAGGATTGAAAATAGGTTTACCCATGTTTACTTTTACTGTTTCCACTATGCCTTTATTATCTGTTTCTAACCATATGGTTTTAATGCCAGCTAATGTTTCTACTTTAAAGACTTTTGAATCTACTAAACCTTCTTCGTATACATATTTTGAAAAACATCTTATTCCGTTACCACACATTTCCCCTCTCGAACCATCAGAATTATAATATATCATTTTCACATCAGCTATGTCTGATTTTTCACATACTAGGATACCATCTCCACCAACAGAATAATGTCTATGACAGGATTTCATTGCTAAATCTCTATAATTATCAATAGAATATTTAAATCCATTAAATACAACAAAATCATTCCCTGTGGCTTCCATCTTAGTAAACTCCATGTCAATCTCCTTTCTATCATTAATTTTTTGCCTTAAAATAAATAGCAGCTATTTGCCGCTATTTATTTTAATATCTTTCATTAATATACCCATCTATGAGGGATTTTTTCTTTCCTTCTAAAAAAACTCCTTCCTCCTTTAATATACCCAACAGCCAATAACTTTTAGAGTGGAAAATAGCCTCTTTGTAATCTAATAACACAATTTCATATAATTTGTCCTGTAAAAATTTAGATTCTACCTGAATAAAATAGGCTTCCACATTTTCAAATTCTAAAAATCTTAATAATTGTAAGGTTGCTCTATCCTTTTGGTGATAATACTCATTACCCATGTTTTTGTAATAAGTATAATATTTACTATGCTTTCCTGATCTTCTTATATCTTTAGCTAGCATAGTATAATACTTAGCTAAAACATTATAATATTGATAATTATACATTCCCTTTTCAAAACTATCGATTCTTGAAAAAGGTTTAATATTCATCTCTTGAACGAAATCAAAATTATACTCTAAAAATTCTTTCTTGGTAATATCCCCATTTGTATATTGGATTATAAGGGAAGATCTGTTTTGAAAAAAAGTTTCAAATATCCCCTTTCTTTTAAACTGCGCCAATTATAACACCCTATCTAAATATGAATTCTTAATAGATTATATCATAATTTTTAATTTTTTTCTTTTAATAATTTAATTTCCTCCTCAGCTAATTCCCTATATTGGCCTAATTCTAATCTCTCATCTAATTTTATTGGCCCCATAGAAATCCTTTTAAGATATATTACCTCCATATCAATAGCTTGAAACATCCTTTTTACTTGATGAAATTTTCCTTCTTTAATGGTTAACTCTACCTTTGAAATAAAACCTGACTCAATTATTTTAAGCTTTGCTGATAGAGTTTTATAACCATCATCTAAAGTGACTCCCTCATTAAATAATTTCTTATGTTCTTCCTCTACATATCCATCTACTTCTACATAATAGGTTTTTTCAACTCCCTTTTTGGGTGATAATAGTTCATGGGCTAATTTTCCATCATTAGTTAAAATAAGTAGTCCTTCCGTATCTTTATCGAGTCTACCAGCGGGAAATGGATTGAAAATTAAATATTCCTCATCTAACAATTCCAAAACCGTTCTATTTATAGGATCATCAGTTGATGAAACTAATCCTTTTGGTTTATTCATCATAATATATACATATTTTCTAAAATAAATTTCTTCTCCATCTAGTTTAATTTCGTCGGTATATGGATTTATTTTGTAATCATTCTTATAGATTATTTCACCATTTATTTCTACTCTACCTTCTTTTATTATCTTTTTCACATCTTTTCTGCTTCCATATCCCATATTGGATAGAATTTTATCTAATCTTTCCATTTTATTCATGTAATGCTCCTTATCAGAATTTTGTATAAAAAACTATTTAAAACACAAAATAATTATGGTGAACCTTAAGATAATTCAACCTATATTTTAAATGAAAGGAGATTGCTATGCGTATAGAAAAAACAAGCGAACCTCTTGACGGTGTTAAATGTGTTGTAAATACTTGTCATTATTATGTGTCTGGAGACCAATGTAGTGCAGCAAAGATAGAAATACAGCCAAGAAATGCCTCTTCTACTGAGGAAACAGACTGTGCTACCTTTAGACCCGACAACAATTCTATGCAATGATAAAAAGTGAGGGGCAGGAGTATTTCCTGCCTAATCTATCTCTAATTCAATACAATTTTTCTTTAATTTATCAGGCATCTCTTCCATTTTCAAATCCACACCAATATAGAATTCCGTATTAAATTTTTCCTCTATTAAATTTAATCCTTCTACAAGTTTTTCTAATTCATCATTTTTTAAAGGAAATACATTATATATTCCATCTATATATATCTTCTCAACATCATAGTCCATCCCTATAATTCCACACAAAAAGCCATAGAAAGATTCTATATTTTTAATATTGAACTCCATGGCATTAATAAGCCTTACAGAATAATCAAGGCTAAATATATGATTGTCATCCACATCAATAAATACTATATTCCCGTTACCTTTTTTAATTTCCTCGTTTGCTCTATCTATTAGCCATTTGGTTTTACCACTGCCCTTTGGTCCTAAAATAAATTTGGCCATGATAATCATCCCCTTTATATTTTATACTTTATTATTATATTCTACATTTATTATCTTTTTCCTCTATTTTTTTCATCTTAATTGCTTTTCCATTTAAATAATTACACTTGATTCCCTGTTTTATATTTCTCTCTACCATTTCCCTTACTATTTCATCTCTTATCTTCCACCAACTTTCATTCCAATTTACAAACAAAGCATTTTCTTCTGGAGCTCTGCCAATAATCCTTTGTATAATTATTTTTTCATCTAAATACTCTAAAAATGTAATTACCCTTTCTTTGTATTCATCCTTAGATATTAATTTGACTCGTCCTTCTTTATAAATCTTGCCCAATTCTGTTCCCTCAACTATATATAGTGCGTGAAGTTTAACTTCATCAACTCCCAGTGCAGATAATATTTTTGCATTTTCTATAGTATCCTCCATAGTGTCCCAAGGGAGATTTAAAATTAAATGAATACAAGTCCTAATTCCATATTTTTTAGTCCTTAACACTGCATCTATTAATTCCGCTAAAGAATGACCTCTATTAATTTTTCTCAAAGTATGGTAATTAACAGTTTGTAAACCTAACTCCAAGGTAATTTCCAATCTATATCTATCCTTTATATAGGATAAATACTCTAAATATTCGTTATTTATACAATCAGGTCTTGTGGATACCGATATACCAACAACTCCCTCTACTATGGATTCTTCAATATATTTTTTAAAATCCTCTAAAGGTAAATAGGTGTTGGTAAAGTTTTGAAAATAAGAGATAAATTTTTTTGCTTTATACTTCATACTTATATATTTTTTATTTTTATCTATTTGTTCTTTTACAGTAAGGGTATTGGGAAGGTTCTCAAAGGAACCTCCCTCTTCTCCACAAAATATACAACCACCAGTACCTATACAACCATCCCTATTAGGACAAGTAAGGGGCAAATTAATAGGTAGTTTATATACCTTTTCTCCAAATCTTTCTTTTAAATACTTAGAATAAACATTGTATACTGTTATTTCCAATTATTTCACCTTTTCTATTTGTACATTCCTTTTACTTCTACATCCCCCATATTTATTATAAATTGAACATCTGAATTATATAGTGGATTATATTGATATATTGTATCCATATCTAATATATATCCTTCAGGTGTTACAATATGTTCTTTCTTAACTGAGTTTTCATCTAGAAATATAATTAAAGCTAGTTTCTTATTATTGTTTGGATTTTTTGATATAAAAATACCAGATATATTTTCATTTTTAATGGAAATTCCATTAATATCAATTGTTTCTGAATTTAAATCGATTGGAAGTTCTGTTTTTATTTCCTTTATAAAATCTATCTTTTTAGGATAACCTATTAGTATTACATTGTTTTCTCTATCCTTATCTGTAAGGTTTCTTTCTTCAACTATCTTAACCTTAATACCAAATTGAATTTCCAAATCGTTTGTAAGCATTCTTATTAACTCTTCTAGTTTCTGTAAATCCTTATCTTTTATATGTTCTGGTCTTACTAATATTAATTCTTCTCCATCTAATGCCCTAAGGACTATACTGCCTAATACTAATCCCTTTGCATTCTCATATCTTCTCAACCTTTGCTTTTCTTGCCTTCTATAAAAAAGCATTTGTTCTTCCTGGCTCAATTGTATACTTTCGGGATGATAATTTGGTTCTTTAACAGCTTTATCCATAACCTTTCTAATTTCTTTTCCTGCTACTTTTTCTATAATATTTAATAAACCGTCTATACTTGCGTTTTTAAATAAATATTCCTCATAATAAGTTTGTAGGATTTCAACAAATTTTTCTTCCCCAACTTGTTGTCTTAAATCTTCAAAAAAAGCAGGTCCTCTTGTATATATAGCTAAAGAATAATCTCCCCAGTCCTTAAAATCATCTACGCTACTATTTAGTGGAAGTACTGTTGACGGATATACTCTGTTTCTTATAGTGTAAGCTACTCCATTTTCATGGTACTTATCGTATTCCTTCTCAAAATAATAGGCAGTGGTAAATACGGTTAAAGATTCGTCTAAGAAAGGTTCATTAAATTCATCGTTCCCTACTCCTACATACCACCATTGGTGTACTGTTTCATGAACTGCTGCTTCTATAATAAAAGGTGCATTCTCTTCAATATTTACATGGGACAAATCATGGTATCCACCCATCTGGATTACTTGAGGATATTCCATAGCTCCTCCAGAAAGATAAGTTTCTACTATCCTCAATTCATCATAAGGATATCTGCCTATAGTATTGTTTAAAAACTTTATAGCTTTAGCAACTTCATCTAATACTTTTTCTGCTGTTTTATCAACGGGATGGCTCTTATTCTTCATATAATAGTTGCTAATCTTTATTCCGTCTACTTCCTTAGTTTTAACTTTATAATTTGGACTCATTAAAATTACAAAATCTCTAACATTTTTGGCTTTTATATTTATTATTTTATCGTCACCAGCTACCTTTTCCTCTATTATAGTGCCAGTAGGTGCTACTACCATATCTTTAGGAACGGTGAGTTTTACATTATAATCTGAAATATCACTATAGTTAGATTCTCCAATAGGGTGATATGGGTTTTCATCCCATTTTTTTGTCTTTTCGTTATAAATGGATAACAAAGGATACCAATTGGTTAGAGAGTAGGTTCCTTCCATTTGGTGTAGGCGCTGATAACCCTCTGGAACTTTTAATGTAAATTTGATTTTCAGCTGGATTTTTTCTCCTTTCCCCAAAGGCTTGTCTAAGGGAATTCTTAATATTTGCTCATTCTCTTTAAATTCGGCTTCTTTTTTATCTATATATACTTGATGAATTTTTATATATCCTTTTTCTTCTTCCTTCATTTCAATTTTTTCTCCATCCATTGGATAGTACATACCACCAATGGCAGGCATTGTTTCATAGGATTTAAAGGAATTAGGATATAGATGGAATACCAATTCTTTCAAATCATCATTGTAAGTATTTACAAAGCTAATACTTTGTTCACCTTCTACAGTATGTTCTTCTCTATTCAACTTAATGTTCATATCGTACTTAGTAAGATTATTTGAATCTACTGCATAACCTAGTTGAAAACTACTTAGTAAAATTACTAAAACTAAAAAAATAGATAATAAATTTTTTCTCTTCACAATACCCCTCCTCGTTATTTAACGATTAATACTAAAGCTCTTTTTTAATAAACTCTAAGACTTTTTCTGCATGCCCCTTTGCTTTTATATTTCTAAATTCTTTTACCAATTCTCCTTCTTTGTCGAAGATAAAAGTAGACCTTTCTACTCCCATATACTCCCTTCCATACATCTTCTTAAGTTTCATAACTCCAAATAAATTATGTACTTCTTCTGTTGGATCACTTAAAAGAAGAAAAGGTAGATTTTGTTTTTCTCTAAACTTAGCATGAGATTTTAAACTATCCCTACTGATTCCTAATATAATAGTATCCATTTTTAGAAACTCATCATGTAAGTCCCGAAACTCGGTAGCTTCAGTAGTTCAACCGGCCGTATTATCCTTAGGATAAAAGTACAATACTATATTTTGTCCTTTAAAATCCTCTAAGGAAATATCCTTTCCATCAGTTTCCTTTAAAATAAAATTGTATTTTGACATAGTCACCCTCCTATAAGCGTAATATTTTCTTTAGTTCAAAAGCTACTCCAGATTCATTGTTATCCTTTTCCGTAATTACATTGGCTACTTTCTTTACTCCTTCACTGGCATTTTTCATTGCTATACCACATCCTGCATTTTTTATCATCTGAGCATCATTGTTATCATCTCCAATAGCAATGATTTCCCTTTCAGCTATTCCCTTTTCCTTAGCATATTCTGATAAACTTAACCATTTGCAACCTAACGGATTCATTATCTCTAATAAAGCTTCTGCTACTATTACATTTTCCATTACATGAGAATTAAATCTATTAGGATACTTTTCATTTATATGATAATGGAATCCTTTTAATTCTTCTTTACCTCCAGCATATACTACAGCTAATATTTTATCCTCCTCAATTTCCAAAAAATTTTCCACTTTTTTATATCTTTCTTCAGATTGAGCCACATAGTTATGGTATTTTTTATGATCTTTATCCATTTCAATTATTAGATCTATTCCTTTTTCAAATTGATCTACATGGATTATTGGATATAATCCTCTTTCTTTTCCTTCTTGAATTAATGTCTTAAAATCCTTTAAATCTAAATATTTTTTAATTATTATTTGATCATCTTTAGTGTCCCTGACTATATTGCCGTTATTAGCTAATATAACCATAGGCCTATTTATATCCTTTACTAATTGCTTAGCAGACCAATACCTTCTCCCCGTTGCAATAACAACTTCATAACCATTATCGATTATTTCTTTCATTAGTTTTAAATTGTCTTCAGGAATTATTTTATTGTCGTTTAATAAAGTGCCATCTAAATCTATGGCAATTAGCTTGTACATATTATTGATTTCACCTCTATTTTTAATACTTAGTTTAAGTATACCAAAGTTTACTCCAATTAAGAAGAAAAAATATAGGTTCCAAAGAACCTATATTTCATCATCCTCCTCATAATAATCATCTTCATCATCGTCATAATAATCGTATTCATCATCTAAATCTTCTACAAATAAAGTATAAAAGGCTTCAGATGCTATGTCTAATTCTTCATCATCTTCAATATTTACTAAATCTATACCATCTTCGTATTCCTCGTATCTATATAATAGTACTTGGTCATCGTCTACTGGTACTAATGCAATGTACTCATAATCATCTACCTCAAAGATTCCTATAACATTACATTCTATTTCTGTATCATCATCAAGGGTAAGATAGATTACATCCATCTCGTGATCACAATCACAGTGCTCATGGTCATGCTCGCAATTGCAATTTTCATCATGATTTTTATTCATATTAATTCTCCTTTCAAGAGGTTATTTAATTATATGCTAATGATATCTTATATTATTATAAAAGTATATAGTATTTTAAACTATTTTATTTCTTTTAATACATCTAATAGTAAATCATAGGTCCTTTGAGTTGATAATATGCTAAGTTTTTCTTCTGGTGTATGGACTCCATACATATTTGGCCCAAAAGAGATCATATCCATATCACTAAACTTTTCTGCAAATATAGCACATTCTAATCCAGCATGAATAGCAGCTACCTTTATATTTTCTCCATATTTAGCTTTATATACTCTTTTAAATATTTCCCTTATTTGCGAATTTTCATTATATTCCCAAGCAGGATAGGAGCCATAGGTTTCCCATTGGCCTTTAACTATATCTGCTACAGTTTTTATTTGGTCTCCAATACTCTTTTTTAATGTTCCTTTAGAACTTCTAATAGAGGATTCTATTGTAACTTCATTATCTGATATTCTAACAATCCCTAAATTATTCGAGCTTTCTACTAGCCCTTCCATATCCTGACTCATTGACTGAACTCCTGTTGGGATCAAAGTTAAAGCTGCAATCATCCTATTTAGACTATCTTCTGTTAACACCCTTTCCACTTTAATTTCAGTTTTTTGTGCAATGAGTTCAAACTTAGGATCGGAACTTTTCAATTCCTTCTTTATTCCTTCATCTAGAGCTTCTATAGCTTGTAAAAATATATTTTCATCTTTTTTATCCAATACTATAATTGCTGTTCCATTCATTGGTATTGCATTGGTCTTTGAACCACCTTCTATATGAGCTAGACGTATTTTACATTCATCTTTGACGAAAGCCAATATTCTAGCAATAATCTTGTTAGCATTACCCCTTCCTTTGTGAATTTCCATTCCTGAATGGCCACCTTGCAAGCCAGAAGTCTTTATAGAATAAACTAAATCATCTTTTAAAGGTTTAAAAGCTTCCCATTCTATAGGGATTCTCACTTTGCTCCTTTCTCCACCTGCACAGCTTACTAAAATAGTACCTTCTTCTTCTGAATCTATATTAATAAGTATCCTTCCATCAATATGTTTAGGATCTAATGCTTTAGCTCCATCCATTCCTGATTCTTCATTAGTTGTTATAAGTACTTCTAAAGGAGGATGAGGAATATCTTTAGATTCTAATAGGGCTAAAGCCATGGCTACAGCAATGCCATTATCTCCCCCTAGAGTAGTGCCATCTGCTTTGATAAAATCTTCTTCTACTATTAATTTAAGAGGATCTTTTGAAAAATCATGGTTTGAATTCTCTTCCTTTTCACATACCATGTCCATATGACCTTGTAACACCACAGTAGGGCTATTTTCATATCCTTTAGTACCTGGTTTTTTTATTATAATATTTAATGCCTCATCCTGAAGGGTTTCAAGTCCCTGATCTTCACCGAATTGTTTTAAATAATTGCTTATTTTTTCTTCATGGAAAGAACAACGAGGGATCTTCGATATTTCCTCAAAATAGAAAAATACTCTTTCTGGCTTTAAACCTTCTAATTGTCTTGACACAAAACCACCCTTTCTTTGATTATTTCATAGAGATTTGAATTACTATGACCAAATATATCCACATACCGAATAAATATTTTTTGACCATTTTTAATATGTTTAGTAGTTAGATTTATATATGAATTAATACTTAATCCATCATTATTCCTATAGTATTGCCATTTAAGACAAGGAGTATTACCATTATAATTTATATCTATACCAATAAAATCTAACAAAGATAAAGAGTCATTAGTTAATTTTTCTCTTAACATATTTTTATATTTATCTTTTATGGGAACTCTATTTAAATCTAATTCATATCTATCTAATTCTATATGTAATTCTTGGATACCTTCTTTATTATTTTTGATTTCTATTTCTTTTAAAAATAATTTACCTGATTTATCATGATTCTCATAGGCCTTATATATGTAATATGGTAATGCTTTATTTGCGATTAATCTTTTATTAATAGTCGTAGAAGATAAGGTACCTACATCTGCCATTATCCAATTTCTATTTAACCTTTCTGCTACCACCCCTGTAGTACCGCTACCAGCAAAAAAATCTGCTACAATAGAATCTTCCTTTGAAGATGTTAAGATTATCCTTTCCAATAATTTTTCTGGTTTTTGGGTATCGTAACCTACCCTTTCTTTAGATGTCCTTCCTACCATGTCTATTTGCCAAACATCTTTTAAATTCACTAAAGTATACCAACCTAAACCGTCTTCGTATTCTTTGACTCCTTTGAATCTATAGGGTTTAAATCCTCTGTTATAAGACTTTTCCTTTTGGGGATTGAATATATAGTCTTTCCCCTTAGTATATACTAAAATAGTATCATGCTTCCTTGAATAGTACTTTTGGCTAACTCCACCAGATTTATAAGCCCAAATAATCTCATTTAAAAAATTTTCCTCTCCAAATATTTGATCCATTAATACCTTCACATAATGAACCGTTCTATAATCTAAGTGGATATAGATAGTTCCTTGTTGGCTTAATAGTTCTTTCATCAAATATAGCCTAATACATAACATTTCTAAATAAGATTGAAGTCCATTTTCCCATATATCATCATAAGCAAAATACTCTATTACATCCTCTTTATTTCCATTGTTGATTAATATTCTTCCTTTAAATCTTGATTTGGTTAAAAAAGGTGGATCTATGTAAATCAAGTCTATTTTCTCACCATATCCTTTTTCCAATAGTCTTTTCATAACTGCCAAATTATCTCCTTGATAAAATTGATTGATCCAATCCTCTCTATATATAGGTTTCCTATTATCTAAATTAGGTATAACTTTTTCTATGTAAATAAATGGGTCTATAAAGGATTTGTTCAAAATACTTTCTGCTTTTCCCTTGCTATTATGGAGGATTTCATGTAATTTTTCTATTATGATAATATCCATCTCCTTTTACAATGTTTTAATTTAATTATACTACAGTTGATAAGATAAAAAAGATTTTATTAAATTATTTTAAATTCATTTTTACACTTACTTCTGGATTATTAAAAACGAGTCATTCTTGTAGGCTCCTTATCAACACCCTCCAGCCTTAGAATGACTCGTTTTACTCAAATTATATTGAACATGGACTATATCCACAGTCTTGGCATTCAGAGCATCCACCGCTATGGATCAATTTACCTCCACACATGGGACAAGTTTCAGGGTCTTCCTTTAATTGTTTCTCTACCAATTCTTCTAATTCCTTTTGTAATTTTTCTATTTTTTCTATATTAGTTAGATTGGATTTATTGGTAATAAGTATCCCTTCTCTAGCACAACCATCCCTATAAATTGTAATCCCTTTTAATCCCTTTTTCCATGCATTAATATACAGTTCTTCTACCTCTTCTACGGTAAATTCATTTGGTACATTAACTGTTGACGATATACTTGCATCTATATATTGTTGCCATGCTGCCTGCACTTCTATTCTATCCTTGTAATTTAAGGTTGAAGTAGTTACGAAGAAATCTGGTAAATCTTCTTCTCTTGAAATATTATTTCTATCCATGTATTCCTTTACTATAGGAGTAAATACCTTATAGTAGGTATCCTCATGATGTAAGGATTCAGATTTTCTAGTATATGAAATCTGGAATATTGGCTCTAGCCCATTACTACAACCTATTAAAGTAGATATACTTCCTGTAGGAGGTATAGTTAGAAGTTGGCTATTTCTAAGTCCATATTTTTTAATAAGTTCTAATACATCATCATTAGCATTGGAATTTAAAAATGGTGATCTTAATATAGCCTCTTCTCTATATCTTGGAAAAGGTCCTTGTTCTTTAGCTAATAATGCAGACTGTCTCAATGCTTCATTTATTAGAACTTTGCCAATCTCATGTATTTGCTCTATGGATTCTTGGCTACCATATCTAATGCCTAGTTTTATGAACATATCTGCAACCCCCATAATACCAAGGCCAATCTGTCTCAGCTCCCTTGCCATCTCCCTTTGTTGTGGCAATGGATGAAGTTCCATGTTTTCGTCTAATACTTCATTTAAGAAAATAATTCCTTCTCTTACCATCTCCCCAAATCTTTCATATTCAAATTTTGCTTTATTGGTGAAAGGATTTCTAACAAATTCGCTTAAATTAATAGAAGACAGATTACAACTTCCAAAGGCTGGTAAAGTTTCCTCTGCACATGGATTTACTCCAGCAAATTCAAAGGTCTCATCTTCGCTCATCAAATGCCATGAGTTTATTTTGTTGGTGAACAACATACCAGGTTCTGCCATATTCCAATTATTTTTTGCTAGCTTTCTAAATAGATCTCTTGCCCTTATGGTCTTTCTAATCTCTTCACCAGTAGCCTCTACTTTAAAATAAAGCTCATATTCTTTATCATTTACAACTGCATCCATGAATTCATCAGTAATATTTACAGAAATATTTGCGTATTTTACTTTGGTTAAGTCGTTCTTCACATCTATAAAATCTTCAATATCCGGATGATGGCAATCTAAATTAAGCATCAATGCCCCTCGTCTTCCCCTCATACCGATCAATCCAGTAACTAAAGAATAAAGATCCATAAAAGAAACGGCTCCTGTAGTAGTACTTGCAGCGTTATTTACCTTAGCACCTTTTGGTCTTAATTTTGAAAGAGTCAAACCTACACCGCCACCATAGGAATAAGTCCTTGCCATATATTTTGCTGTATCAAATATAGATTCAATATTATCTTCTACTTTTGGCATTACATAGCAATTTGATAATGTCATCTTTCTACCATGTTTATCTAGACCCCTTCCTGCTAATATCCTACCTGCAGGCATAAATTTTTTATCTTTAATAGCTTTTTTTATAAAGTTATTGCCACCACTTACTCTAGTTAAAAATTCATCAAAACTTTCATTGGCAAACCTGTATTTTTTTTCATATATATCCCTCTGTAAATCTGTCATAACCCAGCCATGTTTTCTAAGTCTTGCTCTTTCATCTCTATAAAGAATATACTTTTTTGCTACATCAGGTCTAACTTTCATCAATTGAATTTCAACAAAGTCCTGTATTTTTTCAATGTGTACCACATCTAAATTTCTGAAGGTATCATAAGCCTTATCTGATATCTGTTTGGCTATGTTCTCATCTATACCTATTTCTGTCTCAGCCATAGCTTTGCTAATGGCATTGACGATTTTATCTCCATCAAAATCTACAATCATACCATTCCTTTTCTCTACTTTTAACATAAAATCCCCCCGCATCAATATATTGTGTATTCGTTTGGTTTGTATACTATATATGCCCAATTTATCATAAGTTAAATCTTAAATCAAGCAATATTTTAACCCTATTTCTTTATTCTAACAAGAATATATTCCATCTAATGATCCTACTTTCATTTTTTACAATTTATCTATATAATATATTAAAGTAAGTAAATAATTTATGGGGGGATAAAAGATGAACAGATTGGGATCCTTAGTAGCTGATTTGCCAGAAGACGTAAACCGATTAATGGTATTCGGTGATTTTACAAAGGCTTTAGAGCTAATAGATCTATATATGACAAGAAATATTCCAAAAGTATTAAAAGACAGATTGATTTTTGAGAAAGATAGAATTAGAAGATTTAAGCAAGATTATATATATTCCTTCGATGAAGCCTTGTCTATTGCTCAAAAAGAAATTAAAGATTTTTCAAAAGAAGACTTGAAATCTTTAAAAGATGGTAGGTATGCAGATTGGATCTATATAGATGGTCAAGTTACTTTTCATAAACGATTTTTACAGAATTCCATTAGAGTACATCCTATTCTAAAGACCAGACTTATTAATCCAAAAGAAGATGACTCTAGCATACTAGATGAAACTATAGACGAAATTATAGATAAAGGGGAAGTTAAATACTTTATCCATGTTAAAACTGGTTTAAGATTAAAAAATGAATATTCTAGAATAGGCGAAAAAATAAGGGTTCACTTACCTATTCCACGAAATGCTCAACAGATAAAAAATATGAATATATTAAATACTTCTCATAATCCTAAAGCTATGGCCCATGAAAATCATCCTCAAAGGACTATCTATTTTGAAGAAATAGTAAAGGGCAAAGATGAATTTACTGTTGAATATTCCTATGAAAGTCATATTAAATACAATGACCTAATAGCCGATAATGTCTCTAAAAATCAACCTACATTTTATACAGAAGAATATCTGCCCCATATAAGATTTACACCTTTTTTAGTCGAATTAGCAAATGAGATAGTCGAAGAAGAAACTAATCCATTAATTAAAGCTAGAAAGATTTACGATTATATAACTCAAAATGTGCAGTATTCTTATGTTAGGCAGTATGCCGCTATAACTAATGTACCTGAATATGCTGCCTACAATCTTAAAGGGGATTGTGGTATTCAAGCAATGCTATTTATAACCCTTTGTAGGATAGTTGGAATCCCTGCTAGATGGCAATCTGGATTAGTAGTTAATCCTAATTATATAGGCTGCCATGATTGGGCGGAATTTTATATAGAGCCTTATGGATGGGTATTTGCTGATCCATCCTATGGTGGTGGAGCTTTAAGGAGAGGTAATGAAAATAGGTGGAACTTCTATTTCGGAAATCTAGATCCTTTCAGAATGGTTGCCAATTCTGAATTTCATTATAATTTCTATCCGGAAAAGAACTTTTTAAGACAAGATCCTTATGATAATCAAGAGGGAGAAATGGAATATCTAGATAGAGCTGTATTTTATGATGAGTATGAGGTTATACAGGAGATTGTTGAGGTAAGTAAAATGAAATAAATGTTTTGTAAAGCATAGGGAGCAAGGCAAACCTTGTTCTCTATTGAATCATTTAGATATATAAATGTATTAAAGGCATATTTGAAAAATTAGGTCTTATATATTCTTTGGTGATTAATTATATCATGTTTTATAAAATATGCATCGCAATATTGGATTGAGTCCTATGAAAATGTTCCTTACTTTTGTTTAGGTTCACGATATGTTTGGGAAAATAAGCCCTAACTTATAAAAGATTCGATTGAAGTATCCGACTAAAAGGAAAAAATCGTTTGGCCGTGTTTTTTAGCGATAGCGATCTCCACGGCCATTTTTACCTTGTGTCGAGATACTTCACGAATCTTTCATTGGAAATGCCATTCTTTATAAATATGCTGGAAACTGCCACTAAAGTTTAAGAACAAAACTAATATACATAAATTTACTACTACACATCATATAAAAATTATGACACATTATGCTGATTTAATCATAGACCTTTTCCATTTTTTTAACTTTAAATAAGGCTCTTGTGGTAAAATACCTATGATAATAAAACATATTGCCAACCCTTGTGAAAATCCTAAAAATAAATCAGGTACATTAAAAAAACGGCTTAAAATAATGTATATTGCTTGTGCAAAAAATCCTACAAATAGTTCTTTTCTCATATAAATACCTCCTTGTAATTAAATAACCGTTATGATACATTCATTTACTTATACTTCATTTAAATATTTTTCCAATCTATATATTCATTTAAAATATCTACAAATTTAATGAAATATTCTTTCTCCAGTTCAGTAAATCTTTCTTTTTCTGGACTGTCTAAGTCTAAGACTCCATATACACTATTATCTTTTATTATTGGAATAACTAGCTCAGAGTTAGAAGCCGAATCACAAGCAATGTGGCCTGGGAATTTGTGAACATCGGGAACTAGTTGAACCATTCTAGTTTTAACCGCCGTACCACATACACCTTTTCCTATTTCTATCCTGTTACAAGCAGGAAGCCCCTGAAAAGGTCCTAGTACTAATTCATCTTCTCTTAATATATAAAATCCTGCCCAATTTAGTCTATCAACACATGCCATAATAATACCAGTAGCATTGGATAAATTGGCTAAATCATCTTTTTCAGAGCTTAATTGTGATTTTAAAAGAAGATTCATATATTTTAATCTTTCTTCCTTATTCATGTTTTTAATAGGATCTAATTTAAACATAGTAATTTCTCCTTAATTTTCGATTATTGTAATTTCTTTGGCAGTTGCCTGAACTGGGTAGGATTCTGCCACAGATCCATCAAAAATAACTTCAACAATTAATCCTTCTTCTACAACCTCTATTTCTACTTCTTCATTTTCTTTCAAAATCTTAGTACCATTGGATATGGTAATTATAGCACTATCATATAAAGTGTCATCTTCTATTTCTCCTTCTACTAATATACTTTGAATTAATAAACCTTCCTCATCAGTATGAATCTCCTTTATTTCACCCCTTATATCAATGGTTTCTGCTGATTCTTTATTGCAGCCAGTAATAAATATAACAGTAGAAAATATTAATATTAATAAAAATATTCTTTTCATAATGGCCCCCTTGTCAAAATATATTAACTATATTTTATCAAAGTATTTGGGACTAAAGCAATCCCCTTTGTATCCTATTCCAGCCAAATAATCCTCCTGTATGGATGAATAATATATTCTGATGCTTATGAAATCTACCTTTTTTTATTTCATTAATCAATCCGTACATAGCTTTTCCAGTATATACTGGATCCAATATTATTCCTTCTAGCTTTGCAAAATAATGAATAAAACCTATCTCTTCAGGTTGACTTAGTGCATACCCTAAACCTGGATAACCATCGATTATATCTATTTCTTCTTTAGTTACAGAAATCTTCTTATCAGTATAGGTGGCAATTTCATCTAATAGATTTATAACAACATCTTGAAAATGTTCTTTTGTGTCACAGATATTAAACCCATAAATAGTAGCCCAATTATCATTTATGTGATTTCCATAATAAAGGCCTGCAAAGGTTCCGCCGGACCCTACTGTAACTACTATTGCGTCAAATTTAATACCCAGCTCTTTTTCCTGTTTTAAAATCTCATCCATGGTATTTACATAGCCTAGCGAACCTATTCCATTAGATGCTCCTTCGGGTATTACGTATGCTTTATGCCCCTTATTTTCTAGCTGTTCTCTTATATCTACCATTATTTTAGCTCTGTGATTTTTATATTCATCTGCTGTAATAAATTTTATATTAGCACCTAGCATTTTATCTAGAAAAAGATTCCCTTCTGTTTCCTCTTCTTCATTTCCTCTCAATACAAGATATGCTCCTAATCCTAATTTTGCAGCTACAGCAGCAGTGGCTCTAGCATGGTTCGATTGAATTCCACCACAGGTAATTAAATAATCACAATTTTTCTCTAAAGCTTCTCCAACTGAAAACTCCAACTTTCTTATTTTATTGCCTGAAACCTCTGTACCCGTTTGGTCATCTCTTTTAATAAAGATATTCTTCCCAAGTTTGTCACTTAGCCTATTTAATTTTTCAATCTTAGTAGGTAGATTGGCTATTCTTATCCTTTTTACCATATTGACACCTCCCTAATATACTATTCAGGAAACTTCAAATCCTTCTTAAACCCCTTTATTGCATCTTCTAGTAGTTCATAATCAACTATATACCCGAATTTATTGTTGCTCTTATCCATCCTTATCACTTTAGAAGTAAGAAAGTTGTTTAGATGATAGGATACAGTTGCACTGGATACTCCTAAAGACTTAGCTATTACTTTGGTAGAAGTTTCTCCTGCTGCAATTAGCTTTAATACTTCATATCTAGTTTTATCTCCAAGGTTTTTAAATATCTGCACTCTTTCTAAAGTTTTGTTCTCGTTTATCTCCTTCATCTTTTTAAATGCTTCTTCCATCCTTAATCCCCATACAGTATAATTTATCTTACTAGTAGTAGCTATTGTAAGAGCATAGGGAAATATCAAAGAGATTAATATATTCGTATTTTCGTCTAACACCTTTGTGTTTAAAATTGAATAGGTAATCTCTTCTAATCCTTCAGCACCTTTATCATTTAAAAAGTTCATTAGATACTCTCCATAATCCTCCACTTTATTTTCAAAGGGACTATAGATTTCATTAAAAATAGGCAATAATTCTTCCATTAGTCTGACATACATCTTTATATACTTTAAAGGCTCTTCAACTATTAGGAAGAAGTTCCACTTAGAACCTGCCTCTATAGGTAATTCCTTAATAAATTCAACCATGCTGTTATAATTTAAGCTAATTTCTTCTGCCTTTTTCATAGCTCCATCTAAATCATCAGGGTAATCATCGTTTATTAACATGATAGAAAAGATAATACTCCTTTTTATCTCATGTTCTTTTAAAGATAATAGCATATCCAAATATTCTTTTTCTTCTTCGTAACCAAATATTCCAGTAGCTCTAGAGATTATATCAATAAAATCATATTCACTTAAATACTCTTCCATATAGAATTTTTTTATTTCCTCTTTAAAAGGTTCTAATCTTTCTTTCACTTTGCTGACAAAGTTTAGATAATCATCTTCTAATATATCTCCATAATTTATATCCTCTTTTGTTTTGTCTAGCTCCTTCTTATAATAAATTAATCTTGGAAATTGTAAAAAATCATATAATTTACTTTCTTGTAAATAGAATTTAAACTTCATTTATTACATCTCCCTTTATTTCTTCTTTCTGTTCATCTACTTCCGTTAAAGCATTTTTATATTTTCTTATAGCAAAAATTAATATTATTCCGCTTATTGCCATTACATAACTTGGTGATATTATATCATAAAGATAACCGAAAAGCATTTGTCCTACTGGAATAAACACAGTAACCGCTAAATTAAATACGGTGGAAGTTCTGCCCATTAACTCAATAGGAGTTACCTGATTAAATATTGTACCCATGGCAATATTAGCTATTGTTGCAAATATCCCTACCATAAAAGAGATTATTAACATTAAAATATATGGTATTAAATTAGTATCCAACCTATCTAGTATAGTCTTAGAAGGTATTGGTGACATAATCAATATAAATAGTGCTATGGAAATGAAGCTTATATAACATAATTTGCCAACATTAATCTTCTTTATATAGTTTGCAGAAAATATAGGAGCCAAAAGCATAGAGGATGATAAGACCATTTGAAATATCCCAAATTGAAAGTCTGTTGCTCTTAATACTTCTTTAATAATAAATATTAACCCTATTGAAAAAATTGGTGCTATAACGAAGTTGATAATAGTCCCCAATGATATCATTGTAGATATAAATTTATTGCTTTTAATTATATTTATTCCTTCTAACAAATCCTTTTTAAAAGCTTTTATACTAATACTTTCCGGCTTTTTATGTTTTTCAGGTATGTTTATAAACATTTCGCTAATAGCAGATATCAGAAAGCTTAACGAATTAATTATCATTACTATCTTTAACCCGAAAGTTCCATAGACGACAGCACCAATTATAGGGGCTAATAATTGGCCAATATTCATAACTAAAGAATTGAATGAATTTGCATCTAACAATTCCTCTTTATCTACCATACTTGGAATAACAGCAGACATCGCTGAACCAAAAAATATTTCTGTGATTTCTAAGAGTATCACTAGAACATATATCATTGGTAAAGTCAAACTACCATTGAGTGTAAAAATCACCGCATATATGCCTATAATGATAAAATTTAATAGATCTAAAATTACTATACTCTTCTTTCTATCGAACCAATCTCCAAAAACTCCGGCTATTGGTGATAATAGCAATCTAGGAAGAATTGATATGGATAGAATTGATGCAAATATAGTTGCAGAACCCGTTAATGATAATACATATAGGGACAATGCAAATTGCTGCATATTGCTTCCCAATAAAGATACTAATTTCCCTAACATTAATAAAAAGAAATCCCTTTGTTTGATAAGTTTCATACTCATAATATAACCTCCATATTGTTTGTTGATTATATTATATTTATATATATATTTAATGTCAATATGATTATTTGATATTTATCTAATCCTATATAAAAATAATATATTTATCTCTAATATGATCTCCAATAAAAAAGAGCCGCTTTTAATATAGCGACCCAAAATTTATTCTATATCTCCTTTTAACCCAATTCCTTCTGCTACCTTTTGCATCCCTTTTATTGTTTCAGCTATTACCGTATTTAAATCCATGCCTAACATTTCCGCCCCTTTTTCTATAATCGATCTATCTACTCCTGCAGCAAAACTACTTTGTTTCCACTTTTTCTTTACAGATTTAGGCTTCATATCCAATACGCTTTTACTTGGTCTTACTAAAGCAGTTGCAGCTATTAACCCTGTTAATTCGTCTATAGTATATAATACCTTATCTATTGTTTCTATTGGTTCTACATCAGTACATATTTCCCATCCGTGGCTTATAATAGTCCTTATATATTCTTCTGGCCAGTTTCTCTCTTCTAGTATTTCTTTAGTCTTGATACAGTGTTGTTCTGGATACATTTCATAGTCCAAATCATGTATAAGACCTATTACAGCCCATTTTTCTATATCTTCTTCACCAAATAATTCTGCAAAGTGTACCATGACCCCTTCAACAGCTAAAGCATGTTTAATTAAGCTTTCATTTTTATTGTATTCTTTTAATAATTCAAAAGCCTCTTCCCTAGTCGGTATATATTCACTCATATTAAAAAACACCCCTTATATAAAGTTATTTAAAACAAATATAAGGCTTTTTTATCATAATGTCAAGGAAACTTGTAGCTATAAAATTTTCTTCTCTTCTCTTGTGTGAAAATATTTATCCGTGATAAATATTATAGCCAATGCAATAACTCCTAATAAAATATCAGCCATATTTACGCTACTTACTAACATTTTTCTAGCTATAGCATATAGTATCACTTGTAGTACTTTACCTGGTGTATGGCTTATTAACATTATGGCTAATTCCAAACCCACTACCAATAAAAGTGTATGGGACAAAAAACCTTGCAATATTTCATAGCTGGCATCTGCCTCTGTTGTAAATATAACTTTCCCTAATACTAACAAATCTTTTATGCTTAAAATAACAATCAAAATTATTAATAGTGCCAATAATACTTCGATAATAACGGTGAACTTTTCAATTAGCTTCTTAATATTATTTATCCTTCCTTCATGTTTGTTGCTCATATAAACCCTTCTTCCTAATTTATTTTCCAATCATCATATTTAAATCCATAAGATTTTGTTGTATTAATATCAATATATTTTTAAGGGAATCATATTCTTTTTCTAATAATTTTTGATCTAATAATTGATCCTTCCTTATGTTTAAGGATTGAAATTGATTGTAAATAAATTCTAAATCTTTCATAATACTTTGTTCTAAATCTATAGGCTTCCTCATTGTTCCTCTAGTTAGTTCGATGCTTTGTTTTTCTATAACAAATTTATCTCCTATATTTGGTATTATAGTCTCTATACTAAACTCCTCTTGTATTAAACCAGCTAAAGTATTTGAGGATTTCTCTTCACCATGAACAACGAAGATTCTTTCTGGTTTCTTTTTAAACTTTCTTATCCAGTCCATAAGCATAATTTGATCAGCATGACCAGAAAATCCCTCCAAGTCATAAATCTCAGCTTTTACTGCTACTTCTTCTCCTAGTATTCTAACTCTCTTAGCTCCGTTTAATATAATCCTTCCTAAAGTGCCTTCAGCTTGATAACCTACAAAAACTAAGCTATTCTTTTCGTCCCATAAATTATGCTTTAAATGATGTCTTACCCTTCCAGCTGTAGCCATACCACTTGAAGATATTATTACCTTAGGAAATTTGTATTTATTTAAAGCCATAGATTCTTTTTGATCCTTTACATATCTTAGATTAGGAAACTGGAAGGGATTATCTCCTTTTAATATGAGTTCCTTTGCTTCATCATCAAAACTACTAGAATTAGCTTGAAAAGCTTCCGTAGCCAATACAGCCATAGGACTATCAACATATATAGGAATTTTCATATATTCTTCTATTTCTTTATTATATTCATAGTATTTATTTAATTTGTAAATTAACTCTTGGGTTCTGCCTACAGCAAATGAAGGTATGATTACGGTGCCCCCTCTAATTACAGTTTTATTTATAATCTCTACCATTTTTTCAGTACTCCTATTAAATTCTTCATGGATCTTATCTCCGTAGGTAGATTCGATTATTAGATAATCGGCATCTTCTATAAATTCAGGATTGCTAATAATAGGTCTATTAGGCATTCCCAAATCTCCTGAAAAAACTATTTTAAAATTATCTCCTTTTTCTCTAACCCATAATTCGATTATAGATGAACCTAACATATGTCCAGCATCCCTAAACATTAGATATATATCTTCATTTACTATTATCTTTTGACCATACAAATAGGTTTCAAAGAATTTTAAGCTAATTTCTGCTTCTTCCATAGTATATAAAGGTTCTATTGGTTTCTTACCAGCCCTTTGTCTTTTTCTATTTTCCCATTCTACGTCTGCTTCTTGTATCTTTACTGAGTCCATAAGCATTATTTTGCATAGATCATAGGTTGGTTTCGTAGATATTATTTTTCCTTTAAATCCATCTTTTATAAGTTTTGGTATCCTTCCACTATGGTCTATATGAGCATGAGATAGGATTAAGTAATCAATTTCAGAAGGGTTATAAGGAAAGGGTTGGTAATTCATTCTATCTAATTCTTCATTTCCCTGAAACATACCACAGTCAATTAATATATTATATTTATCAGTAGTAAGTAGATAATTTGAGCCAGTAACAACTTTTGCAGCACCACAAAATTGAATATCCATATTTCCACCGCCTTTGCATATTACTAATATTATTGCATTTTTGACCTTCTTTGTAAATAATAGACTCAAGGTTTCTGTTATTATTAAATATTAAAAAGATACAAAATTATGAGGGAACTCTTTTTTAATAGAGTTCCCTCATAATTTATCTACTTTTCTATTTTAAATTATTCCTCATTCTTATAATAATCCTTCTATGATTTTTGCGCTCTTTCATGCTTATATGAAAATAACAGTTCAAAATATCTATCTAAAACTAACTTACTTATCTTTCCTATTTAAATTTATCATAGCAATAAGCATATGGTCTTGACATAACCTGTTTTCCTTTACCAAGTTCACCTACAAATTTTCCATTTTCTGCTACAAGGTTACCTCTGAGAAATACTTTTTCAGCTATTCCTTTTTGTTTATATCCCTCATAGGTACAGTAGTCTGATCCTGATAAACTATCTTTGATACTAATAACACCTCGGTAGTTAGGATCAAAAACAACGATATCTGCATCTGAACCAACCATGATATCACCTTTTTGTGGATAAATTCCACAAATTTTTGCTGGCATTGTACAACAAAGCTCTACAAATTTTTGGCGAGAAATTCTTCCCGTTTCTACGCCATATGTCCACATCATATATAAGCGTTCTTGCACACCTGGAGAACCTGGAGGGATCTTACTAAAATCGTTAATACCTTTTTGCTTCCCTTCTGCAAAGCCACCAATAATAGCACAGTGATCCGAACTAACACTTTTTAACCACCCTTTGTTAATAGCTTCCCACATGAAATCAACATCTGATTGTGGTCGTAGCGGAGGATTGCATACATATTTTGCTCCTTCAAAATTAGGCTTAGCTAAATTATTATCACTTAGCATTAGATAATGTGTGCAAGTTTCTCCATAAACAGATAGCCCTTCATCATAAGCATCTCTAATAACTTCCGCAGCTTTTTGATTAGTTACATGAACAACAAATAATGGGGCATCAGCTATTTTGGCCATATAGATAGCCCTAGAAGTAGCTTCTACTTCAGATAATACTGGTCTAGAGTCACCAAAATATTTTGGCTCACTTTTCCCTTCAGCTATAAGTTTCTTAGTTAAAACATCAATAATATCCGCATTTTCAGCATGAACCATAATAGTTACTCCTGCCTTTTTGCTCATGCACAGCGCCTTAAATATCCATTCATCTGATACATAATAAGGCATACCTTTATAGGCCATGAAAAGTTTAACAGATGAAACACCTACTGAAGGCATGTTAACCAAATCTTCAACACTCTCTTCTGATGGATCCATAATGATTCCATGTAAAACATAGTCTGGTGTTGCTACTCCATCAATATAATCCCTTTTATAACTTATTATAGAATCCCTAAGTCCTACTCCCATAGGTTGAACAACAAAATCTCCAACTGTAGTTGTACCACCAACCAAAGCTGCATGGGAAGTTTCGTACCCTAAGGAATTGAAGGAATTATAATGTACGTGTTCATCAACTCCTCCTGGGAAAACATATTTTCCAGTAGCATCTACAACCTCATGACCTTTCAAATCTAGATCTTTACCTATAGCAACAATTTTCTCCCCCTCTACAAATATATCTGCAATATACTCATTTTCGGATGTTATGATATTTCCACCTTTAATTATTAATCCCATATACATCCTCCTTTAAAATAAAAATCATTTAATTATAGGGGATACTACTTTTATTTAATCGTATCCCCTATAAACCTAGTCTAGTTTTTTATATTATCTAAAATTATTTGTTATATACTTTTGGATCAATGCCTTCTAAATATTTAACAACTTCATCTACTGGAAGAACGTCAGCAAATTTAGCATCCATATCAAATAGATTCCATTCAATAACGCCAGGTACCCTATCGCCAACTGTTCCTTCGGGAACTATAGTTTTAAATCCATATCCTGTTGAATCCATTACAGTATGTCTAACACATGCACAGGAAGTAGCTCCCATTACTATTACAGTGTCAACTCCTAATTTGACTAAAGTTTGAGCTAGATGTGTTCCAAAGAAATTACTTGCATATTTTTTATGAATAACTGGTTCTTCTGGTCTTGGTTTTAATTTAGGATCAATTTCCATCCATTCTGAATCAATTTCTAATGTATGCATAGGAATTTTTTCATCCCATCTTGGTAAATCCCATTGTTCTTTTCCTACGTATCCAGTAGTTGTATGGAAAATAGGAACTCCTGATTTTCTTGCAGCTTCTAATACTTTAAGTGCATTGGCACAAACTTCTTCATTGTTATTACATGTAAATGGATGGCCATCAGACATCCAAGCTTTAGCCATATCTACAGTTGTTACTGCAGGAGCTTTACCAAATCCCATTCTTCTTTGGAATCCTCTTTCTTTATAAATCTTTTTTGCTTCCTCAAAAGCCCTCTTTAATAATTCTGTATCAAATTCATATGCTCCACCATTGTCTACAAATTTTTCATTTGCCATTAATAATTCCTCCCTTTTTATTTATTATTAATTTTTTATTTTCTTGCCCTTATATATAGCAAGTACCGTGCCAACTTTTAAAAAGGGAGGAATTCAGCTAAATTTATATTTTTCCCATTATAACAGTGTTGCAATAATGCAATAGTTTTTTTAGGACCTTACTAAAACTTAGTAAATATCAGGGTTTGCAAATCTGCAATCCTTTTCCTAGCTATTGCAAATTTGCGTCACTCCATAATTTTATTTCTGAATTAATCTAAAAAATCATAATGTATATTATGTTTTTTAATTTTTCTAAATAGAGTAGAAGGGTGAATATCTAAAAATTCTGCTGTTTCTTTTACAGAATTATGTTTCCTCAGTGCAAAGGTAATAATATTTTTTTCATACATATCGAGCATATAATTTAATCGAGGAATACAATTATCTCCTTCACAATAATAATCTTCAATTACATGTTCAGTTAATACCCAAGATGGAAGTTGCTCAATAGTTATTTCATCATTAGGATTTACAATAAAAAGATATTCTACTAAATTTTCTAGTTCTCTTACATTTCCCGGCCACGAATAATTAGTTAGTACACTCTCTACTTCAGGTGAAAATACTATATTCCTTTTGTATTTTTTATTTAATTTTTCTAGAAAATATGAAGCGATTTCAATTACATCTTCTTTTCGTTCTCTTAATGAAGGAATTTGTATAGGCAGAACATTTAATCTAAAAAATAGATCTTCCCTAAAGCTTCCTTCTTTAACAGCTTCATTTAAATTCACATTGGTTGCCGCCAATACTCTTACATCTATCTTTGTTGGCTTTTCTGCTCCTACAGGATGGACTTCCATTTCTTGTAATACCCTTAGAAGTTTAGGCTGAACAGACAAATCCAATTCCCCAATTTCATCTAATAAAATAGTCCCTCCATCAGCTAATTCAAATAAACCAGTTTTCCCTTGAGAGGATGCTCCTGTAAATGATCCTGGCACATATCCAAACAATTCCGACTCAAATAATTCAGCTGGTATAGCTGAACAATTTACTTTTATAAAGGGTCCATCTTTTCTTGAACTATGTTGATGGATAAACTTGGCTAATACTTCTTTTCCAGTTCCTGATTCCCCATTAATTAAAATTGTACTGTCAAAGGCTGCCGCTTTTAAAGCAAATTCTAGAGTATCTGCCATGGCTTTGCTCTTATATACTAACCCTTCACATTTTAATTGTTTCTCTCTAAAAATTTGCAATTCTTCAGAATATTTTTGTGTTAATTCTCTTGTTTTTTCTAATTCTTTTCTTAAACTTACTAATTCTGAAATATTTCTAGTATTACAAACAACCCCAATCAATAACCCTGATTTATTGAAAATAGGATTTGCTGTAGTTAATGCCGATTTACCAGTTACATATTTGTGTATAATGGATACTGGTTTTTGATCTTCTAATACCGAAAGTGAAGCAGCAGCATTAAAAAGCTTTTTCTCCAATAACAGTTTTAGGTTCTCTCCCAATATATTATCCTTTTTTAAACCTGTTGTATTTTCATAAGCCTGGTTTACATAAAGTACTTTTCCCTCCTCATCAGAAATTAAAATTCCATCTGAGGAAGAATTTAAAGATCCTAACAGAAGTTCTTCATCGTAAGTACTTATAAATTCATCTTTATTTTTTGAAGATGGCATATAATTCCCCCTTCTTATAATTAACATATTTCTGTTTTATTTCTCTTAATTATAACATACAGCCTTTAACCTTTAATATATTATTTTACTAATGGCATATATTCTCATATTTAAATGAAGTAAATAAATCAATAAAACAGTGTAATGGAGTATCCACTACACTGTTTTGTCGAAAAATATTAAAAAATTCCTGTCACAAAGATTATAACTAATGCAGCTGGGATTAAGAACTTGACTAATGGAGCCCACCAGTTAAATATTTTGATTCTATTTGTACCAACATTGGCTTCTTCTTGAAATTTATCAAATTTCCACACAAGTACGGTATAAAAAGCTAATACCAAAGCCCCTAAAGGCATCATTATATTCCCGGAAAGATAATCTGCAAAATCGAATAGATTTCTGCCACCAACTAATATATCTGACCATGGTCCGTGGGCTAATATAGTAGGAAAACCAACTATAAATATAATAATTAAACTTAACCATACCGATTTTTTTCTATCTATTTTAAATAATTCAGTACAAGTCATTACAATAGGTTCTAAATATCCTAAAGCAGATGATAATGCTGCAAAGAATACTAAAAGAAAGAACATCCCTCCAAATAAAGCTCCTGCTGGCATTTGGTTAAATAGATTTGACATAGTTACAAATAATAAATTTGGGCCTGATTCAGGAGATAGTCCTAAAGCGAATATTGCAGGAAACATTACTAATCCTGATATTAAAGCTGCCAAGGTGTCAAATCCAATTATCATTAATCCATCTGCTGGAATATTGCTATCTTTTTGAAGATAACTACCATATATAAATGCACCACCACTTGCTATACCAATAGAGAAAAATGATTGACCTAAAGCTGCAAGGACTACTTCTCCATTTATCTTTGAAAAATCAATACTTAAATACCATTTCAATCCTTCCATTGAGCCTGGTAAAGTTAAGGATCTTATAGCCAATATTATTAACATAGTAAATAAAGTAGGCATCATTACTTTACATGCTTTCTCAATACCATTTTCTAATCCTTTAGAAGAAATGAATCCTATTATAATAACACAAAGTAAAGTCGCAGCTGCTACAAGGCCTGTATTGGCTGTAAATTCTTCAAAAGCTAATGTATAGCCTTCAGCAGTCAATCCACTTAACGAACCTGAAATCATCTTGATTAAATAAGTTAAAATCCATCCCATTATTTGTATATAATAGGTTAATATTACAAAAGCTGAAAGCACTCCTAACCATCCAAAAGCTACCCAAATGCTCCCTTTTTTGGTTAAGGATCTCATACCCTCAACAGGGTTCATCTGCGTCTTCCTGCCTAAACCCATTTCCATTGTAAATAGTGGAATTCCTATTAATAAAATAATTATTAGATAAACAAATACAAAAGCCCCACCCCCATTGGATCCAGCTAAATATGGAAACCTCCATATATTTCCCAGCCCAATGGAAAAACCTGCTGCCGTCATTATGAAACCAAATCTACTTCCCCAGCTTTCTCTTTTTTCCATTTTTGACACTCCTTATCTTTTAGTTCACTGCATTTAGAATAGGCTCTACTTAAATTCCACGTCAAATTTTTAACATAAAAGGTTAAAACAAAAGTTTGTAAATCCGATTCTCTCCAAAGGAGAGGGGAAGGAAAGAATCGGATTTATGTTTATATTATGTTTATTTTATATCCATTACTCCTAAAGGAGAGGTGAAATAAGGAAATGGATTAAAATAAAAACTTTATTCAAATTGTGTTGGTTCTTTGACTTCTGTGCCTAAAGCATCTAAAGCTTTTTTAACCATTCTACGTCTCAATTCTAATTCTTCATCAGCAGGAAGATCTGGATTTCCAACTGGATGAGGAATTGCAATAGTTGGTACTATTCTGTTGGCTCCTACTGATTCTGAGATAGTAGTTATTGTTGCCATATGAACTATAGGTATACCATACCTTTCTATTTCTTTTACCATTGTTGCACCGCAACGTGTACAGGTGCCTCAGGTTGATGTTAAGATAACACCATCTACTCCTGATTCTTTTAATTCCTTACCTATTTCAGTACCAAATTTAACTGCGTTTCCTACAGATGTTCCAGTACCTGTAGTTGTATAGAAATACTCAAATACTTTTCCAATATAATTTTCCTTTTCAAATTCTTTTAACATATCCAATGGTGCTACTCTATCTGGAATTTCATTAGCGTATACTGGATCAAATCCACCATGGATTGTACAATACTCTCCAGTAAGTGCATCTCTACTGCTTACATCATATTTACCCCATTTTTGAGCACTGGCTGATTGAATTCTATCAGGATTTCCTAAAGGAACCATACCTCCACTAGTAACTAATGCAATAGTTGCTTTGCTTAAATCCTTAATCGCTGGAGCTGGATCTACAGTATCAAATACTGGCATTGGTAACTCAGTTTCAAATTCTTCATTATTTAAACGAGCTAACAGCATTTCCACTGCTCTTTGAGATCCTCTTTTCTCTGCAAAAACTGTAAGTCTCTTCCCTTGTGGAATATAGCCTTCTTCTTCTGGAAGACCTAGTTCTTCACCTTTAGCAATTTTCCTTACTAGATTAGCCATAACTGGCAATGCCTTACGCATACCTGCTGCTGAATCCGATGTTTCTGCTACTATTGCAATATCTTTACAAACATCTAATCCTGGATTTTCAATATACATACCTGAAACCACTGGAATATTTAACTCTTTTACTACTGCCTTAGCAATCTCTGCACAAGCCATTCCATATCTACCAGCATTAAAAGCTGGACCTGTAACAACAATATCAGGGTTGTTATCTTTTATAACCTTAAGAATATATTCTAGGGCTTCTTCTTTATTTTCATTAAAATAGTTGTCACCACATATTAATGTTCCAATTACTTCTCCTTCACCTTTTAAATTACCGTTGAAACCCATTGCAGGTCCTACAGTTTCTTCTTTATACATAGGTTCCATTCCAGCCTTATCTTCGCCACCTATTTGCCCAAAAAACTGGTTTACATAGTATAATACTTTAAATTTTTCAGCCATCTTCCATCCTCCTTTCAATATTTATTAATATAGTTTAACTGTACAGTAATGATAGCCAATTTCTGAAGTAGCTCCTATTACAGCATTTAGTTCACACATTAATGTTCCGTCTTCAAGTAATGCTCCATCCCAACCCCCTGCTAAAGTTGCAATGGCTTCTGCATTTCCTATTACCTTATCAGCAGGTGGTAATGTAACAACATGACTTACGTTTCCTCCTGATACAACAGCTACTGCTTCTTTAGCTGTATCTGCTAATGGTTGACTCATTCCATCTCTACCTGAGCATTCATCTGTAATCAAAACTGTTTTTATTCCTGAATCTTCTAATCGTTTGCAAATCATTAGTAAGTCTGAATCTGGATTACCATATCCTTCTTCTGAAATTATAACTCCATCTGCACCAACCATCTTGCATAATTTAGCAGTATAATCACAGGTTCTAAACTTTCCTTCTAAAGTAGTAAGTTCTGGTGTCAATACTACTCCCATAAAGTTTAATGTCTTTCCATGTTGTGCATATAGATCTAGTATTACTGAGTTGTTTTGGTGTTGATAAGTGGTTATTTTGTCACAAGCTGCGACACAGTTACCACTGATTACAGCACCATCAAGCTCTTCATTTGGATGTAATAAGGTTGGTAGTATCTTTTGGCTATTAACTCCATAAATATATCCGTCATGAAGTAATCCTTGGGAGATTAACATTTCTACATATAATACCTTTGGTAAGTCTGGATATTTTTTAGTTTCTTCTGCATGACTTCCTATTTCGTAGGTTAATACTTCATTTGGCTCTACACTTCTTCCTGCTTCACCAATAAATTCTGCAGCTTTTAACCCTGCTAATCTTACAGTTGCTTCATGGGAGTGAGGATCTAATCCTTCCACTGGGGTAATATCCAATACTAAATTATAAGTTTTGGAAAATGGGGTCCACTTTGCTCCTTCTCCCCACATATCTATAACCCCTTCTTGAAATCCTACAATATCTCCTACAGTAACTATTGCAGCTCCATATAAAACATTTACCTTTCCTTCGCCTAGTTGAGCTATTTTTGTTGATACACCTGGAAATCCATTTCCAGTACCTTCGATTTTAACCCTTGGTTCAATTACGTCTTTTACTGGTATAATTCTTACCTTTTCTCCAGGTCTTGCTACATCAACTTTAATATCTTTAATTCTTTCATCCTCTTTTAGTTTGTTAATTAATTCTTCTTGGCTTACAATCAATATACCATCTTCAACTTTTGTCTTTTCGCCAAATTGAATATCCTTAATATGAATTCTTCTTAGTTCTAATTTCAAAAAAATCACCTCCAAAATTTTTAGATATCTTTATTAAAATTAACTTCCAAGTCCTTTAAGGTGGACTTTAAAAGTTCATTGTCAATTAAAGCATAATCATCAGCATGCACCCAATCTATTTTCCTTGCTTCCAAGTTCTTTTTATAATTCATTATGCTATTTTCAATAATTTCCATATGAAAAGGATCAATCGTTTTTTTATTCTGTCCAACAACTATAGAACGATAAGGTGAATATAGCATTCTCATACTAGCACCTAAAGGATGACTAATTAATTCTACGCCTTCATAAACTAAATCTCTTACTTTAACTAATACATCCTCATATGAACCTTCAACATAATATAGATCTTCATACTCTTTTTTAACCACTGGATTATTTGTGACAATTCTATATTTCAAACAACCCCACCTCTCATGAAATATTTCTAAAACATTTTTAAAAGTAAATATTTAAATGTTCTAACAGAAATCACAGATTAAATGTTTCATGTTTTTATTATGTTTCTTACTTGTATTCTACATGTATTTCATTAGTATTTCAATAGTATATTTGAATTTTTTAAAAAAAAGTTAGTTTTTTATCAACTTTTATGGTTCTTGCTGCCATAGTTACCACTTTATGGATCCCACCTTATTAATATCTTAATATTTTTATACTTTAACTAAATTTTGCAAATTAAAAAGCCTTAAAGTTTATCGAACGATAAACTTTAAGGCTTTTTAAAACTTTAATTAAAGTAATTCTTGTTTTATTTTGTCCACAAAGGCGTCTATATGCTCTCTTGCATATTTTTCTGCATTATCTCTGTCTTTTTCTTTAATAGCTCTCAATACATTGCCTAAACTATCGGTAAATAGATCCATGGAATCAAAATAACGTTGAGAATAATGCCATAACCTTTCAGTATGACTATGTAAACTTAGAAGAACCTCTTGTAAACACGGATTTCCACTACTTATAAATATTATATCGTGAAACCTTTGGTCATCAATAATTGCTTTTTGATAATCTACAGTAATATCATAAGTTTCCAACCTCTTAACTATGGCTCCTAACTCTTCTAACTGTTCATCAGTAATTCTATCTACAGCTAATCTGGCTGCAAAAGGGTCCAAAATTCTAGTTACTTCAAAAACTGATTTCATATACATAAAATCCATTGGAGCTACTTGAACACCTAGCCTCGGTATAATATTAAGTAGTTTATCAGTGCTTAATTGTTGAAAAATTTTTCTTACGGGTGTTCTACTGATGTCAAATTCTTCAGCAATATCTACTTCATTAAGAACCTCTCCTGGTTCATAATCTAGTTCAATTATTCTTCTTTTTAAAATATTATAAATTTCCTCAGTTTTAATCTTCTTACTCACAGTCATAACCCCTCATAAAAGTATTTACTACTATCATATCAATATAATATGGATTCTGCAATTACTGAAATCATATTTTTTAGCAAAAATGTACCAGGAAATAGTCTCTACCCCATAAATAACCCAACACACAATTAGACTTTTCCTGGTACATCATTGGAATATTATCCTTATACTATAAGTATACCACAATAAAATCTTATGTAAATATATTTACATAAGATTTTATATATGATATACTTAATATAAGTAAAATATATAATAAAGGTTGGAGAATATGGAAAACAATAAAATCACCATAGGACAAAATTTAAAACGAATAAGGAAGGACTTTGATCTAAGACAATATGAATTAGCTGGTGAACAAATTACCAGAAACCTAATTAGCCTTATAGAAAATGACAGAACGCCTATATATCATAACGTAGCTACCATTATTTCTAAAAACATAAATAAAATAATTTATGACAAAGGTATGGATATATACATCCAGCCTGAAGATATTCTTAATCCCGAAAGATATGATGCAAGAAAACAAGCTAATATATATATTGAAAAGCTTACTACTAGATTGAAGGATCAAAATTATGAATTTGAGCTAGAAGAATTAAATAATGTAGAAACATTTTTAAATAAGTGGAATTTTATTGATAAAAAGGTTAAAGTTTATGAATTATTGGGAGATATTTACTATAATGCTAAGGATTCCAATAAAGAATACTATTATTATTTAAAAGCTCTAGAGGTTTCCTATGAATACCCCTACAAGAGAGAACGTTATAAAATAATTTTAAAATTAGTCTATAATTGCATTGTAACTGAAAAATTTGATGAGGCTCTTAGATTGTGTAATTTCGCCTTATCGACCCAAGATGATATTCCAAATAAATATAAAGGTATTTTTTATTATAACAGTGCATTAGCATATTATCACAAAAAAGACTATAGTCTATGTTTAGAGCAATTAATATATGCAAAATACTATATAACCCATAAAGACTATAGAGAAATAAAAAGGGTATTGATGTTAGAAGGAATAACCAACGCCGAATTTGAAAATTATGATGGGGCTTTAAGAAGCTATACTAAATTACTAAATATAATTGAACCCTTTAAAGACCCTGAAGAGATTGGCTTAGCATATATGAATATTATACAAATACATATAAAAACCGACAATCGTATAAAAGTTCTTGAATATAAAGATAAGGTTGTTAGTTATGTAAAAAAGGCGGACAAAAATTCACTTTACTTACCAAAATTCCTATATAGTCTAGCTAATATATTCTATTATTTAGAGGAATATAATCCTTATGAAGAATATTTAAAAGAAGCACTGATATTATCTAAAGACCATAAAGATACTAGTTTGTTCCCTAGCATCTTTTTGAAATTACTAAATTTCTATAGAGAAACCAAACAATTTCAAAAAATCAATGATTTAGCAAAGATTTTCATAACAAAAATTGATAATTTTAAAATAAATAATGATTTTATAATTATCCTAAAAATCTTACTCAGTTATATGGAACAAAATAATATTATGGAAGCAAGATATTTAATTGAGAATCTATTAAACGGGGAGGTGTAATTAATGAATCTTAAAAAAAGAATAGCTCTATTAATTGCAATTGGAACAATAATTATTAACTTAGGTACTGCTGTGTTTGCTGAAGCAGTTTTTATACCACCATATCCAATAAGAGATTCTATAGTTGAAAAGCTTTAACTCAATGTTATACCTTAATACTTATAATTATATTAACAAAACTTAATCCAATCCAAATAAAAAGTGTGACAAGATTTGTCACACTTTTTATTTGGATTACTATTTTATTTAAATTGTACATTACCATCTAAATAGGAATCAATATCTGTATTTTCAGTAACTGCTTTTTTAAGCTTACCCATGGATTTTGTATCGCCAAATAATATTCCACCAGTAAGTTTCCCTTCTGTAGTAAATAATTTGTGGTGTATACCATCATTTTCATCTTTATACTCATAAACTTTATCAAAATCCTTAATATCTCCTACTGAAAAAAGTTTAATATCTCCCAATGATAAGGAGGTGAAAAGTTTTGCTTCCGTATACTCTAAGGCATTTCCTGACATATTAGCTCCTGCTACTTTCCCTTGTTCATTTGCTGAAGTCCACAAACCTATAACCATTCCATCTATTTGAATTACATCTCCTGCAGCGTAGATATTATCTATATTTGTTCTTAAATTCTTATTTACTATTATTCCTTTATCAAATTCTATTGAAGTATCCCTAATAATATCTAAATTTGGCCTTATGCCAACAGAGAACAATATTCCATCAGTTTCTATTTTTTTGCCATCCCTTAATAATATTCCGTTAGCTCTATTCTCTCCCAATATTTCTTCTGCTGCTGAAGAAAGGTATATATTAAAACTTTCTTCTTTTAACTTTTTCTCTAGTTTAATGCCTATTTCATCGTCTAGTTGTCTTGGGAGTAAATAGGGTGCAAATTCTACAATATTTATCTTTTTGCCTAATTTTTTTAATGACCAAGCTGCCTCTAATCCTAAAAGTCCACCACCTATTACAGTAATACTATTACAGTTGTCAAAATAACTTCTAATATATTTTAGATCTCTTAAAGTTCTTAATGCTAATACTCCTTGTTTAAACTTTCCTGCTACTGGCGGTATAAACGGTCTACTACCAGTAGCTAATAGTAGTTTTTCATATTCTATTTCAATTCCATCATCTAGCCTTACTTTAGATTTATCTACATCTATCTTTTCAACTATTTTATTTAACAATACTTTTATATCTTTTTCTTCATACCATTTATCTTTATTTACTAAAAGTTCTTCATCTTTAAAGTCTTTAGATAAGCATTCTGTTAATCTCACTCTATAATAGGTATGGTATGATTCACTTGAAATCATAGTAATGGTACCTTGCTTGTCGTTATTTCTTATTTCCTTTGCTGCAGAAAGTCCTGCAATTCCATTTCCTATAATTAAATATTTTACTTTCTCCATTCTGTACCTCCTTGGGTTAATAATCGCTAGTTAATTATTACCCAAAGTATTAAGTTATAAGCATAAACCTACAACTACCTACTGATTATCCTCTATCCATTGATAAAGCTATCTTTGTGCTTTAATTTCCATCCAAATTTCATCGTATATTTTCAAAAAGTCCTTAGGATCTTTAAATATTTCTACCTCTCCTATTTCTTCATCGGTAGGATAAGCTACCTTACTATTTACTATATCTTCAGGTAAATGTTCCAATGCTTTATAGTTAGTTGTTGAATATCCAATATAATCAGTATTTCTTGCTGCTATCTCTGGTCTATTCATAAAATTAATAAATTCTTCAGCTAATTCTTTATTCTTTCCTGTCTTTGGTATTACCATATTATCAAACCAAAGATTAGTCCCTTCCTTAGGTATTACATACTCTAAGTTTTCATTCTCTCTAATCATTGCAACTGCATCCCCTGACCAAACTACTGCAAGAGCTGCTTCTTCTCCAACCATTAAATCTTTTACTTCGTCTCCTACATAGGCATAAATTAAAGGTTTTTGCTTAATTAATTCTTTCTTTGCTTCTTCTAGTTCTTTAGCATCTCTAGAATTCATTGAATAGCCTAGTTTCTTTAATGCTACAGCTATAGAATCTCGTTGGCTATCCAGCATTAAAATTTGGCCACTGTACTTTTCATTCCAAAGAATATCCCAACTATCTACCACATCATCAACCATGGTTTTATTATATATGATGCCTACCGTTCCCCACATATAAGGTATTGAATACTCATTATTAGGGTCGAAATCCAAATCTAAAAATCTATCCTCTATATTATCCAAATTCGGTATATTTTCTTTGTTGATCTTTTCCAATAAATCTTCCTCTATCATTCTTTCTATCATATAATCAGAAGGGAAAGCTACGTCATAGCTAGTTCCTCCTTTTTTAATGCTAACATACATGTCTTCATTAGTTGCAAAAGTATTATAGTTAACCTTTACATTAAATTCTTTTTCAAACTCATCTATAACATCTGGATCTATATAATCTCCCCAATTATATACATTAATCGCAGGTTTATTGCTACCACATCCCGTAGATAATAACCCAATTATAACTATTAATCCTATACTCAAAATCATCTTTACACTCTTTTTCATATAATATCACCTCTCTCACTAATACTTTTAGAAGATCTACTATTTATTATCAAAAGTAGAACTAGTAAGCCTACAAACATCAAAGTAGATAAAGCATTTATTACTGGATTTATGCCTCTCCTTGCCATAGAAAAAATAGTAATGCTTAAATTTGTTACCCCTGCTCCTTTATTAAAGAAACTAATTACAAAATCATCAACGGACAATGTAAATGCTAGTAAAGCTCCTGTTATTATTCCAGGCATTATTTCAGGAATAACCACCTTTCTCAATGCATAAATAGGGGTTGCTCCTAAATCCATGGCTGCTTCTGCTAAATGTCTATTCATCTGCTTCAATTTTGGCAGTATGGACAATATAACATAGGGTATGCAGAAGGTTATATGGGATAAAAGCATTGTTATAAATCCAAATTCAATTCTTAAAAACCTGAATAAGGTCATCAAAGATACTGCTGTCACAATATCTGGATTTAATACAGGTAAATAGTTTAAATTAAGAACTATTTTTTTACTAATTCCTGGCATACCATAGATGCCTATTGCTGCAAAAGTACCTATTATAGTTGATATAATCGAAGATAGTACTGCAATAAGTAGAGTATAATACAATGCCTTTAGTACTTCTGCATTTTTAAATAATTCTATATACCATTTAAAGGTAAAGCCGCTCCAATTTCCTCTAGATTTTGAATTATTGAAGGAAAATACGATTAATACTATAATAGGAGCATATAGGAACAAAAATATTAAAAATGTATATAGCCTTTTTGATATTTTGCCTACCATAACCCTCCACCTCCCTCTTTTTCGGAATCAAACTTAGCGGTAATTGCCATTGTTAAAAGTATAAAGGCCATCATAACTATGGATATAGCAGAACCAAAATGCCAATCTCCAACCCATAAGAATTGTTGTTCAATTAAATTTCCTATAAGCATATATTGTCCTCCACCTAATAGCCTTGAAATTACAAAAGTACTAACAGCAGGCATAAATACCATAGTTATTCCAGTAATTATACCAGGAATACTTAATGGGAAGGTTACTCTAGAAAAAACCTTTATCTTATTTGCTCCTAAATCCTCAGCTGCTTCAATTAGGCTTTTATCTATCTTTATTAAAACCGAATATATGGGTAAAACCATAAAAGGCAAAAAGTTATAAACCATTCCCAATAATACCGCTAAATCATTATATATTAGATTTAAAGGTTTAAATCCTAATTTGGTTATAATGTAATTTATAAGTCCATTCTTACCTAACAAAGTTAACCAAGCATAAGTTCTTAATAAAAAATTCATCCACATGGGTATGACGAATAGGAGTATCATTACATTCCTACGTTTAGGTTTTTCACGGGCAATAATCATGGCCATAGGATAACCAAGTAGCAAGGTAATTGCTGTAGACTTTAATGCTAAACTTACAGACACCCATAATATATCTAAATATTTCGGATCCAGAAATCGCTTAAAGTTCTCTAGAGTAAATTGAATATTTTTTATGCCTCCTTCTTCACCAGTGGTAAGAGAAAACACGAGAATTAAGGCTAAAGGAACCACTATAAAGATTATCATCCACAATATATATGGATAAGAAGTCCATTTCATCTTCATTTTTCAATCACCTTCTTCATGATGTGAATATTTTCAGGTAGGACTTTCATGCCTATTTCAGTCCCTACAGGTTTCATAATGGTACTATGAACCATCCATTCTATTTCCCCGTCTTTAACCATCATTTCATAATGAACTCCTTTGAAGGTTACTGATGTAACAACTCCCTTTAACAAACCTTCCTCAAAGGGTACTATTTCTAGATCTTCAGGTCTGATTACCACATCTATTTTTTCCATCTTACTGAAGCCTTTATCTACACATTTAAATATTCGATTAGCAAATTCAACTACAAAATCTTCATGCATAATACCGTCTACAATATTGCTTTCACCAATAAATTTTGCAACAAAAGCATTCTTAGGTTCATTATAAATATCAACAGGAGTGCCTATTTGTTGGATTACTCCTTTATCCATAACTACTATGGTATCTGACATAGTTAGAGCTTCCTCTTGATCATGGGTTACGTATACAAATGTTATACCTATCCTTTTTTGCATATTTTTTAATTCTGTTTGCATATCTTTTCTTAATTTTAAATCTAGGGCACCTAAAGGTTCATCTAATAGTAATACCTTTGGTTCATTAACTAAAGCCCTAGCTATAGCGACCCTTTGTTGTTGTCCACCGCTTAGGGAATCAATGGATCTGTTTTCAAAGCCTTTAAGGTTTACTAACCTTAGCATTTCCTTAACTCTAGCCTTTACTTCATCTTTTGCTACTTTCTTTATTTTTAAACCAAAGGCGATATTGTCAAAAACATTCATATGTGGAAATAATGCATATTTTTGAAACACTGTATTAATTTGCCTTTCATAGGGGGGTAAAGTTGTAATATCTTTTCCTTCGAACACTACTTTTCCTTCTGTTGGTTGTTCAAATCCTCCTATTATTCTTAAAGTGGTAGTCTTGCCACATCCACTTGGGCCTAATAATGTTAAAAATTCATTTTTCCTAATATAAAGATTTAAATTGTCAAGTACTTTAGTCCCATCATATTCTTTTGATATATTTTTTAGATCAATAGTATGAGTATTATCCATAATCTAAACCCCCTTAAATAATATTAAAAGCTTGGTGGTGAACTTACCCAGATTAAAACGGCCTTAGTTTTTCCTGGATTATATAAATAATGATTAGAATTAGCCTTATAATAAAAGCTTTCCCCTTTTCTCACTTTATATTTCTCGCTGCCTAAATGGATAATAATGCTTCCTCTTAATATATAGCCAAATTCTTCTCCCTCATGGGGTGAATCTTCCTTTGATCTTCCCTCTGGCTCTAGCTCTAGAAGAATAGGCTCCATAATATTTTTTTGTGCATTTGGTACTATCCACTTCAAAATATATTTGTAATCCTCATTCTCTGTAATAAAAGCATCCCCTTTAGAAAAAACTATTTTTTCATCTTCTATTTCATTGAAGAAATCTCTTAAATTGGTTCCTAAGCCTTCTAAAATATCCATTAGAGTAGCAATAGAAGGAGAAGTTAAATCCCTTTCCACTTGAGATATAAACCCTTTAGTTAGTTCACATCTATCTGCTAACTCCTCTTGAGTTAACGAATTTTGGACTCTAAGGCGTCTAATTTTCTCACCTATTTTCACAATTACCCTCCTCAATATAAACCACTAACATACTAAACTTTTTGTTTATAATTACTAAACCTTATTTTAGACTATTACATTATAAGCAAAATAATACTAAAAAGTCAATAGATTTTATTAAAATTTTATTACTTGTTAATTCTAGTAATATACAAAGCTTCATCAAATTTAGTATTTAATTAAGTTTAATATATGAAATTTTATACTTAATAAAAAAAACCAGCACTTAAGCTGGCTTTTTATACTTATTTTTAAAACTTTCAATAATTATGACTATTAATAATAATAATATGGCTGATAATACAATAGTACCTCCTGGGGCTAAATCTAAATAGAATGATAAAGTTAAACCTGTTATTACTGAAACAAAACCAAAGATATTTGAATATATAAGTCCAGTTTTAAAACTTTTAGCAATTAAAAGGCTAGTCGCTACAGGAAGTATCATCAAAGATGAAATTAGAAGTACTCCTACTATCCTCATAGAAATTGCCACTGTTAAAGCTACTAGTATTGAAAAAAAGAGATTAATAAATCTAATAGGAACTCCAGCTAAATAGGCACTTTCTTCATCAAAGGATATGTAAAACAAACCTTGATAAAAAAGGACAATGGTTATTAAAACTATTATTCCCAAACCAATTACTAGAAATATATCCTGCTTTGTGATTAAAGCTAAACTACCAAATAAATAGGATAATATACCTTGAGTATTGCCTAGGCTAATCAATAGGGAAGCTAATCCAACACCAGCAGATAATATTATAGCTAATGATAGCTCTGCATAATTTTCAAACTTTTTTCTTAAACTTTCTATTCCAAGTGCTGCTATTATGGTAAATAAAATAGCTGTATATACTGGATATGAGTTAGTGACCATACCAAATGCAGCACCTGATAATGCTACATGGGATAGGGTATCTCCAATTATTGATTGTCTCCTAAGAACAAGAAAATAACCTATTGTCGGGGCAATAACTGCTATCATAATCCCCATAATAAATGATTTTTGCATGAATCCATAAGAAAACATAGTATTCCTCCTAATGATCATGAAACAATATATTCATATTGTCTCCAAAGATGTCTTTAAACGTATCTAAACAAATACTTTGATTAGAATTGTGTCCATAGACTTTACCTTTAGACAGGCAAAATATTCTATTTACTTTTTTTGAGATAACCCCTACATCATGGGAGACCATTATCAATGTCATATTATAATCTTTATTCAATCTAGCCATTAAATTATAAAACCTATTCTGAGAGTCTAAATCTACACCTACTAATGGTTCATCCATAAAAAGTATTTCAGGATTATTTACCAAAGCCCTAGCAATAAAAACCCTTTGTTTCTGTCCACCAGATAGATTCCCAATCTTTCTTTTTCCAAACTCTTCCATTTCAACTATCTGTAATGCTTTTTCTATTTTTACATAATCTTCTTTTTTCAACCTATTAAATAGACTCCTTTTTAAATAAAGATTAGCACCAACAATTTCTTCAACCGTAGCAGGAAACATCTGATTAAAATCTCTAACGTTTTGAGAGATATAACCTATTCTTTTATAATCATTAAATTTCCCAACCGGTTTTCCAAATAGTTTTATTGAACCTTTATCTGGTTTAAGTAAACCTACCATTAATTTTAATAGTGTACTCTTTGCAGATCCATTAGGACCAATAATCCCAACAAAATCTCCTTCTTTAATTTTAAAACTAACATCTTCTAGCACTTTATTTGGACCATAACTAAAACTTAAATTATCAACAGTTACTATATATTTATCCATATCACTCCACCAAAGCCTTTTTCAAGTTTTCAAGGTTTTTCCCCATAATAGATATATAGTCTTCTCCATTATTTACTTCTTCCTCGGTTAAACCTTCTATGGGATTTAATACAAGAGTTTTCAAATTAGCTTCTTCAGCAATTATCTCTACAGTCTTTGGATTGGCTAAAGTCTCTAAAAAAATATATTCATAGCCTTCCTCTTCAACTATTTCTATTATATTTGCAATAGTCCTAGGACTAGGTTCTTGTTCTGGGCTAATTCCTGCAACGGATATCTGCTCAAAATCATATCTTTTAGCCATATAAGCAAAAGCAGAATGGGATACAAGTATTGTATCTTTTTTCTTTATTGTTAATTCTTCTAGAAATTGATTATCCAATGTTTTTAATCTACTAGATAAATCCTTGAAGTTTTTTTCATATTCATCTTTGTTTTCTTTATCTAGTGATGTTAACCTATCTTTGATCTTTTCTCCAATTGAATTCATATTTTCAGGATTCAACCAAATATGAGGGTCTACAGTACCACTAATTTCGATTAACTCTACTTCATCACTAGCTCTCAACGTCTTTTCCTCATCTACTATAGTACCTATAAGTTTATCTACCCAAGCTTCAAATCCTGCTCCATTATATATAAATATATCAGCTTCTTCTAAACCCTTAAGCTGTTTCATGGAAGGTTCATAATCGTGGGAATCTACTCCAATTGGTATAACCATTCTCACATCAATATTATCTCTACCTATTTCATTTGTTAAGAAATATAATGGATAAAAAGATGTATATACTATAGGCTTTTCACCAACAGTTTTATTTGAATTCCCTTTGGGAGAACATCCTGTTATTAGCAATATTAGCAAAATAAATATTATTATAATTTTTCTCATGTTTATCATCCTTCCTTACCACTTACCTCCAGCGCCTCCGCCGCCAGAACGGCCTCCACCGCCAGAGGATCTGCCACCTCTGCCACCTCTGCCACCAGAGCTTGAACCTCCAAACCTACTTCCTCGTAATAAAGAATAGGTTAGAAAACCATTAAAAAATTTAAAGTCAATAAATAAAAATATAATTATCCCTAAAACCAATAATGCTTTTCCAATTCCATTAAATAAATTAGATTTACTATAGGAATTGTCAAAATAATATAGTTCTTCGTTAATTCTTTCACGCCCTAGTTCAATTTCATATTCTTTCTCTACCTCATTGATTATTTCATTAAATCCAGATAATATACCTTCAGAATAATTCTCTTCTCCAAAAAACGGGAGTATTGAAGCATCTAAAATATTTCCTATTTTGCTATCAGGCAATGCTCCTTCTAAACCATAACCTACCTCAATCCAAATTTCTCTATCTTCTGGAGCTACTAGGATTAATAAACCATTATCATATTCTCTGCTACCTATCTCCCATTTTTCAAATAATTCATTAGCATATTGCCTTATATCTATACCCTTTAAATCCATAATATTAGCTACTACTATTTGAGCTCCTGTTTTTTTATATAATTCTTTATTAGTTTCAATAATATATTCTTCAACTTGATTATCAATTATATTTGCTTCATCATATACATAAAATGAGTAGCTAGGTTCTGGAAGGTTAAATTCTATAGCTAGGCTTATACTATTGTTAAACAAAATTAATATAAATATAATAATAAACAAAGCTGACTTTTTTCTCATATTATCACCTAGAAGTTCACTTCAGGAACTTCTGCATCTTCTGAATTAATCTCAAAATATTGCCTTTTCTCAAATCCAAATATTTTTGCTATGATATTGGTTGGAAATCTTCTTATACTAGTATTAAAACTTTCTACTGTTTCGTTATATCTCATACGTTCTGTTGCTATTCTATTTTCTGTACCAGCTAGTTCATATTGTAGTTCAGTAAAATTTTGATTAGCTTTTAATTCTGGATAATTTTCTACTACTGCATATAGATTTGTTAAAGCTCTATTGAATTCTGCATTAGCTTCTGCATATTCATTAGGTGTATTAGCTGAGTTGAATTTTGTTCTTGCTTCTGTAATTCCAGTCAATACTTCTTTCTCATGACTAGCATAACCCTTAACTGTCTCAACTAAATTAGGTATTAAATCTGCCCTACGTTTAAGTTGATTCTCAACTTGAGCCCAAGCACTTGTAACTCTTTCATCTCCGACGGCCAACCTATTATAACTTCCGCCTAGTAATGCAATAATTAAAACAACTATCACTATTGGTATTAG
Source organism: Clostridium sp. Cult1 (assembly GCF_021655095.1). Taxonomy (GTDB): domain Bacteria; phylum Bacillota; class Clostridia; order Tissierellales; family Tepidimicrobiaceae; genus Schnuerera. Next base: position 945,196 of record NZ_PPXW01000001.1, on the reverse strand, counting down.
ATATTTTTTCTGCATTTTACTCCTCCTTTATAATTATGATTTAATATATACCCTATTATATATTATAATACATTATTAATAAAAAGTTTTTATTTCACAAAGAAAATTAAGCTAGGATGACAAGATCCTAGCTTAATCTTCATTTAATTAATATCTAATTTCCTGCTAACTGTTTCTTTTTTTCTTCTTGGCGTTGTTTCCAAAGTTTATCTGCTGTTATAGCCCAATTTTCCGCAGCATTTTCAGTTTTAGCAGTTAAATCTTCTACATCCTCTCTATCTATAGGTTGTGTAGAATAGGCATCAGATTTATTTACCATACTCTTTATTTTTTCTGGGTTATCCAATAGAGGACATGGCCTTAGATGATTTTCATTGAAAGGCTGATTTTCTCTATATTGCATAAATAAAGGTGATTGCAACGCTTCAACTAAACTTACATTTTTAATATTGACATTTGAATAATGTATAAATGCACAAGGTTCAACATCACCATTAGCATTTATATGAAGGTATCTTCTTCCCCCAGCAATACATCCTTGAACATATTCTCCATCATTCCAAAAGTCCATTATAAATATAGGCTTTTTAGTTCTTAAGTCCCTTACTTGATGATACATATATTCTCTTTGTTCAGGCGTTACCATTAGATCGGTTACTGCATCTTTGCCAATAGGCATATAAGTAAAATACCAGCCAAACATACAACCTTTTTCAATTAAAAAATCTATATATTCTTCTGAAGCTATAGATTCAGTATTATACTTATGATAACAAGTGGAGAATCCAAATACTACTCCCTCTTTTTTTAGTAAATCCATGGCTTCCATAACCTTTTTATAAGTTCCCTTTCCTCTACGCATATCCGTTTCTTCTTCAAAACCCTCTACACTAATGGCCAATCCAAAGTTTCCCAAATCTCCTAAGGTTTTTGCAAATTCCTCATCAACTAAAGTTGCATTGGTAAAAGAAAGGAATGAACAGTCACTATGTTCTCTAGCTAATTTCACTAAGTCATTCTTTCTGACTAACGGCTCTCCCCCTGAGAATATATACATATATATTCCAAGATCTTTACCTTCTTTAATGACTCTATCTAGTAGATCATAGCTTAAAGAATCTGTTTTATCATATTCTGCTGCCCAGCATCCTGTACATTTTAAATTGCAAGCACTAGTAGGGTCAATTAATATAGCCCAAGGTATATTACAATTATACTTTACCTTCATCTTATCCTGAATTGGAATCCCAACGATTCCGGAGTTTACCATATAGTTAATCATAAACTTCTGTCTTGTAGCGGGTGATAATTCATCAAAATATCTTTCTATTAGTTTGTACCAGTTGCTTTCTGGATCATCTACTACATTTCTAAAGGTTTGGAGCATACCTTTATGATTTTGTCTCGTAATGATCTTTTCTGCCCAATCCAATAATTTTGGCATATTTTCCATAGGATTTTTCTCAATATATTTAAGTCCTTCATTCATAACCTTGGTGCTAATAAGTTGTTTTACGCTTGCCATTTTTAATCCCCCTTTAAGTTAAACCTTCAATCCATCAATTAACAAATTAAGTGATTCTACTTTAACTTTTATATCTAAATTGCTAGAGGTTCTTTGAAGAGTAAAAGTTTCTATAAAGGTATATATGGTTTCTGCTAAGCTTCTACTATCAATTGGTTTAATTTCTTTAGCTCTTATAGCTTCTTTTATTAATTCTTCTAAAACTTTTTTTAGTTCTTGGGTATATTTTTTTAGTTTTTCCAGGGTCTCGTTTCTTTCCCTTCTTAATATAAGCCATATTTCTAACAATAATATAAAAGTGTTATTATGGTTCTGTTCTTCTGTCAGCTGATGGATTATTTCTTTCAATTTCTCTACAAACGATAATTTATCATTTGCAATAATAACATTTACCTGGCTTTTAATTTCTTCTAAAGTATATCCCATAGAATGATAAAATATTTCATCCTTATTTGTGAAATATTGGTAAAGGGTAGTTCTACCCATGCCGCACTTTTTTGAAATGTGGGATAAATTAGTATTATGATATCCTCTCGTAGCAAAAACAATTCTTGCTTTTTCAATTATTTCTTGTTTTTTAGATTCATAATCTACTATTTTCGGCAAATCTCTTCTACCCCCCTCTCCTTTGTTAAATTATTGGCTTAATTATATTTTATCATACTCGACACTAGTGTCAATATAAAATGGCAAATTCTACTTTATAACAAGAGGGATTAAAATAATTTATTCAATGTAATAGACTTCCATATTTTCAACCGCTTCCTCAACTAATCTTTCCACATTAATATTTTCTTCAGACTTTTCTATATCAATAAGTTTTGGTTTGGTTACAGGATGTTTTGGCAAAAATAAAGTACAACAATCATCATAGGGTAGAATTGAAGTTTCATAGGTTTCAATATCTTTTGCTATATCTATTATTTCTACCTTATCCAAACCTATCAAAGGTCTTAATACAGGTATATTGACTGCTGCATTTGTAACAGATAGTCCATTAATAGTTTGACTTGCAACTTGGCCTAAACTTTCTCCAGTTATAAGGGCATCTATACCATTATCTAAAGCAATCTTTTCTGCAATTCGCATCATAAATCTGCGGGATAATATAGTCATCTCATCCTCAGGGCATTTGGTATTTAACTCCTTTTGGATCTTTAAAATATTAATACTATATAGCTTAATCCTTCCTGTATATATCCTTAGTATTCTAGCTAAGTTTTTTACCTTTTCTTCTGCCCTCTCACTGGTAAAAGGATAGCTGTGAAAATGGATTCCACTTAGCTCTACTCCCCTTTTAGCCATTAAAAAACCTGCCACTGGGCTATCGATGCCACCTGACAGTAACAACAACCCTTTACCATTAGTACCAACGGGTAAACCTCCCTGACCTTCTATTCTTTCAGTATAAATATATGCATTTTGCTTAATATCTATGAATACATAAGTGTCTGGATTGTGTATATCAACCTTTAAGCCTTCAACATTCTTTAATATAACTCCTCCTAACATTTTTGAAATCTCTGGTGATTTCAGAGGAAAGTTTTTATCAACCCTATTTGTTTTTACTTTAAAAGTTTTAACAGGATCCTTTAATTGTTTTTCTTCCATTATTGTTATAATAGCTTTTTCTATTTCTTCCATACTTTTTTCTACTCTTATACAGGGACTAATATATACAAGTCCAAATACTTTCTTCAATTTTTTTATCATAGTATCAAAATTTTCTTCAGATGTTTCTATATATATTTTTCCTTGCTCTTTATATATTTTAGAATAATCTAAGCCTTTAATCGCTCTTCTCATCCTTGATATAAGTTTGTCTTCAAAATACTTTCTATTTTTCCCTTTTAATGCTATCTCACCAAGACTTATGCTTAGTACCCTATCCAATATGATCACCTCATAGTTATTTGTCTAATTTCTTCTACTGACTTTTTTAGTACCTCTATGGTATAATCCATTTCCTCTTTAGTATTTTCATAGGAAAAACAAAATCTAATTGCCCCTTCTATTTCCATATCCGAAAGACCTATAGCTTTTAACACATGACTTTTATCTGTACCTTTTGAAGAACAAGCAGAACTAGTGGATACGTATATGCCTTTGTCTTCTAGATAATGAAGTAAAACCTCTCCTCTTACAAATTCAAAGGAAACATTTAATATATAAGGGGAGGAATTATTGTCTATTGGGCTATTGATATGAATATAGTCAATTTCTTCTCTTAAACGCTTTGTAAAATAAAGCTTAATTTCATTAACATGATTATTTTCTTTTTCAAAGTTTTTTCCCATGATTTCAACAGCTTTTCCTAGTCCTATTATACCTGGAACATTTTCTGTACCTGAGCGAAATCCCCTTTCTTGATTTCCACCAAATATTATAGGATTTAATTTTAGATTTTTGCTTACATATAGTCCACCTATTCCCTTTGGTCCATAAATTTTATGACCACTAAAGGAGAAGGTATCTATGCCCCAATTCTCTAAATCAACAGGAATTTTGCCGAAAGCTTGAACTCCATCGACATGAATTAAGGCATTTGACTTCCTTTCTTTTAAAATATTTTTTATTTCATTAATAGGCTGAATGGTCCCTATTTCATTATTTACTAACATTACAGATAGGAGGATTGTATCCTGCCTTAGACTTTCTTTTAACTGTTCTAAAGAAATTATACCTATATTATCTACTTCTAAATATGTTATATCATAACCTTTTTCTTCGTAATACTTTAATACATTTAATACCGACGGATGTTCAATTTTAGTCGTTATAATATGTTGTCCTATTCTACTGTATTTATTTACTACGCTTTGGATAGCCATATTATTGCTTTCTGTACCACCAGAAGTAAAGTATATTTCATCTCTATTTACCTTTAAATAGCTAGCTATATTATTTCTTATTTCCTCTATTCGTTTTTCAATATTAAATCCCATCCTGTGAAGGGAAGAAGGATTTCCATATTCTTCTCTTAAAGCATATACCATATCTTCTATAACTTCTTCTCTTGGTTTAGTGGTGGAACAATTGTCTAAGTAAATATTCAAAATATCACCTCATATCTTTAATATCCCAAATCCTCGTCTATTAAGTATATATTAATATTAGCTCCTGATGGATTTCTATGTATTATAACCTCTACATTACATATTCTATCTGGCGAATTACAATCACTGCATTTGCCTGTATATTTACAAGGTGTATTAATATTTAATCTTTGAGCATTTTTTGGAGCTGCAATATTTTTGATTCTTTCCCTAGCATCATCATAGTCCTTACATATTTTGTTCCTTCCCACTATAATATATACCCTATCATGACCATAAAACATAGATGAAACCCTATTAGCCGTTCCATCCATATTTACTAGCTTACCATCTAAAGTTAAAGCATTGGTACTAGTTACATATATCTTAGAATTATAAGCTTCTTTTAACTCTTTTTTTCTATCTTCACCTTTCCAATGCCAATAAATTTCATTTCCTCTTTTTTTGAAATCTTCGTAGATTTCTAGTTGTGACAATGTCATAGAGCCTCCAAAAGCTATTGATTCATCAATGGAAATTGATTCTATCAATGCTTTTTTAGCTTCTTCTTTATTGTTAAAAACCTTTACTTGAAACCCATTTCTTTTAAGACTTTTTTCTGCTAATAAAATTTTATCATTCATTTTTAACCCCCCAATTTTGTCTTGGCTTTTATAATAATTATATAGTATTTGTGATCTATAATAAAGGTTAAGTTCATTAGATATAAAATTACCATAAATTATTTTATATTTTTTCAAAAAAGTGTTGCAAACTTTGTCGTTATTTGCTATAATTTAAAAGTGGTTATCCCCCTGGTAACCTCAAATAAGATCTCTATTCCCAATACCCCTTTTGAACGGTTTATTTACATCCGTTAAGGATGAAAAGCCCCTTTAAGGGGGCTTTTTCTTTTTTGCTATTTCTCCTCCTTAATTTATGTTAAAATATAATTAACATAAATTAAGGAGGAATTTATATGTCTAATCATAATAAAGTTGCTATTATCTTTACTGGTGGTACCATTTCTATGAAAATAGATCCTAGAATTCATGCTGCTATACCAGCCCTATCCTCTGAAGAAATAATGGCTATGGTTACAAATATAGAAAAATTTGCAGAAATTGAAATAATTAATTTTGCTAATCTTCCTAGTCCTCACATCACCCCTGAGATGATGATGGATTTAGCAATGCTTGTGAAAGAAACTATAAGTAGAAAAGATATAACTGGGGTTGTAGTTACACATGGAACTGATACCCTGGAAGAAACAGCATATCTTCTGGACTTAATTGTTGATTCAGAAAAACCTATTGCCGTTGTTGGTGCTATGAGAAACAGCTCTGAACTTGGTTATGATGGTTCTAGCAACTTATCTGCAGCTATTTGTACTGTTATATCTAAAAATGCTAGAAACAAAGGGGTTTTAGTCGTTATGAATAACGAAGTAAATGCTGCTAGTGAAGTGACAAAAACCAATACTTTATCCTTAGATACTTTTAAGTCTCCAGAATTTGGTCCATTGGGTATTGTAGATAATGATGAAGTAATTTTTTACAGAGAAATTATATCAAAAAAACACATTGAAACTGAAAAAATAGAACCAAAGGTAGCTTTAATAAAATGTGGTCCTGGAATGGATTCGGATATTTTTGATTTCTATATAGATAAAAATTATAAAGGCATTATAATTGAATCCTTAGGAAGGGGAAATATCCCTCCAACTATGGTTCCCGGTGTTAAAAAATCTATATCTAAAGGCATACCAGTAGTTATGGTGTCTAGGTGTCCTACAGGTAGAGTTTTAGATACATATGGTTATGAAGGGGGAGGTAAACATTTGAGAGATTTAGGTGTTATATTTGGCAAAAATCTCCCTGGTCAAAAAGCTAGAATAAAATTAATGTTAATATTGAGTATAACTAATGATTTAAACACAATTAAAGACCTTTTTGAAAATTAAATAGATAGATGTTACCTAGGTAACATCTATCTATTTTTACTTCTTCCATAAAAACCTCTAGTTCTACTATTTAGAAACATTTCAATATCTTCAACTCTTTTAACCAATACATCTAACTCATTATTAATTTCTAACTTTTCAATATGAGCTAATCTTTTTTCTAATTCCTCTAACAATAAATATATCTTTTCTAATTCCAATTTTATTTCTTTATAAAGTTTTAAAATTTTGGAATCCTCTTCATAAAATTCTGTTCCATGTTTTTTTTTAACGGTATTTCTATTGTATTTTCAGTAGGTCCAAAGCCAATGAAACCAATTTCAGGAGCTATCTTTCCAAAAGAATAATTTAAAATCATCCCTTCATCAAATAATTTATGATACTTATATCTTACAATATCCTTCCCTTTTGACTCATTCCACAAATAAATAGGGCTCCAAGTATTACCCAAATCATCGCTATACCTACTTAATAGATTCTCATGTTCGACCCATACTACCCACAGCTTTCTATTATAGTATACCAATGTAGGATCTTGTGGGTTCTCCGGATTAGATAATGTATCTTCAATCTCTTTCTCAGCTAGATTGTTTTCATAATTAAATCTTCCATATTTTACCACTAGATTCCCTTCCTCATACTCGCAATAGGTTAGATGGATCTTAGACCCTTTTACTATAATGTCTGAATATAATTTGTTTTCTTTGCTATCTGTTAATCTAATTTTTTCTTCCCATTCCCCTTTATTTATGTTAAATTTCTTTATATAGATCTGTTCTTCTTCAACCTTGTCATAATAAACAATAAAAATTTGATTGTCAGTATAGAATACCCTTAAAGGATTCAATAACTCTCTGACCCTAATTTCATCTACTATGTTGGTTCTCCATTCTTCTCCAGTAAAATAATGATGATATATTCTATATTTCTTTTCAATATCAGGCACAAGTATAAAATAAATAATATGTGGTTTATCTAAATCTAGAATTAAATTTAAATAATATATCTCTAGTATAGGTTCTTCAGTTAATTTAACAGTTTCTAATTCTCCATTTTTCTTTATTAGAGTCAACATCAGATCAAAGGTTGTATCTTGATGAATAATATAAATAGTATCCTTTTCATCAATAGAAATATCATATTCTTTAAAAACTCCTTTGGCCACAATCTTTTCGCTATAATTCTGTCTTTCATAGTTAAAATGATATCTAATTATATTGCCTTTTACCAATCTAAATAGATCAATGTTTTTATATGAATCCGATATTAATAATAATTTATCATTAAAATAAGCCATCTAATCACCACCTAGTTTTAGTTCTTCTAAAATAATATTATTTATAATAGAAAAATATTACTCTTATAATTTGTAACAACAATAACTGTAAAAGAATATAATATGAGTGAGACAAGGGACTCAAGACTATTGAAAGGGGGAAAAATAATGAGTTCGAAGTTTAAACCTGAATCAATAAGTTTAGGTATAACTGATAGATGTTGTCAAGGGAACACGGGATGTGAATGGGATGGTACTTTAAGAAATGTAAGAACTGAGCCTATATTCACACAAAAAGTATATGATGCTACCTTAGTCAATTTGCAAGCTCTAAGTACTGTAAACAATGTTAGATTTACTCCAAATTTAGGAAGAAATGCAAGAATAATAAGGATTCTAGACATTAGATGTAGAAGATTCTTTAACCCTGAAAATATCAACGACCCGAGAAATTTAGTTGTAGATCCAGATACAGTTCTTTCTGGAGGTCAATTTGTTAAAGATGGTAAGGGACGCCCAGTAGAAGTTGTGGGTCCAGATGGATTTAAGTCTGAAAAAATCATATTTGCTGATACTAGTGAATGTGATGAAGAGGGCAGGGGTACTCCAGTTTTTGGTACCCAAAGAGTAAGAATAAGAGGTAATGTTATAATAGAAATAGATGCAGTAGTCCAAACATCTAGTAGTAGAAGAAGAACTGTTACATTATCTGCTAATGTTCCTATTACACCGGTAGAATTGACTAATTTCTTTGAACTATGTATACCTTCTGTTTTTGAAACAGCATTCTTCCCAAGATTTGCAGAGTTTTGTAATATTCTTTGTGAAACAAGGTTGGCAACTAATAGTATTTCAAGAGATATAGATATTGACCCAGAAACAGGTGAAGTAAGAATTGATTTAATAATAGCCATATGTATAGCTTGTGAAAAGAAAATTATAGTTCCAGTTCAACTATGTGTTCTATCTACAGGATTCCCAGAATTATCACCAGAAATATCTCCAGTTTGCACTACTTTCCCAAGCCTATTCCCAAGACAAATAGATGAAAACAGTGATAATGATCCGCCTTGTCATAGGCCACGTCCACGCCTTTCATTAGAGGCTGAAGAAGATAATGATGATATTTATAATTATGACAAATTTGATGAAGATAAATAAAACAGATGCCTAGGCATCTGTTTTATTTATCCTTCTCAAATAGACTATTAGCTAAACTTTTATCTATGACTTTTGAAGCAAAATAAGCAGTTACAGTTGCTACTGTTAATCTAGTAATAAATAGAAGCCATAAATTTGCTCCTACTGCAGCAAATACCAATGTATCTTCAAAAATTGCATGGCATGCCACTAAAAATATTATTAAAACATATAGATCTTTTTTACTTAAATCCTTTCCTTCAGTGCTTTCTATTATTACGCCTGCTCCATAAACTAATCCGAAAATTAATCCTATCATTAATGGGAAAACCGCTTCATTAGATATATTAAAAAATTTAGAAATAGGATTTAATCTTTTAGAAATCCTCTCTAATATATTTGAATCTTTAAGTATTTCCATAATTATCATCAAGGGGATAATTATCTTTGCCATGCTTAAAATAGAATTTAAACTTCCTAAAAAACTATCCTTTAAATATGCCATAATATCCATTTTTCTTCTCCCTACAATATTATATTAAAAACTATACCAGATAATAGAGCTAGTATTACCCTTGTGAGTACTGCTACGATAGTACTTACTCCTACCTTTTTTGCTACAGCTGTTTCTAAAAATAGACCATGAGAGAAAGATAACATTATTGCTAAAATTGTAGCTTGCTTAGGAGTCAATGATAGACTAGCCATAGCACCTAACCCAGCAAAAAGATTAATAAAGTTACCTAAAACTAAAGGCAAAGAGGCTTCTCCAGGAAGGCCAACAATCTTCATTACAGGTTCAAAGAAATCTGAGATCTTACTTAATATAGGAGTATAGCCTAAAAAAGTAACAAAAAAATAAACTGGAACAACAATTTTTGTCAACTTCCATATGGTCCCCATTCCCTTCTTAAATCCATTAAAAATGCTTTCCTTATACATAATGTCTCTCCCTATATTAATATTATAGAGATATTATAGCATAGAAAAGGCCTTAAGTATATAAACTTAAGGCTATGCAAGTTTAGAATCTCTATTGTTTATGGTATTAGACCATTTTCCACATTTATCTCCATATCTAGCTAAAATTCTTCCATCCTCTTTTATTTCAATTACTTCACAAGTATTAGAACAGCCATCACATTCAAATCCATTAACTTGGTAATCCATTTTACATAAAGAAGTTCCTTTAAAGTTAGTCTTACCCTTCTTTTTAACTTCTTCTTTAGCCAGTATGGCTGCTCCAATAGCTCCCATTACATCATAATTATCTGGAATATATATTTCTTCTCCTAATGCTTCTTTAAAGGCTTCTTTTATACCAACATTTGCTGCAACACCTCCTTGAAATAATATAGGAGGTAATATCTCCTTTCCTTTTCCTACATTGTTTAAATAATTTCTAACTAAAGCATCACATAAGCCTCTTGCTATATCAGATTGGTTATGTCCAAGTTGCTGTTTATGAATCATATCTGACTCAGCAAATACAGCACATCTTCCAGCAATTCTTACTGAGTTTTTTGACTTTAATGCTAAATTACCAAAATCACTAATATTTACCCCTAACCTGATAGCCTGCCTGTCTAAGAAGGATCCAGTTCCTGCAGCACATACTGTATTCATAGCAAAATCCACTACAATTCTATCCCTAATAAGGATTATTTTTGAATCCTGTCCTCCAATTTCTATTATAGTCCTTACTTCAGGGATAAAATTCAATCCAGCAACAGCATGAGCTGTAATCTCATTTTTCACTATATCTGCTCCAACGATTATATTGGCCAAATACCTTCCACTGCCTGTAACTCCTACTCCTACTATATCTATCTTTCCAAGTTCATCTTCTATTTCTCCTATACCCAATTTTAAAATTTCAATTGGTTTCCCTTGAGTTCTCATATACTTTTTATAGTATACATTCTTATTTTCATCCATTAAGATTATATTGGTACTAACACTTCCTACATCTATGCCCATATAATATTTATCCATATTTTACTTCCTCCCTCCTTCTCTTGAGTAAATCAACAAAGGCCTCTAACCTTGTTAAATAGCCAGCTTCTCCAGTCATTTCATCAAGTATTAAAGTCATTATAGGGAAATTATAATCCTTGCTTACCGTATTTAATATACTTTTTGCTACTATCTCTGGCATACAGTTTAAAGGTAAAAGCTGTATTACTCCATCAAAACCTAAGTTTTGATAATATATAGCTGAGCCTACTGTTTCTCTTCCATGACCACCTACCAAAGTTTTTAAATAGGGTTTTGCTAATTTATATTTTTTTCTTTCAGTCTTAGAGCCAAAGGGGAAATTTTTCACATGGTGTTCTACCCAAATAGTTGGAGTTAAAGATTTCTCTACCACAACACCCATATGCCCGAGTTTCCTTTCTACTTCTAAATTTACAAAGGGCTCTATAACCGTATATATCTCTCCTATTATTCCTATTCTTATTGGATCATAATTTCTTTTAATTTCTACCTTGTTTAAAGCGTCTATAGTTTCATCCATAAGCTCCATCATAGCTTTTTCCCCAAACCTTTCTTCTACTTTTCTATAATAATCGTCAATTATTAAATCTACTTTATAACTATCAACTGCATAAGCCCTTTTTTCATTGGACAAATGGATTATATAATCCGCTTTTTTTATAAGTTCCCAGCCAATTCTTCCTGCAGCTATTACATCTTTTATGTTATTAGCTTTGAATGTTTTATATATATTCTCTTTTAAGGGTTTTAATCCTTCCCCAATTGGATCGAATACTATGAATTTTACATCATGTCCTAAGTCTCTTAATATATTTTCCTCTAATATTGAATAATATCCAAATCTACAGGGACCACAACTACCTGTTAATAGTATAGTATCTGCTCCTTTTTCTATGCTTTCTACAAAATTCCCAATCATTATTTTCAAGGGTAAACATATTGTTTCCTGAGAGTATTTGGTTCCTATTTCCAAAGTTTTTCTACTACATCTTGGCGGTGGAACTACCTCTTGACCTAATTCTTCAAAAAAAGCTTTACCTGCAATATACACATTACCCATATGTGGAAAAGTTATCTTCACTACCATCCCTCCACTCTAGCATATCTAGAAAAGCTTCAATCCTTGTATTTACTCCTGCTTCTCCCGTTTGTTCATCTATAGTTAATAAAGTAAAAGGTATCCTGTTTTCTCTCGCCTTCCTCTCAACTAAATCTATCAATACAGAATCTAGTCCACATCCGAAAGCTGAAATATAAATAATCCCCTGAATAGCTTTCTTTTCAATCATAGAAAATGCAGAACCAATTATCCTTTGACCATGAGTCCAAAACATCCTCTTAGGCAACTTAGAAGCATAATATCTTGTTGATCTCTCCTCTATCATCTCTGCTGTAATAACCTTTATACGCCTTTTTTTTAGTTTTGTTGCAATATTCATATTAATATATTCGTCATAAATATTATAAGAGTGGCCTAATATCATTATCTGTCTTCTTATATTTTCATCATCTGCATTGAGGTTAAAAGATAGATCATCATATAGTCCTACAGCATTTATAGGTATCACTCCTCGCGACATCAGTTCTGTGTATTTATTGAATTGACTGTAGGCATCTTTGAAAGCTCTATAAATCTTTTTGTTACTTCTTGTAAAGTATTTGCCTGTATATAAAATAGATTTTTTCAAACTTTTATCGGTTTTTCTTAAATTTATTTCTGTATCTATTATTTGAGGCAATCCTTCTATACTATGTCTAACCATATCAGGTAATCCTAAATGTTTTGGACAACAATACTCTTTTTTATAAATACTAATAAATTTTGGTATGAAAATATAATCAACCTTATCTTTTAAATAATCTACATGACCATGAAATACCTTTACTGGCAAACATGCCTCATCTACACAAGCATGAACTCCTTTGTTTAATATATCCTTATTTGTTTTTGGAGAAGTAACCACTTCTACTCCTAAATTATTAAAAAATTCTTTCCATAAAAGGTAATAATCATAATAAAGCATACCTCTAGGAATACCAACTTTATATTTCATTTAATCCCTCCAATCCACATTAATCTATTATTACCAAAAGAATATGAAAATATAATACACATAAAAAAAGAAAGGCTATTATTGCCTTTCAAGGTATTCATTCAATAAAAAATTTACTGCATCTATACTAAAAAGCACTTCTTCTGCACTTAAAGCTCTTCCATCTAAAGAATACTGTATATAGGAAAAAAATTCTTCCATATTTTCAAAAGGTAATTGAAGTAAGGATAAAAACCTTCTCATTCTAATTTTTCTTTCTAAATTATTCATTGTAGATATACTTCTATTCATGTACTGAATTAAATTATCTACTAATTGTATCAAATAGTCTCTACCTACTATTTCATATTTATCAGGAAATAATATATCAGATCTAGTAAATTTTAAATCATTATAATAAGTCAAAACTTTAGTTGTGAACAATACCTTATCATTAAAACTTTTATCAGTAAATTCTTGTCTACTTATAGCTTTCTGATTTAAACTTTCTAAATTCTTTGCTCCTTTTAATAATTCTCTTTCTAATTTTTCCAATTCTTTTTCACATGTATTTTTTAGAGATTCTAATAGACTTCCCTCTCTCTTTCGATAATATTCTTCCCAATTTTCAAAAACATCCTTTACTTCGTCAGGAAGTGCGGATTCTTTCTTGGTCATATAAATAACTATGAGCCTATTTATTATTATACCTAGATGGTTAATAAAAAGACTCCATTTACTGATTTCTTTAGTTAATTGTATAATATCTTTAGAAATATCCTCTAGTTCCTCTGTAGTTTTAGATAATATATCCATATGACAAAATTTTTGAATTTCGGTAAAGTAGTTGTCAAAAAGAATCCCATAATTTCCAACTAATCTACTATCGAATAGTATTTTGTACTCTTCTATTTGAGCTTTTATTATATTTATCGGGTAGTTAGTAAAATTCCTAATTAAGGTTGATTTAACTATATCGAAATATTTTAATTTACTAATTCTAAAGGGTAATACGCTTAATATATTTGAAACCACAGCGATAAAAACATTATATTCTCTTTCATTGTCTAATATTTGCTTTATTCTAGCAACTAAATTACTTACTTCAGTTCTATCTACATTCAAATCCTTATATTCTATTTTAGACATTTTCCTCATTATATGGTGATCAATTAACTCTTTTATATAAGAATTTTCAATTTCGTAAGCATATAATGCCATTGTTAAGTCATATAATTTTTCTCTAATATTTGATAATATATCTATCTCTTGTTCTATCTCTTTTTCCATCATACTAGTATGGAATTTTTTAAAGGAGTTAATAATCAGATAATAACTTTCAATTATAATCTTTTTTTCCTCTGTAAGCTTCATTTCATCTAAAACATTTTCACCTTCAACTAATTTAACAAGCTTCCCAGTTTTAGATATTAGATAATAGTAGGACATATTTTTAATGTTAGACAACTGATTATCATTTAATTTAATTATTCTGGATCTTAATTCTTCATCTGTTAGTTCTATTGTATTTGAACTATCTTGAGATTCATGCCATTGATTCATGCTTATACTCCTTTCAATAGATTATTGAATATTAATATGATAAAATCAATATATAGTTCTGAATATAGGATTATTATATCATATTATAGGAAAAGGGAGAATTATATGGACATATATGAACATGTATTAGAATCTAAAAACTTTGTATTTGATTTGTTTCACAATAAGAAAATATGCTTTTTAGATATAGAAACAACGGGTTTAAGCAGAAAGTTCAATCAGATTTATTTAATAGGTTTAGTATATTTTAATGAAGAAAAAAACAAATGGAATTTAAAGCAATTGTTCGCTAAAAATATTGAACAGGAAAAGATTTTATTGGAGAAATTTAATTCTTTTATTGACAATTTTAATCTTTTAATTACCTATAATGGTGATAGTTTTGATATTCCTTTTATTAAGTATAGATTTAAAGAACATAATATTGACAGTAATATTTATAATATAGATAGCTTTGATATCTATAGAAAAATAAAAGCCGAAAGCCCTTATCTAAACTTTAATAATTTTAAATTGAAAACCATTGAAGAAGCCTTAGGTATATATAGGGAGGATGAGTATTCTGGAAAAGACTGTATTAACTTCTATTATCAATATATGAATAGAAAAGATGACATTTTAAAGGAAAAAATTTTGAAACATAATTATGATGATCTTTATTATCTAATAGATATACTTAAAATATTTGAGTTAATAGATAATATTAAAACTCTATCTATAAACTTTAATGGAAGTAATATGAAAATCAAAATAGAAAATATAAGCATTGAGGGGGATCTTTTAAAGATATTATGCGAGCCTTCTGTATTAGATAAAAGAAGGAATATCATATATTATCAAGATGGAATTAACATCCATTGGCAATCTCAATCTATTGCCATTAGCTTAGAAATAGGGAAAGGCCTTATAACTCCGACTAAGAAAGCCCTATATTTTAATAAAACCAATTTCCCCTCTGATATGGATATTGAATTAGAAGATCTGTCAGAGTATATGGTTCCTGATAATATTCTACTTTTAAAGGTAGAAAATAAATATGTTATGGAAAATATTAAAAACATAATAAAAAATTTACTTTCTTCTATTAAGTAATAAAAAAACAACAGACCTTAGCTTCAAAGTCTGCTGTTTTTTTATTACTATTGTTGGTGGGCCTTCAGGGACTCGAACCCCGGACCTACCGGTTATGAGCCGGGCGCTCTAACCGACTGAGCTAAAGGCCCAATATTCAATTGACAATTAGTTTTCTATTGTTCTTTGTCAATTGTACATTGGTTAATGGTGGGCCTGGGTGGACTCGAACCACCGACCTCACGCTTATCAGGCGTGCGCTCTAACCACCTGAGCTACAAGCCCATATTTCATATTTGCATAAGTGGTGGGCACAACAGGGCTTGAACCTGTGACCCCCTGCTTGTAAGGCAGGTGCTCTCCCAACTGAGCTATGCGCCCTGGCAGGGGTGGCAGGACTCGAACCCACGACATTCGGTTTTGGAGACCGACGTTCTACCGCTGAACTACACCCCTTTAAATAGTATTGGTGCCCAGAGGCGGAATCGAACCACCGACACGAGGATTTTCAGTCCTCTGCTCTACCGACTGAGCTATCTGGGCGTAATTTTTTGTTGCTGTGGCAATATATGAATTTTAGCTCTTTGTTTTATGTTATTAACGCGGACTAAGCGATTCACACCAAATCAAAGTACATGATTTAGGTTCTCTGCTTATACCAACTGAGCTATCTGGGTAAAAATTGGTGGGCCTTCAGGGACTCGAACCCCGGACCTACCGGTTATGAGCCGGGCGCTCTAACCGACTGAGCTAAAGGCCCACATTACTGGCGGAGAAGGAGGGATTTGAACCCTCGCGCCCCGATGAAGGACCTACTCCCTTAGCAGGGGAGCCTCTTCAGCCACTTGAGTACTTCTCCATATAAATGAAATGGCGGAGAGGGTGGGATTCGAACCCACGTGGGCCGTAAGACCCTAACGGTTTTCAAGACCGCCCCGTTATGACCGCTTCGGTACCTCTCCAAAGTTAGCCCTTCTTATATTATTAAATTGTTTAATATAATCCAATAATAATGGTGACCCATCGGCGACTCGAACGCCGGACACCCTGATTAAAAGTCAGGTGCTCTACCGCCTGAGCTAATGGGTCATAATGGCTGGGGCGACAGGACTCGAACCTGTGGAATGCTAGAGTCAAAGTCTAGTGCCTTACCGACTTGGCTACGCCCCAATATATGGTGCACCTAGGAGGATTCGAACCCCCGGCACACGGATTAGAAGTCCGT
>NZ_PPXW01000001.1:926722-928337 GCF_021655095.1 Clostridium sp. Cult1 | reverse complement strand
TATGATATATATAATGGTGAGTCTATAACTAATGATATTAGAAATAATGATAATGATAGTAGCAAAGAAGGACTGAGATATTTATTTCAGAAACAAAGTGAAATTTGAAAGGAGCTTAAGTGCAATTATCAGTTAAATATGGATAAAACCTATATCTATAAAGGTTTTCACCATATGTACAAAAAAATGAACCATGGGATAAACATCAATACGTAAAACAAGAAATGGTGGTAGTATATAACTATGGATACTAAATAAGGTTTTATATATATGCTATAGCAGAGGATGCTTTAAGATCTTAGGAAGAGCTTATTATGTTTTTAGATGATTGGCTTAAACCAAATCGTGTAAACTACTCATTAAATCATTTAACAAAAATATTTAAAGAGGAGCTAGTTAATAATTAATATTATAACAATACATGAAATCTTTTAATAAATCTTAGTGGTTCAGATATAAAAGTCTGGGCCGTTTTTTTTATTTCCCTAGAAAGGAGGTTACCTGCATGGTAAATGACGAAGTCAATAATAAGGCTATAAATATTGAGATTAAGGTTGCAGAGTATTCAGCAAAAGCAATCTTTAAGGCAATTAAAAAGATTATGGAAGATGCAGCTGAAAAAAGCCAACCACTTGCTGACTATCTTAGTGAGAAAAGGAAGACTAATTCAAGGAGACTTAAGGATATGGTTAAAAAAGGTCAGCTTGAAAATATTGAACTACAAAAAGGTGAAGTCAAGGAACTTAAAAAACAACTTAACCGATATGGAGTAAGGTTTTCTGTAATGAAGAATAAGGAGGCAGGACTATACTCTGTATTCTTCCAGGCAAAAGATACTAAGGCTATGGATCTAGCCTTTAAAAAAGCTATAGAAAGATATGAAAAGAAAGAAAATAAGAGAAATTCAACAAGGGATATTTTAAATAAGTTTAAGGTGAAAGTGAAAAATACAGTAGTTAAAGACAAGGTGAAAGAAAAACACCAGCAACAAGAAAGATAAGGAGAGAGGCATTTAAGAGAAATTTTAGATGTCTTTTTTTATTGAGATGAGGTGAAGTGAATGGATTTTGATTATTTCTATGGGAGAGACGCTGAAAGCTTTAGGTTTATCCGCTTACCTATAGTTCTTATTGAAGATGAAACGTTTAAAAGCCTATCAATAGATGCTAAGGTGCTTTATTCCATGTATCTGTCAAGGAGTACCTTATCTTATAAGAATAACTGGGTAGATGAAAATGGAAGGGTTTATATCTACTTTACTGTTGAGGAAACAGCCGCACAACTTGCTTGTGGTATTAAAAAGGCAGTAAAACTTATTAAAGATCTTGAGAAGATTGGTCTTATTACAAAAAAGAGGGCAGGCCAGGGTAATCCTACTAAAATTTATGTCAAAGATTTTATGAGTATTTTTAGAAATGAAGAGCTTAGATCAATCAAAAGGGAAAATCAAGACTTGTCAAAAGGACAAGTCAAGAATGGTGATTTTGATAATTCAAGAGTGGCAAAAAAGGAAAGTCTAGACTTATCAAAAAGACAACCTAACTATATAGAGAATAATAAGATTGATAATAGTTATATTGATTTTAGTGAGAAGGATAAAAAAGGAACCTTCTTA
>NZ_PPXW01000001.1:925163-926692 GCF_021655095.1 Clostridium sp. Cult1 | reverse complement strand
TCTTAGTAAGCATGATTAGAATTGGAATAAGTATAAATATTATAGATTGAAAAATTGACCTCCCATTATTAATATTAAATCCAATATTACTAATGTTATCGCCAACTATCTTTACAAATAGAATTACAATAATAAAACCAATTATTTTTGACAATATAATCTCACCTAATAGATCGTCCAATCCGAAAACAAAAATATCCAATAGTCTAATAACCATAGTAACACTCATTAAGCATATGCTAAGGGTTAGTGGTCTTGATAATAATAAATCTTTAAGCCTATATTTTTGAATTAACATTCTTTTATAGTATATATTAATTTCTTGCTTATATATCTGTATATTTTCTTAGATAGAATATATCATTTCTTATCTTAGTATTATATGCTTCTTCCTACTTTATCTATTGCAATACATTATTTGTTTTTTATCTAATACCCTTAGTACTTCTATTTATTCTTGATATACTTGCTCTATCTCATTCTTCTACTGTTCCTGATTCATTAATTCTAAACTTTTTATTGTCACAATCTATTTCTGCTTCAACACCATAGGGTAAAATAAACATTGGTGCTGTATGTCCAAAGTTCATATTATACATTATTGGAAGATCATCTCTTTTTGCTTCATCTCTTATTACTTTTAAATACTCATCCTTATATTCTTCATAATATTTTTCATCTTGAGGCTTACCTATTATTAAACCATTTATTCTACCAAATATGCCAAGAGCATTTAGAGCTCTTAGATACCATCTTATATAATCTGGGGTAGGTTTATCTTCACTAGTCTCTAGAAATAATATTTTATTTTCCCATTCATCTAAACTTGGCCATAAAGTTGTGCCTCTTAACCAATCCAATACTTCTATACAACCACCTATCAGTTTGCCTCTTACTTTTCCTTTTCCTTGAAGAATCTCATGACCCCTTTTCTCCACATTCATTTTTCTTTTTATTTTACTATTTTCTTCCTTTTCCCATGCTAACCATTGTGATGTCCAATATTCACTTGGCATAATCTCTCCTATAGTTTCATTACTAAATAGTGATTTCTGGATCCATTTAATCGTATAATCGTGCATCTCTACATTTTCTGCAAATTCTCCTAAAACACTCGGACCATAATAACTCGTCAAACCAGCCTTATAGCACATAAAATGATTTACGGTTGTATCAGAATAACCCATAAATATTTTCGGATTTCTCTTTATTATTTCAAAATCTATATAAGGTAACAATCTTAGGGTATCATCACCACCTATATTAGAAAAAACAGCTTTTACTTCTTTATTTTTAAAGGCATTCATCAAATCTTCTGCTCTTGCTTTGGGATTATTATTTAAATATTCACTACCCTTTAAACTGTTTGGCATCTCTATAACATTTACTTCAAACAATTCTTCCATTCTTTTTTTACCTATCTCATATCGATATCTAAATTCTTTATCTCCTGCTCCACCCCATGACAAACTTACCGTTGCTACTGTATCTCCTCTTTTTAATTTTTTTGGTTTTATCATTATTAGTTC
>NZ_PPXW01000001.1:911746-925133 GCF_021655095.1 Clostridium sp. Cult1 | reverse complement strand
TTCAGACCTAATATTATCACAAAAATAAAGTGGATGTGATATACTATAGAATGGATTAAACGCTAATATAGATATATAGACAGTAGGGGGATTGAAATACTATGAAAATGCTAATAGTTGATGACTCTAGATTTACTCAATTGACAACATCAAAGCTATTGGAAACATATATTGAAGACTTGGATATTGCATTTGCTAAAGATGGGGAAGAGGGATTCAACAAATACAAGGAATTAAAACCGGATTATGTGTTTGTCGATTTACTTATGCCTAACATAAGTGGACAAGAATTGATAAGGCTAATAAAGGATTATGATAAAAACTCAAAAATATTCGTAATTTCAGCTGATATACAGAAAAATGTAAGAGAGGAAATTGAATCCCTTGGTATAATAGAATTTATTAACAAGCCTTTTACTGGAGAAAAGGCGAAATCGGTAGCAGAATTAATTAGAGGTGATACCCATGAATGAAAATGATCTAAGCTATGATATATTAAAGGAGATATTCAATATTGGTGTTGGGAAAGCTGCTAGCATGCTTTCGGAAATTGTAGGCAAAAAGATAATATTGGATATTCCCAATATAATCATAGTAGAATCAGAAGAGCAGAATAAGGATATAGGCAAACACTTTTCTGCATTACCTCAAGGCGCATTGATGGTTTCCTCAATTAAATTTGAGGAGAAGATAACTGGTGAAGCCAATCTACTTTTTCCAGCTAATAAGATGAGAAGCTTTATAAATCTATGTATAGATCAACCAGAATATATGGGTTGTGATGATCTGAACTTTACCGATATGGATTTTGATATTATAAGAGAAGTAGGAAATATTATACTAAACTCTATAGTAGGAGAGCTTGGAAACACTTTCCAGGTAAGTCTTAAATATACTCTTCCTGAGGTAAAATTGTTTAATGCTGATAAATTTAAAAGGAATTTAAAAAGCCAGGAAGATCTTTGCATATTGCTACTTTTTATTAGCTTTATAATAGAGGATGTTAAAATAGAAGGAGCTGTGATAATCAATTTAACCTTAGATTCCTTAAATGAATTGATGGAGATGACAAAGAAGATGGAAGATGATCTTAATGGATAGGACATTATTTGATATATTAAATCATGTAAATGAAGGTATCATAATAACAGATGACCAATTGAATATAATATTTTGGAACACCCAGATGGAGTTTTTAACTAATATAAAACAGGAAGAAGCCATAGGTTTCAACCTATATGTAAAACTACCAAATATAAACAAAAATTACTTTAGAGAATCTATAAACTCTGTTATAGAGAAAGATTATAAATATTTTTTTTCCTCGTCTATTCATGAAGGTTTAATATCGGACACCAGAGAAGTAAATGTAAGAGTCAACGGATTTGAAATAGATAATTCAAAATATGTTATCATCGAATGCATAGACGTTACCAACCAAATACTTAGAATCAATCAACTAAAAAAATATAGCAATGAATTATATCTGCTAAACAAACAATTGAGGGAAAAGGAAAAGGAAATAGAAAAATTAGCCTATTATGACCATCTTACTGGCTTAGCCAATAGAACGCTTTTTTATAATATGGCAGATAAATTTCTGGAAGAAGCAAAAAGAAATGGTAGCAAATTGGGATTGATGTTTATAGATATAGACCATTTTAAAAGAATAAACGATATGTATGGGCATAAGGTAGGAGATCAGGTATTAGTGGAGGTTGCTAATTTATTAGGAAAAAGCACCAGAAAATACGATATTATATCTAGGCATGGAGGAGATGAATTTTTAATTCTACTTCCCAATATCAAACACTATTCCAACTACAGGATTGTTGCATCTAGAATATCTAATGCAAATAGGAAGATCATAGTTTCAGAGAATGTGGAAGTGCATATTTCCTTAAGTATAGGGGTTAGCTTTTATCCAAAGGATGGAAACACCATTAATGAGCTAATATCAAAGGCAGATAAGGCTATGTATTGTGCCAAAAATAGAGGCGGAAATGGATGTATTCAATATCTTGCCAGATAAAAACTATAGTATATTGATGTTACTAGAGTTTTTTTAGTAATCTTATTATCAAGTAGGCTATGCCAGACCCAGTCAATATACCTACAGGAATTCCTCCAAAAAAAGTAACGCCAATAATAGAACCTACAATAATACCTGTAGTGGCTGAAGGATTGCTATCCATTAGCTCCAGCCCCTTAGCTGCAATTATCACAATAAAAAGACCACTTAGTAGGGATACTAGTCCTTCAATGCTTAGCCAATCCTTAATATCAATGGAAACCATATCTTTTTCAGTTTGAATGATTGGCATAAGCATCCATATCATAAGTAAGATCAATCCACCGTTTAGGAAAATATTCTTATCTAGTTTAAGCAAATAGGTCCTATCTAAAAAGGATAATGCTAAAACTATGATGCCTCCTAAAAACAAGGCTTTGTTGTTCCCAATAGCTGCAATACCTATTAAAAATACCAATATTATTCTATTAACCACAGGCATCTCCCCAATAATAAACTAACTATTCCTATAGTATATTCCCAATCCTTTCATATGATGAATGGATCATACGAAAAATCTATACTAAAGGTTTAGCTATAGATATTTCATATTTTACTTTGCATATTTTCATATATATAATACATGTTGATTGATAAATAGAAGGATACAGTATCCACTTTGTATATGAAAGGAGAAAAGCCATGGATTTACCAAAGATATTTGACGAATTTAGCGAAGCTAGGAGGGATTCCTTTATAAGGGTAAAGGAGTACAAGGATTCGGGAAAGCATATAGTAGGAACCTTCTGTACCTTTACTCCTGTGGAAGTAATATATGCAGCAGGGGCCTATCCCATATCCCTATGCGGCATGAGCGATGAAACCATCCCCGATGCAGAAAGAGATCTACCAAAAAACCTATGTCCCCTCATAAAATCTAGCTATGGATTTGCACTAACGGAAAAATGTCCTTTTACCTATTTTGCAGATATAATAGTAGGTGAAACCACCTGTGATGGTAAGAAGAAGATGTATGAATACCTAAATCAGATAAAACCCATGCATGTAATGCAATTACCCCAAGCTACAGATAGAGACCATGCCCTAGCAGTTTGGAAAAGTGAAATTATACTATTAAAGGAAAGATTAGAAAAAGAGTTCAATGTCAAAGTAACAAATGATGATTTAAGGCAAGCTATAAAGAAGTGCAACGAAGAAAGGCGAGTATTAAAGGAACTTTACTCCTTAAGCAAGGAAGATCCTGTTCCAATAAGTGGAATGGAAGTTCATACTGTTTTACACGGAGCTTCCTTCACCTTTGATAAGGACGAACAGAATAAAAAAGTAATGGATATAGTAAAGGGATTAAAGGAAGAATCAAAGGATGAGGCCAATAGTAGAGGACCGAGAATTTTAATAACTGGCTGTCCAATGGGAGGGGTAGCAGACAAGATCATACCTATTATAGAAGATAGTGGAGCAGTAGTGGTATGTTATGAAAATTGTAGTGGTATAAAGGAAAAGGTACGATTAGTAGACGAAGAAAAAGACCCAATAGATGCATTGGCTGAAAAATATATAAATGTTGGCTGTTCCGTCATGGCACCAAATGACAATAGGATAGAATTATTATCGGAACTAATAGATGAATATAAAGCTGATGCAGTAATAGATGTTATTCTACAAGCATGTCATACTTATAATGTAGAAACTAGAAGGATAAAGGATTTTGTTACAAATGAAAAGAAAATTCCATATATGAGCATAGAAACGGACTATTCAGAAACAGATAAGGGGCAGCTACAGACTAGAATAGCAGCCTTTTTAGAGATGCTATAATCATATATAATAAGAAAAACATCTTCAATCAGATTGAAGATGTTTTTCTTATTATAGGGTGTTGTACAAAGTGCTGAACATAGTTGCATGTTCTAGCTCATCTACCATAGCAAAATAAAAAGTGTCCCTTATCAATTTATCCATAGTAGAAAGCTGAATATCTCTATAAAACTCTCCTGCTTCAAGTTCATCCTTTAGAGCCATCAATATACCTTCCTTATAACTAGAGTATACAACAGGAGTTATAGTATATTGGGGCATATGCCCTGTTAAATAACAGTATAGCCTAGTAAAAGCATGTAAATGCTCTAATTCATCATCACGCGCATGTTCAATAAACTCCCTATGCAATTCATCTGGAGCATCTTCCAGCAATCTCGTATAGAATTCAGCAGCAGTAGCCTCTCCTACTATAGCCTCATAGATGAATTGGATTATTTGATGAAAGGAATAGGGGCCTAATATAGGCATCTGGGGTATTTGAACATTATAATACATGAGGAACCCTCCTAAAATATATGTTTTCTATACTTATAATATAAAATTTAGGATTAAATGTGACTAAAAAGTTGATTTTGTATGGAGCAAATTATTGCCTTAACACCCACGGTATATAATTTGAAGTATCTATTTTCTGTATTTTATAAAATATATTTAGGAAAACGTTGACAAAACAATCCTTTATATCGTATACTTTATATGTAATGGATTACATTGTTGAATTTTCAATGTTATAGACGTATTATTCGATTATTTTAGGAGGTAAATATGCCAACTATTTCAGATGTTGCAAAGGAAGCCAATGTGTCAGTAGCGACAGTATCACGTGTCTTAAATAATCACAGTTCAGTAAGACCTGAGACCTATGAGCGTGTACATAAGGCTATTGAAAAACTTTCCTTTGAACCCAATATGTCAGCGAGAAATTTAAGAAGAAATGAAACTAGAGTAATACTCATTGTAACACCGAATATAACCAATCCTTATTATGCACATATACTTACTGGAATAGGTGATAGAGCAAGGGAATATGGATATAGTGCCTTAATATATAATACTGCTGGCAACGAGGCTAGAGAAAAAGAAGCCTTAGAAATGCTAAAAAAGAAAAAGGCAGATGGTGCCATACTTCTAGCCTGCAATGTGAATTCTATATGGATAAGAGAGTATGCTGATAAATATCCTATAGTCCATTGTTCTGAATATATACCTGATTTAGATATACCCAGGGTATCGGTTGATAATTATAAGGCAACACAGGATGTTATGGAATATATAATAGAACTTGGGCATAAAAGAATTGCCACAATTAGCAGTTCAAACAATTACATCTCTACACATCTAAGGCTTAAAGGATATAAGGATACTTTGAAAAAACACGATATTGAGGTAAACAATGATTATATTGTTTTAGCAGATGACGAATATTCATTTAAGAGTGGAAAAGCTGCAGCATATAAATTGCTAGATCAAAAAATAAGGCCGACAGCTATATTTTGTATTTCAGATACTATAGCCCTTGGGGCCATTACAGCAGCTAAAGAACTTGGCCTTCAAGTACCCAAGGACCTGACCGTCGTAGGCTTTGATGATGTTGATGATACAACTAAATTTCATCCATATATAACAACTGTAGCCCAACCTTGTTATGAACTTGGAGAAGAATCCTTTAAGATTTTATACGATTGTATTAATGATACAAAAGATATGAATAAAGAGGTAATACTTTCCCATAAGTTTGTAGTGAGAGAATCGTCGGCACCATTTGTTAAACGCTATCATGAAAAAGTATAAATAATTATGAAAGGAATGATTTAATGAAAAGGATAATCGGAGTTAATTCAAATACTTATCATGGATATAGCATAGGAGAAGCAATAGCGGGAATAAGTGAAGCGGGATTTAAATACATTGAACTAACAGCCACTAAAGGATGGACAGAGCATGTATTTCCTACTATGACATTCGAAGAACTTCATAAAATAAAAGATAATCTAGAAGATAATGGTCTCATCCCCATCTCTTTAAGTGGGCATAGCAATTTAATGGATAGAAGTCGTTTAGAGGATTTTATATTTAATATGAAGCTTGCTAATTTCTTTGGATGCAAATATATTATCTCTTCAATAGGTGAAGCTCATCTTGAAGATAAGGCGGAGGTTTCTGATAGTGAAGTAGCCGAGCATATTAAAGAGATTGTACCTTATCTTGAAGAATATGATTTAAAACTAGGTTTAGAGAATCATGGAAAGCATGCTACGGGAAGACAATTAAAGTCGATCGTTGAGTTGGGAAATTCTCCTAGGGTTATGATAAATTACGATACAGCCAATGCAATATTTTATGGAAATGTAAACTTAGAAGAGGATATAGACTCTTGTATAGATTTGATTGGCCATATTCATTTAAAAGATAAAGCTGGTCCCTATGATGAGTGGAACTTTCCTCAGCTAGGAAAGGGTTATGTTGATTTTAAGATGATACTGGATAAATTAGAAAAAGCTAATAACAATTGTCCATTAAGCATAGAAATTGAATTTACTGAAGAAGGTGCAAAGGACCTTAATGAAGTAAATGGAGCAGTGAAAGGTTCTTTTAACTATTTGAAACAACTTGGAGTAAATATTTAATCATAGTACTAGGGTGACTTTTGGGGGGAGATAAATGTTAAGGATTGGAATTGTTGGCTTGGGAGGTATGGGTATTGTTCATTACAAGAACTACCTTCATATTGATGGATGTGAAGTTGTAGCAGCTGTATGTAATTCAGAAAGGAGTAGAAAGAAAGCTAAAGAGTTTAATTTAACTCCTTATGATGATGTTAGATCCATGGTTACTAATGA
The DNA here is from genome assembly GCF_021655095.1 of Clostridium sp. Cult1. Classification (GTDB taxonomy): domain Bacteria; phylum Bacillota; class Clostridia; order Tissierellales; family Tepidimicrobiaceae; genus Schnuerera. Next base: position 918,440 of record NZ_PPXW01000001.1, on the reverse strand, counting down.
GAATATAGATGTGATAGATATTTGTACTCCAACCTATCTTCATAAGAAATATGTAATAGAGAGTTTAAACTTAGGAAAACATGTTATTGTGGAAAAACCTATTGCTTTACATAAAGAAGACGCCCAAGAAATGTTTGAATTAGCAGACAGAAAGGATTTACTTCTGTTCGTTGGACATGTAGTACAATTCACAAAGGAAACTGAGATCCTTAGAGATGCAGTAATAAGCCAAAAATACGGCAAAGCTTTAGATGGATATTTTAAAAGATTAACGGCAAGACCTCAATGGACTAAAGATGGCTGGCTTTTTGATAAGAATAAAGGTGGAGTACTTCCTTTCGATCTCCATATCCATGATTTGGATTTGATCATCAGTCTCTTTGGGACTCCAAAGGACTATAATTTTTCAAGTTGTGGAAGAATGGAGTTGGACTATAAAGAGGCATATAGATTTAACTATGAATTTGAAAATTTAAATGTAACAGCTGAGGCCGCTTGGTATAATGCAGATTATCCCTTTACTGCAACCTGGCGTATATATTTTGAAAGGGCTGTACTAGAATATGATGGTGTAGATCTTATACTATATCAACCAAATAAAGAGCCATTCTATTACGATTTAAAAGAAGAAGTTGTTATATCTACTGGTATAAACTTGCCTCCAACAGGTATGTTTTATAACCAGCTATCACATTTTATATCTTGTATAAATCAAGGTATTCCATCAGATATAGTATGTGGTAGGCAAGTAATTAAAGATATAGAGATTTTAGAAGATATACTGAAAAGAGAATAAAAGATACTGATGAAATATTATAAAAATTTTTACCTTTAATGTAATGGATTACATTTTAAAACTATATGCAACATAATTGATACTTTATTAATGGATATTATTGTTTTAATTTGAGATTAGCTGGGATCAAATGATCTGCAGTTAATATAAATTGAGATTAATTATTTCAAGGAGGTTATTTTATGAAAAAAACTATTGTATTAATTTTAACACTAGTATTAATTTTGACATCCTTAACAGGTTGTACTACAAAGCAGGCTGGAGGAGGAGCAGATAAAAAGTACAAGATAGGTATTCTTGCACCAGCAGTTACACATGGGTGGGTAGCAGCAGTAGCTTATCATGCAGAGGCCCGTGCCAAAGAACTATCTGATGAGATTGACTATCAGATACAGACAAGTAATAATGCTGAAGAAATGACAGCACAATTAGACGATTTAATGACCTGGGGAGCTGACGCAATTGTAGCATTTCCACAGTGGGTAGGGATGGAAGAACCAATACAAAGAGCCTTAGATGCTGGTATTGAAGTAGTAAACTTTGATATTGTTATAGACCTAGATGGAGTTTATCGAGTTTCAGGAGACAATGAAGATATGGGAGTACAGGGTGCCCATTATATCGTGGATAAAGTTGGCACAGAAGGGACAGTGGTTATGTTAGAAGTACCTTCATCTGGATCAGTTTCCGAACTAAGAAAAAAAGGTTTTGTGGATACTATAGCTGAAATAGCACCAGACCTAGAAATTATTACTTATGCTACACAATTTACACGGGAAGATGGATTGAAAGACTTTGCCGATATATTGACAAGCAATCCTAAAATTGATGCAGTGTATTCGATGGATGATGAAACCTCTATTGGTGTATTGCAGGCCATAGAAGAAGCTGGAAGGACAGACATAAAAGTTGTAACTGGCGGTGGTGGTATGCAAGAATACTTTAAAATGATGCCTGAGAATGAAGATATTTGGATACAATCAGCTCTATATAGCCCTGCTATGGTAAAAGATGCTGTAGATGTAGCGCTTAAAATACTTAAAGGTGAAGAGGTCTCAAAAGTTACAGTTATTCCAACAACTGTTGTAGACAGAGAAAACTACGAAGAATTCCTGGATGAAAATTCGCCATACTAATTTTTAGAATGAATTAAGACTCTATAGAAAAGTTTGTTAGGAAAGGTTATGGCATTGTCATAACCTTTCCCATATAAAAGGAATGGGTGTGATTTCATGAAACTTGAGATGAGAAATATATTTAAATCATTTGGAAGCAACGAAGTTCTTAAAGATGTATCAATTTCAATAAATGAAGGGGAAATATGTGCACTTATTGGTGAAAATGGGGCAGGAAAGTCAACCCTAATGAATATATTGGGTGGAGTATTAAAAATGGATTCAGGTTTAATATATTTAGACGATAAAGAAGTAGAGTTTAATAAGCCTGCTGATTCATTAGACGCAGGGATAGCATTTATCCATCAAGAGCTAAATCTCATCAATGATTTACCCATTTATGAAAATATGTTTTTAGGTAGGGAAATCAAGACAAAAAGAGGTAGATTGGATTTAGAGAAGATGATTAAAGAAACGGAGAAGATATTTGAGAAAATAAATGTGGACCTTAATCCAAAGACTATGGTCCGGGATTTAGATACTTCTTATAAGCAAATCGTTGAGATATGTAAAGCTATAATGATGAATGCTTCTATTATCATTATGGATGAGCCAACCACTTCATTGACTGAGCCTGAAATAGAAAGAGTTTTTAATATGATGAGGACATTAAAAGAACATGGTGTTGGCATCATATTTATCTCACATAAACTAAATGAGGTCATGGAAATCTGTGAAAGGTACATGGTATTAAGGGATGGAAAACTTGTAGCAGAAGGAGAAGTTAGCCAAGTAAATACCGATGATTTAGCACGTTTTATGGTAGGATATGATGTTAGAACAGAACAATTTTCTAGAGATAAAAGCTTAGGGGATGAAATATTACGGGTAGAGAATCTGACCCATCCAGATGCTTTTAGAGATATTAGCTTTTCTGTCAAGAAGGGAGAAATTTTAGGTGTAACAGGCCTTCTAGGTGACGGACGAAGCGAGCTTTTTAGATCTATCTTTGGAGCAGAAAAATTTTCGTCTGGAAGAATATACTTAGATGGCAAAAAAATAAATACATATAGTACTACACAAGCCCTTAAGGAGGGGTTAGGATACCTTCCTGGAAATAGGAAAGAAAATGGAATTATAAAAGATATGAATATTTTTGAAAATGCTTCAGTTGTAACATGGCCTAAGTATGCAAAATATGGTGTTATCGATAAACAAAAACATAAGGAGATGTTTGGAGAACAAATTAAATCCTTACGAATAAAGTTGGAAAAGGTAACCGACAGCATCAATAGTCTATCTGGTGGGAATCAACAAAAGGTGGTTTTGGCAAAATGGCTTTCATCAAATCCAAAAGTTCTTATTTTAGATAATCCTACCCAAGGTGTGGATGTTGGAGCAAAAGAAGATATTTATGATATTATTTTAGAACTTGCTGAAGAGAATATTGCTATTATAATTCTTTCAAGTGAAGCACAGGAAATCATCCGTCTATGTGACAGAGCTATTGTTATGTATCATGGTAAAATACAAGGAGAAGTTTCAGGCGAAAACATGAATGAACACGATATTATGAGATATGCCACAGGTGGGGAGTTAAGAATAAGCCAAGAGGAGGGAATGGAACATGCTTAAAACTGAGAATAAAAATAAGAAAAGTTTTATAGAATGGTTTAAACATAGATGGACAACAGAACCACTATTTAGTACTGCTATAGCGCTTTTGATAATGATTGTAATACAAACGGTAGTTTTGGGATTTGATTATGATTCCTTTGGCAGTTGGTTTAGCTCCTGGATTAGAAATTGGATTAATATACTGAGAAATAATGCAGGTGTTGGGATAATATCCCTAGGAATGACCTTTGTTATCATTTCTGGAGGTATAGACCTTGCAGTAGGATCTACATTGGTAGCCGTTGGAGCAATAATCATGATGCTTATCGATACAGGACCTAAGGGTATATTAGCAGGTATTGGATTAACAGGGGCTCCTGCTTTTGCAGTTGCAATATTAATAGCGATCGCCATCGGATGTTTATTCGGTACAGGGATAGGTTTACTGATTACTAAGGGCAAGATACCCCCATTTATTGCAACTTTAGGGGCTATGAAGATTTTCAGAAGTTTAACACAGCATTTTATGCAAGGTTACAATCCTACGGTGCCTAAAGGTTTTCTTCAAATATCCAGCTTTAAAATAGGGAACTTAATGTTGATGCCAATTATCTATTGGGCAATTGCTGCATTTATTTTAAATTATGTCTCCAAACGAACGGTTTTTGGAAGACAGGTAATAGCAGTTGGCTCCAATGAAAGGGCAGCAAAACTCTCTGGGATCAATGTAGTAAAAGTAAAGACTAAAGTATATTCACTTATGGGTGTTCTTGTAGCTATAGCAGCTATTATTCAAGTATCCCGTATTGGATCTATGGACTTTGCTAATGCAGGAAGTGGAAGCGAGATGGATGCTATTGCTGCTGCTGTAGTTGGTGGTACTAGCATGAGTGGTGGCAAGGGAACAATTATTGGTACAGTTTTTGGAATGCTGATCATAGCTGTTATGAATAATTTACTAAATTTATTTGGTGTGCCACCATTTTTGAGAGAGGCATTTAAAGGGATGCTTGTAGTATTTGCTGTACTTCTCCAAAGGAAGGAAGAATCTTAAAATGGAGGGGATAATATGTTAAATATAGGGATTGTTGGATGTGGAAAGATAGCACAAGTAAGACATATACCTGAATACATGGATAATAAAAATTGTAAAGTTGTGGGTTTCTATGATAGGACTTTTAGTCGGGCAGAAGAAATGGTGCAAAAATATGGTGGGATAGCCTATAGATCCTATGAAGAACTTCTTGATAATAAGGATATAGACGCTGTTAGTGTTTGTGTTGCAAACCATCTCCATGCAGAAATTACTATAGCTGCTCTCCGTTCAGGCAAACATGTACTTTGTGAAAAACCAATGGCCACTACCATAGAGGATTGCGAACTAATGGTTAAAGTAGCTGAAGAAACTGGGAAAAAACTCCTTATTGGACATAATCAACTGCTTACACCAGCTCATAAAAAAGCAAAAGAGCTAATAGACAATGATATCATTGGAGATATATTAACCTTTAAAACTACATTTGGACATAGCGGTCCTGAAACTTGGAGTATAAATCCAGGGGCTAATACATGGTTCTTCGATAAAGATGCTGCAGTAATGGGTGTTATGGGGGATTTAGGCGTTCATAAAACAGATTTAATCAGATTTTTAACTGGTGAAACCATTGTAGAGACTACAGCTAGGCTTGTTACTTTAGATAAAAAAGATCCAGAGGGAAGACTTGTAGGAGTAGATGATAATGCTTTTTGCATATACAAACTTGGCAACAATATAATGGGAACTATGACTGCTAGCTGGACCTACTACGGGCCTGAAGATAATAGTACTATTCTATATGGTACAAAGGGAATAATGAGAATTTACGATGATCCAGATTATTCAATAAAAATCCTGCTTCATAATGGAGAAAAGATTTATTATGAAATCGAGAGCATTCAAACTAATGTTAAACAGTCGAAGTCTGGAGTTATTGATTTATTCATAGAAAGTATCATAGAGGATAAGGAAACAGAGCTTTCAGGTAAAAACATATTAGGTTCCATGAGAGCCATATTTGCTAGTATAGAATCATCTAATAAAGGAAAAACAGTCGCCATTAAACAGGATTAAAGGGGGATAAATATATGAAACTTGGATTTGTTAGTGCAATATTGGCTAATTATAGTTTTGAAAAATTAATAGATACAGCAAGTGAACTAGGGTATAAATGCGTTGAAGTAGCATGTTGGCCAAAAGGTAAATCAGAGCGAAGATATGCTGGAGTTAGTCATATAGATGTTGAAAATATAACTGATAAAGAAGTGAATTATATAAATAATTATTGCAAAGAACGGAATATTGAAATCTCCTCTTTGGCCTTCTATCCTAATACCATAGGGAATGATATGGAAATGAGAAACAGGAATGTATCTCATTTATATAAAGTAATAGATGCTAGTGCAAAACTAGGAATCAATATGGTAACTACCTTTATTGGAAGAGATCAATTCAAAACTGTTGAAGAGAATATAGAATTGTTCAAGGAAGTTTGGATTGATATTATAAACTATGCAGAAGAAAAGAATGTAAAAATAGCTATTGAAAATTGTCCTATGTTGTTCGATAAGGGGCAATGGCCTGGTGGACAGAATTTATTCACATCACCAAAGATATGGAGAGAATTATTTGAAATAGCCCCAAATAAAAATTTTGGCATTAATATGGACCCAAGTCATTTTGTTTGGCAGAAGATGGACTATATAAGTCCAATCTATGAATTTAAAGATAGAATCTTTCATGTCCATTTCAAGGATATTAAATTATATCCTGATAGACTCAAGGAAGTCGGTACTATGGCATATCCACTTGACTATATGAGTCCAAAGCTACCAGGATTAGGAGATGTAGACTGGGCTGCCTATGTATCTGCATTAAATGATATAGGATATAGAGGATATGCTTGTATAGAAATTGAAGATAGAGCCTTTGAAGACAGTGAAGATAGGGTTTTAGACAGTTTAAAACTTTCAAAAAAGTATTTAGAACAATTTGTAATATAGCACTAGAGAATAACAGTACAACAACTTCATTGGCAGGTTAAAACCTCTTATGTAATATTATATTACAAGGAGGTTTTTTCATAAGGTTTCATCCTCATTTTCATCAGCTTCAGACTTTCTTTTTTTG
>NZ_PPXW01000001.1:866540-911716 GCF_021655095.1 Clostridium sp. Cult1 | reverse complement strand
TTAGAAGGCCTATTAAGTTTACCCTTTTTTAGCTAGAATTGATTGAAATATTTATTAGTGATTTTAAATTTTACTATTGACAATTCTTAGCTGGACTTAAAAATAAATGGTACCAATGATTCGATGAAATTCTCATTCCATTTTTATCACCATAATTCATTATACCCTATATATTGAAGGGTTAAATGATTTAAATTATCTATGTCTTCTATCTAAAATATGATATAATTTATTTTAGCTATAAAAAAAACAACTATAAAATATTGTAAGGAAGGTTTTTTTGGAACTCATGTAGGTCAAGTTCTTTTTGATTGATATTTTTAAGTGAGAACTTTCCTATTCGTTATAAAAAAGGAGTTTGATCATGTTTAATTTGAAAAGAAAATCTTTTAAAAACTTTGATTTCATATTATTTATTACTGTTATCCTACTTTGTATTTTTGGTATAGTAATGATTAAATCGGCTACTTTAACATTTGAAACTAACCGTTATGTAAAAGTACAATCTATTTCCACCGTTTTAGGTATTCTAGCCATTGTTTTTTTAGTATTGTTAGATTATCAATTCCTAGGAAAATTTTATATTCCTATTTATATAGTATCAGTTTTACTATTAGTAGCTGTTGCGTTTTTCGGAACAGGTGGAGATCAGTGGGGAGCTGATTCCTGGTTGACCATTGGAGGATTTACATTCCAACCAGCAGAAATCTCAAAGGTTGGTATAATAATATTTTTAGCTAAATTTATTGAAAAGAATAAACATGATATTAATAAACCAATGACTTTATTGAAGATAATAGTGTTTTCAGGAATACCTATTCTATTAATAGCAAAACAACCTGACTTAGGTACAGCAATAGTGTTTGTATTCTTCGTTTTAATCATGCTTTTTGCAGCAGGATTAGATTGGAAATATATTGGCTATGCATTCCTGGCGGGAGTTATAAGCCTTCCAATATTATGGTTTTCACTTGAGGGTTATCAACGTGATAGAATATTTAATTTTTTAGACCCAGAAAGGGATACATCGGGGACAGGTTATCAAGCTATGCAATCAAGAATTGCAGTAGGCTCAGGTAAAGTATTTGGAAGAGGATTGTTTCAAGGAACTCAAACTCAATATAATTATTTACCGGAAAAACAAACGGATTTTATTTTTGCAGTAGTCGGTGAAGAATTAGGGCTAATAGGAGGATTAGCTCTTATCCTTCTATATTTTATCTTGCTTTTGAGACTTATAAGAATCGCTAAGAACAGTACAGATACTTTTGGTTCCCTTATGATTACTGGTTTTGCTGCTATGTTTTTAATCCATATTTGGGAAAATATTGGAATGACTGTAGGTCTTATGCCTATAACTGGTATTCCTCTTCCTTTTTTAAGCTATGGAGGAACATTCCAGCTAATTAACCTAATATGTATAGGAATTGCGTTGAGTGTATCAGTCCACAAAGAAGGACTTAACTTTTAGCTGCATTATTGCAGCTATTTTTTATTGACTAGTACCTTGCAATAAAAGGTAGCATAGTATATAATATAGTCAAACGAATTTGGAAGGGAATGTCTATGAATATTCAATTCAAAAAAGGAGTATTAGAGCTATGCGTTTTATCATTACTTACTAAAAGGGATTTTTATGGTTATGAGCTTGTAGAACAAATATCAAAATACATTAATATATCTGAAGGAACTATATATCCCCTACTAAGAAGATTTAGAAAAGATGGATATGTAACCAATTACCTGCAAGAATCTCAAGAAGGCCCTCCAAGAAAATACTATAAGATTACAAAAGAAGGTCAAGTGGCTTTTGAGGAGTTGGTGAAAGAATGGGAAGACTTCACCATTGGAGTTAATAAGATTATAAGGGGTGATTTTATTGAATAGGACAGAATATATACAGATTCTTCAAAATGGGTTGAAGGGGTTACCAGAAAACGAAATTATGGATATTTTATATGATTATGAAGAACATTTTGAAGTTGGTCTGTCCAAAGGAAAATCAGAAAAAGAAATTACAAAAGAATTAGGTGATCCTAGAAGTATTGCTAGAACCTATAGAGCGTCTTCGAAAATCACTGAGGCAGCAACCAATCCATCTCCTAAGAATTTGCTTAAAGCTATTTTAGCAGCAATGGCTTTAGGGTTTTTCAACTTAGTCATTGTTCTGGGTCCATTTTTAGGAATAGTAGGATTGTTAATTGGGCTTTACGGTGTTTCAATAGGTTTTATAGTTGGAGGTATAAGTTCCTTCTTTGGTACAATAGTAGCACCTTTCTTCCCATATAGTATAAGTATAGGTGTCCATCCTATAATATCTATATCCTTTGGAATTGGTTTAACTGCTTTAGGATTATTAATAGGTATTGGATGCTTCTATTTAACTAAACTATTGTATCAAGGTGCTATTAAATATCTAAGATGGAATATAGATATTATTACAAAATAGGGGGTGTTTAAAATGAAAAAGATAATTATCGTGTTAATAGGTACTGTGTTGATATCTTTTGGTGTAGGTTTTTTTAGCTTGAAATTATCTCAAGATAATGTAAGGGATGGTTTTAAAATAAAATTTGATGATAAAAATTATTCGGTTAATATAAATTCAAACAAAACCAATGTTAATAGAAAAGATGGAGATTATGTCCTTATAGACGAGAAAGATAATACATCTATAAAAGGAATAGAAGAAATAGAAATTGATGTAGATATTGCAACAGTAAATATTATCTCCGATAATAGAGATAATATTTCCATCCATTATCATGGAAGAATCTCACCTTATATAAAAACTAATTTTAGTACAAAAACATCTGGAAATAAATTAATTGTTCAGGCTAAGGCAAAAAGTAAAAAGAATAACTTAAGCAATTCAACAAATGCAGACTTATATTTAGATATAATTATACCCTCTTCTTATACTAATGATTTAAATCTAGAAGCTAATCTAGGGTCAATAAAAATTGAAGATCTAGAATTGAATAAATTATATATTAAAAGTGAATTGGGAGATATAAATGTTAAAAATGCCATTTTCAGAGAATTGGATGCCAAATCTTCTCTAGGTAGAATATCTATAGATAATGTATCATCTTCAAAAAATAAATTAGTCACCGATTTAGGTGCAATAAATGTTGAAAACATTAAAGGCCCCTTAGAAGCCAAAACCAATTTAGGAAGCATAGATTTAGAATATGATAAGATTGATTGGGATATAAAAGCTGAATCTGATTCAGGAAGTATAAAAATCATCCTTCCAAAAAACTCTAACCTAACTATTGATGCAAGCACCAGCCTAGGAAGTATAAAATCTAATATACCACTAGAAATTAAAGAAAAATCCAATACTAAACTTATAGGGGTATGTGGAAGTGGAGAAAATATGATATCCCTCATGGTGGAATTAGGAAGTATAAGTATCAATGAAAAATAATTTGAATCCAGGGGGTAAGTAATATTGATTAATATAGGAATTAAAAAGAGATTACTATTATTATTAGTATTAACTACTATCATAATATCATCTACAGGCTGTAATCAGAATGGAGAAAGTGTAATGGTTTCCAATGGACCACTTACCATGGAAGAAAAGTTAGAGGATTTTGAATATGCCTATAATATTATAAAAGAAAACTATTCTTTTCTTGAAGTCAATAAAAGATTAAATGGAGTTGATTGGTTAGCAAATAAGGATGAATATACTGAAAAAATTAAAAATACAAATTCCCACTATCAGTTTATGGAAGAGTTATCAAATATAATAATGGAACTAAATAATGGCCATACCCATGTAGTGCAAATGAATGAATTTAAATGGTATCATTCAGTATATTCCCAACATAAATTCAGCTATAATAAACCTTGGTTTAAAGTATTTAACGATAAAAAGGTTTTGGCTAGATATAATTACTTAAGTCCAAAGGAAAGCCCTGAAGATTCAGGTTACTTTGGCAATACTAGTCCAGCTTTTAAAACAGATATTATAGTTCCCAATAAAGTTGCTTATTTAAAAATAAATATAATGGATGGTAGGCGTGTAGAAAAAGATGGCAAAGAGATTAGGGAATTTTACGAAAAAATAAAAGACTATGAAAAACTCATTATAGATATTAGAGGAAATGGTGGTGGGAGTGATAGCTATTGGCGTGAAAATGTTGTTTCAGCCTTAGCAAAAGAGCAAATTTCTACAAGTAATTATATCTTTGTTAGAGGAGATTATGGAAACCCTTTCTATAGAGCAAGAGGGATAAAATTAAAGTCTATTAAAAGTATAAATGAAGATATTTTAAATCAAATGCCTGAGGAGATAGAAAAAGATTTTGATAAGTATTGGATATCTACAACCACTATTAATCCAAAAAACCCAATAGACTTTAACGGTAAAATTTACCTATTAGTAGATTATAAAGTCTATTCTTCTTCAGAAAGTTTTGCCTCATTCTGTAAAGATAGCGGTTTTGCCACTTTGGTAGGTGAAACTACTGGTGGAGATGGGATAGGTATAGATCCACTTTTCTTTTCATTGCCAAATAGTGGAGTGGTAATAAGGTTTAGTAGTCTAATGGCTTTAAATGGAGACTTCACCATTAATGAAGAAGTAAAGACTACTCCTCATATAAAAGTAAGTTCTGCTGTTACAAGGAATTATGATTTGGATAATTGTATCCAACATGTGGTAAATGATAACTAAGTCGGGGATATCCCCGACTTAATTACTTATTAATGGTTTTCAATTCCTTTATATCCTTTTCTTCATTTGATATCATATTTACATATTAGCTTTCTAACAAGCTTCTCATAATATACTATATATCTGCTTCCTTAAGAGTTCCTGCCTTATATAGAATCGGGACCAAAAGTTTCAATATTACAGAATAAGCAGGTATATTTACTGCCTGTTTGCTTGCAGCTCTTGTCATAGTTACCATTAATGGATGATCAAAAAGGATATTTCTAAAATAGGGTACCATTATAATACTTGTTATCACTTGTCCTATAAGTATGGATACAAATATCTTCCATAAAGCAGGTTTTGCCCAATCCACTTTTAAGACCTTTGCTATAATTCCAGGGATTATCCCTGTAAGTGCTGAAGTTAATACAAAATGTGGCATGAATGGCCCTGTAGGTCTAAGTATATGACTGAGAATATCCCCTACTCCACCTACTATTCCTCCAACCATAGGTCCAAGCACTATCCCTCCAAATATAATTGGAAATCCCCCAAAATTGATTATTCCTGGAATAGTAACGATTCTTGATAATACAATATTCAAGGCAATCAAGAAACTTGAGATAACCATAGTCTTAGTATTCAGCTTTTTCACAAAAAAATACCTCCTTTCATAAATGATATGACAGCCTGTCACATCAGAAAGAAGATATTACTGAAGTGACAGCGAACGCGATAATATGCCGCAAGCACTAGCTTTTCGTTTAGAGGCAACGTCCCATCCTCTAACACTTTACGCATACTATCTACTCTGTCATTAAAATCTAGTTATAAAATATTGGTCAAAATTAAATATCAATTAAATTTATTGACCTATGAAAATTATATACTAATTGTAAATATTAGTCAAGAAATCGGCATAGATACTAGTATTAACTTTCTTATATTAATATAAAAGAACTGTTTTCTTTCTCTAATTAATATATTTCAGAATCATCAATAGTAATATCGGTTTCAGTTTTATCCTCTCTCGTCGTAAGAAAGGCAACAATAATCAAAGAAACAATATTGCCAAAGAATAAATTGATTACAGCAGCGACTAATCCAAGTATAATAAATAAAAAGGAATTCAATCTCTTTCTAACATAAATTGCAAAGTATAATACTAAACAGTAAATTGTTCCTGCAACTTCTCCTATTGTAGCCGGTAACTCTAAATTATAGGGGTCGATTATTCCGGTAATTCCTCCTATTAAGGCCCCTATTAAAAATCCTAATAGCAAATATGCAAAGTAAAATCCAATTGCTTGCTTCCAATTCCTTTCCAAGCTAAAATCAGTAAGATTATTCACATTTCTCCCTCCATTTGTACGGTTAATTTTATAACCTCTGCTAATTAATAATATATTTATTTATTACCCAATATGTACATGTCCAAATGGGGTTTTGTTAATTTATTACAACTTCTTTAATTTTAACAATTACATATAAAAATCATTCATTATTCTCCAATTTATTTACTACCATATCTCCCAACTTTTCTAAAGAAACCCTTCCATTATCATATCTTAAAAATACTACTTGTCTTCCTTTTCTACATAATAGGATTATTTCTTCATTTATTTCTATTCCATATAAGCTTAAATCCTGCTTATTTTTTATTTTGTTAAGTTCTAAGGAATGTTTTTCAGTTTCCCTATATAAAATATCATTCTCTAAACCTTTAGCAATTGAATCAAATCTTGTCAAGTAGTAGTCAAGAATTAAATAAGATCTATCCTCACTCTTATCTTTATTTTGATCATATATAACAACCGATTCAATCAATGTATACTCCTTGGGTATAAATAAACTCCAATCTTGATAAAGAGTATTTCCATATTCAGTTTCATTCCTCTTTAGTGCTAATCCTTTATCACTACTATAATCTATTTTTTCTATCTCCTCTATTGTAACTACCGGTAAAATATGTAGATCCATAATTTCATCAAGTTTTATCCTTTCTGCCCTTGAATCTCTGTAAAAAACACTAATTGTTAAAACCATAATAAATAAAATAAAAATAGATTTTCTCAATATAAATTTGCCTTTCATCAATAAATAATCTCCCTGATGCTTTAAAAATTCATTACTATCTAATACTCTCTCTAACCGTTGTAATTTCTTACTCTGTCTTCTAGGTTTAAATGTAGACATTAAAAGAAAAATCATAGATATAAGGGATTTTCCATTATTTAACGATAGATAAAAATTATTTTTTACATTTAGCTTTACATAGAAAATAATAATAATACATAGAACTAAAGCCATAGGAATGATTGTATTGGTAAATTTTTTGCCTAATTTTTTCTCTCTGTATTCCTTTATGATTAATTTCTGTGCCTCAGGAGTTTCATATAATTCTTTTAAATCAGATCCTTCTGGTGATGAAAATATTAAAAATATATCCTTTTCACAAACGAAATTCCATCCTTTGTTTTTATGTTTTTTGATCCTTTCATCTTTTATACCTTTATCATCTTTTTTTACTATATCTATTCTATAGTTTAAATGCCTAGGCTTATCTTCTTTAAAATATGCAAAGAACCCTCCTATTTTTTGGAGATGAAGTCCTCCCCTGGACATTTCAGAAAAAAATTCTTCATATTCTTCAATATTATATAGATCTCCAAAAAGGAACTTTCTAACTGGTTTGTTCATTTTCTACCCCCTTAAGCATTGTCCATTTACCATTTACATATATTCTTATTAAATAGTGCACTAGAGATAAATTCCAGTGCACTATTTAATATAAACCTTTTTCCTTCTTCTGATTATGATTCTAATTATTAGGATTATTAAAACTAAAACAATCAAAATAACTCCATATAATACTAGGGCAATCTTATTTGGTTTTTTTAATCTTGCAAACAAATTTGGATTATCGTCAACAATTTTTCTGCCTTGTTTTTGACTATAATATTGAGGAACTTGGGGTATTCCGTCTTCAGTTTCGAAGGATTTTAAATACTCAGCTATAGCTAACCATTCTTTAATTTCATGTCCATCATCATATATTATTTGGGCTTCATAATCGGTAATTGGGATACCTTCTTTAGTCTTAGGTACAATGGATAATAGCCCAAAGGATTTATCACCAACAATGGAAAGCATTTGGGCAGAATACAACCCTGCAACTACCCTATATAGTTCTTCATCCCTTATCTCTTCTCTGCTGCCATCTTCCTTTTCCAAATATACATCGGTTACCTTATTAAAGATTAATCTATTTGGGTTAAAGGTGAAATTAAGACCAGATGTGTAGAGCTGAGCAACACTCATTATAGGGGAGATTGAAGCATCTACCTCTGCTACAGTTTTTAATTCTTTTCCTGTTAAATATACAGAAATTAAAGGATAACCTGACACTTTATCAGGACCTATACCTAAAGAACTTACATTAAACACATCTGATACAGTAATATTCCCTTTAATAAAGGAGCCTCTTATAGTACCTGTAGGAACTACTGAAACAGCTATAGGCTCATAATTCTCCCCCTCAGCTTCCTTTACTGCATATATATAGGAATCGCTAATAAGATTTCCTAATATATCTTCATCATGATCTTTACCTAATATTCCGTAAGAAGTAAAATTAAATGGGGTATAAGCCACTACTTCATCAAATACCATATTAAATCTAGTTAAATATTCAGCTTGTACCCGACCCTTATAAAAATCTATAGTTTCTGTAATTTCTGGATTGGAAGTTAAATAACCCTCTATTGGTTCTAACCTATAATCTTTTACCATCCAATTTTTATTCTCGTCTTTAGCTATTTTCAATATTCCTAAATTTTCTCCATATCTACCAGAGGACCCAATTATTGTATTTCCCACTATTATAGGCTCTGGATGAGTAGTATGGGTATGCCCACTAATAATTATATCTATGTCTGGAACTTCTTTGGCTAGTATTTCGTCTTCTGATTTAGACTTATCCTCCCAGGTACCAGAATGAGACAAGCAAATTATTAAATCCGCTTTTTCTTCCTCTTTTAATACACCAACTGTATCTTTTGCCGACTGTATCGGATCTGTAAATTCAACCTCTGACATTGGTGCATTAGATGCTGCTTCCTTCCCCATTAAACCAAAAATACCTATTTTAATACCATTACGTTTAATTAATATATGGTTTTTTACACCATAATAATCCATAGCATCCTTTAGTTTTTTTAAAGTTGGAGTTAGTTCACCATTATCATCTACTGGAAAATGAACATTAGAAGCTACCATTTTTGGTAAAACTTCCCCACTATCCTTAGCAACTTTCAAACTATCTGCTAATCCTTCTGCTCTAAAATCAAACTCGTGATTACCTAGAGTTACTACATCATATCCCATCTGTCCCATTATCCTAAGTCCAGGTGCATGGCTGGAAAAAACAGTCTGAAACAAAGTTCCCATAGAAAAATCTCCTGCATCTACTAATAGTGTGTTAGGATTTTTTTCCTTTTCTTTATCGATTGCTGAGTATAACCTAGCGTATCCTCCTAATATTTTAATTTCTCCATCTTCTTCTATTTCGAAGGGATATAAATGGTCATGCATATCATGGGTAAATAATATCGTTATAGATTGATCTACTTCTTCCAAATAGGACTTTTGAGGAACTATCATGAATCCCATCACAAGGATCAATACAATTAGTAATATCCTAAAATTTTTTCTCATAATCCCCCTCCCAATATACCTTTACATTCAATAATTATTTAAGAACCATTCAATTAATTGAGAACCTATACTTATAGACTTATTGAACATTTCTAAAACCTCATCTTTAGAGAACCAATCTGCATCGACTATTTCTTCTCCATCTACTTTAATATCTCCATCTAAATACTCTGCTGTAAATCCTATCATCATAGAATTTGGATAAGGCCAAGGTTGAGAACCAAAATATTTAATATTCTTTACCTTTATGCCTACTTCCTCAAATACTTCTCTTTTTACACATTCTTCAAAAGTTTCACCATATTCAACAAAACCAGCAATTACACTATATCTTCTATTGGGAAACTGTTTATTACGAGCAAGTAGTAGTCTATCCCCTCTGGTGACTGCTACAATAATTGCTGGTGAAGTTCTTGGCCAAGTGGTATTACCGCAATTAGAGCATATCATTGCTCTTTCAAACTTACTATCCTTTATATACATTTCAGAGCCACATTTACCACAGTATTGGTTCAATTTCAACCAGTTAAGTAGCAGATTTGCCTTTGAAGCTAAAAGATATATGTTTTCTTCTATAGATCTAGATAAAGTTCTTAAATCCATAAAATAAAAATTATCGTCTTCAATATGATCAACAAACTCTCCACAATGGCAATTATACCCAGAATATGCTCCCATACACTGGATATTATATATACTTATATTCAGTTTAAGTATATCCTTTTGTCTAGGAATGAAAAAAAACCCTTTTTCCTTATAAACCATTAATTTATTATCCCTGAATAAAAACCAATAATCTTCTTTATCTTCCTTATGTAAAGGTTTAACTGACGGCTGAAATACAATGTAATCTTCCAAATCAACTCCCCCTTATTCACTATCAACAATATTCTCTTTTTCTTCTAAAAAACATTTTCTACATAGAGGTTCATATTCATCTGAAGCACCTATTTTGATCCTTTCCTGATCTTTAGACTTTCTATGACTAACCCACCCATCGCTTCCACATCTTACACAAACTGCATGGTGCTTATAAAGATAATCTGCAATGGGCATCAACTCCTTAACTATTTCAAAAGGCGTCCCTGTAAAGTCCATATCAAGACCTGCTACTATGATGGTGAAATTCTTCTCAAGTAATTTATTAATCCCTGAAATAATATCTCCAACTTTTCCCCCTAAAAATTGGATTTCATCTATTGCTATAACATCAGGTTTTAATTCATTACAATACTCTATTAACTGATCTATATCTTCTACTATAATGGCATTCATAGAAGTTAGATCGTGGGTAACAATCTCATTTCTTCTATACCTGCTATCAATAGCTGGTTTAAATGCTATTGTCTTATATTTTGCTATGTTAAATCTTTTAACATCCTTTTCTAGACTCGATGTTTTCCCTGAAAACATGGATCCTGTGTGAACAATTAATTTTCCTTTGTATTGATGCAAAACAATTTCCTCCTTTTTCATTAGCTTTTACTATTATACCATGATTTCTTTAATTTCAAATTGAAAACTTTGATGTATATTCACATAATATTTTTTTATGAATATTATAAAGTATCATATGTCCTATAAGGGAGAGTTGCTCATGGATAAAAAGACAATAGTAGAAGTAAAAAATATAGGTATGACTTATCATACATTCAATGGTGAGACGGAAGCCCTCCGAAATATAGATTTTAGTGTTTATGAAGGTGAAATAGTAAGCATTGTAGGGCCTAGTGGATGTGGTAAATCTACTTTACTTTCAATAATTGCAGGTCTAATAAAGCCCTCTGCTGGAGAAGTATTGGTCAACGGAAATAAAGTTACTGGTCCAACTGAAGACATAGGCTATATGTTTCAGAGAGACCATTTGTTTGAGTGGAGGACCATACTTCAAAATGTATTGTTAGGTCTTGAAATACGCGGTAAAGTAGAAGAACAATCTGTGAAAACCGCAGAAAAGCTTTTGGAAATCTATGGACTAGGGGATTTCAAAAATAATTACCCTAGGCAATTATCTGGTGGTATGAGGCAAAGAGCTGCTTTAATTAGAACATTGATTGTAGAACCTAATCTATTATTATTGGATGAACCCTTTTCTGCATTAGATTATCAAACAAGACTAGCAATATCGGATGAGATTGGAATCATATTGAAAAAGGAGAAAAAAACAGCTCTTCTAGTCACCCATGATATTGCTGAAGCTATATCTTTATCCGATAGAATAATTGTACTAACCAATAGGCCTGCTAATATTAAAGATATAATAAAAATTGAATTAACCTGTCCTGGAGGAGTATGGAGCCCAATTAAATGTCGTGAAGCTCCCGAATTTAGACATTATTTCAACAAAATATGGAAGGAGCTTGATGTTCATGTCTAATAAATCAGTATCGAAGGAACATATTAAATATTTGAAAAGAATAAGAAAAAGGAAACGCACTATTTTCATAGCACAAGTATCTATTCTGATAATAGGTCTATTACTATGGGAAATAGCTGCTCGACTTGAATGGATAGATTCTTTCTTAACAAGTTATCCTTCGGGAATATGGAAGTTGTTTTTAGAGTATACTAAAAATGGAGGTCTATTCTATCATGTAGGAATTTCCGTTTTCGAAACCATAGTTGGTTTTACTGTAGGTACCTTATTGGGAATCCTGATTGCAATAGGTCTATGGTGGTCTGATTTTTGGGCAAAAGTTTTAGATCCTTATTTAGTAGTGTTAAATAGTTTGCCAAAAACAGCATTAGCTCCTATTGTGATTATCTGGGTTGGTGCAGGTTATTCAGGGATCATAGTCACTGCCATCACTGTATCTATTGTTATAACTATTATGAATATGTTCTTTAGCTTTATATCTGTAGATGAAGATAAAATAAAACTATTACAAACCTTTGGAGCTACTAAATTTCAAATTCTCAAAAAAGTAGTACTACCTTATTCAATACCTACTATGATAAGTACTTTAAAAGTAAATATCGGACTATCCTGGGTAGGGGTAATTGTAGGAGAATTTCTAGTATCCAAAGCAGGCATTGGTTATCTAATAGTATATGGTGGTCAGGTCTTTAAATTAGATTTAGTGATGATGAGTGTGTTCATTTTAGCCTTAATTTCAGCACTAATGTATAAAGGAATTTCTATTTTGGAGGATAAATTTTTAAAATGGAATGAATGATATAAAGGTTAGGTTCAATTGAACCTAACCTTTATTATTTATCTAAATCTTCAATTGTATTTTCTTCTGCTTTTATAGTTTTTGGTTCCATTTTATTATTTTTATTTATATATACATTTGCCACTTTAATCCCTTTATATAGGAGAAAAATCATCAAAACTTCTTTAGCTATGCTCAAAATAATTGTTAATATTTGGATAATGCTAAATAGAGTCATACTTGGACTTGGATTTACATTTACATTCATTAATTTTCCCCTTTCTTTGGTCTAATCTATTAATAATTAACTATCTCAACCCTTTCTATTACAACTGGTTCAATGGGTCTATTATTTCCATCGGTTTCTACTGCTGCAATTTTATCTACTATATCCATTCCCTCAAATACATGACCAAATACAGTATGCCTATAATCTAAATGAGGCGTACCTCCTAATTCTTTATAAGCTTTTATTGCAGTTTCAGGGAAACCTCCATCTTCTCCGATTTCGGTCATTTGATTTATTAAAGATTCTTCAACAGTATCTTTTTGAACTATAAAAAATTGACTACCATTAGTATTAGGCCCAGCATTTGCCATAGATAGAGCACCTCTAAAATTATGATAATTGATATCGAATTCATCCTCAAAAGGTTTGCCCCATATGCTTTCCCCACCAGTTCCATTTCCAATTGGATCTCCACCTTGTATCATGAAATCTTCTATTACCCTATGGAAAGTCAATCCATCATAATATCCATTTTCAACATGAGTTTTGAAATTTTCCACTGCCTTAGGTGCTATTTCAGGAAAAAGCCTTATCTTAATGGTTCCATAATTGGTTTCCATTACGATAATCTCCTCATCTTTTTTTGGTAATTCTAATTGTTCTAATACCACATCAGCGCCTCCTTCTGTTCGTTCTTGATTTTTTTCTACCTTTTTACATCCATTTAGAATTGATAGAGTAGTTAATATCAAAAATAAAAAAATAATTTGATATATTCTCTTATTCATTTTTAAATTCCTTTCCAAATAGTTTCTTCTTTAGGATACCATATATTTCGACTGAATATAATAGTTTTTCAATGATTTACTCAACTTTATGGAAAATTCGGGATGATTCTGTCTGCCCTATAACATACTATTCTACTACAAACCATACTAATATTAATCCTAATACTGCTAAAACTCTTGATACATATAAATATCCATCAGATGGTTCTACATTTTTATACTTCCATCCTTCCCATATTTTCCATCCAAGCCTAGGATTAATTATATTAATAATCAGAAGTATGCTTACAATTATTCGCATCATATCACCTGCTTGATAATATTTGATCTACATCAATTTATAAAATAATCTTCCATTTTCTATACTTTTCTCTACTTCTCCTATGTAAACTAAATGCTCCAGATGGCTCATTGCTTCTCCAGAGGCGAACCATTTTTGAGGACTAGGAAATTCTCCCCAACTATCATATTTTAAATCCCAATGCATTTTGGATGCTATATCCCTAACTGTCATCTTGTTTTCTTTTATAATTCCTTTTATCTCTTCTAATCGTTTAGCATGATGCTCTAAAAGTTCATCAATTCTTTGTTTATGATCCCTTATTATATTTCTATGAGAAGAAAACAGATACTCTATAGGATAATCATAAACTTTTTTTAAGCTTTTAAAGTATGTTGCCAGTATATCTTCATCGAATCCCCAAAAAGAAATATTTGGGGTTATACTATCCAATATATGGTCTCCACCAAAAAATAATTTATGTTCCTTTTCGTATAGACCAATATGTCCTGGAGTATGCCCAGGTATATCTACTACTTCCAAATGATAATTTCCTATAGTTAATATATCTCCTTCACTTAATGGAATAAACTCTATTGGTTCCTTTGGGCAATATTTGTAGCCAGGGTGATTATCAAAAGATATCTTATCTTTCTCTAGATCAAATAGTATTTTATATTCTTCCAACCTTTTCCAATATTTTTCTCCTGTCATCTGATTAATCATTTTACCATCTATTTTACCTGCATATACCTTAACCCCTTCTTGATTTAGAGCAGCGGCTAGTCCTGAATGATCCGAATGAAGATGTGTTATTAAAAGATAAGAATCTTTAAGACTTATGTTTAAATTATTTAATCCTTTCAATAATGCATCTTTACATTCTTTTCTATTAAATCCAGTATCAATTATTAAATTTTTGTCCTCAGATTTAATTATGTAGCTATTCAATGCTCTTAAAGGATTGTTAGGCAATGGTATTTCTAGCTTGTAAACATTTGGATATATCTCTACTGTCATCTTAACACCTCATTTTCCTTTTAATCCTTTGTATATTTATCTATACAATCTTTGCAAATACATACTTTCCCTTTTTTATCCTCTGGAACTAAATCTAAAATATACTCGGGTATGACCACCTTTTCACACCAACAGTTCCCTTGGTCATGTTGACAATTATTAGGTTTCCCACAGATAGGACAAATCTTTTCCATTTCCTTTAAAGCCATTCCTATCCCTCCCTCATATTTTTTATGTAATAACCCATATGAATTTAACAAAGGTAAAAACATACTGTATCATACCATACAGCATGTTTTATTTTATATATTACCATTTATCAAAATGTATTTTACTTTCATCATATCTATCTACTGAATCTTTATCTTCATCTTTGATACCAACTACCACCATGCCAATAGGTATTATGTGATCTGGCAATTCTAAAATCTCGGTCATAGCCTTTGTCAATTTTTCTACAGAGTAAAGTCCACACCATACAGCTCCTAATCCTAATCCATGAGCTGATAGTAACATATTTTGTATTGATGCAGAACAATCCTCTACAAGAAAACCTATCTCTGGCTGCTTATCTTTATCCCCACACACTATTATGCCACAGCCTGCTTTAGGTAACATCTTAGTATATTTATGAAATTCTGTAATTCTTTCTATTGTTTTTTTATCTCTTACTATTACATATTCTCTGGGTTGAAAATTATGAGCTGAAGGGGCTTGAAATCCAGCCTTTAATATGGTTTTTAAATCTTCTTCACTTATTGGCTCTCCTGTAAATTTACGAATACTTCTCCTTGTAAATATGGCTTCTAACACATTCATTTAATTATATCACTCCTTTTAAATTTTAATGCATGAGGGACGGTTCTTTTTGCATCGCATCTATGATCAAATGATCAAAGGTTACAGTATTTCTTATTTATAAAAATCGGGCTGAAAAGCCTACCCCTATTACACCATTATAATTTCCTAGCAATATTGTGGACCCTTCCTCTATTTATACCTACAATCTCAGCTACTCGTCTATGAGATAATTTAGTTAATTGTATTAACTCAATGACAATTTCCTCTATAACATTTCTATTATCGTATAATTGCTCTATGTCTTTTACTCCATATTTGTTGCAATAATTATCTAGAATCCTTTTAGCTCTCTCTTCTCGTTGTCGTTCTAAATCCTCTTTAATTTCAAGAAACTCAATCATATCCTCTTCTAAATGGAATTGTTCAAATAGCTTAGTGGAACCATTAAACATATCCATTATCATCTCCAGCTCCTCAGGGTTTATCAGACTATCTTTTTTACCTATATAAGCCTTATAGCTGCTCCATTTATAATCTCCCGCCTCTGATACTATTTCAGCTTTTACAGGATTATTATGTATATATCTTATAACACCAAGTAAGTATTGATCCGTATTTATTACCTCACTTTTATATCTACCTTGAAACACATGACCTACTCGATCATATTTTGTATTATACCTCATTGCAAATTTGATATTTGTTCGTTTTAATGCTTCTGCCATTAAATCTAAATCGGCATTAATTAATAAATGTATATGATTGTCCATTACACAATAAGATAATATTGAAATATCTCCCTCATCCACTCTATTCTGCAACTCTCCTAAAAAATATTGCTTTTCTAAGGGATGTCTAAATATCATTTCTTTATTATTTCCCCTAGCTATTACATGATAATATCCTGTGTCACTTTCTAGTCTAGCAACCCTACCCATATTTTTCACCCCACTAAATTAAATAATCCCTATAGTTGGTAATTATTGGACTGCAAGGTGATCCGTCCCTGGTGCACATTCCTATATCCTCTTATTATACATTCTACGTTATTCCTTATATTCCTTCCAAAAAAAGAATATAAGAAATATGCAGCGCCTCTTTTCCTAACTTCCTGTTGATTTATAATTCCTAACGCCGAATTTCCAAACCCAAATACTAATTATAAAAAACATTACTCCAGCCATAGGAGATATCCATTGAAACCACAGTGAAGATTTTAATGGATCTGGCTTTTCGAGAATCGCTATAGCCGGGAAATAATTTATACATGCTAGAGGAATTATAAATACAAATATCTTTCTAAACCAAGATTTATATATAGACAGTGGATATTGGACTGTTTCTACTCCTCCATATGTAAAAGAGTTGAGTATTTCTAAACTTTGAACAGACAAAAAAGATAATGTGGCTTGAAATATAATAAGCCCAGAAAATAAAAAATTTCCACCAAGTATTGATAATACCAAAAGCAATATTTTACCTAAAGTCCAGTTTATATTTAATTTATAAATAGCCCAAATTAAAACTATAAGACCTTGAAGGAATCTTCCTACTCTCATGATTTGAAAATCATGTCCCAATACTTGTAAAACCGTATTCCTAGGCCTTGTAAGTATTCTATCAAAATCTCCGTTTCTAACTAGTTTAGGAAAGGTATCGAAACCCCTAGTCCAAGCTTCTGTTATCGCAAAGGAAATGTGTGCCATTCCATAGAATAAAGCTGCTTCTTCAAAACTAAATCCTTTTAAGTTCCCAAATCTATTAAAAAGCACCCATAATCCTAGAAAGTCTATAAATGTAATTAGAAAATGGCCTATACTCATCATAATAAAGGAAGCTCTATATTGCAATTGACTCTGTATGCACAAAGATAAATACCTAAAATAAAGTCTAAGCCCGCTCATTCCTATCCCCCCTGTACAATAATTCCCTTTAATTTTCTATTTAATAACCATTTCCCAAATCCATATAATAGAATTACCCAAACTATTTGAAAAGTAAAGTATATATAAAGTTTGCTAAAAGGAATATGGCCAGTGTAGAACCTCAATGGTATATCAAGTAAGCCACTAAAAGGCAATATTTTTAAAATGCTTTTTAACCATTCTGGACAAAGGGGAAGAGGTACAATCATTCCTGAAGAAAAAGTCACAATTGCTGAAAAAAATCTGGTAATTCCATCGCCTGATATAGACCCTAAAGTATAAATATTAATAATATTTGTTATAGTGCAAGAAATCACCAAGGCTCCAAAGGTAGTAATAACCCACCCAACCAATGCTCATAAAGAAGGTGGGAACATCATACCATAGTCCTTAGGCAATAAAAATAAAGCTATTAAAAACATTGGTACAGCACGAAGAATTGTAGGAGCAGTTCTTAAAGCAAAAGCCCTACAAAACCATTGATTATATAAATTGATTGGCCTTAATAGCTCATAACTCACATTTCCTGTTCTAATTAAGTTTTGTATCTCACTATCCCCATTCCAAGGTACCATACTAAACATAGCTTGCCCCATCCAAATATAGGTTATAGCTTGATTATAACTTAAAGGTACTCTATCAGTAGTTGCTCTATAAAATGCATAAAAAACCATAATCCGAACTATTCCAAAAAAGAACTGAGTACATACCCCTGCAATAGCAGCCATTCTATATTGAAGAAGTAAAATAAATCTAATTTTAATTATAGATAAATAAGCCTTCATATTTTTAACTCCCCATATAAACTAGCGATAATTTCTTCTATAGGGGGATTTTCAATAAATAGGTCTTTTATTCTATGAGTATTGGATATAATACTAATTAATTTTGCAGGTGAAATTATTTTAGGGTCAAAGTTAATAAAAGCTATATTGCCTTCCCTTTTCACAAGATAAGCACCTTCAATAGAGATGTTAAATCCATTATTTTCTAACTTTATAGTCAATCTTCGTTCCTGAGATACCCTATTTCTCAATTGATCAAGGGAGCCATCGGAGAGAATTTGCCCTTTACCTATGACAATAACTCTACTACATAGAGTTTCAATATCGTCCATATCATGGGTAGTAAGTATAATTGTAACTTTCTTCTCTTTATTCAACTCTTTAATGAATTGGCGAACAGCTAATTTGGATACTGCATCAAGACCAATGGTGGGTTCATCTAGAAATAATATAGAAGGAGAATGGAGTAATGAAGCTGCTAATTCGCATCGCATTTTTTGTCCAAGGCTTAATTGCCTAACAGGGGTGTTTATAAAACCTATTAAGTCCAGCCGTTCTATAAGCTCTTTTTTAGTTTTTTCGTAGTCTTTGTATGGTACTTTGTATATATCTCTCAGGAGCTCAAAGGAATCTATAACAGGTAAATCCCACCATAGTTGAGTCCTCTGACCAAATACCACACCAATATTTCCTACATGCTCTATTCTCTCTTTCCAAGGAACTTTTCCTAATACTTTGCATTTCCCCGAATCAGGAGTGAGGATTCCGCTTAATATTTTTACTGTAGTAGATTTGCCTGCTCCATTTGGTCCTATGTATCCTACCAATTCTCCTTCCTCAATTTCAAAGGATACCTTGTCCAAAGCTTTTATAGTTTCATATTCCCTGTGAAAAAGACTCTTAAAAGCATTCTTTATACCAACATTTCTTTTGGAGATTTTAAATGACTTACTCAAATCCTCCGCCACAATAAGCACTGAAAAACCCCCTTTCATTTTTAGACGTATGCAAAATATTATCAAAATTTAATAGAGATGTCAATGAGAAAAACACCTCCCTATCAAAAAGGTGTTTTCTTAAAATTATATAAATTATATTATGTTTAAACCAATTGTTTTTGTAAGCTAGTGATCTTCTTTGAAATTAACCATTTGCTATCCATGTGCAAAAAGAACCGTCCCTAATGCACTGCATATTTCAAAACTGTCTCATCTATTTCGCCTATATCATAAAAACCTACCTTCAAGCAAATCACTATCCTCCTTATATCCTTTTTCCTACTGTTGCAAGATAAACAACAAATTGTTCCTCTCCGTCTAACCCAATCAATTTGTTTAATTCATTGTCGTCAAAAGCTGCAATTGCACAGGCTCCACAATCTATAGACTGAGAAGCTAAGTACAGATTTTGACATACATGTCCTGCATCTAAATGTACATATCTATATCCCCTTTCACCATATCTCCATTTCATTCTATAAATTACTGTACTCCATATGAAAGTTACTGCACTATTTTTTACAAATATTTGGTCGAGACAACTGGAGGTTACTTTTTCAGCTATACCTGGCTCAGTATTAACTTCCACCAGCTTGTGATCAATAGCTAAATATCTATATAACCCTGGTTTTATTTCATTTACCCTATTCATAAGTAGGTAAGTTTCAAAAGAATGCCTAGCCCCTGCAGAAGGAATATTTCTTAATGTTGTTGGTCTTGAAGTAATTGCCTTCACCCCTTGAGTACACCACAAAAGATAAGATAATTCTTCCATAGTTAAAGGTTCATCCGCATATTTTCTAAGACTTTTTCTTGATTCTATAACTTTCCTTAAGTCTATTTCTTTAACTTCGATATCTTTCACTGGCGGAAGGTCTATTAATACTGCATCCTTGTCGTATGCTAATTCTAAAGGTGGCTGGGGCAATTCTTTTTGTTGATCTGTTTCACCCATGTATTGATATTTTGTTTTCTCAATAAATTCTTTTCCAATATTTTTAGTCATGCTTTCACTCCCTTTATAATATTTAATTTATATATTAATCATTCTAACTTAATATGTATAAGTTTACCAAACTATATAGATAGAAAGTCATTCTTCTGAAAGATTATTATTATTTGTCATAAATAATATGGCCCATATATAGCTAAGAGATAGAAGTATATTTCTAAAATTAAGTATCTTTATATTATTCTGAAGTACCTTCTTTTCTAATTCTAAGCCCGTGATCTACCATACCTCTCTTTCTAATATTTCTTCTCTATCGCCTCCTGTAATTTCAATAGTTCCCACATGTTCCACAGCTTCTTTAACCAATTCATTAGGTTGTCCAACAAAAAGTATTTTCCCTTTATTTAAAATAATTATCGAATTACATATTGATTCTACATCTTCAATAATGTAAGTAGATAATATAACTATTTTCTTCTCGGAATTTTCAGAGAAAAGATTTCTAAATTTAATTCTTTCTTCTGGATCAAGACCTACTGTAGGCTCATCAACTATCAATAATTCAGGATTGTTGAGTATTGCCTGAGCAATACCCACTCTTTGCTTTTGTCCTCCAGAAAGGGTCTTTATCTTCAACTTTCTTTTTTCTTCTAAACTTGTCATACTAATAGCCCTATCAATTGCTTTTCTTTTATTCTTGTTTATACCTTTTAGACAAGCCATTTAATCCAGAAATTCCTCTACCTTAAGTTCCTCATACAATCCAAAATGTTGAGGCAAGTATCCTAATTTTTCTTTAAGATGTTTTTCGTTTTTATGTAGAGGAATTCCATCTACTGTGATACTTCCACTTGTAGGAAGCAATTGTCCTACCAACATTTTCATTAGTGTACTTTTTCCTACTCCATTAGGTCCTACAAATCCAATCATCGCCGGAGAATTAATTTCTAAATTAATATTGTCAAGCGCTTTTACACTATTGTATTCTTTACTGATATTTTCTAATTTTATCTTCATTTTTTATCACCCTCCACTATATATTCGAGAAATGAAGATAAAAGTTACAAAAACTAAAGTCAAATTTGAAATAATAACAAAACATTTCAAACTTGACTTTAGTTCTCTACTTACTAATATATTGATTTAAATACATAAAGTGCTAAGTTTCTTAAATAACATATACACTTATTTATTGATTGATTAAGCCAAATATATCAATATTCCTACAAAATGAAGTACTGTACCTCCCAATACAAACAGATGCCATATAGCATGATTATATGAAATTTTTTTACTACTATAAAATACTGTCCCAAGTGTATAGACTAGTCCCCCTCCTAAAATCCATAGCATGAAACCTAAAGATGTCATCCTAACAATAGGTTTTATTGTAAACAATGCTATCCACCCCATGGCAATATACATAATTAAAGATACTGCTTTATATTTATCCAATTTACCAGCAGTAAATATTTTAAATATTACCCCAAATATAGCAATAGTCCAAATAGCTGTCATAATTCCTATTCTTAATCTTCCTTCCATTGAAAGCAAAGCTATAGGAGTATAAGTCCCTGCTATAAATAAAAAAATGGATGAATGATCAAACACTCTTAAAATTCTTTTTGCCTTTTGATTTCTAATTGAATGATAAAGGGTTGAAGATAAATACATAAGTATTAGACAAAATCCATATATACTAAAAGCAACAATGGAAATAGTATCTTCTTTTCTAATGGATAGAATTAGCAATATGATTAAAGCTACTATTCCAAACAATATTCCTAATCCGTGGGTTATACCATTAGCAATTTCTTCTTTTTTAGAATATTGGTTATTATTTTTCATAGTTTACCATTCTCCTTTTATTTTATAAAACTTCTATTTTCTTTATTCTAAGTATACCTTATTTATATAATCATATCCAAATTATATCAAAGTTTTTATATTTCCAACAATAAAAATTCCTTTTGATGGTCACTTATAATTAATAATTAATATGATATAATATAGTAATTCACGCTATAATATTGTTATATTTTATGGAGGCGAATACACCAATGGAAAAGATAATAAAAAAATGTAAAGTTTGTCCTATTGGATGTGAACTTACAATATATAAAAATGAATCAGCCCCTTCAGGATATACCGTAGAAGGAAATAGCTGTGGTAGAGGAATAGAATTTGGAATAAAGGAGGTAACAGAGCCTTCAAGAATTTTGACTGGTAGAGTATTATTAAAGAATGCTCCTATGAAACATTTGTCTGTTAGAACCACAGGGGTAATACCAAAAGATAAGGTGGATGAGTGTTTGAAAATCTTTAATTCTACCGAAGTTTCTGCTCCTATTCAAAAGGGAGATATAATTATAAAAAATATATTAGGATTAGGTGTAGATGTAGTAGCTGCAAGAAGAGTCAAATAAGTCGGGAAGGATCTCCGACTTATTTTTATCCTATGAATAGTAATCTGTACAAAAGGGTTGCACTATTTTCAGAACTATTTGAGGTTATTAAAAAAGGCTATTCAATAGGCAAAATTATTTCTGTCCTAAATCCTTTAGTTTTCTCCGTTACAAATCTAACACTGCCTTTGATTTTTCCAGCCCTTTCCTCTATTCCAATCAGCCCATTTCCCTTAACAATTTCTTCACATCCATTCCCATTATCCTCTATTGTCATATATATTTGGTCTACTACTTTTATTTCTATTTTCACTATACTAGATTTACCATGTTTAATACTATTAGTTATACTTTCTTTAATGGTAGTATATATGATGTTTTTATACTCTGGAGAATATTCTTCAATTTTTTCATCTATATTATACTTTATAACTATATTATATTTACCTACAATATTATGAGTTAACTTCTCTACGGACTTAATCAATCCTTCAGATATATTCTCATCTTTTAATGCATATACTGCTCTTCTTAGGTTCTCCATACTGTCTTTAGTTAGTCTTTGACATTTAACTATTATTTCATTAATTTCATCTTCTTTATCCACCATATTACCTATCACATCTAGATTCATATTCAATGCTACAAGGCTATGACCTAAATTGTCGTGAATTTCTTGGGCTACCCTATTCCTCTCTTTTGTAATAGCTAATTTTTCTATTTCTTTATTTAACTTTTCTACCCTATTTTTTTCTATTAGCAATGCTCTGTAGGAAAATATAGTAGTAGTAGAAAAGAATAATGCCACACTCATCATAAAGAAATCTAATAGATTCATTCTAAATAATTGTATAACCGTTACCCCTTCTAATAATGCAATTCGAAATAAAGATGAAAATATAATTACAATTAGATTTAGGGTATATAGATATTTTACTACTCTCATATCCTTTATAAAAGCTATATGAATCAAGATTATATATAAATAAATTACTATATATCCTCCTACAATAAATTTTAATACTCCTCCAAAAACAATTGAAATTATTATAGAAGTATAATATATAGTACTAGACCTTTTATAAAAAAAATTATATCTTAAATAGTCATTAGAAATTGCCAAGACCAATATTAGCGAATAGATAATTAAGTTTGTTGTATCTCCTTTGTTTCTAAAAAAAAGATCAGTAAAAAAGATAATATACAAAATAATTCTCAATACATAATTATATCTTTCCCATTTTTTCATCTAAACACCACCTGAGAATATTAGGTGCTTTGTAAACTTTAAATTCTGTCTATACTTTCCCTTGAGTTTTCAACTTTAGTAAATCCTATTTTAACATCTATCAGCTTAATTACTAACATACTAAGACTAATCAACATTATTCCTTTAATATAAAATACTATTGCGTTCCCTATTTGTTCATAAACAAAAGCACCTAGCATAGAACCTAGCATACCTCCAATACCAAGAGCAAATTTGTATTTCCCATAGGATTTTCCCCTTTGATTATCCCCTACTATATCAACTACTAAAGCAGATTGAGCTGGACCGTAAAACATTGAAGTTATGGCAATTAAAGTATTGATTACTATAAAATAATAGTAATTGTTTATTGCTGGAATCAATAAATACAATATTCCAAGAACCAATATACCACTACATAATATTTTTCTTCTATCATATCTGTCGGATACTTTGCCAAATTTATTGGGTAAAAACATAGACAGAATAGCACTAGGAATGAAAAGATAATTTATTAGATATAGTTGATCTGTAATATTTTCTCTAACATAAATAAGATAGGTGTGAGCTGTTAAACTAGATATAAAAGCTAAAGAACCCATTAAAACTAAAAATAGATTAAAATTTTTATAATTCTTTATCATATCTTCTTCATAAGATTTTTTATAAGAAATAGTTTCCTCTACTTTTGAAACTGCATAATAAAGACTAATTAAACTTGTAATTAAATAGATAAAAAATAAGATTCTAAAGGAGTCGTTAAAAAAATTATTATATATTATAGTGAATCCTATAAAAGCTCCTAAAAATCCACCTTTACTTAGAGATTCATTTATAATTCCAAAATTTTCTGATCTATTACTTTCATTACTTATATCGGATATAATCGTATCTATACTAATCCAAAGAAAAGACCCACCTATACCTTGAAAAATTCTAACAATTAATAGATATTTAAAACTATTGCCCATTAGAAAAAGAAGGTTTACTAAACAATAAAATACTACTCCTAAAACCACCCCTATTTTCCTACCTTTTTTGTCAATTAATAATCCAACCACGGGTCTTATTAAAATTGTAAATAAAGAAAAAACTGAGTATATAATCCCTAATTCTATAACAGATACCCCTATAGAATGGGCATATACCGGAAATAAAAAGCCTATTAGGGAAAATGGAAAAGAAATATAAAATATGGATTTCTTTAAAGCTTTTAAATTATTCATGATAAAACCTCCTCTATACTAGATATAAATCTTTTATATCTAGTATAGCGTTAAATTCCAGTCATATCTTGAATCTAAGGTCACCTTTTTGGTGATATTTTAATATATGACTTAAGTCATAATACAATCTTCTCCCCTTATTTATGGTGATTAATTATTGTAAGTTTTTAACCAAATTGCTAATTGTGTCCTATCTCTCAGATCTAATTTACTTAATATCCTAGTTATATGATTCTTTACCGTACCTTCTGTTATGTATAGGATTTTACTTATCTCCTTGTTGCTTTTTCCTTGACCTACTAACTTTGTTATTTCCATTTCTCTAGGGGTTAACTCTTCTAATATGTTTTTCTTATTTTGAATTAGCTTCTTGTCTTGCATGGCACCAGCTATAGTTTTAGCAACCTCTCCATGAAATAATATATCTCCTTTATAAACGGATTTAATACTATTTACTAATTCTTTTGAACTTACATCTTTGAGAATATATCCATCTGCACCATTGTTTAATCCTTGAAATATATATTCATCTTCATTAAAGGTAGTCAGTATTATTATTTTTATATGAGGATATTTTTCTTTTACAATTCTAGTTGCCTCAACTCCATCCATCAAAGGCATTCGAATATCCATAAGGATTACATCTACTTCTTTCTCTTCAATAACTTCAATTGCTTCTTGACCATTAATTGCCTCTCCAACTATCTTTATTTCTCCATAAAGATTCAACATCATATTTAACCCTTCTCTTATGAGGGCTTGATCATCGACTATCAAGACTTTAATCATAATACATCCTCCTGGTTTATCGGGGCGACCTAATATCGCCCCTACATAGATTAATTATCCCATGTAAAACTAATCTTGTTCTTGATCAGTCAAAATCAATGGTCCTTCCTTTGTTATAGCGATAGTGTGTTCATACTGAGCAGAGAGCTTGCCGTCAATGGTTCTCGCTGTCCACTGATTATCATCTATCGTACAAGCATACTTACCGATATTTATCATAGGCTCTATAGTTAAAACCATGCCTTCCATAAGTCTTAAGCCTCTACCAGGTGTCCCAAAATGGGGTACTTGTGGATCTTCATGCATATTCTTCCCTATTCCATGGCCTACAAAATCTCTTACAACAGAAAACCCTTCCGACTCAACATAGGATTGAATAGAATAGGATATATCTCCTATTCTATTGCCAATCACTGCTTTCTCTATGCCTAAATACAAGGCTTTCTTAGTTACATCTAGTAATTTTTTAGCCTCAACCGAAATATTCCCTACAGGATAGCTCCACGCTGAGTCTGCTAACCAACCACCTAAATTTACTACCATATCAATAGTTACTATATCTCCATCCTCTAAAGGCGTTTTCCGTGGAAAACCATGACATATTTCATCGTTAATAGAAGCACAGGTGGCATAAGGATAACCATGATAACCCTTTTGCTCTGGGATTGCCCCGTGTTCTTTCAAAAATTGTTCCACAAATTGATCTACCTCATAAGTACTAATCCCAGGTTTAATCATTTTAGCAATTTCTTTATGAACAGTTGCTAATAACTCTCCAGCTTTTTTCATCATTTCTATTTCTTGTTCAGTTTTAATAATAACCATTTATCCTTTCCTTTCTATATATAATTCT
The DNA here is from genome assembly GCF_021655095.1 of Clostridium sp. Cult1. Classification (GTDB taxonomy): domain Bacteria; phylum Bacillota; class Clostridia; order Tissierellales; family Tepidimicrobiaceae; genus Schnuerera. Next base: position 884,873 of record NZ_PPXW01000001.1, on the reverse strand, counting down.
ATCTTAATATATACCAAAAATACCTTCCATAATCAAATATCTTTCTTCCTCTGATTAGTTAAGATAATAAATCTTTCATCATCCCGTAAATTATCTAAGTCTTTATCTACCTCTATCATTTCAATAATTTTGGGGTATATGATTAAAGCTTTTCTTAAATCCTTAATAGCTTTATCTATTTCATTTAACCTTGCATAGCAACATGCCCTATTATAATATAAATATTTAGCATAAGGATTATTTTTTATCCCTTCTGACAATACTTCTATAGATTCCTGGAGTTTTCCTTCTTCAATATATATGGCTGATTTATTTAAATATGAATCGGAGTAATTATTATTCTCAATAGATTTATCATAGTATTCTATAGCTTTTTTATGGTTATTCAATTTCTTATATATTACCCCCATATTAAATAAAGCCTTATAATAATCGGGATTGATTTCGATACTCTTTTTTATCATATTATATGCTTTATCATAATCCTTGAGCTCTTCATAGATAGAACCTAAGTTATTATAGGCTATATAATCATTAGGATTAATATTTATAACTTTTTGATAATAGTGAATAGCTTTGTCCTTATCTTCCATTTCATCATAAAGATTTGCTATGTAAAAATATGCTCTATCGTAATAGGGGTCTATTTCAACAGCTTTAAAATAAGATTTTAATGCTTTTTCCTTGTCTTTTAGTCTTTCATACATTGTTGCCATACCATAGTAGGCTCCAGCCTGTCTTTTGTCTAACCTAACGATGTTCTCATAGGCTTTTAATGCCTTTTCTGGAATATCTAATTCATCGTATATAATGGCCATATTATACAGTATTTGTATATTATCAGCCTTATTTCCTTTAAATTTTAATGCCTTAATATAAAACTTAATAGCATTTTTCTTATCTTCGTCTAAATAGGCATTTTCAGCTAAAATTATATAGTTCTTTCTTCTGTCAATATTACTTAACTGATCCTTCATATTTGCAACCACTCCTAGATACAATAATATATTTACTTATAGTTTATCACAAGTTCATAGTTGATTATTACTTTTATAGATAAAAATATATATTTAAATAAGGCAGGGTTGTTCAATCCGTTGAACAACCCTGCCTTTCAATTTACTTTATCTTTAACGCTCTTATAGAATTTAATATGGCTATTATGGAAACCCCCACATCAGCAAATACGGCTTCCCACATAGTCGCAAATCCAAAGGCACCTAGTGCTAACACTATAAGCTTAACCCCTAATGCAAATATAATATTTTGAGTAACTATTCTCTTTGTATTTTTAGCAATCTTCATACCTATTGCTACTTTTCCTATCTCATCAGTCATTATTACAATATCAGAAGCTTCAATGGCCGCATCGGAACCTAATGCACCCATGGCTATTCCAATATCAGCTCTTGCGAGAACTGGTGCATCATTTACTCCATCACCGACGAAGGCAACCTTACCCTTGGTTTCTTCTAATATTGTTTCAAATATTTTAACCTTATCTTGAGGTAGTAGATTCCCATATACTTTGTCGATACCTACTAGCTCTCCTACTTTAATAGCAGTTTCTTCTTTATCTCCAGAAAGCATTATAGTTTCTTTAATTCCTTCAGATTTAATATTTTTAATGTCCTTAATTACATTTTCTTTTAATTCATCAGATACCACTATAGTTCCTATATGAGCTCCATTTCTACCTACATATACTATTGTTCCTATGGACTCTTTTTCTTCAACTTTTATATTATTGTCCTCGAATATTTTTTTATTACCAATTAATATTTTATTACCATCTATATCTGATTGGGTTCCTTTTCCTGCTATTTCTCTATAGTTAGTAATCCTATTTTTATCTATTTCTTTGCCATAAGCATCTACTATAGATTTACCTATTGGATGATTCGAATAGGATTCTCCTAAAGCTGCCAATTCTATTATTTCATCTGCTGTAGTTTCTCCAAAACCATCCACTTCTGTCACTTTAAAGGTACCCTTAGTAATTGTTCCCGTCTTATCAAATACAATAGTATCCACCTCATTCAACCCTTCTAAATAATTTCCACCTTTAATCAGAACCCCTACCTTAGATGCTCCTCCAATTCCTCCAAAGAATCCTAGAGGAATTGATATAACCAAAGCACATGGGCATGATATTACAAGAAATACAAAAGCTCTATAAGCCCAATCAGATATATCATAACCTAAAAATAAAGGTGGAATCAATCCAATTGCTAAAGCTGTAAATACTACTACTGGAGTATAATATCTAGCAAACTTAGTTATAAAGTTTTCTGTAGGCGCTTTTTTGCTTGAAGCATTTTCAACTAAATCCAATATCTTCGATACTGTAGAATCTTGAAATTCTTTTTTAACTTCAACTTTTAATAATCCTTCTCTATTAACAAATCCACTCAGTACCATATCCCCTATATTAATAGTCCTAGGTACCGATTCTCCAGTTATATTGGATGTATCAACAGAAGATTTCCCTTGGACGACAACCCCATCTAGAGGAACCTTCTCCCCTGGTTTTACTATTATATAATCTCCGATATGGACATCTTTGGGATTGACAATTACTATTTCCTCATTCTTTTCTAAATTAGCATAATCTGGCCTAATATCCACCAAAGACGATATAGATTTTCTAGAATGATTGACTGCTAACCCTTGGAAAAACTCCCCTACTTGATAAAAAAGCATTACAGCTACTCCTTCTGGATACTCTCCAATTGTAAAGGCTCCTAAAGTGGCTACCGTCATTAGGAAATTTTCATCAAAGGATTGTCCTGCAAATAAATTCTTTATAGCTCTAATTATTATTTCCGACCCAATGATAATATAAGACGCTAGATATATTGTAAATCTAGAAGTACCATCTAATTTAAATAACCATGGTATTATAAAAAGGATTCCACTAATAATTATTTTTATTATATCTTTTTTACCTATAACTCCATGATCATGACTATGTTGATGATCATGCCCTTCTTCTACAACTTTTACATCTGGTTCCAATCTTTTTACAATATTTTTAATTTCTTCTATAATCCCTTTTGATCTATCTTCTTCAACTATGTTAACCCTTAATCTCTTTGTTACAAAATCTAAAGTTGCATTGTCTACACCATCAATTTCATTTGTCAACTTTTCAATTTTTGATGCACAATTTGCACAGTTCAATCCTTCTAATCCTAGAATGAATTCTTTCATCTATATATCCCCCTTGCTTACTTTTTAACATATGAGCAAGTGTTCATATGTTTGATTATATTATATGCCTCAGATCAAAAACTGTCAATAAAAAACGCCTTTTTAGGCGTTTTTTATAACCTGAATTCCCCAATAGGCTTATACTTAGAATTATCATATTCTATATCTGTTTCATCTAGTAAATTCCATTCTTTTTTTAATCCTATAACTTCTCCTAAAGCTTTAAAATAGTACATTATTATTCCTGCATCCATAAGATCTGTTTTCCCCTCTTCCGAATACTTTAGGAGTAAAACTATTTTATGATCTTTTAAAATAAACCTCCAAGGCTGTAAATTATAATTAGAAGGTGCAAACCTTATGTAATAAAATAAATCGTCTAATCCTCTGCTCTCTAATTCCTCTATACTTACAGGATTACCTATTTTATCTTTATACACAATATCGCTTACTCCATATCTGGAACTAGTTGCTTCCTGCACAAAAGGATTCTTAGCTTTTGGATAGCCTAAAGCCACTAAGTATCCAATATTTTTATTATCTTCACCAAGGATATCAGCCTTAATATTTTTGTCTACATCCTTAACATTTACCCAGCAGGTACCGAGATTTTCATTGGCTAGTAGAGTCATCAACTTTTCAGTATAATAAGAAGCAGTAATAATAGCTTTTTCTGTAACTTCCTTTAATCTAATGCCAATATAATAAGGGCTTTCTATCATTACCCCTGCATAACCTGCTAACCCATCTAAGGACTTATAGATTTTATCCCCTTCTTCAAATAATATAAAATTAAAGTACTCATTATTTACCTCTTCTTCTAGGTCCTTAAAAATTTCTAATACTTCCGTTTTGATTATATTGTCTAGTCTTTTCTTCTTAAAATCCCTAGTAGATTTCCTATTTTTCAAAAAATTACTCATTAACAATTCCATCACCCTTTCTATTGCTATATATTAATATATACCACCATTATTGGGTTTTAATCCTATTTAGATTTGAAATAAATCAATTAAATTTTTTATATAATCCATTAAATAAACATGGACTACAATAGCTGAACCTACCCCCAATATAATACCTGCCACCACATCTGTTGGATAATGAACACCTAAGTAAACTCTTGAAATACCAATAAGTAATGCTACAGTAAGGACAACAATGGATAACTTAGGCATGTTTAATGCTATGGTAGTAGCTACAGAGAAACTAGCAGAAGTATGTCCTGAAGGAAAGGAATAATCCTTTAAAATAATCCCAAAGGTATTAAGATTTTTTAGTATATTATAAGGTCTTTCTCTGCTTAATAGACTTTTTAGACTATAGGTAAGGGTTTGGCTAATAGCAAGAGTTGCAGCTCCTTGTATCCCTATAATTCTAGCCTTGCCCTTGCCAAATATCAATAATATTAAAATAAATAATGTAGTAAAAACAACACCACCTAAATTAGTAAATCTAGGCATGAATCTATCTAAAAATTTGGATTTCATATTTCTATTTATAATTTTAATCAACTTTTCATCAAACCATTTAAAACCTTTTTTCACCTATGACCACCTCTACAGTTAGTATATACAATTATTTCATTTTACTCTTACCCTTATTAAGATATTATAACCTATTTGGGCTCAATTGACTAAACAATTCACCTGTCAAGGTTTTTAAACTTTTTTTAAAGCTATATTCATGTTAATATAGATTAGGAAGTAAGGCCCTTTGGATACATAATTTTTTCGTTAGTAAGGTGGTGTTTTTGTGAACTTGAGCAAAGAACAAAAGAAAGCAATATCCCATGTAAATGGACCAGCTTTAGTTTTAGCTGTTCCAGGAGCAGGAAAGACTACGGTATTAATTCATAGAACAGCTAATTTAATCCTTAATAAAAATATTAGCCCCGAAAAGATATTGTCTATTACCTTCAGCAAGGCTTCTGCTAGAGATATGAAAAATAGATTTAATAGTATATATGGGGATATTTCTCCTATACCAGTCCATTTTTCAACTATCCATAGTTTTGCTTATAGTCTAATAAGGGAATATGCCTTCAAAAATAAGACTAGATATACCCTTATAGAAGATAATAATAAAGATATAAACAAAATTAATATACTTAAAAAAATATATTTTTCCATAAATAAGGATTACATCACAGAAGAAAAACTAGAAACTATAATAAATTCCATAGGTTATATCAAAAATATGCTTATTACTCCAAAGGAATTTTTATCTCAATTTAAACTAGATATAAATAACTTTACTCAAATATATAATATCTATGAAAAATATAAAAGAAAGAACAATTTAATAGATTTTGATGACATGTTAACACTATCTTATGAGATATTAAAAACAGATAATTATCTGCTAAATAAGTATAGAAACAAATATGATTACATACAAGTAGATGAAGGTCAGGATACTTCTAAAGTTCAACTAGAAATAGTTAAAATATTAGCCCATCCTAAAAATAATCTATTTATAGTTGCAGATGATGACCAGTCCATCTACGGTTTTAGAGGGGCTTATCCTCAAGGACTTTTTGAATTTAATAAAATTTATAAAAATACTAAAATATTCTATATGGAACAAAATTATCGCTCCTCTAAAAACATAGTATCTGTATGTAATAAATTTATAAAAAAGAATACCCTCAGGTATAATAAAAATATATTTACAGAAAACCAATATATGGAGCCAATTAGTATAGTGAAAGTGAATAGCTTAGAGGAAGAATATAAGTATCTAATGGAAGAATTAAAAGAAATGGACAATTATATCGATATAGCTATTCTATATAGGAATAATATATCCGCTATAGGTGTAATAGAATATTTGGAAAGAAATAATATTCCCTTTTACATAAAAGATACAAATGCAAAATTTTTCAACCATTGGATATTACAAGATATCATTAATTTTTTCTTATTATCTTATGATAATTCAAATATGCAATCCTTTGAAAGGATATACTATAAAATGGATGGATTTATTTCTAAAAATCAAGTTAATTATATTAAAACCTTAAACCTAGACAAATCTGTATTCCAAAGATTGCTAAGCTTTCCTGGACTAAATAATTTTTATAAAAGGAATTTCTTAGATCTGAAACTTAATTTTAAAAAACTATCCAAAATGAAGCCCTATGAAGGTATATGTCATATTGAAAATAATTTAGGATATGGAGATTATTTGAGGGAAAGTGGAATGAAATTGGGATATACTTTAGATTCTTTGAAGACAATTTTAAATTATATAAAAATCATCGCTTCTAAAACCCATGACTTTAACGAATTTATTGGCAGATTGAAATATCTAGAATATCTTTCTATTCAGTCAAAAAATACAAGAGATGGCATAACCTTATCTACCATCCATTCTGCTAAGGGTTTAGAATTTAATCGAGTTTATTTAATCGATTTAATTGATGGAGACTTTCCACCTACTAGTAGTATAGACGCTTTTAAAAAAGGAAATATTGAAGCTTTAGAAGAAGAGAGAAGGCTTTTCTATGTAGGAATGACAAGATCAAAAAGACATTTGACTTTAATGGCTTATAATAATAGAAATGATAAAGAGATTAGTCCATCAAGATTTTTATTAGAACTAGAAAATCTTAATGCTTAGCTTAATGTATTACATTAACCTTTATAATCTTTAACTATAGCCATTTTGAACCTTAAGTTCAACTTTAACATTAACTAAGTCTATTAATTTAATTAAATTTATTTTTATTATAATTTTTAATTAATTTGGAATACTATAAATGAAGAATTGCACTAAAAAATTATTATTGAGGAGGTTCAAAGTGGCTAAAAATAAGAAAGATTCTTTTAAGAATCAAAAAGGCAATAAAAATAATAACCAAAATAAAAATAACAACAAAAATGACAATAAGGATGACAATAACAACAAAGACAATTTTTAGCTTAATAAGAAAGAACCCCAGTTACAAATGGGGTTCTTCTACATATCAATCCTTTAAAGCTTCTACATTTGAATAGTCAACAGTAAAGAATTCATCTTTTCCTATTGAAAAATGGCCGGAACTATAGGGGATACCATCGGTGGATATATAAACTTTCTCTACTCCATAGAAATCACCAAAAGTATTTACTATACTCTTTAGTATCTCTCCTTCCATGGCACTCCCCCCATTCAAATCTGTTAATAATTCCTTAGAAAAATCTACTTTTACCATCTGATTTCCTCTATCTAATACTATAGAGTTAATCTTGGTATCCTCGGAAATAGGTGAAATTAATCCGCTTCTGCCAGGATTTTTAAGATTATATTCTAGTATTCTCTCTATATTATCATTAGTATTAAATCTTATATCCCTTTCCAAGTATCCAGTTTTAATATCTTCATACATAGGGTAGAAAAATCTAGTATCCATTTCATAGGGTTCATTTTCTAAATCTTCCAAGAGGGTCTTGACTTCAAATTCTCCGTCTTTATAAATAGATGCTACAAATCCAATGCCTTTTGCATAGTAGTCTAATTGTTTTCTACCTTCTCCTAGTTCAGTAGTTACTTCTAGGGCTTTAAAATTTTTATAAGGGGTTTCTATACTAATATCTATTCCAGTTATACTACTTTTATATCCTCCAGGAGTATTCCACGTTGTTCCTATTTCTAGTGGTTCTTTTAAAATAATATTATTGTTTTCATTAGATATATTTAACATATTTTCAATATGGTAAAACTCCCCTTGACTAAATACCTCTCTCAGCTCCCCATCTTTGTATTCTAAAACTTTCACCATAACTGTACCTGGATTGAATACCTTAATCTGCCCCCTATTACCTTCAATAAATTCAAAAAAAGTGGTCTTCTCAGCAAATTCATTCCCAATTCCTTCATATTCCATTTTCATATTTGCTTTAAAGGGATAGTAATCTGCAATAGTTAAATTTTCTTCATTAGGGTCCACTGCAGTATTATCTTCATTTGGCATATTAACCCTTCCACAACCAGTAAATACTATAGAAATAAAAATCAATATACTCATTAAGGATATAAATCTTTTCATCCTAATCACCTCTTCTATCTTGGATTTCTTCTATACCTTCTATATGGATTATATCCTTATTTACATATTTTATTTTATAGATCTATTACAATATTTCTACATCTGCCCTTAATTTATATATTACATCTTTCCTTTCAATGATCACAATAGTATTTCTAAAGAGGTTATTATCTTCTCTGATGCTTAGCAAAAATTCTCTATTGGGGTTTATAGCAATGGGGTTTCCTACCATTTTAAGCATTGATAAATCACCAACTGTATCGCCATAAGCATAACTGTTTTCTAAATCCACATCATATCTTTTCAGAAATTCATCTAATGTCTTTTGCTTGTTTTCAGAATTCCACATCTTAATTATTTCTCCAGTAAAGTTATTTTCTTCATCTACTAAATAGGCAGTCCCTCTACATTCAGTAACTCCATATTTCTCAGCCATCTTAGAAACTAAAAAATCGGGACTGCCTGATATAAAAAACACCTTATGTCCTTGCTTTTTATGCCATTCTATCTGATCCCTTGCATATTTATATACCATATCCCCACTTACATTTATAACTTGGGAAGCAATAAATTCAATATAAGATTTATTTACACCTTTCAATTCATCAATATAGACTTCAGCTAAGGTTTCTAAATAATGTTCAAAATCCCCATATCTTTTTTCCCATTCCTCATAAACAGGCTTTATTTTGTTATACCATATAGATGGATCAATAACCTCATATTTAATTAATTTTTTAAAATGTTGTATCATCAAAGAGTTTCTAAAAAGGGTACCATCAATATCGAAAAAAGCTGCAATATTCTTCATAAAATCACCTTATTTCTTTTTAGTTTATTATATATTATATACCCAAGTAAGTATAGTAGTACCTTTCAAAAGAACTTCTGTATTTTATTTTGATTTTCGTTAATGAAATCTTCATATTGGTAATAATCTATACCTAATTTTGAACAATTCTTCAACAATTCCTGGACTATGATTTAATCAATGTTTTGAATTATGGAAAATAGATATAAAAAGGTTCTATAATAAATGTTGGGGTGGAAAATAATTTACCCTAACATTTATTTTTTCTAAAAATAAAATGCACTCGTGAAATAAACAGCTGCTGGCCATTTATTGGGGTTTTTCAGATTTTATATGCTTCACCCAAATAGGCCTGGTATTGATTTTTGGAAGTATATGGGCAGTAAGGGGAGAAATATCCCTGGGAACCTTTGTTGCTTTTGTCTCCTATGTGAATATGCTTGTATGGCCAACACGCCAATTAGGAAGAACCTTAACAGATATGGGAAAGGCAACAGTTAGCACTAGACGTATTAATGAAATATTTGATGAACCAATTGAAATACTGGAAGAAAATTATCAAAAGCCTAAGATTAAGGGAAATATTTCCTTTGAAAATGTGTATTTTGGATACAAGAAGGATAGACCAGTGCTGAAAAATATTACATTTTCCATTAAGGCTGGTGAAACTGTTGCAATTATAGGACCTACAGGTTCTGGTAAAAGCTCACTTGTTCACTTATTGGCATGGCTTTATGATTATGATAAGGGTTCCATAAAAATAGATGGTATAGAATTAAAGGATATTGATAGGCTTTGGATTAGAAAAAATGTAGGCATTGTTTTACAAGAACCCTATTTATTTGCTAAGACTGTAAAGGACAATATAAGGCTATTTAATCCAAAAATCAAAGATAAAAAAGTTTATGAATCAGCAAATATTGCCAATATCCATAAGGACATTCAATCCTTTGAAAATGGCTATGATACATTAGTTGGAGAAAGGGGAGTTTCCTTATCAGGAGGTCAAAAACAAAGAATGGCCATTGCAAGAACAATTATAATGGAAAGCCCCATTGTAATATTTGATGACTCACTGTCTGCTGTAGACACAGAAACAGATATATCTATTAGAAAAGCTCTTAAAGAAAGAAGAAATAAATCTACCGCCATAATAATATCCCATAGAATATCTACAGTATCAGAGGCTGATAAGATCATAGTATTGGAAAAAGGCGAAATCACCCAAATGGGAACCCATGAAGAATTAATAAGAGAAGAAGGGCTCTATAGAAGAATATATGAAATTCAAAATGCCATAGATGATTTTAACGATGACCTAGCCTTAGATGCCTAGTGGAGGTGACAGTATGGATAATATTGACAATAGTAAAATAGATATAGGCATATGGAAAAATTTTTATGAGCTTATTAAGTCCCAAAAAAATCAGTTCCTTTTATTATTTGTGGTAATGATTACTGTAGGTTTTATAGATGCCATATATCCCCTTTTTTCTAAATATGCTATAAATAATTTTATAAGCAAAAATACGATAAAAGGATTGGATAAATTTATTTTAGTTTTCTTTTTAGTCTTTTTATTTCAAGCCTTTAATGCCTTTGTGTTCATTTTATTAGCTGGAAAAATAGAGACAAATATGTCCTATAGTATTAGAAAAAGAGGATTTGAAAAGCTTCAAATCCTGCCCCTTTCATACTATGATAAAAAGGCTGTAGGATGGCTAATGTCCAGGCTTACTTCTGATATAAACAGAATAAGCGAAACCATATCCTGGGGCATTGTTGATTTTGCTTGGGGCATAACTATGATGCTGGCTATAGTAATAGCCATGTTTAGACTAAATTTTAAACTTGCCCTAATAACTCTTTCGGTAGTGCCTCCTTTAGCCATTGCCAGCTTCTATTTCCAAAGAAAAATTCTTAAGTCCCAAAGGCAGGTAAGAAAAATAAACTCACAAATTACTGCTTCATATAATGAGGATATTCAAGGTGCAATGACTACTAAAACATTAACAAGGGAAGAATTGAATCTTAAGGAATTCAGCAGCCTTACTGAAAATATGAAAAGGGCATCCATGAGAACTACAATAATTTCCTCACTCTATATTCCCATAGTAATTGTACTAGGCAGTATTGGAACTGCTTTGACTCTACATTTTGGAGGAGTTAAACTATCATCCAATGCCATATCCTATGGAACCTTGGTAGCCTTTATATCTTACTCTGCACAATTTTTTGAGCCTATTAGACAATTGGCCATAATCCTAACTGAAGTGCAAGCAGCCCAAGCTTCTGCAGAAAGAGTTTTCTCCTTAGTTAATGAGATTCCTGATATCCTGGATAAGGAGGAAGTTGTTGAAAAATATGGAGATCTTCTAAATCCTAAAAGGGAATTTTGGCCTCAAATGAAAGGTAAAGTAGAATTTAGAAATGTATCCTTCGCCTATAAAGATGGTGAAAAGGTTCTTGAAAATTTTAATTTAATAGTGAATCCTGGTGAAACCATAGCCTTAGTTGGGGAAACTGGTTCTGGTAAAAGTACTATTGTAAACCTTTTGTGCAGGTTCTACGAACCCACAGAGGGAGAAATTCTAATAGATGATGTAAACTATAAGGAGCTACCCCAAAACTGGATTCATGAAAACTTGGGATATGTATTACAGACCCCCCATCTGTTCAGTGGAAGCATAAAGGACAATATAAGATATGGTAATTTAGATGTTACAGATGAAGAAATAATTGAAGCTTGTAAGTTATTAAACTGCCATGACCTTATAATGAATATGGAAAAGGGCTATGATACTTTAGTTGCACAGGGGGGAGATCTATTATCTACTGGAGAAAAGCAGCTTATATCCTTTGCCAGGGCCCTTGTAAGGAAGCCAAAATTATTTGTACTGGATGAAGCTACTTCCTCCATTGATACAGAAACTGAAAAAAGAATTCAAAGTGCCATTGAAAAAATACTTGAAGGAAGGACTAGTTTCATAATTGCTCATAGATTGTCCACTATAAAAAATGCTGATAGGATACTGGTAATTAAAGATGGAAAAATTGTAGAAGAAGGAAAGCATAGGGAATTATTAGAAAAAAGAGGATATTATTATAGGTTGTATACAAATCAGTTTGCAGAGGAAAAATCAAAGGAAATACTAAGAAATTGATAATAATAAGACGTGGGAACAAGGCAGGGGGATGGTTCCCCTGTCTTATTTAGCCCATCAACTCAGCCTCTATTTCTTTCCTCAGCTTAATCTTATCCTCTTCAACCCCACTTTCCATATATGGATTTTCTATAACCCTTTTTACCCTAGTAGGCTTGTCTGATAGTATAACAATTGTATCTCCCAAATCCAGAGCTTCATCCATATCATGGGTGACTAAAATACAGGTTCTCTTTTCCAGGCTTCTAAGCTCTTTAAAAAAATCAAGGACTATCTTTTTATTGCTTATATCCAAGGATTTAAAAGGTTCATCCATTATAAGTATATTTGAAGGGTAGGCAAAGGCCCTCAGTATACTTATTCTTTGCCTCATGCCTCCACTTAAATTTCTTGGATAGTAATATTTGTACTCTTTTAAATTAACCAGACTTAAAAATCTGTCTATGGTAACTTCAATTTCCTTTTTGTTCATTTTTTTCTTCAGTACAAAGGCCATATTGTCCCTTACATTTTTCCATTCTATTAGCCTATCCTCTTGAAAGACAAAGCTAATATCTTCATTTTCAAAGCCCAGGACCTCTCCAGCATCCTTTTCTATAATACCAGCTATTATATTTAAAAGGGTGGTCTTACCACAGCCAGATGGACCTAATATGCAGGTTGTTTTGTTCTTTTTAAAATCTATACTTATATTATCCAGTACCCTTAAAGAGCCATAGCTTTTATATATATTTCTTATATAATACTTCAATATATCACTTCCACTTTTCTTCCTTAATGATTTTTCTTAAAACAATACCCACATATCCTAATATTTTTGAAATAACAAGTATTATTATTATCCAGGCAAAGACTCCAGATGTATTTAAGTACATTTTCTCCATCTGAAGATTACTTCCAATTCCGAATTTTGGCTGGCTTAAAACTTCTCCAGCTATAACCATTTTTAAATTGATATTAATAGCTGAAGTTAGCACTGAACTTAGATTAATAAATATGCTGGGTATATATATATCCTTAACTATGTTCACTCTATCCACCTTGTACAATTTAGCCATTTCCATTATTTTTTTATCTACATTTAATATGCCCTTTAAAACTGATTCATATAGTATGGGAAATACCATTATAAAACCTACAAACATAGGTACCAACTCATGGTTAAGCCATATTAGGGCCAGAATAATTATGGCCATTGTAGGAATTGAGCTTAAAAAATTGAGCACTGGCAACATTAAACTATATATAAATTTAGAAAAGAAAGAAAGTATTCCCAGGCCAATGGCCAATACAAGGGAAAACAAAAATCCTAATAGACCTCTAAGCAGGGAATGAAAGATAACATTTAAAAAATATGGGTCTTTAATTATATCTATCAAGCTCATAATGGTACTTTTTATTGATGGTAATATAACTTCCCTATCTATTACATGTGATAAAAAAGCCCATAGGCCTATTAGAATTAACTTTGAAAGTAAAGAAAATTCCTTATCTTTCAAGATAGAATTCTTCATCTGGAATTTGTCCTCCTATTACGTCAGGCGCAAAATTAAGTAAAACCTCATAATACTTTTGATAGTATTCTATACTGTCATCAATCCTAAATGGATATATATTCATACGGCCTATTCCATTTACCACTATGTCCTTATTCATTCCCAGTTCTAATTCTTCCATATATTGCCCTGCCAGTTGTGGATTTTCCATTATCCATTTTAAGTTTTCTTCATAAAGATTCAAAAACTTGTCTAAAAAATCCCTGTAATTATCAATTAAATCAGCTTTAATAATTAGACTGGCCTGTGGATAGCCATATTCATTGCCAGTAATTTTACTCCACTCTTCATTAAAGTCTAATAATATTTTGGCATCTACTTTTTTCATCAATATATTTGTAGTCTGTGGTTCCGATAATACAGCCAAATTTGTTTTCCCGCCAATAAATTGGGGGCCTACTTCTGATGCAGCACTTAAATAATTAACAGATATATCCTTATCCACATCTATGCCATTTTGAGAAAGAACATATTTAAAAACTAAGTCTGGTGTCAGATTTTTCCCAAAGGAGGTTATTTCACTGCCCTTTAGGCTTTCAATATTGTCAATGTCTTCAATACCAACAAGATATAAGGTTCCCCAGACAGATGTGCCTGCTAATTTATATGGAATATCCTTATTGTATAGCTGGGCTGCCAGGTTAGAAGGAACTATGGCAATATCAGCTTCTCCCTTTAACACTTTGGAGGCTAATAGATCTGGAGTTGATTGGAATTCATACTCTATAGCAATATTTTCATCTATAACGGGATTTTCCTTCATCAATTTGGCAACAGTTAAGGAAGGCACTCCTCCTGGGAAACAAAATCTAAGCATTAGTGTTTCTTCAGTATCATTTATATCCACTGCTTCCATATTTTCATCCCTGGTACAAGCTACTGATAAGGCTAGTAATATGGCTAATAGACATACAAGTAATTTTTTCACTGTAAAACTCCCCCTTATTTATTAGTGGCCTCTAAACATGTAAACATGTTTAGAGACCTTAAATTTACCATAATTCCCAAGCTCTTTGATCTGTATGAAGAAGCTCATGAGACTTTTCAGATAAGGGTTCTCCCAGAAAATCCTCATAACATTTTATAATAGATGGATTTTCATGTGAAAATCTTAAGATATTTATCTTATCCAAACCATATAATACCTCTGCCCTATCATAGGCCAATTCTTCTCCATCGTGAATAGGCTGGCCTCCTCCACCAGCACATCCGCCAGGACAAGCCATTATCTCTACAAAATCATACTCAACAGAGCCATTTCTTATGGCTTCTATTAATCTTCTTGTATTTCCCAATCCACTTGCAATAGCAACCCTAATCTTAGCTCCATTTATATTAAAACTTGCTTCTCTCCAGCCTTCTCTTCCTCTAACATCTTTAAATGCATCTGGATCTGGATTTTCTCCTGTAACGAAGTAGTAAGCAGTTCTTAAGGCTGCTTCCATTACTCCTCCTGTTGCTCCAAATATAACTCCTGCACCACTGCTAACTCCCAGAGGCCTATCAAATTCTTCTTCCTTTAAGGTAAATGGGTTTATATGCTCCGCCTTAATTAGCCTATCTACTTCTCTTGTAGTCAACACAACATCCACATCCTGGCCAGCCCCTGCAGACCTCATGACAGAAAGTCCAGCTTCATACTTCTTGGCAGTGCAAGGCATTATGGAAACAGAGAATATTCTGGATGGGTCTACTCCAAGTAAATCTGCATAATAGCTTTTAGCTATGGCGCCAAACATCTGTTGAGGGGATTTTGCAGATGATAAATTTTCCACCATATCTGGATATTGGGTTTTTACAAAGCGGACCCAGCCAGGGCAGCAGGAAGTAAACATTGGGAATTTTGCCTTTTCTTTGTTCTTAAGCCTTTCTAAAAATTCTGTTGCCTCCTCCATAATAGTTAAATCTGCTGTAAAGTTTGTATCAAATATATAATCAAAACCTATTTTTCTTAAAGCTGCAACTAGTCTATTAACTGTTGCAAATTCTCTTGATACTCCTAAAGTTTCACCCCATGCGGCCCTTACTGCAGGTGCTATTTGAACTACTGTAATCTTATTTTTATCAGCTAAAGCATCATATACCTTATCTAAATCATCTCTTTCTCTTAAAGCTGCAGTAGGACAGTGGGTTATACATTGGCCACAAAGAGCACAGTCTGATTCTTCAATCCTTCTATTTTGTGAAACGTCAACCCTTGTTCTTGAACCTGTATTTGCAACATCCCATATATGCATATCCTGTATTTTGTCACATACTTGCACACACCTCATACATTTAATACACTTTTCATAGTTTCTAACAAGAGGAAATCCTTCCGTCCATTGAGCATGGGGTAAATCCTCCTCGTAGGGAACTTCTATAATTCCTAAGTTGTTTGCCACCTCTTGAAGGCTACAATTTCCACTTCTTACACAAGAAGCACACCTTGCATCATGTTGGGATAGTATCAGCTCTACATTTATGCGTCTGGCCTCTCGCACTTTAGGGCTGTTTGTATATATTACCATTCCTTCCTCTACTACATTATTGCAAGAAGTAACCAGCCTGTTTATACCTTCTATTTCTACTACACATACCCTGCAGGCGCCAATTTCATTTATATCTTTTAAGTAGCAGAGATTGGGAATGTTAATATCGTTCATCTTAGCAGCTTCCATTATAGTGGTGTTTTTAGGGACATTTATTTCTTTATTATCAATGATAAGCCTTACCATCTTTCAATCCTCCCCCCTTTGAATACGCCAAATCCAAAGTGGTCACATCTCAAGCATCTTCTAGATTCTTGGTTTGCTTCCTCAAGGCTCATTCCTATTTCCACAGGTTTAAAGTCCTTAACCCTATCTGTTGCATCTCTTTCCTTCATATTAACTCTACCACAAGGTATTCTATCTGCTAGTCTTGGAGCAGGAATTTCAACAGGTGTTTCTATAATGTGATTATAGCCCAGATAGTTGTCTATATTTGCTGCAGCTACCTTTCCTGCCGCTATTGCAAGGATAACAGTTGCAGGGCCTGAAACACAGTCTCCACCTGCATATATTCCCGGTATATTTTCAAACTCACCAGTATCAAGGGCAGTTATTACTCCTTTTCTTACTGGAATTCCCTCTTTTTCAAATTCTTTAGATTCAATACCTTGACCAATGGCACTTATTACTACATCGCATTCCATCTTTACTGATTTCCTACCTGCATCTACTGGTTTAGGCCTACCTCCTTCTATTGGGCCTACCATTTGTGGTTGTACCCATAAGGCTTTAACCTTATTTTCTTCATCACTTTCTATTCTAATTGGCTGATATAAATCATATATTTCAATGCCTTCAGCAATAGCACCTTCCACCTCTTCTTCCAGGGCCGGCATATCTACTTTACGCCTTCTATATACTATGCTTACCTTCTTAGCTCCTAGACGAACAGCAGAACGGGCAGCATCTATGGCAACATTTCCGCCACCAATAACTACTACTGTCTGTCCAGTAAAGTCTGGATATTCATCGTCACCTATTTTCCTCAGTATATCAACTGCTGAAACTACTCCTTTTACCTCTTGACCTTCAATACTGATTATCTTTCCTTCATGGGCGCCTATTGCTATATATACAGCATCAAATTTATCTCTTAAATCTCTGAGAGATATATCTTTTCCAACAGTTACTTCTGTATGGACCTTTATTCCCATAGAAAGAATTTCATCTATTTCCCTGTCTAATACTTCCCTTGGAAGCCTATAGCTTGGAATACCGTACCTTAACATACCTCCAAGTTTTTTCCTCTGCTCAAATATTTCTACATCGTGACCCATTAAAGCAAGGAAATAAGCTGCACTTAATCCGCTAGGCCCTCCTCCTATAATTGCAACCTTTTTACCTGTGGCAGGTGCCTTCTTTTCTCTAGGCATTTCTTTTGCATTTTCTACTGCAAATCTCTTTAATCCTCTTATATTTATTGGATTATCAATCATATTCCTTCTACATCTGTTTTCACAAGGATGTTCACAAACAAAGGCACATACTCCTGGCAATGGATTATCCTTTCTTATTAATCTAATAGCATCTTCATACCTTCCTTCAGATATTAATGCAATGTATCCTGGTACATCAACTCCTGCTGGACAAAGGGATACACATGGAACTGGCTGATAAATTTCAAAGGTACAGCGATCTCTTAAAATATGTTCCTCAAAGTCGTCTCTAAAGCCTTGTACTCCCTTTAATACCATATTGGCTGCTTCGTAGCCTATGGCACAGTCTGCAGTATAGTAGATTGTCTTTGCCGTCCTTTCAATTAAGTCAATTGTCTCCAAAGTTGCATTTCCTTCTAATACATCTTCAAGTAGTGACTCTAATTGACCTAAACCGATTCTGCATGGCACACATTTACCACAGGTTTGAGCATGGCACATCTTTAAAAAGGATGAAGCCAAGTCTATAGGGCATAGTCCTGGTGGACTTGCAATTATTCTTCTCTCTAAGTCCTTATAGAGAACTTCAACAGTTGCTTGTGCCCTATCTTTTGTGATAATACTAAGTCTGCTCATGATCATACCCCCCT
>NZ_PPXW01000001.1:805332-866510 GCF_021655095.1 Clostridium sp. Cult1 | reverse complement strand
TGAATATCTTCTTCAGTTACTGAATAAAGAAATGAGATTTTTAGAAAAGTTTTAACTGCATAGTCTTTATTGACTATGACATTATTATACTAGGGGGTAAATATATGTGTGGAAGATTTTTGCTTGATAGTAGTATTGAAGAGATAATAAGGACTTATAGAATATATATAAGGGAAATTGATGGGTTTGATAAAGGGGACTATTATCCTTCACAAAAAGCACCTATTATATTCGAAAAAAAGGAAAGGACTATTACATTAGCACAATGGGGATTTCCTTATGGCGATAAAAAGGGACTTGTTATTAATGGAAGAGCAGAGACTATAATGGACAAACCTATGTTTAAGAATGCTTTTTATAGTGGAAGATGTATTATACCTGCTAATCTTTTTTACGAGTGGAAGGATGAAGGACATAGAAATAAGGTTAAGCATAAAATAAGTTTACAAGATAGTAGTTTGATTTTGCTTGGAGGCATTTACAAAGTTTCTATTGATGAAGATTCAAACAAACAGTTAATCTTTGTTATAATAACTACTGAAGCTAATGGGAATATGAAAACTATACATTCAAGAATGCCTCTTTTAATAAAGAATGATATGGTAAATACCTGGTTAAAGAACAGCACTTCTGTGGAAGTTTTAAAAGAGGTATTAAAGGATAACAGGGACAACAAACTTATTGTTGAAAGAGCTGAAGATGAAAGCTATCAACAATTAAGGATGTTTTGAGAAGTTTTTAAGATAAATTTATTCAAATTAAGGTCAGTATATGATATATAGAAGAAAGGATGATTTAATGTATATTGGTTGTCATTTGACTATTGCTAAAGGTTATAAGAAAGCAGCAGAATTGGCTTTGGAAGTAGGAGCTAATGTTTTTCAGTTTTTTAGTAGAAATCCTAGAGGTTCATCTTCTAAAGAATTGGATATGGAAGATATAGAAGGAATGAAAAAAGTATTAAAGGAAAATGATTTTGGGCCTTTACTTGCCCATGCTCCATATATTATTAATTTAGGGTCTCATAAGGATAGAATTTATGGAATGGCCAAGGGAATATTGAAGGAAGACTATGAAAGGTTAAACGAGATTTCTATACCCTATTTCAATTTTCATCCAGGGAATCATGTAGGGAAAGGGGCCAAGTATGGAGTCCAGAGGATCACAGATGCATTAAATGAAATAATTAGAGGAAATGAAACCACAATGCTTTTATTAGAAACTATGTCTGGAAAAGGGACGGAAATAGGACGTGATTTTGAAGAAATTAAAGCAATAATAGATGGAGTAAAGTATAATGAATTGGTAGGGGTCTGCCTTGATACCTGTCATATTTACTCAGCTGGTTACGATATTGTTAATGATTTAAATGGAGTATTAGAAGAATTTGATACCATAATTGGGTTAGAAAAATTGAAAGCTATCCACTTAAATGACAGTATGATGGAATTCGATAGTAAAAAGGATAGACATGCTAAAATAGGTGAGGGTACTATAGGGTTTGAAGCTATTGAAAATATTATTAACCATCCAGATTTAAGGGATTTACCGTTTTACTTAGAGACTCCCAATGAGCTAGAAGGATATAAAAAAGAAATAGAGCTATTAAAAAAACTTAGGAATTAGAAAAATAACATTTCTTATTATCAAATTATTATCAAACGTTAATTTATTATATATGTTATAATGATAGTTATATTATCATAAAGGAGATATGATTATGAGAAAAGATAAACTAATGATAGAAATTTGGGGAGATATAGTTGAAATTAAATCTCTAGTAATATCTATAATTATTTCTGGGACTACAACTATGGGTGCTTATTTTCTAGCACCATCTAATAATCAAACAAAACAACTATTTTTTGGTTTAGTAGGTGCAGTTTTGGGTTTTGCTATATCCACTTTATTAATCAAGCCAAAGCGCATCATTCTTCTGGAAGAAGAAACCAAAGATAAATAAGGAGAACTATTAGCTATGAATACAATACTTATTATTCAAATGATTTTAACAGCTTTGGTCGCTGTATTTATATATACAATTATTGGGTTTATTCCTGGGACAGATGAAACATCGGTACTAATGCCTATAACTTTAACGGTGGTTTTGGCTGGCACACCGCCTATAATTGTGTTAACATTCTTTATTGCTGCAATTGTTACTTTGAATTTAATCAATGCCATACCAACAGCATTGGTAGGTTTACCAGGTGGTGTAATGTCTAGCCCAATGTTAGAACATTCTTTGTTCTTGAAAGAAAAGGGAATGTCAGCAATAGTCATCAAGAAGATGGCAGTAGGATCTTTAATTGGAACAGTTATATCAATTCCTATTGCTTTAATTCTTGCAAATATTTTAGCTCCTTATGGAGAGAAAATAAAGATTTTTGCACCGCTATTGTTCTTTTTGGGGGCAATATTTTTATCCTTAATTGGTAAAAACAAAATACTATCTATACTTAGCATTATGCCATTGGCATTATTGTTTATGGGATTAAGACATTTATACTGGGGAATAGGGATTGTGCCAGGAGACGTAAATATTACAACATCTTTCTTCCTTGGTATTACAATCGGTCCTTTAATCGTTTCTTTATTTACACTTTTGAACAAAACAAAACGACAATCTATGGTAGCTGAAGATGTGAAAAGAATAGTAATACCGAGTGAGGCCAGAGGAAGTAAAACACTAAATCCCTTTAAAATACTAACGAAAGAAGAAATAAAAAATGCATCTATTTCAGCTTTAATTGTAAACTTTTTATTCGTACTTAGTCCTGTAGGATTGACTATTTTATTTGGAGAGGCAGTTGCAAACAGGATGAAAGATCCTACAAGTAAGGCGACAACAGCCATTACCACTATGAGTGCTTTAGGTCAAGCAACTTATCTTTCAGGGATCATCATTCCTTTAATGGCTATAGGACTTCCTTTATCACCAACTGCCATTGGACCAGGTGGGGCGTTATTTAATGCTCCCCCTGTTTTTACAGTTGAAAACAATTTACACCATATATTAGATAAATGGGAATTTATTGTTGCTATATTAATTGGTGCAGTAATTGCAGTAACGATAACTTATTATATTACTAATAGATTTGCTGGTAGAATTTCAACCTTTGTCCTAAGAAAAATACCTCATGAAGCAATTTTAGGTCTATTTATTTCATTTATTCTTTTATTAGCATATATGGATGCAGGACTAATAAATATTTTTGGGGTATTACTAATAGGCATCACTTGTGGTACATTGAACAAATTAGGGGTTAGTTATGGAATACAGTTTATGACTTTATATGCAGCCCCTTGGATAGTAGAAAAGATTATTTTATTTTAAGACTTATGAAGAAGGAGTATAATATGGAAAACAAAACTACAATAGGAACTGCTATAGGTAAAATAATTCTAATTGGGGAGCATGCTGTTGTATATGGACAGCCAGCTTTAGCCATACCCTTTCCGGAAACAAAAATACAAACTATTATTAATAGAAAAAAAGGCCCTATAACATTGGATTGTTTTTTTTATAAAGGTTTATTTCATAATGCACCAGAAAGGTTGTCTGGTTTAACTACTATTATCAAGGAAATAGTAAATAGTTTCAATGAAGAATTAGAAGATTTTGACATAAAAATTATAAGCTCTATTCCACCAGAACGAGGAATGGGCTCTAGTGCTGCAGTAGCAGTTGCAACAGTTCGGGCTTTATATGATTTTTTTGATAAGCCATTAATAGACCAGGATTTGCTAAAATGGTCAAATATCTCTGAAAAAATAGTCCATGGAAATCCAAGCGGTATAGACACTGCAATCATTATAGGGGAAACTCCCCTCTATTACATTAAGGGGAAGGCCTTTGTTCCATTTCCCTTTAAATTGGATGCTTATTTAATAGTTGCAGATACTGGAGAACTTGGTCAAACCCAAGCTGCTGTTGCTAGCGTTAAAAAATTAATAGAATTTAATCCTAAAGAAGGAGAAAATATAATAAAACAACTAGGTATTTTAACTGATAATGCAAAAACTTCAATTAAAATAAATGATATAGTATCTCTTGGTAAAACTATGAGTAAAGCCCATACTCTATTGGATAAATTAGATGTCAGTAATGAAACACTAAATTATTTAGTTTCTGTAGCCGTAGAGAATGGGGCTTTAGGCGCTAAATTAACTGGTGGTGGTCGTGGTGGTTGTATGATAGCTTTAGCTGCTACCCAACAGCAGGCTAGATTTATTTCTAGTAAATTACTATGCAACGGGGCTAAAGACACCTGGATATATAATATGGGAGTTGATTTGCTGTGATAGTCAAGGGAAAAGCCAGGGCTCATGCGAATATTGCTTTAATCAAATACTGGGGAAAGAGAGATGATGAGTTGGTACTACCAATGAATAGCAGCCTTTCCCTAACTTTGGATTGTTTTTATACAGAAACAGAGGTAAATTTTAATGATGAAATTGAAAAAGATTATTTTTATTTGAACGATAAGATCCAAGATGAAGCTGGCACCAAAAAAATAAGTGATTTTTTAGATTTGTTCCGTAATTCTACAGGAATTAAGTCGCCAGCAGTGGTGAAAAGTACTAATTATGTACCTACTGCTGCTGGACTGGCTTCATCTGCTTCTGGATTTGCTGCATTAGCAGCTGCTGCAAATGTGGCCAGTGGATTGAATCTAGATAATAAGGAATTGTCAATATATGCAAGACAAGGTTCTGGTAGTGCAACAAGGAGTATTTATGGTGGTCTCGTGGAATGGAGAAGAGGAATATCAGAGAAAGATTCCTATGCTGTTCCTATAGATGATGCTAAATGGGATATTGGAATGGTTGTTGTAATAGTAAATGCAAAGGAAAAATTGATTTCCAGTCGTGAAGGGATGAAACTGACAGTTGAAACTTCACCTTTTTATACTAGTTGGGTGGAAAGCGCAGAAGAAGATTTAAAACAGATTAAAATTGCAATTAGTAAACGAGATTTTGAACAAATGGGGTTGATTGCTGAAAGGAATAGCCTAAAAATGCATGCTACCATGTTAGGGGCCAATCCACCATTATCCTATTGGGAACCAGATAGTGTTACAGTAATGCAAATAGTACGTGAATTAAGAGAAGAAGGTATTCTCTGTTATTTTACTATGGATGCAGGACCTAATGTTAAAATACTTTGTAAGCTATCGGAAAGTCATATAATAAGGGAAAGATTAAAACAAGTATTTGAAAGCGAACAAATAATTGTGACTGGACCAGGCCCAGGAGTTACTATTCTTTAGAAGGAGATGTACAAATATGATTAGAACTTATGCACCAGGCAAATTATTTATTGCTGGCGAATATGCGGTAGTTGAACCAGGTTATCCAGCAATTTTAGTAGCAGTTGATAGGGGAATTGTGGTTTTATTAGAAGAAATGTTGGAACGGGGGAGTATTAGTTCCTATGGCAATTTACCCAGATTCTGGTCAAGGGAAAATGGTAAACTGATCTTAGATAAAACTGATAGCCGTTTCTCTTATATAATATCTGCTATTAATATTGTTGAAACCTATGCCAAAGAGCAAGGTAAAGAATTAGACTATTATCGTTTAGAAGTAGCTAGTCAATTAGAAACTAATGAAGGAAAAAAATATGGATTGGGTTCTAGTGCTGCCATTATTGTGGCTACAATAAGGGCTTTATCTAAGCATTATGAACTTGGAGTATCAGATAAGGAGCTATTTAAACTATCTGCCTTAGCTAATTTAGCTATAAATAGCAATGGTTCCTGTGGTGATATTGCAGCCAGTGTTTACGGGGGCTGGATTGCTTACACTACCTTTGATAGAAATTGGGTATTAGAACAACTTAAGGATAGTACAATTACTCAATTATTAAACAAACCATGGCCAAGCCTTTCCATTGAACCCTTGACACCTCCAGAAGGATTAAAATTAACGATTGGTTGGACAGGTGCTCCAGCTAGTACTTCTAATTTGGTAGCTCAAGCTAATGATAAACGAACTGAAAATAGTATCTCCTATGAAAAATTTCTGCATGAAAGTAAAAAATGTGTAAATGAAATGATTATTGCTTTTAAAGAAAATAATGTTAAGCAAATTCAAAAACAAATACAGGTCAATCGACAACTCCTAGTTAATATGGGTAATAATTTAGGTATCGTTATAGAAACACCTTTATTAACGAAATTATGCAATATAGCATTAAAATTCAAGGGTTATGCAAAATCATCTGGTGCTGGTGGAGGAGATTGTGGTATCGCTGTTTTTCAAAATGATAAGTATTTGCTCCCATTGATAGATGAGTGGAAAAAAGCAGGAATAACTTATTTACCATTGGAGGTATATGATGGAGATAGAAGTTTTAAACCTAGATAGTAGAGAAATTTAATTTTGCAAATATCAACGATGAATTTAGCTCTTGGTAAGGAGGTTCTAATGAGAGAATTAAATGAAAAATTGTTAAAGATAAAATCTGACATGAGAGAAAAAGAAAGACTTCTTAGAATGCTAGATAATGCAGAGGGACAAAGAAGAGTTTTAGAAAGAAAAAAAGCTGAGCTTTATGAACAGTTAAAAAAAGAAGAACTAGACGTTGAAAAGCTTGAAAAAATATCTATTACTAATTTTATTAATACCATTACTGGGAGAAAGCTTGAAAAGCTAGAAAAAGAAAAGAAAGAAGCCGTTGCAGCAAAGCTAAAGCTTGATACTGTAAATGAAGAACTTAAGAATTTAATAAATGATATTGAAAGGATAGAAGGGAATATACGGAGGTTAGGTAATTTAGAAAGTGAATATAGAACTATAATAAATAAAAAAGAGAAACTTCTCATATCAACAGATGCTGAAATAGAAAACAGATTGGACAGAATAATAGAAGAAGAATCTTTTTTTATAGATAAGAAAAAGGAGATTGAAGAAGCAATTGCAGCTGGAAGAAAGCTTTTGATTTCACTTAGGCAAATTAGTAAAAGCCTACAGTCTGCAAGCAACTGGGGAACATGGGATATAATTGGTGGAGGCATAATTGCAACAATGGCTAAGCACTCAAGGATAGATCAGGCTAAAGCAGAAATATCTAGAACTCAGTCATTGCTTTCAAGGTTTCATAGAGAATTAGAAGATGTTGGTGGAAAAGTGGAGGTTAATATTGAAATAGGCTCATTTTTAACTTTTGCAGATTTTTTCTTTGATGGAATATTTGCAGACTTAACAGTTCAGTCTAAAATAAGAGATGCAGAAGATAGGATAATGAATACAACAAATAAAGTCAATAGCATAATGAGAAGATTGGAAGCAGAACTTGATGAGACCATCAGTACAATCGAAGATTTAAATAACGAAAGATTAAATATTATAGAGCAGGCTTAAAGTATGGAGAAATGATGATATATACATGTTTACTTTGAGCAAGGAAGGAAACTAAAAATCTGTAAGCAAAACATCGACTGGTTGGGGCTGTTTCATAACTAATTAATTAGTTATGAAACAGCCCCATTATATTTATGAAGCAAAGACATATGACAATCAAAATTTGTATATTGACATGGTAGGTAAGTTTATCTATACTGTAATTAGTAGTTTACTAAACTACTAATCATATAGATGGAGGTAATAAGATGAAAATACCAACTACTTTAAAACATAAGCCAGTCATTGTTTCTGAGAATTATGAAAATGTCGATGGAAGAAAGTCTTATAATACAGATGCTAAGGGACTATCACTAGGCCTTGCCCAATGGAATGATAGAGGAAAAGTAGATATTTCAGCAAAAGTATGGAGACATACTGGGGATAAATGGTCTCGTCAATCAGAGGAGTTGCCTATGCACCGTGTTCTTGATCTTGCTATTTTGATTTGTAGAACAACTCTATATTTTCAAGAAGCATATCGTTTTCCAAAGTTATACGATCCTGACAATACATTGATCGACCGTATTGGCTTGCAAGGAGATGCCATGAGTGTATCGGTATGTGAAGAAAATGCTATGATTGATGAAGATATCAAGTTGTTTTCTCAGGTTCTTAGCACGGACGGAGAAATTATTGGAGAACGACTTCGTGTATTGTCTCGTTTATTAAAAGAAATGGGGTATTAATTTATGAATAGAAGGAAAGAACTTAAGACTTTATATAAAAATATGAAGTAAGATATGGGAATATTTATAATAAAATCTAATTTTAGCAATAAATGCTACATTAAAGGAACCCAAGATTTGAAGGGTGCCATAAAGAGCACAAAGTTTCAGCTGGATTTTGGAAATTACTCTAACAAAGAGCTTCAGAAAGAATGGAAAAAGCATGGAAGAAAAATTGTCTAAGAAAGATATGGAGTTTTATTAATACCATTTAATTAAAATAGAAGTAGAGGAGTTGCTAGTTTTATAGCGGAGAAGAGACGCATCTTATAAGCAATATAATAAATAGATTAAATAACAAATTTAGTACTAATCTTTCAGAATCTGAAAAATTAGCAGTAGAACAAATTAGAAATAATCTTAGAAAGGATAAAAACCTAAAGTTAAAGGCAAAGGTAAACTCATATGAAATGTTCAAACATGCATTTGAACCAACTTTTGATGATAGGGTCATAGAGGAATATAGCAAAAACAAGGAACTTTATGGTAGAGTATTATAGGATGAAAGCTTTAGAAACAAACAATGGAAATGCTTATATTTGATATATATAATTCATTTAAACAAGAAATGAGGCATGATTATGACAAAGTGGATTAGCGATTAGTGTTTGCTTTTAAGTAGGATTAAGCGAAAAAACAGCCTGAGAATTGGGCTGACATGGAAACCAGATATTAAGATGAATATCAGACAATAACAGTAGGGCCGGTTTTTATGCCGGCCCATATATATGTGCATTCTTTACATAGAATGCATGCAGGGAACAGCCCTGTGTTGTTTTTGAGTTATTATTATAAATTCGTAATAGCTTCCTTCAATGTATGCCAGGCTAATACCGCACATTTTACCCTAGCAGGCATATTGGAAATATTCTGGAGGACAATGGCATCTTCCAATGTCTCTAATTTCGCTTCATCAGTGACTTCTTTTTTTATCATTCCTATGAAGGTTTCTACTAGATTTAATGCTTCTTCTATGGTAATACCCTTTATTAAATCTATCATCATAGAAGTAGATGCTTGTGATATAGCACAGCCTACACCTGTAAAGGAGGCATCTTCTATTATATTTCCATTAAGTTTTAATTCTAAAGTAATATCATCTCCACAACTAGGGTTATGACCTTTTTCTGTAATATCAGGATTTTGGAGATGCTTTTTATTATGCCCACTTCTATTATGTTCCATAATAAGCTGAGTATATATCGAATTAAGATCCATAGCCAAACCACTTCCTTACGTTTTTTATTCCTTCAATAAATTGATCTATATCTTCCTTTGTATTATATATATAAAAGCTAACTCTAGAAGTAGCAGGGATGCCTAAATACCTCATAAGGGGTTGGGCACAGTGATGGCCTGCTCTAATTGCTACTCCATAGGAGTCTAGTATAGTTGCTATATCATGAGGGTGGATGTTATCTATAGTGAAGGATATTATTCCACCTCTCATGTTTAAATCCTTAGGTCCTTGTATATTTATATAGGGAAGTCTTAGCATTTTATCTAGGGCATATTCTGTTAGTATTTTCTCATGTGCTTCAATTTTGTCTATTCCAATTTTTTCTAAATATTCAATAGCTGCCTTAAGGCCTACAGCCCCTTCTACATTTTGGGTTCCAGCTTCAAATTTGTAAGGTAGGGGAGCGAAGGTAGCTTCTTGTTCATAAACGTATTCTATCATATCTCCTCCCATCATAAAAGGAGGCATTTTTTCTAATAATTCTTTTTTCCCATATAATACACCAATTCCCATAGGACCAAGCATTTTATGAGCAGAAAAAACAAAAAAATCTGCATCGATTTTTTGAACATCTACTTTCATATGGGGAGTACTTTGAGCTCCATCTACTACAACTACAGCTCCCATTTTATGGGCATAATTTATTATTTCTTCAATTGGATAGATAGTCCCTAGAGCGTTAGACATATGGGCGATACTTACTATTTTTGTTTTTGTTGTAATTTTATTTTTTATTTCATCTAAAGTAAGTCTACTTTCTTCATTTAAATACATATATTTTAATATGGCTTTTTTCTCTTTTGCTATCCTTTGCCATGGAAGTATATTGCTATGGTGTTCTGATATAGACAATACAACTTCATCTCCCTCATTGATAAATTCCTTTCCATAGGAATAGGCAATCAAATTTAATGATTCAGTAGTATTTTTTGTAAAGATAATTTCATCTATATATTTAGCATTTATAAATTTTTTAACCTTTTTCTTAGCTAAATCATAGGCTTCTGTTGCTGATATGCTTAGCTTATGGGCGCCTCTATGAGGATTACCATGAGATAGATTATTATATTCATCCATAGCTTTAATAACTTGAAGGGGCTTTTGTGTAGTAGCCCCATTATCCAAATATACTAGTCTATTACCATGAATTTTTTGGTTAAATATTGGGAAATCATTTTTGATTTCTTCTGGATTAATTTTCACCATCCATAAGTCTCCTCTCAATTTCATCAACTACTATATTTCGATAATTTTTATAAGGAATTCTATCAATTATTGGTCTAAAGGAGGCCTCAACAATTAATTTTTTTGCTTCTTTTTCTTTTAAGCCTCTACTCATAAGATAAAAAAGTTTATTTTCATTAATTTGTCCAGCACTTGCAGCGTGTTCTCCCTCTACGTCATCTTCATGGCATAATAGAGCTGGAATTGAGTTGGATTTCACAGTCGGGTCCAATAGTATTACATATTCTTCTTCTACCCCTTTAGAGAGTCTAGCTCCTTTTTTAAAATCTAGATTTCCTTTGAAGACCTTTCTAGCATGATCCATAAGGACACCTTTAGTTTCAATATTACTGATACTTCTAGCACCTTTATGGATCATGGAATATTCTAGATCTATTTTTCTCTTTCCATCTCCTAAATATATAGAGTAAAGGTTGGCTTCACTAGCCTCAGCTTCTAAAAAATTTGAATAATTTGAACTGCTAATGCCACTACCCAATTCGATAGAAATCCAATTTACCCGTCCTTGTCCCTTTACAATAGCAATATTTGAATCAAAATTATGGGATATATCATTCATTCTTTGGATTTTTATTATATTGATTATTGAGCTCTCTTTTGCGTAAATTTTAGTAAGGCCATTGTGGAAAGCCTCTACTTTTTCAGAAGAAGTATAATCCATAATAATGGTCCCTTCACTTCCTTTTTCAGCCACTATAATATTTTGATTTATAACAACAGGGTTTTCTTCATCCATATTAAACTCAATTTTAATAGGACTTTCCACTTTAACATTCTTAGGAATATAGAATATAATTCCACTATTATAGGATTCTTCTGTAAGGGATGTAAATTTTTCTCCTACTCCATTAAATTCTTTAGTATTTAGATAGTCAAATATAATTTCATTAATACCTTTGGTGATCTTTTCTAGAACTACTCCTTTAGGGAGTTTAGTTTTCAATTTTAGATAATCTTTTTTATAATCTATTATATTAGGAAATATATAGTTTTCTTTATCTATTATTTTCATTTTATCCCACCTATCCAATAGAGCCTTCTAGCTCGATATTTATTAAGTTATTCAACTCAACAGCATATTCTAATGGAAGTTCTTTGGTTATAGGTTCTACAAAACCTCTAACTATCATAGCTTTTGCTTCTTCTTCATTTATTCCTCTACTCATAAGATAAAATATAGCTTCATCGCTAATTCTGCCTATTTTAGCTTCGTGGCCTATATCTATATTATCATTATCCAATTTTATTACCGGTACTGTATCGGAAGCTGATTCATTATCCAACATCAAGGATTCACAGGAAACTGTAGACTTACAACCATAAGCATCTGGAGTTACTTTAAGTAGACCCCTATAAAAGGCATGCCCACCATTTTTAGAAATGGACTTTGAATTTATGGAGGAAGTAGTATGAGGGGCTGCATGAACAACTTTGGTTCCAGTATCTAGATATTGTCCAGTAGATGCAAAGGTTACTCCAGTAAACTCTGATTTTGCTCCTTCTCCTTTTAATATACTCATAGGGTATAACATGGTAACTTTAGATCCAAAAGAACCGGAAATCCACTCGATAGTTCCGTTTTTATCTACTATAGCTCTTTTAGTGTTTAAATTATACATATTTCTAGACCAGTTTTCTATAGTACTATATCTTAACCTGGCATTTTCCCGTACATATAGCTCTACACAACCGGCATGGAGATTTGTAACTCTGTATTGAGGTGCAGAACATCCTTCTATAAAATGAAGATTTGCTCCTTTTTCTACAATTATTAAAGTATGCTCAAATTGTCCGGCGCCTGGTGCATTTAACCTAAAATAGGATTGAAGGGGAATGTCTACATTTACACCTTCAGGAACATAAACGAAAGAACCTCCAGACCAAACAGCTCCATGTAAAGCAGCAAATTTATGATCATTAGGAGGAATTAATTGCATGAAATGCTCTCTAACTATATCTTCATATTGGTGAAGAGCAGTTTCCATATCTGTATATATAACTCCTTGGTCTACTAACTCCTGTTTAATATTGTGATATACAATCTCTGAATCATATTGAGCACCTACTCCTGCTAAGGATTCCCTTTCTGCTTGAGGAATTCCAAGCAGTTCAAAGGTTTTCTTTATATCTTCTGGCACATCATCCCAGCTATGTCCCATATCTGCATCAGGTCTAACATAGGTAATTATATTATCCATATCTAGGCCAGATAAATCAGCACCCCATGTTGGAACTGGTTTACTACTATATATTTCTAAGGATTTAAGCCTAAAATCGGTCATCCATTTTGGTTCATCTTTTTCTTTAGAAATTTCGATTATTATCTCTGGAGTTAATCCTTTATCCGATTTGTATCTGTAGGTAAATTTATTTTTAATATCATAAATACCTCTATCTACGTCTTCAATATAAGTTTTTCTTCTTTCCAAATTACTCACCTCTATTAATTAGAATGTTTTGTCCTTATATTTTCATATCCTCTTTCATCGATTTCTTTTGCTAGTTCTATTCCACCGGTTTTAACAATTTTTCCATCTAAGAGAATATGAACAAAATCAGGTTTAAGATAATCTAATAACTTGTTATAATGGGTTATTACTAAAATAGATTTTTTATCATCTTGAACTCTATTAACTCCTTCAGCTACTATCCTTATAGCATCAACATCAAGGCCTGAATCTGTTTCGTCTAATATAGCCAGTTTAGGCTCAAGTATTGACATTTGAAGAATTTCATTTTTCTTCTTTTCGCCACCAGAGAATCCCTGATTTAAATATCTAGAAGCATATTCTTCACCCATTTCCAATAGTTCCATTTTTTCTGTTAATAATTTTTTGAAGGCTATAACTCCATGAAACTTTCCAGTTACCGAAGTTTTAGCAGTTCTTAAAAATTCCTCTACGGTAACTCCAGGGATTTCTTCTGGGTATTGGAAAGATAGAAATATTCCTTTTTTAGCTCTTTCATCTGCCCTAAGGTCATTAATCAATTCACCATTGAAGATTATGTCTCCTTCTGCAATTTCATATTTAGGATGTCCCATTAGGGTATAGGCTAAAGTGGATTTTCCACTTCCATTAGGACCCATGATAATATGGATTTCTCCTTCATTAATTTGAAGATTAAGGCCTTTTAGTATTTCCTTGTCTTCTATATTTGTCTTTAAATTCTTTATATTTAATAGATTTTTTGCCATAGATACTCTCCTTTACAAATAATAATCTTTACTAATTGATAACTATTCTCATTACAGTATACCATAATTCTTGGAAAAAACATACCGTTTTACTAGGATATAATAAAAAATTTCCTAATAGGATGAAATCAGAGAATTATAACGAAAGAATAAAATATAGTTTTTTAAAAAAGAATGATATAATATATTTAGAAAGGAAAAAGTATTAGAATAGGAGTTGTTTATGGATTTAAAACGATATATTATAGATAAATCAAAAGAATTAAATATCGATATGATAGGGTTTACAGACTGTGAACTTTTAAACAATAAAAAAGATTATCTTATTGTCAGACAAAAGAAAAATCGACAAACGGAATTTGAGGAAAGGGATATAGATAAAAGAATTAACCCAAGGCTAACTTTTTCCCAATGTAAAACTATAATTGTAATTGGATTATCTTATAATAATAGATTAAATGAAAGGGTAGACTATAAGCTGAAAGGTTTGATTTCAAAATCATCCTGGGGCATAGATTACCATATAGTCCTAAAAAGTAGAATGGAGGATTTGATTAAAGAAATAAGGAAGATAACGAATTTTACCTATAAGTATTTTGTTGATACAGGACCTTTGATAGATAGAGAATTAGCTAATAAGTCGGGTATAGGATATTATGGAAAGAATTGTTCTATTATAAATGATGAATACGGATCATTCATATTTATAGGCTACATACTAACTGATTTAGATATAAATTTTATCCCTGTATCTATTGGCAGTCGATGTAGAGATTGTAATATATGCATTGATCATTGTCCTACTGGAGCTTTGGAAGGACCTTTTAAGTTTAATCCTAAAAAATGTATATCCTATTTAACACAAACTAAGGAAAAAATACCTTATGAACTAAGGGACAAGATGGGAATAAAGATTTATGGTTGTGACACATGTCAACTTGTATGTCCTAAGAATAAGGATATACAAGAATCAAACCATGAAGAGTTTATCCCAAAGGTTACCAAAGGATATATGGATATAGAAGAACTTTTTTCTATATCCAATAGGCAATTTAAGGAGAAATATGGGAAAATGGCTGGTAGCTGGAGGGGGAAAAATATCTTAAAAAGAAATGGAATAATTGCCCTAGGAAATGCAAGAGATAGGGAAAACACTAAATTATTAGAATCCTTATTAAATGATCCTAATCCTATGATTAGAGAGTATGCTGCATGGGCTATTCTAAAAATAGATTTGGAATATGGAAAGGAGATGATAGAGAAAAGGATAGAAACAGAAAAAGATGTAAACACAAGGGAAGAAATGAAAAATCTTATTAAATATTTTATTCACAAAGGTTGCCAACAAGAATAAAATTTATGTTATACTATATTTGTGTTAAAAAACCTAAAATCATAATATAGGAGGGGAACACCTTGGCTAATGTCCATGAGTTAAATTATTTAAAAGAAAAGATTGAAGAACTTAAGAAAGAAGGAGTATATAGAAAGCTACCAATATTAGAAGGAGCAAATGAAGCTGAAATAATTTTAAATGGGAAAAAGGTAATTAATCTATCATCAAACAATTACCTTGGGTTTGCAAATCATCCAAGGTTGAAAAAAGCAGCTATAGAAGCAGTAGAAAAATATGGAGCAGGTGCAGGAGCAGTAAGGACAATTGTTGGTAATATGTCTATTCATGAAGAACTAGAAGAATTATTATCTAAATTTAAACGAGAAGAAGCTGCATTTATCTATCAATCAGGATTTAATTGTAATGCTGGAACAATCCAAGCTATAACAGAAGCTGGAGATTTAATAATATCTGATGAATTAAACCATGCTTCTATAATAGATGGTACTAGATTAAGTAAAGCAGACAGAAAAATATTTAAGCATTCCGATTTAGATAATTTAGAACAAGTACTTAAAGAAAATAGAGATAAATATAGAAATGTTCTAATAATCACTGACGGAGTATTTAGTATGGATGGAGATATTGCTAAATTACCAGAAATAGTTGAATTGGCTGAAAAATATGAAGCTATGACCTATGTAGATGATGCTCACGGTTCAGGAGTTTTAGGAGAAAGTGGTAGGGGAACAGTTGACCACTTTGGATTACATGGTAGAGTAGATTTTTCAATAGGTACTCTTTCAAAAGCTATTGGAGTAGTAGGAGGATATGTGGCAGGATCAAAGACTATGTATGAATGGTTAAATCATAGAGCTAGACCAGTGCTATTTAGTACTTCATTACCACCTGCAGCAGTAGGAGCTATAATGGAAGCAATAAAAATGTTAATGGAGTCTACAGAATATACAGATAAACTATGGGATAATGCTAAATACTTTAAACAAAAACTTGGAACTCTTGGATTCAATACTGGTCATAGCGAAACACCAATTACACCAGTTATAATTGGAGACGAAGCTGAAACTATGGAGTTCAGTAAAAAGTTATTGGAAAATGGTGTATTTGTTTCAGCAATAGTATTCCCAACTGTACCAAGAGGAACAGGAAGGGTTAGATGTATGGTAACAGCAGGACACACTAAGGAACAATTAGATAGAGCTGTAGATATATTTGAAAAGGTTGGAAAAGAGATGAAGGTATTAAAATAAGAAAAGAGGATTTTATCCTCTTTTTTTATAATCATAGAAGCTCTTATTTGTCTTTTAAGGTTGAAATCATTAGTGTATAATTATAAAATATATTCAATGTTATTTTGCATCGAGGTGAATCTATGATAGTTGGAATTTGTTCGATAAAATTAATGTTATATGAATCAAACTCCCTTAAAGACAAAAGACATATAATAAAGAGTGTAATGGGTCGAATCCAATCGAGGTTTAATGTATCTATAGCTGAAGTAGGATTAAATGATAGTTGGAAAACTTCAATAATTGGATTTTCATGTGTTACAAATGATACTGGTCATGCAAATAAAACTATCTCTAAAATACTAAAATTTATTGATGGAGATAGTAGGGTAGAAATAATAGACTATAATATTGAAATTTTGTAGGTGATTATATGAAAAAGGTACTAACTAAAGAGGAGATAAAAAAAGTAATAGATATTTTAATGGAATTATATCCAGATGCAAAGGCAGAGTTAAATTATTCAAACCCATTTGAATTACTGATAGCAACAATTCTTTCTGCCCAATGTACAGATGTACAAGTTAATAAAACAACAGCTAAACTCTTTAAAGAATTAAAAACTCCTGAAGATTATCTTAAATTAACTGAAGAAGAATTGGGGGAAAAGATCCGATCTTGTGGATTTTATAAAACGAAGAGTAAAAATATCTTAGGTACTTGTAAACTGCTAATTGAAGAATTTAATGGAGAGGTACCTAGTTCGTTAGAGGAGTTGATAACCCTACCCGGAGTTGGTAGAAAGACTGCTAATGTAGTTTTAAGCAATGCTTTTTCAACACCTGCTATAGCAGTAGATACCCATGTTTTTAGGGTATCTAATAGGATAGGATTAGCAGATAGCAATAATGTTTTAGACACTGAAAAGGATCTGATGGATAGTATAGATAGGGATATGTGGTCTAAAGCTCATCATTTATTGATATTTCATGGTCGTAGGGTTTGTAAAGCAAGGAGACCCCTATGTGGTAAATGTCCATTAAAAGATTATTGCTTCTATTATAAAGAAGAAATTAATAAAGAATGAAAGGGCTGTTAGCATGAAACAGTGGGAAAATTCAAAAGAAAATTTGATTTTTTCTTTAGATATAGGGACTAGAACTATAATTGGAATTGTAGGAAAGTATACAGAAGACCAGAAATTAAATGTACTAGCATATTCAATCAGGGAACATAGCAAAAGATATATGTATGATGGGCAGATTCATGATATCGATGGAGTTACTGAAATCGTTAAAGAGATAAAAGAAGAATTAGAAGAAAAACTAGGGACAAGCTTAAAGAAGGTTTTTATTGCTGCTGCTGGTAGATCATTACGGACTTGTAGAGTAAAAGTAGATAAAGATATAAGAGATAATTCTGAAATTACAAGAAATATAGTAGAGGTTCTAGAATTAGAAGCTGTACAAAAAGCCCAAGAAATTATTAATAATAATGAAGAGGAAAACAGACTAAAGTATTACAATATTGGGTATACGGTTATTAATTACTATTTGGATGGCAATATAATGAATAAGTTGGAAGGCCATAGAGGATCTAGAATAGGAGTAAACCTGTTAGCCACATTTTTACCCCAGATGGTTATAGAAGGTCTATATTCAGTTATATCAAAGGCAGGTCTTGAAGTTGGTAATATTACTTTAGAACCAATAGCAGCTATAAATGTGGCTATTAAAGAAGAGTTAAGACTATTGAATTTAGCATTAATAGATATAGGAGCGGGCACATCAGATATTGCAATAACTAAAGATGGCAAAATAATGGCTTATGCTATGACATCCCAAGCAGGGGATGAAATAACAGAAGCCCTATCCCAAAAATATCTATTAGATTTTAACGGTGGTGAAAAATTAAAAATACAACTTAGCTCTAAAGAGGTCCATGAATTTATTGACGTTGTTGGTGTACAACATAAATTAACTACAAAAGAAATAATAAAAAGTATCTATGAAACAATAGAGAGTATAGCTAATGAAATAGTAGAGAAGATAATTGAGTTTAATGAAAAAGCCCCAAGTGCCGTTTTTCTAATTGGGGGTAGTAGCCAAATGCCTGGATTGAAAGATTGTATTGCTGAAAAATTGGGTTTGCCTAAAGAAAGAGTCTCTATTCGAGATTCGAGTTTTATCGAAAATTTAGAAGGGTTAAGTTCTAATATTAATGGACCAGATATAATAACTCCAATTGGAATAGCAATAGAAGGAGCTGCCCAAAGATATAGAAACTTTCTGCAAATTAAGTTCAATGATGAAGAGATTCGTATATTCAACACGGAAAAAGTAAAAGTTTCTGATATACTTGTGTTAACTGGCTATAATCCAAGAAATTTGATACCCAAATTGGGCAATGATTTTACTTATTATGTAAATGGTGAAAGAAGAATAATTTTAGGGGAAGAAGGAAAACCTGCTATAATATATGTAAATAATGATATTGGGAACTTAAATACTCATTTAAAAGACGGAGATATATTGAAGGTTATTAAGGCGACTCAAGGGAAGAATAGAAAGCCTTATTTATCCGAGTGCATTTCTAAGGTAAAAATGGTAAGTTATAATAACCGAAAATACAATCTAATAAAGGAAATCAAGATAAATGGAAATAAAGTAGAAGATAATCCTATAATAAATGAAGGGGATAGAATAGATATTGTTCAGATCAATACTCTAGGAGATTTTTTGGAATTTTTAAATGTAGATGTATCTGCTTCTAATATTTTAATAAATGGGAGAGAAGCTAAATACGATACTCCGTTAAAAGAAGAAGACGTTATTACCGTAATTAAAAGGAAAACTTTAGAGTTAATTATTAATGGAGAATATAAAATAATAGAATATAACAAAGATGAATTTGTATTTGTAGATATATTCGACTATATAGATTTCGATTTATCGGAGCTAAGGGGAAATTTGATACTAAAAATAAATGGAAAAGAGGCTGAATACATGGCCCCCTTAAAAAATGGAGATGAATTACAAATATTTTGGAGCAAGTAGTATTCTAATAGAAATAATACATATATTTAATAATATATAAAATTATATAAGTGGAGGCCAAGTATGGAAGGGATTAATAAAAAAGCAAGAATAATATTGATAATAATGTTTGTTTTCCTTGCTATTATTTTAGGGTTAGGTTTTTATGGCTATTTTAAAGTATTAAGTACAGAATTAATATATGAGGGTGTAAAGGTTGAAGAATATGACCTTTCATTTATGACCAAGGAAGAGGCTTTAAAATTAATAAAGGACAAAAAGAGAGAAGAGATAAATAAGAAAATAATGACTCTCATATATGTAGATGAAGAATATAGATATAGATTAGATGAATTAGGATTTAATTTAAATTATGAAAAGGCTGTTGATCAAGCCTATGCAGTGGGAAGAAATGGGAATATATTTAAAAGGATTAAAGAAATAATCCGTACTAAAAGAAATGGGGTAGAGATTTCCCTAGACTCAAATCTGAATATGGAAATGATAGACCATATTGTTGAAACTATTAGCCACGATATAGATAAAGAAGCAAAAAGTGCAGAATTCCATTTTAATAATGGAAATATAAGTATTACAGATGAGATAGTAGGTAAAATTGTAGATAGAGAAAAATTGCGTCAAATAATTCAAAATAATATAGATACATTAGATATTGTTCAGATACCTGTGGAAGATATAATTCCTAAAGTGACAAAAAGCTTATTAAGTAGAATTAATGGAGTTATAGGAGAGTATTCTACTTCTTTTAAAGGAAGTAGTCAAAATAGAATCGAAAACATTAGGTTATCTGCAAATTCAATTAGAGGTAAAATTTTAATGCCAGGTGAGTCCATGTCATTTAATGAAACTACTGGACCAAGGGCCAAAAAGTATGGTTACAAAGAAGCCAGTGTAATAATAGCTGGAGAATATACTCCTGATGTAGGGGGAGGGGTATGTCAAACATCTACGACTCTTTACAATGCTTTGTTATTAGCAGATGTTACAATTTTGGAAAGGTCACCCCATTCAATACCTGCCAAATATGTGAAATTTGGGCAAGATGCAGCAGTTGCCTTTGGATTTTTAGATTTGAAATTTAGAAATGATTTCGACTACCCTATATATTTTGACTCAAAAATAGTGGGAGATCGTATTTATTTCTATGTTTATGGAGATAGACAATCAAAAGATTATACTGTAAAAATTGACTCTGAAATAGTGGAGACTATTCATGCTAAAGAAGAAACTGTATTAGATAAAACCTTGGAGCCGGGTAGCAAGGTTTTAGTACAAGAAGGCAGAACAGGTTATAAGGTAAATACCTATAAGTCTATAATAAAAAATGGCAAGACTGTAAGCAGAGATTTAATTAGCAAGGATTTTTATAGACCAAGAAACTTTATTTATAGGATAGGTGAAGAAATTACTACTACCACATCTACCACTGATAAAGATGGTTGGCTAGATGATTTGGTAGAAGATGGTGAAATAGATGATACAACTGAAGATGAAAATGTGGGAGATTAATGCAAGGAGGAATTTTTTTTGACAGAAATAGATGAATTATATGACAAAACGATAGAATGTCCTATTTGCAATATAGAATTTACGTCTAAAAAAGTAAGAGCTTCAAAATTAAGATTAATTAAAAGGGATGAAGATTTTTTATCATATTATGAAGGAGAAAACCCATTAAAATATAATGTGTTTATTTGCCCTAATTGTGGATATGCAGCAACAGAAGGGAAATTTCTTTCAATTAGCAGAAAGGA
This sequence comes from Clostridium sp. Cult1, assembly GCF_021655095.1. Taxonomy (GTDB): domain Bacteria; phylum Bacillota; class Clostridia; order Tissierellales; family Tepidimicrobiaceae; genus Schnuerera. Next base: position 845,298 of record NZ_PPXW01000001.1, on the reverse strand, counting down.
TAAGGAAATTATTTTAAATGAGATTACTTCTAAGTGGAACAAAAGAAGTTATGGTAATAAAAGAACTATAGATGAAGCAATAATTACCTACAAGTTAGCTCTTTATATTGGTCAATTATTAGACTATAAAAAAATCGATTTAGGTTCCTTATGTTTAAATTTAGCTTGGTTATATAGGCTTAAGGGACAGGAAGATGAAGAAATAAGGTTTTTAGGTTTTACAAAGGATTTTTATAAAGAAGGGTTCTATAAAGAATCTTTAGTAGACACTAATATGGATGAACTGAAACTAGGTTATCTATTGGGAGAAATCAATAGAAGACTTGGGAACAAAGATGAAGCTGTAAAATGGTTTAATGGCATTTTATCAAATCCCAATATAAATTCTAATCCTATGTTAGAGAAAATGGTCAGAGAACAGTGGAGATTAACAAGGGAAGGATAAAGTTATGGATATTAAATATTATGAATTTGATACACCCATAGGACAAATGATTATATTTTTTTCGATTAAAGGTATAGTTTATCTTTATCTATTAGACGATAGCAAGGAAGATATAATAGGGCATGTAAATCGAAAATATGGACAAACTAGAAAGGTCGATAAAAATAACTATGACTATCATATGCAAATAATAGAATATTTAGAAGGAAAGTTAAAGAAATTTTCTCTACCTCTAGATCTAAGAGGAACTGATTTTCAGAAGAAGGTATGGATAGAGCTTCTAAAAATCCCCTATGGAGAAACCATATCCTATAAGGAAATGGCAATAAACATTGGAACACCTAAAGGGTATAGGGCAGTAGGTGGTGCACTAAATAAAAATCCTGTTCTCATAGTAGTACCTTGCCATAGGGTAATTGGTTCCAATGGTAACTTAGTTGGTTTTGGTGGTGGATTAAAATTGAAAGAGAGGTTATTGGCTTTAGAAAGTAATAATCGGATTATTAACTAGAGGATTTATATTGTATTAAAGTCAATAAAAAACTCTTTTTTTGTCAAAAAAAGAGTTTTTTATTGACTATTTATAATTTTATGGTATATTAAATTTGGCAAATGAAGAGGAGGAAAATAGATGAGATACAAACTAATAGCTATAGATATGGATGGAACACTGTTAAACAGCAATAATAAGGTTTCTGATAGAACTAGAGAAGTTTTACTCAGGGCTATTGATGAAGATATATATATTGTTTTATCAACTGGAAGAATATTAAGATCTGCTTTGTACTTTAGCAAAGACATAGGATTAAATTATCCTATTATTGCTTGTAACGGTGCTCTGATTTCTACTAGTAATGGAAAAGATATAATATATGAAAACCCTATGAACTTAGAATCAGCTAAGAAAATAGTTGAATTAGCAGAAGATAATGGTATCTATTACCATTTTTACGATACTAATACCTTTTATGCTAAAGAAACTGGTTATGGAGACTTGGAACACTATGAATCCTACAAAAATAATTTGATAAAACAACAGATAAATCTTAACATATTTCAAAATTCCATGGAGATTCTAAATAATAAGAAGCCAGTGATCTATAAATTTGTTTTTATTGAAGATGATATTGATAAGCTTTTAGATTTTAGAGAAAAGTTGAAAGATATTAAGGGGACAAATGTATCTAGTTCATGGCATAACAATATTGAAGTGATGAATGAAGGAGTATCAAAAGGTACGGGATTAAACTATTTAATCGATAAATTAAATATAGACAAATCAGAAGTAGTGGCAATAGGTGATAATGAAAATGATATATCCATGTTTAAAGTGGCAGGATTAGCGGTTGGCATGAGGAATGGTGATGAAAGTATTAAAAATCATGTACATGTATTTACGGATACTAATGACGAAGATGGAGTAGCCAAGGCAATAGAGAATTATGTACTCAATAAATAAAAAGGAGCGTTGTTAATGGGGCTAAATATCGTACTTGTAGAACCTGAAATACCTCAAAATACTGGTAATATAGCTAGAACATGCTCTCTCACCAATACAAATCTTCATTTAGTTAAACCTCTGGGTTTTTCCGTAGAAGATAAATATTTGAAAAGAGCAGGGTTAGATTATTGGAATTTGGTGAAGATTTATTATTATGAAAATTTTAATGAGTTGATGGAAAAATATAATGACAAAAGTTTTTTCTATGCTACTACTAAGGGGAATCAATATTATACAGATGTAAGATATATGGAAGATTCTTTTATTGTATTTGGAAAAGAAACAAAAGGTCTTCCAGATGAAGTATTAAATAAAAATTGGAGTAAAACAATAAAGATTCCAATGAAACAAGGCATAAAAAGGTCATTGAACCTAGCGAATTCTGTAAATATTATATTATTTGAAGCTTTAAGGCAGTTAAACTTCCCACAATTAGAGTAATGTTTTACAAAACTTTAATAAATCAAACTCCAAAATTGTATTAATATAGAATTAGACTCATGCAAAAGAAAAACCAGAAAAAATTTAATTTTGGTCAGGAGGGTGCAAATGGACATTGCGTTACCAGTATTAGGTGGTCTAGGACTTTTCTTATATGGTATGAATTTAATGGGCACAGGTTTACAAAAAGCTGCAGGAGAAAAGTTAAAGAAATTAATAGAAATATTAACAAACAATAGACTTATGGGAGTGGTAGTTGGGGCTTTGGTTACAATGGTAATACAAAGTAGTAGTGCTACTACAGTTATGGTAATAGGATTTGTAAATGCTGGTCTTATGACTTTATACCAAGCTGTAGGGGTCATAATGGGCGCTAATATAGGAACCACTATAACAGCTCAACTAATTGCATTCAAGTTAACGGATCTTGCTCCATTGGCTGTTGCAATTGGAGTAGGGGTTTGGATTGCCACATCCAGAAAAAGGGCTAAAAATTTAGCGGAAATAATGATAGGTTTTGGTATACTTTTTATTGGTATGGATATGATGGGTAACGGACTAAAACCTTTAGCTGGGAATCCTATTTTTTCGAATATTATGGTGAGCCTAAAGGATCCTTTTCTAGGTATATTAGTTGGACTAGGATTGACTACAATATTACAAAGTAGTAGTGCTTCCATTGGTTTATTACAAGCTTTAGCTTCCCAAGGACTTATTGGTCTAGATATTGCATTCCCAATACTATTTGGTGATAATATTGGTACAACAACAACTGCTTTAATATCCAGTGTGGGTACTAATAAAACAGCAAAAAGAGCTGCAGTTATACACTTTTTATTTAATTTAATAGGTACTATTATCTTTATGACTTTACTTAGGAAGCCAATAGAAAGTATTGTATTAAGGGTATCTCCTAACGACATACAAAGGCAAATAGCTAATGCCCATACATTATTTAACATATTAAATGTGGCTATACAACTTCCTTTTGCTAGACTTTTAGTAAAAGCAGCTATGAAATTAGTTCCTGGTGATGTAGAAGAAGCTACTGAAGCCGGATTAAAATTTCTGGATCTGAGAATTATAGAAACTCCATCCATTGCTTTAGGTCAAGTAACAAAAGAAATACTTAGAATGGGAAAAATTGTAGAGGATAATTTAGTTGTTGCAGCAAAAGCGTTTAAAAATAAAGACGAAAAAATGACTCAAGAAGTATTTTCTCAAGAAAAAGTAATCAATAGATTAGAAAGTGATATTGTAAGGTATTTAGTAGAACTCTCCAACGCACCTTTGACAGATGAACAACATACTCAGGTAAATATTCTAATAAACGTGGTAAATGATATAGAAAGAGTTGGAGATCATGCAGATAATATTGCAGAATTAGCCCAATTAGGAATAGATGAAAGACTCCAATTTAGTGAGGAAGCTATTGAAGAATTCGATAATATATTTTCAAAGAGTTTAGAAGTATTTAAAAAGACCTTAGAGGCTTTAAGGGATGTGGATTTTGACAAGGCAAGAGAAGTACTTAGACTGGAAGAAGAAATAGACTCTTTAGAAAAAGAATACAGAACGACACATATAGAAAGGCTGAACAAACTACTATGTCAACCAAATTCGGGGGCTATATTTCTAGACTTGTTGAGTAATTTAGAGAGGGTTTCTGACCATTCCTCTAATATATCTCTTTATGTGTTGGATCAACTTAAAGATTAAAAATAAAAATATTTTTTAAAAAAAGGGCTTGTTTTAATTAAATTTATATATTATAATGTCAATGAAGTGTGAAAAAAATATCAAACAACTATATAATATCGGATGAAAAGTGCGGGAGAGACCAAATATATTTTGGCGCCGAAGGAATAAGTCATAAAGTTTGCCACTTTATGATGATGATCTCAGGCAAAAGAACCGTACTTTGACGAAACTCTGAAAAGCATAGGCACCGAAGGAGCAATCCATTTACGTGGGGAAACTCTCAGGTTATAGAACAGAGTGGAAGGCAAGTAATAGTTCCTTCTATTCTGTTTTTTTAATGTTTTAAATAAGATATTTTCTGGGTAAACTATTTATGTATGAGTTTTTTATAACGAAACTTGTTTTATTATCAAATTTCTATTATTATAATGGTATAAGATGATTATCTTAATACCATAACCTATCTACAGAATAGAGGAAAACATTACATAAAAATGTGGGAATCTAACTTTCATCAAAACTGTGTTATGCATTACTATTGATAAGAGAATATTATTGAATTGTTTATGGTAAATTAAAGTAATGAAAGCAACACAATAATCTTTTCAAAGGAGGAAAAAATATGGTCTATGATGTTGTCATTATAGGAGCAGGTCCTGCAGGATTAGCAGCTGGACTATACGCTTCAAGAGCTAGACTAAAAACCCTTATATTAGAAAAAGAAAAAGCTGGAGGACAAATAGTTTCAACAGCTGAAGTAGCAAATTATCCTGGTTCTATAGAAAACGCTACTGGTCCAACTTTGGTAGCAAGAATGGTAGAACAGGCAGAGGAATTTGGAGCAGAAAAAGTTCTTGACACAATCAAGGAAGTTGAATTAGATGGCAAAATAAAAGTACTTAAAGGAGAAAAAGACGAGTATCAAGCAAAAACTGTTATTATTGCAACTGGCGCCAATCCAAGACCAATAGGTTGTCCAGGCGAGAAAGAGCTAACTGGAAGAGGAGTTTCCTATTGTGCTACATGTGATGCAGCTTTCTTTGAAGACATGGAAGTATTTGTAGTAGGTGGTGGAGACACTGCTGTAGAAGAAGGTATGTACCTAACTAAGTTTGCTAGAAAGGTTACAATAATCCACAGAAGAGATGAATTAAGAGCTGCTAAATCCATTCAAGAGAAAGCATTTAAGAATGAAAAAATGGATTTCATGTGGGATTCAGTAGTAGAAGAAATAAAAGGCGATGGAATTGTTGAATCCATGGTAGTTAAAAATGTTAAAACAGGAGAATTAACAGAGATATTTGCAGATGAAGATGATGGAACCTTTGGAATCTTCCCATTTATTGGATTTATTCCAGCTACTGAATTGTTTACTGATAAAGTTAACTTGAACAATGGTTATATTGAAACTGATGAAGATATGAAAACTAATATCCCAGGAGTGTTTGCTGCTGGTGATGTTAGGGTAAAATCTTTAAGGCAAGTTGTTACAGCAACTGCTGATGGAGCAATAGCAGCTGTTCAAGCTGAAAAATACATCAATGAAGTATTTGATGTTTAAAAAATAATTATAGGAGGGATACTTATGGTAGAGTTAGATAAAAATAATTTTGAAGAAGAAGTTCAAAAAGCAGAAGGATATGTATTAGTTGATTACTGGGGACCAACTTGTGAACCATGTAAGGCATTAATGCCTCATGTTCATGAATTGGCAGAAAAATATGGTGACAAAGTTAAATTCTGTTCACTAGACATTACTAAAGCTAGAAGATTGGCAATAAAGCAAAAGGTAATGGGATTACCTGCAATTATCATCTATAAAGATGGTGAAGAAGTAGAAAGATTAGCAGAATCCGAAGCAACAGCATCTGCTGTAGAAGAATTAGTTAAAAAGTATGCTTAATTGATTTTAATTCTGGGCTTCGGCCCGGAGTTAAGATATATGTTCCAAAATAAGGGGAGGTGAACTATATGCGTCTTGAATTAGGCCATGTGCTTATTAATGACGTTCAATTTGGTGAAGAAACCAAAATTGATAATGGGGTGCTTTATGTTAACAAAGAAGAATTAATAACTTTAATTAAAGAAGATGAGCACCTAAAAGAAGTAGACGTAGAAATTGCAAAACCTGGTGAAAGCATAAGGATTACTCCTGTTAAAGATGTAATAGAACCTAGAGTTAAGGTAGAGGGACCAGGAGGAATTTTCCCAGGAGTATTGTCAAAGGTTGATGTTGTAGGTAGTGGAAAGACTAATGTACTAAAGGGTTGTGCAGTAGTTACTACAGGTAAAATTGTAGGATTCCAAGAAGGGATCATCGACATGACAGGTCCAGGAGCAGATTATACTCCGTTTTCAAAATTAAACAATATAGTTTTAACTTGTGAACCTGTAGATAATCTAAAACAACACGATCATGAAAGAGCAGTTAGATTTGCAGGGTTTAAGGCTGCTAAATATTTAGCAGAAGCAGCTAAAGAGTTAACACCTGATAAGGTTGAAGTATATGAGACATTACCATTACTTGAAAGTATAGAAAAATATCCAAACTTACCAAAAGTAGCATATGTTCAAATGCTTCAATCACAAGGATTACTTCATGACACCTATGTTTATGGAGTAGACGCAAAACAAATAGTTCCAACTTTAATGTATCCAACAGAGATAATGGATGGAGCTATAATAAGCGGTAACTGTGTATCCGCTTGTGATAAGAATACGACTTATCATCATTTAAATAATCCAGTAGTTCAAGATTTGTATGCAAAACACGGCAAGGAGATAAATTTCCTTGGAGTAATAATAACTAATGAAAACGTGTATTTAGCAGACAAAGAAAGATCTTCAAACTGGACTGCTAAACTTGCAGAATACCTTGGATTAGATGGAGTTGTAATATCACAAGAGGGTTTTGGAAACCCAGATACAGACTTAATTATGAACTGTAAGAAAATAGAACAAAAAGGCATAAAAACAGTTATTATTACTGATGAATATGCTGGTAGGGATGGAGCAAGCCAATCCTTGGCTGATGCAGATCCACTAGCTAATGCAGTTGTAACTGGTGGAAATGCCAATGAGGTTATAGAATTACCTCCAATGGATAAGGTAATAGGCCATACAGAATTTATTGATATTATAGCTGGTGGTTTTGATGGTAGCCTTAAAGAAGATGGCTCTATAGTAGTAGAACTTCAAGCTATAACAGGTGCTACAAATGAATTAGGATTTAATAAAATGTCTGCTAAAGGATTCTAAAGGCAGAGAATATATAGGATTTTAAAACCAATATTAAGAAAGGATGTGTTATGATGTCGTTATTTGATGCTAACAAAAAAGTTATCATAATTGGCGATAGAGATGGTATACCAGGACCAGCCATGGAAGAATGTGTTAAGACAACAGACGCTGAAGTAGTATTTTCATCTACTGAATGTTTTGTCTGAACGGCTGCAGGAGCAATGGACTTAGAAAATCAAAAGAGGGTTAAAGATTTAACTGAAAAATACGGTGCAGAAAACATGATCGTATTAATTGGTGGAGCAGAAGCTGAAGCAGCTGGATTAGCAGCTGAAACAGTAACAGCTGGAGACCCAACTTTTGCAGGTCCATTGGCAGGAGTCCAGTTAGGACTTAGAGTTTATCACGCAGTTGAACCAGAATTCAAAGAATCTGTAGATGCAGACGTTTATGATGAACAAATTGGTATGATGGAAATGGTTCTAGATGTTGATGAAATAATTGAAGAAGTTAAAGGTATAAGAGAAGAATACGGAAAATTTAACGATTAATTCCCAACAAAAAAAGGAGAGGGGGGAAACTAATGGGGAAAATTAAAGTTGTCCATTATATAAATCAATTCTTCGCTGGTATAGGTGGAGAAGAAAAGGCGCATATAAAGCCAGAAGTTAGAGAAGAAATTATAGGACCAGGTATGGCTATAAATGCAGGATTTAAAGGTGAAGCTGAAATAGTTGCTACTATTATCTGTGGTGATAGCTATTTTGGTGAAAATATTGAAGAAGCAAAAGCTGAAATATTAGAAATGGTAAAGAAATACAATCCAGACCTATTCATTGCAGGACCAGCATTTAACGCAGGTAGATATGGAGTTGCTTGCGGTACAATTACAGATGCAGTACAAAATGAATTAGGAATTCCATCCTTAACTGGAATGTATGAAGAAAACCCTGGAGCAGATATGTTTAAGAAAAGCGTATATATAGTATCTACAAAAAATTCTGCTGCAGGTATGAGGGATGCAGTTAAGAAGATGGCACCATTAGCATTGAAAATTGCAAAAGGTGAAGAGATAGGTTCCCCAGAGGAAGAACATTATATACCAAGAGGAGTTAGAAAGAACTTCTTTGCTGATAAGAGAGGTTCAGAAAGAGCAGTGGATATGCTTGTTAAAAAGCTTAATGGTGAAGAATTCGTTACCGAATTCCCAATGCCAGATTTCGACAGAGTAGATCCACAACCAGCAGTTAAAGATCTTTCAAAGGCTACAGTAGCTTTAGTAACTTCAGGTGGTATTGTTCCAAAAGGAAATCCAGACCATATTGAATCTTCATCTGCATCAAAATATGGTAAGTATGATATTGAAGGATTTGAAAACTTAACAAGTGCTGACCATGAAACAGCTCATGGTGGATATGACCCAGTATACGCTAATGAAGATGCAGACAGAGTTTTACCAGTAGATGTATTAAGAGAAATGGAAAAAGAAGGTAAAATAGGCAAACTTCATAGATACTTCTATACTACTGTAGGTAACGGTACAGCAGTAGCTAGTGCTAAGAAATTTGCTGAAGAAATAGGAAAAGAATTAGTGGCTGATGGAGTAGATGCAGTTATATTAACTTCTACCTGAGGCACCTGTACACGTTGCGGTGCAACAATGGTAAAAGAAATAGAACGTGCAGGTTTACCTGTAGTTCATATGTGTACTGTAGTACCAATTTCATTAACTGTAGGAGCAAATAGAATCGTTCCAACAATTGCTATACCACACCCACTAGGAAACCCAAGCTTAGATCCTAAAGATGAAAAGGCTCTAAGAAGAAACTTAGTTGAAAAAGCTTTAAAAGCATTAACAACAGAAGTTGAAGGTCAAACAGTATTTGAAGAATAATATATAAAACTTAAAATGGGTGATTTATATCACCCATTTTAAGACTAAATATGAATTAATAGATATAATCAACGGAGGTGTAATTATGAATTATCCAGTAGTAAAAGGAGCTGGCTATATTTTAGTCCATGCTGAAGATATGGTTATCCACAATGGAACAACCCAGTCAACCGAAAGAGTTATAAATCCTGATTCAGAGTACCTAAAAAAGTTACCAAACCATTTACGTAGCTTTGATGAAGCAGTGAATTATTTACCAAATCAAGTTTATATTGGAAACTATAAGCCAGAAGATTTGAAGAAACAAGAACAGCCTTGGTATAAAAACCCATTGAAAGATGCTAGTAGATTTGGTAAATATGGCGAAATGATGCCAGAAGATGAATTCATTGGACTTATCAAAATTGTAGATGTATTTGATTTAGTAAAATTAACTAAAGAATTTACTGAAGGTGTAAAAACTAAACTAGAAGCTCATCCATTGTTTAAAGAAAGAGAAGATTTAGTTTCAAGGCTTAAATCTGGAGATGATGAATCTGAGATAAAAAGGTTAATAGAGGAACAAGGTGCTGAACCTTTAAATACAGGTGGTAATGTAGTAGGATGTATTAAGAGAGCTCATGATGTTGATGAAAATTTAAGTGCTCATGTAATTATGGAAAACCTTGTATCTAAAGCATCTGGAGTTTTAGCAGGTTTAAATCTTATTGCTAAAAATGACATAAATCCTAATGATGTAGATTATGTAATAGAATGTTCTGAAGAAGCGTGTGGAGATATGAATCAAAGAGGTGGAGGAAACTTTGCTAAAGCTATTGCAGAGATGGTTGGATTTAAAAATGCAACTGGCTCCGATACAAGAGGATTCTGTGCAGCACCAACCCATGCTTTAATAGTAGCTTCTTCATTAGTACAAGCGGGAACCTTCAAAAATGTTGTAGTTATAGCTGGGGGTTCAACAGCTAAATTAGGTATGAATGGTAAAAATCACGTTGAAAAAGATATGCCAATCCTTGAGGATGTAATTGGCGGATTTGCAGTTCTTATATCCGAGAATGATGGTGTTAACCCAGTGTTAAGGACTGATTTAGTAGGTAGACATACAGTTGGAACTGGATCCTCACCACAAGCAGTAATGAGTGCTTTAGTAACAGCACCATTAGATAAAGGAAACTTAAAGATTACAGATATAGATAAATATTCAGTAGAAATGCAAAACCCAGATGTAACAAAACCAGCTGGAGCAGGAGATGTGCCAACAGCAAATTATAAGATGATTGGTGCATTAGGTGTAATGAGAAAAGACCTCGAAAGATCCCAAATCAACGATTTCATTCAAGAACATGGTATGGATGGATGGGCACCAACTCAAGGGCATATCCCATCAGGAGTTCCTTATTTAGGTTTTGCTAGAGATGATATGTTAGAAGGCAAAGTAAATAGAGCCATGATAGTTGGTAAGGGTAGTCTATTCTTAGGAAGAATGACAAACTTATTTGATGGAGTATCTATTGTAGTAGAAAAGAATCCAGGAAAAGCAGATGAGGAAAAAGGTGTATCTGAAGAAGAAGTTAGAAAACTTGTAGCTGAAGCTATGAGAGATTTTGCTTCTCATCTACTTCAGGATTAGAGGTGATAAAATGGCGGAAAATAATATTAAAAATATGATTGGCAAAGTTTTTACAGATATTGCTGATGCAATTGAAACTGGTCAATTTGGAGAAAAGGTAAGAGTTGGTATAACCACTTTAGGTAGTGAACATGGTGTTGAGAATTTGGTTAAAGGAGCTGAAATGGCTCAAGAAAGGGATTCTTCCATAGAAGTAGTATTAATCGGACCAAAGGTTGATTCAAAGCTAACCCAAGTAATAGTTGAATCAGAAGAAGAAGGCTATAAGAAGATGGAAGAAATGCTAGATAATGGAGAAATAGGTGCTTGTGTTACAATGCATTATAGTTTTCCTATAGGAGTATCAACTGTAGGAAGAGTGGTAACACCAGGAAAAGGTAGAGAAATGATTATAGCCACAACTACTGGTACTTCCTCCCCCCATAGAGTAGAAGCCATGGTTAAGAATGGCATAAATGGTATAATAACAGCTAAAGCTATGGGAATTGAGAATCCAACGGTAGGGATATTAAACGTTGATGGAGCAAGACAAGTAGAAAGAGCTTTTAATGAATTGAATAGTAACGGATATAAAATTAACCTTACAGAATCCATGAGGGCAGACGGCGGTAGTGTTATGAGAGGTAATGATTTACTTGCAGGAGTGCCTGATGTAATGGTTACGGATACATTGACAGGAAATATACTAATGAAAGTCTTTTCTTCCTTCACAACAGGGGGAAGTTATGAATCTTTAGGTTATGGATACGGTCCTGGAATTGGTGAAGACTATGAAAGAGTTATATTGATCCTTTCAAGAGCTTCTGGAATGCCAGTGGTTGCAAATGCAATAAGTTATGCTGCAAGTTTAATTAAAGGTAATGTGAAAGAAATAACAAAAAAAGAATTTGATAAGGCAAATAAAGCAGGACTTAAAGATATACTAAAAGGATTAACAAAGGATACTAAAAAAGCTGAAGATGATGAAGAAGAAGTAGTAGCACCACCAGCTGAAACGGTAACTGGAACTATTTCTGGCATAGATATAATGGACTTAGAAGATGCAGTAAAAGTCTTATGGAAAGAAGGTATCTATGCAGAATCTGGAATGGGATGTACAGGACCTATTGTTATGGTAAATGAAGAAAAATTAGCAAAGTCTATAGATATATTATCTAAGGCAGGTTATGTAGCCGGTGGATCAGATCCTTGTTAAAACACTCCAAGACTCCAAGGAAGCTTGGAGTGTTTTTTTATCTTAATCAATTGTATACTTTATACATTGATAAAAGGCTTATTGTATTATATAATATTTATGTTAATACTTACTAAGTCCAAATATATATAGGTTATGTAGAGTAACTTGTATATATGGATATTAAATATTTAGTTATATAAAAAGGGGGAGTTTAAATTGAAGAAAAGATTATTAGCGTTATTGCTAATAGGTATTTTAGTGTTTGCTGTTGTTGGCTGTTCAAAATCTGAAACGCCAGCTGATACAGATGAGCCAACTGAGGTAGACGAGTCAGGTGAAGCTGAAGAGACACCAACAGAAGAACCATTAAAGATTGCAATGGTTACTGATGAAGGTGGAGTACATGACCAATCCTTTAACCAGTCAGCATGGGAAGGTTTACAAGAAGCTGAAAAGGATTTAGGAGTTAAAGTAGACTATGTAGAATCTCAACAAGATGCAGACTTTGCACCAAACTTTGAAACATTATTAGATGCAGAAAATGATCTGATTTGGGGTATAGGATTTAAACTATCTGACGCTGTTAAGGATGCAGCAGAAGCAAATCCAGATCAAAAATATGCAATAATTGACTTCTCATATGGAGACGAAACTCCAGATAATGTAGTAGGGGTTGTATTTAAGGCAGAACAGCCATCTTTCCTAGTAGGTTATATTGCAGGTAAAATGACTGAAACCAATACTGTTGGATTTATTGGTGGTATTGCAGGAGACGTTATATGGGGATTTGACTATGGATTCCAAGCTGGGGTTCAATATGCAGCTAAAGAATTAGGCAAAGAAATTAAAGTTTTAAACCAATATGCTGAGTCTTTCTCCGATGTTGCAAAAGGTAAAGCTATTGCAACCCAAATGTATCAACAGGGAGCAGACATAGTATTCCATGCTGCTGGAGACGTAGGTACAGGAGTTATAGAAGCTGCTAAAGAACAGGACAAATGGGCAATAGGTGTAGATAGGGACCAAAACTATCTGGCTCCAGACCATGTATTAACATCAGCTATGAAACGTGTGGATGTTGGTATCTATAATATAGTAAAGGACTTAACAGATGGTAAATTCCCAGGTGGAGAGACCATCGTTTATGGTCTAGCAGATGGTGGGGCAGTAGATATTGCACCAACATCAGACAAACATGTACCACAAGATATACTAGATGAAGTAGAAAATCTAAAACAAATGATAATAGATGAAGAAATTAATGTACCATTTAATGAAGAAACTTATGGTGAATATCTAAAAACATTAGAATAAAAAAACTAAGCAGCTCAGGCAAAAGTCTGAGCTGCTTAAAACTAGAATAGATAGGAGGGGCCCTGTTGAACAATATTGACTTTGATACCAAAGTTATAGAGATGAAGAATATTACTAAAAAGTTCGGGGATTTTGTGGCAAATGACAACATAGATCTAATAGTCCATAAGGGAGAAATCCATGCGTTATTAGGAGAAAATGGGGCTGGAAAAACAACATTGATGAATGTTTTATATGGATTATATGAACCTACTGCTGGAGAAATTTTCATAAATGGTAAAAGGGTAAAAGTAACAAATCCAAACGTAGCTATTAAAAATGGTATAGGCATGGTACATCAACATTTTATGTTGGTGGACAACTTTACAGTAGTTGAAAATATTGTATTAGGTATGGAAACCACTAAAAAGTTTGGAGTTATAGATATAAAGAAGGCTACAGAAGAAGTAGAAGAATTATCTAAAAAATATGGTCTCTTTGTAGATCCTAATGCTAAAATTGAAGATATTTCAGTAGGAATGCAGCAGAGGGTGGAAATTCTTAAAGCTCTTTATAGGGGAGCAGATATACTTATACTAGATGAACCTACGGCAGTATTAACTCCCCATGAAATAGAAGAGATAATACAGATTATGAAAAATTTAACTGAGCAAGGTAAGACTATAATTATAATTACTCACAAATTAAAAGAAATAAAACAATCAGCAGATTATTGTACCATTATTAGAAGGGGAAAGAAGATTGATACAGTTAAAGTAGATGATGTGACAGAAGAAGAATTAGCATCCATGATGGTAGGAAGGGAAATAAGTTTTAAAGTAGATAAAAAAGATGCAGAAATTGGAGGGGTTATACTAGAAATAGATAACTTAACTGTAAAGGATAATAGGGATTTAAATACGGTGAAAGGGTTTTCTTTAAAGTTACATAAGGGGGAAATATTAGGAATAGCAGGAGTAGATGGTAATGGCCAGTCAGAACTAGTAGAAGCATTAACAGGATTAAGAGATATAGAAAATGGAAAAGTTTTATTAAATGGAAAAGATATTACTAATTTATCGCCAAAAGAGATTATGGAAAGTGGTATGAGTCACATTCCTGAGGACAGACAAAAAAGAGGTTTAGTCTTAGACTTTACAGTAGCCGAAAATATGATATTAGAAAATTACCATAAAGAGCCTTTTTCAAAAAAAGGCAGGTTAAATCATAAAAATATTACTAAATTTGCTGTGGAACTAATAGATAAATTTGACGTGAGACCAAGAAACGATAAACAAATTGCAGGAGCTTTATCCGGTGGAAATCAGCAAAAAGTAATTTTAGCAAGAGAGATTACTAATGATCCAGAGGTATTGTTAGCAGTTCAACCAACAAGAGGATTAGATGTTGGTGCTATAGAATACGTTCATAGATATTTAGTAGATCAAAGAGATAGAGGAAAGGCTGTTCTTTTAGTATCCTTTGAACTAGATGAGATAATGAATCTGTCAGACAGAATAGCAGTAATATATGATGGTAAAATTGTAGACATAATGGATGGAAAAGATGCAGATGAAAAAACTATTGGATACCTAATGGCTGGAGGAGGTGCTAGAGATGAAACAAAATAAATTTATAATAACTATTATATCCATATTGCTAGGTTTAATAGTAGGAGGAATAGCTCTTTTAATTGCAGGATTTGATCCAATAGAAGCCTATGGGATAATGTTTAAGGGAGTATTTAGCAATCCTAAATATATTTCTTGGACCATAATAAGATCTACACCTCTTATATTAACAGGTATATCTGTTGCTTTTGCATTTAAAACCGGTCTTTTTAATATTGGTGCGGAAGGACAATTTATAATTGGTAGTTTAGTGGCTACCTTAGTAGGATATTTCTTCCATCTACCGCCAATTATCCATCCAATAGTAGCAATATTGGCAGGTGCTTTAGCTGCAGCTATTTGGGGTGGAATAGCAGGACTTTTGAAATCCAAATTTGGTATAAATGAAGTAATTACAACAATAATGTTAAATTGGACAGCCTTGTATTTTAGTAATTTTGTAGTATTTTGGGAACCTTTTAAAAGATTAAATCGAGATGCCTCAGAAAGGATATTGGATACAGCTAGTATTCAAATTCTTAATCAATGGAAAACTTCTGAAGCAGGTAAGGCTTTTCTAAAAAGCAATAGTTTTCTTAAAGATCTTTTAAATCCTCCTGTTAATTTTGGATTCATAATTGCCATATTAGTTGCTGTTTTAATCTGGTATGTATTAAAAAATACAACTTTAGGTTATCAGCTAAGGGCAGTAGGCTATAACAGAGATGCAGCAGAATATGGTGGTATAAATATAAATAGAAATATAATTTTATCTATGATGATAGCAGGAGCCATATCAGGTTTAGCAGGAGCTACTCAAGTTTTAGGTGTATCTAAAGAAACGGCAATATTAGCAACAATGGAAGGTTACGGATTTGATGGTATGGCAGTTGCTTTAATAGCATCTAGTAATCCTTTAGCTTGTATTCCTGCAGCTTTATTATTTGGAGGATTAAAATATGGAGGAAGCAAATTACAGCCAACCATAGGAGCGCCAATAGAGGTTATTAATATAACTATCGGGGTTATAATATTATTTGTTGCAATGCCAAAACTAATTGAATTGATTACTTCCATGAAAGGAAGAAAGAGAGGTGTTAAAGTTGAAGATTCTAAGTGATTTAGGAGTGATTGTAGGAATAACTTTAATGTATTCAGCGCCTTTAATCTACACCTCTTTAGGTGGAGTTTTATCTGAGAATGCAGGAGTTGTAAATATAGGCTTAGAGGGTATGATGACTATTGGTGCCTTTGCAGGGGCAACTGTAGCTTATTTTACTCAAAATCCTTGGCTGGGTTTTCTAGCAGCAGGATTAGCTGGTGGATTATTAGCTCTTTTACATGCTATTGCTTGCGTAACTTTTACAGCTGATCATGTGGTTTCAGGAATTGCAATTAACTTTATAGGGCCTGGACTTTCTATATTTTTAACTAAAATATTTTTTGATGGGGCTGCTATGACTTTGCCTTTAGATTTAGATCATAAAATTCCTAGACCACTAAATGGATTATTTTCATCAATTTCAGTTTCAAATCCTATATTAAGAGGGATTGTGGACTTTTTGGATTCCATATTTAATCAATATTCAACTGTATATATAGCCTTTATATTGGTTTTAGCAGTTTGGTTTTTCCTTTATAAGACTAGAATTGGATTAAGAATTCGTTCTGTAGGAGAGCACCCAAGAGCTGCTGAAACACTTGGTGTAAATGTATATAAAATAAAATATTTAGCAGTAATTCTATCAGGTATATTAGCAGGTTTTGGAGGAGCAGCTATGAGTATAGCTGTAATATCCAACTACAGAGCTGCTTTAATTTCAGGACAAGGTTTTATTGCATTAGCAGCAATGATCTTTGGTAAATGGAAGCCTCAAGGTGCCATGTGGGGTTGTCTACTATTTGGTGCTGCTCAAGGCCTTGTAGTATATTTAGGGGGTACTAATATAGAAATATCTTCACAATTATTAGCTATGTTACCATATATAATAACATTAGTAATATTAATGGGATTTGTTGGTGAAGCTAGAGGACCAGCAGCTAATGGTGTACCCTATGAAAAAGATTAGATATATATTTAAAATTAGCCTCATTTGAGGTTAATTTTTTTGTCGAATATCAAATGATTTTGTACTTCATCAAAGATTTTGGTATAATAATATTAATAGAATAATAAGTATTTATTAATATTATTTATAATAGTGGGAGTGAGCTTAATGAAATTGGGTTATAATCTAGCTCTTGAACAAGTCCAAAAATTAATTATGACGCCAGAACTTAGACAAGCCATACAATTACTTCAATTTAACAGTCTAGAACTTAATGAGTACTTAAAACATCAAATTGAAGAAAACCCTTTATTGGACCCTGTTAACACGGTGGAAGAATATGAGAATATTGATGACTATAGCAATGAAAGAGAAGAGATTGATTGGAAGGAATACATTGGAAAATATGATGATGTAAGTTATAAGCCCCAAAGGGATAAAAATCTTAAGGAATATAGCTATGAAAACTTTGTTAGTTATTCACCTACTTTAAAGGATAATCTACTATTCCAATTAAATGTATCTGAGTTAAATGATCGAGATAAAAAAATAGGGGAGATTTTAATAGAAAATATTGATGAAAATGGTTATTTGACTACGGATATAAACCAAATAGCAATGGATATGGGCATTAAGGTTGATCGGATTGAAAACGTTTTATTTACTATACAAACCTTTGATCCTTTAGGAGTAGGAGCTAGAAATTTAAAGGAATGTCTATTAATACAGGTAAGAGGAGACATATTAAAAAACCCATATATAGAATCGATAATAAAAGATTATCTAGAAGATATAGCTCATAACAGATTGTTGAAGATAGCAAAGGATCTGGATTTAGACTTAAAAGAAGTCCAAAGGATATGTGATTATATAAAGACCTTAGAGCCAAAGCCAGGGAGATGTTTTAGCCATAATACTGATCAAGTAAAATATATTATACCTGATGTAACTATTGAATACATTGATGGAGAATATATAATAATTTTAAATGATGTAACTGGACCTAGGTTAAATATCAATAATTTCTATAAGGAAATGATTAGAAAGGGAAATGATCCTAAAGCTACTGAATTTTTATCAGAAAAGTTGAATTCAGCTATGTGGATTATCAGAAGTATTGAGCAGAGACGGGCTACAATTTATAATGTAGTAGAATCTATATTAAAATTCCAAAGGGATTTTTTTGAAAAAGGAGAGAAAGGTTTAAAACCTCTAACTTTAAAAGAAGTAGCCGAGGATATCGATATGCATGAATCTACTGTTAGTAGAGCAACTAATGGTAAGTATGTGCAGACTCCAAGAGGCTTATTTGAACTAAAATATTTTTTCACAAGCGGACTTTCCACTAATAAAGGAGAAGTATCTTCTACCAGCATTAAAGCAATTATTAAAGATATTATAGAAGGAGAAAATCCAAAAAAACCCTATAGTGATCAAAAGATATCCGATATTTTAAAAGATAAAGGTATTAACATTTCAAGAAGAACTGTTGCAAAATATAGAGATGAATTAGAAATTCCTTCGTCATCAATAAGAAAGAGATATTAAAAAATAAAATTTTCTTTGCAAATAAGTATATCTATTATATAATAGATATAAGACAACAGAATATTTAGTAAATTGTCACTTGCTTATTCAGATGTATAACATCGTCATAAACAAGGTCATTGGGAATCATGTATTTGTCTCTGTGGTCTTGTTTTTTGTTTTTAATTTTCTTATATTTTTAATTATATTGAAATTAATATTTAGTTCATTAATAAAATTCTCTAGTTCATATTTTATATAGAGAGTAATTAAAAGTTCATAATAACATTTAATAGAGAATTTGGTATATCTTCTATAAAATGTTATAAAAAATATAAAAGAAGGGGGAGTTTTATGATTACCAGTGGCTTTACTTATTTATCTTTTTTAATTTTCCTTGCAGGTTTTATTGTTTGGGTGGAAAAAAGGTATCAGGATAGCAAATTCTTTAAATATGTACCAGCAGCAGTACTACTTTATTTAACCGCTATGTTATTATCTACATTTGGATTGTGGCAAAAAACAGATGAAGTTAATATGTACTATAGTATGTACAAAAATAACTTATTACCTGCAATGATTTTCCTAATGTTACTGAGGTGTGATATGAGGAAAATTATTAAACTAGGGCCTAAAATGCTAATAGGTTTCTTTTCTGCATCAATAAGTGTGGGAGTAGGGTTTATCATAACATATGCAATATTTAAAAGATTTTACGAACCAGATACATGGCAAGCATTTGCAGCATTATGTGGAAGCTGGATGGGTGGAACAGGCAATATGGTAGCTATTCAAGGAGCATTAGATATACCAGATGCTAAATTAGGATATGCATTATTAATGGATTCTGTAAATTATGCAGTTTGGGTAATGATTTTGTTAGGATTAATTCCATTTGCTAATAAATTTAACAAATGGACAAAGGCAGACACGAGAGCAATTGATGAAGTAGGAGCTGAGCTTGCAAGTGCTCAAGAAAAGTCAAGAACAAATATCGAATTTTCAGATTTGATTATTTTAACAGGTACAAGTTTATTTATTGCAGCAATTTCAATATTTTTAGGTGGCAAGATACCAGAGACAGATTTCTTATCTGCAACAACTTGGACAGTAATAATAGCTACTGTAGCTGGGATTGTAGGAGCAATGACACCTTTAGCAAAACTACCAGGAACTTCTCAATTGTCTAATTTGATGTTATATACAATAATAGGATTAATTGCTTCAAGAGCAAATTTTGCAGAGCTTGCACAAGCACCCCTATATATCCTTTCAGGATTTGTTATTCTAGGTATTCATGCTTTAATATTGGCATTAATAGCTAAACTATTTAAGCTTGATCTTTTTACATGTGGTGTTGCAAGTCTAGCAAATATAGGAGGAACTGCATCGGCACCTATTCTTGCAGGTGCATATAATGAAGCTCTAATACCAGTGGGGATACTTATGGCTTTAATGGGATATGTGGTAGGTACAGGAGGCGGTTTAATAGTTGGCAGGATAATGTCCGTTTTATAAAATTGATATGGGTGATTAAAATGTATGATAAAAATTCTGTATATATAATTGGTCATGGTAAAACTGCTAAAGATAATGCCATTACAGAACAATTTAAAATATTTTTTATAGGCTTTGTAATCAATACGAAAACAGATGAAGTTATTGACCTTTCATGTTCTGCAACAATTCCGACTACGGAGAAATTTATTTCTAGTATATTTATTGGAAGAAAATTTGATAAATATTATAAAGATATAGAGGAAGAAATAATGAAGAGATATTTTGGCTCTTCTCAGAAAGCAATAATAATAGCTTATAAAGATAGTTTAAAGAGATATGTTGAAGTAAAATCAAAGTATTATTATACATTCTAATTTTAAATTTGGTAAAGTTTATAACTATTATTGACATTAATGTGGAGGTGTATATAATAAGATGAAAATTACAGATATAAAACTTGGGCATATATCTGTGCCATTAAAGAAACCATTTAAAACAGCATTGAGAACTGTTGAAAGTGTAGAAGATATTATAGTAAGAATTGAAACAGATACTGGACATATTGGATATGGGGAAGCACCGCCTACGGGAGTAATAACAGGGGATACAACCGGTGCAATAATAGGTGCTATAGAAGATCACATAAGGAAATATTTAATTGGAATGAATATAGAAAATATGGAAGAAATAATGTTAAAATTAGAAAAATCTATTGTAAATAATACAAGTGCTAAAGCTGCAGTTGATATAGCAATTTATGATTTATATGGTCAATTATATAATGCCCCGGTCTATAAATTATTAGGTGGTTATAGAAAAGAAATAATTACTGATATTACTATAAGTGTTAATGATCCAGATGAAATGGCTCAAGATAGTATTGAAGCAGTAAAACAAGGGTATAAGACTTTAAAAATAAAAGTAGGTAAAAATGCACAATTAGATATTAAACGTATGCAAGCTATTAGAGATGCTGTAGGATATGATGTAGATTTAAGAATAGATGCAAACCAAGGATGGACTGCTAAGGAAGCGATATATACCCTAGGAAAGATGGAAGATGCAGGTTTGGATATAGAACTTGTTGAGCAACCTGTACCTGCTCATGATTTAAAGAGTTTAAAATTAGTAACAAACAATGTTAATATTCCTGTATTAGCTGACGAAAGTGTATTTTCACCAAGGGATGCAATAACCATTATGGAAATGGGTGCTGCAGATTTAATAAATATAAAACTAATGAAAACTGGTGGCATACATAATGCACTAAAGATATGCTCTATGGCTGAAGTATATGGAGTAGAATGTATGTTAGGATGTATGCTTGAAGCTAAAATAAGTGTTACAGCTGCTGTTCATTTGGCTGCTGCAAAGAGTATAATAACTAAAATAGATCTGGATGGGCCTGTATTGTGTAGCGAAGATCCTGTTGATGGTGGAGCTATATTTGAGGATTATAAAATTACATTAACTGATGATCCTGGATTTGGTTTCAAAGATATTCAGGACGTAGCCTACTTATAAAACTAATATAGTAATAAAAAACCTCTTATTTAAATGGAAATAAATAAGAGGTATTTTTTTATTTTTCCTTGAAAATTAAAGACAGTTGAACTATAATAATATTGTATAGGGTAGTTCTATATTTTTTTAAAGATGGCGGGACAAAAATTACATATGAGGGACGAAAAATGACCCTATTGGTTAAATATAATCGTTTTTCACATACTAATTAATGATTAGCTTACAAGAGGTGTTTACATGGATTTAATTAAATTACAAAAAAAAATAGTCCCAGAAATATTTGATATATTAGAGATTAGGTATAATATATTACGAAATATCTATTACAATCAACCTATTGGTAGAAGAGGACTTTCACAAAAACTAAATATGGGAGAAAGAACTATTAGAACTGAGGTAAATATTCTTAAAGAGCAAGGATTATTGAATATTGAAAGTATGGGTATGTATATAACAGAAGATGGAAAAAAGATAATTGGAAACCTGAAGGATGTAATGAGGGAGCTTAAAGGAATCTCCAATTTAGAAGAAAGGTTACAACAGGTATTGAAGGTGGAAAATATTATTATAGTTCCAGGGGATTCTGATGACAATAATCTAGTTTTAAAAGATATGGGAAAAACCACCTCTATTTATTTGAAAAAACTAATTAAAAACGGTTCTATAATTGGAATTACTGGTGGAACAACTATGGCACAGATTGCGGAAGAAATTCCTTCAGGAAAAGTGGCAGACAATATCCTAGTAACTCCCGCAAGAGGAGGCTTAGGGAAAGATGTAGAAACTCAATCTAATAGCATTGCAGCTAAGTTGGCAAAAAAACTAGAAGCTAGTTATAGACTTCTCCATATACCTGATAATATTGATAAAACAACTTTAGAGGCTGTAATAAAAATTCCAGAAGTAAAGGAAGTTATAGAATTAATAGATAATATGAACATATTAATTTTCGGTATAGGTAGAGCGGATACCATGGCCAGAAGAAGGCAATTGCCTGCAGCTCAAATTGAAAACTTAATAGAAAATGGAGCTGTAGGAGAAGCTTTTGGTCATTATTTCGATATCGAGGGTAATGATATATGGGAATCCTTAACTGTAGGTTTATCTTTAGAAGGATTCCAGAAGATTGACAAGGTAATAGGTGTAGCTGGTGGAGAAGATAAGGCAGAGGCCATTATTTCAGTTGCTTCATTAAGAAGGAATATGACAATAATAACCGATGAAGGAGCAGCTAAAAAAATATTAAAAATAGCTAATAAAGCTACAATGTAGCTAAAAATATAAAATATTAAATTTAAGGAGGAATACTTATGACAATGAAAGTTGGACTAAGTGGATTTGGTAGAATAGGAAGAGATTTTTTAAGAATCTATGCAGAAGAAAAAGTAAATGACTTTGAAATAGTAGCATTAAATGCATCAGGAGACTTAAATACTTTAGCTCATCTATTTAAATACGATTCCCTTTATGGTAAATTTAATGGGACAATAGAAGTAGTAGAAGATGGGTTTATTATCAATGGTAAAAAGATAAAAGTGGTAGCCCATAGAGATCCTGCAGAAATCCCATGGAAAGATCTAGGAGTAGAATTAGTGGTAGACTCTACTGGAGCATTTAGAGATAGAGAAGGGTTGCAAAAGCATATTGATGCAGGAGCTAAAAAAGTAATTGTTACTGCTCCAGCTAAGAATGAAGACGTTACTATAGTAATGGGGGTTAATGAGAAGGATTATGATCCAGAAAATCACCATATTATTTCAAATGCATCCTGTACAACTAACTGCCTTGCACCTGCTGCAAAAGTTATACTAGATAATTTTGGAGTTAAAAAAGGTTTAATGACTACAATTCATGCTTATACTAATGACCAACAAATATTAGATAAAAGACATAAAGACTTAAGAAGAGCAAGAGCAGCAGCAGAATCTATGATCCCAACAACAACTGGTGCGGCAAAAGCCGTAGCTTTAGTATTACCAGAATTAAAGGGCAAATTAAATGGATTTGCAATAAGAGTACCTGTACCTACAGTTTCAATAGTAGATGTAACATTTGAAGTAGAAAAAGCTACAACTGTCGAAGAAGTAAATGCTGCATTAAAGAAAGCAGCTGAAGGAGAAATGAAAGGAGTACTTGGGTATTCGGAAGAGCCTTTAGTATCTAGAGATTATCAAGGAGATCCACATTCATCAACAATTGACGCACTTTCAACTATGGTAATAGATAATATGGTTAAAGTAGTTGCATGGTATGATAATGAATGGGGATATTCAGCAAGAGTTGTTGATCTTGTTAAGTTAGTAGCAAATAAATAATATAATTTATATAGGCGTTCAGAGTGATAGTTTCCTTAAGCTTTTATCATTCTGAACGCAAATAAATATATGACAGTTGTTAATATATGAATATAATAAACTTTTCCATGAGGTGATACTATGTTAGATAAAAAAACTTTGGAAGATCTACAAGTACAAGGAAAACGAGTTTTAGTTAGGTGTGATTTCAATGTTCCTATGGATGATAATAGGAATATTACAGATGATAGAAGAATAAGGAGTTCTTTACCAACCATTAAATATTTAATCGAAAACAAGGCCAAAGTTATACTAATGTCCCATTTGGGTAGGCCAAAAGGGGAGCCTAATCCCAAGTTTAGCTTAGAACCAGTGTCCAAAAGATTATCAGAATTACTAAATACAGATGTGGTATTTGCACAAGATGATAAAGTAGTAAGTGAAAACGTACAAGAAATTGTATCAAAAATGGCAGATGGAGATGTAGTTCTTCTAGAAAACACAAGATTTAGAAGAGAAGAAGAAAAGAATGAAGAAAATTTTGCTAAAGAATTAGCTTCTCTTGGAGACCTATATATAAATGATGCTTTTGGCACATCTCATAGAGCTCATACTTCAAATGTAGGGCTTTCAAATCAATTACCCTCAGCAGTAGGATATCTAGTAGAAAAAGAGATATCTGTAATGGGTAAAGCATTGGAGAATCCTGAGAGACCTTTCGTAGCTATTTTAGGAGGGGCCAAAGTATCAGATAAAATTGGAGTAATAGAAAATTTACTTAATAAAGTAGATTCAATATTGATTGGTGGAGGTATGGCTTATACTTTCTTAAAGGCTCAAGGTTATGAAATAGGAAACTCTATATTAGAAGAAGATAAAGTTGATTTGGCCAATGATTTGTTAAAAAAAGCAGAGGATAAAAATGTTAAACTATTGTTGCCAGTAGATGTAATAGTAGCAAAAGAATTCAATAATGATACAGAATTTAAAACTGTAAATATAGAAAGTATTCCAGAAGATATGATGGGAATGGATATAGGAGAAGAAACTATAAATCTATTCTCAAAAGAAATTAAGGATGCTAAGACAGTAATTTGGAATGGACCTATGGGAGTATTTGAAATGGAAAACTTTAAAAAAGGTACCGATGCTATAGCAAAGGCGATGGCAGAATCCAATGGCATTACAATAGTAGGCGGTGGAGATAGTGCTTCAGCTGTTGAAAAAGCTGGATATGCAGATAAGATGACCCATATTTCAACTGGTGGAGGAGCTTCTTTAGAATTTTTAGAAGGAAAGACATTACCAGGAATAGGGGCTATTGACGATAAATAAGGAGGTAAAACAATGCGGATACCAATAATTGCAGGGAATTGGAAGATGAACAATACCATTTCAGAAGCCCTTGCATTAATTGATGGTATAAAAAAAAATAAGTTAAATAAAGAAGTTGAGAAGGTAGTCGCAGTTCCTTTTACTAGTTTAAGCGAAGTAAAAAAAGCTTTAGAAGGAACGGATATTAAGCTAGCAGCCCAAAATATGCACTGGGAAGATAATGGAGCATATACAGGAGAAGTCTCACCTTTGATGTTAAAAGAGATTGGCATAGATTATTGTATAATTGGCCACTCAGAGAGAAGACAATATTTTAACGAATTAGATGAAACTGTAAATAAAAAAATCAAATCAGCTTTAAAATATGATATTAAACCTATAGTCTGTGTTGGAGAAACTTTGGAAGAAAGGGAAAGTGGTAAGGAAGAAATAGTTGTTAAAGAACAAGTACTGAAGGCCTTAGAAGGTATCAATAAGGAAAATATAGAAGATATTGTTATTGCTTATGAACCAATTTGGGCTATAGGAACTGGCAAAACAGCTTCTTCTGACGATGCCAATAATATGTGTAGATTTATTAGAAAAATTATTGGAGATAAATACGGAGAAGATAGCAAAAAAAGTATAAGGATTCAATATGGAGGAAGCGTTAAGCCAAATACAATAAAAGAACTAATGTCAAAAAAAGAAATAGATGGAGTATTAGTGGGTGGAGCTAGTTTAGTAGCAGAAGATTTTGTGAAATTGGTAAACTATTAAATGGAGGATATAATTATGACTAAAAAGCCAGTAATGTTAATTGTATTAGATGGCTGGGGTATAGGAAAAGAGTATGAAGGAAACGCTATACATTTAGCAAATACACCGAACTTTGATAGACTGTTGAAGGAATACCCTAATACAAGATTAGAGGCTAGTGGATTGGCTGTAGGATTACCTGAAGGACAGATGGGTAACTCAGAGGTAGGACATTTAAATATTGGTTCTGGTAGAATAGTATATCAAGAACTAACTAAGATTACTAAATCTATTGAAGATGGAGATTTTTATAAGAAAGAAGAATTTTTAAAGGCTATAGAAAACGCAAAGAAAACCAAATCGAAACTTCATATTATGGGGCTAGTATCCGATGGAGGAGTTCATAGTCATAATACTCATCTATATGCACTATTAGAATTATGTGCCAAAGAAGATTTTCATAATGTATACATTCATGCCTTTTTAGATGGCAGAGATGTACCTCCTACAATCGGAAAACAACATTTATTAGAGCTTCAAGATAAAATAGAAGAAATAGGGATAGGGAAAATTGCCACTGTTTCTGGAAGATATTATGCTATGGATAGAGATAAAAGATGGGAAAGAACTAAATTAGCCTATGATGCTATGGTATTAGGAGAAGGTAAAAAGGATATTTGTCCAATAGATGCAGTAACAAAATCCTATAAGGAAGGTATAAATGATGAATTTGTAGTGCCTACGGTAATTACAGAAAATGGAATGCCCATCGCTACTATTGATAACGGAGACTCAATTATCTTTTTCAACTTTAGGCCAGATAGAGCAAGACAGATAACTAGAGCTATTGTTGATGAAGATTTTGATGGATTCCAGAGAGGTAAGAAAGTCTATACTTTCTTTGTGACTATGACTGAATATGATAAAACCATAAGAAATGTAAATGTTGCTTATAAAACCGAAAAACCAAAAAATACTTTAGGTGAATATGTAAGTAGTCTAGGTCTTAATCAATTAAGGATTGCTGAAACAGAAAAATATGCACATGTAACCTTTTTCTTTAATGGTGGTAGGGAAGAGCCTTATGAAAATGAGGATAGGGTTTTAATTCCTTCACCAAAGGTGGCAACATATGATTTAAAACCAGAAATGAGCGCCTTAGAAGTAAAAGATGAAGTATTAAATAGATTAAATATGGCTAAATATGATTTAATCATATTGAACTTTGCTAACCCTGATATGGTAGGACATACTGGAGTAGTAGAAGCAGCAGTTAAAGCAGTAGAGACTGTAGATAGTTGTTTAGGAGAGATAGTAGATTTATTAGTAGAAAAAGGCGGTAAAGCTTTAATTACAGCAGATCATGGTAACGCTGAGTTGCTAATAGATAAAGAAGATAATAGTCCGATCACTGCCCATACTACTAATAAGGTTCCATTAATATTAGTAGGTAATAAGGATGTTAAACTAAGAGAGGGAATATTAGCTGATTTAGCACCTACTCTATTGGATTTAATGGGTATAGAAAAGCCAAAAGAAATGACAGGCAAAAGTCTTATGGAGGTCTAAAAAACTTTGATATTGTGAGATGACATTGTCTTTATCATTCTAAAGCGTAGCTGAAGAATCTTGGACTTAAAAGTTTGACCTAAATAATTGTGAACTGTGAGTTGAATAAGGGAGGATGAATATAATGAGTTTAATTACAGATGTATATGCAAGAGAAGTGCTTGATTCTAGAGGAAATCCAACGGTTGAAGTAGAGGTTTGGACAGAACTAGATGCTCATGGTAGAGCTTTAGTTCCATCTGGAGCAAGTACAGGAGCTTTTGAAGCTATAGAGTTAAGAGATGGAGATAAGGAAAGATATTTAGGCAAAGGTGTTATGAAAGCCGTAGATAATGTTAATAATATAATTGCAGATGAAATTATTGGAATGGACGTATATGATCAATTAGGAATAGATAACCTATTAATTGAGCTAGATGGAACAGAAAACAAAGGGAAATTAGGAGCTAATGCTATATTAGGCGTTTCTTTAGCCGTAGCAAGGGCAGCAGCAGATGAATTAGGTATGCCTCTTTATCAATACATTGGTGGAGTAAATGCAAAAGTACTACCTGTACCAATGATGAATATATTAAACGGTGGAGAGCATGCTGATAATAACGTAGATATTCAAGAGTTTATGGTTATGCCAGTGGGAGCTTCAAACTTTAGAGAAGCATTAAGAATGGGGGCAGAAATATTCCACAATTTACGATCTGTATTAAAGGCGAAGGGACTAAATACTGCTGTAGGTGATGAAGGCGGATTTGCTCCAAACTTATCTAGCAATGAAGAAGCTCTAAAAACTATAGTAGAAGCCATTGAAAAAGCTGGATATAAGCCTGGAGAAGATGTTTATTTAGCTTTAGACGTAGCAGCTACAGAGATGTATGATGAGGAGAAAAAAGTTTATAAGCTTGAAGGAGAAGGTAGAGAATTAACTGTAGATGAGATGATAGAGTACTATGAAGATTTAGTTAGGAAATATCCAATTATATCCATAGAAGATGGATTAGCAGAAGACGATTGGGATGGGTGGAAAAAATTAACGGAGCGATTGGGGAATGAAATCCAATTAGTTGGTGATGATCTATTTGTAACTAATACTAAACGTTTAGAAAAAGGAATAGATATGGGAGTTTCTAACTCAGTTTTAGTTAAATTAAATCAAATAGGAACCTTAACTGAAACATTAAATACCATTGAAATGGCAAAGGTTCATGGATATACTGCTGTAGTATCCCATAGATCAGGAGAAACAGAAGATACTACTATAGCAGATCTTGTAGTTGCAACTAATGCAGGACAAATCAAAACTGGTGCTCCTTCAAGAACTGATAGGGTAGCTAAATATAATCAATTATTAAGAATTGAAGATTTTCTTGGATTAGCAAGTGAATATAGAGGAAAAAAGGCATTTTATAATATAAAGAAATAGTAAGGCTAGCCTTACTATTTCTTTTTAAACATGTGAAATTATTAACGCTATTGATTTTATAGGGGCTCTGTGTTAAAATATTCTTGTTTACGGCTATGATAAAATAAATTTTTCTAATTTCATTATAGGAGGTGCAAACATGACAATTTTTTTCTCGATAATATTCTTAATATCCAGTATATCATTAATCGTATCCGTCTTACTACAGGAAAGTAAATCAGAAGGATTAGGAGCTCTTACTGGTGGTGGACAAAATCTTTTTGGAAAATCAAGACTTAGAACTTTTGAAGCTATGCTTAGTAGAATAACCACAGTTTCAGCAGTTGTATTTATGATATCAGCATTAGTTTTAGCTGTAATTTAATAATATTAAGGAGGTATGTTTAAATGGACTTTGCAGTAATTGCTGCACCAATAGTTGGCATAGTAGCCTTGCTGTTCGCATTTTATAAAGCTAGTTCCATAGAAAAAGTAAGTCCTGGAAATGACAGGATGAAGGAAATAGCTTCTTATATAGAAGAAGGAGCTATGGCTTTCTTAAAGAGAGAATATAATGCATTATCAATTTTTGTAATTGCCCTTTTCATCATATTAGCATTGGCTATTAACTGGAAAACAGCAGTATCTTTCCTATTAGGGGCAATTTTTTCAGTCCTTGCAGGATATTTTGGCATGAAAGTAGCAACTAAAGCTAATGTAAGAACAGCTAACTCAGCAATGGAAAATGGTATGAATAAAGCCTTAACTGTTGCTTTTTCAGGTGGAGCAGTAATGGGAATGAGTGTTGTAGGTTTGGGTATATTAGGAGTAGGTGTTTTATACATACTATTTCCTGACCCATCGATTATAACAGGATTTGGTTTAGGTGCTTCATCTATAGCATTATTTGCTCGTGTTGGTGGAGGTATTTATACTAAGGCGGCAGACGTAGGAGCTGACTTAGTAGGTAAAGTAGAAGCAGGAATACCAGAAGACGACCCAAGAAATCCTGCTGTAATAGCCGACAATGTTGGAGATAATGTTGGGGACGTTGCAGGTATGGGAGCAGATTTATTCGAATCCTATGTAGGAGCTATTATATCTGCAATTACATTAGGATTAGTAGCTTATGGTGATGGTGGAGTAAAATTTGCTTTGGCTTTATCAGCAGTAGGAATAATTGCATCTATAATCGGTGTGTATTTCGTAAGGGGAGATAAAGATCCTCAAAAGGCATTAAATAATGGAACTTTAGTAAGTTCAATAATAACCGTAGTTATTGCATTTTTATTAAGTAAGAGCATATTAGATTCATATAAACCTTTTGTTGCTATTTTAGCAGGTTTAGCAGTAGGATTGATAATTGCAAGAATTACAGAATACTATACTTCAGCAGATTATAATCCTGTAAAGAGAATAGCATCTGAATCAGAAACAGGAGCTAGTACTAATATTATTGGTGGTTTATCTGTAGGGATGATGTCTACAGGTGGACCAATAATCATTATAGCAATTGGTATTTTAATTGCATTCTATGTTTCTGGCGGATTAAATGATACAGCTACAGGACTATATGGTATTGCGTTGGCAGCTGTTGGGATGTTGTCTACAGCAGGAATGACTATTGCAGTAGATGCTTATGGTCCAATAGCAGACAATGCTGGTGGAATTGCAGAGATGTGTGAATTACCAGAAGAAGTAAGAGAAATCACAGATAAACTAGATGCTGTTGGAAATACAACGGCAGCAGTAGGTAAAGGATTTGCTATAGGTTCAGCAGCTTTAACATCCTTAGCGTTATTTGCATCCTATACACAAGCAGTAGAATTAAGTGGTATCAATTTAACAGAACCAGCAGTTATTGCAGGAATGTTTATCGGCGGAATGTTACCATTTTTATTTGCAGCAATGACAATGGATGCAGTTGGAAAAGCTGCATTTAGCATGATAGAAGAAGTAAGAAGACAATTTAAAGAAATACCTGGAATAATGGAAGGTAAAGCAACACCTGAATACAGCACTTGTGTTGACATAAGTACAAAGGCAGCATTAAGGGAAATGGTAATCCCTGGAATCATGGCAGTAGTTGTTCCAGTATTAGTTGGATTATTATTAGGTGCTGAAGCGTTAGGAGGCCTATTAGCAGGAGCATTAATTACTGGGGTATTAATGGCTATATTTATGGCCAATGCTGGAGGCGCTTGGGATAATGCTAAGAAATACGTAGAGGATGGACATCATGGTGGAAAGGGTAGTGAAGCTCACCATGCAGCAGTAGTTGGGGATACAGTAGGAGACCCATTTAAAGACACTTCTGGTCCTTCGCTAAATATATTGATCAAGCTTATGACCATAGTATCTCTAGTATTTGCTCAACTTTTCTTAAACTACGGCGGAATACTGTTTAACTTATTTAAATAAGATAATTAAGACGGTTCTTATTATTTGTCAAGACAAACAATAAGAACCGTCAAATTATTTTAATGGCTTAGGTATGATGGAAAACATCCAAAACCTGTTATTATTTTGTTTATATGATATAATTTGATATTAGCAAGAAAATATTAATATTATCTGGTTATATTCATATAGAGATAGTTAATAATATTTATTATAAGGGTATATAAGGAAGGTAAATATGAAGATAAATATTGAAAATATAGAATTAAATTATATATGTGAAGGAGAAGGAAAAGATGTATTGGTACTCCATGGTTGGGGTGCTAATATAAATACAGTTTTATCCATAGTAAACCTGTTAAAACCTGATTTTAAGGTTTATGCAATAGATCTGCCTGGTTTTGGAGAAAGCGAAGCACCTAAAGAAATTTTCAATTCTTGGGATTATGCAAAGATTGTAAAAAAGTTTTTAGATATAATGCAAATAAAAAAAGTAGTATTAATAGGGCATTCCTTCGGAGGTAAATTATCCATAATACTAGGAAGTGAATACCCTGAAGTTGTGGAAAAAATAGTATTAATCAATAGTGCTGGATTAATACCAAAAAGAGGATTGAAATATTATTCAAAGGTTTATGCCTTTAAGACATTAAAGTTTTTATATAAAGCTTTCTTCTTTTGGACAGATGAAAAAAAAGGGATGGAAAAATTTTACAGAAAGTTTGGATCTTCAGACTATAAAAATGCAGAAGGTATAATGAGAAAAATACTGGTTAAAGTTGTAAATGAAGATTTAAAACCAATACTAAATAATATACGATGTTCTACATTATTGATATGGGGAAATAAGGATACAGCTACTCCATTATATATGGGAGAAATAATGGAAAAAGAAATATCAGATAGTGGATTGGTTGTATTAGAAGGTGCAGGTCATTACTCTTATTTAGATGATTTTAATCGATTTGCAATAATTTTAAGAACTTTTTTATTAAATTAACTCCATAGTATAATTATGTATATAAGAATAAAAACAATGGAATTATGGGGGTGAGTAATAATGAATATACTAATAATTCTTTTTTTAGTACTAATATGGATATATTTAATTATTGAAAGATCAAAATTCTTTTTACATATGATTCAATTAGAAGGCTATAAAGAAGAACAATATAGAAAATGGTTACAAGAAAGTAATAAAGTATATAGTGAAACGTTAATCAAAAATTCAATTTTTATTTTTATAATGACTATATTATTTTTTGTTGTATCCATATTCTTTAATAATAAAGATAAATTGAAATTGTTTCTTTGGATTCTTTATAATTTACTTTGGATAATTTGTATGATACCAACTTTGAACCCTAAAGATAAAGATATAAAAAAACCTTTGGTGTTTACAAATAGAGCTAAACGTCTTTATACGACTAATTTAATATTAAATTTCTTTATTATATTAATAGTCTATATACTTTATACAAAACTAATAAGTGATGTATTATTCAATTTTCCTTTAATCTTATTTTTAGGGACTGCTTTATATTATTTTCAATCTGAAACAATGTTTTTATCAAATGTAATAATAAAACCATTAGAAAACAACATAAACATGCGATTCTTCCAACAAGCTCAGGAAAAGATTAAGTCTATGGAGGATCTTTACGTAGTAGGTATAACTGGAAGTTTCGGGAAAACTAGTACTAAATTTGTAACTGGAACAATATTAAGTGAAAGATATAGAGTATTAAATACTCCAGAAAGCTATAATACTCCCATGGGATTAAGTATGGTAATAAACAACCAATTAAATGATAAATATCAGGTATTTATTGCAGAAATGGGTGCTAGAAATATAGGAGATATTAAGGAATTGGCAAAATTAACTAGACCTAG
Organism: Clostridium sp. Cult1; assembly: GCF_021655095.1. Lineage (GTDB taxonomy): Bacteria > Bacillota > Clostridia > Tissierellales > Tepidimicrobiaceae > Schnuerera. The sequence goes on along the minus strand of NZ_PPXW01000001.1, from coordinate 812,142 downwards.
AATAGGGGTTATTACCTCTGTTGGTCCAACCCATTTGGAAACCTTTAAAAACTTAGACAATATAATGAAAACTAAATATGAATTGATAGAGGAATTACCTACTGATGGTATTGCAATATTTAACTATGACAATGAGCATATAAAAAAATTAGCCGATAAAACTTTTAAAGAAAAGATTCTTTATGGAATAGGTAATAATGAACAGTTAGATATATACGCTGAAGAGGTAGAAGTTTCGGAAATGGGTTCTACTTTTACCATAAAAGATAAAAAGGGAAATAGTATTAGGTGTACAACAAAATTATTAGGTAAACATAATATATATAATATATTGGCAGGAGTATCTGTAGCTATAGCTATGGGTTTGAATTTTCAAGAAATTAAAAAAGGAATTGAAAAGATTAAACCTATACCTCATCGATTAAATATAATAAATCCTGGAACAGGAGTTATAATAATTGATGATGCATTTAATTCTAACCCTATAGGAGCCAAGGCTGCCCTAGAAGTTCTATCCCAGTTTAAAGAGGGAAGAAAAATAATAGTAACACCAGGTATGGTAGAGTTAGGTACAAGGGAAGAAGAGGCCAATAGGGAATTAGGAGTTAATATAGGTAAAGTATGTGATTTTGCTATTTTAATTGGGGAAAAGAGAACCGTTCCTATATATGAGGGATTGATGGAAACGGGATATAATGAGGATAATATATTTATGGTTAATGATTTAGAAGAAGCAACAAAAATCATACAGAGAATTGCTAGACCAAAGGATGTTATATTATTTGAAAATGATTTACCCGATAATTATAATGAATAGCTAGGAGGGACTTTAGGTGAAAAAGAAAGTAGCTATTATTTTTGGAGGACGTAGTGTAGAACATGAGGTTTCTGTAATTACAGGGCTGCAAGTAATAGAAAATATAGATAAGAATAAGTATGATGTAATTCCTATCTATATTGACAAGGAAGGTAAATGGTTTACTGGAAATAGTTTATTGGATTTTGAGAATTTCAAAGATGATAATTTGAAAGATCTACAAGAGATAGTATTATCATTAGATGCCAATGATCATAAATTATACCTCCATCCTAATAGTATTGGATTGTTTAGAAAGAAAGTAATAGATAAGATAGATATCGTATTTCCAACTATCCATGGTACCAATGGTGAAGATGGGACTATACAAGGATTATTTGAGTTAATCAATATACCTTATGTAGGTGGTGGAGTTTTAGCATCTTCTGTAGGGATGGATAAAATACTTATGAAAGAAGTATTTAAGGCTCGTGGACTTCCTATAGTGGATTATGTATGGTTTTATAGAACTAAATGGTTAGAAAATCAAGAAGAAATAATTGATGATATTGAAGAAAAGTTGAATTATCCTCTATTTGTTAAACCAGCTAATTTAGGTTCAAGTATTGGTATTTCAAAAGCAAAAGATAGGGAAACTTTGATCAGTGCTATTGAAATAGCTATAAGATACGATAGAAAGATAATAGTTGAAAAAGCTGTTGAAAATCCTAGGGAAATCAATTGTGCAGTAATGGGATATAATGATAATCTTATAGCTTCCTTATGTGAAGAACCTTTAGGATGGGAAGAAATACTGACCTTTGAAGACAAATATATAAAAAGTAATACTAAAGGAATGGGTAAAGAAGGCAGTAGAAGAGTAATTCCAGCAGATATTGAAGATCATATTAGGGAAAAAGTAGAGGAACTGGCTAAAGAATCTTTTATGGCAATTGATTGTAGCGGAAATTCAAGAATAGATTTTTTACTAGATGAGAATGGAAATATATTTATAAATGAAATTAATACCCTACCAGGATCAATAGCGTTTTATCTTTGGGAAAAGAAAGGATTTCCATTTAATAAGCTAATAGATGAAATGATAAACATAGCGTTAAAAATACATGAAGATAAAAATGAAAATATGTATATTTATGAAGCTGATTTGTTTAAAAAAGTTCATCTAGGTGGTACCAAAGTTAGTAGTATGAAGGGGATTTAAAAACTTACGAATAGATAATAAAGAACAAAAGATTGGAGGATAGAGATGGGGATTAAAAGAAATATAATTAACTTTATGGAAGAAAAACTATATAAACCAATGCTTAAGGAAGAATTGGCTATAAAATTTGGATTAGAAGGAAAAGAAATAAATGCCTTTTTTAGAGTATTAGAAGAAATGGAAAAGGAAGGCATAGTAATAAAGACCAGGAATGAACGCTATGGTCTCGTTCATAGGATGAATTTAATAGTTGGAAAGTTAGAAGGCAATGAAAAAGGGTTTGGTTTTTTAGTACCTGATGACAAGGAAAAAGAAGATATATTCATTCCAGCTGAAGAGATGAATGGAGCTATCCATGGGGATAGAGTGGTTGTACGAATAATTAGCAAAGGCATAGTGGATAAAAGAGATGAAGGAGAAGTCATTAGAATATTAGAAAGAACAAATAAAACCATAGTTGGGACCTATGAAAGTAGCAAGAATTTTGGCTTTGTAATTCCAGATGACTCAAGGATTGCTTATGATATATTTATACCAAAGAATCATGCAAATGGGGCTAAAACCAATCAAAAGGTAGTAGTGGAAATTACTAGATGGCCTGAAAAAAGAAGAAATCCTGAAGGGAAAATAGTAGATATATTGGGATATGTAGGCGAAAAAGGGGTAGATATACTCTCAATAATAAAACAGTATAAATTACCTGAAGAATTTCCCGAAAAAGTACAGGACCAGGCCAAGAGGATAGGTCAAAGGGTAAATGAAGAAGATATAAAAAATAGGGTTGATTTAAGGGACTTAAATACCTTCACTATAGATGGAGCAGATGCAAAGGATTTGGACGATGCAGTTTCTATAGAAAAGGTAGGAGAAAATTATCGTTTAGGTGTTCATATAGCAGATGTTTCTCATTATGTTCCAGAAAGGTCTCCTTTAGATAAGGAAGCTTATAAAAGAGGCAATAGTGTATATCTAGTAGATAGGGTAATTCCTATGCTACCTAAAGAATTATCCAATGGAATATGCAGTTTAAATCCAAATGTAGATAGACTTACTTTGTCTGTGTTTATGGAAATCGACAGCAATGGAAATGTAGTGGATCATGAATTAGTAGAGGGAGTAATAAGAAGTAAAGCAAGACTTGTTTATGATGATGTTTCCGATTTACTAGAGAACGATAACTACGAGGCCTTCGATAAGTTGGATAAAGTTGTGGAAGATTTAAAATTAATGGAAGAACTCTGTCATATACTATCTGAAAAAAGAGAAAGAAGAGGAAGCATAGACTTTGATTTTCCAGAAGCTAGAATTATATTAGATGAAGATGGGATACCAGTAGATATTGTTAAAGAAGATAGAAGGATAGCTAATAAGATGATAGAGGAGTTTATGCTGGTATGTAATGAAACTGTTGCTGAGTATATGTATTGGTCAGAGATGCCTTTCTTATATAGAATTCACGAAGAACCAGATATGGAGAAAATAAATAGTTTTAATAAATTCGTTCACAATTTTGGATATATGATTAAAGGCACTCAAGAGGTCCATCCAAAAGAATTGCAGAGGTTGACTAAAGAGGTGAAAGGGAAGAAAGAGGAAACTCTAATAAATACTTTATTACTTAGGTCCTTAAAAAAAGCCAAATATAGTAGTGAACCTGATATTCATTTTGGTTTAGCAGCTAAATACTATTCCCACTATACTGCCCCTATTAGGAGATATCCAGATTTGCAGATTCATAGGATATTAAAATCCTTTTATAAAGGAAAGTTAAATTCCCAAGAACAAGCTAAATTGGAGGCTATATTACCAAAAGTAGCAGAACATACATCTATAACCGAACGAACAGCTGAAGAGGCAGAAAGAGCAGTAGATGATTTAAAAGTGGCAGAGTTTATGTCTAAGAGGATTGGAAATATCTACGAGGGAATAGTGTCATCTTTAACCCATTTCGGTATGTATGTTCAGTTAGAAAATACGGTGGAAGGATTAGTCCATTTTAGTAATATGCTAGATGATTATTATGAATTTGATGAAGATAATTATCATATTATTGGTGAATTTACTAGAAAGCAATATAAACTAGGGGATATAGTAAAAATTAAAGTAGTAAAGGCAGATTTAGTAAAACGGACAGTAGATTTTATGTTATTATCTTAAATGATTGACAATAGATAATTTTATACAATTGATAAAGACTAATGAACAGTGGTAGGGGCAGACTTATGTGTCTGCCTAATCTCATTATCTATGGCAAGTATTAAATAATATTGACAGCTCTGTAAAAGCTTGATAAACTATAGTCTAGACTAAGACGAGTGTGGTGATTTATATGAAAAAGGAAAATATAAAAATTGTTGCAACTAATAGAAAGGCTAGGCATGAATATTTTATTGAAGATACAATAGAAGCAGGAATAGCATTAAAGGGAACGGAAGTCAAATCCATTAGACAGGGGAGAATAAATGTAAAGGAAAGTTATGCTGTTATAGAAAATGGAGAAGTTTTTGTATATGGTATGCACATAAGTCCTTATGAGCAAGGTAATATTTATAATGTAGATCCAGTTAGAAAGAGAAAACTATTACTCCATAAGAAGGAGATTAGAAGATTAGCTGCAGAAGTCATGCAAAAGGGCTATACTTTAGTACCACTTACCGTATATATTAGAGATGGACTAGTTAAAGTAGAATTGGCAGTAGCTAAAGGTAAAAAGTTATACGATAAGAGAGAGGATATAGCAAGAAGAGATGCGGAAAGAAGAATGCAACAACATGCTTCAGAAAAATATAGATAAATGCTAATTTTATAATTTACATTTCACAATGCACAATTAAAGGATGATTTACTACTTTTCAATGTTTTATATTCGATAGATTGACATAATATCAATATTTTGCTATAATTGATAGTGCACCAAAAAATGTGGATTAAATTATATGGGGGCGAAAAGGTTTCGACGGGGATATGGAAGCAGGAGTAGCGAGTCGTTGTCGCCAAACAACGTTAAAAGTGGCAACTTAAATTAAACGCAAACGAAGATTACGCATTTGCTGCTTAATTAAAGCAGCACGTCCTACCCGAGAATCCCACGCCTTGGGATAGGGCGCCAACCTAGTGGGGAACCGAGCCTTACAAAGCTTTGAGTAGGGAACGGAATCTATGAAGCTACTAAAGCTAGGATCCTGTCAGTAGGGGTCTAGTGGAGGGAATGTCAAATTACTGACTGCACTCGGAGAAACTCTTGTGGAAGTGTTTTCGGACGTGGGTTCGATTCCCACCGCCTCCACCATAAAAGAACTTAAATATTGATACAATAGAAACTCCTTGATTTCAAGGGGTTTTCGTTGTTTTTGGATAATGCATTGGGGACGGTTCTTTTTGCATCAGTTACAATAAAATGAAAGTAAAAGCGTATAATTTTCCACGGAGTAGTTATAAAAGTTATATAGTACAGTGACTATGCTAACTATCCCCGATTCTTTTGCCCAAGAAGAAAGCCGTTCTGTTAGTGAAAATTACAAGTGACGAATTAGGAAAGGTTTCTTAGAGGGAGAACTTGTAAACTTAAGATTTATATATGGCTATAACATTGATGATGAAGAAATTACTATAAATGTTATCCTTTTACCAGCAAATTAATTTGTGAAAACTGTGGAAAGAAATATAGAAGAAAGCTAAGTCATGGTAGAGCATTTTGGGTTTGTAGTACCTATACAAGGTATGGAAAAGATTGCCGGAACTCAAGGCAAATACCAGAGGAGATTTTACTTGAGATTACAAGTGAAGTATTAGAAGTAGATAATTATAATGAAACCCTATTCAATGAAAAAATTGAATATATAGAGATTTGTGATTCAAATATATTGAAATTTGTATTTAGAGATGGGGAAGTTATTCAGAGGACATGGGAGCATAAACCACGAAGTAAAAGCTGGGGCGAAGAAGCTCGTCAAGGGGCAAGAGAAAGGGCATTAAAACAATCCAAGAATAATAGCTATGGAAGTTTCAAGGAGGCATTTATCAAAGCTTTCAATAGTTTAATAGAAAATAAAGAAAAAATTATAACGGGCTATGAAGTTATATTGAAAGAACTTCTAGACACAACAAAGCTTGAAAAAAAGGCAGCTACTATTCAAAATGAGATTGAAGTTTTAGAAGAATTATTTAGAAAGATAGTTGATGAGAATCCTAGAAAGGCTATGGACCAAAAGGAATATACAAAAAAGTATAATGAATTAGTTGAAAGATACAAAAAGGGCCAAGATGAATTAAATGAAGTAGAAGAAAAGCAACAAGAAAACAAAGTTAGAAAAGATAGCATAGATACCTTTATAGATAGACTTAAAAGCCAAGATATAATTTTAACAGACTTTGATGGGGCTTTATGGACATCTACCATAAATAAGGTAGTTATTGAAAATGATATTATATTTTACTTTAAGGATGGAACTAAAATTAAACAGGAAATATTATAAAAATCAGAACTCGCTGGTTCAAAGAGCAGAAGCCCTTAGACTAGCGGATTATTTTTTATTTTAAATAAAATATGGTAGAAATTAGTTAATATATATGGTAGAGTAAAAGAAATCCAGGATATGTGATTTAAATAATTGATGTATATCAGTAGATTTATATTCATTATAAAGGAGGTAAACCTATGCAACAAAACAAGTATAGATATTTAATTTTTGAACTTCTTATTTTAGGAATAGTACTTTTAATCTCATTTACTGTTTTAAATTCAGAATATCTATTTGGTTGGATTTCACATAATTGGAAATTCTATTTAGTT
>NZ_PPXW01000001.1:760921-805302 GCF_021655095.1 Clostridium sp. Cult1 | reverse complement strand
TTAAGCCTCTCAGCGCCGATGGTACTTGGGTGGTAACGCCCTGGGAGAGTAGGACGCTGCCAAGTACATATATAAAAACCCTCTATTTCGTAGGTCGAAATAGAGGGTTTTATTTTTTTGAATAAAATCTAAAATAGCTATATACATATATAAATCTAGGATTTGAGAAAATAGGCACACACACATTAAGAAAAACATTTGGATATTGGCACTATAAACGTTATAAAGATATTGCACTATTGCAGAAATTGTTTAATCATTCAGCTCCAAGTGTTACTTTAAGATATATTGGAATTAATCAAGACATAATGGATAAGACTATTGAGGACTTTTATTTGTAGAAAGGGGTTGAAATAGTGAAAGAAATTAAAGTAAACATTGAGGAACTAGAAAAGTTTTTAGATTGTTTATAAGACAAAGTTGAGGAATGTTATAAGTTTGAAACTGAAAAAGTAATTAGGGAATATTTAAAAGAGGTCAAAAGGAGTTGGAAATATTAATGAGAAATATATAGGCATTGATTTTAATATGATAGAAAGATTTAAAAAGTTAAGTAGATAGAAGATAAAAAAGATAGTAGTATAGTTTTCTTATTACCTTTAATACAAACTTCGACAAATTAGTCGAGTGTAATATAATATACTTTAATTAAAATATAGAAAAAGACCAAGATGCATTAAAAGGTATCATTTATAACTAATTATTTATAGCTAATCTTTTATAACATAAATATTATCGCTTTGAGCCTATTAATATACTTCATAATCCAGATATTTTTATCAATATACCTATAAAAAAGAGTTAAATGACAATATAGATAATGGGAGGTGGATATTATGTTATATATTAGGACAAAACCAAAGTAACGGTAGCAACTGTGAAGAGGTTATAGTTATAGTGAATGTTTAAAAAAATTAGTTTGAGTGTTCAAGTATATTTTTGTATTTGATACTACGGTAAAAAAAGAAAGGTAATTGTTATGAAAAAAAATAATTTCACGATAATATTAATAATTAGTTTATGCTTAGTCATGTTCACAAATACAAGTGTTATAGCTATTAGTACATTTGTTGATTTTAATGAACAAGAAATTGATAAATATATAGAATATATTACGAATAATAAAACTGTTACAAGTGATAGCGATAATTCAATAAATGATGTTTTTTGGGATTTGTTTTTAACAGGCGTTGACTGGGTAATCAGTAAAATAAGTGGTGCAGTTTTTTATAGAGAACCTGATGTTGTGGAAGGGCCTAATTGGTGCCAAGTATCTACTGGCAGTCTTACTTATGGAAATGATGATGATGACATCAGAAGAGTTAGAAGAGAACTAGACTTGCCTCAAAAATTTACTATTGATGCTTGGGCACAAACAGATTGGCATAATTGGTTAGAAAAGATAAATATATGGATAGAGGATGAAGACGGTTATGAAGTAGCAGGTGCAAATGCCACACATAATCAACATGTTATACATTATGCTGATCCTGAATATTATGAACTTTATTATAGCTCCTCTGATGGTGAATGGGATCATTATGTTATGCTTTTGGATTTTACAGAGGATTCAGAAGGATATTCTGCAGATAAAATAAAATATGCAGTAAATTCTGATGGAACTAAATTTGAATATATGTTAGATGAAAATAGCAATAAACATTATGTATTACCTAGTGGCATCTTTAATGCAAACACATCATTTAGAAAAAATGTTTTAGATAATGGAATAGCACTAAATGCTAGGGATTTGTATTATCAATTTTATGATTCAGAATTAAAAATATCAGTAAATGCTTTAAAAGATTTTGATGTTGGCGATTCTATAATATTTGAAGATACAATAAAAGATATAAAATATGATCATGAGACAAACTCAACTAAAATTTATTTTGACTGTTTAGATAGTTGTGACCTCATGTGGCCTTTTAACGGAGATTTAACTGAAAAATATGTTGTTGATGATTCTTTGAGATTAAAATTCGAAGTCGTTGAAGAATATTCTGAAGATAGTTATGTTTTTGAAAATCTTGATTATATACTAGAAGGTTATAAAGGAGTTCTTGGAGGAAGTTATCCAGAGCTAGAAGATTATATCATTGAAAATTAATTATTGTGGAGATAATGAGTATGAAAAAGATTGTAAAATTTGCATTGCTAACAATATTATTAATATTTGCTGCATCAATTATTTATGAAATATATGAAAATAGTAATTCATCTTATGCAAATAGAAGAATAGATACTGTATTGAGAGCAATGTTTATTTATCCTAAAGGCACTAAATCTTATAATGAGCAAGTTTTATTGAATTTAGAAATGGAGAAATATCCCGGAGTAGTATTAATGACCGAAGAAAAAAGGCTTACCTATAAGATAGTAGTTAACAATAAATTAGCTGACAATGTATTAGGATATAAAATATTAAATATTGACCTTAGACGTTCGTCGTGGAATAAATCTAGCATAGCTTGGGAAATACCATTTTTTGTTGATTTGCTCGTATATACAGATAAGAAGAATATAGAGATTACTGCTTTAGGCATTGCAACTTTTGATTTAAGTAATTCAAATAAGCCTTATAAAATATCTAATATATACATTAGTACTGATATAAATAAAATTGTAACTCAACAGTAATTTTGATATGCTCCCCTTTAAGTAGATAAATGAAATAAAAAATCTGTCTATAAAAGGGGAGCTATCTTTATTTCTAAAAGGAATAAAGATTCTGCAGAATAAAATAGAATATAAATGTTGATAGTATTATTATTTGCAATCATATAACTCCTTTTCGTAGGTCGAAGTAGAGGGTTTTTATTGTCGTAATATTTTAGATATATTATAATCTTATTATAGGAATAATGATAGAAATCTAGGGTAAAAAGGAAAATGGGGATAAAAGAAGGAGAAGATACAAATGAAATATGAAGGAGCTCTTTATAGGCCACCTAGTGAAGCCTATAGTCTTATAGTTCAGGCTACAATAGGTTGCTCTCATAATAAGTGTACTTTTTGTTCTATGTATAAGGGAAAAAATTTTAGAATAAGAAGTACGGAAGAAATAATGGAAGATTTAATTATAGGTAGAAAACATTATAGGAATGTGAAGCGTGTTTTTTTAGCTGATGGAGATGCTTTAGTAATTAAAACTGAAGAATTAATCAAAATATTACAAGGCATAGAAGTTTTGTTTCCAGAATGTGAAAGGGTAGGTATATACGGTTCTCCTAGATCTATTCTAAACAAGTCCCAGGAAGAGTTATTGGAGTTAAAAGCTTTAGGGTTAGGTATTGTATATTTAGGTTTAGAATCCGGAAGTGACAAGATATTAAAGGATATTAAAAAGGGTGTAAATTCTGCTCAAATGATAGAGGCAGGTAGAAAAATTGTAGGGGCTAATATAGAACTTTCAGTGACTTTAATATCTGGGATTGGAGGAAAAGTAAATTCAGAACTTCATGCTGTAGAATCAGCTAAAATTCTAAATAAAATGAAACCCCATTATATTGGATTGCTGACTTTATTACTAGAAGAAGATACCCAACTTTACAAAGAGGTACTGGAAGGAAGATTTCAGCTTTTAACTCCTAGAGAAGTATTAAAAGAGACAAGAATTCTAGTAGAGGGGCTTGAAATAAATAATTGTATTTTTAGAAGTAATCATGCTTCTAATTATGTTTCATTAAGAGGAACTCTTATGAAGGATAAGAAGCTTATACTTGATCAGATTGATGAAGGTCTAAATATAGGCGGATTAGATGATAAAGAAATATATAGACGATTGTAAAATAATTATTGCTTATTGGAGAATATAATGATATAATATTTAGGAATAAAAACATATAGTAATCTTTAAATCAGTCCAGAGAGACTGGCAAGATTGTAATTAGTATGGATAATTATGCCTATTTGCATAAAAGGTCTTGCTGTTAGCGAGACCTTTTTTATGGCTAAATTATTACAATCTAACAGTCCTTTAAATCAGTCCAGGGAGGCTGAAAAGGAGAGAAAACTCTCCTTTAAATTAGAAAGGGAGGTTTTTTTATGACTGAAAATGTAATTGCAAGTAAATCTAAAAAAGAAGAGGCTAGATTATGGCAAAATTCAAAAAAGGTTATTTTAGCTCTTCAACATTTAATTGCTATGTTTGGGGCAACGGTTTTAGTACCTATATTGACAGGATTCGATCCATCGGTGGCATTATTTTCTGCTGGACTTGGAACTATCATATTTCACCTTTGCACAAAAGGTAAAGTTCCAGTTTTCTTAGGTTCATCATTTGCATTTATTCCGGTAATATTGACAGTAAAGGAGATATATAATGGTGATCTTGCATATGCACAAGGTGGGATGGTAGCAGCAGGTTTAATATATATATTTTTGTCCTTCTTAATTAAAAAAATAGGAATAGAAAAAATACAAAGATATCTTGCTCCTCAAGTAGTAGGGCCTATGATAATAGTAATAGGTATGAATTTAATTCCAGTGGCCTTTGGAAATGCCAGTGAAAACTTTTTAATAGCTGGTATAACCTTAGGAATAGCATTATTAGTTAATTTTAAAGGAAAGGGCATATTTAAACAATTGTCAATATTGATAGCTGTAACTGCTGGCTATATAGCCTCTTATAAAATGGGAATTACAGACACTAGTGTGGTAAAAGAAGCGGCTATATTTGCAGTGCCTGCTTTTAGATTACCCAAATTTGATATAGGCGCTATAACTATAATCGCTCCAGTAGTATTAGCAGTATTTATGGAACATTTAGGAGATATAACTACCAATGGACAGGTTGTAGGTAAAAACTTTATAGAAGATCCAGGTCTAAATAGAACGTTATTGGGGGATGGATTAGCTACAACCATGGCAGCTCTAATAGGAGGACCTGCCAATACAACTTACGGAGAAAATACTGGAGTTTTAGCCATAACAAAAAATTATGATCCATCTATATTAAGGCTAGCAGCAGTTTTCGCAGTAGTATTAGGGTTTGTGTCAAAAATTGGTGCATTTTTAAGTACCATACCTACCCCAGTTATGGGTGGAATCAGTTTAATGCTTTTTAGTATGATATCTCTTATAGGTGTTAAAACCATAAAAACAAATAAAGTAGAACTTAACTGGAAAAACATTATAGTCATGGGAACTATATTAGTACTAGGCCTTGGAAGTGGTGTTATAGAAAATAAATTAGGTATTACTATAGGAATTCCTATCACCGAAACTGTAAAAATATCAGGACTAAGTTTCGCTGCTATAGTGGGGATAATATTGAATGTTGTTCTATATAGAAAAGAAAAATTAAATTGATAAAATGAAGCCTGTCTTGAATCATAAGGACAGGCTTTATTTTATTTGGTATAATAATTACAAGATAATCTAAACTATTTATTAATATCTTTATTATAAACCAATATTATAGTTGAAAAGGTGGTAAATTTGGGCAGAGTAGATGAGGTATTTGAAATTTTGCTCCATCTGGAAAAGAAAAAAAGGGAAGGTGTTTCTGCTAAAGATATAGCTTCTATGCTGGAAACTGATAGATCTAATATTAGCAGGTATTTAAATATCCTTCATAAAGAGGGAAAGTTAGAAAAAATAGATGGAAGACCGGTTTTATATAAATCTATTAATAATGATACTAATAGGGTTTCCCGAGGGGGGAATTCAATAGTGGATTCTAACAACAGCCTAGACAAAATGGTAGGAGCGACACAGAGCTTAGCTATGCCTATACAAAAGGCAAAGGCTGCTATTATGTATCCTCCTAAAGGCTTGCATACTTTACTTTTAGGGGAAACAGGCGTAGGAAAATCCATGTTTGCTGAACTTATGTATCAATTTGCTATAGAATCTAATATAGTGAGAAAAAACGCTCCTTTTATTAGATTTAATTGTGCAGACTATGTAGATAATCCAAATCTATTGACGGCTCAAATATTTGGGGTTAAGAAGGGAGCCTATACTGGTGCTGATAGGGATAGGAATGGATTGCTTACAAAGGCAGATTCGGGATTTATTTTTTTAGATGAAATCCACAGGTTACCGCCTCAAGGTCAAGAGATGTTGTTCACCTACATTGATAATGGTTTTTTTAGACCTTTAGGAGAAACGGAAAAATTAATCCATGTAGATGTTAGAATAATTGCTGCAACAACAGAAAATCCAAATTCCCATTTATTAAAAACTTTCACTCGCAGGATACCTATGATAATAACCTTGCCTCCTATAAGGGATAGGAGCCTACCTGAAAGATATTTTTTAATAGAAACCTTTATCAAGGAAGAATCCCATAGGCTTGGGAAGAGCATATATATAAATAAAAATTCTATTATTTCTTATCTATTGTATGATTGTCCAAACAATATAGGTCAGCTTAAATCTGATATACAACTGGCTTGTGCTAAGGCTTTTCTTAGATATAAATCTGAAAATGGCGATTACCTGATTATCAACCAAGGGGATTTACCTAATCACGTAAGAAAAGGAATTTTAAATATCAATGAGTATAGGAGTGAAGTAGATGAACTACTAAATACTACCTATGATATTTTTAAGTTTAACCAGCATGAAGAACCTCCCCTTCTATTGAATATAGATGATAATAGATCCGAGGATTTTTATACTGCTATTGAAGAAAAACTAGAATCTTTAAAGGGATCGGGTATAGATGAAAAGGACATTAATGAGATAATAAACATTGATATTGAATCCCATTTTGAAAAATATATAGGAAGTATACATAGACGTTTTGATAGAACCGGGATATCAAATGTAGTAAATGATGACATACTTCAAGTAGCTGAGGAAATATTATTATTGGCTCAAAAACATTTGGGAAAAGAGTTTGATGAAAAAATATACTTTGGGTTATCCTTCCATTTAGAGCGGAGTATAGAAAGGATAAAAAAAGGGGAAAAAATATACAATCCTAAGCTAAATTCTATAAGAATTAATTACGAGGAAGAATTCTTATTTGCTATGAAAATTGCAAAGATATTGGACAGTAAATTTCACATTGAAACTCCTGTAGATGAAATAGGGTATCTGGCCATGTTTTTTACAACAGATTCAGATAAAAAATTTAGAGAAGAAAAGCCAAAGGTAGGAGTAATAGTTGTCATGCATGGTAGATCTACTGCAAGCAGTATGGTAGAAGTAGCCAATAGTTTAATAGGCATAGAACATGCCGTTGCCTTAGATATGCCTTTATCCATGAATCCCAAAATTATGTATGAGCTAACAAAGGATAAGGTCCAGCAAATAGACAAGGGAAAGGGAGTAGTAATGCTAGTGGATATGGGCTCTTTAACAACATTTGGGGACATGATATGGGAAGAAACTGGAATAGAAGTAAGAACACTTGAAAAGGTTAGCACTCCCATGGTTCTTGAGGTATTGAGAAAGGTTGTAATGGGCTATGGTTTAGATGAAATTATTGAATCTTTAAACAAAAAGGATCTTTATAAAGATGAGCTGCCGAAGAAAAAGATAAGGAAAAACATAATTGTTACCGCTTGTTTTACAGGAGATGGGGCTTCTAAAAAGTTAAAATCAGTAGTAGAAACCTCTTTAGTTGATGAAAATATAGAAATAATGGCCATAAATATTATAGATGAAGAAAAGTTAGAAAATAGAATATGTAGATTAAGTAAAGAGTATAATATCATAGCCATTATTGCAACGGTAAATATGGATATAGGATATATACCTTTCATACCTGCCATAGAAGTGTTCAGGGGTTATGGCATAAATAAATTAAAGAAAATTATAGATGAAGAAAATATGTATATGAAGGTAGCAGAATCCTTAAAAGAACATTTAACAAATTTAGATGGGGAAGAAATAACTAGGGATATTAAATATTTAATCTATAGTATTGAAAACAAGCTGGAAATAGAAATAATATCCGACGCTAAGATAGGAATCGTACTCCATATATCTTTTTTAATAGATAATCTATTGGCTGGTGTAATCCCTAGGAAATTTGAAGATTTGAAGATTTATAGAAATCTATATGAAAAAGAGATGAATATTATTAAAGAATCTATTTCCTTTATGGAGAAAAAATATAAGGTTTCCTTAGGGGAAGATGAATTAGCCTATATATTGAAATTGTTTTTGTTAAACCAAAATACTGTGTAATAGTGTGTAAACTTTTACACAGTATTTTCTTTTTTTGTTTAGAAATTTACACGGTTTTTATATATTTATTTTACCCATTATTAAATATATAATGGTGAAATTATGAAAGAAGCTGCTAAAGATAGATTTTTATTATTTGAATTATTTTATCAGTGATATTGGCAAGGTAATTGCAAATGTAATATAGTACATAAAAATAAATTGTTGGAGGTGAATAGGGTATAGCTTAAACTACTCATTAACCTTACAGAAAGGACTGATTCATATGGTAAATATTATGCTTGTCTGTTCTGCAGGCATGTCCACTAGTTTACTAGTAAGCAAAATGAATAAGGTAGCTAAGGAAAAAGGGATGAATGTAAATGTATTTGCTGTAGCAGAGGCAGATGCAAAAAATATTATGGATAAAATTGATATTGTTTTACTTGGACCGCAGGTAAGGTATCTATTGCCAAAGATGAAGGAACTAATGGAACCTAAGGGGATACCCGTTGATGTAGTGGATACCATTAATTATGGGACTATGAATGGGGAAAAGGTTTTAGAACAGGCTTTAAGTATGGCTAAAAACTAATAAAAGTTTCATATTTAAAAGGGGGATTAACATGAATAATTTTTTGGATTTTATGGAAAAGAGATTTGTTCCCGTTGCAGCTAGGATTGGTGGACAAAGGCATTTAGTTGCTATCCGAGATGGTTTTGTAGCCATTATGCCTTTGATACTTGCAGGTTCTACTGCTGTATTATTAAAAAACACTATCTTCCAATGGATAGCACCATTAGGAATATTAATTCCTATATGCGATCAAGTTTGGTGGGGTACTTTAGCTATAATGACATTATTAGTTGTTTTTTCTACAGCTTATAGTTTAGCAAAATCCTACAATGTAAACTCTCTTGCAGCTGGACTAATTGCAGTAGGTTCTTATTTTGCTACATTACCACAGGCCCATGGTGATGCAGGTTGGGGATATATTCATTGGGGTTACTTACAAGCTACAGGTTTGTTTACAGGATTGATAGTAGCGTTAATTGCCACCGAAATATTTGTTAAATTGATTAAAAGAGATTTAACTATAAAAATGCCAGAAGAGGTACCTCCGGCAGTAGGTAGAGCTTTTGCAGCTGTTATACCAGGAATGATTACTATCTTTACTTTTGGAATTGTATTTCTGATTATAGATAAGCTAGGAGGAGTAAGTTTATATGATGTAATATACGAAGGGATTCAAAAACCACTGCAAGGTTTTAGTCAAGGAGTAGGTTCAGCTATGGTAATGGCCATGTTAATCAATTTGTTTTGGTTCTTTGGTCTACATGGTGCAAATATATTGGATCCTATAATGAATGCATTATATCTACCTGCTCTTACAGATAATGCTGCTGCAATAGAGGCAGGACTGGCGGCACCAAATGTAATAACTAGGGTTTTCTTTGATACCTATGTACATTTAGGTGGCTCAGGTGCAACTATAGGATTAATAATTGCTATTTTTATTGCAGCGAAGAAGAGAAAGGAATATAGGGAAGTTGCTAAACTATCAACACCATCGGGGATATTTCAAATTAACGAGCCTATGATGTTTGGACTCCCCATAGTGTTAAATCCAATATTATTTATTCCATTTATAATAACTCCTGGAATATTGACTCTTATAGGTTATATTGGTACCGCTACAGGTTTTGCACCTCCAACGTATGTTGCTATACCTTGGACTACTCCTCCAGTAGTAGGAGCATTTTTAGCAACAGGGGCTACTTCAGCAAGTTGGAGGGCAGCAGTTTTAGCTGCTATAAACCTTGTAATTTCAGTACTCATATATCTACCTTTTATTAAACTAGCTGATAGACAAAGTAGGAAAACTAAAATAACTAATCAATGAATTATTTTATACTAAGGGGATTGGGATTTTTTATATCGGAAATATATTTAATATTCAATTTACTTCTAACTAATATCTTATAGGATATTTGGTTTGTTTATTGGTGTATAAAGGACTAATTCTTTATACACCAATAACAATATTATTTTGTAAAGGGGTGGCATATTTGAATAAAAAAATTAAAATAGCTGTAAT
Source organism: Clostridium sp. Cult1 (assembly GCF_021655095.1). Taxonomy (GTDB): domain Bacteria; phylum Bacillota; class Clostridia; order Tissierellales; family Tepidimicrobiaceae; genus Schnuerera. Next base: position 795,076 of record NZ_PPXW01000001.1, on the reverse strand, counting down.
TGGCGGTGGTTCATCTTATACTCCAGAATTTATTGAAGGGATAATCAAAAGGTACGAAGAACTTCCGGTAGATGAACTTTGGCTTGTAGATGTAGAGGAAGGCAAGGAAAAGCTTAATATAGTTGGAAATTTGGCCAAGAGAATGGTGGAAGAGGCTAAAATACCAATGGATATTTTTCTAACTTTAAATAGGGAGGAAGCATTATACGGAGCTAGTTTTGTCACAACTCAAATAAGGGTTGGGATGCTCGAGGCTAGAAATAAGGACGAAAGTATTCCACTATCCCATGGATTTATTGGGCAAGAAACCAATGGGCCAGGCGGACTTTTTAAAGGGTTAAGAACTATACCAGTATTATTAGAAATTGCTGATGATATGACAAATTTATGTCCTGATGCTTGGTTAATAAACTTTACAAATCCAGTAGGCATGGTAACCGAAGCTTTTTCCAAATATTCAAGACATAGGAAGTTTATAGGTCTTTGTAATGTCCCGATAGGAGTAGAAAAGGGTATAGCAGAAATAATGGGTATAGAAGGAGATAGGATTAGAATAGATTTTGCTGGATTAAATCATATGGTATATGGATTTAATGTATTTATAGATGGAGAAGATAGAACAGATGAGGTATTAAATATATATATAGAAAATTCAGCTTCTATAAATATGGAAAACATAGATCCTATGGAATGGGATAAAGGATTTATTAAGGCCCTCAGGTTAATACCTTGTCCATATCACAAATATTATTATAAAACTAAAGACATGCTGGAAAATGATATAGTGAAATTTAAAGAAGGTAGGAATAGGGCGGAGGAAGTAATGGAAGTAGAAAGATCCTTGTTTGCACTTTATAAAAATAGGGAATTGAAGCACAAACCTAAAGAATTGGAAAAGCGAGGAGGTGCCTACTATTCTGATGCTGCTTGTAATCTTATAAGTTCCATATATAATGATAAGGGAGACCTTCAAGTAGTAAACACATTAAATGGAAATACTATTAAGGATTTAGATAGAAACAATGCTATTGAAATAACTTGTAAGATAACAAAAAATGGGCCTATACCCTATAAATTTATTGATGAGTTTCCCATTCCTATAAAAGGAATTATACATCAGATAAAAGCTTTTGAAGTATTAGGAGCAGAGGCAGCGGTAGAAGGGAATTATGAGAAAGCCCTTCTAGCAATGATAACGAATCCCCTTGTTGCAAACGATAGGGAAGGACATAAAATGTTGGATGAACTACTACAAGCACATAGAAGTTATCTTCCAAACTTTTTTAAAGGAATATAGATAACATAATTTTAAAGAGGATTTGTGTCATATTATAGATTATTGTAGCAAATGTATATAATTTTTAAATTTTAAAGGAGAGAGTAATATGGACTTAGAGATGATAATAATGAATATTATTAATTACAGTGGAGAAGCAAGGAGTCTATGTATGGAGGGGATATCTTATGCAAAAAAAGGCGATTTTGATAAAGCAAGAACTAATATAGAAGATGCAAATGAAAAGATTGCTTGTGCACATAAAAGTCAAACTAAGCTGATACAATCGGAAGCTCAAGGGGAAAAACAAGATTTCTCCCTGCTTTTAGTTCATGCTCAAGATCATCTAATGAATGCCATAACGACTAGAGATATGGCTAGAGAATTTATAGACCTATATGAAGTAGTTTATAGTTCTATAGTGGCAGGGGGTAGTAGAGTCAATGCGTAGACTAGGTGTATCCATATATCCAAATAACTCGTCCCTAGAGGAAGATAGAAAGTATTTAAGTTTAGCAACGAAATATGGATTTAGTCGGATATTCACAAACTTGATTTCAATTGATGAAGATAAGGACAGGATACTAAGGGAGTTTAAGGAAATAATAAACTATGGAAAGGATCTAGGCATGGAGGTAATAGCAGATGTATCTCCATCCGTATTTAAATCTTTAGATATTCATTATTCAGATCTAAAGTTCTTTAAGGATATGAATTTAACGGGAATTAGATTGGATTTAGGTTTTTCTGGCAATGAGGAAAGTATAATGTCGTTTAATCCCTATGGTTTAAAAATAGAGATAAATATGAGCAACAATACTAAATATTTGAAAAACATAATGGCATATATGCCAAATAAAAATAATATTATTGGATGTCATAACTTTTATCCTCATAGGTATACGGGATTATCCAGGAAACATTTTATGGAGACATCTGAGAGCTTCAAAAAATATGGCCTTAGGACGGCAGCCTTTGTTTCTTCAACAAATGCTACCTTTGGTCCTTGGCTAGTTAATGAAGGCCTACCTACATTGGAAGAGCATAGAGAGCTTCCTATAGAAACTCAAGCCAAAGATCTTTTTAATACCGGGCTTATAGATGATGTGATAATAGCAAACTGTTATGCTTCTGAAGAGGAATTAAAAACCCTAGGGAAAATGAACAAGGATCTCCTTACGCTAAAAGTAGAGTTAATAGATAGTCTACCAAAGTTGGAAAAGAAAATAGTATTGGAAGAACTCCATATTAATAGGGGAGATATATCAGAGTACGTAATTAGGTCAACTCAAAGTAGGGTTAAATATAAAGGTTATGACTTTAAATTGATTAATCCAAAGGACATTGAAAAAGGAGATATTATAATAGACAGCAGCTTATACGAACATTATGCTGGTGAATTACAAATAGCATTAAAGCCTATGAAAAATAGTGGAAAAACTAGCGTAGTAGGGAAAGTAGTAGATGAGGAAGTATTTTTACTAGATCATATAAAGCCTTGGCAAAAATTTAAGTTGGAGTCTTTTATATAGAATTTGCAAGCGAGAAACACTGAGGTTATAAATTTTCCGTTCAAAAGGAAAATCTATAACCTTTTTTTAATTAAATAGACAAAACCACAAATAACATATAAAATATAATGGAATAATAAGAAATGAATCTTAAATTAGAGAGGAAGTTTGAATCATGCCTAAGGTATTAGTAGTAGGCGGTGGTGCTGCTGGGATGATAGCTGGAATTTTTGCGAGGAATTATGGTGCAGATGTAACTATACTTGAAAGAAATAATAGAGTAGGTAAAAAGATACTAGCTACAGGAAATGGTAGATGTAATTATACCAATGTGAACTTGTCTATAGAAAATTATCATGGTAACAATCCAAAATTTGCCTATAGCTGCCTATCCAAGTTTGGAGTAGATAAAACATTAGATTTCTTTGAACAGTTAGGCATAACCCCTGCCATAGAAGATAATGGCAAAGTATTTCCCCTATCTTATCAAAGTTCTAGCGTTTTAGATGTATTAAGGTTTGAGCTAGAGGAATTAGGTGTAGAGGTTATAACCGATGGATTTGTGGTAGATATAAAAAAGGATAAGAGATTTGTATTAACTTTAGAAGACGGTAGAAAAGTATATGGAGATAGGGTTATTTTGGCTACTGGAGGCAATGCAGCTCCTAATACGGGTTCAGATGGCAATGGTTATACCTTAGCTGAAAATATGGGTCATAGCATAGCAGAGATTTTTCCCGGATTAGTACAGCTTAAACTTGAGGGAAATATATTTAAGCAAGTAGATGGAGTTAAATTTGTGGGAACAGTAGGCCTTTATAATGGGAATCAATTAATTAAAGAGGATAGTGGAGATATATTGTTTACTAACTATGGTATATCTGGTCCTCCTATTCTTCAACTGAGTAGAATAGCTTTAAAATGTTTAAAGGATAATAAAGATGTAGAGCTAAAGGTAGCCATTATTCATAGTAAGACAGAAGAGGAGCTATATAACTACCTAATATATAGGTTTGGGTTTATGGCAAAAAAGACTATAGAAATAGGATTAATAGGATTAATAAACAAAAGATTAATTCTTCCCATATTGAAGGAATTAGGAATTGATAAAAACAAACAAATTGCTAGTTTGAGTAATGATGAGGTAAGTAGATTATCAAAAATACTTACGGATTGGAGATTTAAAATATCTGGTAGTAAATCTTTTAAAGATGCTCAGGTAACAGCAGGTGGAGTAGATACTGATGAAATAGACAACTCTACAATGGAATCAAAACTAGTAAATGGATTATATTTTGCAGGAGAAATTGTTGATATAGATGGTGATTGTGGCGGCTTTAATCTTCAATGGGCTTGGTCATCAGGTTATGTGGCTGGCAGAAATGCCTCTTTAGAATAAAGGAGAATAAGGGAAGAAAGATATTGAAAGGACGGATTTCATGCTAACTATGAATAGAAAATTAAATGAATTAGCAGAACAAGGTAAATATATAAAGGTTGCTATAGTAGGAGCAGGGAAGATGGGAAAAGGTTTGGTAAACCAAATGTCTAGAATTAGAGGTATGTTGCCCTCTTTGGTTGTTAATAGAAATATAGAAAAAGCAGTAGATGCATTTTTCTCAGCAGGAATTGGACAAGAAGATATTGTAATTTCAAACTCATTAAATGAAATAAATTATTATTTAGAAAAAGGAAAATTCATCGCAACTGAGGATATGGACATAGCAACAAAGGCTAATACTATCGAAGCGGTGGTAGATGCTACGGGAGTACCAGAAGTAGGGGCAAAAATTTCTTTAGATTCAATAGAGAATAGAAAGCATATAATTATGTTAAATGTGGAAGCTGATTCGGTAATTGGACCAATACTATATAAAAAGGCCAAGGAAGCGGGAGTAGTATATACAGGAACTGCAGGAGATGAACCTGGTGCTGTTATGGAGTTATACGATTTTGCAGTAGGTTTAGGTTTTGAAGTATTAGCAATTGGAAAGGGAAAAAACAACCCTTTAGATTTAGAAGTAAATCCAGATATTGTATATGAAAAGGCTTTGAAAAAGGGATTAAAACCCCATATGCTTACAGGATTTATAGATGGTACCAACACCATGATAGAGATGACCTGTATGGCCAATGCTACAGGTTTTGTTCCAGATATAAGAGGAGGACATGGTATTAATAGTGATTTAAAGGATTTGACTAGCTTTTTTAGGCTAAGGGAAGAAGGGGGTATTCTCAATAAATATGGAATAGTTGACTATGTTATGGGAATTGCTCCAGGAGTTTTTGCTATATTTACTACTAAATTAGATGAAGTACATAAACAATTACAATATTTAAATATGGGTTCAGGGCCTAATTATGTACTATATAGGCCTTATCATCTTACTAGTTTGGAAACACCTATAACTATATTTAATGCCTGTTATTATAAAGAAGCAACTATAGCACCTACAAAGGGAATAGTTGCAGAAACTATTACAGTGGCTAAGAAAGATTTAAAAGTAGGGGATAGATTAGATGGCATAGGAGGATATACTGTCTATGGTAGTATTGAAGAGTATAAGGTGGCAAAGGAAAAAAACTTAGTACCTATAGGACTTATCGACAAGGATACAAAAGTAATCAAAGATATTAAGAAAGGTCAACCTATAACCTATGATATGGTAGCAATGAATAAAGAGAGAAATATATATAAATTGAGAAAGTTACAAGAGGAAGTAATGGGTTAAATGCTAAACAATATTTTACAACTTTAAAAAAATTAGATAAAATATAAGAGTATTATTAATTATAATAGCATGGAGGGATTTTTATGATATACATAAAAAATGATGATAATAGGCCTCAATTCAATTTAGCTTTAGAACAATATGTTTTTGATAGTTTAAATCAGTTTGATGAGATATTTTTATTATGGATAAATGAACCTTCCATAATAGTAGGGAAAAACCAAAATACCATCCAAGAAATAAATTTAGATTATGTAAAGGAAAATAATATTAATGTAGTTAGAAGGTTATCTGGTGGGGGAGCCGTTTACCATGATTATGGGAATTTAAATTATACAATTATATCAAAAAGTAAGGAAACTTCTGCTTTTAACTTTGAAGCTTTTTCTCAACCGGTAATAGAAGTATTGGCAAAACTAGGAGTAAAAGCTGAATTCTCTGGTAGAAACGATATTACAATAGATGGCCAGAAATTCTGTGGCAATGCTCAATATATGAAAAAAGGAAAGGTCCTTCATCATGGAGCAATGCTTTTTGATACGGATTTAGAAGTTTTAGGAAAAGCTTTAAAGGTATCAAAGGATAAAATAGAATCCAAAGGAGTTAAATCTGTAAGAAGTAGAGTAACTAATATTAAGGATCATTTAAAAGAAGATATAACTGTAGAAGATTTCAAACAACTTTTATTAGAGCATATGTTTAAAGAAAATAAAGAAATTGAAGAATATAAATTAACAGAAGAAGATTATGCTAATATAAATAAATTGATGGAAGAAAGATATTCTACATGGGAATGGAATTTTGGAAGTTCCCCAGATTTTAATATAGAGAAATCTAGGAGGTTTCCTTCAGGGAAAGTGGAAATTAAAATAGATGTCCAGGAAGGAATTATAAGGGGAATCAAATTTTATGGTGATTTCTTTGGTGGTGGAGAAATATCCGATGTAGAAGATAAATTCATAGGTATTAAATACAAAGAAGATGAAATCAGTAAGGTATTAGACAATATAGATATAGGATATTACTTTTCAGGAATATCAAAATCTGATATAATGGGTTGTATTATATAAATAAACTTGACAAACTAGACTTAATTGTTATATATTAGTACTCAAAATGCAATATTAATTACGAAGATGAGGATAGTAGTAAGGGGAATTTATTATACAGAGAAATAATCCTAGGGTGAGAGATTATTAATAAACCTTTTATGAAGATCACCTCGGAGTATAGTATCCGAAATTATAGTAGGATATTACGCTATAGGCGTTATATTAAAGGAGTGATAGGATAGTAGATTATTTATCCTATAATTTGGGTGGTACCGCGGAAATCCGTCCCTAAGCTTTGCTTAGGGACTTTTATTATACTTTAATATAGAAAGGATGAAAAAATTGAAAAGGTTTAGAGAACTATCTAACGAACCAGTGAACAAGAGAGAGCAGAATATTTCAAAATACTGGGAACAAATCGATCTTCTTCATAAATCTGTAGAGACTAGGAATGAAAGTAAGCCTTTTGTTTTCTATGAAGGGCCACCAACTGCTAATGGGAAACCTGGAATTCATCATGTAATGGCTAGGACCTTAAAGGATTTAGTATGTAGATATAAAACTATGGAAGGATATCAGGTTAAAAGAAAAGCAGGATGGGACACCCATGGGCTACCTGTAGAAATCGAAGTTGAGAAAAAGTTGAATTTAAAAAATAAGCATGAAATTGAAGAATATGGAGTTGAAAAATTTAATAAACAATGTAGGGAATCCGTATTTCAATATGAAAAACTTTGGAGAGAAATGACTACTCGAATGGCCTATGAAATCGATTTAGATAATCCATATATAACTTTAGAGAATGATTATATAGAATCAGTTTGGTGGATTCTAGATAAATTCTTTAAGGAAGGGTTAGTATACGAAGGCCATAAGATATTGCCTTATTGCTCACGTTGTGGAACTGGGCTAGCTTCCCACGAAGTAGCTCAAGGCTATGAAGAGATAAAATCTGAAACAGTGGTAGTTAAATTTAAGCGAAAGGATAGGGATGAATACTTCCTTGCTTGGACTACTACACCTTGGACTTTACCTAGTAATGTATGTCTCACTGTTAATCCAGAAGAAACATATTTAAGAGTAAAACAAAATGATGAAATATACTATATAAGTAAAGTTTTAGCTGATAAAGTATTAGGAGAGGATTATGAAGTATTAGAAGAATTCAAGGGTAAGAATTTAGAGTATGTAGAATATGAACAGTTAATTCCATTTATAAAAGTAGACGAAGGCAAAAAAGCATTTTTTGTTACATTAGGAGACTATGTAACTACAGAAGATGGTACAGGAATAGTCCATTCTGCTCCAGCTTTTGGGGAGGATGATTATAATACAGGAGTGAAATATAATTTACCAGTATTACAACCAGTAGATGATGAAGGGAAGTTTACTGATACTATTTGGAAAGGGAAATTTGTCATAGATGCAGACCCAGATATAGTAAAATGGTTAAGGGAAAATGGTAAGCTTTATAAAAAAGAAAGAATGGCTCATAATTATCCTCATTGTTGGAGATGCCACACACCCCTTCTATATTATGCAAAACCAAGCTGGTATATAGAAATGACTAGATTAAAAGAACAACTAATTGAAAATAACAATGGAGTAAACTGGTATCCTGATTTTGTTGGAGAAAAAAGGTTTGGAAATTGGTTAGAAAATTTAAATGATTGGGCTATATCTCGAAGTAGATATTGGGGTACACCACTTCCAATATGGAGATGTGAAGGTTGTGGGCACACTACTAGTGTGGGTTCAATAGCTGAATTAGTAGAGAGGTCAATGGAGGATATAGATGAATCTATAGAACTTCATAGGCCTTATGTAGATAATGTTCATTTAAAATGTGAAAAATGTAATGGTATAATGAACAGAGAATTAGATGTAGTGGATGTATGGTTTGATAGTGGTGCAATGCCTTTTGCTCAACACCATTACCCTTTTGAAAACAAAGAAAATTTTGATAAATTATTTCCAGCAGATTATATATGTGAAGGAATAGACCAAACTAGAGGATGGTTCTATTCATTATTAGCTATATCTACTTTTGTAACTGGTAAATCTCCATATAAAAATGTCTTGGTTAATGACTTAGTTTTAGATAAAGAAGGTAAGAAAATGTCTAAGTCTAGAGGCAACACAGTAGATCCATTTACTCTATTTGATCAATATGGAGCCGATGTATTGAGATGGTATTTAATCTACGTATCACCACCATGGACTCCAACAAGATTTGATGAAGACGGGCTTAGAGAGGTAGAAAGCAAATTCTTCAGAAGTATAAGAAATGTGTATAACTTCTTTTCTCTTTATGCCAACACAGATGATGTAGACCCAAGAGAATTCTTCATAGAATATGAAAAAAGGGAAGAAATAGATAGGTGGGTACTTTCAAAATACAATAGTCTTATAAAACAAGTAAAAGAAGATATGGATAAATTTGAATTGACCAGAGTAGTAAGGGCAATCCAAGAATTTGTCATAGAGGATCTTTCTAATTGGTATATTAGACGCTCTAGAAGACGTTTCTGGTCTACAGAATTAGATGATGATAAAAAGGCTGTATATAATACTACCTATGAAATTTTAGTAGGTATTAGTAAGATGATTGCACCTTTTGTACCTTTTATTGCAGAAGAGATATATAGAAGCCTAACTGACAAAGAATCAGTCCATTTAGATTACTATCCTGATTGCAAAGAAGAATTGATAGATTTGGAATTAGAAGAAAAGATGGATTTAGTAAGAGATTTAGTAGGGTTAGGCAGGGCTTCTAGGGAAGCTGTTAGGATTAAGGTTCGTCAACCGATAAAAGAAGTATTGATAGATGGAAAGTATGAAGACAAGATCCAAGATTTAGTGCCTCTGATAAAAGAAGAGTTAAATGTTAAAGAAGTTGTATTTGAAAAGGACCTAAGTCAATTTATGAACTATTCTTTAAAACCAAACTTTAAAGTAGTAGGACCTATCCTAGGTTCTAAGGTTAAAGCCTTTGGAAAAGCTTTGAATGAGTTGGACCCCCATAAAGCAGTGGGGAAATTAGAATCTGGAGAAAAGTTAACTTTAAACCTAGATGGAGAAGAAGTAGAAATAGAAAAAGATTATATTATGGTTACTATATCTTCAAAAGAAGGTTTTGATGTAGCTATGGAAAACAATCTGTTTGTAATCCTTGATACAACTCTTACTAAGGATCTAATCAACGAAGGATACGCAAGAGAATTTATATCAAAAGTGCAGCAGATGAGAAAGAATAATGGCTATGAAGTTTTAGATAATATTAATATTTATTATGATGGAAATGATGAGATAAAGGAAGCAATAGAGTTATTTGAAGACTATATCAAAGAAGAAACTTTAGCTAAATCCATTGAAAGAGTAACTGATGAATCCTTTGAAAAACAAGATTTAAACGGTCATATGACAGGGATAAAATTGGAGAAATTTGAATAGCAAAGCCGTAGCGAGGTTTTCACTGCTTGAATACTAAATAGATAGCATTAGCTATCTATTTTTTTATAACGAATAAGAAAGTTCTCACTTATTTCTGATTTATAAAAAGAACTTGACCTTATGAGTTTCAAGAGAAGCTACCTTATAATGCTTAAATAGAAGCCTTTCTTATCAATTAAGAATAATGTTCTGAATATTATAATCACTCATATTTTAGCTTATTAATTTATGATACAATGTATTATAAGATTAATAAAATATAAAGAAGGAGGCCGTTTTTAATGATATCGACAACAACGCCTAATATCGAAGGTAAAAGGATAATAGAGTACAAAGGAATCGTTTTTGGTGAAGTGGTTTCAGGGGTAGATTTTATCAAGGATTTTGCAGCAGGATTATCTAATTTTTTTGGTGGTCGTTCGAAATCTTATGAAGGTGAATTAATTGAGGCAAGAGAAAATGCTATAAGGGAAATGGAACATAGAGCATCAAAATTGGGAGCAAATGCTGTTGTAGGAGTGGACATAGACTATGAAGTATTAGGCCAAGGCGGGAACATGATTATGGTAACTGCTTCTGGAACAGCAGTAGTTGTTGAATAATAATTTAAATAAAAAGAACCGTCCCAGTATTTGAAAGTAGAAAGAGGTATTCCATGAAAAGCAAATCAGTTATAAGGGGTTTAACAAGGTATGTAATAAGAGTAATAATCACGGCAATAATTATTATGGCATTAACATTTATATTAAGTAATATTCTAGATAAAGAATTTAAAGTTCTATTAGAATATGCTGCTTTAATAGTTATATCTATTGGAGGGTTCTCAGTAATTGGCGGTCGTAGTTTGCCGTCTAATTATGTATATAACCGTTCTAAACCCACAAGAAGAACGATTGAGATAGGGAAAAGTGATATGGATTTAATAAATGAGAGTTACAGATTTTTAATATTTATGGTTTTGGTTGGCGTCGTATTATTAGTATCTATATTAGCTTTTTAAACCTAATAAAACCTTTCCCATTATATGAAAAATTTGTAATATATTATGAATAATTTTTCTGACAATAAAAAACACTATGACAATTAGCAGTTTCATGATATAATCTAAAAGGATAGTTGTAATGATTTTTCGATTTGAAAGGTTTTATAATATAAAATCTTTGAATATAAATAATAAAACGCTGGTTAAGGGGGAAAGGTATTCATGAAAGTATATCAAACTGATGAAATTAGAAACCTAAGCTTAATAGGACATAGTGGTAGTGGAAAGACAACTTTAACGGAAGCAGTACTATATGTTGCAGGCATAACCAAAAGACAAGGTAAGGTAGATGATGGAAATACTGTATCAGATTTTGATAAGGAAGAAATTGCAAGAAAAGTCTCAATTGGTACAGCTGTAATTCCTGTGGAGTTAAATGGTATTAAATATAATTTTTTAGATACTCCTGGATATTTTGATTTCGTAGGAGAAATGTACGGCGCTCTAAGGGCAAGTGAAGGCGCTATATTACTTGTAGATGCTTCCTCAGGCGTAGAAGTAGGAACAGAGAAATCATGGAAACTTGCAGAGAAAAACAATACCCCAAGAATTATATTCTTGAATAAAATGGATAAAGAAAACGTTAATTTTGAGAAAGTTTTAAATGATATTCAAGGACAGTTTGGGGATAAGGTAGTGCCTTTTACTTTACCTATTGGGCAAGCTGAAAGTTTTAAAGGATTGGTAAATATAATTGATGAAACAGCTTTTGAATATACAGGAAAAGATGCTAAGCAAATAGACATACCAGCAGAAATTCAAGGAGAAATTGAATCAATAAAAGAATCACTAATGGAAAAAGTTGCTGAAACAGATGAAGAACTAATGGAAAAATACTTTGAAGGTGAAGAGTTTACTATTGAAGAAATTAGAAAAGGGCTAAAACTTGCAGTTGCTAATGGAGATTTGGTACCTTTACTAGTTGGTTCAGCGGAAAATTCTATTGGAATTGATATATTATTAAATGTAGCTAAAAATTATATACCAAAACCAACAGAGGTTGGTCCAAATATTGGCTATAAAGGGGAAGAAAAAGTTGAAAGAAAAGTAGAGGTAAATGAACCATTTTCAGCTATAGTATTCAAGACTATTGTAGACCCATTTGTAGGAAAATTATCTTTATTTAAAGTATTGTCGGGCAAGATTACAAAAGATCAGGACATATATAATGTCAGTAAGGATAAAACTGAAAAACTAGGTGGATTATTTGTACTTAGAGGTAAAAATCAAATAGAAGTATCGGAAATAGTAGCTGGAGATATTGGAGCTACATCAAAACTACAATCAACTCAGACAGGAGATAGTATCAGCTATAAATCTGATCCAACCTTATACGATAGGATAGAATACCCACAACCAACATTATTTTTAGCGGTAGAACCTAAGGCTAAAGGGGATGAAGAAAAGATAGGGACATCTTTGCATAGGTTAACAGAAGAAGATCCAACCTTTGTAGTAGAAAGAAATGCGGAAACGAAACAATTATTAATAGGCGGTCAAGGCAATATGCAATTGGCAGTTATAATTGACAAATTGAAAAATACCTTTGGTGTTGAAGTTAATTTAATTAATCCAAAGGTTGCCTATAGAGAAACTATAAAAGGCACATCTAGTGTACAAGGGAAACACAAGAAACAATCTGGTGGAGCTGGACAATATGGTGATGTTCATATAAGGTTTGAACCTACAGATGAAGAATTCGTCTTTGAAGAAGAAGTATTTGGAGGAGCAGTTCCAAGAAACTTCTTCCCTGCAGTAGAGAAAGGATTAAGGGAATCTTTAGAGGAAGGAGTACTTGCAGGATATCCTGTAGTAAACTTAAAAGCTACATTATTTGACGGTTCTTATCATCCAGTAGATTCTAATGAGATGGCGTTTAAAATAGCAGCTTCCCTTGCTTTTAAGAAAGGTATGGAGGAAGCTAAACCAATATTATTAGAACCTATTATGAAAGTAGAAGTATTGATCCCTGAAGATTATATGGGTGATGTAATGGGAGATATGAATAAACGTAGAGGTAGAATTCTAGGTATGGAACCTCAACCAGATGGTTCTCAGCTAGTTATAGCAGAAGCACCACAAGCTGAATTATTTGAGTATGCTATAGATTTAAGAAGTATGACCCAAGCTAGAGGAAGCTTTACTATGGAATTCATTAGATATGATGAAGTTCCATCCAATATTGCAGAAAAAATAATAGAAGAGGCAAAAGCCGAAAAAGAATAGATTAATGAGAAAAAGTTCGATTGTAATAATCGAACTTTTTTATTTTAATTAAAACAATTGCGTAATATTAATATTTATTCTGGGTATAACAAATATATATACTTTCTTATCTATGCTTTATTTATTATTTTTGAGATAAGATGTTGAAAATATTGAAAAAAAATATATAATATATATTGAAGGACAAAGAAAGTCAAAGTCAAGGGAGTGATACTTTGCCACGAATAAGTAATATTATTGAAAGATTTATAAAAGAAATGTTAGAGGAAGCAGAAAATGGAATAATAGAAATAGGTAGGAATGAGTTAGCCGAACAATTCGGTTGTGCACCTTCCCAAATAAACTATGTGTTAACTACTAGATTTACTCCTTATAAAGGATACTATATTGAGAGCAGAAGAGGCGGAGGTGGTTATATAAAGATAATGAAAGTAGGTATAGAAGAGGATCAAGATATGGGGAATTTAATTATTAATGTAATAGGAGATTCCATAACTAAAAATAAGGCATATCACTTAATTGAAGGCTTAAGAGAAGAGAAGGTAATTTCAAAAAGGGAAGAAATGTTGATGAAGGCAGCTATAGAGGATACTGCTTTAGCCAATGTAACTGCAGGTAGAAATAATTTACGAGCAGATATACTTAAGAATATGCTTCTTATTCTTATTAGATGATTGGGAGGTGTCAGTATGTTATGTCAAGTTTGTAACAAAAAAGATGCTACAGTCCATTATACTAAAATAATAAATGGTGAAATAGAGGAATTGCATATGTGTGATGAATGTGCTAAGGATAACAATGAGTTTGAATTTGATTCTACTTTTTCATTTCATAAGCTATTGACGGGACTAATTGATAGTCTTCAAGGTGAAACAAAAAGAGAGGAAATTGGTGAATTTATTTGTCCTTTTTGCGGATTAAGTTATGCTCAATTTAGACAAACAGGGAAATTTGGGTGTTCTCAATGCTATGATACATTTCAATCAAACTTAGCTCCTTTATTTAAAGGCATCCATGGTCATAATAAACATATGGGAAAAGTGCCAAAAAGGACTAATAAAACTCTTGCCCAAGAAAGGGAAATAGCTCGACTTAGAAGGGAAATGAGTAAACTTGTATCACAGGAAGCTTTTGAAGAAGCAGCAATATTGAGAGACAAAATCAAGAAATTGGAGAATGAATTAGACAGTCAAAAGGAGGAATAGGGAATGGTAAAATGGGTTGAAGGAACTGGTTTTGATGAAGATGTGGTGGTTAGCACAAGAGTCAGATTAGCTAGAAATTTAAAAGATTTTAGATTTCCGCAAAAAATGAATATAGAGGAATCTGAAAAGCTTACCCAAAAAATTTTGAATGTAATGAAAGACCTTCCCAGCAATATAAATTATAAATTTATTAGGATAAACAATTTGACTCCTTTAGAAAGAGTAGTTTCTATAGAAGAGCATTTGATAAGTCCAGGACTAATACAAAAACCAGATTATAGTAGCTTTTTAATAAGGGATGATGAAAATATTACTATAATGATAAATGAAGAAGATCATTTGCGAATACAGGTTCTACTCCCTGGTTTAAATTTTGAAGAAGGTTGGAAGACTAGCAATGAAATAGATGATTTTTTAGAAAGTTCTTTAGATTACGCTTTTCACCAAGAGTTCGGATATTTAACGGCTTGTCCTACCAATGTAGGAACAGGACTTAGAGCTTCCGTAATGGTTCATTTACCTTCTTTATCTATAACAGGTTATATTAATAATTTGATAAATGGTTTAAATAAAATTGGGTTGACTGTAAGAGGACTTTATGGAGAAGGAACGGAAGCAGTAGGCAACTTATTTCAAATATCCAATCAAATAACTTTGGGGGAAGGAGAAGATCAAATAATAAGGAAGCTAAAAAATATAATATATCAAATTCTAGATAAAGAAAGGAATGTTAGAAATAATTTACTAGAAAACAGAAAAAATCAAACAGAAGATAGGGTCTTTAGGTCTCTAGGCATATTAAAATATTCTAGAAACATAACGTCTAAAGAGGCAATGAGACTTCTTTCTAATGTGAGATTGGGTATAGAAATGGGTATAATCGATGATATAGGGTTTAAGGATATTACTAAGCTGATGATTGAAGTTCAGCCAGCTTCTATTCAAAAATATGCGAATAAGGAATTAACCCAGGAGGAAAGAAATATAATAAGAGCTAATTTTATTAGAGAAAGAATATAGAATAGGAGGGATAAAATGGCAATGTTTGGAAGATTTACTGAAAGAGCTCAAAAAGCCATATTGTTAGCTCAAGAAGAAGCAAAAAGATTGCGTCATAATTACGTAGGAACAGAGCACATATTATTAGGATTACTTGCAGAAGGAGAAGGAGTTGCGGCTACATCACTTGGGAAAATGGGTGTAGACTTAGAAACCGTTAGAAATGAAGTTGTAAAGGCTATAGGAGAGGGAAGTTATGATGCAGATATAATGGGGTTTACCCCTAGGACTAAAAGGATCTTTGAATTAAGCTTTTTGGAAGCTAGGAATTTGGGGCATAACTATGTAGGTACTGAGCATATACTATTGGGGTTATTAGAGGAAAGTGAAGGAGTAGCTGTAGCTATATTGAAGAAACTAGGTGTTGATACATTAAAATTAAGACAGGGTATCCTAAGTGTATTATCTGATGGTATAAATAAATCAACATCATCACCAGAGGGAGGTAAAGGAAACACCCCTAATCTTGATAAATATGGAAGGGATTTAACTAAACTTTCAGTTGATGGAAAAATTGATCCAGTTATAGGAAGATCAAAGGAAATTGAAAGGGTAATTCAAATATTAAGTAGAAGAACAAAAAATAATCCGGTATTAATTGGAGAGCCTGGGGTAGGTAAGACTGCCATAGCAGAAGGTTTAGCTCAAAAAATAGTAGAAGGTCAGGTTCCAGAGATAATAAAAGATAAAAGAGTAGTAACTTTAGATTTACCTGGAATGCTTGCAGGAGCTAAATATAGAGGTGAATTTGAAGAAAGGTTAAAATCTGTAATGAAGGAGCTAAAAGAATCTGGCGATGTAATACTGTTTATTGACGAACTCCATACCATAATTGGTGCTGGAGCTGCAGAAGGAGCAATAGATGCCTCTAACATTTTAAAACCGGTTCTGGCAAGAGGAGAACTTCAAGTAATAGGGGCTACCACCATAGATGAATATAGAAAACATATAGAAAAAGACTCGGCTTTAGAAAGAAGGTTCCAGCCTATTATGGTTGAAGAGCCTACAGTAGAGGATACTATTAAAATACTAGAAGGATTAAGGGATAGATATGAAGCTCATCATAGAGTTGAAATTTCTGATGAAGCTTTAAAGGCAGCAGCAGAATTGTCAAGCAGATATATTACAGATAGGTTCTTGCCAGATAAGGCTATTGATTTAATAGACGAGGCCGCTTCTATGATCAGGATAAACTCTTATATTGCTCCTGATGGATTGAAGGATTTAGAAGAAAGGTTAGAAGAATTATCCCAAGAAAAAGAAGAAGCTATAAACACACAAAATTTTGAAAAGGCAGCTAAAATACGAGATGAAGAAAAGAAAATCAAAAAAGAATTAGAAAAAGAGAAGAATCGATGGGAGAAAGAAAAACAAACATCTAATATGGTAGTAGGATATGATGAGATAGCCCGTGTTGTATCTAACTGGACTGGAGTTCCAGTAAGCAAAATGACTACAGAAGAAACTCAAAGGCTTCTAGACCTTGAAGAAGTATTACATGAAAAGGTAGTGGGACAGGAACAAGCAGTAGAAGCTGTGTCTAATGCAGTTAGACGTGCAAGAGTAGGGTTAAAAGATCCAAAAAAACCAGTAGGTACATTTATATTTGTTGGACCTACAGGTGTTGGTAAAACTTACTTAGCTAAAGCATTGGCTGAAACTTTATTCGGGGACGAGGAATCAATGATAAGGATCGATATGAGTGAATATATGGAGAAACACTCGGTATCAAGATTGGTAGGTTCTCCTCCGGGATATGTAGGTTATGATGAAGGAGGACAATTAACTGAAGCCGTTAGAAGAAAGCCATATTCTGTAGTATTATTTGATGAAATTGAAAAAGCCCATCCAGATGTATTCAATATATTATTACAGATATTAGATGATGGTAGACTAACTGACTCAAAAGGGCGAACTGTTGACTTTAAAAACACGGTAATAATAATGACATCTAATGTGGGTGCTACAACTATTAAGAAGCAAAACGTATTAGGTTTTTCAATAGGTACTCAAGAGGATAAAGAAGAATATGAAAAGATGAAGGAAAGCATTATGGAAGAGCTTAAAAGAACCTTTAGACCTGAATTTTTAAACAGAATAGATGAAGTAATTGTATTCCATTCTTTAAAAGAAGAAGATGTAAGAAAAATTGTAAGTATAATGATTAAAGATCTAGAGAAGAGAATGAAGAAACTAAATATAAATATTAAAGTTACAGATAAGATAATAGACCATATAAGCAGAGAAGGATTTGACCCGGTATATGGAGCTAGACCTCTTGAAAGAACCATAACTAAGATGATAGAAGATCAGCTAGCAGAAGAAATATTAAAGGGAAAGGTTTCAAAAGAAGATAATATATTGATTGATTTTAAAGACGATAAATTAATATTTGACAAAGAACCTGTAGTTTAAACTATGGGTTCTTCCTACATATCTTAGGAGGAAAACATGAAGAAAAAGATTATATATAGATGTTCTCAATGTGGAAATGAAAGTATAAGATGGATGGGACGCTGTTCTGAATGTGGTTCTTGGAATAGCTTTGACGAGGTCCTTATAGACCATAAAAAATCAGATAATAAAAAGCAAAATCGGAAAGTTGAAGGAATATCTCCTATAAAACTTTCTACAATAGATGTAGATAATGGACAAAGAATAGTAACGAGTATAGATGAATTCAACAGGGTATTAGGCGGTGGTATAATAAAAGATTCCGTAACTATACTGACTGCTAGACCTGGAGCTGGAAAATCTACTTTATTATTAGAAATAGCGAAGGACATTGCCCAAAAAGGTTTTAAAGTATTGTATGCATCTGGTGAAGAAAGTGAAACTCAAATAAAGAATAGAGCTAATAGAATTTTAGATGAAATTCCAAAGGATATTTGGATTTTATCTGATATCAGTATGGACAATGTTCTGCAAACAATTGATACTATTGATGCGGATTTAGTAATTATTGATAGTATTCAAACCTTTAAATTGGATGAGTTTAATTCAAGAGCAGGTTCCCCGATTCAAACTATAGAATGTGCTAATGCACTAGTAGATATGGCAAAAAATAAAAATAGGCCAAGAGCTGTAATAATGGTGGGGCATATGACTAAGGCTAATGAGATGGCTGGACTTAGAACACTGGAACATTTAGTTGATACTGTCATATATTTAGAAGGAGAAAGTGATGAGGAATTAAGAACTTTAATGGCTACTAAGAACAGGTTTGGACCTACAGGAGAGATTGGGTTATTTGCTATGGAGGAAAAAGGGATGGTACCCATAGATAATCCATCTGAATTCTTTTTAACAAGTCGTAAACAGAATGAAATAGTTCCAGGTAGTGCATTATCCGTCATAAAAGAAGGATCAAGGTTAATAATTGTTGAAATAGAGAGTTTAGTATCCCATTCCTTCACTCCTTATCCTGCTAGAATAGGAGATTGTTTAAGAAAAGATCAGCTAAGCACTCTAATATCAATACTCGAACAAAGAGGTAAGATAAGTTTATATGATAAAAATGTGGTTATAAAGACTACAGGAGGATTGAGATTAAGCGAGCAATCTGTTAATTTAGCTATAATAATGAGTATAGTATCTTCAGTAAGAGATAAAGGAATACCTAGTGATGTAGTGTTTATTGCAGATGTAGGTCTTACTGGAGAATTAAAACGAGTTCCTTCTATAGAAGCTAGAATAAAAGAATTAGATAGAATGGGTTATAGAAAAGTATATACTTATAAAGATGGAATAAAACCAAATATGAAATGGGAAGGTATTGAGGTAATAGGGTTAAAGACCTTGCAGGAAGTAATAAATCATGTTTTTAGTTAGATAAGGGCTATATACTTTTATTGTATATAGTCTTTTTTTAGTATTAGAATGTAAAATTCTCCATATAATATCTTACAGTATAAGGATTTGGAGGCATCTGTATGAGTTCGGATCTATTAAATACTTTAAAAATGGTGGCCCCAGGAACTCAATTAAGAGATGGGCTAGATAATATAATAAATTCTAAAACCGGAGCCCTAATAGTTATGGGGAACACAAAGGAAATTTCAAATATTACCCATGGAGGATTCTATATTAATTGTGAATATAGTCCTGCCCATATTTATGAATTGGCCAAAATGGATGGTGCAATTATATTAAGTAATGACTGTAGGAAAATTTTGTATGCTAATGCACAGCTTTTTCCTTGTCAGTATATACCATCAAATGAAACGGGAACTCGTCATAAAACAGCGGAAAGGGTTGCAAAGCAAACAGGAGCCCTAGTAATTGCTATATCTAAAAGAAGAGAAGTAATAACTCTTTATAAATCAAACTATAAATATGTATTGAAAGATATTGGTGAAATACTGAGTAAAGCTAATCAGGCAGTTCAAACTTTAGAGAAATATAAAGATGCATTGAAACAGGTAATATTCAATTTAACATCTTTAGAATTTAAAAATATGGCAACTCTTTATGATGTAACCAATGCGATTCAAAAGATAGAGATGGTTTGGCGAATAGGCAATGAAATAAATATGTATATTTCCGAATTGGGAACTGAAGGGAGACTGCTTAACATGCAAGTTGTAGAGCTTATGAATGGGGTAAATGACGATAGGATTAACTTAATAAAAGATTATATAAACAATGAACATAAAGATTATATTACTGTAATTAAAGAAATTAATAGTTTTAATTCTCGAGAATTACTAAATCTAAATTTAATTGCCAATACACTTGGCTATAATAAAGGATTGGATACATTAGATATTAAAGTAGAACCTAAAGGCTATAGAGTAATTAGCAAAATACCAAGAATTCCTTCTAATGTTTTAGAAAATCTAATATTTACCTTTGGTTCTTTAAAGAACATTATGGATGCTAGTTCTTACCAATTAGGTTTAGTTGAAGGAGTAGGAGAAGTAAGAACTATCAATATAATGGAAGGTTTAAAAAGGATTAAAAGCCAATTTTTATAATACTAATACAAAAGGCTAGAATATAAAATATATCTAGCCTAATATATTTAGCATTATTTGAGACTAAAAATCCCTAATGTCTTCATGTTTCCATATTCTTTTAATATTGCTTCTGATAAGTTTATATTCAAAGCGTTACATAGGGCAGATAAATAGAAAATATAGGCTCCTATTTCTTCTTCCAAAACTTCTTTACAGCTAGGGCATAAATTTCCTTTTACATGATTTTGCATATTGTTTTTGATTTCTTCTAGTGATTCTCTATTATAATCTTGCTTTGTAGCATGAATTTCAATACAACCGCAATAAGTGACAGATTTTACTACAGCCCTGTCAATTCTGGAAGTATATTCATTTAATTTAGTAATTATATCAAGAATACTTCTATGTCTAATAAGCACATCTTCTACTTGAGCTTGAAAATCATCACAACTAACGTTTTTATCAATGCTTACTGTGTTTCTGTCCATATAGTTCCACCCCTGTCAAATGATTATTGTTTATGTTTTTATTATACTGACAAGGACAAGTTGTTGTCAAATAATTCTAGCAATTATTTTTAAAAGTAAAATTAAAAATAAATAGTTGACAAGCGAAATATGACTATGGTAGAATATAATCTTTACAACCTTTAATTATTATTGTATAATATAATGAGAAGCAGTATGATAGGAGGTTGTTACATGTTTAATATTGGAGATAAAGTTGTTTATCCTATGCATGGGGCGGGAATAATAGAAGGAATAGAAGAAAAAGAAATTTTAGGAGAAAAAAGAAAATATTATATAATGCGAATGCCAATAGGGGATATGAAAGTAATGATACCTGTGGATAATGTAGAAGAAATTGGAATCAGAGAGATAATCAATAATGATGACTTGGAAAAGGTATTAAACATTTTAAAAGGAGATAGAACCAAAATGCCCCAAAATTGGAATAGACGTTATAGGATAAATATGGAAAAAATAAAGTCGGGAGATATATTTGAAATTGCATCTGTAGTTAGGAATTTAATGTTAAGAGACGCTGAAAAATCTCTTTCTACAGGTGAACGAAAAATGTTAAATAGTGCAAAACAAATGCTCATAAGTGAAATTGTTTTAGTAGTTGATTCAAATCAAGAAGAAACTGAAAAACTCATAAATGAAGCAATTAATTCAGCATAATTTTAAAATGAAAAAATTTTTGTTATATTATTCGATTAAATGGTAATAAATATACTTAGGGAGGTGAACTAATGATTGATAAAATTATTAGAGGTGTTATTACATTAGTTGGATTACTAGTAGGATATGGTATTGTGGCAGGTTTGATAGCTTTGGAAATAATAAACCTGTCAAATAAAGGTTGGTTAAGCTTAATGTTTTATTTAGGTATAAGTTTGATTTTTGGAATTATTTTTTTCTTACTATCTCCAAGGGTTATGAAGGTTGGAAGGGTAATCATTCAGTTTGTTGAGACTGAACTTCAAAAAGTTCCGGCCTATGACATTGCTTTAGGCTCTGTTGGTCTTATTATTGGTTTAATAATTGCATATTTACTAAGCCAACCTTTTTATAAACTTGAGATTCCTTATTTAGGTGTTGCTATATCAATAGTTCTTTATATAATATTTGGTTACTTAGGGATAAAAGTTCCTACTAGAAAGAAAGATGATTTTTCAAACACTATCGGGAGTTTCCGTAAAGGTTTTGGAAAAGATAAACTGAAGTCAGATTGCAGGTCTTGCCCTAAAATACTAGATACCAGTGTAATCATTGATGGAAGAATTGCAGATATTTGCAAAACTGGTTTTATTGAAGGGCCTTTAGTTATACCAGAATTTGTATTAGAAGAACTTCAACATATAGCTGACTCTTCAGATGCTCTAAAAAGAAATAGGGGTAGGAGAGGACTGGATATTTTAAACAAAATACAGAAGGAATTAGATGTAGAAGTAATTATTCATGACAAAAAATTTGAGGATGTTAAGGAAGTAGACTCTAAACTGTTGAAACTTACCCAATTATTAAAAGGAAAGATTATTACAAATGATTATAATTTAAATAAAGTAGCTGAAGTACAGGGCATTAGCGTTTTAAATATTAATGAATTAGCCAATGCTGTTAAACCAGTAGTTTTACCAGGAGAAGAAATGGTGGTTCAAGTTATAAAAGATGGTAAAGAATCAGGGCAAGGTTTAGCTTATTTAGATGATGGTACCATGATAGTAGTAGAAAGTGGTAAAAAGCATATTGGAGAGACTATAGATGTGTTGGTAACTAGTGTTCTTCAGACATCTGCAGGCAGGATGATATTTGCTAAACCTAAAACAATTGTAGATAAAGCAGTATAGGACCAATTTTATTGGTCCTTATATTTTGTGCATTT
Source organism: Clostridium sp. Cult1 (assembly GCF_021655095.1). Taxonomy (GTDB): domain Bacteria; phylum Bacillota; class Clostridia; order Tissierellales; family Tepidimicrobiaceae; genus Schnuerera. The sequence goes on along the minus strand of NZ_PPXW01000001.1, from coordinate 772,174 downwards.
TTAGGAAATATAAATATATAAATCGTTTGATCTTCATCTTATCTATGCTATAATGTTTAAGAGGTGAAGTATATGTATGAAAATCACTATATTTCTGTTGTAATCGCCGCTGCTGGAATGAGTAATAGAATGGGATCTAAGATAAATAAGCAATTTATTTCTATAAATAATAAACCTATACTTGCTCACACCATAGGAAAATTTGAAAGATGTAGATATGTAGATGAAATAATAGTTGTTGCAAAAGAAGATGATATAGAATACTGTAGGAAAGAGATAGTAAAAAGGTTTAAATTTAATAAAGTATCTAAGATTGTGAGAGGTGGAAAAGAAAGGCAAGATTCAGTATACAATGGCATATTAGCTTTAAATGAAAGATGTAATATAGTTTTATCCCATGATGGAGCAAGGCCTTTTGTCAACATTAAAAATATAGTCGATGGAATAGAGGGGGCAATAAAACATGGAGCATGTGTGATTGGAGTACCTGTTAAGGACACTATAAAGATAGTGGGAAATCATAATCATATAGATAGTACTCCTAAAAGAGATTTCCTATGGGCAGCCCAAACTCCTCAATGTTTTAAAAAAGAAATTATTATGGAAGGTTATAAAAAGGCTATAAATGATAATTTTATTGGTACAGACGATAGTTCATTAGTAGAAAGATTAGGAATAGATGTTAAAATGGTAATGGGTAGCTATGAAAATATAAAGATAACAACTCCAGAAGATTTAATAGTAGCTGAATCTCTTTTGAAGGATAAAAGTATAGTTTTTAAGAGAAAAGAATTTGTATTACAAAGTAGATAGGATGATAAAAGATGAGAATAGGCATAGGGTATGATGTTCATAGGTTGGTAGAAGGGAGAAAACTAATAATTGGCGGTGTTGAAATTCCTTGTGAGAAAGGATTGCTAGGCCATTCAGATGCAGATGTTTTAGTACACGCTGTTATGGATAGCATATTAGGTGCTTTAGGTCTGGGAGATATTGGGAAACATTTTCCAGATGATGATATTCAATATAAAGATATTTCTAGTTTAGTTTTATTAGAACGGGTTTATAATATTATGTCTCAGTCAAATTATAGAATAGGGAATATAGATGGGGTAATTATAGCAGAAGAACCAAAAATGGCTCCCTACATAGAAGATATGAAGAAAAATATGGCTAAAATCCTTAGGATCCCCCTATCGCGTATAAATATTAAGGCCACTACTACGGAAAAATTGGGGTTTGAAGGTAGAGGCGAAGGTATTAGTGCTCAAAGTGTCTGTTTGCTAGTGCTTTCTGATAGTAAATTAGAATAAAAACTATTTGACATATAATTCAAGTTTTAGTATGATTAATAATAATTGAATATATAGCTATGATAGGAAATAGTAAGTATTAATGGTCAAAGAGAGGAAATCGTTAGGTGGAAGATTTCTGACCCCCTTAATACCTAACCCATCCTAGAGCCTTTAAGCAGAAGAAAGTATGCTTAAACGTTAGTTGCGTTAAAACTTTAAGAGGGCTTTAGAAGTCTATTAGAGTGGTACCGCGGAAGCAAACCTTTCGTCTCTATATTTGGAGATGAAAGGTTTTTATTTATAGTGAATAGTAGATAAGAAGTAGGACTTCTGTCCGTAAAAGAATAATATTTAAGGAGGAAATAAAAATGAAAATGTCAAAGTTATATATGCCTACATTAAGAGAAGTACCATCAGAAGCTGAGATACCTAGTCATAAACTTCTCTTGAGGGCAGGTATGATGCGGAAATTGGTGTCTGGAGTATATTCATATCTACCTCTTGGATACAAAATAATAAAGAAAATAGAAAATATTGTTAGAGAGGAAATGGATAATGCAGGCTCCCAAGAGTTATTAATGTCCGCAATCCAACCTAGAGAATTATGGGAAGCTAGTGGAAGGTGGGAAAATTTTGGACCAGAAATGTTCAAGTTAAAGGATAGAAATAATAGGGAATTCTGTCTTGGTCCAACTCATGAAGAATATTTTACATCACTAATAAAAGACGAAATTAAATCCTATAAGCAATTACCATTAAATTTATATCAGATTCAAACTAAATATAGGGATGAAAAAAGGCCTAGATTTGGAGTAATAAGAGCTAGGGAGTTCATTATGAAGGATGCCTATAGTTTTGATAAAGATGAAGAAGGAATGAGGAATTCTTACAGGGAAATGTGGGAGGCTTATGATAAGATTTTTACAAGATTAAGACTGAAATACAAAGTTGTTGAAGGAGATTCAGGGGCTATGGGTGGGAACGAATCCCATGAATTTATGGCTATGGCAGAAACAGGCGAAGGCTTAGTTGCTTATTGTAATAAATGTGACTATGCAGCTACTGATGAAAAGGCAAAGGTTGTTTATAATATTGAACCAAAGGCTGAGGATCAAAAGGAAATGGAAAAGGTTCATACGCCTAATGCTACAACTATAGATGATTTAGTAGATTTTTTCAAAATAGAAAAAAGGAATTTCGGGAAGGCTCTTGTATATTTGGCATCAGGAGAACCTGTAGTAGTAATTATACCAGGCGATAGGGAGTTAAATGAAACGAAACTATGCAATTATTTAAAAGTTCCGGAACATGAGCTAGAGATGGCAGATGAAGAGACTATAATAAAAATATCTGGAGCAAATAAAGGCTTTACTGGGCCTGTAGGACTTAAGGAAGATGTAAAAATTATAGTAGACTCTCGAATTACTAAATCAAAAAATTTAATCGTTGGTGGAAATGAAACAGATTATCATATAAAAAATGTAAACTATGGTAGGGATTTCGAAGGTGAAATAGTTGAAGATTTATTATTAATTGAAGAGGGAGATATTTGTCCAAAATGTGGAGCGGTTCTCTCTATGGATAGGGGGATTGAAGTAGGTAACATATTCCAACTAGGGACTAAATATAGTTCGAGTTTAGGCGCAACCTATCTTGATGAAGATGGAAAAGAAAAACCTTTTGTAATGGGCTCTTATGGAGTTGGAGTGTCAAGGACTATGGCAGCTATTGTAGAGCAATATCATGATGACAATGGTATTATATGGCCATTAATTGTAGCACCATACCATGTGATAATTACCATTATAAATGTTAAAAATGAAGAACAGAAAAGTTTAGGAGAAAAGATATATAAAGAATTACTAGATGAAGGCTTAGAAGTATTATTAGACGATAGAAAGGAAAGAGCTGGTGTCAAATTCAATGACAGAGATTTGATTGGTATACCTATTCGAATTACAGTAGGTAAAAAGGCTAATGAAAATATTGTTGAATATTCCCTCAGAAAAGAAGATGAAAGAATTGAAATTTCAGTAGATGATATATTTCATAAGATAAAGGAATCATTTAAAAAAGAAGGATTGAGAATATAAAATAAAATAAGGCTGTTATCCTACAGCCTTATTTTATTTTGTTCATTTTTCCTAATTTGGGTATATAATTCTAATAGCTTGTAATATTCATGTTAATAAGGTATTCTATCTTAAGAATCTATTTTAATTTTGGAGGGAGAATAATGAGGAAGAAAACCTTGATTTTTTTTCTAACGATAATTTTAACTTTATCATCTATAGTTTTTGCTGATGAGAAAGGAGAAGACATAGTTGTTGCCCTAGGGAAAAATTTATCTACAGAACAGAGAAGGGAAATGCTGAACTTTTTTAATGTAGATGAAAATGTAAAGATAATCGAAATTACAAATGAAGAGGAAAGAGAGTATTTAGGGAAATATATTGATAATAAACTTATTGGTACTAGGGCTATATCTTCTGTTTATGTAGAAAAACTTCCAGAGGGAGAAGGTATTACAGTTGAATCTCATAATATTACTTGGGTTACCAATGATATGTATAGGAATGCTTCAGTAACTGCTGGGGTTAAAGATGCCAAAATAATAGTTTCTAGTCCTGTTAAGGTTTCAGGAACGGCAGCTCTGACAGGAGTCATAAAAGCTTTTGAAGATATTACGGGAGAGGAGATAACTGAAAAAGAAAAGGAAATAGCTAGTGAAGAGATAGCAAAAACTGCCACACTAGGAAATGAGATTGGACAACAAAAGGCTCAAGAACTAATTAATAATGTTAAAATATATATAATTGATAATAATATTAAGAGCAAAGGTTCTATAAAAAAGGTTGTAGAACAAATGGGCCAGGACCTAGGCATAGAATTGACATCGGATCAAATAGATCAAATAGTATCCCTTATGAAAAATATATCTAAATTAAATTTAAATATAGATGAGATTAAGGAGCAGCTTAAGGATATATCAGGAAAGATTGATAAAATAACAGAACAAAATATAGAAATAAAATCTGTTTTGGAACGTATATTAGATGCAATAACCAATTTTTTTAATAGAATATTTGGATAAGATTTAAGATAGGTTTACACACGTAATTAGCTGATATATAATATAATAGTGATTAAAATGGAAGGAGGCACTATTTGTGAAAGAAGTTAGATTAAGGTTTGCACCAAGTCCTACAGGATATCTACATATAGGTGGACTTAGGACTGCTTTATATAATTACTTATTTGCAAAACATAACAATGGTAAATTTATATTGAGGATTGAAGATACAGATAGAACTAGATATGTAGAAGGGGCTATTGAAAATTTAATTGAATCACTTCAATGGGCAGGTATTAAATATGATGAAGGTGTATTTGTAGAAGAAGATAAGATAATACAAAAAGGAGAATATGGACCATATATTCAATCTGAAAGATTGGATATCTACCAAAAATATGTAGATGAGTTGATTGAAAAAGGGTATGCCTATTACTGCTTCTGTTCTAAGGAAAGATTGGATAAGGTTAGGGAAGAACAGAAGATAAAAGGTCTTATACCTAAATATGATGGTCTTTGTAGAAGTTTAAGCATAGATGAAGCTAAGAAAAAGATTGCTAACGGAGAAGAATACGTAGTCAGACTTAAACTTCCTCCAAATGAGGATATTAAATTTGAAGATTTAGTAAGGGGAACTATTACTATAAATACGGAAGATATAGACGACCAAGTGTTGTTAAAGTCAGATGGATATCCGACATACCATATGGCAGTAGTAGTAGATGATCATTTAATGGGCATTACCCATATCGTAAGAGGAGAAGAATGGTTACCGTCTACCCCTAAACATGTATATTTATATGAAGTTTTTGGATGGGAAAAACCAGTCTATGTTCATTTACCTACAGTTCTCAATAAGGAGAGAAAAAAACTAAGCAAACGTCATGGTGATGTGGCTGTAGAGGATTTTAGGAAGAAAGGCTATCTTCCGGAAGGATTAATAAATTATTTGGCCTTAGTTGGATGGAGCCCAGAAGACAATGAGGAAATACTTACTATGGAAGAGTTGATTGATAAGTTTTCTTTTGAAAGAGTGTCTAAAACCGGAGGAATTTTTGATAAAGATAAATTAGACTGGGTAAATGGACATCATATTAGGAATTATGATTTAGATAAACTAACAAAATTAGCCATACCTTATCTAAAAGAGGCCGATTTAATAGACGATAAATTTGTAGAAGAAAGATATGATTGGATAAAAACCATGGTAGAAACTGTGAAGGAAAATTTATCTAATGTATCTGAAATAATAGATAAGGTAGATATCTTTTTCAATAATGAAATACAACCAGAAGATGACGAAGCCCTATCTGTATTGAAACAAGACCATGTACCTGATCTTTTAAACGCTTTTAAACAAGAGCTGGAAAATATTGAGGAAGTAGATGAAGAATTTGCTAAAACCATAATGAAGAAAATACAAAAAGGTACAGGAATAAAAGGTAAAAAATTGTTTATGCCTACTAGAGTTGCTTTAACTGGGAATATTCATGGGCCAGAATTGATAAGCATAATCTTCCTACTAGGTAAACAAAATATAATAGACAGAATAGAATATGTAAAACAACATTATCTATAATACCTAAAATCAAAACTACTTGAACCTTATATGAAGTTAAAGTAAAATTAAAGTAAATGGATAAACATAAAGTGATGAGGAGGACAAGTAAACTATAATACCTAAAAGAGAAAAGTTCTCATAGGCTGAAAGGAACTTTAAGGTTAAATTATAGTTGAAATGCACCTTGGAGCTTATTGCCTGAAAGTTTTAAGTAAGGTGAGACGGCTTACGGCGTTATACGTAATAAAGTAGGGTTTAAACCAAACAGAGTGGAACCGCGGACTTGCCGTCTCTTTAAGTAGAGACGGGTTTTTTTATCGATACACAGTCCACAATATACGATGCACAATTAAAAGTCCAAAAGCTCCACCTCAATATGTGAACTGTGAATTGGAGAAAGGAGGATATAAATGAAGCTATATAATACCTTAACGAGAAAAAAAGAAGAATTTAAATCCATAAGAGAAAAAGAAGTAACTATGTATGTATGTGGTCCTACGGTATACGATTATATACATGTAGGTAATGCAAGACCAATGGTAGTATTTGATACTTTAAGAAGATACTTTATATATAAAGGCTATGATGTAAAGTATGTTGTAAACTTTACCGATATAGACGACAAAATTATTAATAGAGCCAATAAAGAAGGGACAACTGCAAAACAAATTGCAGAAAAATATATAGAAGCTTTCATTGAAGACGCAAAAGGACTAAATTTATATGAAGAGAGGACAATGCACCCAAGAGCCACAGATTTTATCCAATCTATGGTTGATTTTATAGAAGGATTAATAAATAGAGGAGCAGCCTATAATGTAAATGGGAATGTGTATTTTAATATAAATAGCGCTAAGGATTATGGAAAATTATCTAAAAAAAGTATAGATGATTTGATATCTGGAGCTAGGGTAGATATCAATGAAGAAAAAAGGAATCCTATGGATTTTGCATTATGGAAAAAAGCTAAGGAAGGAGAACCTTCTTGGGATAGTCCTTGGGGGGAAGGGAGACCTGGATGGCATATTGAGTGTTCTGTAATGGCAAGAACTCTTCTAGGTGAAACTATAGATATCCATGCTGGAGGAGAAGACTTACAATTCCCTCATCATGAAAATGAAATTGCTCAATCTGAAACTTTAACAGGAAAACCATTTGCTAATTATTGGTTGCATAATGGTATGTTGACCATAAATAATAAAAAAATGTCAAAATCCTTAGGGAATTTTTTTACATTAAGAGATATTGCTAAAGAATATGATTTAGAAGTTTTAAGGTTTTTCTTGCTATCTGCCCATTATAGGAATCCAATAAACTTCAGCAGGGATGTAATGGAACAGTTAAAAAATGGATTAGATAGGCTTTATAATGGAAAATCTAATTTAGAGTATTTAATAAATAGGACTGAAGATAGAAAATTAGGTGAAGAAGAAAAGAAAATTCTAAAGAAAATTGATGAATATAAGGATAATTTCATCACAAGTATGGAAGATGATATAAATACAGCTGATGCAATATCTAGTTTATTTGAAGTAGTTAAATTAGCCAATACTAATTTTAACGAACAAACACCTAAATTTGTGATACAATATACCTATGATAATTTGGTAGAGTTATCTAAAATATTAGGTATTTTATCTAAAAAAGAAGAGATTTTAGAGGAAGAAATATTAAGATTAATTAAAGAAAGGACTCAAGCAAGAAAAGAAAAAAACTACCAATTAGCAGATCAGATTAGAGGAGAATTAAGGGAAAAAGGAATCATATTAGAAGATACACAAGAAGGAGTGAAGTGGAAAAGAATCTAGCCTATGGAAAATGAATACAAGAATACTTTCAGAAATATAAACAGAAATCTAAAGGGAGAGGATATTAATATGCTCTCTCCCCTTCAATTAGCATATATTGGAGATGCGGTATATGAATTATGTGTAAGGACTTATCTGTTAAATAAAGGTATTCCAGTAAAAATGCTACATCAGGAAACTACCCAATATGTTAAAGCTAAGTCCCAGTCAAATATTATTCATGCCTTAAGAGACATATTAACCGAAGAGGAAAAAGCCCTAGTTAGACGAGGAAGGAATGCAAAATCAAAATCAATTCCTAAAAATGCAGAATTAATAGATTATAAATATGCTACTGGCTTTGAATCCTTGATAGGATATTTATATTTAATGGGGGAAGACAAAAGGATGATGGAACTGTTTGATAAAATAGTTCATCTTCCCATATATAATTGATTATAACTAAAAAGAGGGGGAAAAAATGAAGGTAGAACTGTTAAGGTATACACCTGATGGTGAAAAATTGATTGCTTCTGCAGCTAAATTATGTTACTCACCTGTAGGAATTAGTGATATTGAGAAAAATTTAGATGATAAAAACATGGAGAAGTTTTTAGATATGCTAGTAAAATTAGGACATGAGTCCCCTATAGAACATATAAGTTTTACCTTTGGAGTGGAAGGAGTATCAAGGACATTAACCCATCAACTTGTAAGACATAGAATTGGAAGCTATTCACAGCAATCTCAAAGGTATGTAAAATTAGAACAATTTGAATATATAATTCCTCCTTCCATTGCAGAAGAACCAGAGGCGCAAAAATTATTTGTAGAAGCTATGGAAAAAGATCAACAGTATTATAACAAAATAACTGAAATTTTATTTAAAAAACATTTTAGGGAATACTTAGAGAAAGGTATTAAAGAAAAAGAAGCTAGACAAAAATCCGAAAAACAAGCAATAGAAGATGCTCGATATGTATTTCCAAATGCTTGTGAAACTAAGATAGTTTTTACAATGAATGCCAGATCTCTATTAAATTTTTTTAAACTTAGAACTTGTAATAGAGCACAGTGGGAAATAAGACAATTAGCAACGGAAATGTTAAAGGTCGTAAAAAAAGCATATCCAACTCTATTTAAAAATGCAGGTCCTGCTTGTTTAAAAGGTTCTTGCCCAGAAGGGAATATGACTTGTGGGGAAATAGTAGATGTAAGGAATAGGTTTGGAAGCATTTAATTCAAAAATGGAGAATATGAAAGTGGGAGTAAAGAATGGATGAACAATATATAATTGGAAGAAATCCTGTTTTAGAAGTATTAAAAACAGGAAAAGAAATTGAAAAAATATTTATTTTGAAAGGTGATTTAAAAGGCTCTATCAATAAGATAGTTGGTATAGCAAAAGATAAAAATATTTTAATACAATATGTTGATAAAAATAAGTTAGATCAGATAGCTCAAGGGGGTTCTCATCAAGGGATTGCTGCTTTGGTGACGCCTTATGTTTATTTTTCTATAGATGATATATTGAAAAAGGCAGACAAACAGGAGAAAGCTCCATTTATATTAATATTAGATGGTATAGAAGATCCTCACAATTTAGGTGCCATAGTTAGGACTGCTGAATGTGCAGGTGTTCATGGCATAATAATACCTAAAAGAAGAGCGGCTCACGTAACATCGACAGTATATAAAAGTTCAGCTGGAGCAGTAGAGCATATGATGATTGCGAAAGTTAACAATCTTTCTGATGCTATAGAAAAATTGAAGAAAAAAGGGCTATGGATATATGGAGCTGATGTAGATGGTGAATCATACTATTTTAATACAGACTTAAAGGGATCCATTGCATTGGTAATAGGAAGCGAAGGCAAAGGCATATCTAGACTTGTAAAAGAGAAATGTGATTTTTTATTGAAAATACCTATGTTTGGTAAAGTTTCTTCTCTCAATGCATCTAATGCAGCCTCTATATTAATATATGAAGTGGTAAGACAGGGTTATGAAAAGAAAAGGCAATGAGTTTAAAGAGTATCTTTTCGTTGATGGCTATAATATCATTAATTCTTGGAGTAATCTCAGAGAATTGAGTAGTTTAAACTTAGAGGTAGCAAGAGAAGAACTAATAGAGACTATGGCTGAATATCAACATTACTCAGACATTAAAGTTATAGTAGTATTCGATGCACATATGGTAAAAGGTAACACTGGAAAGAAAGAAAATGTTAAGGGGGTAGAGGTTGTATATACAAAGGAGAATGAAACGGCAGATCAATATATAGAAAAGACTTTAGATAGTATTGGTAGGATAAAGCGGGTTAGGGTTGCTACTTCGGATTGGATGGAACAACAAATAGTGCTAGGAAGAGGAGGAACAAGAATATCTGCTAGGGAACTAGAGGTAGAAATATCTAATCAAAGAAATTTATTAATGAAGAAGAAAAATAAGGAAAAGGATAAAACCGACTTATTCATAGGTAGATTAGATGAAGAAATATTAAAAAAACTCAATAAATGGCGAAAAAGTAATGAATAACTTGACTATTGAGAAATATTTAATTATAATTTAGTTAATTATGGGGTATATTTCAAACATTGTTTTGGAGGGGATGCTTGGTGGGGCTTGGATTATACAATGAGTTAGATATGTCTATTTATGAAGATATGGAGGATGAAGATATTGTAGAAGAGGCCAAAACTGGCGATCCTCAAGCATTAGAATACTTAATTACCAAATATAAAAATTTTGTTAGAGTGAAAGCAAGGGCTTATTTTTTGGTAGGAGCTGACAAAGAAGACATTATTCAAGAAGGAATGATAGGGCTTTATAAGGCAACTCGTGATTATAGAAGGGACAAGCTTACATCATTTAAGGCTTTTGCAGAGCTTTGTATTACCAGACAAATTATTACAGCAATAAAAACTGCTACTAGGCAAAAGCATATTCCTTTGAATTCCTACATATCACTGAATAAACCTATATATGATGAAGAGTCAGACAGAACATTATTAGATGTAATAGCTGGCGCTAAAATTACTGATCCAGAGGAATTAATAATTAGCAGTGAAGAACTATATTCTATGGAAAATAAAATTGTTGAGCTTTTAAGTGATTTAGAATGGGAAGTGCTAATGGCTTATTTAGATGGGAAGTCCTATCAAGAAATTGCCGACGAATTGAAAAGGCATGTAAAAAGCATTGATAATGCGTTACAAAGGGTGAAACGTAAACTTGAAAGATATTTAGAATTAAAAGAATATTAAAATACCTATTGACAATAAAATATCTTGGTAGTAAAATATGTTACAGTGGTTTTAGATGCCCATGTAGCTCAGCAGGTAGAGCACTTGCATGGTAAGCAAGAGGTCACCGGTTCAAGTCCGGTCATGGGCTCCAAAAATTTAAAAGGAAACACCCGGAAGAGTTTTCTTATGTAATAATTATTATTAAGGAGGAATAGGAAATGGGAAAAGCAAAATTTGAAAGGACTAAACCTCACGTAAATATAGGAACAATAGGTCACGTAGACCACG
>NZ_PPXW01000001.1:725651-760891 GCF_021655095.1 Clostridium sp. Cult1 | reverse complement strand
GGGTAAAAACCCTTGAGCATTTATGTTTGGATTGTCAATGGTGGCGGAAATTAATAAAAAACCTAAATTTTTGTCCAAAGTATTGACATAGATCCAATAAAGTTGGGAATCTGGAGAAGATAAAGCCCCTTTCATCTCGTTATATACTACTCCATTATATTCTAAGGGAGCATCCTTATCTTCAATTTTATAATGCCATCCATCAGTCTTAAAGAATTTTTCGTCCTTATAGAAGGAAGGCTTGAAGACTACATTTAAATATACATCCATTAAATTTGAAAATTCAGTATCGTTCATACTGGAGAAGGGATATGTAGTCCTATCGGGATATGTCATTCCATTAAGGAATGTGGTCAAGGACCTCTTCATAATTTCAAAGAAAAGCTGCCTTACAGGATATTTTTCTGAACCCCCATTTAGTATGACGTGCTCTAGAATATGGGGTATTCCCTTATCGTTATCTACAGGTGTTCTAAAGGAAATAGAAAAAGTCTTATTTTCATCTTCATTTTCTATTTGTAATAGCTTAGCACCACTTTTTTCATGATAAAAAATCCTTCCTATGGATTCAATGTCCTTTAAGTTCTTTTCTTCAATTAATTTGAAACCATGATAAGTTTTACCTACTTTTAATTCGGATTCTGCAGTATGCGTTTCAGCATAACCCAAATTGGAAACTAAAAATGTCAGTAATATTACTGTCAGAATAAGTGATGAAATTTTTCTCCCCTTTTTAATAAATGTTCTCATAAAATCCCCCTTTAAATTTTTTAGCATGGAATAAAAGTATTCCCCATAAAATAGTTAACAGAAGTTAACATAGCATCCTATAATGTGTATATAGTGAATAGTGTATATAAACATTATATACTAATTATTCATACTGTCAACCTGTATTGTATTACAGTATTATTTACATAGTACACTATAACGAAGCTTATGTCAATAATATAATTGGAAATTATTATAAAAAATAAATTTCCTATATTATGCATGCCCTATAAATTGTTAATTCATTGACAATACTAATGACCAGTATTATACTATAGGTAATGATAATAAATTAACAAGGGGGCTTTTTAAATGGCTATAGAAGTTTTTAGAAGTACTACTAAATTAACTGAAGGGATGAGAGTAGAATGTAGTGCTAGAGATCATCAAATTTTACTAGATGAACCAAAAGAATTGGGTGGGACTGATACAGGAATGAATCCAGTGGAAGCTGTACTTTGTGCATTAGGAGCCTGTAAATGTATAGTAGCTAGATGCTTTGCTAAGGCCCATGGAGTAGACCTTAAGGATTTTAGGATAGAATTAGAAGGTGATTTAGATCCAGATGGATTTATGGGCAAGAACAAGGATGCAAAGATTGGATTTTCAGAAATCAGATCGAAAATATATATTGAATCCAATTCACCAAAAGAGAAGATAGAAGAATTTGTTCAATTTATTGATAGAACTTGTCCAGTAGCTGACACTTTATCTAATTCACCAAAATTAGTTACAGAGTTAACAATTGAAAGTAAAAAGGTATCCGCATAATTTTTAAGTATAAAATTCTCTTTTCCGTCAACAATCTCCTTTAAGGAGGGAGTAAAATGGAAAAGAGAATTCTTATTTTTATTATGATCTTATTTATATTGTCAATTTATACTGTTGCTTTTTCCTATGATGGAATAGAGAAAAGCCATATTGATATTCCAGAAATTGATCAATCAAAGGGAGAAATATTTGTTTATGGCTCTATACTGAGATTGGATTACGAAAGAAATGAGATCATAATAGAACAGCATATGGATGATAATAGTGTAAAAGTTAATCCTATATTAAAAATTAGAGAAGATGCAGTATTCATTCTTCAAAGAAATAGAAAGAAAATGAATATAGATTTTGAAGATTTGAAAACAGGGGATAGATTTGGAATTGTATTAGATAATAATGGATTAGTTAGAGGAGTGATTATTTCTGTATAGAGAGAATAAACCTTTTCTCTTAGGGTAAATTAAAAATAAAAAGGAAAAGGTGTTTTTATGGAAAATAGAACTTCTGAAGAATTAGTTTATGAATATATAAATGGGACTAACCTAACAGCTATTGAAGAGAAGGAGTTTTTCCACCATTTAAGTATATTAGATTGGAATAAAATATCAGAAGATTATGGAGAAGATTTTAGCTTTAAAATCTTAAAGAAGGTTCAAGATACTGAGACAAATAATTTAGAAAATATGTCTAATATAATATTACTTTATAATAATCCTTATGGGAAATTTACCAAAGAATTTGGAGAGATAATTACTAAATTATATTTAAAAGATAAAATCCAGTTTATGAAGGCCTTAAATTTAGTAAAGGATGAAACTATAAATATAGTCTATGTATTTAGATTGGAAAAGACCTTTCCCAATGACTACACAGAAGATGATTTAAAGGAAATACTAAATTCTAATAAATTAACAGATGAAGAGAAAGAAACAGCTAGAATGTTTTTTACTATGTATAGAAATATATGTGTTAGCTGCTTATAGTAAGAGTAAGACCATTATTGATTTAGAGGGTAATGGTCTTCTTTTTATCCTTCTTTCTCTATTCCTATTTCACTAAATATATAATATAATAGAACCGACTAATAATATAATTAGAGGTGAGATATGAGCAATATCATACTATATATCATGGTTTTATTTTCTATTATAGGCGGTATAGATAGACTATTAGACAATCGTAATGGATTAGGAGAAAGATTCGAAGAAGGTTTTAAAAGTATGGGGTCTTTGGCTATTACCATGGTTGGGATCATTAGTTTATCTCCAGTAATATCTCAATTGGTGATGCCAGCTCTATCTCAATTGTCAAAATTAACAGGGGCAGATCCTTCTGTATTTATTTCTAGTATATTGGCTACTGATATGGGGGGATATTCAACTAGTATAGAGATTGCAAAGAGTCAAAAAATGGCTGAATACACCGGGTTAATATTAGCATCTATGATGGGGGCAACTATTTCCTTTACGATACCTATATCTTTAAATTTGATTTCTAAAAAGGATTTTCCTTTTTTTACAAAAGGGATTTTAGCAGGGATTGTAACAATTCCAATAGGTATGGTAATAAGTGGGTTAATAATGAATATCTCCACTAGAGAAATTTGGATAAACTTAATACCTGTAATTATATTGTCTATATTAATTGTAATTGGGTTATTTAAATTTCAAGAAATAACTATGAAGATATTCAATTTATTAGGTAAAGGTATTATGGTTATTAGTTTTATAGGTTTATTATTCAGTATAATAGATCTTATATTAGGAATAAAAATAATTCCTCATATGGCACCTTTTGAAGAGGGCATAGTAATAGTTGGCAAGATTGGAGTAATCCTTTCCGGAGCGTATCCACTTTTTTATATAATTCATGAAAAGTTTAATAATAAACTGATTAATATATCAAAGAAAATAGGGATTAATCAATTTGCTATATTGGGAATCTTATCTTCTCTTGCAAACTGTGTACCCATGTTAGCAATTTATGATAAAATGGATAATAAGGGAAAGACCATAAACGCAGCCTTTGCAGTTAGTGGGGCTTTCGTTTTTGGAGGACAATTAGGTTTTGTATCAGGTATTTCTCATAAAGCAGTTACACCTTTTATTATAGCAAAACTGGTTGCTGGAACATCTGCAATATTGTTGGCAAACTTATTGATTCATATGGAGCAAAATAAGGATATTAAAATTAAGAAAGGGGAAATGAAATTTGAAAGTAAATGAAAAAATTAAAAGTTTAAGAAATTTGATGAAAGAAAAAGGAATTAAGGCTTACATAATTCCAACTTCTGATCCACACCAATCGGAATACTTGGCAGATCATTATAAGACTAGAGTTTGGATTTCTGGATTTACTGGATCTGCAGGAACTGTTGTAGTTACTGAAAATGAGGCTATATTATGGACTGATGGAAGATATTTCATCCAAGCGGAGAATCAATTAGCTGGCAGTGAAATCCAATTATTTAAAATGGGTATACCAGGTTTTCCAACCTATATGGAATGGTTAAGGGATAATTTAGAGGAAGGGGATACTATTGGATTTAATGGAAAAATATTTCCCCAATCTGATGTGAAAAAATTAGAGAAAGAAGTTGAAAATAAGAAAATTGAACTTATTGATGAATTTGATCTCGTAGGAGAACTATGGACTGATAGGCCTTCAACACCTAGGAGTAAGGCTTTTGTCCATGATGTAAAGTATACAGGAAAGACTGCCAAGGAAAAAGTTGAAGAAGTAAGAAAGGAAATGGAGAAAAAAGGAGCAGACTATTTTATACTAGGAAGTCTAGATGATATTGCTTGGGTTTACAATATAAGAGGTAGAGATGTAACTTGCAATCCTGTAGTAATATCCTACGCTCTTATATCTAGGGATAGAGCTTGGCTATTTGTAGATAAGGATAAGATAGATGCCAAGGTTGAATCCTATTTAAAGGAAAATGGTATAGAAATAGATGGGTATGATAAAGTCATTAGTTATGTAAAGAAGATAAAAGAAGAGAGTAAAGTATTTATAGATCCATCTAGAATAAATAGATGGCTTTATAAAGGAATACCTGAAAAATGTGAAATAATAGAGGGAACCAATATAACTACCAATCTAAAAGGAATTAAGAATAGTACTGAAATCGAAAACCAGAAAAATGCCTATATTAAAGATGGAGTGGCTTTAGTCAAATTCTTATACTGGTTAGATGAAAATCTAGGAAAGATCAAGATTACAGAAGTATCCGCCGCAGAAAAATTGGAAGAGTTTAGAAAGGAACAAGATGGATTTATTGAACCAAGCTTTGATACTATAGCTGCTTATAAGGAAAATGCAGCCATGATGCATTACAAGGCAGAAGAAGGAAAATCCAATTATGAATTGAAAAGGGAAAAGATGTTTCTAGTAGATTCAGGTGGTCAATATTATGATGGGACTACGGATATAACAAGGACTATTGTATTAGGGGATATTACTGAAGAAGAAAAGAAAGATTTTACTCTAACCTTGAAAGGACATATTAATTTAATCAATGCAAGATTCCTATATGGGGCCACAGGATCTAGTTTAGACGTATTATGTCGTTATCCATTATGGCAAGAGGGATTAGATTATAAATGTGGTACAGGACATGGAGTTGGATTTTTATTAAATGTTCATGAAGGTCCTCACAGAATATCTACAGTACCAGATAAGGTTAAGTTAGAAAAAGGAATGATAGTAACCATAGAACCTGGAGTGTATAAAGGAGGTAAACATGGTATAAGAATTGAAAATGTGGCCGTAGTAGAGGAAGACATAGAAACAGAATTTGGTGGCAAATTCATGAAATTTGATAATATCTCTTATTGCCCAATAGATCTTGATGGAATAGATGTGGATATGTTAACAGAAGCAGAGAAAAAATGGTTGAATAACTATCATGAAGAAGTATATGAAAAGCTTTCACCATATCTAAACAATGAAGAAAGAGAATGGTTGAAGAAAGAAACTAGGAGTATATAGAGAAATATAGAACCTAGGAATATCCAATATTAAAATAAGGACATAGAATATAAAAGAAGTGTTTGTTGAGCAACGGTGATGTTGGCTCATTGGCACTTCTTTTATATTCTTTATTCTTATTAATTAACTTATTATTTCACTGCCTATTATGGTATCATAATACTAGAACAAATAAAGGATTAAAAGGTGATTTTATGTTTGATATAGATGATGAATTGAAGAAACTACCAGATCAACCTGGGGTATATATAATGAAGGATGGAAATGGTGAAATAATTTATGTTGGAAAGGCTATTTCCCTAAAGAAGAGAGTTAGACAGTATTTTCAGTCCTCTCGAAATAATCCACCTAAAGTTAATGCAATGGTGAAGCATATCCACGAATTCGAATATATAATTGTAGATAATGAAGTGGAAGCTTTAATATTAGAGGCAAATTTAATTAAGAAACATAAGCCTAAATACAATATATTATTGAGAGATGACAAGCAATACCCTTATATTAAAGTAACAACCAATGAAAGATATCCAAGAGTAATAAAGACCAGAAGGGTACTGAAAGATGGTGCTAAATACTTTGGCCCTTATCCAAGTGCTTATGCTGTAAACGACACTATAGATATAATCAGAAATCTCTATCCAATAAGGACTTGTAACAAGAATTTTGAAAAACAAAATAGAATAACTAGACCCTGTCTTAATTATTATATAGGAAGGTGTTTAGGCCCTTGTCAAGGAAATGTAGATGAAGAAAAATATATGGAAATGATAGATGAAATAATTATGTTTTTAAGTGGCAAGGAAGATAAACTAATAGAAATAATTGAAGAAAAGATGAAAAAAGCTTCTGAAAACTTGGATTTTGAAAGTGCTGCTAAATATAGAGACCAGATAAATTCATTAAATATTATTTTAGAAAAACAGAAGATGGTAAGCTCAAATATAATAGATCAGGATGTAATAGGTATGGCAAAAGGAATAGATGAAGTATGTATCCAAATATTTTTCATTAGAGCTGGTAAAATAATTGGCAGGGAACATTTTATATTGTCAGATACCTTTAATGAAGATAGAAAGGAAATCCTTAGTTCCTTTATAAAGCAATTCTATTTAGGTACTGCCTATATACCTAAAGAAATTTTTATAGAAGATGAAATAGATGATATGGAAGCAGTGTCTAAATGGCTTACTGAAAAAAGGGGTAATAAGGTAACCTTACGAGTACCTAAAAGGGGAGAGAAATCTAAACTCATGGAGATGGTACGGAAAAATGCAATGGATATGTTGAGTCAGCATGGTGATAAGTTTCTAAGGAAACAGAGGGAAGAAGAGAATGCATTAGAACAATTAAAATTTGTATTGGGAATTGATAATATTCCAAATAGAATAGAAGCCTATGATATATCTAATATATCAGGGGTATTATCTGTAGGCTCTATGGTAGTATTTGAGCAAGGAAGACCCAAAAAAAGCGATTACAGACGATTTAAAATTCAGACTGTAACAACACCTGATGATTATAAGAGTATGGAGGAAGTTATAAAAAGAAGGTTCATAAGAGGATTAAAAGAAAAGGAAATTATTAAGGAAAACAAAATAGAACTAAAAGGTTTTTCTGCTTTTCCAGATCTTATAATGATGGATGGAGGTAAAGGACAAGTAAATATAGCATTAAAAGTATTGAAAGAGTTGGGCTTAAATATACCAGTTTGTGGTCTAGTTAAAGATGATACCCATAATACAAGGGGGATTATATTCAACAACCGGGAGATAAAACTAGAGGAAAGCAGTGCAGGGTTTCGACTAATATATAAAATACAAGAAGAAGCCCATAGATTTGCCATATCCTACCATAGAAGTTTAAGAAGTAAAAAGATGTTTAAATCCGAGCTAGATGATATAAAGGGTATTGGGGAGAAAAGAAAGAGAGAACTTCTTAAGCATTTCCATACTATAGACAATATAAAAAGAGCATCTATAGAAGAACTAGCACAAGTAAATAGTATGAACAGAAGGGTAGCTGAAGATTTATTCAACCATTTTAATAGAAACAAGGAGAGATAATATGGATTATATAACTTTAGATAAGATTGTAGAAGATTTAAAATTGGAAGTAGTCTATAAGGCTGATAATATAGAGGAAATAAAGGTTACTGCTAGTGAAGTCAATAGACCAGGATTACCATTAACAGGATATTTTGATAAGTTTGCTTATGAAAGATTACAAATAATTGGTAATGTAGAATGGCATTATTGCAATAGTTTAACTGAGGATATACGATATGAGAGGTTTGAAAGAATATTTTCCTATCCTTTTCCTGCAATTATCATTTCCAGGGATTTACCAGTATTTCCAGAGATGTTAAAGTCGGCTATTCATCATAATAGGAGTATATTTAGAACTGAACTCTCTACAACTAAATTTGTAAATTTATTGATCAACTATTTGGACTATGTTTTAGCCCAAGAAACTACGGTACATGGTGTCTTAGTAGAAGTCTATGGCATGGGCATACTCATAATGGGAGAAAGTGGTGTAGGAAAAAGTGAGACAGCCTTAGAATTAATTAAAAGAGGACATCGTTTAGTAGCAGATGATGTAGTAGAAATTAAAAAGGTAGAGGAAGGATTAAGAGGTGAAGCTCCCGATTTAATTCGACATTTTATGGAGATAAGGGGAATAGGAATATTAGATATTGAAAGATTATATGGAGTAGGAGCTATTAAGAGTAATGAGTTTATAGATTTGGTTATAGAATTTGAATTTTGGGATAAGTCTAAAGAGTATGATAGAGTTGGGCTAGATGGAGATTTTATAGAATTACTAGGGGTTAGAGTACCTAAGTTAGTTATACCTGTAAGACCAGGTAGAAATTTAGCAATGATTGTTGAGGTAGCTGCAAGAAATACTCGTCAGAAAAAGTTAGGATATAATGCAGCGGTAGAATTAAATAATAAAATAAAGGAACGAGCAAGGATAAGAAAAGGTAAAATCGTATAGTAATTGGTTGACTTTATTATCGATGTTTAATATACTTAATTTGTAGATGAAATTAACGACAATAGTTTTTATAGGCATCCTAGAAATCCTATTATTTAGGATCTCTAGGATAGTACCAGTAAAACTTTGTTTAAATTTAAACAAACTCTATTAACATATAAGGGGGTCTATTAATGGCAAAAATTATGAAAACCATGGATGGTAACACTGCTGCAGCCCACGTGGCCTATGCCTTTACTGATGTAGCAGCCATATATCCAATTACACCATCATCCACTATGGCTGAATTGGTTGACGAGTGGTCCGCCCATGGAAGAAAGAACATATTTGACCAAAATGTATTAGTTACAGAAATGCAATCAGAAGCGGGAGCTGCTGGTGCAGTTCATGGTTCTTTATCAGCAGGTGCATTAACTACTACATTTACTGCTTCACAAGGATTATTATTAATGATACCTAATATGTATAAAATGGCGGGAGAATTACTTCCAGCTGTGTTCCATGTATCTGCTAGAGCTCTAGCAGGCCATGCATTGAGTATATTTGGGGATCATCAAGACGTAATGGCTACACGACAAACAGGGTTTGCTCTACTTGCTTCAGGTAGTGTACAGGAGGTAATGGATTTAGCAGGAGTTGCCCATTTATCAGCTATAAAAGGTAGAGTACCATTTGTTCATTTCTTCGATGGATTTAGAACAAGTCATGAAATTCAGAAAATTGAAGTAATGGATTATGAAGAATTAAAGAAATTGGTAGATTATGAAGCTTTAAATGAGTTTAGAAATAGATCTTTAAATCCAGAGCGACCATATACAAAGGGAACTGCTCAAAATCCAGATATTTATTTCCAAGCAATGGAAGCTTCAAATCCATATTATGAAAATATAGTAGAAGTTGTAAACGATTATATGAAGGAAATAAATAAGATAACTGGTAGGGATTATAAACCTTTCAACTATTATGGACATCCAGAAGCTGAAAGAATAATCGTAGCTATGGGTTCAGTAACTGAAACTATAGAAGAAACTATTGATTATTTAATGGACAAAGGTGAAAAGGTAGGAGTTATTAAGGTTCACCTATATAGACCATTCTCTTCAAAATATTTCTTCGATGTATTGCCAAAATCCGTTAAGAAGATTGCTGTTCTTGATAGAACGAAAGAGAAAGGTGCTATTGCAGAGCCACTACATTTAGACATTAAGAGTGTATTTTATGAAACAGACTTACAACCAGTAATTGTTGGTGGAAGATATGGGTTAGGTTCAAAGGATACTACTCCATCACAAATTAAGGCTGTATTTGATAATTTAAAAGAAGATAAACCAAAAGACAGGTTTACTATAGGTATTGTAGATGATGTTACCCATACATCATTAGAAATAAAAGAGGATATAAATACTGAACCAGAAGGAACTATAAGATGTAAATTCTGGGGATTTGGTTCAGATGGTACTGTAGGAGCTAATAAGAGTGCTATTAAGATAATCGGTGATGACACAGATATGTATGCTCAAGGATATTTTGCATACGATAGTAAAAAATCTGGCGGTGTAACTATATCCCACTTAAGATTTGGCCATGAACCAATAAAATCTACTTATCTAATAGATGAAGCAGATTTTATCTCATGTTCAAAACAATCCTATGTATATCAATATGATTTACTAACTGGATTGAAAGATGGTGGAAAATTCCTTCTAAATTGTAACTGGGATAAAGATGAAATAGGGGAATATCTACCAGCTGAAATGAAGAGATATTTAGCAGAACATAATATTGATTTCTATATTATTGATGCAACAAAAATAGCCAATGATATAGGCCTTGGTGGAAGAACTAATATGATAATGCAATCTGCATTCTTTAAACTTGCCGAAGTTCTACCAATAGATGAAGCAATAAAACATTTGAAAGATTCCATAGAAAAGACTTATGGAAGAAAAGGTGAAAAAGTAGTTAAAATGAACTTTGATGCAGTGGATAGAGGAATTGATGCATTAGTTAAAGTAAATATACCTGCATCATGGAAAGATGCAGTAGATGAGCCACAAGAAGATGTAAAAGAAGTACCAGAATTCATAGAAGATGTAGTAATTCCAATGAATAGACAAGAAGGAGATAAACTTCCTGTAAGTACCTTTGTTGGTAGAGAAGATGGAGCATTTCCACATGGAACAGCTGCCTACGAAAAACGTGGTATTGCTGTAAAAGTGCCGGAATGGATAATGGATAATTGTATCCAATGTAACCAATGCTCCTATGTATGTCCTCATGCAGCAATAAGACCTTTCTTATTAGATGAAGAAGAGAAGAAGAATGCACCTGAAAACTTTGAAGCTAAAAAGGCAATTGGTAAAGGTCTAGAGGGATTGGAATTCCGAATCCAAGTGTCAACTTTAGATTGTACAGGATGTGGAAATTGTGCTAATGTATGTCCTGCAAAGGAGAAAGCATTAGTTATGAAACCATTTGAAGAACAATACGAATTGCAAGCAGAGAATTGGGACTATGCAATAGAAAAAGTAGAGCCTAAAGAAGATCTATTACCAGCAACAAACGTTAAAAATAGCCAATTTAAACAACCATTGCTACAATTCTCAGGAGCATGTGCTGGCTGTGGAGAAACACCATATGCTAAGCTTGTAACTCAACTATTTGGTGACAGAATGATACTAGCTAATGCTACAGGCTGTTCATCAATCTGGGGAGCAAGTGCACCATCAACTCCATACTGTGTGAATAAGGAAGGTAAAGGACCTGCTTGGGCAAACTCTTTATTTGAAGATAATGCAGAATATGGATATGGTATGGCAGTAGCAGTTAAGAAGATAAGAGAAAAACTAGAAATGTTAATGGAAGAATTCGTAGAATTAAATATAGATGAAGAATTAAACGAAGCCTTTAACCAATGGTTAGAAGGGAAAGATGATCCAAAGGCATCTAAAGCTGCAACGGGAGTCATTATACCAAAATTAGATAAAGAACTTTCTAATGAAAGAGGAAATGCAATCCTTAAAGAAATTGCTAAACTAAAAGATTATCTAATTAAAAAATCCGTATGGATATTTGGTGGAGACGGTTGGGCTTATGATATTGGATTTGGTGGATTAGACCATGTATTAGCTTCAGGAGAAAATGTAAATGTACTTGTATTCGACACAGAAGTATATTCTAATACAGGTGGTCAATCATCGAAAGCTACACCAACAGCAGCAGTTGCTAAGTTTGCAGCTTCTGGTAAGAAAGTTAGAAAGAAAGATTTAGGAATGATTGCAGCTTCTTATGGTTACGTTTATGTAGCACAAGTAGCTTTAGGAGCCAATATGAATCAATTGATGAAAGCATTACAAGAAGCAGAATCTTATGATGGACCATCCTTAATAATAGCTTATGCACCATGTATTAATCATGGTATAACAACTGGAATGGGAACAAGTATTGCTCAAGAAAAGAAAGCTGTTGAAACTGGATACTGGCATCTATATAGATTTGATCCAAGATTAAAAGAGGAAGGTAAGAATCCATTTGTACTAGACTCAAAAGAACCATCCAAACCATTTATGGATTTCATCAATTCAGAAGTAAGATATACATCCTTACGTCGAACTTTCCCAGAATTAGCTGATGAACTATTTGCAGCAGCAGAACAAGATGCTAAGGAAAAATATGAAAAATATAAGAGAATGGCAGAAGAAGGTACTGTAACAGCTGAATAATCGGTAAATAAAAAGGTAGAAGTGTAAAAACTTCTACCTTTTTCCTATATTTTGATCCAAGATGTATTAATAGATAAGTTTAATATTAATTATGCACCCCAAATGTCCTGAATAAAAAACATTGAATTAAGAATATTTTTAATATACAATCAATATAAAGGAAAAATTTATTATAAAATGGAGGGTGTATATGGGAGTTATACTTAAGACAGAAAATATAGAAAAGGTATATGGTAAAGGAGAATTACAGGTTCATGCATTAAAGCCTACTAATTTAGAAATTGAAGAAGGAATTTTCTATGCTATTATCGGTAAAAGTGGATCTGGAAAATCGACTCTATTACATATTTTAGGGGGGTTAGATAAGCCTACAGGGGGAAAATTATTTCTAGAAGGAGAAAGTGTATTTGATTTAAAAGATGCAGAGTTGGCAGTTTTGCGTCGTAGACGTATAGGATTTGTATTTCAGGCTTTTAATCTTTTACAAGAACATACAGTTATGGAAAACATATTAATGCCTATTCATCTAGATAATAAGGATCCAGATATGGAACATTTTAATGAAGCAATCAAATCTTTAGGTATTGAAGGCAAATTAAACTACTACCCCGATGAGCTTTCTGGTGGAGAAAGGCAGCGTGTTGCCATTGCCCGAGCATTAGTCTCTAAACCAGCAATAGTTCTTGCAGATGAACCTACCGGAAATTTAGATGAGAATACAGGGCAGGAAGTTATTAGACTTATTAAAGAATCTGCTAAAAAATTTAATCAGACTATTGTATTAGTTACACATGACTTAGAAATAGCAGCAGAAGCAGATAGGGTTATAACTATTACAAACGGAAGAATCTCTTCCATTGAAGACTCTAATACTTTACAGCACGGATAATATGATTATGAAAAATATATGTCAATATATAGAGGAGGGTAGTACTGGAATGAGAGACATTGCAAACAGGGGATTGAAAGGAAGAAAAAAGGATACTTTTTTATTAAAATTAGTTATTACATTAGCATTTATATTTATTGTGGCATCAACTATTTTTCAGGCCAGTATAGATAAAACTAAACAAGAACAGCGTCTTGACTTATATGGAGAATGGCATGCTGCATATCTTAATAGCGATGAAGAAACCCTAGAAAGATTAAAAAAGGAGCCTGAAATAGATAAAACTGGGATTAGCTTGATTATTGGCGAATCTAATAATTGTGGAATTGTAGGCACCTTCAATCAAGATTTAATAGACATGGGAAGATTTTCCCTATATAAAGGACGTTATCCAGAAGCTCCTAATGAGATAATGTTAGAATTAAATCAAATGAGTAATATGAATCTTGACTTAGAAGTGGGTCAGAAAATTAATGTTGAAATAACTATTCCTACGGTAAAGGCTGATCCAAGGGAATATATTATGAATCTTAATAAAAAGTTTATTGAAAGTAGACCAGAGGAGCATGCGTATATAGAAAAGCTTCGTGAAGAATTAAGACATCTACAATCTTTATATGAGGAAGAACCATCAGAAGAACTCAATCTAAGAATAGAAAAACTCCAGCGTAGTTTATATTATGAAGCAAATAATTTGTATCCTAAGTATCATGAACATCACGAAACGCCATTTGATCAAGTTGGAGATGTGACAGTTGTAGTAAGCAATGATTATTTTTATTATTATCTATTTGGTGATGAAGTAAATCCCGATGTAATGAGAGAAAAAGGTTTATTATTAAATCAGAAAGTAATTCTTAGAAAAGAATTTATAGTGACAGGAATTCTGCAAACATATACAGATAAATGGGATTTAGGAGGACATAAGGCACCTAATGCTTTCGTAACTGAAGAAGGAGGAAAATCCTTTACTAAGGCCTTTTATGATAATAGGATTGGGGATTTTTCAGGACATAAGATGAATTATAATATATTTCTTTATTCTGAAACTGCTAAAGAAGAGCTATATAACAAACTTTCGTCTCATTATTTAAATACAGAGGTTCCTTTAAAAGAAGATGAAATCCAATCTAGAAGAGATGTTTGGTTTTGGATAAACATGTATGGAGTATCAGATGAAGAGATAGAAGAAATATTAGAGGATATTAGTAGCCGAAAGGTCAGTAAAAAATTAGAGGACTGGAGAGACGATTCACTAGAAGGGGTGGACGACTTAGTCAATAAGATGGAAGTAAATACAGATAATTTCCGTAGAAATGTTTTCTCCTATCCAGAAGTTACTACTTCAACGGAACATCTCCTAACCTTAGCTATAATAGGAGTTATATTTATTGCAACTGCATTAGCTATATTTCAAATATTTTTAACCCAGATGAAGAGAAGAGGGCGAAAAATTGTTTTATTAAAATCTATAGGGGCTACCAATGGTCAGGTAATAAAGATGCTTTTTTATGAAGGATTATATTTGTTAAGAACTGGATTAATCATTGGAGTACCTGGAGGATTTGTTATAGCAGCTCTTATTATATATGGAATGAATGCATTTAAAGGAAGAAATCTTCAATTTTACATAGTGCCAAACCTACTTATTCTTGGAATTATAGTAGGATGTTTAGCATTATTTATTGGTATGACAGTACCTATGATATTTGCGATAAATATACCTTTAGTTGGTACAATGTCAAAGCCTCCTAAACATAAGAAGATAAAGCACAAAGATAGTAGAAGTACTCAGCTTAAGCGTCAAACATTTAGATATATTAACTGGAAGTATTTTAAACTGAATAAAGGGAAAACTTTTGTTTCTCTTGGCATATCCTTTATTACTATTACAATTATGCTTACAACTACTTTGCTTTGCTTTTTCTCCTTTGACAATTACAAGAGTACTGTTTTAGCTAATAATAGGCCAGATTATGCTATGGAGGCCTTCTATGGTGAAGCCACTAGGGGAATAGCACAAGCAAAAGAAGAGATCTTGGAAATTGAAGGGGTCAAACAAGCAAATGTGTATAAAACAGGGATGCAGACTTTCTTTTGGTATGATGGCATTGAAGAAAATAAGTTACTTCAAGCTTATAAACAATTGCTTCCTGAAAATCTTCTTCATGGTCACTTTAGTAATTACAATTCTGAACTGGAAGATCAACCTGAATGGATTAGCAATGCATTCTATACTAAGATTTATGGAGTAGACCCTGATAGCGAATTATTTAGTCATTATAACTCAGTAATAACAGAAGGAACTATCGATAAAGAAAAATTTGATAAAGGAGAAGAAGTTATTCTATTAGTTCCTATGTATTTGCCAAGAAATACAAATCTTGATAAAAAGTCTTTCACAGATAAAGAAGTTTTAGCTGCAACAAACGAAAATAATAGAATGAGTTGGTTGCTTAGACAAGGTGATGCTTATAAGCTTACGTATAATGGTAGATATAAGGATTACTATTATAAACAAAATGATATAAGACCTGGAGATACTATTTACCTGTCTTCAGATGCAGAAAAAGTGGTGGGTACGGGCTACGTAATAAGTCATAATACTCAAGAAGTAACTGTTGGGGGACTAATTTATTACTTTACAAAGGAAGGTATGTGGCCATTTTCAAATAATGTGGCACCTTATGTAGTCATAGGATCGATGAATTGCATGGAATCCATTTATCCAAATTCAAGGTTAGGGCTGTATCCAAATACTTTAGACCAGATGAGAGATATGACTAGTAGCATATATCCTACTAAATATGGACGCACCCTTTGGTATATAGATACTGATTCAAGGGATCAGGATGTTATATTAGATTCGAAGTTATTAGCTTATGCTAACAATAATGGATATACTCTATATAACTATAAGGATAGTAGTTCTCAACTATATTATGAGGCATTTAATAACGCTATTATCATAGGGCTATTGGGATTTACAGCAGCAGTTATTGCATTTATTATTCTATATAATACGATGGTATCAAAGATGGAGCAAGATAAAAACAGAATTGGGATATTACAGTCTCTTGGAGTTACAAAAAAACAATTTTCCAAACATTATATACAAGTAGGTGTGGTTAGCGGATTATTGTCAATATTAGTAATAAACATATTATTAATAGCAGTGATATTTATTACTTCTATAGGTGCAGCGGAAGGTATAACTATGACTTTTAAAGACTATATAAAGGATATATTTAATTATAGGCTTTGGTTATATCCATGGACAGTTCATGTAGTTATATGTGTAATATTCTTTATATTGACAGTTCTAATATACTATTTACCTAGTAGGAAGATTATAAATCTATACCCAGTGGAAAATATTAGAAGTTTAGGAAGATAAAATACTTAGATTAAATGTACCTTTATTCAGAACTCGAGAAGGTGAATATTTTAGGCCTGACCTCATATATATGAATCAGTTAGAATTAGTACTTCTCTACATAATGGGCACCTCCTATGAATATTTATATTGTAGGAGGTGACTTTTTTGCGAAAAATTATTTCTTTTGTTTTACTTGGATTTATGCTAGTTTGGACTTATAATCTATTCATAAATAATTTTATAATATTGGAAGAGGCAGAGGAAGAACCTTATAAGGGCATAATAAAGTTAGGGAATATATCTTGGGATAGTATTGGTAAAGGTAGTCATTCTGGGTGGTTAAAAGAAAGGATTCAAGCTTTTGAAAGAAGAAATCCAGGGGTATATATAGAACTTACTCCAATAGCCAAGGATAGTTTGAATTCTAGCATTAAAGACAACAGTCTTTTAATAGATGATATGCCAGATATAGTTCCTGTAGATTCTAATTTTAGGGATTTTAATATATTAGAACCTTTAGATGAATATTTTAGTAAGGAAGATTTGGAAGAGTTTAAACATCATGTTTTGAAATCAGTTAGATATAAGGATTGCCTTATAGCCATTCCCATTGGAATAAGTACTAATGTAATGTATATTAATTTAGATAAATTCCATGAAAGGGGAGTATCCCCACCTGTAAATGGGAATTGGAGCTATGAAGAGTTTGTGGATACTCTAAAACGACTTACCCATGATTCAGATGAAGATGGTATAATAGACGAATATGGTTTAATAACGAGTATTGGAAATAATAACTATGATATTTGGGGTATCATTTTATCTGATGGGGGAGAGTTAATCAATTATAAGAGGATGGAGTATAATTTTTATGGTGAGAAGGCTATTAAAGGATTAGAAAAGGTTATAGATTTAAAAGAAAAACATAGGGTAGTACCAGATTATTTTGGTATAATAAATGAAAAAGATGCTTGGGAGGTATTTTATAAAGATCAGAAGGTTGCTATTACTATTGCAGGGGTTTGGGCCTCGGGTTTCTTGGAACAATTATATCGGGATGGTGAAGGATTTAATTTCGATATAGTAAACTATCCCATGGGAGATAAAGAGTTGCCAGTGATACTTAGTAATGATATAGTTTCATATGGGATTATTAAGAAAGAAGATCCTAAAAAAACGGACATGTGTATTAAGTTTCTTAAATATTTGACGAATGAATCTAACCAAAGATCTTTGGAAAAACTTGGATTGTTTACAGTTAAACGAGGGATAAAAGACATGTATATAGATAATCTTAAAATGAAAAAAATAGAGGAAAGCATTGATTATACCAATTACATACCTTATGTTGATAATTGGGTAGAAATTGACGCTATTGTTCAGGAGGAGATAAGGAAGGCTATTTTGGGAGAAAAAGCTTCCTACGAGGCTATTGAAGATGCTAAAATGGAAATAGATAAATTAAAGAATCAAAATTAAAATATAGGAGTGGTATTTTGGAAAAGTCTAAACTTCATGAATTACTTAAAAATAAAAGTTTCGGAGAAATTTTATTTGATGAGCCTATGAAAAATCATACTTCTTTTAAAATAGGTGGACCAGCAGATGTAATGATAATACCTAGTGATGAAGATAATATTATAAAATCCATAAAATTCTGCAGAGATAATAATATAAAACATTTTATAATGGGGAATGGAACTAATTTATTAGTAAAGGATATAGGTATAAGGGGAGTTGTTATCAAAATTGCTAACGGCTTTGACAACATTAAGATAGATGGGGATAAAGTAGTTTGCCAAGGAGGAGCCCTATTGTCTGTAGTTGCAAAGAAAGTTTTGAGGGAATCTTTAACGGGTTTTGAATTTGCCAGTGGAATCCCAGGGACTATAGGAGGAGCTATTACTATGAATGCTGGAGCCTATGGTGGAGAGATGAAGGATATAGTAGCTAGAGTAAAGGTTTTAGATAAAAATAATAATATAGTAGAATTGACTAACCAAGAGATGAATTTTAGATATAGAGGTAGTACAGTTGTAGATCGAGGACTTGTGGTTTTAGAGGTAGAGTTACAGTTAGAAAAGGGAGAATACTCTCAAATAGAAGAAAAGATGAAGGATTTGACTCATAGACGAGTCTCGAAGCAACCTTTAGATTTGCCTAGTGGCGGTAGTACTTTTAAAAGACCTGTAGGACATTTTGCAGGAAAACTTATAGATGATGCAGGATTAAGGGGAATTAGATATGGAGATGCTCAGGTTTCTGAAAAACACTGTGGCTTTATAGTGAATCGAGGGGAAGCAACTTTCAATGAGGTTTCCACGCTTATAAAGACTGTTCAAAAAATTGTTTATGATAAATTCAATGTAATGCTAGAACCAGAAATAAAAATAATTGGTGATGATTAGAGAGGTTGAATATGAAGATTACAGGAGATTACCATACTCATACCATTTATAGTCATGGTAAAGGGACTATAAGAGATAATGTTGAAGCAGCCATAAAAAAAGGACTAAAAGAAATAGCTATATGTGATCACGGGCCAGCCCACTATTTATATGGTGTAAAGAAAAGTAAACTATTTGAAATGAGAGAGGAAATAGATAAATTAAATAAAGAGTATGCAAAAGATATAAAAATATTATTAGGAGTAGAAGCTAATGTAATTAGTTATGATGGTACTATAGATGTGGATTATGATATAATTAATATTATCGATATACTATTATTAGGATATCATTATGGAGTTACACCAAAATCCATAATCGATGGATTATTTATGTATATGGTAAATCCATTGTCTAAAATAGCAC
Source organism: Clostridium sp. Cult1 (assembly GCF_021655095.1). GTDB lineage: Bacteria > Bacillota > Clostridia > Tissierellales > Tepidimicrobiaceae > Schnuerera. The sequence goes on along the minus strand of NZ_PPXW01000001.1, from coordinate 741,550 downwards.
CAGTTTATAGGGAAAAAATTATAGAAAAAAATACTGAAGCGTTGATAAAGGCAATAAATAAATATCCAGTTGATATCATTACCCATCCTGGTTCTAAAGCTAAATTGGATATTGAAAAGCTTGGTAAAGCAGCTTTTACAAAAGGAGTAGCTTTAGAAATAAATTCTAACCATAGTCAGTTATCTGTAGAAAATATTAAGATAGCATTGAAAACAGAGGTGAATTTTTATATAAATAGTGATGCCCATGATCCAGAAAATGTAGCTAATTTAGAAAAGGGTATAGAGAGAGCAAAAAAAGCTAATGTACCTATTCATAGAATAAAAAATCTAGTGGATTAATCTTTGGAGGTGAATTTATATGGAATTTGTAATAATTACAGGAATGTCTGGAGCAGGTAAAAGTCAAGCAATGAAAGCTATGGAAGATATGGGCTATTATTGTATGGATAATCTACCTCCTACTCTACTCCCTAAGTTTGCTGAACTCTGCTATCAGTCTAAAAGGAATATAGACAAGGTAGCTGTAGTAGTAGATATTAGGGGAGGAATATTCTTTGAGGATTTATTTAAAGGATTAGAAGAATTAAATGAAGAAGGAATAAAATATAGTATTTTATTCTTAGATGCATTAGACCAGGTATTGATTAAAAGGTACAAGGAACTTAGAAGGCCTCACCCGTTAAATCCTAAAGGGGGAATATTAGATGGAATATCAGAAGAAAGGAAGCTACTTGAAGAAGTAAAAAAGAAGGCAGATTTTGTTATAGATACGTCCAGATTAACAATAGGAATGCTCAAGGAAGAAATATATAAGATATTCTTTGAAGGGCTAGAATTGAGAAAGTTAACAATATCTGTTGTATCCTTTGGCTTTAAACATGGTATGCTATTAGATGCAGATTTAGTGTTTGATGTAAGATTTATCCCAAATCCCTATTATATACCAGAATTAAAAGATTTTACTGGTGAAGATGAAAATGTGCAAAAGTATGTATTCCATTGGGATCAGACTAATACATTTGTAGAAAAATTAATGGATATGTTGGAGTTTCTCATTCCCTATTATATAAAAGAAGGTAAAACTCAATTAATAGTAGGAATAGGCTGTACTGGAGGAAAACACAGATCTGTTGCTATTGCAAAGGAGATAGAAAAAAGGTTAAAAGAACATGAACACAGGGCTATTGTAAGTCATAGAGATTACAAATTGTCATAAAGGGGCATAGATTTATGAATAAAAAATATAGACCAAAGTTAATAATCTTAGGCTGGATATCTCTAGGAGTCCTTGGAATATTTCTATTAATGATTGGGCTTTCAGAGTTTATATATAAATTTTTCATTAATTATAGAATTAGTTTAAAAATTATTTTATCAATAGTTGGGATTACTTTAATTGTATTTTCCATTAAAAGATCCTTTTTCGAAACCATAAATGGAGTGAAGAAAAATGGATTAAATGGCAATATAAGTGGAAATGATATTAGCAATATGATTTATAGGGATAAGATACTCTCTAAAGGACCAAAGGTGGTAGTCATAGGAGGAGGGACTGGGTTATCTGTATTGCTAAGAGGTCTTAAAGAATATACATCTAATATAACTGCAATTGTAACAGTAGCAGATGATGGTGGAGGCTCAGGAATATTAAGAGAAGATTTAGGCATGCTTCCTCCAGGAGATATCAGGTCCTGTATATTAGCATTGGCTAATACAGAGCCTACCATGGAAAAATTACTCCAGTATAGATTTAACGAAGGACTGCTAAAGGGCCAGAACTTTGGGAACCTATTTATTGCTGCTATGAACGAAATATATGGAAGCTTTGAAATGGCAATAAAGGAAACAAGTAATGTATTAGCCGTGACTGGAAAGGTTTTACCCATGACATTAGAAGACGTAACTTTATACGCAGTATTGGAGAATGGACATACTGTAAAAGGTGAATCTGAGATTCCTTTAAAAAACAAAGAATTGTCTAGTAAAATAAAGCGAATTTATATGGAACCTATAGTAAGTTATCCTTTAGTTGAAGCTGTAGAAGCTATAGGAGATGCCGACTTAATAGTGTTGGGGCCTGGAAGTTTATATACCAGTGTAGTACCTAATCTATTGGTTAATAACATGGTAGATACTATTTATAAAGCAAAGGGTTCAAAAGTATATATCACAAATGTAATGACTCAACCAGGGGAAACCGACGGATATACGGTATTAGATCATGTAAATGGGATACTTACACATAGCAGAGAAGACCTTTTAGATTATGTAGTTATCAATGTAGAAGAAATACCAAAAGAAACTCTAAATAAATATGCATCAGATGGTTCTGAACCTGTGGTTTTAGGAGAAGAAGATGAAGATATATTGAACTCTAAAGGTATTCAAGTAATAAAAGAAAATTTAATAGATATTAAGAAAGAATATATTCGTCATGATTCCATAGAATTAAGCAGAATATTAATAGAAATAGCTAAAAACAGAGTAAGCAAAGATCATGTATAAAGGGGCGATCTGAATCGCCCCTTAAATTATTAACTTTTTTTAACTTCTTCTAGCATTCTAGATATCAAACCGCCAGCAGATTTCTTTGTAAGATTATCATAATTTACAGTTGTATTTAATTCTTCTGCCAATTTTTTAATAGTTTCTAACTGTCTTTTAGTTGGAGGCTCTAATAGGTTTGGCATATAATCATCTTCAGTTTCGTTCATCGAATCTTCTAAAGATAATTCTTCAAAGGCTGTCATTCCCACATTGGTCAAATCCCTTAAAACTCTTGCTTTAGCACGGGTAGAAGCCATTCTAATTAAATGAGGCACTATAGTAGAGTTAACGGATCGAGGACTAGCATCGCCTAAATCAGTATATACTTCATTTTCCGTTGTAGCAGTGGCCTTACAAATGGCTGTCATATTGTTTTCCTTTGTGGGAATTTGAATTAGTTCTACCTGTATAGATTTCAAATTCCGTTGGTGAGCTAAATCTAATAGGCCTTCATAAGTTACATAAGATTTGCCCTGTAAATTTATAATAAACTTTTCATTAATACTCATTAAACCACCTCATCTATATTTTACAAATATTGCTTGAAATTAAACGTGGAAATATTAAGCAATTCTATTATATCATAGGTGGTTCATTAGTATATTAAATTAGATATAAAATGCCTAGCTTTATAGTATTCTCTATGGCATCCTTGTGAGTTCTTTCAAAAGAATGGGAAGCATCTACACCAGGTCCGATTAATCCTACCTTAAAATCATAACCTGCTCTTAATGCTGCTGAACCATCAGAACCATAGTAGGGATATATATCGATTTTATAATTTATATCATTTTCTTTTGCTAAATTTACTAGTTTATTTTTTAATTCTAAATCATAAGGACCAGAACTGTCCTTTGCACATATAGTTACACTATATTCATCAGAAGTTTGGCCTTCTCCAGGGGCAGCCATATCTACAGCAATAAATTCAAAAGTCTTTTCAGGAATGGCTGCACTAGCACCATGACCTACTTCTTCATAATTACTAATAAAGAAGTTAGTAGTATATTTAGGTTTAATATTATTATCAATTAGATATTTGGCAATTCCTAATAGAGAAACTACACCAGCTTTATCGTCTAAATGCCTAGATTTCACAAATCCACTCTCAGTAACTATCGTTCTAGGATCGAAGAAAATAAAATCACCTACATTAATTCCTAATTTTTCCACATCCTCTTTAGAGGAAACTTTTTCGTCTAATCTAATTTCCATATTATCCATATTTCTTTCTAAAGTTTTAGTTCCTTCTCCATGAACATGGGAGGAGGCTTTAGTGGTTAAAATGGTGCCAGAATATAGTTTTCCATTGCTATTTTCTATATTAACATATTCCCCTTCTATAGTACTCCAAACGTAACCTCCAATTTGAGTTAGTTTAATTCTTCCACTGGATTTAATTTCTTTTACCATTCCGCCTAAAGTGTCTACATGACCAGACAATGTAATCTCTTTTTCTTGATTTTCACCTGAAATAGTAGCAATTAATGCTCCTTTATTAGTCCTATATGTAGGAACACCTAAAGAATTAAATTCTTTCTCAACAAAGTCTATTGCCTTCTTTGTATTACCTGAAGGACTTGGAATGTTGAGTAAATTTACCAGTTTGTTTATTACATAATCCATATCCAATTTCATATAAAAAACCTCCTTTGAAAATTTGTCCTCTATTTATTATATCATCTAAATATTGTATTAAAGAAACTATTTAAAAATTTTAGCATAATATTTATATTTGTAGTATAATAAGCTTAATATCCATATAGTTAATATAATGGGAGTTGGTTTTAGTGGTTGAAGAAGTAAGTGCTGGGGGTGTAGTGATATTTGGTAACGCTATATTGTTACTGAAAAAATTTAATGGAGATTGGGTATTACCTAAGGGAAGAGTTGAAAAAGGTGAAAACATAAGAGAAGCTGCTATTAGAGAGGTAATGGAAGAAAGTGGAGTAAAGGCTGAGATAATAAAGTATATAGGTATGGTCCATTATACCTATAAAAATATAAAAGAAGATGAAACCGTCTTTAAAACAGTTCATTGGTACCTTATGAAGGCTAATAGCATGGAATCAGTACCCCAGAAAAAAGAAGGTTTTATAGAAGCTACTTTTGTTCATAAAGATAGGGTTAAGGATTTAGTCAGATATAATGATGAGCGAAAAATAATAAAAAAAGTGTTAAAATTAATTTAAATTAATATAAAATTAAGTAGGAGAGATATAATGTCTTTTTCATCAACAACTAAAAATGAATTATCTAGATTACCTATAGAAGATAGAGCTTGTGCTATAGCGGAGTTAGCTGCTATTGTTAGAATGAGTGGTACAATTCAAATAACTGGAATGAAACGCATAAGTTTGAAATTTGGTACGGAAAACGCTGCCATTGCAAGAAGGATATTCAGTTTGTTAAAAATTTTATATACTACAGATGTGGAAGTAATAGTAAGGAGGAATAGACAATTAAAAAAGAATAACAACTATTTGATAATCGTAAATAGTATGGAAATAACTAGAGATATATTAAGGGATGTAGGATTTTTTACAGATGAAGATAGTAGTTACTATGCTATAGATTATAAAACCCCAAAAAATCTAATTGAGGATAGATCTTGTAGAAGAGCTTATATTAGAGGAGCTTTTTTAGGAGGTGGTTCTATTAGTAATCCAGAAAAAGCCTATCATTTGGAGTTTGTAACCAATAGCTTAGAACATGGCAAAGATCTATCTGAAATAATAAACTCTTTTGACTTAGATTCAAAGATAGTGGAAAGAAAGGAAAACTATATAGTTTATATTAAAGAAGGGGGACAAATTGTAGATATATTAAATATAATGGGGGCTCATCAGGCTTTACTCAAATTTGAAGATATTAGGGTTTTTAAAGATGTAAGAAACAATATTAATCGACTTGTTAATTGTGAAACTGCTAATCTAACTAAAACTATAGATGCATCTTTGCGTCAAGTGGAGAATATCGAATATATAGATAGTAAAATTGGGATTCATAAACTACCTAAAAGTCTTCAGGAAGTTGCTAGGTTAAGATTGCAATATAGAGAAGCTAGCCTTAAGGAATTAGGAACCATGTTAAAACCTCCAGTAGGAAAGTCTGGGGTAAATCATAGATTTAGAAGAATTGACGAAATTGCCGAAGATTTAAAAAGAAAGGAGAATGAGACTTGATAAGAAAAAATGTAATTCTAAATAATGAAGTTGGGCTTCATGCCAGACCTGCAGCATTATTTGTCCAAGCAGCGAATAAGTTTTCTAGTAATGTATATATTGAGTTAGAAGGTAGAAAGGTAAATGGTAAAAGTATAATTGGAGTCATGTCTTTAGGTGCATTCCATGGAGAAGAAATTACCTTAATCGTTAATGGTGAAGACGAAAAGGAAGCTATGGAAGAATTGTCAAAATTAGTAGAAAATGGATTGAAAGATCTATAACAACAAAATCCCTTCATTGAAGGGATTGTTTTGATTATATAATCTTATTCATCACATTATCTATTAAAGATAAATCAATAACCCTAAAATCATCAAGAACCCTCTCTGTCCAGTTAGGGGTAGGTTTATTATGAATAAATTTTTTAGCAGTGGCAATGCTTTCTTCAATAATCATCAAATCATCATAATCCATAGTGTTCTTATCTTTACTTATCATTATAGTTTTATAAGGAGTTTCGTTAGGTTTTACACTTCCAGAAAGAGGATGGGTCATTAATTTATGTCCTTTATGAATCTTATCCCTTACATATTCTAATACATCTAAATAAGTAAAATCCTCATCGTATTTAATTTCAATAGTATCTTTATACTTTTCATATACATATTTGTTATTTGTAACTATAATATTTTCCATCTCTAACCTCCATAACTTTTAATACATTTATTGTATCATAAAGTAGAACTTAGTAGAAGATTATGAAAGGTAGTTTTATTTATTTTTGTTTATGATAAAATAAAGATATGAATATACTTAGAAAGGGTTTTATTATGGCTTATCAAAAGAATTTTGTCCATTTACACGTGCATACTGAATACAGTTTATTAGACGGTTCCAGTAAGATAGGAGACCTTTTAGATAGAACTAAAGAATTGGGAATGGATACTATAGCCATAACAGATCATGGTTCTATGTTTGGAGTGGTAGAATTCTATAAACAAGCTAAAAAAAGGGGAATTAAACCCATACTAGGATCTGAAGTCTATATTGCCATAAACAAGTACAAGGAAAAGGAGCCTAAGGACAAGAATCAATACCATTTGGTGTTATTGGCGGAAAATAATTTAGGTTATCAAAATCTGATGAAAATAGTTTCAGAAGGATATGTAAATGGTTTTTATTATAAACCAAGAGTAGACCATGATGTATTAGAAAAATATAGCCAAGGAATAATTGCACTAAGCGGTTGTTTAGGAGGGGAAATCCCTAAACATTTATTAGATGGAAACTATAAAAAAGCAAAAGAAATAGCCCTTAAATATAATAATATATTTGGACAGAATAATTTTTTCTTAGAGATACAGGATCATGGCATGGAAGAACAAAAAAGGATTAATGAGCAGCTCTTAAAATTGAGTGAAGAAACTGGAATACCATTAGTAGCAACTAATGATGTTCATTATTTAAGAAGAGAAGATGCAATAGTTCATGATGTACTTCTATGTATCCAAACGGGAAAGACTATAGATGATAGGGATAGGATGAGATTTCCTACAAATGAATTTTATTTAAAATCTTATGATGAAATGAAAGATATATTTAGCTTTGTAGAAGAAGCTTTAATGAATACCCTTTGGATTGGAGAAAGATGTAATGTTACTTTAGATTTTGACACCCTACATTTACCCGGATTTAAGGTTCCAGAAGGATATACCAATATAGAATATTTGAAAAAGCTATGTATGGATGGATTGCAGAAAAGATATGAAAGAATTACCCCGGAAATAATAGATAGATTTAATTATGAATTTAACACTATAGTAGAAATGGGATATGTGGATTATTTTCTAATAGTTTGGGATTTTATTAAATTTGCAAAGGATAATGAAATAATGGTGGGACCTGGGAGAGGTTCAGCTGCAGGAAGCATTGTATCCTATGCTTTAGGTATTATCGACATAGACCCATTAGAATACGATTTATTATTTGAAAGGTTTTTAAACCCTGAACGAGTTTCTATGCCAGATATAGATATAGATTTTTGTTATGAGAGAAGAGAAGAAGTAATAGATTATGTGGTGGAAAAGTACGGAGAAGATAGAGTTGCACAAATAGTTACCTTCGGAACTATGGCTGCTCGAGGTGCTATTAGAGATGTAGGAAGAGCTATAAACATGGCCTATGGTGAGGTAGATTATATTGCTAAACAAATCCCAATGGAACTAGGGATGACTATTTCTAAAGCATTAGAAATTAATAAGACTTTAAGACAAGCCTATGAATCCAAAGAAGAGGTTAAAAATCTAATAGATTTGGCCATGGCAGTAGAAGGCCTACCAAGGCATACCTCTACTCATGCAGCTGGTGTAGTGATTTCAAAGGAGCCTATTACTACCTATGTGCCCTTATCGAGAAATAATGATGCCATAACTACTCAATTTAATATGATAGAACTAGAAGAATTAGGTCTTCTCAAGATGGATTTTTTGGGGTTGAGAACTCTTACGGTAATTAGGGATGCTGTAAATTTAATAGAGAAAAACCATGGAATAAAAATTGATTTTTCTAATTTAAGTTACGATGATCCTAAAGTATTAGAGCTATTCACTAAAGGTGAAACTTTAGGAATATTTCAGTTTGAATCGGCAGGTATGAGACAGTTTTTAAAGGAATTAAAACCTAATATGTTTGAAAACCTAATAGCTGCCAATTCTCTATATAGACCAGGACCTATGAATCAGATTCCTCAATATATTGCCAATAAGAATAACCCTGAAAATATTAAGTATCTACATCCTAAACTTAAACCCATTTTAGATGTAACCTATGGTTGTATTGTTTATCAAGAGCAGGTAATGCAGATAGTAAGAGATATAGGTGGTTTTACCATGGGAGGTGCAGATTTATTAAGACGTGCCATGGGGAAAAAGAAGATGGATGTGATGGAAGAGGAAAGAAGAAGGTTTATTTATGGAGACTCCAATGAGAAAGGAGAAGTAATAATAGAGGGAGCTTTAAGAAACGGCGTAGATGAAAAATCTGCCAATAGGATATATGATTTGATGATTGATTTTGCCAAATATGCTTTCAACAAAAGTCATTCGGCAGCCTATGCTGTAGTAGCATATAGAACTGCTTGGCTTAAATATTATTATCCAGTAGAATTTATGGCTGCTCTAATAAGTAGTGTAATGGGAGATACCAATTCTGTTTCTTTATATATACAAGAGTGTAAAAGGTTAGGAATAGAAATATTGCCGCCAGATATTAATGAAAGTTTTAAAAAATTCACCGTTGTGGATGGAAAGATTAGATTTGGTTTAATGGCAATAAAAAATGTTGGAGATAACTTTATAGAGGTAATTATAAAAGCAAGAGAGGATGGCGTTTTTACAAGTTTTACAGATTTTTGTGAAAGAATTGAGAGCATTGATCCTTCAGTAATGAATAAAAGGGCAGTAGAAAGCCTTATAAAATGTGGGGCTATGAATAGTTTGGGAGGAAACAGAGCCCAATTATTAGCCATATTTGAAAAAACTATGGATGGAATTCATGCAGATAGAAAAAGAAATATAGATGGACAATTTTCCATGTTTGAGACAATAGATACTAAAATTACAAAGGATAATTTGCCAGATTTAAAGGAATTTCCTCAAAAGAATTTATTAGCTATGGAAAAGGAAATGCTAGGTATCTACATTAGCGGACATCCACTAAAACCTTATGAAGAAGAACTTAATAAAATATCCACAATAACTACTTCTGAATTGCTGCAAGCTCAAGAGCAGTTAGAAGAAAGTTTAAATAAAAATATTGATGGAGCAAAGATAGTAATTGGCGGTATCATTGTCTCAAAGAAGAATAAAATAACAAAGAATAATAATATGATGGCCTTTATTACTTTGGAGGATTTATATGGTGCTATTGAATGTATTGTATTTCCTGCTACTTATGACAGGTATAGCAGATTAATAGATGAGGATAGTTTAGTGGTAATCGAAGGTAAAGTTAGTTTAAATGAAGAGGAAGATCCTAAAGTAATTTGCGAGAAGATAACTCCATTAAATAAATATAAAAAGGGAAGAGTCTATTTAAAGATATCTAAAGAAAAACCTTTAACTACATTTAATTCTATTAAAAAAATACTATCTAAATTTAAAGGGGAAACTCCAGTATATGTATATATGGAAGGAGATAGAAGGACGGTAATGGCACAAAGAGATCTTTGGGTAGATGCAGACCAGGAGTTGTTAATAGAGGAATTGGCAAAAATATTGGGAAAAGATAATATTAGGGTTTCCTAATGCGTTAATACGTTAAAATTTATTTGGTTTTATGATATAATTGTAAATATGAATATTTTATAGAATATCCTTAACATATATTATTAGTTAGGAGAGTGTAAAAATGTGGACTGCAGTTTATTTGGCTACAGGCTTAGATACAGCAATTAGAATAGAAAAAAAATTAGAAAATGAAGGATTCTTAGTAAAAAAACAGCTATTTTCTAAAGAAGGAGATGAGGAACTATACGAAATACTAGCTCCAGAGTTTGAAGCCAATGAAATACAAGCAGTACTTTTTGATTTAGGTATTATTTAACTGAATATTTCATAATCAGGAGGAAAAGATATGAAGACAATAGGTATATTAACTAGTGGTGGAGATGCACCAGGCATGAATGCAGCTATAAGATCGGTAGTAAGGACGTCCATATACAATAAGACAAATATTTTAGGAATTAAGCAGGGCTACAATGGGTTATTAAATGGGGAAATTGAAGAGATGAATTTATCTTCTGTGGCAGATATAGTCCATAGAGGAGGTACTATGTTAAGAAGTGCTAGATGTGATGAGTTCAAGACTGAAGAAGGATTAAGAAAGGCATTAAATGTCATAAATATTTTTGGTATAGACGGTTTAATAATACTAGGTGGAGATGGAACTTTTAAAGGTGCAAAAAATTTAAGTGATGCAGGTGTACCAACTATTTGTATTCCTTGTACTATAGACAATGATATGGGTTATACAGACTATACTATAGGTTTTTTTACTGCTGTAGAAACAGTGGTAGATGCTATTAGTAAAATAAGGGATACTTCTACATCCCATGGTCGAGCCAATATAGTTGAAGTGATGGGAAGAAAATGTGGTGATATAGCCCTTTATTCTGGACTAGCAGGTGGAGCAGAAAGTATTATCGTTCCAGAAGTTGAGTTTGACATAGACGATGTATGTAAGAAAATCATTCAAGGTAGGAATAGAGGCAAGCTTCATCATATTATAGCGTTAGCAGAAGGAGTAGGGAATGCTTATGAAGTAGCAAAAGAAATTGAAGAAAAAACTGGTACTGAAACTAGGGTTACTATATTAGGGCATATACAAAGAGGAGGGACACCTACTGCATTTGATAGAATTTTGGCTAGTAAAATGGGGAATAAGGCGGTAGAATTATTATTGTCAGAAGAAACAGGGAAAGCTTTAGGAATTAAATGCAATAAATTGGTTAGCATGGATCTAGAGGAAGCATTAAATACAAAAAAAGAATTCGACAAAAATATGTATGATATTGCAAAAATATTATCTATATAAGAAAGAGGTGAAATTATGAAAAAAACAAAAATTGTTTGTACTATAGGACCAGCTTCTGAGAGAGAAGAAATTTTACGACAGTTATTTTTAAATGGAATGAATGTAGCTAGACTTAATTTTTCACATGGAAATCATGAAGAACATAAAAAGAGAATTGATATAATAAAAAAATTAAGGGAAGAACTAGGGTTGCCTATAGGAATTATGTTGGATACAAAAGGGCCAGAAATAAGATTAGGTAATTTTAGCCAAGAATCAATAGAATTAGGGGATGGGGATTCTTTTGTCCTTACAACAAGAGATATAGTAGGAGATGAATCCATAGCTAATGTATCTTATAAGGGGATTGTAAAGGATATAAATACTGGTAATAGAATACTCATAGATGATGGTTTAGTAGAGTTGAAAGTTGTTGAAATCCTTAACGATACGGATATTAAGTGTACTGTTCTCAATGGCGGGACATTAAAAGACCATAAGGGTGTAAATATACCCAACGTAGCTATTAATTTACCAGCAGTAACAAAAAAGGATATTGAAGACATCAAATTTGGAATTAAAAATGGCATAGATTTTGTTGCAGCTTCATTTATTAGAAAGGCAGAAGATGTTTTAGAAATAAGAAAAATATTGGAGGAAAATGGTGGAGAACATATCGACATCATATCTAAGATAGAAAACCAAGAGGGCGTAGATAATATTGATGAAATAATAAAAGCATCTGACGGAATAATGGTAGCTAGAGGAGATTTAGGAGTTGAAATAGAGACTGAGGAAATTCCACTTATCCAAAAACAAATAATTAGAAAATGTAATATTGCTGGAAAACCGGTAATCACAGCTACTCAAATGTTAGATTCTATGATGAGAAACCCAAGACCTACAAGAGCTGAAGTAACAGATGTAGCAAATGCCATCCTTGATGGAACTGATTCCATAATGTTATCGGGAGAAACGGCAGCAGGGAAATATCCTGTAGAATCTGTGAAGACTATGCATAATATTGCCACAAGAACTGAGACATCTTCTGAATACTTAGAAATATTGAAGTCTAAACTAATAGATAAAAATATTTCTACAACTAATGCTATTAGTAAAGCCACTTGTACAACAGCAGAAGATTTAGAAGCTAGTGCAATTATTACTGCTACTTCATCCGGATATACATCTAAGGCTATATCAAAATTTAGACCAAAGGCTCCAATAATTGCTGCTACAACAACTGAAAGAGTGATGAGAAAATTATCTTTAGTATGGGGAGTCTACCCTGTATTATCATTAAAAAGTGATGTCACTGATGAAGTAATAGATAGGTCAATCCATAGTGCTATGGAAAAAGGCTATATTAAAGAGGGAGATTTAATAATAATTACAGCTGGCATACCTGTAGGTGTTTCAGGAACTACCAACTTAATAAAAGTTCATACTGTAGGAAAGGTACTAGTGAAAGGTTTTGGTATCGGCAGGGCATCTGTTACTGGGAAAGTATGTATCGGTAGTAATAAAGAAGAATTAGAGAGCAAGTTTAAAGCAGGAGATATTTTAGTGAGTGAATTTACTGATAAAGATATGGTAGATTTTATGAAGCAAGCTTCAGCCATAATAGTAGAACAAGGAGGACTAACGTCTCATGCAGCAATAGTTGGATTAAACCTTGAAAAAGCAACAATTGTAGGCGCAAAAGATGTTACAAAGATATTAAATGATGGAGATATAGTCACTGTAGATACTGTTACAGGGCTAGTTTATAAAGGAGAGGCCAGAGTTCTCTAGGAGTTGATAATTCATGGAGAGTTGTACATCAATAAGGGTAAGATACAAGGAAACAGATCAGATGGGAGTAGTATATCATGGTAATTATTTTACTTGGTTTGATATAGGACGGACTGAGTTTTTTAGAGGTCTCAACATGGTATATGGACAATTAGAAGAGACAGGAATTCTTCTACCTGTAATTGAGGCAAACTGTCAATATATAAAACCAGCCAAATACGATGATGAAATAATAATATGTACTAAATTGGTGAAACTAAAAGGGGTAAGGTTAGAATTTGAATACACCTTACGTAAAAAGAAAGATAATTTATTAATTGCAAAAGGTAGCACTATTCACGCCTTTGTAGATAAAGATTTAAAACCTATAAATTTTAAAAAAAAGTATAGGGAAATTTGGGACCTGTTAGGAGAAACAATATGAGAAAAATTGTTTGGCTATTAATTTTACTGCCTATATTGGATTTATATATACTGATCAAAGCCTCGCAAACTATGGGATTTGGCATTACTGTGGTTCTAATAATATTAACGGGAATTGCAGGATATTATTTAGCAAAAACAGAAGGAAAATTGGTCATACGGAGTATAAATAATTCTATGTCTCAAGGAAATATACCAGGAAATGAGATACTAATTGGACTTTCTATTCTAGTTGGTGGATTTTTGTTATTATTGCCTGGAATTGTTACAGATATAATCGGAATAACTATGGTATTACCTGGATCTAGAAATTTTTATAAAGAATATTTTAAGACAAAAATTGAAAAAATGATTAATAGAGGCTATACTAAAATTATGATTAGATGGTAATATATTATTAAATAGGGCACACCCAGTGCTCTATTTTTCTGGAAAGGAGCTCCTTATGGGTCAATTTAAAATTGGAGATAAAATAAAATTAAATATTATAGATATAAGCAATGAAGGTATGGGAGTAGGAAGACATGAAGGATTTACATTTTTTGTTGAGGGAGGAATTTTAGGAGACAGAGTATTTTTTGAAATAGCAGAGTTAAAGAAAAGATATGGGATAGGAAAGACATTAGAAATATTAGAAAAATCCCCTTATAGGATAGAATCTAAATGTAAGTTCTTTTCACAGTGTGACGGATGTCAACTTCAAAATTTAGATTATAATAAGCAATTGGAATTAAAAAGGAATATAGTGGAAAACAATTTGAAGCGAATAGGGAAGATAGAAAATGTGGTTGTAAATGATACTATAGGCATGGAGTATCCTTTTAGATATAGGAATAAGGTAGAATTTAAAGTAGGGAAAAATTATAGAATAGGCTATTATAAAAGAGGAACCCATGATATTGTACCTGTAGATAAATCTATTATTCAAAATGAAATTGTAGATGATATATTAATTTTAATTAAAGAATATATGGAAAAATTTAAAGTAGAAGGCTATGATAGGAAGAGTAAAAAAGGTATAATTAAAAATTTGTTAATAAGAACAACTAAGGATAATAAAGCTATGGTAGTAATTGTAACAAAATCTGAAAACCTTCCTTACAAAAAGGAGCTAATAGAAATGTTAACTTTTCCAGACAAGAGAGTCTTTACTTTTTCTTCTGATACTATAGTAAGTATATACCAAAATGTAAAAGAGAATGATACATCGGTAGCATTAGGAGCTAAAGATATAAAACTATATGGAGAAGATAGGATTTTAGATTATATAGGAGAATACAAATTTTTGATTTCACCAAAATCCTTCTTTCAAGTAAACCCTGTGCAAACGGAAGTATTGTATGACAAAGTGGTAGAGTATCTAGACTTAAAAGGAAGTGAAACTGTAGCAGATTTATATTGCGGAATAGGTACTATATCCTTATTTATATCAAAGTATGCAAAAAAGGTATATGGTGTGGAAATTATAAAGGAAGCTATAGAAGATGCCAATGAAAATAAAGAGTTAAACGGAGTAAACAATGTAGAATTCATATTAGGTAGAAGCGAGGATATATTACCAAAGTTAAACAAAAAGGGAATTAAGCTTGATGCTATAGTAGTAGACCCTCCTAGGAAAGGCCTTGATAAGGCATTAATAGATTCCATAATAGATGCAAATCCAGAAAAAATCATCTATGTATCCTGCAATCCAGCAACATTGGCTAGAGATTTAGGTTATCTGGTTAAAAAAGGCTATAAGGTACTAGAAGCACAACCAGTGGATATGTTTCCGCATACTGTTCATGTGGAGTGCGTGATAGAGATACAAAAGGTTCAATCATCGAAATAGCTCGATTTTTCAAGGCTTCCGACGGTTTACAATTTGTTAAAAATAAGGATGGTTACAGCAGCAAAAAGCCTATTTCTGAGTTAGAGATAGGAATAGCTGTTCGGATGTCGTGTAAGTAGATACAAGAAGATTATGATGATACATAAGATGAAGGATTTTATGAATAAATTTCCTTGTGAAATAGCTTAGGTTTTTAGGGGTTATATTCTAAAGCAAATTGATATTTTATAGGAGAGGTTTATTGAAGAGAGTAATTAAGGGTGGTATAATTGTTTAGGTAAGGAGGCTTTAAATATGTATACAAGTATTGCAGTAGTAGATATTACTTTATCTCACTTATAGTTAAAAGAGGTAAAGGAGGTAAAGGTATGGGTATATTTTCTATATTTGTTATTGAGAGATTTCATTATAAACCAAATCAAAAATAATTGGTTATAATGGGCTCTTAAGATTAGTTCATTATAACCACTATTAAGCCCCCTAACCTATTTGGACAATCGCACACTAATTTAGTAAAATAAAAATTAATGGGAGGTTGTCTAAATTGAGGGGTAAAGGTAAAAG
>NZ_PPXW01000001.1:719678-725621 GCF_021655095.1 Clostridium sp. Cult1 | reverse complement strand
TCTCTAATCCGATGGCCTCTAATCTAATATTCCCATGAGGAACTAAATATCCTTGATTTAATCCTACTCCCTTTTCTTTCAGCATTTTTAGATAGTTTTGGGTAGTTTCATATTCCCAATCTATATCTTCATTATCTCCATTAAAAGCAGAGTTTATCTTTCTCCAAGGTTTTATATATTCCTTAGGAAGTGGTGCCATGGATATTCCATCTTGACCTAATATTTCAGTAGTCACCCCTTGCCTAATTTTTATCTCATTATAGGGGTTTACGAGGATTGAAAGGTCTGAATGACTATGAGTATCTATGAAACCAGGGGAAACTATTCTATCCCTGGCATCAATTACCTTGTTAACTTTTTCATCTATAATACCTATTTTTTTAATCTTATTATTTTCTATTAATACATTACCTTTAAAGGGTTTATTCAAACTACCATCAGCTATTAATCCATTTTTTATTAAAATCTTCATCCCTTCACCTGCTTCTTAATTATATGGTTTTTCTAATTCTATAGCCCTTAAAGCCTTAGTAGGGCATACAGATATACAAAGACCACAATATCTACACTCCTCTTTATCTAATTCCATAATATCCTTTAACTTTCTAGCTTCATAAGCACAGACTCTTTCGCATAATTTACACCTAGTACATTTATCTTCATCCCATGAAAATTCAAGCTTAATTCTTTCGTTTGTTTGTCCCATATAATTATGAACTATTCCACAAGCTTCGTCTTTGGTTTTATATCCAAGTCTTTCAAGATGCCCACTGAAATCTTTATAAATTTTGCTAATTATATTTTCTCCTTTCAATATAGGAGCAGTGCATATACCTATAAAATTAGCCCCTGCCATTATCATTTCTACTGCATCAGCCCCAGTCATACAACCTCCTAGACCTATTATTGGTACATTAACCTTTCTTCTAATTTCATATATTTTGTGCAAAGTAATAGGTTTTATGACCTCTCCCGTTAACCAACCAAAACCATTGCCACCTAAAAGGGGTCGCCCTGTTTCTATATCAATTCTAAATGCTGGTCCTACTGAATCACAAGCTGTTATAGCATCCACTCCCGCTATCTCTAATTCTTTACAGAAATCACCTATATTAGGAATCATAGGTGGAAGTTTAGCTATTATGGGGATACTTACTCTTTTCTTAGTGTCCTTAACCATAGGGATAAGGTCAGTGTAATCATAGGAAACTAACTCGATTATATCTGCTCCTGCCTTCTCTACCTTTTCTACCAATTCACTACTTTCCTCCAATGTATGACCAACTGAAGCTATGGTTACAACTTCCATTTCTTTTAGTTTTGGAATCTCTTCTTTAATCCATCTTTCAGGTTCAAAATCTGTCCACTTTTCGTTATTTATAAGGGAATTATTAATGCTTCTAACCATATGAGGGGCTGGGTTTATTGCTCTTTCCTTTCTGATGGTCTTAGTTACTACCGCCCCAGCTCCTGCATCATATAACTTTTTCATAGACTCAGCACTATATGATAAAGGGCCTGAACCTATTATAATTGGTGATTTGAGTTCTATACCAAGAAAATCGTACATTTCTTTTCCTCCTAACAGTTCAATTTTTAAAATTTCCAAAATTCCTCTGCAACAGTCTTCATATCTTTGAAAACTTGGCTCTTGTCTATAGTTTTTAACACCTTATTTTCTAAAACTGGCTTCCCATTTATATAAACACTGTCTATAAATTCCTTCTCACCTTGTACTACTATCTGGTCAAATATATTATCTAATGTTACTGGAGTTTTAAAATTATCTTCCATTATTATAAAATCTGCCTTATTGTCTGGTATTAATTTTCCTGTATCCTTCCAGCCCAATACTTTAGCACCGTATTCAGTAGCCATTTTAAATACTTTACTAGCTGGCATAACAGAAGCATCTTCTTTCACTGCCTTGTGTAATAAAAATGCAGATTTCATTACGGAAAAGAAATCATTTATATATCCGTCTGTTCCAAGGGCTATCTCTACTCCTGCCTCTAGCAATTCATGTATTGGAGCAAATCCTCCCCCTACTTCACAATTACTTAAAGGCATATGAACTACTTTAACTCCCTTTTTCTTTAAAATTTGTATTTCTTCTTCATTTACCTTGACGCATTGGGAAGCTAAGACATCTTCACCTAGTAGCCCTAAATCATCTAAATATTTTACAGGTAATTTATTATATTTTTTTAAACAATAATTTACTTCATATATACTTTCTGATAAGTGAAACTGCCAAGGTGCCTGTAAATGCTTAGCTTTTTCATAGGCTAATTTTAAAAAATCCTCTGAACAGGTGAAGGTAGTATGAGTACACATAATTCCATTTATCATTTTACTGTTTTTTCTACTCCAATCTATTAACCTACTATTCTCATCTAAACATTTCACCCCGTTTTCATAACTTATCCTTTCACAGCTTTCCAAGGATAAAACAGCCTTCATCCCTATTTCCTCTAATAACTTACCCTGCTCTATTAAAGTTCCTTCTTCTGTATTGGGAGCCTCCAATGTATCGCAGAATCCAATAACTCCCGATTCAATAAGCTCTATGGCTGAGGCTTTTGTAGTTGCCTTTACCTCTTTTAGCCCAATCCTGTTTTCAATAAAAGGCCACCAATAATTCCAAAGGAAACCTTCAAAATCCTTAAACTCCACATTTGCTGGAATCCCTCTAGAAAGCACTCCATATTGATGCATATGACCATTTATAAAACCAGGCATAAGGATTGAATTGGATTTGTCAATGATTTTAGCATTGGGATATTTCTTTTCTACTTCTTCATTAGGCAAAATTTCTACTATATCTTCTCCCTCTACTACCAAAGAGTGGTCTACATGAACATCTTCTGCTGAAGGTATTAAATACTTACTCTTTATAATGAACATTTCTTTCCTCCTAATCCTTCTTTTTCTTTAGTTTTTTCATTCCCATATAAACCTTCTCCCAGGTTATGGGCAAATCCCTTATATATACCCCAGTCGCATTATAAACTGCATTGGCTATAGCTGGCGGTGGAGTGTGGATTACTACTTCACCAATGGATTTTGCTCCAAAAGGTCCTGTTGGCTCATAATCCGGTTGAAAATCTACAATTATATTGCCTATATCCTTTTTAGTAGGAACATTATACTGAATAAAACTATCTGTCAGCAATCTCCCTGTATCAGAATATTTTACATCTTCATATAAAGCTATGCCTATTCCTTGGGTTATTCCTCCCTCCACTTGGATTCTTGCCAAATTTGGGTTTATAACCGTTCCACAGTCAACAACCGCAACATAGTTGACAACTTTGACTTCTCCTGTACTTTTATCCAATTCTATCTCAACAAATCCTGCAATAAAGGGCCTGGGACTTTCTGACATTCCAAAAGTAGCATTAGCCATTAACACTTCACTATCTGGTCCTAGTACAGATTCTTGTCCCAAGGTACTTAAAAGCACGTAAATATTCTCATCTTCCCTATGACATACTCTATCTTCTCTTAGTTCTAAAAATGAAGAAGGTACGTTAAGTTTTTTTTCTGCAATCTTTAAAATTTTATCTTTTAACTCAGCACAAGCCCTTACAATTGCATTACCCGTTAAATAAGTTGTACAGGAAGCATATGCACCAGTATCATAAGGACATGCATCAGTATCTCCTGAATAAACTGTAATTCTATCCATATTGGTATTTAGTGATTTGGCGGTAATTTGAGCTAAAACTGTATCAGAACCCGTACCTAAATCCGATGAACCCGTTAGTAGTATATAAGTTCCATCTTCTACCATCCGAACAACTACCGTGGCAGAGTCAATGTTTGCAATTCCTGAACTATGAATGGCTATACTCATCCCAACGGCCCTTACTTTATCGGGGCTAATTTCTTTTTTAGGATATTTTTCATCCCAACCTATTAATTTCTTTCCTCTTTCTATGCATTTCTCTATATTTAAACTCTTAATAGGGCTTTTTAATATCCCACCCTCTGCACCTTTTCGTATTGTATTTTTTAATTTAAGTTCTATAGGATCTATGCCTAGCTTAGTACTTAATTCATTCATTGCCATATCCATAGCAAAAGTTCCTTGGGTAGCACCATATCCTCTAAGGGGACCTGCCGAAACTATATTGGTATAAACGGTCTTTCCTCTATATCTTATTGCCGGCACCTTATTATATACAGGTAATACGTTTTGTGCTGCTTCCATAGTTACTACAGTTCCATTAGCACCATAAGCTCCTGTATTATTTATAGCTTTAATATCAATGGCTTTAATATTTCCATTCTTATCAGAACCAATCTTCACATCAAATTTCATTTGGTGTCTACTTGTAGATGCTGCAAAAGTTTCCTGTCTTGTATAAATAAGTTTTGATGGTCTTTTCGTTTTCCATGTAACAAAAGCTACATAAGGCTCAGCTAACGCTACATTTTTTCCTCCAAAACCCCCACCTATTCTTGGTTTTATGAACCTTAACTTTGATACGGGTAAACCAATGGCTTTAGCTGTCTGTCTTCTCATGTGATAGGCAGATTGGTTAGATGAGATTACAACAAGTCTTCCATTTGCATCTATATAAGAATATGCCCTATGGGTTTCCATCATACAATGTGCTTGTGCTTGTGTCCAATAAGTTCTTTCTATTACAGCATCACAATTTTCAAACCCTTTATCTACATCACCTTTTCCTAATTCGAATCTTGAAACAATATTTTTTTTCCCATCAAATCCAAAGTCAAAGGGGCAAAATATATCATCTTCTGGATGTATAACAGAACTATGTCCTTCTGCCTTAGTTAAGTCTAGTACTGGTTCCAATACTTCATATTCCACCTTTACTAATTTCATTGCCTTTTCAACAGCAACTTCATCTTCACCAACTATTATGGCAACCTCATCTCCTACATATCTTACAATAGGCTCCAATAACATTCTGTCATAAGGTGTAGGATCAGGGTAAGATTCTCCTGATTCTGAGTATCTAACTTGCGGAACATCTTTGTAAGTATATATATCTACAATTCCTTTTATTTTTTTAGCTCTATTAATATCAATGTTCTTAATCTTAGCAAAAGCATAAGGACTTCTTAAAAGTTTGACAATTAAAACATCTTGATGAAAAACCAAATCATCAGTATAAATTGGTTGTCCACTTAATATGGACTGGCTATCAACTTTCCTTATTCCCTTACCTATCATGATAACCACCTACCTTATTATGCATTCTTTTTACTAAAACCTTACTCATATCTTCTCTATATTCTTTACTTCCTCTCATATTAGTTCCAAAATGTAATTCTTCAACCACCATATCTACAACATCATCTATGCATATTCCACGCCCTAAGGCTTCGGCAGACTTTTCAGCTAATTTTGCCCTTTGAGGTCGAGATCCTATAGCAATTCTATATTCATTATTCTTTCCTTTGAACATTGCTCCATTTATAATAGGTAAATCTCCCGAAGATTTTCTTAAACAGTCAAATGTAGCTACACCATCTTTCTTAGGTAATATTATTTCAACTAATATATCCTTTTTATATTTGGCTTCTAAAAAACCTTTTAATTCCATTACTCCACCATTATAAAGTCTTACCCTTGCATCTAAAACTAATAAAGATGGTAATAAATCAGAAAAACCATATCTAGAAAATACACTAGCTCCAACTCTAGCCATATTTCTAAACTGTACACCTACGATATAAGAAACCCCTTGGCTAATTACTCCTCCACAATAATTTTTTATAATATTATTAATTTCTAATTGTCTCAAAGTTGTATCGGCACCTATCAAAATCTCTCTTTCTTTCTCAATAATATAGTCTAAGGACAGGTTACATAAATCTATAGCTGTATTAATATTTCTAGAACCTAATTTTATAAATCCGCATCCACCTAATATTAAATTATTCTTTCTAGCTATGAGAACTTCA
>NZ_PPXW01000001.1:713705-719648 GCF_021655095.1 Clostridium sp. Cult1 | reverse complement strand
TTAAGCCTCTCAGCGCCGATGGTACTTGGGTGGTAACGCCCTGGGAGAGTAGGACGCTGCCAAGTACATATATAAAAACCCTCTATTTCGTAGGTCGAAGTAGAGGGTTTTATTTTTTTGAATAAAATCTAAAATAGCTATATACATACATAAATGATATAATCAAATTAAAATTATTAGTTTTATTATGGGAGTGTATTGAAATGTCAAAAATTGATTTCAATTTATCCGTGATTGCAAACTCATTACCTATAGGGATATTGATAGCAGATGATAAAGGAATAATATATTTTTCCAATGCTGAAGCTTTAAAAATACTAGATTTAGACCATGAAAATATTTTAAGCAAAAATATATTTGATATATTTTTAAGTTTCCAAAAGGAAGATATACTAAAATCTAATATAAAATGCACACCTTCTATAATAAAGTATAATGGTATAGATATTATTATAACAATAAAAAATATTGTCCATGATGAGTGTATTAAGGGTGCTTGCTTAATATTTCAAAAACTAGATATTTATAAAGAATTTATTAGACAATCAGATGATGAGATAGAATCAGCATTATTATTAAAAGCATTAATGGAAACTACTAACGATCCTATTGTTTATGTAAATAAGGAAGGTTTTATCGAATTATTTAGCAAAGCCTATGCAGAATTTTTAGAAATAAAAGTTGAAGATGCTGTTGGTAAACATGTAACAGAGATTATAGAAAATACAAGGATGCATATAGTTGTAAAAAATGGGATACCTGAATATGAGGAAGTACAAAAAATTAAGGGTAAGAAAATGATAGCAACGAGAATTCCAGTATTTTTTAATGGGAAAGTAGTAGGAGCAGTAGGGAAAGTTTTATTTAGAGATATAGATGAGTTAAAATATCTATATCAAAAGGTAAGTAAAATCGAAAAGGAATTAAATCTTTATAAAAATGAATTTAAAACAGTAAATAAAGCTAAATATAATTTAAATCATATAATAAGTAACAGTAAGTCAATGGATGAATTAAAGGAATTTACGAAAAAAATAGCACAATCTAATTCAAATGTGTTAATTTTAGGTGAGTCAGGCACAGGCAAAGAACTATTTGCTCATTCTATACATAATAATAGTAGGAGAGTTAATTCCCCTTTTATTAAAGTAAATTGTGGTGCGATTCCTTATGAATTATTGGAATCAGAGCTATTTGGATATGAAGAAGGATCCTTTACAGGGGCAAAAAAAGGTGGAAGGATAGGTAAATTCAAGGCCGCTGATGGTGGTACTATTTTTCTAGATGAAATAGGGGATTTACCTATGAATATGCAAGTTAAGCTTTTGAGAGTTATTCAAGACAAAGAAATAGAAAAAATAGGCTCTAGTCATTCAGAAAGTATTGATGTTAGAATTATTGCAGCAACTAACAAAGATTTAGAGAAAATGGTTGACGAAGGTATGTTTAGGCTAGATTTGTATTATAGATTAAATGTAGTAAATATAAGGATTCCCCCTTTAAGGGAAAGAAAAGAAGATATAAATACTCTGTCTCAATACTTAATTAAAAAAACATCTAGAAGAGAAGATATCAGAGTAGATGGAATATCTGATGAAGCATTGGAATACTTAAAAAGATACCATTGGCCTGGTAATGTGAGAGAATTAGGTAATATACTTGAAAGAGCTATTAACTTTTTAGATAAGAGACTATTATTAATCCTAAACATTTACCTTGTAAAATTACAGGAATAATGGAGGAAAAACAAATAAGAACTTTAAAGTCAACTTTAGAGGAAGTAGAAAAACAAACATTAATAGATAGTTTAATAATATCTAAAGGAAATAAAACTCTAGCTGCAAAAGAATTAGGAATTAGTCGTACAAGTTTATATGAAAAAATATCAAAATATAAAATAGATATATAATGATATTTTATTAACAATAATCAGAATATTCAGAAATAATTACATTAAGGTTAAATATAAGTATTGATTGTATGGAAAAGTTTACAGTTAATGATTAAAGTTAGGATATATTGTATGCTAAACTTTACATTTTAGCAAAATAGTAGGATTTAATAATAAGTTTTTATATAACTTTTTATAAATTATATTAAAGGATAGATGTTTTTTTATCAGAAAAACATCTATCCTTGTTTGTTTAAAAGGGATATTATCAGGGAAAGGTGAAAGTTTATAAAATAATTCAATAGAAAATATAATAATTCTTTAAATGGCATTGTAATTGCAATGGTTATATTCGAAGCCTAATTAAAATAATAGGGGGGACTTGAAAATGATAAAGGATAAGATATGCATTATAACAGGAGCTGCTAGTGGTATCGGATTAGCCATTTCTGAAACTTTTTCAAAAGAAGGAGCTAAGGTAATTATGGCTGATATAAATGAAGAAAAATTGAAAGAAGAATCATTAAGAATTGGCGCGGTTTATTTCAAAACAGATTTAAGCAAAAGAGAAGACTGTAAAAAGTTAGTTGAATTTACAGTTGAAAGATTTTCAAAAGTTGATGTACTTGTTAATGTGGCTGGAATACAAATTGTTTCTTCAATTGAAGATTTTCCTGAAGATAAGTGGGATTTCATGATTTCCTTAATGTTAACTGCCCCATTTTTGTTAACGAAATACGTGTGGCCTACTATGAAAGAACAAAATTGGGGAAGAATTATAAATTTAAACTCAATACATGGATTAGTGGCATCTGAATTTAAATCAGCATATGTTTCTGCAAAACATGGACTCAGTGGATTAACAAAAACTGCTGCATTAGAAGGTGGTAAATATGGCATAACTGTAAATTCTATTTGTCCTGCATACGTTAGAACGCCATTAGTAGACAATCAAATCGATGACCAAGCAAAATCCCACGGTATATCTAGGGATGAAGTTATTGAGAATATTATGTTACAAAAAGCAGTGGTGAAGAAATTAATTGAACCTGAAACTGTAGCTGAAGTAGTTAAGTTTTTATGTTCAGAAATAGGATCCCATATTACAGGATCTACTATGACTATTGATGGTGGTTGGACGGCGGGTTAAACAGTCGATAGTCAAATAAAAATAAATTATAGGAGGAAATATTCATGTTAGGCATTATTATTGGATTAGTATTATTAATGTTTTTAGCTTACAGAGGATATTCTATTATTTGGGTGGCTCCAATTACAGCAGCAGTAGTTGCATTATCAGGTGGCCTTCCATTACTTGAAACCTATAAAGAAACTTATATGGCTGGATTTGTTGGATTTACAAAATCTTGGTTTCCTGTATTTATGTTAGGAGCTATATTTGGACATTTAATGGACTATACTGGAGCAGCTAAATCTATAGCTCAATGGTTGACTAAGGTTTTTGGACCAAAGAGAGCTATATTGGGAGTAATAATAGGTTGTGCAGTTTTAACTTATGGAGGCATAAGTTTATTCGTAGTAGTATTTGCAATGTATCCCTTAGCATTGGAATTGTTCAGAGAAGCTAATATTTCAAGAAAACTTATTCCTGGTTCAATAGCCCTTGGTTCTTTTACATTTACGATGACAGCTGTTCCAGGAACACCACAAATTCAAAACTTAATCCCCATAGACCATTTTAATACAACTCCTACAGCAGCACCAGTAATGGGTATAGTGGCAACCATATTCATGTTTGGTTTAGGATATGCTTACCTTTCTTGGAGAGAGAAAAAACTTACTGAAAAAGATGAAAAAAGATGATGTATTTACCGAACCCAAAAAAAAGACAGAAAATAACGGAGAACATTTAACAGATTTACCTAATCCATTTATAGCATTTTTACCTTTACTATCTGTAATATTGACACTAAACCTTTTAAAATGGGATATAGTAGTTGCTTTATTATCTGGTATAATCTTATCTATGCTTACTAATGTAAAACTTCATAAAGGATTTACCAAAACTATTAGTTCTGGTGCAACTGGATCTATTACAGCTATTATTAATACAAGTGCTGCAGTTGGTTTTGGATCAGTTGTAAGAGCTGTGCCTGGATTTCAAACATTGACAAACTTAGTCCTTGGGATAAAGGGAAGTCCTCTTATTTCTGAAGCGCTAGCGGTGAATATATTAGCAGGAGCTACAGGATCAGCTTCAGGAGGAATGGGGATAGCTTTAGAAGCTTTAGGAGACAAATATTATCAACTAGCTTTGGAAACAGGAATTAGCCCTGAAGCATTCCATAGAGTAGCATCTTTGGCTTCTGGTGGTTTAGATACACTTCCTCATAATGGAGCAGTATTAACCTTATTAGCTATTACAGGTATGACCCATAAGGAATCCTATATAGATATTTGTGTAACATCTTTAATTTTACCAATTTTATCATCAATACCAGCCATTATTCTTGCTAGCCTAGGAATCTATTAATAGCATGGATTAGAAGGGAGGTTTATAAAATGAAGTTAGAGAATATTAAAAAAATTGGAATAGCAGGGGCAGGCACCATGGGTTCCGGTATAGCCCAAATATTTGCAAGAAAGGGATATAAGGTAATAGTAACAGATATAAAAGAGGAGTTTCTAGAAAACTCCAAAAAACTAGTCTTAATATTCAATAGTAGTCTAATTGAAGAAGGTTTAATGATTGAATTAGAAGCTAAAAACATTTTAAAAAATATTAATTACTCCTTAGATAAAGAAGCTTTTTTAGACTGCGATGTAATTATAGAAGCAATTATAGAAAAGATGGATATTAAACAACAATTTTGGAGGGAAGTAGAAGAAATAGTTAAAACTGATGCCATATTTGCAACCAATACTTCCGGTCTTAGTATTACAGAAATATCTAAGAAATTAAAAAACAAAGGAAGATTTATAGGAATGCATTTTTGGAATCCTCCCCATATTATACCCTTAGTTGAATTAATAAGAGGTGAAGGAACTAAAGATGAAACAGTAAATATATTATTAGAATTAGTCAAGAGAATAGATAAGCAACCGGTAATCGTTCAAAAAGATGCTCCAGGATTTATTGGAAATAGAATACAATTTGCTGTATTTAGAGAAGCATTAAATATAATAGAGGAAGGAATAGCTACCGTAGAAGATGTAGATAGAGCAATGAAATATGGGCCTGGATTTAGATATCCTATAATAGGACCTTTAGAGACAGCAGATCTAGGCGGACTAGATACTTTTTATTATATATCCTCTTATTTATTTAATAACCTTAGCCATGTAAAAGAACCACAAGAGATATTAAAAAATCTAATGGAAAATAATCAGCTAGGGGTTAAGTCTAAGAAGGGTTTCTATGATTATACAGAGGGGAAGGATGAAGAAGCCATTAAAAGAAGAGATAAAATGTTTTTCAAAATGTTAAAACATATACACAGTTCCAGATAATAACTAAAACCCTCATTTTTTAATATTGAGGGTTTTAGTTATTTAATTCGAAGAGACTCAACAACAAACTTAATATATTTCATTGTTTTTTTAATAGCTTCATCATAATTAACTTTTCCTTTTATTACTTGAGCCAATATACCTTCATATAAAAGAGTTCCCATTTCATTAAGGGTTTCAGCGTCTTCTTTTTTTATAAATCCTTCATCAATACAATCATTTATGGTGGCCATGCCCCTTTCATATATATTATGTTTTAATAACATTGTAGAAATGCCTTTCAATTGTGGTCCTAATTCCTCAGGAAAGATTTTATAATAGTCAATAATATAATCTTCTAGATCTTTATCTAAATCTGCAAAGAAAATAGCATAATATATTTCTGGATCCTTAAATGAAAAATGACAAAAACATTCCCATACCTTAAAAAATCTATCTAAGGCATTTTTTGCGTCTTTTAAGTATTCAGGTAAAGCACGAGAATAATCTTTTATATACCGCATAGCAGCGAAAAGTATTAAATGATCTAAGTTTTCAAAATAATTATATATAGTAGCACTATTATAACCAGCTTTATCTGC
>NZ_PPXW01000001.1:703887-713675 GCF_021655095.1 Clostridium sp. Cult1 | reverse complement strand
ATTTCTGAGAAATCTTTAGGTTGCCCATCTACTCTGTCTGGAATATGTTTAAATCCAGGGTATCCAGTGGAACCTGTAGTATATACTCTATCTGCATAGGATTCTTTTGGTGGTACTATACAGTTAGTTGTAAATAGTATTGCTCCATTGAACTTTTCAAATTCTTCTTTTTGTTTCCACCAAGCATTACCATAGTTTCCAACAAAATGGTCGTATTTTTTGAATGCTGGATAATAGTTTGCTGGTAACATTTCACTATGGGTATATACATCTACTCCTGTTCCTTCTGTTTGTTTCAATAGCTCTTCAAAATCCTTTAAATCATGTCCTGAGACAAGAATTGCAGGGTTATTTCTTACTCCTATATTTACTTCCGTTATTTCTGGGTTTCCATAGGTTGAAGTATTGGCTTCATCTAATAATGCCATTACTTTAACTCCGTATTCTCCTGTTTTTAAAGTTAAAGCTACTAAATCATCTACAGTTAAACTATCATCCATTGTAGCTGCTAAAGTTTTTCTCATGAATTTAGCAATCTCTGGGTCATTATATCCTAGGTTATCTGCATGTTCTGCATAGGCAGCCATACCTTTTAATCCGTAAGTAATAAGCTCTCTTAATGAACGAATATCTTCATCTTTTGTGGCTAATACTCCTACCCTATCTTTATCGTTATTTGCTTTATACACTATATCATCATCAGAGTTAACTGAAAAAGTAGCAGCATCTTTCAAATCGTCTAAGTTTACTCCTTTTTCCCTTAAGTTTGCTTTTAGCTCATCCCTTATCTTAAGACCTTCTTTGATCTTTCCTAAAAATCTTTCTTTATCAAAGTTTGCATTTGTAATTGTCATAAATAGACCATCCATGATAAATCTATCTAGACCTTCTACTTCATATCCTATTTCATCTGCTTTAACTCCTAATTCTGAAATACCTTTTAAAGTATAAATCATCAAGTCTTGTAAATTGGCTAAATCTGCTGTTTTACCACAGACCCCTACTTTTGTACAGCCCTTTCCTCCAACCGTTTCTTGACATTGATAACAAAACATAGACATATTATTAACCCCCTTGTTTATTGTTGATAAATCTATTTTAATATACAATCCCTACCATTTCGGTAACCTATGTTACAAAACGAAAAATAATTGATAATATTTATCATTGTCATTACTTTCAATTTATAATTCAAAACTACCGTAAGCCTAATATTCTTTCCCTGCTGCCATAACATTATCTGGGTCAAAGGCATGACATGGAGTTACACCATAGACCATGTGACAATTTGGGCATTTGCCTTCATGGCATTCCATTTCAAATTCCTCTCCACATTCCGTACATTTTATAGTAAGGGGCATTACCATAGGTTGATTTGCAAATCCCATCATCCTTATTTTATCCACCACTTGTTTGCCGTTTTCAAAACTTCCTGAACATCCTTCATGCATTTTAATCATCCTTTCGTTGTTTTTAACAGTCTCGCGTACTTGTATAGATACCAGCTCCTACGGGAGACCACAAGTCTCCCCTACCACTTTTAATTGTGCATTGTCAACTGTTCATTATTAATTGACAAACCATTTCTCAGATCATTTCTCATATTTTGCATTATGTGATCCATCTTTTCTAATTCTGCTAATACTTCCTTTTCTTCTTCACTGGTCTCAATGACCTTATCTATTCCACCATTTTTTATTACAATTCTTTTGTCTGCCATAAGAGCTAAAATAGGGTCATGAGTTGCCATTAGGACAATCTTGTCACTACTTACCAATAGATTTAATGCCTTCTTCCTATCAATTCCCGCATTCTCAATTTCATCTATTAAAACTATAGGTGAAGAACTTAAAATTGCAGTATCGGCTATCATCAGGGCTCTAGATTGTCCACCGCTAAGACTAGTTATGGGCGTAGTTAATTTAAATTCTTCACCTGCTAGATTATTAGCCGCTTCTATTATCTCTTTTACTACTATATCTACATCTTCTACCATTCTACTTTCAGCATGGAGTTCTAAAAATTCTTCTACAGTTAAATCCATTACAAAATTCATATTTTGAGATAATTGAGCTACTAGTTTGTTATTAGATGAAAATCTCCATTTCATATCTGGAACTTCATTATTTATAAGGATTTTCCTTCCCGTAGGCGTATCTTCTTGTGCAGTCCACTCTATATCAGCTAAAAGTCTACTTTTACCAGAGCCTGTAGGCCCTACTATGGACACTATCTCCGATTTATAAATTATCAATTTTTCAAATCCTTCCTTGTTCCCATTTTTATCAGTACCAGCTATTATAGTTAAGGACTCTATTTCATCTTCGTCTTTCATACCTAAAAATTCCACCATTTGTATAATATACGAAGATAAATCTTCTATTAATTTTCTAATATCAATAGCCCATTCTTCTTTTTCCTCTTCAGTAAAATGATTTAGATATTCTTCAAAGGTTTTATCTTCATATCCTTCTATATCTAATCTATTTTCCTCAAAATAATTTATAATAAAGGGGTATTTTTGTTGTAATTCTTTTATTGTCATAGTATCTAATATATTATTCATCTTCATCACCTAGTTTTATCTTTCTTACATTCCCCATTTGATAGTCTTCTCCTATTCTAGTTTCTCCTAAACAATAAGAACATAAAGCAGAAGGCATAGGAAACCTAAGTTGTTTTCCTTGAACTGTTTCTATATTTTCATCTTCTCCATATAGTAAGGTACTAAGTTCAAAGGCTCCTTGACCAGTTAATCCGTTTATATGCATAGTCATAGCCCTTGGGTTTACAGAATTTACTCTAGAGGAGAAGACTTCCCTTTCCGCTTGGGACACTATATCTCCCTTAGTAATAACTACAATATCTGCCGATTTAAGCATAGGTCCAATTTTTTTAGGTGTATTTATGCCGGATAGATTATCTATTACACAGATGGATCTTATATCTTTAATATAAGGTGAACATCTATTACATAATCCTGCAGATTCAGTAATTAAAAGATCTAAATTTTCCTTTATTCCCCACTGTATCACCTCTTCAATATTGGATACGAAGAAATGATCTGGACAGAGAGAACCAGATAAACCTTTTTTTACAGGAACACCTGCTTTTTCATATAAAATATCATCATCTGTATAGAGACAATCAAATTTAACTACTCCTACAGTAATATCCCTTTGTTTCAATGCTTCTATTACTTTTAATATAATAGAGGTCTTCCCTGATGAAGGAGGACCTGAAACCGTAACTAAATTCATATATATTCCTCCTAAATTGATTCATTAAATATTCTTTCACATTCTTTGATTAATTTCCCAATATCATTTTCCTTTATATAATCCCAACCGAGCCACATGTATTTTTGATCCTTTGGTATCTGATTGTCTACTTCTAGATTAGTGCTAGGAAATCTTCCATTGTGAGATAGAATTTCTCCTACTTCCTTGGAAGCAAATAGATTTACAAAGGGTTTCAATTTATCTTTTTTAGATCTTTTTGATAATAAAAATATAGGGCTTATAATAGCACCATCCTTTGGCCAAATTGCCTTCATAGGTCCATCTTTTTTAGTCATCTTAGTAAAGAAATAAGGCATTATGGTAATTGCTGGTCTTACTATTTTCATATGGGATTTTACCATTTCTGAAGGATGCATCCCTTTAGACAAGGATTTCCCTAATTTTTTTATTCCATCTTCTCCATATCTTTTATATATATTTAATAAAATAGCATTAAATAAATCAAAATCCCCAATTGGCAAACTTACTCTATTCTCAAATTCAGGTTTTAATATATCTTCCCAACTCCTAGGAGCCTTTTGATCTTTTAATTCTTCCATATTTACTAGAAATACTGCAGGAACTACCCCTATTATAGAGTATTCTCTATCTGGATCTTGTAAATTTATATCTTCATTTTGGAAATCTTCATTTAATTGTTCAAATCCTGTTATATCTTCAAAGGTTCCTTTAGATTTGAATTTCCCCATTAATCTGTTTTCAAAGAATAGATCGAATCCTGCAGATATGAATAAATCTGATAATTCTTTTTCTGTTTCTGCTTTTTCTATTTCTTCTTTCAACCAATCTACTCCTGCTGAAGCTGCTTTTAATTCATAATCTACAGTCATACCTAATTTACTTCCTTCCTCTTCCATCCATTCGTTAAAGGCATCCATTAAAGGTATCCTTACAGGGCAGGGAAGGACTCCATCTATTTTTACATCAGCCTCTTCTTTTTTATTTTCTAAAGTTAAAGTTTCATCTATGAAATTTCTATTCTGTTCAATTACCTCTATTAATTTTTCAGTAAATAAATCTACATTAACCCTTTTACTTTTCAATGCCATTTCTAATGAAATAGTTTTTCCCATTAATTTTCTCATCTTTTCATTGGCTAATTGAGTAAAACCATGGGTAACAAATACATCTATGGTTTCTGGATATTTTTCCGTTATATCATAAACTTTATCTTTTATATTAAAATATTTATTCACTATCAATTCCTCCTTATATAGATGCCGTTACTAATATATTTATTATAGTTTTAAATAACAAAAGAGTCGGTAACAATCGTTACCAACTCTAGTGTTTTAAGATGCTTCCGGTTCTTCAAACTGGCTATTATAAAGTTCTGCATAGAATCCATTTTTATCTAAAAGTTCTTTATGGTTACCTTGTTCTATTATATCTCCATCCCTCATCACAAGGATTAAATCTGCATCTCTTATAGTCGAAAGCCTATGGGCGATTACAAAGGAGGTTCTTCCTTTCATTAAGTTTTCCATAGCTTTTTGTATGAGTATTTCCGTCCTTGTATCTACAGAGGATGTAGCTTCATCTAATATTAATATTTTAGGGTCTGAGAGAATAGCCCTAGCAATGGTTAGTAATTGTTTTTGTCCTTGAGATATATTGTCTGCCTCTTCATTTATTACCATATTATATCCATCTGGTAAGGTTTGAATAAACCTATGAGCATAGGCTAGTTTTGCTGCTTTTATAACCTCATCATCTGTTGCTTCTAATCTTCCATACCTAATATTCTCCATTATAGTACCAGAAAAAAGCCATGTATCCTGTAAAACCATTCCAAAATTATTTCTTAAATCTTTTCTAGTAAAATCCTTTATATCCTGTCCATCAACTAATATTCTACCTTCATTTAATTCATAGAAACGCATGAGAAGTTTAACTATTGTAGTTTTTCCTGCCCCTGTAGGTCCAACTATTGCAACCTTCTGACCTGGTTCAATATTAGCAGAAAAATTCTTAATGATTATTTTATCTTCATCATATCCAAATATCACATTTTCAAATTTAACCCTTCCCTCTATGTTCTTCAATTTTACGGGAGTTTCGCTCTCTTCAATTTCTTCATCTTCTTCCAAAAATTCAAATACCCTCTCAGCTGCAGCCACAGTAGATTGTAGTACATTACTTATTTGGGCTACTTGAGCTATAGGTTGGGTAAAGCTCCTTATATATTGAATAAAGGAAAGAATATCCCCTACTTCTATAGCTCCCCTAATGGCAAGCCATCCTCCAAGAATAGATACTACAACATAACCCAGATTACCTATAAACATCATAATAGGATGCATCATCCCTGATAAGAATTGAGCCTTCCAAGCTGAATTATAAAGATCTCCATTGATCCCTCTAAATTCTTCAATTTCTGTTTCCTCTGCATTAAAGGCCTTCATTATATTATGCCCACCGTATACTTCCTCTATATGACCATTTACCCGTCCTAATGATTCTTGCTGAACTTTAAAGTATTTTTGGGATCTTTTAACTATACTTAAAACTAAGAACATTGAAATAGGTAATATTAAAAGGGCTGCAATAGTCATTCTGATACTTATAGATATCATCATAATAAGTACCCCTATTAAAGTGGTAGCGGAGGTAATAATCTGACTCATACTTTGGTTTAATGTTTGACTTACCGTATCCACATCATTAGTAACCCTAGATAATACATCACCGTGAGTATTTGTGTCAAAATATTTAAGGGGCAGCCTATTTATTTTCTTGGATATTTCCTTTCTTAAATTATAGGATATCCTT
This sequence comes from Clostridium sp. Cult1, assembly GCF_021655095.1. Lineage (GTDB taxonomy): Bacteria > Bacillota > Clostridia > Tissierellales > Tepidimicrobiaceae > Schnuerera. Next base: position 707,601 of record NZ_PPXW01000001.1, on the reverse strand, counting down.
TGGGCTACTCCAGTAACTATGAATCCCTGAATATAGGAAAATAAAGCACTGGTTAAATAAAGTCCTATAAGGATTAAAATAATATTTCCTATATATTGAAAATCTATACCAGAGCCGGGAATGCCAGATACCTTACCTAAAAGACCTTCAAATATCTTGGTAGTCCCTTTACCAAGTATTTTAGGACCTACTATTGAAAAGGCTGCACTTCCTATTGCAAAGACTATTACTATAATAAGTTTTATTCTATAGGGTCTTAAATAATTGAGAAGTTTCCTAAAAGTTTCTCTGAAATTTTTAGGTTTATCAAACCTTCCCATCCCTCTCATAGGACCCTTAGGTCTTCTTCTATGATCTTCAATCTTTCTTTCACTCATATTGCAAGTTCCTCCTCCGATAGTTGTGATAGGGCAATTTGTCTATAAACATCAGAATTCTCTAGAAGTTCCTTATGGGTACCCATGCCTACTATCCTTCCTCTATCTAAAACGATAATCTTCTCAGCATTCTTTATAGTATTAATCCTTTGAGCTACTATAAGCACCGTCCTACCCTCTATTTCTTTATTCATAGCCCTTCTTAAAGCTGCATCAGTTTTAAAATCCAAAGCTGAAAAACTGTCATCAAATATAAATACCTCTGGTTTTTTAACCAATGCCCTAGCAATAGAAAGCCTTTGTCTCTGTCCTCCCGAAACATTAGTACCTCCTTGGGATATTTCAGATAAAATTCCTTTCTCTTTCTCTTCTACAAACCCCTTTGCTTGAGCTATTTCTATAGCCTTTATTATATCTTCATCCTTAGCATCAAAATTCTTTCCATACCTTAGATTGCTTTCAATATTTCCTGAAAATAATACACTCTTTTGAGGCACATATCCAATTTTCTCTCTTAAATCGTGAAGTTTTATATCCCTTATATCTATTCCATCAAGGGTAATTTGTCCTTCCGTAACATCATAAAATCTAGGTATTAAATTAATAAGAGTGGATTTTCCACTTCCTGTACTTCCTATGAAAGCAGTGGTTTCTCCTGGCCTTGCAGTAAATGATATGTCTTCAAGAACATATTCTTCTGCTCCAGGATATTTAAAGCTAACATTTTTAAATTCTAATAATCCTTTTCCACTCTTCTTATATTCCTTAGCTGTTTCTGTATCCTTAATTGTCACACCTGCATCTAAAACTTCCACTATCCTTTGGGCTGATACAGAAGCTCTAGGAAGTATTATGGAAATCATTGAAATAATGAGAAAGGACATAATTATCTGCATAGCGTATTGCATAAAGGCCATCATATCCCCAACCTGGATAAAGCCTTTGTCTATTTCATGAGCTCCTATCCAAACTATGAGTAATGTAATACCATTCATAATCAACATCATAGTGGGCATCATTGTAACCATTAACCTAGATACAAATAGATTAGTTTTAGTTAAATCCCTATTGGCTTTATCAAATTTTTTCTCTTCAAATTTTTGAGTATTAAAGGCCCTTATAACCATCATTCCATTAAGGGCCTCTCTCATTACAAGATTAACTTTATCAACAAGTCTTTGTACCCTCTTAAACCTAGGTGTAGCTATAGAAAATAGTACTATAACGAGAGTTAGTATTGCCATCACACCTACACCGACTATCCATGCCATAGAAACATTGGTGTCTAAAGCCCTTATAACTCCACCTACTCCTAAAATAGGAGCATAAAACACCATTCTTAAAAGCATAACTATAAACATCTGTATTTGTTGTATATCATTTGTACTTCTTGTAATTAAAGAAGCTGTGGAGAATTTGTCAAATTCTGCATTTGAAAATGAAGTAACCTTTATAAATACTTTATCTCTCAAATTTCTCCCAAAGGAAGCTGAAACTCTGGCAGATAAAAATCCTACAAGTATAGACGCTGCCATACTCAGCAGTGCAATAAGCAGCATTATTCCTCCTGTATATAAAATATAGTTGGATTGAGTTTTGCCAATATTAACACCAATAGATTCATATTGGAGTTTTATATAATTTATAGCAGATTGTTCTATCATACTATCTGGTATATTTTTAAATTCCTCATCAATTTTGTTTTTTACTAAATCAATTTGGTCTTTAGATAAATTATTAAAGGCTATAAAAGGGTCTGTTCCTTCTGGAAGATTTGGTATGATTCCTTGGGATGCACCTTTTTCTATATTTAATACAATAAACATAAATTTACCTAAAAAAGAATCTATATATTCAATATCTTCTTTAGAAGAAGTATTTAAAATATATAGATTTTCTTCTTCTAAAGCTGGATATTCATTGAAATACTTATTATATTCTTCATCTGTTAAATTTTCCTTACCTATTAATTTATAGCTCTCATCTATAAAATTCTTTTGATTTTCGTCTAAAAATATTTTTATTTTAGCCATACCCTCTTCTTTTATCACTTTAGGAACTGCATTTTCAATTCCACTCTGTTGTATGCCTACATTAACTATATTGGACATATAATCAGGTAGGGCTAGTTCTGTCATTGCTTGAAGAAAGAGTAACCCTATTATGATAAATATTAGTATGGTAAATGGCTTGAGTTCTTTTAATATCTTTAACATTTTTTCCTCCTATATTAATTTTCATTATTTGCATTAATAAGGTTATCTCTCATTTGCATAGATAATCTTCTAAGTATTATCTTTTCAATATCACCGCTACAGTAAATGAGATTGCTCTAACTATTCTATCAAATTATATTAAACTGCTTATCCATCCAATAATACTACCCCCTATAATCAGCCAAAATGAACTGATTTTATATTTCATTATGGCAAATAAAGAAATAGCAAATATGAATATGCTTAACCCATCTATTAATGATGCAGTACCTAATTTAAATGTTACGACTGCCATTAATGATAAAGAGGCTATATTTATCCCATCTAGCATAGACGAAATCCAAATAGATTTTCTCAATCTAGGTATAATAGGGTTTATTATTATGACCAGCAAAAAGGAAGGTATAAATATTCCTATAGTAGCTAATACTGCACCTAAAGTATTCCCTAGTAAATATCCAATAAAGGTAGCTGTAGTAAAGACAGGTCCTGGTGTAAACTGACCTACTGCTACAGCATCTATTAGCTGCTGATTAGTAAGAAGTCCTAATTTTTTTATGAACTCCGACTCTAAGAAAGCCAACAACACATAACCACTTCCATAAAGAACTGCTCCTATTTTTAAAAAAGTTAAGAAAATTAAAGAAAGTGGCATAATAGAAAAACTAAAAAATTTATTATATATATTCTCTCTATTTAATATAACCATAATAACTAAGCCAGACATTAATAATAGTGGTATCTCTCTAATCCCAAGAAGAGATAAACCAGTTATAATTAATCCAAATACTAGATATAGTTTGTTTTTTATAACGGATTTCCCTAATCTAAGTAAAGCTTGTAGTATTATAGCTATAATTACAGGTTTCATTCCATAAAACAAGGACTCCACTTGAGGTATACTCCCATATTTTACATAAGCTATCGCAAATAATAAGGTAATTCCCATGGCAGGTATAATGAAGGATATACCGGCTAAAAATAAACCTAGTATTCCTCCCCTATGATGTCCTATGAAAATAGCAATTTCTGTTGAGTTAGGACCAGGGATTAAATTAGTAGCTCCAATTAAATCCATAAATTTATCATGGTTAATCCATTTCCTTTTATTTATTATTTCT
>NZ_PPXW01000001.1:703190-703857 GCF_021655095.1 Clostridium sp. Cult1 | reverse complement strand
AACATCTTCTAGTGTATCCGGTACTTGTCCAAATACATCAGAAATATGTCTTAGACGTTCTGATAATCTTTTATGAACCTTGTCTTCTATAGAATCTTTGTATCTCATATTGTAAATATAAATGGTATCGTATTCCTGCCCAATTCTTTGGATTCTGCCTTTTCTCTGTTCTAATCTAGTTGGATTCCAAGGTAAGTCTATATTTATTAACGATCCTAGAGTCTGTAAATTTAACCCTTCACTAGCTGCATCAGTACCTACTAAAACTCTAATATCCCTATCTTTCACCCGGGCTTTAATGGTTTCCTTATCCTTATAGGTAAACTCCCCATTTATAAATATGCCAGATTTTGTTCCTCCTGCATATATACCTATAGTTTCCTCTGGAAATTCCATAGATAGGTTTTGGGCAATCCATCTAGCAGTTTCATAATATTGGAAAAAAATAATAGTTCCTCTTTCTAGCTATTTCTCATCTCTTAATAGTTCCACAGTCTTCTCATATTTAGGTTCAACAGCATTACTAGTTTCTAGTGCCTTTACATATTTAACTAAAAATTCTGTTTCCTCCTTTGTTAAATTTTTTATTTCAGATGTTTGTTCCATATCCTTTTCATCTTTAAAATCTTCTTCTTCTAAAGCCTCATCTAAGTATGTATTCCATTCA
>NZ_PPXW01000001.1:702038-703160 GCF_021655095.1 Clostridium sp. Cult1 | reverse complement strand
TCCACTAGATAAAATCCAGTAAATATACCTATTGGTGTAGCAATTACTAGAGTTAAAAATATTAACATCAAAGTAGTAATCATAGCAGGAAAAAGGGATACATTTTCCGTCGTGTATTTTAACTGAAATAAAGCTAGATCTAAGTTTGGTAAGCCCATTATTAAAATATATCCAATTATAAAAAATAACACACCAAATGTGATAAAAGCAGATATTTTTATTGTAGTTTTTATTGCTCTATCCATTATTAGTCCTCCTCTTAACAGTTAAAAATACTCCATTAATAATCAATATAAATGCAAACAATATAGTAGCCGTTGCAATTAAAGCTTGTCTATGTTCATCTGCAGCGTAGGCCATTTCAATTACAATATTAGTAGTAAGGGTCCTAATGCCTTTTACAAGGCCTGCTGGCATACGGGCTTGATTTCCTGCTACTAAAATAACAGCCATAGTTTCTCCAATAGCACGGCCGATCCCAAGAATAATGCTAGATAATATGCCAGATTTTGCAGCAGGAAGTACTATCGACATAATAGATTTTTCATGGGATGCGCCTAGGGCAATACTCCCTTCATAATAGTTTCGCGGAACTGCCCTAATAGATGCTTCAGATATATTTATAATAGTCGGAAGAATCATTATACCCAGTAAAATGGAAGCAGTAATTATATTCATACCAGTTCCCCCAAATATATTTCTAATAATAGGTACAATAACTACTAATGCAAAGAAACCATAAACAATTGAGGGTATTCCAGCCATTAGGTTAATGCTTGGTTTTAAAAATTTATATATCTTTTTATTACAAAACTCAGCTAAATATGTTGCTGTTAAAATACCTATGGGAACCCCTATAATTATTGCTCCTATGGTAACATAAATGGAGCCAAGTATCATGGGTAAAATTCCAAAGGATGAAGGAGTATTGTTAGGTTTCCATTCAGTCCCAAGAAGAAAATTTTTTAAACCATATTTCTGTATAAAAGGAATACCTCCAGCAAATATAAATATACATATGAGTACTATGGCAATTATAGACATAGTCGCAGATATAAAGAACACTATTTTCATAAAATTTTCAATGGATTTAGACTTCATATATTTCACCTTCATTTCTAT
>NZ_PPXW01000001.1:697238-702008 GCF_021655095.1 Clostridium sp. Cult1 | reverse complement strand
ACTTACTATAAAGATTAGCAATATAATAAAAGAAGAACTAGCTAAAAAAGGAATAGAACTTTACGATATTAAATTAGAATTTGGTAGGGTAGGAGAAAACAACGAAATTGCTTTAATTGATGAGGTTTCTGGTGGAAATATGAGGGCATATAAAGATGGAAAATATATAGAACCACTAAAGTTAGAAAGATTAATACTGGCGGATTAAAAGATATTGGTAAAACAAGAGCAAAACGATACTATATGCTTAATTTCAATTTCAAGTGCATACTATATAATATATTTAATGCATGATATATATTATATATTATAAATAATAGAAAAATATTGGAGGGAGTTAAATGAAAAAATTTTCAATTGTAGCAATAGTATTAGTACTTTCAATAGTCTTTACAGGATGTACTAATAACGAGCTAGACCTTTATAAGGCTTTTAATAAGTCTCAAGACATTAATTCTATGGAGAGCGATACAGTACTTAACTTTACTTTAAAAGGGGAAGGCTTTTCAGCAGAAGATGAGCAGATAGTACAGCAGCTAGTTAATACATTAAACAACTCAGAAATTAGCATTAAACAAAAAATGAAACAAAATGAAGAGAAAACAGCAGCTAAAGCCTTTGCGGATATGAATCTAAACTTTGGCGGTATGAAAATGCCAATGTCAGTATGGGTTGATACGGATATGTCAGGAGAAACGCCTAAATTAGTAGAAATTATTGAAATGCCACAGATGCTAATGTCAGGAATGTCTCCAGAAGCAGCAGACAAAAAATATTTAGTATACGATTTTGAAAAAATAACTGATACAAGTGGAACAGGAATAGATTATGATGAGTTGATGAAATTTAGTAAGGATTTTCAACCTAAGATTACAAATTTCTTCAAAGATTATCAGGAGGATTTCAAACCAGAAGTAGAAGTAGTAAAGTATAGAGGGCAAAAAACTGTTAATGGAGAGGCATTATCCATTTATGAATTAAAATTAAATGATGAATCCTTCAAGGACTTCATAAAGTACACAGTAAATTATACTTTAGACAATAAGGATGCTATAGAATTTGTAAAAGAGTATATGAACGCAGTAATAGATATGGTGGAAATTCCAGAGGGAGAAGAACAACCTTCACAAGAGGAAATTAATATGGAAATGGATAATTTAGAGAAGGAACTTCCAGAACTTAAAAAGCAATTTAATGAATTCATGGATACTTACAAGGATATAAAAATAATAGGAGATAAGGGTATCGTTATAGAATACGGTGTTAATAGTGATGGATATATTGTCTATGAAGCTGGTAATATTGATTTAAGAATTGATTTAGAAGCTATAACAAAAGCTGTAAAAGAAGATTTACCTCCAGTGGAGGGGGTTTTAAATCTAGGGATTAAATTCGAAACAAAAGTTTCCAATATTAATAAAGATATAAGGGTTTATATTCCTAAAGTGAATAAAAGTAATTCTATAGATTTTAGTGAAATGATGCAAAGTTATGAAATAGACCAACCAATTGAAATGGAAGAACCAGTAGTAAAATAAAGAGATTTTAAAATAAGCAATTAATTACAATGGTGTAACTTTTGAATATCCAAAAATTACACCATTTATTTGTTATGCCTTTTATGTTAAAATTGAATAAAATTTGACTAAAGGGGTGAAAAGGTTGGAATTATGTGGTAGACCAATAATAAGTATAAGAAATTTAGAAAAGAACTTTGATAGTAAAAAAGTTTTAAAAGGAATAAATTTAGATATATACCCAGGACAAATTATAGGGTATATAGGACCAAATGGTGCAGGAAAGAGTACTACGGTAAAAATAATGTTAGGATTAATAGGAGGATATACTGGAGAGGTAGAGATTTTAGGAGAAAACATATCTAATGGCAATGTAGAATATAAAAGAAAAATAGGTTATGTCCCAGAAACTGCAGAAGTTTATGATAATTTGACGGGAAGAGAGTATTTAACCTTTATTGGCGAATTATATGGTATGGACTATGATGAAGCAGATGAAAAAGCCAAGAAGCTTGCAGAATTATTTGGGTTGAAACAAGTATATGACTCTAGAATATCTTCATATTCAAAGGGAATGAGACAAAAATTATTGATAATTTCAAGCTTGCTAAATAATCCAGAAATCCTATTTTTAGATGAGCCTTTAAGTGGTATAGATGCTAATAGTGTTATGGTATTTAAGGAAATACTAGCAGAACTAAAATCTCAGGGCAAAACCATATTCTATTCATCCCATATAATGGAAGTGGTTGAGAAGATAAGCAGCAGAATAGTGTTGATTAATGATGGACAGATAGTTGCAGATGGAAGTTTTGAAGAATTAAGGGAGAAATCCATGGAAGGTTCTCTGGAAGAAATATTTAACGAGCTTACTGGCTTTAAAGAACATGAGAAGATTGCAAAAGAATTTGTTTCCATAGTGCAAGGGGTAGATTATTATGAAGGAGTTTAGAATACTAAAATTTTTAGATAGATTTAAAGGACTATTTGAAAAATTTAGGGTAGATTACCCTATTATGAGAAGAATTTTACAAGTAAAGCTTATTTTAGATGGGAGAAGGACTCCAACTGCTATGATAAATTCTTCGAAAAAGAAAAGAGAGGAAGATAATAGCCTTTTAAAATCTTTATGGCTTTATGTTTTATTGGGAATTATACTTATTCCTTTAGTTATAGCTGGTGAAAATTATCTATTCCAAATGAGTTTAGTTTTTGGAATCGTAATGTTGATGATGACAATTACATTAATATCAGATTTTTCATCGATTTTATTAGACTTAAAGGACAAAGATATAATTCTTTCTAAGCCTGTATATGGGAGGACTTTAAGTACAGCCAAGACCATCCATATAATGATTTATATGTTCTATATAACGGTTGCATTTACAGGACCAGGCCTCATTGCGGGGTTGATTAAACAAGGGTTTTTATTTTTTATAATATTCTTTATTGAAATTATTTTAATGGATCTTCTAATAGTAGTAATTACTGCATTATTATATCTGTTAATACTGAAATTTTTTGATGGCGAAAAGTTAAAAGATATTATCAATTATTTTCAGATAGCATTAACTATAGTTATAACTATAGGTTATCAATTAATAGGTAGGTTGTTTAATATCAATGATCTTTTGAATATAGGATATACTCCAAAAATTTGGCATTATATAGTACCACCTATCTGGTTTGGTGCCCCCTTTGAATTAATATTAAAAGGTAATCAAGACTTTCATACAATCATATTTTCAATTCTATCTATTTTAATCCCAATAATAGCTATGATTATTTATAATAAACTTACACCTACATTTGAATATAATTTACAAAAATTGAATGACAATAGTGGTAGTTCTAAACCTGGAGATAGTAGTTTAAATAAGCTGTTGCCCAAAGTAGTATGTAGCACTAAAGAAGAAGCAACTTTCTTTAAATTTGCTACGAATATGATAAAAAAAGAAAGGAATTTTAAATTAAGAGTATACCCTTCTCTTGGTTTTTCATTAATCTTCCCTTTTATAATTTTGTTAACGGGTTTAAAAGAACTAGGATTAGATAGGATAACATCTAGTAAAGCATATTTTAGTATATATTTTATAGGTTTAATAGTTCCAAATATTATAAATACCATAGGATTTTCAGGTAATTATAAAGGAGCCTGGGTTTACAAAATAACCCCTTTCAATGAGACTAAAGCTATATTTAAAGGGACATTAAAAGCTTCCCTTGTTAGTTTGATACTTCCTTTATATACCTTTATCAGCATAATTTTTATGATTATTTTCAAAGGCAAAATATTTGTGGATTTGATAATTTTACTTCTAACACTATTGTTATTTATCATAATTTGTTTTAACTTAGGAACTAAAAGATTGCCTTTTTCAGAACCCTTTGCAGAGGCTAACAAAGGAGAAGGTATAATCGCCATATTCCTTGTGTTAATATTAGGCGTACTAGCAGGAGCTCATTATATTGCCACTACAATTAAATATGGTGTATCAATATATATGATAATATTATTCATAGCCAATGTATTTGCGTGGAAAAAAGGATTTAATGTGAACTTGGAGAGTTAAAAAACCAACTGGTTTCTAAATTTAGAAACCAGTTGGTTTTAATTGGAGAACTTGCCTAGCCTTTACAATAAATTTTTTGTTTGATATACTATATATGATAAGGTCATTAAGATTAATTCATACCATAAAAACTTTCAATTAGGATTCTATTTAGCTTTATTCTTTTTTTCAAATCTATTTTTATTTAATAACTTGTACTGAGTATGTATTAGGCGAACAGGGCGTTGACTTATTATTACTATTATTACATTTTATAGTTAATCTTTATATACCTTTATTAAAGGTATATATTATTGTGCTAAAATTTTTTAATATAAGGAGAGGATACAAAGTGAAAGTAGGTGTATTTTGGAGAAAGTTTAGAAATGTAGAACAACAAATGAGGCTTACACCTGATAAAGTTTATGACGATGCTTATGAGGAGGCTTATAATCATTATTCTGCCTTAAAATCTGCTGGTTATGATGCTTGTCTTCTAGAATGGAAAAAGGATCCTAGAGAAACATTGGAGAATATTAAAAAAGAAAATATTGATATTGTATTTAATGCATCTAGCTTAAGGGAAATTGCATTTCTAGAGACTTTTGGGATTCCTTATGTAGGATCAGGAATCGATCTTGTACCTTTAAACAAAGCCCAGAGGAAAGAAATTGTAGCTTATAATAAACTTCATACTCCCA
>NZ_PPXW01000001.1:692904-697208 GCF_021655095.1 Clostridium sp. Cult1 | reverse complement strand
TATTATGTGCAACTAATAAGAAAATACTTAGACAAATTTAAAATGGAAATTATAGATGTATTAGAATATAAAAGATTCTAATACATCTATTTTTATATAATTCAAAACTAAATACAGATTGTAAGATGGCGAAGTTTTAGGTCAACTAAGTGACCAAAGAACTTCGCCATTTTTTATGTCTAAAAACAGAAAGAAAGGATTGAGAACAATGTCAAAATTATTTATGTATGGTACATCCTTGGAAGGAATAGAGCAATTGATGGTTATGGTTCCTAATTTCCAGCCAATGAGAAGTGGTATAGTTATCAATAATTATTTTAACTGTGAAGGAGGTGATGAAAATTGTAAGCTTAGTGTGATTAATGTTGATGATAGTTGCAGGAAATGTGGATACAATAATTCAAATTCCAAAGTTAATGTGGATAAGAAAAGATATAAAGACTTTGTAATGGATTGTTTTGGAAGGATAAACAATAATTCCTTAAGAGAAAGATTAAAGGGGATTAGTAGGAGTTTTAAGGGAGAAGTGTTTCTAAATTATCATCATAAGAAAAGGTTCTATAATTTTCTGCAAGACCAGGATCTAGATACCAATCATATACAATTGAGATTTATTGCCATTCTATTTTTACTTACTGCTAATGAAGGTCTATGGAAGGTTTCAAAACATTTAATAAAATTAAATGGATTTGATTTAAAAGAAAATGGATTTGATTTAAAAGAAATATGTCTTAGGGAAATAGATACTGATGGCTATGCCCTATACCAAACTGCTAAAACTCTATCAACTGGGAGAGAGTGTATAAAGATTAATGAACTTGCAGACAAGGATTTAATAGATGACTATATATTTAAAGCAATAATTAACTCTGCCTTAATCAATAGATATGGGACAGAGTTATTTTTAATTAATAAATAGAATGGAGGGAAAAATTTGAACATAACTATTAAAAAATCAAGGGATACTGATAAAAGAAAAACCATATGGCTTCCAATGGAAGAAGATAAGCTGGAAGAAGTTTGTAATGAATTAGGAGTAAAAATGGCTACAGAGCCAAATTGCTATATAGAAAGCAGCATAGATAAAAGATTTTCAAATATGCTAACAGATAAAAATGTAAATATAGATGAGCTAAATTATCTAATGAAAAGATTTGATGGTCTTAGCTCCAGGGAGATAGAAAAATTCTATGCAGTGTCCTTTGCAGAAGAAACAAAGACAATGGAAGATTTAATAAACCTAAGTTTTAATTTACATTGCTATAGTCTAATAAATAATTTCAGTGACTTTAATAAGCTAGGCAAGGATCTATATCTAACTGAAAAAATGGCAGTAGCAACTAGGGAATTAGATGACTAGATGGGCAATCCTATGCAATGTATGTAATAAAGAATAATAAAAGTGCTAGAGTAACTCCTTACGGTGTCTTATATAAAAACTCAAATGATTCAATGCAAGTATATAACGAGAAACAATTTCCACCATATGGCTGGAAAGAATCTATGGTTATTATTTGAATTAATTGTAAAGGGTTTTTAAAAGGATAGCATTTCTGAGATAGTTATATTATTATAGAATATAGCAGTACTAATGAAAAGGGAATATATTTTAGTATAGAGGAGCTGAGATAATGTGGAAACATTTATTTCAAGATCACATATTAGGAAGAGGATTAGATTATTTTATTCGTAATCTTGTTGAAAATGTATATGTTAAAGACAATATAATAGAGGCTACTGCATATGGAACTGAAGAATATAAAGTTGAGATTGTGAAAAAGAATGATGAAATAATAGAATTAAGTTGCAACTGTCCATATGCAGATGGTGGAAATAATTGCAAGCATATGGCTGCAGTATTATTTTATTTGGAGGATAAAGAGAGAGCCTTAAAAATAGAAGATATAGAAACAAGCATCACTAAATTAGTAAAAGAAGCAGACTCTGTTCTAGTTGAAGATTTTTTGATCGATATTTTGAAAAATGATGAAAAATTATTAAATAGGTTTAAAAGTAGATTGCAATGTGATATTTCACCGGCAGATATGAAGCGTTATAAAGATCAAGTAAATAGTATTTTTAGGAGATATGCAGGACATCATGATTTTGTTGATTATAAAAATGCCTGGGGTTTCATATCAGAACTTGAAGAGATTCTAGATAATGATATACAAGCAATGGTAGATAATAATCAACTGGAAGAGGCCTTTGAACTTACTAATTATATATTTATTAAAGTAGGAAATCAAGATATGGATGATTCTGATGGAGGAACCGGCCTGGTGGCCAATAGTTGCTTAGAGATATGGCAAGAAATATTAGATAAGAGTAGTATTGAGCTTAAAAGAAAGATATACAATTGGTTCACTGGGCATTTGAATGGTTCAGTTATAGATTACATGGAGGATTATATAGAAGAAATTATATTTGATGACTTTAAAGAAGATGAATTTATGGAAGAGAAAACTATTTTTCTGGACAATAAGATAAGAGAATATAAAAAACAGGAAAATTCATGGTTTAATAGTTATGGACTTGGTGAAATGATACTACGACGTATAAATATTATGGAGGAAATGGAGGTAAGCCAAAATATAATTGAAGATTACTGGAAGGAAAATTTGGAAATTAATGAAGTGAGAAAACATTATATTGATATTTGCATAAATAGAAAAGACTATGATATGGCAATTAAATTACTTAGGGAAGGTAAAGACAAGGAAAAAGATTGGCCAGGAATTGTAACCAATTATAGCTTGAAGCTAAAGGACTTATATAAACAAATTGGAGAACAGAAACTTTATGAAGAAGAACTATGGTCATTAGTATTAAACTATAAAGCAGGAGATGTGGAATTATATAAAGAATTAAAATCATTTTATACAGATAAAGAATGGATGGAAAAGAGGGAAATAGTTTTTAGTAAATTATCCCCTTATAGAGGAATTGATAAACTATATGAACTTGAGGAATTATATGATAGATTAATTAATATAATTTTAAATTCTAATGGCTTGTATATGCTAATAGAGTATGAAAAAATTTTAAAAGATATTTATCCAAAAGAACTTCTTGATAAATATGAAAATACAGTAAAAGCTATGGCAACGAATACTTCTGGCAGGGCACACTATAGAGAGATAGTATCTATTTTAAGACGAATGAAGAAATATCCAGAAGGTAAAGAAAAGGTATCTGAAATTGTAAGTGATTGGAGATTAAGATATAGGAACAGACCTGCAATGATGGATGAACTAAGTAAATTATAGTATACGAAGATTCTTTTATTCTGGATAGGCTATACTAAATAGGACAGATTTTCTCCGAATATGATATAATAAGTATAAGAGGCATATAGGTAGGGGGAATATAGATGAAAATATATTTTGATATGAACATATACAATAGGGTGTTTGATGATCAAACACAGATGAGAATAAGATTTGAGTCTATGGCAATAGATATTTTATTTGAACTAATCGAAAAGAAAAAATATGAATTAGTATGGTCCTTTGTTTTGGAATATGAAAATAGCAGAAATCCTTTTATAGAGAGGAAACTTAATATCATATCTATTTCTACCTTGTGTAATGAGGTAATACAGCCTAATGATAGAATCAAAGAGATAGCTAAAGATATAGTTATGAAATCAAATGCTAAAGATAAAGATGCCTTACATCTCGCTTCAGCTGTATATGGAGGCTGCAAATATTTTATAACCTGTGATGATAAATTTATAAAGACAATTGAAGGAAATGGAGATAACTTGAAGGATATAATTAAAGATGTTAAACTATATAATCCTATAGATTTTCTTAGAAAGGAGATGGATATTGATGTTATTGAATGAAAAAAGCAAATTCACAGATAGAGAAATAATAGAAAAAGGCTCTAGAGCATTAATAAAGGAGCTAGGGTATTCTGGATTTTTACGATTTATACGCCACTCCGAAGGAATAAGTAAAGAAAATTATTTGAAACTAGAAGATGAAATATTTGATAATCAGTCTGTAGATGAAATATTTGATAATGCAAAAGAGCATTGGGAGAATAGATAATAATTAATACGAAAATATTTTGCCACCTTTGAAAATTAAAAGAAAATATGAAGAATAAATAATGTAAATTGCAAAAAACAAAGCTCTCAAATATTTATTAATTTGAGAGCTTTGTTTTTTACAATATAGGTGAAAAAATTTTAAAAACTAATGATAAATATGTACAAATTAGGAAATACGCCTTTACACCAAGGGGATACTATCTTTTCACGACATCTTTATTGACCTCTCAAGGCACGTTGAAGT
>NZ_PPXW01000001.1:684912-692874 GCF_021655095.1 Clostridium sp. Cult1 | reverse complement strand
AATACAATATCCAATCAACAGATAAAAGCGTTATTGATTACCACTGTAATTGGAGTAGGCATACTCTCTTTACCTAGTGATTTAGCTATGATACTTAATACCAGTGGCTGGATGGTAATAGTATTAGGAGGTTTGATTATTTTACCTTTTGTTTTTATGATGGATAGATTATTTAAACTATATCCAGGAAAATCCTTTTTTCAAATAGGTAGAATAGTAATGCATCCAATCATATTTAACATAATTCTTTTAGTTATGTTATCCTATTCCATACTCTTATTATCCTACGCTTGTAGAATATTTGCAGAAGTGATAAAAGCCTATTTGTTAGAGACTACTCCTATAGAAATAATAGTTTTAACCATGGTAGTAGCTATAACCTATGTGGCTAGGTCTAAATTAGAAGTTATAGCTAGAGTGGCTGTTATGATATACCCTATTATACTAGGGTTCATTATTTTTTTAATATTGGTTAATTTGCCTAATGCTGACTTTACCAATATATATCCATTATTAGACATAGAATACAAAGAAATTCCTAGAGGTATTATGGCTGTCATCTTTTCCTATGCTGGTTATGAAATATTGCTTCTAGCTTTACCTAATTCAGAGGATAAGGACAACTCTTTTAAATATTGTATGAGAGGTATATTAATGGTTGTAGGAGTATACTTAATTGTGTTTTTTGTAACCCTATCCCAATATGGAATACATCAATTACAAAGGGAAATATGGCCTACTATAGCCGTCATAAAAGAAGTGGATTTGCCAGGATATTTTTTGGAGAATTTAGATGGAATAGTAATGGCTGCTTGGGTAATGGTTATATATGGAACTATGGGGCCATTTCTTCATACTTCTGGAATTATATTAGGAGATATTTTCCGTACAAAAAACCATGAGCTATTTATACCTGCTTTAGTTCCTATTATCTATTCAATAGCATTATTACCAGATAATCTAATAGAAACCAATACGGTGATGGGAAGGATTTTAAATTATTTTGCTATAATTTCTATATTGATCATCCCCACTACTATCTTTATATTTGCCTATGTAAAAAGGAGGAAGAGTAGAATATGAAGAAAAAAATCCTGATTATTTTAATCTTTTCCTTAATATTCATATCCGGATGTTGGGATAAAGTAGAAATAGAACAAAGAATATTTGTATCTGATATAGGGGTTGATTTAAACCAAAAAGAAGAGATGAACAGATTTATAGTTACTTACCAATATCCCAATATAAACGCCATAGGAAAGAATGCTACTGAAGATAAAAGGTCCTTTGTTCTTTCCACGCCTTGTAGCAGCATATTCCAAGCTAGTAGAGAGCTTAGCACTAGAACCCCCTTTCCCTTTTATTTCAAACATGTAAAGGTTTTAATACTAGGAGAAGAACTATTAAATGAGGAGAATTTGGTAAGAGAAGTAATAGATGAATTAAATAGAGATACTAAAATAAACAAAAAGATTCAGATACTAGTAGCAGAAGGAAAGGCAAGAGATATAATAGATGCAAATGTTACCAGAGAGCAGACGGTAGATGGAGTTATATATACTACAGTAAAAGATAATAAAACATCCAGTCGGTTTACATCTCAGACTTTAACTGGACTAATATCGGATTTTGATTACTCTGGCGCAACTATTACGCCAAGAATTACTATAAAGGATAATAGATATATAATATCCGGGGGCTGCATAATGAAAAATTATAAACGTGTTGCCTGGATAGATGAAAAGGAAAACAGAGCCATTAGTTTATTAAAGAATAAAACTCAAAACGAAACTATAGATATTGTTTATAAAGAAGATCTAATATCCTATACCGTAACAGGGACTAAATCTAGTAAAAAGATAAGGGTAGAAGACGGTATAAAGGCGGATTTCTCAATTAGAATGGAAGGCTATTTACAAGGATATATTATGGATCAAAATAAAACTGTCTTTGACAATGAAGTTTTAAAGGAAATGGAAGAAGCCATTGAACAGAGTGTTAAGAAAGAAGTAAATAGAACTATTAATAAACTTCAAAAGACACATAAGGCAGATATAATAGGGATTGGGGAGCATTTAAGTAAATTCCAGCCTAGAACATGGAAAAAGATAAAGGATAACTGGGAAGAAATATTTCCAAATATAGATATAAATGTTACCATAGATGTGAAGATAAGGAGAACAGGATTGACCAAATGACAATTGATTAAACCTTTGTATAAAAAAACAAAGATAGGAAATAATTAATAGTGAAAGTAAAAAACAACTTAGGAGGAATTAAGATGAATTATAAAAAAACAATCCTTAGTTTGGCATTATTAATTATTTCTATTATTTATATAATCCATCCCTATTCAACTGAAAAACCCACGGATGTAGACGGATTTAAAGATGAAATAATTCGATTTCATATTAAGGCTAATAGCGATAAAGATGAAGATCAAGCTTTAAAGCTGAAGATAAGGGATGAAATACTGAAGGAAACAGGGAATCGATTTGGAGAGAGTAGTTCTTTAGAAGAAACTAGAAAATTAGTTGAAGATAACCTAGACCATATAAAATCCATTGCTGAAAAAGTAATCCAAAGAGAAGGGAAGGATTTCCCGGTAGAAGTAGCCTTAGAAAACAAGAATTTCCCCACAAGGAAATATGGTAATATTGTATTTCCAGCAGGGGAGTATGAAACGTTGCAAGTAACTATAGGAGAAGGTAAAGGCAAGAACTGGTGGTGCGTTATGTTTCCTCCTTTATGTTTTGTAGATATTAACCATAGCGATGCTATCAAAGCAGAAGAAGAGTTAAGGAATGTACTTACACAAGAAGAAATAGACCTTCTCCTTGCTGATAAAGAGCCCCCTATAATATTGAAATCCAAAATAGCAGAAGTGTTTGAAAAAACAAAAACATATCTAGCAGATTTTTTAGCAGAAAAATAATAAAAGTTGCTACTAGAATTTATCTAGTAGCAACTTTTATTATTTAACCTATATTACTTTAGTAAATTTATTATTGTTTGATAAACTAGTCTTGGTGCAATATTGAATGAATAATCCTTCTCCAATCTTTCTGTAAACTTATGAGCATCTTTTCCAAAAGGGCCAATGTTTACTACAGGAAGATTTAACTTTTGCATCTCTTCAATAGGAAGATTGTATTTAATTCCAAAGCCAGGCATATTATTTTTCAAAGAACCTACTGCATTTTCTTCCCGAGGAGCTGCTGCATAGCTTAAATCAGAGATATAAGGATAGAATTTTTTCATTTCAATATTGTAATTAGAGTTTATTCCTTCTACAACTTCATTAACTACATTTAGTAGTTTTTTCTCCAATGGAGACTCTCCTTTTACATATATATGTGGATAATAAGGTGGTGAAAAATATACTACTACTACTGGATCTTTATCAGACCACATACTATGAAGGGTTTCTACCATTTTTAATGCAAATATTCTTTCGTCTATATTAGGATCATTTAATAATTTTTCATTTAAATCATCTAATACTTTATCTACTTCTTGACCCTTTTCTTCTTTTACTCTTTTATATAATTCTTCATAGGATATAACCCTTGGTTCCCAAGGAAGCTTTTCATAAGGGAATCCATTGAATTTGCAGTATTTTTTATACTCCTCATTTAAATTATCTATTACCTTTTGAAAAGCTAAATTAGCCCCATCTATTACTTTATCCATCATTTGGTCAGGGGTACTACTATGGGTACCAAAATTAAAGTATAAATAACTAGTTTTAGCAGTTTGAACTGAATATTCAGGTTTCAAGTCCTGTTGTCGTAAAGATATAGGTGGAACCGTAACTTCTCCTTCTGCTTCATCACAGTATTTAGTGTTAAAATCGATTTCCTCTACTATAGCTGAAGATATATGATTAGGGTCTAGCCCTTTAAAAGGGTCACCACCATGAGCCTCAGAGCCCACAATATAGAAACTAGGCATTAATTTTCCTACAGTCCCAACATATACATACCTGGTATTATCTCCATCATATCTAGGAGCACTATAATCTGTATCGATTACTGCCATGTATTCAAAGTCTTCATTTTCTTGAATTTTTATTAGCTCAGGTACTACTGAAAGCATACCACCTGAATTACCTTCTTCATCACATACAGCAGCAAATACTATATTGCCTTCAAAGTTTTCCACATCACTTGAAATGGTTTCCACTATAGTCATCAAAGTGGCTACACCACATTTCATGTCGAATATTCCTCGTCCAAATAAATATTCTCCCGATTCTAAATCCTTTAAAGCTTCCTCAGGAAGGGAGACTTCCTTTAACTTTTCTGCCAGCTCCAAAGGTTTAGTAGCATAATCTTTTAAAATGCCATAGTCTGATATCCCTACTGTATCTGTATGTCCTATTAATATTACGGTTTTTTTGCTATCTCCTTTTTCACCCTTAACCATAGCCATAACGCTTTTTCTTTCAAGAGGGTCATCTTTTACGGATACATACTTTACCATTTCAGGATGCTTTTTAAAATAGTCCATTTTTTTAAATTTTTGATATACTCTTTCTACTACATTATTTTCTTCTTTTGTTCCTACTACACTACGAATTTCCGCCAATTCTAGTGTAAGAGCTTCGATATTTTTGCTTATATTTTTGTTCATTTTTCTACCTCCTAGGATGATAATATTATTGATACGTCAACATTAATTATTAACTTTAGCTTTTTTATAATACTTAGGGTTACTGAAAAATTCATCTTTCAAATCCTTTACTTCATTGGATAACATCAATAATCCTATCATATTTGGAATTATTATAGTAGCTAATAATACATCTAAGAAATTATATAGAAATTCAATACCACCATATACTCCTAAAATTATAGCAATTAAATATACAACAATCATAATCTTAGAGAATGTTGCACCAAATAAGAATTCGGCTTGTGTTTTACCATAATAAGCAATAACTATTATGGTAGATAATACAAACAACAATATACTAATGGTAACAACTCCTCCACCTATATTATTGCCCAATAATTGCTGAAAGGCTACTGCTGGCATACTTGCAGCTTGTTCAGCAGGAACTATTTCATATACCCCAGAAACCAATACGATCAATGCAGTTACAGTACATACAATTAAGGTATCTACTACTATTTCAAATATACCCCACATTGCTTGGCGTACGGGATGGTCAGTAACTGCTGAAGAATGGGCTATTGGAGCAGTACCCATGCCAGCTTCATTGGAGTAAACTCCTCTAGCAGTGCCCCATCTAATAGCCTGAGCAATTCCTGCCCCAGCGATTCCACCAGTAGCGGCTATTGGAGTGAAAGCATGTTTAAAAATAAGACCAATAGCTTTTGGGAGTTCTGTAATATTTACTATTATAATGATTATACCACCTATTATATATAGTAATGCCATAAATGGAACTAATTTTTCAGTAAAACTTGCAATTCTTTTTATACCACCAAATACTACTAAACCTACTAAAATCACAAGAACTGAGCCTGTTATCCAGTTTGGTATATTAATAGTTTCAGCCGTTTGTACTGCAGAGACAGCTTGAGTTGCAATAGAAGGAATTATTTCAAGCATCAAGAAGAAGGAGAATATAATACCCAAAGCTTTACCCAAACCAGATTTGATACCTTTACTTAAAAAATACATAGGTCCTCCTACATATTCACCTTCTTCGTTCTTTTCTCTGTATTTAATACCTAATACTATTTCTGAAAATTTAGCTGCACTAGCTATTAAGGCTACAATCCACATCCAAAACACAGCCCCTGGACCACCAAAGGCAATGGCTACAGGCACTCCCACTATATTAGAAGCCCCTATAGTTGAAGCTAAAGCGGCAGTTGCTGCTTGGAAAGGAGATATTGTTCCTTCTCCTTCAGGTTTTTTAAATATCTTTCCAAAAGTTTCTTTCATTGCAAAAGGGAAATATCTAAACTGAAAAAAGCCTAATTTAATTGTTAAAACGAGACTTCCACCTACCAAGATAACCAACATGGGTATTCCCCAAAGCCAATTGGAAAAGTTAATAATAGCATTTACAAAACCATCCATGAAAACCCTCCTCTTTTAATTTAGAATATAGAACTAATACCTAATCCTATAATTTAATAACCACCCCCATTTATCAGAATATTCTATATATACTAAATATAGCAATTATTATGCCAATTAAATAATTATACTAAATAATTTTTTCAAAAAAAGCCTGTGTAGGTTATTATCGCAAGAAACCTGGTTTTTGATTTCTTATGACAATGAATTTTTATTCCATTATTTGCTTATTCTATAATAATAAAAGAGGGATAAGCAAAAAAATTTTTGCTTATCCCTTCACATTATTGAACATATAAAAATTCTATTAAATCTCTATTCCATAAGTATCCATCTTATATTTTAATGTCTGTCTAGATATTTTCAACAACTTGGCTGCTTCATTTAAGGTTTCGCTACTTTCAAGAGCCAGCTTAATATAATTGATTTCAAAATCCTTAAGAGCAGTATTTAAACAGAATTTATTATTTATATCAATGGTACTTTCTCTATTTTTAGACTGATGTTTTATGTGATCAGGTAATTGCTCTTCGTTAATAGTTTCTTCTTCTGTGAAATTAAAAGCAGCCTCAATAACATGTTTCAATTCTCTAACATTTCCTGGCCAACTATATTCCATAAGTAAGTCCATAACTTGTTTACTTACACCTTTTATATTTCTATCCATTTTTAAATTATACTCTTCAATAAAGCTATGGACCAGTAAAGGAATGTCCTCCTTCCTTTCTCTTAAAGGGGGAACATGGATTAATACTACTCCCATTCTATAGAATAAATCCCTTCTCATTTTATTCTGCTCCATAACAAAATAAGGATCTTCATTTAATATAGAAATTAGCCTTACATCTACATATATTAATCCAGCACCACCTATCCGTCTAATAACACTACTTTCCGTAGCTCTTAATAATTTAGATTGGAGATTGATATCCATAGAATTTAACTCGTCTAATACTAGAGTACCTCCATCTGCCATTTCAAAAAGTCCCATTTTATTCTCTGCACCTGTAAAACTTCCCCTAGTTGTTCCAAAAAAGATGCCCTCGCCTAAGGTTAAGGGTATAGCTGAACAGTTTTGGACTATAAATGGATTATGCTTTCTAAAACTATGATTATGTATTGCCTGAGCTATTAAATCTTTTCCGGTACCTGTTTCTCCATATATCATAACAGGAGAATTAGTTTTAGCAGCCTTTAATGTTTTGTTTTTTACTTCTATCATAGCAGGATTACTAGTCAATATATCATCTATAGTAAAGAAAAGATCACTATAATTGAAATTGTCTTTAATATCGTGTTCATCAACTTTCCTTAAATCTACATCAAAGTACCTATTGATATCAATAGCTCCTATTACTTCATTTCCTGCCATTATAGGTAAAGTAGTAGTTAATACAGTTACAGTTCTTTCCTTAAAAATATTCAGATATTGTTTTTCGTTAATTATTGGCTCGCCGGTTCTTAATACTCTCATTATGGTAGAAGTTTCTTCATTTAAATGTTGGTGCAGTTCCAATATATGAAGGCCTACTGGATTTTCCACTATTTTACTTCCTAGACTTCTATATACCTTATAAAACTCTATATATCCATCTTTATCGGTAACTACAAAAAAATCAGCATAATTGAATAATTTAGGTAGATTTTCAAGGGATTTTTTAAGCATCTATTTGGCCCTCCTCAATAAAGCTTCCGTAAAAGTTTTCTTTTATTACTTTAATGATATCATCCCCCCTTTCATACATCAAATAAAAATTTAAAAATTCTAAAGTTTCTAATATTTATGATATAATTTAATAAATTTTTAAAAGTCCAGCTAAGAATTGTCAATAGTAAATTTAAAAATTTTTAATAAATATTTCAATCAATTCTAGCTAAAAAAGGGTAAATTTAATAGGCCTTCTA
>NZ_PPXW01000001.1:647375-684882 GCF_021655095.1 Clostridium sp. Cult1 | reverse complement strand
CTTTTAATTGTATTTTATCAAAATCGCCTATGGTTATAAACTCTTCCATTTTCTTATTGCTCCTTTGTTCAATTAATTTTTGATTGGCTTCGTTTAGCCTGTTTAATTCTTTTTCTATATCCAATCTTGGGAACAAGACTTTCCCTTTTTCTAATTTAGTTCCTGGTTCTATTTTACCCCATTCTTTTGCATCTTGCCAATTAATATTATGGTTAAATCCAATTTGTTTTAATATTTCATTAGAAGTCCTCTCCATAAATGGACTTAAAAGCAACCCTATGATCCTTATACTTTCAGTTAAATTATACAATACAGTATTAAGTCTTTCTTTATCTTCTTCTTTGGCCAATATCCAAGGTGATGTTTCATCTATATATTTATTGGTCCTTCTAACTACTTTCCATATTTCTTCTAAGGCCTGGCTATAATTTAGTTCATCCATATTATATTCTACCTTTTCTGCTGCTTTTGTAGCCAAGTCTATTAAAGATTTATCAATATCCTCTTCTTTTGTAGGGGAAGGAAGAAGACCTCCATTATATTTTTCTACCATGGTAACAGTTCTACTGACTAAATTTCCTAAATCATTGGCTAAATCCGAGTTAAGCCTTTGTAAAAATTTCTCCCTTGAGAAAGATCCATCTTGGCCAAAGGAAAACTCTCTTAACAGGAAGTATCTAAATGCATCTATGCCGTAAAGCTCTATTAACGGTTCTGGATATATTACATTACCTTTAGATTTTGACATCTTATCATCTTCAAATAATATCCAGCCATGGCCAAATACCTTATGAGGTAGTTCTAAATCTAAAGCCATTAATAATGCAGGCCATATTATTGTGTGGAATCTAACTATTTCTTTACCGACTAGATGAACATTTGCAGGCCAATACTTCTTGAATTTTTCATCATTTTCTGTTCCATAACCTAAGGCAGTAATATAGCAGGATAGGGCATCTATCCATACGTATACTACGTGTTTAGGATCAAAGGGTACCTTAATTCCCCAATCAAAACTAGTTCTGGATACACAAAGATCTTCTAATCCTTCTTTTAAGAAATTATTTAGCATTTCATTTTTTCTTGATTCTGGCTGTAAAAATTGTGGATTGTCTTTATAAAGTTGGATTATTCTATCCTTATACTTAGATAGTTTGAAAAAATATGCTTCTTCTTTAGCTAGGTGGACTTCTCTGCCACAGTCTGGACATTTTCCATCAACTAATTGGCTCTCTGCCCAGAAAGCTTCACAGGGAGTGCAATATAAACCTTCATAATTAGATTTGTAGATATCCCCTTTTTCATATAGCTTTTGAAATATCTTTTGTACTACCTTTTCATGATCCTTGTCAGTTGTCCTTATAAATTTATCATAGGATACTCCTAGCATATTCCAGAGTTTCTTTATATCTTTTACTATTCCGTCTACATATTCTTTCGGTTCCATATTATGTTCTTTTGCCTTTTCTTGAATCTTTTGCCCATGTTCATCAGATCCAGTTACAAGATAGGCATCATAGCCTTGAGCTATTTTAAATTTTTTTAATGTATCTGCTGCTATAGTGGTATAGGTATGACCTATATGCAGATTATCACTAGGATAATATATTGGTGTTGTTATATAAAACTTTTTCACATCTATTCCTCCTTCTATTAATTTATTTTCTTGTTAATATCAAAAAAACCCTCATCTCTATATAGAGACGAAGGTTTGAAATTCGTGTTACCACTCTAATTCGTTTAAACTTCGCAGTTTAAACCTCCATAGGTTACACTAGTATAACCGGGCACATGATAACGGGTGCTTCCGCTACAGTTTACTAAATTTCAACTGTAAAGTTTAGGGGCCATGTTCAGATTAATCTTCAACGCTGGCTTTCACCGACCCCAGCTCTCTAAAGTCTCTGATTAAACCTACTCTTCCCTTCATTACCTTTATTATATACTGGTTTATTTACTTAAACAATATACAGGAAAATTTTAGTTTTGTCAAGCTAAAATATTTATTGTGACCAGCCTTTGCCTTATACATATAATGATATTAGTTATATAAGAAAAGCTTCTATCAAAATATTATTAAAGAAGCTTTTCTTGAAACTCATAACGGAAAGTTCTTTTATTTAATATTTTATAAGTGAGAACTTTCCTATTCGTTATAAAAGGAGTGATATTATGTATTCACAAGATTATGAACAAAAGCATCCAGCGGTACCACCTCTATATCCAATGGATCCATGTAGGCCAAAACCTTATGAACCAGAACCTATGCCCTATGAACCTATGCCAGTAGAACCATATATGCCTATGCCAATGGATCCCTACATGCCATATATGCCATGTCCTATGATGGATCCTAGGTTTAGAGATTGTGTTAGAGTTTGTATGATGCAATGTGGTCATTATCCGATGTACCCTGAGTATCCAATGGATATGTATTATGGGGATGCTAATATGGATGGATCAGCTACCTATTATCCTGAAGAAATGAAATAAAGAAATGTCCTCAACAAGAGGACATTTCTTTATTATTACAAAAACTTAACATTTCTCCTTTGATTAATAATACTAAACCTTCGAAATGTAAAATTATAACATTTAAAAGATTTGTAATGCCGAATTTTACCAATCTTTTAAAACTTACAGAATATATTGAATAATATGGGAAATAATAAATAAAAAATATATTTGAAACTATTTTTTAACTTTTTGCTGGAAAATAATGGGCAAAAATTTGACAGTAAAATCCTTTTTGAATAGAATACTATCTAGTCAAAATATAGGAGGTAAAAAACATGGAAGAATTTACAGCCAAAAAGGCTAACCATTTTAAAATGTTGACTGTCCTCGCTATAACTGCAAGTTTATCTTTGGGAGTATATATGCATACAGCTAAGGATATTACCATATCAATAGATGATGAACAAAAAAAGGTAGTAACCTATGCTGATACAGTAGAACAATTACTTAAATTAGAAGATATTATTTTAGATAAGGATGCATATATCAACGTTCCCTTGGACACTAGGTTAGAAAATAATATGAACATAATTATAAAAACACCTAAACCTTATACATTGGCAATTGGAGATAAAAGGTATGAGGTTGAATCGGTTCATGTTAAGGTCCAAGATATACTAAAGGATTTAAACATTGAACTGGAAGATTTGGACTACACCTACCCTAGCCTTGATGAGGAGACTTCACCTGGCTCAGAAATTGAAATTGTCAAGGTAGAAGAGGTAATAGAGGAATTGGAAGAATCCATTCCTTATGAAAAGATGATTAAAAAAAATGACAGACTAGATATAGGTGTAGAAAATACCATCCAAGAAGGAAAAGAAGGATTAAAAAGTATAAAGATAAAGAAAGTATTTGAAAATGGTAAACTTATTGCAGAAAATATTATAGAAGAAGAAACTATTATAGAACCTATTCCTAAAATCATTGAAAAAGGAACAAGGAACACTTTAGCTTCTTCTAGAGGAAATATAAGGTATAGAAAAGCTATTACTATGACAGCAACAGCATATGATCTATCTTACCAAAGCACTGGTAAAAGACCTGGAGATAGGTATTATGGTATTACAGCATCTGGTACTAAAGCCAGATCTGGAGTTGTAGCAGTAGATCCAAATGTAATACCCTTGGGCACAAGATTGTATGTAGAAAGCCTTGACGGTACCAAAGATTATGGTTTATGTATAGCTGAGGACACAGGTGGAGCTATTAAAGGAAATAAAATTGACTTATTTTTTAATACAGCTAGTGAGGTCAAAAACTTTGGTAGACGTAAAGTAAAAGTTTATATATTAGACTAGTTTGAAACAATGCACAATTGTTAGGGCGACCTTTGGTCGCCTTAAAACCCAAAAGCTAGACTCTAAAAATTGTGAACTGTGAACTGTCCATTGCCAAAGATTGTTAATTGTAAAAAATTCCACATATGAATATTGTTATAAAAATAGATATTATGTAGGATATTAGGGCTGCCTTTAATGTGTGTTTATGATCTTTTACTCCTATGGAGCCAAAGTATAAGGCGATTGTATAGAATATTGTCTCTGATGAACCCATCATTACAGAAGCCACTACTCCTGGAAAGGAATCTGGCCCATAATGGCCTATGGTATCCTTGACTACTCCTAATGCCCCAGATCCTGATATGGGTCTAATTAATATCAAAGGAAGGATTTCCTTTGGTATACCAAGTAATTTAGTTATAGGACTTAAAAGATTGGTAAACATATCAAGAGCACTGGAACCTCTAAATATACCTATAGCTATAAATATAGCAATTAAATAGGGCATAATCTTAATAGCAGTTTTAAAACCTTCTACTGCTCCCTCAGTAAAGGTAGTGTAAATATCTATACCCTTTATATATCCATGACTAAGGATTATTAGTACCATAAATGGCACAATTCCTAAAGAGATAATTTCTAACATTTCCTTCCCCTTTCAAATATTTTTCCAACTATTATAGCTACAACGGTTGATAAAAAGGTGGCTAATATGGTTATACCTATTATTCCTGTAGGATCCTTAGAGCCATAATCATATCTAAGTTTTACTACAGTTAAAGGCACTAATTGTAGTGAAGACATATTTATTATCAAAAACATAGCCATGGCATTGGTGGCTCTCCTTTTATCTGGGTTTAAACTATTTAATTCCTTCATCGCCTTTAAGCCAAAAGCTGTGGCACCATTTCCTACACCAAACATATTGGCTATAAAATTCATCAATATCCATCTTTCAGCTGGATGACCTTTGGGGATATTAGGAAATAGTAACCTTATTATAGGTCTAAATCCTTTTGATATACTTTTTATAAGCCCAGATTTTTCTGCAACATTCATAATACCCAGCCAAAAACACATAATGCCAATGAGACTTATTGCAAAGGTGACCCCTTCCTGTGCTTCCTTTAATATGATATTATTTATCTCTCCTAGGTTCCCTGTAAAAACCCCATATAAAATACCAACAAATATCATTAGAAACCATATGGTGTTAATCATAAAAAAACCCCTTTCATAGAAATATATGAAAGGAGTTTGATTAATATTTATAATTATTCAAAGGATAGTTTGTAAATATTTAATAATTATATATACCTGGCACGATAAATAGAAACTTATTTTTTATATATGTTGAAAAATGGAGTTTTTTCTTTTTTTAATTGACCTTTGTCTACTAAGTTATTCAGCTTTTCTTCAAATAGTCCTATAGGATAAGTAAGGCCTGTTTCCGATTCTATTTCTTTTATTATATTAATAAAATCATCTCCATTAATTGGAAGTTTATCCTCTATTATTTGTAAAAATTTATTATCATCTTCTACAGTTTTATTTTTTAATTCATCAAAAGGATTTTCCCTATGAGGACTAGTAGTATTAGCTGCCCTAATCCTAGCGAATATAGTCCTTCCCATGGAGGCTTCAGATATAAATACATCTCCTGTTCTCAAATAAGGTAATCTTCTAGCTTCTTCTTCTGTAATATCCGTTTCCTCTTTTATTGTCTGTATATCCGAAGCTCTTACAGTTCTAAATATAAATTTGGTATTCAATTGAGCTGTTATAGTTTCATCTAATAAAGTTGGCCGTTGAGTAGCTAGTATTAAAAAAGCTCCATACTTTCTACCCTCTTGGGATATCTCCTTTAATATGGATTTAGATGGCGAATCATAGCCTTTTGGCGCAAAATTATGAGCTTCGTCTGTTACTACAATGAAAGGCGGGAAATAATCTGCTGTAGTATTTTTATATATGGCATCCTTATAATCCCTTCTCTTATGGTATAGATTGTTTAATAGATAGGTGCTAAATACTTGAAGTATCCTAGTGTTCCCTTGTATTACAATTAATTTCCCCATATGTAAGCCTTCTTCAATGGGTTTAATATCTTTACTAAATATTCCTTCATTGTCTAACCTATTCAATCTCCAAATAATTCCTCTAACAGAACTATAGGGACATGTTTTATCATAGTTTAAATATACTTCCTTCCTCTTTTGCCAACCTTCTTTTTCTAGTCCTGGACTACTTTCTTCTATTCTTCTAACTATTCTATCTAATGAGCCTTCCTCTTGGGCTTCTGCCAGCATTTTAAGTCTATTATGAAAGCTATTATAGGAATCGTTTCTTTTAAATAGTATATCTACAACATTACTCATAGCATCCGTCAATGGACTAGATGCATCTAGTAGATTTTTAATGTCTTGATGGGATAAATCCTCAAAACGAACACCTACATGGAATCCTACTTGTAAACATTTGAATCTGTCTTTATAATCTTTTATTTTCTCCTTAGGCATATATTCTCCTATTTGGCTAAAGTCCATTTCAAAATGGGGATCCAATACTATAGTAGGAATATTTAAATCCATTAATTCCTCTAAAACAACTCTAAGGCCAAAAGACTTCCCTGATCCAGAACCACCAAATACTCCAATATGGGGATATTGATGCATAGATTTTATATCGAATATATAGGGAATATCCCTTTGTTTTTTCAGTTCTCCTTCTTCAAAGGTATATAGTAATTCGTTAAATTCTTCATCCATATTAGCCGCCATTTGATCTGTATTCTTTATAATACCTAATACTAGCCCTTCCTCAGGGGAAGATTTTATCATTAGATCTTTGACTTCTTCAAAGATGGGAACTCTTACATTAGAGCCTGTTTCTACTGGGTATAGAGCTTCGTTTAAAAGCCTTATCTTTCCAATATATATGGTATCCTCTTCTATATTATATCCTATTGCCTTCAAAGACTCTATGACAGAACTATCAGCTAGCTCACCATGCATACTTAAGGGCATATACCTATTATAGGTTTTAGCCTCTACCACTTCCCCTATTAAATCTCCTTGATAAGGGTCTACTATAATTAAAAATTCATTAATTCTAAAATTCCTGTCTTTGGAACCTACATATACTTCTTGTTGAGTAGTAATACCAACTACCTTCATCCTTTTCCCCTCCTATAATGTTCTTTTATCCCTTTCAGAAATAAAGAATTTCTCTAGTATTTCTCTATCTAAATAGGATTCTAATAATCCTCTTATCATCTCATCAGGTATTCGCACTTCCCTATCTATTATATCTATCCAAAGGGGAACTCCTCTACCGTCTTTAGGAGTTAAAGTCAGTACCAGTCTGGCCATCTCTTCTAAATAATCTCTTTGACTATCTAATATATCCATTCCTATTACATTAGGAGCATCGGAACCCCTCATAAATAATGATGATAATCCTTCTTCAGCTTTCTTAGCAACTTCCGATTGAATGGGGACCATTTCTCCATATTCTAATAAACCATATAATAATTCTCTATCATGGAGAGACTCCTTTATAGGTAGGGATTTATCCTTTAAGAGTAAATCTCCTATTATAGAAGTTTTTATGTCCTTTATTACTCCTATTAATATAATATTTTTTTCTTCACATTCTTTCCTAAGTTCCATCCATTTATCGAAACTTTCTATATAGTATCTAATAAGAGAGCCATCCATTATTACTGCATAGGGTTTGAGTTCACGAACCCCCTCCAATGCTACCTCTACCTCTATGGTTGAAAGCTTTTGACTTCTGATGGATTGATCCCTTTCCATAGTATTTTCTAAAATATTATTTTCTTCTTTTTCAGAATATAAAGGAGTATAGAAATCAGTTTTATATATGGGTTTGTCTCTATATATGGTAGATTTAGCTAAACCTTGATAGACTTCTACAAAATGGGGATAGGCTCCTCCCATCCTATTATTAGAACCATCTACTCCTAATATACCTCCCTTTTCTGAATAACAAGCTAATTCATCTGCTGTTAATTTTACTATCTTTTTTATGGGCCCTACATTTTCTTCTATGAAATTTCTAATGAATTTTTTATCTAAAGATAATAATTCCTTATATTTGTCTAATAAAATTTGATTTAAATATACTATCTTATCCTTTAATTCTTCATTAATATTATACATTTTCTCACCTCTTATGGGATGATAACAAATATATTGTATATATTTTAACATTTTGTATTGACTTATTTTGGTAGTTATGGTATTCTTTTATTGTAGAAAAAAGTCGATTATGACCATCAAAATAGGAGGAATGATTATGAAATCAACTGGAATAGTAAGAAAAGTAGACGAATTAGGTAGAGTTGTTATACCTATTGAATTACGAAGGAATCTAGACATTGAGGTAAAGGATGCATTAGAAATATTTGTTGATGGAGAACATATAATTCTAAAAAAATATGCTCCTGCTTGTATCTTTTGTGGACAAGCTAAGGATGTTACTACCTTTAAAGGTAAAAACATATGTCCTTCCTGTATGGAAGACCTTAGAAAGTAACCTTAATACCCGCCTATATGACGGGTTTTTTTATTCTATTTCAATGCTCTCCCTATAGACTAAATTCTTAGACATCCTCCTATCCTCAGCTACCTTTTTCACTGCATCTTTTTTAGATAGACCTTCCTCCATATATAATTTTATATGTTCTTTTATACTTATATTTTGAAATAAGTCCTCCTCTTTTATTTCTGCCCCTTTTACTATTAGAGCAAACTCCCCCTTAGGCTTTTGGGCTTCAAATTTTTCTATACCTTCGGATATGTACCCTCTAAAGGTTTCTTCATGTATCTTGGTCAATTCTCTCGATATAGATATTTGTCTATTGCCTAAAACCTTTTCCATATCCATTAAAAGGCTTAATAGTCTATGGGGAGCCTCATAAAGGATTATAGTCCTTGTTTCGTCTTTTAATCTTTCTAATTCTTTTATCCGATCTTTCTTTTTAGATGGAAGGAAGCCTTCAAAAACAAATTTATCTGTAGGAAGACCTGAAACTACTAATGCAGCAATAGAAGCTGTGGGTCCTGGTAAAACTATAACCTCTATTCCATTTTGTATACTCAGATGGATAATATCTTCTCCTGGGTCCGATATGCCAGGCATTCCTGCATCAGTAACAATTCCAATGTCTTGCCCAGATTTTAACTTTTCTATCAATAAATCTCCCTTAGATTTTTTATTATGTTCGTGATAGGATATTAAAGGTTTTTTTATATTATAATGATTTAAAAGTTTAATAGTATGTCTTGTATCTTCTGCTGCTATTAAATCTACTTCTTTCAATATTCTTATGGTTCTAAGGGTTATATCCTCCAAATTACCTATTGGAGTAGGACATATATAAAGAATTCCTTTGTTCATTTTTATTCTCCTTAACATTACTAAAAAAGACCCTGCACAGGGTCTTTTCTATTTTGGGTTATTATTCTGGTTGAGGTGCATCTACTGGACATACGTTAGCACAAGAACCACAGTCAATACATTTTTCTGGATCAATTACATAGATATCTCCTGCACTGATAGCTTCAGTAGGGCATTCAGCCTCACAAGCTCCACACGCAATACACGCATCGGTAATTTTATATGCCAAATGTTTCACCCCCCAAATTGCTTGTCTAATGCTACGATATAATTTTATCAGATTACTCTCAATAATAAAAGGGTAAATATAATAAATTAATAATTATTTTTTATTCCAAATTTTCCAGATCTTCTTCTTCCCCATCTACTTCATCGGTATACTGAGGGTCCCTCTCATTTGTAATAATTATTTCATCTACTTTATGATTAAATAATTCCTCAGAATCATCATCAAGTTTTACTTTGACCTTCACCATTTCCAATAGAGTATAAGTATCTATTATAGTTCCTTTGCCTTCAGGAGTTATGACTATAGTTCCTACTGTAGGCATCTTCTCCAATAATTTTTCATATGTTTCCTGCTCGTATTTTAAACAACACATAAGCCTTCCACATAATCCAGAAATCTTAGTAGGATTTAAAGATAAGCTTTGTTCCTTGGCCATCTTTATAGAAACAGGTTCAAATTCTCCTAAAAAGGTAGTACAGCATACTGGCTTACCACAAGGGCCTAGTCCTCCTACCATTTTAGCTTCATCCCTTACACCAATTTGTCTTAACTCTATCCTAGTCTTGAAGATAGCTGCTAGATCCTTTACCAATTCTCTGAAATCCACTCTACCATCAGCAGTAAAATAAAAAATAACCTTATTGTTGTCAAAAGTATATTCTACATCTACTAATTTCATTTCTAGATTATGTTCCTCTATTTTTTGTTGACAGATTTTAAAGGCTTCTTGAGCTTTATCTTTGTTGTTTTGATGAATTATAAAATCCTCCTCTTCAGCTACCCGGAGTACCTTTTTCAAAGGTGGTACTATTTCCTCTTCTGTTACCTGCTTTGGGCCTACTATTACATGTCCAAATTCTACTCCTCTAGCCGTTTCTACTACTACATAATCATCCTTATTTATGTCAAACTCATCAGGATCAAAATAATATATCTTTCCTGCCTTTTTAAACCTTACACCTACTACTGTTATCATATATTTTAAACCTCCTGCATTTCTAAAAACATTGTCTCTATAGCTAGTTGGTAATTTACATTCCTGTCAATATTTTGTTTTGTATCTACTATATTATCTATTATATCATTAATCCGTTCAATATTTAAATAGGATACATCAGATAATAAAGGAATTTTATCCCTATTTATTATAAGGCTTGAGTCTCCGACTTGCTTATATATCATTATATCTCTAAACCAATAGAGAATAATATCTAATATTTCCTCATAATCTTCTTTGTTTTTGATAAAAAAATCTATGGAGTTAAATATCCTAGCCTTATCTCCCTTTATTATACTATGGATTATATCAATAATTTCATTTCGTTTTTTAAAAAAGTCCTCAGATTGACATAAAGTGATAGATTTGCCTACACTTCCTTTAGTAAAATTAGCAATAAAATTAGCTTCTTCTATGGTTTTGTCATATTTTGTACTTAATAATTTCACAATTTTTTCATTTTCTACGGGATAAAACTTTATTATTTGACATCTAGACAATATTGTAGGTATAAGATTGTTGCTATTAGAAGTTATCAATATAATATTAATATAGGATGGAGGCTCTTCTAAAGTTTTTAATAAGGCATTTTGTCCCTCCATCCTCATTTCATGGCTATCGTCTATAATTATTATCCTTCTTTTGCTCTCATAGGGAGCTATATTAATATGTTTAATTAAATCATCGATTACCTTTTTCTTAATTATACCTTTTTCTGGCTCTATTAATTTTAAATCTGGATGATTCCAATTATCGAATTTCAAACATGAATTACACCTATTACAAGGTTCAAGGTCTTGTTCTTTACAAAGTAGAGTTTTTGCTAAAGCTAAGGCTACCTTTTTTTTACCTAATGATTCTTCTCCCTCAAATAAATAGCAATGAGATATATAACCTTTCTCTATAGAATTTCTTAAATTCTCTATAATTCTTTGGTGTCCGATTATTTTACTAAAGTCCATGAAATTCCCCCAAAACTATATCTTCTTAAAATCTTCCATATTCAATATAAATATATTTGCACCACCTATATTTATCTCTTCGTTTTCCTTCTTAACTTTTTTGCCTTTACATTCTTCTTCTATGGTTTTTACAACATCGTCTACTTTTTTATCATCTACTCCTATTAAAAGAGTTGTATTACCAGATTTTAAAAAACCTCCTGTAGAAGATAGCTTAGTAGTCCTATATTTTTTATTCATAAGGCTTTTTATAACCTTTGATGAATAATCATCTTGAACTATGGCAACTATAAGTTTCATTCTTATTCCTCCCAATTATATTTTAATATGCTTTTCCACATCTAATATAAACAAGGTGGCTCCTCCAACTTTTACCTCTAATGGATAAGGTATATAGGTATCTCCTGGCATGGATACAGTTAATAAAGAGGTGGTAATATCTCTAGTTTTACAATTTTCTTCAATTATCCTTATTACCTCATCAACTGAATCGTCTTCTACTCCCATTAAAAGGGTAGTATTCCCAGACTTTAAAAATCCTCCTGTAGAAGCTAATTTTGTAACTCTATATTCTCTTTCCATAAGATCATCTACTAGACCTGGTGCATCTTGGTCTTGAACTATGGCGATTATTAGTTTCATTTTTCATTCCTCCTCTTAAGGATATTCTCTATATAATAAATGCTTTGCTTAAATACTTCTTCTATAGATTTAGTGGCATCTATTACTTGAGTGTTCTCTGGATACATATTTAATAGTTTCATATATCCATCATATACTTCTCTATGAAAATCTATTCCCTCTTTTTCTAATCTATCTCCTCCTTTTTCTTCAGTCTTTCTATTAAGAGTAGTTCCTGGATCTACATGAAAGAACAAAGTTAAGTCTGGTCTAATGCCTTTGATGGCAAAATCGTTTATCATCTTTACTTCTTCTATGCCTAATTTTCTACCTACCCCTTGATAAGCCAAACTTGAAAGGATAAACCTTTCACAAAGAACAATTTTTCCTTCCTTCAAAGCTGGCAAAATCTTCTCCTGTACATGCTGACCTCTTGATGCAGCGTAAAGAAGGGCCTCCGTTTCAGCAGCCATACTTTTATTTTCTTCATCTAATATAATATTTCTAATTTTTTCTCCTATTTCTGTTCCACCTGGTTCTCTAGTCCATATAAAATCCGCTTTTTTATCTTTTAAGTAGGTCACTATATGTTTCATAATAGTACTTTTCCCAGATCCATCGGGCCCTTCTAATGTTATAAATATTCCTTTCAATATTAAGTCATTCCCTTCTAATCTACTACTTCTATCTTTTCTCTATTATAGCCTATAAGCCCTATAATTTCTATACCCTTATCCATTAAAAACCAGATATATTCTATTAAGTCTTTAGTAATTAATTCTCCTGGACATATAAGGGGTATCCCTGGTGGATATGGGATTATAAAAGAAGCTGATAGTTTTCCTATAGAGTCATTTAAATTCAAAACCTTTTTTTCCCTATAAAAGGCTTTATAGATTGGCAAGCCTATTTTAGGTTTTGGTATCTCTATATTTATATCTTTAGTTTCTTCATAGGGTATATTTTTTGCTATATCTTCTACAGCCTTTATTAGAAAATCAAAATCCCTTTCTTGGTTCATCAGACTAGTTAATGCTAGACAATATTTGTAGTCTTCCATTTCTAGATAAATATTGTACTTCTCCCTTAATATCTCACTTAACCTAGGTCCTGTTATTCCATCTATTCTAAATAGTATTTTGGTAATATCTTTGTCAAAGATGGTTTTATCCTCTTTATCTCCAGTAAACAAGTTAACTCTTGGGACTTTTTTCAATTCTTTTGTTAATTCATGGATTTTTTTTAGATTTCTTTCTAGTTTTAGCTTACCTTCTCCTTCCATATAGGCCCTTGCAATTTCTAGAGAAACCATAAACAAGTAAGAAGGGCTGGTTGTCTGGTAGAGGGAGGACATAGTTTTTAATTTTTCTATATTTACCCGATTTGAACCAACATGAATCATAGAGGTTTGAGTAAAGCTAGGTAAAGTTTTATGGATACTTTGTACCGTTATATCTGCTCCTGCTTTTAGAGCAGATATAGGTAGTCTTTCCGAAAAGACAAAATGGCTGCCATGAGCTTCATCTATTAATAATAGTTTATCATATCTATAGGCTAATTCAGCTACCCTTTTTATATTGGAACAGATTCCATAGTAATCTGGATAGGTTAAAACTATTGCTTTTATTTCTGGAGATTCTTTCAGTTTTTTTTCTATTATATCCAGATCTACTCCTGTAAATAACCCATAGTTTTTATTATAATTTGGATATATGTATTCTATTTCCAACCTATTTAAAATAGCTCCATTATATATAGATTTATGAGAATTTCTTTGAATTAATATCTTATCTCCCGGATTGGTTATTGTTCCCAAAGCTATGTAAATTCCTCCTGTAGTTCCATTGATAGAGTATAGAGTAGTTTTTGATCCAAAGGTTTCTGCTGCTAAAAATTGACTTTCTTTAATAATACCTCTTGGATCATGAAGGTTGTCCATTCCATATAACTCTGTTATATCTAATTGGGGAACAAATTCTTCCCAATTTATTAAAGTGTTTTTTCCTTTATGTCCTGGAGTATGGAAGGATATTGGGTTTTTATCTAATAATTTCTTTATTTCATCAAAAATAGGTGTTTCCATTAATTTTCACCTGCCTATAATATTTATATTAATTATATAATATTTACTAAAAGTTTTAACCCCGTATTTTATTCTACGGGGTTTAAGATTATCTTACTGTATATATATTTTTTTAAAATTAACTTCATTTTCTCTTTATAATAATCGTACTTTTTATTGGATATGGAAATAGTTGCTATAGCAGTAAAACATTCACTGCATAGATTTGTCCCTAGTAAATTAATACCATTCCTTGCCTTTTGATTACATAGTTTGCAATTCACATAATCAGCCCCTTGCTAATGTATTTACTAGGATTATTGCCTCATTATTATATACTATTCAGGGAAAATCCCTTTTGTGCTTGGCTAGATAAAATTTAATATGAAATATTTATCTTTTCACCACATTTAATACATTTTCTATCCCTTATACCATTAATTTCTCCCCTATCGTACCTACTGATAACCTGACTAGAACAATTGGGACAATAAGTGTTGTTATCAATGCCCCATACATTTCCTATATATACATAATCTAAATATTTTTTAGCAATTTTTTTGGCTCTTAATAATGTATCATAGGTAGTTTCAGGTGATTTCATCTTATAAGCAGGAAAATATTTAGATAGATGGAGAGGTATGCTTTTATCTATACTTCTAATCCACTGAGCTAATCTATTTATTTCATCATCAGAGTCATTTTCTCCTTCTATAATCAAAGTGGTTATTTCTACATGGGTGGATTTGGCTGCTAATTCAATAGTCTTCTGTACTGGTTCTAATTTTCCTTTACATATCCTTCTATAATAATCTTCTTCTATGGACTTTAAATCTATATTCATGCCATCAATATGGGGTAACAATTGTTTTAAAGGTTC
The DNA here is from genome assembly GCF_021655095.1 of Clostridium sp. Cult1. Taxonomy (GTDB): domain Bacteria; phylum Bacillota; class Clostridia; order Tissierellales; family Tepidimicrobiaceae; genus Schnuerera. The sequence goes on along the minus strand of NZ_PPXW01000001.1, from coordinate 669,907 downwards.
TTCATTTATATATCCATTGGTTACCAATACATTTTTTAACTTATGTCTTTTGGCTAACTTGGCCATATGGTATACATATTCATAGGAAATACTAGGTTCGTTATAGGTATAAGCAATACCAATAGAATCCCTAGATTTCCCCAATAGGATAATATCCTCATCTTCTATCTCCATAGTAAGAGAATCTTCATGGGCTATTTCCCAATTTTGACAAAAATCGCAGGCCAGATTACAACCGAAGCTTCCTATAGATAGAATATTTGAACCAGGATAGAAATGGTATAATGGTTTCTTCTCTATGGGATCATAGGCATAAGAAGTAATTTTCCCATAATTTAAGGATATAAGGATCCCATTTATATTTTTCCTAGCTTTACAAATTCCTATATTTCCATCTTGGATAGTGCAGTTATGAGGACAAAGATGACATTTTACTATATTTTTTTCTTTTTTTTCATAATACATACATTCCATAATATTACCCCCTTAAAAATGCCTTATTACCTCAAAACGTTCTAGTTTATAATCCTCGTATTCTGGTATGCCTGCTTTATTTAAGGCTATTCTAACCTGTTCTTGGGGAGTGTCTACTCCTTCTATATTAGGCAATAACAGCCCTTTTCTAAATCCCTTAGATACTATTACTCCATATTTTTCTACATCTAGTTCTTCCAAAAAAGAAATAGGTTCGGGTTTCATCAGTACATCTACTGAATATACTAACTCAGACAGTTCTTCCTCCTCTACTGGGTCAAAACGGGGATCTTTCAATCCGGCGCTAATGGCATTTTCAATTATCTCAGTTGCTAAATTTATCTGTGTAGGTTCTATGGTGCCTATACATCCTCTTAACATTCCATCCTTTTTTATGGTTACAAAGGCTCCACGCCTACTACTTAATAATTCTTCACTTAAATTATCAGGAACTTTTATTCTTTCCTTATATTTTACATAATGTTCTAAACTAGCTCTGGCTAACTTTACATATTCATCTTCTTCTTTTCTAGTTTTGGCAACCTTTTCTTTTTCTATCTGAATTAAGTCTTCCAATATTTTGTTTCCGGCCTCCTTGTTTAATACTGAAAATTTTGCATTACAATAGCCTACTCCAAAAGGACCTTCATAGGATAGAATTTCAGGTTCTATTTTAAACCCATCTAAAAATCCAGAAAGTATCATAAGAGAACGAAGACCACATTCACCAGCCCTTTCACTTAGGCTTAGGTCAAAGGAAACTATGGATTTAAAATCTCCCATTCTTAAAAGCTCAACTACTTTTTTATCAAATTTTTCTCCGTAAGGAGAATAAGAATAAGGTCCTTTATTAGATAATTTATGGGAAAGATCTCCACTGGCAATAAATACCGCCTCTTCTTCCGATTCTAATACTAACCTTTGGATTAATTGTCCAAAAATAAATAATTCCTTAGGGGATAGTAGACCATAGGTTATGTGGATAAGTTTGAAATCTTTATACTCTTTATCCACAAAGTATAAAGGTACTAAGGCTCCATGGTCTAGTTTTAAACTGATATCAAAGTCTTTAGCCAATTCTTCGTCAATTTTTGCAATGGGAATATTTTCTATACCACTTTTTTTAATAATATTATTTACTAGTTCTAGATTATTTTGAAATTTAATTCTTACATTAGCTGCTCCAAAATTTCCAAAATCCCCTTCTAAATATTCCTTTATTGATATGGAGATGGCATCTCTAAATAATGGTCCATGGGGTGTTATGATAATTATTGTACTAGGCCTTTTCTCCTTTATATCCTTTGCCAATTTTATAGATCCTTCTAAGGTTTTTTTAGCCCTATCTTCCTGTCCTCTGCCAATTTCTTCAACTATAATAGGAGGATGGGGAAATAGATAGGCTGATAGTATTTTACCCATTTTTTCACTCCTTGCTTTTTAGCATTCTTTTTAATCCTTTCAAGATCTGTTCATTGGGAATAAATATAAAGCTTATCTTTTTATTATTATCTATAAATCCTCCAACATATACTTCTTTTTCTTTTTTATTAAAGGTAAAGTTGTATTTATATTTTTCGTCTCCTTTATAAGGTTTTATATAGGTTATATTAGGCTTGTCTATACTTAATATGTGAAATTTTCTTTTCCCTATAACTCTATAAAATATGAGTTGTTCTCCTTCTATAATATAGGAGTATTTAGAAAAATATTTGATGAGTATAAAGCTGCAGCTTATTACCACTAGAAATATAATTGCTATATTGGTAACATAGGGGGAAAGGTTTTCTACATATCTATCCATTAAAAAAATAATAAAATCAATTAGGATTGCAAATACTATAATTACCAAAAAAGTTCTAAAGACCGACTTTTCTTGTCTTTCAACTATCTGTTCCATTGACATTCCTCCTTAATCCTATTTTAATGGAATAAAAGGATAATGGCAAATATTAAAAAACAGATAAGCAAAATTTAAGCTTATCTGTTTTGTAGTTACATTATTGGTTTTTATTCTTCTTCTGATTCTTCTTCGCCTATTACTGGAACATCTACATCGACTTCTTCTACATCTTCATCTAATTCTTCTAATTCTTCTTCTGATGTAGGCTCTATTAGACTAGCTATTACATCATCTGCTTCTCTAAATACAACTATATCTTCATTAGCAAAAATATCTAAATCGGATACAAAAACAGGTGTATTGTAATCGATATGAGATACATCTACTTCGATTGATTGAGGAATATCCATTGGTAGACATTCTATCTCAATTTCGTCTAATTGTTGCATTAAGATACCTTCTTTTGATTCGATATTATCCCTACCTACTAAGACGATAGGAATAGTCAATTTAACAGTTTCATCCATATTAAGTTTTTGAAAATCTACATGTAGATATTGTTTTTTAAAGGGATGAACTTGTACTTCCTTTATCAGTACAGGTACAACATTCCCATCTAAGTCTAAGTCTATTAAAGTACTCATTCCAGCACTTCTATACACCTTATCAAAATCTCGTCTACCTACTTGAATATGTTCTGTTTCTTGACCTTTGCCGTATAAAACTCCTGGCACAAAGTCTCCTTGACGAAGTTTATCAACTTTGTTTTTTCCTAGTCCTGTTCTTTTTTCTACTTGTATTTTAATCGCTGCCATGTAGCTACCTCCTTGCTAAATATATTATATAATATATTTATATCAGATATGGACAATATTTGCAAACAAAAGGACAAAATTACAATATATTTTGTATTATTAATAGTAATATAATTCCTGGTATGCCTAAAATGCCAGCAATTATAGCTGTCAATGGATTTATAGCTATACTTATTCCTATAAAGCCACCTATTAAATTAACTATTAATAATAGAATACCTCCCAAAACTCCGTTTACTATTAGCTTTATTATCATTTTAATTGGAATAACTAATAATATACCAATAATATATAATAAAAATAATCCAAAAACAAAAGCTAATATGGAACTAATCTCCATAATATCCCCCCTCATTATATTCTTTATTATATAATAGGGGACAGGTTATGTAAATATTACCTAAATATCTCTTTCTTTTACTTTTTTTAATAAATAAATATATTTTATCTTTGAAGCCTCCAATTCATATATAGCATGATCTACTAAATCTGGATCTGTAACCGACTGGAAATATACTTCCTTGTTTTTCCACTCTTCGTGGGCCTTTTTTAAGTTTTCTATCATCTTTTCTTCTTCCGATTTCTCTTTATTCTTTAATTTGTCAGATAAAATACTTGCATATTCTATTATCTTCTGTACTTTCTCTTTATAATAACTTCTCTTTTTATCCATAATAATACCCCCATGTTTTTTATATTCTTATTTTTGCCAAAAACATAGGGGTTTATACTATCTACTACACCATTTACTGCATCTTCTATTCCTTTTATTGCATACTACTTGATCTGAATTACATGAAGGGCATAGACTTTTATCCTTTATATAATTAATGCCATAAGTTTTATTACAAGAATTACATTTGATTTCACAAAAATTAAAGGCAAAATTCCCTCCCTTTATATTGATAGCAAATCCTTGAGTTAAAGCTATAGCTACCTTATTTCTAGCACTATCTATAATATTTTGAAAAGTTTGCCTAGATACTTCCATTATATCAGCACATTCCTGTTGACTTAAGCCTTCCATATCCTTTAACCTAATAGCTTCTAATTCCTCTAGCTTTAATTTTATTTCTTCTACTTCTTGGTTCTCTTTTCCTAAAGGAACGAAATAGGTTGTATTAGGGAAAAGTTCTATTTTTCTGCATTTAATCGGTCTTGCCATATAAATTCCCCCAAATAGGATTTAATTTAATCTATTGATAATTTTATTTCCAATTTCTTCAAAAGTGCTCTTTACCTTTTCTGTTAATTTAGATTTTCCATTAATAGATATATTGGCTATATCCTTTGCCATAGGAAGCTCACCTAATAATTCTAAATCATATTCCTTTAGAAACTTGGAAATATTTTCGCTTTCAAATATCTCTATCTTTTTGCTACAATCGGGACATAGTACATAGCTCATATTTTCTACTATACCTAGTATAGGAATATTCAATCTTTTAGCCATATTTATAGCCTTTGCCACTATCATGGAAACTAAATCTTGAGGTACTGATACCATTACTATACCAGATATTGGAATAGACTGCATCACCGTTAAGGCTACATCTCCTGTTCCTGGTGGCATATCTATGATTAAATAATCTAATTCTCCCCATAGTACATCGGTCCAAAATTGTTGAACTATGCTAGAAACTATAGGTCCTCTCCAAATAACTGGTTTATCTTCTTCTTCCATTAGAAGATTTAAAGACATTATTTTAATACCGTCTTCAGTAGTTATAGGTATTATTCCATCATTATTAGCTACAGCCCTTTCACCTTCAATCTGGAATAATCTTGGTATACTTGGACCAGTAATATCTGCATCCATAACTCCTACTTTATAGCCTTTATCCCTTAAATCCTTGGCAACTAAAGCAGAGACCGTAGATTTCCCTACTCCTCCTTTACCGCTCATAACGCCAATGATATTCTTTACAAAATTATTGGGATTGTTTTTTATACTACAAGTGTCCTGAGAAGTGCAACTATTCTTTGATGGACAGTTATTGCAATCAGCCATTTTTTCATCCCTTTCTATAACTTATTGGCATATGCCAATACAATTGTAACCTTATTTACATTCCCTGTCAATAAAAACAAGTGAATTTTACTATCCTAACATCTCTTTCAATTCCTTCACCTTTGGAACCTTGCCAATGGATTTAACTTCTCCATCTATTACTAGACCTGGGGTGCTCATTACCCCATAACTGACTATGACTGCCAAATTATCTACCTTTTCTATATCTGCTCCTATATTTAATTCCTTTAATGCAGTTTCTAAATTCTTCTCTAGTTTTTCACATTTGGAACAACCAGTACCTAAAATCTTGATTTCCATAAAATATTCCCCTTTCCTTATATTAATAAAGATGAAAAGCTATTAAGTCCATATCCTACAATTATTATTCCCAAAGTCACAATAGCTACAAAAGTAGCTAATAATTTTGGTTTTACTACCTTACTAAGCATAACCAAGGATGGAACTGATAGAGTTGTAACTCCCATCATAAAGGCTATTACCGTACCAATTCCAACTCCTTTAGCTATTAGAGCTTCTGCTATAGGAATGGTTCCAAATATATCTGCATATATTGGTATTCCAATAAATGTAGCAATTATGACTGAAAAGGGATTTCCTTCCCCAAGGATTTTTTCTATAATGGACTGGGGAACCCAATTATGAATTCCTGCTCCTATACCTACGCCTATTAAAATATAAGGCCATACTCTGCCTACTATGTCCTTTACTTGTGATTTAGCAAATTCTATCCTATCCTTACGAGTCATAGTATCTATTTCAACATCTACATTTTCTACTCCCCACACATAGGATTCAACATAGTTCTCCATTTTTAACCTATTGATTAGTACTCCACCTACAACTGCCACTACTAGACCTACGATCACATAAGAAGTACCAATTTTTACACCAAAGAAGGACATCAATAACATAAGAGAGGCTAAGTCTACCATTGGGGAGGAAATTAAAAAGGAAAAGGTGGCTCCCAAAGGTAGTCCAGCTGACACAAAACCTATAAAAATAGGAATACTTGAGCAAGAACAAAAAGGAGTTACAGTTCCCAATAATGCTCCAAATACATTCCCTTTTAATCCTTTGAATCGGCCAATGATCTTCTTAGTTCTTTCTGGTGGAAAATAGCTTTGTATGAAAGATATGATAAATATCATTACCGATAATAGTATGAATATCTTTATGGTATCGTATATAAAAAAGTGAACGCTCCCACCTAACCTGGTTTCTATAGATAGTCTAAACACCTTTTCCACTAATAATTCTACTAAGTTCCACAGCCATTTCATTTTCAATAACTGATCGTTGAGCCAAGATAATATATTCACCTAAATCACCGCCTATTTTACTTGCATATATTTGCCAATTCAATATATTTTGCTGCTGCTTTACTCTTTTCTAAATCTAACTTTAATATTGGATAGTTTTCTACATTGTCAACTATTTTTCCTAATATATCTTCAAATAATTTATCTTTTAAATATAATGAATAAAAAGTATATTGTTCTTTTTTCTCATCCTTTACCAAACCCATGTCCCTAAGTCTAGCCAAATGTTTTGAAATATTAGGCTGGGATATCCCAGTTATTCCAGTAATCTGACATACACAGAATTCACCATGATATAAAAGTACCATTATCCTAAGCCGGGTTTCATCGGAAAGCAATTTAAAATAATTCAATAGTTTATCCACTCAACTCTCTCCTTATCTCAATATCATTTTTTCCCCTATTATTTCTTCCCAAGTATTGAATATAGGCCTTATTATCTGAGGTCCTATTTTAGATATGATAACCAATTGAGAATTTTCTTCTACTTTGTCCATTGGTTTATAATCTATCCTTTTGCCTACTACATCTACTTGGTTCCAGCCATCTTCTAGCTGGAAAAATCCTTTTACTCTATAACAGTCCTCTTTAATAGTATCTATGAATTGGCTAAGTTTATCTTTTGTAGTTTTACCTTCATAGGTTAGTATTAGTGTTTTAGGTCTATTTTCTGGTGTATTGGTAGTGTCCTCTACTCCAAGCCAATCTTCTTTTAAAAGGTCTTTTTCTAAAAAATCATAACCTATTTTCCCATTTATAGATTCTACAATATCTACTTTAGGGTTTATCTCTTTTATTTTTGCTTTTACCTTATTTAATTTTAATTCATCTATTAAATCTACTTTACTTAATACTGCTAAATGGCAAAATTTAAGCTGTCTTTCTACTGTTTCTATATCTTCTATCTGATCTAAAAAGTTAACTCCATCCACTATACAAATGGCTCCACTATAATCGTAGACATCCCCTTTAGCTGCCTTTACCGCCTCTAAAAACTCCCCTATATTAGATGGATCAGCTAGACCAGAACTTTCAACAAATACATATTCCATATCCCTATCTGTCATCTCTACTAAAGCGGAAACAAAGGAAAGCTGCAAACAAGAACAGAATATGGATCCCTTGTTTATCTCCACTAGCTCCATACCTTCTTTTTCGATTATAGTCCCATCTATTCCTACCTTCCCAAATTCATTCATTATTACTGCAACTTTTTTACCTTCTAAATCCTTCAAAACATTGGTTAAAAAAGTAGTCTTTCCAGCCCCTAAAAAGCCTGTAAGTAAATATAATTTTGTTTTATTTGCCATATATATTCCTCCTTGGAATCAATTTAACACATCATATGCCTATATGCTTATATGGTTATATAAGTATAATAACTTTATTGTTGGCATTTGTCAATAGTTTGATATAAAATTATTATTTTATTTATGGAATAGAATAGAAAAGAAATAAAAAAATACCTCCAAGTAAATAGTTTAATTAATTAAACTATTTACTTTGGAAGTATCATATCAAACTTAGCTTGTCTTTAAAATTTGCTTTAAATGTTATAAGATTAAAACATCATTCATCAAAAATAACCTAAATTAATCCACTATTACATCTATATTTTCTATTGTTTCATGCTTACTTTCTGCTTTTCCAAATGAGTAATTCAATACAACTAATGTTATTGCACGACAACATATGCTAATGTATGCTTAGGACTATATAATATTGATAGCTTAGGTGCATGCATGAAGCCTAATCCTGATAAAACAGCTCCTACCAAAGAAGTAATTGCAGCTTTGTTGAATTCATTATCTAAAATAAATGATAAGATTGCACCCAATATTAATGCTGTAAACATAGCCCCTTGCCCCAATGACACTATAGCAGGTGAGACCGCATCTAAAGCTTCTGGAGCTGCTCCTGCAAATTTTGTTGATAGGTAATTGGCCAAATAAGGAAACATGGCTAAGATCACAGCCGGATAATGGTTTTGTGGTACTGATGCAAATGTTTGGGATATCATTGATATGCCAACAAATACGAGTATTGGAGCTACAACTTGTAGTGGAATTATAGCTGACATAGCTGCTATTACTCCGAAGGTGGAGGCTACTAAAAATACAAATCCATTAACAATAGAATATCCTCTTCCCGCTTTTAGCCATTTAGAGCTTACTGATGCTAGATAAACGGTAGTAGGAAAAACCCCACCAAAAAATGTACCTATCATAGTTCCAATGCCGTCAACAATTTGTGTTTCTGCAACATCATAGTTATCTCCTGCAGCTGCCATTGCTTCTACATTGTTCATAGTCTCTATAAAATTATATACTGATATAGGTATCAATGCTGCTAATAATCCAACCATAGGTCCAAATAAGGTTTTAAATCCTGTAATAAATCCAAAAGTAGGTTTTGGCAGATAAACACCTACATAGCCTAATCCTTCCGTAATATTGGATAAACTAGATTCTTTCACTGCATAAGCTAGGATAGTACCTATAATTATTGCGAATAATGATGCAGGAATATTAAAAGGCATTTTTCTTCTAGCAATTAAACCTACCAAAATAATTGTCATAACGAACATGCCAATTACTGGGGATTCAAAGGTATGAAAAAACATTTGCCCAGCTATAACTGAAAATGCTACCCCTGCTAATGCACCAAGCATTGATGCTCTAGGTAAGTTTTTCCTCAACCAAGGTCCTATCAATGAACCTAGCACTTCAATCAAACCACCCAAAAAACATGCTGCCATACCTATCCTTATAGCCATATCAGGATCTCCTGTTAAATCTAATGCTGGTTTTAATACTCCAAACAAAAAAATGAACATTGGTGGAGTACTTATTCCATAAGATAAGGCAGTTACATCTGTACGATTTTCTTTTTCTGCTAATTTCTTAGCCATATGAGCATAGTATAAGTTTCCAAATAAAACACTTATCGCTGCTCCTGGAATGACCATTCCATAAACAATTCTAGCAGGATAACCAAATCCAAGCATGGTAATGGCAATTACCACAAAATTAGCCAAATTGTTCTGAAATAGCGAAAAGAATGCATTTACGTCTTCTTTGATAAACAAAGGATACTTTCTCTTTTCCACAAAAATTCCCCCTTTTCCACTTTAAATAAATTATGGTTATAAGAAATTTCGGTATAGGACACTTTTTACCTTTGTATAAAATAAACAAAAATAATATAATGTAGTAAATAAAATCATATTAATAGAAAAAACCTAAATGCCTGTCTACTTATAAACTAGCATTTAGGTTTTAAAATTTATTTATATAATTCTATTTCTCCATTTTTAATTCTTTTAGCTAAATCCTTTACTTTACCTTCAATTGTCCTAGCAGTTTTAATAAATTCTTCATCATCTTTCCCAGTAGGGTCTTCTAATCCCCAATCTTCTTCATGTTTAGAAGGTAGATATGGACAAATAACATTACATCCCATTTTTACTACTATATCTACTTCTGGTATATCCGTTAACAACTTAGAATATTGGGTTTTATTTATATTAATTTCATATAAATCCTTTATTATCCTAACTGCATCTTGATTGATTTCAGGCTTTGTTTCTGTACCAGCAGAATAGGAGTCAAAAATATCTGAAGCAAATAATTTACCTAGTGCTTCTGCCATTTGAGATCTACATGAATTATGAACGCAAATAAATGCTACTTTTGGTTTCAATTTATTTCCCTCCATATATGATTACATAGGATTTTCTTTTTTTATCAAGACCGTTGAAATCAAAGCTGTTAATGGAATAGTAAGTACTAGCCCAATACTTCCCGATAAGGAACGAACTATTTCCGTTGCAATAATGTCTAAATTTATAATTTTAATCATAGATGTTTCATAGGCCATGAATAATAGTAATAATGGTATGGAACTTCCCGTATATGCTAATATTAATGTATTGGTCATAGTCCCCATTATATCCTTTCCTACATTCATACCTGAATTAAACAGTTCCTTTTTTGTAAGATTCTCGTTGGCATTGTGGATTTCTTCTATAGACGAAGCTATGGACATTCCGACATCCATTATAGCTCCTAAAGCGCCTAATATTATTCCAGAAAACAATAGGCCTCTAAAATCAAAATCCACACCTTGTGGTATATACATGAGCATAGTAGCTTCTTCAGCACTAAGTCCAGTTAACCTTACCTGACTACCAACAAAGTAAGCTATAAATCCAGCAATAATAACACCACTGCTAGTACCTACAATTGCAGATATGCTTTTACTATTAATACCACCAATAAGGAAGATAGTAATTACAGTAACACCAATAGATACTAGAACGGAGATTGGAATTGGATTGATCCCCTTTAACATTAAGGGCAATAATACTTTTATAATCATAAATATAGTAATGGCTAATGTTATTACAGCCTTAATGCCTTTTTCTCGACCAATAACTATGATTAACAATATAAACAAACCTAGTAAATAAAATATATAGTTCTGCCGAGCATAGTCTGATACATAAACTTCTACAAGGTTATCCTCATACTCTTCAACACCTACTACTACCTTATCTCCTTTTTTTACCACAATATCATATGCCATATTATCCGACAGATGATTTTCTGTTTCAAATATTTGGCCTTTATATTTTCCACTAATGATCTCTAGCTTTACATGTTGAACTTGGGTTAGTATACCTTCTACTTCTTCTATTTCTTCCCCTTCCTCTACTTCTAAAACAATGGCCCTTTCCATATATGTGTTCACAGGTTCCATATATTCACCTTGAACATTAAAGGGAATTAGTATTAACAATAGAAGGATAATCCAGATTTTATTATTCATATTGAACCTCCAGTATTTTATTGCTATGAATATTATAATATATTTTACTACATTTTGTCTCCTCTAACCCTATATTATATATTATATCCCTCTACATATAAGTATTTACTCCAGAAAAAATTCCTCATTTTAATTATAATTTCACCGTTTTTAGCTCTAAGTTCCCGTATACAATATACTTTAATATTACTTATATTATATAAATTATATAAAGATTCATCTTCTGGCCTTCCCATCTCAACGGATGGTTCTACTATTGGTACTCAACAATTACTAGCTTCAAAAAGGTTAATTGTAATAGCCTTATCTTTACTGGCCTTTTTTATGTATTCTTCAGCTTTTGAATCAATTAAAATTTTCATATTTACCCCCTTAAGTTTATTTTATTTTATTATACTATATAGGGGTATGTTGTCAATAATATTTAGCCTTAATATCATTTTGATTCATTTTGTCTGATATTGAGCATATAAATTATTATATATTATTTGTTCATATGCTTTATAATACTGAGGTGGTTTTTTGAAAAAGGAAAGTTTTGTTTATGGATCTATTTTATTAGTTATAATAAACTTCATTGTACGAATAATAGATTTTACATATGATGTAATGTTGTCAAAATTTTTGGGGGCAGAGGCCATGGGATTATTTCAAATGGCCATGTCTATATTGATGATTTTTTTGATTATTTCTACTGTTGGCATTCCAACAGCAGTATCTAGACTAGTAGCAGAACAGAATTCTCGAAAAAATCATTATACTATTGATAAGATCTTAAAAGTAGCTTTATTTATAACCCTATTTTTATCTATTTTATTTAGTTTGATTATAATAATTTTTGGTGAAAATATCGCATTAAGAGTATTTAGGGATAAAAAAATGACTTTAGCTTTATATCTTTTAATTCCAGCTATTGTTGTAATATCTATAAGCTCTATTTTAAGAGGATATTATTATGGATTAAAATTGATAATGGTTCCTAGTGTTTCCCAGATTATCGAACATGTGACTAGGTTCGTTATTATATTAGGGTTTCTATATTATAATTACCCTGTTGAACCAAAATATGGGGCATTTATTGCAATTGCTGGTATTTCTATAGGTGAAGTATTCGATTTAATATGGCTTACTTATATGCTCAAACCTTGGAAAAGAAAACCAAGACATGTTGAATCCAATAAAATTTATACAAGAACAGTTGTAGGACAAATATTACCAATAGCTATGCCTATAGGAATATCAGGTCTACTAAATGTTATCCTTAGATTTATTAATTCCATACTAATTCCACAAAATCTTGTGAAAATAGGATATACAAATGGAGAAGCTATGGCAACCTTTGGAAGAATTACAGGTATGACTATGCCACTAATTATGCTTCCCTTTATAGTAACATCAGCTATGGTAATAAATCTAGTTCCCAATCTATCAGAGCAGATGGCGTTGAAAAATTATAGGAATGTGAGACATAATATTATGTTTTCCATAAAAATTACTTTAATGGCAGCCATTCCCCTAACTGGATTATATATTTTCTTTTCTGAACCCTTAGGTTTTTTTCTCTATGGGGATTTAGAAGTTGGCAAATTTATTAATATTATGGCCTATGGAACTATATTCATGGCGTTGCAGCATACTTTTTCAGGAATACTAAATGGATTAAGCAAACATATAATGGTTACCTTAAATAGGTTATTAGGTATGATTGTTCAAGTGTTGGCTATATACTTTCTAGTAGGAAATCCTCGGTTTGGAATCAATGGTTTTTTTATAGGATTTTTATCAGCGGGTATGGTTACTTTTATTTTGGATATTGTTACCATTAGAAAAGTAATTAAATTAAAAATAGATTACATGGATATAATTTTAAAACCCCTACTGGCTACTATCATTATGGTCTTAACAATGGATAATGGAATAAAATTATTCTATGGATATTATAGTAATGTATGGATCTTCTTATTCAATCTAATAATAGGTGTATTAGCTTATATATTTGTTCTCTATACTACTAAAGCTATTCCCAAAAAACCATTTAGAAAGTTAATTGAAGGATAAATAAAAGGAAGGAATTTTATCCTATCCTTCTATCCTCTACCCTTTCTATGTCTATGGCCACCTCTATTACAAGGAACACATTTATTCCTATCTAATTCACACAATATATAGTCACCGCCTTCTATCCTTAGCATCTTCCCATTCACTATACTATCAGCAACTTTACGTTTTGCTTCTGAATACATTCTTTGAACTGTAGAGCGAGCTACATCCATTCTTTCAGCACATTCTTCTTGCTCTAATCCTTCCAAATCTATGAGACGAATAACTTCATATTCTTCTACTGATAATATTATAGGTTCTCCATTAAAATTATTATTAATTGGTCCAAATACCCTATGATTAGGTAATCCACAAACTCGTCTTCTTTTTCTTGGTCTAGCCATTATTTCCATCTCCCTTCTATCTATATTTTAGCATAATAAAAGGATGAGTTGCCTCACCCTTTTATTATTCATGAAAGTTTTCTAGTATTTCTTCTATTTCTTCTAATCTAGATTTTAAAAATGATTTTTCATTTTCTAATAGGGACTTTTGTTCAGCTGGACTGAAGGTGTAATCGCTCCAAGTACCAAATCTCCCTATTCCTCTGCCATAGCCATAACCCATTCTTCCAGCACCAAAACCTCTTGATCTACAATAACCTCTACCCCATCCTGTCATTGGTCCTATACCCATTGGACCTGTACCGTTTCTTCTTGGCATAATCTTTCCTCCTTTTGTTTTGGGCATATGCCCATTTATTTATATTATATACAATTCTGGGCATATGTCAATAACCTTTTTTAAAAAAAGCCAATTTGAAATTGGCTTTTAATTACAATGACCTTCATGGCTATGTTCTTCACAAACTGATCCAGTGGATTCTAATTCTCCTTTTATATAAGCTTTTATTACATCATCACAAGGACCTTCTGCTCCTACGATTATATCTATTCCGTTATCCATAAATAATTGTTGAGCAGAGCCTCCCATACCACCAGATATTATTAATTCGATTCCTTGTTCTTTTAAAAATATAGGAAGAAATCCTGGTCTATGACCTGGATTTGGAACAAACTGGCTATTTAAAACCTTATCCTCTTTTACTTCATACATGGTAAATCCTTCACAATGTCCAAAATGTCCACTTACATTTTTATCTTCTGATGCAATTGCTATTTTCATCATAATACCTCCTAAAAATTAATATATTTTTCTTTTATAGTCTTCCACATTTCCCTTATTGCTAAATTGGCCCTACTGTCTTCATAATATATTATAGGCTTTAAATTATTAATGGATTCTACTATCTTTTCATCAAAGGGAATTTTACCTACTAAAGGTATTTCCTTTTCTTTACAATAGCTCTCTATTTCTAAAGACATATCTTCATTGATATCGTATTTATTGATACACACTATAGAGTCTATACCAAAATGCTCTGTTAGTTGATGAACCCTAATAAAATCTTCCTTTCCCGATTTAGTAGGTTCCGTTACAATAAGTACTAAATCATTGTTAGTGATAGAGGCTATTACTGAGCATCCTATTCCAGGAGAACCGTCTAATATAGTTATTCCCGATTCTGATTCATCTTTTTCCGCTTTTTTTCTTAGACGGGATACAAGTAAGCCTGAACCATCTCCTCCTATTTCCATATCTGCTCTAAATATTTTACCTATTGGAGTTTCAGTTTCATAAATATCTGCAGTTTTTTGTTCTACTAAACTAATAGCATCTACTGGACATATTATTTCACAAGCTCCACAACCTTCGCATTTTAAAGGGCTTACTTTTCCCATATCAATGGCATCGAATTTACATACTTGATTACATTGACCACATTGGATACAAATATTTGAGTCTACTTGAGCTATCTCATTTCCAGAAAAGTATTCCTTATCTATATCTTTACCATCATAGTATAAAAACATATTGGAGGCATCTACATCTGCATCTATACTAATAGATCCTTTCTCTAATTCCGCTATAGATATAGCTATAGTAGTTTTTCCTGTTCCTCCTTTTCCACTGATTATGCCTAGTTTCATAATAGTTCCTCCTCTATTTTTTCTTTAATATGAAGGAAAGCTATTTTGTATTCTTCATTATCCAATAGGGTTTCTCCCTTTGAATATCTTTCTGCTATTTCCCTTTTATAGGGTATATGCCCTAGTAGGTTTATATTTTCATCATGAATATATTTATTCAAATATTGGTTTTCATCATATTTATTTATGATTAAACCAAAAGGGATATGAAAGGTTTTGACTAATTCTACTGCCATTTTTAAATCATGTAATCCAAAAGCCGTTGGCTCTGTAACCAAAATAGCTCTATCAGCGTAGTGTAGAGTGTTTACTACATTACAGGAGGTTCCTGGTGGGCTATCCAATATATTTATCCCATCCTGTGGTATATCTGATAACAGTTCTTTTAATATAGGAACAGCCATAGGTTCTCCTATGTTTAATATCCCTCTTTTAAAAACCATATTATCTTTTCTTCCTTCCTCAATTATCCCCGTAGTCCTTTTTCTGTATGTAATAGCTCCTGTAGGACAGGCTAATTCACAAGCCCCACAACTATGACATAGTTTTTCGAATAATATAATTCTATCTTTACCTTTGGCCAATGCATTAAATTTACAAGCCTTTACACAATCTCCACAAAGGCTACATTTGTCTTTATCTATATCTGGCACTTCTATTTGGACATCTTTAACCTGGATTTTTTCTGGTTTTAAAAATATGAATCCATTTGGTTCTTCTACATCACAATCTATATAATTGGCCTTCATTAGTAGAGCTAAATTGGTGGAAATTGTAGTCTTTCCCGTTCCTCCTTTCCCGCTTAAAATTCCAATATTCATTTAAAAACCACCCTTTCGAGAAGGTCTAGATTCCTTAATTTCTTCAAGTTTTTTCTCCTTAAACATTTCTACCAATAGTTTACATGGAATATTCTTTCCTTTATACATTTTAATATCTGAACTTATTAAAAGATCGAAGGCATTAGGTCCAATATTATTGCTTATAATAGCTTCCACTCTTTCATCTATCAATTGTTGAGCTGCTGCTATCCCTGCACCTCCTCCAGCACTTTCCCCTTTATTTTCCATAGCTTTAAACTGATCTGTGCCTAGGTCATAAATAATGAAATATGAACTTCTTCCAAATCTCAAATCTAAATTGCTGTGTAAATCTTTACCACTTGCAGACAATGCTATTTTCATTTAATCTCCTCCGATTTTAGAGTTATTGGCATATGCCAATTAAATTGTATAATTATATTTAAATTTTGTCAATATAAGAAAAGCTTTTCTTGAAACTCATAACGAAAAGTTGTTTTAATTAATATTTTGTAAGGTAAAACCTCCTATTGGTTATAAAAATGGGTCAAGGTTTAAACCTTGACCCATTTTTCATTCTTCTATGAAGGCTACTGCTCTAATTGGTGAACCATCTGCCTCCGTTGTTTTTAAAGGGAATGCAGATATAGAAAATTCTTTTCCAATTAATGCTTCTAATCCTGTTAAATTTTCTATTATTAAAATTTCTTGGCCTAATATCTTTTGATGAATTTCTAAATTAATAGAAGTTACCGGTTCAACTGATATGGCATCTATACCTATACCTTTAATATTTAATTTACATAGCCTATCTGCTAATTGGGTAGATATTGTAGGAAAACCTTCAAAATATCTATTATCTCCCCATTTTTTATCCCAGCCAGTATAGAATAGTATAAATTCAGCCTCATTAAGATTATCCTCAATTTGGGCAATATAATCTTCTGTAATTTCTTTACCTTCTTCTACATTTGTGCAATCTACTAGCACTCCTTTTCCATAAAAAGAATCTATAGGGAACTTATCTAAGGATTTCCCATTAGTAAATATATGGGCTGGTGAATCCATATGGGTCCCAGTATGGCTATAAAACTGCATTTTTACTTCTTTAAAACCATCCTTTTCTATAGTACATGCTAGTTGAAAGACTGGCGGTTCTGTGCCCGGATATACCTGCATATTGGGAGAAATGGTCTGAGTTAAATCCACAAATTTCATCCAATCCCTCATTTCATACTAAAACGAATATTTACAGTCTAAATATTTTTCGCTAAAGGCTTTTACATCTTTAGCTACTGAGTCAATATCTTCTTTATCAATTAATACTCTTTTGAAAAGTTCAGCTATATATTCCATTTCCCCTTCTTTCATACCTTTCCTTGTAACTTCAGGGGTTCCTATTCTTATTTGAGGGCTGGCCCCTGAAAAATCATCGGAACATAGTATGCCAGCTTTTTCTAAATATTTGGCAGGCCCTTGACTTACGTATTCTCCTACATCTACTAACATTAAATGGGTTTCTGTATATCCTCTTTTAGCTCCTAGTACATTAAATCCTCTTTCATGTAATGCTTTGGCTAATGCCTTGGAATTTTTGATTATTTGTTTTCCATATTCATTGCCAAACTCTTTCATCTCCATAATGGACACTGCTAAAGCAGGAAGACGGTTTAAGTGATGACTTGTAACTAGTGAAGGAGATAATGCATTCCCTACTTTTTCTATAAGTTCTTTATCATTTGATACTACAAATCCACCTTGTGGGCCTGGGAAAGATTTGTGGGTACTTCCGAACATTATATCAGCACCTTCTTTTAAAGGATTTGGAAATACCTTACCAGCTATAAGTCCTGTTACATGGGAAGCATCATAAGCTAGTATAATCCCTTGTTCATCTGCTATTTGTCTAAGTTCTTTTACTGGTTCTGGAAATAATGTGCCTGACCCCCCAAATATTATGAGCTTAGGCTTTAATTCTATAGCCATTTGCTTTAAACTTTCAGCATCTACTGCTCTGTTTTCATCGAATTTCATATATTCTACTCTTATGGTTTCGCCAAAATGGGATATAAGTCGCATTGGTCCTACCAAGCCATGTCCCCAATCTTCAAGACTTACCTCTATTACTAAATCATGAGGCTCTAATATACCTAATACTACAGCCATGCCTGCCATATGTCCACCAATAGGTCTAAGGTCTGCATATTTTGCTTCAAATATATCTTTTACTAATTCCTGGGTTGCCATTTCAAATTCATGTATATATTTATTTCCTGTATATTCTCTATCTTCAGGGTTCATGGTTGTATAGCAACCATATCTATTCCCAAAATCACTTGACAAGTAATCCCTTACTGTTTGGCTTGCAAAGTTTTCAGAAGCGATTAGATTTAAACAGTGATTCCTATATTCTTGATGCTTTTTTAATAAATTATCTACATCTTTCATTGTCTTTAACATAATAATGTCCTCCTTATAGTTGTTAGTCTTCTAGGAAGGGGTTTAACCCCCTCCTAATGGTCTAATTATTTTTATTTCATCCTTTTCTTTCAATTTATAGATTGGATAGTCTTTCTGTAATAATCGTATATTGTTAACCCATACCCCAACCCAATTGCTATATCCTTCAGAATTTAACAACTCAACTATAGTAGTACCTGTTTTTATTTTCTTAGATTTACCGTTGACTACTATATTCATCAAATCCTCCTTTCTGAAAGATAGTTTCTAACTAGTTAATAAGCCAACCTAGAGATAATTTCCTCAGTATAGCTTCTGTAGGATTTCCGGTTTCTCTGTTCCATCCTGCAAAATCATAGTATAATTCCTTAGCTTGGTTCAATTTTTCTTCATCTAATTGGACCCCTTTTGATGGTCCATCAGACATTTTTTCGAATAGCCTCTTAGGCAATTTATCATCTTCTTTAGTAAATCCTGCCTTAGCATTGAAATATCTCATCATATTTATACGGCGCTCACCTATTCGCATTAATTCAAATAGGGAAGTATCCCATCCTATTCCATATTTACATAATTCGATTAATTCATTAGGCCCACAAAGTTCCCAAGATGGTCCCCATACAAATTGACATAGGTTCAATGTATCTAGTATGGAGAAATAACATTGACTATCAAAAGCAAACCTTACCTTATCTTCATCTATAGTGAAGGGATCGTCATAGGTCTTGTATATGCCAATTTGCCCTAATCTTTGTATAGGTTGACTATCCTTTGGTAAAGTTAAAAATACATCATGTTCACTTGATTGGTGGTCTGCACCAAAGGGATTAACTGCATAGATAAGTCCTACCATAGGCTTAAATTGAGGCATATGGGCTGGAAGTTCTTGACCTTTTACATCTATGCTAAATTCTTCTGTTCCTTTTCCTATTTTTTTAGAGGCTCTTTTACTTCCTTCTGCTAATAGATTACCAATCCCTTCTCTTTTTGCTATCTTCTCTATTAATATAGGTATTACTTCCTTATTTCCAAATTTAAGCTCTAATCCATCTGTGTCTTCTTTAGTTAAAAGACCTTTTTCATAACATTCCATGGCAAAAGCTATAGTTGCACCGCAGGATATAGTATCTATACCGTACATATTACATAGTTGATTTGCTAAAGATACGGTTTCTAAATCGGTTATTCCACAATAAGAACCTAAAGCTGCAGCTGTCTCATATTCTGGCCCACCATATAGTGGATCCACAACTTCTGGCACTTCTACTACCCTTTTACATCTTACTGCACATCCATAACAAGTATCCCTTTTCTTTAAGATGGTTTCTGTCATTGTGGTTCCTGTAATATTTGTAGCTCCTTCTGGAAAATATCCTGTAGTCCAGTTTTTAGTAGGTAAGAAACCATCTTGGCTAAACTCTTCTAAATCGCCATTGGTACCATGTTCTCCTAATCCAGAAATATTAGGATTCTCTTCTATCATTTTAACTACTCTCTTTGAAAATTCATTGAATTTTTCTACATTATATGGTTTTAATCCCTTTCCCTTTTTAACTACTATGGCCTTTAGGTTCTTGGAACCCATTACTGCACCAGTTCCATTCCTCCCATTAGCTCTATTACACATGTTTATTATAGACGCATATTTTACTAAATTTTCTCCTCCAGGACCTATTTGTGCTATTTCGATTTTTTCTTCATTTAGCTCTTTTCTAATAATTTCTTCAGCTTCACCGGTCACCTTACCCCATATATTTTGGGCATCTTTGATTTCTATATTGTCCCCATCTATATATAAGTAAACGGGCTTATCTGATTTTCCCCTAAATATTACTGAATCCCATCCATTAGCTTTAAGATGCATAGGGAAAAATCCACCTGCTTGGCTATCTCCAATAGTTCCTGTAAGCGGGCTTTTAGTAGTCACTGTCACTCTGCTTGTACCACTAATAGGAAGTCCCGTGAAAGGTGATACAGAAAATACTAATATGTTTTCTGGGGACAAAGGTTCTACTTTTGGATCCATATCTTGAAGGATAAGGTATAAACCTAGAGCAGATCCTCCTGGATATTGTCTATATATTTCAGATGGTATAGTTCTTTCAGTTATTTTACCTTCTGTTAAGTTTACATCCAAAACTTTCCCCTCAGGAAACATGATCATATAAATTCCTCCTTTGTTTGTCTATCTTATATTTACTTATTTTCAATTTCTTCAATTTCTTTAACTAGTAAATCCAGTATTTCTTTACCCGATTGGCCTACCATGGATACATATCTATCCCTTGCGGATATGCTAGATTCCTTAAAAGCATTTATTTCTTCTTCAGTCAATTCTACTACTGGAATATTAGTTGCTTTAACTATCTTTTCAAGGGCTTCATTGTTCAATTGCTCTTGAATTTCAAAAGAATAATCTCTAAGTTCTTCTATAGTTTCGTCTACCATTTTTCTTACACCTTCAGGTAGAGAATCATAAACCTTAGGGTTTACACAGGTTGTAGTAACATATAGGCTTGAATTAGCTAGTGTAAGATAGTTTTGAACCTCTGCAAATTTCATTTCTTCAATTGCAAATAATGGATTTTCCTGTCCGTCTATCATCTTTAGTTGCAATCCACTATATACTTCCATATAAGGAATGGGAGTTGGATTAGCTCCGTATGCTTCATATGCTGCAACTATCATTGGTGAAGGCATGGTTCTTATTTTAAATCCATTAAATTGTTCTGGAGTATTAATTGGTTTATTACTTGTCCATTGCATAAATCCCTCAGTCCAATAGGAAAGAACTTTTAAATCCCTTTCTAGATATTTTTGACTTAATAATTCATTTAAAGCTTTACTAGTTTTAAAAATTTCCTTATTCTTTTCCATATCATCAGAGAATAGAAAATGTAATGAAAATAACTGGTTTTCTGGCACAATTGTTCCAGTATTACCTGGTGAAACAATGGCAAAATCGATTCCTGCATTTTGTAATAACTCGGTTTGTTGAGTAGCATCTCCTATTTGACTTACAGGATATATTTCTATCTTAATTTCTCCCTTAGATTTTTCCTCCATCAACTCAGCAAATTTCTTAACATAATAGTCTTGTACACTGCCTTCCATCTCTTCGTGAGCAAACCTAAATACATACTTGTCAATGGTAGGATCATAATGA
This sequence comes from Clostridium sp. Cult1, assembly GCF_021655095.1. Classification (GTDB taxonomy): domain Bacteria; phylum Bacillota; class Clostridia; order Tissierellales; family Tepidimicrobiaceae; genus Schnuerera. Next base: position 648,074 of record NZ_PPXW01000001.1, on the reverse strand, counting down.
GCCTCATAACTTTGGTGTTCTACAGAAGAACAACCTGTCAAAGAAACAGCAGCCATACTAAAAATCAATATTAAAATCAAATACCTTTTCATAGAATTCCCTCCCGATACGTCGATTGTCGACGCAATAATTATCCTAGATAGTTTAATGTACTTCTAACATGAAGTTCCACTCCTATTTTTAAGGTGTCTTCATCTATATTAAATTTTGGATGATGGTGAGGATAGTCTGTTCCCTTATCTTTATTTCCTGTACCAACAAAATAGAAAGCACTAGGAACCCTATGGGTGAATTCTGCAAAATCTTCTCCTGCCATACACATATATGGTACAATATATGAATCATCCCCTAAAGCTTCAATTACTGACTGTCTTACTCTTTCTACCATTTCAGGGTTGTTGTTTACTGATGGATTACTTGGAATAAATTTTAGATCATAATCCGTTCCAGTAGATAAACATACTCCTTTTATAACTCTCTCAAATTTATCCAGTAAAATTGCTTTTTCCTTTTCTTCATCTTTAAATAAGAACCTTATAGTGCCACCTATAGTAACTTCCTCAGGAATAATATTTCTTCCAGTTCCCCCATTAATTTTGCCTACCATTATGGTAATTGGTAGTAAAGGGTCTATTTCTCTTGTTTGGATCGATTGTAATCCTTGGACTACTGCACAAGCTGCCAATATTGGATCTGTAG
>NZ_PPXW01000001.1:644177-647345 GCF_021655095.1 Clostridium sp. Cult1 | reverse complement strand
GCATATAAAGCCAATGGTGGAAGCATTAAAGAATATTATAGGAATCAAAGAATCGAAAAGAAAAATGAAGAAAGAATATTAGAACTTGATAAAAGAGTAGTAAATAGAGTAAAAAGAACCTACAACAATATTGATCCAGATATAATGATAGATATGCCATACATAACAAAAACAGAAGGTAGATGGCTTAAAAACATGCTTAGTAATTCAAGCTTTTGATTGGAGTACAACCTAACATAGCTTGCTTTAGATTTAGAGCCTGAGTTGGATGCCAGCCACCCGTAGGGCTTGCCATTGATAAACCAATAAGTAAATGCTAAAATGTTCTAACACTAAGGCAAGGAATATAGCTTGCTTTGAGTTTTTCGCCTTAGTGTGATAAACCAATAGCATTTATGTTTGGGTTGTCAATGGTGGCGAGAATTCAGAATAAAAAGATGAGTATCAATATTTTTGAGTAAACAAATACTAGTTAGCAAGATATTACATTGTTTAAATGCGATGGTTTCTAATTTTGATAGAATAAAATTAATATTAATTGTTTTCCAACAACAACTTGACACTATCCCTACCATTAATAGTTTGAAATATGAAAGTTTATTTGCTATAATAAATAATATAGGAATATAGGACTATAAAAGCATGGGCACTTACTACTATAGGCATTATGGGAACAATCTATAAAAGAGTAGCTGTACATACATAGAATCTATAATAATATCATTCACACCTTAAGATCAGGAATATTAGGTGCCTAAAATGAAATAGGCTACAAGTTAGGGGGATGGTATTATGGATAATAGCTGCAGAGCTATAGATAATGGGGTTAAAAAAGATATTGAAGACTCATTTAAATCATTTATGGCTAAATACTTCGATAAAGGCCCTAGTTTAGCTAGAGTATATACATCTGAAAATTGTATAACTATCCATTGCAAAGATATTTTAACACCGCTGGAGAAGAATTTAACAGGGGATATATGTGGAGAATATTTGATACAAGCCTCAAGAAAAAGAATATTACACAATACAAAGGCAGAGCTTTTAAAAATAGTAGATAATAATATAGATGCAAAGGTTAGCAGCTTTTATATGGATTTGAATATATTTGATGATAGTTTATGTTGTGCTTTTATAATAGAGTAGATTAGGAGCAACTAAATAAGGCAGGTTGAAGGAAACAGTATAACTGTAGCTGGATTCAAGCCACAATTGTTCAAGAGAGACCTTGGATAATTGTGGCTTTTTTTATCTAAACATAAACTTACTAAAATAACAAAGGAAAGGAGAAAGCTGATGAACAGATTCAAAAAAGGTATATCATTGCTATTGGTTGCAGTAATGATATTACCATTAGGGACTTTTGCCTTTGGTGAAGAAACAGATATTTTAGGCCACTGGGCAAAAGAAGAAATTCAATATCTAATAGGAAAGGAGGTAGTATCAGGCTATTCTGATGGGAACTTTAGACCAGATCAGAGTATTACAAGGGCTGAATTCATTAAAATAATCAACAATATATTTGGATATTCAGAAAAAGCAGAAGCTAAATTTGGCGATGTAAAAGAGGGAGATTGGTTTTATGATGAAATCCGGAAAGCTACTAAAGCTGGATATATAGGGGGATATAATGATGGAACCATAAAACCAAATAACCCTATTACCCGACAAGAAGTATCTAAGATTATGGGCATGGTATTTGATTTAGATGAAACTAAATCAAAATCCGCAAATAACTTTGCAGATAGTTCCAAAATAGGGGATTGGGCTAAAGGATATGTAAGCATATTAAAGGATAAAGGCTATATATCCGGCTATTCAGACAACACATTTAGACCAACAAACCCAATTACAAGGGCAGAAGCCGTAAAGATAATCACCAATGCCAGTGGAAATATAATAAACCTTGCAGGGGAGTATTCAGATGATGCAGCAGGAAATGTACTGGTAAATACTTCTAATGTAGAATTAAAAGATATGAAGATAAAAGGTGACTTATATCTAGTAGAAGGAATTGGAGAAGGGGATATTATACTAGACAATGTAGTAGTAGAAGGTAGCACCTATGTTAGAGGTGGGGGAGAAAACAGTATAATTATAAGACATTCTAAACTAGGTGAAATCGTAATCAACAAAGATGCTGGAGATATAAGGGTAGTATTAGAAGGAGAAACTATAATAGAATATATAGCTATAGAAAGTGGTACTAAACTGGTTGTAAAAGAAGGAGTAAAGGTCGATTCCATAAAAGTAACAGAAAAATCAAATATTGAAATAGAAAAGGGAGCAGAAATAGGAAAAGTAGAAGTAGAAGCTAGGGATACAGAAATAAAAGCAAAAGGTAAGATTGAGTCTATAGTTTCCAAAGAGGATGTAAAGGTAAATGATGAAGTAGTCGGGAAAGGGAAGGAAGTAAAAGTTGAGGATGGGAAGGTAACAGAAGTTAAGAAGGATAAACCAAAGCCAGAGCCAGCATCTTCCGCAGGAGGCGGTGGCGGTGGTGGTGGCGGTGGAGGCCGCAGGGATGATAAGGATGATGAGGTAGCTGTAACGGGTGTTAGTGTTAGCCCAAAGACGATGACATTGACAGTAGGAAAAACAGGTAAGATAACAGCTACAGTTAAGCCTGATAATGCAACTAATAAGAAGGTTAATTGGACAACCAGTGATGAAAGTATAGCGACTGTAGCTAATGGAGTAGTAACAGCAAAGGCAGCAGGGACTGCTACCATTACAGCAACCTCTGATGCGAATAGCAGTAAGAAAGATAGTTGTGTGGTAACGGTAAAGGCAGAAGAAGAGTTGGTAAGTGCTATTAGTGTGGAAGGTGTTGCTAAAGTTGGAGAAACACTGACAGCAAAAGTAACACCAGAAAAGGCAACAGTCACATATAAGTGGATGAGGGCTGATGCTGAAGATGGTGAATATGTTGCCATTGCAGGAGCAACAGATAAGACTTATACGCTTTCTGAGGCTGATGCAGGTAAGTGGATTAAGGTTGAAGTAAAGGGAACTGGGAACTATACAGGAACTAAATCAAAGGTAGTTGGGCCGGTAGAAGCAGCCATAGAACCTGTGGAAGAAAAAGGCGCTGAGATAGACTATGCTGCTCGCTACAACGAAACACGGAAAGAATGGTATGTCAAGGTAACCGTGGATGGTGAAGAC
>NZ_PPXW01000001.1:641948-644147 GCF_021655095.1 Clostridium sp. Cult1 | reverse complement strand
CATCATCTATAAGAAAATCTACTCCATTTTTAAAATCAGCAAGCTCTGCCAGCTCATATATATCCCATAGATTTATATTAATAACTTGCAAATCTTTATTTCTATGGCCTATATCCTGGTACTTATGAAGGACTACACAATCATAGTTATCTAGCTTTCTTAATTCCCCTAGAATCTTATTTATTTCTTCATTATGTTTAACTAAATCTCTTTCATCACAATTTATACAACTTTTCTTATTAAGCATTATCATCCAAGACCACCTCCTTCTAGATTTCTCCCATCTCTTTAAATAAGGAGAAAAGATATGCTCTTCCCTCAGGTCTAACTACTGTATAGACTCCGGGTTGTCCATTATATTTATTGATATAATCTTTTAATTTAAAGTAATCAGCTGCAGTTGAGTAATATCTTAGTTTCCCTTTTTGATTTCTATAAAGATAACCCCTATCAATGAGTATATTTATAAATCTATTTTGAGAAACTCCTAATTCTTTTGCAGTATCCCTAAGGCATATACAGTCACCTAAATCCATAAACTTATCAAAGAATTCTCCCTTGGGAATAAGACCTTCTAATTCTTCTGTCCTAGCTTCTATTTGTCTTAAGGCTACAAGATAGCCCCTTGCTAAAAGTTCTTGATCATTCATTTCCTCCTGTCCTGAAAAATATCCACCATGCTTTCTAATTGAAGGTAGAACTTCACTTGTTACCCAGTTTTTAAATCTTATGGCACTTTCAAGTTTACTTCCAAAAATCAGTGCATACATTCCAGACTCATTTATTACTATCAAATTCCTTCCTTGACCTGATACGGTAAAACACCGTTTCAGCTTATCTTCCTCATATACATGACTTGCAATCGCATCACTTGGTCTTTTGTATCCTAGAGCCTGGGCTATATCCATTCCTACAAACCATGGTTCATTATCTATAAGCATTGTCCTAACCTGTCCAAATTCAAAACTTTCAAATGTTTTTATTTTATTCATCTCTTTCACCTATCTTTCACCTAGAAGTAACTCTCTAGTTTTATTTAATTTTAATTTTCCTATTTCTCTTCTTATGTCCTCTCCTGCAATTTTTACTGGAATACACATCTCCCTAATTCTTGAATATATCCTTTCTTTATCAATATCATTACTTCCACTCATGATTACACCTAAGGGAATATTTGTTGAAATAATAGTGGGTTTCTTTGCTTCATATCTGGTATTGATAATCTGATAGACCATTTCATTTATATATTCTGTATTTCTTTCAATTCCAAAATCATCAAGAATGAGAAGTGGTACACTGCATAAGAGCCTGTAATATTCATTTTTATCTATATCAAAGCCACGCTTTTCAATATCATTTATTATCTGAGGGATATTTCTCATCTTCACCCTTATCTGGTATTCTTCAATAATTTTATTAGCAATACAAGCTGCTAAATATGTCTTTCCTGTTCCAACATTCCCATGAAATATAAGTCCATTATTATTTTTCGCAAGTTCTTTAAAGTTCTTAACAAAATTCTTTGCTATAATAACTTCCTGTCTTTCAGGCTCTATAATCTTTTCAAAACTATAGCTTATTAGATTTCTGCTAGTAGCAAAACATTCTTCTTTAAGCCTTCTGATGTGGTTTGCTATTTCTTCTTCCTTTCTCTTAGCCTCTGTTTCCCTATCACATCTACAATTTCGACTAAATATTATTTTTTTACTACCAAGACAAGCAAGGGGTTCTGAATCTATTTGTTCACCACATTGTCTACAATAAACATGGCCATCTCTTTCATGAGCCCTATTTGCATTAAAAGAAAATCCTACTCCATCAATTTCAATTATTTTTATTTTATCTTCCATTTTATCTACCTCTCTAATCATTTAAGTTCCATTCACTTTCATAGTCCGAGGGATCTCCCGTATAAGATTCCTCCCTCCTAAGCTTTCCTTCGCTCTTATCTTTTAAATACCAGGTCATAATTGTTGAAGCATGGTCTTTATAGGTTTTTCCTGTACTTTGCATATAGGCTGATAATCTTTCAATATAATCATTAAGATTAGGGATTTTATCTTCTAGTTTCATTTCTTCTTCATTAGAAATAATTACATTTAAGAAGGTTCCTTTTTTATCCTTCTCACTAAAATCAATATAACTATTATCAATCTTATTATTCTCTATATAGTTAGGTTGTCTTTTTGATAAGTCTAG
>NZ_PPXW01000001.1:640319-641918 GCF_021655095.1 Clostridium sp. Cult1 | reverse complement strand
AAAACCGCCAATATAGCCTATAGCGTTATAAAAAATGCTGAAGAATATTATAATGGAGAGATAAGGGATTTTGAAGAAGTAGGGGTAAAGGCACTAGATCAATATACATTAGAATATACCCTAAAAAATCCTACACCTTATTTTTTATCCATGCTTACCTATGTATGTTTCTTTCCAGCTAATGGTCAATTCTTAGAAGAAGTAGGAGACAAATTTGGTACAGATAATATTAATTTTCTATACAACGGAGCTTATATAATGGAGACCTTTGAACCTCAAAATAGAAGGGTATTAGTAGCAAACGATAAATACTGGGATAAAGAAAATATCCACATTAAAAAATTAGTCCATACCTATAATAAAGAAGCTGGTACATTAGCGCCAGAGTTGTTCTTACGTGGGGAGATAGATTATGCAGATATTTCTTCGGATATTTTAGATGAATGGATGAATGACCCAGAGAAAGAAGCACAAATTCGACCAAATAGAACCGGTTTTTACTCTTATTTTTACTGCTTAAATTTCGATCCTCAGTTTCCAGCAGAGTACGAACCAGATAATTGGAAGATTGTAGTCAACAATAAAAATTTCCGAAAATCCATATTTCATGCCCTAGATAGAAAAGCAGCTATGCTAACGGCAGAACCTTATGATCCAGAAAAGAGAATAAGCAATACGGTAACTCCTAGGAACTTTGTGGATTTAGAGGGAGTAGATTATACTCAATTAGGTAGTTTGGCTGAGTTTACAAATAATGATACCTTTGATGCAAAATTAGCTTTAGAATATAAAGAAAAAGCTTTAGAAGAATTACAAGGCAAAGCTACATTTCCTGTTAAGGTACTGATGCCTTATAATACAGGTTCAAGTGAATGGGCTAATAGGGCTCAAGTAATAGAACAGCAAATGGAAAGTCTATTAGGAACAGATTATATAGATATAATAATTGACCCTAAGCCACCTACAGGATTTCTGCAAGAAGTAAGACGATCTGGAAACTATGCCTTCCTAGAATGTAACTGGGGACCAGATTATGCTGACCCTGAAACTTACACGGATCCATTTAGCCCAGATGGTACTTATAACTGGCCTCATCTAGCTGAAGGCTATAAAGAATCTAACGGTAAAAACATCTATGAAAATATGGTAAATGAAGCTAAAGCTGAAGTTATTGATTTAGAAGAAAGATATAATCTATTTGCAGAAGCAGAAGCGTTTTTAATTGGAGAAGCTTTTATTATTCCATATGCTGTTGGTGGAGGAGGTTATTCTGCTTCTAGATTGAACCCATTTGAGTCTCTATATTCACCATTTGGAGTATCTGCTGAAAGATTTAAAGGACAGATGGTAATGGATAAACCAATGAATTCAGAACAATTTACAGAGGGATTAGAAAGATGGGAGAAAGAAAGGGCAGAGGCTTTGAAAAAAGCTGGCAAGTAGCAAATTACAATTGACAATGGACAGTAGATAATTGGGTAGGGCGGCCTTTGGCCGCCTAACAACTAGGAAGGAGGGGGAGCATGTTAAAGTATTCACTTAAAAGGTTATTTCAATCTTTAATAACATTATTTATTGTAATAACGGTAGTATTTCTTC
>NZ_PPXW01000001.1:622613-640289 GCF_021655095.1 Clostridium sp. Cult1 | reverse complement strand
ATTAAGTATCATAGCTAAATCACTAGGTAAAGAGAGTATGCCTACTCCAATTACAGTGGTAATCAATAACGCTTTTATCTGTTGATTGGATATTGTATTTTTGTTTTGCATATTTTCACCTTTTTCTTATTCTTCTTCTATTTCTAGGGAATGTAAATATTGGCCTTAGTTCTAAATTTTGAATAGGAGCCTTTACCAGAGTATCCTTTAAATCCCCTTCTTCTATCCCTAATCCAGAATAAGGAGCAGAAAAGGGTATTCCAAAGCTTTCTAACCTTGCGAAATGGGTGGACAGTATAACTATTCCCAGCATAATGCCATATAACCCTAGTGTTCCAGCTAAAGCCATTAATATAAATCTGCAAAATCTAAATCCTGAAGCCCATTCATAACTAGGTAAGGAAAATGAAGAAATTGTAGTTATGGCTACTATTATAATCATCAATGGGCTGACAATCCCAGCTTCTACTGCTGCTTGACCAATTATGAGCCCACCTACTATTCCAATAGTGGTTCCAATAGGTCCTGCTATACGAGTTCCTGCTTCTCTTAATAATTCGATAGTCAATTCCATTAAATAAGCTTCTATTACTGCGGGAAAGGGGACATTAACCCTACTAGCTCCCAAATAATAGGTTAATATGGTAGGTATTAATCCTGGATGGAATGATGTTATGGCTATATATAGGGCAGGTGCTAATAGAGATAAAAAAGCAGCTATTAATCTTACCCATCTAATAATGGTAGTAATAGTCCACCGACTATAATAATCTTCTGCCGATTGGGATAAAGTTCCTATGGTAGCTGGAACTATCAATGCAAAAGGGCTATTATCTACTATAATTCCAATTCTTCCTTCACATAGGGAAGCAGCTAAAGTGTCTGGCCTTTCTGTGTTTTCTATTTGAGGGAAGGGAGACAGATAATTGTCTTCTATCAAGAATTCTAACATGGAACTATCTATTATTGCATCTATATCGACTTTATCTAATCTTCTATTAACCTCTTTTAATATATCTAGGCTTGCAATATCTTCAATATACATTATTGCAATATCGGTTTTTGATCTTCTGCCTATTTGCATATTTTTTATTTTTAACTTAGGATCTCTAATACGTCTACGAACTAAGGTCGTATTTAATTTTAAAGTTTCGCTAAATCCATCTCTAGGTCCCCTTACTACAGTTTCTGTATCAGGTTCTCCTACCCCCCTTGTAGGCCAGCCTCTTGAAGAAAGTAGTAGGGCTTTATTTGCTTTATCAACAAAAAAAGCCGTTTCTCCAGCTAGTATGGCATCCACTATTTTATCTAAATCTTCTTCTTCTTTTACTTCTGGTATGGCAATAGATTCTTTTGCTATTTTATCTAATTCAGTTGAATTTAAGTTTAAGTCGGTACTATCATCACTAATAGTCAATAATAATTGGATAGCATATTCACTTAATAGGCTTTTATCTATAAGTCCATCGGAAAAGACAAAGCAAGCCTCTCTTTTATTGTTCTTGCCTATTTTTATAGTTCTATAACCGATGTCATCACAGTCCTTCAATATAGTTTTTAATATATTAATATTTTTATTTAAATCCTTGGATACAATCTGCCCCATAAGAAAACCTCCTAGGTCATTTAGGTAATTCTCAAAAAAATAAATATTATTATTCCAAGAGCTATATAAGAATAGGAAATAATCTTAACTATTCTGTATTCTCTAATAAATCCCTGGTTTTTATAATTAGGCCCATCTATTAATAATGAAAATAGGGCTACAAGTATTATTATCAATATGCTTATATTGTCGAATATACTTTTTATTGACCCTACAATTTTATACAAAAACCCACCCCCTGCTAATATATATAATTAACAGAAAGTGGGTTTATTATTCACCTTTATATCTTCCTTTTAAATTGTTCTTGCTACATATACCTTATCTATTTTCTTCTCCAATTTCTCTTTACAACTAAGCAATTTTTCTTCATCATCGAATAGACCAAATACAGTGGGACCACTACCACTCATTAGACTACCTAAAGCTCCATACCTAACCATATCCTTTTTTATTTCTTCTACTATGGGGTATTCCTTTATTACTACCTGCTCCATTACATTCGTCATGTTTTGTCCCAATCCAATTAAGTCTTCTTCCTCTATATAATTAATCAATTTCTCTACATCAACTTTAGAATTAATGCTATTTAAGTTTAGCTTATTATATACGGAGGCTGTAGATATTGGTATTCCCATATTGGCCAAAAGTATCATCTTATTGGAGAATTTTTTCAATTTAGTCAATTTTTCTCCTATACCTTTAGCCCAGGCAGTTCCACCTAATATACAAAAGGGAATATCTGCTCCAATTTCTAAGCCTATTTTCATCAGCTCTTTTTCTGATAAATTTAAATTCCATAATATATTTAATCCTTTAAGTACTGCTGCTCCATTGGAACTGCCACCAGCTAGTCCTGCTGCCACAGGAATCTTTTTTTCTATTATAATATGGGCCCCCTTATTTACACCCGTTTTTTCTATTATCCTTTCCCAAGCTTTGTAAACTAGATTAGTATTATCTAAAGGTACATCTTTGTCATTACATTGGATTTCTAGTCCCTTTTCTTTGTTTTTTATTATAACTCTATCTTTTAAATCTATTTGTTGCATTAAAGTATTTATTTCATGATATCCGTCATTTCTTTTATATAGAACGTCTAAGGCTAAATTTATTTTGCCAAAGGATTCTAAAACTATCTCCTTCATTTCAATTCTCCTTTTAGTAGATTGACGGATACATTATATCATAAAAGCCTATTTTCTACTAGAATTCCACTTCAACTTTCTTCTCTATGATAATTTTTTCTCCTGGCATTAAATTAGATGGGGATATGATATTATTGGATTCAATTATTTCATCTACAGTAGTATTATATCGTTTAGCTATGTCCCAAAGAATATCGTCTCTTTGAACCATATATATGATTATACTAGGTCTATTTTTCTTATCTATTATTTCTTCTGTCTCTTCTATTTCACTTATTATATTAATTTTTCTCTCTCGATTGATGAATATATGGTTTTTTAAGGTTCCATTGATATAGAGGATATCTTCTCTAAGGTTATAGTTTAAATCTTCTAAATTGGTTTCTGTGTTTATAATTATATCATTATTCAATCCTTCATTAGTAATATAGGATTTGAAAGGAATTTCTTCCTTCAGGGTTCTAATTTCATCCTTTACATCATCTAAATAATAAATATTTAATGCCAAAATACCTTCTACCATTATCTTGTCTTCAACATATTGATTATCAATTATAGTAGGATGGGCTTCTATTGTATATATTTCTTTAAATCCTTTTCCCTTTAATTCTGTGGATATATTTTCTCGGTCAATAATATCCTTTATATTTTCCATTACTTTAATTTCTTCTGTTTGAAGGTTGATTTTTCTACTAGTAGAATAAGCATCTATTATCACTTCTTTTTCTTTCTGATTATAGAGTTTAGAGCCAATTTTTATTTTAAGCTCTAAATCAATGATCTTTAAATCACCTTCTAGGTTTTCTCTTACTTCATATTCACCATTTACCACTTCCATATTTAATTGACATTTTGAATCATATTCTATATTTGGTAGCTCTATGAAATGGGTAAAGGGAATATCCTTCTTTATGGAATTAAGTTTATTTCCTCCAAAATAGATTATGGAGGACTCTACTATACCGGATAGAATTATTCTATCAGCAGAAATGCTATATTCTTTTTCATAAGGGTGTAAATCTACTTTTAGTATTTCCTCTATAGAAGGTTGATTTTCTCCTACTTCAAAAGCTTCTTTTATTAAAGCATAGGATTCATCTCTTCCTAGTACATCATTATATTTGACTTTTTCTTTTAATACTTGAAGATTTGAATCCCCTGTTACTCCTTCTATTATTTCCACTGAATTGGTTTCTTCAACTTTTCCCATTAGCTTTACTAATGCCCTTAGAATAATCTTTCTTTCATCTTCTAATTCATATTCTATATATTCTAGGCTTGATTTTACTTCTCCTGCCATAGTTTCCGTTATTCCACTGATCTCTATTTCTTCTCTAAAGTCCCTATTAGTTTCTAGAGTATATATATTTAATTCTTCTTCCTTGGATTTATAGATTACTTTAAACTTTACTAATCCGTTTACCAATATTTTATCCATTATGATCTTGGTACTTAGAATTTCTATCTTTCCATCAGCCCAAAGAATATTTCCTATTTCTGCCTTTGTCTGGTCTAAGTATAGTTCCGCTTCAATTAGGGATTCTATTTCCTCATATCCCTTCTGCTCTTCCACCTTTAGGATGTCCTTGATTATTTCCATCTTCTAACCTCCCCTATTTATCTACTTTATATATCCTATGAAAAAGTATATGTGTTAATGTCCAAAAAGATGAATAAAATTTGGAAGGTTAAATTTTTAAAAAATATTGACACTGGATATGTTTATTAGTACTATAATATTACTAAATTAGTTTATCTATTATAAACTTTAAGTTTATAATTAGTAAATATTATTTTTTTACCAATAAGTTTAGTATTACTAAACTTATTGGTAACTATTACTACACAAAACAAAATGAAAGGGGTTGCTTAAATGGAAGATAGAAGACTGGGGAGACACATTTTAGTAGAATTTTATAATTGCAATAACCAATTATTAAATGATACCCAATTAATCGAAAAGTACATGATAGAGGCTGCTAATAAAGCAAAGGCCACAGTAGTCCAATCCGTATTTCATACTTTTAATCCTTGGGGTGTTAGTGGAGTGGTAGTTATACAAGAATCCCATCTGACCATCCATACTTGGCCTGAGTATGGATATGCAGCTATAGACTTGTTTACCTGTGGTGAAGAGGTAGACCCTTGGATTGCTTTCCAATATTTAAAAGAAAAACTGAAGGCAGAAAAAACGGAAACCACTGAAATAGATAGGGGAGATGTACAAAAAATTCATACTCATTCTAAGGGTAAATATAAAAATATAGTATATAAACCACAATCTAAAGGATAGGGGGGTTAAAAATGGAGTTATGGTTTACTGAAATGCATAATGAAAACAGTAAATTTTCTATGAAGGTAAAAAAGCACCTATTTTCTACTCAAAGTTACTTTCAAAAAATAGATGTGCTAGATACCTATGAATATGGTAAGGTTTTGGTTATTGATGGCTTTATAATGCTTACTGAAAAAGATGAGTTTGTATATCATGAAATGATAGTCCATATCCCTATGGCAGTAAATCCTAATATTGAAAAAGTATTGGTAATTGGGGCTGGTGATGGAGGAACTTTAAGAGAATTAATAAGATACCAAACCATTGATGCTATTGATTTCGTTGAGATAGATAAAAAAGTAGTAGAAGTATCTAAAGAATATCTTCCTTTTGTAAATAGTGGTTTTAATGATAGAAGGATCGATACCTATTATGAAGACGGAGTTGAATTTGTTAAAAATAAGGAAAATATTTATGATTTAATTATCATAGACTCTACAGATCCTATAGGCCCAGGAGAAGGACTTTTTACAACGGAATTCTACCGTAATTGCTATAAAGCTTTAAAATACGATGGAATTCTAGTTAACCAAAGTGAATCTGCTTATTTCCAAGAGGATAGGAGAGAATTCCAAAGAGCTACAGAGAAATTAAAAAAAACATTCCCCATAGCTACAGTATATCAAGCTAATATACCTACTTATCCTTCAGGGAATTGGTTATTTGGATTTGCCTCTAAAAAATATGATCCTATTAAGGACCATAAGCCAACAGAGTGGAAAAAGTTAGGACTAAAGACTAAATACTATAATGAAGATCTCCATAAAGGTGCATTTTACTTGCCAAATTATATTTTGGATATTATTCTATAGTATATATACCCTTAGACCTATTTACTTTTAGTTAAATTTCGACATATAATTATAAATGAGACTTCCAAAAGATCTTTCTTCCCCGTATGAGCAAAAGAGCACTTGCTCATTTCCCTATTTAAACCGAGGCCAAGAGTATTATTATACTTCTGGCCTCGGTTTAATATTTTGTCGAAATCAAAAAAACAAGACTATTCGTCTTGTTTTTTTAACTTATCTTAGTCTGTCTTTCTTCATCATCGCAAATTGTAACTTCAACAGTTTCCGTCAATATATCCGAGTATGTGTAAGAAACTCTCCGTACTGAATCGAATTGGTTGCTAATCCTTACTACAAACAAGCTAGGATAAGCTTCTTCTAATATGCCTTCTCTAATTGTAGTTTTCTTTCTTCCCTTGTTCGCCTTAAGAATTACTTTTTTACCAACGCAATCTTCTACGTTTTTGCGAATTTTGGCTAAGTTATTCTTTTCCAACAAAGTAACCACCTTCCATCGATTTCTCCCCTTAGATAGGGGGTAGAAGGAGTGTAAAGGGACACTCATGATAGAATTATACCATAATTTGTCCTTTATGTCAAATAAATAAATATTATACTATGAATGAGTTTTTTTGTCAATTGTTTATTGTAAAATATTCTAAAATTCCTCTGACAATTCCTTCTGCTAAATCTTCTAAATAATTTTCATCTAAAAATAGAATCTCTTCTTGAGGATTAGATAGGTATCCTATCTCTATTAATAAAGAGCTTCCGCTTACCCCTCTGAAAATATAAAAATTGCCTTCCTTTATACCTCTTGTAGCAATTTTTCTATTATCTAAATTTTTCAGTATATAAGAACCTAATTTTTTACTATTAAAATCATTTTTAAAGTAAAACATTTCACAACCTTTCATATTAGAATTATAAAAATAATCCATATGGATACTCATAAAAAAATCAGGTTCCAGTTCATTGGCAAACTCTATCCTTTCTGTTATAAGAACTTTTTCATCCTTTTCTCTAGTTAGATAGACTTTAACTCCTAAATCTTCCAATTTTGATTTTAATTTTAAAGATAGTTTAAGCACTATATCCTTCTCTATCAATCCTGATGAATTTCCTTTATGTCCTTCATCATCTCCTCCATGTCCTGGATCTATTACTATTGTTTTCCCATAAAGGGGTTTTTTTATACAAGGAAGTTGGTATTCCTTAATTTCTACTCCTGTATAGTAATATTTTAATATATCTATATGAGAATAACCTTCTTGGGCCATTTTTTCTGCTCCAAATTGGCATAAACCCATACCATGGCCCTTACCTCTTGAAACAAATTTTACCCCTGTAGGAAATATGGCGAATCTAGTAGAATTTAGGTCTAAAAGTTTCATTAATTCAACACCTGAGAAGCTTTCATCTCCTATTTTTATGGATAATACTCTACCATGGTTATCTCTCTCTATATTTTCTATGAAACCAGATATTTCAGATTCAATTTCTACATTCATTTTTGGAAAATTAACTTTCAATAAATCCTCTATTTCCTCTATACTGAAGCTTTTTTCTCCCTTCCAATAAACAGATTCTTTACAGTATTCACATAGGACTCGGCGAAGATAAATAATTTGGTTATCTATTACATTTTCTGAATTCTCCGTACTTCCCCCACAGGCCAAATGGTATTTTGCATCTATAAGCTTGTCATTAAACAGGACTACCAGACCTTGGGTCTCAACTACAGCTTTTATTATTTTATCTATATTTTCATCTTTATGGCTATCCCAAATATTTTCAAAATTTCCGCCTTCTATAGGCTTAGAATATTTTAATAGATTAGTCCTTAGGACAATGGCCTGAGCCTTTAAAGCCTCTATATGAAAATTAAAACCCATCTCCAGATTTAATAATATGCCAACCATTTTCTCTAGGGGCATTTCAATTTCTTCGTTCTTTTCCTTATTAAAATATTTAATTTTATAATAGGTGTCCACATTATTACCCCCTAATCCTTATTAATACATATTATGAAAATAAGTTTGATAAGTGATAAATATGGTATAATTATTGTATGTGATAAAAGGGAGTGATGTGTTTATGAAGGGTACTATTGTATCAGCTTGGGTAAGTACTAGTAAGAATCTATATGGAGAAGATTTAGTTAATGAAGCCTTGACCCATCAAGGAATTGGTCCTAGAAAGGTGTTTACTCCCTCTGAGGACATTGAAGATGGTATAGCTTTAGGAATTATAAATTACATAGCTAGTTCCTTAGGGAAAAGTTCTTCAGAAATCTGGCGAGAAATTGGTATAGATAATATAAATACTTTTTCAAAGGATTATCCTGCTTTTTTTAAGTTTAAAAATCTATATTCTTTTTTAAAAGCCATGTATGATATTCATATAGTAATGACTAATAGAATTCCCGGGGCAAAGCCTCCTATACTAAATGTGGAACCTTTGGAGAAAAACAAGGCTGTAATGAGCTATTCCTCATCTAGGGAGATGTTTGATTATTTTCACGGTATGTTAGAGGGAGCTTCTAAATATTTTAAAGAGGATATTCAGGTTGAAACTTTAGAGAAAGGAAATAACTATACCAAAATATCTATTACCTTTCCAGAAGAAGTCTATAATAAAAAGACTTATAGGCTCAATAATCTTTTTTCTTTTGGTTTTATTAAAAGTTTTGAGACTAAAATAGGTCTGGCTTCTCTATTATTTGCTGGTATTCCTTTAGCCATTTTATCTGATTATCTGGAAAGTAAAATATTTATTATTCTTATACTAGCTCTCTCCTTTTTAGTTCCTACTATAATGGGAAAACTTCTATTGAGACCATTGAAAAGTGTTTTTGAATCTATAGAGGATGTAGAAAAAAAGGATTTTTCTTTTGAAAGAAATATCTCTACCAATGACTTTTTAGAAGATATAAATAATAGGATAAATGGTATTAAAGCAAATATAAAAAAAGATTTTCTCGGTTATAAAGCTACTATTGATGAATTAAATGTATTTGGAGATAAATTCAATCAAATATCTAATAATATGAATACTGCATCCCAAGAAATTAATTCTGTAGTTGGACAAGTTTCTCATGGGGCTGTTAGTCAAGCTGAAGAAACGGAAGAAGCAGCCTATCGTCTAAACAGTAGTATTAATGTTCTCAATAATATTGCAGAAAGAAAAAACAAAGGTAAAGATGAGCTAGAATTAACTGTAGACAAAACAAGAATGGGATTTGAAAGTCTAAAAAGTAGTTCGGATAATTTGAATAAGGTTATGGATGAGTTTTCTCATGTAAAAGAAAAGGGAATAACCTTGAAAAATAGGGCTAAGGATGTTACTGAAATAGTGGAAACCGTTGAAAAAATTGCAGAGCAAACTAATTTATTAGCTTTAAACGCTAGTATTGAGGCTTCTAGAGCAGGTGAATATGGTAGAGGCTTTACCGTTGTAGCAATGGAGATAAGGAAATTAGCAGAGGGTTCTAGAGAAGCAGTCCAAAATATAAATGATATATTAAAAGCCTTTGTTATGGAAATTGATGGACTGGTAACTGATATAGAAGATCAATATAGTATATTGGATGATGAAAAATCTAGTTTAAATAATCTATCCATAGAAACTAGCCATACTGTTGAATCTATCCAAAGTGTAGCCAATTTAATAATTGAATTGGTAGGGGAGTTGAATAAGGAGACTATGGAAATGAATAAAATATCTGACCATATTGAATCTCTAGCTGCTATAGCTCAAGAAAACTCTGCTTCTAGCCAAGAGGTAAGTGCTAGTGTGAATACCTATACTGATGAGATAAGAAATATGACGGAAAAAATAGCTGAGTTTAAGAAGGTATCTGAGGAGTTTAGTGAGGATCTAGAAAAATACGTAATATAAAAAATTGGTTTTTACGGATACCGTAAAAACCAATTTTTTTAAATATTAAGCAACCAAGATGCTATTGAAAAATATACCATTAAACTTAAAGCATCAACAATTGTAGTAATAAGAGGACCAGCCATAATAGCCGGGTCAATATTTAATTTTTTTGCTACCATAGGTAATATACAACCTATTACCTTAGATATTACTACTGTTACAAATAAAGTAGAAGATACCGTAAAAGCCACCAATACTCCTACGCTATCAAATATATAAATCCTAAAGAAATTAACGATGGCTAAAACAATTCCTACTATTATACTAATTCTAAATTCCTTCCATATGACTTTTCCAGCGTCTTTTAAATCTATTTCCTCTAATGCCAACCCACGTATTATTAAAGTGGAGGACTGGCTACCAGAGTTACCTCCTGTATCCATTAACATGGGAATGAATGCAGTTAATATTACTATTGATTGGAGTACATCTTCAAATTTCCTTATTATTCCCCCTGTAAAGGTAGCAGAAACCATAAGGACCAATAACCATATAATCCTATGTTTAGCAAGATTAAAGATACTTGCATCCAAGTACTTTTCTTCCGATGGAGACATAGCTGCCATCCTTTGAAAGTCTTCTGTAGTTTCTTGGTCGATTACATCCATGATATCATCTACTGTTATTATTCCCGTTAATCTATCTTCTTTATCTACCACAGGCAATGCTAAAAATCCATACCTTTTAAATATTCCTGCTACGGTTTCCTGATCATCATGAGTATGAACATATATTACATCTCTATCCATTATATCCTCGATAGTTTCTTTTTCATTGCTTATAACCAATTTTCGCAGGGATACTATACCTTCTAGTTTTCTATTTCTATCGGTAACATAGCAGGTATATACAGTCTCTTTATCAAGACCTGTTTTCTTAATATGGTCTAGGGCATTTCTTACAGTCATTCCTTTTTTCAAGTCTACATACTCTATGGTCATTATACTGCCCGCTGAATCTGGCGGATACCTTAGGAATTGATTGATTAAGTTCCTTTCTTCTTCCTTAGCATGTAATAAAATCTTCTTCACTACATTAGCAGGCATTTCTTCTATAATATCTACCATATCGTCAAAAAACAGTTCTTCTACAATATCTTTTAGCTCTTTGTCTGTTACTAAGCCAATTATATCTCTCTGTTGTTCAACAGAAAAATGGGCAAATACGTTTACAGCCAAATCTTTGGATAGCATCCTAAATATTAATAATGCAGTATGAACATCTAGATCCTCCAATAATTCGGCTATATCTACTTCATTCAAATCTTCCAATTCTCTTTTTAATGTTACATATTTCTTTTCTTGGAGTAAATCTTTTAATCTTCTTTCATCCATGTTAACCCCCCTTGGAAGAACTCTAGTTTATGGTAATGACTAGGGTTCTCCCTATTAAATTTTTGTCTATTAATATTCACACTAAACCTAGGCAAAGGACCAGAATCCACTAATCATCACCCCCAATGTTCCTCCTAGGGAAATTCATTTTTGTACAATTATAGATTACAAAATTTTTCTTTCCTTTTCAAGAAAAATTTTTACTTTATATATTATTGTAACACATATCTAATCTTTTATTAAATTTTAGTATTTTACAAAAAATTAAGGAATAGGCAAAATCTATTACCTATTCCTTAAAATTATTTATCTAACAGGATGAAGTTCCTCTATCTGGTATGATTGTGAATCCTTTTCTTAACCAGTTGTTGCTATAATCAATAGTGAAAGCTCCATAACTTTCTGTTAAATAATCTTCCATTAAAAATGTATATTCACCAACATTTACTGAAGCATCTCCTTCTTTTGGCTCATCCAGAGCCAATCCAAATGATGGACCACCTCAACCATAACCTGCAATATAAATTCTTAAAGGTTTATTATCTTTTCTTGATTCTAATACCTTTTTAAGTTCTTCTTGAGCTGTTTCTGTCAGTTCAATCTTCATTATCGATTCCTCCTAGATTTATTTTATTACATCATATATACCCCGCCTAGGTATCTCTAATCATTCTATACTATTTTAAAAAAAATTTCAACCCCCTAACTTATGTTAGAGGGCTGTCTTTTTTTACATTGCTCTTCCTGGTATTATTACATCTATTATACCAATTACTAGGGCTCCAATTATTGCTCCCCATACGGATATATTAAAGCCTGGAACTATAAATTTGGTAGCATAAAGGATGATTGCGGCTACAATGAAGCCAGTAATGCCTCTACCAAAAGGTGTTGCATTAACTCCTGTAAATTTTTGTATAAGGTAGTCTATTAAAGCTATAACAACTGCAGCCAAAATTAAGCTCCATAAACTATTTATAGAAAACCCGGGTGTTAAGAAAGCCGCAATTCCAACTACTATTGCCGTAACCAATACTCTTATTAATATCTCTCCTATGTCCCAATTATTTGTACTATTGTCTGTCCTATCTCTATTTTTGTCATTATTATCCATTTCTTCACCTCCTGGTATAAGAATATCCATTTTTCAATTTTTTATACATTTTAAAATAAATATTTTATTTATAATAAACATATGATATATTTATACTATAAAGGGTATATGTTTTATGGTAAAATATTAGTGAATTTATATATAAGGAGGCGACATAATGGAAATTACTAAAGATATGCTGGTAGGAGAAGTAATTCGCAACAAACCAGAGTCAGTTGATACTTTATTGAGATTTGGTTTAGGATGTATTGGATGCCCAGCCAGCCAAATGGAAAGCATAGAAGAAGCCGCAATGGTTCATGGTATAGATTTGTCTCAACTTTTAAAAGCTTTAAATGAATAGAAACAACCTCCCCTTCTGAAAATCAGAAGGGGAGGTTGTTTACTTACCTAATTATTTACTTATCTAGCAATTGATCTATTCTTGCTTTATCAAAGCCTACTATTTCTTCTCCATCAATTAATAATACTGGAACTCCCATATGTCCCATGCTCATTAATTCTTTTCTTGCATCCTTATCAGTTTGAATATTCTTTTCAGTATAAGATACACCTTTTTCTTGTAAATAGTCTTTAGCAGCTACACAGTATGGACATGTGTTACTTGTAAAAATTACTACATTCGACATTTAAATTCCTCCTTAAATATACTCATTACATTTACAATACATATTATACCCTACCCGGGTATATTGTGTCAAATTAATTTTCTCTCTTTATGGTTATATGCTACCCTCAATCATGTCTTGTTAATCATAAAATTTAGCAAAAGTCTTATTATTATAATTGACTTAATAGTAAATAAGTACTATAATATTTAGGATTAAATAATTAAATTTTACCACTAATTGGAATGTTTTTTGAAAAGGATGATGTAAATGATAAAGAATTATATGGAAATTTTAGTGGATGAAATATATGAGGAAGTAAGTCATAACTATAACCATTGTAAATGTAAGAATTATGATGAGGATATAAAATCCATTGCCTTAAATAATCTTCCACCTGTATACTTTATATCTACTGTTAGCAAAGCTGAAAAAAAAGCTTTTTTATTGGATAGGCAGAGAAGGATTACCGTTCTCGCAGCCCTAACACAGGCTAAGGAGATTTTGTGTAAAAAATGTCCTGATAAGCAAAAGATGAGGGAAACAATATAACCCCATCTTTTTTATTAATTATGCTTAACATGGTCTAATCCTTGTTTGAATAGTTGTAAAACATGATCATCGTCTAAAGAATATATAACCGTCTTCCCCTCTTTTTTAAATTTTACAAGTCGCAAATTCCTAAGGAGTCTCAAATGATGTGATATTGCTGATTGAGTCATGTCCAATAAATTTGCAATATCACATACACAGAGAGAAGATTTTGATAAAACGTAGATTATTTTTAACCTAGTAGGATCTGCTAAGGCCTTAAAGGTCTGGGCTAACTGAGTCATTACTTCTTCTTTATATAAGCTTTCTTTAATCTCTTTTAGTGTTGCCATATCGGTAACAGGTTCATGGCATATTTTCTTTTGAACTATGGTTGTTTACCTCCCTTCTTAGGGTTTGTAGTTTAATAGGATGGTACCATTGGATTAATAGGATATATTACTTTACCCGTTATAGGGTCAATATACAAAATCCAATATCCAATTCCATCTATGGAATCGTACCAAGTATTAAACCCAGTAATACCTTTAAAAGGATGCTCATCTGGTGTAAACCTTCCTGGTACCCCATAAACATAAAATTTTGCTTCTTGTCTTTCCTTATATAATCCAAATAGATAATGTCCATATTTTCTTATCTGGTTTATGCAGGTAGTAGAATTATGCAAGAAAGGGTATTTATAATCAGAGCTCATTAAATAATTGTAATAAGGTAAGAATCCTCTATAAGGCTCTGTACCGTCATCATCTATTCTCCACCAGCTGTAATTATGAAGGTATATTTTCAATGGTTCTACTTGCGGAAAAAACCTTAATATACTCAATATATAATTAGTCATTTGGTTTTTATGTTGTAACCGTCTAGCATATTCCAAGTTTTCATAGCTTTCATTATATGAATATTCTTGGTTTTCTTTTTCTTCTATTGTTATTTCCTCTTCTACTTCTTCCTGAAATTCTTCTCCTTCTACTTCCTCTTCCTCCATTATCTTTTCTTCTATTGCTTCTTCTTTTACTATTTCATCTTCTTTTTCATCTTCTTTTATTGTCTCATATTCTATTTCTTCTAACAACTCTTCTTTCGGAAAATCAGGGGTTTTTTCTATACCTTCTTCAACAACTTCTTCTATTGATTCTTCTATTAGGTCCTCTTTCTGGAGATCATAAACCTCCCTTATATCTTCTTCAACTTCAGGCTCTGTAGTTGAAATTTCTTTATCCTCTTCCCATGTTAACTGTTTTATCAGCCTACCTATAACTTTATTGTCTTTATCAATATAACCGCCTAATAATACATATATACCCCTTCTTATCAGAATGGCATCTATTTTGTCTATTAAAAGGCCCTTTGATTCTAATTCTCTTAAGTTAAGGGTAATATTGGCCTTACACCTTCCTCTTTCATCTGTAAATATTCTACCTAAATCCTCTTCGTATATTGTACCATTTTTTTCTTTTATTAAGTATACTCGATAATGCTCCTCTAATTCACAATTGTCTAAATTAAAGTTTATAATCCCTTTGTTGCCTCTAACTTCTACTTTTGCGTGTCCTTTCGGGTTTATATTGCTAATGTTTGTATAATCGTTTTTTAATATAATATACTTTCTAAAGTATGTATATTCCATTGGCATGAATAACCCTCCTTTTTAATCTTTATACTAATATATGTCTAAGGAGGGCAATGTTTTACTAATCTTAACAAAATCTTCAATTTTTAAATTTTCTGCTCTTTGGTCTAATGAAATATTAGCCTCTTTTAATACTTGTTTTATCTGTGTCTTATCTAATCCCCAAGGGTTAGAAGATAAAGAATTTAATATGGTCTTCCTTCTTTTACTAAAAGCAGCTTTTACTACTTGAAAGAATATTTTTCTATCTACCTCAGGTAAATACTTCCTTAAATTCAATCTGATTACAGCAGAATCAACTTTGGGTTGAGGCATGAATACGGTTTTAGGTACTGTTATCAATATTTCTGGATTAGTATAAAAATTTACAAATACGGAAAGGGAACCGTATTGTTTGCTTCCAGGAGATGCCACTATTCTATGGGCTACTTCCTTTTGAATCATAATTATTATGGATTCAATGTTTAAATCCTCTTCTATTAGCCTGGCTATTATAGGGGTAGTTACATAGTAGGGTAAATTGGCTACAACCTTAATAGGACCTCCTGCCAATCTTTCCTCTATTAATTCGTTAATATCAACCTTTAGAATATCTCCATGAATTATCCCCACATTGTCATAATCCTTTAAGGTTTCATCTAGAATTGGAAGTAAGCTTTTATCCAACTCTACTGCAACTACCTTTTTTGCATTTAAGGCTAATTCCTCTGTTAAAGTTCCAATTCCTGGACCTATTTCTAATACATAGTCTTCTTTTGTAATATTTCCTTCCTGAGAAATCTTCCTGACTATATTCCCATCTATGAGAAAATTTTGTCCTAAACTTTTGGAAAACTCAAACCCATACCTATCTAGAATTTCCCTTATATATTTAGGAGAGTATAATCTTTTATCCTTCATATTCTTCCATCAACTCCAAAGCTTTTATAAATTCTTCTCTAGTTATACCAAAATTATTTAGCCTGTTTAGAAACTGTTTAGAATTTGCATAACCTATCCCTAAAATGTTTCCTAATATCTCTCTTTTTCTTTGACTATTTTTACTACCTATTAATCCTAATTCCAGTAAATCTTCTTTTGTAAAGGCTACTCTTTTTTCTGTAATTATTGGTCTAGCTTTTTCTATGGCTTCTATAATATCTTCTTTTGAAGCATTTTCAACTCCAATATCTCCTTTGTTTAGAGCCTTCCCTTGAGGCAGGAAGGCATGTTTACAGTTTTTAATATATTTACAAAGGTTTTTTCTTATCTTTTCTCCTGCATAATCTGGGTCTGTCAGAATTATTATACCTCTCTTATCAGCAATTACCTTTAATTTCTCAATAAATTCCCTATCATATCCAAATCCACCAGTGGCAATTACCTCAGCTTCCACTGCATTTTTTACTGCTGTTATATCATCTTTTCCTTCTACTATAATGATTTCCTTTATCATATGAAACTACCTTCTTTTTAATTGGTTAAATTCTAAATAATTTTTTTGTATTTTCCGATGTTTGTTTTGCTAATTCTTCAAAGGTGATCCCTCTTAGATCTGCTATAGTGCCTGCTACATATCGTACATAGAATGGTTCGTTTCTTTTACCTCTATAAGGTTCTGGTGTTAGGTAGGGAGAATCTGTTTCTATCATTAGTTTGTCTAATGGTATAGCCTTTGCCACTTCCTTTGATACTCTAGCATTTTTAAAGGTTACAGGTCCTGCTAAAGATATATAAAAGCCCATCTTTATATACTCCATAGCCATTTCCACACTACCTGAAAAACAATGCATTACCCCTTCTAAGCTACCATCTTGGGCTTCTTTTAATATATCGAAGGTGTCCTTTGAAGCTTCTCTGGTATGGATTATTACAGGTAAATTTACTTCTTTTGCTAGGGCCAGTTGTTCTTTAAACCTTTTTTGCTGAATATCCCTAGGAGAATTATCATAATAATAATCTAATCCAATTTCTCCAATGGCTATTACTTTTTCTCTATTAGTAAAGGACTTCAATATTTCTATAGTAGATTCATCCATTTCTTTAGCTGAGTGAGGGTGTACCCCCACTGCAGCATAAACATTATCATATTTTTCCGATAGGGATACGGCTTTTATACTAGAATTTAAATCAGCACCTGGGTTTATTACTAAATCTACGCCTAGTTCTTTTAAGGATTTTATTATCCTATCCCTATCTTTATCAAATCTTCCGTCATCTAAATGTGCATGACTATCTATCAACATCTTTTCACTCCTTACGATATAGTAGCACCAGATTCTATATCTTCTAATGTAGACACAAGGGTTAATTTGCCGTCCTTTTCTGCTGCTAATACCATACCTTTTGATTCTTCTCCTCTAAGCTTAATAGGCTTTAAGTTAGCAATAATTACTACCTTTTTACCTACTAAATTTTCTGGTGAATAGAATTCCTTTATACCTGATACCACTTGTCTTTCTTCTTCTCCAACTTTTAACTTTAATATTAATAATTTATCTGCTTTCGGATGGTCTTTAGCTTCTACTATTTCTGCTACTTTTAATTGTATTTTATCAAAATCGCCTATGGTTATAAACTCTTCCATTTTCTTATTGCTCCTTTGTTCAATTAATTTTTGATTGGCTTCGTTTAGCC
>NZ_PPXW01000001.1:621385-622583 GCF_021655095.1 Clostridium sp. Cult1 | reverse complement strand
CCATTATCCCCCTTTAATCCTCATAGTTTTAATAGGCTTACTATTTAATTTGCACCTCCTTACTTTTATTTTCAAAAAGGGTCTTGTGGCAAACCACAAACTCTTTTTGTAATTTATAAGAATCGTAAATTTATTTACCCTATAGACCTTATAAAAAGTTTATATCAAACATAATTGATTGTCAAGTTTTTGTATTTATGTATTTTATTTGATATAATTACATCTTATTCTATTTTTCTATTGATATCTGCGATTTCTAATATGGCATAGGATATGTTTTTGAATATTCTAATAAATTAAGTCGTATTTGTTTATTTATTTTCTTATTTTTGCTTTTAGATTGGAAGGGTCTTGTGGCTAAAGCACAAAACCCTTTTAGAATATCTCATAGAAATTAGTTTTATCTATTTACCAAAATTATATTGATCTCCATCTTTATCGAAATAAATTATTGATTTTGGCAAACTTTCAATATCTATTGGATTTCCTTCCGAATCAATAAAGATATTACTATTGGTTTTCTTATAGACTTCATTGCCTGTATTCATCCATTCTATAAATTTTAGCTGAGCTTTTGGATTATTGTTAAGGTAATCTATATTATAAGCTTCCTCACCTACTATTATAGTGTTTTCAGGTAGATTCTCTATTTTCCCTACTATAGTAATCTTTCCTGATGCTATTTTAGCATTTCTTTTTCCATCTAACCCCATATAAACTACTTCCACTTGTAAATCTGATGCAATTAACCCTGCTGGTGCTGTAAAGGAACTTACATAGGTTCCAGGAGTTATTTCTTCCATTGGTATTCCTTCAGAATTAGTTCCCAATTCAAAGGGCAACATTATCTTATAAGAGGCTGTTCCACCAGTAGGTGCATTGAAGCTTATTTCTATCGACTCCCCTGTTTCTAGTATCACATCTTCTGCAGGTTGAACATTAGAAATTATAGATGTGGAATCTATAGTTATTTCCTTTCTAGTTGCATGGTCTGCTAAATCATATAAAGTAAACTCAAACACATTCTCTCCATCTATTAAATCTAAAGTCAAATTTATAACTTTTTCCGTTGGGTCAACTTCTAATAATGGTTCTTCATAAAGATATATTTGACTATCACCTAAGAACAATCTCAAATATCCAAGGTTATCAAACATTCTAATCTCCAATTCAGCTTTTTTATTTTCATAATCTATTT
>NZ_PPXW01000001.1:619881-621355 GCF_021655095.1 Clostridium sp. Cult1 | reverse complement strand
TCTAAAATTCATTTCTAATTGTTTCCTTAAATAACTTTTTTGTCTCCTAAGAATCTTGTCTTCCTCCCGATGAATTACTGCAATAGTTGCTCCTTCTTCCATACTATGAATTTTTTTTATTTCCTTTATTATATATCTAATTTGATTTTTAATCTTAGGATAATAGTGTATTTCTGGCATATCTCCTTCTGCCATTTCCTCTATATCATGAATTTTATCCCTTTCTATATCTGCAAAACTTAATGAATTAGCCAATTTTACTATCTGTTTGGTTGAACGAAATGTCCTAGTAAGAGTTTTATTTCTGTTACCTATGATATTTATTCCTAAATCAGCATAAGAATGAGGACTGCGTTTGTATATTTTTTGTTTTGAATCCCCTGCTATAACTATGGTTCTCTTAGCAAGTTTTGCAAGAACTTTTAACTGCATAGCTTGTAGATCTTGTACTTCATCAACAAATATATAATCATAATAAAGTTCTTCTGGAATATAATAAAAATTCTCTAATAATTTGAGGGCATAGTCTTCCAAATCCATATGCCCATGATACATATCTTCCTTTCTTCTTTCATATTCTAAGAAAATCTTATATATAGTGTTCCTTTGAGTTTTTGTAAGTCTTGGAGCATTCCCGCGCCCATTTCTTTCTATTTCCAAATAATCATCTTTTTTTACATAGCCATTTGCTTTCATCCAAAGAATTTCTTCAGCTAAAAAATTTACATCATGGGTAGAATACAACCTTTCACTATACTCCAATTCCCTATATCCTTCTTGAGATGGATTAGTATAGTACTCCCATATAGGATACAGCCTACCACAGATTGTATTAGTAAAACTTTCTATAGTATCAATATTAATATTAAGATTTTTTACATTCTTAAGACCCATTTTACTAAGTATTTCATAACTCATTTTATGAAATGTCCAAATATTAATCTCATGATAGTTTCTATATTCTTGAAATTTCTCCGACAAACAAGCTCTTTTATATGTATCAGATACCAATGTGCTGTTAAAAGTTAAATACAATATCCTTTGGGGCACTTTTTCATCCATCATAACCTTTATCATCTTATATAATAATGTAATGCTTTTCCCACTGCCAGCAGAACCATTTATAAGCATTTGTGCATCTTTTTTTTCAATAATATCTATTTGTTCCTGGGACAATTTAATAAAATCTAAAAAGTCATAATTGTTTTTGAATTGCCAAAGCTGAGCACTTCGTAGGAAAAATTCATTAAACTTTAAATTATCTATTCCTATCAATGGCAAATTCCCCCTTCAAACATATTAGTATGTGTGGACACATACTACAATGCATTCCTTTTTCTGATTTTTCATTCTCTATTTCCTCTGAAAACTCTTTAAATAATCTCTCTGGATCAATATTAGATCTTCTATAGGCATTTTTTATCCTATATCTTTTGGTTACCAAATACCTAGATCTAAGTATTTGTACATCTGC
>NZ_PPXW01000001.1:595409-619851 GCF_021655095.1 Clostridium sp. Cult1 | reverse complement strand
ATAGTTTAAATCACAGCTTTCATCTGGATTTTCATAGTTTATAGTAGGGGGTATTATCCCTTCCTTAATGGCTAATATAGTTGCTATAGCCTCTATTCCACCGGCAGCTCCCAATAAATGGCCAGTCATGGATTTAGTAGAGCTTATGGCTAGATTATAGGCATGCTCTTTAAACGCCTTCTTTATTGCCAAAGTTTCCAGTTTATCGTTATAATAGGTGCTTGTGCCATGGGCATTTATATAGTCTATATTACTAAAATGAACCTTACCATCTTTTAAAGCTAGTTCCATAGCTCTTTTAGCTCCTTCTGCTTCAGGATCAGGTGCAGTAATATGATAGGCATCAGAGGTGGCTCCGTATCCAATAATTTCCCCATATATTGTTGCACCTCTATCTAATGCATGGTTTAACTCTTCTAGTATGAGAATTCCTGCTCCTTCTCCTATTACAAAGCCATCCCTTTCCTTATCGAAAGGCCTACTAGCCTTAGTAGGCTCTTCATTCCTTGTAGATAAAGCTTTCATAGAATTAAATCCTGCTAATGAAATAGGTGTTATAGCTCCTTCACTACCTCCTGCAATAATTAGATCAGCTATACCTCTTTGTATCATCCTAAAGGATTCCCCAATAGCATGGGTACTTGAAGCACAAGCGGTAGTAATGGCGAAACTAGGACCTTTTATTCCATATACCATGGAAATCTGTCCTGGTGCCATGTTGGATATCATCATAGGGATGAATAAGGGGCTTACCCTTTTAGGCCCTCTTCCCAGCAATTTAGAATGTTCCTTCTCTAAAGTTTCCATACCGCCTATACCAGAACCTATAACTACTGCAATTCTTTCCTTATCTAATTTTTCTAGTTTGATATCTCCATCCTCCAACGCTAAAGAAGTGCCAGCTATAGCATATTGAGTAAATCTATCCATCCTTCTAGCTTCTTTTCTATCCATAAAATCCTCAGGAGAAAAGTCCTTAATCTCTGCTCCGATCTTAGTATCATATTTTTCTGTATCGAATCTAGTGATATAATCTATGCCCGACTTACCTCTTAAAAGGGAATTCCAATACTTATCTCTGCCTATGCCAATAGGTGTAACGGCCCCTAATCCTGTAATAACTACTCTTTTCAATTATAAGCCTCCCAACCAATAGAATATTAGTTAATTTATTCTTCAATATATCGTACTATATCACCTATATTCTTGAATTTCTCAGCATCTTCATCTGGTATTTCAATATCAAATTCATCTTCTAAAGCCATCATTACCTCTACTGCATCTAATGAATCTGCATCTAGATCGTCCATTATAGAAGTTTCCATAGTAATGATTTCCACCTCATCTATCTCCAAAGTGTTTATAATAATATTTTTTACTCTTTCAAAATTTGTCATTTTTCATCCTCCTTTAATCTACATAACCATTCCACCATCAACATTTATTACTTGGCCAGTAATATAGTCAGATTCTTCACTAGCTAAAAATACTACAATGTTGGCAATATCTTTAGGTTTACCTATTCTGCCCATTGGAATACTTTTAACCAGTGAATCCTTAATATCATCCTTTAAGATTTCTGTCATATCTGTTCTTATGAAGCCAGGTGCTATTGCATTTACATTTATGCCTCTACTAGCTAACTCTTTAGCCATAGATTTTGTAAATCCAATAACTCCTGCCTTAGAAGCACTGTAGTTTCCCTGACCAAAATTTCCTGTAATTCCTACGATAGAAGCAATATTTATTATCTTTCCATATCCTTTCTTCATCATTCCCTTAACAAAGGATTTAGTACAAAGATAGGTACCCTTAAGATTTGTTTCTATTACATCATTCCATTCCTCAATTTTCATGCGGATTATCAAATTATCCTTAGTTATTCCTGCATTGTTTACTAGTATATCTATAGGACCCATTTCAGCATCGATATCTTTAGCCATGTTCAGCACATCCTCTTCTTTTGAGATATTAGCTTTCACTGCCATCCCTTTAACTCCATTTTTCTCTATTTCATATACCACCTCCTCAGCCTTCTCTTTATTATTAATATAGCTAATAGCTACATTAATACCATTTTTTGAAAGTTCAAGGGCAATGGCTTTGCCTATACCCCGAGAACCACCTGTCACTAAAGCATTTTTTCCTACTAAATTCAATTTGTCACCTCCTTTCCAAAGGAGTCTATAGTTTTTTTCAAAGTTTCTATACTGTTAACATTAAAGGTTTCTACTGGCTTATCTATTGATTTTCCAATTCTCTTTACAAAACTTGTAAGGGTTTTTCCTGGACCTATTTCAATGAAGGTATTTACTCCTTCCCTCATCATAAATTCTATACTGTCTTGCCATAACACAGAACTACTTACTTGATTTACTAATTTCTCTTTTATCTCTTCCTTGCAGGTAACAGGCTTCCCATCTACATTGGAAACTAAATTTTTATTTAAATCCCATAACTTTACTTTGTCTAATTCTTCTTTCAATCTCTCACCAGCAGGTTTCAGTAAACTAGAGTGAAAAGGTGCGCTAACAGGTAGGGGAACAGCTTTTTTAGCTCCAAGTTTTATTGCCTCCTGGCAAGCCAATTGAATTCCCTCTTTTTCTCCAGAAATAACTATTTGCTCTGGGGAATTATAATTGGCTACTTCCACTATATTATGGTCTTTCACCTTTTCTATAGCCATTAACACCTTTTCTCTACTTAAACCTAGTATGGCTGCCATACCACCTATTCCTTCTGGCACTGCTTCTTGCATAAGCTTTCCCCTAACCCTTACAAGCCAAAGGGCATCTCGAAAGCCAACAGCTTCAGATTTCACCAAAGCAGTATATTCTCCTAAACTGAGTCCTGCAGTAAATTCACAATCTATTCCTTCTTTTTCCAATGCTTTCATCATTGCAATGCTAGTTGCAAGTATGGCAGGTTGAGTATTTTCCGTCCTTATTAACTCTTCATTTCTTCCCTGGAAACAAATATCCCTTATATTCATCTTTAAAGATTCATTCGTTTCTTCAAATACCTGCTTAGATTCGGGAAAAGCTTCATAAAAATCTTTTCCCATTCCTACATATTGGGAACCTTGACCTGGAAAAATAAAGGCAACCTTTCTCATTGACCTCCGCCCCCCTTCATGGAGAGTAAACTGCTCATTTGTTCTATGGCAGAGTCAATAATACCCTCTATTATATCTTTACAGGGCTTTACCTCTTTTATAAGACCTGAAATCTGTCCTGCCATGACAGAACCTTTGGTAATATCCCCTTCTTTTACAGCTAACCTAAGTCTACCTGCACCGAAATCTTCTAACTCCTGAAAGGATAATCCTTTTCCCTCCAATTCTAAATATTCCTTAGTAAATCTATTCTTAATAACCCGAACTGGATAGCCAGTAGTTCTTCCAGTAACTGTCGTCTGTCTATCCTTAGACTTTATTATCATTTCTTTAAAATTTTCATGAGCTGTACATTCAGTTGAGCATACAAATCTAGTCCCTAGTTGGACTCCTTCTGCTCCTAGGGATAGTGAAGCCAAAAACCCTCTTCCATCACCAATACCTCCTGCTGCTATAACAGGAATCTTAACTGCATCTACTACTTGAGGAACTAAGGCCATAGTAGTTAATTCTCCAATATGGCCACCAGCTTCCGTTCCCTCTACAATTAAGGCATCGACACCTTCCCGCTCTAATCTCCTTGCTAAAGACACAGTAGGTACTACAGGTATTACTTTCACACCATATTCCTTAAATTTCTTAATGAATTTGGCTGGATTTCCTGCACCTGTAGTCACCACAGGAACCCTTTCTTCACAGATTATACCTACTATATCCTCAGCAAAAGGCGACATTAGCATTATATTTACTCCAAAAGGTTTGTCTGTTAACCTTCTTGCCTTTCTAACTTCGTCTCTTACTATCTCAGATGGCGCATTACCTGCTGCAATAATTCCTAATCCTCCACCTTGAGAAACAGCTGCTGCTAATTCATGAGTAGCTACCCATGCCATGCCTCCTTGTATAATTGGGTATTTAATATTTAGTAGTTTACATACCCTTGTATCAAACATAATCACCCCTCCTATTTGTTCCATCTTAATAGGGTTGACCCCCATGTCAAGCCAGCGCCAAAGGCTACTAGCAATACTAGATCCCCTTTACTAAAAATTCCCTTCTTATAGGCTTCATCCAATGCTACTGGAATAGAAGCTGAAGACATATTTCCATACTTATCTAAGTTTATATAAACTTTATTTTCTTCTAATTGGAGTTTTTTTATTGCAGATTGGACTATCCTCATATTAGCCTGATGAGGAATTAACAAATCTATCTGCTCCAAAAGTATATTGGCTTTCCTCAATACTTCTTTAGAAGATTTTTCTATTATCCTTACAGCAAATTTAAATACTTCCCTTCCATCCATCTTTATGGTGTGAAGTCTGTTTGATACAGTTTCATAACTTGCAGGTAGTCTTGAACCGCCAGCTGGTTGAATAAGTAGATGACCATTATTTCCATCTGAACCTAGATCAAAGGTTAGAAAACCAAATCCACCTTTACATCTTTCCAATATACAAGCCCCTGCTCCATCTCCGAATAGAACGCAAGTATTTCTATCTTCCCAGTTGACAATTTTAGATAATGTCTCTCCTCCAATTACTAATACCTTTTTATATGTCCCAGCTTTAATAAAATTGAAACCTATAGATAGACCATAGATAAATCCAGAACATCCTGCGGATATATCAAAAGCTGCTGCATTTATAGCCTGGATATTTTTCTGTACTACACATGCTGTTGAAGGAAAGGCCATATCTGGAGTTGCAGTTGCTACTATAATAAGATCTATTTCTTTAGAATTTGTATTGCTATCTTCTAAGGCCTTATTAGCTGCAATAGTTGCAATATCTGATGTAGATAAACTTTGGTCTACAATCCTTCTTTCTTGTATACCAGTTCTTTCTACTATCCATTCATTTGATGTATCCACCATTTTACATAAATCATAGTTAGTGATTATCTTTTCTGGTACATAACTACCTATGCCAGTTATACCGACTGAATATAGACTATTCAATTTTACACCTCCGTAAGTATATTTTTGGAGTTTTATCTTTTTATCCTCTCCCTTCTATTTTTACTATCCAGTTAAAACTAGTTGCTAAAAATTTCAAGTTTCTGTATTATATTATATGGATAACAAAAACTTTATGAATTAGTATATATTATTTTTATAAAATGGTCAATATTATAATTTCTACTTAAAATGATGTTAAGAGGTGATATAGTGAAAAATATTTTATATATTAGAGATATATTAGAGGTTATTCCTCATAGATATCCTTTTTTATTAGTTGACAAAGTTGAAATAATTACCAGTGGTAAAAAAGGAATTGGATATAAAAATATAACTATAAATGAACCCTTTTTCCAAGGCCATTTTCCCCATATGCCCATAATGCCAGGAGTCTTAATAATGGAAGCCATGGCTCAAGTAGGTGCAGTTGTTTTATTGTCTGAAGAAAAATATAAAGGAAAAACTCCTTATTTTGCGGGAATTAATAAGGCTCGTTTTAAGAAAAAAGTTTTACCTGGAGATATACTTAGAATGGAGATAGAAATTGTAAAGATTAGAGGTTCTCTTGGAATAGGAAAAGGAATAGCCTTCAAAGATAATGAAATAGCAACTGAGGGTGAGTTTTTATTCGCTATAGAATAAATAGAAACGAGTTATCTATTAATGATTAATAGATAACTCGTTTCTATTCACTAATTCTCTTTCTTTTAAATACTTAACTTCTATTAATACACGATAAAATTCATCTAACGTCAATTCTGTAAACTCTTTGTTGCCTAAGTGCCAGTTTCCTGATTCGCAGTTTATTTTTAGAAAATCTTCTAAAAATGATGATAATACTTTTTTGTCTTCTTTTTCTAATAAGGGATCTAAGCTATCTGAACCTATTAAATTATGTAATATCCTTAAAATTTTTTGGTTAATATCTTTCTTATCTATGCCTGAATATCTAATTTCATCATAGATGTCTATTATTATATCTAATCCTTTGATAGAATTAGTATTTTGTAAAAAATTTAAAGCCATTTTTACACAATTCTCTATTTTTTTATTCTGTTCCCCCATGAAAATACACCTCTATCTCGTTATTAAATAAATCTATTTAATTCTATGCTTATATCCAAATATTATGATCTTGTTTAGTAATAAACATAAGACAAAATTCCTTAATTTAATTTTTTTATCGATATATATAGATTATTTCCTAGGAAATTTAAGATATCTGTCCTATACCCATTTTTATAATATTTAAAAGAATTATGTCGGAAATTCAAAAATATTGTAGGTACAAAGTCCCAATTATTGTATCTATATAGTACTACATAACTGTATATATTTCAAGGGAAGAAAAAATCATGTAAAAAGCAAACTTGCAGTATTTCAAGTTTGCTTAGAAAATTTAAATTTTGCTATTTTCAAAAATTCCTTCAGGTCTTTCTACCTTAGATATTATTCTATTTCTCTTATTGTCATAGGCATAACCCTACTTATTATTTTTGTATTTAAACTCCCTCTACAAACTGGATTTCCTTTTAAAGAAGATGCATCTAATATTCCTTTCCCCACGCCATTTCATTGCATCTTTGAGCTGCTTCGTATAATTTCCTAAAATGATCTTCTGTTGGTATAGGAACACCTCCAGCATCATTGGGGTATTCCTGATGACTTACATACCAGAATTTTTTTCATGAAGCTGCCACCTCTTCTTCACCCCTTAATATCCTACCTTTTTCTGCAAATTCATGGATTTCTTTCACTGATAAACCCTTCAATCCTAATCTTTCAACAGTCCTGCCTTCTTGGAAGAAGTCTACACCCGTTATCAATCCAGCTATCCTAATTATAGAGTCTATGGCAGGAGTTTCTATGTTAAACTCCTTGGCTATAGACGACATAGGAATTAAACTATAAGGCACATCTTCATAAATATACCTTATATTTAATCCCTTTGGTGCTTGTAGCCCTTTATATGCTGGATTATTTTGCACTGCTTCATATAGATTTTTACCTTTAGCTCCATAGGTCTCCTCTAACCAGTCTTTAGCAGATAAAGTATCCACATTAAGTAATAATCCTATTTTCATCCTTTCTGCATCCATCTTTTCTAAAAAGTTACCTATAGATGGAGTTATACCTTCTGTATAGTAATCGAAAGGAGCCCCCCTTTCTATATGTCCACTGTTTAAAAGAGTAGGCCCCGGATGGAATATGGCCCCATAGTTATTGATACTAGTTTCAATTACATCTCTAGCTGCTATAAATTGTGGATAAGCTTCATTAACCATCTCTATTACATGATTTGTTTTTATCGATGGAATTGCAGCTAAGGTTACTTCCTTCTTTGTTTTAAATATATGAGCACTAGTTTCTGATGTCTTTCTACATGCATAAATAAAAGTTTGAGCTTCAGCTACTGTTATATCTTTATTAGAACCACATTGCCTAATAGTAGCATAAACCTCTAATGCTCCTCCTGTTCTACCAGGATTTAATACAATTATTTGTCCATCCTTTAAATGAGGAGCCATAGCCTTAGCGAGATGGTAATGCCCCATAGCAGGTACAGTCACCATTATAATATTAGCATCTTCAATAGCTTCTTCAATACTATTAGTTACTAATTTTAACTTTCCTTCCCCTTCTACTTCACCAGTTAATCTAATTTTAGGACTTTCAATTAATGGTAGTATACTATCCAAAGTTCTATTATATAAATTCACCTTGTAGCCTAATAGGCTTAAATATCCTGCCATTGCAATGCCTCCATTGCCTGCCCCAATTACTGCATAAACTAAATCTTTCTTCATACTATTACCTCCTATCCCATAATTTCCCTATATGATTTTAAAGTAAAATAAAAGACTATAGAGGGCTCCCCATAGTCGATAAATGACAATACATTATCAATCCCCCTCTGCGCTTGCGAGGTTAGCTGACGGGTTCGGGCTAAGGGATTTTGCCCGTCCTAAATGGATTCACCCCAGTTAAATGGTTCCCCCGCTTCTTTCACAAGAATTCAGCGATAAATATAGAATTATATTAATAGTCAATAAAATTAAGATTTTGAACTTTAATTGTTTAAAAATAATAAGATAATATCTATATAATAATGTTTGAAATGATTTATTAATAAATCATTATTAGACAATGAAGCTAATGAATGAATTGAGTTATATAGAAGTTTAATTTAGAATTAAAAAAGCATAATCATACCACTATTAGTATATCATAAATTCTTATTCAATGCAAATCTTTTTAATGAAAATTATATCTATAGATTGTAATAATAATTAAGACCAATTCTCATTAATGGGAATCGGTCTTAATTAATCATATTTATACCATTGCTTTTACTTGTTTTCTTGCAATTTCTGCTCCTTTTTCTAGAGCTTCTTTATTTATAGGAATTAAGTGAGCTCTATTTTCACCAAATACTTTTGTAAAACCTTCAAGTATAGATTCTACATCTACTGTTTTACTTACTTCTAGATAAGCCCCTAGCATAACCATATTCGCAACTCTCATATTACCTAATTCATCTGCTATTTCATTGGCAGGTATATAATATACTTCTATATCCTTCCTTTCTGCTTTCTCTTCTATTAAAGATGAATTAATAAATAATTTACCGCCTTCAAAAACAGTTGGTTCAAACTTATCTAAGGATGGTTTATTCATAACTATAGCTGTTGTAGAATTAACTACTACTGGAGAACCTACTGGATCGCTGGATACGATAACACTACAGTTTGCTGTACCTCCACGCATTTCTGGTCCATAGGAAGGTAACCATGATACATGTTTTCCTTCTATCATTCCTGCATAAGTTAAAAGTTGACCTATAGCCATTACACCTTGTCCACCAAATCCTGCAATAGTTATTCTTTCTTCCATTTACTCCACCTCCTCTGGTCTTCTAAAGTTTCCTAGAGGATAATAAGGAATCATATTATCTTCAAGCCATCTTAAAGCTTCTTCTGGTGTATATCCCCAGTTAGTTGGACATGTAGATAATACCTCTACGATTCCAAAGCCTTTTCCTTCTATTTGAACCTGGAAACATTCTTTTATAGCTTTTTTTGCCTTTCTTACATGAGCTGGCGTTGTAACAGTTACCCTTTCAACAAACTTAGCTCCATCTATAGTTGCTAAAAGCTCTGACATCCTAATTGGTTTCCCAGAATGAGCTTCACTTCTTCCTAAAGGTGCCGTAGTAGCTTTCTGTCCAATTAAGGTAGTAGGAGCCATTTGTCCTCCTGTCATTCCATAGATTGCATTATTTACAAATATAGTGGATATCTTTTCTCCTCTATGAGCTGCATGAACTATTTCAGCTGTCCCTATGGAAGCCAAATCCCCATCTCCTTGGTAAGTAAATACAAAGTTCTCTGGTCTAACCCTTTTTATTCCTGTTGCTACAGCTGGTGCCCTACCATGTGCTGCTTCATGCATATCGCAATTAAAATATTTATAAGCAAGAACTGAACATCCTACAGGTGCTACACCAATAGCATTGTCTAGTACTCCTAATTCTTCTAAAACTTCTCCAACTAATCTATGGATAATTCCATGAGTACACCCAGGACAATAGTGAGTAGAAACATCTGTTAATCCTTTAGTCTTCTTAAATACTACTGTCATTATTTTTCACCTCCATAGATTTCTTTAACCTTTTCAATGATTTCATTAGGTGTCGGTACCATACCGCCGGTTCTACCATGGAAGTATACTGGGTATTTCCCTTTAACTGCTATTTTTACATCATCTATCATTTGACCTGTATTCATTTCTACAGTTAATATGCCTTTACAATTGTCGCTTATTTTATTAAATTCATCATAAGGATAAGGCCATAGAGTAATAGGTCTAATAAGTCCGACCTTATATCCTTCTTTTTCTAATTGAGATATAGCTGTTCTAGCGATTCTAGATGTAGTCCCATAGGCTGCTATAACTACATCTGCATCTTCGATATTATAAGATTCAACTTTTACCTCATTTTCTTTTATTGTTTTGTATTTTGCTTGTAGCCTTATATTGTGTTCTTCTAATTCTTCTGGAGCTAAATATAGAGAGTTTATAATATTTGGTTTTCTTTCTCCTTTAGTGCCAGTAGTTGCCCAATCTTTTTCAGGTAGATTCCTTTGTTTTGGTTCTTTAAACTCTACAGGTTCCATCATTTGTCCTATCATTCCATCACCTAATATCATAACTGGATTTCTATATTGGTCTGCAATATCAAATCCTTCTATTATCAGGTCTACCAATTCCTGTACATTAGCTGGAGCTAGTACTACAAGTCTGTAGTCGCCATTTCCTCCACCTCTTGTTGCTTGAAAATAATCAGTTTGAGAAGGTTGTATACTTCCAAGGCCTGGGCCACCTCTCATTATATTGACTATTAAGCATGGTAGTTCTGCTCCTGCAATATAAGATATACCTTCTTGTTTTAGTGATATACCTGGACTCGATGAAGAAGTCATAACTCTAACGCCTGCTCCTGCCGCACCATAAACCATATTAATTGCAGCTATTTCAGATTCTGCTTGTAGAAAAACTCCACCAATCTTTGGTAGTTCTCTAGCCATATATTCAGGTAATTCACTTTGTGGTGTTATAGGGTATCCAAAAAAATATTTACATCCTGCTTTTATAGCAGCAGCCCCTATAGCTTCGTTTCCCTTCATGAGAACTTTAGCCATTAATAACCCTCCTTAAAAAATTATTTATTCAATCTTTCAACAGTTATTACTAAATCTGGACACATAGTTGCACAACTAGCGCAAGCTATACATTTATCCATCTCATCAATAATAGCTGGATGATAACCCTTTGCATTTATTCTGTCAGTATTTAAGGATATGATCTTTACAGGGCAAACAGAAACACATAGACCACATCCCTTACAAAGGTCTTCCTGGAATGTTACTTTTCCTTTTACTTTGGCCATCATAAAACCTCCTTATGTTTTATATTATTAGACCATCCACTCTTCCCTCATATATAAAGTCATCGGGAAAATTTCGCCTTTTAAATTTTTTGGTAGTTCTTCTGCAACCCTTTCTATTGCAGATATATATTTAATTGGAATATTGGTTCTCTCAGATACCTTTTCTGCTAATTCTTGCCCTCTTAGTACATCTTCTACTGTAGTACTTTTTAACATATGAGTGTTGTTTACTATACCTGTTACTTTAGCTCTAGCAGTATCTTCAATCTTTCTTAAATATTCTATAGATTTTTCTACTGTTTGAGTTTCAGGTCTATTGGCATTTAATACAAAAAACATATCATATTGACCCTGAACAAAATATTCATTATACCGACCTAGTGTCCTAGCTCCAACAGGGTCTCCACCTACATCTATAATTGCTTCATAAGAAGTATCTTGCATAGGAGTTTGTACTTCAGCAGATATAGCTGGTATATCTACTGCAGCTCCTTTTATGGAGCTTCCAATTACTTTTATACCTAGTTTTTCTAAAATATCAGTTTTTTCCCTACTTCTAAAATAGAGGTTTACTATATCTAAATCTGCAATTGCAACCTTTTTGCCCATTTCTGCTAGTTTAACTGCATAATTAATACTAAACTCAGTCTTTCCACTACCATAATGGCCAATTATAAATCTTAATCTTTTATCATTTAGCATATTTTCACCTAAATTCTAAATATATTCTTTTGCTTTTTCTTCTTCTCTTAAAACCCTTAATCCACCTTCTGCTAATGCAGTTAATTCGTCTTCACCAGGATAGATATATACATCGGATATAAATTTAACTCTTTCTTCTATCCACGCTGTAAACATCTTATCATGGGCTATACCACCAGTTAATAAAATGCCGTCTACCTTTCCCTTTAATGCTACAGCACAACTACCTACCTCTTTTGCCACTTGATATGCCATGGCATAATAGACTAATTCTGCATATTCATCTCCAGAATTTATCCTTTCACATACTTCTAATGCATTGTTGGTATTTAGATAAGAAACTATTCCTCCTTTCCCTTTAATCATAGTTTTCATATCTTCATAACTGTATTTCCCAGAATAGCAAAGTTTGATTAAATCACCAACAGGCAATCCTCCTGATCTTTCTGGTGAAAAAGGTCCTTCTCCATCTAATGCATTAGCAACATCTATTACCTTCCCTTTTTCATGGGCTCCTACAGAAATGCCTCCTCCTAAGTGAACAATTATTAGATTCAAATCTTCATATTTTGTCCCCTTAGCCTTTGCATGTCGCCTTCCCACTGCTTTCTGATTTAATGCATGAAATATACTCTTTCTTTCTATCTCCTTCAATCCTGAAATTCTAGCTACATCTGTTAATTCATCAACAACAACAGGGTCCACAATAAAAGCTTTGGCATTTATTGTTTGACCAATTTCATAGGCAATAATACCGCCTAAATTTGAAGCGTGCTCTCCTAGGACTCCAATTTTTAAATCTTCTAGCATCTTCTCATTTACTTCATAAGTGCCACCTTCAATAGGTTTAAGTAATCCTCCACGTCCTACAATTCCTGATAGAGAATCTATTGGAATTTGATTTTTTTCCAATGTTTTTAAAATAATATCTTTTCTAAATTCATATTGATCAAATATCTTTTCATATTTAGACAATTCTTCTACAGAATGTCTTAAGGTTTCTTCAAATATTATATTTTCATTATCGAAAACTCCAATTTTTGTAGATGTAGAACCTGGGTTGATAATAAGTAGCCTGTAATTTATTGCCATTCATTGTCCTCCTCTATTTTGATGTTAATAATACTCCCAATACAATAGAATGTAGTTTTGCTTCTTGACTATCTGCCCTTGAAGTCAATACAATTGGAGCCTTTGCTCCTAATATTATTCCTGCACTTTTAGAGCCAGCTAAAAAGGTTAAAGACTTATATAAAACATTTCCAGCTTCAATATCTGGCATTAACAGTATATCTGCATCTCCAGCTACAACAGATTTTATTCCTTTATGTTCAGCTGCCTCCTTAGATATAGCATTATCTAAAGCAAAAGGTCCTTCAACTATACAATCTTTAATTTGATTATTACTATTCATATCAGCTAATTCCTTTGCATGAACAGTAGCTTCCATCTTAGGGGAAACCTTTTCCTTAGCAGCAACAACTGCTATCTTTGGAATATCGATTCCTAATGCATGGGCTAATTCTACAGAGTTTTCTATTATTCCTTTCTTTTGGTCTAAATCTGGACTGATATTCATAGCTGCATCTGTTACAAAGAAAATCTTATGATAGGTATTTACATCAAATACTGCCACATGACTAATTATCTTTCCAGTTCTAAGGCCTATTTCCTTGTCCAATACCTGCTTCATAATAATAGATGTATCTATTAATCCTTTCATCAATATATCTGCCTTTTCACTGCTAACTAATTCAGTAGCTTTTCTTGCAGCCAATATCCCATCTTTCTCGTCAATTATTTCAACATTAGATAGGTCTAAGCCAATTTCCTTACTAATTTCTTCTATTTTTAGCTTGTCTCCTACTAAGATTGGTTGTACTATATTTAAATCTACTGCGGCTTTAACCGCCTCTAATACCGGCTTATCTTCTGCTACTGCAACGGATAGCCTCTTTTTCCCTTTCTCTTGAGCTAAAGATATTAAATCTACAAAGGATTTAATCATTAGAACATCACCTCATCTTCATATATTTTAGGTTTTTCCTCTCCATTTATTATTCTTAATACTCCTTGATTTAAAGCACTCATTTCATCTTCACCAGGATAGACTACAGTATCTGATATAAATAATACCATCCCTTTTAAGCTTCTTACTAAATAATTAGAATAGGCTAAACCACCAGTTAAAATAATACTATCTACTTTCCCTTTTAATACTGTAGCCGCTGCTCCTATTTCTTTACCTATTTGATATATCATCCCATCATATACAAGTTTTGCATATTCATCTCCTGATTTAATCCTATCCTCTACCTCTCTAGCATCTATGGTTCCTAGATAAGACATTAGCCCACCTTTTCCCTTTATCTTCTTTTTCATATCCTCAAAGCTATACTTTCCACAATAACACATTTCTACTAAGCTTCCTACCGGTAGACCGCCTGTCCTTTCTGGTGAAAAAGGTCCCATTTCACTGGCATTGTTTACATCTATCATGCGCCCTCTTTGTACAGGTGCTATGGAAATGCCTCCTCCTAGATGAGCTACTATTAAATTAAGATCTTTTATATCTTTCTCAAGCTCCTTGGCTCTCCTATAGGAGACAGCCTTAATGTTTAGAGCATGTATTAAAGATTTTCTTTCTATTAGGTTTAGACCTGAAATTCTTGCTACCTCTTCAAATTCATCAACAGAAACAGGATCTACTATATAAGAATTAATCTTTTCCTCATCACCAATCCCTCTAGCTAAAATACCTCCTAAGTTAGCAGCATGTTCTCCGCTTATGCCTAGTCTTAAATCTTCAACCATTTTATCCGTTACTATATAAGTACCTCCTGGAATCGATCTTAACAGTCCTCCCCTACCTACAACCGCTTTTAAACTACTTCTATCAATATTTTCTCTTTCTAGCCAGCTTTGGATTAAGTATAATCTATAACTATATTGATCTGAAATTCTATCATATCTTTCTAATTCACTCTTTTTATGTTCTAGTGTATTAACTTTTATTTCGACTTCCCTATTATAGACAGCTACCTTCGTTGAGGTTGATCCTGGATTGATTACTAAGACATATTTCCTATCCATTCTAGCCTCCTTATTCTGGAACTAATGTTATATCAAAACTGTCAGGTATAACACTTATTATTTCTATTCCATCTTCAGCTATTATTTCTGGATTTACCTTATGGGTTCCTTCTTCTAAATCCCTTAAATCTAATCTTAAATCTATATCCTCTTTTTCTAGTGAGTTTATTTTAGAACTAGATCCTTTGATTGTAATTGTAAAGGGCCTATTTAATTCCTCTTCATCTATGTTAAGACTTGTATCTAAATTCACAATTTCAACATCCTTTAGTGTGTAGTCAAAAGTCTGGGTTATAGTCTCATCTATATTCAAGGTTATAGTAACTTTTTGATTTGGATCCACTAAACTTACACCTTCAGGTAACTCCAGTTCTACTGGTACATTCCTATTACCAATTAAAGAATTTATATCTATAGGTTTAGTACTGATGGAGCTTACTCCAGATAAATTGGCCTTTTTGCCCTTTATTTCAATAGTACTTGGATTGATATTTACATTGACTATTTCATAGTTATCTGGCAATTGGCTTTCAGTCTGTAATTCTATTGGTACTTTTTTAGTTTGATATACAGGAATAAATATATCTACTACATTTTGTTCTTTTGATATTCCTCTTACATCATTTCCTTCATCATCTACTACCTTAATTGGTACTGTTGCTTTGATATCCTCCGTTTTATCTGTAACCTTTACAAAAGCTACAGCTTTTGCAACGGAATTTATCCAAGTTCTTGGTCCCTCTATATATACGGATTGAGGTTTTACCTCTGGAGTACCTAAAACATATCCTTTAGGTAAATTACCTTGGGTTTCAACGGCTACAGGACTATCCCTTCTAATAATTTTATCAAATTTAAATAAAATTTCTTTAGGGCTATAATCTACTATTCTAACATCGCTTGGAACTTGGACATATACAGGAACTTTTACATTCCCTTCTGAATAGCCATTTAAATCTACTTGCGCAATTATATCGCTCCCAGATACTTGTAATACTTCAGACCTTCTGCCAGAAACACTTACCCTAATATTTGCATTCTTA
Source organism: Clostridium sp. Cult1 (assembly GCF_021655095.1). Taxonomy (GTDB): domain Bacteria; phylum Bacillota; class Clostridia; order Tissierellales; family Tepidimicrobiaceae; genus Schnuerera. The sequence goes on along the minus strand of NZ_PPXW01000001.1, from coordinate 603,988 downwards.
GGTTCCATTACTACCAATCCCTGTTTTTCTAGGGCAGATTCATTTATAAAATCTACATTCACATTTTTAAATTCACTTGTAAAAGGTGGATTTACTTCACTCATAACATAGCTCCACAAAATGATAGCTATAACTAAAGCAAAGATTTTTAATGTTAAATCATTCTTCTTCTCTTTGCTCATCTTTTCGCCTCCATTTTGTAATAAAAGTTTGTTTTTGATCTTTAGGTTTATACATATCCATCAATATTTGAGTTAAAGTCTTTGTGTCTAAATATCTAGCTAAACTACCACTTTCAGCAATGGAAATAGCTCCTGTTTCTTCCGATACTACTATAGATAGACTATCAGACTTTTCAGAAATACCAAGAGCAGCCCTATGCCTAGTACCTAAATCTTTACTAAGTGATGTATTATCCGTTAATGGCAAGAAACATCCAGCAGCCTTTATCATATCTTCTTTTATAATTACTGCACCATCATGGAGGGGTGTATTGGGAATAAAAATGTTTATAAGGAGGTCACTGGAAACTTTACCATCTATTTTGGTTCCTGTTTCTACTACTTCACTTAGACCTGTGGTTCTTTCCATAACGATAAGGGCCCCGATTTTTTGCCTAGAAAGGGAAGCTACAGCTTCTACGATTTCATCTACTACTTGACTTAAACTCTCGTCTTTAATTTCTATAAATGATTTAGTGAAAAAACTACTTCTGCCTATATATTCTAAAGCCCTTCTTAACTCAGGTTGGAAAACTATAAGAATTGCTAATACTCCTACTGTCATAGCTTTTTCTAAAATCCAATATACAGTATAAAGCTCAATCCATTCACTTATCTTCGTAAATACAAATAAGGCAATAATTCCTTTACTAAGTTGTTCAGCCCTTGTTTCTCTAATCAGCATAAAAAGTTTATAAAAGGCTATAGCAACAATTAAAATATCTATAATATCTCTTACTCTTAAATTTAAAAATAATCCTCTTAAAAATTCCAAGGGTTACCACACCTTTATCATGTTTTATCACACATTATTATTATATAACAAATAAATAGTAATTTGAACTAAATAATAGTAATTTATTAATGTTAATATATTCAGAATTTAGTCAATTTTGCGTCATCTTATCCAGAGTGTCCCTATAGGACTCTTTAATTCTTTTTCTTTCCTTTTCATCGATTATAGAGTATAATTCTTTATTCTCTAAAAAATCTTCAACAGGCAATATTTCATATTTTAAACCATTATCTTCATACCTCCTAACCCAAGTAGGTATATAGGTAATGTTTTTGATATTGGTTTCTCCTTTAGAAAAGTCTTTTTCTAATTGAATATTTACCATTATACCGTCCTCTGTATATTTATTGTCCATATTGACCTTTCTTTGATTAGAAAGAAAATTCCCCATAGAATATATAATAAAATTATCTTTTCCATTGTAATTGATAACTTCTGATTTCTGGACTACATGAGGGTGACTACCTAGGACTATATCGGCCCCCCATTCTATCATTTTTCTTCCTAATTCTATTTGATATTCGGAAGGTTCTTTCTGATATTCATTTCCCCAATGAACAAAAATTACCACTACATCTGATCCTAAATTCTTAGCCTTGTTAATATCATCTTCAATTTTATTTTCTTCTATTTTATTTACCATATAAGAAAATTCTTCATCTGTTAAAGTATATTCTAATCCATTAAGCCCATAGGAATAGGACAATAAAGCAATTTTTATCTTGTTTATTTCTTCAATTAAGATACTATCTTTCTTTTCTTTGTATGTGCCAATGTTTTTCATACCTTGTTCTTCTATAGCCATTATGGTATTTATTAATCCTTCTTTACCCTGATCTAAAGCATGGTTATTAGCAGTAGTAAGTATGTCAAAACCAGCATACTTTATAGCTTCCAAAGTTTCCTCTGGGGAATTAAACCTAGGAAATCCAGAGAAACCTATTTCACTACCTGCAGTAACAGTTTCAAAATTAGCAATAGATAAATCAGCAGATTCTATATGTTTTTTCACATATTTAAATACATCTTTAAAATCATAGTTTTTGCTTTCTGAGTCATAAGCAGATCTTATCTGAGGCATGTGAAACATTATATCACCAGCTGCTAGAATAGTGGCAGTAGTATTAGGTTTTTCTTCAAATTCTTCTATAGGTATTGGGGGCTCTACTTCATCCAGAGAGCTTGTCCTAGTCTCTATGTCTATTGGATTGGATAAAAGTTGATTGGCAATAAAAAGGGAAACAACTCCAAAGATTACAATTAATGTGATATATTGTCTTTTCATAAATATCTCCATTTCATAAGTTATACTATCATTTTATAATTTATGAAAAGAATTTTCAACCTAGTTATTCTTCTCTCTCAATATCTATATATCTATTTTTAGAATCATATATAAATTTGCTCAACTTTCTTTGGTTGATCCACCATATATAAATTACATAGGGGACAAATAGTAAACTAAGCTGAGGAATGCCAGACATTAATATAAAATTGAAAGTACCATGTAAGAGCATAGGCATATAAAGAGATCTTCTCATATTTTTTCTAGCTCTTCTATTATCTGTATCAAACCTAGCTAAAGAAAGATAATATCCCATAGTTATACCAAATACAGCATGAGCTGGTACTGAAAAAATACCTCGATATAGGCCAACATGAGGATTGTTAGCATATCTATATACTACATACACAATATTCTCTACCGTAGCAAATCCCATAGCAGAAAATACTCCATAAACTATTCCATCTAATTTTTCATTAAAATATTTTGTCTTATAAGGAACTTTCAATATAACTAGCCTTTTAAAATATTCTTCTGTGAATCCTGCTACAATAAAAGCTGTATAAAAAGCCCCTAATACTCCAGAGAAAATATTAAAACTTAATAACAACTCTTCAACTATTAAAATAGGTATTACCGCTAAAGCTCCTAATAGATAGGTTAATATCAATAGCTTTGCAGGTTCTCTATCATGTCTATCACTCAAGTATATACCGAATATTATGGCTATAGCAGGAGTTATAGCTATGACGAATAATCTAATATTCAAAATATCGCCTCCAATAATATAGTTAATTATATTATTGGTAAAGATTCAAAATTTAATCCTAAAAAACACTAAAATTAGAACCTATATTTATATTAATATAAATATAGGTTCTAAATCTTTATTTTATTATATTATCATCGATGAACTTTTCTACATCTTCTGCTGTAGGCAAACTCAATATTTCATCTAACATGGATTCTATTTCCTTTTTTGAAGTATTGTTAATTATATATCTAGCCTTTAATATAGAAGATGAACTCATACTAAATTCATCTAATCCCATACCTAGCAATATAGGTATTAATTTCTCATCCCCTGCTGCCTCTCCACACATGCCAACCCATATTCCTGCCTTATGTCCATTTTCTATGGTCATTTTTATAAGTTTTAACACAGCTGGATGATACTGATTATATAGATAGGATATATCTTGATTTCCCCTATCTACTGCCAAGGTGTATTGAATCAAATCATTGGTTCCTATACTAAAGAAATCAACTTCTTTTGCAAAAATATCTGAATGAACTGCTACAGCTGGTATTTCTACCATTATGCCTACCTCTATATCTTCATTAAATGGAATATTTTCTTTCCTTAACTCTTCCTTCGCTTCTTGTAATATTTTTTTAGCATCCCTTATTTCCTTTATATTTGATATCATAGGAAACATGATTTTTATATTTCCAAAAGCTGAAGCTCTTAACAGCGCCCTTAGTTGAGTTTTAAATATATCTATTCTATCTAGGCAAAGTCTAATAGCCCTATAGCCTAGGAAAGGGTTCATTTCTTCCGGAAGATTTAGATAAGGTATATCCTTATCTCCACCTACGTCTAAAGTCCTGATTATTACTGGTTTATCCTTTAATCTTTCAGCTACTATTTTGTAGGATTCAAATTGCTCATCTTCCGTAGGTAGTTTATCACTATCCATGTAAAGGAATTCTGTCCTATATAACCCTACACCTTCACCATCATTTTCTATAACTTTGTCTACATCTTTAGGGGTGCCAATATTAGCAGCTATTTCTACTCTAACCCCATCTTTTGATATACTTTCTTTACCCTTCATTTCTCTAGTCTTTAATTTAAATTCTTCATATTCTTTTTTCTTATTTTCAAATAGCTGTATCTCATCTTCAGAAGGATTTAATAATACTATTCCCTCTCCTCCATCAATTATCATAAAATCTCCATTTTTTGCTATATTAGTTATATCTTTTACACCAGCTACTGCTGGTATCTCTAAGGTCCTAGCCATAATTGATGTATGAGAAGTTTTACCGCCTAATTCGGTTACTATGCCTACTACCTTTTCTTTGTCCATTTGGGCTGTATCGGAAGGTATTAAATCCTCTGCTACTATAATTGATTTCTCTTTTATAGATCTTAAATCTGTGCCTTCTACGCCTAATAATATCCTTAATAACCTTTTAGATACATCCTTTAAATCTAAAGCCCTTTCTTTTAAATATTCATCCTCTATATTACCAAATACGGATATATAATAATCTGCTACTTCTTTAACTGCCCATTCTACATTTACCTTTTCTTCTCTTATTTTTGTTTTTATGCCATCATTAAATTCAGGGTCTTCTATCATCATCTTGTGAGCATTGAATATTCCTGCTTCTTTTTCTCCTACTGTTTTGAAAGTTTCCTCATATAATTCATGAATCTCCTTTAGACCTTGCTCTACTGCTTTATTTAATCTTTCAATTTCATAATCTATATTATCAATTACTTTTTTTTCTACTATGATTTCAGGTTCTTTATATACCAGCACAGTACCTAAGGCGATCCCTGATGAGGTTCCTATGGCTTTCATTTGAAATGCCTCCTATTCGTTAAAATTATCATTTACTAATTTTACCAATGTCTTTACAGCTTCTTCAGCGTCACTTCCTTCAGCTTGAATTAAAATTGTATCTCCTTTTCCTGCTCCCATACTTAGTATCCCCATAATACTCTTTGCATTGTATTCTTTTCCATCTTTAATTACAGTTACTTCAGATGTAAATCTAGAAGCCTCCTTTACAAATAAGCTTGCTGGTCTAGCATGAAGTCCTGTTTCATTTTTTAATATTACTTCTTCTTTAAACATTATTTATTCCTCCTTAACAATTTTTAATTAATTTGAAATAATTTATTATTGTTTAGCATACTTAGTATACTTATAACTATTTCCTATTATTTAAATATTTTGTAAAACTTTGTCTTAATGAAAAGGTTTGCATAAAAAAGTAGGGTGCCACTCGGCACCCTACTAATATTCTTTAAATAATTCTTTTTTTGCATTACATAATGGACAATTATCTTCTTCTCCAGTTAAACTAATGAATCCACATACAGGACATAATAATACAGTTTTTGCTTCTAAATCTTTTCCTTGGTCTACAGCTTCTTTGGCTTTAGTAAATAATTCGGCATGAACTTTTTCTGCTTCAATTGCATATCTCATAGCTGAAATAGCTGCCTTTTCATTTTGCATTTCAGCTACAGCTATGTAAGCTGGATACATCTGTTCTACTTCGAATAGTTCTCCATTTATAGCTCCTTGTAAATTTTCTGATGTGGAACCATAACCAAATCCTCCACCTGAAGTTACAGAAAAATCACCTTTCTCATCTTTTAAAGCCTTAAAATGTAATGTAGCATGTACTTCTTCTGCATCAGAAGTAGCCATAAATAATCTTGCTACAGTTGGGAAACCATCCTTTTCAGCTTTGTCACCCCAGATTCTGTATCTCATATGTGCTTGACTTTCGCCACCATAAGCTGATCTTAAATTGTCTGCTGTCATTGCGTTCATATGTATTCCCCCTTCATAAATATATTATATATCATAATATATATACCTTATTATATCTTTTTTAAACAGATAAGTCTAGGGTTAGAAATCCCAAATTCAAATTTTCATTTAATCAAAATTAAGAAGTAGAGAGTTCCCTCTCTACTTCTAGTAATATTTCTTTCTATTTAATTCATCTTGTACTATCATAAGTGCTTCTCCAAATCTTTGGAAATGAACTATTTCTCTTTCCCTTAGAAACCGTAAGGTATCTGTTACTCCTGGATCATCACTTATATTTATTAACCATTCATAGGTTGCCCTAGCTTTTTCTTCTGCTGCCATATCTTCGTGAAGGTCTGCTACAGGATCAGCCTTTGAATTTATAAATGTAGCAGTCCAAGGGGCTCCTGCAGCATTATGAGGAAATGGACTCTTACCATGATTTACATAATGAGCTTCGAAAGGAGTACCCTTAATCTCATCTACTGTGGCATCCTTTACTAGCCTCCAAACCAAAGTTCCTATTATTTCCCAATGGGCCAATTCTTCTGTGCCTATATCTGTTAACAAAGCCTTTGCCTGATTAGTGGGCATAGTCCATCTTTGAGTTAAGTATCTGATACCCGCGGATAACTCACCATCTGCACCGCCAAATTGTTCTATTATCATAGCTGCCAAAGTAGGATTAGTTGTATCTACCCTAACAGGATACTGTAATTTTTTTTCATATATCCACATAATTTTCCCCCCTATTAGATATCAAAGTTTATTTCCCAAGGCCAAGGCTCATTTATATAAGACCATGGACAGCCACTCATTCCAATAAATGTTAGTAGGCCATATTTTGCCTCATATAAGGACTTTAGCTCATGATGTTTTTGAGAGTAACTGTTATGAAGTCTCAATGCTCTTTCATCATTTGGATGAGTGTCTAAATAAAGGTTGGTTTCTACTAGCACAAATTCAACTTCCATTATCTCTCTCAATAGTCTTTTTTGTTCCCTATCCATAAAAGCCACCTCCATCCAAATTCATCCTCTCTTTCTTATATGGCATATACAGTTCTGGAAATAAAGTACCTTTTTTAAGGGCTTCACTTGCACTAAATACTTGATTCATAATTTGAAATGGTATATAGGCTCTAGCTAGTTGTTTTTCCCTTCCTCTTTCATAATAATCACTATTCATTTCCAATCCTCCCCATGTAAATATATTTATTTTTAATACATAGTACGTTATATAAGCTTAATTGTTACAAAGATAAAATATAAAGTTGTAACCTATATTAAGTTTAATTCATAGTATAAAAGTAAATAAAATGGAGAACTCCATTGAATTTAAGGAGGTCTAGCTATATGGATTCAAAAGAACAGTTTTCCTTAAGTTGTCTCCCCATAGGGGATGTTGGAAGAGTTGCATTAATTAGAGACAATCATCTTAAAAGAAGGTTTTTAGATTTGGGACTAATTCCCAATACTAAAGTTAAGACTGAAAGGTATAGTCCTGCTGGTAATCCAATTGCTTTTAATATTAGGGGTACTATAATAGCTATTCGCAAAGAAGAAGCTGAAAATATTTTAATACGTAAAATATAGGTGATGCGCTATGGTAGATAGAACTATTAATAATAATATAGAGGATAATATTACATCAGAAAATATTGATGATAAAATTATAATCGGATTGGCTGGCAACCCAAACACTGGCAAAAGTACTTTGTTCAATCATTTAACAGGGTTAAAACAGCATACTGGCAATTGGCCAGGAAAAACTGTAGCCAATGCTAAAGGATATTTTAGTTATAATGAAAATGATTATATGCTAGTAGATCTACCTGGTACCTACTCTTTATTTATAAACTCCCAGGAAGAAGAAATATCTAGGGATTTTATATGTTTTGGAAATCCTAAAATAACTTTGGTCTTAGTTGATGGTACTAGTCTAGAGAGAAATTTAAATCTAGTTCTACAGATAATGGAAGCTACAGATAATGTAATAATGTGTATAAATTTAATGGATGAAGTTGAAAAAAAAGGTATTAGTATTGATATTGATAAACTAGAAGACTTTTTAAACATACCCGTTATCCCTATAATTGCAAGAGAAGGTATAGGAATTAATGTATTGCTTCAGACCATTGACAAAATAGTTAATAATGAATTAAAAATAAACCCCAATAAGACAATTTACGATAACACCATAGAAAGTACTATAGCTGAAATAGAAAAGATCTTAAAAAACTCGTTAGATGAGGTCTATAATCTTCGCTGGATTGGATTAAGACTAATAGACGGAGATTTAAATATGAAAATGCAAATCAAAAATATTTTGTTGAAAACTGGCAATATTAACACTTTAATTCAAATAGATAATATTATAAATAAATATAATAACTTAGGTGAAAAAATTGTCACTACATTGTATGAAAAAGCTGAAATAATAGCCAATGAAGTTATATACATTAATAATACTAATAATAGGAATTGGGACAAAATAATAGATGATATACTTACAAATAGATTGATAGGCTATCCTATTATGTTATTATTATTGGGCGGTATATTTTGGATAACAATAATTGGGTCTAATTATCCCTCAGAAATGCTTTCAAGACTTTTTTTCACTATGGAACCAAAATTAAGTGAAGCTTTCCTAAGGCTAAATCCTCCTATTTGGCTTCATGGAATGCTAATATTTGGAGTATATAGAACTTTGGC
>NZ_PPXW01000001.1:517401-595379 GCF_021655095.1 Clostridium sp. Cult1 | reverse complement strand
TGTGTTAGGCACGCCGCCAGCGTTCGTCCTGAGCCAGGATCAAACTCTCATTAAAAAGTTTGCCTGTTTAATTATTTCTTACTCAAAGTACTTCACACTATTAAATTAAAAGGTTCAGTTTTTTGTCAACTTCTATACTATATCAAATATTTAAGTCTGTGTCAACATTTTTTTATTAATTTAAAAAATTGATTTCTAGAGCTGATTGCTTAAATATTTGGAGCCGACAAGTATATATATTATACCCTTTTTATAAGAATGTCAACCATTTTCTAAAAAAAGTTTGTATATTTCTTTAACCTTTTTAAATCCTCCATATATACATCTTTTAATTCTCTTCTATATATTATTGCCGCAGGATGGTATAAGGGAAATACTTTATAGTTTACATTTCCTATTTCAATATCCATTAGCTTTCCATGGACTTCTCCAATTCTTAGATTCTCATTAAATATGGCTTTAAGAGAGATATTCCCCAAGGTTATTATTATTTTAGGATTTACTATTTTTATCTCCTCATGGATATATGGCCTAAATATATCTATCTCTTTATTTGTAGGAGTTCTATTAGACAACCTTTTAGTCTTTGGATTCATCTTTGTAGGTCTATATTTAACCGAATTTGTAATATATACATCTTCCCTTTTTATATTTAAAACTTCTAAAAATTCTTCAAAATGCTTTCCTGCCTGGCCAACAAACGGTTCACCTATCTCAATTTCTTTTGCTCCAGGAGCTTCCCCTATAAGGATAATAGGACTATTCAAATCCCCATATCCTACGATTATCTTCTCCCCAGGATATTTTTCTACTATTTCCCTATTTAATGCCTTCATCCTTTCTTCTTTCACTTTATCATCCTTCCCTTTTACCATCTACTTTTTCATATTTTGCCTTTATATCTTTAAAGTCTTCCCAGGCCTCCCTCTTTTTAGTCTCATCCCGCAAGAGGGCAGCAGGATGATATGTAGCTATTATAGAATACATTCCTCTATTAAACCAAATACCTCTATCTTTGGTTATTCTAAAATCTTTATCTATAATATTTCTTGCTGCTACAGCTCCTAAGCATACTATAATATTTGGGTCAATTATTTTGACCTGCCATCTTAAATATTCAATACAAATATTACTTTCTTCTTCTAAAGGATTTCTATTGTTTGGTGGTCTGCATTTTACAATATTAGCAATATAAATATCTTCTCTTTTTAACCCTATAGCCTCTATCATCTTGTCAAGAAGTTGCCCTGCCTTTCCTACAAAAGGTCTCCCCATCTTGTCCTCATAAAATCCAGGACCTTCTCCTATAAAAATCATCTTTGCTTTTGGATTTCCTTCTCCAAAGACCACATTTGTTCTAGTCTTCGATAAACCACATCTATGACATCTGCTTACTATAAGTTGAAGTTCATCCAAGGTATACATAAGTATCCCTCCTACCGCTTTAATTTTTAATATATCAAAAATATTCTTCAATTCGATTATAGATATTACTCCATGAAAGCTGGCTTATTCGATTTTTTACATTGTCATTCCATATATAACCTTCTTTTAGCCTATAAATCTGTTTTTCTATTGCTTTTTTTAATCTTTCTTCATATAGGGGTATTTCATCTTTTAAAGGCAGGTCTACATTGTCTAGTTTAGGCAATTCTACATATTCAATAATTCCACTATTATTTATCTTATCTCCCAAGAAACTTTTTAAACCACCAATTGAACTAGCAACTACCATTAGGCCAGTGGCCAAAGCTTCTATAGTTACTAGGGATAGTCCTTCATAAAAAGATGGCATTATGAAAATATGGCTATTTCTAAATACTTTTCCTAATTTTTTTTGAGATAATTCTCCTAAAAAATTAACCTTTAACCTACTATTATATCCTGCTTCCTTAATGGTCTTCTCCTCAAACCCTATTCCAGCCCCTGCAATGGAAAGTTCTATTTCATCTTCTTTCATATTTAACATATTATATGCCCTTATTAAAGACATAACTCCTTTTGCATAGCTTAATTTCCCAGCATAAATAAGTTTAACTACATGTCCAGGGAGCTTATTGTCTGGAGGATAAAACTTTTCTTCATCAAAACCTCCCCCTATGGTTATGATTTTATCTTTAGGAATGGAATAAAGATTATTTATTATTTTTCCTTGTTCCTGATTAAGGGATAAAACTAAATCTATTTCTTTACACCCTTTAACTACATAATGTCTATATCTTGGATTTTTTTGGAATTGTCTTATATCAGTTCCATGACATATAGCTATTACTCGTATGTCTTTGATTACCATTCTTATCAAAGATGTCAATATCCATAAATGATGAGTGATTATTACATCTGGTTTAAATTCATCTACTGCTCTTAATACAGCTTCTTTAAATCCTTCCTTCCATTTGGTCAACATCTCATTTGACATGTCCGAATAATTGATAGTATTGTAGGGCATTGTATCACTCATACCTACTATAGGAAAAGGAATTTTGGTAGTATTGAACATTACAGGATAAAAATTTTCTTCTGATATTTCTAATTGAATATTTCTTTCTGTTTCATATAAGGCAGCTACCAATCCTTGAGTATATCCTTTTTTATTTCCCTCTATAATTAATTGATTCAAATATGTTCCGCTACCGGTTTTCCCCGGATATTGGGATATAATGTGGAGTATTTTTTTCATAAGATCACCCTATTCTTAAATTATATAAATAATGAGTCAAAGGGCTACCCTTTGACTCATTATTTATTCATCTTCGTCTATTGGTTTCATAGTTGGGAATAATATTACATCTCTTATACTTGGTTGATTAGTTAATAAAACAATAAGTCTGTCTATTCCTATTCCTAGTCCTCCAGTAGGGGGAAGTCCTACTTCTAAGGCATTTACAAAATCCATATCCATCATATGAGCTTCTGCGTCTCCTGCCTCTCTCTGTTTTGCCTGTTCTGAAAATCTTTCTTTTTGATCTATTGGATCGTTTAATTCACTGAAAGCATTTGCTATTTCCCAAGTATTTATAAAAGCTTCAAACCTATTGGTTAACCTTGGGTCATCAGGGTTCCTTTTTGCTAAAGGTGATACTTCTACAGGATGATGAGTAATAAAGGTGGGCTGGACTAAATGTTGCTCGCAGAATCCCTCAAACATTTCACTAATTATATGGCCCCTCTTCATATTGGAATCGACTTCTAATCCTTTTGATTTTGCAACTTCAATGGCTTCTTGGTCTGAATCAATGGTATTAAAATCTACTCCTACATATTCTTTTATAGCATCTATCATAGTTAACCTTCTCCAAGGTGGTGTTAAATCTATTTCTGTCCCCTGATAATTAACCTTTGTACTACCTAAGGCTTTTTCTGCTACATAAGCTATCAATTCTTCTGTAAGTCTCATCATCTCTTCATAATCTACATAAGCTTGATATAGTTCAATATTTGTAAACTCTGGATTATGTTTATAGCTCATTCCTTCGTTTCTAAACATTCTTCCCATTTCATATACCTTTTCAAATCCCCCAACTATAAGTCTTTTTAGATATAATTCATTGGCGATTCTTAAGTACATGTCTATATCTAAAGTATTATGGTGAGTTATAAAAGGTCTTGCATTTGCTCCTCCAGCAATAGTATTTAAAATAGGAGTATCTACTTCTAAAAAACCCCTTTCATCTAGATACTCTCTTACAGCCTTAATTATCTTGGACCTTAAAACGAAAGTTTCCTTCACTTCAGGATTTACTATTAAATCTACATACCTTTGTCTATATCTCAAATCCTGATCTTTCAATCCATGGAACTTTTCTGGTAAAATCTGTAATGATTTTGTCAATAAGGTAATTTCTTTAGCTCTTATGGAAATTTCCCCGGTTTTAGTTTTAAATACCTCTCCTTTAACTCCAATAATATCTCCTAAATCTAAAAGGTTTAATTTCTTATAAGTTTCTTCTCCTACAGCATCCATTTTAATGAATATCTGTATTCTACCTTTACTGTCCTGTAAATCCATAAAACTAACCTTACCATGTCCTCTTCGAGACATAATTCTACCTGCAACTGAAACTGTTTCCTCTTCTAATTCATCAAAGTTATCCTTAATAGTGCTACTATGATGAGTATAATCATATTTTTCTATAAGAAAAGGATTCTCTCCCATCTGGATTAATTCTTTCAGCTTATCCCTTCTTATCTTGAGCATTTCATTAATATTATCTTCCGTTCCTGCCATATATAATATAACCTCCTCTTATCTAGTAATACTTAAAATTTGATACTTAATAAGTCCATCAGGTACATGTACTTCTACTATCTCTTCTTTCTTTCTACCTAATAAAGCCCTTCCAACTGGAGATTCATTCGATATTTTCCCTTCATAAGGGTCTGCTTCTGCCGAGCCCACTATGGTATATTCCATTTCTTCATCGTATTCTAAATCTTTGACTATAACTTTTGAACCTATACTTACTATATCAGTAGAAATATCTTCATCATCTATTAGTTTAGCATTTCTTAGTATCATTTCCAACTTTGCTATTCTTTCTTCCAATTGTCCTTGTTCATTCTTTGCTTGATCATACTCTGAGTTTTCGCTTATATCTCCAAAAGCCAAAGCTTGTTTTATTCTGTCTGCGATTTCCCTTCTTTTAACCGTTTTTAATTCATCTAATTCTTTCTCAAGCTTTTTCAATCCTTCTAATGTTAAAAAAACATCCCTTTCAGCCATATAATTCTCTCCTTCTATTAAATATTTTGGCCTACATGCCCTTTAAAACGGAAAATTTCAAATAATTATTACCTATATATGCAGAATATTATAATCAAGGGAAGGTTTATTGTCAAGTATTTAGAACCTTCCTTTAGTCTTTATTTGATAGTCTATAAAATTATTTAAACTATAACATTCTCCGTCAATAGATAAACCTGCAAAATCCATAGAGTCAAGCCGATTGAATTGTTCATATAAATAAGAAGGTATAATAGATTTTATAAATTTGTTCTCCTTTATATCCAGATAATCTATTAGGAACAGGAAATCTTCAACGATAACCATTCGTCTACCTTCGTTAATTTGATCTCTCAATCCCTTGGTCATACTAAAATCAAATATTATAGCTTTTTCCCTAAGTTTACCTATATTTAAATAATAATTATCTTTAAAATTAATAATAATAGGATAGTTTCCCAATATTTTATCTAGGTTTTTAGAATAGAAAATAGACAAACCTGTCTTTTCTAGTATATATTTGGATATATTCTCTATAGTAGATTCATAATCTCCAGCCAAAGTTATAAAGCCTATTTCTTTATATAAGCATTCTATTATTTGTTTTGTCAGTTCTTCATCGTCTCCTATTATCAAAACTTCCTTTTCCTTTAAACTTTTATTTAAATTCTTATAGATCTCTCTCAATACCCAAGGCAAAAAAAAGATAAAAACCCTTATTCCGTTAACTATCTTTAGATTTGTTTTTCTTTCAATTAATCTTAGATCATCCATATTAAATAGGCTTAAGTCTTCCATTATTAATCTATTAGTATTTTCGTCCTTAAGCTTCCCTATGGCTAAAACTAGTTCTTCTATTAATTCTTCTTTCTCCAAATTTAAGTTATTTAAAAAAACTCCCCCAACTCTTCCTATAATGCTTCCATCACTACTCAATATATGTTCTAAAATTTTTACTCTTTTAGTTGGAATATATTTTTTGGGAATTATTTTCATTAGTCCTCTATTAAAATGATTATAATAAGTTTGATCGCCTACTATATAAAGAAACTGAATAACAATCCCCCCCTCTAGCATATTGTAATGTATTATATGAGTGTTAGAGGAGAAGTATAACTAGTTAATTGCAAAGGTATCTAATTCCGATAAATAGTCTACCAATATTTTTTCCATCTCATCTTTATTAACTATAGCGTTTATCTGATTTTTTATTTTATTTGAACCTTTCACTCCCTTTAAATACCAAGATATATGCTTTCTCATCTCCTTTACTCCGACTTTTTCACCCTTTATATAACATAATAGTTTCAAATGTCTTATGGCCATGTGGATTATTTCCCTATAGGATGGTTTTATATCCTCTTTACCCTCCATTATAAGTTTAATTCTATTGAATATCCAGGGATTCCCCATTGCTCCCCTTCCGATAGCCACCCCATCACAGCCAGTATATTTCATCATGTTTATTGCATCTACAGGTTCAAATATATCTCCATTGCCTATAACAGGTATATTTATAGATTCCTTTAACTTTTTTATAAAATCCCAATCAGCCTTTCCAGAATAGAACATATCTCTAGTCCTGCCATGAATAGTTATAGCAGATACACCTTCTTCCTCAGCTATTTTACCAATTTCAATTCCATTTATACTGTCATGATCCCAACCCATCCTAATCTTCAATGTTACTGACTTATTTGATACTTTTACTATTTCTCTTAGTATATTTCTAATCAGGGATGGATTTTTAAGCAAAGCTGCCCCACCTCCATTTTTAACTATTTTAGGTGCAGGACAACCCATGTTAATATCCAGTATATCTAAATCCCGGCGGGGATTAATATATTTTTCCACTACTTCTGCCATTATGGAAGGATCTGATCCGAAAATTTGCAAAGCAACAGGTCTTTCATCGGAATCTACATCCGTTAAATTTTCTGTTTTTTTATCCTTATAATATAATCCTTTACTACTTATCATTTCAGTAACTACTAGCCCTGCTCCCATTTCCTTACAAATAATTCTATAAGCTTTATCAGTAACCCCTGCCATCGGAGCTAGAAATATATTATTTTGTAAATCTATATTTCCAATTTTCATCCTATCACCTTTATTTATTATTAGAAAAAGTAGCCTTATGGCTACTTATTTCTCCCATATATTATGCGAAGTCCCTCAAGAGTTAACAACTTGTCAATCTTATTAATATACTTGCTTTCACTAGCAATCAAGGAAGAAAATCCTCCAGTACCTACTACCGTCTTTACCTCTCCTTCTTCTTTAAGTTCCTCCATCATTTTTTCTATTATATAATCTACTAAGCCAATATATCCATAAACCAAACCAGACTGAATACTATTTACCGTATTTTTAGCTATTATAGATTTAGGTTTAGATATTTCTACTTTTGGAAGCTTAGCAGTTCTTAAGAATAATGCCTCACTAGAAATCTTAATTCCAGGAGTTATTGCCCCACCTAAATACTCTCCTTCTTTTGAAATTGCACAGAAAGTTATAGCAGTACCAAAATCAACTATTATTAAAGGTCCACCATATTTTTCGTAACCAGCTACTGCATTTACTATTCTATCTGCACCTACTTCTCTTGGATTATCATACTTTATATTCATTCCTGTCTTAACTCCAGGTCCTATAATTATTGGCTCATTATTAAAATACTTTATGCTCATGGCAGATAAGGTATGCATCAATGTAGGTACAACCGATGAAATTATTACATCTTCTACATCCTTTGGACAAAGACCATGGTATTTAAATATTTGTTCAAATAACAAGCCATATTCATCTGAAGTCTTATCTTTATAAGTAGCGATTCTCCAATCATATAATAATTTATCTTCTTTATAAACTCCAAATACTATATTAGTATTACCTACATCAACTACTAATAACATCCTTTCCACATCCAATCTATTTCTTTCTATTTAATGCCACTACAACGTTAGTAACTACTATTATTCCAATAATTATCTCCGGTATACCATTAGCTACTCCAATTCCCAATATAATCTTCCTAGCCATTTCTGCACTCTGTCCTAGTTTTTCAACATATTGTTCTCCATAGATAAAGTATATAGTCGAAAGCACTCCTACCGTATTAGTCAAAGTACCTAATGCAGTAGATATTATTATATCAACTGCTTTATCTTTCATCTTCTTGTTGGCATAAACTACTATTGTTATAGTCAATATTATTAAAAGCATATTTATCAATATTGACCAAATACTTGTAAAATCACTAATTTCAGCATATAGCCCATAGAATAAATAAAAGAGCATAAATATCCAAATTATATTCAGTAACCCCATTGATTTTTTGGAACCTAAATTTTTAGAAAATCTATAGGCATAATAGGTTACTATCCCTATTAAAACTCTAGGTAGTACAGAAACTATTGGATTTAAAAATACAAAAGATACGGGAGTTGGATTTGTTGCGGCTTGGAAAATACTAAACAATCCAAATATCAATCCTATTAATCCTCCAACTAAAGGTCCTTCCATAATAGCCCCAATAATTACAGGTATATGCATTATGGTTGCCCTAGTTGGTCCAACGGGAATAAACCCCAATCCAGGTATAGCCCCTAATACTATAGAGACGCTCCCTAATAATCCTACTATCATCATCTTCCTTGTTGATAGTGCATTTACACTTTTTTTCATAATCATCCCTCCGCTCTAGTTCCTTCCGGATACCAGTCGTTATTATTACCTTTTTTATCTGATTTTCATGTCTAGCTCCTAAAAAAAGATGCTAGCAATACACAAGTTAATTATAATTTTTCTAATATATATTTTCAACCTTTTTTTATATATACTTTAAAATAATATAGGTTTAAGAATGAAACGTGGCAGAAATCTGCCACGCTTTAATCTCTATCCACCGAAAAACATCAGTAATAGTCCTGCCGCTACCGCTGAACCAATAACTCCTGCTACATTCGGTCCCATGGCATGCATTAATAAAAAATTTCTTGGGTTTGCTTCTTGTCCAACTTTCTGGGCAACTCTTGCTGCCATTGGTACTGCCGATACTCCTGCTGCTCCAATTAACGGATTTACTTTTCCTCCAGTTGCTTTGCACATTATTTTTCCGAATATTACTCCTGTTGCAGTTCCTATGGAGAAAGCTATTAATCCTAATATTATTATCTTTATTGTTCCCCATTGGATAAAAATTTCTGCGTTGGCTGTAGCTCCGACTGTTAACCCTAGAAATACTGTTACTATATTCATTAACTCATTTTGTACTGTTTTTGATAATCTCTCTACTACCCCCGATTCTCTCATTAGATTACCTAACATTAACATTCCTACTAATGGTCCTGCTGAAGGTAATATCAATGTTACAACTACTGCAATCATTATTGGGAATATTATCTTTTCTCTTTTAGATACGGGGCGTAGTTGTTCCATTACTATTTTTCTTTCTTCTTCTGTAGTCAATGCTTTCATTATCGGTGGTTGTATTATTGGTACTAATGCCATGTAGGAATAAGCTGCTACTGCTATAGGCCCTAATAAATGAGGCGCTAATTTACTCGTTAGGTATAGGGCTGTGGGTCCGTCTGCTCCTCCTATTATTCCAATGCTTGCAGATTCTGGTCCTGTAAATCCTAATGCAATTGCACCGATAAATGTAAAAAATATACCAAATTGGGCTGCTGCCCCTAATAATATACTTTTAGGATTGGCTATTAAAGGGCCAAAGTCAGTCATAGCTCCTACTCCTAAAAATATTAATGGTGGATATATGCCTAGTTTTACTCCCTGATATAGGTAGTATAATAATCCTCCCAATTCTTTTGTTTCTGATACCAATTTCCCTGTATTTGGATCTTTCACTATCTCTACTATTGGCTCTTTCATAAGTCCGGCTAATGGAAGGTTTGCAAGTAGCATCCCAAAGGCTATTGGTACTAATAGAAGTGGCTCAAATTCCTTCTTAATTGCAAGATAAAGAAGGACAAAGGATACTAGTAGCATAAAAATTTGCCCACCGGTAATTGCGGCAAATCCAGTGCTCTGTAAAAAATCCCCTAATATATCTATAAGCATTTAATTTACCCTTCCTTTCCTCTGTTTATTCTATAACTATTAACTTGTCTCCAGTGTTTACAGAAGCACCTTTTGTAACAGCTATGCTTGCTACTTTACCGCCTCTTGGTGCAAGGATTTCGTTTTCCATTTTCATGGCTTCAAGAATGGCTAATACTTGTCCTTCTGTTACTGTATCTCCTTCGTTTACATTTATACTAAGTATGGTTCCTGGCATTGGAGCTTCTACTGATTCTGATCCTTCTTTTACTACTACTTCTTTTTTCTCTTCTGCCTTGGGTGCTGGCTGTGGTGTTGGTGCCTTTTTAGTTGTTGGTTGTGATGTTGATGCTGGTTGTGGTACTGATCTTTGAGGGGTACTTACTCCATCTGTTACTTCTTCTACTTCAACTTCATATTGGTTTCCGTTCACATTTATTATAAATTTTCTCATTTTATTACCTCCTATAGTAAATTATTATAATTTCTCAAGGATTTGCTCTCTTCTTCCTGCTTCTGACCATAGAGGATTTGTTGAAGAGATTCTTTTTATGGTCTTTATCTTTATTTGAGGAACTGTTGTCCCTAAGCTTGCTGCTACTGCTGCTGCTATTACTGCTACTAGTTCCTGGTCCTTTACTTTTTCTTCTTTCGTTTCTTCCTTCTTAACTGCTTTTTCTTCTACAATTGCTTTTTTAGGTTCTTCTTTGCCTTTTTTACCATTTGTAGTAACTCTCAATATTTCTATTAAATAGGATATAGCTATTAATACTATAAATACTACCACCATACTAAATATGGTTATCATCACGCTTTCTCCCATGGTTATTATGTCTCCCAAGTTTTATCACCTCTTCTATACTGGTAGATTCCCATGTTTCTTTTTAGGGTTGGTTTCTCTTTTACTTTCTAACATATCGAATGCTGATATTAGTCTTGGCCTTGTTATACTTGGTATTATTACATCGTCTATAAATCCTCTTTCTGCTGCTATATATGGATTTGCTACTGTATCTCTATATTCCTTTATTTTTTCTTGTCTCGTTTCGATTGGATCTTCTGAATTTTTTATATCGTTTTTAAATATAATATTAGCCGCTCCTTCTGGACCCATTACTGCTATTTCTGCATTAGGCCATGCCAATACCTGATCTGCTCCTAAGTCTTTACTACACATAGCTAGATAGGCCCCTCCATAAGCTTTTCTGATTATTAATGTTACTTTTGGTACTGTAGCTTCACTATAGGCGTAGAGCATTTTGGCACCATGTCTTATTATTCCTCCGTATTCTTGATCTGTACCTGGCAAAAATCCTGGTACGTCTACTAGATTTAATAATGGTATATTGAAGGCGTCACAGGTTCTTATGAATCTTCCTGCTTTGTCTGAGGCGTTTATATCTAGACATCCTGCTAGTACTCTTGGTTGATTTCCTACTACTCCTATAGTTTTCCCATTTAATCTTATGTATCCTGTTATTATGTTTTGAGCATAGTAAGGTTGTACTTCAAAAAACTCATTATTATCTGCTATTAATTTTATTATTTCTTTCATGTCATAGGGTTTGTTTGGATTTATTGGTACTAATTCATTTAAACTTTCTTCTACTCTATTTATATCATCACTACATTCATATACTGGTGGAGTTTCCAAATTATTAGATGGTAAATAGCTTAGTAGAGTTCTTATCCTTCTTATGCTTTCTTCTTCAGTCTCATCCATGAAATGGGCTACTCCTGATATTCTATTGTGAGTATTGGCTCCTCCTAATTCTTCTTGAGTTACGTCTTCTCCTGTTACAGTCTTTATTACCTGTGGTCCCGTTATGAACATCATACTTGTTCTGTCTACCATGAATATAAAGTCGGTTAAAGCTGGTGAATATACAGCTCCTCCTGCACTAGGCCCCATTATTGCTGATATTTGAGGAATCACTCCTGAAGCCATAGTGTTTCTATAGAATATTTTTCCATAGCCTGATAAAGCGTCAACACCCTCTTGGATTCTAGCACCTCCTGAGTCGTTGAATCCAACTATGGGGGCTCCCATCTTTAGAGCCATTTCTTGTACTTTACATATTTTGTTGGCATGCATTTCTCCTAAAGAGCCACCTAATACGGTAAAATCTTGGGCATAGACGAATACTAATCTTCCATCTACTGTACCGTAACCTGTTACCACCCCATCAGCTACTGCTTCTGTATTTTCCATTCCAAAGTTGGTGCATCTGTGTTTTATGAAGGCATCTATTTCCATAAAACTTCCTTCGTCTAATAGTAGGTTAATTCTTTCTCTTGCAGTTAGCTTTCCTCTTTCATGTTGCTTTGCTATCCTTTTTTCCCCTCCACCAAGTTCTATTTTCTTCTTGGTTTCAAGGAGTTGTTCAATTCTTTCCTTCATTTTGGCCCTCCTTTTAGTCTTTATTCTCTTTCACAGAGTTCTATTAATACTCCAAAGGTTGATTTTGGATGTAAAAAGGCAATTTTTGCTCCACCTGCACCATATCTTGGTTTTTCATCTATAAGTCTAATTCCTTTTTCTTTTAACTCATCTATTGCTTTTTCTATATTATCTACCCTATAAGCAATGTGCTGTATGCCTTCTCCCCTTTTTTCTATAAATTTAGCAATTGGTCCATCTTTTTCTGTGGATTCTAAAAGTTCTACTTCAGTATCTCCTATAGGTAAAAAAGCTACTTTTACCTTTTGTTCTTCTACTACTTCAGTGCTCACACATTTGATTCCAAGTATTTCTTCATAAAATTTTAAAGTCTCGTTCAAATTCTTTACAGCTATTCCTATATGGTCTACCTTGTTTACCATATAATCCCTCCTAATTATTTAATTAGCTTTAACACCCTATCCTTAGCTGAATAAGGATCTAAATCTTTTAAAAGGATTTCTTCTGACAAACTATCCAACAAGTTTTCTTCTAATGCTTTATGCATTATTAATTCCATAAGTTCTTCTTCTACTAGCTTAACTATTTCTAATTTAGTATTTCTTTTCCTTCTTTCTAACAATTCTTGCGTATCTTCTAGGTAATTTCTATGTTCTACCAATTTTTCTACCAGCGTATCTATATTTTCATTCTTACTAGCTGATACTTTGACTACAGGCGGCCTGTAATCTTTTTTTTCATTTAAATCTAGGTTCATTTCTATTTCTAGTTGGGTTTTATCCGCTCCATCTAAATCAGCTTTGTTTATGGCAAATACATCTGCTATTTCCATTATACCAGCTTTTATAGCTTGTATATCATCTCCTAAGTTTGGTACCATTACCATTAGTACCGTGTCTGCAGTTTTTACTATATCTACTTCTGATTGGCCCACTCCCACTGTTTCTATAAATATATAGTCTACTCCATAGATATCTAATACCTTTGTTGCTCCCCAAGTAGCTTTAGACATTCCTCCTAATGAACCTCTAGTTCCCATGCTCCTTATGAATACCCCTTTGTCTAAGGATAAATCGTTCATACGAATTCTATCTCCTAGGATTGCTCCTCCGGTAAAAGGGCTTGTTGGATCTATAGCTATTATTCCAACTTTCTTATCTCTTTTTCTAAGTTCTTTTGTTAGCCTATCTGTAAGGGTTGATTTACCACTTCCAGGAGGTCCAGTAATCCCTATTACATAGGCATTTCCAGTATGTCTATATAATTTTTTAATAATTTCTATAGCTTCTTCATCATTGTTTTCTAACATGGTAATTAGTCTAGCACAAGCTCTTTTGTCTCCTTTTAGTAGTCTTTCCTCTATATTCAATCAACGCACCACCTGTATTATCTTTTTAAATTATTCTCAATATATTCTATCACTTCTTTAGTAGGTGTTCCTGGAGTAAATATAGCTTCTATACCTGCTTCTTTTAATTTTGGTATATCATCGTCTGGTATTACTCCACCACCAATGATTAGCATATCATCTACTCCTTCTTCTTTCAATAAGTTTACTACTTTGGGAAATAGATGATTATGAGCTCCAGACAATATACTCATAGCTACTACATCTACATCTTCCTGGATTGCCGCTTGAACTATTTGCTCTGGTGTTTGTCTTAATCCTGTATAGATTACCTCCATCCCTGCATCTCTCAATGCCCTTGCTATTACTTTAGCTCCTCTATCATGACCGTCTAATCCTGGTTTTGCTACCAAAACTCTTATAGATTTTCCCATTTAATTAAACCTCCCTTTAAAGTATTACTGATTGTTGATATTCACCAAATACTTCCCTTAACACTCCACATATTTCACCTAATGTAGCATATGATTTTACTGCTTCTAGTATATAAGGCATTAAGTTTTCTGAAGTATTAGCTGCATTCTTTAATTCTTTTAATCTATTCTCTACTTCTTCATTATTTCTTTCTTCTTTTAATGTTTTCAATTTTTCTCTTTGTAATCTTTCCACTTCCGGATCTACCTTTAATATGTCTTTATGATGTTCTTCTTCTATTTGGAATTTATTTACTCCTACTACTATTCTTTCTTCTGATTCTATTTCCATTTGATAATTGTAAGCTGAATTTTGAATTTCTTTTTGAATATATCCTTTTTCTATAGCTTTTGGTGCTCCTCCTAATTCATCAATTCTTTTAATATAGTTCATGGCTTCTTCTTCTATTCTATTTGTAAGGTTTTCTACATAATAAGAACCAGCTAATGGATCTATAGTTTCCGTTACTCCAGATTCATGGGCTACTATTTGCTGTGTTCTTAAAGCAATGCGTACTGATTCCTCTGTAGGTAATGCTAATGCTTCGTCCCTAGAGTTAGTGTGCAATGATTGGGTTCCTCCAAGTACTGCTGCTAAGGTTTGAATCGTTACTCTTATTATATTGTTATCTGGCTGTTGTGCTGTTAATGTAGAACCAGCTGTTTGAGTATGGAATTTTAGCATCATGGATTTTTCTTTCTTTGCTCCAAATCTTTCTTTCATTATCTTTGCCCATAGCCTTCTTGCTGCCCTATATTTTGCTACTTCTTCTAATAAATCATTATGAGCATTAAAGAAGAAGGATAATCTCGGAGCAAAATCATCTACATCTAACCCTGCATTAATGGCAGCATCTACATAAGCTATTCCATCAGCTAATGTAAAGGCTACTTCTTGGGCTGCCGTGGAACCAGCTTCCCTTATATGATAACCACTAATACTTATGGTGTTCCATTTAGGTACTTCCTTTGAACAATATTCAAATATATTGGTTATTAATCTCATGGATGGTTCCGGTGGAAATATATAGGTTCCTCTTGCTATGTATTCTTTGAGTATATCGTTTTGGATAGTACCTCTTAATTTATCCTTAGATACTCCTTGTTTTTCTGCAACAGCAATATACATAGCTAATAAAACGCTTGCCGGTGCATTAATAGTCATGGAAGTACTCACCTTATCCAAAGGTATTCCATCAAATAATATTTCCATATCCTTTAACGAGTCTATGGCAACTCCTACTTTTCCTACTTCTCCTTCAGATAATCCATGATCGGAATCATATCCAATCTGGGTTGGTAAATCAAAGGCAACGGATAAACCTGTTTGACCTTGTTCCAATAGGTATTTATATCTTTTATTAGATTCTTCTGCAGTAGCAAATCCTGCATATTGTCTCATAGTCCAAAGTCTGCCTCTATACATAGTAGGTTGGACTCCTCTTGTAAAGGGATACTCTCCTGGAAAACCTAATTTTTCTTTATAATCTATTTCCCTTACATCTTCTGGTGTATATAGTCTATCAACTTCTAGATTAGATCCGGTTGTAAATTTTTCTTTCCTTTCAGGAAATCTACTAATAGCTTTTTGCACCTTTTCTTCTGTCCATTTCTTTTCAGCTTCTTTAATTTCCTCTAATTTTTTCTCATTAAACATATTCCATCCTCCTTATTGGAAAAGCTTTTACCGTTTATAATATTACTATCCACTATCTATTATAGTAATAATCTTGTAGATTTTGCAACATATATTTCAACATTTTTCGAAAATGAAATAAATATTGCAAAATCTACAAAAAAAGAGTACTAATGGCTACCCTAGTCATTAGTACTGGACTTTATTTGATATGCAACTTGAGTTTAATCTTATTGCCACAAATAAAACAGTATTAGTATTTATGGTTTTCTTCTTTCCATTTTAAATATCTCCTATATACTCCTTTGGTAGCTACAATTATAGCCTTCTGTGAATATCCAAAAAACCTAGCTTCTATTTTCTCTATTATACCGTCTATGCCATCCTTGTCAATATTATGACCTATGATAAGGTAAGATAAAAAATCTTTAACTAAATCAGATATTAAAGTTACCATTACATCTTCTATTATCCCTGTTTTAGTATTGATTAAGAACCCAACTCCAACTACCTTATGCACATAGGTAGCAGCTATATCCGATGGAAGCTTAGCATAGGAAACAAAGTATACAGTATCCTCACCAAAATCTTGGATCTCCCTCATTTTTCCTCCTCCTTTATAAGGTACATTCTATATTTCCTTAATAAATCCTTTATTAATTTTAGAAAAGGCTGCACTATTTATAGCAGCCTTTTCTATTACTTATTTGAGACCTAATATCATTCTAGCTTCATTTGGAATAGCTACTTCTCTCCCTAGTTCCTTGGCAATTCTAACTACTCTTTCTACTAACATTGGATTAGTAGCTAAGATACCTTTATCATAAAGAATCGTATCCTCTAGTCCGGTTCTTGTATGTCCTCCTAATAGAATAGACATAGTCAACATTGGTACTTGGCTTGGTCCTATCCCTGAAACTGTAAAGGTGGAACCTTCTGGTAAGGATTCTACCATATGCAACAAGTTCCTAGGAGTACCGGATACTGAACCCCTAACATTCATTACAAGATTAAATTGTAGAGGAGGTTTTAATACACCTTTTTTAATTAGATACTTAGCATTATCAATCATTCCTAAATCAAAGGCTTCTATTTCTGGTTTTATATTATTTGAATACATTTTATTTGCTAGTTCTTCAATTAATTCAAAAGAGTTTGCATTTACTTGAGTTGCAAAGTTAGAGGAACCTGTAGATAAACTAGCCATCTCAGTATTTAAATCCAACATTTGGCCTCGCCATTCAGAAGTATTTCCTCCACCCCTAGCTCCTGTAGACAGTTGAGTTATAATGTCACAACTCCTTTTTTCTAATTCATCTAAGACCTCTTTATATAGTTCTCTATCACAAGTTGGATTCCCTTCTTTGTCTCTTACATGAATATGAGCTACCGATGCGCCAATCTCTTTACATTTTATAATATCATCTACAATTTCTTCTACAGTAATAGGAGTATGTGGGTTCATTTCTTTTGTAGGAACATTTCCCGTAAGAGCTACGGTAATTATCAACTTTTCCTTTCTATAATTCATAGTCATGCCTCCTTAATATGCTTTTTGTCCTAATACTTCAGAAGTAGTCTTGTTAATGGATTTGTCTAATTTATCATATAACAAATCTACTTCTTCTTTAGTAATATTAATTGGAGGTGCCAATAATATATGATCTCCTCTAACCCCATCAACAGATCCTCCACCTGGGTATACTACTAATCCTTCTACTAATCCATTGTTGGTTATCTTTCCTTTAACATTCTCTGATACTTCAAATGGCTCCTTAGTTCCTTGGTCCTTAACGAATTCAATTCCTATCATAAGACCTTTACCTCTAATATCACCTACTATAGGATAATTGTACAAATCCTCTAGTTTCTTCAGTAGATATTCTCCTTGTAAAACACAATTTTCTATATAATTTTCTCTCTCAATTATTTCCATTACCTTATCTGCAATTCCACAAGACAGTGGATTTCCTGCATAAGTATGACCATGAATAAAATTACCCGATCCATCTATCATAATGGTATTAAATATTTCATCAGTACATACTGCTGCACCTATTGGGGTATAACCACTACTTAACCCCTTAGCAATCACTAAAATATCTGGCTTGGCGTCAAAATGTTCCGAGGCCATTTTCTTACCTGTTCTACCTGTACCTGCCATAACCTCATCCATTATGAATAAAATATCATATTTATCACAGATTTCTCTTACCAGCTGAAAATAAATCTTCTCTGGATGAACACCTGGAGCCGCAGACCCTATCACTGGTTCTGAAATAAATGCAGCTATATTTTCTGGTCCATGCCTTAGTATTTCCTTTTCTAATTCTTTGGCTGCTAATATACTTGTCTCTTCTAATGTTTTTGCTCCCCACGGGTTTCTATAATGATAGAATTGTTGTATTTTAGGGAAGTTAGCTAATAAAGGATCATATATTTTTCTTCTACCAATGCTTCCAGTCATTGATAAGGAACCCATTGTAGCTCCATGATAGGAATTCCATTTAGAAATAACTTTCCACTTACTTGTCTTATGACCATCCCTTTCTACAAAATACTGTCTAGCCATTTTTATTGCTGTTTCTGTAGCTTCTGATCCACCAGATACGAAATATACATGATTTAATCCTTCAGGACACCAATTAGCAATTCTTTCTGCACATTTTTCAATAGAATCTACTGTCCAACGAGATAGGTGAGTAAAAGCGATCCTTTCTATATGTTCTTTTGCAAATTCTGCCACTTCTCTGTTCCCATGGCCGATATTAGCCACAGCAGAACCAGAGCAACCATCAATATATTTCTTTCCATCTTCTCCATATAAAAAGATTCCCTCTCCCTTTTCAATTCTAGGATAATGCCAATTCTGATTTCTATAAAACACATAATTTTTTGGAGCTTTGTTTAAACTCATAAATTATCCTCCTTTTAATGTTTTGTTGTTAAACGTTTTCCTTTAATCCATTTGAAATATTATTAGTAGCGAACATTCCCCCATGATTAAATACTTCCCTATCCAAATCTCCCTCTAAAGCTGATACTGCAGTTCCAACCATTAAATCTCCTAAAGCATTGGTAGAAGTATGGATTTGATCGACTATTCTATATACTCCAGCTATTAAAGCTATACCATCTAATGGAATTCCTAATCCTGTTAAAAGTGCTATAGATATAATTAGTCCTGTCTGAGGTGCTGCTGCACATCCTATAGACAACATTGTAGCAGTTAAGACTAGCATTACCTGTTGCCCAATAGAAATCGGTATGCCGTAAAGTTGAGCTGCAAACATTACTACAATTCCAAAATAAATTCCAGTTCCATTCATATTAGCAGTTGCCCCAAGAGGTAGTATAAAACTGGCCGTCTCCTTAGGGATACCTAATTCATTAGTCCCTACTTTCATAGTTACTGGAAGAGCTGCTGCACTACTACAAGTGCTAAATGCTATAGCCCAAGGTTGAAAAGACTTTTTATAGAATTTTAGTGGGTTTACTCTTGCTATGAAGAACAATATCAATGAATACCATACTGCTATATTAAATATATTTGCTCCATAATCCACCAAAATAAATTTAAATACAGGCCCAAATATCCCTACACCAAATGTCGTTACAGCTTGTGCCATCAATCCAAATACTCCAATGGGAGTAAATTGTATTACAATATCAACAACCTTATACATCATTTCAGAACATCTATCTACTAAATCCACAATAGGTTTGGCTCTTTCTCCCATTAATAACAAACCAGCTCCTATGAATATACCAAAGGAAATAATGTGTAGCATTTCTCCTTGAGCTAAAGACTCAAATATATTGGCTGGAAATAGTCCTAATATGGATTCAAATACCGTTGGGAGTTCTCTCATTTCTACAGTTCCCGCTCCCAGTTCTGCAATATTTAATCCTGCACCAGGTTTAAATATATTTGCCATTATAAGACCAGTTCCTATAGAAAGAAAACCCGTTAAGAAAAAAAATATTACTGTCTTAGTTCCAATACTTCTAAGTTTTTTAATTTCAGTAAGATTTGATACCCCACTAGTTATTGAAAAAAGCACTAATGGAACTACTACCATTCTGATAAGTCTTAAAAATATGTCTCCAAGTAATCCAAGCCAAGGTAATAGTTTGACAACAAAAGGTTGGTCTTTTCCTATTGCGCTTAAAATAGCTCCTAAAACAATCCCCAAGAATAAGCCAATAAAAATTTTGTGAAATAATTTAAGCTTTCTTTTTTTCACTAAATATCACTCCTTTTTACCCACATTATTTTGTACTTTAAATATACAATTTTATATTTTTACTCACTCTCCTTTCCAGTTAAAATATAAAAACCCAGTATTAATGACAACAGAAAATCATTAATACTGGGTTCTATTTGCTAAGCAATTTGGGGTCAGCCTTATTGCCACAAATAAAGCAGTACTTAGACGACTATTTTTTGAATTATAGGTTTTTTTGATAGATTGCGAATCATCTAAATATTCAGCTTTTATATTGTATTCTACATCTATTCAAAAAATCCTTCTTTTTTAATATTTTTTTTATTTTTATCCAAAAGAAAAGTAGCTAAAAAATTTAGCTACCTGTTTATGCTCCTTGAAACACTTCTTCAAATTCTTTACCATCAAGAGTTTCCCTCTCAAGCAAAGCTTCTGCTACTCTATGAAGCTTGTTAATATTCTCTTTTAATAGTTCTTCTGCTTTATTATAGGCCTTGTCGATTAAACTTCTCATTTCTCTATCTATGGCCGCAGCTACCTCTTCACTATAGTTTCTTGCTCTACCAAAATCTCTTCCTACAAATACTTCTTCCTCATCAGTACCATAAGTCATAGGACCTAAATTACTACTCATGCCATAGTGAGTTACCATTTTCCTGGCTAATTTAGTTGCCCTTTCAATATCGTTTTGAGCTCCAGTGCTTATATCCCCTAGAACTAAAGCTTCTGCAACTCTACCTCCTAATAAGGAAATCAACTCATCCTCCATTTTACTTTTAGTCATAAAATATCTATCTTCCTCTGGTAGATATGCAGTAAACCCTCCTGCCATCCCTCTTGGTATAATCGTTACCATATGGACTGGATCCGCATTGGGCAAAAGCCTAGATGTAATAGCGTGGCCAGCCTCATGATAAGCTGTTAATCTTTTTTCCTCTTCGCTAATAACCCTACTTTTCTTCTCAGGTCCAGCAACTACCTTAATAGAAGCTTCGTCTATGATATCCATAGGAATCTTCTTTAGATTCTTTCTCGCTGTTAGCAACGCTGCTTCATTAGTTAAATTTTCTAAATCTGCTGGAGAAAAACCTGGGGTCCTTTTTGCAACCACTTTTAAGTCTACATCTTCTTCTAAAGGTTTATTTCTAGTATGCACTTTTAAAATCTCTTCTCTAGCCTTTATGTCAGGTAAGCCTACGTATATTCGTCTATCAAATCTTCCTGGCCTTAAAATCGCCGGGTCTAATATATCGGGCCTATTGGTAGCTGCCATAACAATTATTCCTTCGTTAGTACCAAACCCATCCATTTCCACTAACAGTTGGTTCAAAGTTTGCTCTCTTTCATCATGGCCCCCACCAAGACCTGCTCCTCTTCTTCTACCTACTGCATCAATTTCATCTATAAATATAATGCATGGTGAGTTCTTCTTGGCTTGTTCAAACAAATCTCTAACCCTACTTGCTCCAACACCGACAAACATTTCAACAAAGTCAGAACCAGAAATACTAAAGAATGGTACACCTGCTTCTCCTGCTACAGCTTTACTTAAATAAGTTTTACCCGTACCTGGAGGTCCTACTAATAACACTCCTTTAGGAATTCTAGCACCTATTTCAATGTATTTTCTTGGATTTTTTAAAAAATCTACTACCTCTTTAAGTTCTTCTTTTTCTTCTTCTAAACCTGCTACATCCTCAAAGGTTATTCTATCTCCATCTTCTTCTTTATGCATTCTAGCTTTACTCTTTCCAAAAGACATTACCCTACTGCCTCCACCTTGGGACTGTTGCATGAAAGCAAACCAGAATACAACAATTATTAAAACCATGAAAATAGTTGGTAACGCAGTAATAAACCAAGGTTCAGAGGGTACAGGTTCTGCCCCATAACTCTCTATTTGACCAGATTCAACTCTTTCTTTTAAATAATCTACATAAAAAGTATCTTCCATATGTGTAGGTATCATAACTGTATACTGGGTTCCATCCTTTAATTTTCCTTTTAGTGTATCTCCTACAGTTATTATGCTTCCTACTTCATTGTTTTCTAAATGTGCTAAAAACTCAGTTACATCTATTTCCTTAACTTGCTCTACATCTTTCCCAATCATAGTAACTACAAAAATAATTATGATAAGTAGAAGCAAATATAGACTTGTTCCTCTAAAAAATTTTCTCAATCCAAGTCCTCCCTTCTATCTAATGCCAAGATTATATTCCTAGATTATAGCATATTTTCTGTTAAAAAACAACATTCTCACTCTTGTTTCATCTAACTATAAACTTCTTCCTTTAATGCTGCCACATATGGCAAATTTCTATATTGCTCAGCATAATCAAGACCAAAACCTACTACGAATTCATCAGGAATTGAAAAGCCTCTATAATCCACAGGCACATTGGCTTTTCTTCTATCTGGTTTATCTAAAAGGGTTACAATCTTAACGCTTTTAGCCCCTCTTTTTTTCAAATTATCTGTCAAATATGATAAAGTAAGGCCTGTATCTATTATATCCTCTACAATTAATATATCCTTATTTTCTATACTACAATCTAAGTCCTTAATTATCTTTACTATTCCTGTTGAAGTAGATGATTTGCCATAACTAGATACTGCCATAAAGTCCATCAAAACTGGCATATCAATATTCTTAGCTAGTTCAGCCATAAACATTACTGCTCCTTTTAATATACCCACTAACATTAAGTTTTTACCTTTATAATCTTCGGTAATTTGTTTACCTAGTTCTTTTATTTTTGCTTCTATTTCTTCTTCAGTTAATAATATCTCCTTTATAATATCCTCCATTTTTATCCTCCTTAAACCTAAAATTCTTTCAACAGCTGGATTACTAACACATTTTTTGTATCTTTAGTTATCTTAAATATATCACTAGTTCTATAGCCAACTACCCATAAAATATTTTCTTCATCAGTTATTAGTGGGATACTATCCCTTTTTTCTTTAGGGATTTTTTCATCAATAAAATAATTCTTTATTTTTTTACTTCCTTTCATTCCATAGGGTATAAAACGATCTCCATTTCTTCTATTTCTAATATATAGATCGCCTACTATTTTATCATAATCAAAGTATTTTACAAACTTACCTTTAATATCTGTTTTTATTTCTTCAATAGGTAATATCCTCAAATTTAAACTAAGTTGAAGTTCATCTATATATGTAAAACCTTCATGTTTTATTTTAAACAAAAAATCCCCTTGTTCAACACTTTTTCTCTTCTCTATTATAAAATCTTCATAGCTTGTCTTAGCTACGGTATTATTGACTAAGTCAATGCTCTTTCCTGTCCCCCTTTCTAAAAAAAGTGTTAATATATCTAAAATATGCCTATGGGTAAATCCTTGCAAGTCCCCATTTATTTCCAATATACAATTTCTTATAACCCTTTGTTGAATACTCCTATCTTCTTTAACAAATAAACTTCCATCTAGAATTATACTATTCTTTTCTCTTTTTTTCACCAATTTACTATAAGTTTCTTTAGAATATCTTTCTAAAAAATTACTATCAACAGATACAACTTCTGATGTTCTCCAGAGAGTGTCTATTATATTGGGATTAAAATATTTTTTTATATAGGGTATTAACTCTAATCTAATTCTGTTTCTATTATATATTGGCTCTAAATTGGTTTTATCAAGTCTAGTCTTAATATTTCTATCTAATAGATATTTTTCTATCTCGCTTCTTTCTATACCCAAAATTGGCCTTATTATATCTTCATTTTTATATTCCATTCCTTTTAATCCATCTATGCCAGTGCCTCTAAAAAATCTCATCAATAGTGTTTCAGCTTGATCGTTCTTATTGTGAGCAACAGCAATTTTACCTCCACCAATACTAGATAGTATTTCTCTAAAAAAACCATAACGTAAAGCCCTTCCAGCTTCTTCAGATGATAACCCCATTTCTTTCGCATATTTCTCCATATTTACTCTCTTTGAGTAATAAGGTAGATTTAAATCTTTGGCCAACTTTTCTACAAATTTTTCATCTGCTAAAGCCTCTTCACCTCGTACACCATGGTTTACATGGGCTATAAAAATATTAAAGTTCATATCCTCTTTTATATCTAATAGTATGTGAAGCAATGCCATAGAATCCGGCCCCCCAGAAAGGCCTATTACTATATTATCATTTTCTTCAATCAATCCATATTCTTTTATAGCTTCTAAAACTTTATTTTTCACAAATATCACCTATATATATTATACATAATATCGCTATTAACTTAAAATAGATTTTATCCCAAAAATAACAACAAAAACAAAACTGACTATACTAACTATTAATATATAGTCAATTTTGTCTAAACCTTCATAATTCTTCTCTTCCTTCAATAGAAAAGAAAGGGAATTTAAATATTGATTATACTTTGCAAACTTTCCTTGCAACCCATTCATTAAAAATTGTCTTTCTTTTCTTGTTATTGGGAATTTATCTATCTGATCTAAAACCTGCTCCAAGCTAAATACTAATGGATTATACTCATTCCTTCCTATCAAAGCTACCATAATCATAGTTACACTAAACAATGTACTTTCATCTTGATTATATTTACCTTTTACCTTCCAAGAATTTATATTGTAGGTGGGAGTGTACTCTTTAGTAGGCATGCCTTCTTCTGTTAAACTTCCAAAATCCACGAAATATATCATCCCTTTTATATCTATGATTATGTTCTCCAATTTAATATCCGTATATCTATAGCCTAATCCATTGATTTTTTCCATGATATTCACTAAAATATATCCTATTTTAAATATTTTCTTTGCAGCAATTTCTTTATTGCTACCTATTTCCTTTAGGTTCTTCCCTTGAATAAAATCCATTACAATAAAATAATGTTTTTTCTTACCGGTCTGCCAATCATCAAAGTCATATACCTCTGGTATAAAAGGGAGGTCTTTCAATTTTAACATTGCATTGTATTCATTAGTTGAGGAAAACAAATCTTCTGAAATTTTAACAGCCCTTATATTCCCCTTTTTATCTGTTGCCCTATATACTTTCCCAAAATTACCAGAACCTATTAGTTGGATAAGTTTATATTCGTTTCTATTCCATTTCCCTTTTATTATCATTAGACCACCTATACTATATATTGGTTAATAGAATATTCTTCCTCTTCTGCAAATGCCTTTATTGCTCCCTCAAGGGCATAACCTGTAGGAGTAGTACCACCTGTATCTATATTTTCAATTTTCTCTTTTAGTTCATCTATATCCATTGTAAAATCACATAGTAGCTGATAATATCCGTCTTTGCCTGGAAATGTCATAAACCCTACATGATTTTCTCCCTTTCTTTCTTTTAAAAACATCAACAATTCTAATACACTTTTTCTAGCTATGTTAATTTTATTTTTCATACTACCGCTTGTATCTAAAAGAATTAAGCATTTTAAATTAATTTCATTTCCTATTTTATCTATCATATTGATTATTTTATTTCTGTCATTAGGATTTATTTCATTTAGGTCAACATCCATTAGTTCTTTAAGTTCATTACTTACTACTTCCTCTATAGAGCTATAAACAGAATTAATAGTAACTCTACTTAATGTTTCTGAAAGATTGTCTAGGCTGGTTAGTTCACATACCCCTCCACCTCTTTCTGCCATACTTTCCAGTTCCAATATAGAATCCTTATTTCTATTATTATCAATAATCCCTATAGTATTTACCCTTATGTTGTTAGTTAGGGCCAGCTCGGCCATATCGGATGGATCTGGTCCTACATTAGATTGACCATCAGATATAACTATAATTTGATCTAACATGTTTTACCTCCTTTAATTTTTACTTGGATTATTGACAAGTTTTAAAAATATATTCACTTTTTCTCTATACCGTCTTCCAAACCTTTGTTACTAATAAAGTCATATCGTCTTTTATCTTACCATTACTTGCTTGTTTAACCGCTTCCATTATTTCATCAGCAATTTTCTTCGGATTTAAACTGTCTATTCCACCAATTACATCCTTCATCCACCTTTCTCCATTTTCTGTTGCTTCATTAGCTTCTAATACACCATCAGACATCATTATAATAATGTCTCCATCATCCAAATATTTTTCATAAACATTGAAGTCTACATCTTTTAAAATCCCTACTGGCAGTGATTGACAATTTATTATTTCTACCCTGTCTTTTTTTCTAATAAAAGTAGCTGGTGCCCCTGTTTTAATTATCTGTAATTTCCCAGAGTATAAATCTATTAAAGATATATCAAATGTTGTAAATACCTCATCGTTGGATTTTAACATTAATATGGAATTAATGGTTTTTAGGGCCAATTCCTTATCAAATTTAGCTTCTAGAAACTTTTCTAATAAATTTATTGCTATACTACTTTCATTATTAGCTTTTCTGCCTATTCCCATGCCATCACTTAAAGCCACAAAATAGCTGTTTTCTCCTTCTCCAAAGGTATAATTATCGCCTGATACTTCATTATAATAATTAGTTTTTGAAACTATTTCTGTTAAAGCATTATATCGATTACATCTTATTAATTTGAATCTTTGTCTCTCCTTCTTTGATTGGCTCATATTAAATTCTCCTTTTAGTGGAATCCCCAAAGTATCTGAGACTATTCTTCTAATATTGTCTTGACTATTTTCTTTTTTATAGGGTTTGTCCACTTCTACATATACTTCAATATTATGGTCTTCTAATTCTGCTACAATTACATCTCTTGCGTTTACCTTATTGTTTTTTAAATTAGTCAATACTTTTTCTTCAACATCTTCTTTAAAAATGGGATTAATGTATATATCTTTAGCCATATCTTCCATTATTTTTGATATTCCTTCTAATTGTTCAGAGACTAATAATCTATTTTCAATTATCTTATCTTTCCACATATTGTTGATCTTAAGATTTTCAAAATGCCTTTGTATTTCCTTGATTATTTCATCTTTATTTATACAATAGTCCTTTATAAAGGAAGGTAAATTTTCATCTTTTAAGGGTATCTTCTCTTCCAATAAGCTTACCGTCTTAAACATAGAATGGTATGTAGTATAAAATCCTTCTTCCCAACAAAACTTCTTCATCCCACAGTTAGAACAAATAGAATTAGCGACATCATCGATTAATTCGTAAACTTCCTTAACATTATTAATATTATTATTCTCTATTGAATTTTTAAAAGTTTGGCCTAATTCTTTAAATACTTCTGATATTTCATTCAATCTTTTTACCGTCATTTCATCCTTCCTATGGGAATAATTTTTTACTTTAGACCTTTTTGTTATAAACTCCATATTACTAAATATATAACCTTCTAGTGGCTTATATAGAAAACTAAAAAGAACAATAGATATAATCAATTCTTTTATATATAAAAAACTTGTTCCATAACCATTTATATAAAAAGATATAATTCCATTCCCTAATAAAAATCCCAAAACAGAGCCTGTCCTACCTAAATCTTTAAAAACTCCAGCTAACAAGCCTGCTAGTCCATATATAGCAAGAAGAAATGGCATTTCTGGTTGAGATACGTAGGATATCATCCCTAGAATCATTCCTACAGTTCCTCCTATAAAAGCTCCTTCTGTATACCCAAAAAATAGAATACATAATATACTTATTATATTTTTAATAGAAGCACCAAATAAAGAAATATTGTGAAAACCTGAGAGTATTAAGGCTAAAGTTATAAAAGCGCATATAATTCGTTCATTGGTATATATGCTACCCATTGCTTCTGCAGAAAAGCTATATAGAAAAATATATGTTAGAGTAAATACTACTAGTCCTTCAAATATGATGATGAATAAGTCGTAAACAAATATATTGTTTAATGTTAATAAAAATACAGATTTAATAAGTACAAAAATGATCCCTGTTATAATGGATGATTTTATTGATGAAAAAGTTTTTACTGATTTAACTCGATTAAATATAATCCAAATAGTCAGCATTGCGACAATATAGTCTATTCCATTTAATCCATGAAAAGAAATTAATCCTAATATAGAAAAAACACAAACAAAAATATTGGATCTTCCCGATAAGATGTAAGCAGCCATAAAAGTTAAACCAAATGGCGTCAATTTATCGATTATACTTGCTCTGCTAATGAAGAAAGCTAAAATAACAGGTAGTACATAACTCCAATTAATAACAAATGGACTTTCCTTCTTTTTCCCCTTAGCTGAAACATATTCTGTATTTAGCATTTCTATTCCCCCTATTTCTTAATCTTTTAAATACATACTATCAAAATTAGGGAAAATATTTTGTCAATACTTCTTGCTAAAACATAAGAAATTTTTGACATAATAGATTCATATATTCTATTATTTTCTAATCTAAAGAAAGAAAAAGATAGGGCTTGTTCTTGTAAAAATAGAGGTTCAAATCCTTAATGGAAAACAAATACATCTGATGTATATTTTTGTTTGAAGTCTTGCATATATCACTACAATCTAAATATCCACTTAATATAGTTTAATATAAATTTAAGGTTAAGTTGAAAAAAACAAATAAAAAAACCGGATTAATCCGGTTTTATAAGTCCATGCTTTTCCCTCTATACCTTTGGCCAAGTCCTCTCCTACCTTCCCTCATCTTTAGCTGATCTTGTTTTTCATTACTATCCTTTAAGAACTTAGACAACTTATCTTCAAAAGACATGTACTTTTGCTTTTCATCAGTTTTATTCCAATCGATTTCAACAGGATTGTTTGTTTTAGGTTTGGCTTGTCTAATGGAAAGGCTTATTTTCCCATCCTCAGATATTGATAAGATTTTCACTTTAACTTTTTGGTCTTTTTTCAAGTAGTCGGCTACCTTTTCAACATAGTCATCAGATATTTCAGAAATATGCACCAATCCACTTTCCCCTTGGGGCAATTGAACAAAGGCACCAAAATTCGTAATACCTGTGACTCTGCCCTCAACTACTTTTCCAACAGTTACGGGCATAAATAAACAATTCCTCCTTATAAAAAATATATTCTTACTCTAGTATATATTAGAAAACCATTATTGTCAATGAATTCTACCTTTTAAAGAAGCTAAACGGACTTTTATCCTTTTTCTTATCTATATAAATTATTTCCCTAGGTCTAACCATTCTTAGATCTTCCCTAGCAATCTTTTCAACAAATGTTAAAGAATCTTTGTTTTTAATCTCTTCATTTAATTCCTCTATATCTTTTTCAAGCTGAGCAATCTCCTCTTCCTCTTCTAGCTTTTTACTAGTTAAATCCTTGATCATAACGCTTTGGCTGATCAAAGTTTTACCAATCCAAAAAACTAAGAATAAAATTATTAAATGTCTTAATCTAAAACCTGCTTTTCTCCTTCCTTTTCTTTTCATATTACCACCACCTACATAATATATTCTACATTCTTTTAAAAAATCCTTTATTTTTTATTAGATATAATTTTTTTATATCTCTTTATTTCATTTATTGCTTCACTAGGAACTTTTCTTATTCTATTTATCTTTTTTATCTTAGGAGATAAAACATTCTTAATTTTTCTAAAAGGTAAGCTAATGGTTCTAAAAATACGACTAATTATAGTAATAATTCCTTTAAATAATTTTACCCACAATGGAAATATCAGTTTGCTCAACAATTTCAGGTAAATAAATCCCCCTAGAAAGAAACCGATAAAAATATATCCTCTTAAACTTGCCCAGTTACTTTTATTTATAATATAAAAAAATATAAATGATATCCCTATCCAAAATAATAAATCTTCTAAGATAGTAACTATTTTCTTTGGTTTGAAATAATACCTAGTAATCCTATATATATCATAGGCTAAGCCCGATATCAATCCTCCATATATAGAAGTTAAAAATATATAAAGCTGAATTTTTATTGTAGTATCCATACCTTACCCCTTACCTTATTTAAAAATCTTCCCAATAATATTTCCTTTCTGAGATAATTCCTTATCTATATAATTAATTCCATTGATTATCCCATCTATTTTTATATTCCCATCATCTAAATTTAATTTACCTACATTAAGTCCTTCTCCTTTTATAACCATACCTCCTTTTATTGTTCTAAGAATAATAGTATTATCATTGAAACTATCCACTTGTTCTACTCCCGTAATAGTAACTCTATTCCTATCTTCTACTAATATATTCTGATTTTTAAAATTCACCTTTGTTTCAGTCAATCCAATCCCCTCCCACTCTATTCTTTACTAATATTTATGAAAAAAAAAAGGCTTTTAGAACAAAGCCTTTAATCTATAGTTTTATATAATTCTTCTGCTTCATCTTTCTTAACATTATCATCAACTTTCAATACTTCAATCTTCATAGAGCCTGTACCAAAGTTGATTTGCACTATATCCCCTATCTTAACTTCATCTCCAGGCTTAGCTAATTTTTCATTTATATAAATCCTCCCCTGTTCACAAGCTTCTTTAGCTACAGTTCGCCTTTTGATTATTCTAGAATTCTTTAAGTATTTATCTATTCTCATGAAGCCACCTCCTTACTATGAAAAAAATCAGGTCTTAGACCTGATTTTTACTTATTTACAGCTTCCTTTAATCCTTTTCCTGCTTTAAATACAGGAGCTTTTGAAGCTGGTATTTGGATTACTTCTTCTGGGTTTCTTGGATTTCTACCTTCTCTTGCTTTCCTATCTCTTACTTCAAAGGTTCCAAATCCAACTAATTGTACTTTGTCACCACCAGCTAAAGTTTCTTCTACTACTTCCATGAAAGCATTTAATGCACTTTCTGCATCCTTTTTAGTTAAATTACTTTTTTCTGCTATGCTAGCAACTAGTTCAGCTTTATTCATAGTTAATTCCTCCTCTTATCCTAATCTTAATAATACTCTACTTAAGTTATTCTATACTGATTTTAAAAATCCTTCTTAAAACAATATATTTTTTGCCAAATTGCTAAAATATATGTAATTTAGCTTCATTCCATAGTATATCCATTTCTTCTAAAGTCATTTCTTCTAATTTTTTACCCATTTTTCTACTCTTTATTTCCATAATTTCAAACCTGTCAATAAATTTATTTACTGTTCTATTTAATGCAACTTCCGGATTAATATTTAAAAATCTACATACATTGACTACAGCAAATAATAAATCTCCTAATTCTACTTCTAACTTCTCAACATCACCACCTTTAAAGGCATTAATAGATTCAATAACCTCATAATATTCTTCCTTTACCTTGTCTAGGGCTCCATCTACACTCTCCCAATCAAATCCTATTTGTCCTGCCCTTTCTTGAATTTTATAGCTTCTCATCAATGAAGGAAGTTTAGGTATATCTTTTAATATACCGGTATAAGTTGATATTCCTCTTTCCTTATACTTTAGTTTATTCCAATTATATATTACTTCGTCAGATTTTTCTACTTTTTTTTCACTAAATACATGAGGATGTCGAAAAATTAATTTTTTATTGAGTTCAGTTGTAATATGGTAAAGGTTAAATATTCCTTCTTCTGAGGCTATTTGGCAATGAAAGATTATCTGAAAAAGAAGGTCTCCTAGTTCTTCAACAAGTCCATCCCTATCTTCTCTATCAATTGCATCCACTACCTCATAAGCTTCTTCAATAATAGATTGCCTTATAGACTCATGGGTCTGCTTAGAATCCCAAGGACATCCTTTCTCGCTTCGTAATAACTTCATTGTATTAATAATATCGGCAACATCATATATTTTTTTAATTATTTTATCCACTTTGGGAATATATATACTAGTTAAAGAGTCTATCTCATCAATTCTATCTAATTCATACATAGGAATTTTATAAAGTTTCTCTTCTCCCTTTATTCCTGCCCTATTGACTATATATATTTCATATTCATCCCCATATACTTCCGAAAGCACAAGCTTTATGTCGGAAGCGACTCTCCTATTATACACTTGTGTTATAATATAATCAATATTAATATCGATATCATTAAAATCAAATACAGTTCCATCAACTATTTTAAGACCGTTGTTAATAGGGTCTCTCTTTATTAGTTCAATTGTAGGTTCTATAAAACTAACACCTGTTAATATTTCCACCTCTAAATTCTCATCTTTTCTTTCTAGTAGAAGCTCTACTGTTTTCTCTGCAACCATAGGGTTACCCGGAACTAAATAATTAATAGATTTATAAGTCTTAGCCTTATTAATCAAATCATTTACTATATATTTATATACATCTAAAAATCCTTCTTCCTTTTCATAAACATAATCATAGGACTGGTATTCTATATTATTTACTTTAAAATATTCTACTGTAGGGTGTTTCTCTGTCCTTAAAAAGTTTTTATCTCCACTTTCTATTCTTTTTACTACACCTAAAGTTAGAGATTCCACATCACCAGGCCCTAAACCTAAAATATATATTTTACTCATATTTATTCTCCTTCGTTTAATAAAATTAACTTCTCATTAACTTAAACTTTACCAATAGGTTAGCAATTTTATCTCCTTTTGGCAATAGTTTGAAATCTTCATAGGTTAATGAACCAGTTAGTATAAGAAGTATAAAATAAGTTATTGCTGCAAAGATTATAGCTAGTATAGTAGATAGTTTATCTCCAATAATATTAATTAAGCTGGTATGAACTAATTTTGCAACTAATAACATCCCTATAGATGATGTCAAAGGTTTTAAAAATATTTCTCTAAAACTCAATTTTAATCTAGTATACTTCCGAACAGCCATTAAGTCAAGGATTGCAGCAATCAAATAGGCGGCTACAGTAGATACGGCTGCTCCTTTTACATTTATGGTTCTAATTCCTGTTAGGGTATAGGTTAAAAATACTTTAACTGCCGCCCCTATAGCTAAATTGACTACAGGTACTAATGGTTTCCCTAATCCTTGCAATATAGCCGTTAAGGACTGGACTAAAGTCAAAAATATAACCCCGAAAGAAAGTATGGATAATATTTCTCCAGTACTAATTATTTCCCATTTGCTTAATTTAAAATATAATAATCCAATAATAGGTTTTGCAAGGATAAACAATCCCAAAGCAGCAGGCAAACCAATTAACAAGGTAATTCTTATGCCTGAAGCGGTAATATTTCTAATTGCTTTATAGTTTTTCTTCATATTAGCAGTAGCAATGGCTGGAACTAAAGATATCGCTAAAGCTGTAGAAAAAATTAAGGGTAAATTGATTAAAGTTTGGGCATGCCCTGTAAGTTGACCATATAGAGCATTGGCTTCCTCCTTAGTAAACCCTATGCTACTCAATCGTTTAAACACCAATAATGTATCTATAGAGTTCATTATGGGAACTATAGCTGCCCCTATAGTTATGGGAATAGCTATGATCAATAAATCCTTTATTATTTTATTTACTGATTCTTCTTCTGCTTCTAAACTATTTTTTATTTCCTCTCCAATATCTCGTCTTTTAAATATATACATGAATATCATTGTTATAGCACCTGTTATAGCCCCTATGGAACCTCCAAAGGATGCTCCTCCTGCTGCTATGGGCAACCCTCTATCTAATAAATAATAGGTCACCAATAACCCTGCAACAACCCTAAAAAGCTGCTCCACAATCTGAGATAGTGCAGTTGGCGTCATAGTCTGTCTTCCTTGGAAATATCCTCTGAAAGCTGCCATAATAGGCACAAAGAATAGAGCTGGTACCAATGCTATAAGAGCATAATAAGCATCTTCATTCCCTAAGGATTCGACAATGTTTTTGGCATTAACAAAAACAAATAATGAAGTAAGTGCGCCAGCTATCAATAATCCTAAAAATGCTACCTTAAATACCTTATGAGCTCCCCTATGATCCTCTATGGCCCTTTTTTCCGAAACCAACTTTGCTACAGCTACGGGGAAACCTGCAGTTGATATAGTTAGCAGTAGTACATAAAGAGGATAAGCAGTTTGATAATATCCTATCCCTTCGCTTCCAAGTATATTGTTAAGAGGTATCCTATAAAAGGCCCCAAGTATTTTAACTATGGCACCAGCAATTCCAAGAATGGCCGCTCCCTTTAAAAAATTGTCCTTCGTCATTACATTTCCCCCTAATATTTAATACAAACTAAACCTATTATACCAAAAATATATTTAATATAATATAGTATTATAACATGGAAAACCAATATTATATATTTTAAGCACCTAATAGCTGCTAAATAATATAGCCTACCAAATTTGGTAGGCTCTTTTAGCTTTCCATCTGTTTTGACAAAAATCCTGCTGCTGTTTCTAATAACTTTGCTTCAGTTTCACCCATAATTACATTAGGCTCTTTTGACATTAAGATTACAGCTCCTATAGGATCTCCTTGCATGATTA
The DNA here is from genome assembly GCF_021655095.1 of Clostridium sp. Cult1. Classification (GTDB taxonomy): domain Bacteria; phylum Bacillota; class Clostridia; order Tissierellales; family Tepidimicrobiaceae; genus Schnuerera. The sequence continues at coordinate 561,189 of NZ_PPXW01000001.1, read as the reverse complement.
TTGGTGCTATTACTTGTGCTGTATATACATCGGGACTTTCATCTTCATAAAATAATTTAATAGGCTTATCTGTATCTTTTGTTAAATAAGTATTTCTTGATTCCATAATTCGCTCTAATTCTGGACTAATTCTTTTTTCAAGATACTCTTTTTTAGAGCCCCCAGCAACAGCAATTATATGATCCCTATCTGAAATAATAGCAGTAAATGTAGTAGCTTCATACAAGGACTCACAATACTCATTAGCAAATTCGTTTAATTCTCCAATAGGAGAATATTTTTTAAGTATCACTTCTCCTTCTCTATCTGTAAATATTTCTAATGGATCTCCTTCTCTTATTCTTAAGGTCCTCCTGATTTCTTTAGGTATAACAACTCTTCCTAAATCATCAATACGTCTAACTATACCTGTTGCCTTCATCTTTTCCCTCCTCAAGAAAATTTGTTGTGTATTTATTATTTTACTAATAGGAATTTTTTATACATTTATGGTAATCTTAAGTTAAAGTATTTACATTAATTGAAAACCTCCACTAAAAAGTGGAGGTTTATTAGTCATTTTTGTTACTATCTCTATCTTTATCCATATATATTTTTATATTTGCCTTTTCCTTTAAGTCCAATATTTTTTCATTATGTTTCTTATATTTCAATGTTAGAATTACGTCCTCTTTTAAATCCTCATATCTATCTATCCTATCCTCTATTAGAATAATATGATATCCTACTTCCGTCTTAATCAATCCACTAATTTCACCTTTTTTTAATTTTAAAGCTACATCCCCAATGGATTTATACCCTTCTAATAATGAATCCCTTGTGAAATAACCCAAATCTCCACCTTGTACCGCTGAATCAATATCTGCTGATTCCATACCTACTAGATTGTGGAAATCCTCACCTTTTTTTAGTTTTTCCAATATTTTATTACCTTCTTCCTCAGTTCTAACTAAAATATGGCTGGCTCTAATTTTGATAAAGGAATCCTTGTTTTTATCAAAATATTCTTTGACTTCATCTTCTGGCAAATCTACTTTATTAAAAAAGTCTTCTCTATGTTTTTCAAAGGTTAAAACCCTTTTCAAATCTCTTTTAAAAGCTTCTTCTGTAATTCCGTTATTTTCTAAATATTCCTTATACTGCTCTTCTCCACCCATTTCGGCTATATATCGATCTTTAAGGGCTTCTTCTACTTCTTTGTCTGTAACCGCTATGTTCATCTCATCTAGGTCTTTATTTATTACCTTCTCAATTATTAATGTACCTAATAAATCTTCCCTTAATATATCTTCATAAACTTTATTATCTCCTACTTCTTGAGACAAAATATCTTCTCCAAATTGTTGTTGACGGACTTTTTTTGCAAGCTCAAAATCTTCATTAAATTCTTTCTGAGTGATTATTTCATCATCTACTTTAGCCACTATACCCTCTTCTTTTCCTTTATTTTCACATCCTGAAATAAACCAAGACATTAAACCGACGATTACTACTAATATTAAAAATCTTTTATTTAGTCTAAACACTCATAACATCCTCTCTAATAAGTATACTTATATTATATAGTATTTCTTAGATTATGGAAACCTCTAATTTTTTCAATTAATCTCTTTAAATCCATTAATACATCTCCATTAAATCTATAACTAAAAGAAGGAGTATTTGATAGATCAAAGCTTATCTTTCTTCCATATTCTTCAGATAGATAATGAATCAAATCTGGAGAAATATATTCCATAGAGCTAAATTCTAAGCTAATTATGTTTCTAGACTGACTAATACTTTTAATATGATATCTACTTGCATTATTCTTAATATAGGAAATGTCCATTAAGTTTTTTACTTCTTTAGGTATATCACCAAATCTATCAATTAATTCGTCTAATAGTTCACTATAATCCTCTTCCTCTATAATAGCTGCAATTTTTTTATAGATTTCAATCTTATGTTCCTCATCTTCAATATATTCTGACGGTATATACCCATCTACCGTTAAATCGATTGTAGTATCTATAGTCTCTTCAAAGATCTCGCCTTTCATTTTTTTAATGGTTTGATTTAAAAACTTAACATAGAGGTCATAACCTATAGCTTCAATATGTCCATGTTGCTCTACTCCCAATAGATTCCCTGCCCCTCTTATTTCTAAATCTCTCATGGCGATTTTAAATCCAGATCCAAATTCAGTAAAGTCCTTTATAGCTCTTAACCTTTTTTCTGCCACTTCAGTTAGAACTTTGTTTTTCTCATAAGTAAAATACGCATAGGCCACCTTATTTGTCCTTCCAACTCTCCCCTTTAATTGATAGAGCTGGGACAATCCCATTTTATCTGCATCATATATGATAATAGTATTTACATTAGATATATCTAATCCTGTTTCGATAATGGTTGTACACACTAGGACATCATACTCATTGGATATAAAATCCATCATAACTTTTTCCAATTCTCTTTCACTCATTTGACCATGGCCAACTGTAATCTTGGCTTCTGGCACCAATTCCTTTAAATGTATTGCTATCTTATCTATATTTTCTACCCTATTATATACAAAATAGACTTGCCCTCCCCTTTCTATTTCTTTTAAAATAGCCTCTCTAATCATCTGTTCGTTAAACTCTACTACATAGGTCTGTACAGGATATCTTTCTTCAGGAGGTTCATCTATTATGCTCATGTCCCTAATGCCTATTAAAGACATATGGAGAGTTCTAGGAATTGGTGTTGCTGTAAGAGTTAGTACATCTACATTTTCCTTCAATCTTTTCAAGCTTTCCTTATGTTTTACTCCAAACCGTTGTTCTTCATCTACTAGAAGGAGACCTAAATCTTTAAATATCACATCTTTCGATAGAAGCCTATGGGTACCTACTACAATATCTATAGTCCCCTTTCTGATTCCATCAATAGTATCTTTCTGCTCCTTTGCTGTTCTAAATCTACTTAACATAGCTGCTTTAATAGGGAAGCTGCCAAATCTTTCCATTATAGTGTTATAATGTTGTTGAGCTAATATGGTAGTAGGTACTAAAAATGCTACTTGTTTCCCATCCATTATAGCTTTAAAAGCAGCCCTTAAAGCTACTTCAGTTTTACCATATCCCACATCGCCACACAGTAATCGATCCATTGGTTTTTCTTTTTCCATATCTCTTTTAATCTCTTCTATGCTTTTTGTCTGGGCATCAGTTTCCTCATAGGGAAATAAATCTTCAAATTGGTTCTGCCAAACGGTATCCTTTGAAAAGGAAAAGCCTTTTTGACTCTCTCTCTTGGCATAAAGCTCCAACAAGTCCTTAGCCATATCTTCAACAGCCTTTTTTGCCTTCTGTTTAGTTCTGGCCCATTCTACGCTACTAAGTTTATTAACCTTAGGTTTAATAGAATCTGAACCTATATATTTTTGTATTAAATTCATCTGATCTATAGGCACGTATAATTTATCATTTCCCTTATATCTAATGGTCAAATAATCTTTGATTATCCCTTGAATATCTAATTGCTCAATTCCTTCATACTGACCAATACCATGATTTTCATGAACTACAAAATCCCCTATTTTCAAATCAGAAAAACTAACAGTTTCCCCTCTAGGTTTCCTTTTACCTTTTCTGCTTTCTTTAGAAGAGCCAAAAATTTCACCATCAGAAATAATGGCCATTTTAATATCTGGATATTCAAATCCTCCATTAATGCTTCCTGATGTGATGAAAACTTGATTCGATTTAATATGCCGATTACCATTTTCCACAAAACTACATAAAAGGCCTAGATCCATCAAAGCAGATTGGAGCCTTCTTCCTCTTTCTTCTGTTCCCGACAGTATTATAACCTTATATCCTCGATATTTATAATGTTCTAGCTCCTCCTTTAATAAATCCATATCATTATGGAAGGACTGCATAGACTTAGTTGTAAATCTTAATAGGGATTCAGGTTTTAGTTTAGGATCGTTTCTTAATAGGGCTGAATTAGTTATAGTAATTTTTCCTCTAATATTCTTTTCTATATCCCTATATTCATAATTAATATCCTCATGCCCTGGAAGAACTTCTCCTGCCTCTAGAACATAAGAATATCTAAGCATATATTGCTCTTTTATGGTTTTTACCCTTTCTTCTATTCTTCTTGGCTCATCAATAAATACTATACTATTATCTTTAAAGTAGCTAAGTATATTTGATAGATACTCATCAGGTATATAAGGAACAATCATATCCATATTAGAAATATATAGCTTCTCTTTTAATTCTTCGATGTAACCCATAAACTTATCTTCTATATTCCGTCTTGTTTTTGAGCTCTTTTCTAGTTTATTAGTTGCCTTTTTTAAGGCTCTTTCCATATTTTTTATGACGCTATTCCTATAATCATCTAACACCAATACTTCTTTTACTGGCGGTACAAATACAGATTCTACCATTTCCAAAGACCGTTGAGTACCTATGTCGAAAGTTCTTATTGAATCTATTTCATCATCAAACATCTCTATCCTATATGGGTTTTCACTGTTAGGTGGAAAGAAATCTACTATTCCTCCCCTTATACTAAACTGTCCTATGCCTTCAACCATGCTTTCCCTTTCATAACCACAAGTTATAAGTTGTGTAGATAATTTCTCCAACTCTATTCTAGTTCTAAGATCAATTTTAATTGATTTTTCTTTAAATATTATAGGATTTATAAGTTTATTCAATATCCCTTCAATATGAGCCACAACAATTATTGGATCTCCTTCAATTAAACGAGAAAGTACCTTTAACCTTTCATTAGTCCTTTCGGAACTAATAGCATCTACCTTATAAAACAAAATATCCCTATTAGGAAACTTTTCCACTAAATTAGTATCAAAATTTTTAATATCTTCATATATTCTTTTAGCTTTTCTTTCATCATGAGTAAGTATTAAAACCTGTTTACCTAAATCTTGATTTATGGCATAAGAAATATGCCCTATATTTTGATCAATAATCCCATAAGTTGATATAAGGGCTTTCTTTTCCTCTATATCCTTTATCAAGTTCTTATAAGAAGCTAAATTCTTCAAAGGATCAATGAACATATTTAGCATTATATCAGCGCTCCTTAATTTAAACATAGGCCTTAAGCCCAGGAATAGTTCCTGGGCTTAGTTTCCTTTCTTGTTAAATTCATTCATAGCTTTATTTATATCATAAGCTATAATAGTCTCCACAGCTAAAGCAGCCTTTTCTATAGCAAAATCTATATCTGCTCTTTCATCCTTATTAAATCTACTTAAAACAAAATCAGCTAAATCTTGTCCTTCTCTTTTATTTCCTATGCCAATCTTGACCCTTGGAAAATTTTCAGATTGTAAATGGTAAATTATTGATTTTAATCCATTATGAGAACCAGCACTACCTTTCTTTCTAATCCGAATATGCCCAAATTCTATATCTACATCATCTACTACAACTATAATATTCTCTAAGGGAATTTTATAAAAATTATACAAGCCTAGCACTGCCATACCACTATTATTCATATAAGTCTGAGGTTTAATAAGTAGGACTTTTTCACCACCAATAGTTCCTTCACCATATATAGACTTAAATTTTAGTTTGTTTATTACAATATTATTTCTATAAGCCAATAAGTCCATAGTATCGAATCCAACATTATGTCTAGTATGAAAATAATTCTTCCCTGGATTTCCTAATCCAACCACTACAAACAATTCATCACCTCTTGAATTAATCAAATAGTATACTTACGGATTCATTATAATGAATTCTTCTTATAGCTTCAGCAAATATTGGCGCTACACTTACTACCTCTATCTTGCCAATTTTTTTCTCCTCTGCTAAAGGTATAGTATCTGTCACTACAAACCTTTCTATAACTGAATTTTCAATTCTTTCTATAGCAGGTCCAGATAACACTGGATGGGTAGCACATCCGTATACGGTTTTTGCTCCAAAGTTTTTTAATACTTGAGCTGCTTTAGTTATAGTCCCAGCTGTATCTATTATATCATCTACGATTATTACATTTTTTCCTTCAATATCACCAATTACATTCATTACCTCCGAAACATTAGCTTTAGGCCTCCTCTTCTCGATAATAGCTATAGGAAGATCTAATAGATTAGCAAAATTTCTTGCTCTAGCTACTCCACCTAAATCTGGAGATACTACGACAGTTTCCCTGTCCACAATGTCTTTAAAATATTCTGCTAAAATAGGAACCCCAGATAAATGGTCAACAGGAAGATTAAAATAACCTTGAATTTGTCCAGCATGTAAATCCATACTTACAACCCTATCAATACCTGCTGTAGTTAGTAAATCGGCAATTAATTTAGCTGTAATAGGCTCTCTAGCTTTTGTTTTCCTATCCTGCCTTGCATATCCATAATACGGAATTACAGCGTTTATACGCCCTGCAGAAGCTCTTTTGAAAGCATCTATAAGTATTAATACTTCCATTAAATTATCATTCACTGGAGTACAAGTAGGCTGGATGATAAATAAATCGCTGCCTCTAACGGTCTCGTCAATATTTACAAATACTTCTCCATCACTAAACTTTCCTACTTCACAGCAACCAAAAGGAACATCTAACTCCTTACATATATTTTTCGCCAACTCCCTATGGGCATTTCCAGAAAAAACTTTAATTCTACCCTTTTGTAATTTCATTTCAAATTCCTCCTATTAGTTTACTTATTACCTTTAAGGCCTTTTTTTTCTACCCATCCATCCTTATTTATCTGCCTAGCTCTAGCAATAGATAGATCGCCTTCCCCAACCTCTTCTGTTATGGTAGATCCTGCTGCTATATAGCCCCATTCCCTTACCACTACAGGAGCTACTAGATTGGAGTTGCTGCCTAAAAATGCATTGTCTTTAACCACAGATCTAAACTTTGACTGACCATCATAGTTTACAAACACTACACCACAACCTACATTTACATTTTTACCTACATCTGCATCTCCAATATAAGCTAGATGTCCAGCTTTTGAATTATCTCCAATTGTAGAATTTTTAACTTCTACAAAGTTACCAATCTTAATATTCTTGCCCAAGTGACTATTTGGTCGTAAATGAGCATATGGCCCTATTGTGCATCCATCTTCTATAGTGCTTTCACTAATAGTAGATGAATATATTTTTACCTTGTTGCCAATTTTACTATCTTCTATCCTACAATTTTCTCCTATTATACAATTTTCTCCTATAATAGTTCCCTTGGTAATTATTGTTCCAGGATATATTATACTATCTTTTCCAATATTAGCACCTAGTTCTATGTAGGTATTTTCTGGATTTATTATAGTTACTCCATTCTCCATATAGTTTTGATTAATTCTATTTCTCATTATCTTCTCGCACAAGGCCAATTGAACCCTTGAATTAATTCCATAGATTTCCCTTGAATCTTCAATTACATAAGCTCCAACTTTACAATCTTCCTCATTCAAAATTTTAATCACATCTGTAATATAATATTCGCCTTGAGCATTATCATTATCTATTTTGCTAAGAGCATGTTTCAATTTATCTCCTTTAAAACAATATATACCAGAATTAATTTCTTTTATTTTTAGCTCTTCTTCTGATGCATCCTTATGTTCAACAATTTTAAATACATGCCCATTACCATCCCTAACAATTCTACCATAGCCCGCAGTATCCTCCAAATAAGCTGTTAGGACAGTGCCATCGTAACCATTTTTATTATGGTAATCTATAAGCCTTCCTATTGTTTCACCAGTAATGAGAGGAGTGTCTCCATATAAAATTATTACATTACTATCGTCCTCTATATAGTCTATAGCCTGCATAACAGCATAACCAGTTCCATAAGGATATTCTTTGCCTATTGGCTGGGTTTTAAATATAATATTTGAGTCTTTGAACTCTTCTTTTACTTTTTCCCCTCCATGACCAACTATTACATAATTTTCTTCTATATCTGCATTTTTACTAGCATTTATTACATATTCTAATATAGGTTTCCCACATATTTTATGTAATACCTTTGGTATCTTAGATTTCATCCTTGTTCCTTCTCCAGCTGCCAATATTATAGATATATTCATGTTAACACCTCTTTTATATTTATCTATCCAAATTATATTTTAACCTATTTAATCTATAAGTCCACACTAAATATATAAATTCCTTAATAATCTTCCCTTTTATTATAATAAATTTTACCTTATAAAAAAAAGCTTCTATCGAAGTCCTTGAAACTCCTAACGAAAAGTCCTTTTAATTATTATTTTATAAATAAGAACTTTCCTATTGGTTATAAAAAAAGTAAAAAGGCCTTTAAGGCCCTTTTTACTCAGATATTAAAATTTTTTCATATTCTTCAAAAATTGCATCTTGAATTTTTTTCCTAGTTTCTGCATTAATAGGATGTGCAATGTCTCTAAATTCTCCATCTGGCATCTTCCTACTAGGCATAGCAATAAAAAGTCCGTTCTGTCCTTCGATTATCTTTATATCGTGTACAACAAATTCTTCATCAAAAGTTACAGATACTATTGCCTTCATCTTCCCTTCTTCGGTAACCTTCCTTACTCTTACGTCAGTTACTTTCACAGCTTATGTTCACCACCTTCCATAGAAGCCAAAAAATATTATTAAATATTCTCTATATTCTCTATATTTTTTAAAAATCCTTCTTATTTTGTAAATTATTTTGAATTTTTTTAACTTTTTATTAATTTTATTTTAAATTAATAGTTTTATTAATTAATTATATAGTTTTAACTTTCACTTCCACATGCCATTGAAATACACTTACATATTTTGTCATAGGCCTTTTATATTGCCTTTTTATTATTATAGTAATATGATATAATCAAGCAGTGACAAAAAACTCTTATTAGAATAAAATAATATTAATATGTAACTTGGTAATAATATTGAAAAGAAACATTCATTTTAAACGACATAGGAGGTAAGTTTATGTTTGAATTTTGCATAAATGACCATAAATACTCTCACGTTCATTTCATAGGAATTGGCGGAATTAGTATGAGTGGTTTAGCAGAAATTTTATTAACAGAAGGATATAAAGTTTCTGGCTCTGATATGAATAATAGCTATATAATAGAAAGATTAAAAACCTTAGGTGCTGATATATACATAGGTCACGACAAAGACAATATTAATGGCTCGGATTTAGTCGTATATACAGATGCCATTTCAAAAGATAATGAGGAACTAGTAACATCATTACAAAACAATATTCCAACTGTAGATAGAGCTACTTTTCTTGGTGCACTGATGAAGAATTACGAAAACTCAATTGCAGTATCTGGAACTCATGGAAAAACTACTACCACAAGTATGATTGCTACTATTTTAAATCGTTCTCTTTTAAGTCCAACCATTCTACTTGGAGGCCAATTAGATGAGATTGGTGGTAATGTTAAGCTAGGCACTAAAAAATATCTTTTAACAGAAGCATGTGAGTATAAGGGAAATATTTTAAAGTATTTTCCTACTATAGCTATTATTTTAAACATGGAAGAAGAACATTTAGATTATTTTCATAATATAGACCACATAGTAGATACATTTACTCAATACGTAGAAAACATTAAAGAGGACGGATATTTAATCATAAATACTGACGATTATAATTCTAAAAAAGTAATTAGAAATACTAAAGCAAATATAATTACTTTCGGATTAAATAATAAATCTGATTATTCTGCTGAAAATATTTCATTTACTTCAGAAGGCTATCCTAAATTTATGCTCAATATAAAAGGGGAATCCTTATATCCGGTAAAATTAAGCGTAATGGGAACTCATAATGTTTACAATGCATTAGCTAGTATTTGTGCTACTCATACTTTAGGAATACCTATTAACACTATAATAAAATCCATAGAAGAGTACAAAGGAACCCATCGACGACTGGAAATGAAAGGAATAATAAATGGAATAAAAATAGTTGATGATTATGCTCATCATCCTACAGAAATTAAAGCCTCATTGAAAGCTTTAAGGAATTCAACAAATAATAAAATTTGGTGTATATTCCAACCTCATACCTATACAAGAACAAAAATGCTATTAAATAGTTTTGCTGAATCTTTTTCAGAAGCAGATAGGGTAATAATACCCGATATATACGCCGCTCGGGAAAAAGATAATGGTATAGTTCATTCTACTCATCTAGTAGAAGCTTTGGTGAAGAATGGAATAGATGCAAAATATATATCATCTTTTGAAAGTATTGAAGACTATATTTTAAAGAACGCCAAAAAAGGAGATACTGTTGTCACTATGGGAGCAGGAAATGTCTACACTATAGGAGAGGCTCTCCTTGAAAGCAGTGAAAAAGAAGCTATTTAACCCCCCTAGGCTAGGGGGTTTTATCATTTAATGCTTTTATAAGAAGTCTTTTCTACGTTGTAAATTTCTTCTAATGCTTTTTTAACTTCTACTGGATCAAATATAAAGTAGGACAGTATTTTCCCATTTATACTTTTTAACTCTGCCTTTCCTGGCAAAGTATTAAATGTAAAATCATCCGATTTAATACCTAGAGCTTTCCTTGAATAGGAAAGACCTTCCCATAGCTTAATATCTGTTTTGACATAATCAAGACCTTTTTTTATGACCACAGGTAATCTGTAAGACAAAACTTTGTCTACAAAAGATTGAAGAAATTGTTGTTGAGCTTTAATCCTACCTAAATCTCCGTCTATATAACCCTCTTTGTTATTATTCCCTTTTCTATATCGTAAAAACTCTAGGGATTTTTTCCCATTTAGTACCTGTTTCCCCTCTTTTATATCTATTTTCAATGGAGGGTTAGCCGTTGGATCCTCATACTTCATATTAAAAGGTACCATCACCTCTACTCCGCCAATTGAATCGATAATATTTTCTACCCCCTTATAATCTACCATTATATAATGATGAATAGGAACACCTTCTAATATGTGAGACACAGCTTTTTTAACTCCCTCTACGCCATGATCCCCATATATAGCATTAATCTTTCTTTGTTCTCCATAGTTATATCCCTTCCTATGTATATAAGTATCTCTAGGTATAGAAATTGCGTTCACTTGCTTAGATAAAGGATCAAAGGTTGCAAATATAATAGTATCCGTTCTAATATCCTCCATGCCTAGTAAAATCACATTTATCCTATTATTGTCCTTAAATGCCTCTGAAAGAGAAGAATAAGTTTTAGTTTTAATACTTGTTTCTTCTAAAGCACTCTCTTCTTCTATTTTAGGTTCTCCACCACTCGTATTGGTTTCCATCCTATATTTATTAGATTTAATATAGGAATAGGAGCCCAAAAAAATAGCAATAAAGAAAAAAATAAAAGACACAATAAAAACTTTCCAAAAAGTTTTCATTATAATATCCACCTTCCACAAATAATATTTCTATATATTGTGTCCAATCTTTTCTTATATATATCAAATATACATTAAAAAACCTTCTTTATTGGTTGTTGAAACCAATAAAGAAGGTTTTAGAAATTCATCTATAGAAATTATCTTGAATAATCAAAAAATCCTTTTTTCGTTTTTCTACCTAAGAATCCTCCTCTTACCATCTTTCTAAGAAGTGGATGAGCTCTATATTTTGGATCTCCAAACTCAGTATATAATACATCCATAATAGCTAAACATACATCTAAACCTATTAGATCTGCTAAGGCCAGTGGTCCCATTGGGTGATTTGCGCCAAGTTTCATAGCTTCATCTATATCCTCTGCTGTCGCTACTCCATCTCCTAATATGCCAACAGCTTCATTAATCATAGGTATCAGTATTCTATTTACTACAAAGCCTGGAGCTTCCTCTACTTCTACAGGTGTTTTACCTAAAGCTTCAGATAAGTCTATTATTTTATTCTTAACTTCTTCCGAAGTTCCTATCCCCTTTATCACTTCAACCAGCTTCATTACAGGTACTGGATTAAAGAAATGCATCCCTATTACTCTATCAGGTCTATTTGTACTACTTGCTATTTCTGTAATAGATAAGGAAGAAGTATTTGTTGCTAATATTGTATCTTCTTTACACAATTCATCTAATCTTTTAAAGGTTTCTTTCTTTACATCCATATTTTCTGAAATTGCTTCAATAATTAGGTCACAATCCTTTAGGTCTTCATAATTAGTAGTGACTTCAACCTTTTCCAATATGTTATTTTTATCTTCTTCAGTAATCTTTTCTTTCTTAACTAGTCTATCTAGATTTTTATCAACTACTTTTAAGCTTCCCCTTGGATCTGATGAATCAATACTTCTAACCCACATAATTACATCATATTCTTTTTGGGCAAAAACTTGTACTATACCAGAGGCCATAGTTCCTCTACCTAATACACCTATTTTTTTCATCTAGACACCCCCAAATTTTATTTTAATTTATAGTTTGGTTTACGTTTCATTAAAAACGCATCCATACCTTCTTTTTGATCTTCTGTAGCAAAGCATAATCCAAACAAATCCCTCTCAATATCCATACCTGTTTCAATATCCGTTTCTATCCCTCTATTTATAGCAACCTTTGCAAACCTTACTGCAATTTGTCCTTTAGATAGAATCTTATTTGCCATAGCCATAGCTTCGTCCATTAGGTCTTCTTCTGGAACTACTTTATTAACTAATCCTATTCTATAAGCTTCTTCAGCATCTATCATATCTGCTGTAAATATTAATTCCTTAGCTTTTGCCAATCCAACTATACGAGATAGTCTTTGAGTTCCAGCAAACCCAGGAATAATTCCAAGACCTACCTCTGGCTGCCCAAATTTAGCTTTTGGAGAAGCTATTCTAATATCACAACACATAGCTAACTCGCAACCACCACCTAGGGCAAAGCCGTTTACTGCGGCTATAACAGGCTTCTCCATTAACTCTACTTTTCTAAAAAGTTTTAATCCTTTTTCTGCAAACTTTCTGGCCTTAAACATATCCATATCCTTCATCTCAGAAATATCCGCCCCAGCCACAAAAGCCCTTCCTTCTCCTGTAACTATCAATATATGTACTTGGTCATCCTCTATTATCATATCTATAACATTGTTAATTTCATCTAAAACATCAGAATTTAAAGCATTTAATGCATCTGGCCTATTGATAGATAAAACACCTATATTTTTATCCTTTTCAAATAGAATCCCCTTAAAATCCATAGAGTTTCCACCTCCATTAAAATTCTATTAACCTATCCATATTTTATCAAATATTATATAATAAAACAACTAAAGTTTGTTTATTTATTAACAATTTGTTTGATTAAACTATTTAAGATCTGACACATAGCATAAATAAAGACGGAACATTCCGTCTTTATTTATATCCAGGCTTACCCAAAAGTGTAAACATATTCTTTTTATATTCTTCTACTCCTGGTTGATCAAAGGGATTAACTCCTAATATATACCCACTAATAGCACAAGATTTTTCAAAAAAGTAGATTAATTTCCCCAAATAATATTCATTTAACTCTGGCAAGTTAATTACTAAATTAGGCACACCGCCTTTAGTATGTGCAATTAAAGTACCTTCAAAGGCTTTTTTATTCACATAATCTATTGTTTTATTGGCTAAAAAATTAAGACCATCTAGATTTTCCTTATCTACTCTTATTGTTATATCCTTAGCTGGTTTTTCTATATTTATTGTGGTTTCAAACAAGTTCCTTTTCCCATCCTGGATTAATTGCCCTAGAGAATGTAAATCAGTAGTAAAATTAGCTGAGGCAGGAAATATGCCCTTATTATCCTTTCCTTCACTTTCTCCGTACAGTTGTTTCCACCATTCTGCAAAGTAATGTAGATTTGGCTCATAATTTACAAGTACTTCTATATCCTTTCCTTTATTATATAAAATATTTCTTGCTAAAGCATATTGATAACAGATATTATGTTCTAAATCCCCTTTTGAATATTCATTCATACCTGCTAAAGCACCTTCCATAAGCTTATCTATATCAATTCCTGAAACAGCTATTGGAAGCAACCCTACAGCAGTAAGTACAGAGTACCTTCCTCCTATATCATCAGGTATTATAAAAGAAGTGTAACCTTCTCTTTCAGTTAACTCCCTTAAAGCGCCTTTAGAACTATCTGTAGTAATATATATCCTTTCTCTTGCTCCTTCTTTTCCATACCTTTTCTCCATGTATTCCTTGAAGATTCTAAAAACCAAGGCTGGTTCTGTAGTAGTTCCCGATTTTGATATTACATTTATACTTATATCTTTGTCCTCTAATAAATCCAATATATCAGATATGTAATTACTACTTATATTATTCCCGGCATAATAGATTTCAGGCCCTTTCCGTTTTTCTTCTGGTAGATTATTATGGAAACTATGATTTAAACCTTCTATGCATGCCCTAGCCCCTAAATAAGAGCCCCCTATACCTATTAAGATAAAGGCTTGAGAACTTTTTCTTATCTTTGCTGAAGAAGATTTGATCCTTTCCAACTCTTCTCTATCATAGTTCCTAGGCAACTCTAACCATCCGGTAAATTCCTTGCCTGCTCCTATGTTGTTTTGCAGCAATCTGTGAGAAGACTCTATCAAATATTCCATATATTTAATTTCATGTTTTTCAATAAAACCATTTGAATAGTCAAATGTAATATTATCCATAAGATAACCCCCATTTATTAGTTATAAATCACACTATATAATTTAATAATAAAAAGCCTTAGAAGTTTCCTTCTAGGACTTTTTATTAGTTTAACACTTCCATTAATACCATGGCAAAATCATCTTCTTGTTCTCCCCATCTAAACCTTTCCACATTCTCAACTATTTTATTCAATAGGTTTGTTTCATCGTTCTTTATGATTTCAACTATTCTATCTACTCCGAATTCATCTCCTTCGATGTTTTTTACCTCCGTTATACCATCAGTATAAAATAGTATTTTATCGCCTTTATCCAATACGATATCATTTTCTTCATAATATATTTCATTAAATATTAAAGATATAGGGAAGCCCTTTGTTGTCAATAGTTCTATTTCATTGGAGTTATATTTAATGGGAATACAATTATGGCCGGCATTGGCGTAAGTGAAGTGATTTTCCTTGGCATTAAATACTGCATAAAAAATTGTAAAATACTTATCTATTTCTAAGCCTAAAGTACTAAAATTTTTATGAAGTTCTGTCAATGCCATGGATGGACTTAATATATCGTCCTTTATGGCCCTCATAGTTTGTCTAACGAACATAGTCATCATAGATGCTGTAATGCCATTTCCTACTACATCACAGATATATATCCCCATGTTATCTTCATCAATACGATAAACATCAAACATATCTCCACTTAACATCTCTGAGGGCTTATATAAATGATCAATTTTCAATCCATTATATATACCTCTTTTAGGCAAAATCCTATGCTGAAGCCTTTTAGCAAACCTTAAATCTTTAACCATCTTTTTATTTCTTTCAATTAATTCTAGTTCTAGTTTTCTCTCCCTTGTCACATCTCTAAGGACTTCTACGGCAGCTATTGCATTACCATTAGGATCTAAAACTGGAGAACTTTTAACTGAAAAATATCTACCATTTATTATTTCTTCTTTTTGAACTGTCTCATTAGTCCTTATAGTCTTTTTAGATATACAAAAACCACAAGGTTCCTTTTTGCCAATGGATTGATAACATTTTTTACCTACTAAATCATCTCCTAAAGCTTTTTTCATAGCTTTATTGGCATATATAATAGTACCATTAATATCTACTACTCTAACCCAATCAGCCATACTTTCTAAAACATGATAGTTTAATATACTATATTCTTCCATATTATTAATTAAAGAGTTAGATTCTTCTCTAATAAGCATATTATCACCCTTTTAATAAAATAGGTACTTGGTTTAATAATATCATAATAATTTTTAAAATACAAAGTTTTTAAATATGTTTATCATTAATATTCATTTTACAAATTACTTTATTAGATATATATTACCATTTTTCTACTTATTTTTGACTCTCTATTAACATAAAGCGGAATATATAGTATTATATATATTATAATCAAAAATAGAAGGAGGAAACTATGATGAAAGAAAAAAAATATAAGCAAAAAAATAAAAATAGTCTGAGTAAATTGAAGCTTAAATTCTTATCACTAGTTTTTATAACCATTTTCTTAAGTATCATTCTTACATATTTCATTGTTAATGCTACTAAAATAAACTCAACTCAAAATTCACAATTATATATCCTTATAACGGCCATAGTAAACACATTGATAATTGGCCTTACTACAAGGGTTTTATTTAATAAAATTATTAATAAAACTTTAAATAATGTATCTTCTACAATAGAACATATAGCCAATGGGGAATACGCTAAATTGAATGAACTTAAAGATATTAAAGAGCTGCCCAATATAAATAATTCTTTAAATAGAATAATCTCAGCTAGTAATAGAATGGCTTCTGGTGTTAGGGACAATGCAAATGTCTTGGCTGATAATGCTAAAAACCTATCATCAGTAATAGAAGATACTACTTCTTCTATCGAAAACATAGCTATAAGCGTTAATGAAATTGCTAAGGGCTCAGAAGATACCTCTATGAATATTACCGAGTTAAGCGAAGCTATTTCAAACCTTAATAGTCTATCCCAAGACACAGAAAATTTCGCAGAACAAGCTGGGGAGCTTTCTATTTCCATGGCCAAGTCTGCTAAAAAAGGTTATGAAGATGTGGATCAGATTATACATATGGTGAATTTAATAGAAAATACAACAAAAGACACTTCCAATATTATAGAGGAATTAAACCATCAAATTCAGAACATCGACAATATAGTAATTATTATTAATGAAATAGCTGAACAAACTAATCTCCTTGCATTAAATGCTGCTATTGAAGCTGCAAGGGCAGGGGAAGCTGGTAAGGGTTTTGCAGTGGTCGCAGAAGAAATTAGAAAACTGGCTGATGCTACTCATACATATTCAGGAGAAATATCTGCAATTACTTCTAATGTTACCAATAGTAGTAAAAGTGCAGTAAACAGTATCGATGAAGTAAGTGAGGTTGTAGAAGAAAGCGTAAATATAGCCGATTTAACTAAAAAATCCTTTGATGATTTATTGATTAAAATTGATCAAATCAATATCTTAATAGTAGAAATTACAGAAGCTGCAAAGGATGTGCGTAACAATAGTGAATATATTCTAGAAAGGGCATCTGAAATATCTGCAATTTCAGAAGAAACAACAGCAGCCTCTGAAACTAGTGCTGCTGCTGTAGAAAACAACCTTGCTTCTATGGAAGAAATTACTGCATCTGTTGAAAACCTATCTTCAATTGCCGATAAGCTAAATAAGATGATAGAGAATATTAAAATTTAGTTTTCCTATGCTCTATATTCTACCTTTATTTCTTCTTCTTCAAGATATCTAGCTAAGGCATATATCAAATCAGAAAGTCTATTAACATACTTAATCACCAAAGGATCTACTTCTCTATAGGATCCTAAGGTGATTATTCTTCTCTCAGCCCTTCTGCATATAGTCCTGCACACATGAAGGTAACCTGACTTTTCCCCTGAACCAGGGACTATAAAGCCTATAGGATTATTTAATCTTCCCATATATTCATCAATATTTTCCTCCAAGTATTTAATATCTTCCTCTACTATATGGTATTTTACTTTGGTCTTATCTTCTGTAGCTAAATTACTAGCTACAGTAAATAGCTTGTTTTGAACTTCTTGGATTATGTTGTATATTTCCTCTTCATCAATATAATTCTTAGCTAGACCCAAAAAGGATACCAGCTCATCTACAGTCCCATAGCTTTCCACCCTAATATCATCCTTAGATACCCTTTTGTTATCGAATAAAGAAGTGGTTCCTTTATCCCCAGTTTTAGTATAAATACTCATAAAATTTCCCCCTTCATTCTTTTAATTTAATTATACCCTCAAATTAACTATATCTTCACTAATTTTTTGGTGGTCTTGGACCATAGTATTGATAATAATCTACTTTAATTCTGCCATTGTAGAGTTTTCTTTTTCTATCTGCATCTTTCCCATATAATCTTTCGAAATCTTTATTGGAAGTTAAAACATAGATAGAATAGGTATCCAACTTTCCCAAAAACTTTCCCATATCCTTATATAATTTATCTACTTCTTTTTCTTCTCCTAGTCTTTCACCATAAGGAGGATTGCAAATGATTACTCCATAATCGTCTTTAAATTTAAAATCTCTAAAGTCCTTAGTAATAAATTTTATATCTCCTTCTAAACCTATATTGGCTGCATTTTCTTTTGCTATACCTATAGCCTTTTTATCTATATCTGAACCAATAATATTTAAATTAAAATCTTTAAGCATTACATCCCATGCTTTCCTTCTTGCATCCTGCCAATATTCTTTTTTAACCCTAGGCCAACCTTCAGAAGCGAAATTTCTATTCAACCCCGGTGCTATATTTTTGCCAATCATTGCTGCTTCTATAGGAATAGTTCCCGAGCCACAGAATGGATCTAATAAAAACCTATCCTTATTCCAATAGCTTAATTGGATTAAAGCTGCTGCTAAAGTTTCCTTGAGAGGGGCTTCTACGCTATGGGTTCTATATCCTCTTTTATGTAACCCAGATCCAGAGGTATCAATAGTCAAGGTTGCAGTATCTTTGAGTAAAGATACTTCTATTGTAAATTTAGCCCCAGTTTCTTCAAACCATTCTTTTTTATATTTAGTTTTTAGCTTCTCTACAACGGCTTTTTTCACAATAGCTTGTGAATCTGAAATACTAAATAACTTTGAATTGACAGATTTTCCCTCTACAATAAATTCGCCATCTTCAGTAATCCATTCATCCCATGGTAATGCCTTCGTCTTTTCAAATAATTCCTCAAAAGAAGTAGCTTTAAACTCCCCCATTTTTAATAATACCCTATCAGCAGACCTTAACCATAGATTAGTAATAGGAATATCCTTTTCTGTAGCTCTAAAGGTAATCTTCCCATTTTCAACTACCAAATCATTATATCCCAAATTTTGCAATTCCCTTTTTACAACAGCTTCTAACCCAAAGGTTGTAGTTGCAATTAACTGAATTTGTCCCATTTTATACTTCCTTTCTAATTGGATTCAATTCTATTATACCTAAAAAAATAAATAATTACTTCCCTCTTGTGTATTTTTTATATTACTTGGGTATTAATCTATATAGATTGTTCTTTAGGAATATAATTAAAAAATTAGGAGGTTTTAAAATATGAAAAGCATAGGAAAGTTATATCAAAGTGGAGATTGGAAAGGTGAAAAACATGTGCCTGTTATTCATGCACCTGAAAAAGTTAAAAAGGGAGATTTAGTAGAAGTTAACCTTAACATTGGTGAAGAAATTGCTCATCCAAATACTCAAGAGCATTACATAGCATGGATTAAGCTTTATTTCCACCCAGAAGGAAGTAATTTCCCAGTAGAAATAGGTAGTTATAATTTTAATAGTCATGGAGAACACGGTGCATTTACAGAGCCTTATGTATCGGCTAAGTTTAAGGTTGAAAAATCCGGAACTCTTCATGCTACAAGCTATTGTAATATCCATGGTCTATGGGAAAATAGTGTAGAATTAATAGTAGAGGACTAGTAAGTCCTCTTTTTCTTTTCCCCTTGACAATAAGTGGTTTATATATTAATATACATTTAAAATCAATATAAAACGATGACGGATAATAGTAGCCTATTATGGTTAAAATACAGAGAATAGATCATTGGTGAGAGATCTATAACCTAATAATAGAGTGAATTACGAATCCAAAGTTTCAATAGGAAACTATTGCGATTATCACACGTTACGTGATTAGAGGCTTTATGCAAATTAAGGTGGTACCACGGGTGTCTTCTCGTCCTTTTAGGAGAAGATGCCCTTTTTTAATGAAAATAAAAATTAATGTAATTTTTAGGAGGTTATATAATGGCTAATGTATTTGATGTATTACAGGAAAGAGGTTATATCGATCAGGTAACCTATGAAGAAGAACTAAAGGAACTTTTAGATAAGGAGTCTGTAACCTTTTATGTTGGATTTGATGCCACTGCTGATAGCTTGACTTTAGGTCATTTTATTCAAATAATGGTAATGATGCATATGCAAAGAGCTGGACATAGACCTATTGCTTTACTAGGCGGTGGAACTACCATGGTAGGAGACCCTTCCGGAAGAACTGATATGAGAAAAATGCTAACTAAAGAAATGATTGATCACAACGCTTCAAAATTTAAAGAACAACTTTCAAGGTTCATCGATTTTAATGATAATAAAGCTATACTAGTTAATAATGCAGATTGGTTATTAAATTTGAATTTCCTAGAATTCATGAGAGAAGTTGGGGTCCATTTTTCTGTAAATAGAATGCTGACCTTTGATTGCTATAAAAATAGATTAGAGCAAGGACTAACCTTCTTTGAATTTAGCTATATGTTGATGCAATCCTATGACTATTTAAAACTATATAGGGATTATAATTGTCGCCTCCAAGTAGGGGGTAGCGACCAATGGTCCAATATATTAGGAGGATATGAGTTAGTAAGAAAGCTGGAAGGAGACAAAGTCTATGCTATGACCTTCAAGTTACTCTCCACTGCCGCAGGAATTAAAATGGGTAAAACTGCAGCTGGTACTATATGGTTAGACCCTAAAAAAACATCTCCTTATGAATTTTACCAATACCTAAGAAATTCTGATGATAGAGATGTAGAAAAGTTCTTAAGTCTATTGACCTTCTTACCTATGAATGAGGTAAAAAGGCTAGGAGGATTAGAAGGTGCTGAAATCAATAAAGCAAAAGAAATCCTAGCTTTTGAAGTAACCAAAATGGTCCACGGGGAAGAAGAAGCTATTAAAGCACAAAAAGCATCTAGAGCATTATTTGCTGGCTCTAAAGAGGAAGGTTCTATACCCTTCACAGAATTTAACAAGAGTGTATTTGAAAAAGGTATAGGAATATTAGATTTATTAAAAAATGTAGGTCTTACTAAATCCAATAGCGAAGGTAGAAGACTTATAGAACAAGGTGGAATATCTATAGATGATGTAAAAGTTGAAGACATAGATAGAATCATTACCTTAGATGACTTTAAAGACGGTAAAGTCCTTATTAGAAAAGGTAAGAAAGTATATCATCAAATAAGAATAAAATAATGCAATATAGATTAGGTAAAGGAGGCTATCTCAAAAATGGTTAAGTAAATTCACTTTGAGGTAGCCCCTCTTTTATTTTCACATCAATTCCAATATTATGTTGACCTACCATCTATTGAGTATTTATTTAATAGAAATTTAATGTTATACTTTTAAAAAATAAGAAATATGAAAGGGGGCCGGATCGAATCTAAATAATAAGGAGGATATAATATGAATAAAAATGGTAAAAAAGTATTACTTTCATTAGCTGCAACTATGCTTTTATCAACATCAATAGGACAAGCTGCAAGTATAAACTATAAGGGTAATACCAATTATAGATCCTATAACAGTGAACAGAGTAGAGAGGGTTATGTTATTACTTACAATAATTACTCTAATAATTATTTAAAAAATAGGTACAGTAATGTAATTATTAGATTAACTCCAAAATATTGGGATAATAATAACACAAATACGCCAACAAAACCTGAAACTCCTGTGGAAGATGTAAAAACTCCAGATTCAGATATAGATAACAGTAAGAACAACAGCAATAAAACTCCTGAAACAAAACCAAGTAATCCTGCTACTGAAGTCGAAGTAGGAGCAAATACTTCGATAGAAAGAGAAGTGGTAAGACTTGTAAATATAGAAAGAGAAAAAGCTGGACTAAATCCATTAGCCTATAGTGAAGAATTATCTAAGGTAGCTAGAGCAAAATCCCAAGACATGGCCAATAAAAATTATTTTAGTCATACTTCTCCTACATATGGAGATCCCTTTAGTATGATGAGAAGCTTTGGCATTCAATACAAGACGGCTGGCGAAAACATTGCTAAAGGGTATTCCAGTGCTAAATCTGTAGTCAACGGCTGGATGAATTCATCAGGTCATAGGGCAAATATACTTAATCCAAGCTTCGGAACTATTGGGGTTGGTTATGTTAAAGCTAATGGTACTACCTATTGGACTCAGATGTTCACAAATTAGCCCTTGACTTTAAGATAGTAAAAGTATAAAATTAGTAGTTAGAATTCTAATTATTAGAATTCTAACTACTTTTTTGTTTGAGGTGAATATATATGGATAATACTATTATAGATATTAGATATGGTTTAGTTAAATTTATGTCATTATTTCATAGATTGTTTACTCCAACCTTTAAAAAGGTAAAGGATGATATATACTGCTGTACTAAAAACCAAGTAAGGGCAATAATGATTCTTGGTAAAACTAGAGAAATCACTCCCACTATATTAGGAAAATGTATGGACATGGAAAAAGGCAGCATTACCACTTTAATTGATTCTATGGAAAATATGAATCTAGTATATAGGGAAGATGATCCAAGAGATAAAAGAAAGACTATTATTAAATTATCCGAAGAAGGTAAACAATATTATGCAAAACAAGAAGAAGAGTTTAATAAACGAATAGAAGAACTTTTTCATATTCTTTCTGAAGTAGAAATCAATAAATTTAATGAAAGTTTAAAAACCATCGTAGAAATATTGGAAAAAGTGAGGGATGATTAATGAATGAAAGAAATGAAAGATCAAAATTTTTAGGTGAAGAAGAAATTGGTAAACTTCTTTTGAAGTTTTCTATACCTGCTATAGTAGGTATGTTAGTAAATGCATTATATAATATAGTAGACCGAATATTCATAGGTAAGGGAGTAGGCAGCATAGGAATTGGTGCTATATTTGTCACTTCACCTGTTGCTTTAATTCTTATGGCCTTTGGTATGCTAATAGGATTTGGTGGAAATTCCTTATCATCTATAAGATTAGGAGAAGGTAAGAAAGATGAAGCAGAAAAAATCTTAGGAAATGCTCTAGTATTATTATTCATTATTTCAATAACGCTTAGTATTTCAGGCCTAATTTTTATTGAACCATTACTTAAAATTTTTGGTGCAAGTGAAACCATACTGCCTCATGCTGTAGATTATATGTCTATAATCCTTATAGGAGCACCTTTCCAAGCTGTAGGCTTTGGAATTAACGCTTTTATTAGAGGAGAAGGTAATCCAAAAATTGCAATGGTTACCATGCTAATTGGAGCAATCCTTAATATAATATTAGATTATATATTCATATTTATATTCAATATGGGAATAAAAGGGGCAGCATTAGCTACTATTATTTCTCAAGCAGTTTCTGCCATTTGGGTTCTCAGTTATTTCTTTGGTAGTAGAAGTATGTTGAATTTAAAAAAAGAAAATATGAAATTGAGAAAGAATATTATTAAAAGTATTTTTTCCATTGGTTTTGCACCTTTTAGTATGCAATTAGCTGCTAGTTTAGTAACAGCTATTTTAAATAATAGTTTAAATACTTATGGGGGAGACATTGCTGTTTCAAGCATGGGAGTTATCCATAGTATTACTATGCTAATACTTATGCCAGTCTTTGGTATAAATCAAGGAGCTCAACCTATTATCGGTTTTAACTATGGTGCAAAAAAATATACAAGGGTAAAAGAAGCTCTAAAAAAAGCAATAATGGCTGCAACTGCCGTATTAACTTTAGGTTTCCTAATTACTCAGACAATACCCCATAGGTTATTTGGTATGTTTTTAGAAAAAGGACCTGAGATGGATAAGATAGCAGATGTTGGTATTAAGGGATTAAAGATTTATTTAGCTATGTTACCTATTATAGGTTTCCAAATAGTTAGTTCCAATTATTTTCAAGCTACTGGCAAACCTAAGCAATCTGCCTTTTTAAGCCTATCTAGGCAAGTGTTAGTTCTAATACCAGCCCTATTGATTTTACCAAGGTTTTTTGGTCTAACAGGAGTATGGTTAGCAGGTCCAGTATCGGATCTGACTGCATCAATTGTAACCGCTTTATTTTTGATAAAGGATTTAAAAGAATTAAATAATGGTATTCACATAAATAATAGGATGATCGAAGAAAGGTAAAACAAATGAGTTCTCTTTTGGCTTCATGCCAAAAGAGAACTCATTTTATTAAATCTATGAAATGCTTAGTCATCTTAGCAGTATAACCCCAGATTATATAATCATTATAATTATAAAAATAGACTGAATGTTTATCAAACCGCCAATTATAATTTTTCCCATTAGGTATTAGATTATATGGGAAATCCTCACTTATAGCTGGATGCAAATCTATATAATATAGATTTGGCTCATTATTAATAAAAAAATTTATAGGAACTGTGAATATATGATCTACCTCATCCTTATTTGGTATAATCTTATCCACATCTATATTGTGAATTGTGGCTAAAAAAGAATGGATTACTGTATTCGCATGGGAAACAAGATAATCTAATTCTCCTATTATATTTATATTTTCTTTCTCAATATTAAGTTCTTCCATAGTTTCCCTTATGGCTGCTTCACTATAAGTTTCATCTTTTTCTACTTGTCCTCCTGGAAAAGATATTTCTCCAGGTTGTCTTTTTAAATCTTTAGCTCTTAGCTCATATATTATTTCCCATTTTCCCTTATTCTCTATTAAAGGAATAAGAACTGCATATTTTTGTTTGACCTCCAATGGTTCTACTCTTCTTTCCTTTATCTTATTAATAATATCTTCTATATCCATAGATATACCCCCATAAAAAATTTAAGCGGTCATACATGACCGCCTTTTTATATTATAACAGAGCTTCTCCTTCATCCCAATCTACTGGACAAAGCCCCCCTGTTTTAAGTGCCCTTAACACCCTTAATGTTTCGTCAACAGATCTTCCCACATTTAGATCATGTACTACAGAATATCTAACAATGCCTTCTGGATCAATTATAAATAGCCCCCTTAGAGCAACGCCTTCTTCTTCAATTAATACTCCATAATCTTTTGCAACCTTCTTTGTCATATCTGATGCTATTGGGAAATTAATTTTTCCTAGACTTGAATTAATCCAAGCCTTATGGGAATGTTCACTATCCACACTTATAGCAAGTACTTCTGCATTTTCTTTTTTAAAATCTTCATATCTCTTACTATATCCTGTAATTTCTGTAGGACATACGAATGTAAAATCCAATGGGTAGAAGAACATAACTAACCATTTGCCTTCATAATCCTTTAACCCAATTTTACAAAAGTCACTTCCGTCCCCTTCACAAGCATTCATTATAAAATCTGGTGCTTTTCTTCCTACTAACCTTTCCATTTCTTACCTCCTATATATAAGTCTATTCTTTTGTAACTATCTTATTTATATCCAATAATTAATTTTTTAAACATATAATGATAGCAATTATCGTTATCATAATAAGTTTCCATTTTTGCCCCTAATAGCATAAGCGAGAACTTATTACCATTTATTTAAAAACCCTAAAGCCAATGGCTTTAGGGTTTTTATTACTTAATTATTTAATTGGTGTAACGTCTTCTGCTTGAGGGCCTTTTTGTCCTTCAACTATTCTAAAGGATACTGCTTCCCCTTCTTCTAAAGTTTTGAATCCTTGTTTGTTAATTTGAGAAAAATGTACGAATACATCATTTCCTTCTTCAGTTTGAATAAATCCAAAACCTTTTTCTGAGTTAAACCATTTAACTGTACCGTTAGTCATTCTTAATTACCTCCAAAAATTTATTTCCTTTAATTCACAGGGCCTTAATAAGAAATAAAGATTTGGAGATTAAATAATCTATTTAAATCTTATTTCTTTAAACCAATTTCTGTTAGACAATATTTAAAATAAAATGTTACTGATGAATTAAAGTTTCAATTTATTATAACCCGTATTCTAAAAAATAGCAACTAGTATTTAATATATATTTTTGCTTGAAACATTGATTAAGGATAAAGGTTAGAATAAAATTTTACCAACCTCTTTAATAATCTCATCTTTAGTAAAAAAAGATAATAAATCCACTTTTTCTATTATTCTATTTACTATCCCAACTTTTTCATTCTCCTCTGATCTTAAACTTTGTTTTATCAAGTTTAATAATTCATGGTATGAGTAAATCTTAAACCTTTCTATCTCATAGATCTCTGCTAATCTATCTAATAATAATATAAAGATATCTTCATAATCTGATTCTTTTTCCACTCCCAAGATTGTTGCTATTTTAGGGATAAGAATCTCAAACACTGCTCTTTTGTTAGGCATCCCTTCTATTTTAAATATTTCTTTTAACTTTAATACCTTTTTTTCATCTAATTTAAATAAGAAATCTATAATATAATCTTCATCATTTATAGGTTCAATATAGTAATGATGTCCTTTAAGTCCTCTCAACACTTTTAATCCATCATAATAACCTAATTTAATATTATATCTGGCAGTTTCTCTATCGAAATCCAAAACCCTTCCTAAATTGTCTTTAGGTGAAATAGTTAAAATGTTTAGTCCACGGGAATCTATCTTTTTAACGATACCTG
Organism: Clostridium sp. Cult1; assembly: GCF_021655095.1. Classification (GTDB taxonomy): domain Bacteria; phylum Bacillota; class Clostridia; order Tissierellales; family Tepidimicrobiaceae; genus Schnuerera. The sequence continues at coordinate 534,650 of NZ_PPXW01000001.1, read as the reverse complement.
GAGCATGAGTTCTAACTAGTATTAAATTCTTATATCCTTTATCCTTTAATAAATTAGCAGGTAAATTATTATAAATTCCCCCATCTATATATCTTTTTCCATCTATTCTTTCCGTTTTAAATACAGGTAAGTAAGCACTAGCTAATAAATACTCTACCAGTTGTCCTAAAGGAATGTTTTCAATATATATCTCCAATGGCTTAAAGTCCGTCAATGAAACGGAAACTATGCCAAAGTCCTTACCTGAACTTCTAATTTTTTCTTCATCTATTAATTCCATTAATAAATTTTTCAAAGGTGTTATATCCAGACCTTTATCAACAAAAAACCCTTTAATACTATCTACCAATAGTAAAATATCTTCTTTGCTCAGTTTGCCGCTTTTTATCCTTTTTAGTTCTTCTTCACTAGCATTGATAACTTTAGAATAAGAAATATTATGCCATATTTCGTAGGCCTTCTCAAAATCACCTTGAACTATCATGGCCCCATTCAAAGCTCCTACAGAGGTACCTGCTATGCCTTTTATCTCAATTCCTTCTTCCATTATTGCTTTATAAGCTCCAATATGATAGGCACCCTTGGCTCCACCACCTTCTAATACCAACCCATACAAATAACCTTACCTCCTTCTCCCCAGTTTTATCAACTTTTGCATAAAGGAACTAAATATTCTAAGATCTATTTATCCTCTAAAACTGAAGTACAATTTGGACATCTTGTAGCTTCTATAGGTATTTCACTATAACAATATTTACATTTTTTAGTTGTTATAGGAGCTTGTTCTTCTTTTCTCTTAAATCTATTGATCTGCTTGATGACTATAAATAGAGAAAAGGATATTATTAAAAATTCAATAACGGTATTTAGAAATACACCATAATTTAGGGTAGCAGCACCTGCATCTTTAGCTTGTTGTAATGTTGAATAATTATTCCCATCTAGACTAATAAAAAAATTAGTAAAATCAATATTTCCAATCAATCCACCAACTATAGGCATTATTACGTCATTTACTAAAGAAGATACTATTTTCCCAAAAGCTCCTCCAATAATAACTCCTATTGCTAAATCAATTACATTACCTTTTACTGCAAATTCTTTAAATTCTTTGAGCATTTATATTCCTCCCAGCCATAAATTTTTGTTTGTTAATTATTACCCATTCTAGATGTAATAAAAACATCTGCCATTAAACAGATGTTTTATATTATATTTATAATAGTTGAATCCGTTTTAAAAAGTCCTTCTTTACATAAAATTTCTAAATTCTTAATAGTTTCCTCTATAGTATTGCCTATAATACCAATGTTTGGTTTTACTATTATATTTTCATTGGCCAAATAGGCGGCAATAACTGCCTCTTCTGCTGATGTAGATAGTTTCATAGCACAAGTATCTTTAGCTCCATCACATATCATGCCAGTAAGGTTAGCTAACATATTATTAGAAGCCCCACTAATCTGTTCTTGACTACCACCCAACATCCAAGATATAGCTGCACTAGCTCCTACACCGGCACCAATGGCGCATCCACACATGGCTGATAGTTTCCCAGTATGCAACTTTACATATTTGTTTATTATATGGGCTAAAAATATTGCCCTTTTCAATCTTTCTCTCGATATATTATTTTCTTCTGCTACAACTATTATTGGTAAAACTACACCCAGGCCTTGATTTCCACTACCTGAACTAGTCATTATTGGGCAATTGCCTCCGCCCATCCTCATATCTGCAGCTGCTGCTGTTAAAATTCTTGCTCTAGTTGGCCCGTCAACCTTTAATCTTCCTTGTCTCTCTAACTCTATAAGTCCTCTACCTATATTTAACCCATTTTCTGCCTTCATTCCCATTTCTGCAGCATTTTTATTCATATCTATTCCATCATTTATAAAGGCTATGGAGTTTAAAGGAATTGTTTCCACAATTTTTACTATATCTTTAAAAGTCAAATTCTTTATAAAATCTGCTACTAAACCCTTGTCCTTGTTTAAAACACCTTTATAAACTATTTTTCCATTTACTTCAACCCTGTCAATATGATTATGAGCATCCTTTAATACTACTTTTACCGTTTTTTCTTTACTTATGGCAACGATCTCTATATAAACATCTGGGGTGTTTCCCAAGTAACTTACTTCTACTTTTCCTTCTTCTAATACTTTATGTGCTTTTCTAATATGTTCCTCCTTTATGCTCTTTAAGACCATTAACTCATCATCTGGATTGCCACCTAAAATCCCCAACACTCCTGCTAAATCTAATCCCCACTCTTTTGTATTAGGAATAATCACCGATTTCCCGTTTTTAAATATATTCTTACTTGTTTTTATTTCAAGGCTATCAATTTCATCTTTTAAATATCTATTTGCTACAGAGGCTGCATAAGCTACAGCTACAGGTTCTGTACAGCCTAAGGCAGGTATAGTTTCATCTTTTATTATGATTAGCAGTTTTTCTATAATTTTGTTATCCACCATATCAGCACCGCCTTTCTGTTATTATACTCTTACTCCATTGTTTTGCAATAACCATGCCAACATCAAAAAATAAAAGGACCTCCTGATCATTACTCAGTTTGTCCTTTTATTTGACTAAAATTTTAATAAGAGGTCTTTCCCATTATTGAGAATTATATATTAAACTATTGGAATAAGCCTATATAAATGTGTAAATATAGAGGAATTATTATATTTCTCAGGGTTGCAATTTTTTTGCACTATTGCAAATTATATTTATTCAATTTCCTATATAGGGTAGATAAGTTGATTCCCAATATTGAAGATATTTTTTCTTTATCTTCTGTAGTCTTCCCATATTCCTCTAAATAGGATTTAAGTATTTCCCTTTCATAATTATCTAAAATGTCCTTTAGCCTATTATTTTTCTCTGTTTTTACAAGACAATCATTGGAATAATCCCTTATCCCATAGGGTAAATTTTCAAATCTTATCTTCTTTCCTTTTACTACATTTACCAAATACTCCACTACATTCTCCAGTTCTCTTACATTGCCTGGCCAGTTATATTTATTGAATGCATCTTTTACATCTTGGGATAATACTTTCAATTCTTTCCCTAATCTATCACAGTATTTTTGAAGTTGATATCTGCTTAAACTTTCAATATCCTCTATCCTTTCCCTCAATGGAGGAATATAAATTGGTATTACATTTAATCTATAATACAGATCCTCTCTAAATTCTCCTTCTTGTATCATCTCTTCTAAATTCCTATTTGTAGCAGCTATTAGCCTAAAATCCACAGAAATTAACTCTTTGCCTCCTACCCTCATAAATGCTCCTTCTTGTAAAACCCTCAAGATCTTTGGCTGAAGATGTAGAGGCAAGTCTCCTATTTCATCTAAAAACAAAGTACCACCATTAGCTAATTCGAATTTCCCCATCTGTCCTTGCTTATTTGCTCCTGTAAAAGCTCCGCCATCGTAACCAAATAGTTCACTCTCTAATAGATTATCCGGGATCGAGGCACAATTTATAGCTACAAAAGGAAAATTACTCCTACCACTAGCATTATGGATAGCCCTAGCAAATAATTCCTTGCCAGTTCCACTCTCTCCCCTTAATAATACTGTAGATTTGCTAGATGCTATTTTACTAGCTAAATTCTTTACTTCTAACATTTTAGGACTATCTCCAATTATATGATCAAAGGTTATACTGCTTCCACCTTCTATTAATCTGTAAGCACTCCTTACCATATTAGATGTTTCGTGGATTTCAATTATATTGCTTACTTTTTCATCCTTTATCATTACTGGGATTGTCTTTATTATAAAACTTTTTCTCTTACCTTTTACAGTTATCTTTGTTTCAATAGGAGTTTGAGCTTTCAAATCAAAATCTAATTCTGGCAAAATTCTCGATATAGGTTTGTTAATTAAATTTTGAGCCTTAATCTGTAAATAGTCTTCGGTTTTAGAGTTGATAAACTTTATACTTCCATCAACATCAGTACATATTATTCCATTACCAAGACCATCTATTATCATTTTAGTTTCTTCACCTTGTATGGTCAATGCAGTTATCATATTAGTATATTTCAAATTACCTGCTAATAGATCTCCTAATTTGCTTAAAAAAATTATTAGAGAATCATAATCTTCTTGAATTTTATTTTTCTGTTCTATATCAAAGGCTATAAGTCCAATAACTCCTAATAATTCTCCCTTGCTAATAATTGGATATCCAACAGTGGCCAATTCAGCACAATTGCCCTTCAAACTACAACCAAAACATTTCTTACTTATATTAGGACTATCAATAAATTCCGGTTTCCCTTTATTAGCCACTAATTCAAAGGAACAGTTTTTAGGCAAAGTTTTGCCTATTAGTTCTTTATACATACCAGTAGCTGCAACTCTTATTAACTTTTTATCTACAATGGTTACATCTACATTTAGTACTGCTGAAATAGCCTCAGCAACTTCTTGAACGGAATTTTGTATATTAAACAACTCCACTTAAACCACATCCCTCTATAATCAACTAGGAATTGTTCCTATTTCCATCATAAAATATTTGGTCTAATACTATAACAATTGATAAAATAAATGGTTGGTCTTCCTCATCTAATATATCTACAGAATAGGTATCAGAAAAGGAAATCCACTTCTTGTTTATCCATGCAACTGGTTGGCCATTTTTTAAAATATTAAAATCATGATGGAATACATCCCCATCAATAGTCAAATCACCATAGGAGCTTTCAATATAAAATTTAGGTTTGAAAAAAGTAAACTCTTTTTTAATTTTTCCTATAAGACTTCCATCTCTATAGATATGATACTCTGGCAAAAATCTAAGTAGCTGCTGTTCTATATATATAAGCTCTCTTCCATTTAAATCATATATATTAAGTTTGTTACCTAAAGAGAATATTTTACCTACTACCTCGTATTGGGGATAGCCATGCTCATCTTCAATATTAAATCTATCTGCAAATGTAAAAATTTTTTCTTTTATTATATATCTCATCACATTCTCCTTCTATTGCATTTATTTTAATAAACCTTAGACACTTACATTATATTATATATAAATGAATATATCCATATACTATATCATTTAGGTTCAATAAAACAATAAAATATGATAATATATTATATAATTATCTATATATTCATAAAGGAGAAAAGATAGATGGAGAAAAGAAAATCTTGGAATGAATATTTTATGCAAATAGCCGAAATAGTGGCTACTCGTTCTACCTGTGATAGGGCAGAGGTTGGATGTTTAATCGTCAATGATGATAACAGGATAGTCTCTACTGGATATAATGGCTCTATATCTGGCAATCCTCATTGTGATGATGTAGGACATACTATGAGAGATGGTCATTGTATTGCTACTATACATGCTGAAATGAATGCCCTACTATATTGTGCAAAGGAAGGTATCTCAGTTAACGGGTGTAAGATATACGTTACCCATTTTCCTTGTCTTAATTGCACCAAGGCATTAATACAAGCTGGAATTAAAAAAATTTTTTACAAGCACAGCTATAGGATCGACGATTATGCTTTAGAATTATTGAAAAAAAATAATATTCCTTATGAAAAAATATAATACTAATGGAATATTCCATTAGTATTATATGCCTAAAGCTTCTTTTGCTAACATATCTGCTTCCTCATTATATTTATTTCCGGAATGGGCTTTGATTTTTATAAACACTACTCTTAATCTATCTTTAATGGAATCATAATATTTTTTATATTTTTTAGTACCATATTTATTAGTTTTCCATTCTCCGACTGCCCATTTTTCTATCCCTGCATAATCATAGTGTAGATAAAGAACTTCCTTATGTCTATTTAAGGCCTCTTCCATTGCAAATATGGCTCCCTTTATTTCTCCAGCAACATTTCTCATATCTACTAGATTGGCATCCTCTTCTTTTTTTGAGTAAGTTTCTTTTCCTTCATCTGTAAATATAACGGCACCAAAACTATAACATCTATTATTCAAATCAAAGCTACCATCTACATAAGCAGCCATTTCATTTTCTTTTAAATCCATTATATCCTTTTCTTCAGATAATTTTCCTGCTCCTTCCATAAAACCTAAAGCTTCTTCATAAGTAGAAAATTTCTTATACTTTGCATTAGAATATCCCTTTACCTGAGTCTGGCATTCATCCCAAGTTTCATATATACCTGTTTTTCTGCCTTCTTTGACTGCATAATAATATTTAGCCATAGTTCACCCCTTAAATTCATATTAGTATATCCATTCTACTACTTCTTCCATAGATTTTCTAGTCTTTGGTCTTTTTGGATCCTCTTTTCTATAGCCAAAAACCACCATAGAAGAAACACCAAAGTGTTCTCTATCGATAATCTCCTCTTTTTCCAATAATATCTCTAACTTTTCTCTATGAAATCCTTCTATAGGACAAGAATCAATACCAATTTCTGCAGCTGCAGTCATCATATTCCCAAGGGCTATGTAAGTTTGCATTACTGCCCAATCAAATATATTTCTATCTTCTTCAAGAAGTTTAAAATCCTCCTTCTGGAAATTCCTATATCTTTCTATTCTTGCTTCCGCCAAATCTCCAGGTATATTATGAACATCCTCAACCATGTATTTAATATAATCGGAACTAAATATCATATCCCTTTTTTTACGTGCTAATATTATAACCAAGTGGCTTAAAGTAGGCATTTGCCTTTGAACTCCCCATGCAACAGGTAAAATTTTTTGCCTAAGATTTTCATTTTCTATTACAAGGAATTTCCAAGGCTCAAATCCAAAAGAACTAGGGGATAGTCTCCCTACCTCCAGTATGAATTTTAAATCTTCTTCCGCTACCTTTTTATTCTTGTCGAACTCCTTACAAGCAAATCTAAACCTATGAGCTTTTAAAATTTCTTCCTTTTTTCTATCCATTATTAATCCTCCTGTTAATTATTTTATATTGTCTATATACCCTATTATTTGAAATAACTGATAATTTATTTAAAACTAAATATTTCAAATAATCTAAAATGTTTACTTGTTCTAAATATTATAAATGGTATAATTAAATTGTGTCAGGTACTATTTTGTCAAATATTATATTATAAAGGAGGCTTTATAATGGATATTAGTTTAATCGGAGTACCCATTATGTATGGTTGTGATCGCCAAGGCGCTCAATATGGACCAGAAAAGTTAAGACATAAGGGCATAATAGAGATAATAAAGAAGCACGGGAAAAATGTTTATGATTTAGGTAATCTGTTTATCCCAGATATTCCAGTAGAAAATAAATATGCCCACCATAAAAAAATCAAGTATTTAAAACCTGTAGTTGATATAAATACCAACTTAGCCCATTCAGTCTTTAGTGCTTTATCTTCAAAAAGTTTTCCTTTCATAATTGGCGGAGATCATTCCATCGGTTTAGGCAGTATCTCAGGTTCTAGTAAATTTCATAATAATTTGGCAGTAATATGGATTGATGCCCATGGCGATATTAATACTGGTGAGACTTCTCCATCAGGTAATTCTCATGGTATGCCTTTGGCTGCAGCTTTAGGAGTTGGAGAGCCTTCATTAGTCAACGTATACTATAATGGACCTAAAGTAAAACCTGAAAACGTATTCATTATTGGTGCTAGGGATTTAGACCAAGGAGAGATTGAGCTTGCTGAAGAATTAAATTTAAACCTATATACAATGGACTCTATTAGAAAAGTTAGCCTAGAATCTGTAATACAGGAAATTATTGACATAATAAACAAATCTAATGTAGATGGAATTCATTTAAGCTTTGATATTGATGTATTAGATAAAAGCCTCGTACCTGGAACTGGAACTCCAGTAGAAAAAGGTTTTAGTCTAGATGAAGGGAAGATACTTCTTAAAGAGTTGCTGGCCCTAGGAATGATTAAATCTATGGATCTAGTAGAGTTAAACCCTCTACTAGATGAAAATGATACCACAGCTGAACTCTGTATAGAACTAGTGGATTGGATTTTTAAATATTTATAATTTTTTTAAATATAAAGGATTTTTATAAATAACTAAAGAAAAAGGAGGTTTTGCTTTGAAAGCACTAATAACTTTTAAGTACACAGACGAAGAGTTTAAAACTTTAGAAAACTTAGGTTATGAAATAATATTTAAGGATGAAAGGGATATAAGTTTTTCTGATGAAATGAAAGATGCAGATATTTTGGTATGTTTTGATCCTTTCAATAAGCTGGATATCAGTATGTTGCCGAAACTTAAATGGATACAGCTTCTAAGCGCTGGTATCAATCAAGTTCCAGTAGATAAAGTATTAAATCAAAATATTATTCTTACAAACAATAGGGGAGGATACAGTATTCCTATAGCTGAATGGATCATACTTAAAACATTAGAGATGTATAAAAATAGTAAAGAGTTTTATGAAAAACAAAAGAATAAAAACTGGAAAATAGATACTTCTCTCTTAGAGATTTATGGAAAAACCATAGGTTTTATAGGAACTGGTTCTATTGCTCAAGAAGCAGCAAAGAGGTTTGAAGGGTTTGGTGTAGATATAATTGGAATAAACGCTAGCGGAAAAAAAGCAGAACATTTTCATGAATGTTTCTGTGTAGATAAATTAGATGAAATAGTAAACCAATGTGATGTTTTAATAGTAGCAGCACCTTATACTGAAGAAAGTCATCACCTTATAGATGAAAATGTATTCAAAAATATGAAAGATGGAACCTATCTAATCAATATAGCTCGAGGTAGTATAATAGATGAAGAAGCACTTATTCGCAATTTAAAATCAGGAAAGATAAAAAAAGCGGCTTTAGATGTATTTGAAATTGAACCATTACCAGAGAATAGTCCTCTATGGAATATGGATAATGTAATAATCTCTCCTCATAATTCTTGGGCTTCAGAGATGAATTTTAGAAGGAGGTATGAAATTGCCTATAAAAATATGAAACGGTATATAAATAATGAAGATTTAATCAATATTGTAGATTTAAAAAGAGGATATTGACTTATATGTCGATATCCTCTTCATTATATACTATAATAGAATGGATAAGGATAATTTTATTGAATAATAACTATACAAATATATAGAAAAAATGAAACTCAATTAAAAATCGAAAAAAATAAAGCTATCTAGAAAGATTTTTAGACTTGTTTAGAAAATAATATTAAAGGTCTTCTTAAGTTAAGAAGACCTTTAATATTATTGGTGGAGATAAGGGGATTCGAACCCCTGACCTCTTGACTGCCAGTCAAGCATTCTCCCACTGAACTATATCCCCATCGTATAAGATAATACTACTTTTTACTATTCTGGTCAAGTAAAATTTTCATAATTAATCAAAGCTATTATTTAACCTCAAAAAAGGGTATTATATAAATGTGATATAAAATTGGTAAAGGAGTGGTAATAAATGAACCCAATGTTACAAAAATTAGTTGACCAAGATTTCATGACAGAGTCTCAATGTGAATATCTAGAAGAAGTCATTAAAAGAAAAGAATCTATCATAGTTTCAGGCCATAAAGGCTGGGGAATTCGTCCCTTAATGGCTACTTTAATGGCTGTAGCCAAAATGAATTCCAAAGCCATTCAAGTTAAGGGTTTTGATGATTTAAAAAATGACAAAACTGAATACTTCTTGATTCCAGGGATAAATGATATTGATTTTGAAAAATTAATCGCCCAAGCTATGGCTACCCCTAATACATCTTTCATAAGTATAAAAGATCCAGAACATCCTTATTCAATTTTTAAACTTTTAAGAGAAGTTTTCAAGGAAAATAGAGATACTTCTAAAGTATACCAAATTCTTGAATGCGCTAAAATAGATGATATGCCTAAACTAGTTAAAATAACCCAAATTACTTTAGATGAAAAAGGTAAACTAATAAAAGTTGATTTTAAAGAATAAGGTATAGAATTTTAAATATAGTGACGAAAAACTCGTCACTATATTTAATTTAAATTAATGAAGAGCAATTCCTGATAGCTTTATGGCCTTTCTGGTTATTCCATATACAAAAACTGTACCTATTCCATTTACTATAGTGGTAGGAATTACTACACTTACTATTAACATTTTCAAGGGAACAGGTAATCCTGTAATAAAAGAGGCAGACCCTAAAAATATTATTCCACTTATAAAAGTTCCCAAGCCTCCAATCACTCCAACTACAATAGGGTTATTTTTGAATCGACTAAGATATTTAATAACAATAAATAATGCTAAACATGTAATTAGTTTATCTATTATATTAGGTAATTGACCTCCTGGAAAAGTGGTAGCCATAGCAGAAAGTAATCCTGCTAGTAATCCTGTCAATATAGTATTTTCAAATTTATTATTTAATAAAAGGGAAACAAACATAAAAGATAGAAGAAAATCAAATTTCATCCCACCTAATATCCCTGGCGTAATTTGATGTAAAATAAAACCGATGGCTAATAGTAATGTTGTAAAAATATTGTTTTTCAATTTCATTATAAACGCCTCCTTATTTATTTTTCTTATTATATTTTTCCGGTAATTCCAATCATATTGTTCTGTTCACAACATTCTACTTCACCACCTTTCCATTTAATCAATAAAAAAAGCCTTCCATCCCATAAAAGGACGAAAGACTGCTTTCGCGGTGCCACCTTAATTAGACTATCTATTGGATAATCTCGCTTCTACAGATACCTAGCATAAAGCTATATATCCTATTCCTATAACGGGAAATCCCCGGTATTGACTACTCTAATTTTTACCATTTCGCCAAACTCCTTGTAGATCCATTCACTAAAATTATGGTATCGGGCTTCCACCAACTCCGACTCGCTAAAACCACGTCCATTTAGTTACTATTTCTACGCATTGAATTTAACTTAATTGAAATAATTGTATGATATTTAGATAGAAAAGTCAAGTAAAATTCTTTTATAATATAGGATCCTTTTTAGATATTGTATTTTAGGGTATCATGATTATAACACTTTAGAAAGGGGTAATTTATAATGAAAAAAACTAAAATCGAAGCTAATTTAAAAGGAAATATGGGATTTGAAATGAAATTAGATGGTCATAACTTCATTACTGATGCTTCTGAAGAAATTGGAGGCAATGATTTAGGTCCTCGTCCTAAACAACTGTTGTTAGTAGGTTTGATTGGTTGTACCGGTATCGATGTAATGTCTATATTAAAAAAGATGAAGGTAGAACTTGAAGACTTAAAAATCCAAGTAGAAGCCGATAATACAGGAGAACATCCAAAAGTTTACGAAAATATTCATTTAACATATGTATTTAAAGGGAAAAACCTTCCGAGAAAAAATATTGAAAAGGCCGTATTTCTTTCTCAAGAAAAATATTGTGGTGTAACTGCAATGCTAAAAAAAGTCACATCTGTGACATATGATATAGTAATTGAAGACTAAAAAGCAACAAATGTTGCTTTTTATTTCTTTACTGGAATCTGAATCTCTGTTATAAACTCTTTTTCCTTGGATGTTCCATGTATATCTAAACGATAGATTTCCATTGGTCTTCCACTAAGTTTATATCCATTTTTCTTAATAAAATCCATCATATTTTCAAAATATTTTTGACTTTTTTTATAAGAACCACCATAAATCAATGTTATAAAATGTCCCGAAGGTAATATCATATTATAATCTTCCTCTTCATCGTCTACAAAAAAGAATGCCTTTTCATATAAACTATAGTTCTCCCTTTTCAATCCTTCATCAGCAATAAAAACTCCCATATCTTTATTCCCGAATAGGAATAATTTAGAATCATCTCTACCTTCTAATTTGCGAAAAGCTAAATCTACTTCTTCATCTTTTGACATAATACCTTCAATCAAGATGATCTTTCTCTCTTTTATCTTCTTTACCATTATTTCTCCGTAAGAATCTATATTTTTAAACTCTTCTAAATTAACCAGTTTTTCCTGTAAATTTTCTTTCAACTCCAATAGAGGTTTAATCTTTTCCTCAATTAATTCTATTTCTTTTCTCATTAAATGGATAGTAGTGTCTATACTCCTATTCTCTAGGTATTCTTTTATTTGTTTTGTAGAAAAATCAAGTTTTCTCAAATCTTTAATTATATTTAATCTCCAAATATCATCTATAGAGTATACTCTATACCCATTAGGCCTTCTTTTTGGATTGATAAGCCCTTTCTTTTCATAGTAACGTATAGAATCTGGTCCCAAATTATATAATTTGCATATTTGTCCTATAATATATTCTTTCTTCATATATTTTCCTCTCCTATACTTCTTCTTGACATTAGTATTGTACCAAGGTTTATATTAGTAATCAAGGAGTGATTTCTATGCAACAAAGTAAGTCAAAGTCATATTTGACTAAAAAATTTTTTAAATATCTAATACCTTCCGTAACCGCCATGTGGTTTTTTTCTATTTATACCATGGTAGATGGGATATTTGTTGGAAAAGGAGTAGGCCCTATTGCCCTAGCAGCTGTTAATCTTTCTATGCCTTATATTAATGGTGTTTTTGCAGTATCCCTATTAATTTCAGTAGGGTCTTCTACCTTAATAACATTCTATTTTGGTAAAAATGAAAAGAAAAAAAGTAATGAAATATTTACTTTAAATATAATTCTTATATCTATTATAGGTATTGTATTAACTGGGCTTTCATTAGTCTTTATTGAAAAAATAGCATATTTTTTAGGTGCAAATAATGAAACATTACCTTATGTTGTAGATTATTTAAAAATAATAATTATTTTTAGTACTTTTTTTATGGTAGCTTATTCACTAGAAGTTCTAGTTAAAGCCGATGGATTCCCAATCTACTCTATAATATTCGTCACACTGGCTGCTATAACCAATATTGTACTAGATTATATTCTTGTGATCCGTTATGACTATGGAATAAAAGGTGCAGCATTTGCTACTGGTGCTTCCCAGTTTATATCCTGTATGGCATTTTTATTCCACTTTTTATTTGGAAAATCCAATTTGAAATTTGTTAGACCAAAACTCAATTTTTCTCTCATAAGTAAATTATTTACCATAGGTATCCCTGAAGCACTAACTGAATTATCAGCAGGTTTCACTACCTTTGTATTTAATTTTGCCATTTCAAAACATATCGGTACTTATGGTCTAGCAGCCTTTGGAGTTATTATGTACCTAAATAATTTAGTCCTTATGACCATGGTAGGTATAAATCAAGGAATGCAACCTTTGATTAGTTATTATAATGGAAAAGAAAATTATAAAAATATTGATAGTTTATTAGCCTTAGCTTTAAAAACTTCTTTAGCTTTTGCAGTTTTGTTTTTTGGAATTTCTCAACTATTTCCAAATGAATTGGTTTCCCTTTTTATAAATCCATCTAATAGGAATACATTCTTATTAGCCATAAAGGGTTTAAAGGTATTTAGTTTTGGATTTCTAATTTGTGGATTTAATATTGTCCTTGCTGGCTATTTCACTGCATTAAAAGAAACTGTTAAAGGAACAGTTGTTTCAACATTAAGAGGATATATTCTAATCACTTTAACACTGTTAATTCTTCCAAATATATGGGAGAGTTTTGGTATCTGGATCTCTTCTTTAGTTTGTGAGATTCTAACATTAGGTATAGCTTTAACCATATATACAAGGTTTCAAACTGAATTTAAGGATATTCCTTTATAATTTTTCTATATTTATTTTATATTTAGCATATACTAATTAAACATCAAGATGAAAGGAAGAAGCCTATGGATGATAAGTACATTGTTATAACTGATAATAAGTTTTCTGAACCCATGTCTAAAAAGGAAGCAATAAAATTAGTAAAAGATTATGACAATAAAGGCATAGTTGGATATATTGTATCTGAAGAAGAAGCTAAAAGGATAAAAGATCCAAGTAATTTTAATGAGCCTAAATGGGAATAAATTATAAATAAAGTTTAAAACTCTAGTTTCATGAAATATTATTGAAACTAGAGTTTTACTTTAAAGGAGAACAAAGACAAATAAAATAGCTTTCTTTTTAGCGCTTATTTGACACTAAAAAGAGTTGTTATCCCTCTCTCCCTTAACAACTATTATCCAATACATTTAATATCCATCTTTTATAGTCAATAAATTCTTTGCTTAATACAAATTTTTCTCCTCTTGGTTTTTGATCTTCTATTTTTAACTCTTGTGTTATTCGTCCAGGCTTTCCAGCCATAATATAGATGCGATTAGACAAAACAATCGATTCATCTATATCATGGGTAATAAATAAAGTGGATAATTTAATCTTTTCCATAACATTCTGGTACCAACTATGCATAGTTCTTTTGGTTATAGCATCCAAAGCACTAAAAGGTTCATCTAATAAAGCAACTTCCTGGGAAAATAAATATGTCCGAAGTAATGCTGCCCTTTGCCTCATTCCTCCAGATAACTGATGAGGATATTTATCTTGGTTTCCATCTAGCCCAAAAGTTTTAAAATATTTTTCAGCTTTTAAATTTGCTGATCTCTTGTTTTCTCCTTTTATAATAAGAGGTAGTGATACATTGTCCAAGACCGTTTTATATGGTAATAATAGATCCTTTTGTAGCATATAACTAATATGCCCAGACTCTCCTGTGATATCTTTATTGTCTAATAAAACTTTTCCTCCATCTGGAACTAATAAACCAGATATGATATTAAATAATGTAGTCTTTCCTACTCCGCTAACTCCTAATAAACATACTATTTCACCTTCATTTACTTCCAATGAAATATCTTTAATTATCTCCTTCTTACCATAAGACTTTGATATATTATTTACACTAAGTTTTGCGATAGTGTCAAGTTACTGTAGGAAAAAAATAATTAGTATTATCCCCAGTTTGATGGAGTATGCTAAAATACTTAATTTAATATACTTATTACAATATGTTTTTTTGGCATAACAAATAAACAATAATATTTTTTAAAACATCGGTTATCTTAAACTCTATACAACCTCTGTTTTCTCAAATATTATTGCTTAGTATATTTATATTAAAATGCCTTCAAAAACCCTTTTATGCACCCCTTAATGCCTTTAATGTCTGCCTTTGCCATGTTCGCCTTCCATCGTTTATACATGGTAGGTTGTCTATACTCCCTGGCAATGCTGTCTTTATCTTCTTCTTTACTATTCTTTTCTCTTTTTTTGTTTTCTTTTTTCTTCTTGCTCATAAGTTCATATATATCTCCGCCATTTGCTTTGTATACTCTTAATCTTGCTATTTGATCTGCTCCTATTAAACTCCATCCCATTGGTCGTGAACTTAATCTAGAGGATAATACATGGCTTATATGGCCTTCTGCGCTACAGCCTATATACCCTTCTTCCATACCTTTTTCTATCCCTTTCCAGTTATTTAGTATATATCGTTTGCTTTTCTTTACTGCTTCTTTTTTAGTTTCTGATTCTGTTTCTGCTGTTATGAAGTTTAGTAATTCTATCACGCCTTTTTTATTTAGATTTCTTATATAAGTCCACAATGGTTCAAATGTTTGTGGCATATGGGCCGTTGCTGTTTTTACATATTTGGATAGATGAAAGTAATCTAATACATATTCGCTTCCCTTAATCCAATTCAATCCTTCTTTTATCCAACTTGCACCATCGCCTGAAATGTATATCTTTTCTACTCTATCTAAATCATAGGCTTCTTCTAAATAGTTAGCTACATCTAACCATAAATCTTCACTGGCAATTAAAGAGCCTGTAAATAGTCTTTTATTTATTAGTTCGTATCTGCCTTTTGATTTAAATCTTTTTCCTTCATGGACATATATTAATTTTATTTCCTTATTACGCCCATTTTGCAAGGCTACATGATCTTCGTCTGCTTCTATGTATAGGGTTTTTACTACCCTTTTCTTAAGGGGTATTTCTGCTTCATCGTTTTCTACGTTACCTAACCTTCTTATGGTATTCATTACTGTTTGTCTTGTTACTTGTACATTATTTGATGCCCTTTTCCCAGATTTCTCATAGGAAGTCTCAATGGCTTCTTCTATTAGTTCTGATTCATATGATAAGTCCATTCTTTCATATGGATATATTCCTACTAGTTCATCTGAAAGATATCTATAACTTCCATCTTTTTTGCTTTTATAGTAGGTCCTTTCATAATTTACTTCTCCAAATTTTGTAATTAAAGTTTTTCTATCATTTCTTCTTTGTATGTAATACTCCCTTTTCCTTTTACTAGATTCCCTTATTACTTCATCTAGCATCTCTAAGGCTTCTTTTACTATCATAACTCCTATCTCATCCAATGATTTACTGGTATTTTGAATAAATTTGGATATATCTCTGCTATTTAACATCAAATCTTCTATATTATCCTTAATATCTTTAGTGATTTTTTCAATAATTTGGTGTATAATTGTATTCATAAGAATAGCCTCCTTTATGTTATGTTGTTGTTTAGCATACTTCCATCATAACATATGGGGCTATTCTTTTTTGTATTTTTTCCTACAATTATTTTACACTAAGTTGCTTTCTCACTTAATTTTAACTGTATTTAGCTACATAATAGACTGCTTTAAAAAATAACATCAAGTGGATTTTCTAATATAGGAAATGTCACCTTATATTTTAAATCTATATCCTGCTCCCCATACGGTTTCAATAAATGTGCGACCTTTAGGATTATCCTCAATTTTTTCTCTTATTCTTGCTATATGTACAGTTATAGTTGATGCATCTGATAAAGAGTCATAACCCCAAACCCTTTCAAATAGTTCCTCTTTGCTAAAAACTCTATTTGGATTTTCTACTAAAAACAAGAGCAAATCAAACTCCTTCTGAGTTAAGAAAACTTCATTATCATCTATATAGACCCTACGGTCTTGCTTATTAATAGATAATGGTCCAACTGTTAACAACTTCATTTTAGAACCGTGTTTAAACCTTTCATATGTCTTTATATGACTATTTACTCTCGCTACCAGTTCACCCATGCCAAAAGGTTTAGTTATATAATCGTCAGCTCCTAAGTTTAATCCTTTAATCTTAAATATTTCATCGGATTTTGCAGATACGATAAGTATAGGTATTTGCTTTGTATTGGATATTTCTCTTAATATATCAAAGCCATCCCTTTTAGGAAGCATCAAATCTAAAATAATTAAATCAAAATCTTCATTTTTAATATACTCAAAACCAGAATTACCATCAAAAGCACATACAACTTCATAACCACTCATTTCCAAATAATCTTTTTGAAGCTCCGATATGCTTTTATCATCTTCAA
>NZ_PPXW01000001.1:434545-517371 GCF_021655095.1 Clostridium sp. Cult1 | reverse complement strand
CGTTGGCCACTTTAGCTACAGAAGTTAGACTAGTTAGCTTGGTAAGCTCTTGGCAAATAAAAAATGCTAAACGGTTAGTCATGCGGTGATAGCGAGGTAAAAAGTCATAAGACTCATAAAACCTTTTTCCACAAGAGCAAGCATACCTTCTTTTTCTAAGTACAAGATAGGTATGTTTAAATTGAAAAGGTAAATCCTTAATTGTCTGTTCTCTGTAGTCATGAATTTTAGAAGTTTTAGCACCACAAGCAGGGCAAATATGCTCTTTTGGATCAGTTGTAATGTAGATTTTAACGAAAGAATCCTCATGCGATATTTTAGTTACTTTAACCCCTTTTAAATTTAATAATTGTGTGATAAAATTAGATTGCACTTGTAAACTAAAAGGTACCGGGTACCACCCGACTTTTGTCGAAACTTGCTAACGAGATAAAGAAGGATCCCAAAGGAGAAATCCTGCGGGGTTCTTTTTTTATGCACAAAACTAAAGATTGGCGACTAATTATTAACTCAAAAATTTGTATAGTTTTCTATATTGAATAAGGTGCTAAATTAATGGTATAATAAATATAGTTTATATATGTGGAGGGGATCGGATTGGGTGAAAATTCAAATATAACAAATGAACAATTATTTGAATTTATGACAAAGATGTATAGCGAAATGCAAGGAATGAAAGAAAATATAGCAACAAAAGATGATTTAGATAAGACAAATCAATCCATAGCTAGACTTGAACACAAAATGGATACAAACCATAAAGCTTTATATGATGGATATAAATTAACTTATGAAAAGTTAACTACACTTGAAAAAAAGGTTGATGAAATTGATAACAAAGTTGAAAGACAGGATGTTGAGATAAGGGTAATCAAAGGAGTGAAATAATAGAAGGATCCCATCGGAGTAAAATCCAAAGGGATCCTTTTTTATTGAATAGGGGAGTAAATTAATGATATAATAAATGTAACTTATATGTGGAGGGAATCGCAAATGAGTAAGAATATAACAAATTATTTATGAAGGGACCACCTATGTTCCATTAAGGTATATAAGTGAAGAGTTGGGGAAAAAGGTAACTTGGGATGGTAAAACAGGAACTATTTTTATTGGAGAAGAGCAAGATGAGAATAAATTTTTTTATAAAAAGCCAATTGCTAAAGTAACAAAAGATATAAAGACTAGGGAAGATATAAAGGGTATATCCTTGTATGCTCAAGGTGTGTATGGTTTGCCCCATTGGCAGGATGAAAATGGCAATGAGATATATTTTCGTAAAGAATCAATCATATACACTTTACCTAGCGAGACGAAAAGTGTATCGGGTATAATATCTATGTTAGATGATATTCCATCATATTTTAGAAAATACGATTTTACAGATGATGATAAGAGAGTAAATGGCAAAATAAAGATCTATGATGAAAATGACAATGTTTTATATGAGAGTGAAAGGGTTAGGTTAATGTCAGATCCAATTGATTTTGAAATTAGTACAAAAAATGTACAAAAAATAAGATTTGAGTTGATATTGGAATGGAATAATACATATAATGGGATTGGAACAATAGCAATTAAAAATTTAAGGTATAAATATTAGAGCAATTTTTAGGGAATAGGAAGTATTTATACTGACTTTTTCCATGCCAACAAATGGATAATAGAATAGGTGGTACTAATTTACTATCTTATTGCTTTAAAATGGAAATGTCTAAAAACATTTGAAAATACCCCTTAGATGATGATACAATAATATACGAGATGATAATTTTGGGAGGGATACTATGTTTAAAAATGATAGGTTAAAGAAAGTATTAGTTATTTCAATAATACTAGTACTGGCTTTAAGTACCATTGCCGTAGCTACCAATGAGGTCTATCAGAAAAAACTTACAGCTACCTTCGGTAGAATCAAATTTAAAGTAGATGGTAAAGATGTTACTAAAGAAATAGAGAACAAATATGATACACCTGCTTTTACAGTCAACGGTCGTTCTTATGTGCCAGTAAGGGCTATTGCAGAGTTAATGGGTATGGAGGTCAAATGGGATGGGAAAACCCATACAGCAGAGATTATAGATGTTAAATCAAAAGCATATGAAGAAGAGATAAAGAAAAAGGATAAGGAAATTGCTGAACTAAAAAAGGAAATTGAGAAGTTTAAGAAAAATGTAGTTGAAGAAACAGATCTTAAGGCTGTTGAGAAAAAATTAAATAATAATTATGGTACTTATGAAGATGTATATTTCGATATAACATTAAAGGAGAATAAAAACAAAATAGACGTAGAAATAGTTATGGATTTAAGAGATAAAAGACAAGAAGACTATTGGAACAGGATAAGTTATAGCAATAGAAAAGCTATGATAGAAGATATAACAGATATTATATCTTCAGAATTCACTAATGCAGACATTTATGGGTCCGTATATGATGAATATTATAGAAGAAATGTATTGACTTTTAGTAAAAAGAAGAATAGTAGTTTAAGTATTTCTTATGATGATAGAAGATTAAGTACTTATGATGAAGAAATAGATGACATAGTATATTATGAGTTTTACGATGAAGGAATTAGAGGTGCTTACTTAAGTAGTTTAGACGTTAGTGGACGTACCATTTATTTTGAGATTGATATTCCCAGCAGCTATGAATCTGAATGGAATGACCTTAAGCCTGAAATCATAAAAAGAGTTTTAGATAAAATATCTGATGAAATCGCGTACTATTATGATTATTACTATTATGATCGCTACTATGATGACTATTATTATTCATATATAGAGGGAGATATTTATATGAAAAGCGATAGAATAGGTGAATATGATATGGACCTATATACAGGAAAATCAACATTTACTAAAATTGAAAGGTAATGAAGTATAGGGACTGTAATTAAATATTTGTTCAAATAAAATTAAATGCTCCTTTCTGGTAGGAATCTAAACAAGATTAAAATCAGAAAGGAGTATATTTTTTTTAGCAGTACCAAAGGCAGTTTTAATAATGCAATAGGAATTTTTCCTACTGCATTCCTTAAACTACCAACTTAATAGATTATTAAAGGAAACATTGAAATACCAACAATATAACAAATACGACAAAATATATCTTATACAAATGTCGAAATCCTAAGATTAAGGTGCTATTAATTCGATAACAGGAGATAAGCTGAGGTAAACATGAGAATACTGCATTTGATAACCATTTATGAAGGATTTACAATCATATTAGAAGCTAACCCTCTATTTTAATAAAAAATTTTAGGAGGTGGATTTTAGTAACAAACTATAGAATCTGAGGGTTTTTTTTATGCAGCAAAATGTTACAAAATTAACAAAAGAAAGTCCAAGATAGACTAAAAAGAAACGGATAAGAGATTTTCTATTATTATAAGTGAATAAGATAGAAAATTGCTTTAGTTGATGATGAAATTCAAGCAGAAAGAGAACCTATAGATTCTGAAAGTTTTGTTTGTTAAGCCATCGAAAGGAATTATAAATCAAAGTTTGGGTGTCAAAATATATTTTTTTGACACTAAGATTATATTGAGGAGGGTTTTTTATGGCAAAGGAGAAGAAATTAGGACTACTTCCAAAACTATTGATTGGAATTGTATTAGGTGCAGTTATTGGGCTTTTTGCACCGGAAGTAATAGGAAGGATTGTTAAAACTTTTACAGGCATATTTGGTAATTATTTAGGTTTTATTGTTCCTTTAATTATTATCGGCTTCGTTGTTCGTGGAATAGCAGATATTAGTAGTGGAGCTGGTAAACTTCTTAGTTTTTCTGTCTTTTTATCATATTTTTCCACAGTGTTATGGGGTATTTTAGCTTATTTTGTGTCCAAGGGCATATTACCAAAACTTATAAACTTTAGCACCCAGGTAGTTGAAGCTGACTTTAAAGAAAACGTTTTACTACCAATATTTGAAATAGATATGCCGCCTTTATTTAATATTACTTCTAGTATAATAATTGCTTTTATACTAGGGGTAGGAATTTCAATAGTTAAGAATAAAACTATGTTTGATTTCTTTGATGGATTTCAAAATATCATAAGTATGGTTCTTGAAAAGACAATTATACCATTTCTACCTTTTTATATTGCAGGAATCTTCTTTGAATTATCCTATTCAGGTAGGATTACTCAGGTAGTTTCAGTTTATGGTAAAGTATTTATTGCTGTAATAGTATTCCAGATAATTGCTAACCTAATAGAATATCTAATTGCATCAATATATAGTGATAGACGAATTACAGTGAAAGAGTTTATAAAGAATCAAATACCTTCATATGTAACAGCAATTGGAACACAGTCATCAGCTGCAACAATACCATTAACTCTTGAGACAGCTAAAGCAAATGGCGTAGCTAAGGAAATAAGGGATTTCTTTATACCTCTTACTGCTACAATCCATTTCCCTGGTAGCTCTATAGCTATAACAATGTTTGCTGCTGCAGTAATGATGGTAGACTCTATAACAATGCCATTTACTGTAATTCTTGGGTTTATTCTTTTAATGAGTGTAACAATGGTAGCTGCTCCTGGTATTCCTGGGGGTGCTGTAATGGCAGCTTTAGCTTTATTAGAAGGCGTTTTAGGATTTAATGAAACCCAACTAGCACTTATGATTGCACTTTATTTGACTCAAGATAGTTTTGGAACAGCAACTTCCGTTTGTGGTAACAGTTCTTTGGCAGTAATTGTAGATACAAAAGCTCGTAAATTAAATTTATTATCAGACGATAAATAATAAGTACTTTTATTGATTAAATATAATGGAGGAGATAGTATGAAGACAATTTCAGGAGACAAAGTTATTTATAAGTTTACCCCAAATATGGAGCATATTGAATCAATATCACCTAATGAAGTAATTAAAGTTGAAACTAATGATTGTTTTTTCCAACAAATACAAAGAGAAGATCAAATAATGAAAGGGATTGATCATGATAGACTTAATCCAGCTACTGGTCCTATATATGTGGAAGGAGCAGAACCAGGAGATATATTACAAGTAAAAATTCTTGATATTAATGTAGCGGATAAAGGAGTTTCAGCTGTTGTAGTAGGTGAAGGTGCATTGGGAGATAAGGTAGGAAAATCTACTATTAGAGTATTTGATATAGAAGATGGTCATGCAATCTTTGAAGGGATTAAGATTCCTATTGATCCAATGATTGGAGTTATAGGAGTAGCATCAGCAGAAGAAGATGGAGAATGGGCAACAAATTCACCATGGAAACATGGTGGTAATATGGATACTACAGACGTTAGAGCAGGCTCAACACTATACTTCCCAGTTAATCAAAAAGGTGCTTTATTGGCATTAGGAGATTGTCATGCTGTTATGGGAGACGGTGAGATTTGCTTTACAGGATTAGAGATACCTGCAGAGGTTACACTTGAAGTCAAATTAATTAAGAATAAGACAATTGAGTGGCCTTTAATAGAAACAGATAAGTATACTATGATTGTTGCGTCAGGCGATGATCTAGAAGATGCCTTATATACTGCCTCTGATCAAGCAGTAAAACTTTTAAAAGATAGTTTAGGATTAGAATGGGAAGATGCCTATATTTTAACCAGTATATCTGTAGACATGAAGATATCACAGGTTGTAAATCCAAAGAAAACCGTCAGAGCGGCTATCCCAAAAGATATTGTATCAACAGAAAGATTAATAAATAGATAGAGTATAAGTAAAGACCACTTTTATAGTGGTCTTTATTAATTAAAGAGTAAACAATATTGCCTTCCATAGACCATTAGGATATAATTAGGTGTAAAACAAATGGATACAAATTAAAGATGATATACTATATAATATAGGTTTTTAAAGAGCGAAGAAGAATATGCTTAATAAGGTTTAGGAGGGAAGGAGACTGTTAAAAAAACATTATAAAACTCTATAAAAAATTGTTAATTAACATTAATGTTTGTGGTAAGATAAAATTAAGAGGTAATAATATGCAATTGGAGAATTTTCAAAATTAATAGGAAAAACTCCACAAACATTGAAGAACAAGAATTAGTAGAAGATATGATACAAATAATAATTGTTTTTAGTTGTAGACTACAAGGTAAAAAGGCAAACAAGGCTAAAAGGATGATTAAGGAGCTAACTGAGGATGATTAAAGGCATTAAGGTTAGACTTAAACCAAATAACAAACAAAAGACAAAATTATTTGAATCAGCAGGAGTAGCTAGATTTGCATACAATTGGACGCTAAATAAACAAATAGAAAATTATAAAAATGGAGGAAAGTTTATTTCTGATGGGGAACTTAGGAAAGAATTTACTAAATTAAAACAAACAGAAGAATATAGTTGGCTAAATAATTATTCTAACAATATCACAAAACAAGCAATAAAAGACGCTTGTGATTCTTTTATTAAATTCTTTAAAGGAGAAAGCAAATATCCTAAATTTAAAAGCAGGAAAAAGTCTAAGCCTTCATTTTATGTAGACACAAACAAGATACAATTCACTGGAACCCATGTGAAACTAGAAAAACTAACAACCAGCAGAAAGAAAAACAAGCAACAATTAAACTGGATAAGGTTATGTGAACGAGAAAGAATACCTTATGGTGAAGGTATTAAGTATATAAATCCAAGAGTATCTTTTGATGGACTTAACTGGTGGATATCAGTTGGCATAGAATATCCAGAAATAAAAGATACACCAACAAATGAAGGTATCGGAATAGATTTAGGAGTTTTAGATTTAGCAATTTGCAGTGATGGTAGTATCTATAAAAATATAAATAAAACAAAAGAAATAAAAAGATTGGAAAAGAAAAAGAAAAGGCTACAAAGAAAAGTTTCAAGAAAATATGAAATGAATAAAATTAAAATGAAAGGTGGTGAAGTCCGTTACAAGAAAACAAAAAATATTATAAAACTAGAAAATCAGCTTAAAAAGTTAAATCAAAGGCTTACAAATATTCGTCATAATTACTCACATCAAATAACTACAGAAATAATAAAGCGAAAACCAAGCTTTATTGTAGTAGAAGATTTGAATGTAAGTGGAATGATGAAGAACAAGCATTTATCTAAAGCTATACAACAACTACGGTTTCATGAATTTTATAGACAAATACAATATAAGTGTGAATGGAATAATATAAAATTTATAGTAGCAGATAGATATTTTCCTAGCAGTAAAATTTGCAGTCAATGTAATTCATATAAAAAAGACTTAAAGTTGAGTGATAGGGAATATATCTGTGAATATTGTGGTTGTAAAATAGATAGAGATTATAATGCTAGTTTAAATCTTAAAAACTATGGTCAAGAAATAGCATAAATCACTTAAAAGATACTATTTCTATGTACCCATACGTTAGTGGGGAATTTAAGCCTTTGGAGTATCAAGACCATACAAGTAGGATTAATCCGAAAGTGGATACGTTGAATAAGGAATGAAACATAAACTTTTACAAGCTATTTACAAGGTTTTATAAGTTTTCAGTAACGGACTAATATTGAAGAAATCATCATTTAATAGAAAAATAATTGTATTTTTTATTATAGGGGTATTCATATTTGGAATTTTGATTATGAATAGGGATTCTATTGCATTTAAAGGTTTTAATAAACTTTCACCACCTCCCTTAGTAGCCCATGCAGGTGGTGCTATTTACGGTTTTAAGCTGACTAATTCTCTAGAGGCTTTAGAGGAAAGCTATAGTAATGGATTCCAATTAATAGAGATGGATTTTGAATGGACATCTGACGGTGAAGTAGTAGCAATCCACGATTGGGATCCTATGGTAGAAAGGCTCTTTATGACTGAAGAAAGGGTCTTGAGTTTAGAAGAATTTAAAAATTCTCCTGTCTTTATGGATTTGACTTTGTTGGAGTTTAGTGAAATAGTGGAATGGCTTGAAAATAAAGGAGATGTATACCTAGTTACAGATACTAAAGGGGATAATAAAAAGCTTTTAAAATATATATACGAAAACCATAAAAAAATCCAGACTCAAATAATTCCTCAGGTATATTCTTTTGAAGAATATGAATTGGCTAGGGATATGGGATTCGATAATATAATATTGACCTTATATAGGTCTAAATATACAGACGAGGAAATAATAGAATTTGCCAAAAATAATAAAATCTTTGCCATAACCATGCCAAAGGATAGGGGATATTCCTCTTTACCTATGAAATTAAAGGAGATAGATGTATTTACCTATGTCCATACTATAAATGAATTGTATGTATTTGAAGAATTATATGAAAATGGAGTATCGGGAATATATACCGACTATTTTCATGCCGACAAGTGGATAATAGAATAGATTGTACTAATTTACTATAAGTCTTTTTATTATTTCCGCTATCTATTTAACAATATGTTTTTTAAAATATCCTTGGGTTCTTTTTTATATTGAATAAGGGAGTAAATTAATGGTATAATAGATATAACTTATATGTGGAGGGGACCGGAATGGGTAAGGATATAACAAATGAGCAATTATTTGAATTTATGACAAAGATGTATAGCGATTTAAATGGAAAAATTGATAATATGGATAGGGAAATGAAAGAAGGGTTTAAAGAGGTAAAACACGATATAGTTAGACTTGAAAATAAAATGGATATGAATCACAAGGCATTATATGATGGATATAAATTAACTTATGAAAAATTAACTATGCTTGAAGAAAAGGTTAATGAAATTGATAAAAAAGTTGAAAGACAAGATGTTGAGATAAGGGTAATTAAAGGGGCAAACTAGTTAATGCAAAGCAAGCCCCAGCAAGCTCAAGGGAGTAAAAGCATCTTCCCCTCGCAAAGGTACCGGGTATCACTCGAATTTTGTCGAAAGGCAAACTGGGTAAGAAGTAAGTTGAAAATGAACACCTTACAGGTAAAAATACTTGTGAGGTGTTTTTGTGTACGAAGGCATAGGATTAGGCACAAAATTCATATTTGGTGATAACTTGTGGAACTGGATTTTGGGATTAAGCTGTGTAGCATCTGAACAAAAGGATAAAAATGAAAAAGGAATAAGATTTTTATAATAATAATGGTACTACTATTATCAATTTCTACGATTGGATATAGATATTACCCCTTCAGACTGGAGAAAGCTAGAGAGGGAGGAAGACCTAGAATATATTTTAGATAGGATATCCGATAAAATCTTTAGAGACTATTATAATGATAGGGTATATATTGATGTCTATGCAGACGATGAATATAAGGGAGGTTACACCAGGTATTATGACGATAGGCATGATGAGTTTGAGGAATCTTAAATAGAATGAGAATTGGATACGAAAGGACCCCATAGGTAGGAAACCCATGGGGATTATGGTATAATATTTACATATGTTCAAAATATACTAGGAAAGATGGAGATCTATGGAAAGAAGATGGAGAATAGGAAAAGCAATGGGAATTATATCTATTATACTATGTTTTAGTTTAATTCCCCATATTTCAGGGGCCCAGAGTAACCCTATTAAATATAGGCTCTACGATCTGCTAATCGACGAAGCCATAGAATCTGGGGAGGGGCTTAAGATTAGGGCGACAATGGATGGTTCCACAACCCTAGTTCCAGTAGGAGAGGTATATAAGGCCCTAGGCTACCAAGCCCAATGGGATGCTAAGAACCAGGTTATGAACTTATGATATATCTGATATAGATGAGCTTAAAGTAAATTGGCAGTGCACATTTAAAATTAGCAGAGTATTTTAATATAATAATTTGAAATTGAAATAGTTGTGGATGTAAAGGATACAAAATAAAATATATTATTATATAATGATTAGTTCAAACTATGGAATGTTAAATACGGATAAGCTTATGATGTTAAAAGCACTTAATGGAAATACATTATTAGGAATAAATCATGAAAAGCATTTTACTTTAATAATTATCCAGCTTTATCTTTGTATCTCCATTAATACCTTTAAGTTTAGTTCTTTTTTTAAACCAGCATTGAAAATTATAGAAGATGTATAATAAATTATAATAGCTGTTATCTTTATGAACAATACATGATATAATATCAAATATAAGTGCAAGATGAAATTGGGGGTGTTCAAATGACCAATGAAGAATTTCAAAAAATAGTATTAGAAGAGCTAAGAAGTCTAAAAGAAGGACAGAGAAACTTAGAGGAAGGGCAGAGAAACTTAGAGGAAGGGCAGAGAAACTTAGAGGAAGGACAGAGGAACTTAGAGGAAGGGCAGAGAAACTTAGAGGAAAGGCAGAGAAACTTAGAGGAAGGGCAGAGAAACTTAGAGGAAGGACAGAGAAACTTAGAAGAAGGACAGAGAGAAATAAAAAAAGAGTTACAAGCTATAACTGAGCAAACAGCTGACTTGACAGAATTTAGAGAAGAGACCAATGCTAAACTTGACACTATTATTGAGGAAAATGAGATATTAAAAGAACTAATAGGAAAACATGAAGTAGATATTAGAAGGATTAAAAGAAGAATAGTATAGAAAATCATAAAAAGATAACCATACCAGTTTCAGGGGTAATGCAATTAAGATTTGAAATTCCAAGGTATCGTCTTGGTATAGGTGATCCTATATTAAAATAGTTGGATTGTTAAATTATTATATTATTGAATGAAATTCTTTATGGGGGAGCCGTTTTGTTCTCCTTTTAGACATTATATAGGAGGATTTTGTAAATGAAGCAGAAATTAAATATTATAATTTTTTTATTAATAATTCCACTAGTTTTAGTATCTTGTAGTTCTAATTCTAGTAATAATAGTTTAAACGTTGATAATGATTTAACGGATGATGAAGTAATAGGTAATAAAATAAATGAAGAAGATATTGTAGGACAAATACTCATTAATAACGATGGTAGTAATACTACTTTAGAAGAATTAAGTATTAAGGAAGTAAGAAGTGATGGTACAAGAATCTTAGATGGTAGGTTTTCAGAATATGGATATCCAGATAAGGAAGATTTCGATGGAGTATCAGTTAAGGAAATAATTGAAAAGACCTTAGAACAAGCTAATAGAACAGATAACTATTCTGTACATTTCAGTGGGTATCAAGAATTGCCAATGGGAACGGACCAGTTTGATATATACTATGACCAGGATGAGAGTGGCAGATTTAGAGTAACTCATGAGACGAGAGAATATTTAACAAGAGAATCGGATTTTGCAATGACGGTTTTTAATGGAGAAAAATATACATGTCTATTGCCAGAATATTTTAGAGGCGACGAACTTAATTTGCCATCAGGATTGTCAGGCTCTGAGGTGTTTGAAATACTGAAAAACCAATATATGTATGGTATGGACACAAATAGTGGAATAGCAGAGGGAACTAACCTTGAAGAATTAGTTCATCAATATCCTAGAATAGCAGTACCAGCTCTAAATGAATCAATATCCTTTTTAGAGATATTTAGTGAAAGTGATATGGGATCTTTTATAAGATTTAAAGATGGATTTAAAAGAGGACATGCCCATTACTTTGATGAAGATGAAGATGTTTATCATATAATGTATATAAATAAAAATTTAGATAATCCAGAAAATGCAACAGAATTTAACTTTTATATAAATAAGGATACTTATTTAATAAGATTTCAGCAGGGTTCTATGGGTGAATTACAGTATACATCTACCCTTGAAAGTTATTCAACAGATAATGAATATTCCGATGAGTTTTTTTCCCTTGAAGATTTTTGATGGGACAATGTATGGATAAGGGGATAGATAATTTGTCCACATAAAGCCTTTGGAACATCAGGGACGGTACTCACTGTTCCAATAATAAAAAGAAACTAGAAGTTATTTTTCAGGTAATGTAAGATAATCTATGGTTTTAAGAAATAGAATTCTCTTTTCTAGTAAGAATCAAAAAGATTTAAACTAGAAAGGAGAATTTTTTATGTTAATATTACCAGAAGAAGTATTAGGAATTTGGATAGGAGAAGATGAACCATCTAAGTTTTGGCTAAGGGTGTTAAATGATATGAAAAATAGAGGTTTAGAAGATGTATTAATATATTAGTGCTGGGTTCGTATATTTTACACAAGATTAACATAGATCCAGATACTGAAGATTATGATTCAGATTTTCCTGGGCATACATTAGTTTATGAACTAGGGAATTATGCTTTACGATTTATAGACCATGACTATAATGATGGTTATTATTTAAACACTTCGGTAAATTTAATTTGACTTGTGTTTTAATAATAATTTAAATGGTATAATATATTTAATAAGAGATTTGTTTTGTAGCATGAAAGGAGTGGTAATATCATGAATTTTGTTAGAAAGATTGCAAACAGTGATGTATTAGCTGATATAATAGATATACCTAAAGAATTAAGAAATAAAAAAGTTGAAATTATTATACTACCTTATGAAAATACAAATAGTTTAGATGTTCTTAAAAAGAAAAGCCTAAGAGGAGCTTTAGCAAAATATAAAAATGAAGAGCTTCAAGATAAAGAAAAGGGAGCTTGGGCAAATGCAGTGGTGGAAAAACATGAAAATAGTTGATGCAAACATTGTATTAAGATATCTTCTAAATGATTCAGAAGAGCTAGCTGAAAAAGCTACAGAGATATTAGAAAACAATGAAGTGTTTATACCAAATGAAGTGATTGCAGAGATTGTATATGTACTTGAAAAGGTATATAAAGTAAAAAATGATGAGATAAGTGATACTCTTAGAAATCTTTTGCAATATAGAAATTTAAAGGTGGCTGACTTAGACGTAGTTGAAGAAGCCTTAGTTTTTTACGGTAAACTGAGATTAGATTTTGTAGATACATTGCTTTACGCATACCACGAAATAAAAGGTCACCAAGTCTATACTTTTGATAAGAAATTAAACAAATTATTAGAAGGATAATCGCAGGACAGCAGGCATGGTTCTCACTGTCCCGATAATAAAAAGAAACTAGAGCCTATTATTCATGTAATGTAAGATAATCCGTGATTTTACGGAAAGAGAATTTTCTATGTTAATATTATCAAAGTAAGTACTAGGAAATATGATTAATGATGGGAATTTAAAAGCAACAGATGATTTTCATTTATCTCTTAAAGAAATGTTTAAAGATGTACTGTAAAAGATGTTAGAAGTAGAAATACAATTAGAATATTCTAAGGATAGGTATTAATATTATTAGAGGGAATAGAGGATAGTGTTTAAATAGAAACTATTGTGGTATAAAAAAATCAACTAGAGAATCAGTTTTTAGGCTGGTTCTTTTCTTTTGATATTAAAGAGAATTGTAGAATTAATTTTGTTATAATATAAAAAACGGATATGAGAGTAGGGATAATATGCTTCCATTAAGGGATACTGCATCTAGGCGAAGAGTGCCCATAGCTACTTTGTCTATTATAGCTATAAATCTGATAGTGTTTGTAAATCAACTATCCATGCCATATGATGGAGTTATAGAGATGTTATATAAATATGCTTTTATACCATCTCGGTTCGTAGATGGATTGACTCAAATTGAATCCTATATTCCTCTGGTTACTAGTATGTTCATCCATGGAGATATGATGCATATTATAAGCAATATGTGGTCATTGTGGCTCTTTGGGGATAATGTAGAGGAACGTATGGGTTTCTTTGGATTTATAGTTTTTTATTTACTAACGGGTTTGATAGCGGGTTTTGCTCATTTTGTTTCAAACCCTATGTCTGATATACCCACAGTTGGCGCATCTGGAGCCATTGCAGGGGTAATGGGTGCTTATTTCATAATGTTTCCTCATGCTAGAATAGTAACTTTAGTTCCATTTATACCATTTGTTTTACGGGTACCGGCTCCAATCTTCTTATTCATCTGGTTTATTAGCCAATTGCGTTCAGGTATATATGGCATGGTAGGTGGAGTTGCATGGTGGGCCCATATATTTGGGTTTTTGGCAGGGATATTCTTATACAAGAGGTTTCTTAAGAAGAGATTTTAGATTCCATGGGACAACAGAGACGGTTCTCACAAGATATATAGAAAAGATATTATTATAATGATATAATAATCTTAAGGAGAACGAAAAGTTGGTGAGAAAATGGAAAATAGAATAACAAAGAAACATGACACCACATTTAAAGAAGTATTTAGTCAAAAAAGAATAGCAAAAGATTTTATAGAAAATAATATACCTAAAGAAGCATTAAATATAATAGATTTGGAAAGTTTTGAACTTCAAAAAGATAGTTTTATAAGCAAAGAGTTGCAAGAAAACTTTTCGGATTTAATATATAAGGTAAGAATAAATAATAGAGATGCCTATATATGTTTTCTATTAGAACACAAATCCTACAAAGATAAATTGGCAATATTTCAAGTTCAAAAATATATTTTGGAGTTCTGGACTTCAACAATACAAAAAGAGAATAAAGAAGAATTACCTATTATTATACCCATGATAATTTATCATGGGAAAGAAAAGTGGAATTTAAAGACGGACTTGAGGGATATGATACCCAAATTCCACGAATTACCAGAATATTTTAAACAAAGAGTACCAGTTTTTACTGGGACAATGGGACAGCGAGAACTGAACTGTCCCTGCTATCCCATTTTTTATTGTGTCATCCTGAGCGTAGTGAAGGATTTCTGTTTTTTATCTATTAAAGTGGTGAGATTATGTATAAAAATATAATTAAATTTACAAACAATTACACAAAAACTAAAAATAGAAGACGATTTAGACTTGAAGAATTGGAAAATTATCTTATCCTTGCATATAAGGGTAAAAGTGGATATGAAAAAAAAGGAGGATATAAAGGTTTATATAATGGACTTACTAGGGCAGTAGACGAAGGGATAGTGAAGGAGATAAATAGTTCAAACTATAATGGAATGAATCCTCCTCTTAAGAATAGATGGGAAATAATAACTGAAGAAAGAGTTGGAGAATGGGATAGAAATGAAATGTTGAAAATGTCCGATTTACTTGATTTTGGATATTATGAAAGGCATCTGGAGTATCAGAATAAAAGGGAATGGGAGTATATAAGTAATATTTATAATTTTTTAAAGGCAAGGGAAAATCGAGAATGGGCTAGCGTAGAGGAAAGATCCTTGGAACTTTTTTACGATGAGAAGTTTTTATATTCCAGAAAGAAAGAAAAGATTGATAATAAAATACTTACAAGGTTGAATATTAAATATGAAGATTTAAAGATGAAAAAGTATGGAGAAATGTTCATATACTGGAAAAGGAGAATAGAAAATATAAAAAAGGTGATAATCCTTGAAAACCATTCTACTTTTTTTTCATATAAAAGAGCTTGCGAAAATGGGGTAGATATTTTTGGAGTATTACCTGATTTACTTATTTTTGGTCAAGGTAAAAAGATAATAAAAAGTTTTTCTTTTATCGAAGAATTGGCTTCTCCTTTGGAATTAGAAATACTATATTTTGGAGATGTTGATCCTGAAGGCTTTATGATATATAGAAGTTTTAAAGAAAGATATGCTGAGTTAAATATAAGACTACATTTGGAAGCATATATACATCTTTTAAGTATTGGGAAAAATCATCCTTGTATTGGACAAAATAAAAATGTTCTAGATTTAAATTGTATATTAGATGAATTTGTTAATCCTTCTCTTCATAATTATGGAGAAATATTGAAAGAACTGTGGACAAGGGATTTAAGGATTCCACAGGAGTATATAACTTATGAATATATCCTGAAAGGTGATGGATTTGGGAGTAATTGAAAGTGGATTCTTTGATAGGATGAAAAAAATTGAACCAATAAGGATGTTAGGGACGGGCATGGATGCTGGAGAACTTAATGAATTTTCCCATGAAATATCTTTCCTTATTCTATTGAATATATTTAGAAGAGAATTAACAGAAAACCCTAATAGGACTAGGATGGATATGATCCATATTGCAGAAGAGATAGTAAGGGAGATGGGAATAGAAACGTCTAAGGAGAATATCGAAAGGGTTGTAGATGGTACCCTATGGTATAGGGAACCTAGTAGACAAGAAAGTTTCAGCACCACTATTTACAACGAAGAAACGGAAAATAGGGAAGAATATATATTTAGGTATTTGATAGCGGATAGGGAGCATAGCCATTGGGAGGAAGGGGGCTCCACTGTATATATGCTTACTGAAGAATCCCAAGAGATGATTTTTATTACTAGAGAAATATTAGAGGAATTTGGTTTTGATGTAGAACAATTCTACACTCTTCAATTAATAAAAACAGGGAATTTTACTAAGGCGAGGGATAGTGTGGATAATCTAATTGCCAGAGTTAGAACATTGATTAAAAGAGAGAAGGATTATAGACAGGATATGATAAGGGACCCTCAAGTTATCTTCTTTGATAGACGAAGAAATGCTAGAAAGACAGAAGAAGAAATAAAAAAACAATTTGAAGATGAACAAAGTGTATTTGAAGACATGTTTTCATGGAAAAGTAGATATGAATCTTTACCTGAAGATAAAAGGTATGAAGCAGAGATAATGTTTCAAAATTTAGAGAAGGCTAGAGTTCTTCATGATAATTTAGCTAAGATAGTTATGGAAAATATAGCTTATGAAATGGAAGTAAGGGTTAAATACCCGGAGAGTTTTTGGAAAACTTCAGATATTAGTTTTAAAAGGGATATATGGCAAAATACAATAGTTAAAAATGGTCTTAGAAATTTTGAGCAGTTGGAATTGGTATTAGCACCTTTATTTTCTCCACAAGTAGAATTTATTTATCCGCTAAATTGGGCTTGGGAGGAGCAAATGGTCAAGACTTATACACAGGAGATAATAGAATATGATGAGGAAGAAGAAGAGGAAGATTGGTTTACTGAAGAAACGGATTGGGAACTTATAGCCCAGTTATGGAGTGGTATATTTGACTCTCTTTTAGCAAAAGGTTATTTTTCGATTGGAGAATTAAATGAGATAAATAGTGAAGATAAACAAAGATGGCTCAGCCAAAGAGAGAATATTGAACTATTTATGATGTTTGCTATATCGGAAGTAGTTTTAGTTGAAGATTTTGAAGGAATAGATGAAAGATTAAAGCTTTTTAGCCTTTTATGTGAAAAGGATGAAAGGTATAGAACTCTTCATATGAAAAAGATAAAAAGCAAAATAGAAATTGACAAAGAACCCCTTTTATGGGATGAGATACGTATTTCTCCTTATACTATATATCTGGAGGAGGCTTAGTATGAGTTATTCTAATGAAAATATCCAAAAAGCTTCTAAAGTTTTTTTCTATCTTTTAAAAAACAAAGTAGTTTCAATTAATGATTCATTGGGGAATGAATATATTGACAACTTGGAGGTAAGAGAGATTGTGAAGACTATGGCAGATGAAGGAGGGCTTATAGTTTTCCATGTGGGGGGCAATATCCATTTAGTTAGTAACTCCTATGATTCAATGTTTGCTACTTCCTACACTCATATGAAAAGTAAATATAAGGGGCTTAAAAAGAAAAAGTATTTTTATTTGGCAAATATAATCATATGTATATTTTTGTCGGAAATGGATAAGGAAAAGTTTGTACGCCTTAGAGCAGAAGAAGAGGGTATATCATATTACAAATTAGAGGAGATTATAACTAAGACTATTGAATCTTGGGAAAAAAGGAGAAAGGAAGAAGAAAACTTTTCAAAGGATTGGGCTCTAGCCATTGAGGACATTTATAAATTGTGGATGATAGAGTTTTCTTATTCAAAGCCTTCAACCAGTGAGGAACTTCCCTTTAGCACTTCAGCAGAAACAAGGTTGGGGTTTATTCATGAAGCTTTAAAGCCTCTAAAGGATGAAGGGCTCATTATAGATATGATTAAGGAATCAAGGATAATACCTAAGGATGAATTGTATGAAAGATTGGACTATCTATATCATGGACGGGAAAGGTATGAAGAGATAATGGGTCTTATAGAAGATACGAAGGAGGAATTTTCAGATGCCTAGAATTTCTAAGATTAGGTTGGTTGGATGTAAATATGATGGTTTTAAAAAAGAACATGAAAATTCTATTTATAACCTTACAAGGAATGAAGAGCCAGACCATACCCTTTTTACATTGAAAAACGGTGGAGGAAAAGGGGTAATGATGCAGCTTTTATTTCAAATAATGATGCCAGAAACTAGGTGGGGAAAGAACAATGGTAACAAAGTTATCTCCATGTTTTATGATCAAAAAGGTAGATTGCATCCCTATACTCTCCATGTATTATTAGAGTGGAAATTAGATACATTACCAGAGAAATGGCTTATTACAGGTATATGTATGAAAGCATATAAAAGAAGTACCTCGAAGAATGAAGAAGAGGAAGAAAAGGTAGGCTTAAATTATTTTCTTTATACTTATGAACATGAGAATAATGGTTTTTATACCTTGGAGAATATCCCTGTTTATGATAAGGATAAAAGAGAATCGGTGGATTATGAAATCTTTGAAAAATTCATAGGGGATAATGGAAGGGATTTTGTAAGATATTCTCAATCTAGTGTGAAAAGACTTGATTCAAATTTCTATGAATATATGAAAAGATGGGGTATCAATAAATCTGAATGGAAGATTTTAAAGGTTATAAATAAAGTAGAAGGTGGAGTTGGAGATTATTTTGAAAAAGCTACGGATAATAAAGCTATATTTGATAATTTAATCCTCCCTGCTATATCGGAAAATATGAAGAATTATAATAGTGATGGTGACAGCTTAAAGGAAATGTTTAAAAGCAATCTTTATATAACACGTAACCTGCCAATTTTATTGAAAAGAGAAGGAGATTTTAGAGATTTAATAACAGCGGTGAATCCT
Organism: Clostridium sp. Cult1; assembly: GCF_021655095.1. Taxonomy (GTDB): domain Bacteria; phylum Bacillota; class Clostridia; order Tissierellales; family Tepidimicrobiaceae; genus Schnuerera. The sequence continues at coordinate 498,575 of NZ_PPXW01000001.1, read as the reverse complement.
TTAATAGAGAATGCAGATATAGGTTCAAGGATTTTAGATATGAAGGAAAGATGTATTGCTGATGGGAATGATTTATACTTTATTATTAAAGATGAAGAAAAAAACGCAGAAAAGAATATAGAAAAATGGGAAAATGAAATCAAAAAAAGCAAGGAAAAAGAAGAAGAATTATCATTTCAAAGGGCAAATTTAGAATATGCTGAAGTAAATAGAGAGATAAAAGAAATTGAAGAAAAAAATGTAGAATTAAAAAACAAGATAAGTGAAAAAGAAAACAATATAGAAGAACTAAAAAGGGAAAAGAATTTGTATGAGATAAATAGAATATTAGTAGATATGAATAAATATGATAATTCCTTAAAAGAAAAGCTAGATGAAAAAGCAAGGCTAATAGAAGTTTTGGAATTAGATGATGCAAGAAAGAGAGTAAAAGAATTAGATAGCAGAATAAAAGAAAAATGGGAAATATTAAAATTGAAATGGGAAGATATTTCTGCTAACTATTTTGGATATAGAAACTTTTTAACTAGAGAATTAGAAAATAAAGGTATAAGTAAAGACAAGGTATTGCAAGTGGAAAAGGATCTTGAAGATAAAATAATTAGATATTTAATTGAAAAAGAAAATCTAAATAAAGAATTTGAAAATTTATCCCAAATATTCGATCCTTTCAGTATGAGTTTTCCAGAAAAACTATTAGATGATATGAAAAGGGATTTTGAGAAAAAGGAAGAAAAAATAGAAGAACTTATATCTGATATAGATACTAAAGTAGAAAATATTAATAATTTAAAATTGGAAAAAAACAGATTGGAAATAGAAATTAAAAATAAAAAAGACAAACTTAAAGAACTTAAGACATCATTAGATAAAGTAGAAAAGATAGAAATGGATTTGAAGCGGAGAATATGCTGGGAATTAGGGATTGATAGTACTAGGGAAGAAATAAGCCCAACTTGGATTGGTGAGAAATTGTACAAGATGGAAGAGGCATTAGAGGAGAAGGAAACTAGATTAGAAGAATTGAGAAAAAATCTTTGGGAAAACAATATTGATAAATCTTTAAATCGAGATAGAAATTATTGGATACCTAATAAAGATGTAATGACTCTAAAGGAAAAAATACAGGATATGGGGATAAATGTTCAAACGGGGATGGAGTTTTTAAATGGTTTAGATCCAAAAGAGGTAGAGGGCATATTAGTTAGAAATCCTTCCTTTGTTTATGGATTGGTTATAGGAAATGAAGAGGATTGGAAGGTAATAGAAAAAGGCATTTCTAAAGATTTTTTACTTCACAGTTTAATCCCAATATATTTAAGAAAAAATATGAATAAAGATTATAGTAAGGAATTTCAATTAGTTTATAATAAAGGTTATGATTTTATTTATAACCAACAGTATATGAATTGGATTGATGAGATAGACAAGGAATATAATCATATAAATGAAGCAATTGCTAGTGTGAAAAGTGGAGTGAATAATTTAAATAAATTACTCAATGATATTGAAAACTGGCAGAATAATGCAAATTCCTTTGATGTTTTAAAAGATATTAGCAAACATGAAAATGCTTATCAAGAATTGGAAAAGGAAGTAGCGAGAATAAATGCTACTATATATGAAGAAGAAAGTGAACTTGCTATAATGAAAAATACATTGAAATCTTTGAAATCCCAAAGAGAAAAAACAAAGGACGATTTAGGCAAATTAGAAAAATACGTAGAGAGAAAATTGCTTCTTGATGGAGAAGAAACAATATATGTGGAAAATACAAAAAGGTTAGATGAAATTAGGACTAAACTTAAAGAATTAGATATGGAGATTTATAGAATTGGTAAGAGAAAGGAATCTAATGAATTAGAATTTAAAAAATGGAACATGGAAATAGAAGAGAAGTTAGAAGAAATAAAAGAGGTAGTCCCTGATGCTAGAGTAAACTTAATTCATTCTAATGAACTAGAAATTTCTACTATACCAAATTATATAATTAGTGAAGATACTATATTTATTGATTTAAATGAAAGAAGAACTTTGGTTAATGACTTTGAAAGGAAAGATTCTCAAATTAGTCTTATTCAAAAAGATATAGATTATTTTCAAGAAAAAATAGAAAATTGCATGAAAGATTTGGATAGAATAGATGTGTTTTGGGAGAATTATGATTACTTGAATTTCTCCATGAATGAAATAATAATTATTATAGAAGAAATAGAGAAAAGATTAGAAACCCTTAAAAATGAACTGAATAATTTGAAATCAGATAGAGATAAATTATTAGGAAGTTTAGAAGAAAAGAAAAAATTGATGGTGAAAATTAATACTAAGATTAGAAAAAGGTTCAATAGAGCACCTGAACTGTGGCAGGATTTAGATCTTTTAAAAAAGAATATTGATATTGAAAATGAATATAAGGATAATGAAAGATTTTTGAAGGAAGCTGAAAAGATACTTGATGAAACTAAGGCTTATAAATATAGTTTAAATGAATATATTATTACTTTAAAAGCCAATAAGGAGTTGGATTTTCATAAGGGAAAGATGAATAAAATATTAAGAGAAAGGATTGTTAGGAATCTAAAGGATGAAGTGGATGAATGGTTAAAAAGATATAATAAAATTGAAGATAATTTAAATAGAGAGATAGCCAATGGAGAAGAACACCTAAAAGTATTTGAGGATAATGTTGAAACTAAAGTACATGATGAATTATTAAAGGACAGAATACTTAATGAAATTCAAAGGGTGAAAGTGGATAGATTCAGGAGAAATCTGGAATCCTTTAGCAGTATGAAAAACCATTTTCAAATAGAGTTAAATACTTTATCCAGTGATAAGGAAAAAGCAGAACAGGCAAGGAATCAATGGTCTGTCAGGGCTTCAAAAAGGGTGATAAAGATAGTCGAATCCCTTAAAGAAATGGTATCTGGTATGGTATATATAAATGAAAATAATTATTCTTTTCCTCTTGTTAAATTAAAAGGAGAAGAAAGACTTCCTAGAGACGAGGAAGATGTATTATTTTTATTGAGAGAGTATTTTGTGGAAGCTATAGAGAAGGCAATTGAAGAAAATGATAATATTGAAGATATTGATGATAGGAAATTGAAAGAGTTGATGAGCGATAAAACTATATTTTCTAAGGCTCTTCAGGGAAGATACCCTACTCTTATGGTTTATAAGATGACAGAGAAAAATGAATTTAAATTTGCTAAACCTAGAGATTATTATTATACAACTTGGGAAGCTATCAATAAAGGGGAAGGAGATATGCCTGAAGGAAGTGGAGGACAGACTCTTTCAATAAATACTTTTGTTATTATGATGCTTATGAACTATAGAAAAAGACATGTTGGAAACGAAAGACCATGGACTGTGCTTATTCTTGATAATCCTTTTGGAAAAGCTTCTGCTAAACATATACTAGACCCTGTGTTTGAAATTGCTAATAAGCTAAATTTTCAAATAATAGCATTTGCTGCCCCTGAAATTATAAAGATAGAAATTAGCGAAAGATTTCCAGTGTTTTGGGAGTTAAGAATTGGAGAAGGGGATAGGGATAGTTTAATTACAGGAAAAGTAATGCATGGGGAAAGACGAAGGCTGAGACAGTAGGGATGGCTCTCCCTGCCCCATTGAAAAATATAAATATTTTTTAAATGTAGAAATTGGACAACTATAAAAAAGGGTGAAATAATTGAATGATATTGATTCTATTCTAGAAAGCCAAAAGGACTTTTTTAAAAGCAATAAAACAAAAGAACTTGAATATAGATTGAAGAACTTGATTAAATTAAAGGAAATAATAGAAAAAAACGAAAAAACTATACTTAAAGGATTAAAAGATGATTTAGGAAAATCCGAATTTGAAGCTTATTCAACGGAAATAGGATTTGTTTTAAATGAGATAGATTTTGTAATTAAACGATTAAAAAAATGGGTTAAACCTAAGAAAGTTAAGGATTCTATTGTTACTTTTAAATCCACAAATTATATATATCCAGAGCCATATGGGAATACACTTATCATTTCTCCATGGAATTATCCCTTTCAACTATCTATTGCTCCATTAGTAGGAAGTTTAGCTGCAGGAAATACTGCTATTATCAAACCTTCTAGCACATCAGAACACACCAGTAAAATATTAGAAAACCTAATAAACAACAATTTCCCAAGTTCATATATTTATGTTGTAATAGGTGAAAAAGGTAAATTTCTTTTAGATAAAAAGTTTGACTATATTTTTTATACTGGAAGTATTCCCATAGGAAAGATGGTTATGGAAAAAGCTGCAAAGCATTTGACGCCTGTTACCTTAGAATTAGGAGGTAAAAGTCCCTGTATAGTAGACGATGAAGGGGACATGGAGCTATTTGCTAAAAGAATAGTTTGGGGGAAATTTTTAAATGCAGGGCAAACTTGTGTTGCTCCTGATTATATTCTAGTACAAAAAAATGTAAAAGAGCAGCTAATACAAAATATCATTAAATATATAGAAAAATTTTATGGAGTTAATATTCAAGATAACAATGAATATGGAAGAATAATAAATGAAAAACATTTTAATAGATTGGTGAAATTACTAAGTGGTGGACGAATTATCTATGGAGGTAAATATAATAAAGATAGACTATATATTTCCCCTACATTGATAGATGATATTTACTGGGATGATCCTATTATGAAGGAAGAAATATTTGGTCCTATATTTCCCATACTAGAATATAGTAGTTTAGATGAGGCTATAGGGACTATAAACTCACATTCTAAACCCCTTGCACTCTACTTTTTTTCAAGTAATGATGAAAAAATAGAAAAAATAATAAATAACACCTCTTATGGTGGAGGATGTATCAATGATACAATAATGCATTTATCCAATCCTCACTTACCTTTTGGAGGAATAGGGAATAGTGGTATGGGCAGTTATCATGGGAAGAGTAGCTTTGATGTATTTACTCATTATAAAAGTGTATTAAAGAGAAGTAATGCTTTTGATCCTAATTTTAGATATCCACCTTTTAGAGACAAATTAAAAGTTATTAGAAGATTTTTTTAGAAAGAGAATTCTTAAATTGAATTCTCTTTTGCTATAACGAATAGGGATAGCGGGGATGGTTCTCCCTGTACCATTTTTATATGTAAAAATGCCACATTATAAAGCGACATTTTATGTGGTTTTATTCTTAATTTTACGATGATATACTATAATTAAGGAAAACCAATTTCTTAGTAGAATTAACAGAAAGTTTTGATATACTAATAGTAGATAGATAAAAAAGTAAATTATAAGGAGATTGCTATGATATTTGGATGTTTAACTTCAATTATTGCTCTTATATTTGCCTTTATATTGACTATAGTTATTTTCGCCATTACAGGGGTAGCTATAACTTTTGGACTACTTGTTAAAATACTAATTCCTTTTATACTTATCGGTTTAGGTATTAAAGTTATTACAAGGAATAAAGGATAGGTTAAGTTTTTTTAAGGGACTAGGCCTTTTGCCCCATTTTTGCTAAACTTAAGAACAATATTGATGTACTATATATTTAGACGGGTGAATACATTATAATTAAGAGACAATAAAAGATTAAAAAATGGGGGATAGGAGACTATATTAAAAGAAATAATACCTTTGGATGATTTTACAGTTCCAGCAGATATAACCTATGATGATTTTAGAGAAGCATTGCCCAAAATAGGTACAATAGTAGATTCTAATAATGTAGAACACGAGGTAGAACTAAGATGGGATATCAGACCATATAATTTTGATAACTATAAAAAACCAGGTCAAGTAACTCTTTGGAGTCAATTCTTTAAATTACCATTAGAAGTATCCAATACAATTCCAAGTACAAGATTAGAGATAAAACTTAAGGTAATATTTGAATAATTTAATAGATACAGATGATAAGATAAGGAACTAATTTTTTAAAAATTGGTTCCTTGTTTTATAAACTTTCATCTTTTTAAATTTTTATATTATTTTATTTACACATACAAATCTAGATTTTATCCTAACTTGTACAATTTTTCGTTTTTTTTTCCACATAATGTTCTTGAAATTTTACGTTAATTGTAGTAAACTTAATAAATAAGTAAAAGGAATTTGTATTTCTAATTAAATAGCTTTAAAAAAAGCAGATAGAATGTTTTATAAATTATATGGATCTTAGAAAGATGCAAATACAGAATAATGATTAAATTGCAATAATACTTGCTTAATAATTCATAAAATGTTCTAGAATTGCAAAATTATCTATACTATTAATATGAGGAAAGATTACCCCATATAATATATGGGGAGCTTTATAAATTTTCTAAAATCTGTTTTATCAGATTTTAGATTTTTAGTATAATACACAAATTTTCCGTCGTGTGTTGGCGGAATATAAATTTAAAAGGGGGCAATATTAATGAGCAAGAAATTTTTAATTCTTATGAGCGTTATTCTTGTAGTAGCAATGCTCTTTACTGGATGTTCTTCACCAGCTGATGAAGCAGATACACCATCTGATACATCTGAAGAAACTCCAGCTGAAGAAACAGGAGGAAAGAAGATTTTAAGATCAAATAATAGTAGTGAACCAGGTTCCCTAGATCCTGCATTGGCACAAGGAACCCATGAATCTTGGGTACTAGAGAATGTTTTTGAAGGGCTTATGACCTTTGACGAAAAAGGAGAATTAGTTCCTGGTATGGCTGAAAGCTATGAAATATCAGATGATGAACTAACCTATACCTTTACCCTTCGAGATGGGGTTAAGTGGTCAAATGGGGACCCAGTAACAGCAGAAGACTTTGAATTTACTTGGAAAAGAGCTTTAGACCCAGAATTAGCTGCTGACTATGCAAATATACTTTACTATATCAAAGGTGGAGAAGCTTATAATACTGGTCAAGGTTCAAGAGACGATGTAGCAGTTAAAGCTTTAGATGAGAAGACTCTAGAAGTAACTCTAGAATCTCCTACTGCATATTTCTTAGAATTAACTGCATTTTATACTTATTTCCCGGTAAACAAGAATGTTGTCGAATCTAACCCAGATTGGGCAAAGAAACCAGAAACTCATGTTTCTAATGGACCGTTCAAATTAGTTAAGTGGGAACATAATGCTAAACTTGTATTAGAAAAGAATGAATCCTACTATAATGCAGACAAGATTAAATTAGATGGTATTGATCTAGATATTATAGAAGACCAAAACACAGCTTGGCAAAAATATGAAGGTGGAGAATATCATATTCTAGTAGATGTTCCAACTTCAGTAGTAGCCCAGCTTCAAGCTCAAAACGATCCAGAATTAGAAATAGGAGCTCAAGTTGGTACTTATTACTATAATGTAAACCCAGAGATTAAACCATTTAATAATGTAAAGGTAAGAAAAGCTTTATCCATGGCGCTAGACCGTGAAACCATAGTTAAGAATATAACTCAAGGTGGACAAATTGCAGCTGAAGGTGTAGTATCTTACGGACTATTAGATGAAACTGGAAAAGAATTTAGAGAAGGCGTAGGCAGTTTGATTGAATACGATCCAGAAGGAGCTAAAGCTTTATTGGAAGAAGGTTTAGCTGAAGAAGGAATGAGTATAGAAGAATTTAGTAGCAGTAACTTTGTTCTTCTTTACAATACTTCAGAATCCCACAAGAAAATTGCACAAGCTGCTCAAGAAATGTGGAGAACAGCTTTAGGTATTGAAATAGGACTTGAAAATGTAGAGTTCCAAGTGAAACTTGATAGAGAAAAATCAGGAGACTACCAAATTTCAAGGGCTGGTTGGATAGGAGACTTTATGGATCCTATGACTTTCCTTGATTTATGGGCATCAGACAGTTCTTTCAATGATGTTAATTATAATAATCCGGAATATGATGCATTATTGAAAGAAGCAAAATCAACAATTGATCAAGATGTTCGTATGGAGAGTATGAGAAAAGCAGAAAAGATGCTAATGGAAGATATGCCAGTCTTACCAGTATATTTCTATACTCAACCATATACTGTGAAATCTAATGTATCGGGAATAATCAAAGTTCCTGTAAGATATCCAGTAATAACTTATGCTGATATAGCTGAATAATAAAAATTAGAAAACAGTGGATGCTATATCCAATTTAAAATTAAAGAAGACATTAAAGATTAGAGGCTAGATTTTAGAATAGGATCAAGTGGCTAATTTAGCCACTTGGTTTCTATTTAACATTATAGAAAAGGGGAGGTAGTATGAGTAAATACCTTGTAAGACGACTTGCTATGGCTATAGTAACTCTATGGGCAGTTATAACTATTACTTTTATTCTAATGCACTCTGTTCCTGGCAATCCTTTTGTAAACGAAAATAGAAATATACCTGAGGCGGTTTATCAAAACTTACTAAAGAAATATGGGTTGGATAGGCCTTATAGTGAGCAATATGCAGTGTATTTAAAGAATATTGCTAGGGGAGATTTTGGTGAATCTATGAAGTCAAATACCGAAACCGTAAATGAAATGATAGCAAGAGGTTTCCCTGTTTCTGCTCAATTGGGACTTCAAGCTCTTCTTATAGCTTTAATATTTGGACCTGCATTAGGTGCAATTGCGGCATTATTTCAGAATAAATTTCCTGATTATATTTCCATGATTATTTCAATTATCGGTGTTTCGGTGCCCAGCTTTGTAATGGGGTCATTTTTAATTCAATTCGTGGCTAGAAATGTAGAATGGATACCTATAGGTGGCTGGGGAGAATGGAGACATACTATATTGCCATCTTTTGCCCTAGCATTGATGCCACTAGCTCAAATGGCTAGGCTTATGCGTTCTAGCATGTTAGAAGTAATAGGACAAGATTATATTAAAACAGCTAAATCCAAAGGGATTACAAGAACAGCCGTTATTATGAAGCATGCTGTTAGAAATGCAATATTACCTATTGTATCCATATTAGGTACTACAATTTCAAATCTTTTAGTAGGGAGCTTCGTTATCGAAAAAATATTTGGTATTCCTGGATTAGGTATGTTTTTTACTACTTCCATTTACAATAGGGATTATACATTAATAATGGGAGTGACTGTATTCTATGCGGTTATATTGATTGCTATGTTATTATTAGTTGATATAGCCTATACTTTAATAGATCCGAGAATAAGACTTACAAAGGAGGGACGTTAATCATGAAAACAGATATGGTATATACTAAAGAAATGTTTGAAAAAGCCCCTCAAGATTTGCGAGATTCTGAAGGTATAAGACGGCCTAGTATTAAGTATTGGGCAGATGTATGGCGTAGATTAAAGCAAAATAAACTGGCAATGACTGGACTGATTCTTCTTATAATTATGGGGGTTATGTCCTTTCTAGGTACTACAATAAGTAATTTTGAGTACTATGAACAGGATTATAGTAAGACAAATCTTAAACCAAATGGTGAATATTGGTTTGGTACTGATGAATTAGGTAGGGATTTGTTTTCTAGAGCCTGGTTGGGAACTCGATATTCATTAATAATTGGACTCCTTGCAGCCCTTATTGATTTTGGTATAGGTGTTGTCTATGGAGGAATTGCCGGTATGGCCTCTCCTAGGGTAGATGCTATAATGATGCGTATAGCTGAGGTTATTTATAGTATTCCCTATATGCTTGTAGTTGTATTAATATCGGTAGTATTTTCAACTAAAGGATCGGGTACTTCCATGTTTGTGCTTATAATCGCTATGACTATCACTGGGTGGGTACCAATGGCCAACCTAGTAAGAGGTCAGGTTCTTCAACTTAAAGAGTCTGAGTATTCATTGGCTTCTGAGTCCTTAGGGGCTTCCAAAGGATGGATACTTAAAAATCATATTGTACCAAATACTCTAGGGCCAATTTTAGTTAATGTAACTCTAACTATACCTAGGGCAATATTTGCAGAGGCGACTTTAAGTTTCTTAGGATTAGGTTTACAGCCACCTAAACCAAGTCTTGGAACTTTAGCTAATGACGGATTAGCAGTTATGCCAATAGGGCTTTTCTATCAAATACTAATACCAGCAATACTAATATCTCTTATAATGTTTTCCTTTAATGTATTAGGGGACGGTTTAAGAGATGCACTAGATCCAAGATTACGTAAATAGAAAGAGGTGGGAAAATGGAAAAATTGTTAGAAGTGAAAGACTTAGCAGTGTCCTTCCAAACCTTTTTTGGGGAAGTAGAAGCGGTGCGTGGAGTTAGCTTTCATGTAAACAAAAAAGAAACTGTAGCTTTAGTAGGAGAGTCAGGTTGTGGGAAGAGTGTAACAGCAAGCTCTATAATGCAACTTCTTCCTATGCCACCTGCCTTTTATAAAAATGGTCAAATCTTATTTAATGGTGAAGATATAGTACAAAAAAGTGAAAAGGAAATGCAAAAGATTCGTGGAAATCAAATATCTATGATATTCCAAGACCCAATGACTTCTTTGAATCCAACGATGAAAGTTGGAAAACAAATAGTTGAAGGATTAGTTAAACATCAAAATTTAAGTTTTAAAGAAGCAGAGAAAAAGGCAATAGAAATGTTAGATTTAGTTTCAGTACCTCAACCTGAAAAAAGGATTAAACAATATCCTCATGAATTTTCAGGAGGTATGCGTCAAAGGGTTATGATTGCTCTTGCAATGGTATCCCACCCTAGATTATTAATAGCTGATGAGCCTACTACAGCCCTAGATGTTACTGTTCAGGCTCAGATATTAGATCTTATGAAAGAAATACAAAATCAATTCGGCACTTCTATTATTTTAATCACTCATGATTTAGGTGTTGTTGCTGATATAAGTGACAGAGTTATTGTAATGTATGCTGGACAGCTTTTAGAAGAAGGTGGAGTAGAAGAAATATTTAATAATCCAAGGCATCCTTATACTAGAAAATTACTAGGCAGTGTTCCGCGATTAGATATGGACAGATCAGAAACATTACATTCCATTGATGGAACTCCTCCTGATTTATATATACCACCAAAAGGTTGTCCATTTTTCGATAGATGTGATGATGCTATGGTTATCTGTAAAAACCATATGCCAGAAAGGGAATACCACACAGATTCTCATTATAGTTGTTGTTGGTTAAATCATCCAATGGCCCAAAAGGTAGCAGAAGGGAGTGAAATATAATGGTTGAACCTTTAATATCGGCAAGAAATATAAAAAAATATTTTGATGTTGGTAAAGGAAAATTAAAGGCAGTAGACGGTATTAGTTTTGATATATATCCTGGAGAAACCTTTGGTCTAGTAGGAGAATCGGGTTGTGGAAAATCTACGGCTGGGAGGACTATAATCAGACTTTATGAACCAACGGATGGTGAGCTGATCTTTAATGGGAAGAATATTTATGAATTGTCCCGACATGAAATGCGGGATATTCGTAGGGATTTTCAAATGATATTCCAAGACCCTTATGCTTCATTAAATCCGAGGATGACGGTTGAGGAGATTATAGGTGAGCCTTTAGAAATTCATCGTATATATAAAAACCACAATGATCGTCGAAATAGAGTAATTGAATTATTGAAGCTTGTAGGATTAAATGAAGAGCATGCTTTACGTTTCCCTCATGAGTTCTCTGGTGGGCAACGTCAAAGAATTGGGATTGCTAGGGCCTTAGCTTTGAATCCAAAGTTTATAGTTTGTGATGAGCCTATTTCAGCCTTAGACGTATCTATTCAGGCTCAAGTAGTTAATCTATTAAAAGAATTACAGGAAGATTTAGGGCTTACCTATCTATTTATTGCCCATGATTTATCCATGGTAAGATATATTTCGGATAGAGTTGGAGTAATGTATTTAGGACATATGATGGAGGTTGCTAATTCAGAAGAACTTTATGATAACCCAATCCATCCTTATACCAAAGCCTTATTATCAGCTATACCTATTCCAGATCCAGAAACTCAAAGGAATAGGCATAGGATAATGCTTGAAGGAGATGTACCAAGCCCTATAGATCCAAAAGAAAATTGCCGATTTGTGGACAGATGTCCTTATGCTATAGATAAGTGTAGAGAAGTAGTTCCAGAATTCGAAGAAATACATGAAAATCATTTTGTAGCTTGTCATAGAGCAAAGGAACTTTAAGCTATAAATAAAAAAAGAACCAATCCTTATATTATGGATTGGTTCTTTTTAGTAGCTAAATATCTATTCCTCCATCTACTCTTATTAATTGACCAGTTACAAATGAAGAGTCATCAGTAGCTAAGAATAAAGCTGCTGTGGCAATTTCTTCAGGCTGCCCAGCCTTTTTAATTGGGGAACCTTCTATTAAATGTTTAACTGCAGCTTCTCCACCTACACTGTCAACCATAGCAGTCATAATTGCACCAGGTAATATGGCATTGGCACGGATTTCTGGACCATTTTTGTAAGGTTTCCATACCATAACGCTGGATAGATAGAAAAATAAATTTATCTACTATGTCATAGAGAGATTCTTCCTCTATATCATTACAATTTAATTTAATTTGTAGAATATATCCTAGGTCGGAGCAGATATTAACAAAAAGGTCGATATGGTTCCAATTAAATATAATATCATTCTTTTCTAAATGACAATTACTTTTGCTCAGAGGATTAAGTATTACATATTTCGGAGCATTAAAATGTATTTGTTTATCAGATATTTGTAAATATTTTAATTTAATATAGGTTTCTATTAGGGAGGAAATATCTGAATCTTCATGGAAATTAAATTCTAATGTAAAGAAATTTTCAATATAATCATTAAATATTTTTTCCAAATCATTTATCTCCAGATTTATATAATCGGAACCCTTTTTCATATATTCAATACATCTACTTCTATGTTCTAAAGGCATACATCCATACCATCTTTTAAAATTTTTATAGAAGTATTTTACATCTGAAAAGCCACATTTTTTTGATATTTCTGATATGGTGTCATCTGTAAATAATAGAAATTCGGATTTAAGCACCCTTTCATAGTTTATTCTTTCTTGAAAACTATAGGAGCTTATATCTTTCCAAAAATGAGAGAAATAGGTTTTAGTGACGAACTCTTGAGACACTATATCATCTAAGGTTATTTTTTCGGTATAGTTTTCTTGGATATATTTAACTACTCTATGATATCTATCTAAAGCAGTGGTACTGATGAATTTATTGTTTTGCTTAAGAAATTGTATCCAGTTAAATTCATATACCATTAAATATACTAACTGGTATGAAAAACTTTCTAATAGATTTTCAGACAAATTATTTTTATCTAAGATATGGGACAAAATGCTAATTAAAAGATTTCTAAATTTAATTATATGGTTTTCTTTAACATTTAGGAATATATTTTTGTTTTTTTTAATTGGGCATTCAAAGTACATTTTACTTCTAAAAAACATTTGCTTTATGTATCGGAATTCATCTTCAAAATAGTTCAAATCTATATGAAAAATTACTACAATAGTTTTTGAGGAACTTCTTATAGAGTGAATAGTTTCATTATTTATAAAGCAAAATTCTCCTCGGTTTAATAACTTTTTCTCAAAGTTAGCGGTAACTTCAACGGAACCATTAATAGGAAGAATTATCTCTACAATATCCTTATGCCAATGGAAGGGATATCTATTAATTGACTGTACTTCAATATTTAGGGGGATGTCCCTCTTGAATTCAATATTTTCTTTTATATACATATAAATTCACCTTTTTTAATTAAAGATTGTCAATATTTATTAAGTTTGTCCTATTAAGATATTTACCATAAAAATGGCTTTTTAAACAGGGGTTCAATACTAATAATGGACTATATATTTGAAGAACTTTATGAAAATGAAGTATTAGGAATCCATGTTGATTTCTTCCATACTGATAGATGGGTGGATTTAGATTAATTAGACTGTCTACTTTGGAAGTATCATATCATAAAGCCTAGTTTTTCTATACCATGAATTCATATTTTTTATGATATAATATATTAATGTATAGAATATTGGATAAAAGGAGAATTCAAATGGCGAGACGTAAAGAGATAAAGGAATTATACTATATAAGGGCTATAGCTGCCATGGGAATATTGATTATCCATGCTACTGGTGGGTTTGCAGTTAGTTCAGAATATGGCTCTAAAGCCATGTATTTAGGCATATTTTTAAATCAATTCTTTAGATTTGGAAGTCCTATTTTTATGATGGTTTCAGGATTGGTGTTATTTTATAATTATAGGTCTATAGATGAATTTAATAGTCCCAGGTTCTACAAGAAAAAAGTAAAATTCATATTAATACCCTATATCCTTTGGTCGATTATTTATTTTTTATATGATTCTTATGTATATGAACTATCTATAAATAGAGAAAGTCTATTAACCCTAGGCAGGGATATATTATTAGGAGAAAGCTTTGCTCATTTATACTTTATATTCTTGATATTTCAATTTTATATAATATTACCATTATTAATGAAATACCTAACGAAACCAATGGAAGAGAAACCCTTTAGAGTATTTGCCTTTTTCTTTATATTCCAAGGTGTAATCCTTCTATATGGGTATTATTTCAAAAACCCTAATGCAACAGGAATAATAAAGACTTTCAACCAATACTATTGGAAAACTTTGTTTAGCTGGTCTTTTTATTTTATAACTGGTGGGCTAATGGGTATGCATTATGAAAGGTTAGTAAACTTTGTGGAAAGGAATATGAAAAAGATATTTTTAGCATATATAGCCACAACCATATTATATATTGGACAAGTATACTATAATATTTGGATTCATAGCGGTAGGGATTATTATGGGAGATTTGGCTCTATTAGACCTCAAACCATGATATATGCCTTAGCTACTATGCCTATACTCATTTGGCTGACACGGAAGATGGTGGGAAGGTATAATAATTTGAAAAACTTCGGTACCTATTCCTTTGGAATATATTTTTCCCACCCACTAATATTGGAAGAGATAAAAAGACATCTAATAGGGAGTTTCCCTAGCCACATAGGATATAGTAGACTATCTTCCTTAGTATTAATATCTGGATTGGGTTTAGCAATAACGTTTATATTTGTATTATTAGTAGGAACCTTAAACATACGTTGGCTATTTATAGGTAAAGTACCTAAGTATGTTTTAAGAGAAAAAGAAGAAGTGCGGAACTTGTAATTGGTAAGAATATAGATAAATACAAATTAAAGATACTATTGGAATAATAGAGTTGATTTTAAAATGACAGGATACAATGACAGGATACCTTGTAAAATTCAAAATATCCATTAAAAAATAGAAGAGTTAATAAAAAAATGGACAGTAGATAAACAGTACCTAGTTAGGTAGATAGCGGAAGTAATAGTAACAAATTCAAACAGTCAAAGCTTGATAAAATATCAGGCCTTGGCTGTTTAATCTTTTTTGAAATCTTTTATAATAATAAAAATAAATATGAGTATATATGTCGTTTTTTATAATCTTGAATATTATATACTTGTATAAATAGTATTTTGCTCTTAAGTATTTACTAATATCTTCGTTGGATCAGTGCCAATGTATTTACTTGTCCTAGAAATATTTGTTTCGTATGTTGTGGGAATTTGAAAAGCAAATTGGTCAAGTTACATCTTATTGAAAGAGTAAAATACTAACTAGATTAATTTTCAAACGATAAACTTGTAAAAAAACAAAATAATTTAGGAAATTACAAAAATAAACTAAATTAATATTGCAAATTACAAAATTATAGTATATAATATTAGTAAATAAACAAGAAATCAGAATATTGTAAATACACTTAATTCTATTTATGAGTTTAAGTATAATGAATAAAGGAGTTTGATTATGAAAAAAAATATTAGAAGAAAAAAAATAATTGAAGTTATACAAGAGCAACCTATTACTACCCCATCAAATTTAGCATCAATTTTTGATGTATCTACTGAAACCATACGCAATGACTTAAATTATTTAGAAGAAATGGGATTGATTATTAAGGTTCATGGAGGAGTTGCTCCTGCTATGCAAAGGGGAGCAGAGGTTCCATATGACGAGAGGGAAACAGTAAATATTTTTGAGAAGAAACAAATTGCTAAAGAAGCATTAAAATTGATTAAACCAGGAGATTCAATAGCATTAGGTGCAGGAACAACTGTTGAAGAATTAGCAAAATTGCTAGTAAATAAAGAAGAGATTACAATTATTACTCCGTCACTTAATATTGCAAATATATTTATTAATGACCAAAAAAATAGAGTATTTTTAATCGGAGGTTGGCTAAGAAAGGAAGATATGTTTTTACACGGGAATTATAGCGTTGACATGATAAGAAACTTTCATGTCGATAAAAGTTTCGTTGGTTCAGCAGGAGTATCTAATAAATATGGGATAACGGACTACTTTGAGGGTGAGGTAGGAATAGTAAAAGAATTAATGAACATATCCAAAGAGAAGTATTTACTAGCAGATAACAGTAAATTTGGCAATGTAGCCTTACTGAGTATTGCACCTGCTAATAAATTTGATGCAATAATTACTGACGATAAAAGCTCTGTGGAGGAAATAAAGAAATTAAGGAAATCAAATATAGATGTAATCGTAGTAAACAGCGATAGACAAGGAGATGACTAAAAATGCTGAAAGAATATTTAGATGAAAATTGTATCTTATTAAATCCTGAGATTGATGATAAATTTGAACTTTTAAAGGATATGGCAAATTTATTGATGAGACATGATTATGTTACTGATGATTTTGCAGCAAAAGTTATAGAGCGAGAAAAAGTTTTCCCTACTGGGCTTCCTATGGAGAAAGTTGGGTTTGCAATTCCTCATGCTGATGCAAAATATGTTAGGAAGTCGAGTCTATGTATAACTGTTTTAGATAAACCAATTAAATTTTTTAGAATGGACGACAATAATGTGGAGATAGATATTGATTTTGTAATTATGATAGCTATGAAAAATCCTGATGAACAATTAAAGACGCTACAATCCTTAATTGATTCATTTAATAATATTGAAGGTTGGTTGGAACTTAAGAGAGCTTCTAAGGCACAAGAGGCTGTTGAAAGGTTAAGAAAATTATTCCAATCCTTTAGCCCAAATTAATGTCTGCGCCTATTATATTTTAATGAAAACCATATATTTGAGCTAATAATTGATTGTTTAGGCATTAAGCTTTTTCTTTATTAATGGGTATGATTGTCTCCTTAAATATTATATCTTTTAGAAAAAGAAAATAGCTTTTATATGTATTACATTTATTACAAAAGACTTGATAGGAAAGGAGGGAAGAAAGATGATGAAGGTTTTAGTGGTTTGTGGAACAGGAGGCATTACTTCTGCAATAGCGGAAAAAGAAATACAAGAAGAAGCTAAAAGGAATGGAATAAGTATAACCACTTATAGGTGTACACCTTTAGAAGTTAACTCAAGGGCAAGTGATGTTGATTTGATAGTAAGTACTACTGTGCTTGAGGATGACTATGGTGTACCTATAATAAACGGATTACCTTTCATTACAAAGATTGGAAAGGATAAGGTGTTGTCAGAGATAATGGACTATCTTAAAAAAACCAATAAAGGAGTGTAATGTATGGCAACTTTCATGAATATTATTAATTTTATAATGGATGCTGGAGCACCAATTTTTATGCCTATCATAATTACTATCTTAGGTTTAGTATTTGGACAAAAGATCAGTAGAGCTTTTAAAAGTGGTTTGATTGTAGGAATTGCATTTATCGGTATTAATTTGGTAATAGATCTACTATCTGGTTCCATAATGACTGCTGTAAATGAAATCGTTAGCATATATAATTTTAAGCTAACAGCAATAGATGTTGGTTGGCCTATTGCAGCTTCCATAGCTTGGGGCAGTGGGGTTATTGTGCCAGTAATATTAATTGCTGTATTTGCTACCAATATAATTATGCTTGTTTTAAAATGGACAGATACATTAGATGTAGATATTTGGAATTATTGGCAAGCTTTATTCCTTGGAGGAGTAGTTCATATGCTTACGGGGAATATGGTATTAGCAGTTATAGGTGCATGTGTTGCTATGGGAATTATATTTAAAGTAGCAGATTATACACAGCCCTATGTAGAGGAATTTTTCAATTTACCTGGAATATCAATTCCTCATATAGAATCAACTGGTTGGGCTTTAATAGGGATACCATTGAATAAACTAATTGATAAAATACCTGGGATAAATAAGATAGATTGGTCTCCTGAAAGTATTCAGAAAAAATTTGGTTTACTTGGGGAACCTGTTGTATTAGGTATTTTAATAGGTTTAGTTTTAGGGCTTATAGCAAGGCTTGATGCTACATCTGTTTTAAATACTGCTATCTCGACTGCAGCTGCTATGTATTTATTGCCTAAGATGATAGGTGTATTGATGGAAGGTTTAACACCAATTTCAGAGTCTGCATCAGAATTTATGCAGAAGAAATTTAAGGATAGGAAGATAAATATTGGTCTTGATGCAGCAGCAGTAGTTGGACATCCTTCAATAATTGCAACTGCTTTACTATTAATCCCAACAACATTGATTTTGGCTATTATACTTCCAGGAAATATTACTTTGCCATTAGCTGAATTAGGTGGGCTTGTATTCTTTCTTGTATGGGCTGTTGTACCGTCGAAAGGAAATATTTTTAGAGGATGGCTTATAGGTACAATATTTATGATACCAATACTTCTTATTGCTTCTGATTATGCGCCAGCTATGACACAACTTGGTAGAGAAGTTGGTTTTCAATTTCCAGAGGGGGCAAGCATGGCAACCTGTTTATCAATTGGATCCCAATGGATAACATGGGTTATTTATAAAGTATCAATGTTTATAGGTGGTATTTTTTAAAATTTTGTTTGAAAGGATGATTAATTAAAATGAAAGCAGCAATATGGAATGGACCGAATAAAATTGAAGTGAAAGATGTTGACGAACCTAAGTACAAAGAAGGTGATCTGTTATTACAAGTAATATGTTGTAATATATGCGGTTCAGACATAAGAACATATAGATATGGTTCTGATAGCATAAAAACAGGAACTGTCTTAGGGCATGAATTTGTTGCTAGAGTTATAGATGCAACTAATTGTGATGGTTTTTCTGAAGGTGATTTAGTAATAGCTTCTCAAGATATTCCTTGTGGAGAATGTTGGTATTGTACTAGTGGTTATGAGAATGTCTGTGAAAACAAGTTAGAAATAGGAAAAGATTTTCAAGGAGCTTTTGCTGAGAAAATAGTATTACCCGAAATTATTTTAAAAAAGGGATGGGTAAGGAAATTAGATTCTCAAATACCCATTGATGCTGGTTCATTAATTGAACCTGTTGCATCTTGTCTCCATACGCAAAAGTTGTTGCCTCCAAAAAAAGGTGAAAATGTTGTAGTAATTGGTGCAGGACCTATTGGTTGTATACATGGCGAATTAGCTAAACATGCAGGGGCAGAAAAAGTAATAATTGCAGATTTTTCAAGGGATAGATTGAAGATTGCAGAGAAATTTAACTTTGATAAGTATGTTGATTCAAGTAAAGAAGATTTAGTCCAAGTGATAAAGGAAATGTTTCCTTTTGGAGTAGATAGAGTTATTTCTGCTAATCCTTCTGTAGATGCTGTAAGACAAGCTGTTGAAATAGTCAGAAAAAAAGGAGTAGTAGTAGCTTTTGGAGGTTTCCCTAAAACAAATTACATGGTTGAATTGGATGGGAACAGAATCCACTATGATGAAATAGTTGTAATTGGTTCTTATGCCTATAGTAGAAAAGAATGTGATGAAGCAATGAATTTAATAAGAGAAGGGGCAATTAGTGTTGACAATTATATTTCAAGGAAATTTCCTTTAGAGGATATAGGAGAGGCTATGGTTTTAGCTACTAAAGCAGAAGTAATGAAGATTCAGATCAGATTGGGCTAGAATGGTTTAATTATTTGGATCAATATATAGAAGTATAAACAGATCTTATAAGGAGGAATTCATAATGATTTTAGAAAAGGAACGTGAACAGATAGTAGAAATTGGTAATAAATTAGTGGAAACGGGGCTAGTTACATTATCATGGGGAAACTTGAGTATAAGAGATAAAGAATCTAATTTAGTTGCAGTTTCTCCAAGTGGAGTAGACTATACAACACTAAAGAAAGAAGATGTTGTTATTATAGATATGGAAGGAAATGTTGTTGACGGGAAATTAAGTCCATCTAGTGAAACCCCCATGCATTTATATATTTACAAAAACAGAGAAGATGCATTGAGCATTATACACACTCATTCAACATATGCTACAGCTATAGGTGTAGCAGATGGAGAGATACCTTTAGTAATAGGAGAATTAGCTAATGCTTTAGGTGGTAATGTTAGAAATACAAAATATGCAGCTGAAGGAAGTACTGAACTTGGTGAGGAAGTTGTAAAAGCTATGGAAGGTAGAGCGGGTGCATTAATGAAAAATCATGGTGTTGTGACAATAGGTAGGTCATTGCAAGACGCATTTTTCAATGCAATGGTAGTAGAAAATGCTGCAAAAGTATATTTCATTGCAAAATGTATGGGTCAATATACTACTATATCTGATGAGGAAGCTAACAAATTGCATGAAGGATTCTTGGAAGGTTATAAATATACTATATAGTTTCAAATAATTCTATTAAATTCTGATATTATATGCAGTTTAAGGATGTATAAGAAAAAGAAATTCAGGAGGTGATAAAATGGTATTTCCAGATGCAAAACTAATTGACATAGATTTAACTAGTGGAGAAATAAAGAAGAAGGTTATACCGGGAGAAGTATACAGATTGTATCCTGGAGGTTCTTCTTTAGGGCTGTATATTTTACTAAATGAAATGGATCCAAAAGTAGATCCTTTATCTCCTGAAAATATGTTAGTTCTTTCTGTATCCCCATTGGTAGGATTCCCAATTAGTGGTGCTAATAGAATGACTAGCACTACCAAAAGTCCTTTAACTAATACTGTAGGAGATAGTCAGGCAGGAGGTTTTTTTCCAGCATATTTAAAAGGGAATGGATGGGATGGAATAGTAATTAGAGGTAAAGCAGAAAAACCAGTATATTTATATATAGATGGCGAAAAAGTGGAATTAAAAGATGGAGCTAATGCATGGGGCAAGGTAACTGGAGAAGCAGAGGAGATAATAAGACAAGAATTAGGAGAGGAAAGAATCGATATAGCTCAAATAGGGCCAGCTGGAGAAAATCTGGTTAAATATGCTTGTATAATTAATATGTGTAATAGAGCTAATGGTAGAAATGGAACAGGAGCAGTAATGGGATCGAAGAACTTAAAAGCAATAGCGGTTAAAAAAACAACAAGAAGACAACCAGTGGATAAAGAAGGATTTAAAGCTTTAGCAGAAAGTGTTAAGGAAAGACTTGAAAACAATATAAGCGTACAAGGAATGGGAGAACACGGAACAGATATAGATCTTGAAGGATTTAGTGAAGAAGGATTTTTACCAACTAAAAACTGGACAACAGGATGGTTTCCAGAAGGAGCTAAGAATATAACAGGAACAACAATGAGTGAAACAATTTTAACGAAAAGAGATACCTGTTATGCTTGTGCTGTAAGATGCAAAAGAGTGGTAGAAGTACCTGGAAAAGTGGAACCACTATATGGAGGACCAGAATATGAAACCTGTGCTGCTTTAGGTTCCTACTGTGGGATAACAAATCTTGAAACAGTAGCTCTTGGTAATCAATTATGTAATATGTATGGTTTAGACACTATATCTACCGGTGCTACAATTGCATTTGCAATGGAATGTTTTGAGCAAGGTATATTAGATAAAAGCCAAACTGATGGATTAGAATTGAGTTTTGGAAACGATAAAATAATGCCTATAATAATTGAAAAGATAGCAAAAAGAGAAGGAATAGGAAATATATTAGCAGAAGGAAGTTATAGAGCAGCTGAAATGATAGGGGAAGAATCATATAAATACAGTATATCGGTGAAAGGGCAAGAACTTCCAGCACATATGCCAGAGATGAAGCCTACTGTCGGAGTTATATATGCAGTAAATCCCTTTGGTGCAGACCATCAATCAGCAGAACACGATCCTGTACTAGCTATGGATAATGATAGTTGGGAAAGAAGAAACTTAAATAATCTAGGAGTATGGAAAGGCTATGATGATATCATGGAGTTAGACGATGAAAAAGTAAGATTTGCATTTAATACTCAATGCTTCTTTTCATTAATGGATATACTTTGTCTATGCCAATTTGTATGGGGACCTTCTTGGCAATTATTTGGACCAAAAGATGTGGTAGAATTAGCAAAAGTAGCTATAGGATGGGATACTTCAATTCACGAATTAATGTTAATTGGAGAAAGAAGAATAAATATGATGAGATATTTCAATGCTCAAGCAGGGTTTGATAAAAAAGACGATTACCTACCAGACAGGTTATTTGAACCATTTCAGGAAGGGCCATCTAAGGGAATAGCTTTGGACAGAGAGAAGTTTGAAAAATCATTAGAGACCTATTATGAAATAGCTGGTTGGGATCAAGAAACAGGAAATCCTACGACAGGAACTTTAAAAAAACTTTCATTAGGTTGGTTACTTTAAAGATAGTTAACCATGAGGTGATATAGTGCTAATAAATGGTAAGCATAAGGATATAGAACCTGGAACTACTGTAGCAGAATTAATTGAAGCTATAAGACTACCAAAAAACATTGTAAGAGTAAAAGTAAACGGGAAAAAAATTTCTGAAGAAGATTATGAAATGGAACTTGACGAAGATAGCAATGTAGAAATATATAGTTTCATTGGCGGAGGCTAAAGGTAAAACATTAGAAAGCCTCATTAAAACCTAAGTATATAAGCCTCCATTATACAAATACTAATTTTGAAAAATATTTGCATAATGGAGGTTTTGTTATGGGAAATAAATTAGTAGAAGGAATGTCTAAACAACCACTTCTTCCCAGGAGATAGCTTCAGATATATTGATTTTACAATTTACCATTGTAAATGCATTTTTAGTGGGAGATCCTACTGTAGATGAGGGAATGGTGGCAAAAATGTCTTCTACATTTCCTCACCATACAAGTATCGATATAGGTTTTAGAGCTGTAGCCCTCACTAGTGATGGCAGTATACCAGGTATGGACGGGTGGAGATGGATTCATACTCCAGGACATACGGAGGGACATATTTCTTTATTCCGTGAATCAGATAGGATTTTAATAGCAGGGGATGCTTTTACTACAACAAAACAGGAATCCTTGTGATCCGTATTGACCTAGAAGGAACAGATAAGCGGTCTTCCGACATATTTGACTGTGGATTGGAAAGTATCTAAAGATTCAATTGATTGTCTTAAAAATTTGGGACTAAACCTAGTATTACCAAGTCATGGTAAACCCATGAAGGGAGAGGAAATAATGGAGCATTTGAATATGTTAGTAGAAGATTTTAATGAAATTAGCAAACCAGAACAGGGACGATTTGTGGATAATTAAAAGATATAAAACTAGCCAATCTATTACGGCTGGCTATTGTTAATCTTCAGATCATAGAGAATATTATCCATTGCCTATAAATTTAAAAGAGATAGGTGTATCTATCTAAAATAGAATAGTAATGACTACATTTAGAGATATACAGACAAAAGATATTCATGGAATGATGGATTTTATTTTGAGAACGGCAGAATATCCTATAAACCTAGAAGATAAACAGACAGGCATAGAATTAGGAGCAAAGCAGGACAGAGGTAGCGAGGAATTTAATGTAAAAAAGAAACTAGAAATCATTATTTTTCTAGTTTCTTTTTTAGCTTCAATTGGAAACTATTAGAATATACACGAGAAAAGTATAGGGAACAAAAAATTTAAGAATATTTTACGATATTGTAAATATATAGGTTTCCTCTACAAGGAGGAAATTGATTTGATTGCATAATTTGAATAATAGATATAAAATATAAATTAAGGATCCGGTGATAAAAATGGCATATAGAAGGCAAAAAAAAATATTCATATGTTTATTAAATTCTTTAGTAGGATTATCGGGAAATGAGTTAGCTAAAATGTTTGATGTGAGTTCTAGAACTATTAGGTCAGATATTAAATCCCTAAATGAATTAATTAAAGGTTATGGTATTAAGATATGTTCTTCAAAACAAGAAGGATATTTTATACCAGAGGAACAAAAAAATACAGGATTGTCGGTGGCAAAAGAAATTTATAGAGAAGAAGCAACTTTATCTAAATTTCCTAACACTCCATCAGAAAGATTTGCTTTTATATTGCTCAAGTTAACCTTTACAAAGGATTTTATTTCCATGGAAGATTTTGCAGATATGCTATTCGTTTCAAAGACAACTATTTATTTAGATGTAAAAAATATAATCAAATTTTTAGAAGAATTTTCAAACTTGAAGCTGGAAATTTCTCCAATAAAGGGGCTAAAATTGAAAGGAGATGAAAGATTAAAAAGGTTTTTAATTTCAAATGTACTTAAAAGAGATAAGGAAAATGAAAAATTAATGCTAAGCAGAAGCCTCTATTATGTTTTTGCTGATGATAATGTAAATTTGAATAAGGATATATTATTTTTATATGAAACTATAATAAATATATTAAATAAGTATGGATATATTTTAACAGATGAGGATTTAAGTCTGTTTGTAAAAGATATTTTGATTAGTATAAAAAGGATTAAAATAGGTTTTACCATAGAAGATGAAATAGGGAAAGATTTAGATTTAACTATAGCAAAAGCTATAAAGGGAGAAATTGAAGGTTATTTTAATATCTCTTTGAATATCAAAGAACTTGAATATTTTCAACAAAGTTTTAATACCAAAAGGCTGCTAAATATCACTAAAAAAGATTGTGTTTTGAAAGAAGGGGGAGAAGATATACTAGATGAATTTTTAAAGGAGATTAAAAATAAATTTAATATTGATTTTACTGGAAATGTTAATTTTAAAAGAAATCTCATACTTCATTTGAATCCTATGATTGAAAGAATAAAATCGGACTATTTTGAGGACAATCCCTTTAAAAATCAAATAAAGACAAATTATCCCTTTGCCTTTGAAATTGCTATGACTATAGTTCCAATAATCAATGAAAAGTTAAATGTAATAATTAGCGAATCGGAAGTTTCTTATATAGCTTTGCATGTCGCCGTAGCTTTAGATAAAATCCATAATAAAACAAATATTGCTATTATCTGTGGATCAGGTTTAGGGACTGCTCAATTTGTAAATAGTAAAATAGCATCTTACTATGGTGAACGGGTTAATATATTAGGATATTTTCCGGTATATAAATTGAACAATATTTTAGAAGGGGAGTATGGAAAAGTAGATTTAATAATCTCAACTATTCCATTAACAACAAAAAGCAATATACCAATAGTTCAAGTAAAACCGTTGATTACTGGAGAAGATTTGAATAGGATAAAACACTATGTAGGTAATCCTCTGATGATAACTGAAAAAACAAGCGAAAATGGGATAAAAGAAGAGTTTTTTAAAAAAGAGTTATTTAAATATTTTGATGAGGAAATTGACTTTTTTAAGGCTATATTGAAACTTACTGAAATGCTAAAAATTCAAGGATATATAGAGGATATTGAATCCTTTTATTCTTCGGTTATCGAAAGGGAAAACCTATTTTCAACTGTTTTGGAAAGTATGGTAGCAATACCTCATCCCATGAAATCTATGTCTAAAAGGACAGTAGTAGCAGTTGGAGTATTTAAAAATCCTATAGTACATGATGGGAAAAAAGTAAAAATAATTCTACTATTTGCTTTTAATGTAAAAGAAAATGAAAGGTTAAAGCTATTATATAAGTTGCTTCAAGAAATAGTAGAATCCAAAACTATTGTTGGAAATATATCTCAATCTAAGGATTTTTATGAACTTATGTTAAACATGAGTTAGTAAAATATTAATTATATATGTACTTGTGTAATTGAGAGTATAATGTATAGGCTTTGTAAACTAAACATGAAAAAATAGCACAATGTTTTATAGAATTACTTCAAATTGCTTTAAATTTCGCCTTGACAATTATAAAAGTCCGCCTTGAGATTATCAAGGGTAAAATGAACGGGCTAACACGCGCCCTTGACAATCTCAAGGACGTACATTTGAAAAATATTTAGGCGAAATAAAGAAAAATTTATGCTACAAGAAGATACTTTTTCTTCTCTCTTTCAGTTAGATTTAATCCAGCAACTTGAGCTGGGGTTAAGCCATTAAGAGATGAATGAGGTCTTACAAAATTATAGAAAAATATAAACTTGCTGATTAGATTATTGGCTGATTCAAAAGAATTAAAACCTTGCTTAGTCTTATACCAAGCTTTAAATTGATGATGAAAAGATTCTATTAAATTATTAGAAATATCATCTTTAAAGCTTTCAACCCGATTATGTTTAACAGAACTTCCCAGTACAGATTTAACTGGTACTTTGTAAGCACTGTATCGATCGCTAACTATGGCATTAGCAGTACCTAAGTCTTTAACAGAATTAAGCAAAGCAAAAGCTTGGCTAGAATCTCTATAAGGCGATAAATGAAAACCTAAGACAAAGTGGGTTTCTGAGTCTATGATAAACCAAATATAATATTTTTGACCATTAATTTTTACAACAGTTTCGTCAGCATGCCATTCATCTGAATTAAAGTCTAACATTGGTATAAGTTCTAAAGAGAGATTATTAAAAAATGGAGCAAATTTCTTACACCAATTGCTAATGGTAGTATGAGAAACCTTAACATCATGGGCTACTGTAAGTATTAGGGCAATATTTCTAAAAGAATTTTTGCCAAGGTAAAACATAGATAGAGCAGTAATAATTATATGCACGGGGTAGCGCATACGCTTAAAATCATTCTTTCCAACAAGTTTAGACATAGATGCAGGCAGTATATTGTTTGGTTTAGGAACAAACATAGAATTATTACATTTCTTATCGCAACAACGATAATTAGAGTAATATTCATAATCGTGATGAAGAAACGTAGCTTTACCACAAACAGGACAACGAGGATATTTGGGCACCTTTTTAGACACTGGTCTATCAGGAGCAAATTGGTGATTGCACTTACGGCAAAGATACTTTTGATAACCATCTCTATCTTTGCCATAGCGATAAAAAGAATCTTTATTATTGCATTTTGGACATTTTATTGGTACAATTTTTTGCATGAGGACTTCATCCTTTCTGGGAGGTATTTGTTTTCTAGCAAAAACATTGTACCACAGAGGATTGAAGTCCTCAATTTTCATTTAAGTTTACAGAGCGAATGTATAAGGAGGGAGTACTTTGAATGAATTAATGAATTTTTTGGAAGCAAAGTTAGTACCGATAGCTAGAAAGTTAGATCAGAATAGGTATTTGACTGCAATTAGAGATGGTTTTTTTGCAGTAATGCCACTATTGATTATAGGTTCATTATTTCTTTTAATACCTTATATTCCAAGTGAAGCATACCAAAATTTTATGGCAGGCAAATTAGGCGAAAATTGGTTAAACTATATTTTAATTCCTTATAATGCTACAATGAATTTGATGACTATTTTTGTAATTATAGGTATGGCTAAAAGCCTAGGAAGGTCCTTTGATATTGACGATACAACAAGTATTGTAACGTCTTTAGTGGCATTTTTCATTTTGACACCTATGATAGAATTCGGAAATGATGCTGGTAAAGGTTTGCCTGTTGACAATTTTACGGCAAGTGGATTGTTTGTTGGTATACTTACTACTATGTTGGCACTGAAAATATTTTCAGCGATAGAGAACAAAGGTTGGACTATTAGAATGCCAGGGAATGTTCCTGGTAATGTAGCTACTTCATTTAGTGCTTTAGTACCGGAACTATTTGTTATTCTAGTACTTACAATTATTAGAATCGTTTTTTCTTTGACAAATTTTGAAACGGTACAATCTTTTGTATATGCCATACTTCAAAAACCATTAACTAATATAGGTGGGAATTTGTTTTTCCTAATTATAGTGATTATTATTCAGCAAACATTATGGATGTTTGGTATACACGGTTCAAATGTAACTGATGGAATTACGAAACCTATTATGTTTGCACAAACGGCGGAAAATGCTGCAGCTTTTGCGGCAGGGACGGAATTACCAAATATTTTAAATTATCAATTTTACACTAACTATGTTTGTATCGGTGGAGCAGGTGCAACATTAGCATTAGTTTTAATAATTTTATTTTGGGCGAGGTCAGAAAGATTTAAATCTTTGGGTAAGTTATCAGTTGGTGCGAGCATATTCAATATTAATGAACCAGTAATCTTTGGATTGCCAATTGTATTAAATCCGATTATATTTATACCTTTTTTATTAGCACCATTGGTAAATGCATTATTGACTTATTTTGTAATGGCAGTGGGTATTGTCCCATTAGCCAACGGTATTAATATTCAATGGACAACGCCACCTATTTTATCCGGGTTGATTATCTCTGGTTGGAGAGGTGCTCTGTGGCAGGCTTTATTGATAATTATAGATGGGCTAATTTATTATCCGTTTTTCAGAGTAGTTGATAAGTTGGAACTAGAAAAAAAATCTACATTGGATAAGCAATAAAAATAAAAATGTGGGGACTTCACTTCATAGAAGTCCTTGATTTTCTTTTAATTTTAGAGAATATATTATGAAGGCAGGGAAGTTATAGATGAAAAATTTAGGTATTTCAATTTATCCTGAAAAATCTACGGATAAAGAATTGTTTAATTATATTGACATAGCAAAGGAGATAGGGTTTAAAAGAATATTTTCTTGTTTACTGTCGGCACAAGGTTCGAAGAAGGAAATTGTGGATAGATTTTCTAATATCGCAAGTTATGCAAATGAAAGAGGATTTGAAATGATTGTAGATGTTAATCCATCTATATTGAAAAAATTAAAGGTTAATGGAGAAAATCTATCCTTTTTTAAAGATATTAAAGTGAGTGGTTTTAGGCTAGATAACGGATATTCTGGGTATGAAGAGGCTATGATGACGTACAATGATTATAATTTAAAAATTGAAATCAATATGAGTAATGATACTAGGTATATAGATACAATTATGGATTATATGCCAAATAAATATAATTTAGTGGGTTGTCATAACTTTTATCCTCATAAACATACTGGATTATCATTAGACCATTTTGAAAAATGCACTCAAAATTTTAAAAAATATGGACTTAATACTGCAGCTTTTATTACCAGTCAAAATAGTACTGCATTTGGACCTTGGCCCATTGGCAACCAGATGCCAACTTTGGAAATGCACAGGTATATGCCTATTCAAGTTCAATTGAAACATATGATAGCTTTAAATAATATTGATGATATTATTATATCCAATTGTTTTGCAACTAAAGAAGAATTTTCAAAAATAAAAAACATGCGGTTAGATATGGTATCTTTTGAAATAGCACTTGAAAAAGATATTACAGAAGTTGAGAAATCAATATTGTTAGATGAAATTCATTTTAGAAGAGGGGATATTTCCGATACAATCATTAGGTCTACTAAAAATAGTAGAGATAAATATAAGAATAGGAGTTTTGTTTTACACAATGCACCCAGAAATATAAAAAGAGGAGATATTCTAATAGAAAGTGATGAATATGGAAATTACAAGGGAGAGTTAGAAATAGCTTTAAAGGATTTTATAAATAGCGGAAAATCTAATGTGGTTGCTAGAATTAAGGAAGAAGAGATTTTTATATTGGATTTTATAAAACCTAATCAAAAATTTAATTTTATCATAAATGATAATTAGATATTTATAGGAGTGGTCATATGAAAAAAAAAGCAGATCAAGATTTAATCGAAACTGTAATGAACATAATAATTAATGCGGGAAATGCTAAATCTAATGCTATAGATTCTATTAGGGCCGCCAAAAAGTTTGATTTTGAATTAGCAGAAGATAAGTTAAAATTAGCCAAGGATTCGGAGTTATTAGCACATAATGCACAAACAAAGTTATTGGCTAAGGAGTCTGATGGACAGAGGATAGAATTTAATTTATTGGTTGTTCATGCTCAAGATCATTTAATGAATTGTATAACATTTAATGATTTAGCAAGGGAAATTATAGATTTATATAAAACAATTAAAAAATATTAAAAGGGAGGATATTGATTATGAAAAAGATATTTTTATTATGTTCAGCAGGTATGTCAACTAGCTTATTGGTAAATAAAATCAAGGAAGCTGCAAAAAAACAAGGCCTTGAATATGATATTGCGGCAACCTCATTAGCTAATTTAAAAGATATAAAGGAAGAAGCAGACGTTATATTATTAGCACCTCAAGTTAGATTTGATAAGGAAAGGGTAGAAAAAGAAGTTAAAGATATTCCTGTAAATGTAGTTGATATGACTGCCTATGGAATGATGGATGGAGAAAAAGTATTAAATCAGGCTAGAAAGTTACTTGGAGAATTATAATATATTCAAACAGGAGGTAATTATGAGTTACGGTAGATTTCCAAAAGGTTTTTTATGGGGAGGAGCTACCTCTGCTTGTCAAATAGAAGGTGCTTATAATCTAGACGGCAGAGGCTTATCTATAGCTGATATGGTTAAATTTGTTCCAAAGGAGGAAAGAAAAGGGGACAGGCCACTTAATATAACCAGGGAAGAAATTTATGCAATGTTAAAGAACGGGAAGAACTATTATTTTCCCAAAAGAAAAGGGATAGACTTTTATCATAGATATAAGGAAGATATAAAGTTGTTAGCTGAAATGGGTTTTAATGTTTTTAGGCTATCAATAAGTTGGAGTAGGATTTTTCCAAATGGAGATGATGAAAAACCTAATGAAGAAGGGCTAAAATTTTATGATTATGTATTTGACGAGTGCAAGAAATATAATATTAGACCATTGGTTACATTATCTCATTATGATACGCCATTAAATCTTGCATTAAAGTATAACGGATGGTCTAATAGAAAGTTAATTGATTTTTTTTTAAAGTATGTGAGAACAGTATTTGAAAGATATAAGGATAAGGTAGATTTATGGCTGACTTTTAATGAAATGAACGTTATGACAAAAAACCCTTATACTGGTGGAGGAGTATTTACGGAAGATAGTGATAACCCTTTACAGCTAAGCTATCAAGCTACCCATCATCAATTTATTGCTAGCGCATTGGCTACCAAAATAGCCCATGAAATCAATCCTAACAATAAAGTTGGATGTATGTTGGCGAGAACTGCAATTTATGCGGAAACCAATAATCCATTAGATATTATCAAAACTCAAAAGGCAAATCAAATGAATTTGTTTTTTACAGATGTTTGTGTAAGAGGACAATATCCGAATTATATATTGAGGTATTTTAAAGAAAATAATATTTCTATACAAAAAGAATTTGGAGATGAAGAGATTTTAAAACTTTATCCAGTGGATTTTATTTCAATAAGCTACTACAAATCTATTACAGAAAGCTCTAATTCTAATACTGAAAGATTGCCTGATAGCTTATTTACAGGAGTTAAAAACCCATACTTGGAGACGACAGATTGGGGATGGCAAGTTGATCCTGTTGGCTTGAGATGGGTTTTAAATGATCTATATGATAGATATCAAATACCAATTTTCATAGTTGAGAATGGATTAGGAGCATATGATAAAGTAGAAGAAGATAATAGGATTCATGATGACTATAGGATTGATTATTTAAAGAAACATATAATTCAAATGAGAGAAGCCATCGAAGATGGGGTAGATTTAATAGGTTATACAACTTGGGGCCCTATTGATTTAGTAAGCGATTCTACATCCGAAATCTCAAAGAGATATGGGTTTATCTATGTAGATATGGATGACTATGGGAGGGGAAGTCTAAATAGACTAAAAAAGGATTCTTTCTTCTGGTATAAAAAGGTAATAGAATCTAATGGTGAAAAATTGTAACAGCGTGTAACAAGGTTTATCCATATACTAATTATATTTATCTATACCATAAATGGGAATTGGAAGTATTATGAAGTCTAAGAAAATAATATTATTGGCCAGTGGAAAAAAGAAAGGAAAAGCTGTTAATCAACTATTAATAGGAAATAAAATAACAACAAAGTTGCCAGCAAGTATGCTTTTATTACATCCTGATGTTACGGTTATTGTTGATGAGGAAGCATACAATAGTTAAAACAGGGTTAAGGAGGGCTAAATAATGTACAAACAAGAAGTAACACTAAAAAACGAGACAGGTCTTCATGCTAGACCAGCAAGCTTATTTGTAAAAGAGGCTGCCAGGTTTACATCTGGGATAACTGTAATAAAAGATGACAAAGAATACAATGCAAAGAGTATTATGGGAATATTAAGCATGGGGGCAGGTAAGGGAGATACAATTTTAATTCAAGCTGAAGGAAATGATGCTGAGGAAGCTGTAAAGGCATTAGTAAAATTAGTTGATGATAATTTTAATGAATAAGATGGAAAGTCTGTCCATATATAGAAAGATAAAAGTTAAACCTAGCCAATGGTGCCGGATTGGCTAGGTTTAACTTTTTAAATTTTCCATTTACAATTAATGGACGATGCATTTGCAATTCAGTTAAGAGGATTAAAGGCCTTAGCTTTTATTTAAGTTAACCTTTTTAATTGGAGTTTAATTTTTAGTTTAAAAAATCAGTAAATTTAATTTAGATTTATATTGAAACAGTAAAACTCAAGATATAATATTATTAGGCAGGTGATAGTAAGGGATTTTAAAAGGAATAGAAAAAGAAGAAAAATCTCTAAGGTCTGGTAATCACATATAAACCTTCATTATTGCAAATACTAATTTAAAATATATTTCCTTAATGGAGGTTTTAATATGGGAAACAAATTAGTAGAGGGGATGTCTAAATTAGCAACCTCTTCTCAAGAAATAACTTCAGAGATATTGGTTTTACAATTTACTATTGTAAATGCTTTTTTAGTAGGGAATCCCAAGGCTGGCAATAAAAAATTTGTATTGGTGGATACAGGCCTAGAAAACTCTGGTAATTTCATAATAAAAGCAGCGGAGGAAAGATTTGGTACAGAAAGTAGACCTGAAGCTATTATTCTTACCCATGGTCATTTCGATCATGTAGGTTCGGTTATTCAACTTTCCCAACATTGGGATGTTCCCGTCTATATTCATGAGTTAGAAATACCTTATATAACAGGGAAAAAAGATTATCCTGTGGGAGATCCTACAGTAGGCGGGGGAATGGTAGCAGAAATGTCCCCAACATTTCCCCATACTAGTATAGACATAGGTTATAGAGCTGTGGCTCTTCCTGCCGATGGAAGTATACCTAGTATGCCTGAATGGAGATGGATTCACACCCCAGGGCATACGGAAGGGCATATTTCCCTATTTAGAGAATCTGACAGAGTTTTAATAGCTGGAGATGCTTTTTCTACTACAAAGCAAGAATCTTTATGGTCTGTGCTTACTCAAAAAGAACAAATAAGTGGTCCTCCGGCATATTTAACTGTAGACTGGAAGGCTGCTAAAGATTCTATTAACCGCCTAAAAGAGCTAAATCCAAATATTGTACTACCCAGTCATGGCAAGCCTATGGAAGGTAAAGAAATAATGGAGCATTTAAATATGTTGGTAAATGACTTTGACGAAATCAGTAAACCAGAGGGAGGTCGATTTGTAGATAAGTAAAAGTTGAACCTAGCCAATAGTATCAGGCTGGCTAGGTTCAACTTTTTCAATTCCGTTTACAATTCTTTTAAATCTACTTAAAGGAATACGAGGGGATATGCCGAACCTTGGAAGTTCATATTTATTTAATTCCTCGGTAACATATCCAGAATCTATGGTGAAGGCCATTTCAAATCCAGTTTCATTTAAATACTGGATAGTATTTTCATCGTATTTTCCATAGGGATAAGCAAAGTATTTAGCATCTAGCAATTCTTTGCTTCTTATTAAATCCTGAAGGATAATTTTTTCTTCTGAAGATATTAGAAGTTTCTCACCTTTTTCATTTACATCATGAAGCTCATAAGTATGACTTTCATAGTCGAATACATCTTCGTATTTATAGGCTTCATATATACTTAAAGATTGGGTGTCACTAGGATCAAAAGGAATCTGAACACTATCTACCCTGTATCCTAACATAAATATGGTTCCTCTAAAATTATATTTTTTCATAGTAGGATAAGCGTATAATACATTGCTTAAATAACCATCATCAAAGGTAATAACGACTGTCTTTTCTGGGAGAGTAATTTCCCCATCTAAAAAGGATTGTAATTCATCTAAAGTTGCAGTATAAAATCCATTCTCATAAAGGTAATCCATCTGTTCTTCAAAGGTTTCCACTGATAGAACACTACCATTGTCTGACCAATTATATTTATCTATATCTTCTTGCTTTAGCAAATGATGGTACATAAGTACTGGAATTTTGCTTGCTTTTTTTTCACTTAATTGATTCCTTAACTGTAATATTTCTTTTCTTAATCTTAAATTTTGTTCCTTAAATAATTGGTATCTTTCTTCTGCAATACTAGTAGTATTGCTTTCCCCATAGGCTGCAATTGGAGCCTGTACTACTAGTGTAATCATTATCAATAATATTATTCCAAATCTTTTCATTCACCTGCTCCTTCCTTATCTAATGTAATACATATATTATATATTCTTCAAGTCATATTGTAAATTAAAAAAGGGATAGGAGAATAGGTAATACATGGATTAATCTTTTTTAATTATATTTATTTATAATAATCCATAGAACTATAAATATAATTAATTTGTTTTATGGGTAATCTTATCATAAAATTAATATGAGTAAATTCTAGGAGGTGTAGCATAATGACTAAAGAACAATTAATGGAAGAAGTTAAAAAAGAAGCCGAAGGATATTTTGAACGAGGTGAGTTTTTCTGTTCAGAAGCTGTAGCTCAAACTATAAATAATCTACTTGGCAAACCTTATGATGATAAGATTGTAAAAATGGCTTCTGGATTCCCAATAGGCATGGGAAAATCCGGTTGTTTATGCGGGGCAGTAAGTGGTGGACAAATGGCACTTGGTATGGTTTATGGTAGAGTTCATGGAGAGCCTATGAATGAAAAAATGTTCCCACTAGCTGCAGAATTGCACGATTATATTAAAGATGAATATGGTTCTACTTGTTGTAGAGTTATGACAAGACAATGGGCAGGAGATAATTTTCAAAGTCCAGAGAGAAAGAAACATTGTATAGAGATAACTGGAAAAGTTGCTGAATGGATAGCAGAAAAATTAATTGAAGATGGACAAGTTGAATTATAAAAAACACCACTCAAGTATTAGTGGTGTTTTTTATGGTTTATTTAGCAGTTGCAGTTTTTGAAAATAGGAATCCAATATATCTTATCAATACATAGAGAACAATTATTACCGCCAATAATTCCTCAAATTTTACTAAGTATTTTAAAAAGGATATTTCCTTTCCAGCATTAATCAAGAAACCATTGGTTAATTTTAAGGATATTCCACTTATGACCAATGGAAAGGTGAAGGCTGAATAACTAGGATAAAATGGCAGTTTTAATAGTTTAGGAAGCTGTAACAATACATAGAGCAATGTAAGCTGAGATAAAGTTAATAATAGCCAAACTATAAACATGTTTTTATTTTGAAAAGAATTCATATATCCAGCTAAACAAAGGCTGGCAGGTGCAGCTAAAATTACTAAGGTGGGCATAGCTGGTTCAGGAATTTCTTTAATTTTTAAAATCCTATATAGGATAATTGGTAATAATATTAAATAGGATATAAAACCGAACCAAAATAGTACTTGCCCAATATTTGCCATGTCAAAAGCTGGGGCAGTTACAGATCCTACCACGATTCCAACATAGACTATATACCAACTAGGAAATACTTTTTTAATATTAAAATTAAAAACATATTTTATTGTAAAATATAGAATTAAAATAATGTGTAAGGCCAATCCAATAACCCATATGCCAAAAGCTAAGGATGGTTTAAAGGGCTTAATATAGGTAGCTATAAGCATGATTCCCATGGAAAGAGCAGGAAAAACACTAGCTATTACTGGGTTTTTTAGATCTTCAGCTACATTTTTAGGATATTTTATAATTTTAGCCAATATTAAAATAAAAGTAATTCCTGCAAAGATGCCAAATATATTTCTATAGATATTACCGTAGGATAATACTAGATTGCCTGTAGCGGCTAAAGCTAGGAATAATGCTACAGCTGGAATTGGCAATACTTTTATAATTCCCTTCATTTACATCTCTCCCTTTATCAATTTCTGATGATTGCTAACATCCCAAGATAGATTAACATAGAACCTAGAACAAATCCAATAAAAAATATCTATAATAAAAAGGGTTTGCTAAAAAAATATTTATACTTTATTTAAAATATTTGCCATAATAATAAGTCTTAAATCCTAAATAGTTTTTAAGCCGTCTTTCCATAGTCTTTCTATAACTTTCTAATTCAAGTATGTCTTCATCTGGAGTAGGCGATGCACTATATTTATTTTTTACAAAGATTTCTGTAATTTCTTTTAAATCTTTATCTGTAGCAAATAAGAAGAAACTATGAGCAATTCTATTAGCATATTCATAATGGGTTTCTCCATGTTTTTGATTATATCCTAATAGATTTGTTAGTTTGATAATTTCATTATAGAGGTAAATGATTCTTTCTTTATTTGGCAATTTTGTTATTTTATAATTTTGGTATTGAATTTTGATAAATCTTTCTATAAATTTTATTGACAAAATTAATAGAAGTAAGCCTACAATAATTACTGGTGTATTTTTGGGTAGGTAGACCATTATATTACGAGAATTTTTTTCATTATCTATATTTATATTGCCATTCTCAAGGTTTTCATCTATTTCCATTCTAGGCATTTCTATATCTGTCCAGAAACTTCTATCTTTTGTATTGAGTTCTTCTCCTTCTTCAGCTCCTATCTTTTCTTTAGATTCATCTAAAAGGCTTTCATCTATTCTATCCAATATTGGATAGGCTGGTGTTGGCTCGAAGATCATCCAACCTACTGGTTCTATAAAGGCTTCTACCCAAGTGTGGGCATTTTTATGTCTGACTTCATAGACGCCTTTTTCTATTGAATCATCGGCTAAATACCCTTCTATATATCTAGTTGGTATACCTTCTAAACGGAGCATTATGGCCATAGCCGTTGCATAGTAGGTGCAGTAACCCTCTTTACCTTCAAATAGAAAATAATCAATAAACTCTCTATTTTCAGGGACTATTTCTACATCTAAAGTATATCTATAGTTATTGCGTAGATGATTTTCTATGGCTAAGGCTTTTTCAAAATCCGTTTCTGCATCTTTTACAATCTCTTTTACCAGCTCCCTTGTAGAATCCGTTATTCTATCTTTAGGTATTTGCAAATAGCTAGGTAGTTGGTATAAATTTTCTTTTTTTCGGTTTATTCCAAGGCCTAATAATTGGTTATAGGGAAGGGGGCTTAATACTTCTACTATATAGTTTTCATTAGAGTATATTCCCTGTGGGAAGATCAATTCACCATCGGCTCCTACCTTTAGGTGATCCCCATTATCTTTAAAGTTTACAATAGAACCTTTATAAGGGCTAAATAGGGTGGTTGAGGCAAAGGAATTATAAAGTATTTCAACGGAGGTTTTATTATAGTAGTTCTCTTGTAAATACTTTGAGGTATTGCTAAAATCTTCTCCTAATTTATAGCTTTTCCAGACCTGAGGCATAGCTTCCCATGTATCTCCTGTATATATGAGTTTTACATTCCCACGAAGATAAATAGGTCCTTCTCCATAGATTGTCATAATCAAATCCTCATTTAGACTAACTGGACCTCCAAGTCTTGAACTTTCTTTTTGATAGCCTGTTATTGAAAAGTCGAATAAACCAGCCTTACCATATTTTTTGCTGAAGGTGTTAGTTGAACGTAAATTCTTAATACTAGGGAAGGTATTTTGAATTTTATCTTCAAGCCAAGTCCATTGAATGGTTTTAGAACTTTTAGGCAGTAGTAGGGCTAAGATTATTATCATGAAACTATATCTAATTATAGTTCTTAGCCAAGGCTTATATAGCTTTTCAAAGTTAACATTAGTATGATTTTTTATATTTTCTTTTTCTTTAGAGTACTTATCTAAGCCTGCTAAAATTATAAAGAGTAGGAGAAACAAGGCTATCATCCAATAGGCTTCATCATAATGTATATACCAGTAGTATAGGAAACTACCTATATAAATAGGTAATAAAATATATATTTTATTATTTTTAAATATAATATATCCTGTAAAAATAGATAATAAAACCACAAGGATTCCCCAAAACAATACTTGGTTTTCAGGATATATATTTTCTACATATTTTATATGGTCAAGTATATTTTCAAATAAAAGGTAAGTTCTCTGTAAAAATATAATCATATAAGGGGTGAAAAAACGAGTTATAAATATAACTGCTATAAAAATTATGGCAATAAGAATATAGAGGGATATAGGATTTAGTAGGAAAAAATTTACTATTATACTAATCCATAAAACCATTAAAATTTGCAGTGGAATATTAAGCTCTATTCTGATGGCCAGTCCTAGCATATAGGCAAGGGTAAATACCATAGAGGAATAGATAATATTTTTTATAATTTTTACATTTTTATTAAAGACTTTATCCATTTTTACCCTCCAGAGCTTCTTTTATATTGGCCTTATAGTCTAATATATATAGAGGAATGGCTTCCTGTCTAAGCCCTTTTTCCACTATAGGGTCTAGGATGCCTGAGTTATTTTCTTTATCTGTAGTAACTATGATTAAAGGTTTTAGATACTTGGTTTTTAATAATATACCAAGGGTACCTTTAGGTTTATCTAAGTTAGGGGTAATGATTATGACGGTAGCACCTTTTCTAAGGGTATTTGCTTTATTTTGGATAGAAGGATTAAAGTTCCTAGTGCCATTACCTTTAAATTTGGCAAACCCTATTAGAAAAGGCTTTATATCAGAGTTTTGTTCTCCGTATATTTCAACTATTTTTTCTCCATCCTGAGTATATAAATGGACAGGTATATTTTTATTTAGATAGTAGTTAACTATACTAAGGGCAATATCTACAGCTTTGTCTTCTAGACGCCTGTCTACATCCTTCTGAAAGTATTTCTTGTAATTATCTATAAATATTACTACATAAGTATCTCCACGGTTTTCATAGTCCTTAATTATTAGATTATCAACCTTAGCTGATAGTTTCCAATGGATAGATTTTACTGAATCTCCTTCCCTAAATTCTCTTATAGTGGATATTCTACTTCTGTCTTGAAAAGCAAAGTTTTCAATTAGTAATTCACCTAATTGTTCTACGGCGGTTATTTTAAAGGAATTAAGATCAATTGGTTTTGGATAGACTAAAAGAGATGCTTCTGAGGCAACCTTCTTTCTCAAAGAATAAAGTCCAAAAACATCCCGGATATTAACTTCTATTTCCCCTAGCTGATAATAACCTCGTCTTTTTAATACTATGGTTTCCTTATGGCGGAAAGATTCCTTTGGTTTTAAATTAGTTATAATTTCAGGTGGTGCTATACCCGTTAACTGTTTTGATATATGGTTTTGGATTTCTAAATAAGGAATATTAAAATTGCTTCCATTGTTTATCTCATAATTAATTGAAATCTCTTCTCCTGCGTATAAGGAGTCTTCTGGAATTTGGACATAGCCTTTAAGCTTATGACGAATAATTAGACTGTGAAACAGGGGAATTAAAAATATGAGTAAAAATATGTAGAACAAAAAATAGGGCATAGTTCCACCAACAAATAGAAGGAAGACAATTAATATAATGGATGTAAAGATAATCTTCATATTAGTCATTTGGTATCACCGGTATAAATACTTTTTTAAGTACTTCCTTTAGAATTTCTTCTATAGTCTTTCTTTCAATTCTAGCTTCTGGTGAAAGGATTAGTCTATGGCTTAGTACAGGTAGGGCCATTTTCTTGACATCATCTGGTATAACATAGTCTCGACCATCTAGAAATGCTTTGGCTTTAGACACTTTTAACAAATCAATGGAGGCCCTAGGGCTTGCTCCTAATCGTAAATCTTCACAGCTCCTAGTAGCATTAACGATATTTACTATGTATTCCAAAATATCATTATGGACTGTAAGATTATCAACTATAGATTGCATATTTAGTATATCTTCTCTAGAGACTACAGGTTCTATAAGATTAAGTTTTTTAATTGAGCCATACTTTTTTAGTATTTCTATTTCATATTCTTTTTCTGGATATCCAAGGGATAAACGCATTAAAAATCGGTCTAACTGGGCTTCGGGTAATGGGAATGTACCTTGATATTCTAGGGGGTTTTGAGTGGCTAATACTATAAAAGGTTTTTCTAGAACATAATCTTTTTCTTCTGTGGATATTTCTCCTTCTTCCATAGCTTGTAATAGGCTAGATTGAGTTTTAGGAGATGTGCGGTTTATCTCGTCAGCTAGAAATATTTGATTAAATATAGGTCCTTTTTTAAAGGTGAAAGTTCCTGTATCTTTATTATAAATATTTATACCAATAATATCTGAAGGCATTAAATCTGGTGTAAATTGAACTCTTTTATAGGATAGTTCCATACTTTTAGCCAAGGCTTTTGCTAAAGTAGTCTTTCCTACACCTGGAATATCTTCTACCAAAAGATGGCCTCTGGCGAGGATGGCGATTAAAACCTTTTCAATAACATCATCTTTACCTATAATTACCTTTTTTATATTCTCTAATATCCTTAAGGCTTTACTATTATCCATTATATCCCCCATTTCATTAGATGATTATCATTAAGTTTAATGCCTTATTTAGAAAATTCTAACTTCTTATATTTAATACCCTGATAAATTATAGATTAACATTTAGATATAGTCATCCCTTTGTTTTATTATATAGTCTATTATATGGGAAAGTCGACTCTAATTTTGTTAGATAATGCGTATTTTGTCAAATAATTGTTTGTTGAAATCACACAATTTATTAGATATTTAAATATGCTATAATAATTGTTCAAATAAGTAATTCATAAAATATTCAAAAGGGGGGGTAAGAAGTTGAAAATACGTAAAATTAGTAAAGGCATAACAATTAGTTTTATAATTATCTGTTTTCTATTCTTTACCGTAAACACTTCATCCTACGGTGAAGGACATTGGGCACAAGCTGAAATGGACTATCTATTATCAAAAGGGATTATTTCAGGTTATCCAGATGGAAGATTAAAACCAGATGATTATATTACTAGGGCAGAATTCGTAAGAATTATTAATAATGTAATTGGTAGCTATGGAGAAGCTGAAATATCTTTTAAAGATGTGGATAAAAAAGATTGGTTTTATGATGAAGTAGCTAAAGCTGTAAAATCAGGATATGTTGAAGGGTATGGCAATAATATTTTCAGACCAAATAGCCCGATTACAAGGCAGGAAGTAGCAAAAATTATAGTTACTATTTTTGGGCTAGAAGGTGACGTCTTAAGTAATAATAATAGATTTGTTGACCAAAGTAAAATAAGTAGTTGGGCTCGGGAATACGTTTCCATTCTTAAGGGAAAGGGATATATATCGGGATATGCAGACGGAACTTTTCGACCTACTGCACCAATTACTAGAGCTGAATCTATGAAGATAATTACTAATGTAAGCGGAGAGATAATTAATCTTGAGGGAGAATATTCAGGGATTGTAGCTAACAATTTATTAGTAAATGTTTCAGATGTAGAATTAAAAGATATGCATATAAAAGGGGATTTGTTTTTACTAGAAGGTATTGGGAATGGAGATGTTATTTTAGATAATATAACCGTTGATGGGACAATCTATATTACAGGTGGAGGACTAGGCAGTGTATTAATAAGAAATTCAACTATAAAAAAGATAGTAACTAATAAGGTGAATGGAGTAATTCACGTTGTATTAGATAATTCAAAAGTATCTTCAGTTACTATAAATGAAAATACTAATTTCACTATTAGAAATAAAACTTTAATTGAAGATATGGAAGTCAAAGGAAAATCAAATATTAAAATTGAACGGAAATCTAAAGTAGTTAAACTAATAATAAAATCTATTGATGTAGAAATAGAAGTACAGGGTGATATTGAGTCAGTTATTGCTAATCAGGATTTTGAATTAAATGGTAATAGGATTAAAAAGGGAGC
Source organism: Clostridium sp. Cult1 (assembly GCF_021655095.1). Lineage (GTDB taxonomy): Bacteria > Bacillota > Clostridia > Tissierellales > Tepidimicrobiaceae > Schnuerera. Next base: position 456,367 of record NZ_PPXW01000001.1, on the reverse strand, counting down.
AAAATTAAGTATAAAAGATGGAAGAATCATTGAGAAAAATGGAGCAAAAAGAACTATTACTGACACGAAAGCCAAACCAAAGGATGATTACAAAGATGATGAAAAGGATGATGATGAAGATGACAATAAACCTATACCTATAGACTATCAATTTGTTGTTAAACTGGATAAAAATGAATTTACCATAGACGAAGCAATAACATTATCCGGCAAAGTTTCTAAAAATAATATTGGACTATCAAATATTGATATAACATTAAAATTGGGGGCTGAACCTATTAGTGTAGATCAATTTAAAACAGTTGAAAATGGAGAATTTAACTATACATTTATGGTACCGAAAGATACTATCCTAGGTGAGTATAAGTTGATCATTAAAGCTAACGATCCGGTAAATATAGCTAAAGAACTGGATATAAAATTATTGGAAATAAATGAAGGATATAAAGTAAATATAGAATTAGATAAAGAAAAATATATGTTAAATGAAACAATAGCTATTAGAGGTGAAGTGCTAAGAAATAATGTAGGGTTATCTGATATCGATATAACATTAAAATTACAGAATAAAGACGGAAATGAAATGATAACTGTAGATCAATTGAAAACCAATGAAGTGGGAGGTTTTAGCCATACTTTTATGGTACCTAAAGATACCATATTGGGGGATTATAAATTGATATTTAAGATAAATGAACCATTAAATAGGTTCTTAGAATTTGATGTTGAGATAATCGATGGATAAAGGGGGTAACCATGTTGAAGAATAGAGTTATTAAAAGATTGAGTGGGTTTTTAGCATTGATTATGATTCTAAGCAGTGTTTTTACTATAGGAATGCCTATGATGGTAGTGGCAGAGGAAGAAACCTTTGTAGAGACTTTTGATGGTTTAGAATATTCCGGAAGTTCCTATATATCAGGTAGTTTTATAGGTGAATATGGGATTGAATGGAATTATGAAGGGGCAAGAGGGGATTTGGATGAATATGAGATAGATGGGAAAGGTATGATGTTCAGACGCTCTGGTGCAAATTCTAAGGTGTATGCAACTATTGAGAGGGGAATAGGAGACTTTTCTGTAGACCTTAGGAAGGCATTTACCACAAATACAAAAAGAGAAGTTGAATTATTAATAAATGGGGAGTCAAGAGGAAGATTTGAATTAGATCTTTCTAATGATGGTGTTCAAAGATTCCAAGTAGACAATATAAATTTAGAAGGAGAATTTACTCTTGAAATTAGACATGTTTCTGGTGGAAGTACCAATGCTCAAATAACAGTAGACAATATTACATGGACATCTTATAGCGGTGGAACTGTTGAACCAATTCCATTGGAGAGTATAGAAATAGAAGGTGAAAATGAAATATCTGTAGGTAGCATTACTAGATTAGATGTGATTTATACTCCAGCAAATACCACACAAAAAGGTGTTACTTGGTCAAGTTCTGATGAAACTATAGCTATAGTGGATGAAAATGGAGTTGTAACAGGGATAGCTGAGGGAGTAATTACAATTGAAGCTAACTCAGTTTATGATGAGTCTATAAATGCAATTCATGAAATGACGGTGAAACCATTAGTTATACAAACTATTGCAGAAGCAAGGGAACTTAATATTGGGGATTCTGCCACAGTACAAGGTATAGTAACCTTCATAGATTCAAACGATAACTATTTCATCCAAGATGAAACTGCTGCTATAGATATATATAAATATGGTGAAGATTTAGGGTTAGAAATAGGAGATGAGGTAGTTGTAACAGGTAAAATAGATGAATATGGTGGTTTATTAGAAATAATTCCACAAGGTGAAGGCGATATATCCGTTGTAAGTAAAAATAATGAATTACCAGAGCCTGAACTAGTTACTTTTGGCGATATAAAAACTGGAAACTATGAATGTGAAAGGGTTAAGGTGGAACAGGTTTATATAAGGGAAATAAATTATGATTTTAATACTACAATAGAAGACTTATCGGGAGATACTTTAATAATATTCAAAATGCCAGAATTAGAAGATATAGAAGAAGGGGATTTAGTTGATATTGTAGGATTTGGTTCAATACATAAGGGAACTTACCAATTACGGGTATATAGCGCTGATGACATAACTAAAACTGAACTAGGTCCAGATACTAAGGCTCCCGTTATAGAGCATGAACCGATAACTGAAGCAAATATCAATTTAGATTTGGAAATAAAAGCTAAGGTTACAGATGATAGGACAATAGAGGAAGTTATATTATTCTATAAAACTAAAGAAGAAATAGAATATAAAGAAAAAGAAATGTTCCTAATTGATGAAGAATATGCTACTGTCATATTAAAATCAGAATTAGATATGGCAGGATTAGAATACTATATATGGGCAACTGATGGGACCAATGAAACTAGGTTACCAGAAGATGAAAATAATCCATATTTCGTAGAAATAGTGGATGAAGATATAACTCCGCCAAGGATTTTCAATATAGAACCAAAAGAAGACGCTATATTAGATGAAACCGTCACGAAACCAACAATAAGAGCAGAATATGAAGATCCATCTGGAATAGACACTAATTCTATACAAATGTTTATTGATGGAATAGACGTAACAGAAAATACAACCATAACAGAAGAAAATATTACCTATACACCAGAAGAAGATTTGAAGTTAGGGAATCATACAGTTATGGTTAGAGTAAAGGACAATAAGGGCAACGAAGTATCTAAAACTTGGACCTTCACTATTGGTGAATTAGAATATGGATTCCGTTTTGGACAACTACATTCCCATACCAATGTTTCCGATGGTACAGGCACGCCAGATGATGCATATTCTTGGGCAAGGGATAAGGGTAAGGCCGATTTTTTTGCAGTAACAGATCATTCTAATTGGTTTGATAATGAGTTGGACAATGAGAATATTACAGATACAAGTCAATCTACAAGTTCGGATTGGAAGTTGTTAAATCAAAAAGCTGATGAGTATAACGAAGATGGGGAATATGTAGCATTAGCAGGCTATGAAATGACTTGGTCTGGTTCTACTGGCGGTTGGGGCCATATAAATACTTTTAACACTCCATGGTTTGTTTCCAGAAATAATAGAGATATGGATTTACCAGCATATTATGAAAAGATTGGAGAATGGCCAGAATCTATAAACCAACTAAATCATCCAGGTAAAACCTTTGGAGATTTTGCTGACTTTGGATTCTATAGTGAAGAGACAGATAATGTAGTCCAATTAATAGAGGTAGGTAATGGAGAAGGACCTATTAGAGGTAGTGGCTATTTTCCAAGTTATGAATATTATACTAGGGCATTAGATAAGGGATGGCATTTAGCACCATCTAATAACCAAGACAACCACAAAGGTAATTGGATAACCTCTAATGAAGCTAGAACAGTTATACTTTCAGAAGAGTTAACGAGAGATAGTATATATGATGGGATAAGAGATATGAGGGTATATGCTACTGAAAATAAGAATTTGGAAATTATGTATAAAATAAATGGACAGGTAATGGGTTCTAAGCTTAGAAGTCCAGATAAATTAAATGTTTCCATAAATATAAATGAACCAGATGTTGATGATTTAGATCAAAAGATAACTAGGGTAGAATTAATATCTAATGGGGGAGTAGTTGCCGCATCTCAGAATTTTGATAATTATGATATAGATTGGAACTTCCAACTAGACCCGATGTATGATTACTACTACGTAAGGGTAGCCCAAGCTAATGGAGATATTTCTGTTACATCACCAATATGGGTAGGGGAAGTATTGCCAGTTGGTTTATCTGGGCTAGATGTATCTTCCGACTATTTTGAATTGGGAGATACCATAGAATTAATAGCTACAGTTTACAATAACGGAAATAGCATAATTAGTAATGCAAAGGTAGAATTTTATGTGGATAGTATTTCTTCTGAAAATAAAATAGGAGAAGATATAGTTGAAAATATTGGGCAAGGGTCAACAGCTAAAGCATCAGCTAGATGGACACCGGAGGAAGCTAGAGGGTACAATTTATATGCTGTAGCAACCATAGCTGGAGTAGAGAAAACATTTACTGTAAGTAAAAGGGTAGAGGCAGTGTCTAAAGGTTCTGCTGTCAAGGTCATGGTAGATTATGCCCATAGTAACCATTATGTAAGTGGTGATTATGCTGGTATGATTGAAAGTCTAAAGGAAATGTTAAAGGTTAAGAAGATGATTATGGTAGAAAATTATCAAACTATAACTGATGAAGTGTTGGAAGATATAGATATTCTAATAATTACTTCACCCCAGCCAAAGGATAAAGGTGAAGTGAATCGGTCTAAATTGAGCCATAAGGAAATAGAAGCAGTGGTTAAGTTTACCAATGGGGGAGGTTCTTTAATTCTTACATCTAGAGCCAATTATGGAGATGGTACTGGAGAATACCAAAATTCTATTCAAGGGAATAAAGTATTAAATGCTATAGGCTCCAATATAATATTCAATTCCGACCAAGTAGTAGATTATGAAAATAATGGGGGACAACAGTATAGGTTATATTTTGAAAATTATGTCTCTGAAAAATATAATTTAACTCTAGGTCTAGGAGAAGGGGATGAATATAGTTTCTATAGTGGCTGTTCAGTAATATTAAAAGATGGTGGAAATGAAGAGAATGTAGACTTCTTAGTAAAAGGTCATTCTACTACAAAGAATGAAAATGCTGGAAAGACCCCTACAGGATATATAGAGATTGAACAGGGTAAAGTCCATGTTTTAGCTGCAGAAATCCTTCCAAGTGGAGGTAAAATTATAGCTTCAGGGTCCACATTCTTCTCTGATTTTGAAATGTCTGGGGACAATAGATATTCTAATATTGAAATAACTAGCAATATCTTAGATTGGTTAAAACCTGAAAGACAGGTAGAGGTAAAGACTATAAAAGAGGTAAGAGATGGGATGCCAGAAAACTTTGGCCAGGAATTTGCCATAGAAGGTAGAGTAACTGCTATGTCGGAAGCCTATGCAAAAGAAAAAAACATTCCTAATGCCTTTTTTGAAGTAATCTATATTCAAGATGAAACCGGAGGCATAACCATATTTGGAGTATCCCAGACTAAATTATCACTGGGAACAAAAGTAAGGATTATAGGCACCGCTGGTCAATATGAAGGAGATTATCAACTTCAAATAAATAATGAAGTAGAAGATTTAGTAGTGTTAGATGAACAAATAAAGGAAGTAGAGCCAAAGCTTTTGTCCACAGCAGATAGTATGAAGAAGGAAAATGAAGGGTGGCTAGTCAAGGTACAAGGAATTGTCACTAGAATAGATATAGAAGACAACAGCCTATATGTAAAAGATGATTCAGGCAAAGAAGCCAGAGTATATGTCAATGGATATATAGGTGGTAATCCAGATTATAGATATGGATTAGGTAGATGGGATCCAAAGATTAAAGTTGGCGATGTTGTATCGGTTATAGGTCTTGTTTCGACTGACCCAGTAGGACCCAGGTTGAGGGTTAGAAACACATCGGAGATCATCAGAATAAGTGATGAGTATCCAATTGTCATAAGAGGAGTAGAGAAAACAGAAGTAGGGGATAAGTTTGGGGTGAAAGTTGATGTAGAAAATATTGCAGATGATAATATAAATGGAGTTATAATAATAAAGCCAATTGATGATAAAGATAGAAGCTATAAAGTTATATATAAAGATGTTAAATTAAGTTTAGGATTAAATACAGTAGAATTTATATTGGATACAGCAGATTATATTAATGGGATTAAAAACATTAAGGTTTATATATGGGATAGTTTAGAAAATATGAAACCATTGGCTGACATATAAGAAGAGAAAAATAGAAAACCCTAGTGCCTTGCACTAGGGTTTTCTATTTTCTTAGCCAAAATGGAAGCAATAAATGCAGTAATAGGCACAGTAAGAATTATACCTATACTACCAGATGTTCCCTGTATAACTTCAGCTACTAAAAAGTCCAAGTTTACTATTTGCCTATAGGGCATTCCATAGGCTACGATGAACAATATCGTATTTAATGATGAACCTACAAAGGCTAATATCAAAGTATTTGACATGGTACCCATAATATCTTTTCCTATGTTCATACCAGATTTAAACAATTCATTTTTTGTATTTTTGGGATAGGTTCTATTTAGCTCAAATATTGAAGAAGCAATGCTCATGGCTACATCCATGATGGCTCCTAAAGATGCTATTAAAATTGCAGAAAAGGTAAGCCCTTTTATTTTTACATTTTGATGTTCTGCAATATATATTAGTCCTTCTGCTTCATTAGATGTAAGGCCAGAAATATGTGCGATATTGCTAGCGATATATGAAATAATTCCAGCTAGGACTACTCCAATTATAGTACCTAAAATAGCTGATAATGTTTTTGGGTTTGGTCCATTTATTAATAATAGGGTTACTATGGTAGTTATACCAACGGTTATTATTGTTATAGGGATAGGTTCATATCCTCTAAATACCATTGGGATCATAAAGAAGACTATCATTATACCTGTAAAAACTAGGGATATTACTGCATATAAGCCTTTCCATCCTGATAATAGAACTAATAAAATAAAAAAAGAAATTATAAGCGTATATACTACTTTTTCTTTTTGATAGTTGTATAAAGAAATGCTTTGTATAACATTATTTTCCTCATATATACTTACTACGACTTTTTCACCTATGCTAGTATGCACATTATAAAGTCTACTCATAGGATTTCTTATATTAAAAGTTTCTCCTTTATGTTTTCCGGTAGTTATTCTAATTTTAATCTGTTGATAACCTAGATAAAGATCTTCAACTATGGAATCATTTTCAAGCTTTTCTTCATTAATGGCTTCAACTATGGCTTTTTCAAATTGATAAGGAGACAGATTTCTATTGAATAGATTAGAGGTAAATATTATTATAATAGATAGTATAATTATTGTTGATATAAAAATTTTTAGAAAACTAATTTTCATTTTATACCCCCTTAGGTAATTAAGTATAAGAATATATTCTATTTAGTTTTGAAAAAACCTTTATTTTATATTAAACTATTTTTGTCAACGAATCTCTAATAGCTAACCCTAATTGTCTATCATACTTATATAAAATATAGATGTCTAATTTCTACAATTAAAAACTACTCATATTTTATTTGTGTCATCCTGAACGTAGTGAAGGATCTCTGTTTTGAGCTATATTGGAGATTTTTCGCTGACGCTCAGAATGACAACTTTTATTAAGCTTTCAAATTGTATCACTATAATAGATTGTAATATAATAAGGGAGTAGAATATAATAATAAGTATCAATTATTTTTGGAGGATGGATATACTATGGATATGAAGGTTAAAAATTTGATGGAGCAGTTTGAAGGCTTTAAAGTATTGGCTGGAGAAGGTGGATTGGAAAGAAAAGTGAGTACTGTTACTGTTATGGATGCCCCGGATATATATAATTGGATGAAGGGAGGAGAGTTTTTAATTACTACTGCTTATATAATGAGGCATAACCCATTAGAACTTAAGGATTTGGTAATCAAATTAAATAAAAATGGTGCATCAGCTTTAGGTATAAAAATAGGTAGATTTATTGAAGAATTGCCTCTGGAGGTTAAGGAAACGGGAGATAGGTTAAACTTTCCCATCATCTATATACCAACGGATTTTGCTTTTAGCGATGTAATTAACCCTGTCCTTTCAAAAATAGTTAATGCTCAAGCTAAAAAATTGATGATGTCTGAAAAGGTTCATAAATCATTTACACAAATTGTAATTGAAGGTAAGGGAACAGGGGATATTGTAGATACATTGTATAGGATTTTGAATAGAAATGTGACTTTTATGGATTTAGTCTTTAATAAAAATTATATAAAAAGTAAATCTAATGAATTTGAGGAGGATATAAAAAAATTAGGTCTTATAGACATATTGGATAAATACTATAATTATGTAGTTCAAATAGGTGGTTCTATATATGGATATATAATAGTTGAAGAAGGTAAAAATGAAAATACTTTATCAGATTTAGACAAAATAACCATAGAACATGCCAGTACAGTTCTCAAATTAAATATACAAAAAGAGATATCCAATCATCAAATAGAGCAGAAATATAGGGATGAGTTCATCCAGGATTTATTGGTAAACAATATAAGGACTGTTGAGGAGGCTAATAACAGGGCTGCTTTATATGGTTGGAAAATGGATAAAGGTCTGATATGTTTAATTGTGGATATAGATAATTATAAAGAAAGGTTTTTATCCTTAGAAAAGACAGATGGACTAGAAGAGCAAAGGGATAATGTATTTCGTTTAATTACTAGAAAGATGAAGAAAAGTTTTTACAAATGTTTTTACACAAATTATAGTGATAGTATAGTGTTTCTAATAGAACCCGATGTAGAACCTATGGAAGATTTTTTTAAAAAGCTTGAAAGGATATCTAGAGAAGTGAGACAGTTTGTTAAGGAAAACAGTCAATTTACTGTAACTATTGGTATCGGAAGTTACAAGGAATCTATTATAGATATATATATTAGTTTCATAGAGGCTCAAAAAGCCGTAAGAATAGGTAGAACTATTTATGACGAAGATAATACACATATTTATTCTAATTTAGGAATTTATAGAATGCTCTATGATATTTCTTTAGAGGGTGAGGCAAATAGTTTCTGTAGCCAGTATTTGGAAAGTCTAATGGAGTACGATAAACAAAACAATGGAGAATATATGGGAACTTTGGAGCGTTTAGTAAAGAACGATTGGAATTTAAAAAAGACAGCAGAGGATTTGTTCATTCATTATAATACTATGAAATATAGAATTAATAAGATCAGTCAGATAGTTAAAATCGACTTGAACAGTAGAGAAGACAAGTTTAAAATAGAACTTTGTTTAAAGTTAATGAATATGAGTAAACAGTATTCATTGTACATGAAGACTAATATTTAGTCTTTTTTTTATACTTTGTGGACAATGTGTATAAGTTGATTAAGATGTAGAATACAAGTAAGTAAAATAATTAACAAGGAGGTAGTTGTATGTATAGTACAAAGGTTGGTATGTCCAAAGATATCTTAGCATCTGTTAAAGATGGCAGCTTATCAGATCCAAGTAGGGAATTAGATAAGACTGGAAAAATTATTTTAAAAAATGGACTAGTAATAGATCCTAAAAACCAAGTAGAAGAAGTATTGGATGTGGTTATAATAGGAGATGAAATAGTAGAGGTAGGCAAGGATATCTATGTAGAAAAGGGAGATTTAGTAATAGACTGTGAAGGTTTATTGGTTGTACCAGGGTTAGTAGATATGCATCTTCATCTAGGTGATTTGTTTGAAATAAGCACGGATCCAATCTATGGTTCAGTAGCTGACGGAGTAACTATGGGGCTTTCTCCAGGAGCAGGAAATACATTCATGGCACCAGCATTACTAGGGGCAGAGGTAGATAGAGGGTTACCAATAAATATTGGAGTATATCAAGGGGCTGGTAGCGTTTTAGCTACTATGCTATCGGTAGAGGAATTGATAAAACTTTATAAGGGTGAATTAGAGGAAGATATAGCTTCATCTAAGATGACAAGAAATAGCATTACAAATACTACAGCACCTTTAATTGTTGGTATTAAAGACCATATGGGACATTTCATTATGTCGGATGAAAATATAGATAAAATATTTGAAATAACTTCTAAAGCTAAATTAATATATATGACACATACTCAAGACCCAGATCATGCTGCCAGATTAGTTAAGTTATCTAAAGGTAGACCAATCCACTTAGGTCATGCAACAGCAGCTGGATGTGGTACTCATAAAGAGGCTGCTGAATCTATGAAATTCATAATCGATTTATGTGAAGAAGAAAATGTAACTGGAGAATTTGTAACTACCATGCTAAGAGAAGGTGGCGGTAGTAGAGAGGGACTTATTCTACCGAAAAAATCTCAACAGTTAGCTTATGATGCATTGGAAAAAGGAATAGTTGATGTGTTGATATCCGATGGACAAAATGACGCTACTATGAAAGGGTTTGGAGATACTAGAGACAATATACCTACAATACTGGAATTGGCTGAAATGGGAGTATTAAGCTTATCCGATTCAGTGGCTACTATGACTTGTAACCCAGCTAAATTAGTTGCAGAAAAAACGGATAATAGCTGGTGGACAGAAAAAATTGGGCATCTAGGAAAAGGAGCATTAGCTAATGTTACCGTTATAAACAGAAAAGTAAAATCAGCAGCCTACACCATAGTAAATGGAGAAGTAGTAGGATTTGAAAGTAGAGCAGTAAGACGAGGTAGTGGTGCAGGAGGATTTGTAAGTAAATTTGGTATGGTAAAGAGAATTGGAGTGGGAGATTTAGTAATGTTCTCATATAAAAGATAATAATTGATTTTAAAGGGGGAGTTTAAGTTGAAGAAAAGAACAGAGAATATTCTAAGAAAATTGGTTAATGTAAATACTACCAATCCACCTGGAAATGAAATGGATGTAGTTAAGACTATTTTAAGCTTCTTCCCTAAAGGTATTGATTATGAAATAATCGATCATGGTAATAATAGAGGTTCCTTATTATTAGAGATAAAAGGGAAAGATGAAGAGAAAATAGGCTTCATGGGTCATATAGATACTGTACCAGTGTCAGACGAGTCTAGTTGGATTTATCCACCTTTTGATGGAGTAGTGGAAGACGGTTATATGTATGGAAGAGGCACTTCTGATATGAAGGGTGGAGTTACAGCTATGATATTGACAGCACTATATTTCATAGAGAATAACATAACTCCTCCTCATACTCTTAAGTTTGTTTTTACTGCTGATGAAGAATCAGGAGGCATGGGGGTACAGGCCTTAAGGGATAAGGGAGATTTAAAGGATATATCCAAAGTATTTATTCCAGAGCCTACTGATGAAGAAATTGGTACTTGTGAGAAGGGTGCTTTATGGCTAAATATTCTGGTAGCAGGAAAATCTTCTCATGGTTCAAAACCAGAATTAGGGATTAATGCTATAGAAAAATTATATGAATATATTTATAGGCTTAGAGATACTATGGATTTAGATAAGAGCCACCCCTTATTAGGGAAATCTAGTTTTGCCATTACTCTAATAAAAGGAGGAGTAAAGACCAATATAACTCCTGAAAATGCGGAAGCTTCAGTGGATATAAGGACCATACCTGGATTAGATCATAATACAATTTTAGAGGATGCAAATATTATTGGAAAAAGTATGGAAGAAGAAAACCCAGGATTATCCATAGATATACAAGTGGAGAATAATAGGCCACCCTTGACTATGGACGAAGAGGATAGATTTATAAAGGAGATAGTATCCGCATATGAAAAGCTATCTTATCCAGTAAAATTTAAGGGGATAAACTTTTATACTGATGCATCTCAACTGATACCGTTTCATAACATACCTTTTGTCCTATTAGGACCTGGTGAGGAAAATATGTGTCATCAGAAAAATGAAAGGATAAAATTGGAATCAATTATAAGAATGACTAAGTTTTATATTTCTTATATTAAAAATTCTTAGAAGGGAAGGATGAGTATGGAAGATATGAAGGCGAAAAAACGAAAGTATAATTCGGGTTCGGTAGCAGGGCTTATTATTTCCGTTGGAATAGGTTTTTTAATATATTTTATTCTAAACAATATTAATGTAGTGAGTAATTGGTTGGATTATAATACAATAGTCGCTAATGCAGGCCATGATCCATTCTATAAATTCATATGGTATATTATGAATTTTACAGAAGCTCAGTTCTATGCAGGATTTTTTGCTTCTTTAGGTGTAATCATAGGAGGATTTATAGCTTGGAGACTGGATGTGAAAAATTCTAAATATAGAGGATTTGATGTATCTTATGGTTCCAATCTGTGGCCTTGGGTATTAGCAGCTCAGCTATTATCATTATTTGTTGCAATATTTGTTTTGAACTATACTAGGTTTTTTAACACAGGGGAATATACTTGGTTACCAACCTTTATTACAGTAGTAGGTATCCCACCAGCAATTATGCTATTATATGGACCAAGTTTGAAAGCACTGTTTACTGGTTCAATTCTTGGGGGGATCATGGGATTCCCAGTGGCTATGTGGATTAGCGATTATATTATTCCAGTTTTGGATGTACCAGGAGTAGTATCAAATGTATTTACAATGGCTATTACAGGAATTTTAGTTTGTACTATATGTAAAGCTTTGCCTTGGATGGAAGAGGTACCAGCAAAACCACATAACAGGAAGGAAAAATCTCAAGAAGAAACTATAAAGGAAATGGAGAAACCTTTATGGTCTGTAAGAAGGGTTTTAGCAGATTTTTCTGAAGCCCAATTTTATGGTAATGAAATAGCTGGAATATTGGTAATATTGGGAGCTGCTTTAGACTGGATACTAAATGTAAATCACGGTGTTTACGGTGCAGGTGTAATTCCGGGAATAATATTGTCCCAATTTATTGGTTCGGCAGTAGGAGTATTCTTATACTTTGATAAATATGTGGAACAAGGATGGTATGGAACCTATGTGCCTGTAGTAAGCGTTGGACCTGCTTGTGTTCTAATGTTTGGATCATCAGTAGGGATTGCTGCTACAGCAGGTATATTAGGAGGAATCATTGGACCAGCTTTAGCTGAATATTTCTGCAGCAAGCTTCCAGAAGGATATCATCCCACTATAGGAAATGTAACATCTATGGGGGTAACAACTATAATAGTGTCTGTAATAATCAAGGTACTACCTTGGCTATAAAAACCAGTCTAATGGCTGGTTTTTTTATTAGTATAAAGGATAAGTAATTTTGAATATATTAGAATAGATGAGGAGATGTTGAAGTTATAGATTCAATTTTGATAGAATGTATTGGTAAATGAAAAGGGATGCTTTGTAATAACGAATATTTTATAGAGCTTAATTGAGGAGGAGAGAAATGATAAAACCAAAAGGATTAAAAATAGGAGATACTTTAGGAGTAGTGGCTCCAGCTAGTCCTACTACTAAAGATAAGGTTGATTTAGCTTATAAAAAGCTAAATCAAATGGGATTTAAGGTAATTATGGGGAAAAGTTGTTATTCAAATTATGGTTATTTAGCAGGTTCAGATGATTTAAGGGCGGAAGATTTAAATACTATGTTTAAAAATCAAGAAATAGACGGAATTATATGTTTAAGGGGTGGATATGGAACACCACGTATTTTGGATTTGTTGGATTATAAATTGATAAAAGAAAATCCAAAGGTATTCATAGGATATAGTGATATAACGGCTTTACATATTGCCTTTAATCAACTATCTAATTTAATTACCTTCCATGGACCTATGGCAGCATCGGATTTAATTGGAGAATTTAGTGATTTTTCTAAGGAAAGTTTGCTTAATTCTATTATGGAAGGCGAATATCAATTTGCCATAAAGGATTCATTAGGTAAAATATTAACTATAAATGGTGGAATTGCAGAAGGTCCAATAATTGGTGGAAATCTATCTTTAATAACTAGTACCATTGGTACCCCATATGAGATAGATACAAAAGGGAAAATCTTATTTATAGAGGAAATAGATGAAGAACCTTATAAAATAGATAGAATGTTTACTCAACTGAGATTATCCAAAAAATTAGAAGAAGCAGAAGGAATTATTTTAGGTGATTTTAATAATTGTGTAGCAGAGAGTTCAGAGTATGATGATTCTTTAACTTTGGAGGAAGTAATAGATAATATAATAAAACCTATAGGAAAGCCTACCATATTCAATTTAAAAGCAGGTCATTGTGAGCCAGTGGTGACCATACCCTTTGGAATAAATGCTAAGATGGATGCAGATAAGAAAGAATTATTGCTACTGGAAAGACCAATACATTAAACCAGTCTTTTTAGACTGGTTTGTTTATCCATATTCTATTATAAAAATGGAAAATTGAAAATATTTTGACTTTTACCACACATTACTTTATAATATATATTTAGTAACCTTATATGTATTACTGATTATATAAATTTTGATGATTTTTTAAGAAAGGAGGTAAATTTGTAAAAGTAAAAATTTAAAAGAGGAGGGCGTTTATGGGTAATTCCTATGAAAAGAAAAATTTTTCAGCTGGTGATTACTTAAAATTTATTGTACCTTCAGTTATTGGTGTGCTTCTATTAATGTTTCCTTTCAAATATGAAGGGGATACAACTATTCTAGTTGCCCTACTGGCAGGGGGTTTAACAGGTTTATTAGAATCTATTTTACCTACCATCATTGTAATTATAATTACTTTAACCGGAATTATGACTCTTGCTTACAAATTTTCTAAACCCGCATTTATTGAGAAAAGTGAATTTTTGAAATCTGTATTTGACGTATCTAATTTTTGGATTGCTACAAGAATTATTGGAGTTATACTGGCTATTTTAGTGTATTTCGAAATAGGACCTGAGTGGATTTGGTCTGGAGATACTGGTGGATTAATACTTCACGATTTAATACTAGGATTGTTCTCTATATTTTTATTTGCAGGATTTTTATTACCTTTTTTAACGGACTTTGGATTATTAGAGTTTATTGGGGCATTATTGACTTCATTGATGAGACCAGTATTTGAATTACCTGGGCGTTCATCTATAGACTGTATTGCTTCTTGGGTAGGAGATGGAACTATTGGTGTAGCACTGACTAACAAACAGTATGAAGATGGATATTATACTGCCAAGGAAGCATCTATTATATCTACTACCTTCTCGGCTGTATCTATTACTTTTAGTTTAGTAGTACTAAATCAGGTTGATTTAGCTCATTTATTCGGACCTTATTATTTAACCATTATTATATCTGGAATAGTTGCAGCTATTATAATGCCAAGAATTCCACCTCTATCTAGAAAGAAGGATACTTATTATACTGGGGTTAAAAAAGATGTTGGAGAAGATGTGCCAGAGGGATTTACAAATGTCCAATGGGGTACTTATTTAGCTGTAAAGAAGGCAGAGGAAAGTGGAAATCCTAAAAATTTCGTAATAAATGGAGTGAAAACTGTATTAGATATGTGGCTAGGCGTATTACCAGTAATAATGGCCTTTGGCACTATAGCTCTTATAATTGCAGAGGCTACTCCAGTATTTGATTGGTTGGGCATGCCTTTTATTCCAATACTAAAATTGTTCCAGGTAGAGTATGCAGTAGAAGCTTCTAAAACCATGGTAGTAGGATTTGCAGACATGTTCCTACCTTCCGTTATAGGTGCTAGTATTCCAAGTGAGATGACTCGCTTTATTGTAGCTACAGTTTCTGTAACCCAATTAGTTTATCTATCAGAGGTTGGAGCAGTTATATTAGGTTCAAGGATCCCTGTATCCTTAAAGGAGTTATTTATCATATTTATAGAGAGAACTTTAATTACACTACCGATTATCGCTATTGCTGCCCATATTATATTTTAGATAGATTGTTAATTAGCCATTCCTTTTTAGGAGTGGCTTTTTTTATTTTGTAGAAAAGGAAGGAAAAGAGGATTCTATGTCTAATATTATAAGGAGAAGCAGGAAAGGGGTGGAAGGATGCTTAGGACTAGGGACAGAAGAAAATTCATTATATTAGCCTTATTAATATTGTGTAATACTATATTTATTTCTTCTGAAATGGTAGCAGAAGAGGAAGATTCTTTAGAGAAAATCCAAGAGGAATTATTGAATATATCTAGTGAGGAAAGAGAGATATTAGACTCCTTATTTATTCAAGCCCAAGAAATTGAAGAGCTAGAAATGGAAAAGGAAAGGATTACATTGGATATTGGAAAAATGAAAAAGGAAATAGGGGATTTAGATAGAAAGATAGAAAAGGAGACTAAAAGTTACGAGGATAAATTGGATTTATTGAAACAGGTCCTTAGATCCTATCAGAGGATGGGGCCTGGTTCTTATATTGAGATAATTCTAGATGCAGAAAATATAGCCAACTTGCTGAGGAGGATAAATACTTTAAGGGATTTAACTAAGAATACAGGAGAATTATTAGATTCAATAGATGAGATTAAAAAGAGACTTATTAAGGAGAAGGTTAGTTTAGACCAAAAGCTTAACCTATTAGAAGAAACAGAGGATCAATTGGCTAAAACAATAGAAGAAGGACAACAAAAGGTAAAGGAAATGGAAGAATATTTAGCCTCTTTGGAAGGTGATAGAGAATATTATCAAGAACAATTAGATAGATTGATGAAGATGATAGATGAATTGACTCTTTTAATAAAAGATGCAACTAAGGAATTTACTCATATTATAAAAGAAGGAGATTTGCCTGAAGAAGAAGTGAAATTAAAATTAGCTGGGAAAAATGTAAAGGGAAGTATTAGAGAAGGTATATTTAATCAAATAATTAAGGCTAATTCCAATTTGCCAGAAATTATAGTTCATTTTTATCCTGATAGAGTAGAAATGGAGTTTCCTGAAAAAGAATTATTGTTAATAGGTTCTTTTGTGGTTTTGGATAAACAAATTTTACAGTTTAAAGTTGAAGAGGGGACTTACTATGGTTTTGTTCTTAAAAAGGGAACTATAGATAAATTCTTTGAAGAAGGGGATTTCATTCTAGATATTCAACCATTGATTGGGAGAAATGTTTTGAAAGCTGTAGAGATTATGGATGGTTATATAGAACTAACCGTTGAGATTAAACTGTTTTAATGTATAGATTGGAGGTTTTACTATGATTGAAGCTAAGGACATGTCTTTAGTATATGGAGATGGCACCAAGGCTTTAAAGAGTGTAAATTTACATATAGAAGCTGGAGAAATTGTATATATAACGGGACCTAGTGGGTCAGGAAAGACTAGCCTGTTAAAATTAATTATGGGAATTGAATATCCTACAGAAGGAAATTTAAAGGTTATGGGTCAATGGATAGCCAGAGAACAGATATCAAATATTAGAAAACTTAGGAGGAATATGGGGCCAGTTTTCCAAGAGTTTAAACTTATAAAGGGAAGGACCGCTTTAGAGAATATAGTATTGGGGATGAGGTTTTTACATTTTACTCCAAAGGAAATGGAGGAAAATGCCACTAGAGCTTTAGAAAAAGTTGGGTTGATCCATAAAAGGAATTCTATAGTGGAAAGATTATCCTGGGGAGAAAGCCAAAGGATTGCTATTGCTAGAGCTATAGCTAGAAAGCCTTCTTTAATATTAGCAGATGAGCCTACAGGAAATTTAGATATAGATAATGCATTAAATATAATGGATATTTTAACATCTCTTAAAGATGAACAAACTACCATTATAATTACTACCCATGCAACCCATTTAATTGGAGAAAAAGAGGATGGGTTATTTATTCGAATAGAAGAAGGGAATCTTCAGTGGGAGAGACGGGGGGTTATGGCAAAGTGAGGAAAGCAGCTTATAATCTAGGTTATTTTATAAAGGAAGCAAAGACTCTATTTAAATTAGATTTTTTCTCCAATCTATTTTCTATTATTAGTATTGGATTAATATTTTTTATTTTAGCTTTAGTGATTTCGGGATGGGAAATTAGTAATTATGTTATAGAAATAGTGGAAAAGGAAGCAGAGATAAATGTGTATTATGATACTAAATTAGAAAGGGAAGAAATTAACAGATTAATAGAGGATATTGAAAAAATGGAGGGAGTAGGAAGGGTTACTTTGGTTGATGAAGACGAATCCTATAATAGGATGGCAGAAATATTAGGGAAAGAAGCTAATGTTTTGGAATTGTTTGATGAGAATCCATTTACTTCTTTTATTGAGATACAGATCCATATTGAAGAAGTAGATTCCATATTGGATAGACTAGAAAGTATAGAAGATATAGATTATATTAGAGATAATAAGGGAGTTATAGATCGATTACAGGATATTGTAATTATACTCAAAGTTCTAGGTGTTTTGGCTGTAGTTGCTGTTGGAGTTTCTACTTTAATAGTAGTGTCCCATATTATTAGGCAGGGTATCTATAATAATAGAGAACAGATAAACACCTTGGAGTTGCTAGGAGCCCCAGAATTTTTTATTGGTTTTCCATTTTTATTGGAAGGATTGTTTTTGACTTTAATAGGGGGAATTCTAGCCTTTTTATTGCTAAAATTCACATTGGAATATGGTTATGGGCAAATGGCTACTGCGATTCCGTTCATACCATTATTGCCAAAGGAAACTTTGGTTACTAAAGTGGGATTATTGATTATTGTTATGAGTGGAGCTTTAGGTATAGTAGGGAGTTTATTTGGTTTAACTAAACATGGTAATAACCTTAAGTAGTTATTTGTTTTTTGTGGTATAATATATAGGCGGGCTAATTAGGGAATAAAACTTAAGGGGGCCAAGAAATGCGTTTAGAGATATTTGATTTTATTGATGATACCATAGTTTTGGTAGATGAGATGAGGGATTTACTAGAAGAAGGAAATAGGGAGTTGGAATATTTCTTTAAAGAAAAATTTTTAGATTTGGATAATATACTAAATATTAGTTCCAGAGTTAAATCTTCCATGAGTTTAAAGGAAAAGATATTTAGAAACAATTTTTATTTAAAGTATGATTCACCAGAGGAGTTGGTTAAAAGTCTATCGGATCTAATTGGAGTAAGGATTGAATGTAGATTTATTGAGGATGAAGAAGAGGTATATGGTAAACTATTTGAAATATTCGATAAACCTGAAGAAGATGGTTATTATTATAATGAAGGAAAGCCTAATATTCTCTTGAAATTAGGTGAAAAGCAGCCTCAACTACAAAAAAATGGTTTTGGCATATATAAAATTGATGGGAAATATATTAAGGATAATAGGGTGTTGAAATTTGAATTACAGATCAAATCTCTTGTAAACGTATTTTGGGGAGAAGTAGAACATAAAGTACTATACAAAAACTATAAATATCTCCTTACTGAGGAATTATTTAAGGATGTAATGTATTCCTTAAGGGAAAATTTAAGTATGATAGATAGACAGCTAATGATTCTTTTTACCCATTTGAAGGATATGGATGAGGCTAATATAGATAAAAGAAGGGAGCAATTAGAATCCATACTTTCTAAGTTAATATATGAAATATATTCGGAAAAGACTAAAGAAGAATTTGGTTTTGTTGTAGATTATAGAAAATCCTGTGATGTAATCGTATCCTATGTTTTAAGGAAGAATGGTTCTAAAGAGCCACAAAGTTATGATGAAGTGTTTTTAAAGGTTTTAGAGAGGCTTTACAGGATAAAGGGAAATGAGATATATTTGGATAGACATATAGAGTTTGAAAGGGAAATAGAATACGAAGATGATTTTTGTGCAAAAATTGGGGAGGCTATTTTAGAAATAATCAATAAGGATTTTAAATGGAACCTATTTTTTAAGATAATATTCCAATTGGAAAGGGGTAGTAATGCAGAGGAGTTTGAAGGCTTCCTAATATTTCTGAGAAATCGTTTTCACAATAATTTGAAGTTAAACCAAGGGCTAAATACAAAATTTTCTCAAGAAGAAAGGAAAGAGATAATAGAATATATTATGAATTTAGTAGCAGACAGTTTCATAAACAATAGAGAAATAGAGTTTATAAACGACGATAATATAGACTGTATGAATAGAAAGATAAATATAACCTTAAACAAGGTTATGAATTATGATATGTGGAAGGAAAATATCAAATATTTTACCGATGAGCTTATGATGAAACTTAATGATTATAAATAATGAATAAGTTCCTTTTTTGGTGCCTGGCACCAAAAAAGGAACTTATTTATTTTCTTTTTGATAACTCTTCTTCTTCGTATTGTTTAACAATATTGTACCATTCATCTTTAATCGGAACATTATTAGTATGACAATAGTAGTTCCAAACATCTCCAAAAGGATAAGATTTAAGTTCTTCCATTAATACTAATCTTTTAGTGAAACCCCTTTTTTCTTGCAGCTTTTTCAATTCCCCATTTGGCATTAAAAGGGCAAATAATAATGCTTTTATCATATTTCTAGTGCCTAACACCCAGGCGGCAACTCGATTTATACTTGCATCAAAGAAATCTAGACCAATAATTACCTTATCTAGCGCATCGTTTCTAACGATTTCCTTGGCGATTTCTTGTAATTCATCATCAAAAGTTATAACATGGTCGCTGTCCCAACGAACAGGTCTACTAACATGTAATGCTACCTTATCGTTGAACAATAGCATGGATGGTATTTTGTCTGATATGACTTCAGTAGGATGGAAATGCCCAGCGTCTAATAAATATATTTTATTATTTTTAGCTGCATAATTCATATAAAACTCATGGGATCCAACAGTGTAGGATTCTACACCTATTCCAAACAATTTGGACTCAACTGAGTCTATATTATACTTTTCATTTATTTCTTCTTCGAATATCTTATCCAATGAATCTTTCAATCTTTTTCTTGGTGCAAGTCTATCGCTAGGTATATCTTTAAAACCGTCAGGAATCCAAATGTTTGTTAAACAAGGTTGGCCTAGTTCTTTTCCAAAGTATTCTCCAATTTTCCTAGATCTTTTACAATGTTCTATCCAGAAATTTCTTATATCTTCATTTGGATTGGAAAGAGTGGCTTCTTCGGCCTTTGGATGAGAAAATAGAGTTGGGTTAAAATCCAATCCTATACCCATCTTCTTAGCCCATTTAACCCAGTTTTCAAAATGCTTAGGTTCAATTTCATCTCTATCAACAGCTACACCATCGGTTTCTGCATAGATGGCATGTAGATTAACTTTATGTTTTCCTGGTATCAAACTTAATGCTTTTTCTAAATCTTTTCTCAATTCTTTAGGATTTCTAGCTTTTCCAGGGTAATTTCCCGTTACATCGATTCCGCCTGAAAGTGAACGTTCTTCAATCTCAAAACCCGTAATATCATCACCTTGCCAACAATGGATTGATATTTTAACTTTAGATAGTTTTTCAAGAGCTTTTTCTACATCTATACCTAGTTTCTCATAATCCTTTTTTGCTGATTGAAATCTTTTACTAATGTCCATCTTATACCTCCTAATTAACGTTATTTAAAAATGTATAATCTAATTTCAGTTTAAAGTCTATTTTTGCTTAGGAGATTACATATGAAGGCTATATATAATAATTACTATACTAAATTATATATTTAAAAAGGAGGTATTTTAATATCCATATTTGTTTAGTTTATTAACCTTATTTGCAAAAAAAGATATTTTAGTCAGTTGTATCTCTATACTTTTTAGGAGTAGTATTATATTTTTTCTTAAAAATTTTATAAAAATATGTTAAATTTTCATATCCTATAGATTGGATAGTTTCTGAAATTGGCAAGTTAGTTGATTTAAGAAGTTCTGCTGCTTTACTTAATCGTTTTTCTTGTAACAATTCATTAAAAGTTAATTCAGTGTATTTTTTAATGATACGACTTAATTTGTAATGGGGTTGTCTTAACCTATTTGATATTTCATATAAGGTTGCAGTTTTATAATTGGTATCAATATAGTTCAAAGTATCTAATACCAATTTTTTTTCGTAATCATTGGCGGAATAACCTTCAATAGAATCGGTTTTTTTAGCTAATTCGATTAATAATAAGCCGACTAATAACTTTATTGTTGCTTCACTCATTGTGGAAGGTTTGTATAACTCCCACATGATTCTATCTATAGTTTCTTGAATTTCTTTGTTTTTTGATACTTTAAAATATAAATATTCTGCTTTTGCATGGTTAGTATATCTTAGTGTAAAATAATTGTTGGACAAATAAACAAAAAAATATAGAGAATAATCCTCAATTTGATATAATGTAATCGTCGAAATCACAAAAAAGGAGGAT
>NZ_PPXW01000001.1:397573-434515 GCF_021655095.1 Clostridium sp. Cult1 | reverse complement strand
GATACCTTGTTTGCACTTAGTCAAAGATTTGGTGTATCGGTTCAAGCAATAATAAATGCAAATCCAGGAATAGATCCAAACAATCTACAAATAGGTCAAATAATATGTATACCACAAGCAGCACCAATACCTCCGTTACCACCATGTCCAAATGGATTTTATTACACAATAAGACCGGGAGATACATTGTTTACAATTGCTCAACGATTTAATGTACCAGTTCAAGAGATTATAAATGCAAATCCAGGAATAGATCCAAATAACTTACAAATAGGTCAGGTAATATGTATTCCTAGAAGATGTGTTGTATTTTGCTTCTAAGAAAATTTAAAAAGCCCATTTTGGGCTTTTTAAATTTTCTAATTATTTATTGAGATTTTTTCTTCGCTTTCATAGAATATATCTTCTTCTTTAACTCCTTTTTTTAATAAAATATTGTAGCTATCTATAACCATATTTTTGGAACCACAAATATAAACTTTATATCCTTTCAAGTCCATGTCTTTTAAGGCATGAGTGACATAGCCTTTCCTTATAGAGGTATTTTTATCCCGGGAAACCATAGGAATATATTCAAAATTATCTTCTTCTTTATCTAGAGATTCAAAATAATCCCTGTATAAAAATTCATTTTCATATCTTTGACCATCCAAAAGTTTTATATCTTTTACCCTAGGATTATTTGTTAACACATCCTTAGTTAGACCGATAAAGGGGGTAATCCCTATTCCGTTTCCAATGAATAATATTTTTTCAGCAGAATTATCCACTATTAATTCATCACCCATTGGGCCTTCTAATTCAACTATATCTCCCACTTTAAGATCATTAAATATTATATTAGTTCCATATCCTTTTTCCACCTTTTTAATTATGATACTTAGTTTAGTATTATCTTCGTTAAAAGAAGAGATGGAATAAGCTCTAAAGGTTTTAGGTTCATCTTGGATTTTTATTAAAATAAATTGTCCTGCTTTGTAATCTACCTTTTCAGGAGATATAAAGGAGAAAGTAAACTCTTTCACATCTGTAGCTAAATCTTTAATATCTATAATTTTTGCTTCTATTCTTTGCCTATTTTCATAACCTTTAGTAGAAACTATTTCCTTTAGTTCCCATGCCTCTTCTTTTGTTTTTAAAGATAAAATATTTGCTGGACAGTTTTCAATACATGTAGCACATTTAATACAATTAATATCTTCAAATTGATTATTGGCTGAAAACTCTAAATAAGGAGTTAATTGAAAAGGGCAAACTCTAGAACATTTTCCACAGCTATGGCATTTGTCTAAACTTTCTATGGTAACCTTTTTTTCAGTTTTATTAGCCACTCCAACGGATCTACCTAGTGCATGAGATAGTTTCTGTATAGTACCCATAGGACAAAATTGGCACCAGGTTCTGGGATTAACTAGTATAGCAAATAATCCACCTGTTACTAAAACCATTAAATAAGTAGTAACAAATACGAAGCCTAGTTTATCAAAAAAACCATAGGTTCCCCAAAAATTTGATACTTTAATTATTTTTCTAGAAAAATTGTACATAAAGAATATAAAAAATCCTACAACTATGAATTTGGACTTCAAAAATTTAGGTATTTTTTTATTTAAACTTATAGGCATGGTTATCCTATCGAACAAGGAGCCGTGGGGACAAAAATTTCCACACCAATACCTACCAGTAAAGAAGGAAGTAGTAGTTAAACCAAGCATAATTAAAATTACCAGTAATCCTAATTTTGGTTCCCATAAGCCTCCAATAGCCACTAACACTGTAAATATCCAAGCGTGCTTTCTAATATTAGTGAAAGTTCGATTAGTTTTAATATAATAATTATCCATTTAGAACCTCCTTATGATTAATATCATACTACTGGGGGGTATATGGATATTATAGCTGGTTAAAGTAATTTTGTAAAGGGGATAATTTTAAAAACAAAACTCCCTAGTTGGGAGTTTTATTCATAATAGAGCTATTAAAAGTATGCTAAACAATATAAATAATACAATGCTTATTATTAAAGGTGTATTAAAAATCTTTTCGTCGGATATGTTTTTTCCCTTTTTAAGATTTATGCCATTTACTTTAGCTAACAATCGTACAAGCATATATATGGTAATTACCGAAAATGTTAATGATACAAAACAATTGATAAAACTTGGACTAGATGCATATCCTACATTAGGGTCTGATGGATACAAATAGTTCAAAAATATGGGGAAACCATTATTTATAAAATGGATTATCATTCCTGCAAATATGGAGTTTGTAGCAAATACTAAATAACTGGCTATAAAACCTGCTATAAAAGTATAGAAAAACTGGAAGGAGTTTAGATGAAGCATTCCAAATAACAAGCCATTCATCAATGCTGCAACAAAATTACTCTTATTCCTATATCCATCTAATATAATACCCCTCATAAGCATTTCTTCAAATATGGCTGGAGTTACAGCAGTAAATAAAAGGTTTCCTATAAAAGTATCATGGGAATCATTGGCTATAATATCTGCTAATGTATCTCCGAATAATTTAGTATATAAAGTGACAATTGATACCATAATTGGTAAGGTGCAAAACCAGATAGCAAAGATGATAATAGTACTTTTAAAATCCAATATATTAGGCCTTAAAATTCTTTCTGCATATTTTCTATTGATGAATAAATATATACTAATGGGTACTAAAAAAGCTACATATTGATATGCATTAAAAGGTATAGGTAAAAATTGTACCACTATAGACCATATAATCACACACATGTAGAAAAGATTTACTTTATATATTTTACGTTCCTGTCTTAATACTTTACTTTCCATAAGCATCTCCTTTAAGTCTTATAATATTATTATACATGAAGTTTACTTATTCTCCAACTAAAAGAAATATGTAGTATAATATACTTAAAGGATAGATAATGGACCTAATGATTATCAATAATAAAAGTAATAAGGTTTTTGAAGGATATGCTAAAAATTAAGGGATTAACAATATTTGTAATTAATAATCAACTATGCTATAATTCATTTAATCTAATTACATTATGTAGATAAGATTGTTGCTGCTATGCATTATAAAGACAAGGGGGTAAAGCAGTTAACTGCGAAGATATGATAAATTTACGTTTAGGTTTAGATGTGGGTTCTACTACTGTTAAATTAGTGGTACTAAACTCATCTTATGATATTGTATATAGTACCTATAGAAGACATTATTCTGATGTGAGGAACAGTGTAAAAAATGTTATATTAGATGCTTATAAAAGATTTAAAAATGAAATTGTGACTATTATGGTAACAGGTTCAGGTGGGCTTTCTGTTCATAAATGGTTAAACATCCCTTTTATTCAAGAAGTGGTTGCTTCTACTACTGGAATTAGAAAATTCATTTCAGAAACGGATGTAGCCATTGAACTAGGTGGAGAAGATGCAAAGATTACCTATCTAGATGGAAATGTAGAACAGAGGATGAATAGCATCTGTGCTGGTGGTACTGGGGCTTTTATAGACCAGATGGCATCTTTAATTGAAACTGATGCAGAAGGATTAAATGAATTGGCAAAGAATCATGATAATATATATTCTATTGCTTCTAGATGTGGAGTATTTGCAAAAACTGATATTCAAGCATTGATCAATCAAGGAGTATCTAAAGAAGATATAGCAGCTTCTGTATTTCAATCTGTAGTTAATCAAACCATATCTAATCTTGCCTGTGGCAGACCTATCAAAGGAAAGGTTGCTTTTTTAGGAGGACCATTACATTTTTTATCTGAATTAAGGAAAAGGTATATAGAAACATTGAAATTATCTGAAGATGAAATAATTTTTCCGGATAATTCCCAACTGTTTGTTGCTATAGGAGCAGCCGTTGCTTCTAAGGAAGAGAAAACTATAAGTTTTGAGGAACTGAAAAATAGATCTTTATATTCAAAAGAACCTATAGAATCAGAGATTAGAAATTTAAGACCCTTATTTATAGATGAAAAGGAATTAAAGGAATTTAGGGAAGAACACATAACTCATAAAATGAAGTATAAGGATATTGATACCCACAGTGGTAAATGCTATCTTGGCATTGATGCTGGTTCTACTACAACTAAAGCTATTCTTATTGATGAAGATAACAATATCCTTTACTCATACTATGGAAACAATAGAGGGAAACCCTTAGATTTAACCATTGAAATTTTAAAAGAGATATATGATAAACTTCCAGAAGGAGAGAGGATTACCTACTCTACTGTTACTGGTTATGGAGAAGAATTTATTAAAGCTGCATTAGGTATAGATATAGGAGAAGTAGAAACTATGGCCCATTATAAGGCGGCTCTTTTTTTCCAACCTAAGGTAGATTTTATCCTAGACATTGGCGGTCAGGATATGAAGTGTATGAGAATAAAGAATGGTGTTATAGATAGCATACTTTTAAATGAGGCATGTTCTTCTGGATGTGGTTCTTTCTTAGAGACTTTTGCTCATTCATTAAACATGTCTGTAGAGGATTTTTTAAATGAAGGATTATTGGCTAAAAACCCTGTGGATTTAGGTTCTCGTTGTACTGTGTTTATGAATTCTAAAGTAAAGCAGGCTCAAAAAGAAGGGGCTACTGTTGGAGATATTGCTGCAGGTCTTTCCTATTCAGTAATTAAAAATGCAATACAGAAGGTAATTAAGGTTAGGGATCCAAGGGAACTAGGAGAGAATATTGTAGTTCAAGGAGGCACTTTCTATGGGGATGCAATTTTACGGTCCTTTGAATTGGTATCTAGTAGGAAGGTGGTAAGACCAGATATACCAGGGCTTATGGGAGCTTTAGGTGCTGCTTTAATAGCGAAGGAAAGATTTGAAGAAGGAATAGAATCCAATATATTACTAAAGGATGAATTGGATAGTTTTACTTATAAGACTAAAAGAGCCAACTGTGGAAGATGTGGCAATAATTGTTCACTAACAATAAATATTTTTTCTGATGGGAAAAGATATATCACAGGTAATAGATGTGAAAAGGGAGCAGGAATAGAAAAGGGAACTAAAAAGATTCCAAATCTTTATGAATATAAATATAATAGAACCTTTGATTATGAGTCTTTGCCTAAAGAGGAAGCAAGGCGGGGAACAGTAGGAATACCGAGGGTATTAAATATGTATGAGAATTATCCTTTCTGGCATACCTTCTTCACAGATTTAGGTTTTCGAGTAGTATTGTCTACTGAAT
Source organism: Clostridium sp. Cult1 (assembly GCF_021655095.1). Taxonomy (GTDB): domain Bacteria; phylum Bacillota; class Clostridia; order Tissierellales; family Tepidimicrobiaceae; genus Schnuerera. Next base: position 429,295 of record NZ_PPXW01000001.1, on the reverse strand, counting down.
CCAATAGAGAAGTATATGAAAAAGGAATAAGCTCTATACCAAGTGAAACTGCTTGCTATCCAGCTAAGATATCCCATGGGCATATAATGGATTTAATATCAAAAAATATAGATTTTATTTTTTATCCTGCAGTGTTTTATGAGCATAAGGAAGACAAAGAAGTGGATAATCATGTAAACTGTCCAGTTGTAATTGGGTACTCAGAGGTTATTAAGCACAATGTAGATGAGGTAATGCATGAGGATATATTATTTTTAAATCCATTTATATCTTTTGATGATAAGGGAGGATTGAAAAAAAGGTTAAGGGACGAATTAAAGGATTTTGATATACCATATAGAGAGATAAGGCAGGCTGTAGATAAAGCTTGGAATGAATTAATGGCTTATAAGAAAGATATAGAAAAAAAAGGTGAGGAAACTTTAAAAATAATGGAAGAGGAAGGGTTAAAAGGGATTGTTTTAGCAGGAAGACCCTACCATATAGATCCAGAAATTAATCATGGGATACCGGAATTGATTACTTCCTTGGGAATGGCTGTGTTGACAGAAGATTCCGTATCCCATTTAGCAAAGACAGAAAGACCTCTTAGAGTTTTAGATCAATGGGTATATCATTCTAGGTTATACAGAGCAGCATCTTTTGTAGCTACTCAAGAGAATTTAGAACTTATACAGCTAAATTCCTTTGGTTGTGGCTTAGATGCAGTAACAACAGATCAAGTAGAAGAAATACTCCATGGCCATGAAAAGATATATACAGTTTTAAAAATAGACGAAGTCAGCAATTTAGGTGCTGCTAAAATTAGGGTAAGATCCCTTTATGCAGCACTGGAAGAAAGAGCAAAGAGTGGTTTTACAATCCAAGATAAATATAAACCAATAGAAAAAATACCATTTACTAAGGAAATGAGGGAAAAACATACTATTTTAGCGCCTCAAATGGCACCTATACATTTTAAAATATTACAAGAAGCATTAAATTCCTGTGGATATAATATAGAGTTTTTACCTGCAATGGATTTAAAAGCCATCGATGAAGGATTAAAATACGTAAATAATGATGCTTGCTATCCTTCTATAATAACTGTAGGTCAGTATATAGCTGCATTAAAATCAGGGAAATATGATTTAAACAATGTATCTCTTTTAATGAGCCAAACTGGTGGGGTTTGTAGAGCTTCCAATTATATTGGTTTTATTCGAAAAGCTTTGAAGGATGCTGGTTTTGGCCATATTCCAGTGATTGCTGTATCTGCCCAAGGAATTGAAACCAATCCGGGATTTACCTATTCTTTGGAAATGGGTAGAAAAGGAGTAATGGCTGTATTGTACGGAGATCTTATAATGAGATTATTATATAGGGTAAGACCTTATGAAAAGATAAAGGGTTCAGCAAATTTATTAGCAGAGCATTGGATTGAGAAATGTTCCCAAGCTGTAAAAACTGGTGATAAAGAAGAATATGTAAAAAATATTTATCAGATGGTGAGAGATTTTGATGAGTTGGAAATAGATGAAAGTTTAGTTAAACCAAAGGTAGGGGTAGTAGGAGAAATACTTGTAAAATATCACCCAATGGCTAACAATAATCTAGTAGGCTTACTAGAATCTGAAGGGGCAGAAGTAGTAGTACCGGATTTAACCGACTTTCTTCTATATTCTGGCTATAATGCAACATATAAATATAAATATTTATCAAAAGGTTTATTGCCTAAAATAGGTAGCGATATAGCTATAAAGTATATTGAATACTATAGAAAACCTGTAAGGGAAGCCTTAAAAAAATCTAATAGGTTCCATGAACCATTAACTGTGGAAGAATTAGTAAAGGAAGCTGAAAGGTTGGTTTCTATAGGTAATCAATACGGGGAAGGCTGGTTGCTTACAGCAGAAATGTTAGAGTTAATCCAAACTGGTGCAGAAAACATAGTATGCACCCAACCTTTTGGATGTTTACCAAACCATATTACTGGTAAAGGGGTAATAAAGGCCATTAGGGGTATATATCCTCAGGCCAATATAGTTGCTATAGACTATGACCCTGGTGCTAGCGAAGTAAATCAATTGAATAGAATAAAGTTAATGCTATCAACTGCCCATGACAACGTAGAAGAAAAAAAGGAATACAATACTAAAGCATACAATATGGAAAGTTAAGACAGAGGCCTTCCTAGTTCAGTAAAATTTATTCTGAATAAAGGGAGGCTGGATTTTTAATTGTAAATATATTGTAACCCCTTTGTAACAACTTTTATATGCATAATTGGTATATTAAGTATAGTAATCCATAATAAATTTGGATTAAAGGGTATAATAGGAATAACAAAAAAATGAAAGAGGTAGGAATTATGAATAAAAAATCTATAGCTTTTATGCTTATCGTCAGTATTCTATTACTTACTTTGCTTGCAGCATGTGGCGGAGAGGGTGTAGATAAAGGTAATGGGGAGCTTGTAGATAAAGTAGAGCCAAAACCAGAGATTTCCATTGAAAAAGATGAGGAAAAGATAATAAAGGATTTCAAAACAATGGTTAAGAGTGACAATGAGCCTTTTGTATTAGTGAAATTCATAGATGAAAATATAGATAAAGTAAAAATAGAGAATGCTACAGAGATGATAAAAGAATTAGAAGAAGTCCAAGAAGGATATATAGAAAGATATACAGAAAAATTATTTATGGAGGAACACCAGATGGAGTTACTAACTCTTTCTGAAGTTCAGCATAGTGAAGCTAAAATCGAAGATTATTTATTTTTCGATAACTCAAAGATAGAAGAGATAAAAAATGGGAATTTAAAAGAATTAGTTAATAATATAAAGGAAGGTAAATATAAACTTATCAATATGGAAGGGGCCTTTTATCCAATTATTGACTATGAAGCATTAAAAACTTATAATGATCATATATCAGATGAGATGAAGGGATATATAGATTTAAAGTCTATGGATTCTAGTATGCCTACCATATTAGATGCAGGATTGGTCATTTCTTTTGATCAATTAGCAGAAAGACTTGTTAAAACAGAAAATTACATTTTAAAATATCCAAATAGTATAAAATATGAAGAGATTTTAAGGCTTTATGGGGTATATCTAAAATTCTATTTAGAAGGTTCAAGCAATACTCCTATATATGATTATGAATCTAAGGAAATAAAAGATGAGGTATTATCAAGCTATAAAAAAGTAAGAAATATGGATGAAACTGTAACATCTAAAGTAGTTTCTAAATATATAGATATTATAGGTGAAAATCAAAATATAATAGATGAAAATGTGCTTTCTAGAGTGACTGAAGTTCATAGTGAAGCTATTGCTACGTTAGAAGATCAAAAATAAGCCCACCAAGGGCCTAGTTCTACCCCCAATAATATAAAGAGCTAGGCCTTATTTTTATTTTAGCTATCCAAAGTTTTTAAATGCCTTCTTAATGGTATATAATATATACGAGGATATTTATAAGGAGGTATTTTAAATGAAAAAAGTATTACTATTATTAGCAGAAGGATTTGAGGAAGTAGAAGCTCTAACAACAGTGGATTATTTACGTAGAATGGACATAATAGTAGATACTTGTTCTATTAACGGTGAGAGAAGGGTGACTGGGGCTCATAGGATAACAGTTGAATCGGATAAAGATTTAAGCAAAGTAGATAGAATAAAAAATTATGACGCCTTAGTTATTCCGGGGGGATTACCAGGGGCTACTAACCTTAGGGATAATGACAGGGTAATAGAGTTGGTTCAAGAATTTAATCAAGAAGAAAAGCTAATAGCAGCCATATGTGCTGGTCCTATAGTATTACAGAGAGCTGGAATAATAACAGGCAAAAAGGTTACTTCTTATCCCGGATTTGATAATGATTTAAAGGAAAGCCAATATAAGGATGATTTAGTGGTTCAGGATGGAAATATTATAACAGCAAGAGGTCCTGCAGTAGCAGTTTATTTTGCACTAAAATTGGTGGAAAATTTAGTAGGAGAAGACAAGAGAGAGGAATTAGCAAAGGATATTTTATTAGATATGGTAGAAAGAAATATTTAAAAAATAGGCGGTTCACGCCTATTTTTTTCTTTTAAGAGGTATAATAAAAAGTAGCATATTTAAAGGAGTGAAAGTATGAAACTAAATAGGAGTTTTTATAGTAGAGATACGATTACTGTAGCAAAGGAATTACTAGGTAAAGTATTAGTGCACAACATAAATGGACAAAAATTAAAAGGGATAATTGTGGAAACGGAAGCTTATCTTGGTCTTAGGGATAAGGCAGCCCATTCTTATGGAGGAAAGAGAACCAAAAGGGTAGAAACCATGTATGGAATGCCTGGTACAGCCTATGTTTATCTTATATATGGAATGTATTATTGCTTTAATATAGTGACGGAAGAAGTAGGAATACCAGAAGCAGTTTTAATAAGAGGCATACAACCTTTAGAAGGTTTAGATGAAATGTCTAAAAATAGGTTTGGAAAAACCTATGCTAATTTAAATAAAAACCAGAAAAAAAACCTTACCAATGGCCCAGGAAAACTTTCTATGGCTTTTAATATAGATAAAACTCTAGATAAAGAAGATCTATGTAAAAATAAATTATATCTGGAAAAGGGAAATGATGATAATTTTAATATCATTGAAACTACCAGGATTGGAATAGATTATGGGGAAGAAGCCAAAGATTATCCCTATAGATTTTATATAGAAGGGAATCCTTATGTATCCGTAGTAAAAAAATAATTGAAAAATTATTTTTATAGGAGTAATATAAAAAATGGAGGCGAATTATTATGCAAATATTAATATTGGTTCTCAACAAAACCCAAAAGTTGGATGCATTGTTATTGGAGCTAAATGATAATGGCATTCGAGGCGGAACTATTATCGATAGCATGGGTATGGTTAGAACTTTGGCGGATGAACATTCAGAAATACCCCTATTTGGTTCGCTAAAAGCCATATTAAATGAAAATAGGCCCATTAATAAAACTATATTCATGGTATTGGAAGATGAAAAAATACCTATTGCAATGGAATGTATAAGGAAAGTAGTAGGTAATATAAATGAAGAAAATACTGGAATTATGTTCACATTACCAGTAAATCAAGTAGAAGGTTTGACAAAATAAAGGAGATGGAATAACAAAAGATGAATATATTATTTTATTTAGCTGTTATATTAATGGCAGGAATATTTGTAGCTAAGATATTAAGTAAATTTAAGTTGCCAAATGTTACGGGTTATCTTATAGCAGGTTTAATAATTGGACCTTCGATTTTAGGGATAATACCTAAGGAAAGCTTGAACAAATTTTCCATTGTTTCGGAAGTGGCTTTAGCTTTTATTGCTTATAGTATAGGAAGTGAATTTAATTTAGCACATTTAAAAAAGATGAGTAAGGGTATAGTATTAATAACCTTTTTACAATCGTTGATGGCTGTATTATTTATAACTTTGACTATGGTATTAATATTTAAGCAACCATTTTTCTTTAGTCTTATAATAGGGGCTATAGGTTCAGCTACTGCTCCAGCGGCCACTTTAATGGTGGTTAAACAATATAATGCTAAAGGACCTTTAGTTGATACCTTGTTACCAGTTGTTGCAATGGATGATGCAGTTTGTATAATGGCCTTTGGTATTTCTACTTCTATAGCATCGACTTTGATTAATAATGCAGCAACTGTTTCAATGGCCAACTTAATTATATTGCCTTTAATAGAAATAGTTGGAGCATTGGCTCTTGGACTTTTAATGGGAATACTTCTTATTTTAATTTCTAAAAGAACAAAAGGAGAAAGCGAACTTCTATCATCGGTTATTGCTATAATTTTTGCTACAACGGCCATCACTTTAAAGTTTAATCTTTCGTCTCTTTTAGCTTGTATGATGCTTGGAGCTACTTTAGTTAATGTTACTCCAAATAATAAAAGTGTCTTTACTACAGTGGAAAAATTTACACCACCTATTTATATTGCTTTTTTCACTATAGCTGGAATTGAGCTGGATTTTACTATATTAAAATCTGTCGGGATAATTGGAATTGCTTATATATTATCTAGAGTTGCTGGAAAAGTATTCGGTTCTTACTTAGGTGCAAAAATAGCAAATGCTCCAGAAACAATAAGAAAGTATCTGGGCTATACTCTAATACCTCAAGCAGGGGTGGCTATTGGATTGTCCTTAGTTGCACAAAGGATACTACCTGATCCATATGGAGCACAAATTAGAACTATTGTTTTGGCTGCAACTGTAATATATGAACTATTAGGGCCAATGATTACTAAGAGAGCATTAATAAAAGCAGGAGAGATAAAAACAGGTTATTAACCTGTTTTTATTTTACCTTAATCCATATGTTCTGAAATTGTAACCTTATTGTCATTGCAAATCGCCCTTATATTTAGTATCATTTGAAATATAGGTTGCCATATATGGGGGGATGAAGATGAAGAAAAAGTTTTGGATAACGTTTTTAATAGCATTAGTAGGTTTTTCTGCTTTATTTGCTACAACAAGCCATTATATTTTAAACAAGGATTCTATAGCATATCAAGGAGAAAAAGACAGTGATTTAGAGGCAGAGAAGGAATTAGAAGAAAAAGGTGAAATACTATTTTTATTAATGGGTATAGATGATCAAGATGGTTCAGGTGGTGTAGCAAAGGTAAAGGAAAAGAAGATAGAAGGAGAAGATGGACATAAACCTACAGGAAAACGAACTGACACAATGATCCTTTGTAAATACAATTTGGAGACTGGACATATTACTATGTTGTCTATTCCAAGAGATTCTAGAGTTAATATAAGAGGGAGAAAAGGAAAGGAAAAAATAAACCATGCCCATTCTCACGGTGGTCCTTATTTAGCAGTAAAAACAGTGAAGGATTTTTTGAATATAGATTTGGAATACTATGTAACGGTGGACTATCTAGCAGTAAAGGAAATAGTAAATGCTATTGGTGGAGTGGAAATAGATATACCTGAAAGGATGTATTATAGTGATCCAACGGATAAACCACCATTACTGATCGATTTTCAGCCAGGCCTAAAGACTCTCGACGGAGATGATTCAATAAAATTTTTAAGATATAGGTCTAAAGAAGGAGATTTAGGTAGGATAAAAAATCAAAAATTATTTATGAAAGAGTTTATAAAACAAACCCTAAAACCTAAAAATATTATTAGATTACCTAAAATGATAAAAACCTATTATGATTATGTAGATACCAATATACCTATGAATGTGATATTAAAAGGCATAGGAACTGTCAAAAAAGTAGATTTAGATAATATGAATGTAGGTGTAGTACCTGGAGTTGGTGAATATATAGGAGGTATATCTTATTTTATTTATGATGAAGAAGGGACTAAGCAAATAGTTGAAGAATTATTTGGAAATTATTTACTAAACAAATAGAGGGAGGTTTTCATGAAAGAAGATGTATTGAGAAAGGATAGGAAAAAAGAGCATATTGAATATTATTTAAAATCTACCTTTGAAAGCGATACTCTTTTTAAGGATATATTTATAGAGCATAATTCATTACCAGATTTAAATTTTAATGAAATAAGTGGAAAAACTGATTTTTTAGGAAAAACCATAGAGTATCCTATAATGATAAATGCTATGACAGGAGGAACTGAATTTTCCCGGGAAATAAATAGAGATTTGTCAAAAATAGCGAAAAAATATGGGATTCCCATGGCAGTAGGTTCACAAACCATAGCATTAAGAGATAGAGAAAGCTATAATTCCTTTAAGATAGTAAGGGAAACAGTTGGAGAAAAGGGAGTAGTCATCGCTAATTTAAGTGGCCAGGCTTCTTTAGAAGATGTAAAATTTTCAATGGATCTAATAGAGGCAGACGCTATTCAACTCCATTTAAATCCTGCTCAAGAGCTAGTAATGAAAGAAGGAGACAGGGATTTCAAAGGAATTTTAAGAAATATTGAAAAGATTGTATCGAATATAGAAAAACCAGTTGTAGTAAAGGAAGTGGGATTTGGTATATCAAAAGAAGTTGCTCAAAGACTGTATGATGTAGGAATAAGGCATATAGATGTATCAGGCAAAGGAGGGACCAACTTTATAGAAATAGAGGATAGAAGGGATGATGAAATAGATTTTAGTGATATCTATTCTTGGGGAATTCCAACAGCCCTTAGTTTGATTCAATGTAGGAGTATATCTGAGGATTTAATTTTAATATCTAGTGGTGGCATAAGAACCAGTCTAGATATATTGAAATCTTTAGTTCTAGGAGCTAGCGTAGTAGGTATTAGTGGTCGAATATTGAGGGAGTTAATAGAAGGTGGATATGAAAGAGCTAATAAATATATGGAAGGTTTAACCTATAAATTTAAGGTTCTTATGTTATTAACAGGAAGTAAAAATATTGAGGAATTGAAGAAGCTCCCCTATAAGGTAAAAGGAGAGCTTAAAGATTTGTTGGAGTGAAAATTATGAATGGTAGATCCTTTACTAGTACTCAGTATGCAAGCTTTAGTAGCAATTGGCTAATTTAACTTTATAGTATTATGAAAAATAGCGAAGGATCTTTATTTCTCGATGTCAATTACTAAAACCCTCCAGCTCCGCCACCTCCAGCGCCACCGCCACCTCCACCGGAGAATCCACCACCACTTCCAGTAGATGAACTACCAGCAGAAAAGGATCTGTTTAAACTTCTTTCAAAAGAATTATGTCCTCTAGAGCCTGTAGCATAATACCAATAAATCCAATGATTAGGTGTATTACTTTCTGGAATTAGAGTTTTAAATTTCCTTAGAGAGTTGATATTTACCCTTAAAGCTAGACCATATATTAACGCTGTCTCTAATGGAAAAGATAAGTTTTCCATATCTAAAGTATCTCCCCTCAATTTCAAATCCTTTTTAAAATCTTTCCACTTTTTATACTGTATATATCCATAGTCAGATTTTCTAAACAGTATAGCCATTCCATATATAAAAGCAAAGATTGAAACTAACAATAAAACAATCCCATAAAATCCTTCAAAAACTATTGATACTATCCCAAGAGCAAAAGCAATAGAAGAAAAAATTATTAAGAATATACCTGGTTTTTTACCCCTATTATCATAAAAACCATAACTTTTAGTATCTTCTCTAACCTTTTTCTGCCAAGTATAATAAGAATTACTGAAACTTGTTCTATGTTTTTTTCCATAGTATTCTATATCCTTTGTAGTCACAGTATTGCCATTCCCTATTTTATCAAATAACCAATCCAATAAAAATACTTCATGACTTAATAAAGAGTTAATAGGCTTTTCAATTTTCTTCAATTCGAAATTATTAGTTTTATTTTTATATTCACCTTTATCTTCAATAGAAATATAACCTTTTCTAGCTAAATCGAAAATTGTAGCCATTATAGTAGTAGTATTTAATACACTACTTGTTAGATAGGTTGCCACTGCTGGAGTACAGTCATCTGGGTATAAATTATAATCCATTGTATCATAGATGTCCACATCTCTTCTTAACCTAGAAAATATTAATGCAATAATAACCATTCCTATTCCTGCTATTGTAATTGATATGTTATTCAATAAATTTTTGTTTTTTTCTCTTTTAATTTGTTTTTCTTCTATTTCTCTTATATATGACAATTCTTCCTCTATAATACCATGGTATGCATTATTATTGACTATATTAGTCGAATTTGGTATGAAATCTATGGGAAACAGTATTCTGCCTTCTATAAAAGTGTCTTTTGGTATATTTTCAATCTCTAATCTCACTAAATCATCTTCCTGAAAACGGATAGTTCCATTAGAGGGACCGTGGGCGAATATTTTTACTTTGTCATTTCTAGTCTGTGGTAGACTAATATTAACTGCAAAAAAACTAATAGGAGTACTATTCTCCTTTCCTAGAAATTTGTAGTATAATTCACCAGTATCATTATATTTTATGGCAACATTTTTTATAGTATAGTTTAGCCTGAAAGTTTTATCTTCGTCTTTTGAGGGAGAAAAAATTTTAACATTGATATTGTCTCCATCATTAATAGCCATAAAGACATGGTTATCCCCATTTTCAGCTTTATTAGCATGTGAATATATAATTTCATTTCCATTAACCATTTCTGCTACTTTAAGATTATCTATTCCTTCTGTACCCGCTAGGACTATCTCTCTAAATACTCCATTAAATTTATCATTAAAGTTAAAGGTAATATCTTCCCTAATTTCTAAATCACCATTTTCTATGATTTTAGAGTCTATTAGCCATCTTTTAATAGTAAGGGAATCTTCAGCTTTTCCATTTTGAGGGAAACTAACTAGAACAAATAGAAAAAGTAAAAAAGTTATACTAATTTTTAAAGACTTCTTTATGGAAATCACCTCTTTTCAAAGAATTTATGCTAAGATTATATTAATATTATACCCATATTTATGTTAACGAAAATTAAAAATATAATTAGAAATAAAGATAAATAAAAACTGTAATAAAATAAAGGATAAGGGTGTGAATTTATGAAAAAGAAGATTTTATTAATGCTAAAGCAAGCAAAGGAAAGTTTTATTTCTGGGGAAAGGATTAGTGATGAACTGGGAGTAAGTCGGTCTGCAGTCTGGAAACATATAAACACATTAAAAGAAGAAGGATATAAGATTGAATCTGTACCTAGAAAGGGCTATAGATTATTATATTCTCCAGATATACTTACTTTAGAGGAAGTAGAAGAATACTTAACTACAGATTTCGTTGGAAGGAATATATATTATTTTGATAGTATAGATTCTACTAATATAAGGGCAAAGAAAATGGCTATGGAAGAAGATGAGGGTACAGTTATTATTGGGGAAGAACAGACTAAAGGTAAAGGACGATTAGGTAAAAGTTGGGTTTCACCTAATGGAAAAGGTCTATGGATGAGTATAATATTAAAACCTAAGTTAATACCTGCAGAAGCAGCTAGATTGACTTTAATTGGAGCAGCAGCAGTAAATAAAGGGTTAGAAGATATGAAAATTAAGTCATATATTAAATGGCCTAACGACATTTTAGTCCATGAAAAAAAGGTTTGTGGTATCCTTACTGAAATGAGTTGTGAACTAAATATAATTAATTACGTGGTAATGGGAATAGGTATAAATGTAAATTTGGAGCAAAAAGATTTTAGTGAAGATTTAATTGATAAAGCTACATCTTTAAAAATTATTACTGGGAATAAAGTAGATAGAAAAAAATTATTAGCTAAGGTATTAAACCATTTTGAAAATCTCTATATTCCTTTCAAAGAAAAAGGTGATATTTCTAAATCTATTCATATATGTAGACAAAATTCTATGTTGATAGGGAGAGAAGTAAGGATTATAAGGGGAGATACTGAAAGGATTGGCAAAGCCTTAGATATAGATGATGAAGGCAACTTAATAGTTAAATATAAAGATGGTGAAAAGGAAAGAATATTCTATGGGGAGGTTTCTATTCGAGGATTAAAAGGATATATATAATAGGTAATTACTACTAAATTTGCAGAAATGGGACAATTTAATTAAAAATGTGATAAAATATATCAGATGCAATGATAAATCTTAGATAAGATAGGTTAGAATTGTGGTGAAAATTATTGGAAGCTAAAATCCTTTGTTTAACGAAAAAAGCAATAGATGAAATATTAATTGAAGATATCTACGATGATAAAGGCAATATTCTAATAGGGGGAAACACTATAATCAATGAATATGTCATTAATATTTTAGATAAATTCAAGGTAAAGGAAATACCAGTTTATCCTTCTAAAGTGAATAGTAACTTCATGAAAAATTATGCTAAACCTTTATTTTATAAAGAGGATATCTTCGCAATGCAGGAAGTAGCTATCCGACTGGCTGCAAGTAAAGGCGTAAATCCTAATAAGTTAGATCATATTTGTAATATTTTATCTACAGAAATCAATAAAAATAGACAAATGATAGGTCAAACGGAGAAGATAAAAGATACTGATGAATATACTTACAATCATAGCATAAATGTAGCAATATATTCTGTATATATAGGAAAATTAATAGGACTGGATGAAGGAAGAATTAAAGAATTATGTCAAGCTGCATTACTGCATGATATTGGAAAATCAAAAGTTCCAAAGGATATATTGAATAAAAAAGGTAAATTAACTGAAGATGAATTCAATATAGTTAAAAAACATACAATAGATGGATATATATTATCAAAAAGATTATCCTTTTTAAGTGAGGAAGTTAGGCAAGCTATACTTAGCCATCATGAAAGAGAAGATGGAAGCGGTTATCCTCGTGGTATAAGAGGGAAGAAGATTAATTTATATGCAAAGATAATTGCAATAGCTGATGTATATGATGCATTAACATCTAAAAGAGTTTATAAGAACAAAAGGAGCCCTTTTGATGCCATTGAAGAGTTTTATTATATGGGAATTCATAAATTTAGTAGATCCATATTGGAAATATTCTTGAAAAACATATCTCAACTTTATGTAAATTCTAAAGCAAGACTAAATGATGGAATGCTAGGTAAAATCCAATTTATACATCCAAAGTATATTACTAAACCAGTAATACAAATAGAAGAAAAAAATATTAATTTATTAAAATATAATTTCTTAAAAATAGAAGAAATAACAGGTTAACCCATTAGTTTTCTAATGGGTTATCATAGTTGTGGTATATTTATTCTTAGAAGTATTTTTGATGCCACTAAGGAAGATAAAATGGCTTTCAATATATCACCAGGTAGAAATATAATAAAACCTGTTTTTAAAGCTGTAGAGAAAGGTATAGTTTCACCTAATAAGTTATTAAGTATTAGATACATATATGGAACACCAAATAAATATATAACAAAAGTTCCAGTCAGGGTTGCCAATAACACTCGTCTAAAGTTTATCTTACTTCTATTATTTGTAATTTTCCCTACAATATAGGCTGCAAATATAAACCCAATTAAGAATCCAAAGCTCGGTTTAAAGATTGTCTGAGGCCCTCCTGAAAATCCGGCGAATATTCTTATTCCAGACAAGCCTAATAAAACATATACTAACTGAGACAATGCTCCTAATTTAGGACCAAGGAGAAGTCCAGATAGTATAACAAACATGCTTTGTAATGTAATAGGTACATCTCCAACGGGTATGCTTAAGAAAGCCCCAATAGCCGTTAATGCTGTAAATAAAGATATAGAAACCATTTCTTTTACAGATAATTTCATATTATTCCTCCTATATGTAAACCAAAACTTTAATTAAGTAGACAATAGTATTGTAAATAATTTTATTTCAATTGTCAACCACGAGGGTGCATAGGTTGACAATGAGTTTATAAATATTTTTCTTTTATCTATTGACAAATAGGAGAATGGAATATATACTGTATATAAACAATATAGACAGTATAAACATAATAAACACCAAAAATTAGGAGGATGGGTATGAAAATCATAGTATCTAATTCTTCAAAGGATCCTATATATGAACAGATATCGAACCAAATAAAAGGGATGATTTTAAAAGGGGAACTAAATGAAGGAGATTTATTGCCCTCCATTAGAGGGTTGGCAAGGGATCTTCAAATTTCTGTTATTACCACTAAAAGGGCTTATGATGAATTAGAAAAAGAGGGATTTATTGAAACCATGCAAGGAAAGGGCTCCTATGTAGCAGGGCAAAATAGGGAGCTTATGCGAGAGAAAAAACTAAAAATCATAGAAAAAAAACTATCAGAGGTAGTAGAAGAAAGTAAACTGTTAGGATTAAACTACGAAGAAATACAAGAAATGTTAAGAATTTTATTTCAGGAGGTATAGTCATGAGTTATATTTTAGAAGTAAATAATTTAAGAAAGGAATTTAAAAATTTTACTTTAGAAGATATAAGTTTCAATTTGGAGCCAGGGTATATTATGGGCTTTATAGGTCCTAATGGAGCAGGGAAAAGTACTACTATTAAACTAATAATGAATTTGGTTAAAAAGGATGGGGGAGAAATTAAGGTATTCGGTAAAGACCATATTAAATATGAGAAAGAGATAAAGGATAGAATAGGCTTCGTATACGATGAGAATTATTATTATGAAGATTTAACCATTAAACAGATGAAAAATATTGTTGCATCTTTTTATTCAAAATGGGATGATAATCAGTTCAACTATTATATCCATGAATTTGGTTTGAATCCAAAAGTAAAGATTAAAACATTATCTAAAGGGATGAAGATGAAATTTTCATTAGCAATAGCTCTATCTCATAATGCAGATCTAATTATTATGGATGAACCTACATCAGGATTGGATCCGGTATTTAGAAGAGAAATATTAGATATTTTATATAGTATTATCCAAGATGAAAATAAAAGTATATTCTTCTCAACTCATATTACTACGGATTTAGAGAAGATTGCTGATTATATAACCTTTATTAATAAAGGAAAAGTAGTATTCTCGAAGTCTAAGGATGAAGTATTAGAAAGTTATGTAATTGTTAAAGGTGGTATAGATCTTTTGAATATGGATACAAGAAAAGAGTTTATAGGATTAAGAGAGACTAAGGTTGGGTTCGAAGGGCTTACAGATAATATAGCGAAGATTAAAAAGATCTTTGGTAATAATATATTAATAGAAAAAGCAACCTTAGAGGATATTATGGTTTATAGCGTAAGGGGGTAAGAAAATGTTAGGAATTATAAAAAGAGATTTAATGTTATTGTTCTGTAATAAGCGGGATGGTATCTTCATGCTATTTTATATACCATTTTTAATATTGATAATAGACTCCTACGATCCTAAATGGCTATATCTTGCAATAATAGTGGCATATACTTATATTGTATCTATAACATCCTTTCATTATGATATGGATGGTAAGGGGAGGAATATTATAAATTCATTGCCTATAAATGGAGGAACCATAGTCTTTTACAAATATTTGTCTACATTTGTATATTTTATTATGACTATTGTGTATGCTGGGGTTTATTTGTGGATAATTAATGCCACAGGAATAAAAAATGTGGATTATTTCAACATAGAAATGATTATTAAGGCTATTCCTATAATAATGTTTACTACATCTATAGTATTTCCTGCTTATTTCTATTTTGAACCTAATATTGCACGGATATTCCATATGATAGTATTCATAGGTTTCTTTATTGGCATGGCAAATTTAGGGGCTTTGGGAGATGAATCTTTAGTAAAAAAAATAGGATTATTTCAGGGGAAAAGCATGGTGTTTGTATCCATAATAATGTATATGGCTTCCTTATTATTATCTATGAAGCTCTACCAAAGTAGGGATTTATAAAGGAGTGAAATTATGTTTAACTTAGTAAAAAAGGATTTGAAATTATCAAAAAAGATAAATATTTTCGGAGGAATATATGCATTATTTATTGCTGCCATGGGGCTTACTATGCCTGATAATATGATAGCTAATCTACTATATGTTCTTGGAATGATTATATTAATATTTATGTTAGTCATATATACCAACGGTTACGATGATAAATCTAAAAGCGGAATTATCATCAATAGCTTTCCTATAGATAGGCAAGATATAGTTAGGGGTAAATATTTAACTCTTATATTATTTATAATATTAGGATCTGGGATTATACTATTATTTACCAAAGCTATTTCTGTTTTATACATTGTTGATAATAGTATGAGTGCAAGCTTATGGAATGCTTTGGTTGTAGCCAATATATCCTTAATATTTTATTCCATATACTATCCTTTCTATTTTAAAGTTGGCGAGGGAATTAGAAGTTTTAATATGATATTATGGATAGTGATGGTGATAGGACCAAGTATAATAAGTAAGTTTATAAAAAAGTTGGAGGCAATAGGTAAGTTAGAAAAGATAATTTCTATAAATATCAATAAATTGAATATTTATTTATTAGTATTTTCATTAATAATGTTTTATATCTCCTTACAAGTATCTAAAAAGATTTATTTAAAAAGGGAATTTTAAATTTACTTTTGTTATTCTCAATGCCAGCGAAGGATCTCTAAACTGGGATTCTTCACTGGATTGAGAATGATATGGTACTGTATTATTTACCCCTTCTATAATATTCCTTCATTATACTTTCGGGTACTAAGCTTCCACCGGTAGCCCAGCACATATGGGTGATATTATCCCTTTTATTTAAAATATCTTGTTTTGCTAGATATTCTTCTCCTTCTTCACTTGATAAAAATACTGGTCCTAAAAATCCTGCCAATGCTGAAGGCTCTAAGAAAATTTCTTCCTCATTCGCTAAAACTGTTAAAAATGTATATAATTTATTGTCACCTATGGTAAATATACCACTTAGCAGTTTGTCCATAACTTTTCCTACAAAGGATGAAGGGCGACCAACTGCCAATCCATCGGCTTCAGTTATATTGTCTAATCCAAAATCCTCTACAGATATTTTATTGTGGAGCTTTGTCATAAGACCTAGTAACATAGCTGGGGAGTGGGTAGGTTCGGCAAAAAAACAATGGACATTATCACCATAAATGAATTTTAATCCATAAGTTACTCCGCCAGGCCCGCCTCCTACTCCACATGGAAGGTATACAAATAGAGGGTGGTTTTCATCTACTACTATTTCCATTTTATCCAATTGTTCTTTAATTCTTAAGCCACCTATAGCATATCCTAGAAATAGGTCTTTAGAATTTTCATCATCTATAAAATGACTATTAGGATTACTTTCTGATTGCTTTCTACCTTCTTCTACAGCCTTTGAATAATCAGAAGAATATTCTATTACTTCTACCCCTTTACTTCTAAGCAAATCCTTTTTCCACTTCTTTGCGTCTTGGGACATATGAACCTTTACCTTAAATCCAATTTTTGCACTCATTATCCCTATACTCAATCCTAAATTACCAGTACTGCCCACTTGGATTATGTAATTGGAGAAGAAGTTTTTAAATCTATCTTCTGCTAATATAGAGTAATCGTCATATATGGATAATAAATTATTTTTAATAGCTAAAGTTTCTGCATGTTTCAATACTTCATATATTCCTCCTCTTGCCTTGATAGAGCCAGCAATGGGGAGCAAATCATCTCTTTTAAGTATTAAATTGCCATATATCCTTTTATCATAGATTTTATCAATTTTTGATTTCATGGAATTAATTGGAGATATCGGTGATTCAATAATGCCTTCAATAGTTTGAGGAAATACCTTTTTTATATAGGGTGCAAATCTTTTTAATCTTTTTTCTGCATCAAGAATATCACTATAAGAAATGGGTAAATTGTCTACTAGATTATCGAAATTAGTATAATTACTATTTATCCAAAACACTTCTTTTAAGTTTTGGATATCATTTAGTAAGGGTAAATCTTTTTTTATTATAGGCTTATTTTTCAAATATATTTCTCCTTTCCTTTTATATCTTAATATTAAGTATATATTATTAGTTAATATAATTAAAGAAAAAGAAAGTGAGTCAAAAACAAACTTGTCTCACTTACCATATATTCCATCCTTTATTCTAAGTCTTTTGGTTAAGCATTCAATTATATGAATAACTGAATATTTGAATCCATAGCGTCTACTAAGTATTCTTTTGCAGTGACTATCTTTACTTCTTTAAGTAGTTCTTCTTCCTTAAACCCCATTACTTCACAGGAAAGTTTACAAGCTTTAAATTCTACCCCTTTATTAATGGCACCCATTAAAAAATCTTTTAGCTTTGGAGTATCACTTTCTTCCATCATCTCTGTTAACATTTTTTTCCCTATTCCTGCAAAATTCATTTTAGATAAGGGTAATTCTTCAATATGTTTTGGTGCCATATTGGCAAACATCTTTTCATAGGTAGTTTTGTCTTCCATACTATTGGATTCCTTTACTAATAGTAATCCCCAGAAGGCAAAGAATATGGTTACGTCCATATTTATCATTTTTGCAGAATTAGCAAGAATTAATGCAGCCAATGCTTTATCGTATTCTCCACTAAACATTAGGATATTCATTTTTTTCTTCACTAGAAACCCTCCTTTCTACTATTTTGAGTAGAAAGAAGGGTTTCTATACTTATAATCATAATATTCAACATTGTTTCCAATATGTTTTAATAATTCTATCATTATATTTATTTCTTCAAAATCATTATAAAGGCCATAACTAATCCTAACGGTACCAGGTCGAAGCACATTTCTATTATTTTTATATTTATTTATATCTTCTTCTGATATGTGGAGTAATTTTTGAATATAGGGTTGAGCACAAAAACATCCATTTCTTACTCCAATTCCTCCTTCTAAAGAAAGAGCTGTTGCTACAGTTCCGTGGTATAAACCATCTATATTAAAGGATATAATAGATACTTTATTTTCTACATCTTCATCATCATATATTGTTATATTTGGTACAGTTTTTAAATTTTCCAAAGTATATCGAGTCAATTTTCTCTCATATTCAGATATCTTCTTCATGTTCAACTTTTTTAGCATCTTAATACTTTCAATTAAAGCCACTACTCCAAAAAGATTGGGAGTTCCTGCCTCTTCTTTTTCAGGAGGAAAGGCCCATATGACTTCTTCCAATGTCACCAAATCTACAGTGCCTCCTCCTATATGGTCTGAAATCCCGGATTTAAAAGTATCTTTGGGAGCTACTAGCACACCTATTCCAAAGGGAGCATACATTTTATGGGCAGAAAAGGCTATATAGTCTATATGGGCTGGATCTCCTACAGGTTTAATATTCACTGGATGGTGAGGCACTAATTGAGCACCATCTACTAATATCTTACTTCCATATTTGTGGGCTAATCTTGCTATTTTATGTATTGGGTTAATATAGCCTGTTACATTAGAAGCACCAGTTACAGTTAATAACTTTACTTTCCCTTGATACTTTTTTAGAAGATGTTCTAAATGATTTAAGGACAATCTACCCTTTGTATCTACCTCAACATAATCTACATTATATCTATATCTCCAAGGTAAGTCATTAGAATGATGTTCCATATAAGTAGATAGAACTATCCCATCCTTTATTTCATCTTTAAGCCTGTAGGAAAGTTTGTTAATGGCCTCCGTTGTGTTTTTTACGAATATTGCTGTATGATAGTTGAGTTCAGCTCCTATAAAATCTAATACAATATTTCTAGCTTCATCATAAAAGTTGGAAGATATAATAGACTTATATCCAGTTCCCCTGTGAACGGAAGAATAATAGGGGGAAAAATTATTTACTCCCCATATCACAGAAGAAAAAGGTGGAGTAGTGGCAGCATTATCAAAATTTATATAAGGAACTTTGTTTCCACTGATTAATGGGACTAAAGTATTTACTCCATGAATTAATTTTTTATACATAAGATCACCTATATTATCAATAGTAGTACTATTATATTTAATAAAAATAAAAAGGTTCCTATTATTAATTAAAATTAATAGTAAATGTATGATACAATATTCATATAGCATTTAATCTAATAGGAGGAAATGTATGAAGGATAGAACAAGTATATATGCAGATTTTTCCTTATTAATAGTGGCCATTATATGGGGGAGCGGTTTTGTTGTTACTAAGAATTCTTTAAATCATATAACCCCTTATTATTTATTAGCCTTTAGATTTATGATATCCTTTTTATTAATGGGTTTAGTATTTTTTAAGAGATTGAAAAATGCTAAGCTTAAAGATTGGAAAGCAGGTCTATTAATAGGCATATTTTTATTTGGGGGATTTGCCACTCAAACTGTAGGGCTTAATTATACAACTGCTGGTAAACAAGCTTTTATAACTGCTAGTAATGTAGTAATGGTGCCATTTATATATTGGGGGATTAGTAAAAAGAAACCTGATATATATGAGGTAATAGCAGTATTCCTTTGCTTTACTGGTATTGGAATACTTAGTTTTGAAAATAATTTAAGGTTTGGTTATGGGGAATTTTTAACATTTATCTGTGCAATATTCTTTGCTTTTCATATAGCAACTATAGGCTATTTTTCAAAGGAACATGATCCAGTTGTTTTATCAGTTATTCAAATTTTAGTGGCTGGCGTATTTTCTACTATATTTGCATTATTATTAGAGCCTAAAATAGGGAATGTATCAAACCAAACCCTATTCTCAATATTGTATTTAGCAGTATTTAGCACTTTAATAGCTTTTTTAGTACAAAACATAGCCCAAAAATATACTTCATCTACTCATGCTGCTATAATATTAAGTATGGAGTCTGTATTTGGAGGTATAATGTCTTTAATATTTTTAAAAGAGCCCTTTACAATTAGGTTTTTAATAGGATGTCTTTCTATATTAGTATCTATATTAACTACTGAAACTAAATGGAGTTTTCTGAAGAAAAAAGTTAGAGAGAAAGACAATGCTGGTAAGATCAATGGAGTCTAGGTGATCATATGAAAAAATATAGAAAAATTATTATTTCTTCTCTTGTAGTAGGCCTATCTTCTCTTTTATACATTGATTTTTATATTAAAAATTTTAAATTTTCCTTTGCAGGTGTTATGTTTCCTTTGCTTTTATTTATGTATGACGAATTTAATCCAATAGCATTTGGAATTTTATCAGGTTTTTCGTTAGTTGTATTTAGAGGCTTATTTTATGGAGTTTTTCAAGGACCCTTAACAGAAGTTATTATTTATTCCATGCCGGAAAATATTTTCTATATAGTTTATGGTTTGGTTTTTTTCATAATTAGTATAAAGTTCCAACCTATTACCCATAATAAAATGTTCGTAATGGCTGCTTTAAGTGATACTTTTTCCAATATAGTAGAAATATATATTAGGATAGGGAAGGATTTATTTACTTCAGACTATGAAATAATAAAAATACTATTTTTAGTTGGTGCAATAAGGGCTGGCTTAGTATGGTTAATGATAATGGGCTATAAATATTATAAATTACTTTTAGTAAAAGAAGAACATGATAGAAGATATAAAAACCTTTTAAGGTTGACATCTCAACTAAAGACGGAAGTCTATTGGATGGAAAAAAACATGGCTCATATTGAAAAGGTTATGTCTAATGCCTATGAATTATTCTCTAACATTAAGGAAGATAAAAATAGGGAACAATGGAGTGGTACTGCTCTAGAAATAGCTAAAGATGTTCATGAAATTAAAAAGGAATATGGATTAGTTGTAATGGGTATAGAGGAAATAATGGCTAATAGATTAGATAATACGAGCATGTATTTTTCTGAACTTATGATTATATTAAAGGAAACTTTAGAAAGAGATATAAAAATACAGGATAAAGAAATTACCATTAGATATGAGATGGGAAGAAACTTTTATACAGAGAAACATTATTACCTTATGTCCATCTTAAGAAATATTATAATGAATGCTATAGATTCCATCGAATATAATGGGAATATATTAGTAGCTCATACTGTTAAAAACAATAATCATCAATTCATAGTTAA
Source organism: Clostridium sp. Cult1 (assembly GCF_021655095.1). Lineage (GTDB taxonomy): Bacteria > Bacillota > Clostridia > Tissierellales > Tepidimicrobiaceae > Schnuerera. Next base: position 407,864 of record NZ_PPXW01000001.1, on the reverse strand, counting down.
AGACGATGGATGTGGAATCAATGATGAAGATTTACCCCATATATTTTCCCCAGGATACTCTACTAAAATAGACTATAATACAGGTCAGGTAAATAGAGGGTTAGGTCTTACTCTAATAGAGAAACTTCTTAAAGTTCATTTAAAAGGTAGCATACAGGTAGAGTCAAAAGTTGGCAAAGGAAGTACTTTTATCATATCTATTCCAGTGAAAGAATTGGAGGGTATTAGTGAATGAAAATTTTTATATTAGATGATGACATAAATGTCATCCGTATACTAAAAAAGATAATTGAAGATAAAGAGTTGGGGACAATAGTAGGTGATGAAAGAGATGGAAAAAAAGGAATTGATAAGATTAGAGCTATTATTCCAGATGTAGTCCTAATAGACCTATTAATGCCAGGAATAGATGGATTAAGAGTTGTTAAACAATTGAAGGAAGAATACCCTAACATCGAATTTATAATGATTTCTCAGGTTTCTTCAAAAAATATGGTTGAGAAAGCCTACCGGTATGGTGTAGAATATTACATATATAAACCGATTAATGCAATAGAAGTTGAAATGATAATTAGAAAAGTAATAGAACGGATTGAGATAAATAGAACTATTTTAAAGATGCAGCAAATTTTCGATAATAAACCGGAAAAGGAAATAGTGAGATTAGAAGGGGTTTGTGAACAATGTATCAACAATATACTAATAGAACTAGGAATTATTAGTGAAAAAGGTAGCCAGGAAATAATAAAGGTAGCTAAATATGTGATGAAAAAGGGTATAAATTTAAATAATATAACCATTAGAGAACTATGTAGTTATTTTACTGATAATCCAAAATCTATGGAACAAAGGATGAGAAGAGCTATTAGTATAGCTATTACAAACATTGCAAATCTAGGTATTGAAGATTATATGAATGATACTTTTGTACAATATTCTAATAGTTTATTTAGTTTTGAACAGGTACGTAGGGAGATGGAATATATAAGAGGAAAAGCAAACAGAGGTGGCTCTACTAATATTAAAAAGTTCTTAATTGGGTTAATTACATTTTGTGAATCTTTAGACAATTAAAAATTTTCAGAAAACATTTTTATGTTTTTTGTAGTTTTTTGAAGTTCGTATTATATACTCCTATTAAAAGAATGAGGAGGTATATATATGGACTTTTTTATTAGACTTAATAGTATGATTAATGATTTTGTCTGGGGTCCAGTAATGTTAGTTTTATTAGTGGGAACAGGCGTTTACTTAACCATTAGGACTAATTTCATGTCTATTACAAAACTTGGCTATATTTTAAAAAACACACTGTTCAAGATGTTTGAGAAGGAGACTACTGGAGAAGGTGAGATTACTGCCTTCCAGGCTGTGGCAACAGCATTAGCTGCTACAGTAGGAACTGGGAATATTGCTGGAGTTGCAACAGCCATAGCCATTGGAGGACCTGGGGCTATATTTTGGATGTGGTTATCTGCATTATTTGGAATGGCCACAAAATTTGCTGAAGTTGTTCTTAGTATAGAGTATAGGGAGAAAACTGAAGATGGTAGATTTGTAGGTGGACCTATGTACTATATTGCCAATGGACTTAAAGCTAATTGGTTAGCCTATGTTTTTGCAATATTTGCAGCCATGGCAGCTTTTGGTATTGGGAACATGGTTCAGTCCAATTCTGTTGCAGCTTCCCTTGAGGTATCTTTTGGGATTAATAAATGGGTTACAGGTTTTGTTTTGGCTGGATTAGCAGCATTAGTCATGTTTGGAGGTTTGAAAAGGATTGCAACGGTAACAGAAAGATTAGTTCCAATAATGGCAGCTTTCTATATTGTAGGTGGTTTAGTTATTTTGATTATGAATATCTCAAACATTCCAGCAGCCTTTGGATTAATATTCAGAAGTGCCTTTTCTGGCTCTGCTGCAGTTGGAGGATTTGTTGGTTCTACAATGACATTAGCTGCAAGAATGGGTGTTGCTCGTGGGGTGTTTTCAAATGAAGCAGGGCTTGGTAGTGCGCCAATAGCTCATGCAGCAGCAACTACAGATCATCCAGTACGTCAAGGATTATGGGGAGTTTTTGAAGTATTTATGGATACTTTGCTTATCTGTACTATAACAGCATTAGTGATTATTGTAACTGGTGTTTGGAATATTGGAGAAACTGGAGCTGCTCTTACTACTATGGCTTTTGACACATCTATTCCAGTAATTGGTGGATATATAGTTTCAGTAGGAATACTATTATTTGCTTTTTCCACTTTATTAAGTTGGTCTTATTATGGAGAACGTTCTGCAGAGTTTATATTTGGACCAAAAGTTATTACTCCTTATAGAATTATATGGATACCTTTTATAGTAATTGGTGCAGTAGGAGGACTTGAAACTCTTTGGGATATTGCAGATACATTAAATGGTTTAATGGCAATTCCAAACCTAATAGGAATATTAGGATTAAGTGGAGTAGTGGTTAAGCTTACTAAGGATTTCTTTGGTACAAAATATGTGGAAGAATTGCAATATGTAACTGAAAAAAGATAAAGCACAAAAATAAAGCCTTCAAGGCTTTATTTTTGTGCTTTATCCTCTCTATACTTTTCCATAACTTCAGCAAATATATCTGCAGTACATGGTGGTGTATAGGTAATGGAATTAGCACCGGCTTCTATGGTATTGAGTATACTTGTTTCTGTTGGACCCCCAGTTGCAATTATGGGTAACTCTTTACCATATTCATCACGAATTTTTCTTACAATTTGGGCAGTTTTAGCCCCACCGGATACGTTTAAAATACGTGCACCAGCATCTAATTTGGCTTTATAATTATCATTTTCAGTAACTACAGTGGCAATGATAGGAATATCAATTCTGTTATACATCTTGCTGATAACTTCAGGAACTGTAGGTGCATTAACGACTACTCCATAGGCACCCATTAACTCTGCTTGAAGAGCAATATCTACAGATCTTTTACCTGTAGTAAGGCCTCCTCCTACTCCTACGAATACAGGGACAGGGGCAACTTCCAATATAGCTTGAGTAATAGAAAGCTGTGGGGTAAAAGGGTATACAGCAATAATAGAGTTGGCATTCGTATTTTTAATAATTGCCACGTCTGTAGAAAATAATAAGGATTTAATCCTAGTTCCTAATATTTTTATTCCAGTAGCTTTATATATAGCTTGAGGAACTTCTATAATTCTTGACCTTAATTGAGATTTTACTTCAGGGACATATCTTTCCATTAGACACCTCCTTAATATAAAAGCTTATCCAAGAAATGTTTTACATCTATATTTACCCTAGTACTATCAAACTAATCAATTATTTATTTTATTTTATTGTAATATGAACATATGCTTTTTAAGCCTTTAATAAGTAGTATAACTATAGTATAATAATATTATTACTACTACAACATGTATAGACTATAAAGGAGGATTAATATATGCGAGGATTGGAAGGACTAAATGCACTATGGGAAACATTAAGAAGCATTTTACCTTTGACTGCTATACTGGCATTTTTTCAATTGGTGGTACTAAAAAAGCCAATTGAAAACGTAAAAGAGTTTGGGATTGGCTTTTTACTTAGTGTATTTGGATTACATTTTTTCATAAAAGGGGTTTCTATGAGCCTTTTCCCCTTAGGAGACTCAGTAGGTAGTAATTTAGTTGTCTTAGAAAGAAAATGGCTAATAGTAGTTGTAGCTTTCATTATAGGTTATTTTGGAACACTGGTTGAGCCAGCTTTAAAAACTTTAGCTTTAGAGGTTGAGGAGATATCTATAGGAGCAATACCTCATAGGATATTAATACATGCAGTGGCAATAGGGTTTGGAACTGGAATGGGTATTGGTATATTTAAGATATTAAATGGAGTATCTTATATAAAAATAATAGTACCTTTACTTGTATTAATAATTGTGTTATCTTTTTTTGCTCCAGAAGAATTTGTATCTATTGCAATGGATACAGCTAGCGCCACTACCGGGCCTGTAAACATTCCATTAAATATGGCCTTGGCAATAGGATTGACTAAAATTCTTCAAAATACAGACCCACTTTTATCTGGATTTGGAATTATTGGACTTACATCTATAGGATCGATGATATCAGTGTTGACATTAGGTATACTAACCAGAATATAGGGAGGGGATATTTGTGAGTGAAGTTAGATGTATAGTTGCTATTGTCGAAAGAGGAAAAGCGGATAAAATTGTAGATAAGGCAAAAAAAGCAGGAGCTAAAGGAGCTACGATTGTTTATGGAAGAGGTACAGGGGAAAGCGAAGTAATGAAGTTTTTAAATATCCATATTGAAGCTTCAAAAGAAATTATTATTGTTTTAAGTGAGGATGATAAATATAAACCAATATATGATACTATAATTGAAACAGGAAGGCTTAAAGAGCCTGGAACGGGCATAATATTCACCTTACCTGTAGATAATTTAGTTGGATTACATCATAGAAGAAAATTTGAGGATTAGAAAGAGTTAAGTTAAGCTAGATTATTTCGGTATAATAGAGATATACTTATATATACAGGAGGTTGACTTATGTTTAAATGGAAAAATGATTTTAGCGTAAATATTAAAAGCATAGACGATCAACATAAAGAGTTATTCAAAATTGGTAATTTCCTCTATGAGATCGTATCTATTAAGGATGGTGTAGATAGATATGATGAAATACTTGAAGCTTTACATAAATTAAGAGATTATGCAATATATCATTTCACCTTCGAAGAAAAGATGATGGAAGACAACGGATATCCTAAGTTTGAACAACATAAAAGACAACATGATTCATTTATATCAAAAGTTAAATCCATTGACGAAGTAGAAATAGATGAAAAGCAGAAGAAAATTGGAATGGATTTAATCATATTTATTGCAAATTGGATTGAAAACCATATACTAAAAACAGACATGGAATATAGGGAATTTCTAAATGATAAGGGCGTATATTAAAACTGAATACAATATAGATTATAAATCCAGACAGATAAATGTAAATAAATCCTGTCTGGATTTATTTATTAAAAACCATTGCATAAGCGCAACTAAAGTGTTATCATTATAATAGATACAGTTAGAACAGAGCTTATAAATGTATCGATACATGCTATAATAATAGGGGGAGAGGATTATATGAATGATAATCTAAAATTATTAATAAGATATGCTATACTTATGGCATTGACTGTAGTAATGACTATGGTTGTACACATTCCCACTATTGGGACTAATGGATATTTAAATCTAGGTGATATGGTAGTTTTATTAGCAGCTCTTATTTTAGGTAAAAAGGGTGGATTCGTTGTAGGGGGGCTCGGTTCAGCTTTAGCGGATTTGTTATTAGGATATGTCCATTATGCACCTATTACATTAATAGTAAAAGGATTGGAAGGGTATATAGCGGGTAGTTTATTAGAAACAGAAATAGGTAAGAGAAAACCCTTAATTGCTACATCAATAGCTGGAATATTTATGGCTTTTGGATACTTTGTACCTGAAATATTTATGTATGGAAAAGGAGCTATAGCGTCTATTCCAGGAAATATCATGCAAGGACTATTAGGAGCGATAACTTCTGTAGTACTATATACTGCATTGAAGAGGACTAAGGCATTAAATTAACAAGCGGCAGAATTAATTCTGCCGCTTGTTAATTTAATGCTTAAAGGCTATGATTAAAATGCCCAGTTCCCATTCTTAAATATCTGTATTTTTTCTCCATTATTAGTTTCGCCTATTATTGATAGATCTTTCGAGCCTACCATAAAGTCTACATGGGTTAAAGAATCATTAACTCCTGCTTTTTCTAGCTCTTCATCTGTCATTTTTTCTCCACCTTTAATATTGGTTGGATAAGCCTTACCAAAAGCAAAATGACAGGATGCATTTTCATCGAATAGGGTATTTAAAAAGATAATCTTTGATTGGGATATGGGTGAATCATAAGGTACCAAAGCCACTTCGCCTAAGTGTTTGGCTCCCTCATCTAAGGCTAGTAAATCCTTTAATACTTCATACCCTTGTTCTGCTTCGAAACTTACTACCTCTCCATTTTTAAAAGTTAATTTGAAATTATCGATTAGATTCCCACCATAATTTAATGGCTTTGTGCTGTAAACTACTCCATTAACGCCAGTTTTTAAAGGCATTGTAAATACTTCTTCTGTAGGCATATTAGCTACAAAGTAAATTCCTTTGGAGTTTTTACCTCCTCCACCAGCCCAGATATGATCTTCAGGTAGTTCCACCTCTAAATCTGTACCATTGGAAGATTTATAGTATAACTTTTTAAATTTCTTCTCGTTTAAAAAGTTAACCTTTTCTTCAAGGTTCTTGAGATGATCTTGCCAAGCTTTAACTGGATTTTCTAAATCCATACGAGTAGCTTTAAATATTGCTTCCCAAAGTTTTTTCATAGCCTCTTCCTCTGATACATCAGGGAAAACCCTTTTTGCCCAACCTTTAGTCGGGATAGATATTACACACCAAGCGTTAATATCATTCATAGTATACTTTCGAAATCCTTTCAAAGCCATGGAAGAAGATTTATTATGGGCAGCAATTTTTCTTGGATCCACTTCTTTTAGTAACTCAGGGTCTTCAGAATATATGGATAAGAAACCAGCTCCATCTTCAGCAAACTCTTCTAAGCCTTCGGCATACCATTTAGGGAAGTTTTCAAAGACTTCCATAGGTGCATTTTCATATTTCATCTTAGTTAGAGTTTCATCATTCCAGTTAACATGGACTAGCTTAGCCCCTAATGCATAGGCGTGTTTAGCCACTAACCTTACAAACTTGGCTCCTTCCACTGGAGCATTGACAACTAATGGTTGCCCTTTTTGAAGGTTAATCCCTACTTCTACACATAGTTTTGCATATTGATCCATTATCTTTTCAAAATTTTCCAAAATATCACCTCGTAGTTATGTAGTTATTATGTACTCAAATATAGTTTATATCATTAGGAAATGCTTGTAAATGGTAAAAAAACAATTAGTAAAGAAATTTAACAAGGTTTATTTAAACTTTGGAGAAAAGGAAGGAGTTTTGGAATTATTGTGGAAACAGCAAATAGGAATAAGGTACCGATTATACAATAAACAAACAGGAACTAGGTTGCCAACCTAGTTCCTAACTTATTTTTTAGTTTATCTATTTCAGTTACCAATAGATTTAAAAATAATCCTACATCAGTTACTACGCCTATAGCTTGGCTACTTCCTCTATCGCTCAGTTTTGTTACCACAGCGGAATTAATATCTACACATATCATCTTAATCTTTGCAGGAAGCATATTGCCACTAGCAATACCATGGAGCATAGTACCGAGAACCAGCACTATTTCTGCTTTTTGTAAATGTTGGCTATAAGCATCCTGTGCTTCTATAATATCGGTAACTGTATCTGGCAATGGACCATCATCCCTTAGACTTCCTGCTAGAACAAAGGGAATGTCATTTTTTACACACTCATACATAATACCTGAATGTAAAGCTTTAGCTTCAACAGTCCTTTTGATGGAGCCGTATTTCATGACATGGTTTATAGCTCGCATATGATTTCTATAACCATTATGAGTCACCCTTCCAGATTTGGCACAAACCCCCAATGAAGTACCATAAAGGTTTTTTTCTATATCGTGAACTGCAAGAGCATTTCCTGTCAACAAACTAGATACATAATTTTGACGGATTAGCTCTGAAAGGTAATAGTCACCACCGGTGTGAACTACAACAGGCCCTGCTACTAAGGTCAACTTTTTATTATTATAGAATAGTTCGTATGCTAAATCCTTTATGAGCATATCATTTCTTCTTTCTGATGAAACATAATTGTTCATGAAATTAAAGGAATCATCTACTTTATCATCATTATTTTCATTAATTATTTTTATACCAGTATCACCACATACTACCATGTCACCATGTTCTATTTCTCTTAATTTTTTACACACTGCTCCATGTTCATTAACTACTATTAAGGCATCCATTCTTTGATTTTTAACCTTTATCCACTGGTCATTATGATAAATAAAAGTAGTATGGTTAGTAGTTGAATAAAAGTCATCTGGCACATGTTTATCCAATATTGCCTTCTTTAGCAATACATTTTTATTTATATTAAGTTTATTTAAAGTCAATTTTATAACTCCTTTCTTAGAGAATAAAAAAACCTTCATCCCATACTGGGACGAAGGCAAGTCGCGGTACCACCCAAATTGATTAAGTGAAGAAAATTCACTTAATCCTCTTAAAGCCTGTAACGTTGGCCAACGGACAAACTTTATCGCTTGCAGCTTAGAGGGTGGGTTCAAATGAAATAATCTTAGAAGATCTTTCAGTCGGTGAATCTTCCTTCCTTTAAGAATCTTTCAATCTACTAGTCCTCTTCACAGCCTAAATATATATTTAAGATATATTATATGAAGTATTCAATTGTTTGTCAAGGATTTTTTAAAAATATTGTTATTTATTTCTATTTATTAATATTAAGTTATTGTTTGCAAAAATCTTTGAGCATTGAATTAATTCTGTGTTAACTTCTTCTTATTTTTTATTATAAATACTGGTATAATAATTTGAAAGGAGTTGATGCATATGGCAAGAAAGAAGAAAATTATTGAAGTTGAAATAATAGATACAATCTTTCCAAATAAATCAATAGGTCAATATGAAGGTCAAACTATAATATTCAAAGGTGGTATTAAGGGGCAAAAAGTAAAGGTCCTTCTAAATAGAAGAAAAAAGGATTATATAGAAGGGAAGTTGTTGGAGATATTAGAAAGGTCCCCATTAGAAAAAAATCTATCTTGTACTGATGTAAAAGATTGTGGAGGATGCGCCTACCAAACCTTATTATATGAAGATGAATTGAAATTAAAGGAAGAACAGGTATTGGCTTTGTTTGAAAAGGAAGGAATTAAGGAACTGAATTATTTAGGCATTGAAAAAAGCCCTAAAGTAGAAGGGTATCGAAATAAAATGGAATATACATTTGGTGATGAGATAAAAGGAGGCCCTTTAGTGTTAGGTCTTCATAGAAGAGGTAGATTCTACGAGATTATAGATACTGATGGATGCAATATTGCAGATAAGGATTTTACTCTAATAAGAAAGAGGGTTATGAAGTATTTTAGAGAAATAAACACAGCATTTTATAACAAAAGAACTCATGAAGGGATTTTAAGACATTTAGTCATTAGAAAAGCTTTATCTACGAGAGATATTTTGATTAACTTAGTGACTACAAGTCAAGGAGAAGTGGATCCAAATAATTTTACTAAGGAATTATTGAGTATTCATGGGTTAGAAGGAAAAATTGTAGGCATACTCCATACTATAAATGATGGTTTAGCTGATGTAGTGAAAGCAGATAAGCTTAATCTTCTTCATGGAAGAGAATATATTTTAGAAGAAATTCTTGGTTTAAAATTTAAAATATCACCTTTTTCATTTTTCCAAACTAATACTTTTGGGGCAGAAAGATTATATTCTATAGTAAGGGATTTTGTTGGAAATGACAAAAACAATATTGTATTTGATTTATATTCAGGTACTGGCACCATAGCCCAGATACTGTCACCTGTTTGTAAAAAGGTGATAGGCATAGAGATTGTACAAGAAGCGGTAGAAATGGCTGGTGAGAATGCTAAATTAAATGGGTTGGATAATGTGGAGTTTATTGCTGGAGATGTGCTTAAAGAAGTGGATAATTTAAGAGAAAAACCTAATTTAGTAATCATTGATCCTCCAAGGGATGGTATCCATCCTAAGGCAATAAATAAGATTATTGATTTCTCTCCACGAACCTTTATATATGTATCTTGCAATCCTATAACTTTAGTTAGGGATTTAAAGGTATTTATGGGAAGGGGATATAAAATCAAAAATATGAAACTCATGGACATGTTTCCTAGAACACCACACGTTGAAGTAGCAATTCTGATGACGCATTGTGGTTTGGATAAAGAATAATAGGGTTCAACCACAACATGTAGTGGTTTGAAGATGAAATTTGGGTCAAAAATCGGTGAAAAAACACCGATTTTTGACCCTTTAAAATAGGGCATTTGACAGATGACATTGGATAATTGGGGATGTTTGAGGATTAAATGGTTAAACTTGGTTGATAAAATGGCAAGTGAATTATATACTATAGATGAACATTTTTATTATTATGTGCAACTAATAAGAAAATACTTAGACAAATTTAAAATGGAAATTATAGATGTATTAGAATATAAAAGATTCTAATACATCTATTTTTATATA
>NZ_PPXW01000001.1:396724-397543 GCF_021655095.1 Clostridium sp. Cult1 | reverse complement strand
CCATTATCCCCCTTTAATCCTCATAGTTTTAATAGGCTTACTATTTAATTTGCACCTCCTTACTTTTATTTTCAAAAAGGGTCTTGTGGCAAACCACAAGACCCTCCTGTGGTTTATTTTGTATAATAAGTTATATTGCCATCTCTATCATAATGAGTTACACTTTCTGGTAGAACATCAATTGTCACAAATTCACCATCTGTAGTCACCAATTTATCATCATCTATCTTAATAAATGCTTCATAGCCTAAACTACCCCATTCTAACAGTTTTCGTTGAGCACTTGGATTATTATCAAGATAATCCATATCATATGCTTCATCATCTATTATTATGGAATTAATAGCTAAGTCCTTCATATCACCTATAACTGTTATTCGTCCTGAAGCTATGGCTGATACCTTGTTACCATATTCGCTTATATAGATTACTTGAACTTGTAAATCTGTTGCTACTAATCCTTCTGGTACTGTCCAAGTTCCTGTATATAATCCGTCTTCTTCTGTCATTGGAGTTCCAGGCTCATTACTTGATGGTCCAAATGGAAGCATTATTCTATAATAACCTGAACCACCTGTTGGAGCATTGAAACTTATATCCAATGTATCTCCTGCTCTAAGTTCTACGTCCTCATTTGGTAATATATTTGTTATAGTAGGTTCACCTATTTCTACAAATACGGTTCTCTCAATAATCATTTCATTTCCTGCTAAATCTACCGCTTTAACTGTAATTAGATTTTCGCCTTCATCTACTATCAATCTTTCATAAAAGTTTCCTTCTTCATCTGCTTCTACTTCTTTATCGTTTATCAATAAT
>NZ_PPXW01000001.1:389928-396694 GCF_021655095.1 Clostridium sp. Cult1 | reverse complement strand
AATTTGACGTTTAAATTCTTCTGGATATCTTTTACCTTTACCTCTCAATTTAGACAACCTCCCATTAATTTTTATTTTACTAAATTAGTGTGCGATTGTACAAATAGGTTAGGGGGCTTAATAGATAACTTCATAACATTTTTTCCAAAACCTTTACCACATAAAGATGGCTTTAGACCAATGCCGATAAAGGCTTTTTCTTTAACTTTTGTTAATCTACCATAGGCAATTAATTGATTCTCCAATAATATTGCTATAAAATCAGATTCTCTTCTCTCTTTTATGGCTAAGTCCCAACCATTTTCAACTACTACATTCCAATCTGACAAATTATATATAGAATACTCTTCATCGTACTTCCAACCACAGATTTCTTTAGCATAATCTTCACACAAATTCGTTAAAACATAATTACTTATGTTATTCCCCCTTGGATAGTGAATTGATTATCTATAATTACGACATATTTTATAAACGATGTGTAATAAATCCACATTGTTTATAAAATTACTGTTCATTTAATATCTTAAAAATAATTGGCTTTAAAGTACTAAAAAATAAATATCCTACTAAACCTCCAAATGTATTAGTTATCAAATCAGTAACATCGAATGACCTTGATGCTAAGCCTCCCCAAAATGCACTTAATAACTGAGTACTCTCAATCGTTAAACTAAAAAGAAAAACCACAGTAACTGTTTTTAGAATACCCACTTTCCTTATAATTGGATATAAAAATCCGAAAGGTATCATCATGATAATATTTAAAAATATTTCTCTAACAGCACCATAGTAATTTAACCTTAAATCCCTAAATGGAATAAGATTTACAGTTTCTAGAAATAAATTATTTGTTCCATTTAAAAATGGTATAGGCAATGGCATAAGTGTTACAAATAGAACCATTACAATATAAATGTACATAAGTGTATTAATTATTAATGTTTTTTTAGGCTTTTTATTCCACTTTTTATAAAAAAACAAAAAGTATATCAGTACTAATATAATGAAATTTATTAAATAATCCATTATGTTTTCCTCCGTATTATATCAATTAACATATGACACATAAATCTACTATTGTGACTTAAATATTTTTATCAATTATTACTTTTATTATTTCTTTTATAACTTTATTAAATTTATTTTTCCAACTGAAATTTGTATCTACCAAACTATCGAAAACAATAACTTCATCATTATAGAACTTTAATGTTAATTTATAGTAGCATTCTTCATCATATGTACATTCACATATAAAATCTTTAAGGTCTTTTAGATAAAGTAGTTTTATTTCAATTTTGTTATTGTCTAAAACTCTACCTCTCAAAATTTTTCTTTCTAAAAATACATATATTTCTAAATCCTTATCATCAACAAACATATTTTTAGGATAGAATATACTTACTTTGTTTGGGTCAATAAATTCTTCTATATTACGAAAGATTGCACTATATTTTCTGGCTTTTGGGTCATGATATCTATGACCTTCAAAGTATCCTCTAACTTCAAAATAATCTATAATCAATCATTGCACCTCCTGAAGCAATTATTTAATAAATTGTAGAATTTGCTTCCATATTTCAATTGAAATCTCTCTTGCACTTTTTACATCTCTATTTCCAAACATATTCATAGTCATTTTCAATGTTAATTCCTTCTTTTCGGTCAACTCACATATTATCATTTCATTGCTGGAGTTATCACTATCAATACCAAACCTACCATATGATAATAATATATTTTCTTGCTTGGAGAATCTACTATCTAACCATATTTTTATTGCATGTTTTTCCATATCATTGATATAAAATCTTATAATATGTTTTTTATTTGTTACAACATCTATATCATAATCAAAACTAAAATTTTTTTGCTTAGTTTGTTCTGCTAATTCTGTCAAATAGTCAATAATCTCAGAATAACTATCCTTCATAAATTTGTTTTTATCCCTATCAGTTATCTCTCTAAAGTTAGGTATTAAAACATCGTCCACAACTGTATCTCTATGTAGTGTTTCTCTCGTTATCTTTCTCGGTTTTAGAGTAGGAATTGCCCCTAAGGGTTCCATTTCAATTCTATCAACTTTTAATATTTTATATTTTAATTCTTCGAATCTTTCATCAAAATCATTATCATCGGAGAAATCAATATATGTCATTCCTTTTAAATAAAACGGGATAGCCCTATTTTTATCTCCTTTAAATCTCATGATTGGTATCATTTTTTCAATATTTTCTACCATATTATTAATTAACAACGATGTTTCATACCCTACTCCCCCTTTAAACTCATTTGCTTTCTCAGCATACTTATCTGTTAGGATAACTAGGGTAAAATCATTTCTCATTATATTTTCTATCATCATTCTATTCAGATTAACAGTACCTCTTTGGGTAATAAACTCATCAAGTGTAGCGTCTATTCCATTTCTCCTTAATTCATTGGCTAGTGCTATTACCCATTCTTTATGTCTTGGGTTGTCCCAACTATAACTAATAAAAACCGTAGGATTTTTCATTTTAAATACCTCTACTAATTTATTTTTTTTCTGTATTTATAATAACATATAATTCCAAATTTTTCTGTCTAATTACTACTTTATTTTAATTTTAATAGAACTTCTCCTCTGACGAAAATAATTTTCTAATTCTGAAATTTTCACCATATCATTTTTATAGACAGAATTATTCGCCATGTTATATAGCAAAAGTAAATAATGTTCTTTGATGAAATTCCTCTAATATTTATGCCATTTAGCCTTAAAATTGAACTAATTCTTGTATTCCCAATACTTTTTCTTGTTACTATTAATCTTCAATGCTATAACTTTATTTTTATTATAAAAGAACTTTACCATCTCTAAAAATACCTTTTTTATTTCCAGAACTTATTTTTTAAAATTTCTGAAACAAAAACATACCAAGTACTTATAAAAAATAAATATAGTCCTAACTACCCTTCCCTTTTATAACCATCTCCCCTGTCTTTTATATACTCTATCCCCATTCTTGTATCAAGAAATGTGGGTAAAACCTTAATCTAATAACTTTATTTTCTTTCTGCAACTACTTTTATGCAATAAAAGGACTTTTCTGTTTCTAGTTTTTTTACTGCATCATTTTTAGAAACAGAAAAAAAGGCCTATGTTATATAATAAAAGTAAATAAAGTCCTTTCACAAATTTCCTCTAATACCCATATTCATTCAATCTTAAAATAGAACCAAAACCTGTATTACCAATACCTCGCCTGACTTCATACTCCTTCTAATACCACAACTTTATTTTATTTCTACAACAACTAATTAAGCCCTAAGTTCCAGCCAAAATATTTCCTATTTTCCTAACCCCTATTTCCTTAATCCTAACTATGTGTTCATCAAACAAACTCCTCTAAAACTTCAAATAAAGTCCTCTCTCTCATGCCCCTCAACCCCCTAGAAACTCTAACTTGTTATTCTCTTCCATTTTCCCTTAAATCCCCTTTCCCCTTAAACCTGCCCTTATAAAGTCCTTACATTTTTAAATTTTCACCCAAAAAACCGAAAATAAAGTACTTATAAAATGATGTTCTAGAATGAAGATGAATGAGTGGTTTTTATCCATTTCTCATGTCCATTTTCTTTTCTAATTAATCCCTTAATACATTGATTTATCTGAACCTTAGCCTTGTATCTATTTTCTTTTCTAATAAAAAATCAAATAAAAAACATGGCTTAACCGAGATTCCCTATCCCTTTTAAACCATGTTTCCTAACACTACTTTATTTACCTCACTTCAGACATTTGCAAAATGAAAGAACTTTATTTTATGGGGACAAATTTGAAGAACTCTATTACAGTTCTCTTCTATTCTCCATAGCTTTAGAAAGAGTTACTTCATCAAAATATTCTAAATCTCCTCCTACTGGAATACCATGGGCTATTCTAGTAGTTTTAACTCCTAGGGGTTTCAGTAGCTTTGCAATATATAAGGCTGTAGCCTCTCCTTCTACTGTCGGGTTTATAGCTAATATAACTTCTTCAACTTCTCCATTATATACTCTATTTAGTAGTTCTTTTATCTTAATCTCATCTGGCCCTATATTTTTCATAGGAGAAATTACGCCATGAAGCACATGGTATAATCCATTGAACTCCCTAGTTCGCTCCATAGCAATTATGTCCCTAGCACCTTCTACAACACATATTGTACTTTGGTCTCTTCTTTCATCTTTACATATATCACAAAGATCATCGTCTGTTAAATTACAACATTGATTACAATAATGTACCTTTTCTTTTGCATTAGTAATTGAAACAGCTAATTTTTCTACCTCCAAAGGTTCCATTTCTAAAATATAAAAAGCCAATCTTTGGGCTGTTTTTCTGCCTATGCCTGGAAGTTTGGAAAACTGTTCAATTAAATTTGCAATAGGCAATGCATAATAATCCATCTACATCAACCTTTCCTTAGAACAGTCCAGGTATGTTCATACCTCCTGTTAATTTGCCCATTTCTTTAGCCATCATCTCTTCTGCATTTCTTAATGCTTCATTTACAGCTGCTAGCACTAAATCTTGTAACATTTCTACATCCTCCGGATCTACTACAGATTCGTCTATTGTAATTGAGAGAATCTCTTTCTTACCATTGGCTTTTGCAATAACTGCACCACCGCCTACACTAGCTTCTACTTCTGCCTGTTCCAATTGTTTTTGCATCTCTTCCATTTGTTTTTGAACTTTTTGCATTTGCTTCATCATATTCCCCATATTCCCCATTCCTGGAAATCTACCTTTTGCCATATTAATTCTCCTTTCAATTTTCATTCTATTTCAACAATATTTTCCCCAAAGAAGTCAACTACTTCCTGGATTGTGTCTTCCTCTTCTTCCTCCAAATCTTCCACTTGACCATCTTCCATGATGAATTTTATATTAATATTTTTATTGAAATAAGAGGATACAACTTTTTCAACAAGTTCTTTATTATTGGGTCTTTCCATAGCTTCCCTGTGAATGCCATAACCATCCTTATATCCTATAGAAAGGCTGTTGTTTGAAAAGGATACTAATCTCCCTTCCTTTAAGAAAGCATGGGTTCTGATATTGTTCTCTTTTACAATTCCCATAATTTTTTCCCATTCTTTTTTTATGGTATTAAAGGATAATTCCTTCCCATCATCAACTATTTGAAGGGGCTGTATATCCTTTGGTTTCTTTAAATCCTCTTTTTCTTCTATTTTTTTCTTTGGTTTCTCTATTGCCTTAGTTTCTATTGATTTACCAATATTAATCTTGCCATTGTTAATTATGGTCTCTAATTTTTTAATTCTCTCCTCTAAGCTAGCTTGCTCTTCTAAGTTTACCAGTTTTATAGCTGCCATTTCAAGTATTATTCGCGGTTGGGTAGCCCATTTTGCCTGATTTTCACTTTTATTCAGTGTATCTAGAGATTTTAAAATAAGATCTAATGAAATATTTTCACTCTGCTTAATATACATTGAAACTGTTTCATCGTCCATATCTAAAATATCTGCAGAATTATTAGAAGTTTTTACAATTAAAAGATTTCTAAAATGATATATTAAATCCTTTATAAATTGGTTTATATCTTTTCCCTGCTGAATTATCTGGTCTATTTTTAATAATAGGTTCTGTATATCTTTTTTCTCTATATCATCTACTATGGAAAATAGTAAATCTGAATTAGATATTCCTAATATATCTAATGCATCTTCATAGGTTAGTTCCTTGTCTTTATAGGATATACATTGATCAAGAAGACTCAATGCATCTCTCATAGCTCCATCAGAATTTCTTGCTATTAAACGTAAAACTTTCTCCTCTACCGGTATATTTAATTCGCTACATATTTTTTCCATATTAGCAACGATATCTTTGTTTAATATTCTTTTAAAATCAAACCTTTGACATCTGGAAAGAATAGTTTGAGGCAACCTTTCCATTTCTGTAGTGGCTAATATAAATATTAAATGTTGAGGTGGTTCTTCCAATGTTTTCAATAGAGCATTAAATGCCCCTTTCGATAGCATATGAACCTCGTCTACTATATATATCTTATATCTTGCCCTAGAAGGAGGGTAGACTACCTTATCCCTTAATTCCCTTATATCGTCTACACTATTATTGCTTGCTGCATCCATTTCAATAATATCCATTATAGACTCATCTAATATTCCTTTACATATTTCGCATTCATTGCAGGGATTACCTTCTACTGGGTTTAGACAGTTTACTGCCCTGGAAAATATTTTAGCAGTGGAAGTTTTACCTGTACCTTTAGTACCTGAGAACAAATAAGCATGCCCAATATTTCCCTTTTGAATTTGGTTTTTTAATGTTGTCGTTATATGTTCTTGGCCTAATACTTCATCAAAAGTCTTAGGTCTATATTGTCTATACAGTGCTTGATACATAAAAACCACCCTTATATCGTTTAATACATATATTATACCAGAAGGAAGGAATAATTACACTAAATTAATAGTGTAGACTATAAGGTTCAAAACAGACTAAATATATTTACTCATCATCTTGATTAAAGCCGAGAATTTAAACCTTTATCGTTTTTTCATAAAAGTTATGGTTGACATATGTCAATATTTTAAGTATAATATAAATCTGTAAAGAATAAATATTGTTCCATATACAATACTCTTGGAGAGGTGGCTGAGTCTGGCCGAAGGCGCACGACTGGAAATCGTGTAAACGTGATGAGCGTTTCGAGGGTTCGAATCCCTCTCTCTCCGCCAATATAAT
>NZ_PPXW01000001.1:374210-389898 GCF_021655095.1 Clostridium sp. Cult1 | reverse complement strand
CCATCAAAGGAGACTTCTGGCCCTCCTAGGATGATCTTCAGTTTTGGTTTTATAATCTTTAGTACTTCGCATATTTGAAAAGTTTCCTCTCTATTCCAAATATAAGTGGAAAACCCTATTATATCTGGATCTTTCTTATATATTTCTCCTACAATATAGTCTAAATTTTGATTGACGGTAAATTCCATCAGTTCTATAGGGGCTATATCCTGAGAATAAGATTTCAAATACCGAATAGATAAAGCTGAATGGATAAACTTTGAATTTAATGTAGTCAAAACAATATTCATATTCTTCTACCTTCCTTTATAAACTATTTACATTATAGCACAATCCATTTAATCCTACACCTATAGTAGGTAATATAAAATTTTTTTCTTTGTCTTATTTTGTCATATTGAAGGTTTAGTAAAAAAAGTATAGAATAGTATATAGTATAAAATAGAATAATAGGATAACAATTAATGAAAGGGGTTATTAAATGAGAGAATTCGACAAAATATCAATCCAGGAAATGTCCAAAGAAGATATGTTAATGATTATTGAAGCCTTAGAATATACGGGTACTCATACAAAGGTTGAAGCTTTTATAGATCTAAGGAACAGTATTGTTAAAGAGTTAAGCACTTTAGCTGATAGTACAGAGGAAGAATTTGTTGAATATTTAAATAGTTAATATAAAAACCTTCCCAAGGGGAAGGTTCTAGTCATTTATAAATCTATATATACCAGATTTGGTCTTTAGATAGACAATTGTTTTACCGTTTAAATTTTGTCGTTTTATGACTTTAGATTTGTTCAATAAGGAATGATAGAAAACTTCACCCTCCTGAAATTTAAATATATCTGGTAAGTGATATTCCTGTATTTTTAAAAGTTTTGGGTTGATTCTTCCACTCCTTAAATTATAGATATAATTTCCTAATTCATAATAATAGCTATCTAACTTGAATTCGTTGTGGTTCTTAATATCTACATGAAATTCTATGGATTTTCCAAAACAGGTACTAGCTTTTCCCTTATTTAATAGAATTTTCAAACAATCTTTCAAAGTCATAAATCTTTGAGCAAAAGATTGGTTTAAAATATTTAAAGCGTATATCTTACATTGCTCAAATTCAATAGGATACTTCCCATTATATTCTTCAAGAGGAATCCTGAAGAATTCCCTATATTTTTCTAAAAATTCGATTTGAGAAAAGTTTATTACTTCCTCTTTTAATTCATTAAGTATATTCCCTTTTCCCTGTATAAGATTATATACTAATTTTGATAATAATAATCCCTCTATTAAAACCTCTATATTTCCGGTGGTAAATAAAATATTCTTTATTACTTCTTGCTTAACTGCATCTAAATCCGTATTGGATAGTATAATAGGCAATAGACGATAGTATAGAGTATCGTCTTTGCCATTCCAATAAATATTAGAGTCTATTTCATCCAATATATTCATTAGAGAAGGATTTTCTCCATGTCTATAGTGTTGCCAAAGTTTAATCTCTTCTCCATATCTAGTATAATCGATATCCACTCTTACAGCTTCCTCTGATGGTACTAAGGATTTTATAGTAAGTACTACTATGTCTGTAATATGGGATGGCCCATTGTTTTTCTTAATATCTTCGTTAAATATAGCCATCAGAGGATATATAACTCTTTCTAAATCCATTCTATCTACTCCTACATTTTATTTGGAGCTTCCATTCCAAGTAATGATAACCCCGTCTTTATAACAGTTTTGGCTGCATATACTAAATTCAACCTAGCTCTTTTTAATCCTTCTTCTGCTGATAAAATTGGACAGCTATTGTAGAATTTATTAAAGGCTTTTGCTATTTCTACTATATGTCTTGTTACAAAAGAAGGCTCATATTTTTCTAATGCATCTAATACAGCTTGGGGGAATTTATATAGTAACCTGACTAGATTTATTTCATCATCCTCTTCAAGAAGATTATAATCTACTTCATCTTCTAATTTAAATTCACCTTTTTCTAAAAGGCTATTGGCTCTAGCATGAGTATATTGAACATAAGGACCAGTTTCTCCTTCGAAACTAAGGGTTCTTTCCCAACTAAATACATAGTCTTTAATCCTATTATTGAATAATTCTTGGAATACAATGGCTCCAACCCCAACTTGTTTTGCTATTTCTTCTTTATTATCCAAGTTTGGATTTCGTTCTTCTATTATCTTTTTAGTACTTTCAATGGCTTTATTTAATACATCCTCTAAAAAAACTACTCTCCCTTGTCTAGTAGATAATGTGCCATCTTCTAAACTTACCATTCCAAATGGTATATGAACACAATCATAAGCCCAGTCATATCCCATTAAATCGATAACTTTAATCCATTGTTTAAAATGAAGGTTTTGTTGAGATGCAACAACATAAATATTCTTATAAAAATCGTAATGTTCCTTCCTATATATAGCTGCAGCTATATCCCTAGTTATATATAAGGTTGAACCATCAGATTTCTTAATAAGAGCTGGAGGCATCCCGTAAGGCTCTAAATCTACTATAGATGCACCTTTAGATTCTTTTAATAAACCTTTTTCCTCTAACTCTTCTATGACTCTAGGCATTTTATCAGAATAGAAACTTTCCCCTGCATAGGAATCATACTTAATATTTAATAGTTCATATACCTTGTTAAATTCCTTTAAACTTATATCCCTTATCCATTGCCATAGTTCTAAGGCTTCTTCATTTCCATTTTCCAATTCTTTAAACCAATACCTGGCTTCATCCCTTAAACTTTCATCCTTATCTGCTTCTTCGTTAAATCTTACGTATAATTTTAGTAATTCATTAATAGGGTCTGCTTCTATTACCTTCATATCCCCCCACTTTTTATAGGCTGCAATAAGCATTCCAAACTGAGTTCCATAATCCCCTAAATGGTTTAATCTTACCGTCTTAAAGCCTTGGAATTTAAATATCTTTTCTATAGCATTTCCTATGACAGTGGTTCTAATATGACCTATATGGAAAGGTTTTGCAATATTTGGTGAGGAAAACTCTACTAATACAGTCCTATCTTTCCCTATATTTGTAGACCCAAACTTTTCTTTTTCTTCTGCTATGCTTTCAAGTACCGTTTCAGTTAATTTAATCTTGTTTATAAAGAAATTAATATAAGGTCCTACATTTTCAACTTTTTCAAAAAAATCCCCTATTTCAATTTCCTTTGATAGTTCCTCTGCTATTATATTAGGAGCCTTTCTAAAAGTTTTTGCTAGTCTAAAGCATGGAAAGGCATAGTCTCCCATATCATAATTTGGTGGAATTTCTATTAAAGATTCTATTTCTTTTTCGTTTAAACCCTCTACCACTTGAAGGATAGAGTTTACAACTTCCTTTCTAAAATCAATCATTTTATTACCTCCTTCTAAAAATATTAAAGCTCTCATCCCTTAATAAGAGACGAGAGCTATCCCGTGTTACCACTCTTGTTGGCCATGGCCCACTCAAAGTTTTTAACGCTACTTGCGTAATATCCTACTGGGTTTCAGATATATCCTCAAGGGTCCTCTTCGAATATAACTTTGTACTGGCTCTCACCATCCCAGTTCGCTAAAACAAAGGATTATATCCTACTCTCCCTTTCAAAGGTTTTAATATTTGATTATTAATTTATAATATACAATAATTATACAAATAATTCAAGGACTATTTAAGTTCTATAACTGTAACTCCATCTCCGCCTTCTCCATATTTTCCACTTCTAAAAGTTTTAATATGTCTATGGCCTTTTACATAGGATTTAATACCCTCTCGTAATACTCCAGTCCCTTTCCCATGAATGATATAGGCCTCTTTCAGACCTGCTATATAGGCATCATCTATATATTTATCTAAATCCAATAAGGCTTCATCTAAAGTATGCCCTCTTAAATCTATTTCATTTTTTATATTTGAAGATTTAGACTTTATAATTTTTTTGGTGCTAGTATAAGTTTTTTCTGATTCTAATTCTTCTGCCCGTCTCAAGGTAGAGATATGAACATTTACCTTCATTATTCCTATTTGGACTTGAACATTCCCATTTTCATCTGGAAGATCTAACACATTCCCTATTTGGTTTAATGACAACACTTCTACTGTTTCGCCTATTTTTAAATTTTTAGGTATTTTTTTCGATTTTACATTTAATATATCTTTAGATAATGAGCTTTCCACCTGGTCCAAACTGGATTTTAATTTTTCTTGGGCTTCCTGAATCTTTTTATTCCTATCCTTTTCTATCTCTGTAGATATATGTCTTAATTCGGTAACTATATGATCTGATTCTTCC
This sequence comes from Clostridium sp. Cult1, assembly GCF_021655095.1. GTDB lineage: Bacteria > Bacillota > Clostridia > Tissierellales > Tepidimicrobiaceae > Schnuerera. Next base: position 385,594 of record NZ_PPXW01000001.1, on the reverse strand, counting down.
TTTGCTGCTCTTAGGATATTCCTAGCTTCTTCTTTAGCCCTAGTGATTATTTTCTCCCTTTCAACTTTTGTCTTTTCTTTTTCTTTAGTTAATTCTTCTTTAAGTTTTTCTACTTCACTTTTTAGTCTTTCTGCTTCAAATCGATTTTCTTCTATAATCTTTCTGTCCTTATCTATGGCTTGGAGCACATCTTCAAATTCTACATTTTCCTTAGATACTAAGGTTTTTGCATAATTGATTATATAACTTTGTAATCCAAGCCTTTTGGATATTTCAAAGGCATTCGATTTTCCAGGAACACCTATTAATAGTCTATAAGTTGGGCTTAAAGTCTCTACATCAAATTCTACAGAAGCATTCCTTACCCTATCAGTAGTTAGTGCATAGATTTTAAGTTGGCTATAATGGGTGGTAGCTATAGTTCTAATATTTAGTTTTAAAAGATGATTCAGAATAGACATAGCCAAAGCTGCCCCTTCCGTTGGGTCTGTACCTGCTCCTAATTCGTCAAAAAGGACTAAGCTATTTTGTTCAAGATTATCCAATATATCGACTATATTAGTCATATGGGAAGAAAAAGTACTTAAAGACTGTTCTATACTCTGTTCGTCCCCAATATCAGCAAATATTTGGTCAAAAACCCCCATTTGGGAATTAAAGTCTGCTGGAATATGGATGCCAGATTGGGCCATTAAAGTAAGTAGTCCAACTGTTTTCAACGTTACCGTCTTTCCGCCTGTATTTGGACCTGTAATTACCAAAGTATTAAAGTCTTTCCCTAAATAAATATCTATAGGAACTACCTCTTTTGAATCCAAAAGGGGATGGCGAGCTTTTTTAATATTGATATAACCATCCTTATTTAATAGAGGTTTAGTTCCATTCATTTCTAGAGCTAATTTACCTTTAGCAAATATGAAATCCAATCGCTGCAATATATTTTGATTATTTTTTATATTTTCCGCCTCTTCAGCTACTAAGGCTGACAGTTCCTTAAGAATTCTCTCTATTTCTTCCTTTTCCTTTATCTCCAATTCTCTTAGTTCATTGTTTAACTCAACCACTGCCATAGGTTCTACAAAAAGTGTGGCACCACTGGAAGACTGATCATGGACTAAACCTGGAAAATAAGCTTTGTTTTCCTGTTTTATTGGTACTACATATCTTCCTTCCCTCATGGTAACTATGCTATCCTGCAAGAACTTTTTATACTTAGGAGAGCTTATTATAGAGTTTAATCTATTTCTTATAGATTCATTCTTATTTATTATCTGTCGTCTAATACTTCTCAAGTTAGTACTAGCATTGTCAGATATTTCGTTTTCATTTATTATTGCATTATTTATTTCATCTTCAATGGTCTTTAAAACCCTTAAACTACCGATTAGTTCTTGAAGAATTGGGTATTTAATCCTTTCTTCTTCCTTTAATTCTTTCATATATTTCTTTAAACTTCTTGAAACCCTAAGAGAATCTGATACCTTTAATAAACTACTTGGGTTTAAAACTCCACCAATCTCTGCCATTTTCAATTCACGTGATATATCGAATATTCCAAAAAGAGGTGGATTTCCATTCTTCATTATAAGATCTAAAGCTTCTTTAGTTTCCCTTTGGAGATATTCTACCTCTTCTAAAGATATTGAAGGCTTTATTTCCTTTGCCATCTTTTTCCCTAGTTCCGATTCTGCTTTTTCCATTAGTTTCTCAACGATTTTTTGATATTCTAGTACTCTAAATGTTTTATCATTCATACTCTCACCTCAAATTATATGACCCCTCTAAAGTAATGGCCTTTGGTTATTTCATTTTTCTTCCTATACCTTTTTAAATATTCCATTACTTTTTTTTCTGAAACTATGCCTTTAACATAATCATAATATATGGTCTGTATTTCTTTTATGTTCTCCCTTTCAAAGGTAAAATCTAATCTAACCATATTTACTCCACTTTCATATATTTGTTTTAAACTATCTAATACCATTAGGGGAACGCTATTATAAATAGTTGTAACACTTCCTCTTCTTTCCATATAAAAATTAATACCTTTTCTATCTTTAATACCGTATCCTTTGCTAAAAGGGCAGGTATTACAATTGGAATCATCCTTACACCCCTTTACCAATGACATTGGGCAATGCTTAGTCGTCATCAATGGTAAATAGCCATAACCAATGGTTTCGTAATCTAAAGAGTCTTTAGTACATATTTCACCTATCTGTTTCATATTCAATTCTGGAGATAGAGTTAAGCTTTTTAACCCTATTTTTTTAAGTTTAGCAACTGAATAACTATTGAATATATTTAATCCAATATCCCCATGGATATTTATATGGAAATTGTCCTTAATCCATTGGAGAGTACCTAAATTAGAGACTGAAATTCCGTCTATCATATTTTCCAAAGGGGTAATAAAATCCTTTAATTGGTTTAAATTTTCTTTGTATAAAATTTTGTCTGTCAAAAGAAAGGCTTCTTTATTAGCTTCCTTAACTTTTGTTAATGCTTCTTTTAATCCTTTTTGGAAACCAATATATACTCTATCTAATTTAGTTAAATCTATTTGCTTAAACTGGTTTTCATTAAGTATGGAAAGGCTGATTTTATTTCCATTTTCTTTTTGTTTTCTTGTGAGATTAAAGTATTTTTTAATTTTGGATTCATATTCTACATGGGAAATAGGTTCTCGATTATTGAAATTTTTGCGCCTATTATCTAGCATTTCTATGGCATCTCGTCTAAGGCCATTGATAACACTAATAGGCATGAAAGATTCTTCTTCTAAATGAATATTAGCCTTTTCTATATAATATACTGTATCGTTTAATTTAGATAATTGATCTAACACCCTTTCCTTTGTTAAGGCTACCTTTTTCCCTTTTTCAATTATATAATCGGAATCTACTTTAAAGCTATCTCCTTTATATTTTACAATTAACCGGGCTGGTTCCCCTACAGATATATTCATTTCCATTTGAATTGGGTATTTTATATTACCTTCTTGATAGGACTCCTTTGCTCTATTTAGCAATTCATCACTTGGGTTTCCTCTATTATCTGGTCTATCACAGGATATGAATTTTCTACCAAAGTCCTTTAGCATTAAACCTTTGGTAAAATCCCGATTAAAAATTTGCAGTATATCATCTTTCTCTTCTTTTGTAATACAATTTATTCCTAAGTCTAAAGCTTTTCTATAGTTTTTCACTATAGTAGCTACATATTCAGGCCTTTTCATTCTACCTTCTATTTTTAGAGATACTATTCCACTATTTATTATAGTATCTAAATATTCTATAGTATTTAAGTCTCTTGGACTTAATACATATTTTTTATTCCATTGATCTGATAGGCTTTGGTCTTTATCATAGTGTATTATATCATAGGCCATTCTACAAGGTTGAGCACAGGTACCCCTGTTTCCACTTCTACCTCCTATTATACTACTCATCAAACATTGGCCTGAATAAGAGACGCACAGGGCTCCATGGATAAACCCTTCCAATTCTATATCCGAATTTTCATTAATATTTATAATTTCCTCTAAGGGTGTCTCCCTTGCTAAAACTACCCTTTCAAATCCTAAATTTTGCAAAAAAATAGCCCCTGGTAGATTGTTTATTGTCATCTGAGTACTGCCATGTAAAGGAAGATCAGGGAAAAGATCCCTGACCATTGAGGCAAGGCCTAAATCTTGCACTATAAGCCCATCTACATCTATTTCATATAGATATTTTATATAGTCGATAGTTTTTCTCATTTCCCTATCATCTATTAATATATTAACGGTTATATATACCTTTACATTCCTTAGATGGGCATATTCTACAGCAAACTTTAGCTCTTCATAGCCAAAGTTAGAAGCAAATTGTCTTGCATTAAATAGTTTTCCCCCTAGATAAACTGCATCCGCACCATTTTCTACGGCTGCAAATAGACTTTCCATACTACCAACAGGAGCTAATAATTCTACTTTGTTGTTTAACACTTAACTAGACTTCCTCCTTACTGAATATATTTTTCTCTTTATCGTATAATCTTAATGCTTCCTCTAGTTCTTTTTTACTTTCTATCAATTGTATCTGGCTATCGTATATTTTATCTTGAAGTTTTTTAATCATATTTTGGCTATCCTGTAATTCCTTTTCTTTTAATTTCAAGGCCTGAGTGTAACTCTCAACTTCTTTATTTAGCCTTTCATTTTCTCTTCTCATGTCCAATAATTCGTCTTTGTATATATTACAATCCATTTCCAACTCTTCATTCTTCTTTTTAATATCTTTTAACTGTTCCAAAATATTTTCATAGTTTTCCATAGGTGTTTTAGATTTACTCTTCAATATTTCTAATTCCTTCATAGACTTATAAAGTTCATCAGATATATTTAGGGCAGCCAAAGTTGCAGCCATTGAGCTACTCAATCTATCATTTTTACTCGTCATCTCTTTTATCTTTCTATCTACATAAGCAGCCAGTCTATGGACATATTCCTCAGAGCCATTCCCAATTACCGTAAAGTTACGACCATCAATTAGAACATTTGTTTTGTTTTTCTCTGTCATAACTTATCCTCTCCCTTTTTATTATCTTTAACTAGGTATTCTACATATTTCTTCATAATCCTCTATTTTTTTATTATTTCTAAAAATAATTAATATATTTTCTAACTTCTAAGTTTAGCGTCTAAGCTGTCTTCTAATTCCTCTATTAGCCTTTGATAGACTGTATTTACCTCTTCATCTTTTAAAGTTCTTTCATAAGACCTAAATGTTATGGAAAAAGCTATACTTTTTTTACCTTCTTCTATTTGTTTCCCTTCATATACATCAAATAGTTCAACCTTTTCAATGAGTCCTTTTCCGTTTTCTAATATTATCTTTTCCAAATCTCCAACTAATACATTACTATCTACTACTACTGCTATATCCCTTAAAATAGCTGGGTATTTAGGTAAAGGTCTATATTTTCTTTCTAGATTAGCTTCTCTTATTATAGTATCAAAATTCAATTGGGCTACATATACCCTAGTATCCATATCGTAGTTTTCTAATACATCTATGTGTACTTCTCCTAACACTCCAATCTTTTCTCTCTTTAACAGGATATTGGCAGTCCTATTTGGATGGAAGGTTGGATTTTTATCTTCCTTTGAATATTCTAAATCTGTTATTCCTAATCTTTCCAATAAGGTTACTACTACTTCCTTTAAATCATAGAAATCTACATCTCCATACATGCCTATGGATAAAGTTTTTTCTTCTTTAGGTAGTTCCCTTATAGGCAATTCCTCTGGGATAAATATATTTCCTATTTCAAATAGGAAGCATTCTTTGACTCCATGGCTAAAGTTTCTACTTAGAAGATCTAACATGTTTGGAATTAAAGTAGTCCTCATAACGCTGTAGTCTTCTCCTAAGGGATTTATTAGTTTAATATAATCCCTTAGTTTACTGTCGGGTTCTATCTTTATTTTATCATATACCTTAGGACTAATGAAAGAGTAAGTTATAACCTCATTTAATCCTAATCCTTGTAGAATAGAACTAGCTTTATCTGATACTACTCGACTATAGGGCATTTCTCCCCTCGTTAAAACTCCTACTAAAGGTTGGATAGGTATATTATGGAATCCATGTAATCTTCCTACTTCTTCGATTAAGTCAGCTTCAATATTTAAATCTAATCTATAGGTAGGTATATTTACATTTATTTCATTTTCATTTAATTCCGTTTTTAATTCTAATCTTTCCAAATAATCTACCATTTCCTCTACAGACAGCTCAGTACCTAATAGATTATTTGCTTTTTCCGGCCTTAATTTAATCGTTTTTTCCCTTCTTACATTTTCATAAACATCTATATGCCCTTTTATTACTTTTCCTGCCCCAATTTGTTCAACTAATTGGCAAACCCTTTCTGCAGCCATTTCACATAGATTTGGATCCATCCCCTTTTCATATCTAGAGGAGGCTTCCGTCCTTAAGTTTAGCTGTTTTGAAGTTAGACGAACGGATTTACCGTTAAAATTAGCAGATTCTAATAATACAGTAGTGGTTTCTTCTGTAACTTCAGAATCCATACCTCCCATAACTCCAGCTATGGCAATTGGGGCTTCCCCATCAGTAATTACAAGGTTTTTATTAGTAAGGATTCTTTCCTGCCCATCTATTGTCTTTATCTTTTCTCCATCTTCTGCTCTTCTAACTAGAATCTTATTATTTCTTAATTTATTTAAATCAAAGGCATGAAGTGGTTGACCAAATTCTAGCATAACGAAATTTGTTATATCTACAATATTATTAATAGGCCTTATTCCTGCTTCCATTAAATGAATTTGTAACCAAAGGGGAGATTCTTTTATCTTTATATCCTTAATAACTCTAGCATAATATCTATCGCAAAGTTCTTCGTCTACTTCTATAGATTTTAAATAGTCATTTATATTTTCCACTTCATCTTTAATCATTATTTCAGGTAGTTTTAACTTTTTATCAAAAGTGGCAGCCGTTTCTCTAGCCATGCCTATTATACTTAAACAATCAGGTCTATTTGGAGTTATCTCTAACTCGATTATCTCACCATATAGACCTAGTACTTTATCTATAGGAGTCCCTAATGGATATTCCTTGTCCAGTATAAAAATACCGTCTCTATGATACTTTGGAATAACACTATCTTCATATCCTAATTCCTTTAAAGAACAAAGCATACCATAGGACTCTACTCCTCTAAAATTAGTTTTCTCTATGTAAATATCCTTTGGAAGTTTTGCTCCTATTAAAGCAACAGGCACATAATCCCCTACCTTTAAATTGGTAGCTCCGGTGACTATCTGTATGATTTCATCACCGATATTTACCATAACTACCAATAGTTTATCTGCATCTTCATGTTTCTCTATCCTTTCTATTCTACCTACGACTACCTTTTCAATACCCCTATTCAGTGAAATAATTGATTCCACATGGGAGCCAGATAAAGTAAGTTCATCTGCCAATATTTTAGAATCTATATCTATGTTCACATATTCTTTTAACCATTTTATGGGTAATAACATTTCTTCCCTCCTCAAACTAATTAAAATTGTTCTAGAAATCTATTGTCATTTTCAAATAATAATCGAATATCATCTATACCGTATTTCACCATAGTTATCCTGTCAATTCCCATACCAAAGGCAAATCCACTGTATTTTTCTGAATCTATACCACAATTCTCTAAAACCTTTGGATGTACCATTCCACAACCTAGTAACTCCATGCTCCATCCGGTCCCATCACATACAGGACAACCTTTCCCTTTACAACTAAAGCAAGATACATCTACTTCTGCACTAGGCTCAGTAAACGGAAAATGATGGGGTCTAAATCTAGTTTCCATATCTTTTCCGAACAATTGTTTAATAAATATATCTATGGTATCCATTAAATTAGCCATAGTAACCTTTTCGTCTATTACCAATCCTTCTAATTGGTGAAACATTGGTGAATGGGTGTCATCTACATCGTCGAATCGAAAGGTTCTTCCTGCTGAGACTATTTTTAATGGTGGCTTCAAGGTTTTCATTGCTCTTATTTGAACTGGTGATGTATGGGTTCTTAAAAGGATATCTTCCGTAATATAGAAAGTATCGGATAAATCTCTTGATGGATGATTTTCTGGAGAATTTAAAGCATCAAAATTATATTCTACCGTCTCTATTTCTGGTCCTTCTACTACGCTAAATCCCATACTAATAAATAGATCTTCTAGTTCTCCTATAGTAGCTAAAAGAGGATGACGATGCCCTAGTTTTTTAGTCCTCTTAGTTATGGTAATATCAATTTTTTCCTTTTCTATCCTTTCTTCCTTTAATTTTTGTTTAAATCTATCTTTTGCTTCGAATAATTCTTTTTCTATTTCTTGTCTAATTTCGTTGGCCATTTGGCCAATAACTGGTCTTTCTTCTTTAGAAAGCTTGCCCATTTCTCGAAGAACTGATGTTAATTCTCCTTTTTTGCCCATATACTTTATTCTTATATTTTCTAGATTTTCTAGATTGCTTAATGATTTAATATCGGATATTGCTTCTTCTTTAATTTTCCTTAACCTATCTTTCATAATACTACTCCTTTCTTGTAAAAAAACAAGACCTACTCCTAGAGACAAGGTCTAAATGTCAAACTATTTACTAGATTATAGCACCTATAACTTCAAATTACAAGAATTATTGGATTCGCTGCCTCATAGATTCGTACATTATTATAGATGAGGCAATTGCTACATTTAAGGATTCAGCTTCTCCTACCATAGGTATTTTTATTAAACTATCAGCTAATACCTCTAGATACTGGGATACCCCTTTAGATTCATTCCCGATAATAAGTAAAGAAGGTTGGTTGAAATTAACATTCTGAATAAATTTGTCTCCCTCTAAAGAAGTAGAAAAAATACTAATATTTTTCTTTTTCAATTTTTCTATTATCTCTACTCCATGGGAATGATGATATGTAGGCACTCTAAATATGGAACCCATAGTTGCCCTAACCACTTTTGGGTTATAGACATCTACACAGCCTTCTGTAATTATAATTCCATTTATTCCAAAAGCATCGGCAGTTCTAATTATGGTTCCCATATTGCCTGGATCCTGGACTTGATCCAATAATAATAGAAAGGGATTTTCTATATGGTCAATTTCTTCTATATAATTTGGTTTAAATCTTGCGATAGCCATTACTCCTTGGGGGTTCTCCGTATCAGATATTTCTTTGTATAACTTATCTGAGACCTTTATTAACTGGCCACAATCTTTTATTTTCTCCCATAAACTTTCTCCCCCTCTAATAGTATAAAGTCCTTCGGAAAAAATAATATTAGATAGGGGATAATTATTCTCTATACATTCTTCAACTATTTTTATTCCTTCTACTAGGAAGGATTTTTTTTCCCAGCGTTCTTTTCTCCTATATAGGCTTTTTATTTCTTTTATGGTTGGATTAGAAGAACTTGTTATATAGACCATAGACTAATCACCAGCATCTTTCTCAATCTTTTCAATATCCTGAGTACTGCCAATAACAATTAATATATCTCCTTTTAATATCATATCATCAGCATATGGAGATACATTTATATCCTTTTCTCTTTTTATAGCCATAACATTGATACCATATTTACTTGGAAGTCTCAGTTCCTTTAATGTTTTATTTTCCCATTGTTCCAGTGCATTGATTTCCAATATACTATAATCAGGTGAAAGCTCTATAAAATCCAGTATATTGGATGAAACCAGATTATGAGCAACTCTAACTCCCATGTCCCTTTCTGGATATATGATCTTATCTGCACCTATTTTTGATAGAACCTTTCCATGTAAAACATCATGGGCTTTTGCTATTACCTTTTTCACTCCTAGTTCTTTGGCTATTAATGTAGCCATAATAGACGCTTGATAATTTGAACCTATACTAACGATTACCACATCAAAATTCCTTATACCTAATTCCTTTAAAACATTTTCATCTGTAACATCTGCCTGTACTGCATAGGTTACAAATTCTGATATATCTTGGACTTTATCATCGTCTGCATCTATAGCTAACACCTCATAACCTAAACTATTGAGAGTAGTGGCAACACTGGAGCCAAATCTACCACATCCTATAACGACAAATTGTTTCATACTTAATTCCTCCTATCCCACCATTATATTCCCTTCTGCATATCTATAGGGATACTGATTTTTGTCCTGCCCAAATACAAAAGCCATAGTCAAAGCACCAAGTCTACCTATATACATAGTTAAAGTTATTATTACCTTCCCAAAATCCGTTAGATTTGGTGTTATACCTCTTGATAATCCCACTGTGCCAAAAGCTGAGGTAGTTTCAAAAAGTAAATCTAAAAAAGTTAAATCCTCTGTTATAGTCAATATTATTGAAACTACTAATATTAAAGCTAACCCAATACTTGCTATAGCTAAGGACCTATTTATAATGCCTTGATTTAACCTTTTTTTAAAGACTACCACATCCTTATCCCCTTTTATCACCGATAAGGTTGCTAAAATTATGGTACCAAAAGTTGTGGTTTTAATACCTCCCGCTGTAGATCCAGGAGACCCTCCAATAAACATCAAAATAATCATTATAAAAGCAGTAGTATCCCGTAGCATTGAAATATCTACTGAGTTAAATCCAGCTGTTCTAGTTATGACAGATTGGAAAAAGGCGGATAAAAACTTTTCTCCCTCAGTCAAATTCAAAAGGGTATCTGGATTATTTTGCTCAATTAGATAAAATATTATCATCCCCATTAAAATCAATATCATAGTAACAGTAAGGACCAATTTAGAATGGAGATGGAGTTTTTTAAATGTGCGGCTTCGAGATATGTCGATGTAAACAGAAAAACCCAATCCCCCTATTATGACCAATAAACTTATAGTTATATTGACTATAAAATCATCAACAAAGGGGATCATACTATTTCCTATTAAATCAAAACCAGCATTACAAAAGGCTGATATAGCGTGAAATATGGAAAACCATATACCTTTAGACGTTCCATATTTAGGTATAAATCTAGTCGATAATAGAATAGCTCCTAAGCCTTCTATGACAAAGGTAGATACTATTACGTATTTTGTCAATTTTACAAGCCCAGATATGGTTTCCTGATTTAACTGTTCTTTTATTATTAGCCTTTCCTTTAATGTTATTTTCTTTCCAACGAGTAGGGCGACAATTGTAGCCATAGTCATAAAGCCTAAACCACCCATTTGGATTAGAATGAGTATAACTAATTGTCCAAATAACGACCAGTATTCTGCAGTATTAACTACCACTAATCCAGTAACACATACTGCTGAAGCAGAGGTAAATAGAGAATTTAAAAATCCAATACTCTCTCCATTTTTAGTAGCTATGGGTAAATTTAATAATATGGCTCCTATTAATATTAAAATGCCAAATCCTAAAGCCAATACCCTTGGAGGATTAAGCTCTAGTTTTTTTATGTTTTTTTTAATGATATTCATTGATAACCCCCCTAGAATTACAGCTACACATTATTGTACCATAAACAGTCCTTAACTATTATATAGGAAACAAAAAAGTTCCGAGGCCGGAACTTTTAATTACATACTTTTTGCAATTTCTACAAGTTTTGAAAAGCCTTCTGGATCATGAATCGCCATTTCAGATAATACTTTTCTATTGATTTCAATATTAGCCTTTTTAAGCCCATTGATAAATGTGCTATAGTTCATTCCATTTAGTCTAGCTGCAGCATTTATTCTTGAGATCCAAAGTTTTCTAAAATCTCTCTTTCTTTGTTTACGTCCTGAATAAGCATAGTGTAATGATTTCATAACTGCTTGATTAGCAGGTCTATATAATTTG
>NZ_PPXW01000001.1:344102-374180 GCF_021655095.1 Clostridium sp. Cult1 | reverse complement strand
ATTATTGATAAACGATAAAGAAGTAGAAGCAGATGAAGAAGGAAACTTTTATGAAAGATTGATAGTAGATGAAGGCGAAAATCTAATTACAGTTAAAGCAGTAGATTTAGCAGGAAATGAAATAATTATTGAGAGAACCGTATTTGTTCAATTAGAAGAACCTACTATAACAAATATATTACCTGATGAGGATGTAGAGCTTAGAGCAGGAGATATATTGACTGTTAGTTTCAATGCTCCTACTGGAGGAACTGGCTACTTTAGATTATTATTACCATCCTTACAGTCCAATAACGAAATTGGAATTCCAATGGTAGAAGAAGATGGTTTATATACGGGAACTTGGATAGTACCAGAAGGAATGGAAGCTGAAAATCTAGAAATTGAAGTTATATATATTAGTGAATATGGATTTGAGATAACAGGGATAGCAGAAGGAAGATTGACGATAGTATTAGAAGATGATGATCCAAGCATACCAGAACCTGCTATTACTAATATTCAACCAGAAAACGATGTAGAACTTAGAGCAGGAGATGTATTGGATATAAGTTTCAATGCTCCAGCTGATGGAGAAGGTTATTACAGAGTATTACTCCCATTTAATATGTCAAATAATATCGAAGGAATTCCAATGACTGAAATGTCAGAAGGGTTATATACAGGAACTTGGACAGTACCGGAGGGATTAGTAGCAGAAGGATTACAAATTGAAGTTGTATTTATAGGAAGAGACAATATTAGATTGGCTGAAATAGCGGAAGGTAAGATAACGGTTATAGGAGATATAGAAGATATGCCAGCTAATGCTGTGATAATGTTGGATGAGGCTTTTGATGAAAAATATTTAGACAGTAACCCAGAAGCCCAATTAAAATTCATAGAATACTCTGAATCTGGACAGGAAATATATATAAAAATAAATAAAAATACTATTACAAATTTAAACGGTGAAATAGTTGATATTGATGTACTACCTGATAGAATAATATACTATAACCAATATGGAAATATTGAAAGATACTCAAAATAGATAGAACCAAAAAGGTCTCTGATTTTTTCAGAGACCTTTTTAGTGTAGTGTATTGTATTTATTGGTTTAATCTACTCCAAAATTGGGTATATTTAGATAAGGGACTTTTAAGTCCCTTATTTGTTGTAGTTTCAATATCTTATTCCAAAGGAGGTTATATTATGTTTGCAGTAGATGGAGATGTATTTGCTTTTATAAAACCATCCCTTGATGCTCATACTTTAGGTATCAATTCAGCTGCAGAACTATTGAGTGACTGTGGTTATCGGATAATTATTGGAGATGAAGATATTGCAAAGGCTATGAATGATATTAAGTACGAAGTAAATCGTCAAAAAGTTTTAGATTGGATTAAAAGCAATAAAGTTACACAGATTGGACTAAGCTATAGGCTAGACCAAGATGAAGCTGTGAATATGGTAGGCTATTTTATGAATGAGCTAAAGAATAATAATATGTTATCTTATCAAGGAGGGGCCATTAAGTCCATATTTTTTGCTGGATTACCTAAAACCTGTGAGATAATAGAAAGAGAACATAAGGGATTTGTCAGAACTTTTAAAGGTGGAGAATCCATACGAGAAACTTTAACGAAAATGGGAGTTCCTGAAGAAAGAATCCCCAAGGATGTTCTAGAGGGAAGTTTATATGATGATCTTAGGATGGAATTTGGGAAAGATATTATTAATTCAGGAGAATATGATTCTTTCAAGCCTATAAATCGAGCGACCTATGATGAATACGGCACTGATGAGGATACAGTAATAAAAAGATTGGATTCCAATTTTAGAAAGCCTTTTATGCCATTGATGCGGGCTCATGTAGGTCCTTATTCATCTTCTATTGATAGGTTGGATTCTGTGCAAGAATTTATATCCTGGGCTAAAGAATTAGCAGATGCTGAATATTTAGATATTTTATCCATTGGGACATCCCAATTAACTCAATCTAATTTTGGTGAGGATTGGGAAGACAAGCCTAATGGTGGAGGAGTTCCTATTAATTCACCAGAAGAGTATAGGATGATATGGGATGCCTCCAGACCACTTTTATTGAGAACCTATGCTGGAACTAAGAACATAGCTGAATTAGCCAAAATTTATGAAGAAACTATTAATATTTGTTGGCATGCATTATCTCTATGGTGGTTTAATAGATTAGATGGAAGAGGGCCCTATGATCTATATACTAATTTAAAACAACATATTGAAACTTTAAAATATATTGCTAAAACTAACAAACCCTTTGAACCAAATATACCGCACCATTTTGCTTTTAGAGGAGCAGATGATGTAACCTATATTGTATCTGCTTATTTAGCTGCTAAACTGGCTAAAAAGGTAGGAGTAAGAACCCTTATATTGCAAAATATGCTAAATACTCCAAGGTATACTTGGGGAATTCAGGATTTGGCTAAGTCTAGAGCTATGCTCTCTTTGGTTAAGACCTTGGAAGATTCCAACTTTAGGGTTATTTTGCAACCAAGAGCTGGATTAGATTATTTTAAACCAGATTTAGAAGAAGCTAAGATGCAATTGGCAGCTGTAACTGCTTTAATGGACGATATAGATCCTCATGATGAAACTAGTCCACCTATTATTCATGTAGTTAGTTATTCAGAAGCTTCTCATTTGGCAACACCAGATATTATTAATGAAAGTATAAAGATTACCCAATTTTCATTACAAAAATATAGGGATTTAAGAAGAGATGGAAAGATAGAAGATATGAGTAGGAATATAGAAGTTCAAGAGAGGATGCTAGAATTATTGGATTCTGCTAAAAATATTATAGCTGGTATTGAAAGATATGTAGATAATCCATATTCAGCTAAAGGATTTTATAAGATATTTGCAGCAGGATTCTTGCCTGTACCTTATCTTTGGGGAGAAGTAGATGAGTTTAAGTATGCTAAAGCATGGAGAACTAAACCAGTAAGGGGCAGTGTGAAAGTGGTAGATCAAAATAATAGAGTGGTAAAATCTGATAAAGTTGTGGATTATGCTAAGGGCAATTTAAAGGAAGTAGCATATGTTTTAAATCAGAAAGTTGATATTACAAGGGTCTAAAAGTAAAACTGATAGCTCTCTACTATCAGTTTTACTTTAAACCAAGAGAGGTTTTTATTTAATGGATGAATTTATCCATGTTAACTGATTATCATAATTTTCATGTAATGCTACTAAATAATGGGTTAATTATATAAAGAAGTATTTATATACCACTTTATTTATTATACATTTTGGAATATTCTTCAGTTAAACTGGTTAAACCCATCATATTATAAATTTCTGTTGGATTAAACATTTTATCCCTATATTTTAGTGTATTTTCTTCTTTCATTAAATTGCAGAGCATATCATACATGGATTTAGCAGCAATTGCCATGGTGGAAACAGGGTATAGACCTATTTTATAACCAAGCTCTTTTATTTCTCCTATAGGAAGATTAGCAGCAACTCCTTTTTCATTCATATTTACTAGAAGTTTAATTTTAGAGTGTTTAGCCACTAATTCAAGCTCTTCTTTGGATTTTATACCATCTACGTATGCATAATCAGCTCCATAATCTTTTGCTTTATTTATTCTATTAATGGCTTCTTCCAATCCATCGGTTATATTAGTAATAGTTCTAAAGATTATAATAAAATCATTAGATACATTTTTTCTAATAGAATCAATCTTGGGTGCAGTTAAATCCCAAGATAAAGATTCTTTACTAGTTGTAGGTAAGGTTTGGGGAAGTACTTGATCATCTACCTGCATACCACAGACATTTAAACTTTCGAATGTCCTAGCCGTGTTACCCACATGTATTGCATTGCCAAACCCATTATCTGCATCGGAAATTAGTGGAATATTTATAGTAGATATTATCTTTTCAATAGATCTGGCAAATTCAGTTAAGTTAAGAAAACCAATATCAGGCTTACCTAGACCTGCTACAGACAATGCACCTCCTGAAAGGAAGACAGCTTTAGCGCCAGCTTTTTCAGCTAATTTTGCAGAAAGACAATCATAAACTCCTGGTACAACTAAAAATTCATTTTGGTCTAATATTTTTCTTAAAGTTTTTTTATTATTCATTTCATCATCTCCTAAACTCCATAAATTATAACACAAGATATTGTAGTAACTATCCAAAATATTATAGCTAATGGAATACCAACTTTCATATAATCTTGAAAATCATACCCGCCTGCTTCCCAGACTAGAAGATTTGGGCCAGTTCCAAAAGGGGTACATAGTGCAGCAGATGCAGCCATAGCAATTGCCATAACAACTCCTCTTGGATCTAAGCTGGCAGATTGTGCTACTAATATTCCCATGGGTACCAATATTGCAGTTAGGGAGGTATTCATTAAAAATTGAGTAAGTATTATGGTTATTCCAGTTACGGCTGCATATAGAAATGTTGGTGACAATTTAGTTAAATGAAGGGATAACCCATCTACAATATAATCTGCAGCGCCCGTTTCGATCAATGCTGTACTCAATGGGAATATTCCAGCAACTAGAAACAAAGTTGTTACACTAAAGGAATCAATTGCTTCCTCTACAGTAATACAATTAGTAAGAACTACTAATAAGGCGCCTAATGCTGCAGCTAAATGCATTGGTAATAGGCCACTTGCCATACAGTAGATGATGAATATAAAAACTACTGCTACTATTATCATTTTTTTAGGGGCTTTCTCAGCTAATTGAGGAAGATTGTCTTCAGAAATATCTTTTACAGGCATTAATTTAACTCCCCAGAAATACATATAGATTAAACCTGCAATTGTAACAGGTATACCGATTTTTGCAAATTCGAAAAACCCAAAGCCTTCATATCCTGCGTCAACAAGTAAACCATTTGCTACAATATGTGGAGTAGTTCCAATTAAAGTAATGGTACCACCTAGAGAAGCGAAAAAGGCAAGGGACATTAGTACTTTTGATAAAGGAACTTTAGCTTTTTTTGCCATAGAACTAACTATTGGTATAAGGCATCCTGTAGTTCCAGTATCATTTAAAAAAGCAGATAGCCCAGCTGCTACTATACCTGAACCCATCACTATACCCTTTTCACTTTTTCCTAATAGACCTATTAACTTCTCACCAATTAGGTCTGCAAGGCCTGTCTTGAATATAGCTGCACCAATAACCAATAAACTCATAAAAAATATTACAGTTGTGTTTGCAAAATCAGCAAAAGCCGTTTTTGCATCTAGTATTCCAAGTAATGCTAATGTTATTGGAATTCCTGCTCCAATTAGAATAGGATGTATTGGCTTCCAAATTAAAAGTACCACTGCAGCGAAAAACACAATAATTGCTAATATAGCTTGTAATGTCATAGGATCACTCCTTTATATTTTTGAATTATTTAATAGTGAAATGATGGCATTACTCATAAATTTCACTCCTGTTTCAATGCTTCTTTCATCAAAGATTATTTTAGAATTATGGAGTGGTAGTTTTGACTCTTCTGTATCATTATGAGTTCCTAATCTAATAAGAGCGCCAGGAATTTTTTCTAAATAGAAAGCAAAATCTTCACTCCCCATCGATGAGCTATCTAACCATCTAATGTTTTCATAACCGATAGAACTATAAGAGGATTCTTCAAGTACATCAATAATATTAGAATCATTAATTACTGGTGGGGATATATTTTCATATTTAATTTCAGCTTTAGCTCCAAAGCTTTCTGCTTGATATTCTATTAGAGATTTGATTTTTTCTTCAATTATTTTATTAATAGAGGGACTTAAAGTCCTTACAGTCCCTTCTCCAATTGCATAATCAGGTATTATATTGGACGTATTTCCTGCTGTAAGTTTACCAAAGGATATAACAGCAGAATCAATAGGTGGAATATTTCTTGATACGATAGATTGAATAGCAGTTATTATATATGAAGATACAACAATTGGGTCAATTCCTCTATGGGGATGAGCAGCGTGGCCGCCTTTTCCAGTAATTTTGAAAGATAGATTAGAACTGGATGCCATCATGGGGCCCTTCTTTAATCCAATAGTACCTGCTGGTAGATCTGGCCATGTGTGCAGTGCTAGGATGGATTTTACTTGAGGAGTTTCCAAAATACCAGATTCAATTGCTTCCTTAGCGCCTGTAAAATTTTCCTCACCACTTTGGAAAATGATTCGAAGGTTACCTTTTAAATAATCCTTGAATTTATTGATGACTAAGGCTGTACCATATAGAACAGTTGTATGGATATCGTGCCCACAGGCATGCATAACGTTTTCATTTTGAGAAGCAAATAATAAACCGGTTTTTTCTTCCATAGGTAAAGCATCTAAATCAGCACGATATGCTATAGTATCTCCTTCTTGGCCACCTTGAATAAGGGCTGTTACACCAGTATTAGCCTTTATGGTTATAGCTTCAATACCATTTGCTATAAGTTTTTGTTGAATCAATTTTGAAGTTTGTATTTCCTTGTTGCTTAATTCCGGATTCCTATGAATCTCTCTTCGCAAAGAAATCAATTCTGGAAGAATTCTATTAATATAGACATTAATTTGTTCTTTCAAAATCCCACCTCCTATTTATTAGTTTGTAACTTTAATGTAACATATGATTAAATTGTTATCCAATATCAAAAAG
The DNA here is from genome assembly GCF_021655095.1 of Clostridium sp. Cult1. GTDB lineage: Bacteria > Bacillota > Clostridia > Tissierellales > Tepidimicrobiaceae > Schnuerera. Next base: position 367,528 of record NZ_PPXW01000001.1, on the reverse strand, counting down.
TAATATATATTATAACACTTAGTGTTATAATATATATGAGGTGATAAAGCCGTGTTTAGAATCGAAGATAAATATATAATAGAAATTGCAAAACAAAAAAGTTTTACTAAAGCTGCAGAAAAATTATATATCGCTCAGCCGTCATTAAGTAGATATATTATAAATTTAGAAGACAAATTAGGAATTAAAATTTTTGATAGATCTAAATCCCCTATAGAAATTACGGAAGCAGGCGAAAAGTTAATAGAATATATTTATAAATTTAGGGAGCTTGAGGAAGGATTAATGTCTGAATTATCTAGATTAAAAAATAATAACGATAAAACTGAAGTCAGAATTGGAATTGTTCCATGGAGAATACCAGTTTTCTTACCAAAGATTATACCTGTTTTCACTAAAACTTATCCAGATATTAATGTGGTTTTAACAGAAGATGTTTCTCCAAAGCTAGAAAATTTAGTGTTAGAGGATAGGGTTGATGTTTGTGTAATCAATGGTCCTGTAATAAATAGGGATTTAGAATTTCAAGAGTTAAGTTCTGAGAACATTATTTTAGTTGTACCAAGAGATTCAAAAATTGCATCAGATAATTATGATTTCAAAAATGAACAATACTTAACCTCATATATAGATATAAAGACCCTTGGGGAAGAGAAGTTCATATTGTTAAAGGAAAATTTTAGATTGGGGAAGATTTCCAGACAAATATTTAAACATCATAATATCTATCCTAAGAATATTATAGAAGTTTCCCATATGAATACTGCAATAAGTATGTCCTCAGTTGGGCTAGGATTAACATTTATGCCCGAGTCTGGTGTAGATAGGGAGTCTTCAGGAAATAATAGTCCACTCTATTTTTCTATTGGTGATCCAAGTTTTGATTTTCCCCTAATAATTGCATATAAAAAAGAAAAATATGAGAATTTAAGTGTAAAAAAGTTCATAGATTTTGTAAAGGAAAATTATAAACTTTTTGATTAATATTATGAATAATAGCTATTTTACATCACTAATACTATTTAAACAATACAAAAAAGACTTGACAAAATATAAAATTGTATTTATGATTAAATACAATACAAAAAATATTTTAAAATATTTATGAAGCAAAGAGTAATTATGTTGAGTATATCCTACAGAGAACTGGGTAAGGTGAGAGCCAGGTGGTAGAAAGCTTAATGAAAAGAGTTGCTGAAATGGATAGGACAAAGCTTATAGGCCAGTATCTTATCCCGCATTCAAAGCGTTATCTGAATTGAGTTGTGTTTTACTATTAAAATACAATTAGAGTGGTACCGCGGGCATAAACTCGTCTCTATTTTTGAGACGAGTTTTATATTTTGACAGACTGTCATATTAAAGATTTTTGAATTAAGAATCAAAGGTAAATGAACGTTCATTTAATTTTATGGTTAAGTAGTATTTTAAAATTAAATATTTATAGTCTATGATACAGAGAGTATCCATACTAGTAGATTTTACAGAGAACTGGGTAAGGTGAGAGCCAGGGGATTGAAAATATGGTGAAAAGAGCTGTGAAGACAAATAGGACAAAGCCTATAGGGGAGTATCTTATTTCGCAATCAAAGCGTTATTTGAGTTGAGTTGGGTTTATAATAAACCAAATAGAGTGGTAACGCGGGAAATCTCGTCTCTTACTAGATTAGTATGAGACGAGATTTTTTATTGAAAATATAATCAGAGAGGTGTATAAAATGAAAAAACAATTATGTTTAATTATGATAATTATACTTGTGTTATCAAGCTTACTTGTAGCTTGTGGAAAGGGAAATAAGGCGAATTTAGAAGACGATAATTCTGAAATTGAAACTTATACATTGGAAGGAATTAAAAATAAGGGTAAATTAGTGCTAGGAACTAGTGCAGACTACCCACCTTTTGAATTTCATAAAATGATAGATGGAAAAGACGAAATTGTTGGCTTTGATATTGAAATTGCAAAATATGTAGCAAGGGAATTGGGCGTAGAACTGGAGATAAAAGACATGGATTTTGATAAGCTATTAGGTGGATTATCTACTGGAATGTTAGATATTGTAGCTGCTGGTATGAATCCAGATCCGGAAAGGGAAAAGGAGGCAAACTTTACCGATATTTATTATGAATCTACCCATTCTGTTTTAATTAATAAAGAAGATGAATCTAAAATTGCTTCGATGGAAGATTTAAATGGTAAAAGCATAGGAGTTCAAATTGGTACAACTCAAGAAAAAATAGCTGAAACAGAAATAAAGGATTCAGATGTAGTAAGTTTAAGTTCAAATCCCGATATAGTTATGAACTTAAAGACGATGAAAATAGATTGTGCAATTATGGAAACACCAGTTGCTAAATCCTTTGCAAAAGCTAATGAAGAAATAATGGTTATTGAGGATCTAATTATTGATAGCGGTACTGAAGGTGTGGCAATTGCTACAAAAAAAGGTAATGATGAATTAACACAGAGAATAAATGAAATATTAGCAAAAGCTAAATCTGAAGGTTTAATAGAGAAATGGATAGTAGAAGCCAACGAACTAAACGATTTAGATTAGATAAAGATTAGGAGGAAGAAACTTGAACGTTGTAGAATTATTTATAGAATATAAGCATTACTATGCAATAGGGATTAAAACAACATTATTAATATCCTTTTTATCTCTTGCTATAGGTACAACCTTAGGTTCTTTGCTAAGCCTTTTTAAATTATCTAAAATAAAAATACTAAGAATTATATCAACTGTATATATAGAGGTATTTCGTGGGACACCTATGATGGTCCAAATTGCTTTAGTTTACTTTGGAAGCTATGTAATAATAGGGGTAAATATGGATGGGTTTTTAGCTGCCTTAATTGCTGTTTCTTTAAACAGTGCTGCATATGTGGCAGAAATTATACGTTCGGGTATACAATCCATTGATAGAGGACAAAGAGAAGCTAGTAGAAGTTTAGGGTTAACTAATGGACAAACTATGAGGTATATAATATTACCCCAGGCAATAAAGAATATATTGCCAGCTTTAGGAAATGAGTTTGTCACTTTGATTAAAGAGACAGCTGTAGCTTCAACTATAGGAGTGGCAGATTTAATGTATGCATCAAAAATAGTACAAAGTACTAGCTACCAGCCTTTCAATCCATTAATAATTGTGGCGACAATATATTTTGTAATTACATTCACACTATCCCAGTTAATAGGAGTATTTGAAAGGAGATTAGCTCATAATGATTAAAACAGAAAACTTGAATAAATATTATGGAGATAAACATGTATTAAAAGATATAAATTTAGAAATAGAAGATGGGGAAGTTGTCAGTCTCATAGGGCCTTCTGGTTCTGGAAAAAGTACTCTTATAAGATGTGTAAATTATTTAGAACAACCAACTTCTGGCAAAGTATATATAAATGGTAAAAATATTGCTGACTCTGGAAAAGATATAAATAGGACAAGACAAGGTATAGGTATGGTATTTCAGCATTTTCACCTATTTCCTCATAAAAGGGTTATAGAGAATATAATTTTGGCTCCCATTCTAACTAGGAAGTTAACTAAAGAAGAAGCAGAAAAAAAAGCTATTGAACTATTAGAAACTATGGATTTATTAGATAAGAAGGATGTATATCCAAATTCTTTATCTGGAGGACAAAAACAAAGGATAGCAATTGCAAGATCCCTTGCCATGGATCCAGAAATTATGCTTTTTGATGAAGTTACATCAGCTTTGGATCCAGAAATGGTTGGAGAAGTTTTAAATGTAATGAAAGAATTAGCTAAGACAGGAATGACAATGATAGTAGTTACTCATGAAATGGCTTTTGCTAAACAAGTAGCTGATAGAGTAATATTTATGGATGATGGGAAGATTATAGAACAGAATAATGCATTAGATTTATTCGAAAATCCACAAAATTCTAGAACAATAGAATTTTTGTCAAAAGTTCTAGAATACTAATAGGTAGTAGGGACGGCTTTGCCGTCCCATTTTTAAAGTAATTAGCTTAAACTTGATATTACACTTTCTACTGTTTGGATTATTTCATTTTTATTGGTTTTACTTGATGTTAAGGCTTTTTTAGCGGCTTCTATTGAAGTTAAAGTAGAAATATCATAATCAGTCATAGAATTAAATATGGAATCCATAGTAGATAACATAGCTTCTTTACTACTTTCTGTATTATCTCTTTTATAAGATTCTAATTGAGATCTTAATGTGCTTTTCATTTTTCAACCTCCTTAAATTATTATTTCTATAGATATATTCACCATAAGAATATTTTTTATTCTAAGAAAAAATTATAATCATATCTTTTAAAACTTTCATATTTCAATGTCCTCAATTTCTAATATTAAAACACTTTGCTTAATTATTTAAGGTTCTAAAAGAGAAGGAATTCATATGGAGAAGAAAAATAATACCTTTGATGACTATGACCAAACGTATTGAGAATATGTTATATGACCAAGGTATTAGATATAATGTAGCAGTACCAGGTTCTAGTTATGTTCACATTTTAGATATATTTTAAAGTTTATAAATAGGTGAATAGGAAACATGAGTTTGTTTATTCATTATAAAATTTATCTATATTTAATTACATGTTGATATAAAACATTAATTTGATTTAAACCTTGGATGCCTATACAATAATCCTTAGAGTAAAAAGAAAACAAGTAGAATTAGGAGGTATCCTATGGGAAACAAAAAATGGTTAGGACTATTTATTGCTTTGGTTATGATAATATCCACAGCATGTAGTAATAATACAAACGAAACTCAATCACCGGCAGATACCCAAGCAGGGACGGTAAATGAATCTGCAGAGCCAACTAAGGTAGATGGTGGAATATTCATATTTGGAATTGGTAGTGATCCCAATGTAATGAATCCATTATATGCAGGTGACAGAGTTACTATGACAATCAATAATGCTTTGTTTGCACCATTGTATGTAACAGATGGTGAAGGAACACGTTATTATTTAGCAGAAAGCATTACTCCTTCAGAGGATTATTTAACTTATACCTTAAAATTAAAAGATGGACTTAAGTGGCATGATGGAGAGCCTTTAACTGCTGATGATGTTGTGTTTACAGTAAATTCAATACTTGATGAAAATCAGAATTCTCATCTAATAAGTTCATTTTTAGTTGATGGAAAGCCAGTAGAAGTGAATAAAGTAGATGATTTAACAGTGGAATTTATGTTGCCCCAAATATCTGTACCATTTATGAATAAATTAGGAAGTCTTCGTCCAATCCCTGAACATATATTTGAAAGTGAAGGGGATTTAGCAAAAAGTAATAAGAATTTAAAACCAATCGGCTCAGGCCCTTTCAAATTTAAAGAACTTAAAAGTGGGGAAAAAGTTGAGTTAGAAAGATTTGACGATTACTTTGATGGAAAACCCAATTTAGAGGGAGTAGTATTTAGAGTGATAGCTGATTCAAACTCTGCTAATACTGCTTTATTAAATGGAGAATTAAGCGCTAGATATATTACTACCGATGATATTGAGAAGTTTAGTGGAAATGAAAACTTCATTATAGAAACCTTTGATGAAGGTATGTTAAACAACATGGTGTTTAGGTTAAATAATGAGGTTTTACAAAATAAAGATATTAGAAAAGCTATTGCTTATGCAATCAATAAAGATGAGATAATAACAGGAGTTTATGAATCTGAGGAATATGCTGAAAAAGCCTATTCAATATTTGTTCCCATGACTCAATATCATACCAATGACCTAGAAAAATATGAATACAATGTTGAAAAAGCAAAAGAACTTATGGCAAATGCAGGCTATGATAGTTTAGAATTAAGGTTAGCCTATACAAATTCAAGTAAAGAACAGGAAGCTTATGGACTTATAATGCAGCAACAATTAAAAGGAATTGGAGTAGAATTAGAGCTTATTCCCATGGAAAGAGGGGCTTTCCTAGAAAAGTTTATAGATGCAACCACCACAGATTTTGACTTAGCATTTAATGGATACGTTATGGGCCTTGAACCTAGCGGTTATAGTCCATTATTTGTAGCGGGAAATCCAAATAATTTTATGGGCTATGTTAATGAAGGGTTAGATCCTATGTGGGACAAGGGCGTCATTGAAACGGATGAAAATAAGAGAGCTCAAATATATGAAGAAATCCAAAGGGAAATAATAGAGGATATGGTGGTATATCCAATAGTTTATCCTAAATCAATTGTAGCCATAGATAGTAGATTTGGAGGGGTTGAAGAAGCTAGGTTGGTACCTATTAGTATGTTTGAAGATTTATCTAAATTATATTTAACTGAATAATAGAACAGACAATTACAAAAGTAAACTGATTTTCAGTTTACTTTTGTAATTATATATAGGAGGAATTACAGTGAGAAGATTAATTATTAAAAGGATGCTACAAATGATACCAATGCTTATCGCAGTATCTATAGTTTCATTTCTTCTTATAAAACTAGCCCCTGGGGATCCAGTACAAGCATATATAACACCAGAGATGGGACCAGCTGATATTGAGAGGATTAGACAAAACATGGGCCTTAACGATCCAATCCATATTCAATATATAAGGTGGGTAAAGAATGTATTAAAAGGAGATTTAGGATATTCTTTAGTTAACCATAGACCTGTTGTTACGCAGATTACTGAAAGGTTACCTGCAACTATAGGACTTATGTTTACTTCATTGATATTTTCTATGGTTATAGGCATTGTAGTAGGCCTTCTTTCAGCAGCTAATCAAAATAGGACTTTTGATAAAATAGTTACAATTATCTCTTATATTGGTATATCCATACCAAGCTTTTGGTTTGCAATGATGCTAATCTACTTTTTATCTTTAAAGTTAAATTTACTACCAAGTATAGGTATGAGGACAATAGGGGTTCATAGCACTTGGGACCTTATAAAGCACGCAATAATGCCTACCTTGGTATTGAGTATACAAAATATTGCAGTAGTTTCTAGGTATATCAGGTCTAATACTATTAGTCAATTAAAGGAAGAATATGTGACAGTTCAACTAGCCTCAGGAGCTAGCAGAACTGAAGTATTATATAAATATGTGTTAAAAAATGCTATTTTGCCTGTAATTACAATCCTAGGTATGTCTTTACCTAGTTTAGTATCAGGAGCTTTTATTACAGAAAGTATTTTTGGATGGCCTGGTATGGGTCAATTAGGCATGACTGCCATATTTAGCTATGATTACCCTCTAATTATGGCAATTACAATGTTTTCCTCTTTAATACTCATATTAGGAAATCTTTTATCAGATATATTATATAGTGTTGTAGATCCAAGAATTAAGGAGTTGAATTAAAATGAATCATAGATTAAAGTCTAATTTAATATATCAGTTGAAAGAAAACAAATTAGGAATACTATCTATTTTAGTAATTGTTATTTTATCCATTGCATCTATCTTAGCTTTTTTATCTCCCCATGATCCAAATAAAATTAATGTTATGAATCGCCTAGCAACACCTTCAAAATCTCATTTATTTGGGACTGATGAAATGGGAAGGGATTATTTTACTCGTGCATTATATGGAGGAAGAGTTTCTCTTACTGTAGGTTTTTTATCTATGATAATTTCTACAATCATAGGAACTATAGTAGGGACTATTAGTGGATATTTTGGAAACAAGGTAGATAGTATTATCATGAGAATTATAGATATTCTAATGAGTATTCCTACTTTTTTTCTAATACTCATATTAAATGCTTATTTGAAACCTGGAATACAAAATATAATAATTATTATTGGTTTATTTAGCTGGATGAGTATAGCGAGAATAGTCAGGGGAGAGACCATTTCTGTTAAGGAAAGAGAATATGTTTTATATTCACAGGTAATAGGGGAAAAACCTAATGTTATCATAAGGAAACATATAATTCCTAATATATTTCCTACAGTTATTGTTGCTTCTACTTTAAATATAGCTAGTGCTATACTTATGGAATCATCCTTGAGTTTCTTGGGATTGGGAGTACGCCAACCAAATTCTTCCTGGGGAAGTATGCTAAAATATGCTCAAGGATATATGGGAGAAGCTCCTTATTTGACTTTTTTTCCAGGAATATTAATTTTGATGACGGTTTTAAGCTTTAATGTTTTAGGAGATATTTTTAGAGTAGCCTTTGAACCCAAGGCAAATAATGACTAGGAAGAGATGAAAGGATGTAATATTATTATGAAAAACTCCTTACTTAGAATAAGAGACTTAGAAGTAACTTTTTTTAATCATAATGGTATAGTGAGGGCAATTCGTGGAGTTAGCTTTGATGTAAAACGAGGAGAAATATTAGGGTTAGTTGGAGAATCAGGAAGTGGTAAATCTGTGACTTCTTTATCTATAGTGAGATTGCTTAAAGGCACAGGGCAAGTTACCAATGGAGAGATAATTTATAAAGGAGAAAATTTATTAAATAAAAGTGAAAAGGAAATGATGAAAATAAGAGGAAATGATATAGCAATGATATTCCAAGATCCGATGACTTCTTTAAATCCAGTATTTACAGTAGGAAGTCAAATTTCAGATGTAATAAAGAGACATCAAGGATTAAGAAAAAGTGAAGCTAAAGCAAAAACTATAGAAATGCTAAAGATGGTAGGTATACCTTCAGCACAGGAGAGATATAATAACTATCCTCACGAATTTAGCGGAGGTATGAGGCAGAGAGCTATTATAGCCATGGCTTTAAGTTGTAAACCAGATTTACTTATAGCAGATGAACCTACTACTGCTTTAGATGTTACCATTCAAGCTCAAATATTGGAACTTTTAATGGAATTAAAGGAAGAACTTAATACATCGGTTATTCTTATAACCCATGATTTAGGAGTAGTAGCTAATACATGTTCGAGGGTTGTCGTAATGTATGGCGGTATGATAATGGAGGAGGGAAATGTAGAGGATATATTTTATGCTCCTTTACATCCTTATACTAGAGGACTGCTGCAATCTTTACCAAAGACCGAAGGTAGAACAAAACAAAGGCTTGTACCTATTAAAGGAAATCCACCAAATTTAGCTTATGAGATAAAGGGCTGTCCCTTTGCTGATCGTTGTCCTTATGTTATGGATATATGTAAGAAAAAACACCCAAAGTACTATTATGGGGATAGAAAACATAGGGCAATGTGTTGGTTATTAGATAAATCTATATAAGAAAAAGGTGAAAATCATGAGCAATAAATTGATAGAAGTAAATAATTTAAAGAAATATTTTCCAGTAAGGAGATCATCTATTATTGGAAAAAATAAATACTTAAAAGCAGTAGATGGTGTTAGTTTTTATATTAAAGAAGGCGAAACCTTTGGTCTAGTGGGGGAGTCTGGTTGTGGAAAATCTACTACTGGTAGGAGTATTATTAGGCTTTTTGATGTAACGGAAGGAGAGATACTATATAAAGGGAAAGATATAGCTAAATTAAATGAAAGAGAACTTAAACCCTATAGGAGAAAGATCCAAGTAATATTCCAAGATCCTTATGCTTCCCTAAATCCTTCTTTAACAGTAGAAGATTTAATATCAGAGCCTTTAGATGTCTATAATATAGGAGATAAGAAAGAAAGAAAGGAAAAAGTTCTTAAGCTATTGGAAAAGGTCGGTCTAGGTAAAGAACATATATATAGATATCCCCATGAATTTAGTGGTGGACAAAGGCAGAGAATTGGAATCGCAAGGGCCTTATCTATAGATCCAGAGTTTGTATTATGTGATGAACCTATATCCGCATTAGACGTATCTATCCAAGCACAGGTGGTAAATATGTTAGAGGATTTACAAAAAGAAATGGGATTAACTTATTTGTTTATTGCCCACGATTTATCTATGGTTAGGCATCTATCCCATCGCATAGGAGTTATGTATTTAGGAAAATTAGTTGAAATAGGTTCAAGTGATGAGATATATGATCATACAGCTCATCCATATACTAAAGCTTTATTATCTTCAGTTTTAGTACCAGATCCCAAAAAAGCTATAAAAAAAACTATAAAAGCGTTAGAGGGGGATGTGCCAAGTCCCCTTAATCCGCCAGAAGGATGCAAATTTGTCACTAGATGTAAATATGCAATGAAAAAATGTCATGAATTAGAGCCTGTTTTACAGGAAATTGGGCCAGGGCATACAGTTGCATGTCATCTATACTAATTTGATATTGAAGATGATAGATGTATTAATTGGTGGATATATTCTGAAAATTTATTGAACTATATCCTTTCTTATAATATAATTTATTTAGGCACACGAAATATTATAAGGAGGGGTTATTTATATGTGCAAAGGATTTTTAGAGAGAAAGGATGTAGATGAAAGATATACCTGGGATTTATCGGCTATATTTAAAACAGAAGAGGAATTTGAACAAAGATTAGATGAATTAATTAAGCTTTCTTATGAAATTGAAAAGGAATTTAAAGGGAAACTAAATAACCCAAAAACGATTAATGCATGTTTAGACAAATTAAGGGATTTGTATGAAATTAGAGGGCTATTAAGTACTTTTTCATATCTGTCTGTAGCGGTGGATCAGAAAAATACGGAAAATCAAACTAGACAGATGAAAACGTCTACTATTTTATCTGAGGCAAGAAGCCGTTTAAGCTTTGTAGAATCAGAGATAATTCAATTAGATGAAGAAGTAATTCAGAGAACTTTAGATGAATCAGAAGAAAATAAAAATTATTTGAAAGAAATTATAAGAAGCAAGCCTCATACTTTGCATCCAGAAGTAGAAAAAACATTATCTGCCCTTTCTAATGTGCTAGAGGCACCATATCAAATATACAATAGAGCTAAGTTGGCAGATATGGATTTTGGTACTTTTTCAGTAGATGGGAGGGAATATCCTTTAAGTTTTGTATTATTTGAAGGGAAATGGGAGTATGAAAATGATACAGAGATTAGGCGTGGAGCAGCTGAAGCATTTTCAAATAAATTAAAGGAATACCAGCATACTATAGCAGCTGCATACCAAACACAAGTCCAGAAAGAGAAGACCATTGCTAACTTAAGAGGCTTTAATTCTGTATTTGATAGTCTACTATTTTCCCAAAAAGTGGATAGAGAATTATACGATAGGCAAATTGATTTAATAATGGGGCATTTAGCTCCATATATGAGAAAGTATGCTAAACTAATTCAAAAAATCCACGGATTAGAGGAAATGACTTTTATGGATTTAAAACTAGCAATAGATCCAGATTTTGAACCAGAGTTAAGTGTAGAAGAAGCTAGATCTTATATAGAGGGAGCATTATCCGTATTAGGTGATGATTATTTAGAGATGGTCAATAGAGCTTTTGATGAAAGGTGGATAGATTTTGTCCAGAACAAGGGCAAATCTACTGGTGCATTTTGTTCTAGCCCTTATGGTAGCCATCCTTTTATTTTGATTTCTTGGACTGGTAGAATGAGGGAAGTATTCGTTTTAGCTCATGAATTAGGACATGCAGGCCATTTTTATTTAGCTCATAAAAATCAGAATATATTTAACTCAAGACCTTCCCAATATTGTATAGAATCTCCTTCCACCATGAATGAAATGCTTATGGCAAACTATTTGATGAAAAATACTGAAGATAAAAGGATGAAAAGATGGGTATTGTCCTCTATAATATCAAGAACATATTATCATAATTTTGTGACCCATTTGTTAGAAGCAGCTTTTCAACGCCAGGTATACAGAATAGTTGATGATGGAGGTTCAGTTAATGCAGCTTTATTAAGTAAATTGAAAAGAGAAGTATTAGAAGAGTTCTGGGGAGACGCTGTAGTCATAAATGAAGGGGCAGAACTAACATGGATGAGACAACCTCATTATTATATGGGGTTATATCCTTATACCTATAGTGCAGGTTTGACCATAGCTACAGAAGCAAATAATAGGATATTAAAAGAGGGGCAGGAGGCCATCGATGATTGGATTACAGTATTAAAATCTGGAGGAATTTATACTCCTGTAGAGTTTGCAAAGAAGGCAGGAGTTGATATTACTACTGAACAACCTTTACTTAATACTATAGAACATATTGGGAGTATTATAGATGAAATAATAGAATTAACGTAAGAATTATAAAACAATAGGGACAGGCCATGATGAACTGACCCTATTGTTTTATTCTATGCTTTAAAGAAAGCGTTGTAACCTTTATAGGCCATATAAACATCGGCTTTACTGGCAATTTCATAAGGTGCATGTACGCTTAGTAGAGGTACACCACAGTCTACTACTTCCATACCATAGTTTGCCAAGATATAAGCAATAGTTCCTCCACCACCTTGGTCTACCTTTCCAAGTTCACCCATTTGCCATACTACATTACTGTTGTTAAATATTTTTCTTATCTTTCCCAAATATTCAGAATTGGCATCGTTACTGCCACCTTTTCCTCTAACACCAGTATACTTAACTATGGTTATACCTTTTCCTATAAAAGGAGAGTTCCTTTTATCCAATACTTCAGGATAATTAGGATCGAAGCCAGCCAAAGTATCAGCTGATAGCACCCAAGAATTAGCTAAGGCTCTTTTAACTAATAGTTCTGAATAGTTCTCTTCTATTAGATTAATTAATTCTGAAACGATATTTTCAAAAAACTTAGATTCCATACTTGTATTTCCTACGCTGCCTATTTCTTCTTTGTCAACAAATAGGGCAACGGCTGTTTTATTTGGAGTTTCAATATCTAATATGGCTTTAAAAGATGTAAATGCACAAACTCTATCATCTTGACCATAGCCACCAACCATACTTCTATCTATACCAACATCTCTTGACTTGCCAGCAGGTACTATTTCAAATTCAGCAGTAGTAAAATCTTCTTCTTTTATTCCATATTTTTCATTAAGTATATTAAGTACATTTAATTTTACTTTTTCATTTATTTCACTATCATCATAGGGAATACTTCCAATTAATATATTTAATCCTTCGCCCGTAATTCCTTCACTCATTTTCTTTTCCATTTGATCTTTAGCTAAATGAGGCAATAAATCCGTTATAAAGAAAACTGGATCATCCTCGTCTTCACCTATAACGATATCAACTTTTTCTCCATCTTCTTTTACCACAACTCCATGTAAAGCTAGTGGCAATGTAACCCATTGATATTTCTTGATTCCCCCATAATAATGGGTTTTAAACATAGCAAGTTCTGAATCTTCATATAGTGGGAATTGTTTTAAATCTATTCTTGGAGCATCTAGATGAGAACCTACTATATGCATTCCTTTTTCAAGACTCTCTTTCCCTAATACGAATAATGCAACTGCTTTATCTTTATTATTGGCATATATTTTCATTCCTGGAGTAGGTTTAATTCTTTTTTCTAATAGTTCATCTATTGATATATAACCTTTTTTAGAGGCAACTCTAATTATTTCTCTAGCTGATTCTCTTTCAGTTTTTCCTTTATCTAAGAAATCTTTATACTCTTCATTTAATGAAAAAACTTTCTCTTTTTCAATATTATCTAATACTTCCCATACATTTTTCCATTTATGAGTTAATTTTTCTTGAAGCATTTTTCCCTTTGATTCATTACTCATGCGTATCCCTCCTAATAGTATTTAGCAACTCTAAGTATTATGGTATACCGGTATATTTCCCTTGTCAAGAATAAGTTAAAAATTTAGAATATTGCTTTATTTATCTTGGTTTTGTTGTTTTAAAGGGAGGATTAGGGTGATATACTTAATATGAGTAAATCTTATTCAAATAAGAGGGGTGAATTTGATGAAATCTAATAGATTATACATTATGTATGGAGATAATCCTAAGGATATGATTAAAAAAATATTAGGTAAAATGGATATAGGAAAGGATATACCTGAAAAGGGTGCTTTAATAGGGATTAAACCTAATCTAGTTCTTGCTAAACCTTCTTCTTCTGGAGCAACAACATGTCCTGAACTAGTAGAAGGGGTTATTGAATACCTTAAATCTAAAGGATTTAACAATTTAGCTATATTAGAAGGGGCCTGGGTAGGAGATAGAACATCTTTGGCTTTTAAAGTATGTGGTTACGAAAAATTGTCTAGGAAGTATAATATTCCACTTGTAGACCTACAAAAAGATGGCTATAGAGATTATAAAGCAGATGGAGTAACTCTTTCTGTATGTAATAAAATAATGGAAGTTGACTATTTGATAAATATGCCAGTATTAAAAGGCCATTGCCAAACTAATATTACCTGTGCTTTGAAAAATATGAAAGGTTGTATTCCAAATAAAGAGAAAAGACGTTTCCATACCATGGGTCTTCATAAGCCTATTGCTTACCTTAATAAAATATTGAAACAAAATTTAATTGTTGTAGATGGAATAATAGGGGATTTAAATTTTGAAGAAGGGGGAAACCCTATTCAGATGAATCGAATTATAGTTGGGAAGGACCCAGTGCTTGTTGATAGCTATGTAGCTCAATTATTAGGCTATGATTTAGAGGATATTCCATATATAAAGATGGCGGAAGATATAGGAGTAGGTTCTTCTAATTTAAATGCTGATAATATAATAGAATTAAACAAAGATACAACTCCTATGACAATACCTAAAACTAGATTAGTTAAGGAACTTACAAAAAATGTAGACGAAAATATGGCTTGTTCCGCTTGTTATGGAAGTCTTGTCCATGCCTTAGATAGGTTGAATAGTATGGGCTATTATTATCAAATTAATGAAAGAATTCATATTGGTCAAGGTTTCAAGGGTGTTAAGGGAAAAGGTATAGGAATAGGCATATGTACAAAAGGTTTTGAAAAGAACCTATTAGGTTGTCCTCCTAAGGCTAAGGATATAGTGGAATTTTTGAAAAACTGTCTATAATATTGCTATGCTATAAAGAAAATTTGGCATATTTATAATTCCTTCTAGAATACAATAGAATAAGAAGTTAGAATATAATATATTTTATAGGGGGTTGATAAGGTGTATAATGAATTAATGTCTGCAGATACATTGACTACTTTTGTAGGACTAGTTGCTGGGACTTCACTTATAGTACAGTTTACAAAATCCATTATAAAAAAGCAGTTTGGAGATGCTTCAGTTAGATTTTATACTTTTATTGTCGCTCTAATACTTATTATTATCTTTGGAGACAATGGCTTCGGAATTCAAGGAATACTTTTAAAAATAATTAATGCTATGTTGATAACCATATCTGCCATGGGAGGATATGAGGTTTTATCAGATCCTATGGCCAAAAAGATGAAAGTAGATAGGTAGCAATTATTAGATCGAGAATATTTCTCGATCTTTTTAAATTTGATCATATCATAACAAATCTACTCATAATTGATAATGTATGTTTAATTACAAAACTATATAAAATCACTTTATTTATGTTATAATTATTTCGACTAATAGTAATAGATGGGAAAAGGATGTGGTAAAGTGAAAAGATTTCTTATTATATTAGCCCTATTGATCATTATTAGTATATCTGCTTATTTTATATTTAAAAACAGTGAAAATAATGAAGTTATATCTATTTCCGATAATATATATTTAGTTATTGATGATATACATTACATAGAAGATAGTCCAGTAATTTTTGAAGATAATAATATATATATTTCCTTTGATATTATTAAGGAGAAGCTAGATCCTAATCTTTATTATGATCAAGAAGAAGGTATGGTTATTTTAACGGATAAGGAAAGGGTCTCTAGGTTTATAATTGGAAAAAATAAAGGAACAACAAATCATAGAGAAGTTTTTATAAACAATCCAGTTAAAAAAATAGAAGAAAAAGTCTATATTCCAGACGAAATATTGAATATTCACTATGATATTGATATAAATTATTTTGAAGATACTGATGCGGTTGTTGTGGACAAGTTAGATTCTATATATCCTAGGGGAAAAGTCATCATGGAAGGGGCTGTTATCAGGAGAAGTTTCGATATAAAATCTCCTATATTATTAAAAAATTTGCCTGTTGAAACCGTATTAATGGTATTTGAGGAATTGAAAGATTGGTATAGAGTTAGAACTATTGATGGAATAATTGGATATATAGATAAGAAATACATAAAAATAGATCTTGTGACCAATATATACCAAGCTAAAGAAAAAACTATGGATAAAGCGTATAAGAATAAGGAGATGATAAACTTGACCTGGGACTATAGCCATGGAAAGATGTTATCAGTTGATGGCATAAAGCCCATCCATGGAATAAATATAATATCTCCTACTTGGTTTTCTATTAATGATGAAGAAGGAAATATTTTTGACAAAGGAAATTATGAATATGTAAGTAAATATAAATCTTTAGGCCATAAAATTTGGCCTTTAATCGATAATAGCTTTGATCCAGATATTACTCATAAACTATTATCCAGTAGTAGAACTAGAGAAAGATTGATAAAGGAAATATTTAATATATATAATAATTATAAGGTAGATGGAATTAATCTAGATTTTGAAAATGTTTATTTAGAGGATAAGGATTTGTTAACCCAATTCGTTAGAGAGTTGTACCCAGTTTTTCGAGAAGGAGGAATGACTGTATCTATGGATATTACTCCTATCTCCACTTCTGAAAACTGGTCTTTAAGTTTTGATCGACAAAGACTTTCAGAAACCGTAGATTATATGATACTAATGGCCTATGATCAACATTGGGCAAATAGTCCCGTTGCTGGCTCTGTGGCTCAATATAACTGGGTAGAAAAGGCCATTAAAGGTGTGTTAGAACAGGTTCCTAATGGAAAATTGGTATTAGCTGTACCTTTTTATACTAGGTTATGGAAGGTGGAAGAAATAGATGGAGAAGCTAAAATCTCTTCTCAGGCCTTATCTATGGAATCAGCTAATAGATTTATAGAAGAAAACAATATGGAGTTGGAATGGGATGAAGAAAGTGGCCAATATTATGGTGAAATAAGTAAAGATGGAGTAGTTTATAAAATATGGTTAGAGGATACTAATTCTATTGAACTAAAATCTTCATTAGTAAACAAATACAATTTAGCAGGTATAGCATCATGGAGAAAAGGATTTGAAACGGAAAAAATATGGCCAGCTATATCCAATATGATTAAACTAAATTAATACTTCTATTTTTTCATTTAATTGGATTGTATCTTTAGTTACTAAGGAGTTATAGGCTAATATATGAACTCCTCCTTTTTTCGCATGTAAAAGAGCATGGGCAAACTTACTGTCCATTATATCGTTTGGTTTAAAATATTTTATGCCTGGCATTTGTATAAGGAAAAAAATATAGGATTTATATCCTTCTTTTATGGAATTTATTATTCCGTTTATATGTTTAGTGCCCCTTTCTGTAGGTGCATCGGGAAATAATGAAAGACCATCTATCTCCAATGTAACACCCTTTACTTCCACAAAGCCCTTTTCTTCTCCTTTTTCATAATAGAGATCGAACCTTGAATCTCCATAGGTTACTTCTCTTTTTAATAGACTGACATTCATCAATTCCTGAACTTTATTGGAGAGGATACTAGAATATACTACTTCATTGGGGACTTGGGAATCAATATTAATCAATAAATCATCTTTATAGGCCGATATTAGGGAGTACCTAGTTTTTCGGTTAGGATTGTTAGATTTCTCCAAATATACCTTAGTTCCTTCTTTTAGAATCTCTTTACATCTTCCAGTGTTTTTCACATGAACTTTTTCCAACTCACCATTCAATAGTACATTAGCTATGAAACGGTTAGGTCTATTTAAGAATATGGCTTCTACTATGTTTATATATTTCAAAATGATACCTCCTGATAATTTAATTTATGAATAAATAACTATATAAGTATATATATCCAAATATATTATTTATAATATTTTTTTGAAGGAGTTTTTGCTTTTCTATAGAATAGATATAATTGAGATAGGGGTGATATATTATGTATTTATACAAAAAAGTAAAGTTAAATATAGTTCAAGGTGATATAACGAAGTTGGAAGTAGATGCTATTGTAAATGCTGCTAATAATACTTTATTAGGTGGTGGCGGGGTAGATGGAGCTATCCATAGAGCAGGAGGACCTATTATCTTGGAACAATGTAAAAAAATTGGGGGTTGCCCTACTGGAGAAGCTAGGATTACTACAGCAGGTAATATGCCTAGTAAATATGTAATTCATACAGTAGGTCCTGTTTATAAAGATGGGGCAAAGGGAGAAGCAGAACTACTATATAATTCATATTATAATTCAATGAAATTGGCAAAAGAATATGGGCTAAAAACTATTGCTTTTCCAGCTATATCTACTGGGGTATATAATTATCCTAAACCAGAGGCAGCTGAAATTGCTATTAGAGGGGTAATGGATTTTATTGATAAAGAGGATAATATGGAAGAAGTATATTTTGTGTTATTTAGCCAAGAAAATTATCTATTGTATAAAGAAATATTGGATAAAAAGCTCAACAAATAGCTTGATCTAGGGATGCCAATTTTTGATATTGACTTTTTAAACCATATGATATAATATCGAATAAGGTTGTAAAATTTATACAAGGGATGTGTTTGATATTTTTGGTGATACACATAAAATTATTGGAAACAATATTCACGAAAATATTTATGATATTTATGGAATAAAATTAGATAAAGATAAACTATTATGGGGTTCAGTGGCTCCAGATATATTACCACAATTTAAGCTTCATAGACATTATAAAAAGGAAAGCTTAAATTATATAGTGAATGAGATAATTAAATTAATATTTATATGTAGATATATAGAGTTTAATTCAAGAATCGATCCTTTAGCTATGAAAATATTGAGTAAAAAAATTGGCATCATATCCCATTATTTAAGCGATTTTGTCTGTCTTCCTCATGCTGAAAGATGGACTTTTACCAGTAGTATGTTTAAACACATTAATTATGAATCCAAACTTAATGATTATTCACCTTATCATGATTTTAAGAAAAATGTAATAACTATAGATGACATAGATATTTTTCAAGAAAGAGTTATCAAGCTTAAACCAATAATTAAAAAATATATAGAAGATGTGATCGAGGAATATTCACTTAAGACTGGATACGATAATGATTTGAATTTTGCTCTATCATTAAATTTAAAAGTTTCTTATTTCATTATTGATACTGTTAAAGCATATACTGAAGAAGCATACAAAGATTTTGCATTTGAATTTTAATCCTTCTTATCCTTCGATAGGGAGGATTTTTCTAGTATGATATTAGAAATTAAAATATTGACAGCTTAAGGAGGTAAATATGTGAAAAAAAATAAGCTAATATATGTACTATTGACATTATTGATTTTGAGTTTAATTCTTTCTGGATGTGATATTGACACTACTAAATCTATTGAGGATTACAGGGATAAGTTAGTGATACATTTTATCGATGTAGGTCAAGGGGATAGTACATTAATCCAATTTCCCAATGGAGAAATATCTTTAATCGACGGAGGAACAAGAAAATCAGGCGATAAGGTAGTTAAGTATATTAAAAAATTGGGGATAGAAAAAATTGATTATTTAATAGCTACCCACCCTCATGAAGATCATATAGGGGGATTACCTGAGATAATAAAGAATTTTAAAATCGAAAAAGTATATATGCCAAATAGAACGGCTAATACCCGTATATTTGAAGAATTACTATTAGAGATTGAGAATCAAAATTTAAAGATCAATTTAGCCAAGGCAAAGGATATTCTTTTAGATGAAGGACAGTTAAAATATTATGTTTTGGCTCCCAACAGTGATGATTATGAGGAAACTAATGATTTTTCCATAGTTACTAAGATAGAATATATGGATAATTCATTTGTCATTGCAGGAGATGCAGAAGAAAGTTCCGAATTGGATATGATAAATAATGGGATGAACTTAAAAGCTGATGTACTTAGAATAGCCCATCATGGTGGTAGGACATCTTCTAGTGAAAAATTTTTAGAAAAAGTAAATCCAAAATATAGTATAATAAGTGTAGGAAGGGATAATACTTATGGGCATCCTCATAAGGAAACCTTAGAAAGACTTAAAAAGTTAGACATTGATATTTTACGAACAGATCAACTAGGAGATATAGTCATTGTCTCTGATGGCAGGCAATTGACCTTCGAAGATAAGATTATAGAAGAAAATGATAGTACCAAAGTGGAATACATAGGAAACAAAAATACTAAGGTATATCATACCAAGGAATGTAATTCTTTACCTAAAGAAGAAAATCAAATTATTTTTAAATCTATATTAGATGCAGAAAACAGTGGGTATAGACCTCATGAAAAATGTATTAAACAGGGGGAGATTAAGTGAAAGGTATAGTTGATAGGTTTGAAGAGGATAGGGTTTTAATTGAAATAGAAAGTGATGGTGGAATTTTAACATTCGATAGAGAATTATTCCCTAGGAATTTAAAAGAAGGGGATATAGTCGAGTATGTAGAAGATAAGTTTATAGTAAAAGAAGAAGAAACAGAAGAAAGGAAAAAGTATATTAATAACCTATTCAATTCTTTAATTGATAAAGAAAAATAATCTATTGACATAAGCAAAGTAATAGAATATAATTATACATTAATATATGAAAATAGCTATGAAGGGAAGAGTAGTCATTAAGAAAGTTATAGAGAGTTGGTACTTGGTGGAAATCCAACACGGAATTGATGATGAAGAACGCCCCTAAGCTTCTAACCGAAATTTTATTTTGCAAAAAGTAGGCTTAGACGGGTATAGTCCGTTATTCACTATACAGTATCGAATTTGTTCTGTACTGGTTAAAGCTGAGCCTTTTGCTAATTAAGGTGGTACCGCGGAAGAATACCTTTCGTCCTTTTTGGATGAGAGGTTTTTTTATTACCATAATATAGGAGGAAATTATATGAAAAAACTAGGTATAAGGGAAACTCAAATTGGAATAAAAATTATTAAGGACTTTTTTGAAAGAGAATTGGCTAAAAAATTGAATTTGATAAGGGTATCTGCTCCCTTATTCGTCAGACCTGAGACGGGATTAAATGATAATTTAAGTGGAGTAGAAAAGGCTGTATCCTTTAATATGAGAAAATATAATGAAGAGATAGAAATAGTCCAATCCCTAGCAAAATGGAAGAGGATGGCTCTAAAACGATATGACTTCAAAATAGGTGAGGGTATTTATGCTGATATGGACGCTATAAGACCCGATGAGGTTTTAGATCATACCCATTCTATCTATGTTGATCAATGGGATTGGGAAAAGGTAATATCAAGACAAGAACGAAATGAAGAGTATTTAAAAGAAACAGTAGAAAGTATATTCCAAGTATTTAAAAGGACAGAGAAGAAAATTAATAGTATATATCCTTTTTTGGCAAATAAATTACCTGATAAGATAAAATTTATCACTACTCAAGAATTGGAGGATAGATATCCAGACAAAAGCCCTAAGGAGAGGGAAAGCTTAATTTGCAAGGAATATAAGGCAGTTTTTCTAATGAAAATTGGTAGTAAACTAAGATCTGGAGTACCTCATGATGGTAGATCTCCTGATTATGATGATTGGGAATTAAATGGGGATATATTGTTTTGGAATCCTGTACTTGAAGAGGCTTTAGAATTGTCTAGTATGGGCATAAGGGTAGATGAAAAATCCTTAGAAGAGCAATTAAAAATGGCTGGGGCTGAAGAAAGAAAAAAACTCACCTATCATAAAGCCCTTTTAGAAGGCAAATTTCCTCTTACCATAGGCGGCGGAATTGGGCAATCTAGAATTTGCATGTTTTTTTTAGAGAAAAGGCATATTGGTGAAGTTCAAGCTTCTATATGGACTGATAGTATAATTGAAGAATGTGCTAAGAAAGATATATTTTTACTTTAATAGATTTATAGTGTAAAATAGAGTAAAAAGGATAAGGAGTATAGAAATGTTTAGTAAACACAGATTTCCATTTATACTATTAGGTTTAGGTATGGGTATAATATTGACTAATATACTCTATACTTTTAACCCTCATATAGAGTATAGAGAATATACTGAAGAGGAGATAGTGGCTATAGCAGCCGATTTAGGAATGGTATTTTTGAAAGAAAATATTGAAACTAGCCCTAAGGAGGAAAAAGAACCTGTAAAAGAAACCTCTTTGGAATTAGAAAGCGAAAAAGAAAAAGAAGGGAAAATGGATGAGGTAGTTTTTACTATAGAAACTGGGGATTCTTTAATCAAGGTATCTAGAGGTTTGGAAAAAGCTGGGGTAATATACGATGCAGAAGATTTTCTTAATTTTGCCAAAGATAAAGGAGTAGATAGAAAACTTAGAGTAGGAGTTTATAATCTAACTACTGGCTTAGATTATGATACCATATTATCTATACTTATGAAGCTTGATGAATGATATATTAAATTAGTACTAAAGTATGTATCTTAAAATAACTAAGCATTGATCCTATTTCAATGCTTTTTTTCTTCTGGATTCTTCATTTTTTGCTTTTAATTTAAAAATAATCGAAGTTTATAAACAATAAGGGCGGTTATTGTAGTATAATATAATATACTGTTAGATGAAAAAAGAAAATAAATGGTTTAATCCTCCATTTTTTTGGAAACAATTGCTAAGGGGAGGGATGAATTTGGTTTTAGCAAAAGCTGATCTTTGGCAAATATATAATGGTTTACGATATAATTTTTTATATAATGGCGATATAAATTCCATACATATCCTCCTGAATCTATACGATTTGGAAACGAAAATGACTAATATTTCTCCAAAATATATATGTACTAAGGAGATAAGAAGAAGAGTTAAAAGGCTTTTGTTTCCTCGAAAAGATAGACAACTTATATCCAATAATATCACTATGTTGATTCACGAAGATATTGATAGGCTTGAATTAACATTATACTTAGAAGGATATAAAAATGGTTATTACAGCAATAAATGGGTAAATATACTTGAGGATAAAACTATTAAATATCTTCCTATTGAAGAACTATACGGTAAAAATTATTTATTTCACTATAATATATCGTTAGAGGGTATAAGGAAGTTGAAGATAGAATTTTGGGAAGATATTGATAGAAAAGACAAAGAAACTAAATATCTATACGACTTTATCAATACATATTGTGAAAAAGTTATAAAAGGTAAGATATATAATTTGAATATGTATATCGACAAACAGCTAAAGATAGAATACAATCACAATAAACCTAATATAGAGGAAGAGGCCTTTTTATCGACAAAAGAATTGAAAAATATCTATAATATGATAGTGAAAATAATAATGAAGAATACTATTAATATGTATAAAGAAGCTAGTTGGTTCGGCATAAATGATAGAGTTCTGAATAGATATTTATAAACTAATAGTCCAGCTAAGAATTGTCAATAGTAAATTTAAAAATTTTTAATAAATATTTCAATCAATTCTAGCTAAAAAAGGGTAAATTTAATAGGCCTTCTAAAA
>NZ_PPXW01000001.1:317147-344072 GCF_021655095.1 Clostridium sp. Cult1 | reverse complement strand
AATTATAACTTCCGCCTTACTAGCTCCTCCTCTTGCTTCCGGTCCATAAGACTGGGATTGTACTACATTTTTACCATCATGCAATGCAGCTTCTGCTAAAATAATACCAGCTAAAATAAGCCCTTGACCGCCTGAACCACTCAATCTTAACTCTTGATGTACCATATTAAATCTCTCCTTTAAAAAGATTCTATTATTTGATTATACTTATCGGTATACTCCGGTCTTTCTCCCTTATATAATTCTCCTATAACAATTTTACCTTTTCGTTGTTCTTCTGGAAGTTTTTCATAAGCTACCTTGTTTACTGTAATCTCTTTTAAATTGGTCATCATATCAATAGCATCGCCTTTTTTATTCTTTCTTCCATAATAAGTTGGACAAGTAGTTAAGGTTTCTATAAAAGAAAAGCCTTTATTTTTTATTCCTTCCTCAACCTGTTTAATTATCATATGTGCACCATATACTGTCGACCTACTTACGTAAGTTGCACCTGCTGCTTTAGATAATTCACATAAATCAAAATTGGCATCAATATTTCCATATGGAGCTGTAGTCCCTTTGTCTCCTGTTGGTGTAGTTGGAGAATATTGGCCACCAGTCATACCATAAATATTATTATTAAATACAATTGTCGTTAAATCAATATTTCTCCTTGCAGCATGAATCATATGATTGCCTCCTATAGCAGCACAATCACCATCGCCGGTAATTACAATAACATGCAACTTTGGATTAGCAAATTTAATTCCAGTAGCAAAAGCCAAGGCTCTTCCATGAGTTGTATGTATAGTATTAAAATCTAAATATCCAGAAGCTCTAGATGAACATCCGATACCAGACACAATACATACGTCATTTTGGTTTAACCCAATATTATCAATAGCTTTTACAATGGCCCTAGTAACTATTCCATTTCCACAACCTGGACACCAGATATGTGGTAGACTTTCTGTTCTATAATATTTGTTAATTAATTGACTTGGCAATTTGACCCCTCCCCCTTTTTATATAATAGATAATTTCATCTGGAGTAATTAGCTCTCCATCTATACGACCATATTTATCAACTTTTGTATGCTTACCAGCAATTCTATCTATTTCGTTAAAATATTGTCCCATATTCATTTCTATAACTGTAATTCTATTTACATCTTTAGCTATTTTTTCTATTTGTTCTTCTGCTACTGGCCAAATTGTAATGGGTCTAAACATACCTATTTTATGACCACTTTGTCTTAATTCATCAATAGCAGATTTCACCGACCTAGCGGTAGCCCCGTAAGCAACTATAATTTCTTCTGCACCTTCTAGTTTATATTCTTCATAATCTATAATATCATCTAAATTATTTTCAATCTTATTGACTAATCTAGCGATTAATTCTTCAGCTACTTTATTATTGTTTGTAGGAAAACCCGTTTCGTTATGAACTAAGCCAGTTACATGGAACCTATAACCTTCACCAAAACTTGCCATTTCTGGCACTATCTCTCCCTCCTTAACCTTATAAGGAAGGTAATCTTCTGGACTAGATGTTGGTTTCTTTCTAGAATATATTTCAATCTGATCTTCATCTGGTATTTCTATTTTTTCCCTCATGTGACCAATTACTTCATCCATCAATAATATGACTGGAGTTCGATATTTTTCTGACAAATTAAAGGCCTTAATGGTAGTATCAAAAATTTCTCTTACCGTAGAAGGATATAACGCAATAATAGAATGCTCCCCATGAGTACCCCATCTTGCTTGCATTATATCACCTTGTGCAGGTGATGTTGGCAATCCAGTACTAGGACCTCCTCTTTGAACATTAACGATAACACAAGGAACTTCCGATATAATAGCATATCCTATACATTCTTGTTTAAGTGAAAAACCAGGTCCACTAGTTGCAGTCATTGATTTTTTTCCAGTTAAAGAAGCTCCTATTATAGCACTAATACTTGCAATCTCGTCTTCCATTTGAATGAATTTACCGCCTACCATCGGTAATTTAGCAGCAGAAAGTTCAGCTATTTCAGTTGAAGGAGTAATTGGATAACCAGCATAAAACTTCATACCGGCTGCAATGGCACCTTCTACACAAGCTTCATTACCTTGCATTAATCTTACATTTTTTTCTGGCATTTTATTTACCTCCTAAATAAATTGCATAGTCAGGACATCTTAATTCACATTGACCACATTGAATACAAGAGTCCAGATCTTTAATAACTACTTTCTCATCTTTTATTGCTAATACATCCTTTGGGCAAAATGCAACACATATTCCGCAGCCTTTGCATAATTCCTTTTCCACATTGAGCTTTTCCAATGTTTTCAAAGTAAGTTCCCCCTTATTGTCATATTTTCTACTATTATAATAACAAAAATATACCAATTATGCAAGATTTATTTCATATTTTTGCTAGTATTATTTATTCTGCAAGTTTTGTTTCATTATTTAGAAAAAAAACAAGCCTTTAAAGGCTCGTTTTATATAGGGTAAGTTTTAAATTCTTCATCTAATAGTTCAGTATCGATTCTATATTTTTCAGCTTGTCTATACTTAAAGAAATCAATGGCAACTTGAGGAAATAATGCATAGGTTAAAATATCTTCATCTTGTTCTATATATTCCTTAATATCTTCTTTTAACTTATTTAGTTCCGGTTCCATTAAATCCGCTGGTCTTCCTGTAAAAACTTCCTCATCTCCAATAATTTTCTTTCTTATTTCTTCTTTTATTGGTACCGCAGGTTTCCCATAAAGACCTTTAACGTAATTCTTAGCTTCCTTTGGAATCATTTTATATCTTTCTCCTAATAACACATTGAAAACTGCCGTTGTACCGACCATTTGACTCATAGGAGTAACTAAAGGAGGATAACCCAAATCTTCTCTAACTTTAGGCACTTCTTCAAGAACTTCATCAAACCGATCTAATGCTCCTTGACTATTTAATTGGGAAACTAGGTTTGAAAGCATTCCCCCAGGTACTTGATATTTTAAGGTTCTAACATCAACATTAAGTACTTTACTATTTAATAACCCTTCTTTCTCGTATTTATCCCTTAACTCCTTAAAATAATCTGTAATTTCTAGTAAAAGATCCATATCTATATCTGGATAATATGGTGAACCCTGTAAAGATGCTATCATAGACTCAGTCGCTGGTTGGCTTGTTCCCATACCCAAAGGTGAAATAGCAGTATCTATGATATCAGCTCCAGCTTCAATTGCCTTCATATAAGTTTGATTAGCTATTCCACTAGTAAAGTGGGAATGAATTTGAATAGGAACTGAAATATTCTCTTTTAATCCTTTAACTAATTTTTCAGCTTCATATGGCATTAGTATCCCAGACATATCTTTAATACAAATAGAATCTGCGCCCATCTTCTCCATTTCAATACTTAAGTTAATATAATATTCATTATTATGTACAGGACTAGTTGTAAAGGATATAGCTGCTTGGGCATGACCGCCATATTTTTTAGTTGCTTCAATAGATTTTTTAATATTCCGTGGATCGTTTAATGCATCAAAAATTCTAATAATATCAATACCATTTTCAATAGATTTTTTAACAAACATTTCTACAACATCATCTGCATAATGTTTATAACCTAGTAAATTTTGTCCTCTTAGTAGCATTTGCAATTTTGTATTTTTAAAAGCCCTTCTTAATACTCTTAATCTTTCCCAAGGATCTTCTTTTAAAAAACGCAAGCAAGCATCAAAAGTTGCCCCTCCCCATACTTCAAGAGAATAAAAACCTACTTTATCTAATTTATTAGCTATTGGTAACATATCTTCAGTTTTCATTCTAGTTGCAATTAATGACTGATGAGCATCTCTTAGAATAGTATCAGTAATTTTTACTCCTGCCATTATTAATCCCTCCAATTTTATAATTTTTCTACGCCAAAAAGTACTGGCGGATTATTTTTTTGATTTAAAAATTTAAATTCTAAAACATTATATTCCTTTTGATTAAGAGTATTTAGAAAACTCTCTACTCCCTCTTTCTCTTCTAATCCTCCTTTGTGTCCAGTATAACATGTTATCAACAATAACCCATTCTTTTTCAATAAAGATAAAGATTTTTCTAAACTTTCCAATGTAGTGTTAATTTCGGTTTTGATTCTCTTATCGCCGCCAGGTAAATAGCCTAAATTATATATGATAAAATCAACTTTTTCAAAAACATACTTGTCGACATTTTGGTGACCTTCATTAATAAGGATTACATTATTTCCTAATTTCTCTTTTAGTAGTTTTTCTCTAGTTATATTTAAAGCTATGGATTGAACCTCAAATCCATAAACTTTTCCACTATTACCTACTAGTTTAGCTAATAAAATAGTGTCATTTCCGTTACCTACAGTACAATCTATAGCTATATTACCTTCTTTAATATAATGATGCATAATCTTTTTCGCTGTTTCTACCGCATTAATGAAATGTTTAAACCCCATTTGTACCACCACAACAGGTATTATTTAAAATATTATCTACCTCTGTATATAACTTATGATCAACTAAAATGGAAGTTTTATTATTCGTAAATCCTTTTTTTAATAAATAGCTATCATACCTATGATAATATACTTTATTAATACCCATAGACTTACACTTAAATAAGATTCCCCTTAAAAGACTGTCTCCATAATTTAAACCTCTAAACTTCTCTTTTACAACCACATATTTTAATATTCCATAATTGTCCTTAATAATTATTTTACTTACACCCATAATACAATCCTCATCATTTATAATGTAAATTATTCCTTGAGATAGATCATCTTCAATTCCATTAACTTTAAGAATAGATTTAACATTGGAATAATCATCTTTTTCTATTTGGCGCAATACTATCATTACTTTATTCACTCCTATGTTAATTATAATTCAAAGCTAGAAAAAAATAAAGCTGAATATAAGATAATATGTCGTATAGAGTCTTGTTTTATTAAAGAGATTTCAAATATCTGATGTCTTTCTCGGTCAAATGCCTCCACTTACCTACTTCAAGATCGTCAAGTTCTAACGCCCCTATTGCTATTCTTTTTAGTTTCATTACTGGATGCTTAATATATTCACACATCTTTCTAACTTGCCTATTTCTTCCTTCATGAATGGATATTTCCAACAGTGACGATTCCCTATATTTTTTAACAATCCTAATATATGCTTTAGCTGTCATTCTTCCATCAATCTTTAGTCCTTTTCTAAATTTGTTTAATTTTTTATTATTGGGTATTCCCTCTACTAATGCAATATATTTTTTCAGTACTTCATGACTAGGATGAGTCAATTTATATGCTAAATCACCATCATTGGTCATAAGGAGTAAACCAGATGTATCTTTATCAAGTCTACCTACAGGAAATATTCTTTCATCTATATTTTGAATCAAATCTGATACAATTTTATCATTATAATAGCTCTTTAACGTTGTTACGTAACCTTCAGGTTTATTTAACATTATATAAACTTTTTTTGATTCTAACTCTATGATTTTACTATTTACTTTGACTATATCACTTTCAGGATTTACCTTTGTTCCTAATTCCCTAATTATTTTATCATTAACTTTAACTCTTCCCTGCAAAATAAGCTCTTCTGCTTTTCTTCTTGAGGTTATTCCCGATTGTGCTATATACTTTTGCAACCTCATAATTACAACCTCCTTATATATACTATATTTATTTTAGCCTTTTAAAATGGTTTTGTAAAACTAATTCTTCCCATCTTTTATAAAATTTAATTCACATTAAATTTTTGAGTTAATTAACTTAAATTTAATATAAAAAAGAAAAGCCCTTAGGCTTTATTAATCTTTTATTTTCTTAATAAACTTTCTTATCATACCTAATTTTTCTACCTTTTCTTTTGAAACTATTTTTCCTTTATGAATAATTTTACCTTCAAGATAAACTGTTATATCACCTATGATCTCATCTTTATCTATAGGGGCTTCCAAGGTTTTAGGTAAGTTTATATTTATTTTTACCTCATCTAATTCTTCGTCACTTAATGGATATAGGAATGAATTCTTAGAGACTGCATGTATATAATCTTTGCTTCCATTAGTTACTGGGATTTCCTTCATGAATTGATTTTTATCATATATTACATAGGTTGTAAAATTGTCAAATCCATAATCCATTAATCTATAGCAATCATCAAACCAATTACTATCATTTAATACTACTGCAATCAATTTAGTTCCATTTCTAGTAGCACTAGTAACTAAACACCTACCTGATTTTGTAGTATAGCCAGTTTTTACTCCATCTCCTCCCTTATATTCCCATAAAGTCTTATTTTTATTATAAAAAATATTATTCTTATCTCTATTGGCTTTCCATGTTTTAGAACTAACAATTTGATTGAATTCTTCAAAATTCATAGCTTCTGCAGTTATTAATGCTAGATCATATGCAGT
Organism: Clostridium sp. Cult1; assembly: GCF_021655095.1. GTDB lineage: Bacteria > Bacillota > Clostridia > Tissierellales > Tepidimicrobiaceae > Schnuerera. The sequence goes on along the minus strand of NZ_PPXW01000001.1, from coordinate 337,633 downwards.
TGAATAGTGATTTTCATGGTGTAGTCCATGTGGATTCATAAAATTTGTATCTTCAGCCCCAATATTTTTCGCTTTTTCATTCATCATCTTAACAAAATCTTCAATGTTTTTACCTAAATATTCTGCTATAGCTACAGCTGAGTCATTACCAGATCTAAGCATTAACCCATATAATAAATCTTCTAAAGTTATCACTTCACCTTCTTCCAAATATATACTCGAACCCTCTATTCCTACAGCATTTATATCTACATTAATTTTATCATATAATTCTCCATTTTCTAAAGCCAGTAAAGCGGTCATTATCTTTGTAGTGCTTGCTATCGGTAATTTAGTATGAGGATTATAGCTAGCTAGAACTCTCTTAGATTGTGCGTCTATTAGAATTGCGCTTTGAGCATTTATATCTGGCTTATGACAATAAGAAGCTTTTCCTAAGGATAAAGTTATTATTAAAATAATTATAGTTATTTTTCTACTCAAAAACAGACCTCCTTAAAATAAAGTAATAGAAGCAGAAAATTCTGCTTCTTATGTTGGATTTTGAACATTATCCATATTTACAGTATTGTCAGGATATCCTTTTTCTTTATTAATTGATTTTTGAATATTATCAGCTAATTTAGTCATGAAATCAAATAAACCACTTAAGGCTGTATTCCCCTCATCTACCGTTAGTAATTTTATTTGATCATTTCCTGCTACTATAAATCCAACAGGTTGCACTGAAACACCTGCTCCACTACCTCCTCCAAATGGAAGTTTATTGCTATCTATCTCTTCCCTTTTCATATTTATTTTATTGAACTCACTACCTCCAGATGCAAAACCAAAGGAAATCTTAGAAACAGGAATTATGACCAATCCGTCAGGTGATTGTACTGGATCCCCAATAATTGTATTTACATCTACCATTTCTTTTAAACTATTCATAGTAGTTTTCATTAGACCTTCTATTGGATGTTCTACCAAACTTTTCACCACCTTTATTTAATCTTATTATCCAAATCCATACAGTTATAATATAAACCATTCTTATTTTAATTATACAGTTAAATTGAATATCTAATTGATTTTGATTAAAAATTGGTTTTACATTATAACTTAATTTCTTTACATCTTTTTTGGCAAGCAATAAACTAATAATAATACTTTTAAAATACCATAGGCTTCCTGAAATAATTCCCACAAGGAATGCTTCTTCAAATCCTATTTTAGTTTCCCATAAAATCTGCTCTAAAATTAGCTTTTCCCATATAATCTGAATAAATTTTTTATATCCACTATCTTTATAAATAGATTTAATCCTATCTTTTCCCTCTGTTTCATATTTTCTAGGTCTTCTCTCTTTATCAAAAGGATAGATTTCTGGTTTAAGTAATCCAAATATATAAGATGTGGTAATGTTCAATCTACTGTCCCCATTTTTGTATTTATATTTAATCTTAAATTTTATTGGCAATATTAATAGTACAATCGTAACAATTAATATTGAAGTAAGAAAATACCTCATTTATTCACCCCAAAACTCAATGGTCTTACTATTTTCTATTTTTTCCATAAAAAAGAAGAATAATACAAAGGTTTGTATTATTCTTCTAAATCTTCTGTTTCTTCATCTTGTAAATCAAAATTAATAAGAGATGGCAATTCATCTAGATCTTCTAATCCAAAATATCTCAGAAATTCATTTGTAGTTCCATATATTATAGGTCGCCCAGTCCTCTCTAATCGACCCTTTTCTTCTATTAAATCCCTATTTAATAATGTTTCGAGAGCTTTATCACAACGTACACCTCTAATTGTTTCTATCTCATTTCTAGTTATTGGTTGTCTATATGCAATGATGGATAGAGTCTCTAGTGCCGCATTAGAAAGGTTTTTACTGTCTTTTTCCTTGGACAACTTACTTATCCAAGGATAGTGTTCTGGCCTTGTTGATAATTGATAGCTATTATTTATCCTTGTTATTTCTAATCCTCTTCTATTATAATTAAATTCATCTACCATTTCATCAATTATATTCTTTACTTCTTTATCTTCTATTTCCAATATGCTTGAAATATCCTTTATAGATAAAGGTTCCCCCCATATAAATAGTAATGCCTCAATAACTGCTTTTAACTCTCTCTTGTCCATAAACTATGCACCCTCTTTACTAATTCCAATAATTATGATATCTGAAAAATTATCTTCTTGATGAATTCTAATGTTTTTAGTTCTAATTAGTTCAAGTAATGATAAAAATGTTACAACTATTTCCCTTCTATTAGGACTTTCTCCTAATAAGGTACTAAATTTTATATTTTTCTTTTCTTGAAGCACTTTTTTTATCTTAGCAATGTATTCATCTAAAGTATATTCTTCTTTTTGAATTTCATTTATATTGAAAGATACATCTATTTTTTTCTTTTTTGCCAATAGATTACTAAATGCCTTAACTAGATTTTGTAAGTCCATTTGTTCTAGATTGTTTTCTTCATCTGCAAAGTAAGAAAGATCTTCTTGAGGCTTATAATAGACTTTGCTTTGTATATTTTCTAAATCACGAAATTTATTTGAAGCAAGTTTATATTTCTTATATTCAACTAACTTTTCTACTAATTCTAGTCTTGGATCCATCTCCTCCATTTTAAGCTGCTCATCCCCATCTTCATTTTTTATTTGTGGCAATAGCAATTTAGATTTAATTTCTAATAAAGTAGCCGCCATAACTAAGAATTCACTAGTCACCTCTAAGTCCAGTTCCTCCATCTTAGTTATATAGCTTATATATTGCTCTGTTATTTCATTAATGGGAATATCATAGATATCGATCTGAGCCTTCTCTATTAAATGAAGCAGTAAATCCATTGGCCCTTCAAATGTTTCTAAAATGACTTTGTATTTCATAAAAAAACTCCTATTAAGTAATTATTTTAATTAATATTTTTAAACTAAAATCTATAATTGGACCTAATATTCTATTAATTGAATTTGTTGCAATTAATAAGATTAAAATAATATATAGATATTTCTCATTCTTATAAAAGAGATATTCATATTTAATTGGCAATAGACTTGCTAAAACCTTTGATCCATCTAAGGGGGGAAAAGGTAATAAATTAAATATTCCTAGCATTAAATTATACCATAACATAATAAACAATATATTGAATAATATATTATTTGAAACAATATTTATAGATAAAATAAAACCAATAATTAATGCTATTATAAAATTGGAAAAAGGTCCAGCTAAAGATACTGCTATCATACCTCTTTTTCTATTTTTAAAATTTCTAGAGTCAATAGGCACAGGCTTGGCCCATCCAAATTTAAATAAAAATAAAAAAATAAAGCCTATTAAATCTATATGTTTCAACGGATTTAAAGTTAATCTTCCTGAATCTTTTGCTGTATTATCTCCTAATGCATAGGCTACACAGCCATGGGAAAACTCATGTATTACTATTGCTACTAGTAATCCTGGTAATCTAAACAAAAAATCATAGCTCATATTATTACCTCTTTCTATTTCCAATTATTAGAACCTCGACCTAATAGTCGAGGTTTTATTATCTTTACTATATTTTATTATGTTTTAACAGAAAATACAAATGAATATTTAAATCATTTATTTATTAGAAAGCTCTTTAGAGTTCTTTTAAACATTTCCTTAAAACCTGCTTTATCTACTCCAGTCTTTGACACTAATTTTATTTTATCTACCTCTTTGCCATCAATCTTTACAATCATTTGTCCTATCTCCTGTCCTTCTTCTATAGGACTTTCTAAAAATTCAGGTAGGAGTATTTCCTTGCTAATATTTCCTTCCTTACCTTTTGATAAAAGGATATAACTATCTTTTTCTAAAACAGCTTCTATATATGGTGTATTTCCTTTATGAACATTAACTTTTCCTAATACATCACCTTTCCTACCTATTGTAATAGAGTCATAATTAGCAAATCCATAGTCTAATAATCTCATACTTTCATTAAACCTAATCTTAGAAGTATCACTCCCCATAACAATAGCTATTAACTGTAAGTTTCCCCTTTTGGCTGATGCTGCAAGACAATAACCAGCTTCACTTGTAGATCCAGTTTTAATCCCTGTAGTTCCTTCATATTCCTTTATCAGTCTATTGGTATTAACTAGACTCTGCACCTTATCCTTCTTTTTTCCTACTAGAATTTCGTCCATATAGACAGTTAGCCAATTGTGAATCTGTTTATGTTTTAATAGCTCTGCTGACATTAAAGCCACATCATATGCTGAAACAAAATGATTTTCATCTGGAAGACCTGAGGCATTCATGAAATTAGTGTTCTTCATCCCTAATGATTTTGCTTTTTCATTCATCATCTTCACAAATATTTCTTCACTTCCTGCTATATGTTCAGCTAAGGCTACTGAAGCATCATTAGCAGATCTAATGGTAATGGATTTAAATAAATCTTCAACAGTTTGGGTTTCACCTTCCTCTAGCCATAATTGACTACCACCCATTCCTGCAGCATGGGAACTAATTCTCACCTTATCCGATAGATTGATTTTCCCAGCTTCTAAAGCTTCCATACCTAGTAAAAGAGTCATAATCTTGCTGATGCTTGCAGGTGGTACTTTCTCATGGGAATTTTTTTCATAGATAATCTCACCTGTGTGATAATCCATAAGCAAAGCAGATTTAGCTTGAATATTTAATTCATCATTAGCAAAAGCATTTGATGGTATAGTAAGCCAAATAATAAATAATAAAATTATAGAAATTATTCTCTTATTCACTATACAACCTCCTAAATTAATGTTTACTTTTATATTATCCATTCAATTCTTTAGTTATACAAACTATTCTTTAAAAGTAAAAATATTCTATTTAGTGAATTTAAAAACACCCTATATTTGCTAACCATAGGGTGTTTTTAAATTCACTAATAAAGATTGACACTGTCTTTAGTTATATATCCATATATTAGTTTTTTAGATTCTTTATTTTTTTCTCCTATTATAAATAAATTTCTTAAATCTTTTTCTACTTCTATAACCTTGTTCATATCATTAGCATGAATTTGAGCTAAAGCCTCTCCTTTTTTTACATTATCATCTATTTTTTTATTTAATACAATTCCTGCTGAAAGGTCAACAGTTGAATCCATAGTTTCTCTCCCCGCACCTAACTTTAAAGCACATTTTCCAATTTCTTCAGCATCTAATGATTTAATATAGCCATCTTTTTCACTTTTTACTTCTATTATATATTTTGCTTTTGGTAAAAGCTCAGGATTCTCTATTTGATTTATATTTCCACCTTGCCACATTACCAACTCTTTAAATTTCTCGTAGGCTGCACCTGAATTTATCATTTCCTCTAAAAGTTCTTTTCCATCTTCTTCTGTTTCAACTTTTTTAGCTAATAGCAATAACTTTGATCCCAATTCCAAACTAAGTTGAAGTAAATCCTTTGGCCCCTTGCCTTTTAAGGTTTCAATAGCTTCTTTTATCTCCAAAGAGTTTCCAATGGCTTTTCCTAATGGTTCATCCATATTAGAAACTAAAGCTACAGTCTCTCGTCCATAACCTATCCCTATATCTACCATTTCTTTAGCTAAATCAATTGCATCTTCAATATTTTTCATAAAAGCTCCACTACCAACCTTTACATCCAGTATGATAGCATTTGAACCAATAGCAAGTTTCTTACTCATTATACTACTAGCTATTAGTGACAAATTCTCCACAGTAGCTGTAACATCTCTTAAAGAGTATATTTTTTTATCTGCTGGAGTTATATTGGCAGTTTGACTACAAATGGCTATATTTATATTATTAGAATTTCTTACAAACTCTTCATCAGTTAATTCCACTTTAAAACCTTTTATTGACTCCAGTTTATCTAAAGTTCCTCCAGTATGGCCTAATCCCCTACCAGACATTTTAACAAAGGGTACACTGCAAGCAGCTATCATTGGTCCTAATATTAATGTTATTGTATCTCCAACGCCTCCTGTAGAATGTTTATCAACCTTTAACCCTTTAATTCCTGACAAGTCAACTTTATCGCCAGAATTAACCATAGCCCTTGTTAGATCTAAAGTCTCTCTTTTGCTCATTTTATTAAAATAGATTGCCATTAAAAGGGCTGAAGTTTGATAATCTGGTATGTTATCATGAGTATAATTTTTAACAAAATACTCAATCTCTTTAGTAGTTAGTTCTCCTCCATCCCTCTTTTTCTTGATTATATCATACATTCTCATTCACTTCACCCCGACTAAATATTATACAATATTTCTATCATTAATTTTTCAAACTTATCCTTTACCTTTAAAGATGTTTCAATAACTTCATCATGATTTAAGGGTTGATCTAAGATTCCAGCTGCCATATTTGTTATACAGGATATGCCTAGTACTTTTATGCCTTGATGTTTAGCTACTATTACTTCTGGTACTGTAGACATGCCTACTGCTGATGCTCCTAAAATACTAGCTAATTTTATTTCAGCGGGTGTTTCATATGTTGGACCAGTAAGCCACATATATACACCTTCCTTTAAACTCACCCCTAAATTTTCGCCAGCTTTTTTTGCTATATCTATTAGATTTTTATCATAAGCCCTTGTCATGTCAACAAACCTAGGTCCTAAATCATCAAAGTTTTTACCAATTAAAGGATTCTGGCCTGTAAAATTAATATGATCATTGATTATCATTAAATCTCCAGGAGAAAAATTTCTATTGACTCCGCCTGCAGCGTTAGTTACAATTAAGGTTTTTATCCCAAGACCTACCATAACTCTAATTGGGAAGACAACATCTTCAAGGGAATACCCTTCATAATAATGAAACCTACCTTGCATTGCAATAACATTTTTATTTCCCAATTGGCCTAATATTAAACGTCCTTTATGTCCTTCTACTGTTGACACAGGAAAGTTGGGAATATCCTTATATTCTATAGCTATTGGGTTATTAATTTTGTCTCCTAAACTACCTAACCCTGAACCAAGAACTAAGCCTATATCAGGAACTTCCTTTGATTTAGTTTTGATGTATTTGATACTATTGCTAATCTTTTCAATACAGTTCATAATCTTACCTCCTATGCTCTAGGATGTGTTTTTTGATAAACATCCTTCAATTCTTTATTATCCATTGCAAAAGAATATATCTGAGTTGTAGAAATATCTGAGTGTCCAAGCATCTCTTGAACAGTTTTAATATCTGCACCATTTTGTAATAGATGAACAGCAAAAGAATGTCTTAAAGTATGAGGAGTTATTTTCTTGTCAATATTTGATTTTTTAGTATATTCTTTTATTATTTTCCAAAATCCTTGTCTAGTTAATCTTTTCCCATAATAATTTAGAAACAATGCTTTTTCCTCTTTATCTTTTATTACTTCCTCTCTATATCTATTTACATATAGATTCATATGTTGTAATGCAACACTTCCAACAGGAATAATTCTTCCAGCCTCATTATGGTCATCCAAAGCTAGGTATCCTAATTCCAAATTAAGGTTGTCCATATTTAAATCGATTATTTCGGAAACCCTAATTCCTGTTGCGTATAAAAGCTCTAACATAGCCTTATCTCTTGCCCCTTTAAAATTGTTTCCGCATGGTTGAGATAGTAATATATCTACTTCATCCTTAGTCAATATATTAGGAAGCTTTCTTTCAGACTTAGGTGAACGTAAATTATGAGTAGGGTCTTCATTTATCATATTATTATTCAATAAGTATTGATAAAAACATCTAATAGAAGCTAAATTCCTTGAAATAGTGGAAGTAGCTTTTCCAACTTTTTGCAAATACATTAAATATGTAATAATTACTGTTTTGTTAACCTGAGTACTATCCTCAATATTATTCTCAATAAGATAGTCTTTAAATTGGATTATATCCCTTACGTAGGCTTCTAAAGTATTGGAAGCTAGGCCTTTTTCATTGTTAATATAATCTATATATTTTTCTAGAATTGATTTAGACATACTAGTTCTCCTTTATTTACTGATATATACTTATTCAACATAATTTCATAAATTCCTTCTAATAACAATATTATTTCAAGTAATCTGTTAACAATCTTAAAAAAATCGGTGATATATACGCTTCTATCAAGGTACCTATGAATAAAATGATAGAAAAAAAGGAAATTAAAATAGTGTAATCAATAATTTTTGCTAATATATTCACCTGGTTAATTCTTGTTCTCCTAGTCTTTATACAGTTAATTGAAAAAGCCATTCCTATAGAAGCAATAGATATGATACTAGGAATGATCAATAGATTTTGCGGTAGAATTCCCATAACAGAAAAAAGCAATCCCTGTAATCCATATTCATAAACGAGAAACCCGACGGTAAATCCTAAAGCAAAACCCCTAAACAGTATAGTTATTGGAACCAAAGCAATACCTATAAATATCATACCCGATAACCACATGATACCAACAGTTTTAAAATTATCTACTAAAGATTGTTTTAAAATAGAAATACTACTAAGCTTACTTCCATCAATGCTTTTAAAAAAAGAATTTAGAAATAACATGATATCATTTTTTTGATTGAAATCTAAAATCTTTATAGTTATAGAACCTATTATTATCCCAATAACAAAGGTAATTGTTATTAGAAAGTAAATTACAAAATTATCTTGAAATTGCTTAAATAGCCATCTCTTAATCCTATTAGGCAATGATAAATCCTCCCTTCAATTAATACAAGCCTATATGAAATAATATGCTTTTTAGGAGGATATTATCACTACCTTATCTTTTTTGATTAATATACTTTTCTGCAAAATATATACTAATTATTGTCTTACTATCAGTTATCTGTCCTCGATTAACCATATTAATCAAATCTTCAATACTTACCTTTTTTATTTCAATATATTCATCTTCCATTGGTTTTTCTTGACCTAACTCTAACTGAGTAGCGAGGAACAAATATATTTTTTCATCAGAAAATCCAGGAGAGGTGTAAAACTCAAATATATATTCCATTTTTTTTGCTGTATACCCAGTCTCTTCGACAAGTTCCCTGAAGGCTGTCTCTTTAGGTTCTTCATTAATCTCAATTTTACCAGCTGGGATTTCTAAAAGCATCTTTTCAACGGGTTTTCTAAATTGTTCTACTAAAATCATATAACCATCTTCTGTTATTGGAACAATCCCCACAGACCCAGGATGTTCAATAATTTCTCTTTTAGAATACTTTTTATCAGGTAGTTCAACTGTATCTATTCTTAAATTAAGTATTTTACCTTCATAGATTTTTTCTGATTTCATAGTCTTTTCTTCATAACTCATTAAATCATTCCTCCCCTATATTAACTCTTTATTAATATGAAATCCTACAGCACCTAATGTCTCAAAGAATTCTTTATCATCTTCATAGCCTCTTCCCATAGTTTTGACTTCAAGGTTAAAATAATTTAAGGCTTTTACAATTTTATCTCCATATTCATATATAATATCATATTTTTCATAAAGTTTAAGCTTTTCAATCTGACTTTTTAGTATGTTTAATTTCTCCTCATCTAATATAGGTATAATTATTTTTCCAGTAGTTTTGGTGATTTCAGTTAATACAGTTTTTGTATGATGACTTAAACCAAAATGTCTTTCTCTTGAGTCTTTAAAGCTAATCCTTGGTACTATAATTGCTTCCCCGCCCAAAGTATTTACTGCATCAATAATCTGCCCCTGTTCTATTCCGCTAAAACCGTATTTAGTTCCTGTTCCAACTATTCCTGGCCCCATTGTAACAATCGTTACATCTCCTTTTAATATCTCTTTAGCAGCAATTAAGCCAGTATATATATTGGTGCACTCCAAATCTCCACCAAAAGCATGACCAATCGTAATAGTCTTATAAATCAGTTCCTTATCTTTTAAATTTCTTACAGTATTGCTAAAGTATATTGGTAATGAACCACCGTCCGTCATTAGATAATTTATCTTAATATCATCATTTAACCACTTTAGCATAGCAGCAATTGGAGCTAACATACTATGTAATGTTCCTACGATAACTTTATGCCCATTTAAGGATTTGAATTCATTAAATATATTATGATATTCACTATCTTCCTCTTCTGCAGCTAAACATCTTATTTGGTGAGGAGTATATCTTAATTTCATAATATGTCCTTTACCATCCAGAATCTTAGATTGATTACTGAAATTAAATATGACAAAATGAACTCCTCCAGTTCCTAACGATAATTCAACAGCAGTAGTATTAATAATTACAACATCTCCTTCTCTAATAGTCCCTGTAAGATCATTGTAGTTAATTGCTTTCGAAATTGAATTATCTATCTCAACCTTCACCCAGGATACCTTTGGATGCTCTTCTGATATTTCAACTACTATTGCTTTTCTATAACTTAACAGGTTAATCACTCCTATCTACCTAAATTATCAATAAACTTCAATATCTTATTATTATCAATTATATCTGAAAAAGAAAGTTTCTCTGCCAATATATGTATTACCAATAAAAATAATATATATGTTATTTTTATTGGCAAGCTATGACTATATACGCAATATACACCTAACGTAATGCCTAATGTATTTGAACCTACATCTCCCATCATTGCCTTTGCCTTTAAATCTAAAGGAAAATATACCATTAATATACCATAAAAAGAATAAAAAAAGAAATTATAATCCTTAGTAATGCTTAAAACTATCATAATTATTGAAATAATAATAAAAACTTTAATAGACCGTCCAGGTCTTAGATCAAATAAATTAATCAAGTTTGTAAATAATGCAATAATAAAAGTATTAACAACAATTTCTACGATATCTTTACTGAGTAAGATTGAAACAATTAAGGCTACAAAAAAACCGATACCTGCTTTTATACCTCCTGTAGTAAGATTACCTTTAAAAAAAGATCTTATGTGACCCTTAAAACCCTTTATATGTGTATCTCCAATTAGATCATCTAATAATCCTACTAATCCTATCAGTATAAAAGAAAATAAATAATAAATAGTATAGTTTATATTATCTTCAATAATTAATGAAGTAATAGAAAGAGAAATTACTTGAATAAATACAAAGGATAATCCCATTGAAATGGGAATACCCTCCCCTTTATAGTTTTGTCTTATTGTATCATTTTTTATTAACATATTAAAAATCATAGGTATACCTACATAAGATAATACTAGACTAATAATAAAACTTAAAATATTTATATAGCTCATTCATGTCACCTTCTAAAAAACATTACTATTAAAGTTTTTAATATATCCCAAAATTGCTTTCCTCTATGCTTAAATCCTTTTAAAGACCTATCTGTATATCTGTGAGTCATATTGACTGGTACCTCTTTAAAGGTAAAACCATTTTGTAAAGCTTGTATAGTCATAGCTACTTCTATTCCATATCTATTAGGAATATACTTCATATGTTTCATAATTTCCTTTTTATACACTCTCTGTCCTGATAGAGAAGTATTAATCTCTTTCTTAGTATAAAAATAAACTCCTTTTTTAGCTAATTTCTTTACTAATCCAAAACCTCCTTTAGTTTTGGTGTTTGAGGAGGATTGGGGGAACTTAGCTATTGTAAAATCAACTTCATTGGATATAACAGGCTTAATTAATTTTTCAACTTCTTTGCTTGTTTCCCCTAAATCACCATCCACAAATCCAATAAAATCATATTCCTTATCTTTTATTGCCTTTCTCATTGCATAGCCTTTTCCTTTGTTTTTAGATAAAGAAATTATTGAAACATCAAATTTCTCGAGTACTTTAGCAGTATCATCTGTAGAACCATCATCAATAATTAATATTTCATCTATTAGCTTTACCTTTTTTAACCCTTTTATGGTATCTCCAATTTTATCGACTTCATTATATACTGGTACTACTATTAATATACGTCCATTATTCATACTATCGCTCCTTAGAGTATTCTAACGCTGGCAAACTAGACCTAGGAGTTAACTCTTCTGCTGTTGGTTTTACACCATAATGTCCAGGTCTGCCTTCCATGGCTAAAACAAGAGATACTTTTCCAATATTTGTATTAACGTTATCAATAGTACTAATTCTATATTTTTTATAATCCTCAATATAAGAATAGTTTGTATTTTCTTTTTCAATTCCAATAATTGATTTATTAAAAGTTTTTGCAGTTTCAATTATAACCTTATCTACCATTATTAACCTATTTTTTTCTTCTTTTATACTGCCACCAGCTAATATTATATAGTCAACAGGTTCATTAACAAGTCCTACTACGTCAATAAAGTCCTTATCTATTAATTTTGTCACTAAATCAGTTTTTTCACCATTTATAATAGACTTCGATAATTCCATAATACTATTTGATACTAGATTATCAGATATTGATATCCCTAATTCACTATATGCCTCTTTCAATAATTCTTCATTTATTATTTTATCTCCTATAGTGGTTACATTAACAACATTAGCACCTGCTGTCTCTAAAATTTGTCCTACTCCAGAATACATGTAATCTGATTTAGTTTCAATAATTGCTACATTAACATCTTTCAATTTTGATCTAACTATTTCCTCATAAGTTGAATCAATAAAATACTTATAAATTTCTTTTTCTCCTTCTAATTCTTTTATAGATGATTTTAATTGTTGATTTTCATTTGATAAAAAGTCAAATCTCTCCTCTATTTTAGCTGCAATATCTTCTTTCTGTTCCACAATAAAACTTTGTGCATCAAGAGTGAAGCCAATATATATGCCTATTCCTAATGCAGCAAAAATTGCAACGATTGATATTACATAGAATTTCATATTTGGTATCATAAATATCCCCCTTTACAATCCTAGCATTATACGAATTCTTATCTTTAAAAGAAGTAGTAGATCTTTTAGCAAAGGATGCATAAATGTTACAACTAATATTGGTATTAAAGCTGCAATTGTAATTCCTACAACATACTTCAATTTAAAAGAACTATGATATAGCTTATTTACTCCCTTAGCATCTACTAGTATTGAACCTACCTTTAACCTTACTAAAAATGTACTGGACATTCCACTTCTACCCTTCTCTAAAAAATCTATCATATTAGTATGTGTACCTACTGCTACTATTAAGTCTGCTCCATTAGCATAGGCTAGTAAAAAGGCAATATCTTCGCTTGTGCCAGGCGCTGGAAAAGTCTGAGCCTTTAAACCTAAATCCTCCACTCTTTTTAATCCTGGAGCCCTACCATCTGGATACGCATGTACTATTATTTCTTTTGCCAGCTTTAAACATTTATCAGATATACTATCCATATCCCCAACAACAATATGTGGAGTATATCCAAAATCTAATAGAGCGTCTCCTCCACCATCTACTCCTATTAATATTGGTTTTACTTCGTCTATATATGATTTTATTGCTTCTAAATCCATTTTGTAATCCCTGCCCCGGACTACTACCAACACATGCTTATTATTTATCTTTGTTTTAGTTTTAGGTATGGGAATCTTTCCAGTTACTAAGCCCTTTTCTCTTTTCGCATATTCTAAAGTATTTTCTATAAAATTCTCTAATTCTTTTTCTATATTAGCATATCCAATATCTAATAGTTCTTCAATTCTTTTTTTATCTAAAAACTCACATTCTGCAATTTTTTCACCTTTATATATAATATTATTATCAATAACTTCAACTACTTGACCTTCCTCTACTTGTTCAAATATGTCATTATTGCATTCGAATATGGGAATATTTGCTTCAGCCAAAATAGATGGCCCTTGATTTGGATATCTACCACTTATAGTTTCACTGACATTTATTACACATTTCACTTTTTTGTCCACCAATGAAAGAGCTGCCACTTCATCTAAATCCTTATGAGCAATTAAAGCTATGTCTCCATATACTAATCTTTCTATTAATTTTTTTGTTTTCCTATCTTTTTTCACAATCCCTTTTATATACATATTAATCCTCCAAGATTTCTACCTTATATTATTGCCAACTATTGACATTCTAATAAGTTGCTATCGGATTTATTATAACATAATATTAACCTTTGTGAAAAAAGATATTTAACCCCATAAAGTGATTAATCACTTTATGGGGTTAAATTTACATGCTCCCTTCCATCATTTCCAACTCAAGCCTCAATTTATCAGCTACCATAGCTATAAATTCCGAATTGGTAGGTTTTCCTTTATTGTTGTTGACAGTGTATCCAAAAATCTTATCAATTGTATCAACCTTTCCTCTTGTCCAAGCTACTTCGATTGCGTGTCTAATTGCTCTCTCTACTCTGCTAGGTGTTGTTTTAAACTTTTTTGCTATATTAGGATATAATTCTTTAGTGACAGCTCCTAATAACTCCATATCTTGAATTACCATAGATATAGCCTCACGTAAGTATAAATAACCCTTTATATGTGCAGGTACACCAATTTCATGTATTATATTAGTAATCCTAGCTTCTAAACTCTTAGTTGTATCCAGATTTAAAGAACTATTAATCTTTGGAATGTTAATATAATCATCTTTTTTAGATAGTTTTTCTTTTTTATCTTCACCAGCAATTTCTTTAAGTCTTTTTATGAATACTTTAAAATCAAAAGGTTTAACCACATAATAACTAGCTCCTAATTGAATAGCCTTTTGAGTAATTTGATCCTGACCTACTGCTGATAGAACTACAACTTTAGGCATTTTTTCTAAATTAAGACTATGTAATGCCTCTAATACCCCTAACCCATCTAAATGTGGCATAATAATATCTAATATTAGGATATCAGGATTTACCTCCGTTATCATATCTAAGGCTTGCAATCCATCCTTTGCAATACCAATTACCTCAAATTCCCCTTCCATGGTTAAAAATTTACTTAAAATTTCGCAAAATTCTCGATTGTCATCTACAATCAAAACCTTCATTTTATCCAATTAAACTACCCCCTGTTCTTTAATTATTGGTATAATTAACTATTCGACAAACAATTGCTGTTTCCTTCTATTTTATAAAATTTTTTGTTTATTTCATAAAAAAGATAGGCTTTGCCTATCTTTTAAGATTATCTACAAGCTTTTCATTTGTTTGATAATTTGGTGTAAGTTGTTCTAACATCCATTCAATATAAATACCATATCCTTTAGCAGGATCATTTACAAATACATGAGTTATTGCACCTACTAATTTCCCATCTTGTATTATAGGGCTTCCACTCATTCCTTGAACAATACCACCGGTTTTTTGTAATAATTTTTTATCTGTTATTCTAACAGTCATACTTTTTTGATTAGGAAATTGCTGTGGTTGAGCTTTTAATATTTCAATTTCAAACTTCTCTACTTTATTATTATCAATAGTAGTCAATATATGGGCTTTTCCTTCCTTAACCTCTTCTTTAAAGCCAATAGGAATTGCCTTCCTTTTATTTGACTTAATAAATTCATCTCCCATTAATCCGAATATTCCGTAGGGTGAGTTTTTTATAATTTCTCCTAATATATTTTCTGTTTCATAAAAAATTCCCCTTATTTCACCAGGGCTACCTCTTTTTCCTTGTTCAATATTTGCTATTTTAGCATTTGTGATCTTCCCATATTCTACATTTAATAGATTCCCAGTATCCATATCCGTAATACCATGACCTAAAGCTCCAAATACTTTACTATCTTCGTCATAAAAAGTTAAAGTTCCTATTCCAGCAGTTTTATCTCGTACCCATATACCTAATCTATAACAGTTATCCTGCATACTTTTTATTGGAGTCACTTTTGTTTCGAATTTTATTTTATTTCTTTCAACAACAATTTTGATTTTTTTATCTTCTATCTGATTTAATAAATCTACTACATGTTCAGCATCTTTAATCTTAATATCATTTATTTCTAATATGCTATCACCTGTTTTTATCCCTGCTTCCTTAGCTGGATTATACCTTTTACCATCTACTCCTAATACATCTGTTACAGCTACAACTAAAACTCCCTTCGTATTTAATCTGACTCCTAATGCATTTCCACCAGGCACTAAATATTGTCTTTTTACCACATTTACATCAAACTTTTTAACTGGTATTATTCCTAAAAGTTTTAACTGAAATTTAGCTTCTCCGGCTTCAATACCGTCTATTTTATAGCTTTTTGTTAATCCATTTGTTGAACTTTGATTATAGGTGGATTGTACTATAGTATCTTCATCATGCAATGCACTTAAAGAAAATGGAAATAATACATCTATACTCTTGTTTTCTCCTTTTGCAATTTTTATCTCAGCAGGATAATATAATATATTTGAAATTTGGAGTATATAAAAAAAAGTGAATATTAAAATCAATAAAGAAAATATTTTTTTATATTCTTTATATCTACTCAAATTGAAATCACTCCCCTAATTTTCCCTCTTTCATATTCACCTCCAAAATATTTTTTAGCGTAAATATAATTTAGCCTTTTTTCATCTTATTTATTCTCCAAAAATATTTTTAATAATGACAAGTAAATTACATATTGGAAAAAATCAAAAATTAAAAAAAGGACTCCTAAAACTAGTTTTTTTAGAAGTCCTTTCCATATGAATAAAAGCAGCTTTCTAAATTTTTCTAACTCTTTACATCCAATTTTTTTGACATTTCTAACATTTCTTTTGCATGAAGTTTAGTTGTATCTGTCAAATCTACTCCACCTAATAATCGTGATAATTCATCAATTCTTTCTTGTTTTTTTAATTTCCTTACAAATGTACTAGTTTTATCATTATTAATTTGTTTATCAATTAAAAAATGAGTATCCGCAAGAGCTGCAATTTGAGGTAGATGAGAAATACAAATTACTTGATGTTTTTTTGAAATCATTTTTATTTTCTCACCTACTATTTGTGCAGTTCTTCCACTAATTCCTGTGTCTATTTCATCGAAGATTAAACAGGGAATATTGTCATAATCTGCTAATATTCTTTTGAAAGCTAGCATAATTCTGGACATTTCACCACCAGAAATTATCTTTGATAATGGTTTTAAATCTTCACCCTTATTAGTAGAGATTAGGAACTCTATTCGATCCCATCCTGTTTGAGTAAAATCATCTAATTTCTTAAAGTCAACTTTAAAAATTACATTTTCCATATTTAAATCCTTTAATTCTTTTGTAATCAATGCTTCAATTTTTTTGCCTATTATTTTTCTAATTTCGGTTAGCTGATTGCAGTAATCACTTAATATGTCTTTTATAGCTTCTATTCTTTTTAGTGTTTTTTCCACTTCTTTTTCATTATTCAATAATTCTTCATATCTTTTTTCAATTGAATCCTTGTATCTTAAAATATCCTCAATAGTACTTCCATACTTTCTCTTTAAATTATTTATTATATCTATCCTATCTTCTAAAAATTCCAACCTTTCTTCATCAATATTAATATTCTCTAAATAATCCAAAATACTTCTATATAAATCTTGCAATTCAAAACTAATATATTCTAAAACATTATTATACTCTTCCAATACGTTATCGTATTTTATTATATTCTTCATATTAGAAATACATTTGCTAATATTGCTTATAATAGAAATGCCATGTTGGTTTTCATTTCCTATACTATCAGCTATTCCTCCTAGATTATGTCCAATTTCCTTGATATTAGATAATTTTTTGTATTCTCTCATAATCTCATCTTCATCATATTTTAAAAGATTAGCATCATGAATTTCATCTATTTGATACTTTAAAAGATCTATCTCTCGATCTCTTTCTATGGTATCCAAAGACAGTTCTTCTAATTTTTTCTTTTCTTTTAGCAGTTCTAAATATGCTTCTTTTACATTACCTAGTAGAGTTCTTAATTCAACATTTCCAAAAGTATCAATTAATTTTATGTGATTTTCAACATCCAAAAGGGATTGATGTTCATGTTGGCCGTGAATATCAACTAAGTTTGAGGTAATTCTATTTAGCATAGTCAGAGTAACAGTTCTTCCATTTACCCTAGATATGCTACGACCGTTATTATGTATTTCTCTAGAGATTAATAAATAATTAGAAGGATCTGTATCTATCCCAAAATTTTCTAAAATCATATTTATTTTTTGTGGATTATCTAAATAAAATATTCCTTCGAGAATTGATTTTTCCTTACCTGTCCTTACCATATTTCTATTTGCTCTTTGACCTAAAATCATACCAATACCTTCAACAATTATTGATTTACCAGTTCCAGTTTCACCAGTTAAAACATTAAATCCCTTTGTAAAATTAATTTTTAAATCATCTATAATAGCAAAGTTACTAATATTTAACTCAACTATCATGTATATACCCCCATATTATTTGAGTAAATTTTGGAGATTTCCCAATATCGAGTTCATCTTTTCTATCTCTTCTATGGCTATAAATATAGTGTCATATCCAGCAATTGTTCCTTTTACGCCGTCAATATTTAGATTGTCCACTGTTGATGCACAAACATGGGCTGCACCAGGTAGAGTTTTTATAACAATTATATTTTCAGCACTTTCTATACATAATACTGAACTTTTAAAAATTCTAATTAATCGTTCACTCATTCCATCATATTGGCTATCTATTGTCGCATATTTATATTTTTTATTAGAAGTTAGAACTTTTACTAACCTTAGTTCTTTAATGTCTCTTGATATTGTAGCTTGGGTTATTTCTATACCTTTTTCTAATAAATGTGCTGCCAACTCTTCCTGAGTTTCTATTTCGTAATTTTGGATTAAATCCAGAATAACACTCTGTCGACTGTGCTTTTTCATCTTTTCCTCCCTTATACTAGTAAGCTTTCATGAGCATCATCTATAATCTTTGATAGTGTCTTTTCACTTATCATTTTTTTATTATTATCAGATTTACATATATGGGATAGGAACTCTATATTTCCTGTACTACCAGTGATAGGTGAAAATCCTAAGTCTATAATGTCTAATCCAATAGTGTTGCAGAATTCAACCATGTTTTGTATAACTTCTTTATGAATTATTTTATCCTTAACTAGACCTTTTTTACCAACTTTATTTCTCCCGGCTTCAAACTGAGGCTTAATTAAAGCCATGATAGAACCTTCTTTAGTTAACAGTTCTTTAGCTACAGGAAGAACTAACTTTAATGAAATAAACGATACATCGATAGATATAAAATCAGCCAATTCTCCAATATCATCCTTTGTTACATATCGAATATTAGTTCTCTCTTTCACCACAACTCTAGGATTATTTCTAAGTTCCCAATCCAATTGTCCATATCCTACATCTATTGCATAAACTTTTTTCGCTCCCATTTTTAGCATACAATCAGTAAATCCTCCAGTAGAAGCTCCAATATCAATTGCAATTTTGTCCACTAGATCTATATTAAAAATATTCAATGCTTTTTCTAATTTTAATCCTCCCCTACTAACATATTGAATTGGATTTTCCTTAATCGTAATTTCGCTATCTACATTAATTTTTTCCCCGGGTTTATCAATTCTTCTATTACCAACAAAAACTACTCCTTCCATAATTGTTCGTTTTGCTTTTTCTCTGGAAGCTGCTAATCCTTTCTCAAATAAAAGTATATCTGCTCTTTGTTTTTCCATATAATCCTCCTTGTTTATAACGGAATCAATTATTTTACCTGTTATTTTTGTTATTTTTTTTCTTTTTTTCAGGGAGTAGATCTATTTTTAATCTTCTTTTAATAAAATTAAAAAAAATAGCGGTTTCAAGTATAATTTTCTCAGAATATAATATAGCTATAGATTTACCAAAGGCTTTACCTCCTACAGTCAATGAAGCTACTAAAGAAGTAATTATAATACTTAACAATATTCCATTCTTAATATCATATATTTCTATTAATTTATAAATTATTGTAGTTCCAACAGCCCCACTAACTATTCCACTAATATCGCCAATTACATCATTGCAAAAATTTGACACTTGTCCTGCATTCCTAACTAGCCTTATAGCATATCTAGCTTCCTCTAATTTATTAGCAGCCATTGCATGGAAAGGCTTCTCTTCAGCAGTAGTAACAGCAATACCTATAATATCAAAAAAGATTCCAATTAAAATAATAATAATTAAAATGACAAATGCTAAAAAAATATCTAAGTTCTTTACTAATCCTTCCGTAACAACACTAAAAATCATCGCCATAATAAAGGTCCATATGGTAACCATAATTATCCATCTTAAATTATACTTATCTGAAAAATTACTCTCATCTTTCTTACTCATTCTATATTAGTTCCCCCATTAATTTATTAAGTAAAAAGCTGATAGCATTATGCTATCAGCTTTTAAAGTGGCAGTATATTGAGTAAATCTTACGGCTTAAGGTCCAGCAGGATTTCCCTGATAGAAACTGTATGTCGCCATAACAGCGGTTTCCCTTTAATTCTATCACTACTATGTCGCCATGAGTAGAACTGGATTACCACTTAGTCCGCACTGTAATCCCCAATATACCTCTTCCATGAACAGTCTAGGAGTTTTCCTCTACAACCAGTCTAATCCTTAG
>NZ_PPXW01000001.1:286621-317117 GCF_021655095.1 Clostridium sp. Cult1 | reverse complement strand
CCTCATATCGTTTAGCCATTTAAATTCCTCCCAAATATTTATATTTTTATTATATCATTGTTCGGAATTTAATTGTCCTATTTAGTATAGCCTATCCAGTACTAACAAGGATTACATATTGTATGGAAAATCCATCAGGTGCTATTAAACTTCAGGAGTTAATAGTAGATGAAATAAACCATATAATTGAGAAAATTGTTGGTAATTTATACAAAGTGGATGATGTTTATCATATTACTATTGCAGCCAATACTACAATGATGCATTTGTTATTAGGAATAAATCCTGAATCCTTAGCTAAGGCACCATATAGATCAGTGTTTTTAAGTTGCGAAGGTATTAAAGCAAGAAATATATCAATAAAGGCAAATAAGGAAGCTTTATTTACTATAATTCCATCTGCTTCATCCTATGTAGGTGGGGATATAGTATCAGGTATTATGGCATCAGGATTTCGAAATAATAAAAAGGCTGTGTTCATAGATATTGGTACAAATGGTGAACTTGCAGCATTAAAGGATGGAAAGATAATATGTACATCTACAGCAGCAGGACCAGCATTGGAAGGTATGAATATTGAATGTGGATGCCGTGCGGAATATGGAGCTATAGAAAAATTTGATATTGATGCAGACTATAATATTAGTTACTCAACAATAGGAAATGCTAAAGCAATAGGAATTTGTGGCAGTGGTCTTATAGATATAGCTGGAGCATTGGTGAGAAGAGATATTGTAACTAAATCTGGCAGATGGAACAAGAATATAAATCCTAAATTGGCTGAAAGATTAGTGGATAAGAAGTTCTATATAACTGATGATATATATATTTCTCAAAAGGATATAAGACAAATTCAGCTAGCTAAGGGAGCTATAGCTTCTGGTGTAATTATGATGTTAGATGAAATAGGATTGACAATAGAAGAAATACCATTGGTATATATAGCTGGAGCCTTTGGTTATCATATTAATCCAGATAATATAATGGAAATAGGATTAATACCTAAAGGATTTAACGGAGATATAAAATTCTTAGGGAATACTTCACTAGAAGGTGCAAGACTTGCTTTGATTAACAGTGATTGTTATAAGAAAGTATATGATATTAAGGAAGATATGGAAGTATTGGAACTATCTCTTAAAGAAAATTTTCAAGATATCTTTGTTGCTCAACTAAATTTCTAGAATAGGTGGTAAAATGGCAGTAGGGAATATATTAAAATGTATTGGTAAAGAGGAAGAATCAATACCTGATAGGATTTTAGAAGACTTAGGTCTATCTTATAAAGAAATAAATAATGATGCTTCAAAAATAGCTACATTGTCAAAAACTCTTAAAGCATATAAGAATTCTCCATATTGTGAGTTACCTTTCTGCCATACTGTAGAAGCTGAAGCTTTTGGTTCTACAGTGGAATTTGACCATAAACTCGGTAATAGAATAGAAAGATATGCAATTGACGATATAAATTTAATCGAAGATATGGGAAATTTAGATTTGAGTAAAGGTAGAATTGCTGAAGTACTTAAGGCAGTGGACATATTAAAGAAAGATGGAAAAAACGTAGTTCTTGATATAACTGGACCTGTTACTCTTGGAACTACTATTATAGAGAGCAATTTATTTTTTAGAACCACCAGAAAAGATATAGACAAGGCAAATAGATTATTGAAATTAATCGAAAATAGTACAGTGTACTATATTTTAGAAGCCATAAAAAATGGAGTCGATGTAATCTCCTATGCAGATCCTGCTGGTACTATAGATATAGTTGGGCCAAGGTTTTTTAAAGATATTACAGGTAAAACTATATACAATATTTTGAAAAGAGTTGACGGCAAACTAGGGGATTCGGTAATTCATCTTTGCATAAAAACATCCAGATCCCTTGAATCAGCTGGGCTTCTAGAAGTTGAAAAGATCAAAGTAGAGGGCAAAAATTATTTTGAAATGATTAAAAATGCTAAAAAGGAAAGAAAAGATATAAACTTTATCGGACATTGGTGTATGAATTCTAGAATGAAGAAAAAAGAAATAATCTGTTGTAAACTCATAACCTAACCTGATTTGTTGATAAGTTTCTTCAACAAATCGATAGTAGATTAGTTCCGCCAAGTCTACATATTGTGTCCTGTGATAGAAATATACAAAAAATAGCAGAAATAAAAAACAATTCAATTGGTCGGGGGGTTGAAGTCCTCCTAGGTATGCCAATAGAAAACCCTGTAATTACAATTATTACAGGGTTTTCTATTCTATTTTATACTTTACACCTCTGAACTTAATGCTTTTGTGCCAGTTCCTGAGCCAATTTCATTTGAGTCTATGGAAGAAGATTAAATTAAGGAGAAACTGTCATTTTGTAAAGAGAAATTAATCCTTTTATAGCCACTTTAAGAGAAAGATATATAGAGGTAACTGCTCTATACAACTGCTGTTTATCCGATAAGCAGAGAATATTCTAGATTTACTTTTCTGTGCATAAGATGATCCATTAACCTTTGCAAGAAAATAGTACTTTACAAATAAGAAAAAATAGTATATCCTTTATATAAGGGTTGTGCAACCGCTTGCACAAATTTCATAATAAAAGGAGGTTAGCATGAAATCATATAAACTAAAAAACGGGACAAAAGTTTATAAATACGGCAATCCTATCGAAACAGGAGCTGTAATCGAAGAAAAAATAGAAATAAAACTAGAAGAGCATTTGGATATTCGGTTTAAAGAAGGATACTCTAAAATATCTCTAAACCTTTCGTCTGAGGATATAGTATATGGTCTTGGCGGAAATTTGGGTGGAGTTAATAAAAGAGGCAGATTATATGAATCTTATTGTACTGATGAACCTTTGCATATTGAAGATAGAACTAAATTATATTCAGCCCACAATTTTTTTATCATATCTGGCAAAGAATCTAGAGGATACTTTATAGATTTTCCAAGTAGGATTAAATATGATGTAGGGTATTATAATGAAGATTTATTTAATATTAAAATCTATGGAAAAGACTTTTATATTTATATAATTGAAGGAGAAAATTTAGAAGAAATTTCTACTAAATTCTTGCAGATAATTGGCAAATCCTATATTCCACCTAAATGGGCTTTTGGATATTTTCAAAGCCGATGGGGATACAAAGATAAGGATGAGGTTAAAAAGGTTTACGAAACATTTAGGAAAAACGATATCCCATTGGAGGGGATTTTCTTAGATCTAGACTATATGGACGACTTCAAAGATTTTACTATATCGGATGAGAGATTTGACGGATTCAAGAATTTTGTAGAGGATTTAAAAAAGGATGGTCTCTATCTAGTACCTATAATAGATGCTGGAGTGAAGGTGGAAAAGGGTTACCATATTTACGAAGAAGGTATTGAAGGAGATTATTTCTGTAAAGACGAAGAGGGAAAACCTTATGAAGGGGTAGTATGGCCAGGAAAAGTCCATTTTCCAGATTTCATGAAAGAAGAGACCCAATTGTGGTTTGGATCTAAATACCAGGTATTGACTGACTGTGGTATAGAAGGCTTCTGGAACGATATGAATGAGCCAGCGATTTTCTATGAACAAGAGGCCTTAGCTGAGGCTATTCAATATGCTCAGGAATCTCAAGATAAGGATTTAGATGTCTTTTCATATTTTAAGCTAAAGGATAATTTTATGAATCTAGCTAACAAGGATTCCTATTATAAGAATTTTTATCATGAAATAGATGGGAAAAGGATTTCTAACGACAAAGTTCACAATCTATATGGCTACTACATGACTAAATCCGCCTATCTGGGTTTAACTAGATTGTTAAAGGATAAGAGATTTTTATTGATTTCCAGAGCATCCTCTATTGGAATGCATAGATATGGTGGTATTTGGACAGGAGACAACTCATCTTGGTGGTCTCATTTAGAGCAGAACATAAAAATTCTACCTTCCTTAAATATGTGTGGATTCTTCTATATAGGTGCAGATACTGGTGGTTTTGGAGGTAATTGCAATGGAGAACTTTTGACTAGATGGCTACAATTAAGCGTATTTACACCATTGCTAAGAAATCATTCTGCTATAGGCTGTAACAATCAGGAACCCTATGCTTTTTCAGAAAAGGTGCTTAGCAATACAAGAAATTTGATCAAGGCAAGATACAGTCTAATCCCTTACATCTATTCAGAATACATGAAGGCCGTAAACAATTATACTTTAATGTTTAAACCCCTATCCTTTGAATTTCAAGGGACTTTAGCTGAAGAAGCAGAAGATCAAATCCTACTAGGGAATCAGCTAATGCTTGCACCAGTACATACTTCCAACCACAGTGGTAGGTACGTATATCTACCAGAGGATATGCTAGAGGTATCCTTCTTGGAGGAAGATATGACTACTGGTATAAGGAAAAAGGGGATTCACTATATAGAGTATGGACTAGAAGATTTAAAATTCTTTTTAAGGAAGAATTCAATGATTCCTTATGTTAAGCCTTCTAAAAATGTAAAGGAATTGGATTTAAAAAGCATAGAAATATTAGCTTATGTAGATGATCAAGCTGTATATGAATTATACGATGATGATGGCAAAAGCTATAATTTAAGCTATTCAACAAATATACATATAGTTAAAAAAGCAGGAGACTATGATATAAAGGTGGATAATGACAATCCTTTTATAGAGAATATAAATATTAAAATTATCGACTCTAAAAACAGTATTAAATATAAAGAAATTTTGATCAGAGGAGAATAATATGGCAAATAAAAGGTCGAGCGGAATTTTAATGCATATATCTTCATTACCTGGAGAATATGGAATTGGAGATTTTGGTAAAGAAGCTTATAATTTTGTTGAGTTTTTAGCAAAAGCAAAACAGAAGAATTGGCAGGTGTTACCTTTAGGAATAACGGGTTTTGGGGACTCTCCTTACCAGTCCTTTTCAGCTTTTGCTGGAAATCCATATTTCATAGATTTTGACGAATTTATTGAAAAGGGATATTTGAGGAAAGATGAAATTGATAATTTAGATATGGGAAAGGACCCCAAAAGAGTAGACTATGGATTACTATATAAAAACAAAATGAAACTTTTAAAAATAGCTTATAGAAGAGCATATCCCTATATAAAAGAGGAATTGTATAATTTTTATACTCGTAATAAGAGTTGGCTTAGGAAATTTGCGCTATTTATGGCAATAAAGGAATACCATAACAACATATCTTGGCTATTTTGGGATGAGAAATATAGAAGAATAAACACTGAAGAAGTCAAGAACTTTGAGAAGAAAAATACAGATTCAATCTATTTTTGGATTTTCACCCAATATTTTTTTACAGAACAATGGTATAGATTAAAAAAATATGCAAATGGAAAAGGAATAAACATTATTGGAGATCTACCTATATATGTATCAGAGGATAGCTCCGATGTATGGGGAAATCCAGAATTATTTTATCTAGACGACAACCTAATTCCAATAACCGTTTCAGGTTGTCCTCCTGATGCTTTTTCTCCAAAAGGGCAGCTTTGGGGTAATCCAATTTATGATTGGGATGCTATGGAAAAGGATGAGTACAGTTGGTGGGTTAAAAGGTTCGAATATAGTCTTAAGTTATTCGATGTACTTAGAATTGATCATTTTAGGGGGTTTGAGTCTTACTGGGAAGTTAAATATGGAGCCAAAGATGCTATAAATGGACAATGGACAAAGGGACCAGGGATGAAATTATTTAATAAACTAAAAGAAGAATTAGGAGATATGAATATTATTGCAGAGGATTTGGGTTTTTTAACAGAAGACGTAATTAAATTAATTGAGGAATCTGGTTTTCCTGGAATGAAAGTACTACAATTTGCTTTTGATTCAAGGGAGGAAAGCGATTATCTTCCTCACAATTTTAATAAAAATTGTGTGGTTTATACTGGAACCCATGATAATTCGACAGTTGTCGGCTGGTACACTAATACAGATAAAGAAGATGTAAACTATGCAATAGAATATTTGAAATTGGATTCAATTGAGGGGGTGAATTGGGGATTCATAAGGGGGGCATGGAGTTCTACAGCATATTTAGCTATAACGACTACCCAGGACCTTTTAGGCTTAGACGATTCTGCTAGGATGAATATTCCGTCTACAGTTGGAGGAAATTGGATCTGGAGGATGGAAAAAGAGGATTTAACAGATGAAATTGCAAGTAAATTACGAAACATGACGAGGATTTATAGGAGGTGACTTTATGGTATCCACGAGAAAAATGATAAATAGAATGGAAGCTTATACTTTAACAAACTTTAGGAAGAGTATTGATGACTGTAATAGTAAAGAAAGATATATTGCCTTAGTTAAAGCATTGATGGAAGATATAGTGCCTAGGTGGATCAATTCTTTGAAAAAACACGAAGATAAAAAGAAGGCATACTACCTTTCAGCTGAATATTTAATGGGGAGAGCATTAAGTAACAATTTAATTAATATGAAATTACAATCTGAAATAAAGGATTTATTGGAAGAACTGGACATTGACTACAACAGCATAGAAGAAACAGAAGAAGATCCTGGTTTAGGAAACGGTGGTTTAGGAAGGTTGGCAGCATGTTTCTTAGATTCGGCTGCTACGTTGAACTATCCATTAATGGGATACGGTATTAGATATGAATATGGGATATTCCGTCAAAGGCTTAAAGACGGATTTCAAGTTGAAGAAGGGGACGACTGGCTGCAATTTGGAGATCCTTGGTCCATAAGAAGGGATAATGAGAAAGTTCTAGTGAGTTTTGCTGATAGTGATGTAATTGCAGTTCCCTATGATACTCCAATTATTGGTTATGGTGGAAAGACAATAAATACCTTAAGACTATGGCAGGCAGAAGCTGTCAATCCCTTTGATTTAGAACAATTTAATCAGCAAAACTATCATCTATCTATAAAGGAAAGGAATGATGCAGAAATCATATCAAAAGTACTATATCCAAATGATACAAAAGATGAAGGAAAAATACTTAGATTAAAACAACAATATTTTTTCGTTTCTGCATCTTTACAAGATTTGGTTAGAAATCATCTTAGTAAATATGATACTTTAGATAATTTTCATGAGCACCATGCAATACAGTTAAATGACACTCATCCAACAGTTGCAATTCCAGAGATGATGCGAATATTAACCGATATCTATGGGATGGATTGGGATAAGGCATGGGAAATTGTTATCAATACTTTTGCTTATACGAATCATACCATTATGCAAGAAGCTTTGGAAAGGTGGCCAGTAAAATTCTATAAAATTTTACTGCCAAAGGTATACAAAATAATTGAAAGAATAAATGAAGATTTAGTAGAAGAACTTAAAGAAAAGGGCATATCTTATGATGCAATAAACCAGTACAAGATAATAGAAAAGGACAATATAAATATGGCATATCTTGCAATTAATGGAACCCACTCAACTAATGGTGTAGCAAAGGTACATTCAGATATTTTAGCTAAAAGGGAATTAAACAATTGGTATAAACTCTATCCTGAAAGGTTTAATAACAAAACTAACGGGATTACCCAACGAAGATGGCTATTAAAGGCTAATCCAGAACTTTCAGAGTTTATAACAGAATTATTGGGTTCAGAACTTTGGATAACCAAATTAGAAGAATTAAAGAAATTGGAAAAGTATAAAGATGATGAAAACGTTTTAAAAAGATTCTTAGACATAAAACAAATTAAGAAGAATCAGCTAGCAGAATATATTAAAAAACAGGAAGGTATAGAAATAGACCTATATTCTATTTTTGATATTCAAATCAAAAGGATTCACGAATATAAGCGGCAGCTTTTAAATGCCTTCCATGTGTTGGATCTATATTACAGGTTAAAGGAAAATCCAGATCTTGATATGGTCAACAGAACCTTCATCTTTGGTGGAAAGGCAGCACCAGGATACCATAGAGCTAAAGGAATTATAAAATATATAAACGAAATAAAAGAACTAATTAACAATGATAAAGATATAGATGGAAAGATAAAAGTAGTATTTATAACTAACTATGGAGTTTCCTATGGGGAAAAGCTATTTTCAGCAGCAGATATTTCAGAGCAGATTTCCACAGCTGGTAAAGAAGCTTCAGGTACAGGAAATATGAAGTTTATGCTAAATGGTACTCCTACTATTGGAACATTAGATGGGGCAAATATAGAAATAGTAGAGGAAGCAGGAGAGGATAATAACTTCATATTTGGGTTAAGGGTTGAGGAAATAGAAAATCTAAAAAACACCTATAATCCAAAGGAGTATTACCAAAAAACAGAAGGACTTAAAAGAGTAGTAGATTCTTTAGTAGATGGAACCTTTAGCGATGGCAATACTGGAGTATTTAAAGAACTGTACGATTCCATTTTAGAAGGAGCTTCTTGGCATAGGCCAGATATGTATTATTTGATGAAGGATTTTGATAGCTATAGAGATGCTCACAAAAGAGTTAATGATGCCTATACAAACAGAATGGAATGGGCAAAAAAATGCTGGATCAACATGGTTAATGCAGGCAAATTTAGCTCTGACAGAACTATAGAACAATATGCTAAGGAAATATGGGGTATTAAAAATTAGTTTATATAAAATGGGAGGGAATAAAATGAAAAAAACTGGTGTTTTATTATTAGCGTTAGTATTGTCTTTGGCTCTGGTAGCCTGCGGTAGTGATGAGTCAACTAGTGTAGAAAACGATAGTAGCCCAGAGGAAGTTGGAGAAATTCAAGAAACTATTTCCGTACAAGTAGAGGAAGAATGGTTACCTCATTATGAAAAGGCAGCAGAAAGGGTTAAAGAAACATATCCAGGTGCAACTATTGAGTTTATAGTAACAAGTTCTTTTGATCATCTAGATGTACTAGATGCAACAGATGTTACAAATGAAGATGTGGCAGATGTATTTGCCATTCCAGCAGATAGAATATATGGATTAGCACAAAATGAAGCCTTAGCAGCAATTGATGCTAAAACCATGGCAGCAAATGTAGGAGGTTTTCCCAATTATGATGAAGGTCTTGGTGGAAACTTCAAAATAGGAGAAGATTATTTGGCATTCCCTATGAATATCGAAACCTTAATCATATTTGCAAACAAAGCCAATGCAGAGGCTAATGATATAGATTTATCAGAAACTATAGAATTTACTAATCTGGGAACAGAAGATATGCTAATACCAGTATTCGATGCTTGGTTTGGTGTTGCAGTAACTAACTCAGCAGATATAGAACTATTGGGCATAGATAACTCAGGAAATCTTTTTTCAGATCTGACTGCAGAATTTAATGAATTACCAGAAGAAAAACAAGGAGTATTTACGGCATTGTTCAATTATTGGAAAGCTCATAACGAAGCCAAAACATCTCTATGGGACGAAGATGCAGCTTGGGGATATATGGATACCGCCTTTAGTTCTGATGGTCATACATCTTTAAGACTTGAAGGTCCTTGGTCTACAGGTAGTTTATCTAATCTAGCTAATAGTGGAGAAGATTTAGAAATACTACCCATAAATAAAGTTACAGTTAATGGAAAACCATTAGCTCATTGGAAAGGTGGTTGGGGTCTATCCGTTAATTCTCGAGTAGAAGAAAATGAAGAAAAAAAGTTACTCAGTCAAAAATTCATCGAAGAGGTAGTAAATCCTGAATATGCAGTAGAATTTTTTAAGGCTACAGGCAAAATATTAGAAAATGTGCCACTATCTGACTATGAAGATTCTGATCTATCACAAACAGATAAAATGGTAATTAGAGCAGTTATTGAGTCCTATGAAGCTGCTCCAGCTCGTCCATTGTTTATAGAATGGGGTTCTGTTTGGGATACATGGAAGAATTCAATCCTCTCATGGCCAAATACTAAACCAGCCACTGTAGAAGATGCATATAAAGAAATAAAAGCATCTTTTGATGCTATGATGCAAACTTTTTAAGGAAATTAACAAGGTCTTTAGGGAAGAATCGTTTAAGTTTTCTTCCCTAAAGATTTATATTAAATAGGAGGAAACATGAATTTTAACATAAAATTACCTGAAAAACAATTTTATAGTATATTGATATTATGTTCTATAATCATCCTTCTAAACTCTTTAGAAGTCATGATAAATGTAAAGGATATAAGCATTTATAATGAATGGATTGATGGGATAAATATATCAGAGTCTCCTAATACTGAAGGCGTAAACTATTATCAACTGTACCTAACAAGTAATCTTACCTATTTTTTCATCAAAATAATAATCCCTATGGCTCTGGGTATTTACACATATTTTGCTTTTAAATATACTAGAGTCAATAAAATATACGTACATATATGGGCTATACTATTGTCTGGAAATCTAATTCATGTCATAATTGAACAAAAAATTGATTCCATATTTTACTATATCAATATACTGTGTTATATAATATTAATAACCAAGATATTAGCCTTAAGCAAGTTAATACAAAATAGTAGCATTGATAAAAGGTGGGAGTGAGTTGATTAGTAATGATATAGAATTAAAGAAGTTTAAATTTGAAGAAAAGAAGTTTTTAAAAACTTTGAAGGCCAATAAGAAAAAATTTAAAAACTCACTAGATAAAACTTTGCCGTATAAGGCAAAGAAACTTAAAGTAGATTTATTTCTAGCTCAAGAAAAAGGTCAATTCTACAAGGACTATGTAGCTTTGAGCTATGATGCAGAGTTCGAGTATGAACAATCCAATCTTTTAATGGAAGAATTACCTGATATAATCCATAATATAATTGATAGAACATTAGACATAGAAAAAGCTTTGATAGAAAAGAAAAACATTGATCCAAACAGAGAGAGAAAATTTAAGAAAGAATTTAAGGAATTTAAAAAAGAACATAAAGCGTTTTTAAAGGAAGAAAAAAGAAAATTACAAGAAAAGAGAAGAAAAGGGTCAATTTCAAAAAAAGCTCAAGTAAATGAAATCAATATTCTCAAACAAAAGTACAAAGAAAAAATAATACTTAAATCCTATGAATCTCAGCGAAAAACTAATAGGGAATTTATAAAGAATACAAGACATGAAATAAAGGAAAATACAAAAATAAATCTAAAGATATTGAATTCGAATATGGCAGATATACGTAGAAAAATCCCTATTGAGGTTGAAAAGACTAAACCCAAAGTAGCCTATTTCACCTTTCTATTTCCTGGAATAGGTCAGATGCTTAACAAGCAGTATAAAAAAGGGTTTATATTTCTATTAGCAAGTTTATTTATTTACCTTATTGCTATTCCATATGCCTTAGGATTTGGAAACTATCAAGGAGAGGGAATAAGGGGACTTATCTCGCTAGCTGAAGGAGGGAGAAGAATAGATAAATCTCTAATATTTATGATAGAAGGTATAATAGCCATATTTCTAGTGATTTTATCTTTATTTCTTCTATATTTTTCTTTTAAAGATGTGTTAAAAGTAGAGAAAGATACTATAAAAGGGGTTAGGCCAAATAATTGGTTTGAAACAAAAACTTATTTAAGTGAAGAAGGTTTTCCCTATGTTGCCAACCTTCCCGCTCTTATAGTAATAATATTTATGGTATTAGTTCCAGTTACTACAACTATCCTATTATCTTTTACTGGAATGGATCCTCAACATCAATCTAAATTTAGCTGGATAGGGATTAAAAACTATAAAATGATATTTCTAGGGGAAGGCTTAGCTGGTTCTGTTTTCTGGCTCACTTTAGGATGGACTTTAGTCTGGACTTTGCTAGCAACCAGTTTAGCCATATTTATAGGATTTATATTAGCCTTATTAGTCAATAACGATAGAGTCAAAGGAAAAACCATATTTAGAACTATTTATTTACTACCTTGGGCTGTACCAGCTTTTATTTCTATAATGTTTTTTAGCATAATGTTATCTCCAAATGGAGCCATTTCACAATTAGTTAACAATATCTGGGGTCTTGAGATGAGTGTAAAGACCAATACAACTCAGACTAGAATTGCATTGATTTTATTACAAGGATGGTTAGGAAGTTCATATATATTCTTGTTATCTACTGGAGTACTGCAATCTATACCTAGTGATCTATATGAAGCATCGGAAATTGATGGGGCTACAACATGGCAAAAATTAAGACATATCACACTACCTATAGTGCTATTTCAAACTGCACCTTTGCTGGTAGGCCAATATGTATTTAACTTCAACAACTTCTCTATAATATATTTATTTAATGGAGGAGGTCCCTTTGAACCGAGTAAATACGGAAACTTAGCAGGTTCTTCTGATCTGCTTATCTCATATATATATAAATTGACCATAGAAAATCAATATCAAGGTATAGGTGCAGCTATTACAGTTTTCGTTTCCATTGCAGTAATGCTTGTTTCATTTCTAGGATATAGAAGTTCTAAAGCCTTTAAAGAGGAGAGATTGTAATGAAATTGTTAAGAAAAAAGGAGAAACTATATCTATCGGACAAACGACCATTGAGTATTACAGGTAAGATATTGTTGGTTATAACATATATTATACTCATATCTTGGGCAATAGCTATTTTGTGGCCTCTTTTCCAAATGGTTTTATCAGCATTTAATGGGAAACAAGAACAATATCTAATGCTTAATGACCAGTTTACCTTTTCACTAAAACATTTTGAATATCTGTTTAATAATACTTTGTTTTTACAATGGACAAAGAATACCATATTAATCGCATTGGCTACAGCAGTTTTGATATTGTTAATAGTTTCGTTAACTGGCTATGCCTATTCAAGATATAGATTTAAAGGTAAAAAAATATCCTTAATGGCTATGATGCTTATACAAGCTATACCTACATTTGCAGGGATTACCGCCTATTTTACCATGTACTCTGTCATATCTTCAATAAACCCTGGTTTTACAAGACAGATGATGCTAGTGTTAATATATGCAGGAGGAGGAATAGCCAATAACACTTTTATCCTAAAGGGATATATCGATTCAATATCTACAGAATTAGACGATGCGGCTAAAATAGATGGATGTTCCAATCTCCAAGTTTACAGATTGATTATCATGCCAATAGCAAGACCTATGCTTGCTCTAATAGCTTTGTGGTCATTTATTGGTCCATTTATGGATTATTTATTACCAAAGGTATTACTGACAAGCCCAGAAACCTATACGTTAGCAGCAGGATTGTTCACGTTGATAAACGATGTTAGAACCTTAAACCAACCTGCTTTTGCAGCAGGAGGATTGCTTACAGCTATCCCTGTGGTAATACTATTCATAGCTTTACAAAAAGAATTGGTTTCAGGTTTAGCAGAGGGTTCAGTAAAAGGTTAAGAATAGCTCTATCATATGAAACTATTAAGGGTTTGGAGGTTGTTTTATGAAAGTTATTTTAAAGAATATAGGTAAAAAATATGAAGGACGAGAAGAATTTACATTAAGAGGTATAGATTTAAAAATAGAAAGTCAAGATTTTTGTGTTATACTAGGTCCATCGGGATGTGGTAAGACAACATTGCTTAGGATGATAGCAGGACTTAACTCTATAACAGAAGGGGATTTATATTTTAACGATAAAAGAGTGAATAAAATTCCCCCTAAAGATAGAGATATAGCCATGGTTTTTCAATCCTATGCCTTATATCCCCATATGACCGTATATGATAATATGGGATTTTCTCTATTGATGAGGAAGGAAAATAAAAAAATTATTCACGAAAGGGTAGTGGAGGCGGCTAAATTGCTAAAACTTGAGGAATATCTGTATTCCAAGCCTTCAGATATTTCGGGGGGACAGAGACAGAGAGTTGCTCTTGGACGAGCCATAGTACGAAAACCTAAGGTATTTCTAATGGATGAACCATTATCTAATTTAGATGCTAAGCTTAGGGAACATATGAGAGTAGAACTAGTTAGACTTCATAAGACCTTGGGAAGCACTACTGTATATGTGACTCATGATCAAACGGAAGCTATGACTATGGCTACAAAGATTGTATTGATGAATGATGGAAAAATTCAGCAAGTAGGAAAGCCAGAAGATTTTTATAATAAACCAGCTAATATATTTGTGGCTAAGTTCATTGGTTCTCCTACTATAAATATAATCGATGGAAGTATGATAAATGGGAAATTTGTATCCAAAGATGGTATTATAAAGGTTAGTCCTTCAGAAGAAGATGGCAAGCTTTTGGAATTTTATGAGGGAAAAGAAGTATCATTGGGGATTAGAGCAGAAAGGTTTGAAAGCGGTGGCAAACTAGGAGATACCTTTGAATGTACTATAGATGTGGTAGAAATGCTGGGAAAAGAAAAAATATTATATACCCAATTAGAAAATGGACATGAATTGCTTATATCTGTACCTGGACATTATGAATACAATGAAGGAGAAAAACATTCCTTTGGATATGATATTAGTGCATTACATTTCTTTGATAGTCAAACAGGAGAAAGGATAAACTGAGGATATAGAAGAGAGGTGATACCATGAAAAGAAACAAACAAGTAACAGCTGATGATGTAGCCAAGTTAGCAGGAGTTTCTCCATCTACAGTATCAAGGGTAATATCTAATAGTCCTAGGATTAGTGAGGCTACAAGAAAAAAGGTGCTAAAATGCATGGATGAATTGGGTTATTATCCAAATGCTAATGCTAGATCTTTGGCCATTAAAAAAACTGGAACCATAGGAATAATAATACCTACTACATCGGAAGATTATTTTTCCAATCCTTTTTTTACCGAATCCATTAGAGGGATTATTAAAGGTGCTTCCAATTCGGGTTATGACCTTTTATTATCCACTAATACGGAAAAAGGTGAAGAGCTTAAAATAATCCAAAAATTCATAAAAGGCTCTAAAGTTGATGGAGTAATACTAATGACTAGTAAGGTCAATGACGAATGTATAAAATATTTACAGATGATGGATTTTCCCTTTTCTATAATAGGTTCTACCAACGAGAAAGATGAAAAAATAAATCAGGTGGATAATGATAACTATCTTGCAGCTTATGAATTAACCAATCATATTATTAATATTGGAAGGAAACGGATTGCTATGATAGTCGGAGATATAGATTTGATAGTAAGTAAAAAGCGGGTAAAAGGCTATAAAAAAGCCTTAATGGAGGCGGGGATTGATTTTGATGAAAATTTACTATTTAGTGGTAGCTTTGATGAAAAGACTGGATACGATTATGCAAGGCAAATATCAAAAATCAAACCACTGCCAGATGGGTTAATAGTAGCAGATGATTTGGTAGCCTTTGGAGCAGTAAAAGCCTTTGAAAACCTAGGAATAGATATACCAAGAGATATAGCCATAGCCAGTTTTAACAACAGTACCCTTGCTAAGCATTCAAATGTACCTTTAACTTCTGTAGATATAAATGCCATCCAGTTAGGACGAAAAGCAATGGACTTATTAGTAGATGCCATAGAGAAAGACGTGAGGGGAAAGAAAGTAACTATACCCTATACTATCTATGAGAGGGAATCGACTAGAGGATAGAATATCATATATTTATCATTGAAATACTATAAAATCTTTGATATAAGACAATACATTTGTGACAAAAAAATGAAAAAAAGGAAAGGCCTCTGATATAATGTTATTCACCACAAAAAACAAGTATCGGAGGCCTTTCCTATGAAAACAATTAAGTATTCGACACCTTCGGAAACAGAAGAGATGAGGTTTCATCAAAGAGTAGTTGAATATGCAATTAAATATGATAATGATGCAAAAGTTGCTAGAAGATATCACACCAGCCGTCAACAAGTATGGTGATGGAGAAAAGAATACGATGGCACATTACAGTCTTTAGCAAAAGATGGGCATGTTACCATGTGAGTATCATATGTATTATTACCTTCAGGATGATATGCTTAAAAAGGCAATAGAGTCCTATCAAAAAGGAGAAACTAGGGCAGAAGTAGTTAAAGAAGTAGAAAGAGAATTATTTGAATTATATAAGGACTCAGATCTTAAAGAAAAACCAGAACAACTTTCAAAACGTGGTGGCGCACACTATTCAGATGCTGCTTGTGAAACAATAAGCTCTATTTACAACGATAAGCAGAATATAATGGTTGTTAGCACAAGAAACAATGGTGCATTGCCAGATTTGCCAGATGATGTTGCAGTAGAAGTAAGCAGCGTCATGACAGCAGCAGGTCCAAAACCAATTGCTTTTGGGAAATTAAATGCTGCAGCAAGAGGCTATCTCCAATTGATGAAGGCAATGGAAGAGTTAACCATTGAGGCAGCAGTTACAGGAGATTATGGTGCAGCCTTGCAAGCATTTACTATCAATCCATTAGTTCCAGCAGGTAATATCGCTAAAAAATTATTAGATGAGATGTTAATAGCACATAAGGATTATCTACCACAATTCAAGGATTCAATTGAAAAAATAGAAAAGAAATAGATGCACCAAGGACGGATCTTTTTGCATCATAGATTTGTCGTCGCACCCTAGGTAGTGTAAAAACCCTAGGGTGCGACGACAATATTATTATGAGGCATGTTGGGAATTGAATAGTTACATAGCAAAATCAAAACAAACCTTGAAAAATTTGAAAATTTTTCTTTGAAAAAACTATAGACCCTTGCGGTTGATACATTGAGACAATGGGATGTTTTTGGCTGTCCCATTATTTTTATTCCTATGGTCATTACTAGAACTAGTTTCCTTGAATAGCTTACTGTATGGCTAGAGTTAAGGAGGAAGCTAGCTGGTTAGGCTTTAGATGGCTGGCAATATTCTACTATGATATAATATAGCAAATAAAGGAATATTGGAGGTTGAAAAGATGTATAATGAGTATTTTCAGGTAGAGCGGCAGGAAAAAATGAGAAGCTCATTTTTAGAAATTGGTAAAAGGGGAAATATGAGAAAATATCCTAAAAATAGTTTGATTCAAATAAAAGGTGAAGATGCAATATGCATTGTAATGAGCGGAAATCTCAAACAATCTATTTATAGCTTGGAGGGTGAAGAAAAAATCCTCTATTTACTTCGAAGTGGAGAAATATTTAAGGAAATGGATTATTTTGCTGGGGGAGAAGCCAAATTGGAGACAACAGCTTTGAAAGATAGTACCATATCCGTATTAGATAAAAGGGTAGTTGAAGAAATACTCCTTGAGAACCCGAGTATCTATAGAGATATAATTCACAGCATCACAAGAAAGTTTAGGATAGCCATGTTTCAAATGCTCAATATGGCTTTTAGTGATTCTATTGGTAAAGTGGCAGATACACTTGTCAGATTATATTACCAAGAAGGCGAAGAGATGGTCCAAGGCAAAAAGATAAACGATAGATTTACCCACGAAGAAATTGCTAACCTTATAGGCTGCTCAAGGGTAACGGTAACTAGAGTATTGAATAGGTTTAAAGATGAAAACATAATAAATATTATGAACGGTGAAATCGTAATTAAAGATATAGAAAATTTAGAAAAATATATTAGATGGAAATAAAATTGTAGTCTAGTATACAGAGAATTATTCCCCTATATTATATACTTAAATTGATTGAAAATAAAAACAATGGAGGTGGGGATGAATGGTAAAACTTCTAGGGATTGTAATCATCGTTATAGGATTTATTCTAAAACTAGATACTATAGCTGTAGTTCTCACAGCAGGAGTAGTAACTGGATTAGTAGGGGGTTTAAGTTTTGGAGAAATACTCAATATTTTAGGTGAGGCTTTTGTGACAAATCGATATATGACAGTATTCTTTGTCACATTACCTATTATAGGGCTACTGGAGAGATATGGTCTTAAACAAAGAGCAGCAGAACTTATAAGTAAGCTAAAAGCTGCAACTACTGGAAAGATATTATCAATCTATATGGTTATCAGAACAATAGCAGCAGCACTCTCTTTGAGAATAGGTGGACATGTTGAATTTATAAGACCCCTTATATATCCAATGGCAGAAGGAGCAACTAGAAATAAATATGGAGATATTTCTGAAGACGCAGTAGAGGGTATAAAGGGCATGGCAGCTGCAGTTGAGAATTATGCAAACTTCTATGGGCAAAATGTATTTATAGCTGCAGGGGGAGTATTACTAATAGTAGGGACGCTGAATGAGCTGGGAGTTCAGGTTACAGAAAAAGAAGTGGCAAACGCCTCTATACCTATAGCCATAATTGCAGTTTTGCTGACAATTGTTCAATTTAGAATATACGATAAAAAACTTGATAAATTTATGTCAAAAAGCAAATAATTTAAGGTCGGTGATTATATTGGCGTTGGAAATATTATATATACTATCTGGGATAGTATCATTGATAACTGCAATATACTCTTTTAAAGATGAGAGTTTAGAGAGTAGATTTGGGACAGGACTTTTTTGGGGAATACTTTCCATTACATTTATATTTGGAAAAATTTTACCTGCGAAATTTGTTGGAGTATTAGTACTTTTAATGGGAGTATTGACTGCAACAAACCAGGTTAGAATAGGAAGTTTTAAAGAGATAAGTGAGAAGTTTAAAATAGAAAAATCAAAAATATTAGGAAACAAATTGTTCATACCAGTATTAAGTATTGCTATATTCGCTTTTGTTATCGGTCAATTTACATCCCTTGGTGGATTGGTAGGGATGGGTATTGGTGCTATTGTTGCTACTGTTTCGGGCTTTATTATAACCAAAGCTAGTGCTAATGAAGCTATAGAAGAAGGAAATAGATTACTTCAACAAGTAGGACCTTTTTCCATACTTCCTCAATTGTTAGCTGCTTTAGGAGCATTATTCAATGCAGCTGGAGTGGGAGAAGTTATAGCTAGTGGTATCTCAAAGGCGATACCTACAGGAAATATAGTATTTGGTGTTATAGCTTATTGTGTTGGAATGGCTTTGTTTACTATGATAATGGGAAATGCTTTTGCTGCATTTGCAGTTATAACAGCAGGTATTGGAATTCCATTTGTATATAGTCAAGGAGCAAATCCAGCTATAGCTGGATCATTGGCGTTAACTGCTGGGTATTGTGGTACACTACTTACTCCTATGGCAGCAAACTTCAATGTAGTTCCTGCAGCAATACTTGAAATAAAGGATAAAAATGGAGTTATAAAAATTCAAGCACCAATAGCATTGACACTATTAGTTATACATATAGTACTCATGCTTGTCTGGGCATTTTAAGGAGGTTTGAAAAATGAAGATATTAGTTACTGGATTTGATCCCTTTGGAGAGGAAAGCGTAAATCCTGCTTATGAAGCAGTAAAAAGGTTAGATGATAAAATCGCTGGAGCGGAGATTGTCAAGGTTGAAATGCCTACGGTATTTAATAAGTCTATAAAAAGATTAGAGGAAGCTGTTGAAAGAGAAAATCCTGATATAGTTATATGTGTAGGACAAGCAGGAGGAAGATTTGATATTACTATAGAAAGAGTCGCTATAAACATAAGCGATGCACCTATAGAAGATAATGAAGGAAATATGCCCATAGATGAACCAATATTTGAAGATGGAGAGCCAGCATATTTTTCCAAACTCCCTATAAAGGCTATGGCTCAAAAAATAAGAGAAGGGAATATCCCTGCAAGTATATCAAATACTGCTGGAACTTATGTATGTAATCACATCATGTATGGACTTCATTATCTAATTGATAAGAAGTATCCTAATATAAGAGGTGGATTCATTCATGTTCCTTTTCTTCCTAAACAAGTAGTTGACAAAAGAGCCACAGCAAGTATGAATTTAAATGATATCATTAAGGCCTTAACCCTTGCTATTGAAGCAGCAGTAGAAAATAGAGAGGATATAAAAATTTCAGAATGCCAAAGTCAAACTCATTAAAAAAGAGGGACAGTGGGGACGGTTCTCACTGTCCCATACTATATCTCCTGTAGACTTATTTCAGCATTGAATTTACAAACCATATTTTTTATTTTAAGAAACCACATAGTCTTGATAGTAGATTAGCTTTTCTGAAAGTTCAAATGTGATGGTGAGATTTTCAGTTTTCTTTGCGACAATAGTTGTAGTGCAGTAGCGTCAGATACTGGATAGTATTCTATAGCTTTCTTAAATATCTTTTAAATTGGTCATATCTAAAATCAACATAATATAACTAATCCTTTTATTACCCACCTATGGTGACTTTCAAATCATATTTCCCATATATTCTTTAACTTTTGTATTTTCTTGTACTTTGGTGGTTGTAAAATTATTAATTTGTATTCTAAAGTTATCCTTACAAAAAGAGCTTTATTAAACCCTTCATAATATTAAGTTACTGCCAAAGTTAAAATAACTGAG
Organism: Clostridium sp. Cult1; assembly: GCF_021655095.1. Taxonomy (GTDB): domain Bacteria; phylum Bacillota; class Clostridia; order Tissierellales; family Tepidimicrobiaceae; genus Schnuerera. The sequence goes on along the minus strand of NZ_PPXW01000001.1, from coordinate 296,846 downwards.
TAGTGAACCTTGAAAGTTTCAAAAAACTAAATGCGTCAAACAAGGGGAAAATATACCCTTTTTTAGTAAAACCCTTAATGTATTTAGTAAACAAAACTGCTCAAGATAGTTTTTATGATGAGAATCTTACTTTTTTAGCTATGAATAATTCGGGATTAATCTAATCCTTGGCTATTTTCCTTAAAAATAAATATATATATTGACAAATCAACAAGTTTGGAATAGAATATAAATAAGCATAAACAAGCATAAAAAATCAAAAACAATCACAAAATGTAAATAAAACAATTATAAACAATCAAAGGAGAGACAATATGTTTGCTGAAGAACGTAGGTTGAAGATAGCAGAGATAATAAATAGAGGAGATAGTGTAAAGGTGGGGGAGTTATCTAGAGAGTTCGGGGTATCTGAATCGACAATTAGAAGAGATTTAAATGAGCTAGAAAGGTTCGGGCTAATAATGAGGACTCATGGAGGGGCTGTATCTACACAGATTAACAAATTAGAGGCCACTTTTGTTGAAAAACAGGATAAATATTCAGAGGAAAAAGAAAGAATAGGAAAGATAGCAGCAAAACAAATAAAAGATGGAGATACTGTAATATTAGACTCTGGAACTACTACTTGGCATCTATCAAAATTTATTAATGCCAAAAATATAACTATTATAACCAATTCTATCGCATTAGCAAATGAATTATCTAATAGGGAGGATATTCAGTTAATAAACACAGGTGGAATCATAAGAAGCAATACTAAAGCTCAGATAGGTTCTATTGCAGAAAAAACTATAAGACAATTTAGGGTAGATAAAACGTTTCTAGGAGCAAATGGTGTATCTTTAAAATCTGGAATAACGACTCCAACGTTACAAGAAGCAGGGGTAAAGCAAGCTATGATGGATGTAGCAGATAAGGTATATCTATTAGTAGATGAATCCAAATTTGAGCAAGTTTATTTTTCTTGGATATGTGACATTAAAGATATTAACTATATAATAACCAATAGAGAAAGACCTAAGGAGGAAATGGAGTATTATGAAAATATAGGTATCAATATATTGGCTTAATACTGAGGGAGGATAATATGATCTATACTGTAACATTAAATCCAGCTATAGATAAGACTATAGTAATAGATGAATATAGAAGAAGTAAAGTAAATAGAAGTTTAGTTTCTAGAAAGGATGTAGGGGGCAAAGGAATTAATGTATCCAAGGTGTTGAAGGTACTTGGTGTAGATAGTGTATGTACAGGTATATTGGGAGATGAAAATTCTAGTTTTTTTCTAGACTATTTAGAAGGTTTAAACATTGAAACCGATTTTTATATAATTCCGGGAGAAAATAGAACCAATATAAAGATAGTTGAAAAAAGATATCGAACTATTACAGATATAAATGACAAGGGATTTATAATGGAAAAGAAGGAGATAAAAGATTTCCTAAATTATTTTTTAGCACTGGTAGAAGAGGATGATTTAGTAGTATTATCTGGTAGTTTACCTGAAGGAATTGAGCATCATATATATAGAGATATTACCCAGGTGTTAAAAGAAAAATCAGTTAAGGTGATTTTAGATGCAGATGGAAGTCCAATGATTAATGGTGTAGAGGCTATACCCTATGCTATAAAGCCGAATATTCATGAATTGAAGAAGATAGTAAATGTAGATGAAAAGGACATAAATTCCATTTTAAAAGGGGGGAGGAAATTAATTGATAAAGGAATAGAAAAAGTATTGATTTCTTTAGGAGCAGAAGGTGCTGTATATACCACTACAAAAAATACCTATATTTCTAAAGGGATTGAAGTACCGATAGAGAGCACTGTCGGTGCAGGGGATGCAATGGTTGCAGGATTAATTTATGCTATTGAAAATGATCTTACTGATTATGAAGCTCTTAAATTAGCCATAGCTTGTGGCACAGCAAAGGTTATGACTGAGGGTACTAAAATACCAGATATAGATACAATAAGAGAAATATCAAAAAATATTACAGTAAAACCCTTATGATAAAGGAGAGAGGATTGTGGAAATTGGAAAACTATTAACACAAGATAGGATTTCTTTCGATTTACAAGGAAGGAATAAGGAAGAAGTTATAGACGAATTAATAGAGATTTTATATAAGGATGGTGCAATTAAAGACAAAGAAGGCTTTAAATTAGCAGTTATGAAAAGAGAAGAAGAATTCTCTACTGGAATTGGCTATGGAATAGGAATACCTCATGGGAAAAGTGAAGCTGTTTATCAAGCTGCTATAGCTTTTGGAATAAGTAAGGATGGAATTAATTTTAATTCCATGGATGGGCAGCCAGTTAATTTAATATTTTTAATAGCAGTTCCAAATAAGTCTGATGATATACATTTAAAAATACTAAGCTTTATATCAAGAAGACTTATGCATAGTGATGTAAGAGATAAGTTAATGAAAGCTCAAAACTATGAAGATATATTGGAAGCTTTCTAAAATATTGGAAAGGGGGAAATATTGTGAAACTATTAGCAGTAACATCTTGTCCTACCGGGATAGCGCACACTTATATGGCTGCTGAAGCTTTGCAAATGGCAGCAAATGAGGCTGGAGTAGATATTAAGGTAGAGACATATGGATCTATAGGTGTAGAAAATGAAATAACAGAGGAAGAAATTAGAGAAGCCCATGCAGTAATAATAGCTGCAGATACTAAGATTGATAAGACTAAATTTGATGGACTTCCTATTTTAGAGGGAACTGTCCAAGACGCTATTAAGAATCCTAAACAGCTAATTGAAGATGCTATGAAATTGGAGAAGACTAAGGAGCATGTTGAAAAAGTTCATAAAGAAAAAGACAGACATACGCAAATTAAAAAAGGACCATATCAACATCTAATGACAGGGGTTTCATACATGATACCATTTGTAGTAGCAGGTGGTATATTGATAGCAATATCCTTCGCTTTTGGTATACATGCCGCTGATAATGAAGGGACTTTACCTTGGGCTTTAAATCTAATTGGTGGAGGTTCAGCTTTTGCTCTTATGATACCTATACTGTCTGGATTTATAGCTTATTCAATAGCTGATAGGCCTGGATTAGTACCAGGAATGATAGGAGGTATGCTATCTAGTCAAATTGGCGCAGGATTTTTAGGAGGAATTATTGCAGGATTTTTAGCAGGTTATATTATAGTTTTATTGAGGAAGTGGATAAAGCTACCTAAGACAATGGAAGGGCTAATGCCAGTATTAGTTTTACCTTTATTATCGTCATTAATTGTAGGGTTGTTGATGATCTATGTAATTGGTACTCCTGTAGCAGCAATGAATGCAGGATTATCAAATTGGCTAGATAATCTACAGGAAGGTAGTGCAATAGTATTAGGGCTTGTACTTGGATTGATGATGGCATTTGACATGGGGGGACCAATAAATAAAGCTGCTTATACTTTTGGAGTAGGAACTATTGCGGCTGGTCAATCTTCTTCAGTGATGGCAGCAGTTATGGCAGCTGGTATGACACCGCCTATAGGCATAGGGATTGCAACACTTCTTTATAAAAGAAAATTTACAAAGGAAGAAAAAGAAGCTGGAAAAGCTGCTTTAGTTTTAGGAATATCTTTTATAACAGAGGGAGCCATTCCATTTGCAGCTGCTGATCCAATAAGGGTAATACCTTCTTTAATGGCGGGTTCTGGTGTGGCAGGAGCATTGACTATGTTATTTAAAGTAAAATTAGCAGTTCCACATGGAGGAGTCTTCGTACTACCAATTCCAAATGCAGTTGAAGGAGTATTGTTATATACTATAGCTATATTAGTAGGAACTATAATTACAGCCATTATGGTAGGCAATTTAAAAAGATCTATAGAATAAAGAAGTGTCGGTAATAGTTCTACTTGCCTATTATACTGAGATAAGGCTTAATATGGTAACTTACGTCATCAAACCAATGTACTAAAAATGACATCTATTTTTAAATTATTGATTTAAAGAGAAAATATTTTACAAAAGATATCTCAGAAGAGTTAGGTTGATAATAATGCCTTTGACTTATAAAATAAACAGCAGCAAAAAGAATTTTTTCTTTTTGCTGCTGTTTATTTTATAAAAATCGTTAGACAATTTTCATATAGATAAGACTTTTTTAGATATAAAAAATTATCAAAATAAAAAGTAAATACATTTACCACCATGAAAAACAATAGAAATCATAAGATAAAGTCAGAAAAAAACAACTTATTTATTACAAGATATGATAAAAAATAATAAGGATTGTCTGTAAAATAAAATAAAAGTACAAGCTAATTAAAACTTCACATCTAAGTAGGTAGCAACTCAAAACTGTTCCATATTTCATATCAAGTAGAAAATCACAAAGGAAGGAGGAAAATTTATAAAAAAGAATCTGAATAAGAGGTGAACTAAGAATGGTAGGTAATAAACATAGAAGAGTATTATGGATGGTTATGACAGTAATTTTATTAATATCTGTATTTCCTTTAGAAGGACATGCCCAAATTAACGATATTTCAGGCTATTGGGCTGAAAAAGTAATATTGCAATGGATTGAAAGAGGATTGGCAAATGGTTATTCTGATGGTACCTTTAAACCAAATAATGAAATTACAAGAGCAGAATTTATGAAATTGACAAACAATGCCTTCGGATTTTCAGAGGAAAAAACGATAGATTATGTTGATGTAGTAGAAGGACAATGGTTTTATGATACAGTACAAAAGGCATCAGCTGCTGGCTATGTAACAGGATATAAAGATAATACAATTAAACCAAATAATCCAATTACTAGGGAAGAAGTTGCAACTATTATAGCTAGAATAATGAATCTAGATTTAAATGAAAAGGGAATTGAAGATTTTATAGATAAAGACAAAATAAGTTGGAGTAGTGGATATGTAGGGGCAGTAGTTGCTAGAGAATATATGATAGGATTTCCAGATGGTTCTTTTAAACCTCAAAGGAACATAACTCGAGGAGAAGCCATATATGCTTTAAACAATATTATTGGTAAAGTAAAAATCAATGATGTTGAAGCAATAGTCAAACAAGATTTTCTGGGGATTACCTATATACATGTAATTTCTAATTCAGAGGACAAGCCAACAGAAGTAAAAGCCAATGGTCAAAAATTAGCCTATGATGAAAATGATGGGAAGTGGAAAGGATCAACTTTAGATTTAGAAATAGGAGATATAGTTAAAATTTCTGTCTTTAGAAACGGAGAAGAAGAAACTATGACTATTAAGGTAAAAGACATGACGGATAGTTAAAACTTTAGAATAATATTGATTGTAGAAGGGGGTTTTAAATTGAAAAAGTTAAGTTTTAATCAAATATTGTCATTTATAATAATAGCATTATTGGTACTTCCAGCTTTTGTATTTGCATCTTCTGGAACCAATGTAAATATTAAAAATGTCTATTTTAAAGATGAAAATGGGAATATGGTATTTGTTGATTATGAAGAAGCTATAAGCAACTCAATGGAGGGAGATCATACACTCTATGATGCTATTAGACATTATGTTGGGACCGCAGAAGAAAAGGGATGGACTTTATATCTAGAAACTAATAGTGGAATAATATTAGATTTTAGGTTAGCAATGATAGACAATTTATTTAAACTTAGGGATATTATTAACAATGAAAAATATAAAGTTGATGGACAAATTGAATATACCCACGAGTTGAAAGTGGTTGATGGGGTTGCGAGAATAGTTGAAATTGAAGATGAAGATCCAGGGGATCCTGATGACCCATATATTATAAGTATAACTTCTGTACCTAATATTGAAGTTGATATAGGCACATCAGAAGAAGAAGCTATAAGTAAATTGCGTAAGACTACAACCATAAAAGATAGCGAAGGGGATACCCATATTGTAAGTTTAGACTGGAGCATTAGAAATTATGATAAAGATTTAGAAGGAGAATATATAGCTATAGGAGTTTTTGAGTTACCAGAGGGAATTAAAAATAGATTGGGCTTAGAACTAAAGGTAGAAACTACTGTTAAAGTAATTGTTCCAGTAGTTAAAGACTGGCCAGTGGAAGTAGAGAATGTATTTGTTGGAGAGAGTGATATCACTAGTAATACTTATGTAAATATTGAAATAAAGGAAGAATATGTGGCAAAGGTTATAACTGTATATGTAGACAATGTACCAACTAATAAAATAGAAGGTGCACAATCTCAATGGAGGGTTAGAGTAGAAGATGGTACTACGATAGAAGATTTAAAAGGAAGAATATCTGTTACATTAGATGAAGAAGATGTAGAAGAACCACAAATAATTGCTACTTTTCGTCCATCGTTTATACCTACCTTTGGATATGTTTCTATTGAAGTCAATAATATAGAAAATGCTGAAAAGTTTGATGTTGTATATCATTTATCCGATAGTGAAGATGGGACAGAAAACATTATGGAAACAGATATAGTTCCTATTGGAGAGGAATCTGGAATGATATTTTACAATATAAATCAATATGACACTGTAGATATTAGAATTTATGATGGAAATGATGTATTTATTTATATTTTTGAAGATGTAGTTTTAAATCATTAATAGTTAATTTCATTAGAATTAAAATCAGCCCAAAGGTTCTGTTTCCTTTGGGCTAAATTGCAAAAAAAATTAAGAGGAGGAGATCATTTGAAAATAAGAATTAGAATCCTTTCCATATTATTAATACTTTCTTTAATATTATCTGGTTTTGCCTTTGCAGAAAATCAAAATAATTTAACTGAAAGGCAAAGGAAAATACACCGGAAGGTAATAGAGCAATTTGGTTCAGATCCTTTAAGTAAGATTGAAAAAGATTCTGTTTCTACTGATGATATCTTTGAAGATAGTGAAGAAGTAAGAATAATTGTTGAATTAGAATCAAAACCCTCTATAGTCTATGCAACAGAAAGAAATATGTCTTATAGAGAACTAAATTTAGCTAGTCAAATTGAAAAACAAATAGAGATTGAACAAGAGAAGGTTAAACAAAATATTTTATCTAATGATATAAGAATGGATTTCATTCACAATTTTAAAACTGCCTTTAATGGTTTTAGTGGCAAAGCCAAATATGGGGATATTCCAGCAATAGAGAAATTGCCTTATGTAAAAAAAGTATATATTGCAAATGAATATGAAAGACCTATAATCAAACCAGATTTGGATTCATCTAACGATATGATTGGTTCAATCCCTACTTGGGATATAGGTTATGAAGGAGAAGGTACTGTAATAGCTATTATAGATAGCGGTGTTGACCCAACCCATAAGGACATGGTGCTTAGTGAAAGTACTAATCCAAAACTAACTAAAGAAACAATAGATAGAATGGATCTACTCGGAAAGTATTTCACTGAAAAGATTCCTTACGGATATAATTACTATGATTTAAATAATGAGATTCGTGATTTAGGGCCTGCTGCTTCTGAACACGGGATGCATGTAGCAGGTATTGCAGGGGCAAATGGAGATATCGAAAATGGTGGTATAAAGGGTGTTGCACCTGAAGCTCAATTATTGGGTATGAAAGTATTTTCCAATGATCCAATCTATGCCACAACATTTAGTGATATATATTTAGTAGCTATAGACGAAGCTGTAAGATTAGGCAGCGATGTTATAAATATGAGTTTAGGGTCTGCTGCTAGTTTCTATATTCCAGAATCAGCAGAGGATATTGCCATAACAAATGCAACAGATAATGGAATAGTATGTTCAGTTTCAGCAGGCAATTCAGGATCCTTTACCTATGGATGGACAAATACTAATTATGGATATCCTTGGAAACAAAATCCAGATATAGGAGTAGTAGGTGCTCCTGGATTGAATAAGGATACAATACAAGTGGCTTCTATAGAGAATAGCCACCAAAAAGTAAACTCTTTGTTCTATGAATTAAATGGTGAAGAACACTATATTCCGATGGCTATAGCTGGAAATATTGACCCTGCAGATAGACTACCAGGGCTCCAGGAGTTTGTTGACGGAGGATCGGGACATCCTTCTGAATTGACGAATGTAGAAGGGAAAATAGCATTGATTATACGTGGAGGATCAACCCCTAATTTCGCTGATAAAATACAAAATGCTCAGGATGCTGGGGCAGCTGGAGTAATAGTGTATAATCATGAGGCTGGCGGAGAGGAATTGGTAAATATGGCAACTCCATCAGTATTAAAAATACCTGCTATATTTATAGGGTATCAGGGTGGAACTAGTTTAATGGAGTTAGAAGAAAAATTTATAACTTTTTCTGATGAATTATTGACTGTACCTAATCCAAATGCAAATTTAATGGCAGAATCCACATCATGGGGTACAACTCCTTCACTAGAACTAAAACCTGAAATCACTGCTCCTGGTAGATATATATATTCGACATTAAATGATAATAAATATGGAATGATGAGTGGAACTTCTATGGCAGCACCACATGTTGCCGGTGGAGCAGCTCTTGTTATGGAATATATAAAGGAGCATGAAGAATACAGTAGTTTAAGTTTAGATGAACAGACTAAACTTGCTAAGGTTATCTTGATGAATACTGCTAATATAGTCTGTGATGAATATGGTTATGAATATTCTCCAAGAAGACAAGGAGCAGGACTAATGAATCTTTATGGGGCTATTAGTACTCCTGTTAGATTGGTAGAATCTAGAACCAATGAAGCTAAAGTAGAATTAAAGGATTTTCAAGACACGTCTTTTACCATGAATTTCAAAGCTATAAATGATTCTAATGAAGATAAGACCTATAACGTAGATATAAAAATTTTAATGGATTATATTTTTCCTGATACCAATTTAAACTCTTTAACATCGGATTATATTTCTAATGCAAATATTTATGCACCAGAAAATATAACTATTCCTGCTAATGGAGAAGTAGAATTTGCAGTTATGGTAGATATTGGTACAGATAATTCAATTTATCCAAATATGTTTGTCGAAGGTTTTGTAATATTGTCTGATCCTCAAGATGAGAATCCAACTATTTCTGTGCCCTATGTAGGGTTCTATGGAGATTGGGGAGAACCGGATATACTTGATGGACTGAGATTTATAGATCAAGAGGAATCATCTTATTTCAATGCTTCTGGTATGCTTTATGTAGATTTAGAAGGAAATGCTTATTACTATTCTACACCTAATCGTATATTTATGAGTCCTGGAACCATAGATGGTTTAATGTTTGGAACCGATAATGTTCTTCCATACCTATCATTTTTAAGGAATGCAGAAATTGTTAATTATAAGATATTAGATGGAGAAGGAAATCTTCTAAGGACAATTCTAATGGAAGAATATCAGAGAAAGAATTATATAGATGGAGGTAGGTATTCTCCAGTTTCCATGATAATGGATGCTTGGTGGCATGGGGATGTAAATGGAGAAATATTACCAGATGGAGATTATTATTATGAGATTGAGACCAGAGTTCATTATGATAAGGCAGAAAAACAGTCTAAACGGATTCCTATTACTATAGATACAGTGGCCCCAGAGATTATAGAACTAGTTTTTGATGAAGAAACTAATAAAGTTTCTTGGAAAGTGGTAGAAGAGAATGCTGGAATCTTAGGTTTTGTAGTTAGTATAAATGGTGAAACAATTGATAATGACCTAATAATAGCTAATCCAGATGAAATGTCTTACGAAATAGATATGAGTGGATATATAGGAGATAATCTGGTGGAAATAATAGCGGTAGACAATGCTTATAATACAGGATTTGCTGAAATAACGGCTGCTATAGATAATGCTCATCCTTATATATTCTTGCTCCAACCAAAATTACTTGAAACATATACTACAAATCAAGTCCAATTTGAAGGTTACATTGGAAGATTTGAGTTATTAGATAAATTAATGATTAACGGCGTAGAAACAGAGTTTGAATATTTAGACCATGTAGATATACAACATCCTGATGACCCATCTACAATATTGTATTCGGGGCCTGCTTATAGTTTCAATAAAAATATTGATCTAGAGGATGGATATAAAGAGATTAGCGTTGAAGCTATATCTAAATCAGGTGCGAAAGGAAGTATAGTGAGAAGGTTCTATGTTGATACAACGCCACCCCAACTGGATATAGCAGTTACTGAAATAGATTATGAAAATAAAAAAGCTGAATTGGAGATTAGAATGTTTGATAACCTTGGATATTTGAGATTGTTCTTAGGTGATAGTCAAATATATCTTT
>NZ_PPXW01000001.1:267736-286591 GCF_021655095.1 Clostridium sp. Cult1 | reverse complement strand
ATATCTAAATTCTTTATCTCCTGCTCCACCCCATGACAAACTTACCGTTGCTACTGTATCTCCTCTTTTTAATTTTTTTGGTTTTATCATTATTAGTTCTCGGACCTCCCTCTAACACTCTATTAAAAGCAAATTTCACATAACCTTCCCATATTTGCTACATTGCTTAATACATACTTTTTTACATAAAAGACATTAATAAGTAGCTCCCATATTGGTATTTCCTATAACGTTCTTAGTATTGGAAATATCAATAGGCTATTTACTATAAACAGTTTCATCCTATTTTTTACGAACTGCCCCTCTATAATAACTAAATTAAAACAACAACTACAACGATTACATTATCAGCCCATCCTACCTCATTAAATGTAGATTCATATCTCTAATATTCTACATTTTATTTTAAATCCCTTCTTTTTACATTATTATTATCAGAACAAAAAAAGATAGGTAAATTATTACCTATCAATTGAAGAATTAAGAATATATTTAAATGTATATGAATTAATTTGTTGCTATAATACTATAAAATTCTTGAAAAGACTTATAGACATAATAATGATCAAAAACCCCGCCTAATTCTCTTATAGAGTGCATACCAAGTATTGGATTTCCTATATCTACTGAAGGAATATCTAATTGAGTTGAGGATATAGGTCCTATAGTGGAGCCTCCTCTTTCATCAGACCTGTTAACAAACTTTTGTACAGGAACATTTACAGATTTACATATTCCTTCATAAACAGCTGACGACGAACTATCAGTTGTATAGGACTGATTTGCAGATATCTTTATAGTTGGGCCTCCGTTTATTACTGGTCTATTAGTCAGGTCTTGCTTTTCTGTATAATTAGGATGAAGTGCATGTGCCATATCAGCAGATATTAAAAAAGAATTGGATAATGCTCTATAATAATCTTCCTTGTCCTTACCCATAGATATTGCAATTCTCTCAAGAACAGTTCTAAGCATGGGGCTCGCTGCTCCCTGTTTTGTGGTGCTACCTACTTCTTCATTATCAAAACAAACTAGTACATTTGTAGCATTACCTACTTTACTATCTATAAGCCCATATAATCCAGCATGAACCATAGCTAAATCGTCTAATCTGCCAATAGAGATAAATTCTTCATTAAGCCCTATTAAAGATCCTTTCTCTACACCATATAAGAACAATTCAAAATCTAGAATATCCTCTAATTTTATATTTAATTTTTCAGCAATTAATCCTAATATGAAACTCTCTTTTTCAAATTTATCATTTATAGTTGATAGTAATGGTAAAGTATCAATTTGAGGATTTATCTTTACACCTTCGTTTACTTTTCTGTTCATATGTATGGCTAAATTAGGGATAGTCATTATAGGTTTTTCCATATCGATCAATAATTCTTTGGGCTTTAGTGGATTTTTAGTTTTTATACTTACTCTACCTGCCATAGATAAAGGTCTATCAAACCAAGTGTTTAATATTGGCCCACCATAGACCTCTGTGTTTAATTTTAAATACTTTCCTTCCACAGTCATTTCAGGATCAGGTTTAATCCTAAAAGTTGGTGAATCTGTATGAGCCCCTACAAGCCTAAATCCATCATCTTCTATTTCTCCTTTTCCTATTACGAATGCTACTATTGCTGAACTATTCTTAGATACATAATACTTACCTTCTTTATTTAATTTCCATTTGTCCTGTAATTCAATTTTTCTAAACCCTTCTTTTATAAGTATTTCTTCTACATTTTTTGTTGCATGAAATGAACTGTGACTTGCATTGATAAAATCTATTAATTTTTTTGCAAATTCTTGTTCTTTTCCCATAAAATCTTCCTTTCATATTTATTCTTTAATTAATATTCCATATATAAAAACTATAACATATTAGACTTATATTTATAAGACAAAAAACAATAGGTTTTTCAAAAGCATTTGGGTATTTGAAATCTTCTGATAGATACTCATTAATGTGGTTTACCAAGGCTTACTCGAATCAAGCCATCCTTTTTGTAACCAATATTCCCTATCAGTGGGATTCCAATCATTTATTTTCTGACTCATTCGCATTACTTGAAATATTGCTTTGGTTTTTATCCCTGGTTTTGTCTTACCTATCTGTTTTGAAATTCTACTAGCTAATTTTATAACTTCCTTTTCTATCTGACGCTTCTTTTCTGGTTTTACAGTTTCCCAGCTTGAAGCAGCAACATTTTTTCCATAACGATAGATTTTAGCTACTCCCCAATAGAAAAGATTATCTTTCAAAGCTTTTGTCACTTTTTTTGTACCTGCACCTGCAGCGGTGGAAATAACTAGCCCAACCTTACTGAACATTTTGGGATGAGGTCTATGTGGCATCCATAGATAGGCTAAATGATCAAGAAGTGTTTTAAGTTGACCACTCATTCCGTAGACATAACAAGGAGATTCTAAAACTAATAAATCAGCTTCTTCAATTGCTTTAACAATTGGTTGAACCACCTCAGCATGTGGACATTGTTCCTCACCCTTTGTAAAACAATTAAAACAGCCTATACAGAATGATGGGGTATCCTTTGGCATAAAATATTCAATTATTTCTGTATTTTCATCTGAAAGATTATCTAAAAAAAGTTTTGTAATATTATATGTACTACCTTTATGCAATTGCCCATGCAAAACTACAATTCTCATATTGCTTAATTCCCCCTTTTGAAGTTTCAATTTTGATAAAGTTGAAATTAAATATTATTTCTCTCGCACTATTCCATTTTCTCGATCTTTTCAATTAATCTGATAGGGTTAACAATTTTCCCCAGTGGTTTCGTCAACAATTACTGTATCGCTTGTATTGAGGGGTTCAAAAAAGAATACATCCAATATAATATCTGGATTAACTTGACATGCCAATGCGTATAATCCTGCTAAATATGGTACTGTCCAACTCATACCACCTTCCCTATAATATACATAATCATTTATGCCAGTAGGACTTGCGGTACATCTAGAGTCCATAGTTATTAATAGAGCATTGTTATATTATTCTCCCTTCTTCCAATACTCTCCTTTTCCATATGAGGTAATGTCATCTGCATCTATCAATGGATTTCTTCCAAGCCCCATAAAATCTTTACTACCCACGTATATAGTGTAGATTCCATGGGTTTCAGCAATATAATAAAGATCTGCTTCAAGTGCTACTCCAACAGTTTTCCCTACAGCAATGGATGCAACTGCAGGTCCATGCATAGATGCTCTTTCGTCATAACAATGAATTTCCTCATACATTTTCAATTGTTCTTTATATTCTACATGGTCAACTAGCAAGCTCTGATCGATTATTGCTATACCAACTCCTTTTCTAGTAATCCCTTTTTGGTGAAGTTCCCTTAATCCTAAGCCAGGATTTTTTCCTAACTCCATGATCATCTCCGGATTAAAATTATCTGGTAGTTCACCAGGCCATTGTGTTTTACTATCAAAATCAGCATGTATTAAATCTTCAAAATTCTCCCTCAAGTCAAGATTAGTTAAATCACTGCTTCTTAGATCTACCTGCCATTGGTCATCATATTTGGGTAGCTCCATTAATTTCCCCGGATTAATATAAGAATAATCTGCTACTTCAGGTTTTCTTACAATACTTAGCCGATTATTTGGCGAAAGTAAAGTCTTATACTTTTCTGACTCCTCTAAACTTTCTAATGCCTCTACTGATTCTTCTTGTTTATCTAATGAATTTGTCTGTGATGTTTTAGTTTGAGTACATCCACCCACAAAAATCATTATCACCATAAGCAAAGGCAAAACCCTTTTCATCTTAACTCTCCTCTCCCTATATTAGTTTCCATTAACATTAAAGATCATTAATCGCTCATCACTCTGGTCAGTTTCATTATCCAACTACTTTTCCAATTCCCATACATCTACTCCAATTAATAAAAATATTCAATCTTCATTAATTGGTTTTATAACCTTGTAATAGTCCTAGCCATATAATATTCTACATTTTCTTTTTAAGTCCTTCTTTTGCTTCAGATGTTTATTAGGTTCTAAACAATTCTGTATATTATCTATTTTCTCCCACATAATTTTTATATGCTAAAGCCCTATATGGTAAAATATAGGGCTTTTGATTACCATTTTATATAATTGTAAAAATCACTAGACTCTGAAGCTTTATAGAAATTTCTATATTCTATTCTAAAATATTCATCAACTTCATTGTATCTTTTGAATTTAAACAATCCTAGAATATACATCAAGTATGACTCCATACAAAATCACCTCCATACAAAAATACAAGATTTTTAAATTTCTTTGTAATTATCATTATTTTTCCTCCTTCCTGATTTTGATTTATATATAAAAAAACCGTAGATAATCCTACGGTTATAAACAAAATTATTATAATATATGAAAATAGACATAAAACAAGCCACATCCTGATTGCGCTATGGACTGGGAAACACCTACAACTTACATTGATGAGTATTAATGTTGGTGAAGATATTGGCTTAGAAATGCATTCTGACCTGGATCAATTCATTCGTATTGAACAAGGACGAGGAATTGTTAGAATGGGAAATAGTATGGATAATTTGAATTTCCAAACAAGAGTTTATGATGGATATGTAATATTTATACCTGCTGGGACATGGCATAATTTAATCAATACTGGTCCTGTACCAATAAAACTTTACTCTATATATGCTCCTCCTGCTCATCCCCATGGTACAGTTCATAGAACTAAAGAAGAAGCTGAAATGTACCATGATCATTACTAAATAGCATAAAACAAGTAGATGGGCAAGGAATTTCTTTCTCCTTGTCCATTAAAGACGTTTAGCGCCACATTTAATAGGATAATACTCCTTAATCCATATAGGTTTTATTATATCCTTCCACTAAAATTTGTTGGGACAACCCTTATATTCAAGCATCTCATTTTGTCTCCTTATATTTAGATAGCTAAACATGGGTACTCCATACCAGTACATTAACGTCAATCTTTCCTAATTGATTTTACAAATATTTCCCCGATAACACTTTTGTCTAGCTGAATTTCTAAATCCCTATCCCCTGCAACCATAATCCAAAAATTATCATTTCCTAAATAGATAGCCTCTACCCTATTGTCTACAATATTAATTCTTTGACTAGATATTTCATTAATTAAGGGAGTTATTACATTAATTCTATCACAATTTTTAGCAAAAATAATGTGGACTTTTTCTACTGCCTCTCCTCTAATATCTTTACTTAAAGGTTTTTCTAAAACAGAAGATAGATAATCCTTTGACTTGTATAAAATATCCGTATGATTGCCTTCAAGCAATATATTTTGTCCATTTAAATTGCCTAGAGCACTGAAGGTAGTTACTGTTCCATCTCCATAATTAGTTCTATAAGCTTTTATCGGTTTTCCATCTTTCCATTTGGTTTTCCCTTTATTCTTTACATCTACTAAAAATTCCTTATTAGTAAAAATATCTTTACCAGCAATAATAAAAATCTTACTCGGATCAATATACTTTTCTTCCAATTCACTTAAAAATATATTTTTAGCTAACATTCTCTCTACTGCAATTTCCTTCCTTTTCCCATTTTCTTCATAGAATAAATAGTTTCCATACCCAAAGCTAGGCAATAAATCCCTTGCTACAGGAAAAATACTCCTTAAAACCTCTATATGACTTATATTTTTAAATAGAGAAAAATAAAGCATAAATCCAATTTTCAATCCATTGTAAATAATATTATCCTCTACTTTTGAATAAGGAATTTTCCCTCCACTCCAGAAATAATAAGCATTTACAGCTCCTAAATTTGGAGTACCTATCATAATCAATTTATCGACTGAAGAGGGACTAAAATAGCTTAGATAAGCCCTTCCCAATAATCCACCTAGACTATGACCAATAAGTATTACTTTATTCTTTCTTGTCTTGCTTTTAACCTTTTCTATGTCTGGAAACAAATATTTATCTACTGCCTCCAACACCGGTTTTTTCCAATCATAATAGGAAATAAATAAATTCAAACCTTCCATATACCCCATGGCATTCAATATTTTGATGAAAGGTCTATAGATTCTTTCTGCCAATCCGAAGGAAAATTCTCCTGTTCCCTTTATCACATCATCCCCCAAAGAACCAAAGAGTCCTGGTATAAAAACGATAGGATAATCCATTTAAAATCTTCCTTTCTCTTTTATATCAGGATATGCAATTATCTACAAAAACTTTAATTTAAGGATACAAATATAGGCCATGACAATTACTAATCCATCCTCCACCTAACTACTTTGATAATCTTATCTTTTATTTGTTATTCTACACTATATTGTCAAAGCCTTATATATTTGACAGAAGTTTTAGAATATGAAAAAATGATTATACTAAATATATAGTTGGTGATTATATTGAGTATACCTAAAGAACTAGCAGTCAAAATCAAGTCCATACCTGAAAGACCAGGCATATATCAAATGAAAGATTCCCAAGGGAATATAATTTATATTGGTAAAAGTAAATCTTTAAGTAAAAGAGTAAGATCATATTTTCAAACTAAGGCTAACTTTAACAAAATAAAGCAAATGGTCTTCAATATCCATGATATTGATTTTATTGTTACAGACACCCATTTAGAAGCTCAATTATTAGAATGTTGTTTAATAAAAAAATATAGACCTATTTATAATAGCCAGTTTAAGAATCATAAAAAATATGTATATTTGATAATAGAAGACGACAATAGTTTTAATCCCCTATCTATTAGTCTAGAAAGAAAGAATGTATATAGTTTTGGTCCTTATAGAAGTAGAAACATTCTTGTAAATTTAGTAAAACTTTTCCACAAAATATATCCTATTAAGAAAGGTTTATACTCATATGAATTTAATTATCATCCTTTACCTTTAAGTATGAAAAAAGATGATTTTGAGGAGAATAGAAAAGCTTTAGTAGAGATATTATCCCAAGGAGAATCTATGGAAGAATTCCTATCCAAAATAAAAGCTAAAATGGGAGAAGCTTCTTCATTATTACAATTTGAAAGGGCTTCATATTACAGGGATTTACTATCATCGCTAAAATATTTATATCATTCTAACAAAATGGATATTACAAAGGATAAAAAAATTTTAGTAGGGGAAAGATTAGATGATGGTTATAAGTTATTCTATATAGTAGACGGAAATTTAGTTTGGAAAAAGAAATTCCATAGAATTCATACTAAAGATATAGAAGATTTTTTATCTAAAGCTAAAAAGTTTGAAAACTATTATGTTTACAATAAAGGTGAGAAAAGTGCTCTAGATTTTAAAGCTATTATTAATAGAGAATTAAGAACCAACTCGTCTATGTTAGTTGAATATTTAAATAAAGAGGTTGATTTAAATTTATTAATTAATTTTTTAAAAACATTAAAAACAACAAATTGATTTTAATTATAAATTTCATAAAACTTGGGTATATAGACTAAGGAAAGGAGTGTAACTATGACTAAATTATTTTCAAATATAAAGATTAAAGACCTAGAACTAAAAAACCGTATTGTAATGGCACCTATGTGCATGGTTGCTGCTGACGAGGAAGGTTATGCTAAGGATTGGCATGAAATCCATTATGCTTCCCGTGCCATAGGAGGAACTGGTCTTATAATTTTAGAAGCTACGGCAGTAGAAAGTAGAGGAAGGATTAAAGAAGGGGATTTAGGAATCTGGGATGATTCTCATATAGAAGGACTAGCAAGGATAGTCCAAAGTTCTAAAGCATTAGGGGCCAAAGTAGGCATTCAATTAGCCCACGCAGGAAGAAAATGTGAAGTAAAATCTGAAAAGATTATTGCACCATCTCCTATTGCTTTTAATGATACTTATCCCACTCCAGAAGAAATGACTATAGATGATATAAAATTTGTAATAAATGCTTTTAAGGAAGGGGCAAGGAGAGCTAATGAAGCTGGATTTGATACTATTGAAATCCATGGAGCTCATGGATATTTAATCAATGAATTTTTATCCCCTCTTACTAATAAAAGAAAAGATGAATATGGAGGTAGCATAGAAAATAGAGTTAGATTCTTAAGGGAAATAACTCAAGAAATCAAAACCGTATGGCCTGAAAACAAACCTATAATCCTGAGGGTTTCTGCTGAAGAATATGTAGAAGATGGAAATCATCCAGAAGATTTAGTAGAAATAATCAATATTGTAAAAGATGAAGGCATAGATATAATAGATATAAGTTCAGGAGGAGTAGTTCCTGCTAGGATTGATGTTTACCCAGGTTATCAAATACCCTTTGCAGAAACAATTAAAAAGGGAACCAATTTACCAATTATCGCTGGAGGATTGGTTACAGAACCAGATATGGCTGAAGAAATATTAAAAAACAATAGGGCTGATTTCATATTCCTAGGTAGAGAATTATTAAGAAATCCTTATTGGCCTTTACAAGCTGCTAGTAAATTAAATTATGATATGGAATGGCCCTATTCCTATAGTAGAGCCAAAATTTAATATAAACTAAAACCCCAGAAAATCTCTGGGGTTTTAGTTTTTTTAATAGCTACTCCTATGTTATAATAATATTATGACCATAGGTAATTATTGGTTAATCTAAATAGTATGGAGGGATAGAAGATGAACATATCAAGAAGAATTGTATCAATAGTATTACTAGTAAGCTTATTATTGGGTATTCCTGCTACTACATTGGGAACCCCTCAAGCTAACATAAATATTCTATTAGATGAAGAGAAAGTTTCTCTAGAGGATGAAATAATTACAAATGAAATTAATCAAATTATGCTTCCTTTACGTGAGATAGCAGAAAAATTGGAATACAAAGTTAATTGGGATGGCAATACTCGAAGTATTACCCTTTCCAAAGGCTCCCAAATTATTGAACTAAAAATTGGTGAGACAAAGGTTGATGTAAATGGAGAAATTCTAGTATTAAAATCTCCACCTATTCTAAAAGAAACTAAAACCTTTGTACCAATAGAATTGTTCAGCAATGCTCTAGGTTTAGTTATAGGATGGAATGGTAAGCACCAAGTTCTAAAAATTAATCAACCAGAGGAGAAAAACGAGTCCTTTTTTACTATATCGAAGGATAAAGATAAACAAGCTGAACTAGATGCTTATATAAAAGCCCTTGAAAAACATCAAAATTTTCATGGTAGTGTATTGGTAGCTAAAGATGGTGAAGTACTTCTTAATAAAGGCTATGGTTTTGCTGATTTTGAGCAAAATACAAACAATATATCTCAAACTAAATTTGCTATTGGCTCTATTACAAAACAATTTACTGCAATAGCTATTATGCAGCTTAATGAAAAAGGATTACTAAGTGTGGAAGATAAAATTTCAAAATACTTCCCTGATTTTCCAAATGGAGATTCAATCACCATTCACAATCTATTAACCCATACATCAGGTTTAACAAATTATACAAACTTAAGCGAGTTCTTAGATATTGATTTAAATAATAAAGACCCTATGAAAACAATAGAACTTATAAAAAATCTACCTTTAGAATTTGAACCTGGAAAAGAGTTTAGCTATAGCAATACCAATTATGTATTACTAGGTATGATAGTTGAAAAGATAACAGATATGTCTTTAGAAGAGTATTTACAAAAAAATATATTTACTCCTCTTAATATGTCAAATACAGGTTCATATTATATTGAAGACAACCAATTCCCTGACGCTACTCCTTATACAGGCTTTTTAGAAGTATATCCTGTAGATGATGAGTTGGTATTAACCCAGGCCTATGGTGCAGGAAATATATATTCTACAGTTGAAGATTTATATCGATGGGACCGAGCTTTAAGTACAGAACAGCTCGTAAAGAAAGAAACTTTAGATAAAATATTTACAGAATATATAACTATGCCTGGTGCAGGAAGTTATGGTTATGGTTGGATGATTGCTGATACTGATATGGGAAGACAAATTTTCCATGGTGGCAATACTATGGGCTTTACTGCTAATATAGCTCGTTATCCAGAAAAAGACTTATTTGTTGTTATCCTTACAAATAGTGCCTATTATGATACTACATCTTTAACAAACGCCTTAACTTCTATAGTCCTTGACAAAGATTATGAAATGCCTGAGGTTTTAAAGGAAATTGAAATAGAGGATCCAAATTTATATGATAATTATATCGGAAAGTATGAATTTATAGATGGCACATATATAAATATAACCAAAATAGAGGATAAATTATATGCCCAAGTTACGAGCCAAAATGCTTTTGAAATACTACCTCTATCAAATAACAGGTTCTTTGCTAAAGACGTAGATATTAGAATAGAATTTATTAAAAATGAAGAAGAAAAGATAACTGAACTTGTCCTTGAACAACTAGGTATGACCTTTGTTTGCAAAAGAGTAGAAGATATAGAAGAAAAAAAGGAAATAGAAATAGACCCTAAAGTATATGACAATTATGTAGGAGAATACGAATTAGCTCCAAATGTAATCATTAAAATTACAAAGGAAGATAACAGCCTCTATGCCCAGCTTACTGACCAAGATAAATTTGAAATATTTCCTGAGTCAGAAGAAGAATTCTTTTATAAAGTGGTAGATGCTAAAATTACTTTCCAAAAAGATGATACTGGCAATGTAACTCATCTAATACTATATCAAAATGCCCAGGAAATTCCTGCTAATAAAATTAAATAACCACAAAAATTTGCGACAGCAAGCCTTTTGTTGTCGCTTTTTATTCCCAGATTTAGCCATCCCTTGTTTCCTGTTTTATACTTGAATGTATGTTCTAAACAAGTTATAATATAACAAGTCGCGTTAATTTAATTCATTCTTTATGACATTAGAGAGGAGCTTTTATGACAGGACAAACCCATGTAGCAATAGGAATAGCAACAGCATTAACTTTATCTATTGAACAACCTATAGAAAATCAACTGATTATAGTTTTATCTTCAATAGTTGGATCTTTGGTTCCTGATTTAGATCACCCTAAGAGTAAATTAAATCAAAAATTATTACTGATAAATAATAATTTTTATAGAGCTTTGTTTTACTTAACATTTGGAAGTATTTTTATATATTATTATTTAACTAAAGGTAGTAAACCCTTTATATTGCTGGGAATAATATCCTTACTTATAGGAATATCCTCCCATAGAGGTTTTACCCACAGTATAGTAGGTTTTCTTGTATCTACAACTATAGTTAAAATATGTGCAAAAAACTGTGGGCTGTACCCTATATATTCTGGTTTTATTATAGGATATATATGCCATTTAGTGGCAGATTTCTTTACCCCTATGGGAATAAAAATATTTTTCCCTTTAGGCAGCAATATATCTTCACCAATTACCATTAAGACCAATAGCAAACTTGAAAAAATTATGTTTATTGTCCTAAGCATTTATTCTATATCACTATTGATTAAATATTTATTTATTCATTTATAATTGAATATCGTCTAAAAATCTATACATTACGTAAGCATCTACTAACCCTAACTCCATATGGTTGAAAGCTTTAGGTAATGTCCCAACGATCTCAAATCCCAAATCCTTCCATAGCTTAATTGCTCCAGTATTGGTAGAAACCACAAAATTAAATTGGATTGCCTTAAAGCCGGCTTTTTTTGCTTCCTTAAGGCAATTAATTCCCATTTTTCTACCAAATCCTTTACCTTGATGGCTTAAAGATACCATGAAGGAAGCATTTGCTACATGAGAACCTAAGTCCGGTTGATTCGCAATAAGTTTATACATTCCCACAATTTTATCATCCTCTTCGATTACATAGGTTTTAATCCCCTCTCCAAACCAGTAGGAGTAGGCATCTTCCATGCTTGTATCAGGATTAAATACATAGGTATCCCCTTTACTTATGACTTCCTTAAAAATAGGCCACATTTCTTTAAAATCTTCTTCTTTTGCTCTCCTTATTCTCATAATAGCTACCTCCATAAACTCAAAATAATCTATAATACATCTTTTATTACCCTCATTGCATTTTTAAAAAATATCTTATCTATTTCATCATCTGAAAAACCATTATCCTTTAATGCATATGCCAATTTTTCTATTTCACCTATATTGTTTATTTCACAATTAGGATGGGAACCATCGAAATCGGAGCCTAAAGCTATAACATCAATTCCTCCAATATTTTTAATATGCTTAATATGTCTTATTATATCTTTTATACTAGCATTTTCTGTATCTCCTAAAAAATCCCTTTCAAAACATATACCCATTACTCCTCCACTATTTGAAAGTATCTTAATCATATTATCTGTTAGATTTCTAGAATGTTCTTTAATTGTACGTGAATTTGAATGAGATGCGATAAAAGGTTTTGTGCTTTCCTTTGAAACATCATAGAATCCTTGGTCTGAAAGATGGGACACATCGATAAGCATCCCTAATCTGTTCATCTCATAAACAACTTCACGACCAAAATCCGTTAATCCTTTATCTCTATATTCTTCATAAAAATTAGAATAGCCTATCTCATTTGCCTCATTCCAAGTTAAAGTTATAGCTCTTACACCCAATCTATAAAAGTTTCTCAAATTGTATAATTCGCCCTTAATAGAGGCCCCTTCTTCTATGGCCAGAACAGCAGAAATTTTACCTTCTCTATCATTTCGAATAATATCTTCATAATTAGTTGCTATTGCAATCTCTTGAGAATTTTTATCCACTTCTACATAAAATTTATCTATCATCTCTAAGCAAATCTCCATTGGGTCCCGCTCACTTTTTATATCTACCCATATGGCAAAAAATTGAGCTAAGGAGTTGGTTTTTTTTAACTTTTCTATATCTACACTCAAATCATTCTTATATAGTCCAGTATTTTCTTTATCCTCCATTAATCTTAAAACTGTATCACAATGCATATCTATTGGTCTCATCTTCCCACCTCTTTGATTGTTTTTCCATAATAGTAGGCTGTTATTCTAATAATGTTTTTCAATTTCAAATAAATCTTGAATCTTTTCATTCACGAACATATACGCATCTTGAATAGCTTGATTGTAAATTTCTGGCCCAAGTTTTTCCATGAAAAAATCCAATATTAATGCTGCTGCTAAATCTCCTAGATCTTCTTCCCTTTCATTTATGAAATATTCTTTAATAGCTCCTATCATATAATCCTTCTTATCTTTACTCAACTCAATCCTCTTGTTCATTAAATCAACTCCATTGTTATTAACTCATCTTCTATGGTTTTTCTTAGGTATATTCTTTCACTTTCTTGTAAAAACGCAGCCTCTATGGAATTATCTATAAGCTTTAAAATATCTTCAATATTAAAATTAAATTTCTTAATTAAAAAATTGTACTCTTTTTCTAAGGAAGTATTTGAAACTGTGGTATTGTCCGTATTTACTGTAATTTTCAACCCTTTTTCCATGAAATTCCTTATTGGATAATCTTCTATTGATTCTACTGCCTTAGTTTGTAGATTACTTATAGGACACATCTCTAGGAATATGTTTTTTTCCTTTAACAATTCCATTATTTTAGGGTCTTTTGCTGCTGCTATGCCATGGCCTATTCTCTGAGCATGGAGTAATTCTATGGACTTGGGAATATTTTCTTCTATTCCAGTCTCTCCTGCATGGATAGTAATATTGTACCCTTTTTGGAAAGCAAGTTTAAATGCTTCTTCATGCAATTCCGGAGGAAAATCCTTCTCATTTCCTGCTAAATCTACTGCTACTACCCCTTTTCCAATATATTTGGCACCATATTCAACTACCTTTATGCTTTCGTCTACACTTTCATCTCTCATACATATAAGTATAGCATTGGAAATTATGCCAAAGTCCTTCTTAGCCCCTTCCATTCCTCTTAATACAGATTTTACAACCTCATCAAAGGTTAGCCCCTCTCTAGTGTGGAGAAAAGGTGCAAACCTCATTTCAACATATTTTACATTTTGCATATTTAGGTCTTCTAATAGCTCATAGGTTATCCTCTCTATGTTTTCTTGACTTTGCATAATCTTTAATGGATATTTAAACTTTTTCAAATACTCTACCAAAGAATTACATTCATCTTTTACCTTTACTAATGCTTCAAATTCTTTGAAACCTTTATAACTCAACTCTTCTTTTTCTGATAAAAGCTCAAACATAGTCTCTGGTCTTACGCTTCCGTCTAAATGGCAGTGTAATTCAATTTTTGGTAACTCTTTTAGTATATTTATCATATTCTTACTCCTTTCCATTTAAAAAAAGATGATTTACCATCATAGGATAAGTAAATTATTTTCTACCCTCTAATTATATTTCGACCTATTTACTAATTTTCCTCTTTTTTGCATTAAAAAAGCATATTAATCTAATAATATGCTTTTTATCGAAGAACTTTTATGCTATTTTACGATAAATGAAACTTTCACATTTAACCGATAGTTAACTATTTTATTATTTTCAACAATAGCCTGCATATTGCTTATATATACGCTTTGAATATTATCTATTGTTTTCGATGCTTCTGTAACTGCTTCTTGGGCTGCAGCTTCCCAACCATTAGCTGATTCTGAAAGAAGTTCTATGACTTTAACAACTGCCAATATAAACCCTCCAATCTTATTATTTATTAATCTAATTTTACTGTTATTATAACCAAATTTGAGTTAGATATTATTAGGGAATCAGTAATTAAAATAGTTTTCATTTTTAAAAAAAGAACTGAGTTTCTGCATATAAAAAGCACCTATCTTCTAGATAAGTGCTTTTCATGTTTTATTCTTATTATAAATCCCTATTTAGGATATTGTATATTAAAACAGCTGCTTCTTCTCTTGTTAAATTATCTTTTGGTCTGAAATTTCTTCCTTCACCTATAATTCTCAATCCTTTTGCAATTGCTATATGTCCTCTTAAATTAGTTGATATCTTATCTACATCATCAAACTCCAATTTATATATATCTCCAATATTATCTAATGGTTCCTGTCCAAAGGCTCTAATTATATACTTTATGGCTTCTTCTCTAGTTACTTTTGCTTCCATGTTTTTTTCTTCTTCTTTTAGAATGCCTTCATGGATAAATCTTTCATATATACGATTTTGATTCTCATATATATAATATATATCTTTAGTTTGGGCAAGTAATTGGAAAAATTCTTTCTGAGTTATTTCTTGTTTTGGTTTAAATTCATCTCCCTCGAATAAATAAATATAATTTTGCAATTTTTGGATCTGGTTTTTGGCAAAACTGTTTTCAATATCTTTATATTCTTTTATTGCCGACTTTTCCTCTAACACTTTTCTATTGTCTATAACTTCTGCTTCTTTAGCATCTACTGGTAAATGTTTATCTCTAAAATCATATACTAACTTAACATTCCTTCTATCTTTTTCTTTGTTTTCTATTTGATACTCTAGATCTAATTCTCTATCTTCTAATAGTATTTCTTTAGCTTTATCTTTTACTATTAAATTATCTGGAGATTTAAACTCTAAATCACTCCAGTTATAACTATATGACAGTATCCTACCTGTAACATTACTTAAAGCTATTCTAAAACCATTGTTTTCAACTTTAACACCATTTACTTTTCTTATAAATAAGAAATTTGATATATTATTTTCACCATAAATTAAATCTTCATTTTGGTTCTCTATATATTCTACTTCCTTGTACTTTTCAGGATTATTATTTTTTATAATTTCTTTTGCTTTTTCAAGCAACTCTTCTTTACTATATTTTGCTTTTTCTTCATCTGTACTCCAAGATCCAGGATCAGAAAAATCTATAATCTCTCCTGTTTTAGCATTAATTGTTGAACTAGTGCCACTACCATGGTTTCCAATCTGTTTCATCACCATTACTTCCCATATATAAATATCCTTTTCTTTATTTCCCTTTAATCTATAATCGCTTACTTCATATTCTTCTCCTAATTTAAACGTGTCTAGTATTTTTTCACCTGCTTCTTTCCTATTTATTATTTTTTTAGAATCAATTAATTTACTTTCTTCTTCAATTGATATATCTCCTATATCTTGATAGGAGATGGATCCATAGACAGAATACATAGATTTATATGAAGTACTGAGTATATCCTTAGTTTTAGCATCTACTGTCTTATCTGTATCTATCATAGTATATCCTAAGTATGATTTTGTATCTTCACCTGTTTCTTTAAATTTATATATTAATTCAAAATCAATATTATCTTTATATGTTTTTTTGGCTTCTTCTTTTGATATGATACCTTTCGGATCTGGAAATTCTAAATCTTTTTCCCAATTAATATTAAAACTAGTTACTTCTCCAGTTTGAGTATCTACATTAACATATACATTGTTTTCATTAAATGTTATATCATTTTCTACTCTTATAAAATTATAACTATAACCTCTCAAGTTATCCCTACGATATGTACTATAAAAATCATCTTCATCGCTAGATTTGATTTTACCTAATATATCTGGATATAGTTTCTTTATAAAATCTTTAGCAGCTTTCTCCCCTTGTTCTTTAGTTATTTTAGGGAATTTATAAATTCTTGGATTATTATCAGTACTATATTCACTTTTCCAATAACCTATTATATTGCCCTCTTCATCGATGTCTACACCAATATTCTTATTTTTACCACTCCAGGATAGGTTTGTAATGATTTTACCATTATAAGCATCATACTGGTGCTTATTAAAATGCTCATAGTCCTTACCTATTTTAAATAAGGTTTTGATTTTCTGAATTTCTTCATTTAAACTATCTTCTTCTGCAAACCCATTTAATGGTATGAATGTCATTAATAATGCTAATACCATCATAAATATTACCAATTTGGATTTTACTTTTTCCATAATATCCCCTCCTATATTTAGTATACAGGATTTTTATTTAATTAGCCACATGGTAGGACAATAATTTAATATTATTTATTATATGTTACTAATTGTGAAGGAATATCAAAACTTTTAAAATTTCTCTCATTTACAAGCAAAAAAGACCAGGCCTAAACCTGGTCAAATTTATCTCCTTAATACCTGAAGAGCTTCCGCAACCTTTCTTGCAAAAGTCAGTGGATCTTCTATAGAGAAAAAGTGAATATAGAACAACCTTGGCCTGTCAAACAACCAATGGTTATGCA
Source organism: Clostridium sp. Cult1 (assembly GCF_021655095.1). Taxonomy (GTDB): domain Bacteria; phylum Bacillota; class Clostridia; order Tissierellales; family Tepidimicrobiaceae; genus Schnuerera. The sequence continues at coordinate 269,481 of NZ_PPXW01000001.1, read as the reverse complement.
AAGCAGTTACTTCTATATCCCTTTCTCTTAAAGCCGATATGAAAGGATTTATTTCCCTTTGAAGTATTACCGTTTCTCCTAAATTTAATGTTCTTCCTCTATTATCCATTGACTCAAAAGAAAATAATGCAGCTATTGCAAGAGCACTCCTTGTAGGCCTTCCTGCAATCTCAGGACTAATGTTTCTATTAAATGTTACTACGCATAGGTCTTCTTCTGATGTCAAAATTGAAGCATTTAATATACGTGCAAACCTTCTGCAAAGCCTATTATCTATTCTTACATCATTAATATTATCTTCATCATAATATAAATTATCAACATCTTTATAATTATTAGTCATATTATCCCCCTTTCAGTAAATATATATGCTGTCCAAGTCATAGGGTTCTTATAATTTTAATTATTTTAATAAATATTATTATGTTATAACTCCCTATAGGTAGTCTATAAAATATTGCATATACTGTTTTTGCTATTTTTCTGGTTTGGTTCAAAGCCAAACTTACTTATTTCGTTCACACTCTGGTATACTTTTCATAATATATACTAGGATTTGAGAATAACATTATCTTAGTCTAGCATATTTTACTGTATAGAACCTCTCTTATTGTATTTTGCCTATACCAATAATATTTAGGAGGTGTTACTTGTGACCGATGATTTATTAGGTAGAAGAAGAGATAGAGATCGTTGTGATAATGATAGTTCCTTGCTTTTCTTTTTCTTGCTATTAGTTATACTTTTCTGTAATGGGGATATACTTGGCGGATTCGGTAGAAGATGCTAAGCTATTACACTAATCGGGGCTCGTCCCCGATTTTTTATTAATACACTCCCTAAATAATAGATGGCAGATTATATCATAACCTGCCATCTTATGTTTTGCAGCCACATGGAACATACCTCTTCTTTTTTTTCATATTCCATATATTGTTTAATTCCCCATTCTTCTAATACTTCTTCTGTTCCGATCCATACATCTGTCTTAATGGGCATATATTCAAATAATTCTTCCACATCTTCATTAATCATTCTAATACAACCAGCAGAAATATATCTTCCAATGGAAAAAGGGGCAGAATTACCATGAATTCCGTAACCTCTATATTTTTCTGTCGAAAGACCTAGCCATCTTTTCCCCAAGGGATTGTTGGGAGCTCCTCCTCTTACTGGTTTAAATTTTCCACCCATTCCTCCCCAATAAGGATTTTTCAACTTGTTTATTATTGTAAATTTATGGTCTGGTGTAGGTGTAGAATCCTTTCCTAAGGCTACTGGATATTTTTTATATATTTCTCCATTGTTATATACAGTTAATATTTTCTTAGTTTTATTTATAACTATAAACCATTCCTTTTCAATAATTTCCTCAGGTATTATATCTATAACTTTTTTCTCTTCTTTATTCAATGCTTCATTAGTAATATCCCCAATTATACCATCAACTGATAAATTGTTTTCTGCTTGAAATCTCAATAGGGTATTCCTTTGCTCTAATATATTATCATTATATCCACTGCTTACATATTCTTTTAATATACTACCATTATCTATCGCTTCAGCAAAACTTTTTCCAATGAATGGCCCTAATATAAGTATAATTATTATTCCTATGCTTAATAGTTTCCTAATAGTTATCATAAAAATACCCCCTAGTATAATAATGTCATAGTCAATAAAGACTATGCAGTTAAAACTTTTCTAAAAATCTCATTTCTTTATTCAGTAACTGAAGAAGATAT
>NZ_PPXW01000001.1:248807-267706 GCF_021655095.1 Clostridium sp. Cult1 | reverse complement strand
GGAAATAATATATATGCGTGGAAGGAGGGTTCACGCCCTATAAACCTTCCAAATAAATTTAATGGAGGAAAGCATGAGAATTCAGAAGGATAATATTGTAATTAGAAGTGCTACTATCAATGATGCTATTTGGATTCCTTTTTACAGATGAGGTTATAAATTGCAAACTCCCAATAGAGAAAATTATTTGGGATACGATGCTTGAAAACGAAAGGGCTCAATATGTTTATGAAAATAAGATTGGGCTCGGAAAATTGGAGTAAGAAGAAACAGTTGGAAAGACCAGACTGGCAAATTGAGAACCGCTGTTGATTATGAACTTATTAAGGAGGACTTCTTTAATGCTAAACAATGGATTCTTGAGGAGGTTAATGAAAAATTTACTAAAGATGCAGACCAATATTCTGATATCAATGATATTAAAGATTGTTATTTGGAAGAACTTAAGAAATATATTGAGATGCTAAAAAGAGGTTTATATAAATGAGGGGGTATTATAATGTTTCATGGGGCAAAGGAAGGGAAGGTAAAGGTTGGTAGGGCAGATATGGACTATGTTGCTTTTGGCAGTGGTCAAAAAGCTTTTATCATTATACCAGGATTAGGAGATGGATTAAAAACTGTTAAAGGAACAAAAGTATTGCTTTCAAGAATGTATAAACTATTTGCTAAAGAATATAAAGTATATGTTTTTAGTAGAAAAAATAGTATTGAGGAAGGATATTCAATTAGGGATATGGCAGAAGATCAAAAGATTGCCATGGAAAATCTAGGTATAAAGAATGCTCACATAATGGGTGTTTCACAAGGAGGAATGATATCGCAATATGTCGCTATTGATTATCCTGAAATGGTAGATAAACTTGTTATAGGGGTATCTGTTTCCAAACAGAATGATACTATGCAGAAAGTTATAAAAAACTGGATAACCTTGGCTGAAAACAATGATTACAGAAATTTAATTATAGATACTATGGAAAAAACCTTTACAGAAGATAAACTTAAAAAATATAGAGTGCTTTATCCTATTATAACGAGAGTTGGGAGACCAAAAGACTTTAAAAGGTTCGTAATTCAGGCCAATGCATGCCTTAATCATAATGCTTATGATGAACTAGGTAAAATTAAATGCTCTACTTTAGTAATAGGCGGGGATAGCGATAAAGTAGTAGGGAAAAATGCAAGTAGGGAAATGGCTGAAAGAATAGATGATAGTAAGTTGATTTTGTATAGGGGTCTTGGACATGGGGCATATGAAGAGGCTGAGGATTTCAATCAACAAGTACTAAAATTTTTAAAAATTAATTAGGTAATGAATAAAATTTTATTAAGGATAACATGTGCAAGTTTTCATTACTAAATAAGCTAGGAAGATTTGAAGAAGTATCTTTGGAAGAAATCGAAATACGAATTATTTTGAGGTGAAGAAGTTGAAATATATTGAAAGTAAGTTTATATTAAGAACAGTTACTGAGGGTTTGCTTGAAAATGTTTTAAATATTTATGGGACAAATGAAGAGTATTTATTGAGGATCCAATTTTATGCAGGGTGATGCAATTTCCAATAAAGCAAAATTAACGATATGTAGTTTTGCTTTTAAGCCTAATCAATTTAGAGGGAACTTGAGTTCCTTAAAAGAATAAGTAAAACTGCATAGTTATCCAATATTTAATAGTAAAGAAACAAGTTAATAAATTTTGGAGGTTAGCACATGAAATATGGAAAAACAGTTGGTGTAGGTAATACGGCAACTGTATATGAGTGGAAAGACAACAAAGTACTTAAGCTTTTTCATCAGGATTATCCAATAGAATCGGTAGAAAAAGAGTTCAAAAATGCGAGATTAATATGGGATATGAGGTTTTCTAAGCCGAAGGCCTATGAAATTATTTCATATAATAAACAGATAGGCATAATATACGATAGATTAAAGGGTGAATCCTTACTAGACTGGCTTATAAAAACAGGCAATATAGAGGAATGTGCAGTACATATGTCAAAGCTACACAAGCAAATCATCCAAAATAAGATTAATAACGTACCAAATTATAAGGATTTTTTAAGGAATAATATACAAAATGCCCAAAGCTTAAAAGAAAAAGAAGAAATGTTATATAAGCTTGATAAACTACCAAATGGAAACACCCTTTGTCATGGCGATTTTCATCCTGGTAATATATTTATCCACAATGGGCAAACAACTGTTATAGATTTTATGAATATATGCCGTGGACATTTTCTTTACGATATAGCAAGAACTGTATTCCTAGTTGAATATACTCCTCTACCAGTGGAAGTGAAAGAAAAAGAAAAGCTTTTAAAATTTAGAAAAACATTAGCAGATTTATATCTTAGGGAAATGAATATAACTAGAAAAATTATTGAGGATTACTTATCAGTAATAATTTCAGCAAGAATAGGTGAATGTTCTAAGGAGAAATGAAATATAATTGCTATAAAAAAGATAGCTTTGCTTCGTATATTTGATAATATAGAAGAAAAAATATTTAAGGGCACAGGAATGGGATACAATGATTGAAAATAGAAGGGAGTAAATTTAACTTTATATTTTGTGAGGTGGAATTTAAGTTGCTAGTTAGAAGTATATCCATAGAGGATATAGAAATTTGTGCAAGGATATTTATTGATGCTTATTCAAAGGAACCTTGGAATGAAAGCTATGACTTAGAGAAAGTAAAAAAATTTTTGACTAAATTTACTTCGAGCAATATTTATATTGGATGGGTTATACTGGAGAAAGGTCAAATAGTTGGTTTTATAGTAGGAGTTATAATGCCTTATCTAGAAAGGGATTATTTCAGAATAGAGGATATTTGTGTTCGCCCAGATATGCAAAGAAAAGGAATAGGGGGAGAGTTTCTTAAAAGAATTGCTTTTGAATTGAGGAATAAAAATATTGATTCTATTATATTGAATACTATAAAAGATTTTCCAACTTATAAATTTTATTTAATAAATGGATTTATAGAAATAGAATCCTCATCGACTATGTTTTTAGAGATATAATATGTATATAAAAGTATAAAATATAACGAGATGATATAATGTTTGAAATTATACATACCTTTATAGATGAGATGGTAGAATTGGACGTTTAATTGTAAACTTTGAACTTATGGAGGAAAGATATCCACCTATTAATATTAAGTTTAACGATAGAAAAAGATACTATGATCACTTTATAGATTTTCACTTAAATAATTCTAATTCTCAGATGTTATTAGAAATGATTAAGAAATATATATCGGTCAAGATGATATGGAAGCTTTTGAAACACTATATATCATGACTGAACCTACAATGAATGCTTATATATTATCTTTAGTAAGAAATCATGAAGATTAATGCATGATACATGCTTGAAAATCCGTTCAGCAGCTCACTTATATAAGCCTATGGGAAAGCCATTGGCATGGATGTTTACTATAGCAAAAAACATTACAATAAATAACAAAGTTTTAGTAAGCGCTTTGTGGTATCAGAAACAGTAGGTTTAGAAAATAGCTCGGATTTTGCATATATTCCAGACACTGTAGATAGGATTGTACTTCAATCGGCTTTAAATATATTGTCAGAGGAAGAGCGAGAAATAGTACTCCTCTATGCAGTATCAGGTATGAAGCATAGGGAGATAGCTTCTAATTTAAGAATACTCCTTTCAACTGGCATATCTAAATATCGAAGGGTATTGAAAAAATTACGTTTACATCTGAAAAAACAAGGGGTAGATTTAGCATATAAATGAAAAGATTAATGAACGCATAAATAGAGCAATAAATGAAACACCTATAGGACTACTGGAAAATATAAAAAATCAATCAGTTGATAGAATGACTGAGCATGATTATATTACCATGCAGGAATTAGAAGAGGAAAAGAAAAGACCTGTTTATTTAAGACCAATCTTCACTTTGGCTACAGCAGTTTGTATATTATTAATAGGGTATTTTGGTTGGTATATACCTTATATGACCATTGACAGTATTATCTATTTTGACGTAAATCCAAGCATTGAAATGTCCATAAACAAAAAGGAACAAGTTCTTGATTTAATTCTAATAAACTTTACGGGTAGAGAATTAATCAGGGATATTGATTATAAGAATATAGATTCCTAAGCTTTTTAGTTTAGGAATTTTTTATTTTCGATCTAGTAACATTGGAAAAAAATATACATAGTATATTATTAATTGGTTAATATTTGGAGGGATGATATGAAGGTAAAAAAATTCATGATACTAGGAGGGGATAATAGGAATATCGAGTTAGCGAATCTACTTTACGAAGATGGACACCATGTGTCAATATCCCATATTAAAGGTTTAAATTTTAAAGAATCAGATATAATCATAGGCCCTTTACCTTTTTCTAAAGATAATAAAACCGTTAATGCACCTTTTCATACAAATGAAATACCTATAGAAATCATCCTTGAAAATATAAAAAATGACCAGCTTCTTATTGCTGGTAAAATTGAAGATGAACATAGATTAAAAGCAAAAGATTATGGAATTGACATAGTAGATTATTTTGATAGAGAAGAGTTACAAGTTTTAAATGCTATCCCTACTGTTGAAGGGGCCATTAAGCTAGCTATAGACAATTCATCTATTACTCTCCATAGTTCCAATGTTCTAATATTGGGTTTTGGGAGAATAGGGAAGGTTCTAGCAAAAATGTTATATGGTATAGGTGCTAATGTTCACATAGCAGCTAGAAAGCATAGTGATATAGCTTGGATTAAAAATTTAAAATACAAACCTATATGGATTGGTCAACTGGATGAGTACATTAATAATATGGATTTTGTATTCAATACAATTCCGTTTTTAATACTCACCAAAGACAAATTAAAACATCTCCATAAAAATACTTTAATAATCGATTTAGCATCCCAACCAGGTGGAGTCGATTTTATAGGGGCAAAGGAGCTAGGTATTAAAGTTATCCATGCCTTAGGATTGCCAGGGAAAGTAGCACCAATAACTGCTGCTAAGATTGTCAAAGAGACTATTTATAATATCATTGAAGAAAGGGGTATATAAAAATGATATTAAAGGGAATGAAGATAGGTTGGGCATTAACAGGTTCTTCCTGCAATTTTGAATATGTCTTTCCGGAGATAGAGAAGCTTGCAAACAAAGGAGCTGATTTATATCCAATAATATCTTACTCTGTAAATTCTTTTGATACAAGGTTTGGCACTGCAGAAGAATGGAAAAACAAACTGAGAAATATAACTGGTAAAGAATTAATTGCAACTATAGTGGATGCAGAGCCTGTAGGACCTAAATTAGGATTAGATATATTAATAGTAGCACCATGTACAGGAAATACATTATCTAAATTAGCTAATGGTATAACTGATACACCAGTAACTATGGCATGTAAGGCTCATTTAAGAAATCAAAAACCTTTGGTATTAGCTATTGCAACCAATGATGGCCTGGGAGCAAACGGGAAAAACATAGGACTTCTTTTAAATATGAAGAATATCTATTTTGTACCCTTTAAGCAGGATAATCCAAAGGAAAAACCAAATTCACTTGTTGCAAAATTTGAAAAGATAGAACCTACCCTTATAGAAGCTTTATCAAATAAACAAATACAACCAGTATTAGATTAATTAGAGACCCTTTCAGGGTCTCTAATTAATTAATCAAATAAATGATTGTATAAGTATTGGGCGAGATGTGAGGTATTATCAGTCCCAACAATTATGGATATTTTTCCATTAGATAATTGTATGTCTAAAATATTTTTCTTATTATCAGATAGAAATCCATCTAAATCCTTTAACACATTTTTAGTGTGCTTTTCATTGGTGAATATAGAAAAGATTTTATTCTCATTTTCCTGTTTTATAGCTATTCCAATTACTTTTTCAATCTGAGTTGTATTGGATACAAGAGTACCAGTTATGTCAGACTCAACTGAGGTAATTCTAATGGGAATATTAAATTTTTGACCCATTAATACTGCCTTAGGATGGATTACTTTAACCCCATTAGAAGCTAAATTATACATATGACTATAGGTAATATTTTTAATGTATTTTGTATATGGCACCATAGTGGGATCTATGATCCCTACTCCAGCCACATCAGTAAAAATATCTACTCTTTCTGCACCTAAATATCCGCCTAGGGCTACAGCAGTAGTATCACTTCCACCTCGTCCTAATGTTGTAATTTCATTATCCTTAGTTATTCCCTGGAATCCAGCTACAACCACAACTTTTCCTTTTTTTATATTTTTCATTATGGTTGAGGTATCTATATTTATTATTTCAGCACAATTAAAGCTATTATTTGTTAGTATACCAGCTTGGAAACCTATCAATGGTTCAGAAGGAATATTTTCCTTGTCTAGTAAATGGGCGAATATAGCAGTGGATATAGTTTCACCGCAAGACATTATTAAATCTTTTTTCTTAGGATTTATATTACTATTGATTTGTTCTAGTTGGTCGATAAGTGTATCTGTAGCGTAAGGATCTCCTTTTCGGCCTATTGCAGAAACTACGATTACAAGGCTATTTCCTTCATTAATACATTTTTTTATATGGGTTAAAATTTTGCTTTTAGCATTTAGATTTTTAAGAGAAGTTCCTCCATATTTTTGTATTACAATTTTCATAGTAATCACCTACAATAGATTCCTATCCATTAAGGTTTCAGCTATTTGAACTGAATTAAGAGCGGCCCCTTTGCGTAGATTATCTGATACTATCCATAAATTTAATCCATTTTCTATTGAAAAATCTTTTCTAATACGGCCTACAAATACATCATCCTTTCCTTCTGAAAAAATAGGCATAGGGTATAGATTCGATTTAGTTTCATCAATAAGTTTAACTCCCTTTGCTTTTCTCAATATTTTTCTAACTTCATCTAAATAAATAGGCTTTTCAGTTTGAATATTTACGGATTCAGAATGGCCATTAAAAACTGGTATTCTAACTGTTGTAGCCGTCACTCGTATATTTTTATCTAATATTTTTCTAGTTTCATTAACCATTTTCATTTCTTCTTTGGTATAGCCATTGTCTAGGAAGTCATCTATATGAGGTAGCGCATTGAATAAGATTTGATATGGATAGACTGAATTAGAAATAGGTTTGTTTGAGCAATAATCCAACGCTTGATTATATAACTCTTCAATGGCATTTTTCCCAGTACCCGATACTGATTGATAAGTGGATACCACAATCCTTTTGATTTTATAGATATCATGTATCGGCTTTAGGGGTACTAGCATCTGGGTAGTAGAACAATTTGGGTTTGATATAATTCCTTTATGATATTGCAAATCTTGTGGATTTACTTCAGGAATAATCAAAGGGACATCTTCTTCCATTCTCCAGGCGCTACTATTGTCTATTACAATAGCTCCTTCTTTAACTGCAATAGGTGCTAGATATTTGCTTACCTGGCTATTGACACAAAAAAATGCTATATCTATTTGGGTAAAAGCACCTTCTTCAGCTACTTCTGTAAGGATTACTTCATCATTAAAATAGATTGGTATACCTCTATTTTTAAATGTACCTAAAAACTTGATTTTATTGATGGGGAAATTGCGTTCAATAAGAATACTTCTTACTTTTTCTCCCACAACCCCTAATGGACCAACGATAGCTACATTATAGGTTTTCAAAAAATCCCCTCCTATATAAATTCTACTGTCTATAAATATTGTTTAATTATATGATATTCAGCTACTATTTAAAGGGTTAAAGATTAACTTAAGAACCTGTTTTATAAATTTACATATTATATAATATAGTCCATAATAAAGGAGGTTTTTAGATGGTTAATTGGGGAAGATTAATTACTGCAATGATTACGCCTTTTGATGAAGATCTTAATGTAAATTATGATGAAGCCATTTTGTTAGCAAAACGTTTAGTAGAAGAAGGAAATACGGCTTTAGTTATAACGGGAACTACAGGAGAGGCACCTACTTTAAGTTCAGGTGAAAAGGTAAAATTATATGAATTAATCAAGGAGAATGTTGATGTTCCAATTATTGCAGGAGTTGGAACCAATTCTACGGAAGATACTATTATAAATGCAAAGGAAGCAATAGAAGCAGGGGTAGACGGATTATTAATTGTAACACCATATTATAATAAACCAAGTCAAGACTCCTTATATGAACATTATAGAAAAATTGCAGAAGTTGTAGATATTCCAATTATGTTATACAATGTACCAGGACGTACAGGTTGTAATTTATTACCAGAGACTGTAGAAAGGTTAGCATATATAGAAAATATAGTAGCCTTAAAAGAAGCCAGTGGTGATATGAATCAAATGTCAGAAATTATAAGGAGGAAGCCAGAGGGATTTTTAGTTTATTCTGGTGATGATTCTATGACATTACCCAGTATGGCAGTTGGTGCATATGGGGTAGTTAGTGTTTGTTCTCATGTAGTAAGCAAGGAAATGAAAAAAATGATAGATGCCTTTGTATTAGGGGATACGAGAAAGGCTATGGAAATTCATCTTAAGCTTTTCAAGCTATTTGAAACCCTATTTATTGTTTCGAACCCAGTTCCCGTAAAGGCAGCATTAAATATGATTGGAACCAAAGCGGGAAGGTTGAGGTTACCTCTAATTGAAGCAAATCCAGAGACAAGAAAAATAATTCAAAATGAATTAGAAAATTTAGGCTTAGAAATAAAATAATTTCAATGACAGGTCTTTATGGTTTTATTAGATATAAAACTGTTCTTAAAGTAAATAATTTTATGATATAGGACTATTACCGTCTAATAAAGTATATTATACTTTATATAGACGGTTTTAAAATACAAATTAAGCTAGATTACTAATATAATTATTGAAAATGGTTGGATTATAAATTACGAAAGGATGAGTAATTAGAATATGAACAATATAATATTTGCTTTGAGGTTAACTTTATTTGCAGGATTATCTACTGGTATTGGTAGTGCTTTAGCTTTTTATACAAAACAGACTAATAAGAAGTTTTTATCTGCAGCATTAGGTTTTTCAGCAGGAGTAATGATATATGTTTCTTTTACTGAAATATTCGTTAAGGCTAAAGATTCTTTAGAGACCATATACGGTTCAACGAAAGGCTATTGGGTTACTACTATAGCATTCTTTGCAGGGATGGCATTAATTGGATTGATTGATAAGTTTGTACCTAGTGAAGAAAACCCTCACGAAATGAGGGATGTGAAAGAGATGAAGATAAACAAGAATGAAGATGCTGCTTTAATGAGAATGGGACTTTTTTCAGCATTAGCAATAGGTATCCATAATTTTCCTGAAGGATTGGCTACATTTATTAGTGCTACTCAAGATTCGTCTTTAGGAATAAGTATAGCTATAGCAATAGCTATTCATAATATTCCTGAAGGCATTGCTGTTTCCGTTCCTATTTATTTTGCAACTGGAAATCGTAAGAAAGCATTTTTCTATTCGTTTTTATCAGGGTTGTCAGAGCCTTTAGGAGCTATAATAGGGTATTTTCTTTTAATGAGATTTTTTGATGATAGGATGTTTGGAGTAATATTTGCTGCAGTAGCTGGTATTATGGTTTACATATCTTTAGATGAATTACTTCCTACTGCTGAAAAATATGGAGAGCATCATACTGCAATATATGGATTAATAACTGGTATGGGGGTTATGGCCATAAGCCTTTTATTACTTGCATAATATAAATATAAAGATTATCGCTATATTAAAAGGAATAATCTATATAAATACATTTGCCATTTATTTGTTTTACTTGCTTTTTATAAAAATATAGTTATAATTATAGGGGCAGGGGGTATAGATGTTTTAAGAATCTGTTTTAGGGGTGAGTTTATGGATTTAGGAAATGTTTCATTGCCAATAGCCTTCGGAGCTGGGTTTTTATCATTCTTTTCACCTTGTATTCTTCCATTAATTCCGGTATACATAATGTATATGGCAGGTGTTAATTTGGAAAGTGAGTTAGAAGAACGAAGGTTAATTGCATTAACGCGTACCATTGGTTTTATAATTGGCTTTACCATTATATTTATGATAATGGGAACCTCAGCTAGTTTCTTAGGTAAAATCTTTATAAGAAATAAGGAGATCTTTTCTAAGATTAGTGGGGCTTTGATAGTAATCTTTGGTTTAAACATGATGGGAATAATAAAGTTTAAATTCTTAGACATGGAAAAAAAGATGAAAGCACCTAAAAAAGTTTCCAATTGGTTTAGTTCCATTTTAATGGGGATGGCTTTTGCTGCTGGATGGACACCATGCTTTGGGCCTGTGTTGGCATCAATCCTCATATATGCAGGAGGAGCAGCTACTGTTTCTAAGGGAGTGTATTTGTTATTCATATACTCCGTTGGTATGGCAATTCCTTTTTTACTTACAGCATTATTTATTAATGTATTCAGTAAGTTCCTTGAGAAAGCGGAAAAAGTTATGATATATATTCCTAAAATTGGAGGCCTTATTATGGTGATCTTTGGTATACTAGTATTCTTCAATAGGATTATAGATATAAGTAGATTGATGTTATGAAAGGAAGGGATAGAGTGAACAAGAAAATTTTAAGCATAATAATACTTGCTATAGTATTAATTGGTGGATTATATTATTTCGCCATGGTAAAGGGTGGAGAAACAACAGAAGAATTGGAACCTGAAAACAATGTTTCCCAGGAGACAAATAATGAAACTGGTGAAGAAAATATAGTTGAGGATTCTGTTCTTGATATAGCTATTGGTGAAGAAGCACCTAATTTTACTCTTAGAAATTTAGAGGGAGAAGAAGTATCTTTGACAGACTATAGAGGTAAAGTTGTTCTAATTAATTTTTGGGCTACTTGGTGTAAATACTGTGATATTGAGATGCCAGATCTTCAAAAATTAGATAAGGAAAATGAAGATTTAGTCGTATTAGCAGTAGATGTAATGGAAGAAAAATCCTTAGTAGAAGGATATATTGAAAAGGGCGGTTATGATTTTCAAGTAGTTTTAGATGAAGATGGTGATATAGCTAAGCTCTATTTAGTAAGCGCCTTTCCTACATCTTATTTTGTTGATAAGGACGGAATTTTATTAGGTGGAGTACCAGGAATGATGACTTATGCACAAATGAATCAAATTGTTGAAGGTATAAGAGGTAACTAATAAATGAAACCTTTTTTCTTTACCTTTAAATCCATAAATATAACCTGGTTTATGGCAATTGGAATTGTTATTGCTACTATAAGTTATATCATCACTGGTTTTTTAGCCAAAGAGTATAAAGAGGATAAAAATAAGATAGAAGATATTTTTATGGTCCTATTGATTGTAGGATTTATTGGAGCAAGGATTAGTTATGTTTTAATGAACCTTCAATCTTATAAAGGCAATATTTCTTCAATATTTAAAATATCCCATTATAATCTATCCCTTCTTGGAGGTCTAATATTTGGGGTATTAACTTTAATACTCTTGTCTAAAATATATAAAATTGAATTCTATAATTTATTTAGAATTTATATTATACCTTTTTATTTCTCTATGGCCGTAGGTATATGGATATTAATGTTTGACCTACTTTTATTAGCTTCAACCCATTTAAACAATGATCCAATAAAAATACTATATGTATCTTTATTATTTTTAATGGGCCTAGGATTAGAGTTGGTTACATCTAATAAATATAATAACAAATATATATCCTTTATAATCTTAGTAATAGTTATGTTTTTATATTATATGATATAGAAATTGAAAGTGAGGGTTAAACTTTAACCCTCACTTTCAATTTAAAAAAAGTTAATTTCTATTATATAAGCTAGTATTCCTACTACTAGTGCTGCTATGGTGTTAAAAACTGTAGACCATAGAGCAGACCTTTTATCTATTGCAATTAGTGGGAATAAGGCGTCACCGTCTTGGGAAATAGCATTTGCTAATAGTGCTGCAAAAGGCATTATGCCTTTAGTATACAGGGTTACAAATATTATTTGAGGACCACATCCAGGTATTATTCCTATAAGGGTCCCCACCAATACAGCCATTAGGCCTGTTTGGGATAAAAAGGATGTAATCAGAGCTTCACCAGCACCATAATTACCTAAACCTAGCCCTAATACGAATAATTCATAAGCTAAATAAGCTAGAAAGACCCAAGTTGCTATAAAAGCTGTTTCTTGAGCGTTGTGTATTAATGTTTCTTTCAAAAATAGAGCTTTTAATTCAGTCTCTTCATGAGTGTCATCTTGAATAAACTTTTTTCCCATTATCATCATTACTATGGAAAATCCGGTTCCTGCAATGCCCATAATAGTACCTAAATTTGGTATTGCTAAATCATTCAAGTCTACCTGAAACAAATCTAATACACCGAATATTAGACCTATAGCAATAATTATCCAATAAATTATATATCCATTATGAGTAAATTTATAACCAATAGAGTCTATTTCTTGGTGGCCTTTTATAGTATGGTGAAGAACAAGATCTATTTCATCTCCTTCATGATGACCAATATGAGGTATTGTATTTTCTTTATGCTTATGTTCCGCTAATATAGTATTATGAGTAGTATGGTCAATATCCTTATGAAGGGATTCTAATTCTTTTTTATCCCTTATTCTTTTTCTATACTTTTCCAACAGTTTATCACCAAAATTGAAATAATCTACTATATATCCTGCAATAATAGCTACTATAAAGGATATAATACTTACTAAAAGGTATTTAAAAGGCATAATTGACATTAACACAAAAGCCGAATCTCCCATGGTAGCAATCAAGGTAGCTACTATGGTGCCAAAACTTACAGTTCCTTTTGGAAACAAGGGAACAACGAATATGGCACCACCACATCCAGGGGTTAGTCCTAAAAAGGAACCTATAATAGGTTGGGTTTTTTTAGATTCTTCAATTTTTTTTACTAATTTTCCTGAGTGTTTATAATCTATATATCCAAATAATAGCAAAACTGCACCTACAAATACTGTAACTTGGATAAAAGCATTTTCTGCACTATATACTATCAACCTTAATATTTCACCAGCCAATATATCTCCTCCTTATAAATCTATATACCTTGTTATTTACCCAAATATACTATAATTAATAATAATTTTATATTGAAAAGGGATATGGAAAATTAATAATTGGATGATATAATAGTAAAAGATTAATAATATGGAGTGATAGAGTTGACTGAAAAAGAAAACAAATTAGCTGGAACTGGTTGTGAAACACTGGTACCTACAGAGGACAGAAAAACTTTAAAAGAAATAGAAAGAAGTATTATTAAAAGATATAGAAAACATATATGGAGTAAGTTCGTAAAGGCTGTGAAAGAGTATCAACTCATACAAGAAGGAGATAAAATAGCAGTAGCTATTTCAGGTGGGAAAGATAGTCTTTTAATGGCTAAGCTATTTCAAGAATTACAACGTCATGGCAATTCGAATTTCCAATTAGAATTTATTGCAATGGATCCTGGCTATCATCCAGATATAAAGGAGTTACTAATAGAAAATTGTAAGTATTTAAATATTCCAATTCATATATTTGAATCGGGAATATTTGAGATAACTAATAGGATTGCAGGAGATTATCCTTGTTATATGTGTGCCAGAATGAGAAGAGGTGCTCTATATGGTAAGGCCCAAGAATTAGGATGTAATAAATTAGCATTGGGACATCATTTCAACGATGTAATAGAAACTACCCTTTTAAACCTTTTATGTTCTGGCAACTTTAAGACCATGTTACCTAAATTAAAGTCACAAAATTATGAAGGTATAGAGCTTATCAGGCCTCTTTACTATGTAGAAGAAGAGTATATAAAAAGGTTTATTCAATATAGTGGTATTTGGCCTTTAAATTGTGCTTGTATGGTAGCTGCAAAAAAAATAGGAAGCAAACGAGAAGAAATAAAGGAATTAATAGAAGAATTAAAGAGAAATTTTACAAATGTAGATATGTCTATATTTAGAGCAGCAGAGAATGTAAATATGAATGGTATACTAGGATGGGAAAAGGATGGAGAAAAATATTCTTATCTAGATTTTTATTAAAATAATAGTAAAGATAATAAAGGATTCACTTGCTATATCTAGCGAATCCTTTATTATCTTTCTAAGAAATCCTTCAATTTTTTCCTTCTACTTGGATGTCTCAGTTTTCTAAGAGCTTTTGCTTCTATTTGCCTTATTCTCTCTCTTGTAACATCAAAAACCTTTCCTACTTCTTCTAGGGTTCTAGGTCTTCCATCATTTAAGCCGAATCTTAGTTCTAATACTTTTTGTTCTCTAGGAGTTAATGAACCTAAAACCTCTTTTAATTCTTCTTTAAGCATGGTGTGGGTAGTTATTTCAGCAGGAGTTTTTATATGTTCATCTTCAATAAAATCTCCTAATTGACTATCTTCTTCCTCCCCTATGGGTGTTTCTAGCGAAATAGGCTTTTGGGATATTTCAATAATTTTTCTCACTCTTTCCACATCTAGATCCATATGTTTGGCTATTTCTTCAGGGTGGAGTTCCCTGCCTAATTCCTGGACAAGTTCTCTTTGTACTCTCACTAGTTTGTTTATACTTTCAATCATATGGACTGGAATTCTTATAGTTCTTCCTTGATCTGCTATAGCTCTGGTTATTGCTTGGCGTATCCACCATGTGGCATAAGTGCTAAACTTATAGCCTTTTGTATAGTCGAATTTTTCTACTGCTTTTATAAGTCCTAGGTTCCCTTCTTGAATTAGGTCTAATAAAGACATGCCTCTCCCTATATATTTTTTTGCAATACTAACTACTAATCTTAAATTTGCTTCTGCAAGTTCTTTCTTTGCTTCTTCATCTCCTAATTCAACTTTTTTTGCTAAAGCTATTTCTTCCTCTCTAGTTAAAAGAGATACTTTCCCTATTTCTTTTAAGTACATTCGTACAGGATCATCTACTATATTGGTTTTAGTTGTTGAGCTTGTTTTACTTTTACTCTTTTTATCAATATCTCCTTCAACTTTATTATCGACTATATGAATACTTCTGTCCTCTAGAGTTTCATAAATTTTTTCTATTTGTTCAGGAAGTAATTCTATATCCTCTAAATAATCTGCAATTTCATCATAGGTAAGAGTTCCCCTTTTTTTACTTTTATTAATCAAATGTTTAACTGCTATGGCTGTCTGTTTATTAGTGCTTTTACTCATTTAAAACTCCTTTCCTAAAGATTATAATTTAATATCCTATATATATCTTATCACATTAATGTTTATATTACATATTTCTAATATTTTAAATAAATAGAACTGAAGGTAAAATCAATCTTGCCTTCAGTTCTATCTAGATTATTGTATTTAAATTTTATTCTTCAAAGGGTTCGGAAATTTCAATATGTCCCATCAAGGTTTCTGCCTTTTGCCCATCTATTAGGAATTGGACTCTTTCTACATCGTCTAGCTCTACTAAAGAATTAACAATTTGGGATATGGTAAAATCTTCTTGCATAGAACCACCATAAAGCCCTTCACCAGCAAAGTTTACGAAAGCAGTTCCATCAGAAACTTCTACACCCAATAATTTTACATTTGAAGGTATAACGGTACTTAATTCATCTGAATCTGGCCCTTTCATTAATTCTTTTACAACCCTTTCTTCAAGGGAAATATCTCCATATTCAACAGTTCTTTTTTCTGGAATAAGTTTTTCTAGACTTTCATCGCCTGTTTCAACATATTCCTTATTGGCAAAATAAAGAGTTATTTCTACTTCATCAGTACTAGGAGTAGGTTCTATCACTTCATTGTCTTCCTCCTCAACCACATCCTGAGGATTTTCATCTACAATATCATTATCATCAGAAGGAGTATTAGACTTAGCACAAGCTGCTAGGCTAAAAACCATAAGGACTAGTAAAAATATTGCTATAAACTTTTTCATAACTTCACTTCCTTTCTTCTATTTGATTATATTATACACAATACTATTTAAGATAAAATGAAAAAATGTTAAGAAATTATTAAGAATTTGAAAAATAATTCTAAACAAATTAAAGAGGAATGGTAATAGTAAAGAGACTACCTTCATTTAATGAGCTTTCTACGGAAATTTTCCAGCCATGTTTATCTATTATATTTTTCACAATAGCTAACCCGATACCATATCCTTCAATATTAAAGTCCTGTCCAATATTCCCATCCAAAACTCTAAATCCTCCTTTAAAAATATTTGGCAGGTTTTCTTCATCGATTCCTAATCCATTATCCTCAATTGTTATTAAAGTTTTATCCTTTAATTTTTCGAGGGTTATTAAAACATAATTATTTTTCTTCCCTTTATCTCTATACTTTATAGCATTATCTATAATATTAAAAAATGCTTCTTTTACTCTATCTTTATCGCATTTGATCATAATATTATTCATATTGTTTAGAATTATTTTAACTCCATTTTTTCCTGCATAGGGTTCAATTAATTTTACCGTATCTTCTAGTATTGCCCCAAGGTCTTCTCTTTTTATATTTAAGATAATATCTTCTAGTCTTATGGAGTTCATCAAATAGTTAACTAAACCTTCCATCCTATCAACTTCTCCATAAATATCCACTAGATACTCCTTATAGATTTCTATATCATTTTCACCTATAGAAAGAGATTCTATAAGAACTTTCATAGAAGTAATGGGAGTTTTTAATTCATGGGAAATACTATTTATAAAAGTTTTTCTGTTTTTTTCTATTTTACTTAGTCTACTGCTCATATTATTAAAAGATTGTATGAGCATGCCAATTTCTCCTTTAGTTTTACTTTTCACTTCATATCCTAGATCACCTAAAGACACCCTTTTTACTCCATAGGATAAACCCCTTAGAGGTTTAGTCATATTGTTTGCAGCAATAATTGTCAGCACTAAAGATATGCCTAATGCAGAAATAGCAACTTTCAATATATTACCTTTTAATTCCTCTATATCCTGGTTTAATGGTTCTAAAGAACTTGATATAAGGACTGCACCTATTATCCTATTATCGATACCATCATTTAATATTATAGGGACTGAAAGTTGGAGTATTTCTTTATCATCTATTGTGTATAATCCAGATTTAGATTTGCCTTCTAAACTACTTTTTACTTCCTTGTTATTAATAGTTTTACCAATATAGCTATTATAATTATCTATTAAAACTTCCTTATTAGAATTTACTACCAAAATTCTTGAATTAGCTTGTTTTCCATAACTTTTTACCATAATTCTTGCAAATATAATATCTTCCAAATTCCCTTTATAGGTATCGGCTACAATATTAGCAGTTTGGAATAATCCAATTTCAGTGTTTCTTATTTGTGTATTTTTATAATTGTTTAACATTAGTATACTGAAGGCTAAAAATGCAAATATAATTATTAAGCTATATATGACGAGCATTTTAAATCTTATTGAAATAATAACCTACCCCCCATTTTGTTATAATATATTTTGGGTTTTTAATATCATCCTCAATTTTTTCCCTTATGTTTTTGATATGAACATCTATAGTTCTTACATCTAAAGGTTCTTCTTCCCATATATAATGGAATATATCTTCTCTAGTAAAAACCCTTCCTGGATTTTTAGCCAATAGGTAGAGCATTTCAAATTCTTTTTGAGTAAGCTTTATCTCCGTATTCCTTATATAAGCTCTTCGTTCATAATAATTAATAATCAGATCACCTAAATTTAAAGTCTTAGATTCATTTTTTGTATCGACTCTTCTAGTTATAGCTTTTATTCTAGCCAGCAATTCTAATACATTGAAAGGTTTTGTCATATAATCATCAGCGCCAAATTCAAACCCTAATATTTTATCATAATCTCCATCTTTAGCTGTAAGCATAAGGATAGGTATATTATGATTTTCTCTGATTTTTTTACATAGCATCATACCATCTATGTCAGGAAGCATTAAATCCAATATTATAAAATCAACTTTTTCTTCTTCTATAGTCTTTAAAGCTTCACTACCATTATATGCAGCAAACACTTTGTAACCTTGTTGTTCTAAACTGTGTTTCAAGCCTTTAACTATTAGCTTTTCATCATCAACTACTAAAATATTCATCAAATCACCTTCTTTAAAATAAACTAAACTATTTTAATTATATCATTATCTGTATGATAATTGTTTTCTAAATAGGTATTTAAATGATATAATAGAAGAGGCATATTTCATGGAATTTGAATTCAAATTGTTAAATTAAATCTCAATTAGGTTTAATATAGGTTTATTAAAGTAAGACTATTAAATAAAGAATCTGAAGTAGTAAAATGGAACCAACTTAATTTCGAAGGAGATGGTTATTGATGAAACTAATAAATAAGGGGAAAACAAAAGATGTTTATGAACTAGAAGATGGGAATTACCTTCTAAAGTTTAAAGATGATGTAACAGGAGAAGATGGAATTTTCGACCCAGGAGCTAATACAGTAGGTCTGACTATTGAAGGGGCTGGACAGTCTGGACTTAAACTCACCAGATTCTTTTTTGAGATATTAAGACAGAGAGGAATACCTACTCACTATATAGATGCTAATATTGAAGAAGCAACTATGACTGTAAAACCAGCAAAAGTATTCGGTAACGGATTAGAAGTAATCTGTCGATATAGAGCTGTTGGAAGTTTTTTACGTCGTTATGGAATGTATGCTAAAGAAGGTCAGCCTTTAGATGCTTTTGTAGAGATTACTCTAAAAGACGATGAAAGAAAAGATCCACCTATTACAGAAGACGCTTTACACATGTTAAGAATACTATCCAGAGAAGAATATAAAATATTGAAAGAACTTACTATAAAGATTAGCAATATAATAAAAGAAGAACTAGCTAAAAAAGGAATAGAACTTTACGATATTAAATTAGAA
>NZ_PPXW01000001.1:233395-248777 GCF_021655095.1 Clostridium sp. Cult1 | reverse complement strand
TCCTCATATCGTTTAGCCATTTAAATTCCTCCCAAATATTTATATTTTTATTATATCATTGTTCGGAATTTAATTGTCCTATTTAGTATAGCCTATCCACTATATACTTACAAGTTTTTTATGAGTTTTTTATAAGTTTTTTACGTTTCAATTCCTCATAGGTAATCTATATACCAAAATACTCCATCTGTAGCACCTCACCGTATTGTTTAGTTTCAATTCCTCATAGGTAATCTATATACGATACGGTCTATAGAATCTATTTCCCCTTGTAATGTTGTTTCAATTCCTCATAGGTAATCTATATACAAAACTGCATAAAACTTCTAATATTGAATGATAGGCTAGTTTCAATTCCTCATAGGTAATCTATATACAGAAAACATATTTTGGAGCATTTTGAAGATTTGGAATAGTTTCAATTCCTCATAGGTAATCTATATACGGTCGATTCCTTCTACAGTATTTTTAGTACCACTATAGTTTCAATTCCTCATAGGTAATCTATATACACAACAAGATGCAGAGGTCATAGATGCAAGACAAGGGTTTCAATTCCTCATAGGTAATCTATATACCAGCTCTTATAGCATATCGATTGGAGCAATTAGAAAAGTTTCAATTCCTCATAGGTAATCTATATACGTATGCAAACCCAAGTAAGGCAGTTATACAACATTGGTTTCAATTCCTCATAGGTAATCTATATACGCGGCCTATTGTGGAAAGAAGAAGAATTGGAGGAGGCAGTTTCAATTCCTCATAGGTAATCTATATACACAAGAGAATTCGTAGAGCTTTACGGTGTAGACTATGTTTCAATTCCTCATAGGTAATCTATATACGCACACTTTCTGCCTCATGCGACCTTAAATCATCTTGTTTCAATTCCTCATAGGTAATCTATATACTTAGGTTGCGCAGATCACAAAGAAGAAAAAAAAGAAGGTTTCAATTCCTCATAGGTAATCTATATACGCGTTGCAATTACTGCATTACAGCTATTTTATATACAAGTTTCAATTCCTCATAGGTAATCTATATACGTTTTACCTCTTTCTTTTCTTTGCCTGTGAAAAATTCGTTTCAATTCCTCATAGGTAATCTATATACGAAGCTGAAGACATTAAACAATTAGCCTTAGTAAAAGGTTTCAATTCCTCATAGGTAATCTATATACACTACAATTCAAACAGCTTATATAATTATATATTCTAGTTTCAATTCCTCATAGGTAATCTATATACACTTCTGGCACTTGTAAATAATTGTAAATACTATATGTTTCAATTCCTCATAGGTAATCTATATACCAAATGGCTTGATTCCAATGGTTACAGCCATTTAAAAAGTTTCAATTCCTCATAGGTAATCTATATACTATTATATCTGGAGAATTAAGGAAGATTATTTTCTTGTTTCAATTCCTCATAGGTAATCTATATACAATGAACTCAAAAGTGGATGAAGTTTCTACTATGGAGCGTTTCAATTCCTCATAGGTAATCTATATACCCGACCCTTTTAAATAATAATAAGAAAAAGGAGAGAGTTTCAATTCCTCATAGGTAATCTATATACGTAGATGCCAAAACATGGGCGTATATTTCTGTAGTCTGTTTCAATTCCTCATAGGTAATCTATATACTTAATATCAAAACCTTCTTAAATCGGCTGTAAAGGCTGTTTCAATTCCTCATAGGTAATCTATATACCTATACCTCTGTAAACTGCTAGTTTGAAAGTCAATCGTGTTTCAATTCCTCATAGGTAATCTATATACCTTTGTTGCTCCACCAAATGTTTCTGCACCTTCAATGTTTCAATTCCTCATAGGTAATCTATATACGGTTCTGGTTTTTCTCTATCTTTGATATACGCTGAAGTTTCAATTCCTCATAGGTAATCTATATACTATACTGATCTAAGTTAATCCCTTCACATGGATTTCTGTTTCAATTCCTCATAGGTAATCTATATACACAAACGTTAGCATCTCCTCTAGTGTAGCAATGTCGTGTTTCAATTCCTCATAGGTAATCTATATACGTTCTAACTTGGTTTTTCTGTCAAATTCACTTTCCTTAGTTTCAATTCCTCATAGGTAATCTATATACCTAAGTTTACACATTGGCTTAGCAATGGATATATATGTTTCAATTCCTCATAGGTAATCTATATACTATCCTTTTGATGACTACTACCAAATATTAGAAAAACGTTTCAATTCCTCATAGGTAATCTATATACTCCATCGTGCACAACTTCCCAATAGTGAGTGTTACTAGTTTCAATTCCTCATAGGTAATCTATATACATATGAGTTTTATAGAGTCTATAGTTGAAACAATTTGGTTTCAATTCCTCATAGGTAATCTATATACTTATTCTAGTTTTCAATCCTTCACCTTTAGCAATTTTGTTTCAATTCCTCATAGGTAATCTATATACCTTATCCATTTTATATTACCTCCTCTATCTTTATTAGTTTCAATTCCTCATAGGTAATCTATATACTTATTAATAAATATGTCTTAAAAGAACCTTTGGACGAGTTTCAATTCCTCATAGGTAATCTATATACATAATTAATCCCCTTTCGTATTTTTAATTTCTCTTTTGTTTCAATTCCTCATAGGTAATCTATATACTTACAATGGATATTGACTTTATCATACATTCTTCAATGTTTCAATTCCTCATAGGTAATCTATATACCAATTATTGTTTACCATATATTTACAACTACTCGATAGTTTCAATTCCTCATAGGTAATCTATATACGCTATAGCCTTTCCCTAGTGTTCTCCCGGTATGAACGTTTCAATTCCTCATAGGTAATCTATATACTTTTCCTCTTGACAATGCCATCAACCTTTGATATATTGTTTCAATTCCTCATAGGTAATCTATATACGGATTCAATTAGTTGAAGGAGGTTGTTTATTGTTTTAGTTTCAATTCCTCATAGGTAATCTATATACTGTAAAACATTTCCTATTGTAAACATGAACCATATTACGTTTCAATTCCTCATAGGTAATCTATATACTTTCCGGCATTTTTTTATTCTCCTCTCTGTTGCACAGTTTCAATTCCTCATAGGTAATCTATATACGTTGCTTACCGACAGTCGCCATTTTTAAAGGGTGATTAGTTTCAATTCCTCATAGGTAATCTATATACCTAAAAATTATGTTTGTGGGTATTGTGAGGGAGATTGTTTCAATTCCTCATAGGTAATCTATATACTAAACATGATGTATTCTTTAACATTGTACCTCATGTGTTTCAATTCCTCATAGGTAATCTATATACAAACAATCTCCACATTTTTATGAATCGGTCTATCTGGGTTTCAATTCCTCATAGGTAATCTATATACAATATCCTTGCATACATTCAAAGTTTATGTTATTATAGTTTCAATTCCTCATAGGTAATCTATATACCCTTATCCATTTTATATTACCTCCTCTATCTTTATTAGTTTCAATTCCTCATAGGTAATCTATATACGCAATTTTTAACATTTTTTCACCATCAGATTTTGTGTGTTTCAATTCCTCATAGGTAATCTATATACGTGCCACTTCGTCAATTTGTTGCTTTGGTGTGATATTAGTTTCAATTCCTCATAGGTAATCTATATACTTGGCGAAAGGGTTAGAGGTATCGGCTTTAGAAATTGCGTTTCAATTCCTCATAGGTAATCTATATACTTAATCACCTACCTATTATGAATTACAGCCAATTCTTGTTTCAATTCCTCATAGGTAATCTATATACGATAAATATAACGAATTCATGGAATTAATTGGAGATACGTTTCAATTCCTCATAGGTAATCTATATACACAATAGTTCTAACTATATGACCCGTTTATCGACGTTTGTTTCAATTCCTCATAGGTAATCTATATACGCATTGATACTGTAACCAAGTCTAAATCATCATCTATGTTTCAATTCCTCATAGGTA
Source organism: Clostridium sp. Cult1 (assembly GCF_021655095.1). Lineage (GTDB taxonomy): Bacteria > Bacillota > Clostridia > Tissierellales > Tepidimicrobiaceae > Schnuerera. The sequence goes on along the minus strand of NZ_PPXW01000001.1, from coordinate 244,794 downwards.
ATCTATATACTAAGCTGCGTGGCAATCTTAGACCTCTCATTCCCACGTTTCAATTCCTCATAGGTAATCTATATACTCATTATATACTTTTTCATATTCACTATTTAACTCGTTTCAATTCCTCATAGGTAATCTATATACCTTGTACAATATGTAGTTGTACAAGTTGTTGCTTTGAGTTTCAATTCCTCATAGGTAATCTATATACTCTTAATCCTCCTCTCCTAACCCCTTCCAATTGATTGTGTTTCAATTCCTCATAGGTAATCTATATACTTGGTATATTTATTGTATTATAATAGTTAGAACTCGTTTCAATTCCTCATAGGTAATCTATATACGTGCTGTTGGAAGAACTATCGGAGGAAGAATTGCAGAGTTTCAATTCCTCATAGGTAATCTATATACTTTGGGCTTGTGATGATTGGACGGTAGACGCTTATTTGTTTCAATTCCTCATAGGTAATCTATATACTAAAACCTCCATAAATTATATTTTATTGCCTGTTATAGTTTCAATTCCTCATAGGTAATCTATATACTGAATTATCCCTGTTTTCATATCTCCAGCAGCAAAGTTTCAATTCCTCATAGGTAATCTATATACTTTTCTCGAAGGTTTTTTCTCCTATTGAATTTCTTGAGGTTTCAATTCCTCATAGGTAATCTATATACTCAATTAAGTTCTTAATTTCCGTCTCTGTACTTGATTGTTTCAATTCCTCATAGGTAATCTATATACCGTCTACTGCAAGGCTAATTTTGGATATGATGATGGTTTCAATTCCTCATAGGTAATCTATATACCTATTTTGTGTCTTTCTTTAGTTGTGAGGTTGTCCATTGTTTCAATTCCTCATAGGTAATCTATATACCTCAATAGTTTTCCTTTCAGCTAAAACTAAAACTACAGTTTCAATTCCTCATAGGTAATCTATATACGTATGGATACCTCACTACGGACGAAATGACGGTACTTGTTTCAATTCCTCATAGGTAATCTATATACATTCCTTGCCTTATTCTATCTCTTTGAAGTACACCGTTTCAATTCCTCATAGGTAATCTATATACCAAACCTTCGGAAGCGGCTTTCTGAAAGCATCGGCGTTTCAATTCCTCATAGGTAATCTATATACTTAACGGAAGAGGTAAATTTTATGTGGATGAAGTAAAGTTTCAATTCCTCATAGGTAATCTATATACCCTCCGTCTTCTCATAGTCCTCACCTAAGTCAACTAGTTTCAATTCCTCATAGGTAATCTATATACATATTTACGCTATTGACAGAACAAAAAATGGACGAGCGTTTCAATTCCTCATAGGTAATCTATATACGTTATTTTACAAGCTGAAAATGATCTTTACAAACCTAGTTTCAATTCCTCATAGGTAATCTATATACATAAAAAATATAGTAAATGATATGTTAGAAGAAGGTTGTTTCAATTCCTCATAGGTAATCTATATACGAGTGTGAATTATCTTTTAGTAGAAAAAGATGAATAGTTTCAATTCCTCATAGGTAATCTATATACGAAAAACCCTGTCCTTTAAAACCTAGGCTTTTACCACGTTTCAATTCCTCATAGGTAATCTATATACTAATTCTATACATTGATATTACTATGTTTCTCATTTTTTGTCAAATATGAAAAACATGAATTTCCAATACTATATTTTTCTATTTCCCTATATATCTAATGAAATCTACACATTTGTTACAAAAAACAAATTGTCGTCGATCTCCAGGGGTTTTTGCACTACCTGGGGTCGACGACAGTTTTGTATCTTCATTTAAAAAACTGTGTATTACAAAAAGTTGTCCTCTCCGCCTTTTTTTATACCCATTATTTCTACATTTGAATACCTGGTAGTTCTAAAGGAATATATTATTACTGAATCCTTTTCTTCATCTATTATTGATTTCAGTTCAAGTTTTAATTTCACTAAATTGGCATTGGAAATTTCTCCTTCAAATACTGAATTTTGTACCCAATATAAATATTTTCTGCACGTTTTTAAGACTTTTGCAACTCTTTTTACTTCTATATCATAAACTAATATTACAAACATTTGTATCACCTATTACCATCTTGAAACATAGGGCTCGTATTTAGCTTCTCCGATTAAATGCTTTTCTAACTTATATAGCTCCATTCTTATTAGTCTCCTGTAAGATACATTTCTTCCTAGTTGCCTATGTTTTATAGTAGACGAAAGCTTTTTATCAAATTCTTGTACAAAGGTTTTACTGCCCTTATCTTTTAATAGAATTCCACCTATATCAGGTTCAAAATCATCCTTTGTTATCATTTTTTTGCCTATAAGAGTAAAAATTATTCTATCTATAATAATAGGCTTAAATACCTCTGCTACATCTAAATTAAGCGTAAATCTCCTAAAGTTTGTAGTATGTAAATAGCCTATTCTTGGATCTATATGGGTTCTATATATCTCGCTTAATATTAGGACATATAATAGAGAATTCCCAAAACTAATTAAGGCATTTAGTTCATTCTTAGGTGGCTGCCTAGTTCTTTTTTCAAATGTAAAATCATTGTTATCTATTATCTCATCAAAAGCCTTATAATACATATCTCTCATATTTCCTTCAATTCCCATTAATTGATTAGTAGTTTTACAATGATGTATTTCTTCATATAAAGATATTATAGCATTTTCGATTTTTTCTAAACTCCTACCTCTATTTTTATAATACCTAATTACATTCAACATATTTTTGCTACTTCCTTCAACAAATTTACTAGCAATAGCCATTCTTTTATTGACATCTAAATAATGTTCTGCTTGCATAAGTATCATATACCCCGAATTTAAATATTCCCTAGGATAATAGGTGCCAGTATAATAACCATAATAATTGAAAAAATGCATAAGTATTCCCTTCTGAGATATATATGTTAAAAGGCTTTTGTTTAGACTTACTTCACCAAACACAAGTATATCGCTTATATCTTCTATTGGAATATATCTTTTATTCATGTCAGTTTCAAAATATAAGGTATTATCTTTCCTTTTTATCTCTCCATCGTTAAAGATATATATTGTCTTCTTCATAGAATTATCATCTCCTTAAGACCAGCAAAATTCGGCATAGGCACAATTCTTACACATATTAATTTTGTTTGGTTTTGGCGGATAGGGCCGGTTGCATATTTCTATAATATCTTTTTCAGCTCCTTCTAACTCTTCTATAAGCTCGTCTGTTAATTCTATAGTTTCTCGCTTTCTTTCCTGCGGAAACATAAGTACTCCTCTTCCTTCTAATCCATTCCTTTTAAGTTCTAATAAATAATAGGCGAGTTGCATCTTTGAACTTTCTATGAATTTTGAAGATTTTTTTATTTCTCCTATCATCAAATAACCATCTTTTTTATCAAGTACGTCTACTTTTATACCTCCGATAGAAATTTCCTTTTTCTTTCTTTTATAAGAGTTTTCATGCATGAACCGCCCTATATCAATATTTGGATCATCCTGGTCTGAAACAATATTATGGGCCATAAGCCAGACTTCTCTTTTGCAAATATAGTAATACCATATTAAAGTTCCACCCACTCTTAATGCTTCCAAGTAATCCCCCCTAAAATATCATACATTCATCCTCTTTATCTCTTATAAAACCTGTTTCGTCATCATAGAATAACTCTATTCCTTCTCTAGGTAGTAAAATGATTCCATTATTCGTAGTAAAACTTCTAAAATATTTGTTGGGAATAGAGATTGTATAATCCTTCATATCTCTTTGAACATCTAAATATAATTCTCTTTTTTTATTTATATTTTTTATGTTGGATAACTTTAAATAGTTTTCATATGCCCTTTCAGCCCTATCATCATATATAAAGAAGACATCCATATATCCAGGATTGTTTTGTATTAACGAAAAGCTATTAATAGAATATTCTCCTTCAGAAAAGTCCAATATCTCAATTGATTCAATGAATTTTGTTGACACTTCTTTAGATTTGTTTTGTTTTACTTTAGTAAAATAATCGTTTATAACCCTATAATATTCTTCTTCAAGAATTTTCTCCTTGTTTTGTAGAATATCCTTTGAAATATTTATTAAGCTATTTCCGTAAACATAATTGCCAAAATTTTTCCCTGTTTCATCTACTATAGAATATATATATACATCCCCTATTTTATTTTCGTTATTTCTATTACATCTTCCAGCACATTGTATAATTGAATCTATAGGCCCTATATCCCTTATTACTATGTCAAAATCCAAGTCTACCCCTGCTTCAACTACTTGAGTTGTAACGAGTATAATATTGTCTTCGTTTCTAAGGCGTTCCTCTATTTCTTTTATTCTCCCCCTTCTGTGTACTGGAAGAATATTGGTAGATAAATAATATACATCCCTATCTAAATGACATAATTCTCTATATACTTCCAAGGATTGCTTAATGGTGTTACAAACTACCATATAAGATTTCTCTTCTAAATTATCGATAAATTCATCTACAAATTCCTCTATAGTAATATTTTTTAATCTGGGTATTAATCTAGTTCTTCGGAAAGATTTAAAATATTTTTCATTGTCTTCTAACAGTTCTAGGGCATGGGTTAATATTAAAGGCTTTGTTGCCGTCATAATGATTATTTTCACATCTAAGTATTCACAGGCTTTTCTCAATATAAAATCCACTAGTTGAAAATATTTTATATCTATAGCTTGAATTTCATCTAAAATAATAATCGAATCTTTTATAGAGTTAAATTTTTTTAGCATTCTATTTCTAGAACCTACAAGAGTCTCTAGAAGTTGAACAAAAGTAGTAACTACTACTCCACTAGACCAATTCTCTATTAACAATTCTGCTTCCGTTTTGGTATAATCTCTATATTCACTCTCATATTCTACTGTTGACAAATTATGGTGCTTAATAATATAACTACTAAAATTCCTTTGAAAATTATCTACACCATTAAATATATCAAATAATACATCGTAATTTTGTTCTATAATGGATGTAAAGGGCAATGAATATATTATCTTTCTATTTCCTCCAAGCATTTCATTCAACTTTAAAGCTGCAAAAAAACCTGTAACAGTTTTCCCTGTGCCTGTGGGAGCAGTTATAGAAAATATATTGGATTTATTGTAATTCTGTTCTACCTTCTTTAATACCTTTTCAAATATTTTCGTTCTAATTTGGTTTATATCATTAGTGGGTTTTCCAAACTTCTTTTCTCTAATAGCATTTAATGTTTCAAAATTTCCATACATTTCTTTAGGAGTAAAAGTATTTGAAGCACTTATTTTATCTGCAGAAATTAAAGCTGAATATAATATTTGGTGTATAAAATAGTTCTGGTGAGACTTTAAGCTTCTTACAGACAACAAGTCCAATCTTCTAAGTTTTGCTAATGTGTTTTCTAAAATATTTTCCTTTAAAATAAATTCTTCCAATTCCTGTAGGAGATTAAGGTTTTCCATATCTGGCTTTATAAATTCCATATTTTTATTCATATTCTCTATTTGCTTATATCCTATATCTATTTTCTCCACTACCTTAATAGGAAAATTTGTCCTTAACACATCTTTGAATTTACTTGGTAAATTAGTTGAAAAGCTTTCTAAATTACCATGATGATGTAAAATTGTATTGTATATAATCAAGGGAAGGATATTCCCTTCCCCATATCGTTTTAAGCCTATATATCCGCCAAATACAGCAGATATAAATCCATGATTTGATAAATTGGTTTTTTTCTTATTCCTCAAATATTCTTGAAAATAAGTAGTGTATTTCCCAAAATCGTGACATAAGGATATTATTTCATAGGCTTCTCTATATTCATCTGGAACCTGTGCTTTAGAAATATCCCTAACTTCAATTAAATGTTTTATCATTAATTTCCCTGGATGGGAATAATATTTCATGCTTACCACCTTCATTCTATAGAAATACTATATTTTCCCCATTGGAAAGTCTGGCATATTTACCATCAATTTTAGCTTTTAGAAACTTCCCTTCGTCTTCGTAAATATAGGTTGTTACTTCCTCGATTGTTCTATCTTCACCAAAATCCCTCGGCATCCTCTCCTTAATTAAATAGCCTTCCATATTATTAATATCTATATCTTGAATTTTATCGTTATTAAGGACTGTAGAGATGGCCACATACTCATTGCTCTCATTCCATATCCATTCTAATTTATCTATGAAATCTATATAGCAGCTAAAAGGAGCACTGCCAAAATAAAGGGGAAACACTGGTCTATTCTTCATGATTCTTTTACTTATTTCATCTAATATTTCTTTGTCTTCATGGGTTATGTAAAATCTATAACGAATATTGTTATCTCCAACTAGCAATTCAAAAGGAATCTGGGTATGCTCTTTTGGTGAGTTTAACTCACCTGAGCTGGTAGCTTTCATATAGTTGATAGATTGCATTACTTTTCTAGTTCTTCCCATTTTCCTAACTGCTACATGTAAGTTAGCTGCATCTAATATCTCATAGTAACTATCCCTTTCATAGCCAAGCAAAGCAGCAATGATCCCTTCTATGGTAGTTCTAGGAGGTACCGAATAGGATAATGAGGAAGAATTAGTATAGAACTTTCTAAAGTGGGCAAATTTGCCCCACAAATCAAATATAACTATCGCCATAATCATCACCTTACTTTATCTGTTTTAGTGGTAAGTCCTTGAAAGCCCCCTCAAACTTCACCTGTTGGCCATCTAAAATTAGCTCCAACTTTTCATCCGCAAAGTAATACAAATTCTTTATTTTTTCTTTATTTTCATTCAATAGTTTAACTAATCTATCTATTATTAATGAACATTCATTTATATCTCTAATATTTGGGACGTTTTCTCTTAATTCAATATAGTCCCTATAATCTCCTAATATAGTTTCTTTGTCCATATATTCAGTTCTAATATAAAGCCTTGGGTACTGTCCGATTTTGCTTCTGGTTGCAAGGTTAGGAATAGCATATTTCATGGCCTCATCTAGTAAATATAAATCTTCATCCTTAAGCATAGTTTTTTCTGCCCTATTACCACTTACTACCCCAGAAAAAGCAATTAGTGAATATTTAACCCTGTAATCTTTACCAATTGTTCCTTGAGTAGCTCTTTCACTGGCTGAAAAGTGAGAGGTAATACTTGATTCAAGAAGTTCCACTTTATTTAAGGAATATCCCCAATTAAATTGTATGGGACCTATAAAAGTCTTATTGTCTCGTTTAACCGTCATAGTGGCACCAAACATCCTCACATCAGTTAAGTTGTCTAATATCCATTCATTTGAAGAATCCTTTAAATCCTTTATTCTTTTATCAGCAGTTACTGGCTTATCGTCTACTCTTCTAACGAATATATCATGACCTTTTGCATGTATAAAATCTCTTATATATCTTTTTAGTCTTAAATCTGATACTAAATTCATCTCCCGTTCATAATCCATACGGGGCCTATTCTCCTCATCTGGATCCCCGTTAGGATTAGTAAGTTTTGCATCATAAAGATATAATATTTCATTATTGGTTATGGTCATTTAAAACATCCTCCTTCTCTCTTAACATTGGAATAGTAGTTGCAAAAGAATACCCTGAAAGAAGATAAAACAAACTTTCGTCTTTATTTAATTTCCAGTTGTCAATATTTCCATCTAAGAGTCTTTTCATTTCAAAGAAAGTCACTTCATTGTATTGTCGTATCTTTTCTTGATTTAGCTTGTTAAATACATCCTTTGTAAGCCTAATAATCTTTTGCTTGTCTATACCGTTAAAATTAATTTTGTTAAGTATAGGTTTACTTCCTTCTTCTGTTCTCTTATACTGAACATTTCCTATTTCTCCTATTAAATAACCTAATAAAAACATTGCAGTTTCCTGTTCGTCATACCCTATTTTTTCAATATAATTTTTAATATTGTCTTTAACCTTTAATTCAGATACATCCAAACCTTCTCCCTCCTTTAAGCAACCCATATATTCAAGAAATTTAATGTACATATTGGCTCTCATGACATAGAACTCTAATATTTCCTCCTTTGGATTTATATTATAAGAATCCTTGGAAAGTCTTATTGTTTTTATACATTCTATTAGATTTTTTATAAGATGTTTTTTATTCAATTTTTTACCAGTAAGTATAGCATCATACGTCTCAAGAACATCTCTATATTCAACAGCTTCTCCACGGCTTATTCTTATAGGGGTCATGAAATATATTGTACTTAGAGTAATTGCACCTTTATATTTCTGTCCTAAAACTTTTTGAAAATCTAAAGAAGCTTTCTCTGATGAAATTCTAATTTTCTCAAAGATAGAAGGATTTATGTCTTTTATAAGCCTTTGTATCTTTGTTGCTTTTTGGCTTCTTTTGAAAAACATGAAGTTTAAAAGAAAATAGCTACTTTCATCTCTTAAATCTAATGCCCCTGATATTTCATCCCTTAAACCCCTCATTCCTTCATAGGATTTTACGGTATTAAAAGAGTCAACTATCTTATTAGCAGCTATATTTAAATCATTTTCATTTAAAGGTTGTCCATAAATAAATTGAGGGATTATATATACATCAAAAGCTGCAAGTCTACTAGCTAATCTATTCATTATATAGTTTTCGCCAGCTAGATATTTAAACATACAATCTAAGCACATTTGCATGTTTTTATAATAGTTTTTTGTGGATACATCACTGGCAAATATAAGTTGATTAGTCGTATAAAATTTAATTTTCGTCTTAGTCATATCATGGGATATATCTTCGGTACTGCCGCAAATACAACATACTCCATTGTTTCCTTTGCCATCTTTAGATTTCGGTTTCTTAGACTCTATTACAGCATTCTGATACTCCTTGAAATTTGATAAAGGTTTTCCATCAATAAATATAGTGTATAGACCTATATCCCCTGGTTCTATTCCCTTTTCTTCTTTTAGATATTTGTCAAACTCTATTTTGATTTTCTCTAAAAGTACCTTTCCCAGGTTTTTTTCATTATCTAATTCTGATTTTGTTTCTTCGAAAAGGTTTTCCATTGTTTTATCAATAGTTATACATTTTTCTAAATCTAAAGCATACCGATATTTAGACTTCATTCTCTCTCCAAAATCTACATAGAAATTTTTAAGTATTTGTTGGACTTTTTTATTTAATTCTAATCCTAAATCTATTTGAGAAAGATTATAGAGAGTTTCTGTTAGATGATAGTTACTAGATGTGCTAGATGCGTACCATTGTGCAGCATTAGAACCGTCTGCTGATCCTACGAAGGTATATTTCTTTGCTGTATTGCTATCCATTTCTTCATTTACGTCAATTTCTAACTTATCTTCTTCTAATAAAAAGTTAAATTTTAATACATTTAATTGTTTATTCCTTCTCTTAGGTTGAAGTTCTTCAATGAAGTTTTGTATGGGGTCATCAGATTTTAATACTTCTCCCATTTGTATTATTCCTTCAATGATGGTTCTCACCTCCTGATATATTTTCTATATCAATTTAACACAGCCAAATCCTTGGCTGTTTTTACTGCCTAAACCCGTGTCTACACCTAATTGAAGCAAATCTGGTGCGCCTTTCATTGCGAATTTTCCTGTGTACCCTTTTATAATAAAACCTTTATAGCTTACAACTGACAATCTTGTAGCACCTAAAGGTTTCATTTCTACCCCTACTTCTGGTGGTTCTTCTGAATAAAAGGCCTTATATTTATTTTTTAGATTGTTTTCTATAATTTCTGAAAATTCTTCTTCTTTTGGGTTGAAATAATAAGTAAATTTTTTGCCATCTTTTCTATATAATGTGCTATATGTAGAAATTGGTGATAAAGTACGCACCTTTATCTCTTCACTGTTTACATTCTCTTTTTCAACAGCTAGTTGCTTTACCTCTAAATAATTGTTTCCCAATTGTACTTTTTGACGCCTTAAAAAACTGTTCCCTATAGAATTGGAAAACTCGTCATAGTGTGAAGATATGGTAAGTTTTATGGGACCATCAAATATTATTAAACCACTATCTTTATCTAGGGTATAGCTTCCCTTTATCCTAGAAAATGTAAACATTTTAAATATTCTTTTCTCATTCTGGAAACCTTCTTCATGCAGAAAGTTTGCCAGTTCTTCGTCTAATAATTTGTATATCATACCTTGAACCATATGATTATATTGTATTGGTAACACTGTATTATCAGAATCAATAGGATTAAAAGTAATAATTTCCTTCATTATAAAACCTCCAAAAGTAAAAAATTATGAGATTATATATTATTTCTACAAAAATCCCATAATTCCTCTATTTATTTTTTTATTTATTATTTAATTTTTCCTAGTTAAAGCAAATCTCTTATTAATTATTTCAAAAGTTTTAATTCCTTATAGGTAATCTATAAAACATTTTTACATTGTCATTAGTATGTTTTTATTTTTTGTCAAATAAGAAAACTAAGGGTTCATAATTCTCCTTCCTTTAATTTTTTCTCTGTGTTCGTTGAAATTTATACATTAATCAACAAAATAAATTTGATTAATCGATTCATTGTTTTATAAGTGAAATTTCTAATAAAAATTTATTGAAACTTAAAAAACACTGTAACCTTAATGGTTACAGTGTTTTACTTGGTGTACCTAGGAGGACTTGAACCCCCAGCCTCCTGATTCGTAGTCAGGCACTCTATCCAGTTGAGCTATAGGTACGTGTATATTGAATACTATTTGCTGGAGGCGGCACCCAGATTTGAACTGGGGAATAAAGGTTTTGCAGACCTCTGCCTTACCACTTGGCTATGCCGCCATATTGAAATTTGTCAATAAAATAACTTGCTACCAATTTTAGCGGCTCCGACTAAGTGACTCGCACCAAATCGAAATACATGATTTGGGCTCCCTACTTATGCCTTACCACTTGGCTATGCCGCCAAATAAATATGGAGCGGGTGAAGGGAATCGAACCCTCGCAACCAGCTTGGAAGGCTGGGGCTCTACCACTGAGCTACACCCGCATTTTGCTTCAAATTATCTTAAATTAATTTATAATACTCAGAAACATATAGTTTCTGAGTTACATTAAATAGTAGTGGAGCGGAAGACGGGATTCGAACCCGCGGCCCTCGCCTTGGCAAGGCGATGCTCTACCACTGAGCCACTTCCGCAAGGCATATATCCTAGTATAAATGGTGGAGGAGACTGGATTCGAACCAGTGAAGGCTGAGCCAACGGATTTACAGTCCGTCCCCTTTGGCCAACTCGGGAACTCCTCCTAGTTTGTGCCCCAATGGGCACTTGCGTTTAAAACTATGATAGTGTGGAGCTGGTGAGAGGACTTGAACCCCCAACCTACTGATTACAAGTCAGTTGCTCTGCCAATTGAGCTACACCAGCATGGCGACCCGGAAGGGA
>NZ_PPXW01000001.1:228222-233365 GCF_021655095.1 Clostridium sp. Cult1 | reverse complement strand
TCCTGGATTTGCATTTATTATTGCTTGAACCGATACACCAAATCTTTGACTAAGTGCAAACAAGGTATCTCCTGGCCTTATAGTGTATAAAAATCCATTCGGACATGATGGTACAGGTGGAGCTGCTTGTGGTATACATATTACTTGACCTATTTGTAGATTGTTTGGATCTATTCCTGGATTTATCCTCATGATAGCTTCTACAGTTGTATTATATTTTCGAGCCAATGCATAAAGTGTATCCCCAGATTTGATGGTATATGGAAAACTTCCGCTAGGACATTTTCCTTCTATATCATGCTTTTCTTTCATACTAATCACCTTTCTTTCATATAATTATTCGCACTATATACTATGCAAATAAGATATCAGATGTTAATGATTTGAATAAAAGAAAAAAGGAGCTTAGCTCCTTTTTTCTTAGAAAGTTGGTATGCATATTACTTGCCCTATTTGAAGCCTATTTGGATCTACCCCTGGGTTGGCTCTTATTATTGCGTCTAAACTAACCCCAAATAGTTGACTAAGTCTAAAGAACGTGTCTCCTGCCCTTACTACATAAAGGAATCCATTGGGACATGGTGGAGTTGGAGTTACTGCACTTGGTATACATATCATTTGCCCTATTTGAAGTCTATTTGGATCTACTCCTGGATTGGCCCTTATTATTGCGTCTACACTAACCCCAAATTGCTGGCTGAGCCTAAAGAATGTATCCCCTGGTCTTATAGTATATAAGAACCCATTTGGACATTGTGGTGCCGGAGGAGGCATAGCTCCTGGTATACATATTCTTTGACCTATTTGAAGTCTATTTGGGTCTACCCCTGGATTTATTCTAATTATAGCTTCAACTGTTGTATTGAACCTACGAGCTAATAAAAAGAAGGTATCTCCAGATCTTATAGTATAAGCAAAACTCCCAGAAGGGCACGCTTGCATTGTTTCATTGCGATTATCCATATTAATCACCTTTCTTTATATTTTCTTATGCAATATATAATATGCTAGAAAGGTGTAGGCTGTGAAAGTTATTCAACCCTTAATCCTTGATAAGAGTTCCTTCTTTTTAACTCTTGGTCGATCCCTGAAAGAACTCTCAATTTATCCAAAGACCATCTAGGCTCAAGCAATAAATTCTTTTTCCCATCACCAGTAAGTCTATGGATTACCATCTCTTTAGGAAGTAATTCGAGACCATCTACTACTAGAGATATATAATCTTCCCTATTCAATATTGAAAAGGGAGATTTTAAGTAGTACTCATATAAATCCGTCCCTTTTTGTATATATAGTAGATGAAATTTAATTCCCCAGGTATTAGTGTTTGCCACATATTTTACAGAATCTAAAATATCCCCCTTGGATTCATTTGGTAAACCAAATATTAGATGAGTAACTACCTTTATATCTCTGTTCCTTAAATCCCCTATGGCTTTATTATAGGTTTCTAAAGGGTAACCCCGCCTAATAAACTTAGAAGTCCTTCCATGGATAGTTTGAAGACCTAATTCTATCCATAGATAAGTTTGTTCATTTAACTCAGTTAGAAGCTCTAACACTTCTTCTGATAGACAATCTGGCCTTGTAGCTATAGCTAGGCCTACTACCCCTTCCTGTGAAAGGGCTTCATAATATTTTTCTCTTAAATTATCATAAGAGGAGTAGGTGTTAGTAAAGTTTTGAAAATAAGCAATATACTTATCTGTATTCCATTTGTTTGATAAAAATTCTTTTTGTTGTTGAATTTGTTCCTTTATGGTCAGGATTCTTGAACCTGCAAATTCTCCAGAACCTTCCTCGCCACAAAAAATACACCCTCTATATCCAATAGTTCCATCTCTATTAGGACACGTAAATCCTCCATCTAAAGACAGTTTCATAATCTTTTCCCCAAATTCCTTTCTTAACTCATAATTCAATGTATGATATCTTTTATCTCCCCACATATAACCATCCTCTGCTTACTCAGTATTAACTTACATTTTATCATAAATAACTTTATATATTTCACTAATAAAATAATGGGTATATAAACATAGTATAAATAAAGTTAATCTTGGAAGGAAGAAATAAGGAAATAATGTCCTATATAAATTTACCAATAATATATTAACTGAATCTTTTTCTTCAATTGACATAATTATTCCATCGGATAATAGATTATATGAAAAGATTCTCTTATCTAAATCTAAGGGCTTTTTTTATAAAAAACCCACCTTCATTAGAAATAACAGAAGGTTAGGCTGTTTCATAAAGCCTAACCTTCTACATTAAAATTTTGGAGTGATACCTATCCTAATTCATTTCCATTGTTTGTTTGCCCACTTTTTCTCTAGGTAGTTTTTTATCTCCCATGGCTATAGCTTTGGTAGGACATTTTTCTATAGCTTTTATTATTGCACCTTCCATTTCTTGTTCAGCTTTTGAGTTTACTACCTTAGCCTTTTTATTCCCTACTTTAAAATAGTTTGGGGCCAACTTTTCACATATTCCACATCCTATACAGTATTCTTCTTTTATCACAATTTCACCATCATTTATTTTTTCAGAATCCATAGGAATATCTTTTCTTCTTACTATTTTAGATATGAGATATCCCATTATGAGAATAGCTATAGTTGTCAATACCCATCTTGTTGCCATAAACTTAGGACTTAAAAATTTAGCTTCGTTGGCCAACATAGGTATTTTTATTACTGCCCATGCACTAAGGATTACTACTATATTTGATATGCTAGCTCCCTTTTTTAATAATGTTTTACATACAGGAAAAGCTGCGTATATTGGCCCTGCAGATACACTACCAAGTAATAAAGATATAAAAGAGCCTTTTAACCCAGAACCATCGCCTAAATGTTCCATTATCATTTTCTTTGGAACCCAGGCTTCTATTAGAGCGGTTAATACAAATATTACTGGCATTATCATAAGCATTTCTTTTATATAATAACCACTATTTTTAAAAGATATAATTGCTTTCTCTGTGTTGGATAACAATAATATCAAATAAATTAAAACAACAAATAATAAAAACTTGTTTTTCTTTATCTTTTCCATCATAGTATTACCCCCATTATCATCGAAATTGCAATGGCAAATATAAAGCTTAAACCATTCCTTGCAAGGGCAAATTTCTTACCGAATTCTTGCTTCTCTAAATTAAAAGTTACAAATCCTACCATGGTTAAAGTCGTTAAAAACGCAACTGCTGGCACAATACTAGCCCCCATATCTACAATAGAACCTACTAGAGGAAAGGCCACAAAAGCTGGAATCAATGTAATACTACCAATCAATGCAGAAACTACAGTGGCCAAAAATATATTCGAACCACCTAAATACTCCTTAATGACATGAGGTGGTATAAAAGTAAGGATAAGCCCTATTAAGAACAATATACCTATTATTTGACCTAACATATTACCCATCATTTTCTTAGACATCTTCATGGCATCTAAGGTCCTTTTTTTATCCTTAATCATAGAAATAATGAACCAAATACCTGTGATAAGCCATAAAACCTTGGTGAAAATATCCATAATCCATCCCCTCCCAAAAAATTATTCTTCTCTATTATAATCCTAAATGGTATAATAAAAAGTAACTATAGTTACTTTTTGGAGGTATATTTATGGATATTGATAAATATAAAAGTTTAATTAGTCATACTTACTTATTTAACACTTTTTCCACAGATGAAATTTCTGCTCTATTCAAAGATGAATATTGTACGATTAAAAATTATAATAAAAATTCCATTATATATCTGCAAAATGAAATATGTACTACTATAGACATCCTATTAGAAGGCAAAGTAACTATCCAAAAAATAGATGAAAATGGGAATATATTAACAATTGCCTCCTTTAAGCCTGGAGATATTATGGGGGGAAGTTTAGCATTTTCCAATAATAACGAATATCCTATGACTGTGGTAGCAGAAGCTAAGTCTAGCCTATTACATATTCAAAAGGAACTAATACTAGATTTATGTCAAAACAATAGAGCTTTTCTATCCAAGTATTTGGAATCCCTGTCCATCAAGGCTTTAATCCTTACAGATAAGATAAAGTTCATGTCCCTCAAAACCATTAGGGATAAAATAGTGGAATTTTTGACCTATGAGTATCATATACAGAATAGCAAGATAATTAAATTGGATATGTCTAAAAAAGAATTAGCAGATAGGTTTGGTGTTCAAAGACCTTCCCTTTTTAGGGAATTGAAAAAGATGAAAAAAGAAAGGCTTATAGACTATGACCATAAAAGCATAGTAATTTTAGATGAAGACAGGCTTTTCTAGCCTGCCTTCTGTATATCTCTTTTTATAATTTACCTACAAACTCTTTACCAAATTCAATACATCTATTTATAGCATCTTCATCTGGGTTCCAGAGTTCTTTTATTCCTTCTTGTACTATTTCTATCCTTGCATCCTTTAATCTTTCCTCTAGGATGCCTACAGATTCTCCTGACCAACCATAGGAACCAAAGGCTGCACCCTTTTTATTCTTAAATCCTATGCCTTTTATCATATCAAGTAGGCCACCAGTTGCATGCATTATACTCTTATTTACAGTAGAGGATCCAAATAGCATTGCCTTTGATTTAAACAATTCTGTAATTACATCATTTTTATCGGAGTTAGCAGCGTTAAACAATTTTATATTTACATCCTTGTCTACAGATTTAATACCTTCTGCTATAGCCTCAGCCATCTTTCTAGTAGCATTCCACATGGTATCATATACTATGGTAATCTGGTTTTCCTGATAGGCGCCTGCCCATTCCAAGTATTTTTCTATAATTTGACCTGGATTATCACGCCAAATAATTCCATGGCTGGTAGCTATCATATCTACAGGCAAATTAAATCCTAATACTTCTTTTATTTTATTGGCCACAAGTGAGCTAAAAGGAGTTAAAATATTTGCATAATATTTTATTGCTTCTTGATATAATTCTCCCTGATCTACTAAATCATTATATAATAACTCTGAGGCATAATGTTGGCCAAAGGCGTCATTACTAAATAGGATACTTTCTCCAGTCATATAGGTAAACATACTATCTGGCCAATGTAACATTCGAGCTTCAATAAATATTAATTTATTGTTTTCTCCAATCTCCAATTCATCTC
>NZ_PPXW01000001.1:215011-228192 GCF_021655095.1 Clostridium sp. Cult1 | reverse complement strand
ATATAAATCCTAAAGCAGAACTAAAAAGGGAAGATGCAGCAAATATAATATATAATTATCTATTTAGTGGAAATTAATATTATATACCAAATAATAAGTTAGGGCTGTACCCCTGACTTATTATTGGTAGAATACATGTCCACCAATTCTTGATACATAGGTTTTGTTTTTTACTATCCATGTCCCAGCTGCTTTACCTGGATTAAAGAAATATGTGGAATTGCCATGCAAAGCTCTTTGAGTTTCTGGCCCTGCGATACCGTCAATTCTTATATGATGGTCTATTTGAAAGTTGATAACAGCTCTTTCCGTTATAACTCCATATATTCCATCTATGTTATAGTTATAGTAGCCTTTCTGATTTAGAGTTTGTTGAAGTTTACGAACATCATCCCCACGATGTCTAAACTGCAATGTTATGGAATAGCCACTAGCCGATACCGGTACAGTAACTGTTACTAATATCAGCATGATCAACAAAATATGTGCAATTTTCTTCATTTTTATGCACCCCTTCCTAAATTTTATCTCCGAAGTTAGCATTCCTTCAGGGGGTTACCCCTTGTGTTGCTTTCCTCGTACCTAAAAATTTAGGGCTTAGCCATTGCATGATTTACAATAAACAATATTATATAGGAACTAATATATTATGTAAACAGCTTTTAGACAATTATCAGAAACTACATTATTTTCATTACCTACATCATAAGATTCATTGATAAAATAGTATTAATATGATATGATTGTAAAAAAATCGGAATACTTTTTAGAATTTTAATCAAATTTTAATCTTTCTTAAATGGTTTTCAAAGCTTCTGTTGTTATAATTAAGTTACATTAAATAACAGGAGGTTATGTTTATGATTACTTTAGAGCAGGTTGAGAAATTACGTCAGAGAGCTAATATATCTTATGATGAGGCAAAAGCAGCCCTAGAGGAAACCAATGGAGATATGCTTGAAGCAATAATCAATCTAGAAAAACGGAACCGTATAGACCCACCTAAAGGTGGAGGTTATTATAGTTCAAGAAATTCTAAACAAAACAAAAACAACGGACAGCATGAAGGAACCACCAAAGATGAAAGAAAAGTTAATGATGGCACATCCTTTGGAGAGTTAGTAGGTAGGTTTTTTAGATGGTGTGGCGAAATAATAAATAGAGGGAATAAGAATCATTTTGAAGTTATTAAAGATGGAGATAAAATAATGGCAATACCGGTAACTGTACTGGCAGTTCTCCTAATATTTACTTTCTGGATTACTATTCCTATTATAATATTAGGATTATTCTTTGGATACAGATATATGTTCAGTGGTCCAGATTTAGGAAAAGAGAATGTTAACCGTGCCATGGACTCAGTTGCTGATGTAGCTGAGAATCTAAAAAAGGAAGTAAAAGGTGAGAAATCTAATGGGGAGAATTCTGATAATTGAGGATGAGGAAAAAATAGCACGTTTTATTGAATTGGAGCTTAAGTATGAGGGATATGAAGTAGAAAAGGCTTTTAATGGAAGGGATGGGCTGGAATTCGCTAGAACCCAGCCCTTTGACCTAATTTTACTAGATATCATGCTTCCAGGTATAAATGGAATTGAGGTCCTCAGAAGGATCAGACAATTTTCTGATCTACCTATTATTCTTCTTACAGCTAGAGATGCAGTAGTAGACAAAGTTACAGGCCTTGATGGAGGGGCTGATGATTATATTACCAAACCCTTTGCAATAGAGGAATTGCTAGCTAGAATCAGAGTAGCGCTAAGGAAAAAGGATATAAATAATGAATTTGAGAAAACCTCTGAACTGGTTATAGGCAGCTTACACCTTGATCCTATGAAAAGAGAAGTCCGGGTGAAAGATACTTTAATCCATTTAACAAAACGTGAATTTGATTTATTACATTATCTATTGAAAAACAAAAATATTGTATTAAGTCGTGAAACTATTCTTGAGGAAATCTGGGATTACGATTTTTCAGGTGGAACCAATGCAGTAGATGTATATATCAGATATCTTCGTGCAAAGATTGAAGAACCTTTTGGATTAAAAATAATTTACACTGTCCGGGGAGTGGGGTATCTAATAAAAGATGAATAATAAAAACAAATCCTCAACCAATATAACTGCAAAAATACGTTCATCCCTTGTTATAAAACTTAATGTAGGAATGATAGGAAGACTACTTTCTGGATTTTTGGCAATCAATATTCTTATTATTTTAATGGCGTCTTTTGTCATTCTATGGAAAGCTGAAGAAGGAGCTCAAGAGATAATAGGCAGTATAGAAAAATATAGCAATAATTCAGAAGTTATAAACTATAGAAGTAAAAGCTATCAAGTATTAGTAGGGAAGGAGCTATCAAAAGGTATTAAACTTCCTAAGGAAATTCAAAAAAGATTACCTGTAAAAATTCTTGATGCAAAACGGAGTATTAATATACCTAAATATGGTAGAGAGTTGAGACTGCTTAAAAAGATTGAATCAGTAAGATATGTTATTGGATTTACTATTGATGATTTACCTTATCAAACTATATATTCTTTAGGTTCAGATTTAAGGCTATTCATATATTTGTTCCTCATCATTTTAATATTTGAGCTATTAATACTAATTGGAGAAATAGGTAAAGGTTCAAGGATGATAAAGAAAACCCTAAAACCTTTGACTGATTTGTCTGAAACGGCAAAAAGCATTAATAAAGAAGTATCATCTATGGCTGATGGGACCTATATTAAGGATTTAGCAGGAGCCATTAGTAATATTGATGCTAATAGACTTGATAGTCGTATATCTATTGATAGTTCTCAAAATGAACTTAAAGATTTAGCTTCTGCTATAAATGATATGCTAAATCGTATTAATGCTTCATATCAATCTCAAGTTCGATTTGTATCTGATGCTTCCCATGAACTAAGAACCCCTATATCCGTTATACAAGGATATGTGAACCTTTTAGATAGGTGGGGGAAAAAAGATGAGAAGACTATGGAAGAAGCAATCGATGCAATTAAAACAGAGGCAGAAAACATGAAGGATTTAGTAGAAAAGCTTCTTTTTCTTGCTAGAGGAGATAATGAAACTATTCAACTTCACAAAGAAGTATTAGATGCTTGTGAAGTAGTGGATGAGATAATTCGAGAAGCTGAACTAATTGACCAAAGCCATAATTTTGAAATTGATTTAATTAGACCAGCTTATATTAATGCAGATAGACAGCTTCTAAAACAAGCCTTAAGGATATTAGTAGATAATAGTATGAAGTATACACCTAGAGGAGATAGAATAATTTTAAGGATTATTGATGAAAATGGACATATCCATATTATAGTGCAAGACAGTGGAATTGGAATAGAGGCTGAAGATTTGCCTCATATATTTGACCGTTTTTATCGTTCAGATGAATCTAGAGCAAGAGAAACGGGAGGTTCCGGTTTAGGCCTGTCAATTGCTAAATGGATAATAGAAAGGCATGGAGCTTATTTTGAAATATTAAGTAGGGTAGATATAGGTACTCGTATAACTATTGTTTTTCCTACAGCTGGGAGGATTAATTCTGAAGCTATGCTTCATGAATGATATGATGTAATTAGAGGAGAACAAGCTGATTATCACTTGTTCTCTTATTTCTATTAACTATTAAGAGGATCGTCTTTTTCACCTCATTTTCCAAATTAGATTAATCAGATGCTTGTTTTGATTTATCCATATTATCATATCTTCCAATCCCTAAAATTATAGTTACAAACATTACTGCCAACATAGCATAGGCGTAAAGTACATATGGAGTAATTTGAGTAGCTGTAAGAGGAGCAGCACTATCTTTAGCAAAACCTATTGTATAGATGACCGCTGGTGTCCATGGTAGAGAGTATACAAATGTATTGGATTGAGCATCTAATAAATTGGCAACCCTATATGGGCTAATGCCATATTTTTGGCCTAGTGGTTTCGCAAAAGAGGCACCTACTGCTAATATAGCTGGAGCATTGAGCCCCATTAATCCAGAAAGAACTATAATCATAATACTAATTACAAATTCTGCTCCTCTTGGACTATTCGCTATTTTTTCAAGGGCATTTAGTAATTTTACATCCCCATGTCCTGCTCTCATAATAGCAATAGAACCGAACAATAGGAGGGCTAGAATTATTACCTGAATCATGCTATTTAGTCCTGTGTATATAACTCCATCTACTGTTCTATCTAAGCCTGTTCCTGAAACACGAATTAAAGCCTCTTTAGTTATATTTGCTGCTGGATCAATTTGGATAAAATCTATTAATCCAGCTAAAATAGCTGTAGCTCCAGATATTACAGAACCTATAGTTGTAGCTATGATAATATCACCAGACTTTATTGCAATCCAGATTGTTAAGGCTACAGGAATTAACATTAAAAGGGTTTTTGGATCGTATTGAATTGCCTCTACAGTTGAAATGCTTCCATCATATCCTATACCTATAATTATTATTCCAATTATTGTTATAGCTCCTGCTGTTAATGCATATTTTAATCTTGATCTTACAACACCAGGCACATCCACCCCTTGAGAAGTAGCTGAGCAGATAGTAGTATCTGATATAGGAGCAAGGTTATCTCCAAAAGCTCCGCCAGAGATTATTGCCCCTGCCAATAATGCAGGATGAGCTCCTAGGGAAATACCAGCGGGATATAAAACTCCCATACCTGCAGCAATTGTTCCAAAGCCTGTACCAGAAGCTGTAGCAAAGATAGCTGATGCAATGAATGATATTACTATGAAAAATGTTCCTTTTATTCCAATGGAAGCAGCAACTCCTGCTATACCATTGGCTAAACCTGAAGTACGAAGGATTCTAGAAAAAACTCCAGCAAATAACCAACACACTATGGGAATAATAGCTTCCTCACTAGCCATGCCTTTAATAATAGTATTTGCGAAATGTTTTTTGTCCTTAGCGAAGAAGAAAGCTATTACTAATGCAATAAAAGCTGGTATCCATAGGGCTCCATCCGAAATTGATCCAAAATGAAAAGTGGTAATAATTATTAATATTAGAAATACAATAAAAGGTAAAAATGATACCCATTCACCGCCGTAAAACTCTAATCTGTTTAAATCTTTTTCCATACAATCCCTCCAAAAGTCGATTATAGTTGAAACAATGTCTATGCCAAAGGAAATCTAATAAGGAATAGGAAAATAATTGGTTTTGAAAAATAAAAGGGCATAGAATATATTTACATAGTATGAAATATATTTTATAATTATAACATAAAAACTGAACAAGGGCTAATCCCTTGTTCAGACTATTATAAGAAGGTTTGTATTTCGTATTTTTCAAGTTTATCTTGTATCCAAGTATTATATGCTTCTTGGAATTTTTCTTGGAATAATATGTCTTTTACTTTATCTTTATTGTCTTCATAATTAGCTTCTTTTGCTTCCTTTTTATCTTCTACTTTAATAATATGGTATCCAAAATTTGTTTTAACAGGATCACTAATTTCTCCAATTCCTAATGAAAAGGCTACTTCTTCAAATTCTGCTACCATCTTTCCTCTTCCAAAAAAGCCTAAATCTCCACCTTGTTCACTATTACTAGAATCAGTAGAGTACTCCTTTGCAAGATCTTCAAAACTTTCTCCATTAGATAGTTTTTCTTTAACTTCCAATGCAGTCTCTTCAGTTTCAACTAATATATGGCGAGCCTTGACTTCTTCTCCTTGCTTAAAGGAATCCTTATTTTCATCAAAATAATTTTTCATTTCTTCATCAGTAATAGGAATTTCTGGTTCTAATAGTTTAGTAAGGTATAAGTTCATCTCTATTTCCTTTTTCATATCATCCTCAGAATATCCATAATATTGAAGAGCTGATTCGAAAGCTTCTTTTCCCCCTAAGGTTTCCACCATTTTATCAGTTTCCTCTTTAATATCTTCTTCAGTAATTTTAATATTTTGTTTTTCTGATTCTAAAAGTATAATTTTATTAACGATTAATACATCTAGAGCTCCTTGTCCATTAGCCTTGACTAATAAATCATATAGTTCATCCTTAGTAATTTTTTCATCGCCAACAAGGGCTACTACATTTTCCTCTTTACTGCTTCCATTAAAACCTAATTTTACAGTTACTAATGCTCCTACTATTATTACTAGGGCAATAAGTAATGCGATAATTCTTTTTTTGCCTGTTTGCTCTATCAATAATCTTCCACCTTTCTAATATTAATCTTATTTGATTATACCATATAGTTTTAGTTTATACATGATTTAATAATATTTTTTACAATTTCCCATAAAATTGTTGTAAGAGGTAAATAATTAACAGATTGTTTACAGAAATATTGTAAAATGATAACATTCAATTAAGACGAAAAACTTCTTCATTGGAAAGGAGAGAAATATATGAAAGAAATTAGAACAATTGAATTTAAAAAAGATACCCTATATCTAATAGATCAAAGGAAACTACCTATTTCTTATGAAATATTTGAATGTAAAACCTATGAGGATGTAGATTTTGCTATTAAGGATATGGTTGTGCGTGGCGCACCAGCCATAGGAGCAACGGCAGCCTATGGAGTAGTATTGGCTGCAAAAGAGTTTTTAAAAGAGAATAAGGAAAAATTTTTGGCTAATATGGAAGAAGCTTTAGACTTATTGAATAGATCAAGACCTACAGCTGTAAACTTAATGTGGGCTATAAGTAGAATGAGAAATATTATAGAAAGAAGTAAGGCTTTGCCAGTAGGCAATATATATGAAAAATTAAAAAGAGAAGCAGATATAATATTAAATGAAGATATAGAAACCAATAAGAAAATGGCGAAACACGGTAATCAAATTGTTGGTCAAAATGCAACTATACTGACTCATTGTAACACAGGAGCTTTAGCTACTGCTGGATTTGGAACTGCATTAGGAGTTATTAGGGAAGCTTTTTACAGTGGAAAGAATATATTTGTCTATGCAGATGAAACCAGGCCAAGACTTCAAGGTGGAAGGCTTACTGCTTGGGAATTGGTAGAAGAGGGTATTCCATCTACACTTATTGTAGATAGTGTAGCAGCTACATTGATAAGAGATGGAAAGATAGATCTTATATTAGTAGGGGCAGATAGAGTTGCTTTAAATGGAGACACAGCTAATAAGATAGGTACCTTTATGTTATCCGTATTGGCTAAAGAATATAATATACCTTTCTATGTAGTTGCTCCAACTACTACAATAGATTTTAATATTAATACGGGAAAAGAAATAGATATAGAAGAAAGAGATAGCAAAGAAGTCACTTATATTGAAAACATTAGGATAGCTCCAGAAGGAATAGATGTATACAATCCAGCTTTTGATGTAACGCCTAATGAACATATAACAGGAATTATTACGGAAAAAGGGATATTGAAGCCTCCCTTTAAAGAAAATATATTAAAAATTAAATAAAAGAAATATTTTATGATAGAAAATTTGGAAGTATAGTTTTAGGAGTGGTGAGCCTTATGCTTATGAAAAAGGAACGAGAGTTAATCGTTGAATATGGAAAGAGACTTTCTACTACAGGCCTAACTAAAGGTACTGGAGGGAACTTAAGTATTTATAATAGAGAAGAAAAGTTAATGGCCATTAGCCCTTCTGGTATTGATTATTTTCAAATTAAACCAGAAGATATAGTAATTTTAAATATTAAAGGTGAAAAGATAGAAGGAGATAAAACCCCTTCTAGTGAGGCAGAAATGCATAGAATATTTTATGAAAGAAGGACCGATATAGATGCAATGATTCATACTCATACTATGTATGCAACTACTCTAGCTTGTTTAAACTGGTCTTTACCACCAGTCCACTATATGGTTGCTTTAGCAGGACTAGATATAAGATGTACAAAATACGCAACTTATGGTACTAAGGAGCTAGCAGAAAATGCTTTTGAAGCTATGAAAGGTAGAAAAGCAGTATTATTGGCAAACCATGGTCTTTTAGTTGGGGCCAAGGATTTGCCAAATGCTTTTAATATAACTGAAGAAATTGAATATTGTGCAGAATTATATTATAGAGCCAAATGTATTGGAGAACCAGTAATCCTTCCAGAAGAAGAGATGATATTGATGCTAGAGAAATTTGAAACCTATGGACAAAGGGAGCCATAGAATATTCTACTAATCGTAACTTGTTTGTAACTTCTATTTTTCAAATTCACAGTATAATATATATAAGTTTAGGATTGCAATTACATAGGGTTTCAAATTAAAAGGAGGGGATTTGGTTGAAAAGGAAAATATCCTTTTTATTGACTTTTATAATGGTTTTGACTTTTATTCCATTTAATTCTTTTGCACAACAGGATTACGACAAGCAATTGAAAGAAGCTATTATGAAAAGTAAAGAATTATTTAATATTGGAAGTGAATACGATAAATTTGAACACAGTGTAAGTTCTAGAGATGGATCTACAGTATTTTATTTAAATTGGTCGGATAGCAAAGAAAAGCTTGGCAGTGTAGATATTTCTATGGCTGTAGATGGAACCGTATTAAGTTATGGGAAATGGAAGCCAATTTATGTGGAACATAGACCTAAACCACCAAAGATAAGTAAAGAAGAAGGATTAAAGATTGCCAAGGATTTCATTAAAAAAGCAGCTCCTAAATTCATAGATAATATAAAACAAATAGAGGTATCAGAGCCTTTAAACGTCAATTTAGATGGGTATAATTATTATTTCGTAAGGACTGAAAATGATATCCCTTATTATAACAACAATATTGATATATATGTTGATAACACTACTGGGGAAGTAAGAAATTACTATGCAAATTGGGATATGGATTTAAAATTTGTAGATTCAAAGGACATAATCTCTTTAGAAAAAGCTCAAGGATTGTATAAAGAAAAGATAGGACTAGATTTAATATATAAAACAAGCTATAGGGATAGAAGCCCAAAAATATTTTTAGCGTATAGTCCATTAAGTACTAACTTAGGAATTAATGCTAAAGATGGGGAAGTGACTCCCTTAAATGATTATTTCCCAATCTATGAAAAAAATGCTGATATGGGAGCTGGTGGAGCTGTTCCAACAGAAGAGTTATCCCCAGATGAGAAGGAAGCAGTGGAAAACGTTGCAGGTCTTATTTCTCAAAAAGAAGCTGAAAAGATTGGTAGAGAGATTTTAGAATTGGATTCAGAATATAAATTGAATTATGTAAGCCTATATAAAAATTGGAGATCTGATGATAGTTATAATTGGCAATTAGAATTCATAAAAGGTTCAGATTCTAAGGCCTATTATGCCAATATAAGTATAGATGCAAAAACTAAAGAACTGGTATCCTTTTATAAATTTGGACAGGAAGAATCAGATAAAAAGATACAATATAATGAAGAACAGTCTCTAGAAATTGCAAAGGAATACATCAAGAAAACTGCTCCAGATAAATTTAAGTTAGTTGAATTAAGAAAGAGTCATGAAGGGTTTAGACCTTTAGAAGAACAAAGGAGCTATTCTTTTGAGTTCATCAGAAAAATTGATAATGCTTATGTAGACCAAGATGGTATATCCATTACAGTGGATGCAGTTAGTGGTAAGATAATAGAATATAGAATTACTTGGAGTAATAGAGAATTTCCATCACAGGATAAAGTAATGTCTGCAGATAAAGCTTATGACATTTTATTTAACGATATAGGCATGGAGTTAAAATATATTAATCCTGATAGATATGAAGGAATTGTTAAGAATAAGAAAGAAGCTTTTTTGGTCTATGGTTTAAAAACTGAAAAACCATCCATAATCGATGCCAAAACTGGAACCTTATTGAATTATATGGGGGAACCATATAAGATACCTAAAGTAGTTAGTTATAAGGATATAGATAATAGTTATGCTAAGGATAAGATCAATATATTAGCTCAATATGGTATTGCATTACCAGGAGATGAGTTTAAACCAAAGGAAAAGATAAAGCAAGGGGATTTCCTATACCTATTAGCAAAAGCAAATAGCCCTTATTTTGAAATAGATGAGTCAAGGGAAAATCTATATTCATATTTAATTAATATTGGGATTATAAAAGAAGATGAAAAAGCTCCAGAAAGAACCGTCACAAAGGAAGAAGGAATAAAATATATAATAAGGGCATTGAAATATGATAAAATTGCGGATCTAACTGAAATTTATAAGGATTTATTTAAGGATACAGAAGATATAAAACCAGAATTAAAAGGGTATATATCTATTGCATATGGTCTAAAAATAGTTGAGGGATATAATGGGAATTTAAATCCTAAAGCAGAATTAAATAGAGAAGATGGGGCAAATTTAATCTATAATTACTTGTTTAGTGGGATGTAGAAAGATTTAAGGGGGTAATATTTATATTACTCCCTTTATTGATTTTTGGTTATATTTAGATAGTTTTATAAACTTATCTGAGATTACAGTGGAAAGTAGACTAGTTATTGTTATTTCCTTGACTGACTATATGTTATAATATTAGCATACATTACTATATTAATAATCGGTATATAAAAAATTAATAAATTTTGATATAATTAATTATATCAAAATTGAGAATTCTTTAAAAAAGGAGGAAGTATATGGCAAAAGAATATGATGGAATCAAAATTTTTAAATTTATTCTCTTTGCTGCAGTTGGAGTCTTTATGTTTTTTATACCTATTACTATAAATGGGAAAAGTACTATTCCTCTAGATCATATTGTAAACTATATTAGGACTATACCTTATTATGGTGCAATATATTCTGGATTAATAGTAACTATTGGAGGACTACTTCCATTTATTAACAAGACCTGGAATAAGGATAAAACAACAACTATTTTTTCCTTTATAAAATTGGTAGGCATTGTATTTGTCTTTATGGCCATCTTTAATAAAGGCCCCGGGTTCTTAATGAGAGAAGATGTAATTCCATTTATTCATCAGAAAATAGTTATATCTGTTACTACGATAGTGCCAATAGGTTCCATATTCCTTGCATTCCTCGTTAATTATGGTTTGATGGAATTTATAGGAGTTTTAATGCAGCCTATAATGAAACCCATTTGGAAAACTCCAGGAAGATCTGCAATAGATGCTGTTGCATCTTTCGTAGGTAGCTATTCATTGGCTTTACTCATTACAGATAGAGTCTATCAGGAAGGCAAATATACTGGAAAAGAAGCTGCTATAATAGCTACAGGCTTTTCAACAGTCTCAGCCACCTTTATGATTATAGTAGCGGATACTTTAGATATTATGAACTACTGGCTATTATATTTTTGGTTGACTTTAATTATTACTTTCATAGTTACAGCAATTACAGCTAGGATTTACCCTCTAAGTAAAAAGCCAGAAAAATATTATAAAAATCAGGAAGGAACCTCAGAAAAATTAGTGGAAGGTAATAGATTTAAGATGGCTTATGAGGAAGGTATGGATGCCTTTGACAATGCACCTACAGTGGTAGAAAGTGTTTTAGATAATTTTAAATCTGGTATAAGATTAGCCTTGTCAATAGGACCTTTATTAATGTCTATTGGAGTAATAGGAATAGTGCTAGCAGAATATACACCGTTATTCGATATAGTAGGGTATATATTCTATCCATTTACATTGTTAGCGAGAATTCCAGAGCCTTTACTAGCAGCTAAGGCAAATGCTCTAAGCATTGCAGAAATGTTCTTACCAGCATTATTGGTAACTGAAACGCCTATAATAACAAAGTTTCTTAT
Organism: Clostridium sp. Cult1; assembly: GCF_021655095.1. Taxonomy (GTDB): domain Bacteria; phylum Bacillota; class Clostridia; order Tissierellales; family Tepidimicrobiaceae; genus Schnuerera. Next base: position 216,474 of record NZ_PPXW01000001.1, on the reverse strand, counting down.
TGCAATAGTAAGCGTATCTGAAATTCTTTTCTTTTCAGCTTCAATTCCTTGTATGATGGCTACGGAAATACCTCTTACAATGAAGGATTATATTATAATATGGATAGAGAGAGTAGTATTATCTATATTAATAGCCGCGCCAATATTGCATTTAATATTTTGATATAATAATGGACAAGGTACAGCACCTTGTCCATTAACTAGCCTCATCTTTTAATATACCATCTAGAAACCATTTAATATAAAAATCCCTTTTTATTCGAAGTCTTTTTTCTTCGTCTTTTATATTATTGTCCCTAAAGTAGATCTGTATATTAAACATGGATGTTGCATAAATGTGGAAAGTAAAATCTAAATCAACAAAATCTTTCAATCTACCAGACTTCTTAAGCCCTATAAGCTCGTCCATTACATGACTATTTAATTCCTTACTATATTTACCAAAATAGAATTTCATCATTACTTCGACTGGTGCTCTATACATAGAAGATCCTATATTGATTAGGATCTTTTTTCATATTTGAAGGAAAATTAAACCTGAGTTAAATATATAATAGAAATCTTCCAATGGATAAGAATAGATGGTATAATCGATGAATAAGAAAGCAAAATAATTGAAACTTTATAGAATAAATTTGGAAATGGGGTAATGTATATGATATTAGGAATTGTAGGAGGCATGGGGCCTTTGGCTACCTGTGAATTGTTTAGAAAGATTATCGAATTGACTGATGCAGATAAAGACCAGGACCATTTGCATATCATTATAGATAATAATACAAAGATTCCCGATAGAACAGATTATATTTTAGACAAAGGGGAAGACCCTAGAATAGAGATGACAAGATCTATTATTAAATTAGAAACCATGGGGATTGACTATATAGCTATACCCTGTAACACTGCCCATTACTTTTATGATGATATTAAAAGATATACAAAGGTAAAAATTATAAACATGATATACGAAACAGCATACTTTCTTAAAAAAAATAATTCAAAAGATAAGGATTATTTGCTTTTATCAACAGAAGGAACTTATAAAGCGGAAATTTATGATAAAACCTTTAATGACCTAGGCTTAAATATACTGACACCTGATGATGAAGATAAGAAAACAATTATGAAATGGATATATGGAGTAAAATCTTCCGAGTTTAATATAAGCTTACAGGAATTCGAATCCCTTGTAAATAAATATATGAAAGATAAAGATATACCTATTATAATAGGGTGTACTGAACTATCTGTTTTAGTTGAAAGAATAGGGCTAACGAAAAAATATTTTGATCCAATGACTATATTGGCAAAACGATGTGTGGAATTGGGGTTAAAGTAAAATCATTTACCTTAGTGTAAAATATTTGTTGGACAAAAAAGCAAAAAATATAGAGAATTAACCTCTATTTGATATAATGTAATCGACAAACCACAAAATAAAGGAGGAATTCTCTATGAATAAC
>NZ_PPXW01000001.1:204957-214981 GCF_021655095.1 Clostridium sp. Cult1 | reverse complement strand
CGATTCCGCCTCTGGGCACCAGTGCGGAAGTGGCTCAGTGGTAGAGCATCGCCTTGCCAAGGCGAGGGCCGCGGGTTCGAATCCCGTCTTCCGCTCCATTAAAAACTTCAATATGGCGGCATAGCCAAGTGGTAAGGCATAAGTAGGGAGCCCAAATCATGTATTTCGATTTGGTGCGAGTCACTTAGTCGGAGCCGCTAAAACTGGTAGTAAGTTCTTTTATTCACAAATTTCAATATGGCGGCATAGCCAAGTGGTAAGGCAGAGGTCTGCAAAACCTTTATTCCCCAGTTCAAATCTGGGTGCCGCCTCCATAGTAAACCTTCTATTATTCCTATAATAGAAGGTTTAATTTTTTGATAAAGCGGTGATAGAATGTTAACTAATCCTTTTATTCCAAATAGATTTGCTAATAGGGTTATTATAGATGGTCGTATTTTTCCTAGTGCTGCAGCAAGACTTAAAAAGCTAAACATAAATATAATACCTACCATTGCCTGTAAAGAAGTAGCAGAACCAATTTCCTATCATCCAGATATTGTAATACATCCCATTAACCACAATACATTGATAGTTGCACCAAATGTTTTTGATTATTATGAAGACAAGTTACATGGATTGGGTATTAAAATTATAAAAGGAGATACAGAATTAGGAAAAGAGTATCCGATGGATGTTGCATATAATGTAGGGAGGATAGGTAATTTTGCAATACATAATTTTGAATATACAGATGAGAAATTAAAATACTATTTAAAAAAAGAGAAATTGGAGTTTATAAATATAAAACAAGGCTATACTAAATGCTCTATGGCTATCGTTAGTAATAATTCAATCATAACAGCAGATTACCCTATATATAAGAAATTGAAAAATCTTGGAATAGATGTATTATTAATTAGACCAGGATATATAGAGCTACCAAGCTATCCTTATGGCTTTATTGGTGGAGCAACTGGCAATCTATCTAATGATGATTTTGTATTTTCTGGTCACTTAGATGATCATCCTGATAAAGTTAAAATAATAAATTTCATTAAGAAACACAATAAAAAAATTTTTTGGTTAAGTGATGAAAAAGTTATAGATATTGGAACAATAATTACTCTATATTGCCAATAGAGTAACTCTTTATGCAGTATATACACTTTAGGAGAGTGCATACTAGTAACAAGAAGGGAGTGAAGTCGATGAAGATTCAGATTGCGTTAAATAAAGATATTGATAAAGCAAGAGAAATAATCAATAATTACTTCTCAAATAAAAAAGTAGAAATCGAAGAAATAGATTATGAATCAAGGCATTTATTCAATATAGCTCCTGTTAAAAATAGATCTTTAAAGAATTTTTATAACGATGTAACTAAACTAATATTGGACTTAATACTAAATATATATTCTAAAGATATTATTTATAAACAGATAGGTACTAATTTTAGAAACTTAAAAGCTAATGAAAAAATGGAAGTTGTAGAAATATCCAAAGAACTACTATTAGATGAAGAGAATTTTACTGTAGAAAAAGAATATATAAATAGCCAAATAAAGAATTATATTATGGATATACCTTTCATTTCAGTAGATGGTTTCATGCTATTTAGATTAAAAGGTTTCAACCTTTTCATAGATTTAGTCATTGACAAGGGAGTGGAAGAGTATACTGTAGAAAAGGAATATAGAGAGTTTATCAAAATACTGAAATATTTTGTTGAAGCTCAAGAACCAAAATATGATTTAGTTAATATAGTTTTTGAAGATGAGAATTATACACTATTAGATAATAATGATAATAAAATAGATAATAATTTTTTTGAAGAAGTTGTTGAAGAATTAGATAGTGTAAGTATTAGCGAGGATGATTTACTTATTAGCTCATTAATAGTCCTATCTCCTAAAAATATAATAATCCATTTGGATGAAAAAAACAGAGAAAGAGATGTAGTTAAAATCATAGTCGATGTATTTCAAGATAAAGTATATTTTTGCCTAGGATGTGAAAAATGTAAAGGGAAGGTTAAAATTAAAAACGACTAATAAAATGAAGCTAGGGGATTGAAAGAGCTTCATTTTATTCTATAATTTTATTGAAAAAAATAATTTAAATGATATCATAGTAATAAATGATTTCATGTTTGGAGGTATACATATGAGTAAAGATATAATTAAGCCATCTATACTGGCAGGTTTTATGGAATTAATACCATCGGAGCAGATATTGTTTAATAAAATGATGGATACCATTAGAAAAAATTATGAAAAGTTCGGATTTTTACCTATTGATACGCCAGTGATAGAAAAAGCAGAGGTATTGTTAGCAAAAGGTGGTGGAGAAACGGAACAACAGATATATAGATTTGAAAAAGGAGAGACAGATTTAGCCTTAAGGTTTGATTTGACTGTACCCCTTGCTAGATATGTAGCTCAGCATTTTTCAGAATTAACTTTTCCCTTTAGAAGATACCATATAGGAAAAGTGTATAGAGGGGAAAAAGCTCAGAGAGGAAGATTTAGGGAATTTTACCAATGTGATATAGATATAATTGGTAACGGTAGTCTAGATATTATAAACGATGCTGAAATACCAAGTATTATCTATTCTACCTTTAAGGATTTAGGTTTCGATTCCTTTACTATAAAGATTAACAATAGAAAAGTATTAAAAGGATTTTTCCAATGGTTAGGAGTCGAAGACTCAACGGAAATACTAAGAACTGTGGATAAATTAGAGAAAATCGGTTTAAACGGAGTCATTAAGGAATTAGAAGAACAAGAGTTGGAGACTACTACTATAGATAAGATATTAGAGTTTATCCAGATAAAGGGAAATAATGAAGAAAAACTCAATAGTTTGGAAGAACTAAAAATTGAAAATGGAATCTTTAAAGAAGGATTGGAAGAACTAAAGGCTGTAAGTCATTATGTAGGTTTATTTGGAGTTCCTGAAAATAATTATTCCATAGATTTAACTATAGCAAGAGGCCTTGATTATTATACAGGTACTGTATATGAAACCTTCCTAAATGATTATCCTCAAATAGGAAGCATATGTTCAGGTGGTAGATATGACAACTTAGCCGAATACTATACCAAACAAAAGCTTCCAGGGGTAGGTATATCCATAGGCCTTACTAGACTATTTTATCAATTAAACGAAGCAAAATTAATTAACGTAGAGGATAATTCATTAACTAAAGTTATAATTATTCCGATGGAAGGTTATCTAGAAAAGGCTGTAGAAATAGGTAAAGTTCTTAGGGAAAATAATATTAATACTCAAATATATTTGGAAAAAGCTAAAATGGGGAAAAAGTTTGGTTTTGCAGATAAGCTAAATATCCCTTATGCCCTTATTATAGGAGAAGAAGAAGTAAAACAAAGTAAATATACTTTAAGGAATATGAAGACAGGAGATCAGATTATGTTTTCCATAGACGAAATTTTATCTACATTAAATAATTAATATAAAATTATGAATAAAACTTGAATAACTGGGTATATTGTGTTAAAATAAGAAATCAAATCAATATGAAAAAGACGTTGATGGGAAGAGTAGGTTATTTAGACCAACTAGAGAGGGGAGTCCTTAGGCTGAAAGTCTCCCTATGGAAAGAATAACTGAAGACCACCCCAGAGTCGTATCCCAAAACCATAGGTAGAAGGATATCCGCTATTATGCGTTATATAAATTGAGTACCAAATAGGGTGGAACCACGGGAGTTAACCTCTCGTCCCTGCATTATGCAGAGACGAGAGGTTTTTTAATTATAGATATGGAAAGGAGATTAAAATGGAAAAGATAATAATTACATTACCAGATAATTCTATAAGGGAATATGATAAAGGAGTAACCGTATTAGAAGTAGCAAAAGATATTAGTGAAGGATTAGCTAGAGTAGCGTTAGGAGCTGTAGTTAACGGTAAGACAAAGGGAATGCAAGAGACTATTGATGAAGATGCAAATATAAGAATAGTTAAGTTTGAAGACAAAGAAGGAAAGGAAATATTTTGGCATACATCAGCCCATATAATGGCCTTAGCAGTAAAGAGGTTATTCCCAGATGTAAAATTTGCTATTGGGCCTGCTATAGAAGACGGTTTCTATTACGATTTTGATACAGAGCATAGATTTACACCAGAGGATTTAGAAAAAATAGAAGAGGAAATGGCAAAAATAGTTAAAGAAAACCATAGATTAGAAAGATTTGTCATGCCAAGAGATGAAGCCCTTAAGCATTTCGAGGAAATGGGGGAAGTTTACAAAGTAGATTTAATAGAGAACTTTCCAGAAGATGAGGAAATATCTTTCTATAAATTAGGAGAATTCACCGATTTATGTGCTGGACCTCATTTATTAGATACAAAAAAGGTTAAAGCAGTAAAATTATTAAGTATAGCTGGAGCTTATTGGCGTGGGGACGAAAAGAATAAAATGCTTCAAAGAATCTATGGAACAACTTATGAAAAGAAGAAGGACTTAGAAGCTTATCTCCAGAGGTTAGAAGAAGCAAAGAAGAGAGATCATAGAAAATTAGGAAAAGAACTAGATTTATTTAGTATCCATGAAGAAGGTCCTGGATTTCCTTTCTTCCATCCAAAGGGAATGATAGTAAGAAATATACTTGAAGATTTCTGGAAAGGAGAGCATGTAAAAAGAGGTTATGGTGAACTAAAGACTCCTATTATACTAAACGAAGACCTATGGCAACAATCAGGGCACTGGGATCATTATAAGGAGAATATGTATTTTACAGAAATCGATGATGCCGAATACGCTATAAAACCTATGAACTGTCCTGGTTCTATATTGGTATATAAATCTAAGATGCATAGCTATAGAGACCTTCCTCTTAGATGGGGAGAATTAGGATTAGTTCACCGCCATGAACTATCGGGTGCCCTTCATGGATTAATGAGAGTGAGAAGCTTTGTTCAAGACGATGCTCATATATATGCATTGCCATCTCAAGTAAAGGAAGAGATAATAAATATAATCGACTTAGCCGATTATATCTACAGTATATTTGGATTCAAATATCATGTGGAATTATCTACAAGACCTGAAAACTCCATGGGTACAGAAGAACAATGGGAATTAGCAACTAATAGTTTAAAGGAGGCTTTAGAAGAAAAGGGAATTGACTATATTTTAAATGAGGGAGATGGAGCCTTCTACGGACCAAAGATTGACTACCATCTGGAAGATGCTATAGGAAGAACCTGGCAATGCGGTACAATCCAATTGGATTTCCAAATGCCTGAAAGGTTCGATTTAACTTATGTAGATAAAGATAACGAAAAGAAAAGACCAGTAATGCTTCATAGAACAATTCTAGGCAGTATTGAAAGGTTCATGGGAATATTGATTGAACACTTTGCAGGTAAATTCCCAGTATGGATTGCACCAGTTCAAGCTACAGTCCTTCCCATTTCTGATAAGTTTAATGACTATGCCTATGAAATTAAAAAGGAAATGGAAGATAGAGGCCTTAGGGTAGATATTGATGAAAGGGCTGAAAAAATAGGATATAAAATCAGAGAAGCTAGACTTCAAAGAATACCTTATATGCTAATAGTAGGTGAAAAAGAAGTGGAAGGTAGATCAGTATCAGTAAACAAGAGAGATGAAGGAGATATTGGTCAATTTAAGCTAGATGAATTTATAGATAGGGTACTGGAAGAAGTTGAGAATAAAAAATAAAATAACAATAAATCAGGCAGACACATGTGTCTGCCTGATTTAAATTCATAACATATATATCTTCTTATTTACATTTACGTTGCACAATCTATAGGTTTTTCATATATTTTAAATATCCCGTCTAACTCTTCACTATCAATGGTTTCCTTTTCCATTAGAGTGTTGGATATATGGTGAAGCATATCTTTATTTTCTCCTAAAATTTTTAATGCATCTTTATATCCTTTATCTAGAATTTTCTGTATTTCAATCCTCAGTATTTCATAATTATGCTTAATATAATGTTCATCTACAGCCATAGGACCTAGAGAGCTCATACCGTAGCTGCAGACCATTTCTCTTGCAATATTAGTCGCCTTGTCTAAATCATCTTTTGCTCCAGTTGTTACTTCATTGAAAACTAATTGTTCAGCAGCTCGACCTGCCAATAGAGTAACTATTTTGTTCATCAATTCCTTTTCCGTTAATAGATATCTATCTTCATCGGGAAACTTTAAAACATAACCTAAAGCTTGCCCTCTTGGTATAATGGAAATTTTTTGGACCATTTCCGTCTTAAGTATTTTAGCAACCAAAGCGTGCCCAGCTTCATGGATAGAAACGGTTTTTTTCTCTTTCAATAGAACTGTTGGGTTTTTAACTTCTAAACCTGCTAATACCCTTTCTATGGCTGCATCAAATTCTTCAATGCTAATCTTAGTTTTATTGTTCCTAACAGCTATAATGGCAGCTTCATTGGCTATATTGGCTAGTTCTGCTCCTGATAGACCATGGGTTTTCTTTGCAATATCTACTATATTAATAGATTTATCTAGAGGTTTATTCTTGGTATGGACTTCTAAAATCTGTTCTCGAGCTTTCATATTTGGATTTCCAACAAAAATATGTCTGTCAAATCTTCCTGGTCTCAATAATGCTTCATCTAATAGATCTAGTCTATTGGTAGCGCCAATTACTATAACCGTTTCATTAGTATTAAAACCATCCATTTCCACTAAAAGCTGATTTAAAGTTTGATCCTTTTCATTATTTGATTCTAAATTTCTCTTGGTTCCAATGGCATCTATTTCATCAATAAATATAATACTTGGAGCTTCTTTTTTGGCTCTCTCAAATAGAGTTCTAACCCTTTTAGCTCCTACGCCTACGTACTTTTCAACGAATTCAGAACCACTAGCGTATAGAAAGACAGAATTGGTTTCTCCTGCTACTGCCTTTGCTAACAAAGTTTTCCCTGTTCCTGGAGGTCCATAAAATAGTATACCTTTTGGAATTTTGGCTCCCATTCTTCTATACTTACTGGAATTATTAATAAAATCTATGGTTTCTTGAAGTTCTTCTTTTATCTCTTCTAAACCTGCTACATCTTTAAAGGAAACATTGGATTGGTCCTTTTCTTTATTAGCTATCTTTTCACTAGATAAAACAGATGGAACCAATTGAGGTTTAGAACTAGATTTTATATAATAAACCAATAAAATTATGGTGATAGCCCAAATGGCCACCCTATCTCCTATTTTAAATCTACTTAATTCTGGTGATGGATAATACTTATCAAATAGAAGTATAGTAGATGCAATAATACTGATTATCAAAACTAAAAAAATAAGCTTTTTTCTTTTCAATCTATCCCCACCTTTTTCTATATTTCTAAATTATAGTGTAACCATTTAATTCTTTAATATAAAAATAATCATATTAAAAGTTGAAGGAAATAATATGTAAGGATATAATAATATTAACTAAGGAAAATGAGGTGATTTAATGGAATTTATTAAACTAGTGGAAAGCTATAAGGAAGATATCATAAAATCCACTCAGGATATAGTTAAGATTAAAAGTGTAGAAGAAGAAGCAAAACCCAATATGCCTTTTGGAGAAGGTCCATATAAAGCCTTAGAATTTGCTTTAAATCTTTGTCAAGAAATGGGCTTTAAAACTAAAAATTTTGATGGTTATGCTGGCCATGCTGATTTAGGAAATGGAGAAGAAACAGTAGGTGTTTTAGTACATTTAGATGTGGTTCCTGAAGGGGATGGGTGGACTTACCCACCATACGGAGGAGAAGTCCACGATGATAAGATCTATGGTAGAGGTACTACTGATGATAAAGGTCCTGCTATTGCATGTATGTATGCTATGAAAGCTTTAAAAGAATCGGGAGTAAAGTTAAATAGAAAGATTAGAATAATATTTGGAACCAATGAAGAAACTGGTTGGGGTTGTATGAACTATTATTTTGATCATGAGAAAGCTCCGGATATGGCTTTTACACCAGATGCAGATTTTCCAGTTATATATGGAGAAAAGGGGATTATAGTATTTGATTTAGTAAAGAAGGTTGACTCCAATAATTGTAACGGATTAGTTATTGAAAGCATTAAAGGTGGAAATGCAGCTAATATGGTACCTGATTATTGTGAAGCTATATTAAAAGCCGAAGATCCATCTATGATAGAAAAAAAACTAAATAATTTTGTTGAAAACACCAAATATCCACTGTCCTTAGAGAAGGATGAAGATAAAGTAAAAATAATTGCTAAAGGTATATCTGCCCACGGAAGCACTCCAGAGAAAGGAGAAAATGCTATTTCTTATTTAATGGCATTTTTGGGTAAATTACTTTCATGTGAATGTAATCTATGTGAGTTCATTAATATCTATAATGATAGAATTGGGTTTAGACATCATGGAGAAGATATTGGATGTGGACTTGAAGATGATGTATCTGGAAAGTTAAACTTCAATCCAGGAGTAATTAGAGCTAATGATGAAGAAATAAGATTGACTATAAATGTAAGATATCCAATTAAGAGTAGTGCAAAAGAAGTCTATGACGGTATCAGGGCTAATTTACAAGAAACAGGAATTGAATTAGAAGAAGGAAATTCAGATATGAAACCCTTATACATTCCAAAGGATAATTTTTTGGTTGAAAAGCTTATGAAGGTATATAGGGAACAAACTGGAGATGTAGAAAGCCAACCTATTACCATAGGTGGAGGAACCTATGCTAGGGCTATGGAAAACGCTGTAGCTTTTGGACCAGTATTTCCTGGACAAAAAGAGGTAGCTCATCAAAAAGATGAATTTATTTCCATTGAACATTTGATGAAGATTACCAAAATATATGCTCAAGCTCTATACGAATTGGCAAAATAATATTGGAAAATAAATAAAAAATATTTGACAAAATATTTATTCTAACATATAATGTTTATGGTAGTTGAATATGGGAACAAGTAGAAGTATCCGCTTCTCACCTTATAGCTATGGCTCATAAGGTTACAGTTAAAGATAGGATAGTTTATGATTAAACTATCGTATTGTCTATTGGGCGTATAGCGGGTATTTTTTACCCGCTTTTATTTTTTAAAAAATTAGGAGGTGCAGTAATATTAAAGAACTTCAAATTAATGAAGAAATTAGGGAAAGGGAAGTTAGACTTATCGATGTAGATGGAAGTCAAGTAGGTGTAATGCCAATTAAAAAAGCTTTAGAAATGGCCTTTGACAGGAAGTTAGACTTAGTTAAAGTAGCTCCAAATGCAAAGCCACCAGTATGTAGGATTATGGACTATGGGAAGTATAAATATGAATTAGCTAAAAAGGAGAAAGAAGCTAGAAAGAATCAAAAGGTTATCAATGTTAAGGAAGTCAGAATGACACCAAATATTGAAGAACATGATCTAAATGTAAAGGCAAGAAGAGCGATAGACTTTTTGAAAAATGGAGATAAAGTGAAAGTAAGTGTTAGATTTAGAGGTAGAGAATTAGGCCATACCGATGCTGGAAAAGAGGTCTTAATCAATTTTGCAGAATTAACCTCTGAACACGGAGTTATAGATAAGCATCCTAAAATGGAAGGTAGAAATATGATTATGTATCTAGTTCCAAAAACAGAGTAAGTAAGGGAGGTAATATAAATGGCGAAAAAGGTAAAAATGAAAACTCATAGAGGTGCAGCTAAAAGGCTTAAACGAACAGGAACAGGTAAAATTAGGAGATATAAAGCTTATAAGAGCCATAAAACTGGAAAGAAATCTCCAAAGAGAATTAGAAACTTAAGAAAATCAGCTATAGTAAGTAAAGGCGATCAAAAGAGAATCGACTCATTAATACCATAATAAATTAGAAGCGGATAGATAAGGGAGGTAGTAAAAATGGCAAGAGTAAAAAGCGGTGTAACTGCTAGAAAAAGACATAAAAAAGTTTTGAAACAAGCAAAAGGATATTATGGTGCTAAAAGCAAATTATATAGACCTGCTAATCAAGCAGTTATGAAATCATTACACTATGCTTATTCAGGACGTAAACAAAGAAAGAGA
>NZ_PPXW01000001.1:203757-204927 GCF_021655095.1 Clostridium sp. Cult1 | reverse complement strand
ATTGGCCTCATAATCATTTTAGGTTGTATCAATTTAATAATCATATCAGCGTTTTCCCTCCAAGGTATAGGTTCTTCTATTTCTCCAAAACAACTTCAACAGCTAATCTTAATCCTTTTCTAATATTTTCAATACTCATACTAGGCATATTCCTTTTTGATATGACTTGTTCAGGTAAATATGGTACATGAATGAAACCTCCTCTTATATTAGGATATTTTTTGTCTATTAAATATAATAGTCCATACATAATATGATTACATACAAAAGTTCCTGCAGTATTAGAGATACTAGCTGGAATACCCGCTTCTCTAATTTTCTTTACCATTCTTTTTATAGGTAGTGAAGTAAAATAAGCATTTTCTCCATCCTCAAATATTTTTATATCTACTGGTTGATTTCCTTCATTATCCTTTATCCTTGCATCATCTATATTTATTGCTACTCTTTCTAATGAAATATCATATCTCCCTCCAGCTTGTCCAACACAAATAACTATATCCGGTTTTTCATTTTCAATTAAATTTTCTAATACTTCTATGGATTTGTTAAATACAGTAGGAATTTCTCTTTTAATAATTTCTGTATTCATTATTTTGTCTTCTAAAGTTTTAACTGCTTCATAGGCAGGGTTAATAGTTTCTCCGCCAAATGGTTCAAATCCCGTAATCAAAAGCTTCATTCATAATTACCTCCCGAATTTAATTATACCTGAAATATAACTTCTGCTTCACTCTCATCTAAGACAAATCCTATTTTTTCATATAAATTTCTTGCAATTATATTATCATATCCAACCCATAACATTGCCTTTAATGCTCCTTTTTTCTTTGCTTCTTTTAAACCAGATAGTATCAATCTCTTTCCAAAACCTTTTCCTCTTTCAACTTCACTTACCCCAACATTCCTTATAAAGCAGTTTATATTGTTTCTTCCATATAATTCAATTATTATAGATCCTATTATCTTCTTGTTTTTCTTATAAACCAGTATTATATGATGATCATCATCCAACCTAGTAGTTAGCTGATTTTTCGTTATGTTAAGAGAATCAAACAGGTATCTATCAAATATGAGAAACTCATTTATATCTTCTCTCTTTAAGTATTCAATAGATGAGCTATCCTCTTGACATGTAATATTATCTAATGTGCATGAATAGCCTACATA
>NZ_PPXW01000001.1:201024-203727 GCF_021655095.1 Clostridium sp. Cult1 | reverse complement strand
TGTTATTCGTATCTTTAATCATGTTAATTATGGTACTCCTACACTACCTAAGGTTCTATGTATTGATGAGTTTAAGGGGAATGCAGAGACTGGAAAGTATCAGTGTATTCTTGTTGATGGGGAAAAGAAAAAGGTTTTAGATATTATTCCTGACAGGTGTCAAAGTGATCTTGTAAGCTACTTTAGGCAATTTTCTCGTAAGGAAAGGAATAAGGTGAAGTTCTTTGTATGCGACATGTGGCAGCCTTACGTTGATTTAGCTAAAGTATTTTTCCCTAATGCTATAATTGTTATCGATAAATACCACTTTATTAGGCATGTAACTTGGGCTATTGAAAATGTCAGGAAACGCATACAAAAATCTATGACTGCTACTCTTAGAAAATACTATAAACGGAGCAGAAAGCTAATTTTAACGCGATATCATAAGCTTAAGGATGAGAATAAAGAAGCCGTTGATTTAATGCTTTTATATAATGATGACCTACGTATTGCCCATAAACTTAAAGAATGGTTTTATGAAATCTGTCAAAGCGATAAATATTCCTACCAATGTAGGGAATTAGCTAAGTGGATTCAAAATGCAGAAAGCTCTGGAATAAAAGAGTTTGAGAAATGTGCAGCTACATATAGAAGATGGCATAAGGAAATTAAAAATGCCTTTAAATATGGTTATACTAATGGTCCAACTGAAGGTTTCAACAATAAAATCAAGGTATTAAAACGAATATCCTTTGGACTTAAAAACTTTTATAGATTTCGTAATAGGATTCTTCACTGTACTAGATAGACATCTAAAAAGTAAATATCTATATGAAACCTACATTTTAGCTAGGTTTATTTAAGTGCACCCAAAAACACGTATAGCTTTATTTTTCTCAACCATTTGGAAAATTAGGGCTAAAAATAGCAATGGAGCGGGATTTAAGAACATTCCCTGCATATTAAGGTAGTGTATAGAATTTATTAAGGGAGTGATATTATTGATAGTTGAGTTAAACGCTTTACATTGGGTTTATCTTGTTTTTACCCTCTTAATTTTGGGCTTTATGATTGCAAAGCGGGATACAACATTTATATGCATTGCAGGTATAGTACTTTTATCACTAATAGCTACAAATTCCATTTACTCATCAATAATAGCCATATTTAATAGCTTTATATATGCCATAGTTGAGCTATTAGGAACTATATTGATAATATCTGTAATAGTGGCAATGAGCTCAATTTTAACGAAAACTGGCATAAATCAAATGATGATTTCTCCTTTTGCAAAGCTTATAAAAACTCCTGCACTAGCCTATTGGGTTATAGGTATATTGATGATGATTATCTCCTGGTTTTTCTGGCCATCACCAGCAGTAGCCCTAATAGGTGTGGTTTTACTGCCTGTAGCAGTCAAAGTAGGATTACCAGCTATAGGAGTAGCCATGGCAATGAATTTATTTGGTCATGGCATAGCTCTATCTGGGGATTTTATAATTCAAGGGGCCCCTAAACTTACTGCAGATGCAGCTGGAATTCCAGTTGGAGAAGTTATATCTGCAAGTGTACCATTAGTATTTATAATGGGAATTGTGACCACAACAATAGCATATATTTTCTTAAGGAGAGATTTAAAAAATAATAAAATAAGGGGTACAGCCAATGACAACTACAGAAAGGAAGAAGTTCAAGAAGAAGGGCTGGTTTTATCACCTAAACTAAAGAGATTCTACTCTATGTTAATACCAATTCTTTTCCTAATAGATGTAGTTATAATGGTATTAGCCAATTTGCAAGGCGGCGATGCTACAGCCTTGGTTGGAGGTACAGCAGTACTGATACTTATATTAGTAACTATGACTTCATACAAAACCAGGGCTTTAGAACAGATAACAAGTCATTTGGTAGAGGGCCTTAAGTTTGGAATTCAAATATTTGGTCCCATAATTCCAATAGCAGCCTTCTTTTATATAGGTGGAGATGGTTTTGTAAGTATCATTGGAGACTATTTGCCCGCTACATCTGAAGGAATTGTTAATGATCTGGGTCTGGCCTTAGCAAGTGTAGCTCCACTTAATGCGGGAATTGGAGCTGTGACCTTAACAACCCTTGGTGCAATAACAGGCCTTGACGGGTCAGGTTTCTCAGGAATATCCTTAGCTGGTTCTGTAGCAAAGCTATTTTCAATTGCCATAGGAAGGGGAGTAGCCACCTTAACAGCCTTAGGTCAAATAGCGGCCATATGGGTTGGAGGGGGAACATTAATTCCCTGGGCTGTCATACCAGCAGCAGCCATATGTAAAGTAGATCCCTTTGAATTGACCAGAAGAAATTTCTGGCCTGTAATAATAGGTCTGGCAGTCACAACCCTGGTAGGAATCTTCCTAATGTAATACCCCAGTCTAAAACTGGGGTATATTTTCAAAACAGTTTTTATTGATATGAATAATATCTGTGGTATAATATTTATAGAAAAGTCACAATTGACTATATATTTTGAACTTGCATAAAAGTTAAGGACGGGAGTTTACTATAGGAGTTTTTTTTCAATAAGATTGTTAATTATTTAATTAACGCAATTTGACTTAAATTTTTCAAACGTAATTAAAAAATAAACAAAGGGGGGTATGATCATGAGCAGACTTAGTATTATCACAAAAGATAGGGCACAAGCAACTGTTGAAGTTCTCTATAAGGACTTAGAGAGAAGAATAATTG
>NZ_PPXW01000001.1:163374-200994 GCF_021655095.1 Clostridium sp. Cult1 | reverse complement strand
AAAAAATATCCACTTAGGACCAACACTACCAGCTTTCTTATCACCAAATGTAGCCAATGTATTGGTAGAAAACTTCGGAATTGGAACAATTTCAAATGTCGAAGATGATATAAAGATGTTTATGGAAGCTTAATCTATAAAACCCCATCTATAGGAATATAGATGGGGTTTTATAATGCTTTTAACGGTTTATTGCCTTCTTTTTTATCAGATATATTTTAGAATTGATATAACATTACTGGTCTATGATCTGAGATGTCAACGGGTAGTACTTCACTTCTTAGGTTATAGGTAGAAAGCCCTCTTAAAAATAAAAAATCAATTTTTGGATTGTCAGAATTATTATAGCAGTTTAAAGTACAGACTCCCACAGGTCCAACATCTATCATAGGAAATCCTTGATTAAGCATTATATGATAAGCAACTGAACCTTCTGGGGTATTTAGATCACCTCCAAGGATTATTCTTTTATCAAAATAACAATTATTGTTTAATACATTCTTTATTTGTTGTGCCTGAAAAAACTGATCTCCTTGTAGTCCCAAATGAAATGTGCCTATATATATTAAAAAATCTTCCATGTAAACATTTGTAAGAAGAAAACTGCGGTCTTCTTTGCTATTTACCTTAGGCAAATGGATTTTTAAAGCAGTTGTCATTGGATAGCAGCTTAGAATTGCATTACCGTAATATCCTGGGTTCATATTCTTAGAAACAATATATTTATAATTCCAAACCTTTCCTGTGGTAAAAGTAAGTCTATCAGAAATATATGCGGCCTGATGAGTCTTTATTCCGGATCGTAAAGTATATGCATCTACTTCCTGAAGACATACAATTGAAGCTTTGGATTCCTTAATAAGATCTGCAATTCTATCTAAATTTCCTGTTTTTGAAACTGGATAACCACCATCTTTATTTTGTCCTACTTTAATATTCCATGTAAGAATATTTATGCACATTATTTACACTCCCAAATGTATATTGTTAAAACTCCACCTTTAACCTATTAAAAGGAAAAGGTGGAGTTTTTGTTTAAAAAATTTTATATTAATTCTATTTTATATTTTGTTTTTTACCATTTCTTCTACTTCATTTTCCTCAGGGAATCTTCCTAATTCCTTTTTAGAAAAAATCAATTCGTCTCCAATAGTTATTTCAAACACCCCATCAGAAGAAGGGATTATTTTGAGTTCAGATATTTCATTCTTATGCTCTCCTAATAAATTGTCTATTAGAGCAACTGCTCTTGGTAAGTAGCCTCAAGCTGTACAATACTCAATAGTGATAATTTTTTTCATTAGAGATCACTCCTCGCTTAATTTTTCCATTATACTAATTTATAGTTACCCAAAAGATATAGAAAATATCAATAATAAGACTAGGAATGATTAAGTTATTTATTCCTTTTTATCATCTTCAATAAATTGGAATATGTATTTTATTGTTGTCCGTTTTTTGATCATTAAACATACTCAATACATAATCCCTAATGAAAAATGGTGCAGTATCCTGTAAAATCTTAAATCCTTCAGTGGGGAATATATCATGAATAAGTTCATTTCTAAAACCAGCAAAATATTTTAAATTGAGTTCTGCCACGGTTTCTGATATGGCTTTCATTTCTTCGTCGGAAAACTTACTTATTTCTAGCAAATTATCATAATATTTATCGTAGGATCTTTGTCTAAAGAATTCTCTAGAATATTTATTAAAATTATTTAAATTTCTATCTTTTATACCATTTTCCCAAGCCCAAGCGTATACATCAACTCTTCTTGTTGAATAATCAAATCCTCTTTCTGGTGAAAATTTTAGGACACCATATTGATTAGGATAGGCTGTTAAACAGGATGTGGCAATATCATAAATCCTTTTATTATCCCTTTTATAAGACTTTATATCTTGCAAATGAATATGGCCAGATAATGCAATCTGTATATCACAACTAAGGAGTAGATCTATTACTTCTTGGCTATTTTCAATGGTATAATGTTCATTAATTACTTCACTATGATCCATTAAGCTATGGTGCATAATAGCTATAATCTGAGCATTATTTTCTTTTGCTAAATTAGCACATTCTTTTATCCAGTCAAAGGTTTTAGCTGGGATTTCTCCACCCATTTTTGGAGCATCTCTTACTTTGTTTCGCTTATATTTAGCTGAGTCTAGCATTAATAGCCAAACATCTTCTGCAGGAGCTGCCAAATAGCTTAAAGAATAATTATCTCTAGAAATAGCATCCTTATAGCCAAAGGGTTCATAAATTTCTACAAACTCTTCTTTTGATATGGAATCAATTTTAATCATTTCATCTCCAAAATAGTTTCTAGCCCAAGGATTTTCAATATCATGATTTCCTGGAACTACGAATATATGGACTCCTAATTTTTTAATGTTTTTTAATTTTTCTGCCATTTCTAAATGACTTTCTTTTTCTCCATTGCAAGTTAGATCGCCAGGAATAATCAATATATCTGGTTTACTATTCTCAATATCTAAAGTAAAAGCATCTATTATTTCGTCAGTATAATGAAGTAGTTTTCCATCACCAGAATTAAGAAACCAATGGAAGGCTTTTCCATTATCATAAGTCTTTTTAGATAGGTGATGAGGATCTGTTGCTATAAAGAAAGTAATATTCTCTCCAGATTTAATTTTACAATTTAACACGGAACAAGTAAACTTTTCCACACATCCAACTGAAGCTAATAAAATAAGCGCTATTATAAAGAATAGGGATATTCTTTTAATAATCATAATAAAACCTCACAATCTAATTATATTTGATTGTTCTTAGTTTAATATCTTATTTGATATAATTATATCATAGTTCTATTGGCAAATACTACTGATTACTGTTTTAATATTGATTTATTATTTCGAATTAGATTCCATAAATTAATAGTGTAAAAAACTTTTTTATTATTATTAGAACTGTTATAATATTGCTATATGTATATAATAGGAGAGGATTTAAAATGAAAGTAATGATTGTTGGAGCTGGCAAACTAGGGTATAGACTAGCAGAGTCTATGAATAATGAAGATATTGATGTTACCCTAGTAGATATGAATTTTAGAACCTTAGAAAGGATAAATGATCATTTAGATGTTTTAACAGTTAGGGCAAACGGGATACAAATTGCTACATTAAAAGAGCTTAATATAGATACTTATGATTTGCTTGTAGCAGCAACAAATAGCGATGAGACCAATACCTTAATATGTACTTTAGCAAAAAAACTACACTGTAAAAAGACTATAGCAAGAATTAGAGATCCTGAATTTATAGAACAGTTGGATTTTGTAAAAATAGAAATGGGGATCGATCATATTATCAACCCAGATCTGACTACTGCAATTGAAATAGAAAGATATCTATCTAAAACATATAATTTTTACTCAGGAGACTTTGCCAAAGGGAAAGTTTCTATGGTGGATTTTCACCTAGGTAGCACTCATGATTTTGTTGGGAAAAAATTAATGGAATTAGAAGGATTAGAAGGACTTCTTATTACTGCTATATCTAGAGAAGGTGATTTAATTATTCCAAACGGTTCTACTGAGTTAATGGCAGAAGATGTTATTCATGTTATAGGCAAAAGCAAGAATATTAACAAATTAGGTGAAAGATTTGGAATTAGCATGAATAAAAAGGAATCAAAAAAAGTAATAATTCTAGGTGGAGGTAATATAGGATATTATCTAGCTCAAAGGTTAGAAAAAGTAGGTACTAATGTTACAATAATTGAAAAGAGCAAGGAGAGGTGCCAATATTTGGCAGAGGAGCTTAACCATACTTTGATAATTCATGGAGATGGGACTGATTTTGATCTTTTGGAAGAAGAGGATTTATCCTCTTATGATACTTTTATAGGAGCTACAGGTTTTGATGAACAAAACTTATTGATGGCTCTAGTAGCAAAACAACTAGGAGTAGGCAAGACTATTGCAAAAATAAGTAGGCCTAATTATGCCCATATAGTAGATAAATTGGATGTAGATATAGCTTTAAATCCAGTAAATATTACTGTTAGTAATGTGTTGAAATTCATAAGAGGTGGGAAAGTAGTATCTGTTTCATTGCTTCTTGGAGGAGAGGGAGAAGTTACTGAGGTTATCGCTAGTAAGGATATGTCTATAGTAGGCAAACCATTATATCAATTAGGTTTACCAAAGGGTATTATTATAGGGGCTATTGTCCATAAAGGAGAAGTTATAATACCAAACGGAAACAGTATAATCCATGAAAATGATAGAATAATTGTATTCTCATTAACATCCCATATGCCAGCCTTTAATAAGATGATAAAATCAAATAAGGGGGGTATCTTAAATGGTCTATGGGTCGGTAATTAAAATATTAGGTAATTTACTATTGGTAGAAGCAGCATTGATGATACCTTCCCTATTGGTGTCTATATACTATGATGGATCGGATAAAATGGCTTTTATAATTAGTATTATTATAACTAGTCTAATAGGTTTAATAATGAGTAAAAGTTTTAGGTTTAGCAAAAGCATTAAGGCAAGGGAAGGACTTACTATAGTTGCTTTTGGATGGATTCTAGCTTCATTTTTTGGTTCATTGCCTTTTATATTTTCCGGTAGTATTCTATCATGGGTAGATGCTTTTTTTGAAACTGTATCTGGGTTTACTACTACAGGGGCAACAATTATTGATAATGTTGAGGTGATACCAAAAGGTGTTCTATTTTGGAGATCCTTCACCCATTGGATTGGTGGTATGGGTATATTAGTATTTACTGTTGCTATTCTACCTACCTTGGGGGTAGGAGGTTTTCAAATTTTCAAAGTTGAATCCCCTGGCCCTCAACCTGATAGGATTGCACCAAGAATTAAAGACACAGCAAAAATACTGTATACGACTTACTTTGTTATCACTATCTTACAGATAGTCTTGTTATTAGTAGGCAAGATGCCCTTTTTTGATACAATAGTTCATACTTTTGGAACTGTAGGTACAGGCGGATTTTCTATTAAAAATTCTAGTGTAGGAGCCTATAACAGTACATATATACATTTGGTAATAGGTACATTCATGATATTATCCGGAGTCAACTTTTCCCTATATTATTCTCTTTTTAAAGGGAGATGGAAGGAAGTAATAAAAAATGAAGAGTTGAGGCTATATCTGGGTATAATATTCATGGCTGTCTTGTTAATTGCATTAAATATCAACACAACAATATACCATAGGTTTTGGTTAGCTTTAAGGGATGCTTTTTTTCAAGTGGGTTCTATTATAACTACAACAGGTTATGCTACGGTGGATTTTGATAAATGGCCTACCTTTAGTAAAACAATCCTATTTTCCCTTATGTTTGTTGGTGGATGTGCAGGTTCAACAGGCGGGGGAATGAAGAATATAAGAATTCTAGTTTTATTAAAATTGGTAAAAAGGGAAATATCTAAGATTTTCCATCCTAGAGCTGTCATACCTATTAAAATTGGAGATAGAGTTCTTCCTAACGAGGTAGTAGCAGGTATTACTAGTTTTTTTACATTATATATTATGATATTTATATTAGGAACTATTTTTATATCCTTAGAAGGAATAGATTTTGAAAGTTCTGCTGGTGCAGTAGCAGCAACATTAGGAAATATTGGACCAGGGTTAGGCTTAGTAGGACCGGCAAGAACTTTTAACCAATTTAGTCATGCTTCTAAACTATTGTTATCCTTATTTATGTTGTTGGGAAGATTAGAGTTATTTACTATCATAGCTTTATTTGCTCCTAGTGTGTGGAAAAATGAGATTTTACCTAAAAATAGATGATTATGAAAGAATATATGGAGGGATAAAATGAAGTTAGTTTCTTGGAATGTGAACGGTCTTAGGGCTTGTGTTAGAAAAGGTTTCTTAAATTATTTTGAAGAAGTGGATGCAGATATATTCTGTGTTCAAGAAACTAAATTACAAGAAGGACAAATTGATTTAAGCTTACCAGAATATCATCAATATTGGAATTATGCTGAGAAAAAGGGATACTCAGGTACGGCCGTATTCACTAAGGACAAGCCTTTAGATGTAAAATACGGTCTAGGAATAGAAGAACACGATAATGAAGGAAGGGTTATAACTTTAGAGTTTGAATACTTCTATCTAGTAAATGTATATACTCCTAATTCTCAAAGGGAATTAACAAGACTTGATTATAGGATGACTTGGGAAGATGAATTTAGAAATTATTTAAAAGAATTAGACTCTATTAAACCTGTAATACTATGTGGAGATTTAAATGTAGCCCATAAGGAAATAGATTTAAAAAACCCATCTACCAACAGGAGGAACGCTGGTTTCACCGATGAAGAACGAGGAAAGATGACAGAACTATTAGGAACAGGATTCATAGATACATTTAGATATTTCTATCCAGATAAAGAAGATGCCTACACTTGGTGGTCCTATATGAGAAAGGCTAGAGATAGGAATGTAGGTTGGAGAATTGACTATTTTATAGTATCGGAAAGGTTTAAAGATAGATTAAAGGATGCCCAAATTCATTCAGAAATAATGGGCAGTGATCATTGTCCGGTAATGCTGGAGATAGAATAAGGAACGACCTTTGTCGTTCCTTTAGATTAGCAAATTTTATAAGGAATCTTATAAGCATGAATATTTTAAAAAGTGAGCTGAAAAATATTCGACTCACTTTCTTATTATCTCCACATAAAAAGACACCCCTTCTTCTTCATTTTCAGCCCAGATTTCATCTCCATTTAAAGTTACAATCCTATGAACGATAGCCAATCCGAGACCAAACTCCCCTTTATATCCTTTGTTGAATTTGGTAAATAGAGAATCTAATGTTTCTGGCTCAATATTTGGTCCATCATTCCAAAATCTGAGTAACACCTTATTTTCCTCTTTTCCATTTAAGGATATAAGTATAGAGTTTTTTGCATACCTAATCTGATTATCCAATAGATTTTCTACAACTACTCGCCACTGCTCAATATCGCCGTCAATATTTGTTGGAGATAATTCTAATTGCCAATCTATATCCGTTCTACTCCAAGATAACCTTTCTATGACATCCTTTATCAATCCATCTAAAGAAAAATTTTGGTAAGGAATATCATGGGTATTTAGATAATCTAGTTTTGTTATATAGAGTAGATTTCTTATACGTTTTTCAAGTCTTTCTGCTTCTTCGTCTATTACCTTTACAGAACAATCCAAATCTCCCTTTGGATAGATTCCATCCCTAATGGCCTGGGAAAAGCTGCGAATAACCATAACTGGGGTCTTTAACTCATGGGATATATGTTGCAAGAAGGATTGTTGCATTTCTTCTTGGTAGATTAATTGATTTCTAAGTTGCTCTATAGATTCCCCTAATTTTCCTATTTCATCTTGTCTATCTAACTCTACAGGTTCTTCCCATTCATTATTTGCAAGTTTCTCTACTCGCTTTTCTAAACTTACAAGAGGACTAGATAAATATCTGGCCAACAATATGGCAGGAATCCAGCTAAAGATGAAAACTAGAAACATGATAAAGGCTAATTTTCTAAATAGGGTTTGGACCAAATCTTCCCTATAGGAATCCCACATATAGGAGACTAAATAGGCATCTTGGTTTAAAGCCTTGCCTTTAGTAATAACATAGAAAATTTTCTCCGTTCCTACTTTTCCACTATATCTTTCACTATTGTTTCTTTGATTTAATGCCTGGTTTTTTACTTCATTTAAGAAGTTCATGGAAAAAGAAGAAGAAAAAATTATTGGACTGTCTTCATATATAATGAAATGGTTGACGGTACGAATATTTTCTAAAGTTTGTCTTGATTTTTCTGGACCTTGGGATTTTAATAAATCCCTTATAGAACGAAGATCATATTGATTGAACATCAAAGTCTGAGCCGATTCTATGGTTGCATATATTTCATTGGTGAAAAAATCCCTTAGAGTCAATGGTAATATTACAGATAATATCAAGGATATACCCAAAGTAATAGTTGCAAAAACTACCCAAATTTGAATAGATAATGGCCAATTTTTCATTCTATTTATCATTTTCTATCATCCTATATCCATATCCATAGATGGTTTCAATCCTTAATTCGGGCATCTTCTTCCTAAGCCTTCTTACTAAATCATCAACCACTCGATCTGTGCCAAAATAATCAGATCCCCAAATGGTTTCCAAAATTTGCTCTCTAGAAAGGGCTATACCCTGATTCTTAGCAAGATAGAGTAGTAAGTCGAATTCTTTAGAGGTTAAATCTATTAAATTGTCTCCCAGTTTAACCCTCCTAGACTTTTCTTCTATTGTATAAGGAGGAATATTTATAACCTGATACGGGATGCCATATATTCGTTCCAACAGATTTTTAGTTCTAATGACCAATTCTCTAGGAAGGAAAGGCTTAGCCAAATAATCATCACTACCTAATTCTAAACCTAAAACCCTATCGATATCTGCATCTCTAGCAGAAATAAATATTACGGGAATATTTGGAGTGGTCAACTTTATTTCCTTTATAAGTTGATATCCGTCTATATCTGGAAGCATAATATCTAGTATCCATAGATCTGGTGGGTTGTTAATGGATTTTTGAGCATCCTTTCCTGTTAGAAAAGAAGATACTTGCCAACCTTCTTTTTCTAAATAAGTAGTTAATATTAAATTTAAATTTTTATCATCTTCTACCAAATAAATTTTAAAGCTCATATATATCTTCTCCTTAAAGAATTCTTTAAGCTTATTATATCAGAAAAAATAATTTTTAATTGATTATAATTTTTACTAATATAATATATTATCGAAAATATATGGTATTCATATCAAATGATTATGGGAAATTGTGAAAAAGTGAAAGGATAATTTTACAACAAAAACATAATCTATCTATATTTTTTTCACATTCATATATTATTCTATAGATAAACATCGAAGAAGAAGGAGGTTTTAAAATGGATGATGAAAAAAGGGACTTGGATCAAATGATAGAGATAATAGAAGGTATAGATACAGTAGTTGAGGATAGCGAAGAAGATAATGCTGAAGAAAATAATCATGTTGGATATGTAAAAAAAGAAGGTATATATAAAGATAAAAAGAGGAAAAAAAGGAATAGGATACTATCTTATATAGCTATTGCATTAATATCCTCCCTTATTGGTGGATTAGTATCTCCTTATATAGCTATAAAATATTTATATGCCGATAAATTACCAGCCATAGAAGAAACTAGTAATGATAATGTGGTTTATAATATTGATGATAATAGTGTTACTGCAGTTTCTGTAGCGGCTAAAAAGGCTATGAGTAGTGTAGTAGGGATTACTACGAAAGAAGTTCAAAATTATGGGTTTATATCCCAAGAAGTAGATGGGGTAGGTTCTGGAGTAATAGTAGATAAGAATGGCTATATACTTACCAATTCCCATGTAGTTGGTGATGGGAATGCTAAAGAGATAACTGTATTACTGGAAAATGGAGATAAAATCCCAGGGAAAGTATTATGGAATGATAGTTCTATAGATTTAGCTATAGTAAAGGTAGAAGCAAAGAATTTACCAGTGGCTACACTAGGAGATTCAGAAAAATTAGAAGTAGGTGAAATTGCTATTGCTATAGGAAATCCATTAGGACTGGAATTTCAAAGGACTGTAACTTCAGGAATAATATCTGGACTCCATAGATCTATCCAAGTAGATAGATATAATGTTATTGAAGATTTAATCCAAACAGATGCTTCTATCAATGAAGGAAATAGTGGAGGCCCTCTATTAAATAGTAAAGGGGAAGTAATAGGAATAAACACAGCTAAGATAAAAACAGCAGAAGGATTAGGATTTGCAATACCTATAAATATGGTAAAACCCATAATAGAACAGGTAGTAAAAGAAGGTACCTATAAAACTGTATTCCTTGGGATAACAGGGATTGAAGTGGAACTATACGAAAGGCAACTGGGAGTAGAATTAAAGGCAGACAATGGAGTCATTGTAGTTGAAGTAGTTCCAAATTCTCCTGCTAGTAAAGGTGATTTAAGAACTGGAGATATAATAACCAAAATTGATGACCAAGAAATCCAAAATATGAATCAGCTAAAAAAATCCCTCTATAAATATAAAAAAGGAGATAAGGCCAAATTAAGTATTATAAGAAATGGTAAAGAAGAACAAATGGAAATAGAATTTAGTGTTTTGAAATAGCTTGGGACAGCAGGGACGGTTCTTACCGTCCCATTTTTGATTATAATCATATGGAACCGATACCCTTTAGTATAAATTAATTGAATCGATTTCACTATGATGATAAAATTATATTAACAAAATTTATCATATATGGAGGTGATACCATGTTCAAGCCTCATGACTATGCCTATCAAATAGAAGTAACGGTAAAGGCCATGTTTAATTGTGATAAATACGATATAGGTGGTATAGTAGATGTAAATTTCATTGAAAGACAACCTTTTATTGCTATAGCTTTAGTGATGGGTAATTTTTATAATAAAGTAGATATTAGCTATAAGGAAAAAATAAATGATTTTTTGGGGAAGTATTATTCGGAAATGGGTAAAAGTATATCGGAAATTGGAGAGGAAAAATTTAAAGAAATTATGAAGGATTTTACCAGCATAGTGTCTACTATCTAGAAGACAAAATTTTATTCCATATAAAATTATTATTGAAGGAGTATTCATAAATGAAATGTAGGGAAACTATAATAGAAAAAATTGATAGTATAGAAAGAGAATTAATACAGTTAAGCAATAAAATCCACGAGAAACCTGAATTAGCCTTTGAGGAGTTTAGTGCAGTAGAAAATATAACTGCTGTACTAGAAAGACATGGCTTTACTGTTGAAAAGGGGATAGGAGGATTGGAAACTGCCTTTAGAGGAGAGTATCATGGAAAGAAGAAAGAGCCTACAGTAGCCTTTTTAGCAGAATATGATGCTTTACCTGAAATTGGCCATGGTTGTGGCCATAATTTAATAGCTACTATGGCTGTAGGTGCGGCTATTGGCTTAAAAGAAGTAGCAGAGCATATAAATGGTAGAATTGTCATACTGGGAACACCAGGTGAAGAAGGTGGCGGCGGAAAGATTATAATGTTAGAAAAAGGATGCTTTGATAATATAGACTATGCTTTAATGATGCATCCCTGTGTAAATAATTTGATTTGTAGGGGAGGATTAGCAACTAGAAGCATTAGAATAGAATACCAGGGTAGATCAGTCCATTCTTCTTTTCCAGAAGGGGGAATTAATGCTTTGCAAGCTGTAATACAGACCTTCAATATGATAGATCAATTTAGAGCTTTGTTTCCATTAAAGACCAATATAAACGGTATTATAACTGATGGTGGAAGGGCAGCAAATATAATTCCAGACTATGCTTCCTGTGAATTTTCGGTAAGAGCAGCCACGGCTAAAGATTTAAATGTAGTTGTAGGATATGTAGAACATATAGTAAAAACGGTAGAAAAATTAATAGGGGTTAAAGGGAAGATAACAAAAGGTCTAATGTATACTGAAAGATATCCAAATAGATTTATTGACGAAAGGCTTAAAGAAAATATTGCTGAATTTGGGGTAGATATGGAATATCCAGATCCAAGTATGAAATATGGAGCATCAGATATAGGGAATGTTAGCCTTAAAATTCCTTCTATCCATTCCTATATAAAAATAGCAGATAAAGGGGTTAATAGTCATTCTATGGATTTTACAAAGGCTGCTAATAGCCCTAGGGCCCATAAGCAGATGATTAAAGGGGCTAAGGCAATGGCTCTAACTGGGTACGATATATTTGCAGATGAAAATTTAAGAAGGAATATATATGAAGAATTCACTAACACGGTCCCCAAATATAGCCGAGAAGAATTAAGGTAATCTTAAAATATGAGAAAATAAAGGTAGCACAGAGGTCATCTTGGCCATTAAAATATTGCTTAAGTGTCCTCTGTGCTTTCTTGAAAATCTGGAATTACATTATTTTTACTACTATTTCTTCAGCTGTACAAGCTTATTAAATAGTTTCTCATTATCCTTAATCATATTTTCATTGCCTAATACACATAGATAATCTTCTTTCATAGCCTTATCAATTAGAGGTATAAAGGCCTTTATATCTTCAAGTTTTGTAGCCAAAACTTCATCCCTTGTTTTTTGAATATCTTCTTGAGTTATCTTTGAAATATATCTATTTGTTGCAATCTGCCCCTTCATATGGGGAGTGGTAGCTGGATCTAATTGGCTCATAGTTCCTATTATATAGGTAGTCAATTCTTCTTCATCTATATTTAAACTATCGATATAATCTGCCATTTTATCATATACCTGAATAGTCCTATCTAAATTTGGGTCCCTATAGGAGAAGGTTACTATATGGCCAGTTCTATCCAATAGAATACCTGCACCATAGGCTCCACCCTGGGCTCTAATCTTATTGTGAAGATAATCTCTACTCAATATGGTGGATAAAACTCTCATGCTACCATTATAGTTAAATCCTAGTCTCCTAAAATTATATCCTTTTGAAACGTATTGGACATTAGCTGAAGATAATATACCTTCATTTAACCTTTCTTCAGCAAAGCCATATTTTATAGGTTGAAAGTCTAGTGTATTAAGTTTATCTATTACAATAGGTAAATTAGCCTTTACCAATGAAAAATCATCCTCGTCTCCAGTAAAGCTAAGGATTAAATTATCTGCGCTAAATACCATATTATAAACCTTATTCAAATTAGATAAAATTTCTTCACTATTGCTATCAAAAGTTTCAAGTATATCAGATAAGAACCAATAGAAGTCTAGACCTTTTAACCTTTCCATATACTTTTTAGAAGGTGAAAAATAGGAGCTAACTCTACTAGCGGCTACCGAGTGTCCTGCATCAAATATGGTCATTTCTATTCGTGATTTCATCTGTTGGAATAATTCTTTAATACGTTTCTTATCTTCAATTTTTGATTGAGTAATCAATTCAGAAACAAGCTCCATCATTTTGGTTATATTATCCCCTATGGCTTTTCCTTTCACAATAAGTTTAGGATGGTATAATTCATCACTATTCTTTTGGTCGTAACAGGTAACATCAAAGTCTATGCCGCCAGTATGGATGTAGATTTCATTGGCTAATTGGGAGTAAGGTCTTTTTTTAGTATCTATTTTCCCTAGCAATCCTATCAGTAGATTAATATAAGGGATTAACTTTTCCTCTACCATGCTAATATCAAAATAGAAATCTACATAAGCAATTTTACTTGTAAATATATTATGAGACAATATTGTCAACTTATCTTCTTTAATTATCTTCTGAGGGATAACTTGGGCTTTTGGTTCTACATCGGCTATGGAGAGTTTAGGGATAGTAGCTTTAGCTTCTTCCGAATCATCGGCAACCTGCATTTCCTTTAGTTTATTATTTTCCTCAATTAATTCTTTAATTTCCTCTGGACTTAAAGATTTTTTATATTCATCCAATTTTCCTTCCATAATTCTCTGTTTTTCTTCTCCTAACCCTTTCTTTGGTTCAATTATTACCAGAGAACTATGAGGATTGTTGATTATTCGCTCTTTAATGAAATTTTCAAAATAACTAGTGTCCATATTGGATTTTAGCTTATTTAAAGTCTTATCAAATTGTAAATGGACTAAAGGATCCCCATCATATAACCAGCTATCTAAAGATATCATATTATAGACAATACCTTTAGTTGGAAACTTGGATGCTTCTCTAAGGTCATATTCAACTATATTTATACAGGCTTCTATTAGTTTTCTATCTATTCCATTTTCAACTAAATTATTTAATGTTTCAAAAATTACCTTTTCAAACTGTGCCTTTTTGTCTGGAGAAGTATTTTTAGCAACTACACCAAAGCTAGGCTGTAGTCCTCCGGAGCTAACGGGAAAAATATCTTCCCCTATGCCCTCATCTAGTAAAGCTTTTTTTAATGGTGCTGCTTCCGATTCTACTAGCAACTGGCTTAGTATACTAGTCATAAGATAGATTTCTGGGTCTGTATTTTCTCCTAATACGAAGTTCAAGCTTAGATAGCTGCGATTTTCATCATTTTCTTCACTGGAAATAGGATAATAATCTACTATTTCGTTTCTTGAGGTAAAAGGTTTTTGAATTCCAATAGTTGAATGGATTTCGGCTTTATCAAAATTGGATAGATAATTTTCATCTATATGTTTAAGTTGTTTTTCAACATTTCCATTGCCATATAGATATATATAGCTATTAGATGGATGGTAGAACCTTCTATGAAAATCTAAAAAGCCTTCATAGCTAAGTTCAGGAATTATATCTGGATTTCCACCAGAGGAATATTGATAACAAGTATCTGGATATAAGGATTTACCTATATTTTCTCCCAATATCCTTTCTGGAGAAGAATAGGCGCCTTGCATTTCATTATAGACTACTCCTTTATATCTAATATTTTCTTCTTCATCAAATATTTCATGATGCCACCCTTCTTGCATAAAAATTTCAGGTATTTCATAAATTTTAGGATAAAATACTGCATCTAAATAGACATCCATTAAGTTGAAAAAGTCCTTTTCATTTCTGCTGGCTACAGGGTAAAGGGTTTTATCGCTAAAAGTCATGGCGTTTAAGAAGGTCTGTAAAGAACCTTTCACCATATCCATAAAGGGTTCTTTTGTAATATATTTTCTAGAACCAGATAGAACACAATGTTCTATAATATGGGGAACTCCTGTACTATCTGATGGAGGAGTTCTAAACCCTATGGAAAACACCTTATTATGGTCATCATTTTCTAAATGTAGTAGTTTTGCTCCGGTTTTTTCATGTGTGAATATCCTTGCTATAGATTGGATTTCTTTAACTTCAGTTTCTTCTATTAGCTTAAATCCATAATAATTATTACCTAATTTAAACATGGCTTCCTCCCTTTCATTATTTCAATATCCGAAATATTATCGATTTAAATTAAAGATATCATTAATTAATAGTTTAATCAACTTTAGTATACTATTATTTTCTAATTTTATCCGATAAAAGTTTTCTCTCTACTTTAGTTACAGCAGTCATCTCTATTTAGCTAAACTATGTTATAATAGAAAGTAAACTATTTATAAATTAGGAGTTTTAAAATGGATATTTATAAAGGATTAAAGAATATTTTTGGGTTTAATGAGTTTAAAAAAGGTCAAAAGATTTTAATAGAAGGGACTTTAGAAGGTAGAGATGTATTAGGGGTAATGCCTACTGGTGGAGGTAAGTCCCTTTGTTATCAATTGCCTGCTGTTTTAATGGAAGGGATAACTATAGTTATTTCACCTTTGATTTCCCTTATGAAGGACCAAGTAGATTCATTAGAGGAGATGGGAATACCTGCAACCTTTATAAACAGTACCCTTAGTGATAGAGAATTCAATATTAGGTTACAGGATATAAAGGCAAAAAAATATAAAATCTTATATATAGCTCCAGAGCGGTTAAATACATATCTATTTTTAAATTTAGTAAAGAGCATTCATATCTCCATGGTTGCAGTAGATGAAGCTCATTGTATAAGCCAATGGGGTCATGATTTTAGACCTAGTTATCTTGAAATACCTAAATTTATTAATTCTTTAGATAATAGACCAGTTGTTTCTGCCTATACAGCTACTGCCACTAGAGAAATAGTAGAGGAAATTAAAACCTTATTAGGATTAAAAGATCCTATAGTATCTATAATAGGTTTCGATAGGCCTAATCTATTCTATCAGGTCATAAAGGTAAGGAACAAATTTAAATATTTAATAGATTATTTGGAAGAAAGTTTCCGAGAGGAATCAGGGATAATCTATTGTGCTACTAGAAAAACCGTAGAATCCTTGACAGAGAAATTAATAGAAAAGGGTATATCTGCTGTAAATTATCATGGGGGTATGGACTCCAACACTAGACAAAAAAATCAAGATGATTTCATATATAATAAAGTCAGGGTTATCGTTGCTACTAATGCCTTTGGACTAGGTATAGATAAACCAGATATTAGGTTTGTAATCCATTATAATATGCCTAAAAATATGGAAGCCTATTACCAAGAAGCAGGCAGGGCTGGTAGAGACGGTGAAGCTAGTGATTGTATACTCCTTTACTCTCCTGGGGATATAGTTAAACAGAAGTTTTTAATTCAGAGTAGCACCTTTTCTCAGGAAAGGGAGACTATGTTATATAAAAACCTTCAATATTTGGTGGATTATTGCAATACTAACGAATGCCTGCGAAATAGTATATTGAAGTATTTTGGAGAGGAAATAGAAGATGAAAAATGTGATAATTGTGGGAACTGCTTAAGTCAATCGGAGATGGTAGATATTACAATAGAAGCCCAGAAGATCCTTTCTTGTATATATAGGGTCAGGGAAAGATATGGAGCTACTATGATAACCCAGATTTTAAAAGGGTCTAAAGGGAAGCGGATATTGGAATTAGGTTTAGATAAT
Source organism: Clostridium sp. Cult1 (assembly GCF_021655095.1). Taxonomy (GTDB): domain Bacteria; phylum Bacillota; class Clostridia; order Tissierellales; family Tepidimicrobiaceae; genus Schnuerera. The sequence continues at coordinate 184,523 of NZ_PPXW01000001.1, read as the reverse complement.
CTATCTACTTATGGGATTATGAAGGAGTATACAGAACCAGCTTTAAAGGAGATTATTATGACCTTGGTAGCCATGGATTATATCCATATGACAGCAGACAAATATCCCATTTTAAAATTGACATCAGCTTCCATTCCAGTATTAAAGGGAGACGTGAAAGTATACCATAAGAAAGAACTATTAGAATCAAAACAAATTACTAGAAAAAGGACCTTGGATTTAGAGTATATAGATGAAAATTACGATAAAAAATTGTTTGCCGAGTTAAGGGAACTTAGGTATAGATTAGCTCAACAAAAGGGTGTAGCTCCATTTATAATATTTCATGATTCCACTTTAAAGGAAATGGCTACTTACTTTCCCAAGGATAAGGAAGAATTTTTAAGGATAAAAGGCATAGGTTTAATGAAATATGAGAACTATGGGGAAGATTTTATCAATATAATTAGGGATTATTTGGATAGGAACAATATGGATATTTCTAATATTAAAAGAGTGGAGATAGAGAAATCACTAAAAGTAGAATCTATAGACAGGTATGAGGAAACTTATAACTGTTATTTAGAAGGCCTTTCCTTAGAGGAGATTGCAAAAATAAGGAATCTTACTCTTAATACCATAATCAAGCATTTGGAAAGGTGCGAGGAGAGAGGAAAAACAGTAGATTGGTTTAGGTTTATAGATGATCCAACCAAGGAAGAAAAGATACTAAAAGCCATAGATCAAGTAGGATTGGAGAGATTGAGGCCTATTAAGGAAATATTACCAGAAGAAATAAGCTATGAAGATATACGGATTATAATAATAAAAAATGGATTAAAATAAGATGTGAAGGATTGTCCTCCACATCTTATTTATATGACTCGATCTTTAGGCAATACTACTTCCTCTTTTAATTTATCCACTACTTCCTCTAATTCTAAAGGTCTAGAAGCTTTTACTAATATTATGGACTTAGGTTTAATAACCTTTTTTAATCTTTTAATTAATTGAGGCTTATTTACACAGGATATTATCTTATCTTTTTCAAACTTTATCTTAGCAGTTTTAGCTATATATTCGGCAAAAGGTCCAATGGTAAATAAATAATCAATTTTTTCTGGGTCTATTTTTCTACCTATATTCTCATGCATTGCTATTTCATCTTCACCTAATCCTAACATATCCCCTAATACTGCTATTTTTTGACTGTATTGATCCATATGATAAAGGGTATCTAAGGCTGCTAATACACTTGAAGGATTGGATTTATAGGAATCATTTAATATGGTGAAACCTTCTGCATATACTAACTCATTCCTCATTCCCGTTTTTTCAACATGGTATAAACCTTCTCTTACTAGATTGAATGGTATATCAAAATACCTAGCCACTGCTATGGCTGCAGTAGCATTATACATATTGTGTTTTCCTAGCATCGGTAGGAAAAAATCTTCCTCGTCTGGTTTTTTCAGCTTAAAGGAAATACCATTTTCATCAACTAATCCTAGTTCACATTGGTAGTCGTTTGGTTCTTCTATTCCATAGGTAGTGATTTTCTGTTCTATTACCATATCCTTTATTATCTTTTTTAGTATTGGGTCATCACCCCAGTATATGAATAATCCATCCTTAGACAACCCTTCCAATATTTCTAGCTTTGCTTTGGCAATGTTTTCTGGAGTTTTTAAATCCTCTAAATGGGCTTCACCAATATTGGTTATAATGGCTACGTCTGGCTTAGCTATAGAGGTAAGTATTGATATTTCCCCAAATTTATCCGTTCCCATTTCCACTACAGAAACTTCAGTGTCTTCATCTAATTCTAATAGGGTAAGAGGTGCACCTATAAGGTTATTGTAGTTGCCTTTAGTTTTTTTTGTTTTGTATTTAGTACTCAATATACTGGCTATAATATCCTTAGTAGTGGTTTTGCCGTTGCTACCTGTTATGCCAATTACTTTCACATTTAACTGCTCTCTATATTCTTTAGCCAATTGTTGAAGAGCTATTAAAGTATCTTCTACTAAAATAAAGGGAAAGTCCAATTCAGGTATAGGCTGACTTTTGTCCCATAATGAGGCTATAGCACCTTTTTTTATGGCTTGTTCTATAAAACTATGTCCATTGAAGTTTTCACCTATTAAGGGTATGAACAACTGGCCTTTTCCAATAGTTCTCGAGTCGGTAGATACCCCTTCTATATAAATGTCTTCATACTCCCTTTTTAAACCTAAACCTTTAACCATTAATTCTATATCTTTTAATTTACGTTTTATCATTCTTCAACGCCCCTTGTATACAAGATGGATTTTTTTTGTTGATACCTTTGGAAGGCCAATTGGATTAACCATTCGATTAGTTCAGCATAGGTAGTACCATCAGTAGCTTCCCATAGAACGGGAGTCATACTTAACGCTGTAAAGCCTGGCATGGTATTTACTTCATTTACTAATACTTGATTATCATCAGTAACGAATATATCTACTCTAGCAAGACCATAGCAATTTAGGACCTTAAAAGATTTTATTGCCATTTCCCTTACCTTATCAGCAACTGCAGGTTCTAATCTGGCAGGGACTACGGGAATTATTTTACCATCTATATATTTGGCATTATAATCGAAGAAAGGCTTTTCCATAATAAATTCTCCCGAGACAGAGGCTTTAGGATAATCATTCCCTATAACTGAGGTTTGCATCTCCCTACCTATGATTTCCTTTTCTATGATAATTTTACAATCATAGAGGAAAGCTTCTTGGAAAGACTTTTTAAGATTTTCCCTATTCTCAGCTCTAGATATTCCAACGCTAGAACCGGAATTAGCAGGCTTAATATAACAAGGATAGCCGATTTTTTCTTCTACCTGTTGATAGCATCTTTCTTCATCCTCTTTCCAATTATGTAATCGAAGGGAAGTGTATTCTGTTTGAGGTATACCATGTTTAGCAAATATATCCCTCATTATTACCTTGTCCATTCCTGCAGCAGAGGATAAAACTTCATTTCCTACATAGGGTACATCTAATAGTTCTAGGAGACCTTGAATAGTGCCATCTTCTCCGTTAATTCCATGGATAGCTGGGAATATGATATTTTTCTCCCCTTCCCTAAAATCCTTAGCTAGAAACTCCCCTATGGATTTAGCTACGGTAGTAGATGGTTCAATTTGTAGTTGTTTTACATCCTCTATTTCCTCTTCTAATAATCCTAGATTACACCATATACCTTCTTTTGTAATATATACTGGGTAAACATTGAATTTAGATCTATCTAAAGCATTTAGTATAGCCGAAGCAGATTTTAAAGATACCTCGTGTTCAACAGATTTGCCTCCATAAAGTACATAAACATTGGTTTTCATATTTTTTCTCCTCTCTTTTGTATAGGACTATTTATGATAATTCTCTGTATTTGTCAATATATAAGTTTACTTTATATATGAAAAATGCTATCACAATAGGAGTCAATAATCAATATATATTTGTTACCATAGGATTATATCAATTTATCATCCATTTATCATTGGATTTTTTTCTTATATATTATACAATTACATATATAGGAGGGATTAGTATGAATTACAATAGTACGGAAGTTGCAAAGGCAGCTATAAAATTAGCAGTATCAACTAGAGAAGAGGAGAAGACTTTAATAGGTGAATTTGAAAAAAGGGATATTAAAGGAGCAGCTGTAGACATTGGCGGAGATTTAATTAATTCTATACCTAAGATTATAGAAAGAGCATTGGTGGCTTCAAAAAAAACGGGGATTATCAAGGATATTCATGTCCATGAAGGGGCAGTAGCAGGAGCAGCTAAGGATGCCATAAGCCAAGTAGATTCTAAAGCATTAGGCCTTAATTTTGGTGGAAAATTAGGCATAGCTAGATCAGGGGAACATGTGGTAGTTTGTTTATTTATAAGTATAGGGCTACTTCATTTAAACGATTTAGCCATAGCAGTTGGACATAGGTCTATTCCAGTAGTAGATTAAAATATTCAAAATATTGTTGACAATAATTTCAAAACATATTATAATTTAATCATATATTTTTGTAGATAGCCTGTAGGCTAAGGGTAGGAAGGTAGATTAGTAGGATTTATCAATTCAAAAATTAATATTAGGAGGATGGTAGCATGGTAGGTAATAAAGGTCTTACCAGTCTAAGTAAGTGCTTAGGCTTTATTTTGTTATTAATTATTAGCTTATCTTTAAATGGATGTTCATCTCAAAATTCTCAAAAAATATTTTCCATAGGTATTAGTCAAATTATTGAAAATCCCGTTCTTGATTTAGCACGGGAAGGGTTCATCGATGCCTTAAAGGAGAAAGGCTATGAAGATGGAAAAAATATTGAAATAGATACACAGTTTGCTCAAGGAGATATAGCATTAACTACAACTATAGCTCAGAACTTTGTATCTCAGAAGAAAGATTTAATCCTTGCCATATCTACCCCATCAGCCCAAGCCGCATTCCAATCTACTAAAGATATTCCAATATTATTTACAGCTGTAACAGATCCTATATCAGCAGGATTAATACAAAATATAGAATCTCCAGAAGGAAATATAACCGGAACTACAGATATGGTGCCTATAGAGAAACAATTAGAATTAGGTAAAACAATCTATCCTCATGCAAAAAAGGTGGGAATACCTTATAATACCAGTGAAGTAAACTCTCAGGTGCAAGTAGAACTGGCTAAAGAAGCAGCTAAATTACAAGGTCTTGAGATAGTCCAAATACCCGTTACTAATTCATCGGAGATAGAGCCAGCCCTAAGTGGTAAAGTTAGAGAAATTGACTTCCTATTCCTTCCATCGGATAATTTAATAGCTTCTAGTATGTCAATAATAACTAAGGTGGCTTTAGATAATAATATAGGTTCTATCGGAGTAGATGAACCTATGGTTAAAAATGGAGCTTTAGCCTGTGAAGGTTTAGACTATTATAAACTAGGATATGAAACGGGACTTATGGCTATAGATATAATAGAAGGAAAGGAAGTAAAGGAATTACCTGTTTCTAGGCCAACGGAAACTGAACTTACTATAAATAAGGATATAGCCGATAAATTGGGTATTAGTTTACCAGAAGAGATATTAGATGGAGCAGTTATAGTAGAGGGGGAAGATTAGATGAATAGTTTTATATTAGGTATTATTCAACAAAGTTTAATTTTCTCCATAGCAGTTATGGGCATATATATAACTTATAAAATTCTTAAATTTGCAGATTTATCAGCAGATGGTAGTTTTACTTTAGGTGCCAGTGTATCGGCAATACTAATAACTAAAGGAGTTAATCCTTTTATGTCTTTGTTAATTTCCATGTTGGCAGGAGCTGTAGCCGGTACTATAACTGGCATATTAAACGTTAAGCTTAAAATACAGGATATACTTTCTAGTATTTTGGTGATGATTGGACTTTATTCCATAAACCTTAGGGTAATGGGTGGGATGGCTAATCTTCCCTTATTCAACCAGAACACCATATTTACAGGTAGAAATATATTGCTAATTATATTCTGCTTTGCTGCTATTTCTGGAATGTTTTTTACCTTATTTTTCAAAACAAAACTAGGCTATTTGCTGAAAGGTATTGGAGACAATGAAAACATGATTATTTCCTTAGGTATAAATACGGGCAGTATTAAGATATTTGCTCTTTCCTTATCTAATGCTTTTATAGCTTTATCAGGAGGAATATTAGCCCAGTATCAGGGTTTTAGCGATATAAATATGGGTACTGGAACTATGATTATGGGACTTGCCTCTATAATAATTGGATTTAGCGTATTTAGGAACTTTAAACTTTCAAACTCTAGTATATTATGTATATTTGGCACTTTAGTCTATAGGACTAGTATAGCTTTAAGTCTAAGAGCTGGTTTTAATCCTAGTGATTTAAAGCTTATTAGTTCAATTATTGTGGTAATTGCCTTGTCTATTGGCAATGGTAGAGGATTATTTAAAAAATATACCTTAAAGAAAGAAAAGACGGAATACTCTTCAAAGTTAGGGGAAGTAGGTAGTAGAAATGCTTAGATTAAATAATATATCTAAAACTTTTAATAAAGGCAATATAAATGAACAAGAATTATTTAAAAATTTTTCTTTGAATATAGAAAAAGGGGATTTCATATCCGTCATTGGCAGTAATGGTGCAGGTAAATCTACCCTTTTAAATCTAATATCTGGTAAAATGGAAGTGGATAAAGGAGAGATTACCTTAAATGGAGTGGATGTAACGGAAAAAGATGAATATGAAAAATGTAAAAATATATCTAGAATATTCCAAGATCCATCTATGGGTACCAATCCTTCTATGACCATATATGAAAACCTATCTATGGCTAAGAATAAAGGGAAAAAATTTGGGTTAACTTTTTTAATGGATAAAGATGATGAAGAGTTTTTTAAAGATTCATTAGGGATTCTAGGCTTAAACTTAGAGGATAAACTACACACTCCTGTTTCCCAACTATCAGGAGGACAAAGACAATCTCTAGCATTGATTATGGCAACTATTGGGAACCCAGATTTACTGTTATTAGATGAGCATACTGCAGCTTTAGATCCTAAAACTAGCCAAATAGTTATGGATATTACCGAAAAGGTAGTTAAAGAAAAAGGGCTGACTACTATCATGGTAACCCATAATATAGAACATGCCATTAAATATGGGAATAGACTAATAATGCTTCACCTAGGGAAAAAGATTCTAGACATAGATGGAAATATGAAAAAATCGTTAACGAAGGAAGAACTATTATCTTTATTTAAGGATATAAGCGATAAAAGTCTATTCGTATAATATTGGAGACCGATTAAGGTCTCTTTTCTATTGGTAGAAAATATCACTAATTATACAATTAAAATGTTAATTTACATAAAAAGGGGGTAAATTTAATATACCTATACAAGGTAGAACTATGAATAAAACAAGGAGGTAGAAAAATGAATATAACTTTATATGTAATTATAAATGTCATTATAATGGCAGCTCTAATATATGGTTTATTATCTTTAAAGAAAAAAGGAATATCCTTTACCATTAGAGTTTTACTTGCTCTAGTGTTAGGAATTGTTTTTGGAGCAGCTCTTCAGCTAATATTTGGATCTGGATCAGAAATTATAACCCAATCTAATAGTTGGTTTGATGTAATAGGGACTGGATACGTAAGGTTATTGAGAATGATCGTAATTCCCTTAATATTTGTATCCATTACCAACGCTATAGTTAGCCAGGATTCCAAAAATTTAGGGAAGATGGCGACTCAAATTATTGCAATCCTATTAATCACCACTGCAATTTCTGCCCTTATTGGTGCAGGAACGGCTAAAGCCTTCAATTTAACTTCAGAGGGACTTATGGCAGGTGAAAAAGAGCAACAAGCAAGTATGGGGCTAGAAGAAAGGTTGGAGGATTTCCAATCAAAGCCTATTCAGCAGCAATTAGTGGAGATAATTCCCATTAATCCCTTTTATGCTATGACTGGCCAAGGTAGTTCCGCAACCCTATCAGTTGTATTTTTTGCAGTTATTATAGCATTGGCTACTATTGGCATTAAAAGAACTAAACCAGAATCAGCAGAAAACTTTATTAATTTGATAAAAACATTTCACGATATTGTTATGAGAATGGTTACTATGATATTAAGACTTACTCCCTACGGGGTTTTAGCCTTAATGACCAGAGTAGTGTCAAGTAGTGATTTTTCTGAAATAGCCAGGTTAATCCAATTTGTTATAGCATCCTACGTGGCTCTAGCCATAATGTTCGTTATCCATCTAATAATACTGATGATATTTGGATTAAACCCTATAACCTATGTTAGAAAATCTGCTGCAGTTTTAATGTTCGCATTTACTTCTAGATCTTCAGCTGGAACTTTGCCTTTAAATATTAACAACCAAGTAAGAAACCTAGGAGTATCTGAAGGTCATGCAAATCTATCTGGTTCTTTAGGAACTAGTATAGGGCAAAATGGATGTGCAGGAATATATCCAGCTATGCTAGCCGTAATGATTGCCCCTGTAGTTGGTATAAATCCAATGGCACCAGCCTTTTTAATTAAGCTAACCATAATAACGGCTTTAGCTTCTTTTGGAATAGCTGGAGTAGGTGGAGGAGCTACTTTTGCTGCCCTTACCGTATTATCAGCCATGGGGCTTCCAGTAGGTTTAGTAGGATTGTTAATAGCTATTGAACCTTTAATCGATATGGGTAGAACCCTGTTAAACGTAAGTGGGTCCATGTTGGCAGGAGTGCTATCTAGCAAATTCATGGGTGAATTAGATACAGATATTTATAATAGCTCAACAATAGAAGAGGTTTAGCAAAGATTCTTTGAAGGAGGAATAAAAATGGAAATTTTAATAGATAAAAAGGCAAAAAATTTCATTAAATCTAAAGGGGAAAAAGCCATAGAGGTGTGGCTTGAAGGCTGCGCTTCTTGAGGTCCTAGTGAACCACAACCATCAGTTAGGATGGGAAAGCCTGAAAACATTGAAGAATTTAATCTTCACAAAGTTGATGATATTGATGTATATGTGAAATCAGATGTAGTTGCAAAAGATGATGAACTTAAGATTAAATATACAAAGATTCTATGGAAGGAAAGGTTGACTGTTGAGGGGATATTGTTTTAACAGTAGGAATACAATAATTTCATAGAATAGGAGAATTGGATATGACAATGGATAAAATTTTTAAGAGGATAGAAAGTTTATCTAGTTTGATAGGGAATACTCCTTTACTAGAGATCCATTTTAAATATAAAGGTATGGATCGTAAAGTATTTGTTAAAGCAGAACAATACAATCTAACGGGTAGCATTAAGGATAGAATGGCATTACACATCATAGATAAAGGATATAGAACTGGAAAATTAAAGGAAGGCTACAGTATAGTAGAGGCAACTAGTGGAAATACAGGGATTTCCTTTTCTGCTATTGGTAGCTCCCTTGGACATAAAGTAATTATATTCATGCCTAATTGGATGAGTCAGGAAAGGATGAATTTAATAAAAAGTTTTGGTGCAGATATCCGATTAGTTAGTCCAGAAGAAGGTGGATTTTTAGGCAGTATTAAAATGGGGGAACAATTGGCAGAAGAAAACGATGATGTGTTTTTACCCTGTCAATTTTCAAATGAAGACAATATTGAAGCCCATTATAATACTACAGGGCCAGAGGTATTGAAACAACTTGAAAAGTTAAACCTAAAACCTGATGGCATAGTTGCTGGAGTGGGAACTGGAGGCACTATTATGGGTATAGGTAAATATATGAGGAAAAACAATCCAAATATTAAACTATATCCTTTAGAACCCTCTAGTTCCCCTACCTTGTCTACAGGCCATAAAGTAGGGCAACATAGGATTCAGGGAATATCCGATGAATTTATTCCACCTATTACTAAGCTTGATGAATTAGATGATATTATTGATGTTCATGATGGAGATGCTATAATAATGGCTCAAAGATTGGCAGCTGAGATGGGATTAGGCGTAGGCATTTCCTCTGGTGCCAATTTTATAGGGGCTATAAGGGTACAGGAGATTTTAGGACCTGAGAAGATTATCGTTACCGTTTTTCCAGATGATAATAAAAAGTATCTAAGTACGGATTTGATGAAAGAAGAATTAGTAAAGGAAGATTATATTTCACCCCAAGTTGAGTTAATAGATATTATTGCTCATAAATGAGCCGGGATAACCCCGGCTCATTTATATTGGAAATATATTCATTAACACATTGAGATGATTTTTTCATATGATAAACTTATTATGAAACTGAAAGGATAATTGATCCAAACACATCAATTTAGGAGATATGACAATGAATATCATAAAAATTAGAAAAACTGTAAGATGTATAATAAGGTTTTACATTATCTATGCATTTATATTTGGAGTGTTACTCTTTAGTCTCTATAATCCTGCATCAACGGAAGATTTAAAAGATGATTTTATCTTTTGTCGTTTATCTATTCCAATTTATGTTATAAAAGTAGGCTTAGTTTTAAGCCTACTTTTATTAATCAAATTGTTATTTAGCTTTTTCAATTTTTCTATCATTAGCATCAATTTTCTCATTCTTTTTATTAGCCATTTTACAACTACCTTGGAAAAATGCATTTTCATGGACTATAAGATTGGAAACTTCAGCATCTCCCATTAGTTTTCCAGTGGAATGAAGGGTTAATTTTTTTGGGGATTTAATATTACCTTCTACTACTCCAGCTAAAGAGATATCGTAGCAATGGATATTTCCTTTTACATTGCCAGCTTCACCTATAATAATATCACCTTGGTAATTGATATCTCCTTCAATAACACCGTCGATTCTCAAGTTCCCCTTACCTTCAATTTTACCTATTACCTTAATATTTTCACCAATTAAAGAGTCAATTTCCATTGACTTTTCAACCTTTTTACTAAACACAAGTTTTCCCCCTTACCCTTTATTTAAGAATAGTTAACGGATCTATAGGTTTACCATTTTTATGTATTTCGAAATGAAGATGAGAACCAGTACTTCTACCAGTGCTGCCCATTTTTGATATAACCTGTCCTTTCTCTACGTTATCTCCTTCATTAACAAGCAATTTACTGTTATGTCCATATACAGTGGTATACTCATTATTATGCTCTATTATAATAGTTCGACCTAAACCAGATTTGTATCCTGAAAATACGACCTTTCCACTTCCGGCAGCCCAAATATCCGTACCCATTGAATTAGCTATATCGATTCCATAATGAAACCTAACTCCCCTTCCAAAGGGATTTTTCCTATTTCCAAAGGTAGAAGTCAATCTACCCTGAGCAGGCCATAGATCAGGTACCGTTTCTAGATATTCAAATCGCTTTTCTAAATCATCGATAAAAACTAGTAATTCTTTTTCCTTATTTTCTAGTACTTCTTTTAATACCTGAATCTCTTCTGTAGGCTCTAATGCCTCAATAGGAATATCGTCGCCTACTCTCCCACCTCTAGATGGGCTTTTTATGCCAGCTATTTTTTCTACTTGCCTTTGTAATTTTTCTATTTCAGCTAACTTATCTTCAACTTCATTGGTTTTTTCGTATAATTCCTTTGTATGGGATTTTAGTTTGGATAGCTCTGATTCTTTTTTACTATTTTCTTCTTCTAGGTTCTTGATTTCAGCCATTCTATCATTATTTTCTTTTTTTAAACTTATATTAGACCAATAGATATTATTAAAAATTAAAGAAGCTGCTATAAAAATTGCTGATATGGATACTAAAGAAACTTTGGGCAACCATTGTGGAATCGTTAACCTTCTTACTTTTTCTGTATGGGGGATTATCATAATACAGATTTTTGAACCCTTTTTCTTCCCCATCTTTGTTTTTCGACCTCTTTCTATAATAGTTAAATCTTTCCACATTATTCTATTCTACATAAATTTTAAAAATCCTTTTATATTCTAAAGAATATTTGATTATCTCAAAAAATTAAATATTATCAGTTCTAATACCTTATTTAGTATGAAGATTATTGGGATACCAAGAGTGAATTTAACTTTATTAGTCTTATGTTTAAAAGCTACCATTCCTAACAATGCACCAGCAGCCCCTCCTATTAAGGCTATAACCGCTAAGCTCATTTCACTGATTCTCCAGTCGTTTTTCTTTGATTTAGATTTATCCAATCCAAAGGTAAAAAAAGATACAATATTTACTATTATAATATAGACCAAAAAGGTAACTTCCTTATTATTAAAGTTTGATATTATGCTCATTTGAAATACCTACTTTCTAATTAATGACATTACTTAATATTTTCTACTAGTTCAACGAATTTTTCAATATCTTTTTCAATAAGCTTTAATGAACTTCTATAGAAATCTGGCGAATATACATCTATGTCCATTAATTTAGCCACATCAACTACATTGTTTTTGCCAGTAGCTCTAAGGAAGCTATCATATTCTTTTACGAATCTATCCTTATTATTTAAATACTCTACGTACAATCCTTTGGAGAATAATAGCCCAAAAGCATAAGGAAAATTATAGAAATTTCGTTCTCCATAATAATAATGGGGTTTGTTTACCCACATATAGGGGTGAAGGTAGTTATGATCTAATCCATTTCCATAGGCTTTTTTCTGCGCTTCTACCATTATTTCATTTAGTTCATTTACAGATAGAGAATGTTCCTTTCTTCTTTCAAATAGTTCTTTTTCGAATAAGAATCTGCTATATATATCTACTATAACTTGACCTGCGTCTTGAATGTAGGATTCTAATATACTCAGTTGTTCTTCTTCACTAGCTTCACCTAAGGCTGCATTCATTACAATGGTTTCACAGAATATAGAAGCAGTTTCAGCTATAGGCATGGGGTATCTACTGTTTAAAATGCTTTCTTTCTGTATACATAGTCCATGATAGCCATGACCTAGCTCATGGGCTAAGGTAATAACATTACTAAAGCTACCATTAAAATTAGCAAGTATTCTACTTTCTTTAATAGGATGAAGATTAGAGCAAAAAGCTCCTCCTCTTTTACCTTCCCTTGGTTCAGCGTCTATCCATCTATTTCTAAAAGCATTATCTGCAAAATTGGATAATTTTTCACTAAAGGTTTTAAAATTTCTTATAATGTAATCTCGAGCGTCACTATAAGTATAGACCTTGTTCATATCTCCAACAGGAGCAAATATATCATAAAAAGGCAATCCATTTTCATAACCTAAAAGTTCGCCTTTTTTTCTATAATATTTATGAAATATTGGCAAGAATTCTTCTATGGCTGTTAACATGGCATTTAAAGTTTCTTCATCCATTCTGGATTTAGACAAAGTTTCATCTAAAGGAGATGTATATCCTCTCATCTCTGCAATTTCTATAACTTCTCCTTTAATTCCATTTAAAGCGGCAGCAGAAGATTCAGCAATTTTACTATAAGATTTTAATTCTGCTTCATAGGCTTTTTTTCTTAAATCCTTATCTTTACTATGGGCCATATTTCTAACTACAGGCAGAGGAAGTTGTTTTAGCTCCCCATCTATTTCAATATCAACTAATAATGTAGAGCTCAATATATTTTGAAGTTTTGTCCAAGCTTTAGATCCAGTGTTTTTCATTTTAGAGATTAATATTTCCTCTTTTTCACTAAGTAAATATTTAGTATTCTTTTTAACCTCATTTAAAAAGAAACTATGCTCTTTAAGAAATTCAGAAGAATTGATAATCCCATCTAAATTATTTAAACTTCCAATAAATTTTTCAAATTGTACATAGGGTTTGGTGATTTCTGAATACTTTATCTGTAATTTGTCCAGGTATTTTAATGCCATTTGATTTTTAGCTTCAACACTAGATATTAGGCGAGGATAGGCCATTAATTTTGAAGATAGACTAGATAATTCTATTAGCCTATTCAAGCATTCGGAGATTTTTTTCTCAGCTTCCTCAAAGGATTTTAAATTCTCTTCTGTCCATTGAACGAAACTTTCTATTTTTTCATTGAAGGCTTTTAAGTCTGATTGATACTCCTTTGAATCAAAAGAGGTATATAGCTCATCTAAACTCCATTTCATATCCATTATAATCCCTCCTAGTTTTAATACTTAATATTATAATATCTTTAATAGTCTGATAATTCAACTTAATACTTAGGTTCACGAAAGAAAAATATTTAAATTTGTATTTTTTAAATTCATATTTCCCTTGCAAAAAAGCCATATTATATATATACTTAACAAGTTAGATAAAAAAGGAAGGATGTAGTAAAATTAATGGATAAATTAAAATTTGAAGATATTAATCTTTCAGAGGAAATTCAAAAAGCAGTTTCCGATATGGGGTTTGAGGAGATGTCTCCTATTCAATCTCAAGCAATACCAAATTTACTTGAAGGTATAGATATAATTGGGCAGGCTCAAACGGGAACGGGAAAAACTGCTGCCTTTGGTATACCTATTATTGAAAAATGTAATAGGAAGGATAGAAGTTTACAAGCTATGGTTTTATGCCCTACAAGAGAATTATCCATACAAGTGGCAGAGGAAGTTAGAAGATTAGCTAAGTATAAAAAGGATATTTTTGTTCTGCCTATATATGGAGGACAGCCTATTGATAGACAGATAAAAGCCTTAAAAAAAGGTGTTCAGATAGTGGTTGGAACTCCTGGTAGAATAATAGACCATATTCGAAGAAAAACATTAAAACTAGGAAGTATAAGGATGCTAGTATTGGATGAAGCAGATGAAATGTTTGATATGGGGTTCAGGGATGATATTGAACTCATTGTAAATCATATGCCTGAAGAAAGACAGACCATATTCTTTTCAGCCACTATGCCTAAAGAAATAGTAGATTTTGCTAAAAGGTATCAGACAAATCCTAAAACTATTAAAGTAGTACACAAGGAGTTAACCGTACCAAGAGTAGAACAATATTATTTTGAATTAAAGGAGCATATGAAGACTGAAATATTATCTAGGCTTATAGATATATACAATCCTAAGCTTTCTATAGTATTTTGTAATACTAAGAAGAAGGTAGATGAGCTAACTATTGAATTACAAGGAAGGGGATATTTCGTCGATGGACTCCATGGAGATTTAAAACAATCTCAAAGGGATAGGGTAATGTCTAAGTTTAGAACAGGGAATATTGATATTTTGGTAGCTACTGATGTGGCAGCTAGAGGTTTAGATGTAGATGATGTAGATATTGTATTTAACTATGATATACCTCAGGATGAAGAGTATTATGTCCACAGAATTGGTAGAACTGCTAGAGCTGGCAGGGAAGGGATAGCCCTTAGTTTTGTAGTAGGTAGAGATAGGTATAGGATTAAAGATATTGAAAGATATACTAAGACTAAGATAGTTAGGAAGGATCTGCCTACATTAAAAGATATGGAAGAACGGCAAAGTGATATATTAATAGAAAAGATTAAAGGTGAAATAGATAAGGGACAATTAGATAGGTACGAAAAGATGCTTAACCAATTATTAGATGAGGATTACACTTCTTTTGATATAGCAGCAGCTTTGTTGAAATTCTATCTTGAAAATAACAAGTTAGAAGGTCATAGAGAATTAGATGCAGTAGATTATGGTACAAAGGGTATTAGTACTACAGCAAGAATATATATAAATACTGGGAAAAGAAAAGGGGTAAGCCCAAGGCATATATTAGGAGCATTACTAAATGAAACAGGTATACCTAGAAAAACTGTAGGAGACATAGATATGTATGATAAATTTACTTTTGTTGAAGTACCAGAAGAATATGCTCACCAAGTAATAAAAGGGTTAAATAACAAAAGAATAAAGGGCATTAAGGTAAAGGTGGAATTGGCTAATACTAGGTCATAAACAATGTCAAGCGGCAAAGAGATATTTAGTTCTTTAGTCGCTTTTTTTATCTTCGTAGTATTACTAAATTGGGGTATATAATTAGTATATATAAATTAGTGTAAAAATTAAAATATTGAAGGATATTGGCAACTTGTGTAGAAATATACAGTATAGGGTTTTTGGGTTACTTTTAGAAAAAGGATTGATTTTTATGAAAAGGAGAGTTATAGGGGTTAGTATTCTCTTTCTAATTCTCATTATAATTTCAATATCTATCAATAAGTATACCAAGTTATCGAAAGAATCAATAGACGCTAAAGATAAAATAAAATTGAGGATTGCAGGGGATAACAATTTTAAACCTTATGAATATGTAGATGAAAAAGGTGAATTTAAAGGATTTAATGTTGATATAATGAAAGCTATAGAGAAAACCATGGGTATAGAAATAGAGTTAATACCCATGAGATGGGCTGATGCAATATTTGCTTTGGATAATGGAGAAATAGATGGTGTTCAGGGTATGTCTAAAACGGAGGAAAGAAAAGGCAAATATACCTTTACTCAATCTACCGTAATTAATTCACATGCCATCTTTATTCCAAAAGAAGTAGTTGGTATAAATGGCATTGAGGATCTTAAAGGTTTAAGAGTAGCTTATCAGGCGAGGGATGTTCAAGAAGAGCGGATTAAGGAAATACCTCAGGCTATTTCCATACCTCGTTATAGTCAAATAGAAGGTATTCAGGCTTTATTAGATGGAGAAGCAGATGCCTTTATAGGGAATAAGATCACTGCCGTTTACTATCTAAATAATATTAGAAAGACTAATAAAGTAAGGACCATAGGCGAGCCTTTAGGTGAAACAGCCTATGGACCAGTTACATTGCCTAAAAACAAATTAGCTTATAGGCTATTAGAAGAGGGATTGAATCGGATAAAACAGGATGGAACTTACGATAAGATATATAAAAAGTGGTTTGGACACCAGTTATCCTATGGACATTTTGTACTTAGAACCTATATCAAGTACATAATTATTGGTGCTGGAGTAATTGGTATAGTGCTATTGTTGCTTTTCACATGGAATAAAAAATTGCAACAGGAAGTAGCAAAAAGGACTAATGAATTGGAAACTGCTAATAAAAATTTAAAGGCTCATCAAGAGAGAATATATAAATTAGCTTATTTCGATCCCATTACAGATCTCCCCAATAAAGTATATTTCATGGAAGAGTTAGAAGAAATTATGGAGAATTTGACTGAGAATGAAAATTTGGGCATATTGCATTTAGATTTAGACAAGTTTAAATATATTAACGATAATTTAGGTCATAATATAGGAGATGAAGTATTAAAATTAGTAGGGTTAAGGCTAGGTAACCTAATCTGGGAAGGGGATTTGATAGCACGGGATGGAGGAGATGAATATCTAATACTACTAAAAAATATAAAAGATATTTCTAAAATAGATACTACAGTTAATAAGATTATAGAAAGCTTTAAAAAACCTATAGTTTCTAAAGATTATGAACTATATTTGACTACAAGCGTTGGGATTGCTATATATCCAGAAGCAGGACAAGACAGTATCTCTCTAATGAAGAATGCGGAAATTGCATTATACGAGGCTAAAGAAATAGGTGGCAATAGCTATTTTAAATACAATATGCAAATTGGCAAAAGAGAATATGATAACCTTACTACATTAAATCAACTGAGACAAGCAGTAACTAATGGAGAATTTATCTTATACTACCAGCCAAAATTCGATATCAAAACAGGGGAGATAATAGGCCTGGAAAGTTTAATACGTTGGGAAAATCCCAGAAGAGGGCTAATTTTCCCCGATGAATTTATACCTTTAGCGGAAGAGACTGGGCTAATATTTTCCATTGGAGAATGGGTTTTGAGGGAGGCCTGCAGACAGAATAAAGAATGGATTGATAAAGGCTATAAGCCTAGGCGAGTCTCTGTCAATATTTCAGCTAGACAATTTCAACATTATAATTTTTTAGATATGGTCTCTAATATATTGGAGGAAACAGGATTAGAACCTAAGTATTTAGGATTAGAAATAACTGAAACTACAGCTATATCCGACATCACATATACATTAGACGTGTTGGATCGATTAAAAGAACTAGGAGTCTTCGTTATAATGGATGACTTTGGTACAGGATATTCTAATTTAAGTTATTTAGGTGAAATGAATATAGATGAATTGAAAATCGATAGGAGTTTTATTTGGGATCTAGATATAAATGAAAAGAATAGGGCAATTTCTCGAACTATAATCCTTCTGGCTAAGCAGTTTAATATATTGGTTACTGCAGAAGGAATAGAAACGGAAAAACAATTGAATATATTGAAAGAACTTGGCTCCGATATTGGTCAGGGATATTATTTTAGCAAACCTATTCCTGCCAAAGAATTGGAAAAACTACTATGAATAAAAAGGTCAGACAAAGTTTTAAATTATCTGACCTCTAATTATTTTGAAAAAGATTTTAAAATTTGATTTAGGTCAAAGTATTGAATGATAATATTTTTTATAATAAAGACACAGAATAAAAAAGAAATAAAAAATAAGGAGGAATTTTTTATGATGACTAAAACTTATAAATTAGAAACATTAACATGCCCATCTTGCATGGCAAAGATAGAGGGAGCATTAAAAAAGACAAAAGGTGTGAAGGAGACAGAAGTATTATTCAATTCAAGTAAAGCGAAAGTTACCTTTGATGAATCTATAGTAGAATCTGAGGATATAAAACTGGTTATTGAGAGATTAGGCTACAGGGTGCTAGGAGAAAAATGATAATTTTTAGAAAGGGGGAGTACGGTGAGAATAAGTAAAGGTCAAAGGGTAGTTTTTTCAGGAATATTGATTATAATATCTTTCATATTAAAGAGAACAGATTTAAATATATGGTATGGAAATATATTTATGATCAGCGCTGCCATTGTAGCAGGATTACCAATTATGAAGAATGCTCTTGTAGCTTTAAGATATAAAATCTTAGGTATAGATGCATTAGTGTCTCTAGCTGTAATAGGTGCTATGTTTTTACAAGAGTATTGGGAAGCGGCAGCGGTAACCTTTCTATTCATGCTAGGGGATTATTTAGAATCTAAAACATTG
This sequence comes from Clostridium sp. Cult1, assembly GCF_021655095.1. GTDB lineage: Bacteria > Bacillota > Clostridia > Tissierellales > Tepidimicrobiaceae > Schnuerera. Next base: position 166,043 of record NZ_PPXW01000001.1, on the reverse strand, counting down.
GAGAAAACTAGATCTTCAATTAAATCCTTATTGGATTTGGCACCAGATATAGCTAGGGTAATACGAAACGGAGTGGAAGTAGAAATTTCACCTGATGAAGTAGTAGAAGGAGATATAGTAGTAGTAAAACCTGGAGAGAAGATTGCTGTTGATGGTACCATAATAGAGGGAAATGCTTATATAAACCAAGCAGCCATTACAGGAGAATCTATTCCAGTAGATAAAACAGAGGAAGACACCGTATTTTCTGGTACTATTATCGAATCCGGATATTTAAAGATAAAGGCAGATAGGGTTGGGGATGACACTACCTTTGCTAGGATTTTAGAAATGGTAGAAGAGGCTCAAGATAAAAAAGCAAGAACACAGAAGTTTCTAGAAGTATTCTCTAGATACTATACTCCTGCCATAATAATTTTAGCAGCATTATTGTTCTTATTTACAAAGGATCTAGTACTATCTCTAACATTATTGGTAATAGCTTGTCCAGGAGCCTTGGTTATTTCAACTCCAGTTTCTATAGTAGCAGGAATAGGTAATGGAGCAAAACATGGGGTTTTGGTCAAAGGTGGAGAAATAATGGAGAAGTTAGGCAAAATCAAGGTATTAGCCTTTGATAAAACTGGAACTTTAACAGAAGGTAAACCTAAGGTAACCAATGTGAAGACTTTTAATATAGACGAAGAAGAATTATTAAAAATTACTGCAATAGGTGAAAGCTATTCAGAACATCCATTGGCTAGGGCAATTATTGAAACCTATGAAGAAAGATATGGAGAATTAAGAGAGTCCCCAGAAGAAGCTGGGATAATTACAGGTCAGGGATTAAAGGTAAAAATAGAAGGGAAAATATATTTAATAGGAAATAGAAAATTATTAGCGGAAAATAGTGTCAATATAAGAGAAGAGGAAGAAAATTATGTAAAAAGTGAAGAGGCACATGGTCAAACGGTGGTTATAGTTTCAGATATGGAAAAGGTATTAGGAACTATATCTATAGCTGATACAGTTAGGGAAGATGCTAAGGAACTTATAATGAATTTAAAGAAGCAAGGTATTGAAAAGGTAGTAATGCTAACTGGAGATAATAAAAGGGCTGCCTCAGCTATATCAGAGGAATTAGGGATAGATGAATATTATGCAGAACTTTTACCAGAAGAAAAGGTTCAAGCCTTGGAGAAATTACAAGAAAAATTTGGGGCAACAGCAATGGTTGGAGATGGGGTAAATGATGCTCCCGCATTAGCTTCAGCAGATTTAGGTATTGCCATAGGTGGTGCAGGTACTGATGTAGCTATGGAAACGGCAGATGTGGTGTTAATGTCCAACGAAATAAAAAGATTATCTTATGCTATTGGACTAAGCAGAGCTACAGTGAGAAATATGAAACAAAATATATACTTTGCCATTATAGTTGCAGCTGTTTTACTAGCAGGAGTATTAGGTAAGGTCGTATTTCTATCTTCAGGTATGTTAATCCATGAAATAAGCGTATTATTGGTAATAGTAAACGCAGTAAGATTATTAGGATATGGGGAAAAGGGAAGAAGTAGGAAAGTATTATACGAAAAGTAGAAAATAGAATGAGAGGTGAATATAATGAGTGAATTGATTAACAATAGAGAACATAGACAAAAGATGTTAAAGGAAGTAATTAAAGAACTTCATGATGGTAGAACCGTAGATGAAGTAAAAGAAAAATTTGCTAAGGTAATAGAAGGGGTTTCCGCTTCGGAAATATCAGCAATGGAAACCCAATTGGTTAAAGAAGGATTGCCTATAGAGGAAATCCAGCGTCTATGTAATGTACATGCTGCAGTCTTTAAAGGCTCAATTGAAGAAATACATCATCCGGAAGAGGTGCCAGGTCATCCAGTCTATACTATGAGACAAGAAAATAAAGCCATAGAAGAATATATGGATGAGACCCTTAATAATAATTTAAAAGAATTTAAAGAAGATGATTCTAAAGAAAATATAAATAATCTAATTCAGGACCTAAACTTATTATGGGATATAGATAAACATTATAGCAGGAAAGAAAATTTAATATTTCCCTATTTAGAGAAGTATGGAATTACTGCGCCACCTAAGGTGATGTGGGGAGTAGATGATGATATTAGGGCTTTGATAAAAGAAGGAAAGCTTATGCTTACGGATTACAGAGGAAACAAAGAGGAAGTAATAGAAAAAATAGAAAATATGGCTAATGAAATAAAGGAAATGATCTTTAAGGAAGAAAGTATACTATTCCCCATGGCCTTGGAAACATTGACGGAAGATGAATGGATAGCCATATATAAGGAAAGTGATGAAATTGGCTATGCATTGATAGAGCCAGAAACCCAATGGGAACTAAAGAGAATAAATATTTCTGACACAGAGGAAAAATTACCAGAAGCAGGTCATGTAAGATTTGAAACTGGATTTTTAACTCCAGAGGAAATAAGCCAAATACTAAATGTCATTCCAGGAGATATGACTTTTATAGATAAAAACGATACTGTAAAATACTTCTCTCAAGGGAAAGAAAGAATCTTTGCCCGAACAAAAGCAGTTATAGGAAGGAGTGTACAAAATTGTCATCCTCCAGCTAGTGTTCATATAGTGGATAAAATATTGGAAGATTTTAAATCAGGAAAGAAAGACCATGAGGATTTCTGGATTAA
>NZ_PPXW01000001.1:147497-163344 GCF_021655095.1 Clostridium sp. Cult1 | reverse complement strand
TGTTATTCGTATCTTTAATCATGTTAATTATGGTACTCCTACACTACCTAAGGTTCTATGTATTGATGAGTTTAAGGGGAATGCAGAGACTGGAAAGTACCAATGTAGGGAATTAGCTAAGTGGATTCAAAATGCAGAAAGCTCTGGAATACCAGAGTTTGAAAAATGTGCAGCTACATATAGAAGATGGCATAAGGAAATTAAAAATGCCTTTAAATATGGTTATACTAATGGCCCAACCGAAGGTTTCAACAATAAAATCAAAGTATTAAAACGAATATCCTTTGGACTTAAAAACTTTTATAGATTTCGTAATAGAATACTTCACTGTACAAGCTAAACTTCTAAAAGTGAATACCTGTAAGAAGCCTACATTTTAGCTAGGTTTATTTAAGTGTGCCCAAAATACATGTAATTCTATCCATCTCAATCATAACACAAAAATAAGGGTAAAAATAGTAATGGAGCGGGATTTAAGAAAATCCCACCCCAAATATTGACAAAGAGCCTATTTCTTATTAATTTTATTCTGAATCTGCACCTGGAAAGTTTACATGTTCAAATATGAATTCATGTGTAAAGCTATAAATTTTTCCATGTTTATCTTTTACTAAATATGTGTATGTTCCCTCTTCGTGTAGTGGAGTTTCTATATCATCTTTATGAGCAACTCTGAACCATAATACTGTATCAGTATCAGGATCTAGATATTTTTCACTATTAACTGCGTATATTGCTTCAATACTATCTTTATCTAATTTACCTGTTACAGTTACTTTTATAAAGTAGTAATCTCTAATATTTTCATCTTCATGATCTGTGTTTAATACTGCATCATAATCTACATCACCTTCTTCGTTTTCAATTCCTTCTAATAATGCTTTTGTTTCTGCGTATATTCCATAGTTACCAACTTTTTTAATTTCTACTTCTTCAACACCTTCTGTTTTAGCCGTTTCTATAGCTTCATATGCAGCTTCTACTAGATTTTTAGCTTCTGGTATGTCTTTTAATTCTGTAACAGGTTTTACAGCTGCTATTGCCATTCTTGCATTTTTAAATGCTTCTTCCTTTCTTTGCTCATCTTTTTGGTCTTCTGTTAAATCTTCACTTAACTCTCCATCTTTTTCTGTAATTACTTTTTCTACACCTTTTTCTAATTCTACCTTTAATGGTTTATCTGTAGCCTTTTTGGATACATTTACTACAGCTTCATTTTTTGTAGTAACTATTTCCATACCTACTACTTCACCATAAACTCTTACTGGACTAGTTGTTGCTACTACTAATTTTTTAACTGTACCTTTTATTTCTACTGATTGGCTACTAATTGCTTCAATAACTAATTCATCAACAATAACATCTTTGTCTATTTCAAGATGTGCATTTGGAGCATTTACTATTGCTTTTGCTACGTTTCCATTAATTACTATAGTTACTTCAAAGTTTGTTTTTATTTCTAATGTTCCAGCACTAGCACTTGGTGTTACCACATATTTACCATCTTCTAATTTTACACTACCACCTGTAACATCTAATCCTGTTACTAATCCTTTATCGAAATCATATGTTACTGCTTCTGCTAATCTTGCTCCATCTTTATCCTTTAATGTTTCTAATATTTCTAACGTTGTAGTATTGTCTTTGTCAAATTCTGGTATAACTAATGTTATTCTCTTACCATTTCTATCAACAATTACTTTACCATCTAAATCTTTAACATCATATTTCCTTCCATCTATTGTAAATAGATAGTTAGCAAATTCTGTTTCTGCTCTCTCCCTGTCTACTGCTTTGTTTAATTCTATATAAACTTCAGCATCGCCATTGCTTAATATCTTATGAGTTACTTTTAAAACTCTGAATGGGCTTTTTGCAGCCTTAACATCAAAATCAACATAATCTCTATACATTTTGTTCCTTGCTGATGATGCATCTACAAAGTTTACTACTTCTAAAATATAGTCATAGTCTCTATCTCTGTTGTTTACTTTTAGACCTGATAATTCAACAACAACAACATCTCTTCTATCTCCATCATACTTAGCTGATTCAAATGTAAAGTCTTTTTCAGGATCTAATTCATTTCTTCTTACTACTTCTCTTACATATAGAGCGAAGTGATCTTTAGCTACAAATTCTGTAGTTGAATCATCTTTAAAACTACCTGTAACATCTTTATCGAAGTATAATTTTATTGTAGCTGTTCCACTTGGATCAGTTGTAACTTTTGTATCGATTATTTCTGGTTCTGTATAATCTAAGATTACTCTAGCTTCCATAGTAGTTTTTTCCATCTCAACTTTTGAGTGGTTCATTACATCTACTATAGTTACATCTGTCCTTCTTGGTAGTTCATCTTTAAAAGTATAAACTGCTCTGTTTGTATCTACTTTTTTTGCATCTGTTGCATATATATTATGTCTTCCAGATTCATAGGAAATGTTTCCTACAGAAGATCTGCTATAGTATTCTGCTACTGAATCTTTGTAAATATCTTTATCAAATATTACTTCTACTTTGTTCCCCTTTGCTATAACATCTACTACTTCTGGTGCTACTTCGTCTTTAACTATTTCTATATCAAAATCTTTTTCAACCGTTCTATAACCATCAAAGTCTACTAGTTCTTTAACAGTTAATGTTTCAGCATTTTCTGGGAAGCTTACTTTGTAATATGGTGTTAAAATTATATTTCTACCATATTGTTCAACTTCCATAGCTACATTTTTACCATCAATTAAGAAATTTCTTTCTAATGGTCTTTTAACTGGTTCTGATGTTACTACTTTAATTCCGTATTCCCCAAGAACTACTACATCTTCTACTACAGGTATGCTATTGTCACTTGCTGTAAATTCATACTTGCCATTTACATCTTTATCTATACCTCTTATTACTAAATCGTATTTTCTACCTTTTATTAAATGATCTTCTTTAATTAAGTTTCCATCTTCATCATATGTGTTAGCTAATAATAAGATTACTTTGTTTCCTTCTACGGTAGCTTTTTGAACTCTGTAATTAGTTAATCTATAGTTGTTAACATCTTCTAGTTTTTCTTTATCTGCTAATTTAGCATTTGATAGTTCAACAACTATTTCTTTTAAGTTTTCAGTGTAAACTTTTTCCACTTTTAATTCGCCTGGTTCTGGCATTGTAATTCCTAAGAATTCAGCTAATGTTTTGTCGCTGTCTTTCATAGTAACGCCAAGAGCGTTAAATGTCATTTGAGCAACTTCTTTTCTTAGGATTTCTTCTCTTCTTTCAGCTTTTACATCTTCTAATAAGCCTAATTCTTTAGCTGTGTCCCATGCTTTTTCCCATTCATCAGCTTTGTCTTCGTTTACATAGCCTAAAGCTCTTAATAGAACAAGTGCATATTCTACAGCTTCTAAGTTGTCTTCGTATCCAAAACTTCCGTCTGGTTTACCTGTAAAGTAACCATTATCTTCTGCCCAAGCTAGGAATGCATTGTAATATGGATTTCCTGCTAGGTCGTTAAATGTTGGTAGACCTTCTTTTTCAAAAGCTTCTGCCTCATCTTCAGCTTTTAATAGTCTAGCCAATAATACTACTGCGTCTTTTCTTAAAAGTGGCTCATCTAACATTAGATCGCCTTTAGTGTTACCTTTAAGAATGCCTTCTTTTTCTAGGAATGCTGGTACATCAAAGTCATCATCTGCAAATGCAAATGAGAAGCTTCCTAGAATCATTACTACTGCTAATAGTAGTGATAGTTTTCTCTTCATTTTTCAAAGACCTCCTTTAAATTTTTATTAAAATTTTGTCTTTATAAATGCAAATATATGTATTATTTGCAGTCTATAAAGTATTATAGCATTAACAAGTTAGTTGGTCAACAAGTTAAATGCTAATGTAATCTAATTGTAATATTGGTGAGAGGATTTCCTCTCGACCTGTTATCATTATACACTAGAAAAGGGTGATTTACCATTACAATTGTGTTACAAATCTATTTCAATTCACAGTTCCCAGTTTACAATGCACAATTGTTGGAGTCTAGCTTCGTGGTCACTTAGACAGCATTTCTATTGCTTTTTGTAATTGCAAATCCTTGTTTTCGTTTTTGTTCTTTACTATTATATCTGGCTGGATTCCCTTTCCGTTTATATTTATTCTATTGGGTGTTAAGTATTCGGCTATGGTTAGCTTCATTCCGTCTCCATTGAGTAAAGGAATTATCTGTTGGACTGTTCCTTTACCATAGGTGGGGACCCCTAGGATTGTCCCAACTTTTGAGTCCTGTACTGCTCCTGCAAATATTTCTGATGCTGAAGCTGAGTTCTCGTTTACTAGGACTGCTAGGTTGTATTTAGTTTTTTTCAATGTAGAGTAATAGGTTTGTTCCACATCTTCTCTATATTTTACATGAACTACAGGTCCTTCTGGGATGAAAAGGTTTAGTATCTCTACTACTTCTCCCAAAAGTCCACCAGGGTTGTCCCTTAGGTCTATTATTATATTGGAAATATCTTCATTGTCAAGTTTCTTTAAGGCAGATACTAGGTTTTCATAGGTATGAGGATTGAATTGGCTTATCTTTATATAGCCAATTTTATTATCCAATATATTGTATTCTACAGAATTTATCTGGATTTCTGCTCTTTTTATATTCATATAGATATTTTTCTGTTGTCTTCTAACACCTATTTTGACAGTGGTATCTGCTTTGCCTTTAATTAAGCTAATTACCTCTTCTAAGGATTTGTCTTTTACATCTTCACCATCTACAGAAATTAGCTTGTCCCCTGGTTTCATACCTGCTTTGTCAGCTGGGCTTCCCTTTATTGGTTCTGTTATTATTATGGAGCCTTTTTCTTCTTTAATATATACCCCTATTCCAACAAAATCACCTGAAAGTTCTTCTAATAGGGTTTGGAATTCTTCTTCAGTGTAGTACTCACTATTTTTATCTAGATTTTGAAACAAGCCTTTGATGGCACCTTCTAATAGTTGAGCTTCCTCTATTTCATAGGCATAGTTTCTCTGGATTAAATCCATTATTTGAACAAAATAGTCTAGGTCGTAAACCGACTCTCCTATGGATATTATGGGTGTTAATAGTATGGATAGTGCTAGTACAAATGCTACAATCTTTTTTATATTTCTTTTGTTTTTATCCATTTTTAACTTCCCCCTAATTTATTAGTTTAGTACATTTTCCCTATAATCATATTTTAATTGATCCTGTAGATAGTTAATAAAGTTCACTAATAATGTAGCTGTTTCTTCTTTGGTAATAGGTCTATTTGGATAGAAGTATTCTGATTTTGGAACTATATTTAATTCTTTTGCCATATATACATGGTCTTTTGCCCAAGAAGGAATACTAGAATCATCTTTAAATCCAGTGGAATAGTTGCCTATTGGGGCTTGGTTTTGGAAGCCTAAAAGTCTAATCAATATAGTAGTAGCTTCTGCTTTGGTTAATTCTCTATCTGGTTCAAATCGACCTTTTCCTACTCCTACCATAATATTTCTATTAGATACTCCTTCTATATAGGAATAGTTTCTATGGGTTTTAGGTACATCTATATATCTTAATTTTTCTTCTTCTTTGTTTCTCCTACTCCTTCTACTTCTGGTATCTTCTTCTACTGGCAATTCTATATCCATGGTATTAGCTAAAGCTTTGGCAAAGTCTCCTCTACTTACTGCTGTAGAAGGTCCTAAATTTGTTGCTGTTAAGGAAAAACCATCCATACTAGCTACTAATAATATATCCTTTTCAGAAGCTAGTCCCCTTATATCCCTTAATGCTGGTATATTCAATCTGGTTATTATTGGGTTAGTATCTATACTCATGGAGTTTTGTCCCATATTTCTTCCTACTCCATTTGCCCTAGGGAGATTATAAGAGTATTTAAGTACATTATCATGTTTTTCCGTTAGCATGAATCCACCTTTAAAGGATATTTGATTAGGCACATTGTCTACATAATTATAGTCTTTAGTTTTATTATAAGAAGCCTCTACTAGGGCGGTTCCTTCCCAGGTATTGTTATCTTCAAGTTTGTTTTGATATTCTATTATATGCTCTAGGGTCTGGGTTTGGGTAGCAGACCAAGGGCTGTCATAGCCTACCAAACTTCCTATGGTTTGAACTGTTACTGTTTCTGCTCCTCTATCTACATTGTAGGTTTTTCTGGCTGACCAATCTCCTGCATAGTATTCTAATAATCCTGTTTCATGAAGTACTTGGCCTTGGTTCCATTGATAGTCTTCCGTTTTTACTTGATAGGTCTTCCCATCTATTCTAAAGTTCTCCGTATATTTATCTAGAGTTTTTAAAGAGGTAGTTTGTTTTCCATTGGTTTCAAAGGTTTCTGTTAACTTAATGTTTCGCTTTAATGTGGCTCCTAGTTTTAAATTGTTTAGATCATAGGTATAGGTATAGGTTTTTTCTTGGACCCCTCTTCTATTTCGCTCTTTTATACTTATCTTTAAAGTCCCCTCTAATTCTATAGGTTCTCCTGTAATAAATATTACTTCTTTATAATTGTTTTCGTTATTTATTCCTCCTTCGTAGCCTGGTAGTTCTACTGCTAAAGAAGGGGATGCTAATAGTAGGGTCAGGATTAATATTAGTGCTACTACTCGATTTTGCATTGGTTTATACCTCCCGTGTGCTTTACGCAAATTTTGAATTGTGAATTGTGAATAACCTAAAATTTATAATTCACAATTCACAATCTACTAACAGATTCAGTACAGAATGTTGATAAAAGTAGAGTTCCCTTAGGGGGTTTCTATCAACAATATATAAGGTATATCTATTGATGAAGCATTGTGTTTTACTACATAAGCTTGGCTACCTTTTTTAAGTTTATATAATTCATCTAGGCTTAGTGGTTTGTCGTTTATTAGGATTACTGCTTTGTTTAAGTTTAATTCTTCATCCTTGCCATAGTCCCATCGACCAGTTAGGTTGTTATAGTTTCTAGTCTTAATTAGGGTTAAAGTATTTTCGTCAATATTTATTTCTCCAATTTCTCCTAAGGTACTGTGGTCTAAGGTTATGGTTTGATTATATCTAATTAAATCTTGAGGTATTAGATTAATTGCCAATACTTCTTTTCCATAAGGGGTTTCTTTTGCTATTAAATAAGCTGGTTTGTTTTTATAATATTCTTTTTCTATTCTATTCCTTAAATCCCTATCTTTTATATCGATTAAATCTATATGTCTAGAATCTAAGAAGGATTTAGTTGGAATTTGTTTTTCCAGTTGGCTATCATATATTAATGTATCTAAAGTTAAAGTAAATTCTTCAGACCCTGAATTGGATTTAAATCCAGAGGATGTTAGTATTTGCTTGTCCATTCTATAATTATATCTTCCTAGTTCTAATTTGTAATCCAATATATCTTCTATCTTTCCTTTATAGACCAGTAGTTTAGTACCATCTATTCTATCATCTATTATACCTGAGTCCTCTATGGATACGACGCTAGCTCCTCGGCTGCCATACCTATAATCGGAGACAAGGTATATATTTTGATTTAGGTCTAAGTTTAATGGATCTACTAGCCTATTATCCTTAATGACTATAGTTCCTTCATGATAATTAAAGGAATTGGTATCTACTACCATCTGTCCAGTACCATAGTCTATATCCTGAACTCTATCCTTATATTCCATAGACGATCCAGATTTTAATAACATTTTTGATATACTCATATTCCCATAAGCATTTTCATAGGCAATATAGGCTTCCTCTCCCTTTCTCTTATTGAGTCCTTGAAGGGTTGTTTTCCGTCCTCCTTCATAGATACTACCAGTACCTAGTTTAATTCTTTGGTTGGATTTAGAGGATGGTACCCATTTCCCTTGGTATAGTTCATAGGGTTCAGATATTATAACTTCCTTATTCCTTTCATCTACCAATTGAATTTTCCCTTTTAACACTCCTCCAATATGTTTTTCTTCATCTTCTACTTTTATTTCTGCTACTTGAGGTGAATATATATCATCAAAGGTAAGGAGTACCCTATCCCCTTCCTTTACCTGAAATAACTCTATCCTCTGATTGCTTTTATATATAGTAGTATACATTGGATCTATTTGGAATTTTTCTCTGCCTTCATTAGTTGTTATTTCGATTTCATCTTTAGATACAAATAATACTGTACCAACCCTAAATCTAGTTCCAGGAATTATATACCCATCCCTTTCTGGATCTATTTCATTGAAGGTAGTCAATTTGATCACCTGTCCACCTTTAGTGGTTATAGCTACTTCCTGTTCAAAATATAGTTCATCTATATTTATGTAAGGGTCTAGTTTTAATCTATGAAGTTTATCATTAAAATCCCATACTGTAATCTCTCTATCTTCAATATTAATTTCTCTAATGGTACCTTCTATGATAAATTCTTTTTGAGTATTTATTTCTCCATATAATGCTTTTCCATTAGAATCTATATAATAGGTAATAAAATCTCCAAATTTAATTATGTCACTTTTATATAAGGTTTTATTTTTCTGGACTGGAAAAGTATTTTTACCTTTATAACCTAATATATTGCTAGTGCTATCCGTGTTATATATGGTAATATTACCTAATTCAATATTGGATACTTGACCTACCTTTTTAGTTATATTTCTATGATGGATTAAATCATCATTGGCATTGGAAAGAATTTTAGCAAATTCTCCCCTAGTAATATATCCCTTCGGATCTAACACCTTAGCATTTCTACCTTTCATATAGCCTTTTTGTAAGACTAGCTCTACATAAGGTAGTCGGTGGTGGGCTATTTTATTATAATCGTTAAATTTTTTAGCTTCCTTTATATTGTGACCTAAAGGCGGTTCTATGCCTAAAGCTCTACCTAATATATTAGCTGCTTCTTCTCTAGTTACTTTAGTATTTGGGCTAGGGGATAATTGATCTTTATTTTCCCCTTCTATTAGTTCTAAATCATAGGCAATTTGGTATATGCCTTTTAAATGGTTCTTTGGTTCTATAGTTTGGGCTTCTCCTTCTTTCCCTAAGGCTCTAATGGCTATGGTGAGGATTTCTCCATAGTTTAGATGGCGATTAGGATAAAATTTCCCTTTACTGCCTTCCATATAGCCTAGGGCAGATACCTCTATTATTTCCCCTTTAGCCCAATGTTTGTTTATATCGGTATAGTTTACACCTTGGGCTTCAATTATACTAATAGGCATTACAATATTAAATATGAATATAAACGATAGTAAGATTGCAATTTTTCTATTCATAGGCTTTTTCTCCTTTTTATTCAATTCACAATTCATAATTGGGCGACCTTTGGTCGCCCTAATCTATCTATCTGATAACAGTATATATTTTCCTTTACCATTAAAAGAAGTAGTCCTATTATTGGATATTTTAACATATTTTCCAGTGGGTATGTCAAATTTATATAGGGCTACATTTTTGGCATTGTTATAGATTATGGTGTCTAGGTTTAAGGTTAGCTTTCCAGTTCTTAATAGTTTGTCTATATCCATAATATCTTTACCCCTTTGGAATCCAAAATGGAAATCATAGGCTCTGGAAGCAATCTTCTTCCCTCTCGGAATATGGGATTCGCCTTGTCTCTTTATATGAATTTGAAGGTTAGAATCCTTATCCCCTTGGTCCATAACTGAAACCCTATAGGTATATAGATCCTTTGGATTAATGCTCATCTGTAGTTCCCCATATTTAATATTCAATGTGGAATCAGTTCTTGCTAAGGCTAATGGTATATTTATTACAATTTCTGTAGTATTCTTATACTTAGATTGATTAAAATCTAAATTCCCCACCTTGTTTTTAATATCCTCTGTTCCTAAAGTTTTGATTATTTTATTCCCTTTTATTTCTTCCTTACCCTTTTCTATTAACTTCTTCTGTTCTTCTTTAAGCTTTTCTTCCTTCTCCCTTTGTTTATAGTCTTCTTGGGTACTTAAAGTCCTTATCTTAACTTCTGCAAAATCTAAAGCTGCACCGTGTTCATTTAAGGCTCTTACTAGAAATACATATTCTGTATTTGGTTCTAAACCTTTTATTAGATACTCTGCATCGGTGGTAGTACCTATGAAAGTATTAGTACTTTCCGTAGCCTTTCTACCATATATTTCATATTTAGTAGCCCTGTTTAATAAATCAGGATCCGATTCATTCCAAATCAACATTACAGTAGATTCATAGCCTGGTATAGCTTCCAATACCATTGGTTTTAATGGTACAGGTTTTTCATATTTAAAATCATTATAGGGATCGGATACTCCTCCGTCTGGGTTTATAATGATTATGCTGGTATTTTCTAAATCTGTACCTTGATTAAACCTTACCTTTATTTCATTATCGCTTACCACAGTAACACTAGCTGCTTCCATTCCATCTATGACGGCAACTTCTCTATTGTTCCCTTGAGGATCTACTCCTGTAATCCCTTGGCCTTTTACATCCATATCATTTTTCAATTCTCTAATAGGGATTACCTTTCCTCCTACAATCACCTTAGCTCCTGACATAAATTGGCTTCCTGTAATGGTTACCTCTGTTTCTGTGTCGTTGGTAAATAGCTTTTTAGGATTTATATCGTCTATTCTTGGTTTGGATATATAGGTGAAAGTAATATCCCCTTGGGATATGGATCCATCCGGGTTTTCTATCCTCACTTGTACTGGCCCTAACGTATTAGAGCTAGGGGCTATTACCTCTAGGGTTTTGTAGTCAATAAATCCTATATCCTTATCATTTACTTTGGCATCTCCAAAATATACTTTTAACTTCCCTGCTGGGTGTTTCTCCATCTCATTCCTGAAGTCTGCTCCTGTTATTTTAGCTTTAGTACCTCCTGTTGCTGGCCCCTTAACTGGTTCTATAGTATATACTTCAGGATTAGATTCCCCTATAACAAACTCTATATATATTGGGGGCTCATTCATATCAGATGAAGCAGTGCCTCCATCCTTGTTTTCAACTACTACTCTGTGAAGCTTATTGGCTTCTCCTGCCGGAACTGAAGGCATTATAAAGGTTAATTCATTTGGTAATCTATATTCTATATCCTTTTCTGTAATAGTTAACAAATCAGATATTTTAATAATTGCATTTTCTCTAAAATCAGTACCATGAATAGTTACTATATTTCCACCTTTATAGTCCACTTTTAAAACTTTAGCCTTTCCATTAATCTCTTCTCTATCTTCTAGTACTGGCTCTTCTCCACCTTCTTTTGTAATATTGGTAATCTTGGGGTTGCTATCTGGATATTTAAACTCAAATTCTCCTTCCCCTTTACCTTTGTCGGGATTTATTATAAATATAGGTGTTCTACCTATTTTATAATATGCCGGTGTAGTAATGACTACATGAGTGTTGTTTCTAAATTGGGTATTAGTAGCATAATTTCCAGACACAAGAAGTCTGTTTGTATTTACCTCTAACCTTATTAATTGTTCGTAGGGATAATTTTCATCTCCATTTTTTAAGTCCTTAGTATTTATAAATATTTCTTCGCCATCATAATCTTGGTAGGTGTTGGTATATTTTATATCATTTTCTTCTAAAGTAGCAGTTATTGTCTTTCCTAAGGCATCATATGTTATTTCTATCCCACCATCAAGTTTTACTCTTGCTCTATTGGATCGTATAACTCCACTGTTAGAATGTTCTCTTGGCAAATCTTCATTTGAATTATTCCCAAATCTAACTAATGGCATATGCTTAACTTCTTTTATTGAATTATTAGCACTATCCTTTTTGACTAGAGTAATTTTATTATTTTCAAGATTTTCTCCATGAATATCTACTTTTTCTCCGCCTCTAACGTTTCCTACATTGGGTACTACACTGTTTATTCTTGGGTCTGAAGAAAGATAATTAAACCTTACTTTATTGGATATGCCCGAGTCGTTATTTACTACATATAAATCTACAGGCCCTGGATTGTTTGGCGGAACTATCACCTGTAAATACCCAGTTCCAAATTCTACTATTTCCCCTTCCTTTGTGCCAAAATATACCTTTGGCAATATAGGTGATGTTAAGTATTCATATTCTGGATTATATTTTGATTTAGCTTTATCATTAGGAGCCTTATGGGTGTAGCTTCCGTTTCCATCTATATCATCATAAGGCATACCATCCCTATATACTCCATCTCCATCAGTATCTACAAAAGGTTCAAAATCCCTAAAATCTGATCCAAATATTTCTAATATATAGCCTCCTGCTGCCGAACCTTCTTTTGGGTGAGTTTCCGTAATCTTAGGATTACTAGTAGGTACTAAATAGGTATATCCTCTAATGGTTTTCTTTATATTATCTTCCCCACTCTTCCTATCTACTTCTATAGGGTTTTCATAAGATATACTAAAGGTTCCACCATCGGGGTTTACCAATACCAGAGGAACTGTTATTCGATCAGTACCTTTTTCTTTAATATTCTCTACAGTTGGAGGAACTTTTACCTCCATCTTTCTACCGCCTGGTAATATGGTTACATCTTCATCTGGTACTTTTTGTCCTCCTATAAATACTTGGGTCTTTTCTACTCCTGTGTCCATAAAGCCAATCTTGTTATCATCTTCATCCTTTGGATTTGGTTCTGGACCTATTATGTGGATTATATTGCCTCCTTTTTCTGGTCCTCTATCAGGAATTACATCTTCAATAATAGGTCTAGTACTAGATGATGCATAGAAATAAAACCCATCTTTAATAGTCTGTTTCTTTGTATCTGGATTAACTACAGATACATCATATCTGCCTTCCCCTGTCCAAGGAGACATGTTTAAGTTGGGTACTCTGAAGGTTAAAGTATTAGAATCAATAAATTGTACCCTATTTCCTATTATCTTCTTTCCTTGAATTTTAAATGGAGTATAGGCTTTTAGTTCTAGACCATTAAATTTTAAAATTCCATCTTGGGTCATGTATATATCATAGTTATTGGCTTTAAATTTACCATCAACGTACCATATCTTGTATCGTATACCTTCTCCACCTTCTATATAATAGTCGTTTCTTACATCTCTAACTATACTATAGAATTTATTGTTAGTCTCATCATATAATATGGTAGAATCATAACTTTCTCCTAAAGTAACTTTTTTATCTGTAGAGCCATATTTAAATATTTCCCCTACAGCAAATCGCTCTAACTTTATCCTGTTTTGCTCTCCTCTATTGTATTCATTGATATCATGACCGTCCATAAATATTCTGGTACCTATAAGCCTGTATATTAAAAACTCATCTACATTTTCAATATTGTTAATTACTATAGTAGGGTCAGGAGCTAAAAAGTTCTCACCCTTTACCGTCACTAAAGTATTTGTAGTTCCTTCTTTAGGATTTATATAAGTTAACTTTGGTTCTGTATAGGTCTGAGTATAGGTAAATACATGAGTTGCTATTCCCCCCTCTGGATTAATTACCTGAAGTAATGTCTCCCCAGGTCTAGAGCCAGTTGGGGCTTTAAAGGTTATAACCTTCCCATCTCCCGAAATATTTACACCTGAAACTAACCTATTTTCTATATATACCTTGGCCCCTGGTCTAAAGTTTGAACCTGTAACCGTTATATCTTCACCACCGTCTATAGACACTAAGCTAGGTCTAACATTGTCTATAACTGGGAAGTTGTTCTTGTTTATTAGTTCGAATCTGACTTTGTCTTCAAATATCCAGTCTGTAATAGCAAAATCTTTGCTTTGCCTATTAGGATTATTTATATGGACATTTTTGCTATCCTTGTTTTCAACTGTAAAACCTTCTTTACCAGCTTTTAATTCAATTAATATCCTGTTACCTATTTCGTTACCTAAGGTTCCATCTACAACAATGCCATTATTTAATACTTCATATTTTAGTGGTTTATGTTCTCCCTCGGTTTTATTCTCATTTGGATTTATAACTACTCCACCTATGGTAACCTTTGGAAAATTCACCCTTTCTACTCCATTTTCGTCAACATAGCGAGTGACTAAGAAGTTTTCTCCCTCTATGGATAACAAGAGCCTTTCCATACTACTATCTAAGTAAAATGAACCATCTATTTCTTCAATAGGTACTACGCTTGGTACTACCTCCCTTACATTAGGTACCTCTGTTGGTGGATAATAAGTAAATCCGTTTCTAACTGTAATCTCTTGCTCCATTTGGGCACTAAATTCACTTCCCGTAATAGTAGTAGTAACCCTTATGATTACATCTTCTATCTGGGATTCTGTTAAGTTAAAACTATCTGTTTTAACTTTGAAAGTATTTGGGTCTCTATTGTCGTTTAAATTGCAATTAAAATCTTCTATATCTAGCACTCTTCCTATATCCACTTCAATTTTTCTTTCTACATTTACATCATGTTCTACAGTTTTTCCTGTTTCATCTGGTAACTTTAGCTTACCAGAGCCATAATCTATACTTATTTCCTTATCCTTCCTTGTTATATCTTTTGGTTTTAAATCTCCATTAGGACTAAATCCCGAAATATTGTGTTTTGTAAAGAAATTTCCTTTTATCTCAACTATTGTCGGCGTCATTGAAGGAGCTTTGTCTGGTTGAACACTATCTATAGTAGGCTTTTGAGATATAGTAACCACTTGATATTGTTGGGGTAAAATATAAGTACTATCTATTCCATATTTTTGAGATTCTTTATTAGCAAATACTACATAATAAGGACCAGGTCTTAAATTCGGTACTTCTACAGTTATTACAGTTTCTTTAGCATTATCATGGGGTAAACTTATACTCTGGTTTTTTGCCATATTTTCTTCGGTAAATTCTGGATTATCTATATCCTTAATAAAATAAATATCATATCCTTCTTGGCTAGGGAAGGTACTTCTTCTAAATGTAACTTTAGAACCAGGTTCTCCCATTGTAGGAAACATAGTTACACCTTCTATGCCAAGTTCACCAGTTATATGGATAGCATTTTTATATACTGAAGTGGTTTCCAAGTCATAATTTTCTAATGTATCTATGCTCCTTACCACTATATCCCTGATTCCACCAGGAAATTGGCCTGCCTTCGGGGTTAATTTAACTTGATTTTTCCCAGAAATATACTCTACATTGGCTTCTACTCCACCCACTGTTATAATGTATTTATCATCTTTCAATTGCCCTATATTGTCTTTTCCGTTTAGGATTATGGGTTCGTTAATCTTTACTATGGGTTTATCTACATTTGTTATCTCTGGGATTCCCTTCTCGTTTATATTTGAGTACCTAGTTTCTTCGTTTTTGTAAACTGGTGGGTCCCCTTCTAAAACCCTTCCTGCAATTAATGCATTCATTATTATTAATTGAGGGTCTAATTCAGCTTCTATTATGGACTGCCCTACTAAATTGATGTTTCTAGGAGTATGCCATTTATTGTCATGTGTTTGGACTTCTAATTTTTTATTTTCATAGTCTTTTATAGATTCATCGTCTATAGTAATCCTTTTTTCAGTTCTTCTAAAGTTTGTAAATACATTAGTTATAGCAACCTTTGCTCTTGATTGAGCATAACTAATTGGTATGTTAAACGCTAATCCATTAAATAATAAACAGAATAATATCATATATGAAGTTATTTTTTTCAGCTTGACACCTCTATAATTCACATATTCCACCCCTTGTCTCATTTATTAAGTCTAATTATATTTATCGGCAAAAAAAGTATTTCTCTTGAACTTATTATACATAATAATCTAATTTTTTTCACTGATATGCCGATAAATATAATAGATTATATGGTTGATGTTGAAAAGTCCAGCTAAGAATTGTCAATAGTAAAATTTAAAATCACTAATAAATATTTCAATCAATTCTAGCTAAAAAAGGGTAAACTTAATAGGCCTTCTA
>NZ_PPXW01000001.1:72482-147467 GCF_021655095.1 Clostridium sp. Cult1 | reverse complement strand
TGTTTAATTATTTCTTACTCAAAGTACTTCACACTGTTTAGTTGTCTAGGTTCATTTGTTGGCTTCTTCTGAAGCCGACTTTTATACTATAACAAATTTCAAAACTGTTGTCAAGAAGTTTTTGCATTTTTTTATTTTCTGGTTTCTTTCAATTTCATGCTCAACCTGACAGCTATTTTAATATACCAAGTTTTTTTGCTTTTGTCAATAACTTTTTCTATTAAAATTTAAGTTTTCATTTTTTATTAACTCTGATAGAATAAATATGTAAGTTTAAATACTGAAATTCTATAGAAAGGGTGATATTGACTTGGATTTAAGACAGCTTGAAACTTTTATTGAAGTAGCTAATTCAAAAAGTTTTTCCCGTGCCGCTGAGAAACTATATATAACACAGCCTACCGTTACCAATCATATACAGAATTTAGAGAGGGAGTTAGGTTCCTTACTAATTAATCGTTCAGGCAAAAAAATTTCGCTGACAGATGCGGGACTTCTATTTTATAAGTATGCTATAAATATTGTAAACTCCTGTGAAATGGCAAAGTTCGATTTAGCAGCCTTTAAAGGGCGTATTCAAGGCCATCTTCATATATATTCTAGTTCAGTACCTAGAAAGTATATTATTCCTAATATAATTGATGGCTTCTTGAAAAAGTATCCTGATGTTACTTTTACTTTAGATGATAAGGATTCAAAGAGTGTAATAAAAAATATTTTAGGTGGAGATACGGACTTTGGTATTGTAGGTGCAAGATATCCTTCTAATAAGCTGGACTATATCGAGTTAATAGAAGACAGATTACTAGTAATTACACCTAATACTTCAATATACTCAAAACCGAATTATTCCTATTTAGATATAGATGAAATTCTTAAAGAAAGAATAATTTTTAGGGAGGAGGGGTCTGGTACTAGGAATCTATTAGTTAATATTTTAGAAGAAAACAAAATAGGTATCGATAATTTAAATATAATTGCTTATGTAGAAGATACTGAGGCGATTAAAGAATTGGTATCGCTAGGGGTAGGTATAAGTTTCTTATCCGAAAGGGCAGTCGTATCCGATATTGAATTAGACAAATATAAAGTATACTACATAAGAGAAATGGATTTAAAAAGAAAATTTTATTTTGTTTATCACAAAAAAAGGCAACTTTCTCCTCTAAATGAAACTTTTAAATCCTTTGTTCTTGAATATATTAAAACTTTTGATACTTCTATATGAAATACTTTCCCCAAACCTTCGTTGAAGTGTTCTATTGAATGATAAAGAAACCAAAGAGATCTTTCCCCTTGGTTTCTTTAAATCTTTTTAATATTGTTTTTAAAAGCAAATATTGCTGCTTGTATTCTATCGTTTACCTCGATTTTTTTGAATATACTAGAGACATGATTCTTTACTGTTTTTTCACTTATATATAATTTTTCCGCAATGTCTTTGTTATTTAACCCTTCAGCTATTAACGTTAATACTTCGTACTCCCTTTTAGTCAACAATCTTATTTTAGCTAGTTCTTTATTTATTTCAACATCATTTTGACCTAAATCTTCTACCAACATAGATGCTATGCTAGGCTGAATATATGATTTGCCATGATTTACATCTCTTATTGCCTTAATTAAGCTATCGGCATCTGAATCCTTCAGAACATATCCGTCAGCACCAATTTTCATAGTTTCAAATAAGTATTCTTTGTCTTCGTGAATAGTTAACATGATAACATTAGACTTAACTCCCAAATCTTTCAATCTTCTCAAAACATCTATGCCATTCATTTTGGGCATATTTATATCTAACAATATAACATTTGGATTATATTCTAAAGCCTTATCTACTGCATCATTACCATCTCCAGCTTGAATTATTACATCTATGTCTTCTTCTAACTCTAATAGCTGCTTTAATCCTTCCCTCATTAATACATGATCATCAGCTATCATTACAGATATTTTTTCACATTGCATATTAACTTTCCTCCTCTGGTAACATAATATAGATATTAATTCTTGTGCCTTTTCCTGGCGAGGATTTAATCTCTACATTGCCTTCAAGCAATTCTACCCTCTCTCTTATGCTGATTAAGCCAAAACCTCCTACTGTACCATTGCTAACTTTATTAACTTCATCTACATTAAAGCCAATTCCATTGTCTGTTATGGTTAAATTTAGTCTTGTTGGTGAATATTCAATACATATTCTAGCATCTGTTGCCTTTGAATGTTTGAAAATGTTATTTAACGACTCTTGAACAATTCTAAACACTGCTACTTCCATAGCTGAATTTAGGTTGACAACATCTCCAATAACACATAGTTTTACATTTATTCCACTATAATCAATAAAATTATAAATATATCTTTCTAATGTTGGAATTAATCCTAAATCATCTAATGACATTGGCCTTAAATCATAGATTGTTTTTCTTAAATCCTTAAGAGTACTCCTAACTATAGTTTTTAGATTTTGGAACTCCTCCTTGGATTTCTCCCTATCAATATCCATTAACCTTTCGCATATTTCTGTTTTTAACAATATATTTGCCATAGATTGAGCTGGACCATCATGTATATCTCTAGCTAACCTTTCCCTTTCTTCTTCCTGAGCTTCTATTATCTTTATTCCTAAAACCTGTCTTTTATTTAAATGATCCACCGTAAACAATATTTCATCTAAATTTCCCTTAAGGTATTCAGTAGCTACACTAACAGATTTTCTCACATTTTCAGCTTTTCTATAAACTTCAATAGCAGATTTTAATCTAAGCTCTTCTTCTTTTCGTCTTTCTATTAATCTTTTTTCCTCTTCTCTTTTTAGAAGCAACCGAATTCTAACTTCGTTGGCTTTATCATAGGCTATCCTTAGATCCTCTTCAGTATATATATTGAAGTTCTTACTTACATTTGAAAGATAGGCTCTGCCTTTTCTCTCTTCAACTTCTAATAGATCTACTTCCCTTATTACTTTATCTACCCTCTCTTTAATTTCTAATAATTCTTTTTCAATTACCTTTACATCATCTCTTGCATATTCGACAATTTCAGTAATTTCTTCTTTACTATTTTCAATGGAATATATAGTTTCCTGCAATATTTCATTTATTCGTTCAACTTTGGAAGATGTATTTGCCACTACTTACACCTCTTTATTCTATTTCCATCATTTCAATCTGATCCTTTTCTTTATCAGTTAATATTTTATGTAAATCCAAAAGTATCAATAATCTATCTTCTCCAATTTTTCCAACACCTGTTATAAAACGTCTATCTACTTCTGATATTATATCGGGAGTTGGATCTATCTGATTATCGTCTAATCTTATAGTCTGTGACGCTTCATCGACAATAAATCCTATTTCTTTTTCTTCAATATTTATCACAATTATTCTAGTATCTTTAGTAACATTAAAATCATCTAATTTAAATCTTTTCTTTAAATTAATTATAGGAATTACATTTCCTCTATAATTTATTATTCCTTCTATGAATTCTGGAGCATTTGGTATGTTAACAGATTCCTGATATGGTATTATTTCCTTTACATTCATTATATCTATACCAAACTCCTCTGAATCCAAATTAAAAACTACATATTGGCTTTCAGCCATATTAACCCCTCCTTCTTTGTTTCTTGTTCATTCTATATTATTCTACATAAAACTTCTTTATCCTTCTTTATTTTTAAAATATTTTAATTAAATGAATTTAGCTTGTTTTTTATCTTATTTTCTAAGTTTCTCCCTATATAATAATTAATCCTTTTAACATTTCGAATATACTTTGATAAATCTCCATCAAACCTAATATTTTGGCCTAATAAAATTGATTCTAAAAAATTTTTGATTTGATTAATAATAAACTCTTCATCTTTTATCCTACCGTATTCTATATAATCAGCTATTATTAAACTTAAAGCTTCCGTAACTTTATCTTTATCAAAATCTTTGGTAGTTAATTTTGAAGAGTCCTTATTTTTTTCAATAAAGTACTGTTCATTATCCCTTGCTTCCTTAAGAAGTTTCTTTGTATAGCCTATTATGCAATCATCACCAGAACAATCTCCGCATATACCTTCTCCAAGGCAAATTTCATCTACTGCCTCCTTTAATGCTTTTGTTTGACTATATAGAATAGTGGCTACTTCCTTTATAGGAGAATATTTGGAATACTTTTTTTTAGCAATTAATCGTCTAGTCAATATTAAGTAAATAGATAAAATTAAGATAAAATAGAGCCGAATATTAAAGGGAGTTAATATTTTTATCGGTACCCAATTATAAAGCTTTAATGTTCCAAAAAAAATAAATACCATAGATGAAATAATTTTTATTGAAATGTCTGGCATTTTATCGCCAATTTTAATTCCTATAAATATACCCAAGCCACTTGTTCCTAGCATTCCTAAAATAGTTCCACATAAAATAAAAAATGGATAATTCCCTTCTGCGGATAATGTCATAGCTGTAAGTTGAGTTTTATCTCCCAATTCTCCTATAAAAAATGCTAAAGCTACAGTAACTATTGGCCCCAAGGCTTTTTTATTTTCTTTCTCTTCTAATTCTTCTTCCCTTAATGCCAAGAGTCCGAAAATAACAAACATAACTCCTGCAACCAATTGGATTGTACTCATAGGAATCCATTTTGATAGATATTGACCTAATACTATAGCTAAACCATGGTTTAGAAAAACCCCAATAGCTACGCCAGCTAAAACATCTTTAATTTTGTAATGGGTTGCAAAAGTCATGGCAATTATCTGTGTTTTATCTCCCATTTCTGCAGCAAATATTAAAAGAAATGCTCTAATTAATTCAGTAATCATGTTTTTCTCCTTTTCTTTACATTAGTTAATGTTATTAATTATGTTCATAGGATTCAATCATAAAAAGACTTTTAGTTCAATAGTGATCTCTATTAAACTAAAAGTCTCGCTTCCCTTCATAAAGGTAAATAGGACCAGGTATATTACCAGCATGTTGATCCCATTTTAGTAAAAATACTATAGCTACTCCCCTTTAGTATACTTATTTAAATACTATTTTATAGGATGTTTCTAAATTTATCAAATACTAGTTTGCCACTTTTTATAACTTTATCTGTATGGTTTATGCCAAAATGGTAGATAATATAATCCAAATTTGGTGCATCAAATATAACCAAATCTGCTTTTTTACCTACTTCCAAACTACCTATTTCTTCTTCTAATTTCAATGATGCTGCGCCATTGATTGTAGAAGCTGTTATTACTTCTTCTGGAGTCAGCTTCATAATTATAGACGCAAAACTCATAACTAGCTGCATATTTTCCGTAGGGCAACTACCTGGATTATAATCTGTTGATAGGGCTACTGGTACACCCTCTTCTATCATTTTTTTTGCTTGAGCAAATTTTCCAGATTGTAAGTTGAAGGAAGTTCCAGGAAGTAAATTAGCTATTACCCCTTTCTCTGCCATCATTTTTATTCCTTTTACACTTGCAGCAACTAGATGATCTGCTGAAATACATCCAACTTCTGCTGCTAATTCTGCTCCACCTAAAGGTTCAATTTCATCTGCATGTACCTTGGGCAGTAATCCATGCTTTATGCCAGCTTCTAGTATTTCTCTAGTTTCCTCTATTGAAAAAACTCCTTTTTCACAGAATACATCACAGAATTTTGCTAATTTCTTATCTGCTACCTGTGGAATCATTTCATTAATTATTATACCAATAAAATCTTTTGGGTTGTCTTTGTATTTTGGTGGTATAGCGTGAGCTCCCATAAATGTTGATACCACATCTACATGATGTTCCTTATTTAATTTATTTGCTACCTCCATTTGTTTGATTTCTGTGTTAAAGTCTTCTAATCCATATCCGCTTTTTGCTTCTACAGTGGTAACTCCAAAACCCAACATTATATCTAAACTCTTTTTAGCTTTATCGTAAAGCTGGTCAAAACTTGCTTCTCTAGTGGCGTTCACCGTACTATGAATCCCACCACCAGCTTCTAGTATATCTAGGTATCTAGCCCCTTTTAATTTCATAGATAATTCATGCTCTCTTGATCCACCATGGATTAAATGGGTATGTGAATCCACAAGACCTGGTGTCACAGTTTTACCTTCCCCATCTATAATAATAGTGTTCTCATGGGTTTCAATGTCTAATGGTAGTTCACCTTTGCCAATATAGATTATTTTATCTCCCTTTATAGCCACTACTCCATTATTGATAAGACCAATGTCCCTCATTTCTTCCTTTACCCTCGCCCTATTAGGTCCTTTTAGTGTTATTAAATTATCTATATTTTTTATAATAATATCCGCTTTCATCATATCACATCCTACTCAAACATTCTTTTTTCAAGAATTTGGCTGGAATCAAAGTTTTCTAATCTTAAATAGTAGTCTGCTACATCCACTAAAGCTTGCATTGGTACTAATCCTATAATTTCGCTCCCTATAACATTTACGCCATATCTCCTAGCTTCCCTTTCTATAGTATCAAATACCCTAAATAAAGATGTCTTTGTATAATCAACCATATTCATAGAAACTTGAACTATATCTCTTTCAGTTATTTCTAATCCTATGGCCTTACAATATGTGAATCCACCTGTTCTGGCCCTTACTACCTTTGCAATTTTCTTTGCAATTTCTAAATCCTTTGTTGCTAAATTTACATTGAATGCAACTAAAGGCATTCTAGCCCCTACAGCTGTTACTCCTGCTTTTTCATTCAAGGTATTTGGTCCAAAATCTGGCTGCCATTCTTTTTGCTGAAGTTTCTCTGCCATTCCCTCATATTGACCTCTTCTAATATCTGCTAGGTTTTCTCGTTCCTTAGTCCTGGCAGATTTTTCATATAAAAATACGGGTATTCCTAACTCATCACCAATCCTCTGTCCTAATTTCATAGAATACTCTATACATTCTTCCATAGTTACATCAGATATTGGGATAAGTGGTATAACATCTGTTGCACCCATCCTTGGATGGCCTCCTGTATGGCTCTTCATGTCTATTAGCTCAGCTGCAACTTTAGCAGCATTAAAAGCTGCTTCTATAACCTTTTCTGGCTCACCTATAAAAGTTACTACAGATCTATTATGATCCTTATCCATAGAATAATCTAAAAGCTTAACTTCATCCATTATTCTTATTTCTTCTACTATTTTTTCAACTATTTCCTTATTTCTTCCTTCACTGAAGTTAGGTACACATTGAACTAATCTTGCCATTAGTATCTCCTTTCTATTTCTTTATGTCCTTATCATATCTATTATCTACCAAATTTTTAATTAATTCCTCATCGGGTAGATATGGAATTGTAATATGGTCTGTATCTTTAAATTGGTTGTTGTATTCAATACATGTTTCAATAGAGTTTTCATTTCTTGCCCAAGATCTTCTTGCTACTCCTACCATTACATCCCAAGGCATAGCGGTTTTTAATATATTATCTACTCTTTCACTACCATCTAGTACCATACCAAATCCACCATTAATTGATTTGCCTATTCCTACTCCACCGCCATTATGAAGAGCTATTAAGCTCATTCCTCTAGCTGCATTTCCAGCAAAACAATGGGTAGCCATATCAGCCATTATATTACTACCATCTTTTATATTAGCTGTTTCTCTAAATGGAGAATCAGTTCCACCTGTGTCATGATGGTCCCTTCCTAGCATTACTGGCCCTATCTCTCCATTTCTCACCATTTCATTAAATTTAAGGGCTATTTTTAATCTTCCTAAAGCATCTTGGTATAGAATTCTTGCTTGAGTGCCTACAACTAATTTGTTTTCTTCTGCATCTCTAATCCATACCCAATTATCTCTGTCCTGGAATCTTCTATCAGGATCTATACATTCCATAGCTGCCCTATCAGTTTTTATTAAATCTTCATATTTTCCGCTTAAACATACCCATCTAAAAGGTCCGTATCCATAATCAAATAACATTGGCCCCATTATATCTTCCACATAGGATGGGAAGATAAAACCTTCACTTTCATCTACACCATTTTTTGCTATTTCTTTTACTCCTGCATCAAAAACTGCCTTCATAAAACTGTTACCATAATCGAAGAAATAAGTTCCCCTATTTACTAGTTCCTTAATTAATTCAAAATGGTGAGTTAATGACTTATTAACTAATTCTGCAAACTTTTTCTTATCAGTTCTTAACAATTCTGTTCTTTCTTCAAAGGTTAACCCTTGTGGACAATATCCTCCATCATAAGGTGCGTGGCAAGAGGTTTGATCTGATAATAGTTCTATATTTTTGTTATTTTCAACAGCATATTCTAATAGATCCACTATATTTCCATGATAAGCTATAGCAATAGGTTCTTCTTTTTCTTGATATTCTTCAGCAGCTTTAAATACCTCATCTAGGTCGTCAAAACACATATCTATCCAACCTTGATCTAGTCTAGTTTTGATTCTAGAATAGTCAACTTCTGCAATTATTCCGACACCTTTTGCAATCTTAGTTGCTTTTCCTTGAGCTCCACTCATCCCACCTAATCCAGAGCTTACAAACAAATGCCCTCTAAGATCGTCCTTTGTTCCTAATTCCATACGTCCTGCGTTCAATATTGTATTATAAGTTCCATGCACTATCCCTTGTGGTCCAATATACATCCAACCGCCAGCAGTCATCTGTCCATAGTTAGCAACTCCCATAGCTTGAGCCTTAATCCAATGTTCTTGATCATCAAACATACCTACCATCAAGGCATTGGTAATAATTACCCTTGGGCTATTAGGGGTTGATTTAAATAGTCCTAAGGGATGCCCTGAAGCTACTACTAAAGTTTGATCTTCAGTTAATTCCTCTAAATATCTTTTTATAAGTCTATATTGCATCCAGTTCTGACATACCTGTCCTGTTTCCCCATAAGTAACTAACTCATAAGGATATAGGGCAACATCAAAATCTAAGTTGTTATCTATCATTACTTGGAAAGCTTTTCCTTCAATACATTTACCCTTATATTCATCAATTGGCTTTCCGTATATTCTTCCCTCTGGTCTAAATCTATAACCGTATATTCTTCCACGTGTAAAAAGTTCATCTAAGAATTCAGGTGCTAACTCTTCATGTAACTCTTCCGGTACATATCTTAAAGCGTTTTTTAGGGCAATTTCAGTTTCTTTCTTTGATAGATTAAACTCCCTTTTAGGTGCCCGTCTTACGCCTTCGATAAATTTAGGCATAGGGGGTAATTCATTATCCAATTTAATAGTCATAGCATTACTAATGTCAAAATTGTTTACCATTGAAATTCCTCCTTTATATTAATTCACCTAATTTAGTCTCAACTTCTTCTAGTATCTTATTTGATTTTATTATATCTTCACATGTATTTATTTCATTGTACATAATTCTATCTTCTTCAATAGTAGTTAAATTTTCTCTAACTATATTATATGCTATTTCTGTTCCTTTTCCTAGGCCTTTCTTGCCTCTTAGATCAATGGCTTGGCAAGCCGTTAATAATTCCATTGCTAATACCTTTCGGGTGTTCACTAAAATTTCTCTAGCCTTTCTAGCTGCAATAGTTCCCATGGAAACATGGTCTTCTTGATTTGCTGAAGATGGTATAGAATCGACGCTAGCTGGATGAGCTAGTACTTTGTTTTCTGATACTAAGGCTGCTGCAGAATATTGAACAATCATAAATCCTGAATTTAATCCTCCGTTCTTAGCTAGAAATGCAGGTAAATCACTTAGAGCCGGATTTACTAAACGTTCGAGTCTTCTTTCAGATATATTTGCTAATTCTGATAATGCAATACCTAAAAAGTCAAAACTAAGAGCCATTGGTTGTCCATGAAAATTCCCACCAGAAATTACATCCTGAGTATCTTCAAAGATCAGTGGATTATCTGTAGCCGAGTTCATTTCAATATTAACTTTATCTTCTACATATTTTAAAGCATCTTTACTGCCACCATGGATTTGAGGGATACATCTTAAGGAATAAGCATCTTGCACCCTGATTTCTCCCTGTCTTGTGGTCATTTCACTTGATTGTAATAAATGAAGTAAATTTTGGGCTGTATTTATTTGACCTTGATGAGGTCTTATCTTATGAACTCTATCATCATAGGCATCCACTACTCCATTTAAAGCTTCAACAGTCAGAGCAGCTACTATATCAGCGGTCTTACTTAATTTTATTCCGTCGTATACAGTCAAAGCCCCTATAGATGTCATCACTTGAGTTCCATTAATTAAAGCCAAACCTTCTTTAGAAGTCAATTCAATAGTAGGTATGCCTGCTCTATCCATAGCCTCTTTCCCTGTAAGCAATTCTCCTTTATAATAAGCCTCTCCTTCTCCTAACATAACTAATACCATATGGGATAAAGGAGCCAAATCCCCACTGGCACCTAATGACCCTTTCTCTGGGATTAATGGGTGTACCCCTTTGTTAAGCATTTCTATCAATGTATTTAAAGTAGAAAGCCTAATACCAGAATACCCTTTAGCGAGTGCATTAGCTCTAAGAAGCATTATTCCTCTAACAACCTCTTGGTCTAATGGTTCTCCAACACCACAAGCATGACTTATGATTAAATTTTTTTGTAGAGCTTTAGTTTCTTCTTTACTAATGGATACATCACTAAATTTCCCAAATCCAGTAGTAATTCCATATACCACTCTTTCCTTATCAACAAATTCATCAACTACTCGTCTTGCTTTTTCAACCCTTTTTACTGCTTCTTCTGTCAATTGTACTTTATAGCCTTTCCTGACTACATTAATAAATCCTTCTAGATTAAGGGTGTTACCATCAATTAGGATAGTTTTCATAATTCTCTCCTCCATTCATTTCATATTTTCACACATTATCAAGGTGAAGCACAAAAAACCACAGAAATTATCTGTGGTTTTTATCTAATAAATTTTGAAACTTATAAGATTTTATTGGAGTATATACTCTTTTCCTCATAATTTCCTCACTTTTCATAAGAGTCAAATTGTCCAATAAAAATTCTGTCCCTAGTTTATATTTAATACTTTCCTCTAACTTGTTAAAAGGCAACTTTGTCCTCACTCTTCTGCCTAAAGTTATATGGGGTGTAAATTTTCTTTTTTCTATAGGAAAGCCAATGCTATTCATATCCTTTTCTATTATATCATATATATTATTTAATTTCATCATTTCTCCATTAATACCTATCCAAATAACCCTATATTCACCATTTTTTACATTGAAATAACCTAGCTCTTCCAAGGTTATGGATATGGGTGAAGTATTGATAGATATGGATTTTATACTTTTCTCTATACTATCTATTTGGTCTTTATCAATATTTCCTAGAAATTTTAGTGTAATATGAAAGTTATCTAAAGAGACCCAGCTTCCTTTATTTGAATTGATTTTAAGAATTTCTTGTATCTCGTATAATTCCTTCTTTAAATCGTGGCCAAATTCCAATCCTATAAAAGCTCTCATACATTACACCACCATTATTTGATTCTTCTACAACTTTCCCTTTCCATTATCCGAATTGGAAGATAAATATGTTCTTCTTTTATATCTTCTTCCTTTAATTTTTTAATAATTCTTCTAATTGCAACAGCGCCAATATCGTAATAAGGCTCTTTTACTGTTGTAAGTTTAGGTCTGTAGATAGAAGTTATTTTTGTATCACCATATCCACAAATAGAAATATCCTCTGGAACTTTTATCTTATTATCATAACAATAGTTAATAAAACCTATAGCTAATTCATCTTGGCAACAAAAAACTGCAGTAATGTTATTATCTTTTATAAACTTAATTATTTCTTCTCCCATATCGTAACCATCTTCAATGCCAAATCCTGTGGCTGAATATATAAACTCTTTTCCATTTCCAATATCCTTTATGGCCTTTCTGTACCCATCTATTTTATACTTCTCTAATGAAAATTCATCTTTCTCATTAGCAGTTATATATAAAATATTTTCATGCCCTAATTTCAAAAGATAATTAGTCATCTCAAAGCATGCTTCTAAGTTATCTATAGATACAGTAGGTATATTTAAATTACTATAATATTTATTTAAGTATACAAAAGGAATTCTAAAATCTTGAATTTCCTCTATTACTTCATCGTTATTTTTTTCTGAAACTAAAATTATCCCTTCCACCTGCTTGCTTCTCAAAAGTTGTGCAAACTTCTTCTCCGTATTTGGATTCCCATAACTACTTGACAAAAGAATATCATAATTATACATTCTTCCCACTTCTTCTATTCCTCTAACCATTTCTGCTATATAGGAATTGCCAATATCCGTTATAATAACTCCAATTAAATTTGATTTTCTCGTAACAAGACTTCTGGCTACCTCATTAGGTTTATATCCTAATTCATCTATGGCCTCTAATACTTTCTTTCTTACTTCAAGGCTTACTGGCTTAGAATTATTGATAACTCTTGAAACAGTAGAAATAGATACACCAGCTAACTTTGCTACATCTTTTATTGTTACTGACATTTCCGCACCTCCCTCAATAAATAGATAGAATATTTTAGTTATTATATCATAACTAGCAGTGAATTTATAATACTTCAAGTAATAAATAATTCAATTTTTATTTCATTCACAATATGGTTGAAAAAATATCGCATAACACTTTAGTTAAATTATAGTTATTATAGTCAAATTCCTTTTCTTTTATTGGAACAGTAATATATACTAATCCTTTTGTTTCACCTTTAAAAATCAAAGGTATTGCAATTACCGATTCCCAATTAGGAGTATTTAAAACTAAATTCATCTCATTTACACTTTCCCAATCAATTAAAAATTCTCCTTTTCTTTGAGAAAGGATCCTATCTACTATGGCTTCATTGATAAATGAAGCCTCTGTCCAATTTTGATTCAATATAGACCTAGCATAGATATTGGTGGGATTGTTATTAAAATCTATTTCAACAAAAGCGCCATTTTCAGCTTCTAACGTTTCTATAGTTCTGCCTAAAAATGCGAATATTTTTTCCTTTTTACTGATGTCTCGTTTTACAATATCAATTATATCCAATATTGCTAGAATATTTCTCTGATCCATATTAGTATTGCCAGATAAAATACCTGCTAATCTATCTACTCTATTCAATGTATTGGCTAAATTTGTATTCCATATAACTACCTTATTCCTTCCTTTTTCCTTAGCACAATAAAGAGCTTGATCCGCCTTTTCTATTAATTCTTCTTTAAATTGACTATGAACCGGAAACATAGATATTCCTACACTAATAGTAATAGGATTCTCAATGTTTGATATTTTCAACTTTTCAACACTCAATCTAATTTTTTCTCCAATTTTTTTAACTTGTTCTTCGTTAACGTCCTTTAATAGTATAATAAACTCTTCTCCACCATATCTAGCCACTATATCAGTGTCTCTTATACTATTGGATAAAGTACTGCCTATTAAGCTTAAAACCTCATCACCTTTTCTATGACCGTAGATATCATTTATATTTTTGAATCTATCTAAATCCATCATCATAACTGCAAAAGATTCATCTTTTCTCTTTGCTTCAATAAGGATTCTATTAAACTCATTATCTAAATACTTTCTTGTGTAAGTACCTGTCAATCTATCTATATTGGATAATATTTTAAATTTGTAATTCTCAATATTGATATATAGTATTCTAGTTAAAATACTAATCAATCTCTGCCTTTCTTTATCAAATCTATTAAATATTCTTCCCGTTTCTAAATAGATATATCCTTCCTTCCTGCGATTATACTGTAGCTGATTCTTTCTTCTTTCTTCTCCAGAATGATAAATTTCATTTGGAGGTGTTATTATTGGAACACAAATTAACGCCCTAGTATCCTTTGGTAAAAATTCTTTATGTAACCCAATTACATTGCTAACTAAACTACTACTTATTAGAATTCCATTTTCATATCTACCAGCCAAGGCTAATAAGTTTTCATTAGGCTTCCAGTTCATATGGCCGTTTAAACTTATAATGGGAGTATATCTATTATTCTCTTCATCATAGATCAATATATATCCTCTCTGAGCAAAGGCTTCTTTTGATATATATTTCAAGATAAGTTTTAAATTATATTTATAATCGTTTGTTAGATTTTTTATCAAATCTTCTATGGTGAATATATCTTTAGTTTCTTCATATAGATAATTCATCTCTGTTATCTTAGTAAACTGACTATCGTCTATTAAACTAAATAATGAATTGTAATCAAAATATTTTTCAATATTATCATTTGGACCTATATCATCTATACATATACAATCCAATCTCTTATTAAATATTTTATACATTACTTCCAAAAGCTTGATTTTAATATTATCGGTCCTATGTCTTTTAATAAAACCAACTTGCAAATCTCTTTCTGGTATGTTTTTTATGGTACCATATATTAAATCTAATGATTGTAATAGGTAGTTAATAGCTTGATAATATTTTTCGTCCACTGTAAAATTAACGCCTATCAAAATATTTGCATATATATCTAGGTGAACAAGATTATATTTCTTCATATTCTCTTCTAGTTTCATTAAATTTTTATTGCCATCTTCATCCTGGGTTATGCTATATAATAATAGTTTTCTAATATACTCTAAAGTCGGTGAAGTATAATCTTTTTTTAGTTTATTATCTTCTTCAAGTATATCTGCAACATATTTGTAGTCATTTTCCAGCAAAGCAACAATACCTAATCTCAATAAATTAGCCCTTCTTTTAAATCCTAAATTTATACTTCTAAACTCTGTCCTAATATTCTCCATAGATTTTTTATCATAACTTTGATTCTTAAAATAATTTATAAGTATAATTCTGGTTTTAGACATTAAATATTCTGTATTGTTATAATCCTTGCAAAGCTTCATAGCATTAGTAGAATACTTTAACGCTTCATCCCACTTCCCAAAAGTATAATAAAACTCACCAAGAAAATTATAGTATTGACTAATTACCTCAAAACTAAAATTTGAGTTTTGGGAATAACTTTTTTTAATTATTTCATAACAATTATAACTATGTTCATAATCGCCAATCAATAGATATATTAAACCTAAATTTATATTAGTTAAAAATATTAAATTAGGATCCTTAACTTCTAAGGCAATTGTTCTAGCCTCTTTAATATATTTCTTAGCCTTATTATAGTCACATAGATCAAAATATACTTCCCCAACATTGTTTAGAAATACTAATTTTATATTCATTATACCGTATTTTTCAACAATTTTTAAACCATCTTCATAGTATTCCATTGCTTTTTTATATTCTCCACATTGACGATATATATTAGCAATATTATTTATTGGCTTAGTAGAATTAATAAACTTATCTACTTTGTGATAAGATTTAATGCTATCTTGGTACAGTTCAATTGCCTTCTCAACATTTCCATTAAAGTACTCTAAAAGGCCCATTATATTATAGATATCACCTAACTCTTGATACAGACCATGCTCCATTACAAAACCTAAAAGTTCTATTATATCTTGTTGAGACTCCTCAAATTTTCCATGGTTTAGCAATATTTTATTATAGAGTATACGTGATTTAACTATTCCAACAGGATAGTCTATTTCTTTTGAAATTTTTATTGCCTCTTTCGCCTTATTTAAAGCTTTATCTGTCAGACTTCTCTTTAAATATATTTCTCCAATACCTGTGTTAGCAATGACAATATATTTCCCCTCTTCTTTATTCTTGGATATATCAAACAATTCTTTATATACATTTAAAGCTTTATCATATTCTCCTTTTAAAAAATATATACTGCCTAAAGAATTTAATATCTCCAACTTATAATCAGATTCTGTACCCTTTGCTATATCATAGGCTTCTTCCCATAATAGTATAGATTGGGTACTTAATATATTAGATTTTTCTCTGGCTTCTCTAATTGTATAATCTAATGCTTTTTCAGTTTGGTTTGAGGCTCTTAAATGATAGATAAGTTCCCCCAAAATTACCTTGTAATTAGTCCCATAGTTTTTCTCTAATAATCTGGCCAATTTTTTATGGAGCTCAATCCTTTCATAAGAAGGAATTCTATGATATATTAGCCTTTTTAAATGTATATTACTAATACTATAGCTATATCCCCAGTCAGCAACCTTTTCCTCCAGAAGACCCATGCCTACCAATTCACTTATTTTGGTATTTAAGTAATCATTATCATCATTTATCATTTGAAAAAGAATTATCTTCGATATGGAATCATTGTATGCTGAAACTATCTTCATAATCTCTAAATATCCTTTTTCTATAAGGGATATTTGATTTTTCATTGCTTCATCTATGCTTGAGGGAAAATATATATCTGAGTATCTCTGGGTTTTAATCTCCCAAAAACCCTCTGTGCTTAAAAAAAGTTCACCAGTAGCATATAAATCTTTCATCATATATTCAATATATCTAGGATTTCCTGCACTTTCCCTTAACATTACTGCGGAAAATTTTAACGGTTTATAGCTAATTCCTAATACATATTGGATAAACTCTCCAATTTCTGTTAAGTTTAAATTGGAAATCTTAATATGTTCAACATTTTCCTCACCTATTAGTTTATAAAAGATGTTACCTTTAATAGATCTATCTCCTATGGTCTTTTCGTTATAAGAGCCTATTACGATTATACTTCCTTCACTAATATTATCAATTATATAATTCAGTAAATGTAAAAATTCCAGACTACAATCACCTAGATTATCAATAATTAAATATACAGGCTTGTCCTTAGTAAATTCTTCTAAATAATTGGTTATTCTATCATATAGTCTTAACCTTTCTCTATCTCCGCTTATTTCATCTAGAGTTTCTGCATTTACAACAAATTTTAGTTCTGGTAATACTTTTATAAGCTCCTTAGCATATTTATTTAATACATTCATTGGTACATCTTTGATAGTTTGACGTAGAATATTTGTTGCTGGTTTTAAACCATGTTGGATATTCTCAGTTATTTCTAAGTAGTATACATCCCTTCCTCTCATCCTCAATAAGTGGCTTATTTCCTTAAGTAGCCGAGTTTTACCTACGCCTGAATCCCCATTAATTAATATTGCTTTTTTATATTCTTTACCTTTTGTTAATTTTTTATCAATCATTAATACTTTGTTAATTTCTTTTTCTCTACCTACTATTTGGGTTTTAAAATTTAGGATACCTCTTTCCTTGACTATATCGTATTCATAATCTATATTGAATATTTCTTTCAAATTGTCTACTAAATCTCTTAAGGATACTTCTCTAGTAATTGGATTTTTCCTAGTCAATCTTGTAATAATGTCATTTAAAAAATCTATCTGCTTGTTGTTCATTTGAGAAGCATCTCTATATTCATAGGATATATTACTTGAATAGAAATCGTTAGTTAATAAATATAGCATCAACATCCCTAGGGAGTATTTGTCTGCATTTTTATTTATCATATCCTTTTGGTCTAGTAAAACCTCTGGTGCAATAAAATATCTTGTTAAGTCTGTATAACTAGTATTAATAGAAGCTTCATATACATTAGCTAAATCCATTATCTTTATATTATCATCTTCCGACAGAAATATATTAGAAGGACTTAAATGCTTATATATTATCCCTCTATAGTGTAAAAAATCTAATACTGTACAGGCTTGGATTATAATCATAAGCTTTTCCTTTAAACTTAAATCTTTATAAATTTTATCAAGGCAAGGGTTATCTATATATTCTGTTGTACAATAATATTGTTTTATATTTACTCTTTTTCTATCTATGGTTTTTATTGTGGAGAACTGCTCACTGGAAAGTAAATATTTATGTTTAATTCTAGTTAAGTTGACAAAATTGTTAATAAAGTAATCAATGACTTTCTTTTGCTTATCAATATTGTATAGCTTCATAAATAACCTTTTATCATCATTCCAAAAATCTACTACTTCATATATACTACTGTAAATATTATCTTCCAAAACCTTATTAACTTTGTACCTGTTGTCTACTAACTTCATCTCTATTTCCCCTTTATTCCATTTATAAAATGGAAAGATTATTCTTTCAATTATCTTTCATTGCATTATATAAAGATTCTAGACCTTTACTAAGAGAGACCTTTTCCTCATCTGTCAAATCCACCATTTTAGAATCTAAAAATTTCACCCGTTTTTCTAAAACCTTTTTTACGATATCGTGTCCCTTTGGCAACACTTCAATTCTAACTACCCTTTTATCTTTTTCGTCTTTTTTTCTTACTACCAATTGATTTTTTTCCATTCTATCTACTAGATCTGTTATTGTACTACAAGCTAAAGCCATTTTCTGACTCAATTCCCCTATAGTTAATTCTCCGTTATAAATAAGAATTTGCAAAGCACTGAATTGAGGAATCGTGATATTAAAGTCGTTTAATATCTCTCTACCTTTTAATCGAATAATGTAGTCGACTTTTCTAAGATGTTTTTCAATACTAGCTATATTGTTTGAAATACCCTTTTCTTTCAAAACTCCACCTCCACTTTATAAAATTATTTTTATCTATTATGGAACAAAAATTTTAAACCCTTCCGGTTCTATTTCAAAGACGGATGGTAATTTACCGCCATATTCTCCATCAATATCTATTACCACATCTTCAGCAGTATCTACCTTGATCTTCTTTGATTTAAAGTAAGATACATTAGGATGATTTACATGCTCTCCCCTAAAGATATTAATGAATATTTGAGCTAAGTCCTGAACTTCTGACTTTTTAATAATTACCACATCTAAATAACCATCAGACACATTAGCATCTGGTGCTAATCTTTTAAATCCGCCAATTGAAGCACTATTTGAAATTAAAAACAATAATATATCTTCTTCCTTTGTATATTCTTCACTTTCAAATTTTACTCTAATAGGCTTAAATTTTTGTTTTGGTATTTCTTTTAAACCTTCTATATAATAAGCCATCCTTCCAAAAATAGCCTTTGCTTCAGCTGGTACTTGAAAGCCAACATTGGTCAATAGACCACCAGCTGCTACGTTAATAAAATATTCATCATTTACCTTGCCTAAATCTACTTTTTTAATCTTTTTATTTTTTATCATGGCGAAAAAATCATCCATATTTCTTGGTAATTCCATATGATTTGCAAAATCATTAACTGTACCAGCCGATAAAATAGCTACCGGAATTTTCCTATGGCTTTGAGCAACTCCTTTTGCTACCTCATTTACAGTGCCATCTCCTCCACAGGCAACAATAAAATCCCATCCTTCATCACAAGCTCTCATAGCTTCTATCATTGCATCGTTTTTTTTGGTAGTATTGAATTTACCGACTACATAACCATCATTTATTAAAAGATTACATAAGTAATCTACTCTTCTCTGAATATTTTGCCTTCCAGATGAAGGATTGCATATGACTTTAACCTTCTCCACCTATATCAACCTCTCCAATTGAATAATTTAATTATTTAATTATATCTACTATATATAGTATATCAATAGTGATTTCTTTAGCAATACCATTAGTAAAAGATAGATATAATGTTTCAAACTATTTAAAAGAGAACCCAACTGGGTTCTCTTTAATAATTTATCGTTTTTTAAATGCATCTTTAACTATGTCTATTATTTCCACAATTAATGTTATGTAGTCGGTTATGTTTTTAATATTATTTTGCAATGTTGAAGCTGTACCACTTATGCTTTCTCCTACTACATCAATTGTATCATATACTATCTCACTAGTGCTATCTAATTTTTCTGTAATAGAGTTTGCATTAGAAATTAAAGATGTCACTTCTGGAGATAATTCCCCAATTAAAGCCTTTGTTTCTTCTGAAATAAAATTTATATTCTCCGATATCCCAGGTAATTGCTTTAAAACCCTATCCATCTCCTCTTCATTTTTCTCCGCTAATCTTCTAGCTTGAAATACTAGGTGGTTGACGTTTTTAATCAATATTATTAAATAGCCTAGAACCCCTATTCCTAATAGGAATAATATAAATTTTAATAGTTCTTCGATTGTTATAGTAGCTGTCATAATAATCACCTACTGAATTTCCTGATTGTTTTCAGGTTCCTCATTGGTTTTAGCTTTCTCTAATTCAACTTCTATCATATCCCTTTCTTTAAACTCTTTGACTTTTTCTTTAATATCACCTCTAATTTTCCCTTCAATTTCCTTTATGGATTCAACGGAGTCCTGTACAGACTTTTTAACATTTTCTGCAGTATCCTTAGTCTTCTTGGTTATATGCTCTCTTGTTTCTTTTCCGGATTTTGGCGCAAAAAGAATACCAGTAATAGCTCCTATAGCTGTTCCTAAGGCTATTTTTTTAGCAGTATCAACCTTTTCTTTTCTCTCTGCTTTTCTTTTTCTTTCATTTAGTAAATCCATCAATTTCACATAAATCTCCCCTTTATATCTGTTTTGAGTATTAAATACCCTAAAAACATCCTATTAATCAATTTAGATAGTAAATCTACTGATTGTGGGGAAATATTAAAGGATATTATTTTTTATCTAATTTTTTTAGCATATCCTGCAATTTTCTTGCTTGATATCCTGATTCTTCAGCAAAGCTTCTTAATAAATCTGCAACTTCTGTATCCTGTACATTTTTTGCATACATCTCATAATCCCGCACCATTTCCTGAGCATCGAGTATTTTTTTCTTCAAAACTTCTTTTGTATTCAATTCCATCTTTTTGCCTCCTATTCTTATTACTATATATTAGTTATAATTAAATATTTCTATAATGGGTAAATAGAGTATAAAATTAGTATGATCTAATATATATCAATTTTATACTTTTAAAAAAAATTATTTCATTTATAATTATAAATATAGTTATTATTTTGAGTATCGAAATATCTCTATATAGGGGGAAAATCATGAAGGCTTTTAAAACCTTAAAAGAATTTTTTATTAGTAACAAATGGAATTATCTATTTGGTATAGTTTGGCTAATCGTCATTGATTCAGTCCAGCTCATAGTTCCACAAATATTAAGGACAGCAACAGATCTTCTTGAAAATAGAATGCTAACCTTTCAAGGTTTAATTAAATATAGTTTATATATTATATTAACTGGCTTAATTATTGCTATAGGTAGATACTTTTGGAGAATATATATATTAGGAACCTCAAGAAGAATGGAATACTATTTAAGAAAAAAACTTTTTGGTCATCTATTAACCTTACCACCAAATTATTATGATACCCATAAGACCGGAGATTTAATGGCACATGCTACAAATGATATAAATGCAATTCGACATGCTTTAGGTCAGGGTATAATAATGTTTATTGATTCAATATTTTTGACCTTTTTGACAATTATTATGATGGTTAAAACTACTACCCTAAAGTTAACCATAATCGCCTTATTTACTCTACCCTTTATTACTATTATGGTTAGGCAATTTGGAAAGGTTATACATAGACGATTTCGCTTAGTACAAGAAGCTTTCTCCGATTTAACAGATGCGGCTCAAGAGAGTTTTGCAGGAATAAGGGTAATTAAATCCTTTGTACAAGAAGATCTAGTCACAGAAAATTTTACAAAAGTAAATCAAAATAATTTTGAAAAAAACCTTCAATTGGTAAAGGTTTCAGGGATATTTCATCCTTTAATCCAATTTATTTCGTCAATAAGTTTTTTTATTGTTATAATTTATGGTGGTAGACTTGTAATATTAGATATTATTTCTCTAGGTGATTTTATCGCCTTCAATAATTATCTAAGTCTACTAATATGGCCTATGATGGCTATGGGTTGGGTTATCAATCTTTTGCAACGTGGAATTGCTTCAATGGAAAGAATTAATGCCATATTAGAAGTAAAGCCTGAAATTATAGACTCTAATACTGCTTTAGAACTAAACTCTTTAAAAGGTAAAATTGAATTTAAAAATGTATACTTTAAATATCCCTTAAGTACAGATTATGTTTTAAAAGATATAAATTTCACTATAGATAAAGGTAATACTTTAGCTATTGTTGGTAGAACAGGCAGTGGTAAGACCACTATAATCAATTTACTTTTACGTCTATATGAAACAGAAAAAGGAAATATACTCTTAGATAATATTAATATAAAAGATATAAAAATAAAATCTATAAGGGAAAATATAAGCTATGTCCCTCAGGACAATTTCCTATTTACTACCACCATAAGAGAAAATATTGGCTTCGCCTTTGATATCCCTATTGAAGAAGAGCGAATGATAGAATCCTCTAAATTAGCTCAAGTATATGACAATATTGTGGATTTCCCTAAAAAATTCGATACTGTATTAGGTGAAAGGGGAGTTACACTATCTGGAGGACAAAAACAAAGAGTATCTATAGCTAGGGCTTTAGCAAAAGATGCTCCCATACTAATACTAGATGATAGTCTCTCCAGTGTAGACACAGAAACAGAAGAAAAAATATTAAACCAATTAGAAAGTATTACAAATAAAAAGACTACCATAATAGTTAGCCATAGAATTTCTACTGTAAAAGATGCAGATGAAATTATTGTCCTAGATGAAGGTAGAATAATAGAACGGGGAGATCATGATACCTTATTAAAAATTGATGGATTGTATAGGTATTTGTATGAAAAGCAATTGCTAGAGGAAAAAATATCTGGAGACTAACGGGAGGGATATTATGGGTAATAATTTTCATGAAGATCAAGTATTAGGAAAAGCTTATGATTCTAAGTTAATGAAAAGATTGTTAAAATACGCCAAACCCTATTGGCATTTATTAGCTTTAACTATAGTTTTAATGATGGTAGTTACTGGTCTTGAACTTGTTAGACCTTATCTTATAAAAATAACGATAGATGATTATATAAATGGCTATAGAAAACCTATGTATGAAGTAGGATTATCTGAACCCTATGAAGGAACTATTTATAATGGGAAAAAATACGTTAGAATAGATAGGTTATCAGAAAGTGAAAAGGAAACATTAAAGAATAATCCTATTAAACTTTTGATTAAAGAAAAAAATAATTATTATTTAATAAGTCCTGAAGATAGTAATTTCTCTCAAGGTCTTAAATTAACGAAATCTGACTACCAAGATTTTCGAAAATATGATATAGATAGTCTGACTAAAATAGGTATTATATTTATAATTGCCATTATTATAGCCTTCTTGTTTAATTATTTACAAGTCTATATACTGAATTATACAAGTCAAAAAATAATTTTTAATATTAGACAGGATATTTTTTCACATATCCAGAGCTTGCCTATAGCTTATTTTGACAGAAATCCAGTTGGAAGATTGGTAACCAGAGTTACTAATGATACGGAGAATTTAAACGAGATGTATACTGGTGTTTTAGTAAACCTATTTAAAGACATGTTTATATTAGGCGGTATAATAATTATTATGCTTAAAATGGACTTTAAATTAGCATTGGTATCTTTTGCCTTAGTACCATTAATACTTATTGCCTCCATTATTTTTAGGAGGAAAATTAGAGAGGTATATAGACTAGGACGAGTCCAATTGGCTAAAATAAATTCTACTTTAAATGAAAATATTACCGGTATGAAAACCATCCAAATATTCAAAAAAGAAGAGAAAATTTTTAACCAATTTGATAAAATTAATAATGAATACTTAAATACCGCAAAAAGAGAAATAGGATTATATGCTATATTTAGACCTTCTATTGAGGTAATCCATTCTCTAGGGTTAGCCCTTCTAATATATTATGGTGGTCATCAAGTATTATCTGGAGTTATAGAATTTGGAGTATTGTATGCTTTTATTGATTATTTACAAAGGTTTTTCCAGCCTATTCGTGATATTACAGAAAAGTACAATATACTCCAATCAGCTATGGCTTCCAGCGAGAGAATATTTATGGTCTTAGATGAAGAATCTAAAGTTAGTAATAGTGAAAATCCCATTCCTATTACTGAGTGTAAAGGAAAGATCGAATTTAAAAATGTATGGTTTGCTTATGAAGATGAAAATTGGGTGTTAAAAGATATCAGCTTTACCATTAATCCAGGAGAAACAGTAGCATTTGTTGGAGCCACTGGTGCTGGTAAATCTTCCATTATTAATTTAATAGCCCGTTTCTATGATATTCAAAAAGGAGAAATATTAATTGATGGAGTAAATATTAAGGATTACGATAAATATGAATTACGTAAACATATTGGTGTTGTGCTCCAAGATGTCTTTCTCTTTACAGGGACTATTAAAGATAATATAAGATTGAATAACAAAAATATTAAAGATAAAGAAATAGTTGAAATAGCAAAGCATGTCAATGCTCATCATTTTATTGAAAAGTTACCTCATCGGTATGAAGAACCAGTTATGGAAAGAGGTTCAAATTTATCAGCTGGCGAAAGACAACTATTGGCTTTTGCAAGGACTTTAGCCTTTAACCCGAGTATTTTAATCCTAGATGAGGCAACTTCAAATATCGACACAGAAACCGAGTTGTTGATACAGGATGCATTATCTAAATTAATAAGATATAGGACTACCATTGCTGTAGCTCATAGACTATCCACTATCCAAAACTCAGATAAGATAATAGTACTTAGCAAGGGAGTTATTAAGGAAATGGGAAGTCATCAAGAATTATTAGAAAGAGAAGGTATATATTATGATCTTTATAGATTACAATTTAAAGAAGACTTTTTTGCTTAGCTTTTACTAACAATAACAAAAATATTTTATAGGGGTGTTG
The DNA here is from genome assembly GCF_021655095.1 of Clostridium sp. Cult1. GTDB lineage: Bacteria > Bacillota > Clostridia > Tissierellales > Tepidimicrobiaceae > Schnuerera. The sequence continues at coordinate 122,786 of NZ_PPXW01000001.1, read as the reverse complement.
AATATGTATGATTGTCATATCCATAGTGATTTCTCAATAGATGGTAAATTCTTGATGGAAGAAATGGTGTTAGGAGCAATTGAAAAAAACATGAAAAGTATTTGTTTTACAGATCATATCGATTTTGATGTAACTAAAAATAGAATTGATATCGATTTCAGACCTGACGATTATTTTAAAAAGATTAAACAAGTTAAATATAAATATATGGATAAAATTGAAATATTGGCTGGAGTGGAAATCGGTATGCAACCCCATCTACGCCACAGATATAATGAGTTTATTAACAACAATCCCTTTGATTTTGTCATAATGTCTATACATAGCATCGAAAGAGAAGATATACATGCTGATAATTTTACCTATGACAAAAGACCTTTAGAAGCTTTAACCATTTATTATGAATACTTATATCAAAGTATAAAAAATTATAATAATTATGACGTAATTGGACATATAGACTATATTGATAGATATTTTGAAGTTCCTTCACAAATACCATGTTTTAAGGAATACTATCCTTATGTAAAACAAATTTTAGAATTAATAATTCAGCAAGGAAAAGGTCTTGAAATGAACACCGCCGGGGTCAAATACGGGTTAGGATATTACCATCCTAAAATTGAAATACTAAAATTATATAAGGAGTTAGGTGGTGAAATAATTACAATTGGTTCTGATGCTCATAACCCTGAATTCATAGGATATGAATATAAAGAAGTGGAAAAATTACTTCGGGAATTGGAATTTAAATATATATACCTATATAAAGAAAGAAAGAAATTCCCCATACATATAGGTTAAACTTCTTTTCTTTCTATTGAGTAGTTTTGTTTGAAGCCACAATTTTGACATTGGTAAGTATGAACGCATTTATTTCTATTTACACCATCTACTAAATGAGTTATTTCATCTAGTAAATATGGACTATAGTCATCCATAAGATTTACCAAGGGCCCTTTATCTTCCATGGTAAAATCACAACTTGAACAATTAAAATCTATTTTATATAAGCCATTACATAGTGGACACACTAATTTCATAGGAACCTCCTTGTATTAATGAAATCTTATTATATTATTTACATAGAAGTATTATAATATACAAAAGTCCCTTAGGAACTAGTTCCTAAGGGACTTTTGTATTCCCACAGTGCCGTCCTTCCAATTAATTCACACCCGCCTCTCACAAGGTGGGTGCCCTGTCAACAGCTTGAAGCTTCCATCCAAAGAAGGCCTGCTCTACACTGCTGAACTCGAACTCCCGTGTCCACTATGTCGGTTGAATTATTTGGACTAACGCACACCGCAGAAATATTTTCTACATATATTATACCCTTTATATATATAATCTGCAAGTAACAGATACAATTAAAAATGAGAATTTATGGCTATTTAGCCAATATTTCATTTAATTCTTCCTCATTTAACGATTCTTTGATTATTAGTTTATTTGCAATTAGATCTAAATATTCTTTATTTTTCTTTAATAATTCTTTTGTATCCATATAAAGGTTTTCTAACATCTCTTTAGCTCTTTCCATTAAAGAGATATCTGTATTTAAATTACTGTTGAGAATAACATCATAATTTATTAAACCTAGTTGTTCATCCATTCCATAGGATCCCATCATAGCTAAAATCATCTCTGTTGCTTTTTGTAAATCGGAAGAAGCACCTGTAGTTATATTATCTATACCGAAAATAATTTCTTCTGCTGCTCTTCCCCCTAATGCAACCATAATATTTGATACAATATCATTTTTGGTTTGATACATCTTATCTGGAGGTATGTTTAAACTAAATCCTCCCATGCCTTTTGTACTGGGAATAATACTTACCTTCGTAACTCTATTTGACTTAGTGAGCTTTTTAGCTACCAATGCATGTCCAGCTTCATGATAAGCTGTAACCTTCTTGTCTTCAATAGAAATGCTACTTCTATCCTTTTTCTCTTCCCCTACCAGTACAGTGAAATAAGCTTTATTTATATGTTCCATAGTAATCCGTCTATCCCTATTTCTGGCAGCTATCATAGCAGATTCATTCATTAAGTTCTCAAGTTTTGCTCCACTAAAATAGACAGTTTCTAAGGCTACTTTTCTTAAATCTACATCTTTAGATATAGGTTTATTTCTACTATGGAGTTTTAAAATGGCCAATCTAGCGTTCACATCTGGTAATCCTACCTCTATCTGCCTATCAAACCTTCCTGGTCTTAATAAAGCTTCGTCTAGTGTATCGATTCTATTGGTGGCTGCTAAAACGATTATGCCTTCATTGCCTTTGAACCCAGACATTTCAGTTAATAAGGCATTTAATGTTCTGTCTCCCTCTTCACTACTACTTTGAGAATTTGCCCCTTTTCTTTTCTTCCCTAAAGCATCGATTTCATCGATAAATATTACTGATTTTCCCTTTTCTTTTGCTCTTTTAAACAATTCTCTTATCCTACTTGCACCTAAACCAGCATATACTTGTATAAAATCCGAACCTGATACAGCATAAAAAGGAACCCCTGCCTCTGTAGCTAATGCTTTAGCTAATAATGTTTTTCCCGTTCCCGGAGGTCCATATAATAATACCCCTCTCGGTAACCTAGCTCCATATCTAATGTATTTTTCAGGATCTTGTATAAAGTCTACCAATTCCTTTAGAGAAGCTTTTGCCTCTTCATTACCAGCCACATCGTCAAAAGTAACCTTCTCCAATGACGAGCTCTCAGTATCTAAATTTGACATAGTAGCCATCTCTTTTTCTACCTGCTTTGTATTATTTTTAATTAGAAATGCTACCCCTGCTATTCCTAACATCATAAGAAGAAAGCTGACCCCTTGATTAATAACCCCGTTTTTATCTCCTTCCATCACTTTAATATTATTTAATAATAGATATTCTTTAAAGTTTTCTGTCCGTGGATTATCTGTAACAAATTTTGTACCATTCTTTAACTTACCAACTAATTTGTCAGAATCACTTATCTCTACTTCATCTATCAAGTTTTTTTCAATATGTTGTAAGAATGATTTATATGATATTTCTTCATATCCTTTATCTCTGTTGGTGTAAAAATATATACTAAAAACCAATCCAATGGATATAATTAAAACTAATATTAGTTTTACTCTTCCATTTATTCTCATATGATTTTCCTCCTTGGTTTACATAATGCTATTAAAATTATAGCATTACCGAAGAGCCTTGTCTATTTCTTATTTTTGACAATAATAATAGAGATTCTTTCCTTTCCTAATATTAAGAAAAGAAAGAATCTCAAACTAATCTCAAACTTTAAATATCAATTGTCAATTCACTAATCTCTACCTAAAATATATAATATTCTGTCTAACTTTTTTAACTGTTCTTCGTTCAACATTGGCCTAATACTATTTAATTTTTCAAATATGGCTTCATATTCTTCTGGAGTCATTTCCGACTCCATTTGTTCATTTACCTTTATTATTTCAACAAATATATCATCTTCCGATTTATCAGAATATGCACCTGTCAATCCTTCTATTATCTCTATCTGTTCTTCAGAAGGTTGAAAGTCTTTAAACTCTTCCATTGCCCTTTTTAAATTATCATCTTTTTTCATAATTACTCCCCCCTATAGGCTCCTAATTTAATTTATGAACTACCACCTAGATATATTACAATTAAATTTTGTAACTTTTTTTATGTTACAGCATAGAATAGATATATACCTATATAATTCTAGGGGGATTTGAAATGAACATTGGACTTGTCTTACTTCTAGCGTTAACCACTTTCAAAAATAAAGATACGAAGGAAATTAAGCTATTAAACAATAATTTTAAAACAATAGACTTAAATCTACCTTATACCATGGAGAAGATTAATATTATGAAAAAAATAGGTCCTTATTTTCCTAAAGAATTTATTCCTTCAATAAATAAAGCCCTTATGTTTACTGAAAAGTTTATTAAACTTTACGAAACAATGGAGTTTATGAAATTTTCCGAAGCTAATTATATTCAAAATACAGTTTCTGTTGAAAATAATCAACAAAGATTAAGTTACATAGCGGAGACTATAAAAAAAGAATCTTCAAAAGAAAAAATAGATCAAATGGGTGGAGCTATAGGAATGGTGCTTACTATGGATAGATTTAATAAATTATTTCAAATATTAGAATCTATTATGACAAATCCAGATAACCTAAATGATCCATCTAATATAGTAAAATTGATGGAACCTTTTATGGAAGGTAAAGACGAAAAAGAAAAAAAACAGCTAATGGATATGACTAAAATGATAGAAATAATAAAAACATTAGATACTCCAAAAAAGTCTACTAAAAAGGAAGAAAAAACTTAAGAAAATGCTTTAGCTCTTAAAATAGAGCTAAAGCATTTTTATGCTAATAACTTTTAAAATGGTCTATCAATTTTTGGATATCATTAGGAATTGGAGCCTTAAATTCTATATCTTCTTTACTCCTTGGAAGTTTTGCTTTTAAATAGTGAGAATGCAAAGCCTGCCTCTTTATATATTTACTAGATTTATAATATAAAGTATCTCCAATAATAGGGTGTCCCATGTGATTTAAATGGACTCGTATCTGATGACTTCTGCCAGTTAAAATTTGTACATCCAAAAGGCTAGCTTCTTTATATCTTTCTATAACTTTATATTTAGTTATAGCTTCTTTTCCTTTATTAGTAACAGTTTTTTTAATGCTTTTTTCTTCTTCTCTACCAATAGGTAGGTCAATAATATCTTGATCTTTCTTTACAATGCCTGCTACTACAACTATGTACCTCTTCACCACTTCATTGTTTTCGAATTGTAATGCCATCTGTTGATGAGCGAAGGGCGATTTAGCCACTAATAGAATCCCTGATGTATCCATATCTAATCTATTGACAAATCGTATCTTCCTATTTATTTCTTTGGTTTTAAAATAATAGCTTATTCCATTGGACAAAGTATTTTTTTGATGACTTTTAGTTTGATGTACTACCATAAATGGTTGTTTGTTTAATACTAATAAATCCATATCTTCATATATAATCTCTAAAGGAATAGGTTCTGGTAAAATATTTTCTTCTTCATCTTCTATTTTAATAGATACAATATCTCCTTTTTTCAATGATCTATCCTTTCTTTTAAATTCTCCATTTACAAATATGTTTCTTACCCTATACAATCTTCTGAAAAGTCTTCCTGAAATTTTATTATCTAATAAAAATTCTTCTAAAGATTCACCCTCCGCTTCTACTTTGAATATAATTACATCTTGGTTGTTCATTAATAAATTCATATTACCCTCCAAATATATACGCTTTTGTTGTATAATATAGCTACAGTTTATTATACCAATAATATAATAAATTTAAATGACATACAAGTTTGGAGGGAATTTTTTTGAATCCTACTGCTAAAAAAAGGATTATAAATGTTATTTCTAATTATAATCCAGCATCTAAAAAAACTAGTAATTTCCTAATCAAAAAGTTGAATAATAAAGGTTTTATTGTTCCTGAAAAATACGATAACAGTGCAGAATTAAATATTTGCATTGGTGGAGATGGAGCTTTTTTGAGGACAGTACACAAATATCAATTTCCTGATATACCCTTTGTTGGTATAAATACTGGCCATTTAGGCTTTTTTCAAGAGATACTTCCTGAACATATTGATGAGTTTATAGAAAAATATATGAATAAGGACTATGTTATTGAAGAAATTTTTTTGGTAAAAGCTAATATATGTACTCAAACGAGTTGCTTTGAATTATATGGTGTCAATGAAATTGTAATTAAAGGAATCCAATCTAAAGTAGTACATTTAGAAATATTTATAGATGGAAATCATTTGGAGAAGTTTTGCGGTGATGGAACAATTATATCTACACCTGTTGGAAGTACAGCTTATAATTTTTCCTCTGGTGGTAGTATAATATACCCTTCTTTAAAAACTTTACAGATTACCCCACTATCGCCAATAAGTTCTAGAGCGTATCGTTCTTTGCCTAATAGTGCAGTAGTACCAGGTGATATTCCAATAACTATTAAACCAGAATATCGATATGAAAATTCTATTTTAATAGTTGTTGATGGATTTGAAATAAGATATGATAATATTACTAAAATAGATTTCACAATCCCAGAGAAGACCATATGTAAATTAAACTTCGATAAGAATATGTATTGGAATAATTTAAAGAGTAAGTTTTTATAGAAATAAGGGCAGACTATTTTATCTGCCCTTTTCTATTAAATACTATACCCTATTTAATTTTTAATAGTGTTTATAGACTCTATCATTATATTCCTTGCTATTGGTGCTGCGGCTTGGCCTCCTGTACTTCCTTCTTCTTCTAAAACGACTGCCACTGCAATTTTAGGATCGTCTGCTGGAGCAAAACCTATGAACCAAGCATGAGCCTTTCCCGATGGATTTTCAGCAGTACCAGTTTTCCCAGCTACCCTAATATTTTTAATGCTTGCATTTTTGGATGTTCCTCTTTTTACTCCTTCAACCATCATGTTTTTAACTTCATTAGCTATAAAAACATCTATTGCTCTAGAAATTATTTGTGGCTGGTTACGCTTTATCACTTTCCCTTCTGGGGATATTATCTCTTTTACTAAAATCGGTTTTACAACATCTCCCTTATTTGCTATACCAGAAGCCACTAGAGCCATATTTAAAGGAGTAACTAAAACTTTCCCCTGCCCAATACTAGAAGCAGCAATATCAGTTTTACCTAAGTTTTCCCTGTAAGGGAAAGATGATTTTGCCACGGGAAGATCAAAAGCAATATTTTTATTTATCATAAATCTTTCTGCTACTTCCCCCAATTTATCCTTCCCGATTAAAACACCTTTTTCTGCAAAATAGGTATTACAAGACTTAACTAAAGCATCTTCCAAATTTAGTTTTCCATGAGCTTTGCTATTATAGTCTTTTAATACATATCCATCTATTTTTGTACTTCCGGTACATTCATACTCCCTATCCAAATCCCTTTTTTCTATTGCTGCTATAGTAGTTATTACCTTAAATGTTGAACCAGGAGTATATAATCCGGAGGTAGCTCTGTTTAAGAATGGACTATTTACATCTTCTACAATATTGCTCCAATTCTCTTTAAGGGTTAAAGGGTTAAAGTCGGGTAAGCTTACCATAGAGTATATTTCTCCTGTATTTGGATTCATAGCTACTATGGATCCTTTTTTCCCTTTTAAAAGATTTCTACTGTACTCCTGAAGGTGGTGATCTATAGTTAGTTTAAGTGTATTGCCCTCTGTATTTGGTATTACTATATTTTTTAATTCACTTAAAGGGGTTGAATCACTTATATTTAACAAAGCATTATTATATTCCAACTCTAAGCCTACTTTTCCATATTCTCTATAACTATAACCTATAATATGACTATAAAGATTGCCATAATTATAAAGCCTTTTATAGGTCTCTCCTTCCTTTTCGCTATAAGCTAATATCTTACCTTCCCTATCTATAATAGAACCTCTTAGTATTTTCTCTTCATTTATCCATAGTCTTTTATTATAGCTATTCATTTTTATAGATTCAGCCTTAAATATTTGAAAATAACTTAAATATGCTACTAGACTTACAAATAAAATACAAATTCCAATTAGCACGGTAATTATCCTTTTAAGTTCTTTGTCCATCTTTTTCCTCCTCAAAATCCAATTCTTCTGATGCTACTTGAAGAATTCCTAAAGCTATAAAACTTGACAAAATAGAACTACCACCGTAACTGACAAAAGGTATAGTAATTCCAGTAAGTGGAATCATCTTTAAAACTCCACCAAATATTATAAAAGATTGGATTCCGAACAATATACTTATTCCTAGAGCCACTATTCTATAAAACTTGTTCTGTTGATTTATTGAAATTTTAAATCCCCTATAAACCAATATTAAGAACAACATTATTATACCTATACCAGTAAATATCCCCATTTCTTCACATATAGCAGAAAAAATAAAATCTGTATGGACTTCTGGGATAAAATCTGGATATCCTAAGCCAATCCCGGTACCAAAAAAACCACCCTCAGCAATTGCAAATAAAGACTGGGTTATCTGGTATCCTTTATTATCGATATATTTCCATGGATTTAACCAGGTTTCAAATCTAATTCTTACATGAGGAAAGATAAAATATCCTAATGTTCCACTTACAATAAAGATTAAAAGATTATATAATACTAATTTCCTATTTTCCTCATATATAAATTGGATTGCTAAGAATAGGGTATAAAAAATTAAAACTGAGCCTAAATCTCTTTGTAAAAATAGGAAAAGAATGAAAATATACATAACTCCCATTAAATAATAAGGACCATACTTCTTTTTCTTATAATTTTCATAATTGGTATAATAAGCACTAATAAGAAAAATTGCTAGTATTTTGATAATTTCTGAAGGTTGAAAACCAAACCTACCAATTGTAATCCAGTTAATAGATCCTTTTGTTCTTGTGCCTAATAGTAAAGTCATTATAAATAAGATGATTGAACCTATTCCGTAGACTAAAATTCGATTTTCCCATCCCTTTGTCCTTTTAAAGAATATATAGGTTATAAAAAATATAACAATACCCATACCTACCCAAAGGACTTGTTTTACACCTAGAACAGGATCTATCCTATATATCATTATAATCCCAATACTTATAAGCATGGTAACTATCAAAAATATATAATTGTCACCTGTAGAAATACGCAATAATAGAAAATTAGATATATATACAATAAATATAAGACTTATGCCATAGATTATAGTAAATTTGTCTAAATTATCCTTATTATATATAAAAAGTAGTATTAAGGCCATTAATTCAAATAGCACCAGTAGATTACGTGGTAATTTATAACTAACTTTTTTATTCAACATATTTCCATCCCTACTCTCTACCTACATATAAAAATTCTATCTGTCCTATTCTAATCCTATCACCATTCTTTAATTTAACAACATCCAATACCTTATCTCCATTTAAAAAAGTACCATTAGCACTACCTAAATCCTCTAAATAATAATTGCCTTCATCCTTTACTATTTTTAAATGTTTTTTCGAAATATAAGGATCCTTTATTATAATTTCATTGTCCTTTCCTCTACCTAAATAGATTCCATCATCTAGATGATAGTATTCTTTCACTTTGAAAGGTAAAGTGTCTTTTTTATTCACTAGTTTTAAATAGCTACTGTCATCCAATGGAGCAGTATCTATTCCCTTGATATCCAAATATATAAGTCTTATTATACTTAGTATAAATAAATAGATTATTACTATAAAAACATATTTAAAGATTAAAGAAAATATATTATACATTTTAGTCCTCCAAATTATTCTATCCTTTTAATAATGTTATCACAAAGATTCTATATTGTGAATAAATTTAATCTATAAGTTTATATTTAATTCTAACCCATTATCTGTTAGAATAGTATTTAACATTAGAAGCCATATACAAGGAGGGATTAAATGAATAAAAAGTTAAAGCGATCTAGTTCTGATAAAGTTTTAGCTGGGGTTTGTGGAGGAATAGGAGAATATTTTAATGTGGATCCAGTAATTGTTCGTATTTTATGGGTTCTAGTAGCATTTATGCCAGGAGGGCCAGGCCTAATAGCCTATATAGTCTGTGCATTAATTATTCCTGAAGACGATGGAGTAATATACCAAGATACTAGCAGTAATTCCAGTAATAGTTCTAGTAATAATTCCAGTAATACACCTATTTTCATTGGTATTGCCTTAGTTGTAGTAGGTGCTTATATGCTAGCAAGATTATTATTACCTCAGCACATTTTCAGATACTTCAATATCTTTAGATATTGGCCAATATTATTAATCATTGCAGGTCTTTATATTATATACAATAATAAGAAATAATCCAAATACTAGTACTATATTTATATATATTATCATCGGTAAACCTATATAATGTATTTTTAACCTACCAACTGGAAATAATATGTATAATGATAATTAGGAAGGTAGTGATATTATGAGAATTCCAAGCCATATAGGTATTATCCCCGATGGTAATAGAAGATGGGCTTTAGAAAATGGACTATCTAAAGAAGCGGGTTATAAAGAAGGATTAAAACCAGGTTTAGAACTATTTAAGCTATGTGAAAAGGTGGGAATAAAAGAATTAACCTACTATGGATTTACTATGGATAATACTAAGCGTCCTAGAGTTCAGCGATTGGCCTTCACCCAAGCTTGCATAGAAGCAGTTAAAATGCTATCAAAAGAAAATGCTTCTTTATTGGTAGTAGGTAATACGGATTCAGAAATGTTTCCTAAACCTTTAATCCCCTTTACCATAAAAAGACAAGATTTTGGTAGTGGAGGGATAAAGGTAAATTTTCTAGTTAATTATGGATGGCAATGGGATTTGAAAAACTATTTTATTTCAGATCAAAATAATCAAAATTTGACCCAGCTAATAAACTCTAGAAATATTTCTAGAGTAGATCTTGTTATCCGCTGGGGTGGAAGAAGAAGGTTAAGCGGTTTCCCTCCTTTACAAACGGTCTATTCAGATTTTTATGTAGTCGATGATTATTGGCCAGATTTCAAACCAAAACATTTTTATGATGCTCTAGAATGGTATGATAAACAGGATATAACCCTAGGAGGATAGACCTCCTTTTTTTGTTGCTTAAATTATAATAAAGTGCTAAAATTAATACACTAAAAGGTAAGGAGGATTGCAATGAAAAATTATGGAGTCTTTGATATATTAGGTCCTGTAATGATTGGCCCTTCTAGTTCTCATACTGCAGGAGCTGCTAGGCTCGGAAAAATCGGAAGAGAAATTGCAGGAAATCAATTCTACAAAGTAACATTCTATCTACATGGTTCCTTCGCCAAAACCTATAAGGGCCATGGCACTGATAGAGCATTGGTAGCAGGTATCCTTGGAATGGATCCCTCGGATGAAAGAATAAAAAGATCCTTAAATATAGCTAAAGAAGAAGGAATAGACATAGAGTTTATAGAAGCAGATTTAGGGTATGTACATCCAAATACCGTTAAAATGGTTTTCCATTATAAAGATAAAGAAAATTATTATATAATCGGTTCTTCTATTGGTGGAGGCAATATTTTAATTACCAATATAAATGGTAATGAAGTTGAATTTACTGGTGATTATCCAACTATATTAATAAAATATAAAGATCAAAAAGGTTCTATAAGTAGGATAAGCTCAATACTTTCAAACGAAGATATTAATATAGCTACCATGAAAGTATCACGGGAAGGTAATATTGCAACTATGGTTATGGAAATAGATAATCCAATAAAGGAAGAAATAATAGACAGTATATCATCTCTAGATGAAATTATATATATTACGGGAATTAACCCCATAGGGAGGTCTTAATCTATGTTTAACAAAGGAAAAGAACTATTAACCCTATGTAAAGAACAAAATAAAAAAATATGGGAAATAGTTATAGAAAAAGAAATGAAAGATAATGATATGTCCTATGATGAACTTATGGAAAATATGAAATTTGTTTTAGATACCATGATAAATTCTGCTAATAGTGGTCTAAATAAGGATATTATTTCTGTTTCTAAACTTACTGGTGGAGCAGCTAAGAAATTAGAAGACTATAAAAATAAAAATAATACTATTTCCGGAAATCTACTAACATCTGCCATGGCAAAAGCCTTATCCACCTCAGAGGTCAATGCATCCATGGGTAGAATAGTGGCCGCCCCAACTGCTGGTGCTTCAGGTATATTACCTAGTGCAATTATTACAGTTAAAGATAAGTTTAATCTAACGGAAAAAGATATGATCCAAGGATTGTTTACTGCTGGAGGAATAGGCCAAATAGTAGCTAAGAATGCTACTATTTCAGGAGCTGAAGGGGGTTGTCAAGCTGAATGCGGAGTAGCTAGCGCTATGGCTGCTGCTGCTGTAATTGAAATGGTAGGAGGAGATGTAGAAACAGCATTAGATGCAGCATCTTTTTCCCTCATAAATATTATGGGTTTAGTTTGCGATCCAGTAGCAGGATTAGTTGAATTTCCCTGTGCATTGCGTAATGCCTCTGGAGTAGCTAATGCTTTAATATCCGCCGATCTCGCTATGGCAGGAGTCAAATCCTTAGTACCTTTTGACGAGGTAGTAGAAGCCATGTATCGAGTAGGAAAAGCAATGCCTGAATCCTTGAAAGAAACTGCTTTAGGTGGAGTTGCAGCTACTGCAACAGGAGAGGAGTTTAAAAGGAGGGTTTTATGATAGAAGTATATAATGAAATCTATAAATTTGTTTTGAATGAGTTAGAAAAAAGTTATCTAGAACCTTACTCCAATGATTTTTTTAAATTTGTCCAAGGAAATGATTTTAAGATAAAACTGAATAATATCCTATTAGAAAACAAATACAATGCCTTATCTTTAATGAATTTACTATATCCATTATATAAAAAACATCAAGAGTTATCAGAAATAGGTTGGCTAAAATATATTCATGATTATGTTTTAAGTTTATCTTTTCCTGAAAAGGTTAATACGAGATTTAAGGAGAATTTATCTCCTTTAGTCTCCTTTTACTTAAACCTATTACGTACTTTTTCTAATTGCGAGGCAAAGTACAATAAAAACAGTTTCGTATATAAATATCCCATAAGTTTCCTAAAACCTGAAGAAGAGTATAAAATTAAATTTTTAGATGAATATTTAAATTTTAAAAATGCATTTTTAAATAATTGGGTATATGAATTAATGAAAATTGATTTATCCCTAACCAGCCATAATACCGTAGACCATGTAGTTGGAGTAAATCATCTTAGCCTTAATATAAGCAGACAACTTAAAGCTTTAGGATTGCCTATTGATTTAGGTATTGTAGTAGGTGCAGGATTAGGCCATGATATAGGTAAATATGGTGTATATGAAGAAGATATGAGTAGGGTGCCTTATCTCCATTATTATTATACTGAGGAGTGGTTTAATAGATTAGGTATAGAAAAAACTGGTCACATTGCCACCAACCACTCGACTTGGGATTTAGAACTGGAAAACTTACCTCTTGAATCTCTAGTTTTAATATATGCAGATTTTAGAGTAAAAAATAAAAAATTTGAACATGGTTTTAAAATGCATATATACACTTTAGATGAGGCTTATAATGTTATACTCAATAAATTAGATAATCTAGATTCTAAAAAAGAACAGAGATATGAAAAAGTATATAGAAAACTAAAAGATTTTGAAAATTATATGCTGAACCTAGGGGTAACTACAGATCTATCAAAAGAAAACCCTGTGAAAAAAGCTTCAAAACCTTATTCTCTAATGGCCAATAGAGAAATTGTTGATAATATAAAATATTTTGCAATAGATCATAATATAAATTTAATGGCCAAGCTAATGGATGATATTAGTTTTAACTATATTTTAGAAATGGCTAGATCTGAATTTAACTGGAGAAAACTTAGACTATATCTTCAAATTTTTAAAGAATATTCGACTTATTTGACCCAAAAACAAAAAATAGTAACTTTGCATTTTTTAACAGATTTGTTATTCCACAGGGAGGAAGATATCCGAAATGAAGCTGCAGAATTAATAGGGGTATTAATTAGTCAGTATGATGAGGAATATAGAAAAGAAATACCCAAATCTATTAAAAGGAAAAACCCGGAAACAACTAGTGTAAAAGTTTTAGCAGATCTTCTTAACTATATTCTGTATCCAGACCATAAAATACCAGAATCTAATATAGAATGGCAATATAATTTAAAAACCATTATCAAATCCTTATTTTATAATTCTAGAATGGGGAACTATGAAAAGTATTCAAAACTACTAATTATTTATTATAGCCAATATCAATCTATGTCTCCAATTAATCAATTATATTTATCTCAGACTTTAAAATATATTCCCCTACTCTATTTAAATGATAGGGATTTAAATAGAATTTACGACTATATATTAAATCAATTAAACTCAAGTATGCTAGAGATTAGGCTTACAATACTAGATATAATTGACGAAATATTCCAAGAATTAAAAGAAAAAAAGGAGTTTATTATTCTGCTTAAAAATTGGTTGCTAGATAATTTACAATTTTCACCCTATGTTTCTGAAAATTACTTAAAATATAAATTGGCTGTCAAAATTAACTTGGAATCACATATTTTAAAACTTTTAGAATTTAATTATAAAAAATTCGAAGAAAATATTTCTGAAATATTCCTAAAAAATTTAAAAACTGCAACAGAATGGATGAACAAAAAAGTAAATATCGATATCCTATATGATCAGGTAAAAAAATCTCCAGATTCCTATGGTCTTCATACTGGTATGCATTTTTGTAATCTACTAAAGGTTAGTGCCATAGAAAAAGTACGTAACTATGCTGGACATACTCTATTACACATATTTGAATTTCTATCACAAGAGGAAAGAAATGATATTGCTGTTGAACTTCTTAGAGCTTTAGAAATGCAGAACTATCAATTTACTAAATATATACCAAATTATTTAGGCCAACTACTTTTATATCTACAACCTACTGAATTAGATGAGATAATCGATGATTTCCAAGAAAAAGTTCGACAGTCGAATACTCAAGTAGTATTCTTGCTATTAAAAACCATAGGTGTATGTATAGAAAATTATCCTCAATATGGTCAAAGATTTAGGGAGAAAGAAAAGTTTAACGAAGAACGATTGGATAGACTTTTAGGATTATTATTAAATGGGATGGCCTCCTTTGATGAAGAAATAAAGACCGAAGCCTTTAGAATTGTTGGTAGTCAAATTTTTAATTCTAACAGACTATTATTAGAAGAAAAATACTTTATATTTACTAGAATAGGAAAAAAAATATTGACATTATTGACTAAAAAGGAAGACGATGAGTTTATCTTTCTCAACAATTCTGCTTCATTAAACAATATATATAGATTTATACTTGATTACGAATTTATTTATGGTCCAATTGAGTTAATTACCAATAAAAAAGTAGCTTTTTTCCCAGGAAGCTTTGATCCTTTTTCTCTCAGTCATAAGAAGATTGCTACAGAAATAAATAGACAAGGCTTTGAAGTCCACCTAGCAGTAGATGAATTCTCCTGGTCTAAAAGGACTCAGCCCCATAGATTTAGAAGAGATATTATCAATATGACTATTGCTCATGAAAAGGATATATTTTTATTTCCTAGTGAGATCCCTATCAATATAAGCAATGATAAAGATTTACTCAATCTTAAATCCCTATTTACCAATAGAGATCTCTATATGGTAGTAGGTACAGATGTGTTAGTTAATGCTTCTGCTTATGAAAAAGGAGGGGTATTAAATGAATTTCCCCATATAATTTTTGATAGGAAAAGCATTCAGTCAAAAGAAAATGAGGATATTATATTGGAAAAAAGGTTTAAAAATATTAAAGGAGAGATATTAAGACTTTCACTTCCTCCCCAATATGAAGATATTAGTTCTACTCAAATTAGAGAATCTATAGATTTAAATAGAGATGTTTCGAATCAAATAGACCCTTTAGCCCAACGATATATCTATAAATATGGACTATATTTAAATGAACCCCAATATAAATCTTTAGTACAAACAAAAACTATGGAAACAGAAATCATAGATAATATGGATGACCATTTGATTCAATATATAAATAAAGAATTTAGCCATAGAATAGATATAGAAGCTATCCATGAATTAAAAAATAAACTCAATCCCATAATGCTTTTGGTTAGAGATACAAAAAGTAATTCTATTCTTGGATTTTCAATCTTCTATTGGGTTAAAAATAGTATGCTATATGATGAATTCCAAAACACCAATATAACGGAATATTTTAGGAAGCATTCAAAGGGTAGGTTAGTTCTAATTTCAGGAATATATACCAAAACTAATGACTATCATATTGCTGAAATAATATTGAATGAAACTTTAGCTTATTGTATAAGTTTAGACTATAATTATGCCATATTTAAGAATTGTTTAACTAATTACAATAAGGAATATATAGAAGAAAATCTAAAAGATCAAGGTTTTATAAAGACTCCTTTTAGCTACAACAATTGTCCAATTTTTGTAGTGGACATGAATGCTCCTATGACTTTAAATCAAGATTTAGAGAACCTATTAAAACCTCCTTTTGAAAATAACATAGAATTAAGGAAAGAAATTAGTAATAGGAGGAAAAATCTCAAAGAAGCTATTTCTAATTTGCACCCAGGCCAATTATTACTATCTTTCAATAGAGATATGGTTTATAGCAAATTGATTCAAAAAATCTGTGATGTTAATGAAGCTTCTATAATACAAAAAAAGAACAGAATTTTAGGTCCTAATATATGTGTACCTTTTGGCTCTATATTAAATGGTACCATATTGCCAAATACTATTACTAAAACCATGCATACGGAAAAAATATTTAATCCTAGTATTATGGATTTTACAATTGCTGCCTTCCCAAATTATTTAAGCTTAGAGAATCAAACTAAAGTACTGAAGTCCTTTGATAGACCAGTAATTTTAGTAGATGATCTTCTTCATAAAGGTTACAGACTAAATGTAATTGAACCTTTATTAAGAAAAACTCAAGTGCCCATTAAGAAAGTAATAGTAGGAATTCTAACTGGTAAGGGAAGTGAAATTGGAAAAGTAAAGGATATTGATGTAGATTGTGCTTATTTTGTACCTAATTTAAACCTTTGGTTCAATGAAAGTGACCAATATCCCTTTATAGGTGGAGATATGGTGTTTAGAGAAGGGCTTTCTCAAGATTATTTAATACCAAGTGTTAATTTAATTCTTCCCTATGTTTCACCAAGTTTTATTAAAAACACTCCACCCCAAAATATATATATATTATCTGAAACCTGTTTAATCAATGCAATAGAAATATTCAAAATTATTGAAAAGGCTTATCAAGAAATCAATGAAAAAAATTTAAAAATAAAAAACTTAGGAGAAATATTAGTATCTCCAAGAAGGCCTGATATTTATAAAAGTATGGATTCCATTAGCAATCAGAAGCCTTCATCGTGTTTAGAGTCGGATTTGGAACATCTTAGGAGAATAAAAAATATTATTATTAGATAGTTTCTAGAAGAAAGTGAGGAAAATATGATTAATTACTATAAATACAAAGAAAATTATTTTTTTTCTTTCCAGGAATATAGTTTTGAAAAGATTCATGAAGAGGAAATAAAAAATAGCAAAGAAAAATTATATTTTTTAAATAAACTAGACCCCATTGAATCTAGAAGAAATTATTTAATTAATCATCCAGCTTTATTATTCATAGATAAAGAAGGAGTTGAATTACTCCTTTTAGAAAGAAAAGATTATTTAAATTTTATTCCAACTTGGATAATAGATAAAATCAATAGGAACTTGGTCGTTTCATTAAACACCTATTATCCTAATTGGGAAGATGTTTTTAATCAAAAAAACAATAAAAAGTGGAAAATTAACTTATTAGCCTTAGGTGATGTGGGAAGTACCCTTCTTATAGGTTTAAGACTTTTGGGTGAAGATTGTATTGATAAAATTGGCATCTACGATAGAAATCCTAACAGGTTAAAACGATGGGAATATGAACTTAATCAAATAAGAAAGCCTTTTGATGAAGAAGCTTTTCCCCCTGTTTATCCACTGGATAAGGATGAGTTATTTGATTGCGATATTTTCTTATTTTGTGCCTCAAAAGGAATACCGCCTGTAGGCAGTAATATTGATGATGTTCGAATGGCACAATTTGAATCTAATTCTGAAATAATAAAAGAATATGCAGTAATGGCAAGAAATAAGAAATTTAAAGGGATATTTGCAGTAGTGTCAGATCCTGTAGATCTATTGTGTAAAGTAGCCTTTTTAGAAAGCAATAAAAATGAGAAGAATAAATATGATTTTCTAGGTTTGGCTTCAAATCAAATAATCGGATATGGACTAGGAGTTATGAATGGTCGAGCTAGCTTTTATGCCGAAAAATCCAATAGCACAATCCCTTATTTAAATGAGGGAAGGGTTTTTGGTCCTCATGGAGAAGGATTGATTGTAGCTAATAGTATTGATAATTATAATGAAAAATTATCTGAATACTTAACTTATAAAACTTTGAATGCTAATAAAGATGTTCGGAATTTAGGTTTTAAACCCTACGTTGCCCCTAGCCTATCTTCTGGTGCCCTTTCCATTATTGCTACTATTAAAGGAAAATGGTTCTATGGTTCTACCTATATGGGAGGTGTCTATATGGGTTCTAAATGTAGATTAGTTGGTCATCAAATAGAGGTGGAGCAATTAGATATGCCTTCTAAATTGTTTGATAAAATAAAACAAACCTATGAAATGTTGGTGAACATAATATGAAAAAATATTATCTAATACTACCAGAAAAACCTTCTCCTTTCTTAAAAAGAATGATAGATAGGACTACTAGAAATATAGAATATGAAGTCTTAGAAGATTACGAGCAATTACCAAGTTTAAAAAACAGAAAAATAATTTTTGCTGTAGAATTGCCTATAACGGGAATTAGCAACAATTTAAATAGATTTTTTCTAAAATTATTCACTAGAGGTTATGATTCTTTATTAGGTTCCGAGGGGATAGTCCTAGTTCATAGCCAATATCAGTATTTCACAAAAACTACAGCCCAATCTATTATATTTCAATCTAATCTTTTGGGTTGTAGATTCCCTGGTAGACCTATGGTAGAAGCTACGGGAAATTTAGACAATTTTATTCCATTACAGAAGGTATATGGATTATCTATAGAAGAAATCTGCTTATTCTTATGTGAGGAACTAGGAAAAAGGCTTATCAATGATGAAATAAACAAGGTAAAGAAACCTAAAATTCTAGTTCTCCATTCGAGCAATAGGATGTATTCCAATACTTTATCTCTATGGGATATGGTAAAGGAAAATCTATATGAAATATCTATTACAGAAATTAATATTCAAAATGGCACTATTGTAGATTGTATAGGATGCCCCTATAAAACTTGTAAACATTATGGTGAGCAAACTAAATGTTTTTATGGTGGAATTGTAGTTAAAGAAGTATACCCTGCC
Source organism: Clostridium sp. Cult1 (assembly GCF_021655095.1). Lineage (GTDB taxonomy): Bacteria > Bacillota > Clostridia > Tissierellales > Tepidimicrobiaceae > Schnuerera. Next base: position 103,692 of record NZ_PPXW01000001.1, on the reverse strand, counting down.
ATATTGAAAGCAGACGCTCTTGTGTTTATTTGTCCTAATTATAATGACATGATTACAGCTAATATAGTAGCTTTGATAAATAGATTGACAGCTCTATTTAGAAAAACTAAATTTTATGACAAAACCCTATTTTCCATTATTGTATCTGGCCATTCAGGAGGAGATGCTTTAGCTAAACAATTAATAAGTAGCCTAAATATCAATAAAACCTTTAGATTGCCACCGTATTTTTCCTTAATAGCTGTAGCTAATGATAGAGGAACAATAAAAGAAGTTCCTCAAATCGAGGAACTTGCAAGAAGATTTGCAAGGAATATGGTTAATGAAATAAGGAGATAGATAAAACTTGCTTTATATTAATATAAAGCAAGTTTTATCTTATGCTAATATACTTCCATTTATCGGTCTTAAATCTAAATTTGATAAGTGCCCATCTTACAAGCTGGTCACAGAACATAGCATACCAAGCTCCTATTAGTCCCAAGCTTAAAACCTTTATGAAAAGATATGCTAAAGCTACTCTAACGATTAATACACTGAAGAAAATAGCTACTAGAGTCCATACCGTATCCCCTGCTCCCCTTAATCCACCAGCTAAAATTAATTGAGAGGATTGGAAAGGTTGAATGATTGCAATTACCTTCAATATTTTAGCTGCTTCATTTATTACATTGGGATCTTTTGTATAAAGGCTAGCAATAAAGGAGCCAAAGAAGAAAAACACGACTCCAACTAGTGTAGCTATAATAGCTCCAATTCTGCCACTAGTCCTAATATATTCTTCAGCTTTATCTGAATCCTCTGCTCCTAAGCTCCTACCAGTTAAGGAAGAAGCTGCAATTCCAAAAGCTTGACCTGGGGTAAAAGAGAGACCTGATATATTTAAACATATTTGATGAGTAGCATAAGCTACAGTACCTAAGGATGAAACAATACGTACAAATATCAATATACCAGCTCTAAAAGCAATTTGCTCTAAAGAAGCAGGTATTCCAATTTTGACTAGATTATACATAATGTCCTTATTAAATTTAAATCTATTCTTAAGATTTATCCTTATTATAGTGTTCTTTTTAAAAATATGCCTTAATAACATTAAAGTTGCAACCATTTGAGAGATAGATGTAGATATACCTGCCCCAGTAACCCCTAATCTTGGGAATCCAAGTAGCCCATAGATAAGTACAGCATTTCCAATTACATTTAATGTATTTACCTTTAAATTAATATTCATGGGAGTTTTAGTATCTCCTGCTCCCCGTAAAACCGCATAAATTGAAAAATTAAAAGCCTGAAATACCAATCCAATGATTATAACTTTAAAATAATTTCTACCAAACATTAAAGTATCCTGATGAGCTCCAATAAATTTCATTAGCTGATCTGTATATAATAGTCCAAAAATAAAAATTGGTAATACAAGGAGAACCTGTGTTAGTAAAATTACATGTCTTATTACACTTTCTATCCTATCTTCTCTTTTTGCTCCTACATATCTAGCAACCATAGCCGTTGCACCTACGTTTAAAGATTGAACCAAAGATAATGCAATAAATACAACTTGATTAGTAATCCCAACAGCTGCAATGGAAGCAGCTGCTTCCCCTGGATCTACAATCCTTCCTAACATCATCATATCCACCATACCAAATAGAGTCCCTAAAAATACCTCTATTAGAACTGGCCCTGCTGTTTTTAATACTATATCCCTTGTTTTCTTTTTATTTTGGATCTCCTCCATAAATAACCACCTCTTGTAAATAATTTCGACACCCTAAATATTATAGCATAAATTTAACATAAATCAAACCTACTAGTATCTCAAATACAAACTTTTAAATAAATAAAAAGCTACAAACTATTCAGCTAAACAGTTTGCAGCTTTTTATGCGATATAAATATTTACCTATGCATTTGCTTTTTCGCCATATTTCTCTTTTATATATTTATCAATACCTTCTGCCGCTTGTTTTCCAGCTCCCATTGCAAGGATTACAGTTGCAGCACCAGTTACAGCATCTCCCCCTGCAAATACTCCTTCTCTTGATGTTTGCCCATCTTCATCTACTACTATACATTTTCTATTATTTATTTCTAATCCAGCTGTAGTTGCAGGAATAAGTGGGTTTGGTGATGTTCCTAAAGCCATTATTACTGTATCTACGTCAAACTCAAATTCTGAACCAATTATAGGCTCAGGTCTTCTTCTACCTGAAGCATCTGGCTCACCTAATTCCATCCTTTGACATCTTATACTTTTTACCCATCCATCTTCATTGCCAACGATTTCTATAGGGCTAGTTAGAAACTCAAACTTAATTCCTTCTTCCATCGCATGATGAACCTCTTCTACCCTAGCTGGTAATTCTGCTTCAGTTCTTCTATATACTATCCAAACTTCAGCACCAAGTCTTAGAGCAGTTCTTGCAGCGTCCATAGCAACGTTTCCACCACCAATAACGGCAACTTTACTACCAACCTTAATTGGAGTGTCATAATCTTCTCTAAAGGCTTTCATAAGGTTGTTTCTAGTTAAGAATTCATTTGCTGAAAATACTCCATTTAAATTCTCTCCAGATATTCCCATAAACCTAGGAAGCCCTGCACCAGAGCCTATAAATATAGCATGGAAACCCTCTTCATCTAAAAGAGAATCTATAGTTACAGTTCTACCAACTATTACATTAGTTTCGATTTTAACTCCTAATTTTTTTAGATTTTCTATTTCAGGTTTTACTACCGCTTCTTTAGGAAGCCTAAACTCAGGAATTCCATATACCAAAACTCCACCTGGTTCATGTAAAGCTTCGAATATAGTTACATCATAGCCTTCTTTTGCTAGATCTCCAGCACAAGTAATACCTGCTGGACCTGATCCTATTACAGCTACCTTAAATCCATTCTTTTCTTTAGTCTTTCCTACTTCAACATTGTGTTCTCTTGCCCAATCAGCTGCAAATCTTTCAAGTTTTCCTATAGACACAGCCTCACCTTTAATTCCTAGTACACATACCTGTTCACATTGTTCTTCCTGAGGGCAAACCCTTCCACAAACTGCAGGTAATGCAGTGTATTCAGCAAGAACATGAGCAGCTTCTTCAAATTCACCTTCTGCAATATGTTTAATAAATCTAGGTATATGAATACCTACCGGACAGTTACCTACACAAGGATGATGTTTACAATTCAAACATCTTTTAGCTTCAGCCATAGCTTCTTCTTCAGTATAGCCTAAACAAACTTCATCAAAATTTGATGCTCTTTCAACTGGATCCTGTACAGAAATAGGAACCCTTTTAAATCTATCCATTATGAACACCTCCATGTTGGCATGTACAAGTTTTTTCTTGGCCACGTTTAGCTAATTCAATTTCTTCTTTTTTATATTGAGCTTGTCTTTTTAAAGCTTCATCAAAATCTACAAGATGTCCATCAAATTCTGGTCCGTCTACACATGCAAATTTTGTTTCGTTGCCTACTGTCACCCTACAAGCACCACACATTCCTGTTCCATCTACCATAATTGGGTTAAGACTTACTACTGTTTTTATTCCAAGTTTTTTAGTCAACAAGCATACAAACTTCATCATTATCATTGGACCAATGGATATTACTAAATCGTATTCCTTCCCTTGATTAACAACAAGTTCTTCTATAAGTCCAGTTACCATACCATTGAATCCATAGCTACCATCATCAGTAGCGATATAAAGATTGCCTGCAACTTCTTTTATTTCATCTTCAAGTATTATTAATTCTTTAGTCTTTGCACCTACTATTACGTCTACATCGATGCCATGTTCATGGAACCATCTTACCTGAGGAAATACAGGAGCCGCTCCAACTCCACCTGCCACAAATAGGACTTTTTGTTTCTTAACTTCTTCAATATCTTCATTTACATAATCTGATGGTCTGCCAAGTGGACCTACAAAGTCCTTTAGATAGTCCCCTTCATCAAGAGCTACAATTCTCTTAGTAGAACTACCCATAGCCTGAATAACTATATTAACTGTTCCTTTTTCCTTGTCATAGTTACAGATAGTTAGAGGAATTCTTTCCCCTTCCTCGTCAACTATAACAATTACAAATTGACCTGGTTGAGCTGAGTTTGCAACCCTAGGGGCTAAAATATCCATTGAAATAATATTAGGGGCAAGGTCTTTTTTCTCTACAATTTTATACAATAGAAACTCCTCCCTCATTTAATTTTATCATTTTAATTATACATCATTTAGGGTAAATATAAAAGGTTAGTTATTTATATGACTAATGCCTTTATTGGAATTTATAGTAAGAAAAATACTAAATTTATCTCCAATTTGAGATACCTATAAACTAAATATCATATATTAATGCATTAGTTGCTCCTACAAATATACGGGGAAAAGAATATGAAATTTTTCTTCCTATAACCAAAAGGCTATTATTTGTCATATAATTAACGATTTGTCCCACAATAAATATAACATAAAGAATTTTTAAATTCAATAGATTAAATGAAAATATAGTTTAAGTTATATACAATATTAGATTGTTAAATAGGATTTTTTTGTTAATCTTTTAACTCTTAATCCATTTACAGGTTATAATATAAAAAAGGCTTCTTTCAAAATATTATAAGGAAGCCTTTTAATTTGTTTTTTAAAAGCCAAACTTTCTTATTTATTACAAAAAGAGACCTGATTTTAGGTCTCAAAATTACATATCTTGAATTATATTGGTCACCCATTTCTTTGAGAATACCCTTGGTAATCCAATTGAAGCTTTAACTATTTCCTCTACATATACTAATAGAGTTACATAATAAACGGGTAGCTTGAATACAAGAGCCCCTAAAAAAGCTAAGGGTACTCCTACTAGCCAAACAGCTCCCATCTCCAATAACATAGAAAATTTAGTATCTCCACCGCCTCTCAAGACTCCTACTATCATGGTTCCATTGAATACCTTAACTGTGAAAAATATAGCTAAGACATTTAACAGTTTTTTTGAAGTTATATATAGACGGGGAGTCAAATTATTAAAAATACTTAAAATTGAATCCGTTGTCAAGTATAGCCCCATTCCTAGTATCAAACCTAATCCTACCGATATAATTAAAAATCTATTGGCATATTCAACAGCAACCTCTTCTTCACCGGCACCAATTTTATTTCCAACCATTACAGTACAAGCATTTCCCATACCTCTAGTTATAGTCATGAATAGATTTTGTACCGTATTTAATATTTGTACTGCAGCTGCAGCTTCTGTCCCTATTTTTGCATAAGCAATAGAATATAAGACCGTGCCTAATGACCACAATACTTCGTTAACTATTACCGGATAGGCTGTTCTAATATACCTTTTAACAAAATTTCTATTCCAGTTAGTCATCTCTTTTATACTAGCTGCCAAAGGTCCATTTCCTGAATAAACAGAATATAAAATAAGGGTCAATTCCACTACCCTAGCTATTAATGTGCCATAGGCAGCCCCTCTGATTCCCAAAGCTGGTAATCCAAGTTTACCAAATATTAGTAAATAGTTAAATATTCCATTTGTAACAAAGGATATTAAACTTACTACCATAGGCATTTTAGCATCTCCAATGCTACGAGAAGCAACTCCATAAGAAAAACTAATTCCTGTTATAATATAACTAAGTGATACTATAGTTAGATATTCTATTCCAAGACGGATAACTTCAGGATCCTTGCTAAATATCATCATAATACGATTAGGTATAAATAATGCAGCTATTGTAAATATAACTCCAATTAAACTTGCTATGGAAAGGGATAGCCCAAGTATTTTCTTTATATTATCTTTATCCTTCTTCCCCCAAAACTGAGCGATAAATACTGCCGAACCTGTAGATACACCAAATACGGTTACACTATAAAAAAAGAATACTTGATTGGCAAGACCTACAGCAGCTAAACTAGCCTCTCCCAAACTAGTAATCATAAGGGTATCCAACATATTTACAGATGATGCAATTAAATTTTGTAAGGTAATAGGCAATGCTATGGCAAACATAGCCCTAAAGAAGTCCTTGTCTTTCCACATTTTCTTCATCATATCCCTCCTATCCATCCTATCATATCTTTTTTGCGTCAGTATTTATGATTCTATCATATATTTTCAGTTTTGAATAGTAATAAAAAATATTAGGGCTTCGAAATATATTTTAATTCTACCAAAATATATTGTCAATGGAATTTTTGACTTAGGTCAAGGTTTCCAATCAAATTTTCTAGTAAAATGGAAATACTAAAATTTATGGAGGTGTCGTAATGGAAAATAAAATAGTAGAATTACAAAATGAATCATTAACAAATTTAGTCAATATTATTTCTAACGTTTATCATGAATATTTCCAAAAAGAAATGAAAAATATAAGCACATTAACCACAACAATATTGAAGGTTCATGGTAAAGACCATAAAGAACTTTCAAAAGTTCATAGAATCTACCATATTATACAAATCAATTTAGTTCAAAGGATGATTAAGGAAGGAATTAATATACTACCGTTAGTTAAAATTTACGATAGGAGACCTAGAAAAGAACTTCTAGAAGAAATATTCCAGGAAAAAAACCTATTAAAATCTGAGGAAGACAATATTGATAATCTGTTTGAAGACTTAAACAAAATAACCAAAGGATATTCTGCACCTAAAGATGGCTGCGCTACTTATGATAGAACCTATGAAATCTTAAAAGAGTTTGAATCCAAAGTATTAGAATATATCCATTTAGAAGAAAATTATTTGTTTCCCCGATTAAAGGAAGAATTGAATAAATATTAGTATAAATAAAAGCCTCTCTCTTTATTCAAGAAAGAGGCTTTTATAATTAGCATTATTATTGATATTAATTTTTATATGATAATGTTTATCATTTTCATATTTGGATATATATAATAATAGATAATAACAAAATGATTATATAGATAAAGGAGAGAATAGTATGACATTTAAACTACCAGAACTAAAGTATTCCTATGAGGCTTTAGAACCTTATATCGATGCATTAACAATGGAAACACATTATTCAAAACATCATAAGGGCTATGTTGACAATTTAAATAAAGCTTTAGAAGGGAATTCTAAATTTCAAGAAATGTCAATCGATGAGATATTGAAATCTCTAGATCAATTACCAGAGGAAATTCGAACTGCTGTAAGGAATAATGGTGGTGGCCATTATAACCATACATTATTCTGGCAAATAATGTCTCCAGAAGGTGGAGGTAAACCAGAAGGAGAACTTGCAAATAAGATTGATGAAGATTTAGGTGGATTTGATAAGTTTAAAGAAGAATTCAAGAAAGCAGCTCTAGGACAATTCGGTAGTGGCTGGGCTTGGTTAGTTTTAAACAACGGAAAATTAGAAATAGTATCTACTCCAAATCAAGATAATCCTATTTCTGAAGGAAAGTTCCCAATCCTTGGCATCGATGTATGGGAACATGCATATTATCTAAAGTATAAAAACCTGAGAGCAGATTATATTGATGCTTGGTGGAATATAGTAGATTGGAATAAGGTATCAGAGATATTTAATAAAATTAGATAATAAGCTATAATGAATAAGTTCTCAAAACAGTGACACTGTCTTGAGAACTTATTTGTAACAATTTTGTAATATTAAATTGCTAATTTCCCATCTCTACTACTATATTATGCTCCAACCCATCATCTATTAATTCAATATACTTATTGTCTATAGAAACTCCATTTGCTATCAAATGCTTAATGCCCTTATTGACCCTGTTTGGATTTTTTACTTCTATATTGTATTTCGTATTTTTAAACCTATATACTATACTAAAACCTTCCCAATCTTTAGGTATGCACGGGTCTATATATAACTTATCTTCCTCTACTCTGAATCCTAATATATCCTCTAAACCTACTATATACATCCAACCAGAGGAACCTGTATACCAAGTCCAACCTCCTCTTCCCATATGTTGAGGGTTTGTATATACATCTGCTGCTATAACATAAGGTTCAACTTTGTACTTATTTGCTTCTATTGGGGTTCTAGAATGATTTATTGGGTTGATTGAGCTAAATAATTTATAAGCCTTGTCTCCTTCTCCTAACATGGCAAAGGCTTTAACTACCCAAGTTGCAGCATGGGTATATTGACCTCCATTTTCTCTAATTCCTGGTACATAGGATTTTATATATCCTGGTTCTTGGTCTGAAGTGTCAAAAGGAGGAGCTAGTAATGCTATTATTCCTTCTTCCTCGTTTATTAAATAATTTTCTACAGATTTCAAAGCTTCTTTTGACCTTTCTTTATTTCCTAAAGTAGAAATAACCGACCAGGATTGAGCTATTGAATCGATGGTACATTCGCTATTTTCCTTAGAACCTAGAGATGTGCCATCATCATAGAAAGCCCTCTTATACCATTCTCCATCCCACGCATTAGTTTCTAGAGCATTCTTTAATTTTTCCATTATATTATTATATTTTGTTGCTCTTTCAAAATCTCCTACCATATTACAAATAGGTATGAAATCTTTAAGCACGCTAGCTATAAACCATCCTAGCCATACAGATTCTCCCTTTCCTTTATAACCTACTTTATTCATACCATCGTTCCAATCTCCTCCCCCCATAAGTGGTAAACCTCTTTCACCAAATTTTAAGGATTTATCTATGGCCCTAGTACAATGTTCATATACAGTACCAATATCTTCAGATATAGTAGGTACTTCATACCTTTCTTCTTCCCATTCCTGTAAAACAGGGCTTTCGATAAAGGGAATTTTCTCTTCCAATATACTCTTATCTCCAGTAACCTTAATATATTTTGCTACTCCTAAAGGCAACCATAATAAATCGTCTGAGTATTTGCTCCTAATTCCTTTATGGACTTCACTATTTGGTATTGGGTGCCACCAGTGTTGTATATCTCCTTCTCTATATTGATGTTTACAATTTCTGAGAATTTGCTTTCTAGTCATATCAGGCATATGGTAAATTGCATTTATTGCATCCTGCATCTGATCTCTTGCTCCAAAAGCACCACCTACTTGATAAAATCCAGCCCTGCCCCATATTCTGCAAACAATGGTTTGATACATTAGCCAGTGATTCATCATATAGTTCATAGTATTATCTGGAGTTTTTATCTGAATAGTAGATAAGGTTTTATTCCAGAATTCTTCTACTTCTATTAGAGCCCTTTTCGAAACTTGAATATCTTTATACTTATTTATTAATTTATAACCTCTTTCTAAATCATTTTCCTCCCCTAATAAAAATGTCAGTTCCTTTTCTCCATTTGCTGGAATATCTATATTTACCTTTATAACAGCACATGGATTATATCCAAACCCTACCTTATTTGATAATCCTTCTCTTTTAATTCCTTCAGGATTTTTATAATCAGGGTAAATTCCTAAGAACTCCTTTCTGTCTCCTGTATAAGACTTAATCTTTTCTGAAGAACCTAGGAAAATTGTACTATCTTTAAATTCGATATTAGTTGAATTTTTAACTAAAAATATATTATCTTTCATTTCTGTTTCCAATAATCTCTCTGTTTCCTCATCAGAAACACCTAGCACGGGTCTAATATAATAATATAAACTAATCTTTCTGTCTTCACTGGCATCATTTTTTAGTCTTATTAAATTGATCTTAATATTATCGTCTAAAGGCACAAAAACTGTTAATTCTTGCTCTATACCTTGACTATGATGATAAAATTTAGTGTATCCAGTCCCATGAGCAACTATATAATCATTATTATCCTTGGTAGTTTTAGAGGTAATATTCCATGCTACCCCAGTATTATCATCTACTAAATAGATTATTTCTCCTGGCCTTTCTAGTATTGGATCGTTGTACCAAGGAGTTAGTTTGTTTTCCCTACTATTTTTAGCCCAAGTAAACCCGCTACCTAGTTCTGTAATTATAGAACCAAAATCCCTATTAGCTAATACATTTATCCAAGGTAAAGGAGTATTTACATCCTTTGAAACTTTTATTATATATTCCCTACCATCCTTTGAAAATCCGCCATACCCATTGTAGTAGTCTAAGTCTAAGATTATATCCTTTTTTGGATATTCCACTAATTTACCATTATATTCTCTAGGAGGTTTTAGCTCTGTAGTAAATTTACCAATCTTTGGTCCTTCTTCTGTTTTAATAATTACCGTTGCCCATTTGAAAAATAAAGCTAAATCTTCTTTCGGCATAGTGTTTATATTTCTAATAAACACTCCTCCTGAAATATCAACTACATTACCTCTTCTTTCATAGACTACTTCCCGTATATTTTCAAACAAAGGTTGATAATAGATACTATCTTCTTCATTTAATATAACTAAATCCACTGTTAATCCCTTATATGACCAATACTCATGAGCATCTAATAGCTGGACTAAGGTGCCAATACCTTCCATAGATTTGATAGTGGCTAATACTATCGGATTATCCCCAGAAATACCATAGGCCCATAATCCTTCTTTTCCTTTTATATTTTGCTTTAATATAGACGCATAAGGAGCTTTTGTATTTTCCTTTAGGTAAAATAAATATGGGAGCAACTCATCATATAATTTTGAATGGGACCTGTTTAAATTTAGATATCCCATTTCCGTTTGAGATTTAGTCTTATAAAGGTCTATGGCCATTTTTATACTGGACTTATTATTATATTTTTTCAATATATCTCTAGCTCCATCTTTGGTCCTAGCCAAAGCGGTAATAAAGAATATATCCATCTTCTCCTTAGGTTTTAGTTTTATCTTTTTTCCTATACTCATTATGGGGTCTAATACTACTCCAGTAGTATTGGTAAGCCCTTTTAATATTCCTTTAGGACTATCTAGTGAATTGGCTCTACCAATAAAATTTCCTCTATTTGTTTCGTATTGAAAACTATCTTCCCCATTGTTGAAAGCCCTTACTCCATGAAGAATCCAAAGGTCTTCCCCTTTATCTTCTCTTTTTCTTCGATTGGCTAAAATTCCTTCTTCTTCCTCAAGGGCTTCCGTTTTGATAAATAGGTTATTGAAAGCAGGATGAGCTAAATCTGAAGCTAACCTTTCCCCTACTATTTCAAAATAGCTTATAGCCTCAAGGATAGCTTCTTCATCTCCATTATTTATTAATCTAACATTTCTTATTTCCCCAATTTCTTCTGGTAATAGAAAAATGTCCATTTTAGTTTCAATATCCCCATCTTTCCGCCTAAAACTTGCCTTATAGGTAGAAAATTCTACATTATAATAGTCGGGCTCTTTGTATGTGGGTGCATAGGTAGTAGACCATAAATTATTATTTTTTACATCCTTAATATATATAAACTGTCCATAGGGAATTGATAAAAAATCTTTTCTCCATCTATTTATAAAAATATCTTGATTTTTCGAAAAGCCTTCTCCCCTATTATTAATCATTAAAGTATAAGTGTTTGAGGATAGAAGATGGCATTTAATATCCTGTAGATCTTCTTTCCCATATATCCTTTTTTCCAACTTTTCTTCTCTTTTTCTCTCGATATTTATATCTTCCAAATTCTCTTTTTCCTTAGTTATAATTGGATTTAAAGGAATTTTCTCTTGTAGCAAAAATTCTCCACATTTCATCTGAGAATCTCTATGAAATCTATCAATTAATATGTCGTTGTTTATAAAATTGTTTATAGCTGCAAATATCATCCCTTGGTGATGGCTCATATAGGATTTAACTATACCTTTATCTAAATGTGAAGGTAGTCTATTAATACTATAATCTACAGCCTCAAAAAACCCATATTCTCCTTCTAAACCTTCTTCCTTTAGCTTTTTAATATTCTCTAAAACTTTATCAGGTTCAAACTTTAATGCTAATAAGGTAGAATATGGTGATATTACTAATTCATCCTTGAGCCCTCTTTGAAAACCTAAAGTTGGAACACCAAAAGCCTTATACTGATAATTGAGTCTATTGTCAAAGGCAAAAAACCCTGACTCTGAAATACCCCAAGGTATATTGTTTTTATTTCCATAGTTTATTTGAATATTAATAGATGTTTTGTAAGTTTCATCTAATAGAGTATTTTTATAGTTTTTTAATACCAAAGTAGGCATCAGGTACTCAAACATAGTTCCAGACCAGGAAGCAAGGCTTATACGGTTATTTTCCATAATAAGGGGCTTACCCAACCTTTGCCAATGTTTTAAAGGTACCTCACCTCTTGATATGGCAATATAAGATGAAATCCTAGCCTCAGATGCCAATAAATCATAATAGGAATTTAGCACCTTCTCTTCCTTTACATTATATCCAATATAAAAAAGATCTTTTACCTCATCATATAGAGGAGCAAATTTAGTATTGTCAATTATATTTTTTATTCTATCTATTAAATCTACTATCCTCTGTTTTTCAGTAAAGTCCTCTATATATTCTTTTAGCCCTTCTTTTAATACTATTAAATAAGATATGAAATTTCCACTATCTACCGTTGAGACAAAAACCGGTCTTAGGGGTTCTAAAGTTCCAGTGCCATACCAATTATATAAATGTCCTTCCCATTTTTCCATTTTCTCTATAGTATCTAAAGTCAATTCTATCAAATGTATCATCTTTTCTGTATTTATGAAACCCATATCCCTACTAGATAGTATGGAAAGCAAATAGAAACCTATATTAGTAGGTGAGGTTCTATTAGCTACTCCATTATATGGGTATTCTTGGAAGTTATCTGGTGGTAAATAATTGTTTTTACCGTCTACAAAGTTTTCGTAAAACTTCCATGTTTTTTCTCCTATTTCCTTTAATAGTTCTAAATCTTCTTGCCTTTTCTCTGTAGTTTCAACTTCTTCTTTACTGACTTCATAGGCCACCATAGGTCCTAAAGACCAGAGTAAGCCAACGATTAACCCAATTAATACATTTGGTGTATTAAATATATAGGTAAGAATCACCAATGCTAGGGATATAAGAAAATTACCTCTCATTAAATTAAAGTAGCAAGTTATACTGTTGCCTAGTTTTCTTTCCATATCAAAGGCTGTTGTCCACTCTAGCAAATTTTTCTTTGAAACCAATACCCTATATAGCGTTCTAACTATAGCATCTACCATCATTAACCCTTCATGAGGTAAAAACATAAAAGTTAATAATCCTTGATATAGATGGGTTTTATAACCGTATATTATATTCCCATTTAACTTCATCTTCTGAATTTTTGATTTTCTGTACAACAAAACCTCTATTGCCATTATTATTATAGGTAATAATAAAACGGTCAGTGCTAATCCTATCCAGGCAAAAATATTTCCAGGGAAAAATATCAAACCCAAAAATATGGTCATTAGTAAAGATATAGGCAGCAAGCTTCTTCTTAAGTTGTCTAAAATTTTCCACTTAGACAAAGATGAAATGGATTCTCCATATTTACCAAAAAGCCATCTAATTAGTTGCCAATCTCCTCTGACCCATCTATGTTGTCTCATAATATAAGAACTATACTTTTCAGGATATCCATCTATCAGCTCTATATCCGTTGCTAGTCCTACTCGAATCAAACTTCCTTCTAGGAGATCATGGCTAAGTATAGCATTTTCAGGGATTACATCATTTATACATTTTTGAAATACTTCTAAATCATAGATTCCTTTTCCTGTGAATATAGCTTCTCCAAATAGATCTTGGTAAATATCCGATACTGCTGTACTATAAGGATCTATTCCCCCTGCCCCTGCAAATATTCGTGTAAATAGAGATTTATTGCTACTTTCGATGTCTACCAATATTCTTGGTTGAATTATTCCATATCCTTCTTTAACTATATTTTTGTCTTTATCTATAATAGCCTTGTTTAAAGGATGGGAGATAGTACCTATTAGTTTTTTAGCACCCTCTATAGGTAATTGGGTATCTGCATCTAAAGTTATAATATATTTGATCTTTTCCTGAAGTTTTGTAATATCTCCTGAAATAACATTAAAACTAGTATCCTCATCTCCTAAAAGAAGATTATTTAACTCTACTAAAGCTCCTCTTTTCCTTTCCCATCCCATCCATCTATCTTGGGTTTCAGAATAAACTCTTTCTCGATGGAAGAAATAAAATATATCTTCTTCTAAAGCATACTTATCATTTAGATCCTTAATTGCCTTTAATCCTTTATCTATTATTTTTTCATCATCTAAGGCGATTTTATTGTCACTATCCTTAAAATCTCCTACTATTCCAAAATATATATTCTCTAATCTGTTAGATAGATAATAAACTTCCAAATTTCTAACTAATTCTTCCACCCTATCTTCACTAGGAAGCAAAGTAGGTATAACAACAAAAGTTGCCAATTCTTTAGGAATTCTTTCTTTATAGTCAACTTTAGGCAAAACTTTAGGTCTATATCTTTTAGAATATATATAATTGAATATGTTTATAGAAATAGTCATAGTTGGGATAATAGTTATAAAAAAAATTAGAATGCCCCAATAGATATTCCCTCTTTTAGATCCATAGATACTGAAAAGAACTGTTAGTAATAAAGAAACTAAAACTATTGGCATATAGTAATAGCTATATGTATTTATATAGAAACTAGAATTTCTATTATTTTTACTAAAAAATTTGAATAGCCTTTCTCTTCCTTTATCTATAAGGTAATATCCGATATGTGCTTTCTTATCCCTATTTCCCTTTTTCCATTCTTCCTTAGCAAATTCCAATGCCTTCTTAGACAATAGTATTTCCTGAACATTGAATCTATCTGCTAATTTTTGAATTTCATACCTATAATAACTCTTTGATTGAGAGTCCATTTCTTCATATGTTTTCAATGGGTCTTCAATAAGTACCCTCTCTACAATACATATGGAATGGAAAATATTATCCCAATTTAAGGAGGAAAGGTTTCTTAAAGATGTCATACAATAGCCTAGTGAAATTTTTAATTTAGATTGGATAGTATATTCGTTTTCTAAAATTTCTTCAATACTTCTCCCATAATAATCTAGTTTTTTATTTATTCTATCTAATATGAACTGAAAGTTTTCCTTTTCCTCCCTTATTTTCCTAACTATTCTTTCTATTTGTGTAGAGTCCATACTATGTATATTTTCTACAATCTTTGCTAGATTTCCTTCTATGGATAGGTCAAAATTGTCTATTTCCTGCCATAGAGTATAAATTTTCATAAGACTTGATGAGATGTTTCCAATCCATTCCATTAACCCTAAAGTAATATATCTTGAAAACTGAGCTATCTCCTCTAAGGATAATATATCTTCCCTTTGAAAATCATTAATAAAGCTTATCAGGTTTTCCTCAGATATGCTCCCTGCTCCTTGGGAAATTAGTTCTAATGCCAATAGATAAACTCTGGGATAGCTTTTATATTTACCTGTTTCTATTGTATTTAATACAATTTTTCTTTCTCTTTTTATATTAGCCCTTAATTCTTTATATATTAATTCTACTAAATAAAAATTATCCAATAGCCAATCTGTCCCCTTTGGTAAAGACTTGCCTTTAGATATATCCCTATTAAATTCTAAATATGCTTTCTCTATTTTTCTAAAGCTTTGGTCTAACCTATTTAAAAAGAACCTTTTAGTATTGGACTTTCTAACAATTTTATATAGAGTATGGATTTCTTCTTCTCCTACTGATAACCTATTAATATATTTTGTCCACATCTTTGCCCTTCCTTTCAATGCTGGATTATTAATTATTTAATAATCTTCTTATTTTACTATCATATTTTATCCATAATTCTTCCGCATACTCTTCATCATGACCTTCTATATATAGATTAAACCTTGGTTTTTCTTCATCTGGAATTATTAATGCCCAGCCATTATCATCAATAAACCTTATTCCCTCTTTAAGTTCTACACCTTCTTTTCTATCTTCTGTCAATCTCCTAATGATATTCCCCTTATTATCCCATTTACAGGGTATTTCTTTCTTGAAATAGAAATACTCAGGTATTTCTTGAAGCAATTTATTTAGTACCATATCGTTATCCACTAGATAATCGATGATTTTTCCTGTAGCCCAAATACCATCAAAGTTCAATACAAATTGAAAATCCAATTCTTTATTGACTATAGTTTGAATTAAATCTGAAATATTGGATTTAGTATAAATAGTATTGCTATTATATTTTTTGGCTATCTTTTCAGCAATCCTAGGAAAATTATAAGGTATTACCGCTTCTTTAATCTCTCCAGTTTTAAAACCTATTAATAATGATAATAGATAATATTTTTCATTCTGGACAATATTAAACCCATCGGTTAAAGCAATTCTTTCACCATCTTCACTATAAAGAATACCTAAATCGCCATCTTTCTCTAATACTAAGTTTTTTATATCTTCTATTTCTAAACCATTTCTATATTCTGCCACCTTAACATTACAACCTATTTTATTTAAATATTTTTCTGCTAAACTGACAATATTTTTAGATGGAGCGGCAATAATCAGTTTAGGATTTTTATTTCTAATTTTATGAACATTTTCTAATCTCTCTATACCTTCTTTTAAATAGATGGATGAAAAATTATAAATATTAACTATATCCTCTATTTCACCTTCGCTACACCTTTTATAATCTTCTATAATCATGGCATTTTCGATTTTTCTTTCTGTACCTTTATCAATATTTCCTCCCTTATCATTTATTATTTCTATATATACTAGATTTTTATTAAGTTCATCTGTTCTTATCTGAACTCCACCATCTGCTTTAAAATGTTTTACTCCAAATCTACACATGGGCATAGTACCATCCTCAATATCGATTACCAAAGATCCAGTAGATAAAATTCCAGATATAATAGAGGATTTAATGGATTTAGATAGATTATGTTCATCGCTATTTGCTATATAAATACCTTTACTTTTGATTACAGTGGCTAAACTAGTTCCTAGCTTGACAGCTATTTCTGGTGTTATGGTAGCATTGTAAATGCCAGAAATATTCCTAGAACCAAAAAGCTTTCTAGATGCTTTTTCTTCCCATACCATATTTTCATTTAGAGTAATATTCTCATCTATGGTCTTGTGTGGCCATATCTTAATTCCAGGTTTAATGGTGCTGTTTTTAAATATTTTTGAATGTGCACCTATTACAGTTCCTTCAAATATTCTATTTCTTTCATCTATTTTTACATTATTACATATGACAGCTTTTCTAATTTCGCAGTTATTTGAAATGTCTACATTATCCCAAATAATACTCCTTTTTATAGAGCTACCCTCTCCTACACTACAGTTATTCCCAATTACCGTATAAGGCTCTAGACTTGCTTGAGCCTTTATTATAGAGTTTCTTCCTATATATATAGGTGGATATATTTTAGCACCTTTTTCAATTATGGTTCCTTCTCCAATCCAGATACCTTCCCCTTGATTGTCTCCTAGAAGATATTTTCTACTTTCCTGGCTCAATATATCTTTATGAGTGTTTATATAGGTACTTAAATCACCAACATCACACCAATATTCTTCTGTTATATATCCATAGATAGGTACTCCGTCTTCTAATAATTTAGGGAATAAATCCTTACTGAAGTCGAAATTTTCACCTTTTTTATAGTATTGAAAAACCTCTGGCTCCAATATATATATTCCTGTGTTAATAGTGTCGCTAAATACTTCTCCCCAGCTAGGTTTTTCTAAAAATCGTATAATCTTTCCATCTTCATTGGTTACTACCAAACCATATTCCAATGGAATAGGCTCTTTTTTTAAAACCAATGTGGCTTTGGATCCTTTTTCAACGTGGAAATCGTAGGCTTTTTTTAAATCTATATCAGTAAAAGCATCTCCGCTTATTACAACTATAGTAGCATCTAAAAAATCATCGGCATTCTTTACACTGCCTCCTGTACCTAAGGGCTTTTCCTCTATATAATATTTAATATTAACATCAAATTTGGAACCAGAGCCAAAATAATCCATGATCATATTAGGTAGATAATGTAATGTAACTGCAATATCCTTTATTCCATGCTTTTTCAATAATTCTATTCCATATTCCATTACCGGTTTGTTAAAAATTGATACCATTGGCTTAGGTAAGTCGCAAGTTAGCGGCCTAAGTCGGGTACCAATTCCTCCAGACATAATAACCCCTTTAATAGTAATCACTCCTTTAATGCCTAATACTCATACATGGATATCATGTGAAACTTTCCCCAATTTTATACATAAAAAACCTTCCCATTTTAAATCTGGGAAGGTTTTTTATTATCTTATAGCTTCTACTCTATCCATTGTTGCTTTTTCTATTAATTTAATCTTTTCTTCCGATGAGATTTTATTCTCTCCTTTTGAGTAGATATATATTTTTATCTTTGGCTCTGTTCCTGATGGTCTAACTGCATACCAAGAACCATCATTAAAGAAATATTTTAATACATTTGATTTGGGATTTCCTGTCTCATCTCTTAAATAATCTATAGTTTTTACTAATTCCATATCACCAATAGTGTTAATAGGAGTTTCTCTAAAAGAATCCATTATCCTTTTTATCCTTTCCTGTCCTTCAACTCCTTCCAATACTATGGAAATTAGCTTTTCAAAATAATAACCATATTGTTCATATAATTCTTCTAATCTATTTAATAGATTTTTCCCTTTTTTCTTGTAGAAAGCAGCCATTTCCGCTATTAACATAGAGGAAATAACTCCATCTTTATCCCTAACAATGGTACTATATACATAACCTATACTTTCCTCATATCCAAAAATAAAGGTATGTTCATGAGTTCTGTCGAATTCATTAGCCTTTCCACATATATGTTTGAAACCAGTAAGAGTTTCTAAAGTAGCCACATTATAATCCTCTGCAATCGCTCTGGTTAAATCCCCTGTTACTATACTTTTAACTATGGCCCCATTTTTAGGAATAGTACCTTTCTTATCTTTAGATGATAATATATAATCTACTAGTAAAGCTCCTGTTTGGTTTCCATTTAAAAACACATATTCCCCATTATCATCTTTAACCATACACGCTACTCGATCACAATCTGGATCTGTTGCTATTAAAATATCTGCATCCTTTTCTTTACCATATATTTTAGCATATTCAAAAGCTTTAACATCTTCAGGATTTGGATATCCTACAGTAGTAAAATCTGGATCTGGTTTTTCCTGTTCAGGTACTACATATACTTCTGTAAAGTTTCTTTCTTTTAGTACTCTTCTAACCAATTTATTTCCAGTACCATTTAATGGAGTGTAGACAATCTTAATTTCTTTATCTATATCATCGTTTATCCCTAATTTTTCTACCTTTTCCACATATTCATCATCAATCTCTTTACCTATATATTGGATAAGTCCTTTTTCTATTCCTTCTTCTAGATCAATTAGCTCAATATTGGAAAAGTCTCCAATATTATTTATATTGTTAAGAATCTCTTCGGCTATATCATCTAATATTTGGGAACCTTCTTCCCAATATACTTTATAACCGTTATAATCTTTTGGATTATGACTAGCAGTAATAACTATTCCAGATATTGTGTTCAATCTTCTTATAGTATAGGATAAAATTGGTGTAGGCCTTATATCATCAAATAAATAGACTTTTATACCATTAGCTGCTAAAACCCTAGCTGCTATATATGAAAACTCTTTGGAAAAATGTCTAACATCATAAGCTATGGCTACTCCTCTTTCCATAGCCTCTTTTCCTTTATTTACGATGGTATCTGCTAATCCTTGAGTAGCTAAAGATACAGTGTACCTATTCATCCTATTTGTTCCTGCACCAATTTTACCTCTTAATCCAGCAGTTCCAAAGGTTAAATCCTTATGGAATCTATCCTCTATTTCCATTTCATCATCTTTAATAGCTTCCAATTCCTTTTTAGTTCCTTCATCAAAGTATCCATTATTTAACCAGTAATTATATTTGTCTAAAAAATTCATTTTAAACCTCCCTATTTCTATTCTATTTTTTTAAAAACTCTAAGGCATTTTGCACTTGAAGTAAAATACCTTTGGTTAAACAATCCTCATCTATGTCAAAATAAGGGGTATGACCACTATAAATAATGCCTTTTTCTCTATTGCCAGAACCTAAATGGAAGAAAGCAGAAGGTCTTGCAGCTGCAAAATAGGAAAAATCCTCTACCCCAAAACTAGGATAAGGCATTTGATATACATTGTTTTCACCTAATAATTCTAATCCGTTTTTCCTAACAATATCCACCATATCATCATCGTTAATCAAAACAGTATAGCTTTCTGTTCTTATAAATTCTCCTTTTCCACCTAAAGATTGAGGTGTTTTTTCTACTATGTTTTTTATTCTATGTAATACTAGCTTTCTCGATTCTTCTTTTAGAGTTCTAACTATTCCTTCCATTTCAACCTTATCTGCAATTATGTTTCTTGCATATCCACCCTTTATGGTCCCAATAGTTAACACTGCAGAAGACCTAGGATCTACATTTCTGCTCACTACTGTTTGTAAAGCTACTAATACCTGACCAGCTATAGCAATGGCATCTATTCCATCTTGAGGATAGGCTCCATGGCTATTTTTCCCATAAATTATTATTCTAATCATATCCGAGGCTGCCTTCATCTGACCATATTTAATACCAATCTGACCAGTTTCAAGACTATTATCTACATGGAGACCAAAAACTCCATCTACATAAGGATCCTCTAATACCCCTTCCTCTATCATAGGTAATGCTCCACCAACGGTTTCCTCTGCTGGCTGAAATAAGAGTATAATATTTCCATTTATATTATCTTTTATGTCGTTAAGCACCTTACTAGCTCCTAGTAAAATAGCTGTGTGGGCATCATGACCGCAGGCATGCATCTTCCCGTCTATTTTAGATTTATAAGGAACATCTTTTTTATCATCCATAGGTAATGCATCTATATCTGCCCTAAGAGCCACAGTCTTTCCTTTGCTTTTTCCTTTTATTATTCCTACTACTCCAGTATTTGCAACTATCTTGTTTTCAATACCCATATCCTTTAAATGTCCGATAATCTTGTCCCTAGTTCTGTACTCTTCTAGTCCTAATTCTGGGTATTGGTGAAAGTCTCTTCTTATATCTATTACCCAGTCTTTTATCTCCATCACCTTTGATTCCAAATAATCGGTTTTTACCATAGAGTCACCCCTTGAATAGGTTTTTTAATTATTATAACATATACTAATACCGAATAATAAAAAATCATTAATTAATTTTTGGGTTAACAAATCAATTACCTTTCTCATATTATGTATCATGGATTAATAATACTTTATTAAGGAAGGTGGAAAGATGGACAAAATTAATAATATAGAAATACCAAAATTGATTAGCCCTGATATTATTGAATCAGTCATAGAGAATGAAGAAGCGCTTAGTGCCTTATTCCATTTACAAGAAGAAGAATGTTTTTTAAAAAAAGGTAGCAGTCGAATAGCACGAAATTCGAAAATGTTGAAATTCGTATTATGTGATATACAAATTTATTTAAATGATAGTAAATGTAGAAAAGAAGATGTGAAAGAAATCAATACTAATGACAAATCTGATATCTACATAAATGTATCTGATATATCCAATAAAAAAATGGTTGAGAACCATGAAAAAGAGATTAAATGTATAAAAGAATGGCTTGAGTCAATAGAAGTAGAGTTAGAGAATATCAAAAAAATATTAAAAGAAAAAGACACGAGAAACTGGGGAACAATAAAAAATAAATGAATAGTAAATCTTCTTAAAAAATTTATTTAATGGAAGTAGCAAGATTAATGAATTGGAATATAATGCTAATGGGCAAAAGGCCTTAACATTGTTTAAATTGTTCGCCCAAGAATTTTATTGCCGCAATTCAAGAGGGAGGTGACATAATATGTCAGAAATGGTTAAGGAAACTATAAAAACTGTGCTTGAAAATTCTCCAGATATGAATGAGCCATTACATTCTAGAGATGGTAGAAATGAATGTAAATTTGGCGATTGTCCAAAAGCAGAATGTTGTTTTAATATTTGTAGGAGCATTGTAATAAATATTTGTGATTAATCTTATAGATAGAACTGCTTGATAATAAAACCCAGACAAGACATGTCTAGTCTGGGTTTTTGGGATAATGTTAAAATGTACACTTTATTTCATCAATTCTCTTGTAAGAGTACCAACGCCTTTGCCTAATACATCCTTTATCCCCAGCCTATAAAGAGTTCTTTCAATTGCTGACATAGTTGATACTAAATCATGAGTATCGATATTACCCATATGCCCTAATCTAAACATTTTTCCTGTATAGGCTCCAAGGCCTCCTGCTACTACTGCTCCTTCTTCAGCTAATATTTTTCTAAACTCTCCATCATCTATACCATCCATGTATAATACATTTGAAAGGGTTACTGCTCTATGCTCTTTTTCTGCTAATATGGTAAATCCTATTTCCTCCAATGCAGCTTGCATAGCTTTTGCTACTTTTATATGTCTTTTATATCTATTTTCAATACCTTCTTCTTTCATTATCCTTAAGGATTCTTGTAATGCCCATATCATATTTACTGGTGGAGTACCAAAGTATTTTGCTGGATCATTCATAATTGGAATCCATTTTTCAAAGTCTATATAGTAATCTCTAATAGTTCCTAAGGATTTTCTTCTTTCTAATGCTTTAGGCCCAGCAAGTACTATTGCAAGACCTGGAGCAACTCCAAAAGCTTTTTGTGATCCAGTTATAAGCACATCTATGCCCATTTCATCTAAATATTCTGGCTCAGCGGCAGTAGCACATACTCCATCAACTACTAATACAGTGTCTTCAAATTTTTTCACCATTTGTCCTATTTCAGCTACTGGAGCACATACTCCCGTTGAAGTATCAACATGGGTAACGGTTACAGCTTTATAATTCTTTTCTTTTAGTTTCTTTTCGATATCTTCTACAGGTACTATAGTTCCCCATTCTGAAGATATAACATCAACATTTAGACCTTTTCTTTCACAAAGTTCAACATAACGATCTCCAAAGAAACCAGTGGATACTACTAATACATTATCTCCTTCTTTTGTAACATTAGCTATTCCCATTTCCATGGCTAATGTACCAGTTCCAGCTACTACAAAAGCTTCTCCTTTAGTTTTAAAGATGGTTTTTAAATCTGTTATTACTTCTTTAAAATCGTTAATAAATCCTGGATCACCAAATGCAACGGTTTCCCTTCCCATTTGATCTTGTATTGATCTAACAACTGGGGTAGGTCCTGGAATCATAACAAGTTTTCTATTTTTCATTTTTTCTACCTCCTAAAATATTAACTAATACTACTAATAGTAACTTTCAGTTAGCTATATTTTGTATATTTACTATTGGTAAATTTATTTTTGTTTTGTTAAAATCATTGTAGTATTTATTTTAACAAAAGTCAATGTTAAGTTTTAAATTATGTTATTATCTTTTGATAATGTCAAAATAATAATATGAAAAAAAGAGGTATATTACCTATTGACTGAAAAACTATTAAATAGGTATAGAATCATCTCAAGCGTAATTGAAGGCAACCTTAGGCCTTGTGTAGCACCTAAAAGCCTTGATTTAAGTGAGTACCAAATTTCTCGACTAAAAAAAGAGTGGAAAACGAAAGTGTATCGTTTCTTATTCACAAAAATACTAATAAGAAGCTTTCTCTTAATTTTGATGATTTGAAACAACATTATTTTCCCTATACACAATAGGCTTTTTTAGTTATTAAAAACCAGAATGCCTAAAATCTCTAAAAAGTCAAAGATAATTGTCATAATCAGTATTTCAATAAGAATTAAATCGAAATACAAGGCCATGTTTGTGAAGTAGTTAACTTTATAAAGTCTAAAAAGAAGTATGAAACCAAGCAGAAAAACACTAAAATAAAATAAATTCCTCTTATTCTATTTAAAATGCAATTTTATATTACAAAACTGCAATTATAAAAGAATAAAAGGAATTCCATTAATTAGTATAGGATTTTAATTATTTTCTATTTAACTCAATTTAGCCAATGCTTCTAAAAATCCATCTACATCTTCTTTATATACATATCCCATTGTTCCAACTCTAAATACATCATCAGCAATTGGAGTTAATCCACCATTTACTATTACTCCTTGCTCGGATAAACCTTTAACTATTTCTTTAGCTTTGCCTGGGGCATAAACTGCCGTTAAGGTTCTAGAAGCATATTTATCATCTTTTGGAAATATATCGTATCCTAATTTTCTTACACCCTCTATTATTCTATTGGTGTTATCAATATGTCTCTTATATACATTATCTAAACCTTCTTCAAAGATCATTTTAAGAGCTTCATCCACAGCAAAAACATTGTAAACAGCAGGTGTATTAGGAGTTTGATTTTTATCTTGAAACTTTTTTGCTTTACTTAAGTTAAAATAAAATTTTGGAAGGTTGGATTTCTCTGTTGCTTTCCAGGCTTTATCACTTAACGATATAAAGGACAACCCTGCTGGTACCATAAGCGCTTTTTGTGAACCAGATAAAACTACATCTATATTCCACTCATCCATCCTCATTTCCAAACCGCCTGCTCCACTTACAGAGTCTGTTATTAATAAAACATCACTTCCTTCTAATGCCTTACCAAATGCTTCTATATCATTTGTTACTCCGGTAGAACTTTCATTGTGTATTACGAAGATTCCCTTCGTATCTGGAGTTACATATTCCATTACCTTATTTACATCTGCTGCTTCACCTAGATCAAATTTTACCCTTATCACCTTTAATTGATGTGCTTCAGCCATAGATGCAAATTGTTCACTGAAAGTTCCTATTACTGGTACTATAACTTCGTCACCAAAAGAAAAACAATTCTGTATAGCTGCTTCCATTGCTCCTGTTCCTGATGATGTTAATATGAAGACTTCATTTTTTGTTTTAAATATTTTTTTCAATCCATCCCTTACTCTTTGATGTATCTCACAATATTCAGGTGAACGATGTGATATAGATTTTCTATTCATTGCTTTTAGAACTCTTTCCGGTACGGCAGTTGGCCCTACCATCATTGATATTTCTTTTTTCATTTTCATACCTCTATTTACTATTATTATATCCTATTTAATATTGTTAAATTAATCATATAATTATTTTGTTCTTCTGTCAAGTATATATTATTAAATTAGTTATCAATTATAAAAATAGGCTGTCCCAAATAAACTTGAAACTTATTCGAGACAGCCTATTTTTCATATTTAATTAATAGTCTTAAGGCGATTAGTAGCTTCTTTTGATATTTGTACAACAATATCTACCCATTTCTTTTTATTTTGTTTAGTGAACCTTGCTGTTGGTCCAGATATGGTAATACATGCTATTGCGTCGTTATTCAAATCAAATACAGGTGCTCCTATACAGCTTACTCCTAATTCCCTTTCTTCATTATCAAAACCATACCCATTTTCCCTTATCTTTTTAAGCTCATTTAAAAGTTCTTCTTTGTTTACTATAGTATTATCTGTGTATTTAGTTAATTCTATTCTTTCCAATATCAAGTTTTGTATTTCTTCAGGTTTATGGGCTAATAAAATCTTACCGGCTCCAGTACAATGTAATGGTGCTGTTGCTCCTGTAGTTGTAAACATCTTTACTAATCTATTGCTTTCTTCTTGAGCAATATATACAATCTGATAGTTATCCATAATTGTTAAATTAGCTGTTTCACCTGTAAGATCTCTAAGCTTTCTTAAGTATGGTTTCAATGTTATAGATATATGATTTTGACCATATGCTAACATACCTATTTGCCATAATTTCAATCCTAAACTATATTTTTTTGTTCTATCATTTTGAACTATAATATTACATTCCTTAAGAGTATTTAGTAGATGATAGGTAGCGCTTACGCCATAATTTAGTCCGTTACTTATTTCCGTCACTCCAACCTCTTTTTCTGAATGAGCAATATATTCTATTACTTCTATAGCTTTAATAACAGAAGCTATAGTTTTTTTCTCTTTAGTTTTTTTATTATTTTCCATTATCATTCCTCCAGAATATTATTAATAAAATTTAATTTAATATAATAACATTTAAATTTAGGTTCATTTTATTTTGTATAATAAAAAGACGTTTTTACCAATGGTAATTAAAATTCGGCTTCGTTAAACCATTCTATCCTTTTTAATTATAAAAGTCAATCCAATTTATACATTAATTATAAGCCCTGATTAGAGCCAATCTAACCAGGGCTTATATATAATTTAGTCTATATGTTTCTTATATAACCTATTGTACCTTAGAGCATTCTTCCTTATAGCATCGATATCTTCTTCTGTAACTTGCCTAACAACTTTACCCGGCACTCCCATTACTAAGGAATTTGGCGGGATATTCTTTCCCTCTGTAACTACAGTTCCAGCACCAATTATACAATTATCTCCTATAACTGCCCCATTTAAGATAATAGAGCCCATTCCTATTAAGCAATTATCTCCTACGGTACAACCATGCACGATTGCATTATGTCCTACTACAGTATAATCTCCTACTTTAGTAGGTATATCTGTTTCCGTATGGACAGTGGCATTATCTTGAATGTTTGAAAATTTACCTATAGTAATATTTTCAATATCCCCTCTTAGAACAGCTCCATACCAAATGCTTGTGCCTTCTCCAATATTTACATCACCTATAATTGAAGCAGTATCGGCTATAAAGGTATCTTCATGAATTTTTGGCTCTATTCCCTTGAGTTTTCTAATCATAGACTATTCTCCTTTATATATATTATTGCTTTTCTTTATATTTGATATTATAGCAAAATCCTATCTTTTGGCAAATGGATTAATGGTTTTATATTTTTCTATACTAAATAATACCCATTGTAAGGGAATTTATTTGAAAATTTTCAGCTAATATATGCATTCATTTTTCTAAATAAATAGTATACCTACACCTATTACCGAAATAATTGCTCCTAGTATTTCTTTTGGTTTTACTTTTTCTTTAAAAATTAATATGGAAAAAGGTATTATGGTTACTGGCATTATAGAAGTTATGGTAGAAGAAATACCTGCACTAGTATATTTTAATGATAAAAGAGATAAAGTTACCCCTATAAAGGGACCAAAAAGAGAACCTATGGTTATAGCTCCCATGGCTTTTTTATTTTTAAATGCTATTTTCAAATCTCCAAATTTTTTTGTTATAATAAATAAAATGGTGAAACTAATAAATCCTGAAATTATACGTATTTGAGTAGCGGCCAAAGGATTATAATCTCCCATTCCTTTCTTACTTAATATAAGACCTAAAGCTTGTCCGAAAGCTCCTAGAAAAGCATATATTAATCCTTTTGCAGAATAAGTTATCTTTACCTTATTTTCGCCTGTTTCTTTACTTAAAATTACTATAGCTATTCCAAGGATTGTAATAGTCATACCTAATAAACTAATTAATTCTAGTCTTTCGCGTAAAAAAACAAATCCAAGAAAAGCTGAAATCGGTGGACTAGATGCCATTATCAATAATGATATTCTAGAGCCTACTTCTACGTAAGATTGGAATAAGAATAAATCCCCTAAAAAGAAACCAATGAATCCAGATGCCATTAACCATATCCAATTGCTCTTGGTAGCATCTAATGGCAACAAAATTCCTCTAGAAAAAAAAGAGTATGTACTAATAAAAATAAATCCTAAAATTAACCTTATATAATTAACGGATAAAGATCCTACTTTTTTCCCTGCACTCTCAAAAGTAATTCCTGATATAGTCCAACATAATGCCGTTCCCAAAGCAGCTAATTCTCCTAAGTTTCGGTGAATCATCCTTTTCCACCACTTTCTAATTATATTCACTAAGATATAATATACTACTTAATTTTTCTAATGTAAATACACAAAAATAAAACAATAAACCTTAATAGTTTCATTAAGGTTTATTGTTTTATCATTCCCTTTTATACCTTAATATTTATCATAACTTATTATTTCATCAAGTTGTTTCCTAGGTCTTGGAGCAGGTGACTCGTTGGGATATCCTAATGGAGTTATTGCAACTATTCTCACCCCTTCTGGAATACCCAGTACTTCCTTTACCTTATTCTCATCATAACTACCTAACCAACATGTACCTAGTCCTTGTTCGTAGGCTTCTAATATCATATAGGCCGTTGCAATAGACAAGTCTACTGTATATCTTGGTTGTCCACCTCTCATAATACTTTCTACTTCAGTACCACAACAAACTAAAATTATTGGAGCTTCTCCAACGAAAGGCTGACCTATAGCTTCAGTAAGCTTCATTCTAGTTTTCAATTCCCTTACAACTATAAATCTCCACTCTTGTCTGTTCTTTGCAGAAGGTGAAAGTCTAGCCGCCTCTAGAACCTTTAATAATTTTTCCTCTTCTACAGGTTTGCTGCTATACTTTCTTATACTTCTTCTACCTCCTATGGCAGATAAAACATCCATAATATGCCCCTCCTAATAAACATTGTATATTTGTTAATATTATATCATATTTTATACTTGATAGTGTTATAGTTTGTAAATATTACCCAATATATAGTTTCTCCAACATTACAGCTAAATTTGCTCCTACTACTGCATTGTTATAAACTAACTCTATATTAGATTGTAGGCTTCTACCTCCGGTTATCTTTTTCACCTTATCTAATAAAAATGGAGTTACATCTTTACCTTTTATTCCTTTATTTTCTGCCTCATTTAAAGCATCTTTTATAGCTTTATCTATTACTTTAGGATCCATTTCATATTCTTTTGGTATTGGATTTGCAACTACCACTCCTCCATCTAATCCCAAATCCCATTTAGTTTTTATAGTCTTTGCCAACTTTTCTTCATCTTCTATTCGATAATCTAGCTTAAACCCGCTTTTCCTCGTAAAAAAGGCAGGGAACTCTTCAGTTTTAAATCCTACTACAGGTACTCCAAAGGTTTCTAAGTATTCTAATGTAAGACCTAAATCTAATATGGATTTAGCTCCAGCACAAACTACCGCTACATTAGTACGAGCCAACTCTTGTAAATCAGCAGATATATCAAAGGTCTTTTCCGCTCCCCGATGGACTCCACCTATACCACCTGTTACAAATACTTTGATGCCTGCTAAATTAGCTATTATCATAGTAGAAGCTACAGTAGTAGCACCATTTAATCTTTCAGCTATGATAAAGGGTAAATCTCTTCTACTCACTTTCTTAACATCCTTTGCCTTTCCCAAATATTCGATTTCATCTCTATCTAATCCTACCTTAATCTTCCCATTTAATATAGCAATAGTAGCTGGAAATGCTCCTCTATCCCTAATTATATTTTCAACTTCTAAGGCAGTTTTTACATTTTGAGGATAGGGCATTCCATGAGAAATAATTGTGGTCTCTAAAGCCACTACAGGCTTTCCTTCTTCTAAAGCTTCCTTTACCTCTTCCTTAATATCCATATATTTTTTCATTATAGTCCCAACTCCTTTATTCTTTTTTCAATATTGTCTACTGATATATTTGGATTTATGGTATTTTCATTCTCCAAGGTTATAAAAGATGCACCTTGGGCAAATTTTATAGTTCTTTCTATGTCCAACCCATTGAAATAGGAATAAGCTAGCCCTGCCATAAAAGCATCTCCTGCCCCAGTAGCATTTACAATTGATATCTTAGGTGATTTCATATGTAACTCTTTTTGTTTATCGAGGTAGTAAACTCCATCCTCCCCTAAAGTAATAAATACCCTTTCAACTCCCGTATCTATGAAATAGGTGGCAACTTTTTTTAAATCTATTTTATCTACTATTTCCACTCCAGATAATGTTTCTGATTCTAATCTATTAGCTTTTATTGTATGAAACTTACCTAGCATATCTTTAATCTTTTCTGCTTTGGAAGTAGATACCGTATCTAAAAAGAAATCCACTTTAAAATTAATGAGCATATATCTTAGTACTTCTTTAGGTATATTGGTGTCTACTATACAAAGAGCAGAGTTTTCTATAATTTCTCTTTTATATTGAATAAAAGATATTGTCATCTTTTCAAATATATCCATAGATGAGAGGGCTAATTCCATATCTCCCAGTTCATCTAATATAGCTATATAGGTAGATGTCTTCATCTCTGGAAGAATTAAAGACTCTGACATATCCAAACCTATTTTCATTCCTTCTTCTATCATTAGCTTCCCATAGATATCATTACCCAACACTGTAATAAGTCTAGTATCTATTCCTAATCTAGCTAAATTTTCTCCTATATTTCGACCAACCCCACCTAAAGTCATGGTAGTTTTTCCTGGATTAGAATCTTTCATTCTAAGCTTTTTATGAGGTAATCCAATAATATCTATATTAGCTCCACCTACTATAGTTATATAAGATTTATCTTCCATAATATATCCTCTCCTATAAATATCCTTTCTAAAGATATACTTACCTATATTTTACCATACTTATATAATTTTAACGCTAGACATTATTAAAACTTGCTTTATATAAAAAAAGAATAATTCTATATAGATTTCATTGCATTATAAAACTCTAGCATGCAATCGCTAGAGTTTTGCTATCTAATAAAATTTCTCCAAGAAGTTAAAATTTTCAGTTCATCTATAATTTACACGTCTGTTATTGCCCTCCCTAAATATGTATGTCTAATGACTCCAATCTTAATACAATTTAGCAATATTTGATTAACGCTAAATTGTGCACCTACCTATAAAGGCTTTTTAATATATATTCTAGCAATATAAGTAAGTCAATATAAGGAATTCTTTTTCCCTAACTAACACTCATGGTAAATATCATATAAAGAATGTGCAGTACTAAAATTTCTTTTAATTAATAAGTTTTCTTGTAGTATAATTTATATCTGAGTACTTTTCTTTTTTATAGCAATTTGTATAATAGCCCCAATTACAATAAACAAAAGAATTATACCAATCCATATTTCAAATCCAGGATGGTGCCTAAGTCTATATATTTCCTCCATCTTCATACTATCAATAATCTTTTGTTCATTATAACCTTTTATCAACGCCCCAAGATAGTTTCCAACAAAAATTCCAGTGGTTATTCCTATAGTCATAAATACAGAAATAAGCCTTTTTTTCATAAAAAGCAAGAATAGAGCAATTGAACTTAAAACTAAATAGAATTTCCAATTATGTGAAATCCAACCAAATAGATATTCTGAATTTAAAACAGTAAATGAGATTAAAAGTACTATTCCTAAAATAAGAAG
>NZ_PPXW01000001.1:56569-72452 GCF_021655095.1 Clostridium sp. Cult1 | reverse complement strand
ATAAGTGATCCAAAATCCAAATCAAATATAACTAATTCCATACTTAGAAAACTACCAGATTGGTTTGGAATAGAAGAAGCTATTATTGAATATGTAGATAAAGTAAAGGATACCATTTTTTATGCAGCTTTTGATAATGATAAGCCTATAGGATTTTTAAGCTTAAAGTTTAATAATGAATATACTTGTGAAATATATGTTATGGGGATTAAGAAAGAATATCATAATAAAGGAATAGGTAGAGAGTTAGTAGAAAGAGCCATAAGTTATTTGATAAAGAAAAATTATAAGTTTTTAATGGTTAAGACTCTTGGAGAAAGTCATCTAGATAAGAATTATAAAAAAACTAGAGAATTTTATAATAAACTAGGATTTTATCCAATCGAAGAAATTAAAGGAATTTGGGGGGAACATAATCCTTGTCTTATAATGGTAAAAAGTTTGTATGGAGGTACAGTCAATGTTTAAACATATAGTTGATAATAATATTGAACTAAGATTAGTTGATATACATCATGCAGGGGAGATGTTTAAATCAATCGATTCAAACAGAGAACATTTAGGAAAGTATTTGCCTTGGGTAGATAGTACTGAAACTGTAGAAGATACCATATCCTTTATAAAGAATAGTAAAAAGAAATATGCAGCCAATGATGGTTTTGATGCTAGTATATGGTATAAAGGAGAATTTGCAGGTGTTATAGGTTTTCACGGTATAAATCCTAGTATTAAAGAAATAAGTATAGGTTATTGGCTAGATGAAAACTATGTAGGAAAAGGAATAATGACAAAAGCATGTATAGAATTTATTAATTATGCATTTACTATTTATAATCTAAATAGAGTAGTAATTAGATGTGCAGAAGACAATCTTAAAAGCAGAGCTATTCCAGAAAGGCTTGGATTTACTAAGGAAGGTATAATTCGAGATGGTGAATTACTTAAGGATGGTTATGTAAATTGTGTTATATACGGAATGCTGAGAAAAGAATGGAATAGAGGGTATTAATTATCTGAAATATAGGGGGCAATAAAATGGGAAAACAACCTATAATAGAAACAGAAAGGTTAATACTAAGACCTTTTGAGTTATCGGATTCAAAAAGAGTACAAGAATTGTCTGGAGATTCAAAGGTGGCAGAGACAACCTTAAATATTCCCCATCCCTACGAAGATGGAATAGCGGAATCATGGATTAGTACTCATAAACATAATTTTAATAGTGGAAAAAGTATTACCTATGCAATAGTGATAAAAGATACTAAAGAAGTAATTGGAGCAATAGGCCTTACGATAAATAAAATTCATAGAAAAGCAGAACTTGGATATTGGATAGGAGTACCTTATTGGAAAAATGGATATTGTACAGAGGCTTCTCAAGCTATTATTGAATTTGGGTTTAAGGAATTAAATCTAAATAGGATTTATGCACGAGCTATGGATTCTAACATTGGTTCATGGAGGGTAATGGAAAAGGTAGGTATGAAATATGAAGGCACTCGTAGACAGGATGCTATTAAAAATGGAGTACCAGTGGATTTGAAAAGTTATGCAATTCTAAGAGAAGAGTTTTATAGGTGTAGAGCGGATTAGACTGTAGAAAGTTAGTTTCTGAAAGCATCCATATGATAATTTGGATTAGCGGAGTATCTGAAAATGAAAAACTAATGTATAGGTTTGAAATATTTATTATTTTTGTTTACCATATAAATTTAAATTTCTTGACATTAGATAGAGAGTTATAATATGCTCTTACTAGAAAATAAATAATGGTGATGGGGTTCACCAAAATCGCTTAATGCTAATGACTCCTACAGGAATACTATGTTATACCTGTGGGAGTTTTGTTTTTTGTGACTATTATAAAGGAGATGATATTTTGGCATTAGCAGTATTATCCATACTTATTACTGCACCTTTAGGAGCTATTGGTATTAATTACTCAGCAGAAAAATTACTGTAATATATCTGATGTATAAGCCAAATCAGGATATAGATAAAATAAGCCTTTTTAAGTTCTCTTCAAAATCCTCATTAGCTTGAGGATTTCTTTTTTTGAACTTAGTATAGATATTTTGTTTTCTCCGCAAGGTTTGGTGAATATATCTTCTATTTAATATTTCACCAATATTATTTTCTGTAATGAATAATCCGTTTTGATTGATACAATAAGCATTTTTTGCTAACCCCATAGCTGCTAGACCATAGTCCTGGCTAATCAATATATCACCAGGTTTAATCCTATTTACTATGTAATAATCTGCACTATCGTTAGATATATCTACAGTTATGATTTCTGCATAAGGGTCGTTTAATTCTACTGCGTAATTTTTAACTACCACTATTTTAATATTATTCTCTTTAGCAACTCTTATTGCAATATCAACTACAGGGCAACCATCAGCATCAATAAAAATAGTCATTCAAACACCTCTGATTAATCATTATTCATCCCAAGGGAATTCATCAATAATAGATTGAGCTTTTTCAAGCATGGATTTTTCTACGAATATATCAGTTCCATAAATTGAAAAGCCACTATAAATCCTCATATACCCTCCACTTCCTTGATCCTTAAGGATATATGGGATATTATTTTCATCTAACAAATTTTCAATGAAGTTCAACTCAACACTATTATATACAGTTTTTAAAAGAACCATTTTAATATCATCTTCATGATTTTTCTTATGAATATCATGTTGCTTATTAGACATAAAATTCACCCCTTATTAATTATATCTTATCATATATAATTAATACCCATAAATATAGTGGAATATTTTATATAAGAAAGAAAAATTTGAGCCAGCTGGTTTTTAGATACTATATAAACTGAGAACGGCTGAGCTAACCGTTCTCTTAGATGAACTTAAATAGAAATAGCTTCTAATGATACTGGGAAACTTTCTTTTGCTAATATAAGTATGGCTTTCGCATATTCTTGAATTTCTTTTTGAGCATCAGATTGAATTCTTTGGTTAATAAAATGAACAACTGACTGTAAAGAGGCTGTCCAGTACCACCTTACATACATGCCATATGCTGGTAAGAACAATCTTGCTTGTTCAGCACATATACCATCTTCCAAGGCTTCATTATATAATCTTTCCCCTAAATCTATATATTCCATAAGGGATTTTGTATATTTTTCTCCCAATTCCCACTCTATAGGTTTACCGCTACCTTGTTTAGAATTTTCTGGTTTACTCCGCCATTGATTTTTTTCAGGAATATAGAATAGGGGCTCTTCAGTAATATACCTTCTGCTAGATTCATTCCATGCGTTAAGTGAATCCCCAACCCCTTCTTGATGGGCTGATCCTACAATATATTTCCACCATTGTCTAGCTACCATAAGAGGAGCATATACTTCAAATTGTAATATGGCATGTCTAAAAGGGGAAGTGTGGTCCTCTCTAGCTAAAAAATTAATAAGCCTTCTATCCTTATCGTCTAATTCTAAAGATTCTTTTGCGTAAGACACTCTAGCAGCATTTACGATAGTTAAATCTGAGCCTAAAGTATCTACAAGTCTTACATAACCCTTATCTAACACATTGACCATTTTCATATATTCAACCCCTTAAATTAAAATTATACTTTTAACCCAACAAGTCTTTCTTAAATCTCTCATAATCCTTTAATAAAGTTACCTTTCTATTTCCATTTACAATAAATGTAGGTACAGATTCTATTCCATATACAGACCATAGGTTTTTTGCCTCTTCCATTTCCTCATCATAGAAACCCTCATCAATACATTTGTTCATTTCTACTATATTAATTCCAACCTCTAACCCTATTTCATTAATAATTACTGGTTCACCAACATTTTTTCCATATTCAAATATGGTTTTAAAAGCTTCTTTAGCAAACTGGTAGTATTTTCCTTCATCCCTTGCAAATAAAGCAGCCTTGTGTAGTCTATGGGTGTTAAATTTTTTGGTTTTGTTATTGTATACCAAATTATACTCGGAGCCTAATCTTTCAATTCTTCTATAACTCATATCTATCTGTTTCTGTGGGATCTGGTCTGTTAAATCTCCTCCTTCAATGGGAAGAACTGGATCTAATTCATAGGGAATCCATTCTATATTTATATCTGGAATTTCTTTTGTTAATTTCTCAGCTATGGAAAAACCTATATAACAAAAGGGACATGCAAAATCAGAAACTATCTTTATACTAGTCATATTACCACTCCTTAATATATACTATATATGGTATACCCAAGGGGGTAAAATATAAACCTAATGATACTTGTTAAATAGATTGTATTTACTTAAACCACTCATCAATAATACTTATATTGGAAATTAGAAAAAATTAGGATATAATTTATATAATATTAATTAGTGAAGTAAATTAGGATCAAAAACTTAAGATTATTTTTAAGGAAGGGGCGAAGGGAATGGAAATTAAAAAAAGGCTTAAGCCTTATAGCCTAAACCTTTATAAGTACTGGTGCCGGTGGTGGGACTCGAACCCACACGTCCTTGCGGACAACGGATTTTGAGTCCGTCTCGTCTGCCAGTTCCAACACACCGGCATATTTATTACAAGAGATATAATAACATAAAATTGTCAAACAATCAAGAACTATATTTTCAATTATATTTACTGATAAATATATTTAATGTATACTAGTTATAATAAAAGACTAAAGTTCTAATGTATTTAACATAATATATGAGGAGTGATTTTGTGAATAGAGAACAAAAAGAAAAGTTAATGATCATAGATGGAAATAGCTTAATCCATAGGGCTTTTTATGCTCTTCCTTTATTATCTACAAAGGATGGCATATATACAAATGGGGTTTATGGCTTTTTAACCATGCTATATAGAATTAAAGAAGAATATGCCATAGATTATATATGTGTAGCATTTGATAAAAAAGGACCAACCTTCAGACATGAAGCTTTTGACCTTTATAAGGCAAATAGGCAGTCTACCCCCAATGAATTATCACAACAATTCCCAATACTAAAAGAAATACTTTCAGCTATGAATATAGCTCAATTAGAGTTAGATGGATATGAAGCAGATGATATTGCAGGGACATTGTCAAAAATAGGAGAAGATAATGGACTGGGTATAATATTAGTAACTGGAGATAAAGATTATTTACAATTAGCTTCAGATAATACTAAGGTTTTAATAACTAGAAAGGGAATTACTGAATTAGAAGAATTTGATAAGGAAAAAATAATAGAGGAATATGGAATAACACCAGAACAATTTGTCGATTTAAAAGGTCTAATGGGAGATAAATCTGATAATATTCCAGGGGTACCAGGTATAGGGGAAAAAACTGGCATAAAATTATTAAAAGAATTTGGTACTATGGAAAACCTATATGATAATATAGATAAGGTAGGAGGCAAAAAGACTAAAGAGTCTTTAATAGAAAACAAAAATTCTGCAGTACTTAGCAAAACTTTAGGAAAAATAATTAGAAATGCTCCTATTGAGTTTGCCCTTGATGAATTAAAAGTAGAAGAACCTAATTGGGATGAACTAAAGAAACTATACGATACATTAGAATTCAACAGTTTGCTTTCGAAAATACCGGGAGATAAGATTAGGGCAGAAGAGGATTCAAAATATGAAACGGAATACATAGTTATTGAAGGGGATAATTATGATTCAATAATAGATAAAATTAAATCAAATAAAAATTTTTGTTTTAAATTTTTATTTGAAGATGAAAACTATATTAAAAGCCAAATAATTGGAGTTGGCATAAAGGTTGGAGACAGTGTACCTTATTATATAGATTATTCTAAAAATGATATTAAACTATTTAGAGAAAAATTTATAGAGTATTTTGAATCTGATGAGATTGAAAAATATGGTCATATGATGAAAATGGACATATTTGCTTTATTGAAACTTAATATAGATATTAAAAATATGGTTTTTGATACTATGATAGGTCAATATTTATTAAATCCTGCTCAATCCAATTATAGTATTAATGAATTAGGTAAAGAATATCTAAATATTTATGGTAAAGACTTAGAAGAACTACTAGGTAAAGGTAAAAGTAAAAAAACCTATAAAGACTTACCTATAAATGCAAGGGCAGAGCATATTTCCCAAACTTTAGATTTGGTCCATGGAATTAGGGAGCCTATAAATAGACTAATTGAAGAACAGGAAATGACCCAATTGTATTATGAAGTAGAATTACCCTTAGTGGAAGTATTAGCCAATATGGAATACTACGGGTTCAAAGTGGATTTAGATGTATTGAATCAATTAGGAGAAGAATTTCAAGGAGAGATCGATAATTTAACAACAGAAATATATGCTTTAGCTGGTAAAGAATTTAATATAAACTCTCCAAAACAAATGGGAGAAATACTATTTGATGAATTAAAATTACCTGTAATTAAAAAGACAAAAACAGGTTATTCTACAGATGCAGAGGTTCTAGATAAATTAAAAGGGCAACATGAAATAATAGAAAAAATACTTAAATATAGACAGATGGTAAAATTGAAATCCACATATATAGATGGTCTAATAAATCTTGTAGACAAAGAAACTAATAAGATTCATTCTAGTTTTAATCAAACTGTAACCAATACCGGTAGAATTAGTAGTACAGAGCCTAATCTGCAGAATATTCCCATTAAAACGGAAGAAGGTAGGATGATTCGGAAGGCCTTTGTGGCTGAGGATGAAGACTATATACTAGTAGATGCAGATTATTCACAGATTGAACTAAGGGTATTAGCCCATATATCCAAGGATCCAAAATTAATGGAAGCTTTTTATCATGATGAAGATATCCATACAAAAACTGCTTCAGAAGTATTCCATATTCCAAAAGGTGAAGTAACGCCATTGATGAGAAATAGGGCCAAAGCAGTTAATTTTGGTATAGTTTATGGGATAAGTGACTATGGACTTTCTAAAGATTTGAACATATCTAGGAAAGAAGCCAAAGAATATATAGATAACTATTTAAAAAATTATGAAATGGTCAAGAGATATATGGAGGATATAATAAAAACTGGAAAAAAAGAAGGATATGTGGAAACAATTTTAAATAGAAGGAGATATATTCCAGAGCTTAAATCTCGAAATTATAATGTAAGGTCCTTTGGAGAAAGAATCGCCATGAATACTCCTATACAAGGAAGTGCTGCTGATATTATAAAAGTGGCTATGGTGAAAGTGTTTCAAGAATTAAATAGAAGAAAATTAAAATCTAGATTGATATTACAGGTTCATGACGAACTTATCGTTGAAGCATTTAAAGACGAAGTAGAAGAAGTAAAAAGTATTATAAAGGATATTATGGAAAATTCTATCAAATTAGATATTCCATTAAAAGTGGATTTAAATACAGGAGACAATTGGTATGAATCAAAATAAAGTTAAGATCATTGGTTTAACTGGAGGTATTGCCACTGGAAAATCAACAGTTTCTAATATCATAATAAAATTAGGTTATAAAGTGATAGATGCTGATAAAATAGCAAAAGATGTAGTAAAAATAGGAAAACCTGCCTATGAAAAGATAATAGATTTTTTTGGCAAGGATATATTAGATATTAATAACAATGTCAATAGAAAAAAATTAGGTAGCATAATATTTAGAGATAGGTTGATGAGAAAGAAGCTAAATAAGATTGTGCATCCCTATGTTTTTGAAGGAATAAAAAAATTAATAGAAAAATATAAAGAAGAAAGAATTATCTTCTTGGATGTACCTTTACTAATAGAAGAAATGGATGAATTTATCAATTATGGGATATCCTTTGATGAAATTTGGTTGGTCTATGTAGACGAGGCTACCCAATTGGATAGGCTTATTAAAAGGGATCTAATTAGTAAGGAGGACGCAATAAAAAGGATTAGAGCCCAAATGCCTTTAAAGTTAAAAAGAGAATATGCAACTAGAATAATCGATAATGGAAAAGATTTAAAAAGTTTAGAGAAAACAGTAGAAAAAATAGTATATGAAGTAATATAATTCTCTGGAGGGTTTAATTTGACGTGGAAAATAAAAAGATTGTTTAAAAAAATATTCTCCACCATTTTAATTGTTTTATTATTAGTTGGGGCAACAATGGTCTATATGAAAATTACTTATCCTTTAGGATATCTAGATTTGATTAAGAAGTACTCTAAAGAATACAATGTAGACCCTTATCTAGTAGCAGCAATTATCAATGTAGAGAGTAGATATGATAAAGAAGCCATATCTTCTAAGAAAGCAAGAGGGCTTATGCAGATATCTCCTACTACTGGAGAGTGGGCTGCACAAGAATTAGCTATAGAAGATTTTACTTTAGAAAAACTATTTGAACCAGAAATTAATATAAGAATAGGTACTTGGTACTTAAAAGTCCTTTCTGAAGAGTTTGATAACAATTTACAGTTGATTTTAGCCGCATATAATGGTGGAAGTGGCAATGTATCTAAATGGCTAGGAAATAAAGACTATTCTAAAGATGGATTAGTGTTAAGTAAAATACCTTTTAAAGAAACAGAAGAATACATTAAAAAAGTGGAAAGAAATTTAAAAATATATAGGATAATATATAAGTCTCAATTTAATAAAAGATCTTTATATGGAGAAAACTATTTAATTGGTTTTATGCATAATTTTAGAAAGATAATCAAAACTTTAATAACGTACAAATAGCAAAAGGGGGAAAATACTTTGAAATGTAAAAGGATTATAATCACATTATTAATTATAACAATATTATTTACATTAACAGGATGTGATAAAGATGAAGCAAATAATATATCTGAAACCTTTGAAACTAATACTACAAGTGTTAAAGAATATGAACCTGAATATGGTGGTCAATTGGTGCTACCATTAACAGTTTTAAAAACTTTAAATCCCCTAATCAGTGAAAATCTTAGTTATTATTATTTTAGTAAGCTAATATTTGAAGGTTTATTTGAATTAGACCAAAACTTTGATATTAAAAATCAACTAGCAGAAGATTATATTATAAGAGATGATGGAACTATAAGTATTAAATTAAAGGAAAATGTACTCTGGCACGATGGTGAAAAACTTACAGCAGAAGATGTAGCCTTCACTATAAATACCATTAAATATGCAAATAATGATTCTACCTATAAAAAAATGTGGGATGCTGCCATGGGGAATTACTATTCTTCTAATATTAATAGGATAATAGATGTATACGTAATAGATGATTATAATCTAGATATAAAATTTGATATAAATTTTAGTAATAGTTTGGAAACATTGATATTTCCGATAATACCTAAGCATAGATTCGTTGTAGATATAGAGAATAAAAACTCCTATATTAAGGCGCTAATGGAAGATGATTATACCCCTATAGGCACAGGACCTTATAGGTTTTCAAACTATGACAAATATAAATCAATCCGATTAGAATATTTTCAAGACTATAGAGAGGGTAGACCTTATATAGATAAGATAATTGGGAAAATACTAGAAGACGATGAATTAGCTTTAACTGCTTTTGAAGCTGGACAAATAGATTTAACAATAGCTTTGGGAGTGGATTGGGAGAAGTTTGACCAAAATAACAGAGTTAGAATACTTGAATTTGTTTCACAAAATTATGATTTTTTAGGATTTAATTTTTCAAAATCAATTTTTAACAATGAGCAAGGTCATAAATTAAGAAAAGCTATGGCTTACGGAATAGACAGACAAGCAATTATTCAAAAGGTCTTTTTAGGACATGCTACACAGACTGATTTACCAATTCATCCTAATTCTTGGTTGATTTCTGATGAAGCTAACGCTTATGGATATAATCTTTCGAAAGCTCGAGAAGAAATAAATGAATTAGGGTGGAAAGACATTAATGGAGACGGATTTTATGAAGACGAAAATGGAAAAGAGATTACTCTAAGGCTTATAACCAATTCTTATAATCCACTAAGGCTAAAGACTGCAGATATGATAGTTGAAGATTTGAATAAAATGGGGATCCACGTAATTAAGGATTATCCAGAAAATATAC
The DNA here is from genome assembly GCF_021655095.1 of Clostridium sp. Cult1. Taxonomy (GTDB): domain Bacteria; phylum Bacillota; class Clostridia; order Tissierellales; family Tepidimicrobiaceae; genus Schnuerera. The sequence goes on along the minus strand of NZ_PPXW01000001.1, from coordinate 62,445 downwards.
CTGACAATTTAACTGAAGAGATGGTTGATAATCAGTGGGAACATTTAAATAATCGAATTATAAGAGGGGATTATGATATTGTATTATTAGGTTGGAGCATTTCTCCTACACCTGAATTATCATTTGCTTTCCATTCTAGTCAAATAAAATCAGGTACTAATATAATTAGATATAATAACCAAGCTATGGATGAGGCTTTATTAGAGGCTTTTGGAGCTGTTAACAAGGATAGAAAATTAAAGGCTTATGAAAAACTTCAGTCAGTGATTACAGAAGAATTGCCTTATGTAAGCTTGTTTTTTAAGAATAAAGCTTTATTAATAGATAAAAAGATTATGGGAGATGTTGACCCTACTTTCCACAATATTTATAGAAATATTGAAAAATGGTATATTCCTAAAGAATTCCAGGAAGAAGTAGTTGATAAAAAGTAGGATTTTATTTATAATAAGATTATAACAATATTAAATTGCAGGGGTGGTGGAACTGGTAGACACGTATGTTTGAGGGGCATATGGTAGAGATACCGTGAGGGTTCGAGTCCCTTCTCCTGCACCAAATCATATACATATCGGTATATGATTTTTTTATACAATAATTGAGGTGGTATAAAAATGGATAGGGAAATAATCCATATAGATATGGATGCTTTTTATGCATCAGTTGAGCAGAGGGATGATCCTAAGTTAATGGGAAAGCCTGTCATAGTAGGCGGGGTTCGTAATAGGGGAGTTGTATGTACTGCTTCATATGAAGCGAGAAAATATGGGATTCGTTCAGCCATGCCAATAAAGGTTGCAAAAAGATTATGCCCTAAAGGCATCTATTTGCCAGTAAATATGCAAAAATACAAGAGTGTATCCAAAGAACTTCATAAGATCTTTAGTAGATACTCATCAAAAATTGAACCTATTTCAATAGACGAAGCTTTCTTAGATATAACTGGACAGAACTCTCTTCTTATTGCAAAAAATATAAAAGAAGATATACGAATAGAGTTAAAACTTACTGCTTCTGTAGGAATATCTATTAATAAATTCTTAGCAAAACTTGCCTCAGATGTAAAAAAACCTGATGGTTTAACCATAATCAAAAAAGAAGAAGCAGTAGAATTTTTAAAACCCTTACCTGTATCCCGATTATGGGGTGTTGGTCCTAAGATGGAAAGAGAGTTGAATAAGCTGGGCATATATTATATTGAAGACATACAGAGATATGATAGGAATGTTTTAGTATCCCTATTTGGTAAAAGAGGAAAAGAAATATACGACTTTTCTTATGGTATAGATTTAAGACCTGTAGAGGTCCATATTATTAACCAGTCTATAGGAGAAGAAGAGACCTTCCAAGATGATATTAATAACCCTGAAATATTAATCGATAGATTAGAGTTCTATTCCATTAACTTAGCAAATAAATTGATATCAAAAGATTATTTAATAAGAACAATTACCGTAAAAATTAAATATAGTGATTTTACTGTAGAAACTAGAAGTGTAACTTTAAATATGCCTACAAACGATGAAAACACAATTTTTAAAATTAGTAAAAATATATTACTAGAAAAATTCAACTTAAATAAGGATATAAGGCTTATTGGTCTAACTCTCTCAAATTTAATTTACCCAGAAGATCCAATCCAATTAAGCATGGAAATATGACCAAATATGTATAAAAAAGGTTACCGTAGTTTATTTAACAATAATAAGCATAAATCATCATTAGAAAAACAAATTTACCCTTTTATTGGGCAAAAACAAATATCTATGATTGTGAATATTACCGGCAGGAGACTAAGAAAACCTTGTAAAATAAAGGTTTGTTAAAAATATCTCAATACGTCTATAGGGTATACATTCTGGAGAAATAATGTTATAATGAACAATGGAAACAAATAGCCTGAACCTATTTATAGAGGTTTTACTTGATCATTGTTTATCTATTTTTTATCATTTTTTATATAAATAATACAAGAATAAGGAAAAAGAGGTGGAATAAGGATGAAGTTAGAAAATCTCACTTTTAAAGGTGGGGTAAATGTACCACACTATAAGGACTTGACAGAAAATCTATCTATAGAGAAAGCAAAAATGCCAGCTATGGTTACCATTCCATTACACCAGCATACTGGAGCTCCTTGTGAACCTTTAGTAAAGGTAGGAGATACGGTAAAAGTTGGTCAAAAAATTGGACAATCTGAAGCTTTTGTATCTGCACCAGTTCATTCATCAGTATCTGGTACTGTAAAAAGTATTACTACTATGGCTATTCCTACAGGTCTTACCGTTAATTGTGTAGTAATTGAATCTGATGGAAAGGATGAGTTACACGAATCGCTAAAGCCAAAGGGAAAACTAGAGGACTTATCTTCTAAGGAAATTATAGGGATAATCAAAGAAGCAGGTATTACAGGTATGGGTGGAGCTGGTTTTCCAACTCATGTTAAGTTATCACCTCCTTCAGACAAGAAGATTGATACCATTTTAATAAATGGTGCAGAATGCGAACCCTATTTAACAGCAGACCATAGAATAATGGTTGAAGAACCTGAAAAAATAATCTTTGGACTAAAAGCTATTATGAAGGCAGTAGGAGTAGAAAGAGGAATTATTGGAATAGAAAAGAATAAACCTGATGCCCTAATAGCATTAAAAGAAGCAAGTAAAGATGAAAAAAACATTAGCGTAGCCTCTTTAAAAGTTAAGTATCCTCAAGGAGATGAAAAAAGGTTAATCAATGCTACATTAGGACGAATGGTCCCATCTGGAGGGTTACCAATGGATGTTGGTGCTGTAGTGTGCAATATTTCAACAACTAAAGCTATTGCAGAAGCTATATTAGAGGGAAAACCTTTGTATGAGAGGATAACCACCATTACAGGCCATGGTATAAAAGAACCTAAAAATCTTCTTGTGAAAATTGGAACACCTTTTAAGGATTTAATTGAACAATGTGGAGGTTTTAATGAAGGTTCACCAGGTAAAATCTTAATGGGTGGTCCAATGATGGGATTAAGTCAATATTCAATAGATATACCAGTCATAAAAGGTACAGGTGGTATATTGATAATGACAGAAGAGGAAGCAAAACCAGAACCTATACAGCCTTGTATCAGATGTGGCAAATGTGTAGAAGTCTGCCCAGTAAGGTTACAGCCTTTATATTTAAGTAGCTATGCCTTAAAGAAAAACTTTGATAAAGCAGAAGAGTTTCATGCTCTAGATTGTGTAGAATGTGGAGCATGTTCATATATTTGTCCAGCTAAAAGACCTTTAGCCGAATCCATTAGAATGGCTAAAAGGGAAGTAATTGCTAAAAGAAAGCAAAATAGATAGGAGGATATGAAATGGATAGTAAAGTTATAGATACTTCTAAAGCTAAAGAAGTTGCTTTGGAAAATATGTTATTAGTTTCTTCATCTCCTCATATAAGATCGAATGAATCTGTACAGAGGATAATGCTAGATGTAATAATAGCACTTACACCAGCCATTATAGGAAGTGTATACTTTTTTGGATTAAATGCACTAAAATTAATATTGATTTCTGTAGCATCAGCTATGGCTTTTGAAGCAATTATTCAGAAAATATTTAACAAACCTATAACTATAAATGATTTTTCAGCTATAATAACAGGAATTTTAATTGCATTTAACTTACCCGCCAGTGCACCTTGGTGGTTACCAATTATGGGTTCTGCCTTTGCAATAATAGTAGTTAAACAATTTTTTGGTGGTTTAGGTTCAAATTTTATGAATCCTGCATTAGCAGCAAGAGCAATGCTTCTTACTTCATGGCCAGCTCATATGTCAACTTTTACTGGAACTAGACCAGATGTAGTTGCCACTGCTACACCTTTAGCCATGATGAAATATGGAATGGGAGCTGATGGAGGGGCATCTGCAACAGTTGAAGCTGCTACATCTGCATCACAAGCAGCAGGAGCAGAACTTCCTACGTTATGGAATATGTTCATAGGAAATGCTCCAGGAGCAATAGGAGAAACATCTGTCTTATTATTATTAATAGGAGCTGCATATTTGATAATCAGACAAGTTATAGATTGGAAGATACCAGTATTTTATTTAGGAACAACCTTTATTATGTTAGTATTACTTGGAGTAGAAACAGAGTTTTTACCTTACCATATGTTAGGTGGTGGACTAATACTTGGTGCTTTTTATATGGCCACTGACTATGCTTCTTCTCCCGTTACTCCTATAGGAAGGATTATTTTTGGTATAGGTGCTGGAATACTAACTGCCCTAATACGAGTTAAAGGTGGTTATCCTGAAGGAGTGTCTTACTCAATTCTATTGATGAACGTGGCAACTCCATTAATCGAGAAATTTACAAGACCTAAAGTATTTGGGGAGGTGAAGTAAATGAACGAAACCCTAAAGTTAGGATTGATACTATTTATAATTACTGCAGTAGCAGCATCGGTACTAGCTTTATCCAATAGTGTTACATCTGAGAGGATTGCAGAAGCAGATAGACTAGCTAATGAAAGAGCAAAGATGGAAGTATTAGATATAGCGGAGGAATTTAATACTTTAGATGGGGGAAGGTTAAAGGAAATTGTAGGATCAGATTCAAATATTGTAGAAATTAATGAAGGATATAAAGGCTCAGATTTAGTAGGATATACTTTCAATATAAAGGTAAATGGCTATGGTGGAGAAATCACCTTTATGACTGGAATTTCTAAAGAAGGGAAAATTACTGGCTTGAAGGTTTTAAATCATGGAGAAACTCCTGGACTTGGAGCAAATTCAACTAAGCCTTGGTTCTCTGATTCCTTTAAAAACAAAACTGTTGCCAGTGAAATAACAGCAGCTAAAAGTCCACAGGGAGAGAGCGAAGTTCAAGCTCTTACAAGTGCTACTGTAACAACAACTGCCATAGTAGATGGAGTAAATACAGTTCGTCAATTATATAATGAGAAATTATCCGATTAGTTAAAGTGTGGAGGTGTAAACATTGAAGTTATCTAAAATCTTTTACAATGGAGTAGTAAAAGAAAATCCTATATTCGTCCAATTAATAGGAATGTGCTCCGTATTAGCCGTAACTACTTCTGCTATAAACGGTTTAGCTATGGGTCTTGCAGTTACAGGGGTATTAATTGGATCCAATGTTGTAATTTCATTACTACGAAAGGTAATTCCAGATAAAATTCGTATACCAGCTTTTATTGTAGTTATAGCAACCTTCGTTACTATAGTAGAAATGTTCATGAAGGCCTATACTCAAGACCTATATAATGCTCTAGGGATATTTATTCCTTTAATAGTAGTTAACTGCATTATTCTAGCAAGGGCAGAGGCCTTCGCATCAAAAAACAATGTTCTAGCTTCAGCAGTAGATGGTTTAGGTATGGGTATCGGTTATACTATAGCATTATTAGCATTGAGTATTTTAAGAGAATTACTAGGGGCTGGAAGTATATTTGATATACGGTTATTTGGTCCCAGTTTTGAACCAGCTCTAATCTTTATAATGCCACCAGGAGCATTCATTTTACTTGGAATATTAATAGCTATTTTTAATAGTGTAAGGAATAAAAAAGCTTCAAAACAAGCTTTAGTAAAGGAGGAAGCTAGATGAGCCTTTTTACTATATTAATCAGCACTATATTCGTTAATAACTATGTATTAGCTCGTTTTTTAGGAATATGTCCTTTTTTAGGAGTATCTAATAAAACGGAAACGGCAACTGGAATGGGGATTGCTGTAACTTTCGTTGTTACATTATCTTCAATAATAACTTATATAATACATCATGCTATTCTAGATACTTTAGGATTACAATATTTACAAACTATAGTATTTATTCTTGTTATAGCAGCATTAGTTCAATTCGTTGAAATGGTAC
>NZ_PPXW01000001.1:40648-56539 GCF_021655095.1 Clostridium sp. Cult1 | reverse complement strand
GTTGAATATCTTCTTCAGTTACTGAATAAAGAAATGAGATTTTTAGAAAAGTTTTAACTGCATAGTCTTTATTGACTATGACATTATTATACTAGGGGGAATAATTTTGAAGAATAGACTTATTATATTTACATTAATTATACTTATTTTACTTCCATGCCTTCCTAGGCCTAGTCACGGAAAAGGTCAGGTGATGGAAATTGATGCTTTGTTTGGGGATTTTAAACTTCAGGTGGAAGGAAAGTATTTCCCCCATAAGGAGGCCTTTATATATGATGGGGAACTTTGGGTACCTATGAAGGAAATAGCCAAGACCTTAAACTTGGAATATGCCTTCGATTCCAGTAAGAGGGTTTTAAAGCTACGTTCTCATGGGAAGCTAGATATGACTGATGTTTCCAATGAACCTATTGCTTACCAAAGAGGATACGAGATACAAGCAAAGGAAAGAAGGATCGCTGAACTAGGTAAGGAGATACGAGAATTTGAAGGTAGAAGAACTGGTAGCCCTAGTGAAAGGGAAGGTTTAGTCCGAAATATTAAAGTAGGGTTTTCCGATATGGACGTACTATTAGATGGTAAGAAAGTCTTTTTAGATAGAGAACCATTATTATACAATGATGATGTATATATTTCTCTAGTATCCCTATCTCCAATATTATATATAACCCCGGAGCTCAAAGGTAATGTAATTAATATAGATGGTAATGCTATTTTAGTTGAAAAATCAGGGTTTAATAATGTAGAAAATTTGAATAGTTTTAGAAATTCTCTTAGTTTAAGACGTGATAGAGAGTTGGCTCAATTAGATAAGAAGAAAGAAATTATAATGGATATTAAAATACCTTATGAAGAAATAGACAGTTTAAAGGATATGGAAAGGTATTTGAACAAACACTTAGGATATATAGAGAAACTACCTGTAGATATTAGCCTTCGAGGCGAAGGAGATTCTTGGTATTATATAGATATAGAGTTTGGAAGTAGAAATATTTCAAGATGGAGAAGACTGACTAGACGAGATGTGGAAGCCTATGTATGGGATATATTTGTAGCTATCACTAGCTTATATGATGAAGAAGCTAAGATTCAAGGCCAAATAATAAATCCCTATAGATCTCGATATAATTATGTAGAATTTGATACTCGAATAAGAAATATAGTGTTTAAGTTTATAGATAGTAGATTGGATATGACGGAAAAAGTAGATCCACAATTTATCCAAGATCTGCTTGAAAAAAGATTGGGTAGATATGCTAGAGAGTATTTTGATTATTCAGCTAGAATATCTGGCTATGATTTAGAGCTTACAGTCTATCCTCATAGTAGATCTTTTATGGATAGAAAGTCCATCTATAGCAAGCTTGGTTTCTTAAGGGAGATAGACTATATAATTAAAGAATATTATCCCGGGTTACGTATAAATGGAGTCATAGAATATCCTGGTGAAGATAGTATAGAATTCCTAATCGATAATGACAAAATTCGTTCTTCTGATTTAGAAAGGGAGACAGAAGAATTTTTGAATGATAGGTATGGATTGTTTAAATCGGGGGACCTAAGAATCCCTATGGAATATAAACTACATTCATCATCTATAGATGATTATAAGCTTTTAGTTTATATGGATTTTAATATAAATGACGATAGTTGGAATGGGGCTACAGAAAATGCATTGGAAATATTTTTGCATGAAATAATAGATGAAGTAATTGGCTTATGGGATATGAATATTTTTCTTCAAGCCTATGATAAGAATCAATATATAGTAAAAGAGATAGTCATATCTCAGGATATAGTACAGATGGTAAGTGCAGACCCTATGTCTGGTGAGATAGTGAAGGGCTCTACGGTTACTCTATATACCAATACCCCTGAGGCCAATATATACTATACTTTAGATGGCTCGGCTCCATCTCCATCAAACAGCACACTCTATACAGAACCTATTATAATAAACGCAAACACCAAAATTCGAGCCTATGCCACAAAGGCAGGCATGAATGATAGCCCTATTTCTACCTTCGAATATAGGGTAGTAGATAATTAAAATACAGACTATAGGAAGAAAACAGAGGGCGGTTTTTTAACCGTCCTCTCATCTTCTGAAAAAATCCGTTTTCAATATATAATCGGATTTGTTTATCTCTTCTATTACCCTTTCATGCTCTTCTATATAGTCTTTTGGGTTTAAAATTTCCCTTGTTTTTATATTGTAGACTCTGCTGTTTTCAAATACTCCGTCTCTGGACATTTCTAGCAGTATTTCATCAGTTATTATGGAGCCTTTTAGGGCGTAGGTTTGTGGAGCTACGAAGTTTTGTCCTTCATAGTTGATTAAATCCCTCCCAAACATAAGGCCTTTTTCATTTTCATAGCCCATTATATTCAATATAGTTGGCATGAAATCTAGCATACTGCCTACTCTATTTAGGGTTACATTGGTTTCTAAATCCGGTATATGGATTATTAGAGGCACTTTCATCATCTCGTCTAAATCATAGGTATAGCCTAAATAATCCGTCATCATTTTTTGATCATCTTTATTTAAACTATTTATAGCAAAATGGTCTCCATATATGACCAATAGTGATTCATCATATAATCCTTCCTTCTTTAGCTCTTCTATAAATTCGCCTAAAGCCTTATCTAGGTAATGAACTGATTGAATATAGTTCCCTAACAAAGTATCCTTATGTTCTGCCTTTATATTTAAAATCTGGTATTCTTCCGGCATTTTAAAAGGATTGTGGCTAGTTAAAGTGATCATAAAGGCATAGAAAGGATTATCGTCTAGTTTGTCCAATTTTTTTAGATAATCCATAGATTGTTTGAAAAACTCTCCATCAGTTATACCAAAGCCTATGGTCTCTACTAAATCGTAGTCATCTTGGGATATAAATCTTTGGAATCCTTGGTTTATATAAGCATTATTCCTATTCCAAAACTCCTTTTCATAGCCATGGAAAGCCCAAGCAGTATATCCATTGTCCCTTAGAATCCAAGGTAGTCCATAGAAGGTGTTGTCTACATATTGAGTATAGGTAGGTTCTTCCATAGATGGATATAGGGAGTTATGAGTCACAAATTCTGCATCGGAAGTATTCCCTCTGCCTATTAATTGATAGTAGTTATTAAAATAGAGACTACCTTTTTCTTTAACTAGTTTATTTAGGTTTGGGGTTACTTCTTGACCTTCATAGTAATGGTTTATAACGAAGTTTTGTAAAGATTCTACTTGGATTACTATTAAATTTTTCCCTTTTCCTAGGCCTGTGTATTTCCCTTCTACTAGCTTAGTTCGTAGTTTTAATTCTTCTATATCCTTAGCTGTAAGTGTCATTGTATTGGTTATATCTTCTTTCATTATGGCTTTCTTTATATCCTTAGCATGGTAGGTGAATAGTTCCTGGTTGGTTACTGGTCCAAATAGGCTGATTTTACTCAAGATTACCAATGTAATAACTAAGATCAAACCTATACCTCCAGGTATTCCCCATCTTATATATTTATTATAATTTTTAGTTTTTCTTTTCCTTCTGGAGTATATATAGGTTAAAGGTAAATCCAATAAGAATAATAAGTTTTTAATGGATAACAAGGTTTTAACACTATCCCCTACTGCTGTTACCTGTCCCATTTGCTTTAGCATCCTAATAGAGGGCAAGGTGTTGAAATAGGTATAGTAGACTACATCGGCAAACATTATTGCCGATACTATAATATAGAAACAAAAACCTAGCCTATACTTCTTCTTTCCGTTGCTAAGATAGATTAATGTAAAGAAGAATAGTATTACTAATATACTTATTAGTAATACTATAGGCCTATTATATTTGACTTTGGTGATATTCATAAATAATAGTATTTTTAACGTTAATAATAAGGTCAATAGCATATATATCCCCCATCTGTATTTTAACTTCTGCCATATATTATTTTTATTCTTATCATTGTTTAGTAACATTGAAAATAGTTTTATCTACCCCATCTAGATAAACAGGAATTCCTAATCCTTCTAGTTTCTTAATAAAGGATTTATTAGCTAGTTTACCATCTAATATTACTCCAGTTAAAGGATTTCTCTTTAAGAAGTCTATGATCTCTCCTTCTTTGTAGTCTTCATTAGAAATATTGAACATTATATTTTTGAAGGCCTTATTGGATAACTTGGAGTATTGTTTAAAATTGGTCATCTCTACTATTAATCTATCCTTCAATTTAGGATATTGGTCTTTAATATTTAAAAAGATGGATTTATCTTTTTCATTGGTCCTTAGAAATACATAGGCCTTATCATGTTCTTCCATCCAATTTGCTAAATCTTCAATACTTTGATTATCTTCTAATAGTATTTCCTCATTCTGAGACCAATGGACTTTAACTGCCATTAGGTGGTTTCCTTCTTTATAGTTTTCCTTTAATTCCTCTATAGGATTAGTATAACATTTTACTATATGCTCATCATCAGGTATATTTTTACTCTCTAGATAATCTAGGTCTATCGACCCTTGGTTTTCTACCAACAATTTAATTAGATCATTTTTAAGAATATAATTGGATTTATTTATCTCTCCTACTATCTTTTCATATTCTTCTCTAAAGTCTTCCACATCTAAAGGCTTTCTAGTTTTCCTATTTAAAGCCTTACTATTTTTAAATAATCCATCATTAGACATATAGAATAAAGTATCATCATCTATAAAGGACCCTTTCAATACATAGGTTTGGGCTGCTACAAAATTTTCTCCTTCATAGTTTACCAAATCTCTTCCAAACATAATTCCTTTCTCATTTTCATAACCCATAATATTCAATATAGTAGGTAAGAAATCCAATTGACTACCTATTTTAGATATAGTTTCATTGATTTCTTCTCCTGGCACATGGATTATCAAAGGTACTTTAAACATTTCATTTACATCATAAGTGATACCTAAAAACTCCTCCATCAATTCTACACCGGAAGGGTTGAATCCAGTTATGGCAAAATGGTCTCCATAAAGGGCTATTACCGAATTATGGTAGATCCCTTCTTTTTTCAAATCCTCTAAAAATTCTCCTAAAGCCTTGTCCGCATAATGGATGGATTGGAGATAATCTCCTAATATGGTGCCTTTATGTTCTTCTTTTATATTCAAATACTCATATTCTTCAGGCATTTTAAAGGGCGTATGGCTAGTTAAAGATATTAGGAAGGCATGGAAAGGATTATCATCTATACTATCCAATTCTTTTATATAATCTAAAGATTGTTTGTAGAATTCTTCATCAGTAATTCCAAAGCCTATAGTTTCTACCAAATCATAGTCCCCCTGGGATATAAATCTTTGGAAACCTTGATTTACGTAGGCATTATTTCTATTCCAAAACTCCTTTTCATAGCCATGGAATACCCAAGAAGTATATCCATTGTCTCTTAGTATCCAAGGTAATCCATAGAAGGTGTTTTCTTCATATTGACTATAGGTAGGCTCTTCCATAGAAGGATATAAGGAGTTATTGGTTACAAATTCAGCATCTGAAGTATTCCCCCTACCTATTTGTTGGTAATAATTATCAAAATAGAGGGTACCCTTTTCCTCTATTAATCTATTTAAATTTGGAGTTATTTCCTGTCCTTCATAAAAACAGTTTATTACAAAATTCTGTAATGCTTCCACTTGGATCACTATTAAATTTTTACTTTTTCCAATTCCAGTATATTTACCTTCCTTTAATTCAGTCCGTTCTAATAGTTCTTCTAAATCTTCTTGAGTGAATATACTACTTCCTTCTGCTATTTCATCTCCTATTAACAAATTTTTAATATCGTTAATATGATAGCTATATAATTCTTGGTTGGTAACAGGTATTATTAAACCCTTTGTATCTACAATGGATAACAATAATATTAAAGTCAATCCTATACCAATGGGTAACCCGTACCTTATTTTCTTGCTATATACTTTATTTCTCCTTATATCTAGATTTTTCTTATGATATATAAAATGGAAGGGTATGTCCAATATAAACATTAGATTCCTTGGATTAAGCAATGTTTTAATACTATCTCCTACAGCTCCTAATTGATTAAACTGTTTCATCATCCTTAGGGATGGTAAAGAGTTAAAATAACTATAATACATTATATCAGCAAACATAATAGCGGAAATTATATTATATAGAGCAAATCCTAAAGTTCTCTTCTTTTTAAAATTGCTAAAATATATGAAAGTGAACAATAATAGGGTTATTAATATACTAGTCAATAGAATTAAAGACTCATTATGTTCCACATTTGTTATATCCATGAATAATAAAATTTTCCAAATTAAAAGTACTGCAAATGACATTTGTATTCCCCCAACTAGACAATTATTTTGATATAATATTAATTTACACCAATATGGATTCCCTTGCAAGTTTTTGAGAAATATAAGGGTATAATGTTGGAAAAAACCTAAAATGATTGTATAATGTATAAGTACATCCTAAATTATATTATTAGTCTAATATTAGTTTATGACAGAGATGTCAAATAGGGTATAACCTAATATCAAAAGAAAGGAGATAGTTTATGAGGTTTAGAACAAAGGATTTAGTTACTGCTGCTGTATTGATAGCTATAGGCATCATACTTCCAATGATAATACATATTTCAGGAATTAATGGAGCTGTGTTTCTTCCTATGCATATACCAGTATTGATTTCCGGACTAATATTAGGTTCTTCATTGGGATTTATTGTAGGAGTTATCTCTCCTATACTTAATCATATTTTAACTGGAATGCCTCCAGTACCAATTCTTTGGATTATGTTAGTTGAATTGGCAGTTTATGGCCTTATATCTGGCTATCTATATAGAAGAGTCAAAATGACTTTAATGCCTTCCTTAATTTTCAGTATGATAATTGGAAGAGTAAGTGCAGCTTTGATGGTACTGCTTTTAGGGACGTTTTTTTCCCTTCCTTTACCTCCTTTAGGAATATATATAAAGGGAATAACCATTACAGCTTTACCTGGAATAATCATTCAAATTCTATTAATACCATCTATTGTGAGAGCTTATGAAAAGAATAGATAGGGTAGAAAATTTTCTCCCCTATCTTTTTTTATAGTCTATATTTGTTCTAAGCTTCTCTTATTTAAAAAATAGTTAATAAATTTTTTGACTCCTAGTTTCATTTTTGTATCCCCTTTTACGATGAAACCAGCATCCCAAAAGGCAGTAGGTACATCTAGTGGAATACATCGTATATTCTTATATTTATCTACAACGGTCAGCTTTTCTACAAATATAAATACTCCCTTGTTCAATTCTACTAAATCATAGACCACCTTTAGGTCATGACTAGATTTAAAGTATACATCGGGTTTAAAGCCTGCTTTATGGAAATGGTCAATGGTAACTTGCTGCATACGAAAGGTGTCGTCTAATAATATAAGTTTTTGCCCCTTTAAATCTTCAAATCTTAAACTTTTTTTCTTAGCTAAAGGATTGTCTTTATTTACTAGTACTATTAGGTTTTCCTTAATCAAATGTATATACTTAAGCCTGTTTTCATTATTTGGTTTAACGGTTAAAGCCAAATCTAGATTCCCGTTTAAAACGTTCGCCTCACAATCTACATCAGAAAATTCACCAATATCTACTTCAATATCTAAATATGCCCTTCCAAATTCAATAAGCTCTTTTACTCCTAGAACTCTAAGGGTTCCTGGTGCAAAGCCTACTTTCAAAATATATTTTTGTTTTTCAACCTTACTATGTATATCATATACAAAATCATCAAAATCTTTTATTATGGCTAAAGCTTTTGGGTACATGTCCTTTGCAAGTTTTGTAGGATTAGCCCCTCTGGATTTTCTAACAAATAAAAGTCCTCCTATTTCATCTTCTAATTTAATAATCATTCTACTTAATGCCTGTTGTGTTATAAACAGTTCCTTTGCAGCTCTGGTAAAATTCCTTTTTTCATATAATTTGACAAAATACCTTAATGATTCTATATCCATAATATCACCCTAATTTTATAAATTTGATGAAAATATACAGTAGAAAGTAAAAATCTATTGTATAAATTGTATCATATATTCTATGGTTTTGTGTTTTAACTATCTGAAAATTAGGTGGTTTAAAAGGTATAAATAAAAGCCTGTGTTGCTTAATATTATATCTAACACAGGCCTTTTGGATAGGATACAATCTATTTAATAGTTGTCATACATATTTATTAGAATATTGACTACTTGATCTTTTGTTAATTCTTTAGGTACAAAATTATAGCATGGATCTTCAAATACCATAGGGGCAATATCTACTAGCTCTTCTTTTGATATCCCAAATTCCTTTAAGGATTCTATTTTCAATTTCTTTATAAATTTCCTTATGGTATCAGCAACTATTTCCCCTATTTCACCTTCTGTCTCTTCTCCATTGAATATAATTCCCATGGATTCTCCAACTATTTTAACTTTTGAAGAGTCAATTTCAGCAGCATATTTCATAACTTCTGGGGTTGCTAATGCACATACAGCTCCATGGGTTACATGGAATCTAGCTCCTATGGAATGGGCAATAGCATGGCCTAAATGTACTAGAGAATCATTAAAGGCGATACCAGCAAAATTACTTGCTAATAATAGATTGCCTCTAGCTTCAATGTTTTTACCATCTTCCATTGCAATAGGCAAATATTTGACGATTCTTTTTATTGCATCTGAAGCTAATAATTCTGACTTAGGATTTGGATTTTTTGCCGTTATAGCCTCAGCAGCATGGGCAAAAGCATCCATACCTGTATAGGCTGTCGTCTCTGGAGGAACTGTTACTGTTGTTTCAGGGTCTAGTATTCCTAGAGTTGCAGTTCCAATTATAGAATTTTTAACATCATTGATTGTATCGGTAACTACGCCTATACCGGTACTCTCGCTTCCAGTTCCAGCTGTTGTTACTACCATAACTACTGGAACTCCTGGTTTATAAAATGGGTTTCCAAAGTATTGATTAATTGGAGGAGGATTATTAATTAAAATATTAATAGCCTTTGCCGCATCCATAGGGCTTCCTCCGCCTACTGCAACTATTCCATCTACACCTTCTTCTCTAGCAATTTCTCCACCTTTATTGATTATAGAATCTGGTGGATCTGGAACTATTTCATTAAATTCAACTAATTCCATTCCTGCTTCAAGTAAATTTTTCTTACATTTAGCATAGGTATCACTCTTCACCATGGTTTTTCCTGATACCATCATTATTTTAGTACATCCAAGCTTCTTTACTTCTTCACCAAGTAAGTTAATGGTTCCTTCTCCATAGATTATGGGGCATAACTGTGCGTATCTTCCCATTATTATACCTCCTCACTTTTATAGTTTGTATGCTAGTTCAAATCCACTTTCCATAGCATTTCTAATCCTTCCGGATTTTTTGGCATCTCCTAAAACACTTACTTTACTAAAGTTTTCTTCTATTTCATCTATTAATTCTCTATTTGGTGTTGTCCCAAGAGATATAACTATATAGTCAAAATTATAGGACTGTTTTTCCTTAGTCTCTGTATTTTCGAATATGGCTGTACTTCCATCTATTTCGATTAATTTATGTTTTGGATATAATTTTACTCCCAATGGTCTCATATGATTCATCACATCTATTAAATTCTGGAAGTAGACTCCCGGTCCTATTTCATCCTCCATTTCAAATACACTTACTTGATTTTTATCGCTTATAAGAAGATGAGCCGTTTCAATTCCTGTCAATCCAGACCCAACTACCGCTACCTTCTTATCAGTTAGTTTTACTTTACCACTGAGAACATCTTTACAAGTCAATACCTTTTCC
This sequence comes from Clostridium sp. Cult1, assembly GCF_021655095.1. GTDB lineage: Bacteria > Bacillota > Clostridia > Tissierellales > Tepidimicrobiaceae > Schnuerera. The sequence goes on along the minus strand of NZ_PPXW01000001.1, from coordinate 46,710 downwards.
CCATTTATACCAGGAATTGATTTAGGTATTATAGGATTTGCACCTTGTGCTACAAAGATAGCATAAGGATTTAATTCCTTTAAAATTTCTATGGTAGCAGGTGTATTATATCTAATTTCCACTCCTAGTTTTTCAACTTGTGTTTTTAGATAGTCTATAAGCCAATTAATTTTTTCTTTTTTAGGTGGCTTATTTGCCAGCTGGAGTTGTCCCCCTAATTGATCTGTTTTTTCCAGTATTATAGGTTTAAACCCTCTAAGAGCTAAAATCCTTGCTGCCTCAAGGCCAGCAGGTCCTGCTCCAATAATTGCTACAGTTCTTCCTTGACCATCTTTTTTAAAGTCACTATACTCATACTCTTTTCCACTCTGTATATTGATTGCACACTGAGTTGAATTTCCAGTAATATCTGCTCCCATAAGGGTCTCCATACAATGTAAGCAAGAGATACATTTTCTTATTTCTTTGGTTCTACCTTCTTTAGCTTTATTAGCCCATTCTGGATCTGCAAAATGTTGTCTTGCCGACCCAGCAAAATCTATCTTACCTTCTTTAATCATCCTGTCTGCATATTCTGGATCCCTTAATACCGACACACCTATTACAGGTATATCTACAGTTCTTTTAATTTCTTCTGGAAGGTTAATCTTCCATCCTTGTTCAAAAGAAGATGGCTCCCAAGAAACATTCATGGTCTCATATATTCCACAGCTAATATCTAAGGCATCTACTCCTAGCTCTTCTAATCTCTTTGCTATTTTTTTGCCTTCTTCCAATTTTAACCCCTTATTTTCAAGGCCGATATATTCTAAATGTTCCTCTACCGATAATCTAACTATTAGAGGAAAATCTTTTCCACATCTTTCTCTAATACCTAAAATAATTTCTTCTAAAAATCTCATTCTGTTTTCTAAACTTCCACCGTATTTATCTTCTCTCCTGTTGGTATAAGGACTTAAGAATTGGTTGATCAAATAGCCGTGAGCAGCATGTACTTCCACTCCATCAATTCCTGCTTTTTGAATCCTTACTGCTGCCTCTATGAATTTATCAATTAAATCTTCGATCTGTTCTATTGACATTTCTTCTGTTGGCTGATGTACTGCTTGACACTCAACATTACTCGGAGCCAACATAGGAAGATCTCCATTAATCACGCTTATTCCTTGTCTTCCTGGATGGTAGATTTGTATTATAATTTTACCATCATATTTATGTACTTCATCAGCTAAAGCCTTTAACCCTGGTATAAATTTGTCATCATAAACACCTATTTGCTTAGTATTTCCTTTGCCCCTTTCTCCATCTACTATAGCACATTCAGTGAAGATAAGGCCTACTCCACCTTTTGCCCTTGCTCCATAAAAATGAATATCTTTTTGTGAAACAGTCCCATCTGTATTTGCTAATGCATTTCCCATGGCTGTAAATACAATTCTGTTTTTTGTTTCCATGGTTCCTATTTTCCCTGCTGCAAATAAATTATCAAACATATATATGCACCTCCTAATATATATTTCTAGATTCTTCTACATCAAATTATATAGATTAATCGGATCTTTGTGAAACAATTAACTATTGTGACTATTACAACTTTTACTGATATAAGTATATTTATAATCTTACCTGGCACCATAATAGAAAAGTTATAATCTTTTTTTGTATTTTTTAATAGAATTAGCACACAATATAGGTATGAAAGGAGGAGTTGTTTATGAGAAAGATGGGATTATTACCTAAGTTGATTATTGCAATTATCCTTGGGATAATTATAGGAAACTTCGGTCCAGCTTGGATAGTTAGGATATTGGCTACTTTTAATGGTCTATTTGGCAATTTCCTTGGATTTGCTATTCCTTTGATTATAATAGGATTTGTAGCTCCTGGAATTGGTGACTTAGGAGAAGAGGCTGGTAAACTTTTGGCCATAACTGCTGGCATAGCTTATGGATCTACTGTTTTCTCTGGAACTTTAGCTTATTTTACATCTTCTCTAGTATTGCCTATGTTTTTAACTCCTGGCGCTTTAAATGTGAATGCAGCTAATCCAGAAGAAGCTCTTTTGCAAGCCTATTTTCAGGTGGAGATGCCTCCAATTTTCGGAGTAATGACAGCTTTATTAATTGCTTTTACTTTAGGACTTGGAATTGCTGCTATTAAAGGAGATACTATAAAAAATTTTATGAGAGAATTTCAATTCATTATTGAAAAACTTATATCTAGAATAATAATTCCTTTATTACCCTTTCATATATTAGGTATATTTGCTAATATGACCTATGCTGGCCAGGTAGCAACGATTCTATCTGTATTTGCTAGGGTGTTTGCAATGGTAATTTTGCTCCATATAACGGTTTTAATAATTCAATTTATAATTGGCGGGGCAGTTACAGGGGGGAATCCTTTTAGAATGCTGAGAAATATGGTACCTGCTTATTTTACCGCTATTGGTACTCAGTCTTCTGCAGCTACTATTCCCGTTACATTAGAACAAACTAAGAAGAATGGAGTCAAAGATGATGTGGCCGATTTTGTCATTCCCTTATGTGCCACCATACATTTATCGGGAAGTACCATTACTTTAGTCAGTTGTTCTATGGCGATTATGATGTTAAATGGTATGGCTACCAGTTTTAGAGTGATCTTCCCTTTTATATTAATGTTAGGGGTCACAATGGTAGCTGCTCCTGGAGTGCCTGGTGGAGCTGTTATTGCAGCTTTAGGTTTGCTAGAGACAATGCTTGGATTTCCATCAGCCATGCTTTCCTTAATGATTGCATTATATGTAGCTCAAGATAGCTTTGGTACTGCAGCCAATGTTACGGGAGATGGGGCAATTGCATTAATAGTTAATAGGATTTCAGGATATAGATTAGGTGAAAAATAATTTAAAATGAGATTCCTAGTGGCATTTAGATTGATAATGCCGAAGAATCTCATTTTTTATTTTCTAATCAAGCCTATATTCGGAAATAGCTTTTCTTAATTCAATTTGTTTTTTAAATAATTGCCTATATATGGCATCCCTTTTATTATCTGGGATATTAGTATAATAGAAATCGTAGTATTTATAAGGCCCAAAATTATAACTTTTTACTATACTACCTGTAATATCTATATCAAATTCCTCAAATAACACCTTTACTTTTAAGGGTTTCCCAGTAGGTATATCTCTAGCCACATTATCATGTAAACAAAAAGATAATGCATCCCCACCTATTCTTGTTATTTCTATTGGTGTTTTTCCACCTATACTAGACCAATATAGTATGCCTTCCAAACTCCAAAGGAGATTAAATGTATTGGAAGAAGGAATTAATTTAATGGATGAAATAAAGAAAGTATCCTCTACTAAATCTTCTAATTTTACTTCATAGCAACTAAGATTATTTAGATTCTTCATTACCATTTCAACATCGGTTATTTTAGATAATTCTATTCCTTTTAGAGAAGACTCTTTTATAGGTTTAAATATATAGTAATTGTTCATATCCATTAAAGTGCCTTCAATTATAGTAACAGATTCTTCATAACTGATTATAAGAGAACTTAGACCAATAGTGTTTAGGAAGGACTCATCTAATTGCTTCTGAGCTTTAGTCAATCTTTCCACCATTATATCAACTAATTGGGGATGGAATTGTTTTCCTTTATTTTTATATAATTCCCTTATGACTATATTTATTGGCTTAGCTCTACTATAGGGTCTATCAGTAAGCATAGCATCTATAGCATCGGATATACCAATTATATAGCTTTTAAAGGGTACTTCATCACCTTTTAGCCCAAAAGGATAGCCCTTCCCATCATATCTTTCGTGATGATATTTAATTATTTTTGATACATCTTCTAATCCCTCAATATGATTTAATAGATTTTTACCAACTTTTTCACTATAAATGGGATGGCTTTTAATTATTTCGTATTCCTCTTCAGTTAATTCACTAGATTTATTCAGTATTTTTGTGTCTATCATAGTTTTTCCTACATCATGTAATAAACCTGCAAATGTCAATTCATTTAATTCATCTTTAGAAAACCCTAATTCCATTCCAATTTCCCTACACCAATTGGCCACATTATAGCTATGATTAGATAGGTAGGGGTCCTTTTGTTCCAAAATATCAATGAAAATATCTATCATATTGATGGCGTCGGATATTTGTTCAAATCTTGCTAGACATAATGTAAGCAATTTGGATATATCAGAAATTTTCTCATTTATCTTTTTATCTTGTGAAAAATATATGGAAGGGAACTCTTTATATGTTGTTGAACCTAAATAAAGACAGCCTATCAATTTCATAGATAAATCTTCAAGATTATCGTATTTAAATATAGGAATGAAAACTTCCGAATTGATATTTTCTAATAGAAGAGGTAAATGTCCATGATGGTGATTTTCTACTATATCTTTTCTATCTATTAGTTCATTTATAGAATCATATTGTTTTTTGTTTAAGAATAATGTACTAGGAAGCAAATTTTGGTTATAATCTTTTTCCTTAGTGCTTATGCTTCTTGTGAAAGCTATATTTCTTGAATCATTAAATAGAAAGGATATGCATATATCGTAATTCAATAATTCAATAATTTGGTTTTGTTTTCTTTCTATTTTACATTCAGTAGTATTAAATTGGCTTTTAATCCACATGCTAGTATTAAAACCTAATTTTACTGACATATTATCATCCTTTCTGCATATAGTACTTTAGCACTATTTTTCTTAGGTCTATTCTACCATATTCTTGGTTCTTTTTCAATATTGGACCTTTTCTTTCTAATAAATTGTGAAAACCCTCCTAATTTAGTACAATCAAACTAAATTAGGAGGGTTATTCTATAGAAATTCTATAAATTTATTATTTTTCAATATATTTATATATTGGATAAGCCTTTCATATAGAGGCTCTGCTTCTTCTTTGAACTCGTCTTTTACCAGTTGGGATATATGGTATATAGTATTTTGTCCATCTATATGGTTCCATATGAAAGATCCCATTCTATCCAAATCTATTCTATATTTATCTGGGGTGAAAAATAGTTTTCTAACTATCTTTTCAAATAGTGAGTTTCTATATATTATTATTTGGATTAATCCATCCTCTTTTTCTATCCAATGGATTTTTTCCGATTTTTTTGGTATATAATCTAGATAGTTTTCTTCTTTTTTATCTTTTTTAAACATTATACTCCCCTATTATTTTTCTACCTTTGCAAAGAAAGATTTCTTTATCAATAGGTATGCTAAACCTGCAAAGAATACTAAGGATCCCCATTGACCTAGTACATTGTTCCCAAAGGCAATTTTATCGGCAAGAGTTGCTCCTCCTACTGGTATTATAGCCATTACTGCTAATAGTATTCCTATTAGACCTTCTCCAGCTATAAGACCGGAAGCAAACAATACTCCACCTTCGGTTTTTTCCCTAAGGATATTTTCATCTTCTTTTCTTTTATCAAGTATTCCTCTAATAACCCCACCAACCATAATTGGTGTACTTAAATGGATTGGTAGATATAGACCTACTGCAAAGGGTAGTATTTGAATACCCAATAGTTCAACAACTATACCTATGCCTATCCCTGTAAAGATTAGAGCCCAAGGTAAATTTCCACTCATTACTCCTTCAATAACTAGTTTCATTAGAGTAGCTTGTGGTGCTGGCAATTCAGATGAACCAAAGCCCCATGCTTTATTTAGTAATAATAATACAAAACCTATTACCAAACCTGAAGCTACTGCACCAATCAATTCTCCATATTGTTGTTTCCTTGGAGTAGCTCCAACTAAGAAACCAGTTTTTAAGTCTTGAGACATATCTCCTGCCATTGCCGCTATGATACAGATTACTGAACCTACAGATAAGGCACCTATCATACCTTCTTCTCCATCAAAACCTATAGCTTTAAATATAATAGCAGTAATTAATAATGTGGCTATAGTCATTCCTGATACTGGGTTATTACTACTACCTACTAAACCTACAAGTCTTGCAGATACTGTTGCAAAGAAGAATCCAAATACTGCGATTATCAATGCTCCAGGAATACCTACCGGT
>NZ_PPXW01000001.1:32085-40618 GCF_021655095.1 Clostridium sp. Cult1 | reverse complement strand
AGAAACAAATGGGGGTGATATCATAGTCAACATTAAAATTGTAGTAAGTATTTTTTTATACTTACTATTAGTAAAGCTAATATATATAGAAACAGCTATCGACAAAAGGGTGGATATTAAAGTAGTTAATATTGCAACAAAAAGGCTATTTTTAAGTAACATAATATTTTTATTTAATAAACTCTTATAAATATCTAATGTAAACTCTCCATTAACAATAAAGCTTTTGCTAATTACAGATAACATTGGATAGAAGATAAATATTATAACAAGAAATAAGATTGTTAGAAGTATCAGTTTATCAATAAAATTTAAAAAAGGGGTACCTATTTTATTAGATACCCTGTTTTTTTCTATTTTCATATTATTTATCACCTACAAGTTCAGACCATCTCTCTAGTATTGACTCCCTATCCTTACCAAAGGAAGATAAGTCCTGTTTAATAAATCTTTCTTCTGGTACACCTAAATTATACCCTTCTACTCCTGGTTTAACCATTTGAGCTCCATCTTTTCCGTCTATCTGTGCAAGGATTTGTTGATTTTCTTTGGAAAGCATAAAATCTATGAAAGCCTTAGCTCCTTCTAGGTTTTGACTATTTTTGAATATGGCAACCCCTTCAGGTACCCATGGTATACCATCTTCTGGGAAAACTACTTCAACATTCTGCTCTTCTTGAAGATCAAAAGCTGATTTGTCAGCAGGAATAATTCCAATAGCAAATTCTCCTTCCATAGTCTTTAACTGAGGATCCTTGCCTCTCTTAGCATAATAAGGGATATTCTTATCTAGTTCTTCAAAAAACTTCCACCCTTCTTCTCCCATCATTTGCAATAATCCATTTACTGCTGCATAGTTTGTTCCTGAAATAGCTGGATTAGACATTATTATTTCATCTTTATAAACTGGATTGGTCAAATCTTTCCAACTAGTTGGCATAGGAAGATTGTTTTCTTCTAAAATATCCTTGTTAACTAATAGTCCTACAATAGTAAGACCTTTTCCAATCCAATACCCTTCAGGGTCTTTAAACTCCGCAGGTATGTCTTCAGATTCCTTTGATATATAAGATTCAAGTAAGCCTTCTTCTTTAGCTTGCATAAAAGCATCTAAGCCTCCACCAAACCATACATCAGCCATAGGCTTTCCTTCCTCTGCTCTTACTCTTGATAAAAGTTCTCCAGATGACATGGATATAAACTCTACTTTAATTCCAGTCTCATTAGTGAACTTATCAAAAAATTCCTTATAGGACTCAGAAGTAGCTACAATATTTAACGTAGTACCTTCTAGATCAGTATTTTCCTCCTCTTTAGCTGTTTCTTCTTGTATTTCTCCATCATCAGGTGCCTCTTTTTTTTGACAAGCAGCCAGTGATAAAATCATTGAAAAAATTAATAACAAAATCAGAATTTTACTAGTTTTTTTCATGTTTTTTCCCTCCGTTTCAATATTTCCTCAAACATTATAACATAATATCTTATAAATAAGTTTTCCATTAAGATATTTTATAATCATCGTCAAATTATAGTTTTTATCTATACAAGATTATTGCAACTGATTTTATGGTATCATCTAATTAGTACTAAAAATGGAGGCAAAATAGAGATGATAATAGATACTCATATACACGAAAATAAATATTCATCAGACAGTTTTATCGATTTTAAAAAAGCCATAGATATGGCAAAGCTTATAGGACTTGATGGAATATGTATAACAAACCATGATAATAACGATTTAAGAATGGAGCTAGGTGATTATGTTAAGATTAATGGAGTATTAGTAATAGTTGGTGCCGAAGTCCTTACTCATCAAGGAGATATATTAGTTTTTGGCCTAAAAGATATTCCTAATGAAAAGATGCATGCTGAAGAACTTCTTAGATTGGTGAAAAAACATAAAGGAGTAGCTATTGCCGCACACCCTTTTAGAAACAATAATAGAGGATTAGAAAATCACCTACATGAAGTAGCTAATCTATTAGACGGTGTTGAATCCTTTAACGGAAGCACCTACTCTTACCATAATCTATACGCCTATGCAACAGCTACTCAATTAGGTATGCCCTCTTTAGGGGCCAGTGATGCTCATGTAATGGATAGAATTGGTAAATATGCAACTAAGTTTTACGATACTATAAGAGACGATATAGATTTTATAGAAGCTATTAAATCTAAAAATTTTCATCCTGTCATGAGAAAAGATGGAATATTTAAAGACTTTGATTACACTTATGAAGAACTATTACCAAAAGAAAAAATAACAAATCTTGAACAGAAATAACTATAATCCCCATAAATTATTAGTTTATGGGGGTTATTATTTATTTTTACTGACAATGGGTATATATTCAACAAATAGTAAATTTGGAGGAGTTTGAAATGTTGGATATTAAAATTTTTTCAGATTTTGCATGTCCTTTCTGTTTCATAGCAACGGGTATTTTTGATAAATTAAAAGAAGACGGTATAGAGTTTGCTGTAGAATGGATTCCTTATGAAATACATCCAGATATACCTTTAGAAGGTAAAAGTGTAGAGGGAAAACACCCAAAGGGCTACGCAGAAAAAATGTATGAGATGTTAAGCAATTTAGGAGCTGAATATGGTATTGAATATAAGATACAAGAAAAAGACTATAATACCCATAGAGCCCTTTTAGCAGGAGAATATGCTAAATCTATAGGTAAGTATGATGAATTTTCAAAAAAGGTATTTAAGGCCTATTTCACAGAACTAAAAAATATAGGAAATATAGATATTCTTGATGATATAGCTAATAAAGCTGGATTAAATGTTGAAGAAATGAATAAACTTATTGATTCTGGTAAATATGAATTAAATCTAGAAAGGGCAAAACAATTAACAGACAAATTTGAAGTAGAAGGCACCCCTACATTTATAATCAACAACCAGCATAAAATGGTTGGTGTCAGACCTTATAAACAGATGAGAAGGTCCTTCTTAGCATACAATTAGAATTATCTCCTTAAGTACAGTACTTAAGGAGATAATCTTATTAAACAGTTTTATATTTTAATTCATCATCTGAATAATACCTATTAATTGCATTTCTAACAATTTTCATAATCAAACCACTATAACCTAATTTACAGGCTTCTGCCATCTTAGTCAAATCACTATGGCCTTTCATAAGGCCTGGCAAAGAATTCACCTCTAATACATAGGGAATATTATCTCTCAATCTAATATCTATTCTGGCATAATCTCGCATTCCTAAGGTATTATATGCTTTAATAGCTATTCTTTCAATTCTCTTTTTTGTTTCCCTTTTTAATTTAGCAGGAATATGGAAGATGGTCCTATCTCCGTAATGAAATTTTACTTCAAAACTATAAATATTATTTAAATGTTCTGGAAGGTTTGAAAAATCTACTTCCAATATGGGGAGAACCATTAAAGTTTTGCCGTTACCTAAAACCCCTACTGTAAATTCTCTTCCTTCTATATATTCAGTAATCATAATAGGTGGATTATAGCTTCTTAAATCTTCTTCTACTTTTTTAATTAAATCATTTTCATTAAATACAAGGCTGTTTTCATGAATTCCCCTGCTAGATCCTTCGTCTTTAGGTTTTACTAGAACTGGAAAATCTATATTTAATTCTTTGATTTCATCTATACTGTTTACATAGGAAAACCTTGGTGTAGGAATTTTGGCTTCTTGAAACAGTTTTCATGAATAGATCTTATTATATGCAAGACCATGGCCTAAAGGCGAAGAACTGGTATAGGGAATGCCAGCATACTCAAGAGCTGCAGGCAATTGAGATAGTCTAGCATCACCATTGATTCCATTGCACAGATTAAAAACTAAATCTACTTTTTCCTTTCTCAATCTTGGAACCAAATAATCGTCAAATACTAAATCAATACAGTTAAACTTCTTTGAAAGTACTTCTTTTAATCCTTTAATAGTCTTTCTCTTCTGCTTATCTTCCATTATACCTTCCTCTGTAGGTAATAGTTTAAACCTTGGCTTATCAGTAACAATAGCCACTTTCACAAATAAACATCTCCTTTAATATGCTAAATAAATAAGAGAAGCATCTTAAAAAAACGCCTCCCCTCTCATTATATAGCATTAATCTAAATATTACAAAAGCCATTACCATAACCTGGTAATGGCTTTTTATTAATTAGTATCTAACGCTAAAGGAAGTCTGCTTATTAAAATCTTAGTCATATATGCATATAATGGTATATTGACTAATTGACTAATTACCCTACCGGGCAGAATAGTTGCTAAGGGCATTCCAAATAATGTTTTCATAAAGTAAGCCCATAACAGTATAGATGTAATAGCCTGTCCCACTGCTATAGCCATTAATAGTCTCCAAAAGGAAGTTCTACATACTTTATCTTTACATTTCATCATAATAAGCCCTGGGATTACTCCTGTCAAAGCAGCGGTTAAAGTAAAATGTGGCATGTAAGGTCCCATTGGACTCACAATCATACCTATAATATCGCCAACTGCTCCTACAATGCCGCCAGCTAATGGACCAAAAACTATACCAGCAAATATAACTGGAAAACCACCAAATCCTATCCTAACGATTTCAGTGCCTCCACCGCCTATTCTAATACTGCCCACTCTTGTTAATACAACATTTAGAGCTATTAGCAAAGCATAATAGGCAATATTTTTGGAATTTAACTTTTTCACAAAAAAAGCCTCCTTTCATCAGTGATATGACAGAACTGCCACATCAAGAAAGCAGACTATTCAGGATGTGTCAGCGAACGCGATAGTTTAACGCAAGCTAAAAGCTTTTCGTTTAGAGGCAACGTCCCATCCTCTAACACTTTACGCAAACTACCTACTCTGCCATTAATTCAATTTTATTAAAGTTTTAATAATTGTTTTCACACATAGTATATCTAATAATTATATAAAAAGCAAGAGAGAAGTTTAATTTCCATTTTTCAAAAGACCTGAGAGTATAGAAGTTCTCACAATTATCCCTAATACTTTTTTATCATCATTAATTACTACTATAGGATATTTGGTTTTTGCTCCCTTATCAATTAAGTCCTCTATAAATCTGTCCTCTGTAGTAGTATAATAATCGTGTTTCAATATCTCCTTTAACGAAGATTGTTCTTTCTTAGCTGCTTTTATACAGTCATCAATAGTAACAATCCCTTGCAGTCTCCTATCTTTATCAACTACAAAAACGCTAGATATATCATTGGCTTGCATTTCCTTTATAGCAACTCTAACACCATCTTTTAATGAGACTATAGCATTGGGTTTTTTCATTATATCCTTTGCTTGAACCACTTTAGTCCTATCTATATCCTTTACAAAGTCCTCTATATATTCATTAGAAGGATTATTTAAAATTTCCTCTGGTGTTCCTATCTGAACTATAGACCCACCTCTCATAACCGCTACTCTATCTCCTAATTTAAAAGCTTCATTGATATCATGGGTAATAAAAATTATGGTTTTATTTAATTTTGATTGCAAATCCAATAATTCTAATTGCATATCTCTTCTTGTTAGAGGATCAAGTGCACTAAAAGGCTCATCCATAAGGAGAATATCTGGATCGTTAGCAAGAGCTCTAGCTAACCCTACTCTTTGTTGCATCCCTCCGCTAAGCTCATTGGGCATTTTATCCTCCCATCCTTTTAACCCTACCTCCTCTATAGCCTTTAGAGCAATTTTTCGTCTCTCATCTTTATCAATATTTTTTATTTCCAATCCATATTCTACATTGCCTAATATAGTCCTATGGGTAAACAATCCAAAATGTTGAAAAACCATAGCAATTTTTTCTTGTCTAAACTCCCTTAATTTCTCTTTATCATATTTAATAATATTTTCTCCATCAACGATTATTTCTCCTGAAGTAGGTTTATTTAAAAGATTGAGACATCTTATCAAAGTGGATTTACCGCTACCTGATAAACCAATTATAACGAATATTTCTCCTTTCTTTACTGAAAAACTTACATTATTTACTCCAACAGTTTGGCCAGTTTTTTCTAATATCTCTTTTTTAGTCCGGCCTTCCTTTAGTCTTTCTATTGCAAGTTTTGGCCTGTTCCCAAAAATTTTAATTACGTTATTTACAATAATTTGATCTGACAAATTATCACCTCCATTACAATCTAAACTTTTTGTTGATTACCAGATATTTTTTGTGTAATTCTATCGATTATAATAGCTAAAAATACTATACTTATTCCTGCATCAAAACCCATTGCAATATCAGTTCTATTTATAGCTATTAATACATTTTCTCCAAGTCCTTTAGCTCCTACCATAGAAGATATAACGACCATAGACATTGCAGCCATCGTTGTCTGATTTATACCTGCCATAATGGTAGGCATAGCTTGAGGTAGTTCTACTTTAGTCAATACTTGCCAACGTGATGATCCATAAGAGTATGCGGCTTCTCTCATTTCTTTTGGCACTCTTCTAATGCCTAGATTAGTCAATCTAATACAAGGTGCTACCGAGTATATAATAGTTGCAAATACTGCAGGTACCGTTCCTAATCCAAAGAATATCATCGCTGGTATTAGATGTACAAAGCTAGGCATAGTCTGGGCACCATCCAATAAAGGCTTTATAATAGTTTCTAGTTTATCGCTATTGGCCATATAGATCCCCAAAGGTATTCCTATTATTATAGCTATTAAAACTCCTGTTAATACTATTGACAAAGTAAAAATCATATCATCCCAAAGCCCTAACATACCAATTAAAAAAATCATTATAGCAAACACTAGACCCGTTTTCAAATTAATAGCTTTCCATCCTAGTAAAAAGATGAGAAGAATAAAGATAAACCAAGGAATAAAAGCTAATAGATTTCTTATACTGGAAACAATCCAGTCTATACCTCTAGCTAAACCATCAAAAAAACCTTGAAAACTCTCCGTTAACCAAGAGACAAATTTTTCAACATATATACCTAATCCTATACTTAAACTTTCAGGAAACTCATTTAGCTTTCCTATTGTAAGTATTTCATCTTTCTCTAATGAAATCTTTACTCTCTCAGCTACTTCTTCTGGAACCCAACTAGTCCAAAGTTCTTCATATTCAGCAAAAAACCAATTAATAGTTTTATCCATATCTAAATCATTATCTTGCATATATGCTAGCAATTCACTAGTAATCTTAGAACTAGTTTCATAATTCTTCAAAAAATCTACTACATCTGGCGCTTTTTCTAACATTTTATTATTTACTGCCACCGTTACTTTCACTCCAGGAAATTCTGTCCTATATCCATCTTCCCATTTTTCTTCATCAAAAGAGTCATCTTCTAATAAGGTTAGATCATATTTACCAGTAATCCATGTAGGATCCCAATAGTATCCAACCCAAGGTTCTCCTTTTTCATAAGCTGAAACTATAGAAGTATTCAAAGCTGTATCTGAACCTGGGTTAAAATAGTCGAATTTTTCTTCTAGATTATAGGTTTCCATTTTAGTCCGAAGTATTTCGTCTGCCACCCAATTAGGTGGTGCACCATATATTCTTCCTTTATTAGGATCATCTGGATCCATGAATATTTCCCAATATTTTGGTAAATCCTTTATGGATTTTAAATTTGGCGTCAAAGGCTCTATTCCTCTTTCACTATCCCCTTTGATTAAATATGTGGGCACATAAAGTCCCTGTGCATTATCGTCAAAGTTAGTAGATAACTCAATAATTTCTCCATTCTGTATTCCTGGATAATATACATCTTTAATATTATCTGTCCAGGACTCCATAGATATATCGATATCACCTTGTCTAAGTCCTCGTATTACAATTGGTGATGAGCCATTAATAATATCCGTTTCATATCCATATCCATTTTCAATTATAGTCTTAGCTATTCCATTATGAATTCTTATACTATCCCAACCTGCATCAGCTAATATAAGTTTTGGTTTTTCTCCATCTAAATTACTGGCGTAAACATAGCTATTGAAACTGAATTGTAATATTAATGGCACTAAAAATAAAGTTAAGATATATCTTAGCTTTTTTACTTTTTGAATAATGAACCACTCCTTTTATTTTGTTATTATTTTAAATTATTAGGGAATTTAGGAAATGATTAATGAAAGTTACCATAATAGGTATTATTATAGCTTATCATAAATTTCATGTCAAATTGGAAAGTCATGTATAAAAACATCAGTCCATAAGACTGATGTTTAAAAATTATGACGAGTAAATCTATAAGCCGTGTTCTGTCTTAGATGATCATCTATCTATGACCTATTGTTACCAATAGATTCCTGCGACCTACCTTTGGGACGGCAGCGGGCTACCACCTTTTTTAGTCCCTTCTTGGTCTTGCTCCAGATGGGGTTTACATAGCCAACTAGTCACCTAGCCGCTGGTAAGCTCTTACCTCACCTTTCCACCCTTACCTAATTTAAATTAGGCGGTATATTTCTGTTGCACTATCCTTAGGGTCACCCCCACTGGACGTTATCCAGCATCCTGCCCTATGGAGCACGGACTTTCCTCATGCAAAAGCAC
>NZ_PPXW01000001.1:31391-32055 GCF_021655095.1 Clostridium sp. Cult1 | reverse complement strand
GATACCTTTATCAAGGAAGGTATCGAAGAAATGGTAGAAGATTTAGAGGAAGAAATTGAATCTAAGAAGCAATATTTAGAAAATGATCTAAAGAGCAATGGAGAACTTAGATGTTTCCTAATAGCAGAATATGAGGGCTGTATAGTAGGTACAATAGAATATGGACCTGCCAGTGACCTAATTAATAGTTGTACACATGGAAAATATAAGAACCTTTATGAAATAGGTACAGTTTTTGTAAGACCAGATTACCAAGGACAGGGTATAGGTAATTTACTATTGAATGCTATGATTCAAGAATTACAATGTAAAGGAATCAAAGAGTTTTGTATGGATAGTGGATATTCCAATGCACAGAAAATATGGAGAAAAAGGTTTGGTGAACCTGAATATTTCCTAGAGAATTATTGGGCAGAGGGTCAACATCATCTAATCTGGAAAATTAAGATTTGAATATATCATGTAAAGATGAATTCCTATAAAAATCTCTACGAGTTATTAGTAATATGACAAGTTAAATGCGTTAAGGGATCAAATCTTCCTTGACAAATATAATAAAAACAAATATTATAATATGTAGTATTAATTAAAGGAGTTTTATCATATGAGGCATAGTATTTTTAAATAACTATTAATAAAATAGAACAAGTACATTTTCCATACT
>NZ_PPXW01000001.1:0-31361 GCF_021655095.1 Clostridium sp. Cult1 | reverse complement strand
CCTAGTATGGTTAAAGTAGCTAAGTAAATAATTTTAAGGAGGAATTTATATGGGAAAAATAATTGGTATCGATTTAGGAACCACTAACTCATGTGTAGCAGTAATGGAAGGTGGAGAACCTATTATTATTCCTAATGCAGAAGGGAATAGAACTACTCCATCAGTAGTAGCTTTTACTAAGGATGGAGAAAGGTTAGTTGGAGAAACTGCTAAAAGACAAGCAATTACAAATCCAGATAGAACTATAATTTCTATTAAAAGAGAAATGGGCAGGGATTATAAAAAGAATATAGATGGTAAGGATTATACTCCTCAAGATATATCAGCTATGGTATTACAAAAGATTAAGATGGATGTAGAAAATTATTTAGGAGAAACTGTAACAGATGCAGTAATTACCGTGCCAGCATATTTTACTGATAGTCAAAGACAAGCGACAAAGGATGCAGGAAGAATTGCTGGTTTAAATGTAAAAAGAATAATCAACGAGCCAACAGCGGCAGCTCTTGCTTATGGTTTAGATAAGGGGGAAGGTCAACATAAGATAATGGTCTTTGACCTAGGTGGTGGAACCTTTGATGTTTCCATTTTAGAAATAGGAGATGGGGTATTTGAAGTATTAGCTACTAGAGGAAATAACCATTTGGGTGGAGACGATTTTGACCAAGCAATAATTGATTATATTGCAGAACAGTTTAAAAAGGAAAATGGTGTAGATCTAAGACAGGATAGTATGTCATTACAAAGATTAAAGGAAGCAGCAGAAAAGGCTAAAAAAGAACTTTCTACTACTATGACAACTAATATTAATCTACCTTTTGTAACTGCTACTGCTTCTGGACCATTACATTTAAATATGGACATTACTAGAGCAAGATTTGAAGAATTGACTTCTCATTTAGTAGAGAAAACATTAGAGCCAATTAGATTAGCTTTAAAAGATGCTGGTCTTTCAGCTGGTGAAATAGAGAAGGTTTTACTTGTTGGTGGTTCTACAAGAATACCTGCAGTACAAGAGGAAGTTAAGAAGTTAATAGGAAAGGATCCACAAAAGGATATAAACCCTGACGAATGTGTTGCTATAGGTGCAGCAATACAAGGGGGAGTTTTAAGTGGTGAGGTTAAGGATTTACTTCTATTAGATGTAACTCCATTATCTTTAGGTATAGAAACTTTAGGTGGAGTCACAACTAGATTAATTGAAAGAAATACCACTATTCCAACGAAGAAATCTCAGACTTTTACTACTGCAGCTGACAATCAAACTTCTGTAGACATCCATGTGCTACAAGGTGAAAGGCAAATGGCTAGCGATAATACAACCTTAGGAAGATTTCAATTAACTGGAATTCCACCAGCACCAAGGGGAGTACCTCAAATAGAAGTAACCTTTGATATAGATGCAAATGGTATTGTCAATGTTAGCGCTAAGGACTTAGGTACTGGGAAAGAGCAAAGAATTACCATTACTGCTTCAACTAATTTGTCAGATGAAGAAATTGAAAAAAAGGTAGAAGAAGCTGAAAAATTTGCTGAAGAAGATAAGAAGAAGAAAGAAGAAATAGAAGCTAGAAACAATGCTGATTCAATGGTTTATCAGACAGAAAAAACATTAAAAGATTTAGAAGGAAAAATCTCCGATAGTGAGAAATCAAAGGTTGAAGAGAAATTAAATGAATTGAAAAAAGCCTTAGAAGGAAATGATATAGAGGAAATTAAGAAGAAAACAGAAGAGTTGACTCAAGAATTCTATAATATATCACAAAAGATATATGACCAAACTCAAGGGCAAGGATCTGAACCCGGAGGAGCAAATGATACCAAAGATGATGATGTGGTAGATGCAGACTATGAAGTAATGGATGAGGATGAGTAATATTTTAAAATCAAAGCTAAATCTCTTGGATTTAGCTTTGATTTTTGATAAACTATGATAGGAGTAAATTGAAGGTTGGTGATACTGGTTGAAAGATTACTATGAAATACTCAATGTCTCAAAAGATGCCAGTCAAGATGAAATAAAATCTTCTTTTAGGAGATTAGCAAAAAAATATCATCCTGACCTAAATCCTGATAATAAAGAGGCGGAACAGAAATTCAAAGAAGTTAATGAGGCTTATGAGGTATTAGGTGATCCAGATAAAAGGAGAAGGTATGATACCTTTGGCCCTGAGGGAGTAAATAGTCAGGCGGGCTATGGCCAAGGTTATGGTGGATTTGGCGATATATTTGAGGATATTTTTGATATATTTGGTGATGGCTTTGGTCAAAGAAGTAGTTCTAGAAGGAGAGGGCCTGTTAGAGGGAACGATTTAAGGTATAATTTAGATTTAGAATTTGAAGAAGCAGTTTTTGGAGTAGAAAAAGAGATACAAATAAGAAAATCTGAATCTTGCAGAACCTGTGATGGTAGTGGAGTAAAGCCTGGTAGTCAGAAAGAAACTTGTAATAAATGTAACGGTTCTGGGGAAGTAAGATATGCTCAACAAACTCCTTTTGGACAATTTGTTAGAGTAGCTACTTGTGATCAATGTGGTGGTACAGGAGAATTTATAAAAGATAAATGTAATACCTGTTCAGGAACAGGTAAGGAAATAAGGAATAAAAAGATAAAAATAAAGGTGCCTGCTGGTGTGGATACTGGCTCAATTATCTCAGTTAGAGGAGAAGGAGAAGCGGGAGACAGAGGTGGTCCAGCAGGAGATCTATTTATCTATATAAATGTAAAAGAGCATAGTATATTTAAGAGAAAAGGAAATGATATACATTTTACAGTACCTATAACTTTTGTAGATGCAGCTCTTGGAGCTGAGATAGAAATACCTACTCTAGAAGGGAAAGAATCTTTTACTATTCCAGAAGGCACCCAAACTGGAACTAGATTTAGACTTAAAAATAGAGGGATTCCAAATGTAAAAGGTATAGGAAAAGGTGATTTATACTTTAGAGTGGAAGTTAAGGTGCCTAAAAAAATGACAGAAAAGCAAAAAGAATTATTAAGAGAGTTTGCTAAGGAAAGTGGAGAAATCCATAAAGAAAATAAAAAAGGATTCTTTGATAAAGTGAAAGATGCATTTGGAAACTAGGCAATCACTCGATAATGGAGTGATTGTTTTTTTAGGATATGGTATTTTTCCTTGTTTTAGGGTATAATATTCTGAGATTTAATAAAAGGATGTGAAGGTTATGAAATGGGTTGAAGTTCAAATCAAAACTACTACTGAGGCTGAGGAGCTGGTAACCAACATAATGTATGATTTAGGTGTAACGGGTTTGGCTATAGAAGATCCAAATGACATAATAG
Organism: Clostridium sp. Cult1; assembly: GCF_021655095.1. Classification (GTDB taxonomy): domain Bacteria; phylum Bacillota; class Clostridia; order Tissierellales; family Tepidimicrobiaceae; genus Schnuerera. The sequence continues at coordinate 28,057 of NZ_PPXW01000001.1, read as the reverse complement.
CGTTCCAGCAGTCAGAAGAGGATTGGGATTTTATCGATCCGGAGCTTATCAAGCAGGATTATGAAGGTGTTATAATCAAAGCCTATTTTCCAGAAGGTAAGAATATAGTAGATAAGATCGAACTTGTAAGAGATAATATTGAGAGAATTCCCTTCAATGAAACAGGCAAAAGTTTAGGAGAAGTAACCATAACTGAGGTGTATGAGAAAGATTGGGCTGAGGCCTGGAAAAAATACTATAAGCCTACCAGGATAGGTAGTAATGTAGTAATAAAGCCTACTTGGGAAGAATATGAAAAAGAAGAAGGAGAAATAATAATTGAACTTGACCCTGGAATGGCCTTTGGTACTGGAACCCATGAAACCACAATTATGTGTATAGAAGCTTTAGAGAGATATGTAGAAGATGGAGAGACGCTTCTAGACATAGGATGTGGAAGTGGTATACTTAGCATAGTAGCAGCTAAACTAGGTGCTAAAAAGATAATAGCTGTAGATCTAGATGAAATGTGCATTAAGGTATCTAATGAGAACCTGCACTTAAACGGCGTTGAGAATTCTGTTGAGGTAAGACAAGGGAACTTATTTAATGTAGTTAATGAAAAGGCAAATATTATTGTTTCCAATATTATAGCAGAAGTGATTATAGACATGGTTGAGCATATTAAAGATTATCTTTATTCAGGGGGAGTATTTATTGCCTCTGGAATTATTTTGGAAAAGGTAGACAAGGTAGAAGAAAAGCTGATTAAAAATGGTTTTAAAATCTTAGAGAAAAAATATATGAACGAATGGGCTCTCATTGTAAGTGTTTTAGAATAAGGTGAATATATGAATAGATTTTTTATATGTAAAGATCAAATTATCGGAGATAGAATTGAAATAATAGGGAAAGATGTTAAGCATATTAGAGATGTTTTAAGGTTAAAAAACAAAGATAGAATAGAAATTCTATCTGAAAATAGAACCTATATATGCGAAATATTGGAGATAAATTCTGATGTTGTTCTAGTTTCAATATTAGATAGCTTTGAAGGAAAAAATGAACCACCAATCGATATTATTCTTTACCAAGGGATCGCCAAAGGGGATAAGATGGATTTTATAATTCAAAAATGTACTGAAATAGGAGTAAAGGAGATTTATCCCATAGTTACTAATAGGACAATCGTTAAAATCAAGGATAAAAGGAAAGAACAAAAGAAGGTGGAAAGATGGAAAACAATTGCTGAAGAAGCAGCCAAACAAAGCAAAAGAGATACTATACCTATAGTTAATAATATAATCACCTATAATGAAATGATCCATATTCTAGACGGGGAAGAAAATATAATAGTACCTTATGAGATGGAAAGAATGAATACATTGAAAAAAGCTTTTAAGGATATAAAGAATGGTAATATCCATATAATAATAGGACCAGAAGGTGGTTTTGAAGAAAAGGAAATAAATGCCATTTTAAATATCGGTGGAAAACCGGTAAGTTTAGGGCCAAGAATACTTAGAACAGAAACGGCAGGTATAGTTGTAATTTCTATTACTCTATATGAACTTGGAGACTTAGGAGTGAGATTATGAGGAAAGTGGCATTCTATACATTAGGATGTAAAGTAAATCAGTATGAAACGGAAGCTATGGAGGAATTATTTGAAAAAAGAGGCTATGAAATAGTAGATAGTAATGAATATGCTGATATATATGTAATAAATACATGTACTGTTACAAACTTAGGCGATAGAAAATCTAGACAATTTATTCGAAGGGCTAAAAAAGCAAATGTAAATTCGATAGTAGTAGCAGTAGGATGTTATTCTCAAGTAGCACCAGAGGAAGTAGAAGCAATAGAAGGAGTAGATATTGTAATTGGTACTACTGATAGAAATAGGATAGTAGATCTATGTGAAGAGGCTAGGGATAAAAACAAAAAAATAAATGTAGTAAAAAGCATAAAAGGTCATAAGGAATTTGAGAATTTAAATATAGCTGATTTAAAATCTAAGACAAGAGCCTATATAAAGATTCAAGAGGGCTGCAATCAATTCTGTAGCTATTGTATAATTCCCTACGCTAGGGGGCCTATAAGAAGTAGGGATCTAGAAGATATTTTAATTGAGTCAAAAAAATTATCTAATGCTGGTTTTAAGGAAGTTATACTTACAGGAATTCATGTAACATCCTATGGAAAAGACTTACATGGACTAACATTAATTGATGTTATAGAGGAAATATCGAGAATTGAAGGAATAGAAAGAATACGTCTAAGTTCTATTGAACCGACTTTTATAGATGAAGAATTTATGCTAAGAGCAGTTAATTCAAAAAAGCTATGTGGTCATTTCCACCTATCATTACAAAGTGGAAGTGATACTGTATTAAAAAGGATGAATCGTAAATATACTACTAGTCAGTATAAGGATATAGTAAATCTAATAAGAAAACATATGCCAGACGCAGGAATAACTACAGATGTCATAGTAGGATTTCCAGGAGAAACTGATGAAGAATTCGAAGAAACATATAATTTTGTGAGAGATATTCATTTTTCGCGTATCCATGTATTTAAATATTCTCCTAGGAAAGGGACTCCAGCAAGTAGATTTAAAAATCAAATCCATGGAAATATTAAACATGAAAGAAGTGAAAGATTAATCCTTTTAGGGGAAGAATTGATGAGAACTTTTAATGAAAATTATTTTGGTAAAACCTTACCAGTCCTTTTTGAAGAAGGAGAAGATGGATTTATGGAAGGTTATACTACTAACTATATTAGGGTGAAGGTTCAAGCTGAAGATGAAGTACGAGGTAAAATACTACCTGTAAAAATAATTGATAATGAAAAGGATATTTTGATAGGAAAAATAGAGGAATTATAGAAATTTTATAGAATATATATTGTATAAGGCAATGGGGGAGGTGAAAGTATGAGTGATTGCATATTTTGTAAAATAATAAGTAAAGAAATTCCTTCTGAAATCATATATGAAGATGATAAAATTATAGCCTTCAAAGATGTTAATCCTCAATCACCTATTCATATTTTGGTAATACCTAAGGAACATATAGAGTCAGTAAATGATATAGATGATGAGAACTCCGATTTAATCGGCCATATATTTGTCACTATAAAAGATTTAGCTAAAGAGCTAAAAATTGACGAGGAAGGTTATAGAATAGTAAATAATTGTGGTGAGTTTGGAGGACAGACTGTCTCCCATATCCACTTTCACATTTTAGGAGGGCGTAAATTTTCATGGCCACCCGGTTAAAATATAGTTGCAGAATTCAAAAACTTAATGTATAATGATTTAGTATGTATTCCGATTTCCATATACAATATGGGAGCACTCTTGTTGTGGAAGAGGGGAGGGAGAAGTCGATGGCAGAAATCAAAGTAGGAGAAAATGAATCTCTAGATAATGCACTAAAAAGGTTTAAAAGGCAATGTGCCCGTGCTGGTGTTCTTTCCGAATACAGAAAAAGAGAACATTACGAGAAACCAAGTGTAAGACGTAAGAAAAAGTCTGAAGCAGCTAGAAGGAAAAAAGGAAGATATTAATAAGAAGGTGAATTTATGACCTTGAAAGATAGACTCATGGAGGATTTAAAGGCTTCTATGAAGAATAAGAATTCTATCAGAAAAAATACTATAACTATGGTTAGGGCAGCTATAAAGCAAATAGAAGTAGATCAGCGAACTGAATTAGAAGACGAAAAAATATTAGAAATAATATCTAAACAATTAAAAGAGAAAAAGAATGCCATTGAAGATTTCAAAAAAGGTGAAAGACAAGATTTAGTCGATTTAACCCAAAAAGAAATGGAAATTTTATTAGAATATTTACCGGAACAACTAACTGAAGAAGAAATTAAAGAAATCGTTTCAAAGACCATAGATGAAGTTAATGCTAAGTCCATGAAAGATATTGGAATGGTTATGAAATCAGTAATGCCAAAGGTGAAGGGCAGAGCTGATGGCAATACAGTTAATAAAATAGTAAGAGGAATTTTAAAATAGACCTGGAGTTTTACTCCAGGTTTTTTGCTAAACCTAAATTATATTTTTATTGTATAAATAAAAGGGTAATAATATAATAGAATTAGGGGGTGAAATCTTGAAAAAGAATAGAATTTTAGCTTTAATTTTTCTAATTCTAATATTTTTCAATGGAATAGTTTATGCAGAAGATAAAGGAGATGTCTACGTTATACCAATTAACGGAGAAATTACTAAAGCTACCTATAATTTTCTACGAAATACTTTAAACAATATTGCTAAAGATTCTCCGAGGGCTATAATCTTTGAAATTGACACCTATGGAGGATTGATTGATGTAGCAGAAAAGATAAAGAACTTGATTATTGAACTAGATATACCAACGATATCTTTTGTTAATAATAAAGCAGAATCTGCAGGAGTTTTAATAACTATTGCAGGAGAAAATGTGGTTATGGCTGAAAGTTCTACCATTGGCTCTGCTGAAACTATACCAAATACAGAGAAGGTATTATCCATGTGGAGAAGCTTTTTAAGAGATGTAGCCCAATTTAGAGGAAGAGACTCTGAAATAATAGAGGCTATGGCAGATCGAGATATTTACATTGCTGGTATTTCTGAAAAGGGGAAGTTACTTAATCTAACAAGTAATGAAGCACTTCAATATGGAATAGCAGATTTAATTTCCAATGATTATGATGAAATTCTTTCACATTTCAATATTTCATATAATAATATTGTTAAAATTGAAGAGAGTATGGAATTAAAGGCAGCTAAATTTTTATCTAATTCATCTATTAGTACCTTATTGCTAACTATAGGGTTTGTTGGATTGGTAATTGAAATTTTTACACCTGGGTTTGGAATTGGCGGAACTATAAGTATAATTGCCTTTGGGCTATTTTTTGGAGGCAATATAATAGCTGGTAATTCACAATGGACATCATTAGCTATATTTGTTACTGGATTAATCCTTTTGGTTATAGAAGCTATTGTTCCGGGATTTGGTCTACCGGGTATATCTGGTATAATCTTAGTAATTTTAGGCACTATATTAGCAATGGGTTCTTTAGCTTCAGCTTTAATGTCTGTAAGTATTGCCATTATTATTACAGCTATAATTACTATGTTATTGATAAAATATGGACATAGAAGTCCATTTCTTGATAAGATAGTATTATCAACTCATCAAAAAGATGAGGAAGGATATTTGAGTTCCCTTTCTAGAGATGAATATTTAGGGAAAGAGGGAGTCTCCATTACAGAACTTCGCCCTTCAGGGATTATTGAAATAGATGGTGAAAGATTAGATGCATTATCTAGTGGAGCTTTTATACCAAAGCAAAGTAATATAAAGGTAGTAAGGGTGGAAGGATCAAAAATAATTGTTAGGAGGGTTTAATTAATGCCAGGATCATATGTATTTACAGTAGGTATTGCTTTATTAATCATTATTTTAGTCATATTGTTTTTTACTTTTATACCTGTCGGATTATGGATTACAGCATACTTTTCAGGTGTTAAAATTAAGATTGGTACTTTAATTGGTATGAGATTGAGAAGGGTTATACCTTCAAGAATTGTTAATCCAATGATTAAAGCCACTAAGGCAGGATTAACTATAGGAGTTGATAAATTAGAGGCCCATTATCTTGCAGGAGGAAATGTTAACACCCTTGTAGATGCTTTAATTGCAGCACAAAGAGCAAATATACCTTTGGAATTTGAAAGAGCTGCAGCCATTGATTTAGCAGGTAGAAATGTTTTAGAAGCAGTACAGGTAAGCGTTAATCCAAAGGTAATAGAAACACCTCAAATTGCAGCAGTTGCTAAAGATGGAATAGAGGTTATTGCTAAGGCTAGAGTTACAGTACGAGCTAATATTGAGAGATTAGTAGGGGGAGCAGGAGAAGAAACTATTATAGCTAGGGTTGGAGAAGGCATTGTTACTACCGTAGGTAGTTCAGTAACTCATAAGGATGTATTGGAAAATCCAGATTTAATATCTAAAACTGTCCTTGATAAGGGATTAGATTCTGGAACTGCTTTCGAAATACTTTCCATCGATATTGCAGACGTAGATGTAGGAAGAAATATAGGAGCAAAACTTCAAACTGAACAAGCGGAAGCTGATAAGCGTATAGCTCAGGCTAAAGCCGAAGAAAGAAGAGCTATGGCAGTAGCCAAAGAACAAGAGATGGCAGCAGAAGTTCAAGCAATGAAGGCCAAAGTAGTAGAAGCGGAAGCAGAAGTTCCTTTAGCTATAGCTAATGCGTTAAAGGAAGGTAATATGGGATTTATGGATTATTATAATATGAGAAATATATTAGCTGATACTGATATGAGAAGTTCAATTTCCAAGATAGCTGAAGAAGACAAAAAACAAGATTAAGGGGGCGAAAAAATGTTCCCACGAAGCTTTCTATTTTTTATTTTCATCATAGTAATAGATATAATATTAAAAAGTATGAAAGATAAGAAAAAAATTGAACAGGCAAAAAGTAGAAGAAGAGAAAAATTAAGTAGACAGTCTGGTAATATGAAATCAACGGTATCACCAATAGAACCGAAAAAGATAAATGTTCAAAAACCAGAGATTAAGAGAGAAGTATCTAAGGAAAAAGCCACACCATTCAGAGATGAAAGAAGAATAGATATTCAAAATGTAAAAAAAGATAAAAACTTATCTAGAGTATATAAACAAGAAGTTGAATCATATGAAGATTCAAAGATTAATCAAAATAAAATAAATAGGTCAGAAAACCAACTTAAAAAAGATATATTAAGAGGGATAATATATTCTGAAATATTATCTGAACCTAAAAGTATTAGAAATATGAGAAAAAGCATATAGGAAACTATATGCTTTTTCTTATTACTCAGTAATACTCATATTATGTAGGGCATAAATTATTAAGGAGGAGGGCTTATCGATGAAAAACAAAATGGACAATTTCAAATATAATATTTCAGAAGCTTTAGAACTACCTAAAGATGTGGTATTAGATTTGCCTAAAATCACTATGATTGGAAATATTCAACTTAATATTTCCAATCATAAAGGTATTGTTGAATACACACAAGAAATCCTTAGAATTAATTCTAACATAGGGATAATTAAAATAACTGGGAAAAATATGGAACTAAAGACCATACTTTCTGAGGAAATCATCATTAAAGGAAATATTGAAAAAATAGAGATATACTCTTAAGGAGTGTTGTTATGGATGTTATAAAGACGTGGAATTTTTTAAAGGGATATGTTATTATTAAGGTTGAAGGGTTGACTTTAGAAAGGTTTTTAAACTTAGCTGCTACCAAGGATATATATTTATGGGATATCAATAGAGTAGGATATACAACCTTGGAAATGAAAGCTACAATACAAGGGTTTAAGGCATTAAAGGAAATAGTCAAAAGAGTAGGATGCAGGGTAGAGATAGTAGATAAAAGAGGACTTCCATTCATTCTATATAGGCTTAAACATAGGAAGATGCTTGCTTTTGGTTTCTTTATTTTTATAGGAGTAATTATTTTTTTGTCTTCTTTAATATGGAATATTGAAGTTATAGGAAATGAAAAGGTAAGGACAGAAGATATTTTAAAAGTATTGGAAAAAGAAGAGATAAAAAATGGTATAATAAAATATAAAATAGATAAAGATTATACAAAGCATTTATTATTAAATGAATTCGATACCTTTTCCTTTTTATCTATAGAAATTAAAGGAACAAAATTGATAATAGAAGTAAAGGAACAGGACTTACCACCAGAAAAAATCGACATGGACGCACCTTGCCATATAATTGCAACTAAAAAAGGAGTAATAGTTAAAGCCATTGCTAAAAATGGAAAAGCGATAGTAAGAAAAGGAGATGTAGTAAAAAAAGGACAGATCTTAATAACTGGCTCTATATCTGATGAATATTCAGAAGAACAGATATTGGTCCATGCAGAGGGAGAAGTTTTAGCAAAAACCGTATATAATTATAGGTTAGACGAACCAATAGTTAAAACAATCAAAGAAGAAACAGGAAGAGTATACGAAAGGCGAGAATTAAAAGTTGGACAAAAAGGAATTCAATTTTCCAAAGGGGAAATTCCTTATAAAGATTATATTGAAGAGGTAAAAGAAGTAAAATTATTTAATGTGGACGTGGATTTACCAATAAAAATATTAGTTCATCAGTTTAAAGAAGTAGAAAAAAAAGAGTTGAAGCAGAATATTGATTTTTTAAAACAATCTACCCATATTAAAGCTGTTGAAGAATTGAATAAACAATTACCAGAAAATGTTCAAATAGAATCTAAGGATGTAAAATACTATGTGAAAGATGGTATATTATCAACTTATGTAACTTTAGAAGTAATTGAAGATATTGGACAAAAAGCAGTTATTAACATGAATTAAGGGAGGATAAAAAAGTTTGGGAAAAATACAAGAAGAAAGACAGATATATATTGAAGATACCCAACTAATTTCTCAATTATTTGGCGATCTTGATGAAAATGTTAAAATAATTGAAAAAGAATTAGGAGTAGGTATTTTATTAAGGGATGGCAGTATTATAGTAAAGGGAGATAGACTTTCTGTTGAATTAGGTGAAAGGCTGATTTATAAATTAGCAGAAATAATTAATAGTCAAAAGAAATTAACTAAACAAGAACTACGATATACAATCCAACTTATACTAGAAGGAAAAGAAGAAAGAGTTAAAGATCTATTAAAAGATGTGGTTTGTATTACTGCATCGGGTAAAAGTATAAAACCTAAAACATTAGGTCAAAAAAGATATGTAGACGGAATAAAAAACAACGATGTAGTATTTGGAATAGGGCCAGCAGGTACAGGTAAAACTTACTTGGCTATGGCTATGGCAGTTAATGCATTTAAAAATAAAGAGGTAAATAGAATTATTTTAACTAGACCGGCTGTTGAAGCAGGAGAAAGCCTTGGTTTTCTTCCTGGAGATTTGCAAGAGAAAGTAGATCCTTATTTGAGACCAATTTATGATGCATTATTTGATATATTAGGTGCTGAAGCTTATTTGAAATTAATGGAAAAAAACCTAATAGAAGTAGCACCTTTAGCCTATATGCGAGGAAGGACTTTAGACTCTGCCTATGTAATATTAGATGAAGCACAAAATACTACTAATGAGCAGATGAAGATGTTTTTAACGAGGTTAGGTTTTGGTTCAAAAGCCATAATAACTGGAGATATTACACAAATTGACCTGTCTAAAGGCAGAACTTCAGGTTTAGTAACAGTGTCAAAAATACTTTCTAATGTTGAAGGAATTGATTTTGTATATTTATCTAAATATGATATAGTTAGACATCCGTTAGTGCAAAAGATAATTGAAGCTTATGAAAAATATGAAAAGTAGATAAATGGGGGGTTAATCCCAATGGATAAAAAGACAAAAAAAATTAAAGATAGCTCTAGATTTCCAACTCTGAATATTAGGAAGAACAAACTATATTTTAATGGGATTTTAATATTGGTTTTCACAATAATACTTTTTTTTATAATAATTCAAAAAGTAGAGACAAAAAGGATTAATGTGAAAATTGGAGATGCAGCACCTTTGGAAATAAGAGCAACAAAGGATATTGTTGATGAATATGCTACTGAACAATTGAAAAAGGAAGTTGCTAAGAGGGTAGAACCAAGATATAGATTAAGCCCTTCTGTACAAATGACTATGAAAACAACTATAAAGGAATTCTTCGATATGGTTAAAGAACTTCAACTAGATGATAGTGTTGGTATTGGCAAAAAGACTGATATATTGATAGAAGAATCTAGAATACCTCTTTCAAGAAATGAATATCAAATAGCATTAAAAATGGAATCAGATGAATTAAATAGTTTTGAAAGTATTATTAATGATTTAATAAATCAGATAATGGGTGCTGGCATAAAGGAAGAAGAATTGGAATACGAAAAAGAAAATATTGAGAAAACATTTGAATCTATAGATATTAGCGATAATAAAAAAGAACTGGGTATCTCTCTCATTAATAATACAATTCAACCTAATAAATTTGTTGATGAAGAAGCAACTAAACGTAGAATAGATGAAGAAGTAGAAAAAATTGAACCAGTAATAATAAAAGAACATCAGGTAATTGTAAGAAAAGGGGACATTATTGATAGTAATAAATTAGATATAATTAAAGAATTAGGCCTTTTAAAAGAGAAAGAAGGATATGATAAAAGGACTGTATTAGGGATAATTACCCTAATATTATTGTTAGAAACAGTAGTTTTTGGACATGTTTTTCTCTTTAATTCGGAAATATTAGATGGAAATAAATTCTTGATACTTCTTATAATTATAACAGCTCTAATATTAATATCTCAAGGAATACACAATATTACTCCTTTTATAATGCCGGTATCGGCAGGAGCTTTGCTTATAGCTATATTATTTGATATAAGATTATCCATAGTAGTCAATATATTTATGGTTTTTATATTAAGTTTTATATTGAAACTAGACGATACGTTAATGACCATGTATTTAATAAGTGGTAGTATAGGTGCATTTTTAGCAACACGACAGCAACAAAGATATAATATTTTTATAAGCGGTTTATTGATTGGAGTATTCAACTTATTGACCATTTTATCCTTTGGATTAATTAAAAAATTGGAACTGATGGATATTTTGATAAAGGGTGGATATGGACTTCTAAACGGAATGTTTTGTGCAGTTTTAACCATTGGAACTTTACCTATTTGGGAGAATATATTTGAAGTATTAACCCCTTTAAAATTATTAGAGTTATCTAATCCTAATCAGCCATTATTAAAAAGATTATTAATTGAGGCTCCTGGAACTTATCACCATAGTATTATAGTAGGAAATTTAAGTGAAAGGGCTGCAGAAGTGGTAAGGGCTGATCCATTAATATCTAGAGTAGGCGCTTATTATCATGATATAGGAAAACTTAGCAGACCTTATTTCTTTAAAGAAAATCAATTGGGAGCAGACAACCCTCATGATAAATTGAAACCCAATATGAGTACTTTAATAATCACTAATCATGTAAAAGATGGAATAGCTTTAGGTAAGAAAAACAGACTGCCTAAAGAAATAATTAACATTATAGCTCAGCATCATGGAGATACTATAGTTTCATATTTTTATTATAAGGCAAAAGAAAATGGGTCATCGGAAGTTAATATAGAAGATTTTAGATATCCAGGGCCTAAACCTCAAACTAAGGAAGCAGCCATAGTCATGTTGGCCGATTCAACTGAAGCAGCAGTAAGATCCATAAAAGAGCCTACAAAAAAGAATATAGAAGAGATGATTAGAAATATAATTAATGGGAAATTAGAAGATGGTCAGCTAGAGGAATGTGATTTGACCTTGAAAAATTTAAATGCAATTGCCAATGCTTTTTCATCAGTTATGATGGGAATTTATCATGAAAGGATAGAATATCCTAATTTAGATTTAGCCAAGGAAAAAGGAGATGCTTAAAATTATGGAATTGTATATAGATAATAGACAGGAGAAGGTAGAATTAGATGAAGATATTTTTGATATTATTGAAAAAACCATTGAAGAGACTTTATTACTTGAGGGGAAATCTTTTAACTATGAAATCAGTTTAACTTTTGTAAACAATGAAGAGATTAGGGAATTAAATAAAAAGTATAGAAATATTGATAGGGAAACAGATGTCCTTTCCTTCCCTTTAGAACAGGATGAATCTTTGTTCCCTATGCCTATGTTAGGAGATATTGTAATATCTGCAGAGAAAGCCTTAGAGCAATCAATTGAATATGGACATTCCTTTGTTAGGGAGATAGCTTATTTAACTGCTCATAGTATGTTGCATTTACTAGGTTATGATCATATGAATGAAACAGAGAAGCAGATTATGCGAAAGAAGGAAAAAAATGTAATGAAAAAACTTAATATATTTAGAAATGGAAGGGAAGATTAGTTATAAAATGAAATCGAGAAGTCTAATAGAAAGCTTCAATTATGCAGTTTCTGGTATTATATATACTTTAAAAACTGAAAAAAACATGAGGGTTCATTTTGTAATAGCTACCATTGTTGTAGTTTTAAGTTTATTTTTTGATTTTACTAGACTGGAACTATTGATCTTATTTTTTTCAATAGCATTGGTACTAATTACGGAAATGATAAATACAGCAATTGAGAGAGTTGTAGACTTGATAACGGAAGACTTTCATCCATTAGCCCGTTTGGCAAAGGATATTGCTGCAGGAGGAGTACTAATAGCTGCTCTTAACTCATTAGTGGTAGGTTACTTGTTATTTTTTGATAGACTTAATCCCTTAACAAACTTAGTATTGTTTAAGATAAAAAACTCTTCTGTCCATTTAACTTTTATTGCTTTAGTATTGGTTATATTATTTACTATAGCTTTAAAGACAAAATATTATAGAGGCAGGGGTACTCCTTTCCAAGGTGGAACCGTAAGTGGTCATGCTGCTGTTTCTTTTTGTATAGCAACTATAATAGCTTTCATAGCTAATAATATGCTGGTTTCTACCCTTTCTTATTTTATGGCTTTTCTTGTTGGTGAAAGTAGAATAGAAGGTAGAATACACAGCCTAATGGAAGTAGTGCTTGGTGGATTATTAGGTACATTAGTTGGCATACTAGTATTTCAAATAATCGGGTAATGGAGGAGAATATGAAGACTAACAAAATTTTCATTATTTTAACTATTTTATCATTGCTATTATTATCTAGTTGTAGAAAAGAAAATATAAGAGATATAGAAGATGAAGTTATAGAAAAAGGAGAAACAATAGAAGAGGAGAATATTGTTGAAGAACCTATTATAAAAGAAGGAATACCATCTCCATTGAGCGGAATATATGCATTAGAAAATAAAATAAACAGAAGACCGGTTGCTGTTATGTATGATAATCATCCTAAGGCTAGATGGCAATCAGGATTATCTAAAGCAGAAATTATATATGAATTTATGGTGGAAGCTCCATATACAAGATATATGGCTATTTTTTTAATAAATGATCCTGAATCTATTGGCCCCATCAGATCTTCAAGACCTTATTTTGTTACAACTCTATTAGAGTATGATCCTGTATACGTAAGGGTAGGAGGAAGTGTACAAGCAAAACAAGATATTATTAATTTAAAGATTGCCGATATTGATGGGCTTTCCTGTTCAAATAAAGTATTATGGAAGAACAAAGAGGTAAATAAGAGAGCACCCCATAATACTTATACTAGTATGGAGGCTATTAGAAATACTCAATCGGAAAAAGGATACCGAGAAACAGGAGAATACGAAGGGTTTAAATTTCATGAAAACGATACAGATATCGAAGGCTTTTCAGCTAATGAGATAATGATAAATTATTTTAAAGGGAATTCTACCATGTATTCTTATAGTTTAGACGAGAAAGTTTATTATCGTAAAAAAGATGGAGCTAGTCATATAGATGAGTTTGATAAATCACCTATTACTGCAAAGAATATTATAATACAAGAAGCAAAGACTAAAGTAATAGATAATGAAGGAAGACTTTCTATAGATTTAATAGGTGAAGGAAAGGGTAAATATATAACAAATGGTAAAGGGATAGACATTAAATGGATAAAGAATTCGAGAAATAGTAAAACTTATTTCTACGATGAATTTGATAAAGAGATAGTACTAAATCCTGGGGTAACTTGGATACAAGTTGTAAATGTAAACCCAGATTTAAGTATTGAATAATCTATAGGTAGACAAGAGGTGGTTTTAGTGGATAAAAAATATTTAATTAGAAAAGCTTTTGAGGCACAGAAAATGGCCTATGTGCCCTATTCTAAGTATAAAGTAGGTGCGGCCTTGTTAACAGAGGATGGAGAAATTTTTACAGGTTGCAATATAGAAATAGCGTCCTATTCTCCTACTTTATGTGCAGAAAGAACTGCTATTTTTAAGGCAGTATCTGAAGGACATAAAAAAATTAAAGCTATAGCAGTTGTAGGAGATTCTGAATTTACCTATCCTTGTGGAGTATGTAGACAGGTAATTAGGGAGTTTGGTAAAGATGCAACCATTATTATTGCTAATTCAGAGGAGAATTTCAAGGAATACGCATTAGATGATTTATTACCCCATAGTTTTGGACCAGAGGACTTAGAAGATTAGGAGTAGGAGTGATTGAATGTATAAATCCGGTTTTGTTACAGTAATAGGTAGACCAAATGTTGGTAAATCAACGCTTTTGAACTATATAATTGGAGAAAAAATTTCTATAATATCTAATAAACCTCAAACCACTAGAAATAAAATCCAATTAGTCTATACTGAACCTGAATTCCAGATTATATTTTTAGATACACCAGGAATTCAAATGCCTAAGAATAAGTTAGGGGAGTATATGTTAAAAGTTTCTAAAGAGACTTTAGATGAAGTAGATATAGTTACATTTATGGTAGATGAAAGCTTAGAAACAGGTAAGCTAGATAGTTATATAATTGAAGAACTAAAAACCATAAAAACACCTATAATATTACTAATAAACAAGATTGACAAGTTAAGTAATGAAGAGATTAATCAATTAATATTAAAATATAAAGAAATGGATATGTTTGAGGAAATCATCCCTATATCAGCGATGAATGGGGAAAATATTAAAATTTATATAGATTCCATTAGAAATTTTTTACCAGAAGGTCCTCAGTATTTTCCTGAAGACATGATTACAGATCAACCTGAAAGGTTTATTATATCTGAAATTATTAGAGAAAAAGCATTGGAAAATTTACAGGAAGAAGTGCCTCATGGAATATTTGTTTCTATAGAACAAATAAGTGAGAGAGAAGAAAAAAATTTAATAGATGTTCATGCCGTCATATACTGTGAAAAGGAATCTCATAAAGGTATAATAATTGGAAAAGGTGGAAGAATGCTAAAAGAAATTGGAAAAAATGCAAGGATAGATTTAGAAAAATTGCTAGGTAGTCAAGTAAATTTGCAATTATGGGTAAAGGTTGAGAAAAACTGGAGAGAAAAAGAAGGTAAAGTAAGATATTTCGGTTATAAATAGGAAGGTAGTAATAAATATGTATACAAAAACTGAAGGAATAGTTATAAAGGAGCTTCGATTTAAAGAAACTAGTAAGATACTAACTATATTTACAAAAAAACATGGAAAAATTCATGCTATGGCAAGGGGAGCCTATAGACCAAAAAGCAAACTAATAGCAAATACCCAGCCTTTTTCCTATAACGATTATTATCTTTTTAAAGGTAGAAATTTCTATTATATCAACCAAGGTGATATAATAGATTCGTTCTATCCAATTAGAGAAAATATTCATAGGATGATGTATGGATCCTATCTGTTAGAGTTAGTAGATTTGTCTATACTAGAAGAAGAGGAAAATGAGAAGGTTTTTTTACTATTAGCCAAAGGTTTGAATGTTTTGTCTAAACTAAAAGATGATTATCAGAAGTTTGTGCTCTCCTATGAGTTAAAATTTATTTCTTTTTTAGGTTATAAGCCTTCTTTAGAAGAGTGTGCAATATGTGGAAGAAAAAGAGGTTCTAGTTTCAAATTTAGCATAGATAAAGGAGGGATTATTTGTCCTAGTTGTTTTACCATAGAACCTTATTGTGAAAATATGGATATTTCTATGTATAAAGCAATGAAAACCTTGTTATATACATCTTTGGACAAGTTATCTTCTATCAAAATTCCTAAAGATACTATGTTTAAATTACATGAGATTATGGCAAAATACATATTAAATAAAATAGAAAGAAATCAATTTAATTCTTTAAATATTTTAAATTCAATGAATAATAATGGAGGCGAGTTAAATGGATATTTCTCTAGAAAAGGTTGATATGGTAGTTGATAGAACAGGTGTAACTTTTGCAGAAGCTAAGGAGGCATTGGAAAAGACAGATGGAGATGTGGTGGATGCAATTATATTAATCGAAAAAAGTCGAACTTCTTGGTCTGATGATGTGGCTGATAGAGGCCATCAAATGATCGATAAAGTAAAGGAATTATTAAGAAAGGGCAATGTAACTAAGATTACTGTAAAGAAAGATGGAGAAATTTTGATGAATATTCCGGTAACAGCAGCAGCTTTAGGTAGTATTATATCTGTGCCTTTGGCTTTGATAGGACTAGGTAGTGCTATAATATCAAAATGTACAATTGAAGTTCTTAAAGAAGATGGAGAAGTAATTAATATAAATAATTTAGTGGTAAAAAATATAGATAACAATAAGTATGATTCAGAAGACCAATAGATATCTTATTGACAATTTTATGATTTTTTGCTAGATTATAATCTATATAGAAAATCTAAATAGACTATGCAATGAGGAAGATAAAGATCAGTATATTTATGAAAGCGAGTTAGGGATGGTGAAAGCCTAGTATAGTGATATTGATGAAAGGCACTTCTGAGCATACTTAAGAGAGAATACCTTCAGGTATTAAATAGGGTGGAACCGCGGAAGTAACCTTTCGTCCCTATAGGGATGTAAAGGTTTTTTGTTGGTTTTTAATTAGCAAATAAGGAGGTTAAGTTTATGTATTTTCAGGATTTAATGCTGAAATTACTAGAGTTTTGGGGAAGCAAAGGTTGCACAATATTAGAACCATATGATGTAGAAAAAGGTGCGGGAACTATGAGCCCTCATACATTTTTGAAGGCATTAGGACCAGAACCTTGGGAAGTAGTATATGTAGAGCCATCTAGAAGGCCAGCGGATGCTAGATATGGAGAAAATCCACATAGGGTATATCAACATCATCAACTTCAAGTAATATTAAAACCATCTCCAGAGGATGTTCAAGATATCTATTTAGACAGTCTAAGGGCTATAGGGATAGACCCTTTAAAACATGATATTCGGTTTGTGGAAGATAATTGGGAAGCGCCCACATTAGGAGCCTGGGGGTTAGGTTGGGAAGTATGGCTAGACGGTATGGAAATCACACAATTTACCTATTTCCAACAGGTAGGTAGTATTAATTGCCATTTAGAATCTGCAGAATTAACTTATGGACTAGAAAGGATAGCCATGTATCTTCAAGATGTTGACGATATATTCCATATAAAATGGAATGAAAATATTACCTATGGGGATATATTTAGAAAACCGGAATATGAACATTCTGTATATAGTTTTGAAAAAGCCAATATAGAAACATTAAAAAATCTTTTTGATATATATGAAGAAGAAGCTAAAAATATTATAGAAGAAGGATTAGTATTGCCTAGCTACGATTATGTCTTAAAATGTTCTCATACCTTTAATGTTTTAGATGCAAGAGGAGCAATAAGTGTAACGGAAAGAACTCATTATATTAGTAGAGTTCGAAATCTTGCTAAACTAGTTGCATCTAAATACATAGATCAAAGAGAAGAATTAGGATATCCTCTAGTAAAGGAGGAGATGTAAAATGGGTAGCAAATATTTATTAGAGATAGGAGTAGAAGAACTTCCAGCAAGATTTATTAATGGAGCATTAAATCAATTAAAAGAAAATACAGAAAAGATGTTGGAAGATGAAAGAATTGAATATGCTAGTATGGAGACCTATGCTACTCCAAGAAGGTTGGTTTTGATTATCCATGAATTATGTGAGAAACAACTTACTTTAAAAGAAACTATAAAAGGGCCAGCAAGAAAAATTGCTTATGACGATGAGGGCAATCCAACGAAGGCTTTGCAAGGGTTTATGAGAGGGCAAGGTATTAGTATAGAACAAACTTTCCTAGATGAATATAATGGAGAAGAATATGTATATGCTAATGTTGTTAAAGAGGGAAAAGATACATTTATTGTACTGTCAAATAATATGGCAGCTATAATAAAATCTATAGTATTTCCTAAATCTATGAAATGGGGTGGGAAAAACTTAAGATTTGCTAGACCAATTAGATGGATAGTATCTATATTAAACGATAAAGTAGTACCTTTTGAATTAGAAGGAATAAAGGTAGATAAGATAACTAAAGGTCATAGATTTTTAGGAAGTGATAGAATTGAAATCAATTCTGTAGAAGAGTATTTTAATAAATTAGAAGAGAATTATGTTTTAGTAGATCAAAACAAGAGGAGAGAAATAATAAAATATGGTTCAGAAAGGTTAGCAAAAGAAAAAGGAGGCAATGTTCTTTTTGATAAGGATTTATTAGATGAAGTAACTTATATTGTTGAATATCCAACCCCTATTATTGGAAGAATAGAGGATGAATATTTAAGCTTGCCAGAGGAAGTAATTATTACTCCTATGAAAGAACATTTAAGATTTTTCCCTGTTGTAAATGATAAAAATCGACTACTACCTTATTTTATTACAGTTAGAAATGGAAATGAAGAACATATAGAAATGGTTATTAAAGGAAATGAGAAGGTATTAGGGGCTAGATTAGAAGATGCAAAATTCTTCTATTATGATGATATTAAAAATCCCCTAGAAGATTATGTAGAAAAATTGAAAAAGATTGTATTCCAAGAAAAGTTAGGAACTCTATATGATAAGACCGTCAGAATACAAGAATTGGCTAAGAAGATAGGTGATTATTTAGAAGTTGGAGAAGAAACCCAGAAAAATATTGAAAGAGCAGCTTATCTATCAAAAGCTGATTTAGTAACTAAGATGGTAGATGAGTTTACTGAATTACAAGGCAGAATGGGGATGGAATATGCAAAACATGCTGGTGAGAATGAAATTGTAAGTACTGCCATATACGAACAGTATTTACCTAGATTTGCTGATGATGAGCTTCCAACTACTACAGCTGGATCCATCCTAAGTATTGCAGATAAATTAGATACTATAGCTGGCTCCTTTGCTATAGGAATACAGCCAACAGGTTCTCAAGACCCTTATGGTCTTAGAAGGCAAGCCTTAGGGATTATAAATATTATTTTAGATAAAAGACTAAATTTAGCTTTGGGAGAATTAATAGATTCTGCTCTTTATATTTTTGTAGAGGAACTTGGCCTTGTATTTGATTATTCCAGTGTGAAAAATGAAATATTAGATTTCTTCAATGGAAGGATTAAAAATCTATTTAGTGATATTGGAATAAGATATGATATAATTAACGGAGTAATAAGTACTGGAATTGACAATGTTTATGATTTAAAGATTAGAGCTGATAAATTAAATCAATACCTTGAGGAAGACGGATTGACAGAGGTTTTGTTTACTTTTAATAGAGTTATAAATTTAGCGGAAAAGTCTATTTCAACAGAAGTTAAAAGGGATTTACTAGTTGAAGAAGAGGAAATAGAATTATATGAGGCCTTTAATGATATTGAAGAAAAGGTTTTAAATTGTCTAGATAAGAAAGAATATGATAAAGCTTTAGAACAATTTATAGGTTTGAAAGGTCCAGTTGATAAATTCTTTGAACATGTTATGGTTATGGTTGAAGAAGATGACTTAAGGGAAAATAGGTTAAGTTTATTGGGTAAAATCTCTGAAACAATGCTATTAATCTGTGATCTATCCAAATTAGTAAAATAAGCCCAAGTATTTGGGCTTTTTTCCAATAGCAAAGGGGTGTGATTCAAATCCAATTAAGTGAGAGACAAGAAAAAATTATCGATATAGTTAAAGCTAATGAGCCTATTACCAGTGAGAATATTGCAAAAACTCTTAAATTAACTAGAGCAACCCTTAGACCGGATTTAGCTATACTTACCATGTCAGGCATTTTGGATGCAAGACCGAAGGTAGGATATTTTTATACTGGCAAAACTACTTTTAGTTTTATATCGGAAAAAATTCAGTCAATAAAAGTAGCAGAAAGAAAATCTGTTCCAATTATAGTAGATGAACAAACAAGCATTTATGATGGGATAGTAACCATATTTATAGAAGATACTAGTACGATATTTGTTACCTCAAATGGATATCTTTCTGGAGTTGTATCTAGAAAGGATTTTCTAAAAAATGCCATAGGAGGGCTAAATTTAAATAATACGCCTATAGCTGTAATTATGACGCGAATGCCAAATATTATCGTGACAACCCCAGAAGAAAGCGTCCTTGATGCAGCGATTAAATTAATTGAACATGAGATAGACAGTCTACCCGTAGTAGAAGAACTTACTCTTGATGATGGTGATAAGGTATTTAAAATAGTAGGAAGAATTACTAAAACTACCATTACTAGACTTTTTGTCGAGTTGGGAAATAATGAATAGGGGGTACATTATGGAAAATAATATTACAATATATGTACTGTCTGACTCTATTGGAGAAACTGGAGAGCAAGTAGCCAGAGCGGCAGTAAGTCAATTTAACCCAGAAAAATATGAATTACGAAGATTTCCATATATAACAGTAGAAGATCAAATATTAGAAGTATTTGAAGAAGCAAAAGATGAAAGAAGTATTATAATCTATACTATAGTAATAGAGAAACTTAGAAATTTTGTCATTAGAATGGGTAAACAATATAATATTCCTGTAGTAGATTTGATGACTCCAACTTTAAATGCCCTGGAAACAGTATTAGGATACGAACCAAAAAGGGAATCAGGCCTTATAAGAAAACTAGATGAAAAATATTTTAGAAAAGTTGAGGCAGTAGAATTTGCAGTAAAATATGATGATGGAAAGGATACTCGGGGAATTAAAAAGGCTGATATAGTCTTGGTAGGAGTTTCAAGAACTTCAAAAACACCTCTAAGCATGTATTTAGCTCATAAACATTTCAAGGTAGCAAATGTACCTTTGGTGCCAGAAGTGCCTGCACCTAATGAATTATTCGAAAAAGATGTGAAGAGAGTCTTTGGACTTATTGCCAACCCTTTTAAACTAAATGAGATACGCCAGGAAAGATTGAAATCCTTAGGTTTGAACAATAATGCTAATTATGCAAGTATAGAAAGAATAAACTTAGAACTTGAATATTCTAAGAAAATAATGGAAAAACTAAATTGTGCAGTGATAGATGTTTCTAATAAGGCAGTAGAAGAAACGGCAGGAATAGTAATAGACTATATGAAGAAGAACTTTGGAGAAAAAATGTTAGACTAGAAGTGTTGTATATACAACACTTCTTTTATTCCATATTGTAAAAGTAAAAAATTTAAAAAACTTTCTAATTATTGAAGGATTATGGGAACTTATGTTGTATATATATATCAATACTAATTTTATTTAAATGGGGTATATAATATGTACATTAGAGTTCATATTGAAAAACTAGAACAGAGCACCTTATCTCAATATGCATCCTTAAGCCAAAATACAAAAGGAAGAGTAATGGAAGAGGAAAGGTGTAATATTAGAACTGAATATCAAAGGGATAGAGATAGGATAATCCATTCAAAATCCTTTAGAAGATTAAAACATAAAACTCAAGTCTTTATAGCTCCAGAAGGCGATCATTATAGAACAAGATTAACCCATACTTTGGAAGTTGCTCAAATATCTAGGACTTTAGCTAGAGCATTAAGATTAAATGAAGATTTAGTTGAAGCAATAGCTTTAGCTCATGACCTTGGCCATACTCCCTTTGGACATACTGGAGAAAATATATTGGATAAACTGCATCCTAGTGGATTTAATCATAATAAACAGAGTTTAAAAGTGGTAGATCGTCTAGAACATACTGAATCAAGAAAAGGTTTAAACTTAACTTATGAAGTGAGAGATGGTATTTTAAAGCATACAGGTGAAGAAAAACCTGAGACATTAGAAGGGGATATTGTAAGGATAGCTGATAGAATTGCCTATATTAATCATGATATTGATGATGCTATAAGGGCTAATATAATTAAGATTGAAGAATTACCAATAGATTGTATTAAAAGATTGGGAAAATATCATGGAGAAAGAATAAATTCCATGATTGTAGATGTTATAAAAAATAGTATTGATAGAGATAATATCTCCATGAGTGAAGAAGTAGATTTTTATACTGAAAAGTTAAGGGATTTTATGTTTAAAAGAGTATATTTAAATAAAGCTGCAAAAAGTGAAGAAGATAAGGCTAAATACATTATTGAGCAATTGTATAATTATTATATAAATAATTTTGACAAACTTCCTATAGAACATTTAGAATTATACGGAAAAGATGAACCAAAAGAAGATATAATATGTGACTATATAGCTGGGATGACCGATAGATATGCTGTTAATTTATTTAAAAAATTGTTTGTTCCAAAATCTTGGGGAAAATATTAATAAAAGAAGGATTTCCTAAATTTTTGTCGAATATTATAGAGTATTCTCTTATATTTTTTAAGAGGAAAACAAGGTGGTAATTTATGACATACAATATTAATGATGAATTAATTGAAAAAATTCATGATAGTAGTAATCTGGTTGATATAGTATCTAGGTACGTACAATTAAAAAAAACAGGGAGTAATTATGTAGGTCTGTGTCCTTTTCATAGCGAAAAAACCCCTTCCTTTACTGTATCTGAATCTAAACAGTTATTTCATTGTTTTGGATGTGGAGAAGGTGGGGATCTAATAACCTTTATTATGAAGATGGAAGGTTTATCCTTTGTGGAAGCAGTAAAACACCTAGCTGACTTACAAGGAATACCTTTAGATGACAATAATATTGACTATAAATTAAAATTAGAAAAGGACATTCTATATTCAATAAATAAGGAAGCTGCAAAGTTTTATTATTATAATTTGAATAATAGCAAAGGACCTTTAAGTTATTTAAAAAATAGAAATATTGATAGAGAAATAATAAACCAATTTGGATTAGGATATGCACCCGATAGCTGGGATAGCATAAAAAAATACTTAAAACAAAAAGGTTATAAAGAAGAGGATATAGAAAAAGCTGGTTTAGTAGGAAGAAGAAAAGACAACACTGGTTACTATGATAAATTTAGAAACAGAATAATGTTTCCAATAATAGATATTAAAGGTAGAATAATTGGTTTTGGAGGTAGAGTACTAGATAACTCAATGCCTAAGTATTTAAATTCTAAGGATACCTTGGTGTTTTCAAAAGGTTATAATCTATATGGATTAAATTTTATTAAAAGGTATTCTAAAGATAGAAGGCTAATACTAGTGGAAGGATATATGGATGTTATATCATTGTTTAAAAGTGGAATTAATTATGCTGTGGCAAGTCTTGGGACTGCCTTTACTCATGATCAGGCTAAACTACTTAAAAGATATAAGAGAGAAGTTTATATATGTTATGATTCAGATAAAGCTGGAATAAATGCAACTATAAAAGCATTAAATATATTAAGAAAAGAAGGAGTAGAACCAAAGGTAATAGTGTTGCCTATTGGACAAGATCCAGATGATTTTATAAGACAAAATGGATTTAATGAATTTAATAAGCTTATAGAAAATGCATTAAATCATATCGATTATAAAATATTGCTTAACAAACAGAGATATAATTTAAACAATCCAGAAGATAAGATTAAATTTACCAAGGAAGTATCAAAAATCTTAAGGAATCTAACAAGTCAAGTTGAAAAAGAGGTCTATATAGATAAGATATCAGAGGAAACCGGGATATCAAAAGAAGCAATTGAAAGAGAAGTAATAGGTAAAAATTCTAAAATAAATACAACTTTTTACAAGGACAAGTATATAAATGGGAGAAACAGGTATAATAAGAATAAAATAATGCCAATAAAAACCGTATTAGAACCAGCCCATTTGACTGCAGAAAAAACATTAATAAGGTTAATGATTAAGAATAGGGAATACTATTCTATAATTAAAGGTCATTTGGTGGAGGAAGATTTTTTAAACTATGAGCATAATACTTTAGCTAATATTATATTTAATGAATATGAAGATAATCCAGATTTGACAGAATTGACACCAAAACTTATAATAGATAAGTTGGGCAAAATGGAAGATATAGACCATGATTTAATAAATGAAATTATAGATATGAGTGTAGAATTTTTACCAGATGATAAAAATAAACTAATAGAGGATTTAATCGAGAGAATTAAGTATTCTAAATTGAAAATAAAAAGAAAAGAGATACTAAAAGAGATTCAACAAATTGAATCTAAAAAAGAAAAAAATGAAGGAGATGTGAAGAAATTCAGACTACTATGTTTAGAGTTAACAAAATTAGACAAGAAGTTAAAATCACATATATAAAGACTAGGAAGGGAGGGAGCTGCATTGGACCAAAAAAACAAAGCAGGTGAAAAAATAGGAAAAGAAAAATTATTAGCTGTAAAGAATTTAATAAATAAAGGCAAAAAAAATGGAATGCTAACATATAAGGAGATAATGGATGCATTAGAAGAAATTGATTTAGACCCAGATCAAATTGATGATATATATTTAAGATTAGAAGATATGGGAATAGATATTGTAGGAGAAAAAGAGGAAGATATACTCCTTGAAACTGATGATGAAACTGAAACAGATGAAACAGATATTAAAGAGGAAATTTCAGTACCAAAAGGTATAAATGTAGATGACCCTGTTAGGATGTATCTTAAGGAAATAGGAAAAATCCCATTATTAACAGCCGAAGAAGAAGTAGAATTAGCTCAAAGAATGGAAGCAGGAGATGAATTGGCTAAGAAAAAACTAGCAGAAGCCAATCTAAGGTTAGTAGTAAGTATAGCAAAAAGGTATGTTGGGAGAGGTATGCTATTTCTAGATCTAATTCAAGAAGGAAACCTTGGTTTAATGAAGGCAGTAGAAAAATTCGACTATGAAAAAGGTTTCAAATTTAGTACCTATGCTACCTGGTGGATACGTCAAGCTATAACAAGAGCTATAGCTGATCAGGCAAGAACTATACGTATACCAGTTCATATGGTGGA
The DNA here is from genome assembly GCF_021655095.1 of Clostridium sp. Cult1. Lineage (GTDB taxonomy): Bacteria > Bacillota > Clostridia > Tissierellales > Tepidimicrobiaceae > Schnuerera. The sequence goes on along the minus strand of NZ_PPXW01000001.1, from coordinate 3,257 downwards.
AACTATAAATAAGCTAGTAAGAGTTCAAAGACAATTAGTACAAGAATTAGGTAGAGATCCTACTCCTGAAGAAATTGGTAAAGAGATGAATATGGAGGTAGAAAAGGTAAGGGAGATTATGAAAATAGCCCAGGAGCCTGTATCTCTAGAAACTCCTATTGGAGAAGAAGAAGACAGCCATCTTGGGGATTTTATAGAAGATGATAATGCATTAGCACCTGCAGATGCAGCCACCTATATCATGTTAAGAGAACAATTAATAGATGTGTTAGATACCCTTACGCCTAGAGAGCAGAAAGTACTTCGGTTAAGGTTTGGATTAGATGATGGTAGAGCAAGAACTTTAGAAGAAGTGGGTAAGGAGTTTGACGTTACTAGGGAAAGAATACGACAGATAGAGGCAAAAGCTTTAAGAAAATTAAGACATCCAAGTAGAAGTAAGAAATTAAAAGATTTTCTTGAATAAATTAAAGATTCGCAAAAAAGCGAATCTTTAATTATAAAATAATATTGGAAAGGAACAAAATAATGAAATTATCTAGCAGATTACAGGCAATAGCAGATTTTGTTCCTATGAATACGATAGTAGCAGACATAGGAACTGATCATGGATATGTACCTGTATATTTAATAGAAAAAGCAATAGCAAAAAAGATAATAGCAACAGATATTAGCTGTAATTCTCTAGAAAAGATAAGTCAATATGTTAAGGATAAAAGATTTGAAAATCATATTGATATTAGGTTAGGAGATGGATTGGAAGTATTAAAACCTTTTGAAATAGATACAGTAGTAATTGCTGGTATGGGAGGCCTTCTTATTAGAGACATACTTGATAAAAATAAAAAAATAAGAGATTCTATAACAAATTTTATACTACAGCCTAATATTGCTACAGGAGAATTGAGGAAATATTTATATGATAATAATTTTGAAATAATGGATGAAAAATTGGTAAAGGAAGATAATAAATTTTATGAAATAATCTTTGCTAAAAAGGGAAAGTCATATGTAGAAGATCCTATCTACTATGAAATAGGAGAAAAATTGATTTTAAATAAGGACCCAATCTTGAAGGAGTTTTTAGAAGAAAAAATAAAAATAATAGAAAAAATATTACAGGAATTAGAAGATAAAAACACAGAGAAAAGTCAGGAAAGACGTAAAGAATTAATTGAGAAAAGCAGGGATTTAAAGGTGGTGTTTGAAAAGATTGAAAGCAATAGAAATAATTAAATTATTAGATCAATGGGCTTCACCTTATCTGATAGATAAATGGGATAATACAGGGTTTCAAATAGGAGATCCAAAGAAAGAAGTTTCAAAAATACTGATATCTTTAGACTTAGATAGAAAAGTATTTACAAAAGCAGTAAATGAAAATGCACAGATGATAATTACACATCACCCCTTAATATTTAAACCTCTAAGTAAAATAACAAAATTATCCTATAAGGAAAAATTAATCTATGATCTTATAAAGGAAGATATAGTTGTATACAATGCCCATACTAATTTAGATTTAGCAATTGGTGGCGTAAATGATGTTTTAGCAAATATACTGGGAATTAAAAATACTAAACCTATCAAGACTATTTATGAAGAATCTCTATTTAAATTGGTAGTTTTCGTTCCGAGAGACTATGCCCATTCTATTAGAAAGGTTTTAGGTGAAGCAGGTGCAGGATGGATTGGAAACTACAGTCATTGTACTTATAATATAGAAGGAACAGGTACTTTTATGCCTCTAGAAGGGACAAATCCATTTATAGGAGAAGCCTATGTAATGGAAGAAGTAGAGGAAACAAGAATAGAAACTATTGTTGAAGAAAAGAGTATAAACCATGTGATAGAGGAGATGATAAAGCATCATCCTTATGAAGAAGTGGCCTACGATATATATCCTTTAAAGAATAAGGGTAGGACCTATGGATATGGAAGAGTAGGGGAAGTGAAAGAAATATCATTGTTAAATTTTTTAAATATTATTAAGGAAGCTTTGAAAATTGAAAATGTTATAGTTTATGGTGATCAGAATAAAACTGTTAGAAAGGTTGCAGTATGCGGTGGAAGCGGTTCATCCTTTATATATGACGCTTATGCAAAGGAAGCAGATATATTTATTACAGGTGATGTAAAATATCATGATGCCCAATATGCTAATGAATTAGGTTTAATTTTAATAGATGCTGGCCATTATCATACAGAAAAGGTTATATTACCAGTGATAAAAGAATATTTAGAAGATAATATTGTAGATAAGCCTGAAATTATTGTATACGGTGAAAGCAGTCCGCCTTATGTAGTATATTAAACTATATGGAGGTTATTAAATGGGAGAAATAGAAGGTTTATGGGAACTACAAAAACACGCTAATATTCTAAAAGATATTGGTAAGAGTCTTAAAAAAATTGGTAGTGGAGATAGAATTAAATCGTTAAGTGTTAAAATAGAAGGAACAGAAAAGAGATTGTTAGATTTGGAAAGAAAAATAGAAGAAAAAGAAAATAGGCTAAATAAAGCTAATTTAGTTTTAAAAGAGTACGATAGTAAATTGCAAGAAATTGAGGAAAGTTTATATACAGGTAGTATATCGGATTTAAAACAATTGACTTTTTTAAACCAAGAAAGAGAAAATATAAAATCTAAAATAGAAGATAAAGAGATAGAGATTCTCTATTTATTAGAAGAGATGGAAGAATTAAAAAAAGAGTTTATCCTAATTAGAGAAGATTTTCAAGCTATGAGAAAAGAGTATAAGAAAGTAGTAAAAGAATGTAAGTCTATAATAGAGGAATTAAGAGATAAAGCGCTTTGTGAAAAGAAAAGGATTGAAGAAATATCCACTGTTTTAGATGAAAAATCGTTAGAAAAATATAATGAATTAACTAAAAACAGGGGAATTGCTGTAGTTGAGGTTATAGACAATAGATGTAGTGGTTGTAATATGGTTCTTCCTGCTATAATTATTGATAAATTAAAAAACAATAATTCAATATCATACTGTGAAAATTGTGATCGGATACTTTATCTAAAAAAATGATCAAATGTTAGTATTTAATGTCATAACTGGGCAATATTACACTTGAAAAAGGTTTGGATTTATGCTATATTAATAATACTTAAAAAATAGAATATAAGATGAGTAAATCGGATGATCGCGTGCTTTTGCATGAGGAAAGTCCGTGCTCCATAGGGCAGGATGCTGGATAACGTCCAGTGGGGGTGACCCTAAGGATAGTGCAACAGAAATATA